>CAVWMD010000010.1:0-20862 GCA_963755895.1 uncultured Alphaproteobacteria bacterium
AGTCGAGCTATGCAGAAAAATCGGTGACGGCATAAATCAAGCGGCGGATTTGATTTCGGCGACAGCCTCAATTCCGTCGTTGAACTTTATACCGTTGACGACTTTCGGCAACTGGTTTTGGCCTTGCAATCGTCGCCAGGTCATGGACGCCGCCATCACCAGCTTGAACACCATGAGACGCGCGGTGTCCTGCGACAGCCCGTCCGGTCAGGACCGTAAAGGCAAGCGCGGCATCGGCGGCCGAACGGGTCAGGAGGCCGATGGTGTCAAGGGTCGTGGACAACGGGAAGACCCCGCTCGTATCGAAGAGGCCGACCATCGTCTTCAGCCCAAAAACGCCGCAGAGAGCGGCGGGGATGCGGACCGAGCCGCCCGTGTCGCTCCCGATGGCGAAGGCGCAGAGGCCTGCCGCGACCAAGACCGCCGATCCGCTGCTAGAGCCGCCCGGGAAATGGATCGCGGCGTCATGCGGATTCCAGGGCGTGCCGCGAATCGCATTGGTGCCGGTCGCGCCAAAGGCGAATTCCACCGTCTTGGTCTTTCCGAGGATGACGGCCCCGGCCCGGCGCAGGCCGGCGATGAACGGGCCTTCGCGGGCCGCGAGATCCGCCACGTCGACCTGCGATCCGGCCGTCGTCGGCATCCTGCCGACGGCAAAGAGAACCTTCACGTCGACCGGTACTCCCATGAGCGGCCCGAGGTCGACGCCGGCACGCAGCAGCAGATCGAGCGCGTCGCAGGGCGCCGTCGCGGTCGACGTATTCGTAGGCGTGGAGCTTCCCGTCGAGGCGCGCGATCCGCTCCAGATACCGGGGCACCGTGTCCTCGATGGAGATCAACCCGCGCTCCGAACGCGGCAAAGCCGGAACCGGTCATGGGGTCGGGCGGGATCGACGCTATCGTCATGAGGGGACGGCCTCCACGGTGAAGGCCGACCTCAGATTTGCTCGACCTTGCGGATGATGTTGATACGCGCGTTGTCGATGTGCAGCAGCAAGGCCTCCTGGGCCTTTTGCGCGTCGCGCTGCTCCATCGCCTCGACGACGGCCAGATGTTCCTTCAGTGAGGGGTAGAATCGCTCGCGAACCAACGCCAGGCTGACGGGCCGCGTCCGCCGCCGCAGGTCGGACACAATGCGGCAGAGCGAGCCATTGCCGCTGGCCGCGGTGATCGTGCGGTGCAGGAGGTCGTCGACCTCCCAATGCGTCTCGACGGTCTGCAACTCGGGGCTCTCCATCTGTTCGAGCGCGGTGCGGACGACGGCCAGATCCTCGTCGCTGATCCTTGGAACCGCCAGCAGAATGGCCTCCGCCTCGAGAATGCGGCGCAGATGGAGGTTCTCGATCAGGTCGCGCGTCGTGACCGACTTGACCACCAATCTGCCGGCCTGGCGAAACAGAAAACCCTCGCCTTCCAGGCGAGCAAGCGCCTGCCGCAGCGGCGTCCGCGAGATCCCGAACTCCTCCGTCAGCCGCCGCTCCTCGACGATGGTGCCGCCCTGCATCCGACCGCCCAGGATCATGTCCAGGACGGCCTGATAGCTGGAACTGATTCGCGAACCCACCTTTTCCATCCGTGACGTCTCTTTTTCGTCGAGTGACCGACATGGACAATGCCACGCTGGGTTGCGCAAAATGGACGCCCGCGACAAGGGGTCTGTATCCGGCCTCGTCCTACGGGAGATCAAAAATCGGTCGCGGGATGGGCGAGGACATCGCCTCGTTCCACCCGGGCCATCGGCCGTTTGCAGATCACCAGCCCGGTACGGCGGAACCGCACCTCGAGGGGGTGCCGATCCGGCAACTCGGGACTGTGGATGAGGGCACAGAGCTGGCCCGCCTCGACCTGTTCGCCAAGATCGACCGCGAGTTCCATGACGCCGGCCTCGGGGGTCACGGCGTAATAGTCCCTGCCGCCGATCTCGACGAATCGGGTGCCGCCGCCGGCGGCGCTCGCCAGAATTCCGAGATGGGCCAGGACGCCCCGAATGCCGCGCATGACGACATCGAGGCCAGCCTTTGAGACGCTGCCGGCCCCGCCGAATTCTCCTCCGATCGTCACCACGCCGTGGCGCGCCGCCGCCGTGGCAACGAGGCCGGTGCCGATGCCCCGCGACCAGCGCAGGCTGAGAGGAGCCCCAAAGGCGCAAAGCGCCGCCATGGCCTTTTCGTCCAGTCCCGCGTCCCCGCTGAATTGAAAGGCCGCCATCGGCAGATAGTCGAGCGAAGCGCCGCCGGAATGGAAGTCCTGAAGCAGGTCCGCCATCGGGATGAGCACGCTCTCGATGTAATGGGCGATGACCTGGGTGGGCGTGCCGTCCGGCCGGCCCGGATAGGCCCGGTTCAGGTTGCCCTGGTCGATGGGAGAGACGCGGGCGCCCGCCATGGCGGCGGGCAGATTGACAGCCGGCATCAAGATGATCCGCCCCGAGATCTCGGAGGGGCTGATGTCCCGGATCAGCCGCGACAGGGCCACCTGGCCCTCATATTCGTCGCCGTGGGTCCCGGCCATGAAGAGCGCCGTCGGACCGTGGCCGTTCCGAATGACTGCGATCGGCACGCAGATATTGCCATAGGCGGACCGGTTCACCGAATGCGGCAAGAACAGCGTGCCGATCTGCTTGCCATCCTTCGCGTAGTCGAGATCGGTGAAGACAGGCGTGTCGCTCATCCGTCAGACCTTCAGCAGGCCGTCGGGATCAACGATCCTCAAGGAGCATCCGTAGAGCTCAGGCAGCTCGATCTTCTGGGTAAGGGTCGGAACCGGGCCGCCGTTTTGCGCGTCCTCCAGTTCCTGCTGGGTGCGACCTTCGCTGAGAAAGGCGAAGGTGGCGCCCGACGGCCGCAGGGGAAAGCGCGTCAGGGCGTGCCATGTCGCTTTCCACAGCATGATCCCGCACGACCCCGGCACGTAGAAGGCCTGGACGTCCTCGGGGCGCGGCAGCGCGTCGCCGGAAGTGGGCGCCGCCACCACCATCACCGACGGCGCGTCCGACAGGGCCACGAAGCTCTGCGTGACCTTGAAATGCCGCTCCAGCGAGTGGCACTCGAGCGGACCCTGCTCGTAGTGGATGAACAGGAAAATCGTCTCTCCCTCCAATTCATAGTCGAGGTGCCAGCCGCGCAGATGGCCCGCGGCATAGTCCGGCTCGCGATCGGACGCGCCGATCACCTGCCCGAAGGGCAGAAAGGCCTTTGGGCTCAGGGCCCTGACATTGATCTCGAAGGCCTTCGACATGGGTTCCCTCAACTGACGACCGGCAGTTCGACAATGTCGTAAGCGTGCGAGATCGAGCGCTTCAGCACCGGATCACTGAGACTGATCTCGAAGCGTGAGGCGGGCCGAATGCCGCCGATGGCCGGGCACGTGCCGCAAAACATCGCCATGTTCGACGGAAGCGAAGCGGACGATTCGAAATAGTCGGCGACGAGTTCGTCGACCGGCCGAAGGATGCTGACCGGGCTCTCCTGGTAGAGGACCCGCTGCCCGTCGATCACCGCGAAGGCCCGCATGATCAACGTGTCCCAGTGGGGACGTACGTCGTCCAGAAGCCAGAATTCGTCGGCGGTGGGTTTCTCGCAAAGCTGCTTCGAGACCGCGATCGAGTAGCTCTCGACCCGCCGGTCGGTGTGGTCCGAGCCCACGCTGACGAGAGTCCCGGCCGATGTCCCGATGAGGACCGGCTCTACCTCGCCCGAGCTCTCGCTTCCCAGGACCTGGATGGAGGCGGCGGTGGTGATCAGGCTGGCGGACACGCGATAATGACAGGGCATGCGCGTGGGTGGGGCGACGCCGAGGGCCGCCAGCTCGTCGGCATGCACCATGAGGGCCTTCATGTCCCGGCCGGCCCAGCCGCAGATGATGAGATCGCCCACTTCCGCGACGATCGTCTCCCGCCGGGTGGCCGTCGTGAGCCGGAGTTCCAGGGCAGTGCGATCGGCGGCCGGCACCGCCGTCGCGTGCGAGCGGGACGTTTCCATTCGGTCGGTCATGCGACAGCAACTCCGTGCGCGACGTGGCAGGCCACCTGATGACCCGCATAGACGTCCTTGAGAACCGGCTCGGCGTGCCGGCAATATGGCCCGGATGCGAAGCAGCGGGGATGGAACTTGCAGCCGGGCGGCGGGTCCGATGGCCTGGGAGGATCGCCATCGAGAACGATCTGCCGGCCCGTTCCCTTGTCGCGGTCGGGCAGGGCGGCCGAGATGAGGGCCTGCGTGTAGGGATGGCGCGGATTGTTGAAGATCGTCTCCGCGGAGGCCATCTCCGCAACCCGTCCCCCGTACATGACCAGCACGCGATCGCACAGGTAGGCCGCGACGTTGAGGTCATGCGTTATGAAGATGCAGCTCGCGCGCGCCTCGCGGCGAAGCGCCGCGAACAGGTTGAGGATCTGGGCCTGCGCCGAAAGGTCCAGCGCGGCCACGGGCTCGTCCGCGATGATGAGGGCCGGCCCCGGCGCCAGCGCACGCGCGATGGCGACGCGCTGGCGCTGCCCGCCGCTGAGTTCGTGGGGAAGCCTCGAATAGAGATTGGGATTCAGCCCGACGCTGACGAGCAGCCTTTGCGCCTCCGCCCGCAGCGCGACCCCCTTCGCGAGGCCGTGGGCGCGGAGGGGAAATTCGATGCTCTTGCCGATCGGCAGGCGCGGATCGAAGGAGGCGAAATGGTCCTGGAAAACGATCTGGACGTTCCGGCGCCACGCGCGGAGGTCGGTGTCCGACAAGGTCGTGATCGGCGTATCGCGGAACCAGATCTCGCCGGATGTGGGCTCCAGCAGGCGGACCAGCAGCCGGGCGAGCGTGGTCTTGCCGCAGCCCAACTCGCCGACCAGGCCGAGGATCTCGCCCTCGGCCATGGAGAAGCTCACATCGTCCACCGCTCTCGCGTGCCGTCCGGCGCGGCCCGGACCTCGGAGGGGGTAGTGCTTCTGCAGCCGCTCGACGCGAAGCAGGTCAGTGGACACGGACGTCCCCCGCATAGGGACAGGCGGCCCAGCGGCCGGACGCGTATTCGATGTAGGGCGGCCGGATTTCCGCGCAGGAGGGCCGCGCGATCGGGCAGCGCGGCGCGAAGGCGCATCCCTCGATCATTCTTCCCGGCGTGGGAGGCTCTCCGGCGATCGTCGTCAGCGGCTCATGGCGCCGATAGAGATTGGGCATGCAGGACAGCAACCCGGCCGTATAGGGGTGCAGCGGCTCTCGCAGGAGATCGTCCGTCGAGCCAGCCTCGACGATGCGGCCGCCATACATGACGATGGTGCGCGTGCAGCTCTGGCGCACGACCTGCATGCTGTGCGTGGTCATCAGCATGGCTGTACGGGCCTTTTCGGCCAGCGCTTCCAGCGTGCGCAGGATGCTGGCTTGCACGGTGACGTCCAGCCCGCTGGTCGCCTCGTCCGCGATCAGGACGTCGGGGTCCGTCGCGATGGCCATCGCGATGAGGACGCGCTGACACATGCCGCCGCTGAGCTGGAACGGATAGGCGTCGACGATTTCCTCAGGTGACGGCACCTTCAGTTCGCGCAGGAGGCCCACCGCCTGCCGGCGCGCCTCCGCGCGGCCGGCCCCGCTGTGCAGCCGGATCGCTTCGACCAGGGCGTGGCCCACGGTGCACATCGGGTCGAGATAATTGGAGGGGTCCTGAAAGATCATGGAGATGCGGCCGCCGCGAACGCGGCGCATCTCCGCTTCCTTCAGGGTCAGCAGGTCGTCGCCGTGAAACAGGACCCGTCCGCCGATCACCTTACCCGGTTCCCGGACCAGCCGCATGATCGACAAAGCGGTCACGCTCTTGCCGCTGCCGGACTCTCCCACCAGAGCGAGCCTCTCGCCCGCCGCGAGCGAGAACGAGACCCCGTCGACCGCAGAGACGGTCCTGTCCGGGGTGATGAAGTGGGTGCGCAGGTCCTCGACCCTGAGGACGGCCCCCGGGGATCGGTCGGCCGCATCGCCGATGGGCATCATCGCCGTCATGCCCGGAACCCCGGCATTCTGGAGCGGGGGTCGAGCGCGTCGCGCAGTGCGTCTCCCAGCAGGCTGAAAGCCGATGCCACCACGAAGATGGCGATTCCCGGCAGGGTCGCGACATGCGGCGCGATCGGCAGCACGGTCCGGCCGTCGTTGATCATTCGGCCCCAGTCCGCCGTGGGGGGCTGAATGCCCAGGCCGACGAAACTCAGTCCGGAGCCGAGCACGATCATGATGCCGCTGAGCGAGGTGCCAACGACGATCACCGGCGGCAGCGCGCTCGGCAGGATATGGCGAAGCAGGATCTGCGGGCGCGTCGCGCCGCTGGCACGTGCGGCGTCGATGAAGGGAAGCTTGTCGATGGCGGTGACTGCCTGATGGGCCACGCGACCCATCATGGGAACGACGATCACCGTCATGGCGACCAGCATGTTGATCAGGCCGGGGCCGAGGCAGGCGGCGACCAGGATCGAGAGGAGGGCCGGCGGCAGACCGAACACCACATCGAGGAGCCGCATGATCAGCGTGCCTCCGATCCCGCCGAAGAAGGCTGCGGTCGATCCGAGCAGGAGTCCGAGGATGGCGGCGACCGCCACCGGGATGAGCCCGATCGCCAGCGAGGTTCTGGCCCCGGTAATGAGGCGGCTGAGCATGTCCCGGCCCTGCCCGTCGGTTCCCAGCAGGAAACCGGCCGTGCCGGGGCTCGCCAGGCGATGCGTGATATGTGGCTGGTTCGGGGGATAGGGGCAGATCAGCGGTGCGGCGACGGCTGCGAGAAGGACTAGCACCAGCACCAGGGCCGCGCATGCCGCCACGGGATTGTGTCGAACGACGCGCCACGCCTCCGTCCCACGGCTGCGCCCGGCCGGACTCGCGGCCGTGGTTCGCCAATTGTCCTGCTCGCCCGCCGGGCGGGAGAGGATCGGCACGGGCCGCGCCGTCATGTCGCCGCTCCGAGCCGCAGCCGCGGCGTCAGTAGGACGGTCACGACTTCGATCAGGAGGTTGGCGAGGATGAACACGAGGCTCGCCAGCAGCACGATGCCAGCGATCACGGGAAAATCGCGCGAGGCGACCGCGCTGAAGATCTGGAACCCGATGCCCGGCCAACTGAACACGATCTCGATGAAGAGCATCTGGCCAAGGATCTGATAGGCGACCTGGATCCCGGCCATGCCGATGATGGGGGGCGTGGCATTGCGCAGGACGTGGCGCAGGACGCGCCATTCCGGTAGCCCCTTCGCCCGCAGTCCCGTCACGAAGTCCTGGTTGATATATTCCAGCACCAGCGTTCGCGTGAAACGCGCAATCAGCGCGGCCGGCACCACGAGCGCCGCGGTTGCGGGCAGCACCAGATGGTAGAGCAGGTCGCCGATGTTGTGATCGCCCAGGACGTTGTACATCTGGCCTGTCGGGAACCAGTCGAATTTCACGGCGAACAGATAAATGAGGACCACGCTCAGCCAGTAGCTTGGCAGGCTGACCCCCAGCATGGACAAGTACAGAACGGCGCGATCGAACAGGCCGTCCTTGCGGATCGCGGACAGGACGCCCGCGGCGACGCCGAGCAGAAGACCCACGGCCCCGCTGGTCAAGCCGAGGATCAGCGTATTCCCGAACCGCGCGAGGACGAGGCCCGTGACTGGTGTGTGCATCTCGATCGAATCGCCAAGATCCCCATGCAGCGCCAGCCAGAGCCATTTGCTGTACTGCACGTAGAGTGGGTCGTTCAGACCGAGCTGCGTCCGCAGCGCCTCGCGGGCGGCTTCCGACGCATTAGGGCCGAGGAGCGTCTGGGTCGCATCGCCCGGCGCCAGTCTGATCAGGACGAACACGATGACCGTCGCGCCGAAAAGCACCGGCGCCAGGAACAGCAGGCGCGTGTAGACGAGGCGAAGCATCATGCTGGCAACGGTTGCTGGACGACCTCCGACCGCTGGTCGATCGCTTGCAGGACCCGGCGGGTATCGGCCACTTCGCAATACCAGAGCTCGAGGAAATCCACCGCCGCCCTGTGATCTTCCGGCACGAGGGCGGCGCAGGCATCCTCCACTAGGATCGTATTGTATCCCCGGTCGCTGGCGTCGCGGGCCGTGGACGCCACGCTGGAATCGGTGCCGAGGCCCGCGATGATGAGCGTCGACAAGCCGAGATTCTTGAGCAGCTGATCGCCGAACCCGGGCGTAAAAAAGCCGAACGTCGTCCGCGCGAGAACGAGCTCGTTGGCGACCGGGCGCACTGGATCGAGGAAGTCCGCTTCGGGGGACCCCTTTCGCGCCCACAGACCATGGCGGCGCATCAACTCGCCCGCGTCGCGACCGTCCGCCGTGGCACAGGCCAGATGAGTGTGGACGATCGCCAGTCCCGCGGTCCGGCAGGCGGCCAGGAGAGCGGCAGCCTTGCTGGTCGCCTCCGCGACGGCGTCGTAATATTGCCTGCGGAGGTCATGCAGGCCCGCTTCGCGCATGCGCGGCCCGAGCCCGATCTCCGGGTGGCCCGTGAGGCGCTGCATGTCGACCAGGAGCAGCGCGGCGGTCGGCGACGCGAGCGGCGCGGAGCGGATGCTGTTCCACACGCTCCTGAATTCAGAATGTTTGAGTTCGCGCAGGGCCGCCTTCGCCGGTGCGGGCGCGCTCATGACGCTACCGTCGCGAGGGACGGTTGCGACTGTCCCGACGAGGCCTGGCGCGGATCGCGGGGTCGACCGTCGTTCTTTCCCGCCAGCGCATCGATCAGGCCGAGCGCGGTGATCGTGTCGATGAGCGTGGCAAACCATCGGCCCAGAATGCGCATCGCGATGTCATGGTGCTGTGCCGTCCAGTCGGCGCAGGCGTCCTCGACGAGCAGGACCTTGTAGCCGCGATCGGCCGATCCCCGGACCGTACCTTCCACGCATCCGGCCGTCACCAGCCCCGTGACGATCAGCGTATCGATCCCCAGGCGCGTGAGCAGGAAATCGAGATCGGAGCCGTTGAAGGCGCCGGCGCTAACCTTGCTCAGGACGATTTCGTCGCCCTCAGGCGCCACCGCCGCGTGGATTTCCGCATCCTCATCGCCGTCGCTGGCCGAGATGTCGACGGAGCGGAACAGCCGCGAACAGTCGTTGCCGTCGCCGGTATAGGAGGCGCAGCGGAGGTGAATGACCTCGATGCCGGCGGCGCGGCATCTGTCCTTCAAGGCCCGGATCTTGGGGAGGATTTTGGCGACGGCCAGGTCATAGCCGTCTACGACGGCGTGGAGACCCGCCCCCCGCACCTTGTCGGCCAAGCCGAAAACCTGGGCGTTCTGCACGTCGATGTCCACCAGAGCGACCCGCCCGGCCACGAGGGCGTGAACAGGTTGGGGCCGCAGCAGGCCTGCGATTTCCGCGATCTCCATCGTCAACCTCCTCTACCGAAAAGGAGCGGTGCGTCGGAGGACGCACCGCCTTTGTCAGGCTGCCCAGGGCAGCCGTGTCATTTTGCGACCCAGGCGAAGCTCACGTCCTGCGAAGCCGAGCGCGACGGCTTCCAGCCCTTCACCCGCTTGTTAACCCCATAGGGGCCGAGGTCATGGGTGATGACGATATAGCCATAGTCGTCGAGCACGGTCTTCTGAGCTTGCTGGTGTAGCGCGATATACTCCTGCCAGGAGGTGGCCGCGCTGGCCTTGTTCAACAGCGCATCTACGGCGGGATCGGTGAACCAGCCTTCGGCCCAGCCGACCGGAGGATGGTTCCGGGAGTTGCCGTACATGTCGAGAACATAGGCGGTGTCGGTCCCCATCGCCATGCAGAAAGCCCCGATGTTCTGGCCGGAAGGAATGCCTTTGCCGAAGACGGCAAGATAGGCATTCCACTCCATCAGCTCGAGCTTCACGGTGATGCCGATATCGGCGAGGTTCGACTGCACGAATTCCATGATCTGGTCCGTGGACGGTACCCCCGAGCCGGCGGGCGTGCACAGGATGCGCGTCTCGAAGCCTTTCGGGTAGCCGGCGTCGGCGAGAAGCTGCTTGGCGCGCGCGAGGTCGCGCGCGTCCTGCACTTTCGTCACAGACGGGTCGAAGCCGGGGTTGCCGATGCCGTAGAACTGCGTGCCGGGCCGCGCCGTTCCCTGGAGGATGTCCTTGACGATCGCCTCGCGGTCGATGGCCTTGCTGACGGCTTCGCGGACGCGGGGATCGCTGAACGGCTTTTCGTTGAAGTTCGGCAGCAGGCTGAAGTTATGCGGTTTGCCGCGAAGGTAGACTTCGAGGTTCGGATTCTGCTTGACCGTCGCGACCGAGTCGGGCGGCAACTCCATCGCGATGTCGATCTCCCCGCTAAGCAGAGCGGCGACACGCGCCGTCTGATCGGGGATGACGCGATAGATGAGCCGGTCGAGATAAGGCCCCGTGCCCCAGTAGCTGTCGTTCCGAACGAGAGAGATCTGCTGATTTCTCTGATAGGTGGCGACCTTGAAGGGGCCTGTGCCGCCGGGGTGGTCCGCAAGCCCCGCAGCCCCATACTGCTCGATGACCTTCGGACTGACGAGATAGAAATAGGTGTGGGAGGCCAGCAGATCGATGAAGCCGCCCATCGGCTCGGAAAGCGTGAAGGCATAGGTGGAGTTGTCGATGGCCTTTTCGGACTTGACGTATTGCATCAGGGATGCGGCATTGCCGGCCGCGACTTCATCGAAATATTTGAAGCCTTTGTCGCTCCAGCGGCGGACGTTGAAATCGACCACGGATGCGTCGAACGGCGTGCCGTCCTGGAATTTGACGCCGTGGCGCAGCTTGAACGTATAGGTCAGGCCGTCTGGAGAAACCGCGTAGGATTCGGCGAGGGCGGGAATAATCGGCGGCGTTGGCGCGTCGACCGTCTTATCCTTCTCGACCAGCCCATTGTAGATGGTGTCAAACACCGTGAACGCCGTGCCGGCCGACGAGGAGGAAGGGTCCATCGATCCCGGATCCGCGGCCGTGCCGAAGACGAGGGTCCCCCCGCGGACCGGTTCTTCCGCCTCGCTGGCCCCTACACCGAGAAGTAACGCGAGGATGACCGCCGGGAGTCTCAGGTAGCTCAGTCGTCTGTAGCTCATGACCACGTCCACTCCTTTTCGCTTGCGACACCGGCGTCGCTGCCCGCGGACGCCGCGGCACATGACCGGCACCGGACCGTATAGAGTCAGCATGCCATGTGGATGCCGTTTGGATACGAAGCACATTCCGTGCCATGATGCAGGCATGGGTGGGATCCCCTGCGGGGCTTCGGAGGTCGAGGTGTTTTCAGCAAGTGCTTTGCGCTCCTCAGCACGCATTTCGGGTGGAGCTTCTGACTGTGCCTGCCGCTAGCCGGAGTCCTAGCCGCGGCTTGGGGCGTCGTGCTTGGCTTCCCCGTTCTGCGGTTGCGGGGAGATTATCTCGCCATCGTGACGCTGGCCTTCGGCGAGATTATCCGTGTCGCCGCCAAGCCAAAATCGACTGACCGATGTGGAACCATTCTGGCGTTCTGTCCGCCAGCTCATAAAAAGGTCCATGTTCATGTCGCGTGTTGCGAAACGTTCGGTGGTAGGGGCCATCAAGGCGGGTGCGCCACGCGGGCGTCAGGATGCGACGTCGTCGTTTCCGCGCTGGATACCCCTTCAGCTCTGCCAGCTTGTCGACAAAGCTAGGAGCCTGTCCGAGTAGTGGTGGCATTTTCGGGACGAATTTGATTCCGTTCGCGACATGAGCCGACATTTTCGACCTTGGAAGATTGATCAGACGCAGCTCCTGCCTTCGGCGGTCGTCGATTACGTGCCTCGCGGACCATCTGGCGCAGTTCGTCGTCGCTTTGGCGCGCCGTCGTTCTCCTGCGCCTGCGGATAGCCGAACAGGGCCATTAGCCCGTCGCCGAGCTTCTTCAACACATGGCCGCCGAGACCGGTCACCGCGGCCGAGGCTTCGTCGAGATAGGCGCCGACCAGATTGCGCCAGTCCTCCGCGTCCAGCCTCGCCGCAAGATCCGTCGAGCCGACGAGATCGCAGAACATCACCGTGATCGGGCGACGCTCCGCCGAAATCTCAAGACCCCTGGCCGGCGCGGGCTTAGGCGAGGAGGCAGGCGGGTTCGCAGAAGGCGTTGGGCCAGACAGGGCGGCGATTGCGGCTAGCAGCCTGCGCCGATCGCCGACCGCTGAGACGCCGACGTCCTTGAGATCGTCCGCCGTCAGCTGCGGCAGCACGTCTGGGTCGATCTTGTTGTCTCGGAAATTCGCCTCGTATTGGCCGAGGCCGAGACCGCGAAGCCACCCGCCGACGTCCATGGTCGCGCTCCACATGGATACTTAGCGTAATCGCCGAGCGGAGACGTGTCCAGCGGTGGCGCGAACGCTCCCTACAGAGGAAACGAAAGTGTGTTGGATCAATTCGATCCGTTCGCTGAATGGCCGCTTTCTGCGCTTTCCGCCCGTTCGCAGGGCCGATCATCAAGGCCTGCTCAGGGCGGAGAGCGCGCCTACATGGTCGGCCTCGGGAAGGACCGGAGTCCGCGCCATAGCCGTCATTCTGCGCAGCGCGCGCAGCCGCGCCAGCGTGCGCTCTTCGTGCGAGCCGGCTAAAGCCGACGACATGCGCGACCAGAATCGCCGGGCGCTTGCGGCCTTAGCTCATCCCTCCGGCACCCCGGCCTTGCGCATGTCTTCAATGATCCTATCGACGAGACCGGCCGGCGGCTTCTGTCGCGGGTGGCGGTGAGCGAGATCACCGAGAAGCTGTGGGCCGAGTACGAAGACTTCTGCAAGCGCGATCTCTCCGAGCATGCCATCGCCTACCTGTTCGTCGACGGCATCGCCGAGCGTCTGCGGCCGGGTCAGCGGCGGGAGGCTGTGCTGGCCGCCTGGGGGATCGGCGAGGATGGCCGCAAATCGCTGCTTGGATTGATGGCCGGTTCGAGAGAGGACGTCGAGACGGTGCGAGCGTTCTTTCAGGACCTGCGCGCCAGAGGGCTCGGCGATCCGCTGCTCGTGGTCAGCGACGGGCGCCCGGCATCATCCGTGCGATTGAGGAGTGCTTCCCTCGTTCGGCCCGCCAGCGCTGCCTGGCGCATCGAATGCGCAATCTCGCCGCTAAGGTCTCGGCCGATCCGTGGCCGGAATTCAAGGCGCGGGTCACAGCCTGCTATCAGGCTGTCGATTTCCGCTGAGAACTGACCCGGCTTAATGATGGTTTCGGGGTCAGGCGTTCGTCAAGTTTCGCGGTTTCTCCTTTGCGGGTTTAGCGGCTTTCGCCGAGCTGTTCTTGAAGCGGAAGCTGTCGTTTCCGGTTTCGAGGATGTGGCAGCGGCGGGTGAGACGATCGAGTAGCGCAGTCGTCATCTTCGGATCGCCGAACGCGGTCGCCCACTCGCCGAAGCTGAGATTGGTTGTGATGATGACGCTGGCGCGCTCGTAAAGCTTGCTCAATAGGTGAAAGAGCAAGGCCCCTCCAGAGGCGCTGAACGGCAGGTAGCCAAGCTCGTCGAGGATGACGAGATCGGAGTGGGTGAGCCGGGCGGCGATCTGGCCAGGTTTGCCCTGAAGCTTCTCTTGTTCGAGAGCGTTAACGAGGTCGACGGTGGAGAAGAACCTTACGCGCTTGCGATGATGCTCGATGGCCTGGACGCCGATCGCGGTCGCGAGATGCGTCTTGCCCGTGCCGGGACCTCCGACCAGGACGACATTGTGGGCATCTTCCAGGAACTCGCAGCGATGAAGCTGACGTGTGAGCGCCTCGTTGACCTCGCTGCTGGCGAAGTCGAAGCCGGCAAGGTCGCGATAGTTCGGAAAGCGGGCGGCCTTGAGCATTTTCTTGTCCGATTAAATCGTAGGGGGATTCCCGCGCTAACGCACTACATACTCGAGGGATTGTGGGGAGCTAAGGGAATCGCTTCTGTATAACCACCGCCTTTCGCGAACGGGTCGATGCCGCGATGGCCGTTTCCGTGAAACGCCCCCGTGGGCTTTTCAGCGCTCTCAGAGTGGAGAAGCTCGACGGATGGCCGGCCCCGGTTGGGTTATCGAGGTCAGGACCCATGAGGAGGCGATGTCGGCGTAGCCGAGCCGCCCGATTATTCGCAGATGCGATAGTTTGCCGTTCCGCATTAGCATGTCGAGATGGAAGTGCGTTTCATGCTGCGGATCAGCACCCGGGCCTAGGACCGTAGTGAAATAGCCGCAGGCCGTGATTCGCAGAGCGCCAACCAGGGGACCGAGCGCCTTGACTGTCACGCGGCGGTTGTCGGCGAGGACGAAGGACACGACGTCGATCGCGTCACCTTTAGCGTGTTCACTAGGCAGCGCCCCCGGCTTGTCGTAGCGGGCGGTGCAGGCGAAACCTGGACACGTTTCGATCTCGGCCAGTTTCTGCCCGGTGTAAGCGAGCGTCAGCGGAGCCGCAGCGTCCTGAACCCACTCGGTGAACTTGAGACCGAAGCTGCACAACATGGACGGCTTGGCGGGAAGGCTGACATCGCTAAACTGGGTCGCAACAAGGATCAGGCTGACCGGCGCGGACAGACGGCACCCCTCTCGCGTCGCTTCTTTCGGTTGCTCGAAGACGACCTTTTTCGCGGCGAGTTCGGAGACGCACTTCGCGCGGTCGGACTCGTCCATGGCGCTCGTCGAGACGAGCGGCGGCTCGGCGTCGCCCGTCAGCGCCGGCGATGGCGGAAGGGAATGGGCTTTCGGAGCTTGCGCACCCACGGCCGGCGTCGCGCCGCATGCCGCCAGAAGGAGGATGGCTGCCGCCGCGACGGGGTGCGGCTCGGCCTGGGACAGATGAACCCAATCACACCGCGCACTAGTGTCCCCAGCGGCTGAGTTCGGGCTGCTGCGTCTCGCCGACGGGCGCGGTCTCCGCCGAGGGCCCGATGGGGAAGTCCTGATCCTCGAACCGGACGACATCGCCGGGCCGGATCATCCCCGCCAATTCGACGGCGTCCCAGTTCGTCAGGCGGATGCAGCCGTGGGACCGGGTCTTGCCTATGTCAGACGGCACATGAAATTACTGGGTAACTCCACCTGAAGGGGCTGACGGCCAATGATTAGACCGTTACAATGACTTCTCTGTTCATGGAACTTGACGGTTGGCAGATCCTTGACCTAGTTTGTTTTGCAACGTTTTAGGCGCGGGTTGTCTTCTACCGCACCTCAATCAACGAGGAGTACGGGTGGAAATGTCCCCCCTCAACGGGTCGAAACGGAGCCTGATCTCCGCGCGCTCGGTCGCAACCGCTGCCCTTTGGCTTGCAGCGTGCACCTTCGGCTTCAGCACTGCCGGTCAGTGCGCTGGCGGCAAACAGGATCTCTCAGGGTTCGAAAAGGTCGTGGCCGAGGCGTCGCAGCCGTGGACCAAGTGGGAGGGCCCTGACCTCAACTCCAACTCCACCCAAGGACGTCAAGCTCGCGCTCGTTGCGTGCGCCGGAACGATCGCTGGGTGCGTAGCGCCGCTAAACGGCGCCGCCGCGGCCGCCAAAGACCTCGGCTGGACGTCGACGATGTACGACGGTCAGGGCGATCCCGTAACGCAGAACAAGGTCGTCACCCAGGCGATCAACTCCGGCGCCACCGCCATCCTGCTCGGCGGGGTCGACCCGGCCCAGATCGGCAGCGCGCTCGAACTCGCGGCCTCGAAAAAGATCCCGGTCGGTTCGATCACCCAGGGCATCGCACCCGGCAAAGGAATCGCGTTCGATGTGGGCGCTGACTACGTGCAGTCCGGCGTGATCGAGGGGTCGTGGATCGTCGCCGACTCCAAGGGAGCCGCAGTGGTGCTCCCGACCAATGACAAGGAATTCGGCAGCACGGTTACGATCGTCAATTCCGCTATCGATACCGTCAAGAAGTGCAAGGCATGCGGCCTTAAGGAAACGCTGTTCTTCACCGGATCTCAGATCGGCAACGGGCTCGGCCAGCGGGTCGCCTCCGCCCTGCAGCGCGAACCCGATGTCAATTATGTTATCGGCGCGTTCGACCCCGCCGTCTCTGACATGGTTCCTGCGATCAACAACATCGGCATCGGAAATCGAATCAAGATCGTCTCGGACGTCGGTCTCACGCAGAATCTGCAGTTCATCAAGGACGGCAATGTTGAGGCCGCTGACGTCGTCTACGACAACACGTACGAGGGATATGCCGCCGTCGATCAGGTGATCCGAGTGCTCAGCAGCAACAACCTGTACAAGACGCCTGGAGTTACCGACCAGCGCTTTGTCTATAGCCAAAACGTCCCGCAGCACCTCGTCACCAAGGAGAATGTCAGCGACCCGACAGTCCTGTGGACTGCCAACAACGATGCGGTGAAGCACTACCGCAAACTGTGGGGTGTGAAATAGGGGTCGTCGCAGGGTGAAATAGTGGTCGTCGAGTTCGAGGCTGTCGGTGCGGAGCCTCTCCGTCCGGTTCGGAACGCACCTCGCGCTCGACAGCCTCGACCTCGACGTCCCCGACGGCAAGATCGTCGCGCTCCTGGGCGCCAACGGATCTGGCAAGTCCACGACCGTCAAGGCTCTGACGGGGATTAACCCCATTAGTTCGGGAGGGCGCGTAAGTGTCGGAGGAGTAGTCCTCAGCAGCGACGCGCTCAATCCCATCACCACGAGAAGGCGCGGCATCCGAGTTGTCCACCAGGAAGCCCCGCTGATCGCGGATCTCACGGTTGCCGAAGCTATTGCGGTCAATCTCGGCTTTCCCACGATCGGTGGATTCATCCGTTGGAAGGAGCTCATTCAAACGACGCTTCGCCGACTCGGCGAGTTCGGCGTGGATATCGACCCGTCTCGCCTGTGCCGAAGCTTGAACCCAAGCGAACGAGCGCTTCTCTCGCTCGCCATCGCGCTTGGCGACATTGAAGTCGACTCCGCGGTGTTGATCTTGGACGAGGCCACTGCATCCCTTTCCACGACCGACGCGACACGATTCCTCGATCACGTGCGAGATGCCGCCGACCGGGGCTTGGCCGTCCTCATGGTCACGCACAGACTGCCGGAGGTGCGGCAGTACTGCGACGAGATGGTGGTGCTGCGCGATGGCGTGACAGTGGCGCGCTTCGACCGTGAGCGATTCGACGAGCGAGCGGTCGTCCACGCGATGGTCGGCGAGGCTACACAGACCCCCAGCGACGACCATGAAGCGTCGCCGTCTCGTAGCACGCAAGCACGAGGACTCGGTATCCATGAGCTCAGCGGTGACGTGCTGCAGGATGTGACCCTGAGCGTGCAGCCGGGTGAGATCGTCGGGATCGCAGGGCGTCCCGGTGGGGGAGCGGCCGAACTGCTACGCGCCCTCGCTGGCCTGGTGCCGACAGCGCGGGGACGAGCGACGCTTGGCGAAGTCGAACTGGACCTGCGCAGTCCGCGAGGTCCGCTTGGCGAGAGCGTGTGCTTCATCTCTGCCGATCGGCTCAATGAGGGCGGCATCGCACAGATGACGGTCGCCGAGAAATTTACGCTGCCGAAAACCGAGCGTTACGGCATGGGACGAGCGCGAGCCAAGCGTGACGCAGACCGGATGATCGCGCAGCTGGACATCAGGCCGTCCGCACGAGAGGCGCCCTTCGGCAAGCTGAGTGGCGGCAATCAGCAGAAGGTAATCCTGGGACGTTGGCTGCTCCTTGACCCGGACGTCCTCCTGCTGGACGACCCAACGATCGGAGTCGATCCGCATACTCGCGACGTGATTTTCGCCACCATCACATCCCTGGCTCACTCGGGAGCGATCATCCTGATCCGCTCCAGCGAGCCCGAACAACTCGCGCGCCATTGCACCCGCGTCGTCGTCGTGCGGGACGGCCGAGTGACGCAGGAGTTCGTCGGCGCAGACCTGAACACAGAGAAGATCAGCCTTGCCACGTTCACGTGAAAGCCGTTCGCTTGATATAGCGCCGCAGCCGTCCGAGACGGCAACTCTGAGCGTTCGCCACCAAGCGGCAAGCGCTCCCGCCGCCACCGATCGGACATTCGGGAATGCTTTGAGGAGCCGGGTACGCCACCACATCATCCTTCTGCTAATCATCGCTCTCGTTATCGCATTCTCCATTCTGGAACCGCGTACGTTCCCGACCTTGGCGAACTTCCATGGCATCGTGCTGGGGCAGGCGGTCAGCGCGCTGCTGGCGCTCGCTGTGCTGCTGGTCGTGGTGACCGGCGAGTTCGATCTGTCTGTCGGTTACATCCTCGGCTTCTCGGCTGTGCTGGGCGCGGCGCTGACCGGCGTTGCAGGCTTGCCTGCTCTCGTCGGCTTCGGAGCATCCCTGATCGCCGGTGGACTGATCGGTCTTCTCTCAGGCACATTGACCGCGCGGCTTGGTGTGACTCTCTCATCGCTACTCTCGGTGTTGGCCTTGCCGTGAGCGGGCTAAGCGTTGGCGTAAGCGGCGGCCAAATCCTCTCCACCAACATCCCGCGATTTTTCGCGACCATGGCGCGCATGCCCATTCTCGGGTTCGGTAGCGCTGCGTGGATCGTTCTCGTCATCGCGGTAGTGATGTACGTCGTGCTGACCCAGACGCCGGTGGGTCGCAAGCTCTACGCGACTGGAGGCTCGGAGCAGGTGGCGCGAGTCGTTGGGATTCGGGTCCGCCTGCTTAAGACTGTGGCCTTCGTCATCGCCGGGGTGCTTGCCGCGCTCGCCGGATCGCTCCAGCTAGGGCTGTCCGGCGCGGCCAATCCCACGTTCGGCTCCAACCTTCTGCTGCCGGCCTTCGCCGCCGTCTTCCTCGGATCGACAACCGTGCGTCCTGGGTTCTTCAACGTCTGGGGGACGATTCTGGCCATCATCCTGCTCGCGGTGGGCTTCTCGGGGCTGAGCTTGGCGGGCGCGCCATTCTGGATGGAGCCAGTCTTCGACGGAGTCGCCCTGATCGTCGGCGTGCTCCTGTCGCGATGGAGTGTCATATCTTCCAGGATGAAAAAGGGTAAGTAGATGACCTCGCTTGCTATCCCATCGCCGCAACTGGATATCCTGCTATGCGGCAGCGGGATCAACTTCCAGCAGGGAGATCTCGCTCTTTCGACGATGGTCCTCCTTCGATCGCGTGGCGCCGATGGCAAGGAAGTCCGCACCGTCGTTGATACTGGCCACGTAGGGATGCGTCGTAACATCCTTGAGGCGCTCGTGAAGCATGGCGTCACAGCCGAGGAGATCGACTTCGTCTGCCTCACGCACGTGCACTGGGATCACGTCCAGAACGTCGACCTCTTTCCGAATGCAAAGATTGTGCTCTCCCGGACGGAATGGGCCTCCATCCAGGGAGCAACATCCCGCGATCTCATGACGCCCGCATGGACCAAGCACCTGATATCCGGGCTCCACGTCACGCCCATCGAGCCCGGTGACGACGTCATTCCGGGTGTCGAGTTCATCGCCGCTCCGGGCCACACCGCGGGCTGCATAGCCTTGGCAATCCGGCAGGACGAGGAGGTCGCCATTATCGCTGCCGATGCGATTCCGTGGGCGGAGGTCGCGCGCCTGGAGCGGAGCGCGCTCGTGTTTTGGGACCTTGAACAATCGCAGGAGACGATCAAGAAACTCGTGAAACGCTCCGACGTCATCTACCCCGGACACGACCGTCCATTCCGATTGGTCAACGGCGACGTGCAGTACCTCACCGCTTTCGACATGACCATGTTCGGCGCAGACCCTTCAACGCCCGGGCTCAAGTTCGGCGCACCCCCGATCCTGACCACGATCGATCTCACCGATGGCGAGCCCGTCGGGCCCCGGTGGACGAAGGAAGAGCTTCGCGCGCCCGCCAGGGACAGCTGAGACTGCACACATGCCGACGATCAACATGCGGGATGTCGCGCGTCGGGCGGGGGTCTCGATCAGCACGGTCTCCAACGCTGTCAACCACCCGGAACGTGTCTCCAGCGGCAGTCTTCGCCGCGTCCAAAACGCCATTGAAAAACTCGGCTTCGTCAGAAACGAGGCAGCCCGCCAGCTTCGACACGGGCACAGCCGCACCCTCGGGTTCGTCATGCTCGATGGCAAAAACCCATTCTTCATGGATGTCGCTCGCGGCGCCGAGGATCGTGCCGCGGAGTTCGGGTTGATGCTCACGTTCGGCGACAGCGCCCGCGGCGTCGATCGCGAGTTCGAGCTATCTGGATCTCTTCGAGCAACAGCGGGTGCAGGGAGTGCTGATCTCTCCTTACGGCGACGTCGCAGACAAGCTCAGCCAGCTTGCGGATCGAGGGATCGCCTCGGTGTTGCTCAATCGGCAGAGTGCGGACCGCAAGTTCAGTTCGGTCTCCGTCGACGATGTCGCCGGGGGGCGGCTGGCGACCGAGCACCTGATTGCGCGCGGGCGTCGCCGGATTGCGTTTGTCGGCTCCGAGGAAACCAGCCAGTTCGTCGACCGGCTCACCGGAATCAGGCAGGTGCTCGGGATGAACCCCGACGTGCACTTTGAACTTATCGAGATCGCGGCGCCCCACGTCGTCAGCGGGCGAATTGCTGGCGCTGAGATTGCCGCCAGGAATATGGACGCAAGGCCCGACGCCATCTTCGCGTGCAATGACGTTGTCGCGATGGGCGTCCTCCAAGGACTGGCGATGGGTCCACGACCTGTGATGGTGCCTGACGACATCGCACTCATCGGCTACGACAACATCGACTTCGCAGAGAGCGCGGTCGTTCCGCTAAGTTCCGTCAAGCACCCCGCTGCCCTGATCGGATCGACTGCAGTGGACCTCCTCATCGCTGAGTCGCAAAATCTGCAGCTACCAAAACAGCAGATCGTCTATCGGCCTGAAATCGTTGAGCGTGCGTCGACCGGACCGCTTCGTCGCAGTGGCCAGATGCAGTCAGTAGGCGCGCGCTACGCGCGAGCGTAGTGACGCGGCCAACCAGATCCTGGAGCCGATAATCGTCGTGTGAACAGCCGTAGAGCAGGCGGCGATCCGATCGAGATA
>CAVWMD010000011.1:0-125025 GCA_963755895.1 uncultured Alphaproteobacteria bacterium
TGGGCCGGACGACCGCGGCGCGGGTCCGGTTCGACGGAACCGAGGCGGCGGTGGGCAAGCTCACCGCGCCGAGCTGGCGCTAGAGCTAGCTGCCTGGGACTGGCCGCCTGGGGCTAGCTGCCCATCTCGCGCTTGAGCCGGGCCAGCTCGTCGTCGATGTCCTGTGTATTCGGCATGGTCTGCCGAGGCAGGCGGGGCCTGCCGCGGGGCGGAGTAAGCCTCGACATCGGCACGGGGCAGCGACTCGCGGTGTTCGTCGTGGTCGCGGACCTCACGCTCGGCCCGCTTGCGGGAGATCTGCTTGCCCGAGCGCGCCATCTTGATGGCGACAACGATGCCCCCACCACCAGCGCGGCGATCACCAGTTCCATCACCGCGTGGATGACGAACCCGACCACCGAGCCGACGACCAGGAACGCGATGATGATGCCACCCGCGATGGCGGCGACCTTGAACCAGCGCATCGGCCGCACGACCAGGTCGCCGGACCGAAGGAAGCCGCTCAGGGCGACGACGGCCAGGACCAGGTCGCCCGCCAGGTGCCCGAAGGTGTCATTGACCAGCTTGAAGTGGTCGATGTCGGCGATGGCGACGGCCAGCGGGATGGGCGGTCCGGACCGCCCGCGACGTCTGCACCCGGGCCTCGCGCTCCAGGTCGTGGCGTTCAGCAGGCCGGTCTTCCCGTCGATGCGGGAATCGTCGACCAGCTGGGCATGCCGGAAGGACCGGTACATCAGCGTCACCAGGGGCAGCGCGACCAGCGCCATGAACGGGCTGCCGGTGACCGCGTAGGCGACCATGACCCCGACCGACAGCTCGGCGCGTCGTTGAACAGCGGCTCGCGGGTGAACAGCTCCCGGCGCACGCTGGCCGCCGGGTCGGTGCCCTTACCGCGGTCATGACCAGGACCTTGTTCACCGCCGACTTGAGCACGCCGCACGCGGCGGCCACGGCGGCCCAGGCCAGCACCCGGCCCTGCGGGCTGGTCGCCGCCCAGGACACAGCGGGCGCCGTGGCGTGGAACGCCACCGAGGCCGCGCCGTAGGACAGGCCCAGCGCCGCCGCGGTGAAGGCGCGCCGGTGGATGAGAGTCGGGCGCACCCGGCCCTGGACCAGGATCATCGCGCGGAATCGGGACGAGCAGCCCGTAGACCGGCGGCAGCAGGAGCGCCATCGGCAGCTCCCAGACGGCGTGCACGTCCTTGGCCAGCCCGGCGGGCTCGCCGGCCCGGCGGGTCAGCTCCACCGTGGCCAGGTTGCAGGCCAGCAGGATGGCGGCCAGCTCCAGGTCCGGGCCGCGGAACGCGGTGGTAGCCGCGCTGACGCCGATGGCCACCAGGTCGGCGCCGATCACGCCGATCACGAAAATCAGAAACCAGTGCGGGAAGCTCCCACACCGGCCAGCCCCGGACCGCACCGGCCTGGCGCCGAGCCCACGGCTGCCATACGGTTCTCATCGCGGCCTCCAGTCAGGGCTCAGGCCACGGCTGGTTGGGCCGATCATAGCTGAATATAACCAGAATGACTCATATTGTTGCAGATGTCAGGCGTCATTTGTCAAGCCGAATGGCAGAAAGCACAAGTCCCCGCGGCCAGGGATCCACAAGACCGGTTCCGGCTGGACGATGGCAGGATGCGGGCAGTTGCCGCCAGCAGGACGGGCTGGCCTGGGCCAGGCACCGAGCTGTCCCGGAAGGGGGTGGCGGATATGCGCGGCGAGACCTGGGTCTAGGCATCCACGGCACGGAGCGCGAGTGACGCCCAGCACCACGGCGGCAGCGGCGCCAATGGCGCCCGCGGCGGCGATGACGGTGCCGGGGCGCGACATGCTGAACGGCAGCACCGGCCAGGATCATGGCGGCTCCCTGGCCGAGGCTCATTCCCGCTGTGGCTAGGCCCGAAGGCCTGGCTGCGCTGGCCGGGCGGGGCCGCGGCGACGAAGCCGGAGTTGGCGGCGACCTGGAAGCACGCGCAGCCCCCGGATACGGCCAGGATCGCCAGCGTGACCGGGCAGGGCGGGGCTCAGGGGCGATCAGGATCAGCAGGGCACAGCACCCGACGGCGAGCGGCGCCATCAGCCGCGGCGGCGGCCGGTCAGGGCGGCCGAACACCAGGGCGCCGAGCGTGTAGCCGGCGCCGGGAAGGCGAGCAGCAGCCCCACCGTGATGGGGCCGCCGTGCAGCGCCCGGGCAAATGGCGTGGCGATGCCCTCGGGCGCGTTATAAGGCCGCCAGCCAGCCGAACAGCATCGGCGTGCGCAGCGCGGGATTCCCGAAGACCAGGCGGACCCCGGCGGCCAGGCCGGCCCGACTTGGCCGGATTGCCCCGGCGGCGCGACCGGGCGCGCGGCCACCCCGAACCGGACCAGCAGGGCCGACGCCGCGAACGTCGCGGCGTCGGCCAGCAGCGAGGTCCGGACGCCGAACAGCCCGACCAGGACGCCGCCGCCCGCGAACCCCACCACCTGGGCCAGCTGGAGGTCGTCAGCGTCACGGCGGTGCCGACGCCGTACCGCTCCCCGGCCAGGATCTCCGGGTACACCGCGGGGCGGGCCGAGTTGAAGGGAGCGCTGAGCATCGTGACGACGAATAAGAGGGCGACCAGGCCGACCAGCGGCAGGCCCGGCACGGCCATCACCAGCACCAGGATCAGGCGGACCAGGTCGCAGCCGATCATCACCGCGCGGCGCGGCAGGCGGTCGGCCAGCCCGGACAGGAAGACCCGCCCAGGAACACGGCACCACGCCCATGATGAACGTCACCGCGGCCAGCAGCGCCGACCGCGTCCGGTCGTAGACCAGCACCGTCAGCGCGACCCGGGCGAAGCTGATCGCCGGCCACCGAGAGCAGCTGGGCCGACCACAGGGCGCGGAACCCGGCCACCCGGAAGACGTCGCCGTACGTCACTCTCGCGGCTGGTACCGGAACCTCACTCACGCCATCTCTCCGCTCGGCATCGACCGGAGCCAGAGCTCCCAGCATCATCACGCCTTTGCCCCGGACCACCATAATGTAAAGAAGGGTGGCGAATAGTCCGGCTGGAAAGCGCGTCCGGCGGGGCCGCCCCCCGGTGCTCGGGACCCGTGCGTTCGCCGGGATATCGTGCGGTCGGCGGAAAAGCCGCCCGTCGCGGGTCCGGACGGGACGGGGGCAGGCATGCGCGCGCTGGTGATCGTGGACGTGCAGAACGATTTCTGCGAGGGCGGCTCACTCGCCGTCGCGGGCGGCGCGGCCGTGGCCCGGGCCATCAGCGCCCGCCTGGCCGGACCCGGTCACGGCTACCAGCACGTGGCGGCCACCCGCGATTACCACATTGACCCCGGCCGGCACTTCTCCGGCTGACCCCGACTTCGCCACGACCTGGCCGCCGCACTGCCGGGCCGGGACGGCGGGCGCCGACTTCCACCCGGACCTGGACGCCACGCATATCGATGAGGTGTTCCGCAAGGGCGCCCACGCCGCCGCCTACAGCGGGTTCGAGGGCCGCGCCGGCAGCGGCCAGCCGCTGGCCGACTGGCTGCGCGAGCGCGGCGTCACGGCCATGGATGTCGCCGGGATCGCCACCGACTACTGCGTCCGGGCCACGGCGGCCGACGCCGTGGGCGCCGGGTTCGCCACCCGGCTGCTGCTGGGCCTGACCGCCGGGGTCGCCCCGGCCACGACCGAGGCCGCCGTCGCCGAGCTGCGCGGCCTCGGCGTGGAGATCTCCGGCCTTGACCCCTCACAGCAGCGCGTCGGTGGCCGCATCGGGAACGCCGCCGAAGTAGCGCTCCAGCACCTGCCCGAACGCTGGCAGACCGGGATCAGCCCGGCCGAAGGAGGGTGACGCACGGCCGGAGCTCAGGGCGTCCAACCGGGCCGAGCACCTGCTCGGCAGGGGTGGCGGCCGCCGCCGCCCGCCACCAGGGCGGCGCACGTGATCAGCCGCGGCGGCCGAGCACGTGGGGTGGGCCAGGTAGCGCGGGCCTCGGGCAGCCCCGAGATCGCGAACCGCCGGGCCATCGCGCTGTAGCGAAGACGCGCGCCAGGCCCGACGCTGCGGGAACACGAACCACACCAGTGGCTCTCCTTCCGGCCGCGGCGCAGCTCGGCGACCGCCCGGTCATAGGCGCCCCCGGCGTCCTGCGCGGCCACGAACCGCTCCAGGTCTTATCACTGGCTCTTCCGGCGTCGGACTTGCCCGACGCTAGTCGTGTTGCCCGCGGAGGAAGGTGCGCAGCCGGGTCGATGATGCGCGGCGCCGTTCCGCGACACGGGCCAGGGGTGGAAGCTCGGTTCGCGAACCGATGGCCAGCTCGGCGTGCGGGAGCTCGTCGGCCACGGCCTGCCCGGCCGGCGGCGCTCGTCGGTGCCGCCCAGCAGGTGACCAGGGCCGGGACCGCGATCGGCCGCCAGCGGCCGCGCACGTCCCAGCCCGGGCAGCAGGCCGGTGACCGGGCCTGAACTCGCTCGGCACCCCCACATGGCACCGTGACGCGCGGCGTAAACATGGCGGCGAACGCGCCGTGCTCCACGTAGGCCTGGACGCACGGCGCGAGGCGGCAGACGCTCGCCGCTGGTAGACGTCGGCCACCCCGGCCAGGTACCCGCGCCCAGCCAGCCTGTGCTGAACTCGTGGCGGCCAGGACGGCCGGCAGGACAGCGTGGCGCAGGACCGGAGTTTCTGGGCGTCCTCGGTCCGAGTCCTGCACGCGGTCCGCGCGCTGGAGATGGTCACGGCGGGCGCGGCGGCGGCGCCCCGCGGACCAGGAACTCCATGGCCAGCCAGCCGCCCTCGGCCAGTCCCGAACAGTGAGTCGCCGGGCCAGCGCGGCGCGGACGGCGGCGACCACCTGCAGGAACCCGATCCACGTCCACAGCTCGGGATCGCGCGCGCCGCGGACCGGCCACAGCCCGGTCGTAGAAGATGACCGGCCGGTCGTCGGCTGGTCGGCCAGACGGCTCCAGGTCGTGGGGATCCGGCCCGCCGTCGGGCAGCGGGAGGCCGGGCGCGCCCGTGCCCTCGGCGGCTACCAGCTCGGCCGCCCGGCACGTCGAGAAGCTCGCTCACGCCGCCACACCCTCCGCTCCGTCAGGCGGGCGGCCCGCCTGAGGAACGGGAGAGATCGCAAGAACTGGACCCGGACCCGCGCGACGGGCCGTCAGCGCCACCTCGTACCATGCGATGAGAAGCCGATGACAGCAGATCGCAGGTCCCTGAGACCGTGTTCACCTACGGCGCGCCCCAGCTGAAGTTCGGTGCCGGCGCCGCCGCCGAGATCGGCTACGACCTCGGCCAGCTCGGCGCGCGGCGGGCGCTGGTCGTCACCGACCCGGGCGTGGCCGCGACCGGGCACCCGGCGCGGATCGCCGACCAGATGGCCGGGTTCGGCCTCGACGCCCGCGTGTCTACGACGGGGTGCACGTCGAGCCCACCGACGCAGAGCCTGGGCGCGGCCGTCGACTGGGCCCGGAGCCACGGGCCGTGGGACGCGTTCGTGGCCGTCGGCGGCGGGTCGAGCATCGACACCGCCAAGGCCGTCAACCTGCATGCTGACCAACCCCGGCGAGCTGATGGACTACGTCAACGCGCCGGTCGGGAAGGGCGCCGCGCCGGTCAGCCCGCTGCAGCCGCTGGTCGCCGTGCCGACCACGACCGGCACCGGGCGCCGAGAGCACCACGATCTGCGTGCTCGACGTGCTGGCCCAGCACGTCAAGACCGGCATCAGCCACCCCCGGCTGCGCCCCACGCTGGCGGTCGTCGACCCGCGAGCTGACCATGTAGCCAGCCGGCCGGGGTGACCGCGGCGGCCGGCATGGACATCCTGTGCCACGCGCTGGAGAGCTACACCGCCCGCCCGTACACGACCTACGAGCGCAAGAGCCGCAGGAGCGCGTGCCGTACTGCGGCTCGAATCCGATCTCGGACATGTGGTCGGAGCAGGCGCTGGCGCCTGCTGGCCGGCTCGTTCCGGACCGCGGTCCGCGACGGCGACGACCAGGCAGGCCCGGGCGAGATGGCCATGGCCGCGACCTTCGCCGGGCTCGGGTTCGGCAACGCCGGCGTGCACATCCCGCACGCCAACGCCTACCCGATCGCCGGGCGGGTGCGCGACTTCCGGCCGCCGGACTACCCCGGCACCGAGCCGCTGGTGCCGCACGGCATGTCGGTCGCGCTGACCGCGCCGGAGGCGTTCCGGTTCACCTTCGCCGCCGCGCCCGGAGCGGCACCTGCGGGCCGCCGCAGCTGCTCGCGCCGGGCGCCGACGCCCGGCCGGCGACCCGGCGGAGGCGCTGCCCGGCGCGCTGATCGCGCTGATGCGCGACATCGGGCTGCCGGCCGGCGTGGCCGCGGTCGGCTTCACCGACGCCGACATCCCCGACCTGGTCGACGGCGCGCTCAAGCAGCAGCGGCTGCTGGCCACCTGCCCGCGCGCCGGTGACCGCCGACGACCTGGCCGGCATCTTCGCCCGCTCGATGGAGCTGTGGTGACGACGGCCCCCGAGGCGCCGCCCGCGGCCGCCGCCGGCCGCAGCGCGCCGCCCGGACCCGGAGCAGGTGGCCGCCGCGCTGCGCCGGCCGGCCTGGGCGAGCTGAGCCACGGCACCTGCGCCGCGCGCTCTACACCAGCGACGCCTCGCTGTTCCGGGTCGTCCCGGCCGTCGTGGCCGGCCGCGCGACGCGGACGAGGTCGCGGCCGCCCTGGCCGCCTGCACCAGCCCTCGGCGTGCCGCTGACCTGCCGTGGCGCCGGCACCTCGATCGCCGGGAACGCGGTCGGCACCGGCGTGATCCTGGATTTCGCCCGGAACCTGGCCGTATCAGGGCGTCGACCCCGAGGCCGGGGCCGCGACGGTGCAGCCGGGAGTGGTGCAAGCCCAGCTGCAGCGGGCGGCCGCGCCGCACGGGCTGCGGTTCGGCCCCGACCCGTCGACGCACGACCGCTGCACGATCGGCGGGATGATCGGCAACAACGCGTGCGGCGTCCCGCGTCGCTGCGGCTACGGCCGGACCTCCGACAACGTGCTGGCGCTGGACGTGCTGACTGGCGACGGCCGGGCCCGCTGGCGCACCTGCGCGCTGCGTCGGCCGGGAGCCGGCGCGGCCGGCGCCGGCCGGAGGCGCCCGCGCTCGCCGCGCTGCGCCGAGGTGGTCGCGGGCGGGCTGGCCACCGATCCGGACCGAGTTCGGCCGGTTCGGCCGCCAGGTGTCGGGCTACGCGCTGCGAGCACCTGCTGCCGGAGCGCGGGTTCGACGTGCGCCGGGCGCTGGTCGGCAGCGAGGGCACGCTGGCGATCGTGCACCGAGGCCACGGTGCGCGCTGGTCGCGCGACCCGCCGCACCGCGGCCTGGTGGTGCTCGGCTACCCCGGACATCGCCGCCGCGGCCGACGCCACGCCGGCTGATGCTGCCGCTGCGGCCCGGCGCGCCTGCGAGGGCATCGACTCGCGGCTGGTCGACGTGGTGCGCGCCGGCCGCGGCGCGGCCGGGTGCCCGACCTGCCGCCGGCGGTCGGGCCTGGCTGTTCGTCGAGGTGGCCGGGCGACACCGAGGCGGAGGCGCTAGCCGCGCGCCGAGGCGCTGGTCGCCGGGGTCGCGGTGCTCGGGCATGGTGGTCGACCGACCCGGCGCACGCGGCCGCGCTGTGGCGGATCCGCGAGCGACGGCGCCGGGCCTGGCCGGCCGCACGCCCGGCGGGCGCGCCGGCCTACCCGGGCTGGGAGGACGCCGCCGTTCCGCCGGCGCGCTCGGCGCCTACCTGCGCGATTTCGACGCGCTGCTGGCGCGAGCACGGCCTCGACCGGCATGCCCGTACGGCCACTTCGGCGACGGCTGCGTGCACTGCGGCTGGACTTCCCGCTGGACCGGCCCGGCGGCCGGCGGTGCTGCGCGGCGTTCCTGGTCGCCGCGGCCGACCTGGTGGCCGGGTACGGCGGGTCGCTGTCCGGCGAGCACGGCGACGGCCGGGCCCGCAGCGAACTGCTGCCGCTGATGTACTCGCCCGCCGGCGCTGACGCTGTTCGGCCGCGGTCAAGCAGGCCTTCGACCCGGACGGCGTGCTGAACCCCGGCGTGATGGTCGCCCCGCTGCCGCTCGACGCCGACCTGCGGCGTGCCCGGCGCGCCGCCGCTCGCGGCGCGACGGCTCGGCGCTGGCCTACCCGCACGACGGCGGCGATTTCCGCCGGCCGTGCACCGGTGCACGGGTGTCGGCAAGTGCCGGGCCGACACCACGGCGCGACCGGCGGGTGATGTGCCCGTCGTATCAGGCGACCCGGGAAGAGCAGGACTCCACCCGCGGCCGCGCCCGGGTGCTGCAGGAGATGGTCAACGGCAGCGCTGGTCGCGGCGGCTGGCGATCGCCGGAGGTCCACGAGGCGCTGGACCTCTGCCTGTCCTGCAAGGGATGCGCGTCGGACTGCCCGGCCGGGGTGGACATGGCCACGCTACAAGGCCGAGGTGCTGCACCAGGCCTACCGCGCGGCGGCTCCGGCCGCGTCAGCACTACGCGCTGGGCCGGCTGCCCCGCTGGGCCCGGCTGGCCGCGCGGCGCCGCGGCTGGCCAACGCGGCGCTGCGGCTGCCGGCCGGTCGGCCGCGCGGCGCTGGCGGCGGCGGGCATGGACCCGCGCCGCTCGATGCCGCCGCTTCGCCGCCAAGACGTTCCGCGCCTGGTTCGCGCGCCCGTGCGCCAACCGCCGACAGCGGCGCCGCAGCGGGCGACGAGGTCGCTGCTGTTCGTCGACACCTTCACCAACTACTTCTCCCCGGAGGTCGGCCAGGCGCGCGGTGCCGGGTCCTGGACGACGCGGGCTACCGCCGTCGCTGATCGCCGAGCAGCAGTGCTGCGGTTTGACCTGGATCAGACCGGCCAGCTCGACAGCGCACGGCGATCCTCGGTAAGACTGTCGGCCGCGCTGGCGCCGAGTGCGCAGCCGGCATGCCGATCGTCGGCCTGGAACCGTCCTGCACGGCGGTGCTCCGCGTCCGAGGCCGCTCGAACTGGTCGGCGACCCAGGCGGCCGCCGCTGGCGGCCGCCATCCGCACGCTGGCCGAACTGCTGGCCGAGCCGCGGCTGGCAACCGCCGCGGCTGGACGGACGGAGAGGTGATCGCGCAGCCGCATTGCCATCACCACGCGGTGATGAGCTGGGACCGGACGCCGAGCTGCTGCGCAGCGCCGGCGCCGAGCTGTCCAGGCTGGGCGGCTGCTGCGGGCTGGCAGGCAATTTCGGTGTCGAGCGAGGCCACTACGAGGTGTCGGTCGCCGTGGCCGAGCAGCGTTGCTACCCGGCGGTCAGCGCGGCGGCGCCCGGCGACGGATCCTGGCCGACGGCTTCTCGTGCCGGACCCAGCTCGCCGACCTGGACCGGCGCCGGCATCCATCTGGCCGAGCTGCTGGCCGGCCGGCTGCCCGGGGCCGGGCCGGGCGAGCCCGGCTAGCGGCCCGGCGCCGGGCGTTCACGCCCCGCCGGAGCGCCCGCGGCACCACCTCGTCCGCGCAGCTCAGGGCGCCTGGCGGCGGCACTTGGTACGCTCAGGTCATGAACCCGCAGGAGCTTGCCAACCTCGCGCACCTGCGCCGGGCGCGGGATCTGATCGATCGGGAGTACGCGCGTCCGCTCGACGTCCCGACGATGGCCCGGCACGCGCTCATGTCGCCGGCGCACTTCTCGCGGCAGTTCCGGGCGGCCTACGGCGAGACGCCGTACAGCTACCTGATGACCCGCCGGATCGAGCGGGCGATGGCGCTGCTGCGCGCGGGGCATGAGCGTGACCGACGCCTGCATGGCGGTCGGCTGTACCTCGCTCGGCTCGTTCAGCTCGCGATTCACCGAGGTCGTCGGGCGAGACGCCGAGCGCCTACCGGGCCCGGGAGCACCGCGCCGTGACCGCGATGCCCGCGTGCGTCGCCAAGGTGCACACCCGGCCGATCGCGAGCAGCCGACCAGGACGAGCCGGTCAGGATCGAAGAAGCGGCCGCGCGGCCGCCGCCTAGCGTTGGCGGCATGACACATCTCACTCCAGTACTGCCACATCACCGTCAACGACGTCGGACGAGTCGCTCGCCTTCTACCGCGACGCGCTCGGCCTCGAGGTGCGCAACGACGTCGCCTCGGGCGGGTTCCGCTGGGTCACCCTGGGCAGCGCCGCCCAGCCGGGCCTCGAGATCGTGCTCTCCGAGCCGCACGCCGGCCGGTCCCAGGCCGACGGCGACGCCCTGCAGGAACTGCTCACCAAGGGCGTCCTGCCGATGATCGTGTTCCGCACCGACGATCTCGACGCGACCTTCGAGAAGGTGCGGGCCTCCGGCGCCGAGGTGCTGCAGGAGCCCATCGACCAGCCCTGGGGCCCGCGCGACTGCGCGTTCCGCGACCCCTCGGGCAACATGGTGCGGATCTCGCAGGACCCGAAGGCCTAGTCCGGCCGACCGGGCCTAGGGCCTAGTTCCGGCCTATCGGGCCAAATGCGCCCGGCTGAGCGGCGCCGCTAGCATGAGGCGCCATGCGACCGCTGGCCCGCGTACGTGCCCTCTCGGCTGCCGTGATCGCCTGCGGCGCGCTGGCCGCCTGCCGGTTCGGCCCTCCCGGCCATGTGGGCCAGCCCGACAGGCGCTGGAGGGCACGGCGGCCGCATCGGCGGCCCCGGCCCGGGCCGCCCCGGCCCCGTCGTCATCGGCACCGCGGGCCAGGCCCAAGCCGTCCGCATCGGCCCGGCCCAGCTCCCCGGCCCCGCCGCCCGCGCCGCCCGCCGGGCCGGCCGCGGGCAACCCGGCCGGGACCGCGCCCGTCCCGGCGGCGGCGCAGGCGGTCAGCACCGCCCGCCCGACCCGGGTGATCGGCACCGGCACGCCGGCGAGCTGCACCTCCGCCGCGGTGGTCGCCGCGGTCGCCGCGGGCGGGATCATCACCTTCTCGTGCGGCCCGGCGCCGGTGACGATCACCATGACCGCGACGGCCAAGGTCGTCAACACCAGCGCCGCAGGTCGTCCTCGACGGCGGCGGCAAGGTCACGCTCAGCGGCGGCGGCAAGCGTCGCATCCTCTACATGGACACCTGCGACCAGGCGCAGGGCTGGACCACCTCGCACTGCCAGGACCAGGACGCCCCCGCAGCTCACCGTGCAGAACCTGACCTTCGCCGACGGCAACTCCACCGGCCAGACCTAGGACGGCGGCGGCGGCGGCGCCGATCTTCGTGCGCGGCGGCCGGGTCAAGGTGGTCAACTCGCGCTTCGTCGGCAACCGGTGCGACCCGAGCGGGCCCGACCTCGGCGGCGCCGCGATGCGGGTGCTCAGCCAGTACAACGGGCTGCCGGTCTACGTCGTCGACAGCACCTTCGGCGGCGCCCGGCTGGGGCGCTGCTCCAACGGCGGCGGCGCTGTGCAGCATCGGCGTCTCGTGGATCGTGCTCAACAGCCTCTTCAGCGACAACCAGGCCATCGGCAACGGCGCCAACCCGGCCGCAGTCCGGCACGCCCGGGCGGCGGCAGCGGCGGCGCCATCTACACCGACGGCGACAGTACACCGTCACGCTCTGCGGGCACCGTGCATCACCGACAACCCCGCCAACGAGGGCGGCGGCGCCATCTTCTTCGTGAGCAACGACCGCACCGGCGACGCTGCGGATCGAGGACTCGACGCTGCGGAACAACACCAGCGGCACGTTCCACAACTTCCCCCGGCACGATCTTCTACCTGGGCCACGGCAACCCGGTCGTGACCGGCTCCGTCCTGAGCTGACCCCAGCCGCGGCGGGCACGCCGCGGGCTTCACCCAGTGCGGATGAGGCGCCGGGGCGCTGCGGACTGCCAGGCTGGCCCAATGTTTGCGAGCGCGGCCGGGTTCGCCTTGCTGGCGGCGATATCGCCGGCGGCCATCCTGGTCTGCGCCACCTACCTGGGCTCGGCCAGCCCGCGCCGGACCACCTTGTGGTTCCTGGCAGGCGCGATCACCATGACCGTCGTCATCGGCGTGGTCCTGCTGGTGGTGCTGCTGGCCGGCGGCCTGAGCCTGCCCGGCCACCACACGCCCCGGTACGGCGTGCGCCTCGGCCTCGGCGTCCTGGCCCTGGCGGGCGGCCTCTACCTGGCCCGCCGGCGACCGCGGCCACCCGATCCGGACAAGCCGAAGAAGCCGAAGAAGCCCGGCCTGGTATCCCGGCTGACCTACGGCCAGGGGCCGGTCACGGCGTTCGCGGCAGGCATCCTGGTCTTCATTCCCTGGGGGCCTTCCTGGCCGCGGTCCAGGTGGTCGCCACGGCCAGGGCCGACGTGGAGTCCACCGTGGGCGCCCTGGCCACCGTCGTCATCATCGACGTGATGTTCATCTGGCTGCCGTTCGCGTTCCACCTGGTCCGGCCCGAGGCCACCCAGCGGACGCTCAAGGCGTTCAACGGCTGGCTCCGCGCCCACGGCCACGCCCTGGTTGCCGGCGCACTCGGGATGGCCGGCCTGCTGCTCATCGCCCAGGGCGTCTACGGGCTGGTGTAGTCACGGGCGCTACGGGGCCGGGGCCCGAGAGTGGTGCGGCCACCAGCCGATAAAGAAGAACAGGAGCCCGGCGGCGGCTGATGATCACCAGCGGCCAGAAGTCAGCCGCGGCAGCCCGCGGCGGAGCCGATGAAGAGCCGGGAACGCGGCCCAGACCAAGCGCGGCTTCAGGCCCGGCGCCGACGGCTGAGACGACCAGGTCGACGAACAGGAGCGGTGAACAGGGTCAGCGGCAGGGGCACCCGCGCGGCGAGCGGCAGCGCAGAAAAGCCGGCCACGGTGCAGCCCCCAGCGCGGTGATGATCGCGTTGTAGGCCGGGTACTGGGTGGATCTTCGGGCCCTGCCAGGTGACCAGGACTGGCGATGTGTGCACGCCCCAGTCGAAGTGCGCGTGCCAGCCCCGCTGCTCGACCTGGAACCAGAACGCAGTAGTCCCGGTAGCCGGTGCCCGAGGTAGCGCGAAGAAGGCCAGCAGGCCCAACGAGGCCAGCGCCGGGCGAGCAGGGCCCGCCAGTCGCGCCGGGGCCAGACCGCGTGCAGCGCGGCGATGCCGAGGACGGCGGCGATCGCGACCAGGTCCGGCCGCTCGGCGGTGCACAGTGCCCCGAGGAGGCCGGCCAGCAGCCACCGGCGGGACACAGGGCCAGCAGCAGCGGCGGCGCTCAGCGCGACGCCGAGCGGCTCGGAGTAGAGCATGCCGAACGTCATCGCGCCCGGGAACGGCAGTACAGCATAACGGCGCGGTCGGCCACCCACCGGCTGGCCACCCGGGCGGCCAGCGCCCAGACGCGCCAGCGCGGACGCCGCCCCGGAGACCACCACGACGACCAGGGCCAGAGGTAGTCGGGGTAGTGGCCGAGGAGCAGGATAGCCGACCGCCGATGACCAGGGCGGGAACAACGGGAAAAAGGCGGCCCAGCCGGACTGGTGACGGCGTCGCAGGGGGGGCGTGCGGCGGTCCAGGCGTAGCCGTGCTCGGCGATGCACAGGTAGATGCCGGCGTCCTTAAACCCGTAGTACCACGGGGCCCGTGGCGCTGGTCGTAGAGCAGGTCGGTCCCCAGCCAGGTGACCAGGATCAGGCAGCCACGTGCCCGCGAACACCAGCAGCGGGAACAGCCACGGGCGGGGCAGCCGCTCGCTCAGCGACGGCCGCTCCGGCGAGTCCGGTCCCCCGCCGCGTAAGGCCGACGCCGCTCCGGCGGTTGACGCGCTGGCCGGTGCCATAACCGTGAATTATGCCATTCGGGCGGGTTTGGGCCCGGCGGCTTGACGCAGACTTGACCGTCCGGGAACGGCGAGAATCGGCCGGGAACAGGCCTGCTCGGGGCAGGCCCGGTTCCGGAAGAATGGTGCAGTGACGACAAACGGGACCGATGCCTACCGCGGCCTGGCCGACCTGCCGCCGCTCGTGGCGGCCGCCGTCGAGGCCGCCCGGAAGGCGGGCTTTACCGTCTCGTGCCTGCCGTCGCAGGGGCGGCTACCTGCAGCTGCTGGCGGGCGGGATCGGGGAGGGCGTCATCGGCGAGACCGGCACCGGCTGCGGGGTCGGGCTGGCCTGGCTGGCTAGCGGCGCGCGCGCCGGGGTCCGCCTGGTCAGCGTCGAGATTGACTGGGTGCTGGCCGACGTGGCCCGGGACGTGTTCGCCGGGATGTCGACGGTGACGATCCTGCACGGCGACTGGTCGCGGCTGCGGGCGGCGGGCCCGTTCCGGCTGCTGGCCCTCGACGGCGGCGGGCAGGGCAAGGGCGCCGAGGCGCCGCTGTGCCCGCGGGAATGGCTGCGGCCGGGCGGGACCCTGGTCATCGATCGCTTCACGCCGGCCAGTCGTGGCCGCCGACCCGGCTGGCCAGCCCGACACCGCCCGGCTGTACTGGCTGCAGCATCCCGGACCTGCTGGCCACCGAGATCCGCACGCAGCCCGACGCGGCCGCGATCATCGCGACGTTCAAGGGCTGAGCGCCCGCCTATGCGGCCCGGAACTCGGCCCGGCGGCCGACAACTGCGCACTAGGCTGACGCGAGAGACAGCCGTGACAGTCGCCGGGCGGGAGTGTTCATGAAGCTGCTGGTCACCGGGGGCGCCGGCTACATCGGCAGCGTCGTCGCCGCGCAGCTCATCGAGAACGGCCACGAGGTCGTGATCCTGGACGACCTGTCGACCGGCCATGCCGAGGGCGTCCCGCGCAGGGCCGCTTCATCCAGGGCGACCTGCGCCCGGGGCGGCGCCGGCGCTGGCCGCCGGCATCGACGCCGTGCTGCACTTCGCGGCCCGGTCGCTGGTCGCCGAGTCGGTCGCCCGACCCGCGCTGTACTGGGAAACAACCTGGGCGGCACGCTGGCCCTGCTGGAGGCGATGCGCGGTGCCGGGGTCGCGGAGATCGTGTTCTCCTCCACGGCGGCGGTCTACGGCGAGCCGGAGACCGTGCCATCGAGGGCCGCGCCGACCAGCCATCAGCCCGTACGGCGGCGTCCAAGCTGGCGTGGACACCACGCTGGCCGAGTACGCCCGGATGCACGAGTTCGGCGCGGTCAGCCTGCGCTATTTCAACGTCGCCGGCGCCTGCCGGGAGCAGGGCGGCGGGTGGCTCGGCGAGCGGCACGACCCGGAGACGCATCTGATCCCGAACATCCTGTCCGTCGCGCGGCCGGTGCGGACGAGGCGGCGATGTTCGGCGACGACTAGCCGACCCCGACGGGACCTGCGTCCGGGATTACATCCACGTGTCCGACCTGGCTCGCGCGCACCTGCTCGCCCTAGCGGCCTGCGCGCCGGGCAATCACCAGATGTTCAACGTGGGCAGCGGGACGGGGTTCTCTAACCGCGAGGTACTCGCCGCGTGCCGGGAGGTGACCGGGCAGGACATCCCGGCCCGGGTCGCGCCAGGCCGGCGGGCGGGTGACCCGGCGGCCTGATCGCCTCCTCCGGCCGGATCCGGGCCGAGCTGCGGCTGGCGGGCCGAGCCGGAGCCTGGCGGACATGGTGTCGGACTGCGTGGAGCTTCGCCGGGTCCGGGCGCGGTGCCCGCTGACGGCCCCTCTTCCCGGACGGCAGGTCGGGTGGCCATCGGGCAGCGGCGAGCCCGCGCGCCCGGACGGCGCGACCGGGCTGTTCGCCCGCCAGTACGGGGAGGAACCCGGGCCGCCTGGCACGCGCCCGGCCGGGTCAACCTCATCGGCGAGCACACCGACTACAACGACGGCTTCGTGCTGCCGTTCGCGCTCGGCGCCGGGGTGGCGGTCGCGGCCGGCGCGCCACGGACGACGGGCTGCGCGTGTGGTCCCGGCAGCTGGGCGGCAAGCTCTCACGCGTGCCGCTCGACGGGCTGGCGCCGGCGCGGTCACCGGCTGGGCCGCCTACCCGCTGGGCGTGGCCTGGGCGCTGCGCGCGGCCGGCTACCGGGTCGGCGGGGCCGCATCGCCGTCGACTCCGACCTGCCGATGGGCGCCGGGCTGTCCTCCTCGGCCGCGCTGGAATGCGCCGTCGGCCTGGCCCTGGCCGAGCCTCCACGGCCTCGCCGTGACCCGGCCCGAGCTGGCGCGCGCTGGCCAGCCGGGCCGAGAACGAGTTCGCCGGCGCCCCGACCGGGATCATGGACCAGTCGGCCGCGCTGCTCTGCCAGGCCGGGCACGCGCTGCTGCTCGACTGCCGCAGCGGCGACCGCAGGACGTGCCGCTCGATCCCGGCGCCGCCGGCCTGGCGCTGCTGGTCATCGATACCGGGCGCCGGCACGCAGCTGAACGACGGGCGGTACGCCGACGCGGCCGCCGGTCCTGCGAGGCGGCGGCCCGCGCGCTGGGCGTGCCCTCGCTGCGCGACGTCACCGGCGCGGCCGGAGCCGTGGCGCGGCTCGCCGAACCCGGTGCTGCGGCGCCGGGCCCGGCACGTCGTCACCGAGAACCGCCGGGTCCTGGCCGCGGCCGGGCTGCTGCGCCAGGGCGACGCTGGCCGCCGTCGGCGCCGCTGCTGACCGCGTCGCACGCCTCGCTGCGCGACGACTTCGAGGTGTCCTGGCCCGCAGGCGGACATGGCGGTCGAGGCCGCCATCGCGGCCGGCGCCTGCGGCGCGCGGATGACCGGCGGCGGGTTCGGCGGCTCGGTCGTCGCGCTGGTCCCGGCGGAGCGAGCGGGCGAGCGTCCGGGCCGCGGTAGCCGCGCGGTTCGCCCGGCGAGGGCTGGCCCGAGCCCGCCTGCACGGTCGTCGTGCCGTCCGCCGGCGCGCGCCGGGTGCGCTGACCGCGGGCCAGCGGCGGTCCGCAGCCGGGGCCGCTCGCCAGCCAGGCGCCGGGCGGGCAGACTGGACGAAGCCGGGGAATCTGCGCCAGCACCGGGCCAGGCGCCCGGCGCCAGCGATACCCAGGTGACGGCGACGGGTCCGGGCCCAGAAAGGCGGCGGTTGCGTGAGGTTCGTCTTCACCCCGCCCGCCGAGAGGCCGCCGGGCTGCTCACCCTGCCCTGGCAGGAGCCGCTGGAGGACGTGGCGCGATGACCGCCTGGTGGAGATCCGCCAGCGCGGCATCTCCCGGCACGTGGTCCGGTTCGTGACCGACGGCGGCGAGCTGTTCGCGCTCGAAGGCGATCAGGAGCGGCTGGCCCGGCGCGAGTACCGGCTGCTGCGCGAGCTGGCGGAGCTGAACGTGCCCGCCGTCGAGGTGGTCGGCATCGTGGTCGACCGGGGCCAAGACGGCGACGCGGTCCTGGTCACGCGTTACCTGGACGTACTCGACCACCTACCGCGCCGTGTTCTCCAGCCCGCGCGGCGGCTGCAGCCCACCGACGGCCTGCTCGACGCGCTGGTGGAACTGCTCGCCCGGCTGCACCTGTCCGGGTTCTTCTGGGGCGACTGCTCGCTGTCCAACACGCTGTTCCGCTACGACGCCGGCACCCTGGAGGCCTACCTGGTCGACGCCGAGACCAGCGAGCAGCACCCGACGCTGACCGACGGCCAGCGCGGACTGGGACGTGGAGCTGGCGACCGAGCGCGTCTTCGGCGAGCTGCTCGACCTGCAGGCCGGCGGGCTGCTGCCGGCCGACGGTGGATCCGTTCGAGTCAGCGAGCGAGCTGCGGCGCCGGTACGAGCCGCTGTGGGACGAGCTGACCAGGGAGGAGATCCTGCGGCCCGAGGAGCAGCGGTACCGGATCGCCGACCGGCTGCGGCGGCTGAACGACGCTCGGCTTCGACGCCGACGAGGTGGAGCTGGTCAGCACCGCCAGAGGGCAACCAGGCTGCGGGTCCGGACCAGGGTGGCCGAGTCCGGCCAGCAGCAGCCGGGAGCTGTTCCTGCGGACCGGCATCGAGCGCCGAGGAGAACCAGGCCCGGCGGCTGCTCAACGACATCGCCAGCTTCCGCGCCTACCTGGAGCAGCGGCAGGGCCACCCGGTGTCGGAGACGGTGGCGGCGCACCGCTGGCTGGAGGAGGTCTACGACCCGGTGATCGGTCGCGATCCCGGATGAGCCTGCGCGGCCGGCTGTCCCCGCCGGAGATCTTCCACGAGATCCTGGAGCACCGCTGGTACATGTCCGAGGCGGCCGGTAGGGACGTCGGCACCACGGCGGCCGCCCGGTCCTACTTCGACACCGTGCTGCCCGCCGTGCCGCAGCCGCTGCGTGCACCCGGCGGCGACGGCATGCCGGTGCTGGACGCCGACGAGGACGAGCTGGCGCTGGCCGCCGCCACGGCGGAGGCCTCCCTCGCCGACCCCGGCGACGCCGGCGACGAGCCCGCCTGGCTAGCTGGCGGCTAGCGGGGCCGCGGCGCGACCAGCAGGGTCTGCAGCGCCCGCCCGCACGGCCCGGCGCGATCCGACAGCGTGCTGACCGCCTGCCCGGAGCCGTCCGGGCCGGCGGTGGTGGCCGCGTCGAGCAGCAGCCACTCCCCGGCCGGGTCGCGCTCCAGCACGACCTTCAGGTCCACGTTGAGGAAGATGAACCGGAACGGGTCCAGCACCGCGCTGATGCCGCTGCCGGAGTCGGCCACCAGCAGCGCCCGGCACATGGGGGACATCTCCTCGCCGGGCAGCAGCGGGATGGTCGGCCGCAGCCAGGCCGCCGCCGGGCCCGGCTCGGCCTGGCTGCCCGGCCACGTAGCGCCAGTCCATCGCCGACACGTAGCCGTCAGTGACCGCGCCGGGGAACCGGATCGGTGACTCGGTGCGCTCAGCCGGGATGGCCGGCGGCGCCGCCGCCGCGGCGCTGATGTCGCTGGCCGGGCTCACGGACGTCTCCAGCCGCCAGCCGCGCGCCTGCAGGACTTCCTGCCCGGCGGACTCCAGGACGGTCTCCAGCAGGGTGACCCGCCGGCCCGGCCGCAGGATCCGGGTCCGGGCGGTCAGCAGCCCGACGGGCACGGGCCGCAGGATGTCCACCGCCACGCTGGCCAGCCGCTGATGCCCGGCCGGCTGATAGGCCTCCATGAGCCGGGCGGCCAGCGCCGACGGCGGCCCGCCGTGCTGCGCCTCGGTACTCCACGGGCCGGTCGTCGACTTAGTGGCCCGGAACGCATCAGGGCCAGCCGGGCTCAAAGAAGACACGGTGCACGGCACCGGACGCTACCGCACCCGGTGCTGCTGGCCCGGCGGCCGGCGGGAGCAGCGCCCGGCCGGCTGGCCGGGCGGCCCGGCGTCCGACGGCGGCTCCCGCCTGCTCATCGCTGACCAGCAGCCGAGCCTGGCGGCCGGGCTCGTGCACGTTATCCCGAACCATCCGGGCTGCCCGCACAGCCCGGATGCTTCGACTTAATCCCAGCTCACCGGGCGATCGCGCGCAGATCCCCGACCTGCTCAGCGTACCAGGCCGACGACAGGTGACCGGCGATCTCGCGCAGCGTCCAGTTCGGCTCGCGCGGCGCGTCCCAGGCCTGCGGGCCTGCCGCGGCGTAGCGCAGCACGAACAGCCGGGCCAGCCGCCGCAGCCGCTGCCCGGCCTCGTTCAGGTCCTCCTCGGTGACCGGGGACAGGTCGCTGGCCAGGGTCACCATGCTGGCGTGCCAGTGATGGGCTCGGTCGGCACGCCAGCCAGCAGCGCCTCGACCTCAGCCAGGTGGTCGGTCAGGTGGTCGGCCATCCGGCGCAGCACCTTGTTCGGGGTGTAGACGCGCTCGCCGTCCTCGGTCGGCACGGGCGCGCCATCCCGCCGGCCAGGTCGCGGCCAGCGCCAGGGTCTGCTCGACGGCATCGGCGATGCCCAGGGCCGGGTTGGCCGCCGCGGCGGCCGCGTTGTTGGTCAGTGCCATGGCCGCACCCTAAGCCGGGAACGTTTCGGCAGCCGCCGAACTAGCCGCGGGTGAAGGACTTCAGGACCTCGCCGACCGAGCCGTTGATGACGGTCTTGACCGGCCTACTCCCGCGGCCAGGTAAGTCACCAGCTTGATGGGGACCCAGTGCCCGGCGACCTTCTCCCGGATGGTCTCGATGACGGCCGCGCGCGTTGTAGGATGCCCGCCGGGACGGTGACCGTCTTGGATCCGCCGCTGGTGACGGTGATGTGGGCGGTCACATGACCGACGCCGTTGTCCGACAGGTGCAGGGTTGACTTGCGAGTGGTCCCGGCCGCGCTGCCGGCGACCGACGGCCAGTAGACGCCGCTACCCGAATCGACCTTCACGCCGGTCTGGCCGATCGAGCCGAACGGCACCGAGATCGACCGTCACGGTGGAAGATATAGACGTCAGTGAAGGTGGCCAGGCCGGTGGCTCGATGGTCTTCATGGTGACCTTCTTGCCGTCCGCGATCGGCACGACCCGGATGATCTTGTTCGTCACGATCGCCTTGCTGGTCAGTCCGGACAGGACAGACGACTTGTAGACCCAGGCATTGCCCTGGGCGACCGGGAAGTAGTCCGAGCCGGCGGAACTGCCGCCAGACCCGCCGGAACTGCCGGAGCTGCCCGAGCCGCCGGAGGCAGCGGCCGCGCTGGCCGATGCGGCCGGGCCGGGCTGGCCGGCGCCGGAGGCCGAGCTCTTGCAGCCGGCGAGGGCAGCTGCCACCGCGGCCGTGACGGCCAGGGCGGCCAGCCCGCCGGACCGGCGCGGCGTGCGGGTGTGGTGCGTCATCGGATCGTCCTGTCTGCTGGCGGCCGCCGGGCACGGACGGCCTCTCAGCTACAGGTGACCAGGCGCCAGTAACGCCTGCGTAATGCGCGGCTCCGGCAGGCAGGCCAGCACACCACCGCGACGCTCGGACGAAGCAGCCGCCGGCCCTCCGGTTAGCCGCCGGTGCAGCGAGCCGGCCGCCGGCGGCACGTCCAGCGTGCGGGTTCCGGCCGAAGAAGCCGGTCGGCTTGAGCATGAACCCGCACCGGGCGACCGGCATGACCGGCCAGTCCTCCGGGCGCGGGAAGTGCGTCGGGCCCGAAGGTGTGCCACACCACGATGTCCGTGCCGTCGATGTCCGGTCGCCCGCGATGAAGGCGGGCAGCCCGGCGCCGCCCGGGTGCTGGTTGACGAAGTCGCCGGCCGGGTAGCGCTGCGCCGGGTCGTACCGGGTCACCCACAGGTGGTTGGTCGCGAACCCGGCCCGCGCGTGCAGCGAGGACGCCGGGATCGGCCAGCAGCACCGGCGCGGCCTCCGGGTAGAGCGTGTAGCCGGTCGGGCGGCCGAACCGGTTGCGCCGCTCGGTGCTGATCACCCGCCAGGTCCGGCCGCGGGCGCCGTCGGCCCGGCGGCCCGCCTGCGACTCGCGGCGTCAGCCGGGTCACCGTCTGCGCGATGGCGTTGCCGTACGGGTTGTCCGGGCCGATCGGCAGGCCGCTGACGTCGACTTCCTCGACCGCGTTGGCCAGGCCGTCCACCGTCATGTCCAGCCGGGCGCTGAACAGGTGCTGGTGCACCGGCGCGCCCAGCCCCGGCGCGACCTCGGTGGAGTACGGGTGGTCACGCGCCGGGCTGGGCCGAGGTGAACAGCACGCCGGTCATCTTGATCTCGCACTCGATCGTGCCGTCCAGGTAGAAGTACCAGTAGAAGCCGTAGTCGTAGTTGCCGACCGTGGTGAAGAACGACACCACCAGCCGCCGCTGGCGGCGGGACTGGGCCGAGCCGTTGAAGATGTCGGTGTGCTTCCACAGGATGCCGAAGTCCTCCTCGTGGATGCAGATCGCGTTGCGGATCACCCGCGGCTGCGCCGAAGTCGTCGGTGACCGTGGCGTCCAGGTAGGTGATCTCGCCCAGGCAGTCGCAGCCCAGCTCCAGCGAGTTGGCGAACTTGCCGACCAGGTACTCGCCGGTGTCGAAGTAGGTCTGCCAGTACCGGAACCGCGGGTCGCCGTACGGCACGACCATCTCGGGGATCGACGCGCGGTAGATCACCGGCCGCTCGCGGCCGCCGTCGTCGAGGCTGATCTGGTGCAGGGTCAGGCCCTCGCGGGCGTCGAAGCCGACCCGCATCGACCAGTCCTGCCAGCTGCAGCAGGTGGCCGTCGAGGGTGAAGCTCGGCCCCTCCGGCTGGGTGATCTCGATCGGCCGCAGCGTCGTCGCGCAGCGGGCCGCGCACCGCCGGGTCGTCGTAGTCGCCGGACTCGGCGGGCACCGGCAGCTCGAACTCGTCGATGAGCTTGAAGACCTTGCTGCTCGATCAGGTCGACGTAGGCGGCGATGCCGTCGACCGGGTGCGCCCAGGCCAGGTCGTGCTCGCGCGGCCTGGACGAAGGCCAGCACCCGGACCATCCGCCGCCGCTCGTCCTCGGCCGCCCGAACGAGCCCGCGGTCAGCGGGCAGGCCCGGATCTTGGCTGACGTCGGTCAGGCCGCGCCGGGCCATGGCGGCCTGCCAGTCCGGGTCGGCCGTGACGACCTCCTCGGCCACGCGCGAAGTCGCTGTCGATGATCGGCAGCTGGCCGTCGGTGCGCGGGTCGAGCACTGCGCGCGCTGACCACCTGGCCGCTCGGTCAGCGACACGACCACGTCGCTCGACTCGCCGGTCGCCAGGTCGATCAGGAACGCCCGCAGCCGCCGGTCGGCTGCCGCCGCGCCGGCCAGCACGTCGTCCTTGGGCGGCTCCTCCAGCCCGTAGTAGGCGAACCTGACCGGCTCGGCCAGCAGGCCCGGCGGCGGCCAGGATCTCCCGCCCGGCCAGGTACTCGGCCGCGGTGGCCGGGTCGAGCGGGTGCGCCGGGAGCGCGCCCGGCGCGTCGGCCGCGCTGGATGGCGGTGTCGGTCATGACAGATCTCCCAGATTGTCGAACGGATCGCTCCCGGCGCATCCGCTGCGCCGGCCGCGGTCGCCGGTTACTCGTCGGCGACGATCGAGCCGACCCGGTCGCCCAGGCCCGGGTCGCGCCTGACCAGGACGACCGCGTAGATGATCGACAGCACGATGATGCCCAGCGCCGCGTACGGGAACCAGTTGTACGGCGCGGCTGGCCGCGGCTTGCACAGGTAGTAGACGGGACGGCGATCGCGATCATGCCCGAGGACCGGCAGCACGACGTGCTTGACGATGTTGAACTCGCTCGGCCGGTACTTGCGGTAGTAGAACGGCAGGGCCAGGTTGGCCAGGAAGTACACGACCAGGATCAGGATCGTGCCCATCGTGCAGGACTCGACGAAGAAGTTGAGCGCGTCCATGCTGCCGGTGTGCCCGCCGATCAGGTGGCCGAGCGCCCAGACCACGATGATCGCGCCGGCGATGGCGACGAAGGTGATAGATGGCGTTGACCGGCGTGCGGCGGGTCGGGTGGACCCGGCCGATCCAGCGCGGCAGCAGGCCCTCGCGGCCGGCGTTGAAGATCAGCCGGCACTGCGAGTTGACCGCCGAGATCAGCACGCCGAGGGTGGAGGTCAGCCCGGCCAGGTAGGCGAAGAAGGCCAGCGCAGGCCAGCGACGCCGTGGGCGACGGTGATGAACGGGATCGGCGCGGCGCCGAGCTTGGCGGCGTTGTAGTGGAAGCCGGTGACGGTGGCGTAGGACGAACAGCAGGTAGCTGACCGCCATGAGGGCGACCGACAGGAACACGGCCCGCGGCACGTTGCGCCGCGGGTTGTCGGTCTCCTCGGCCAGCGCCGCCGAGTTCTCCCAGCCGATGAACAGGTAGATCGCCAGCGGGAAGCCGGCGGCCAGGCCGCTGAAGCCGTTGGTGATGTGGCTGGGCTCGAACGGCACGAAGCTCGAGGTGGCCGCCGTTCTTGATCAGCGCGGCGATCGACACGACGACCAGGACCAGCATCTCGAAGCCGAAGAAGAAGCCCGGCCAGCTTGGTCGACACGGCCACGCCGCGGAACATCATGACCACGCGCCGGCGGTCAGGATGACCGACAAGATGACCCACGGGATGTTCCAGCCCGAAGTAGTAGTTCAGCGTGATCGACAGGAACCCGCCGCGAGATGGCCAGCACCGACGAGATCGCGATGATGTAGCCGGCCCCGCACAGCAGCGCGGTGGTCACCGCGCTGGTGCCGCCGAAGGTCTTGCCGACGAACGTGATGAACCCGCCGGTCGACGGCTGCGCCCGGGAGAACTGGGCCAGCGTGTTGCCCAGCAGGGCGATCGCGATGCCGGCGACGATGATCGTCAGCGGCGCGGCGACGCCCGGCCGTGAGCACCAGGAACCCGAAGCCGAAGAAGAAGCTGTAGGCCGGGCCGATGTTGGCCATCGTCGACGCGGAGATGTCGACCAGGCCGAGCGCACCGCGGTGCAGCCGGTCGGCGCGACTCGGGCGCCTTGGTTTCGGAGAACGGAACGGAGGCCGCTTCGCTCATGTTCACTCCTAGTCTGCCGCCTGTCGGCGATGGCGACTGCCCTGCATTGTGGGCGCTGCGCCCCGCAGGGTGAAGGCGTCGCGCTGGCTGCAGCTGGATGTCAGTACGGATAGTGGGCAGGGCCGCGGGTTGACGGTCAGCCAGCGCCGCTCGGTGAACTCCTCGATGTTGGCGTCGCCGCCGGACCGGCCGCCGAGGCCGGACTGGCCGATCCCGCCGAACGGGGCCAGCGCCTCGTCCTGCGGGGTCGCGTCGTTGACGTGCACCATGCCGGCCCGCAGCCGGCGGGCCACCTGGACGCCGCGGTACGGATCGCCGGTCAGCACCGAGTTGACCAGCCCGTAGGCGGTGTCGTTGGCCACCGCGACCGCCTCGTCGTCGTCGTCGACGACCAGGACCGGCGCGATCGGCGCGAAGATCTCCTCGGTCCACAGCCGGGACGTCGCGGCTGACGTCCGGTGACGACCGTCGGCCGGAAGAACGGCCCGTCGGTGGTGCCGCCCGCGACGATCCGCGGCGCCCGTCGGCCACCGCCTCGTCCAGCATCGCCTGCGGCCCGGTCGAGCTGCCTGGAGTTGATCATCGGGCCGAGGCCGACGTCCTCGGTCACCGTGTTGCCGACGGTGATCGCGTCGGCGCGGGCCGCCAGCCCGGCCGACGTAGGCGTCGGCCACGCCGCGCTGCACGATGTGCCGCCCGGCGGTGATGCAGGTCTGGCCCTGGTAGTGGAAGCTCGACCAGGCGCCGATCATCGTGGCCTGGTCCAGGTCGGCGTCGTCCAGCACGATCAGCGCGTTGTTGCCGCCCAGCTCCAGCGAGACCTTCTTCAGCAGGCCGCCCGCGGTCGGCGCGATCTGCCGGCCGACCGTGGTGGACCCGGTGAAGTGGATCATCGCGACGTCCGGGTGGGTGACCAGCCGCTCGCCGACCTCGACGTCGCCGGGCAGCACCTGGAAGAGGCCCGGCCGGCAGCCCGGCCGCCGCGAACAGCTCGGCGATGGCCAGGCCGCCGCTGACCGGCGTCTCCGGCGAGGGCTTGAGCAGCACGGCGTTGCCGAGCGCGAGCGCCGGGCGCGATCACCCGCATGCCCAGCACCAGCGGGAAGTTCCACGGGGTGATCGACGCCGACCAGGCCGACCGGGACCCGCTCGGACAGCGAGAACCGGCCCGCGTGGCCGGACGGCAGCACCTCGCCGGTGGCGCGGGAGGCCAGCGCCGGCGGCCTCGATCAGCTCGCTGGCGCGGCGCCGATCTCGTAGTCGGCCTTGCCGCCGATGCAGCCGGTCTCCCGCATGATCAGCTCGCGGAAGGCCTTGGCCCGGTCGGCCAGCGCGGCGGCGACGGCGCGCAGCAGCGGCGGCGCGCTCGGCGTAGGTCCGCTCGGCCCAGCCCGGCTGGGCCGCTCTGGCCGCGGCGACGGCGGCGTCCACGTCGGCCTCGGCGGCCAGGCCCGGCGGTCGCGAAGATCTCGCCGGACGCCTTGTCCCGCACGCCGAGCGTCCCGCCGCCCGCCGGCGTGCGGAAGTCCCCGGCGACGAACACGGCACCCTGCCAGGCCTGCTGGACAGATGCCACGCATTCTCCGCATCGCTCGGCCATGCCGCGCTACCCTGGCGCCGCACGCAGTCGGCAAGCGCTTTCCCTTCGGCGAACGTACCCGACGCGCGTCCGCGCAAGAGGCGTACAGGCCGCTCAGCCGCGCGCGCGCCGGGCCGCGCAGGCGGCCGAGCCTGCGCACACCCGCAGACGGCACCAGAGGCCGCGAACCGCCAGCGGGCAGCGCGGCGTCGCGGGCCTAGCGCGGGCGCGGCGCGGACGGTGCTGTCCCGCAGGATGACCTCGCCCGGGACCGGCACGACCCGCGGCCGGTCCGGGCTCGCCGTCGGTGAGGACCAGGCTGGCGGCCATCTCGCCCATCCGCTTCAGCGGCAGCCGGACCGTGGTCAGCGGCGGGTAGACGTCGCGGAGGGTCGAGGATGTCGTCGAAGCCGGCCACCGCGATGTCGCCGGGCACCGCGAGCCCGTCGGCCCGCAGCCGGGCCAGCGCGCCGACCGCCATGACGTCGTTGACCGCGAACACGCAGTCCGGCAGCGGGCCGCCGGCCGCCAGGATCGAGCTCATCGCCTCGTAGCCGCCGTCCCTGGTGAACGCGCCGTGCACGACGCTGCGCGGGTCCAGGCCGACCGACCAGGCCGCCAGCCCGGCCGCGGAAGCCGTCCAGCCGGTCCCGCGCGGTCAGCAGGCCGCGCGGTCCGGCGAGCACGGCGAAGCGGCGGTGGCCGTGCGCGGCCAGCGCGCGGGCCAGGGCCTCGGCGCCGGCCGCGTTCTCCGGCATGGATCGTGTCCACGCCGAGCAGGTCCTGGCCGACGCAGACGGCCCGGCCGCCCGACGCCGTGAACGCGGCGATCTCCGTCGCGCAGCGCGCCGCGCGCCGCGTCGTCGTCGGACCGGCTGCCGATCAGGATGACCGCGCGGGCCCGCTGCGCGCGCATCAGCGACGACGTACTCGCCGCTCGCCGGCCTCGCCGGCCGGCGTGCTGGACAGGCAGACCAGCAGCTGGCTGCGCGTCGGCGACGTCGATGAGGCCGGCCGCGATCGAGGAGAAGTACGGGTCGGCGATGTCGTGCACGACGACGCCGACCATGGTGCTCTGCCCGGTGGCGACCGCTCTGGCCTGCAGGTTCGCGGTGTAGCCGAGCTCGGCGACGGCCTGGTTGACCCGGTGGGCCAGCTGCGCGCCGACCCGGCGCGAGCCCGTCGTTGACCACCCGCGACGCCGTGGTCAGCGAGACGCCCGGCCCGGTCGGCGACGTCCTGCAGGGTCACCCGGCGAGCGCGGCTGGCCGTCGCGCCGACGCTGGCGGCGGGCCTGGTGCCGACCTGGCCCCGTCTCATCCCCGGCCGCTGCGCGGCTCCGCGCCGCCTTGGCGGCCAGCGATCCGCGGCTTGACCTAGTTCTCAGCCCAGCCTAGTCTGGGAAAGTGCTTTCCCAACTCGTGCGCGCAGGCTGGCCCAGTTGACGGCGCGCACGGCGCTGAAGGGAAAGGTCCATGTCACGCAAGGTCCTCCACGTTGCCCTGAACGGCGTCACCGGCCGGATGGGCTACCGGCAGCATCTGGTCCGGTCCCTGCTCAGCATCCGCGAGCAGGGCGGCGTGAGGCTGGCCGACGGCACGGCCGTCTATCCCGAGCCGATCCTGGTCGGGCGCAACGAGGAGCGGCTGCGCGACGATCGCCGAGCGGCACGGCCTGCAGCGCTGGACGACCAGCCTCGACGAGGTGCTGGCCGATCCCGGGGTCGACGGTGTACTTCGACGCCCAGGTCACCAGCGCGCGCGAGCCGAGCCTGGCGCCAGGCCATCGCGGCCGGGCAAGCACGTCTACACCGAGAAGCCGGTCGCCGAGCTCGCTGGACGGCGCGCTGCGGCTGGCCGCGGCCGCCGCGCGAGGCGGGCATCACCAACGGCGTCGTGCAGGACAAGCTGTTCCTGCCCGGCATGATCAAGCTGCGGCGGCTGGTCAGGGACGGGCTTCTTCGGCCGGGTCCTGTCGGTCCGGCTGGAGTTCGGCTACTGGGTCTTCGAGGGCGACGGCATCGCCGCCCAGCGGCCGTCCTGGAACTACCGCAAGGAGGACGGCGGCGGCATCGTGCTCGACATGTTCCCGCACTGGCAGTACCTGCTCGAGGATCTGTTCGGCCCGATCACGCGCGCTGTACGCCCGGCAGGCGACGCACCTGCCGCGGCGGTGGGACGAGTCCGGGGAGCCCTACGACGTCACCGCCGACGACGCCGCCTACGCGGTGCTGGAGTTCGACGGCGGCGTGCTCGGCGTCGGTCAACTCCTCCTGGGCGGTCCGGGTGAACCGGCGGGAGCTCGTCGAGCTGCAGGTCGACGGGACGCACGGCAGCGCGGTCGCCGGGCTGCGCAACTGCGCGGTGCAGCACCGGGTGGCCACGCCCGATGCCGGTGTGGAACCCGGACCTGCCCGACCCGATCGACTACCTGGCGCAGTGGACCGACGTCCCGGACAACAGCGTCTTCGACAACGGGTTCAAGGTGCAGTGGGAGCTGTTCCTGACGGCCGCGGCCCGAGGGCAGGCCGTTCGCCGTGGGATCTCGCCGAGGGCGCCAAGGGCGTGCAGCTGGCCGGGCTGGCGCTGCAGTCGTCGGCCGAGGGCAGGCGGGTCGAGGTCCCGCCGCTGTGACCGTGCCCGCAGGGTCAAGCAGGCCCGCAGCCCAGCCGCGGGCTGATGGACCTGGCGACGTCCACCGGCCGCGTTCCCTCCGGCACGCTCCGCACACTACCGTCCGGAAGAGTAATTTGGAGTTGATTCATGGGCTTTATTCAGAGTATCAAAGCTGTCGCGCTTGATTCAGTTCGGCCTGATATATTGGGACGAGGCCCCGCGTTGAGCACTACGCCCATTACGTTCGACGAAGCCGACCTGGTCGCCAAGGCCAAAGCCGGCGACGGGACCGCCTTCTCTGAGCTGGTCAGCCGCTATCAGAACAAGATTTACCGCCTGGCCAAGCACATCACCCAAAACGACGAGGATGCCGAGGATGTGCTGCAAGAGGCCTTTCTGAAGGCCTACGAGCACCTGGATGGTTTCCAGGGAAATTCCAAATTCTATACCTGGATCGTCCGCATCGCGGTCAACGAAAGCCTGATGAAGCTGCGCAAGCGCAAGCGGCGATCGCACGGTTCCTCTGGATGAGCCTTTGGATACCGGCGAAGAAACGGTGAAACGCGAGATCGCCGTCTGGGAAGACAATCCCGAACAGCAGTATTCGCAAGAGGAGATGCGTGAGATTCTGGATGAAGCCGTGCAAAGTCTCAAGCCGGATTTCCGCACCGTTTTCGTGTTGCGAGACATCGAAGAAATGAGTACAGAGGAGACGGCCGAAACTCTCGGAATCTCTATTCCGGCGGTGAAGAGCAGGCTCCTGCGGGCGCGTCTGGCCCTGCGGGAAAAGCTGACTCGCAAGTTCAAACGGAAAGGGGAGGACGTCTTTGCTAACCTGTAAGCAATTTCTCCAGGAACTCAACGACTATCTGGATCCGAGCATCGATCCGGAAACCAAGCGCCATCTGGAGAGCCATGTAAGCGCGTGTCCCAACTGCTTCGTGGTCGTGGACACCACGCTGAAGACTCTCAAGGTGTACAAGGGCATGGAGGCGCAGTGCGTTCCCGAGGACCTCAAGAACCGTTTGTGGGCGGCTATCGAACGCAAGATGGAAGCCAAGAGGAAAAAGGCGCAGAGTCAGGCTTCCAACCTCGCCGGACACAATCCTTTATAGAAGGAGCAGCGCCGGCACTGTTCTCCCGCCTTCATCGGAAAGTCCAGCGCATTCTGCGCCGCCGCCAGCGCGCGCACGGCGGCTCGCGCGTCCTCCAAGTTAGCGCCCGACAAGCCGACCTCCATCACATTCCCCGATCGCAAGAAGCATAGCGCAGCGCGATCCGGCAATCGCCCCGCATAGCGTTCCAGCGCCAGCGCGTACAGGCGCAGTTGCAGAGCATACTCCGCCGCGCCCGCCTCATCGCGGTCCGTCTTGTAGTCGACTAGCGTCAGCTCGCCGCCCTCTTCAAACCACAAGTCGATCTGCCCCCGCAGCACCACATCCTCCACCGCCAGCAGAAAATCGAACTCGCGTTCCACTCGCTCCGCCCGCGCCGCGCGCTGCCCCAGATCGCTCTCCTCGAACCGCCGCGCCAGATCCAGAGCTTCACCAGATGGTGGGGCAGGTCCCCGTCCTGCCGTCGTCTGCCCTGAACGACTTTCACCACGGGCTGCCAGCACTTTGTGAACCTCTAGCCCCAGCTCGATAGCCCCGAGATTGGCAGCAAGACGGGCAGGTCGGAGACCTGCCCCGCTGGGCGTCAGCCCCAGATACCGGCCCAGATAATATTTGCGCGGGCAGGCCGCAAACTGCGCCACATCCGTCACCGCCGCCGACGAATCGTGCTGCCCCGCGACTGCCGCGGCCTCCAGCAAAACCTCGGTGTTCGCCGCCTCCAGGCGGTTGTGCGGGGTCGCGCGGATTTCGATCGCGCGATCGGCTTCCGCCTCCGCTCGAATGCCCGCCTCCGCCAGCTTCTGCCAAGGCGAACGTCTCTGCCCTCGCGCGTAGGACAGAACCAGCCGGTCCTCGGCCCGCGTCATCGCGACGTACAGGAGCCGGTCTTCCTCGGCATTCTCGTCGTGTTTGAGGCGCTCACTCAGCGCCCGGTGGGTTGCGTCTTTCTGATTTTCTCCCGTCGCCGGATTGCGCCACTTCGCCCCCAGCCCCAGCTCCGCCGAGAACAGCAGCACCGGAGTCGAGCTGTTCCGGCCGGCGTGCAGCGCGCTCACGAACACCACCGGAAACTCCAGTCCCTTGGCGGCGTGAATGGTCATGATGTTCACCGCATCCGCGGCCTGCTGCGCCGGAGCCTCCGCTTCCGCCCTGGCCGAGCGCATGGCTTCCAGATCCTCCAGCAGCTCGGCCAGAGGCCTAGGCCTGGCCCGAGACTCGCGCCTGATCCAGCCGAGAAATTTGTCGACGTTGGCCCGCCCCCGGTCATTCAGCCCCGCCGCATATCCGCATTCATCCAGAGCCATCGCCAGCAAGCGGTCGGGCGCGATGAAACCGGCCAGCTTCCGCGCCCGCCCAAACAATTTCTCGAATTCCTGGCGCCGCACCTCTGCGCCGGCGCGCAGATGCGGCGCAGGGCCGGAGCGGCCGTCACTCTCGCCGGGAGCTTGCGCCAGTCCCGCCGCGGCAGGCTCCGTTGTGCCGCGGAATCGCAGCGGCGCAGGGCCGGAGCGGCCGTCACTCTCGCCGGGAGCTTGCGCCAGTCCCGCCGCGGCAGGCTCCGTTGTGCCGCGGAATCGCAGCGGCGCAGGGCCGGAGCGGCCTTCCCTCCCGCCGGGAGCTTGCGCCAGTCCCGCCGCGGCAGGCTCCGTTGTGCCGCGGAATCGCAGCGGCGCAGGGCCGGAGCGGCCGTCACCCCCGCCGGGAGCTTGCGCCAGTCCCGCTGCGACAGGCTCCGTTGTGCCGCTGAGTCGTAGTAGCTGCTCGTCGCTCCATCCCGCCAGCGGACCGCGCAGCACGCCCGCCGTCGCGACCTCGTCCAGAGGATTCACCATCGCTGCCAGCAGCGCCATCAAATCCAGCGTTTCGCGAGCCTCCAGAAACGTGCGGCCGCCGCTCACCAGGAACGGAATGCCCCGCGCCTCGAACTCCCTCTCAAAATGCTCCGCTGAACGGAGCCCCCGCACCAGAATCGCGAAATCTCCCCATTTGCGCCCATCCCGGGCCCATTCCGCAATGCGCGCCGCGACCGATTGCGCTTCCGCCTCCGCGGCCCGCTCGCCCGTTCCCACCAGCCGCTCCACCAACGGACCGTCTTTCGGCGCCGCCTCTCGCCGCGCGATCAGCTCTCGCGGTTCGACACCCCCGCATCCTTCCAGCACGCGCCCAACGGCTGCGAGAATCTCCGGACGGCTGCGGTAATTCTCTTTCAACTCGTCGATCTTCAACCCTTGCCGGCGCAGCTCCGCGCGATATCCTTCAAAGACCGTCCGATCGGCGTGGCGGAACCCATAGATCGACTGATTGATGTCCCCCACCGCGAAAAAATTCCGCCGCCGCACCAGACCGATCAGCTTCCATTGCAGGCGGTTGGTGTCCTGCAACTCGTCCATCAGAACGTGATCGAACCGATTCACGATCCGCTCGCGCAGCTCCGGCTGCGACTCCAGCAGCTCGATCGCGAGCTCTTCCAGATCCGCAAAATCCACCGCCGCCTCGCGCCGCTTGGCTTCGCGATACCCCCGGTCCAGCCGCGCCACCGCCTCGCGCAGCAGCTCCGGCAGCCCCGAATGCCACGCCAGGATCCACTGCTCCGCGAGCCGCGGCAACACCACTTCCTTCAGCTGCTTCACCGCCTCGCGGCCCTTCTTCTTGCCTCCTCCCAGATTCGCCTTGAACCGCGCCAGCACCTCGAAATGCTGCCGCGTCACAGAGTGGGGCTGACCTCCTGCCTCATTTTTGTGGCCGCGGACGACGCCCCCGCCGCCCCTCGATGGCATCCGCACAGGCGGATCGGAGACCACCTGGTTCCCGGCGTTCGCTCCAACGTCGTCCGCCTTCGATGGCATCCGCACAGGCGGACCAGGGAGCCCGCCGCGGCCGGCACAAAAACGAGGCAGGGGATCCGCCCCACCTGTCAGCGCCAGGAATTCGCGCGCCCAATCGTGCAGATTGCTCCATGCGGCGTCGCCCTCCACCTCCGCCGCGAGCCTTCGCGCCTCCGGCAGCGCATCGTCCCCGGCTTCGGCCGCGGCGGGCAATTCGCGCACTCCCGCCAGCCGCATACTGTCGTGGACATCCATCAGACTCGCCGCCAGGTCAGTCTGTCGCGCGTCGTCGCTGGTCGCTAGCGCCAGGCCCTCCAGCAGACGGCGCATCTCCTGCGGCCGCTCCTGAAACAATTCGTCCAGCGCCTGTTCCGCGGCGTCGCGGTGCATCCGCTTCGCCGAGCCTTCATCCAGCACCGAGAAATCCGGCGCCAGTCCCGCTTCGATGGCGTTCTCGCGCAACAGCCGCGCGCAGAAAGCGTCGATGGTCGCGACCCAGGCGCGTTCCACCCGCTCGCGCAGGTCCTGCCGGTGCGCAAAGCGCTCCACCAGTTTGCGCTTCATCATCGTGGCGGCTTTCTCCGTGAACGTGATCGCCAGAATACGAGTGGGATCTACGTCCCGCCGCTCCACCAGCCAGGCGAAACGCTCCACCAGCACTCGCGTCTTGCCCGACCCGGGTCCCGCCACCACGCAGACGTCCTGGCCGCTGCGTTCCACCGCCGCGATCTGCTCCGCCGAAAGCTCCATCAGCCGCCCGCTCCGGCGCCGCCGCTTCCAAGGACATGCTCGGCCGCGATCGTTTCCACGCGGCAGATTTCGCGCATCTTGCCCGACCCGGGGCCCGCCACCACGCAGACGTCCTGGCCGCTGCGTTCCACCGCCGCGATTTGCTCCGCCGAAAGCTCCATCAGCCGCCCGCTCCGGCGCCGCCGCTTCCAAGGACATGCTCGGCCGCGATCGTTTCCACGCGGCAGATTTCACGCGTCTTGCCCGCCCCGGGGCCCGCCACCACGCAGACGTCCTGGCCGCTGCGTTCCACCGCCGCGATTTGCTCCGCCGAAAGCTCCATCAGCCGCCCGCCCCACCACTCCGCTCTATCGCTATCGTTTCCACGCGGCAGATATCGCGATAGTCGCACCAGGCGCACTTTTTCCGGTCCGCCGGATGGACCGCCACGCGTCCCGCCAGGATGGCCGAGTGCACCTCCAAAGCCGAACGCGCCGCGTTCTCCACCAACTCCCGCAAGCGTTCGGGCGTGCACGCCTCGCCCACTCCCAGCGCCGGAATCGCGTGCCAACCCTCCCACGCCACTTTCTTTTTGACGCCGCAATACAGCATGCCCGCCGGTTTTAGCCCGAACGCTCGCTCCGCGGCCAACAGATATAACCCGCCTTGCACCAGGCTGCCGGATTCGTTCTGCTCGACCCTGTCCTTCACTTGCCCGCTGTACTTGTAATCGATCACCAGAGCCTGGCCCTTCGGCCCGGTCTCCAGGCGATCGATCCGCCCTCGAATCTTCAGCTCCGGACTGAGCGGAAGCTCGAACTTCTCTTCGACCTGCGTTTTCCAGCCCAACTCCACGTCGTGATTTTCCAGGAACATTTCGAAGTGCCGCAGCAATTCGAGCCGCACCGCTTCGGTGCGATACGTGCGCGGGATGCGCCGCTGTGCGCATTCCTCGTCGAACACCTGTTCCAGCACCTCCGCGCCCAACAGAGGCATGCGAGCCCACTCCGCCAGCGCGCGGTGCAGAATGGTTCCCTGCAACAGGACATCCAGCCGATCTCGCGGAGCCGCCGGCCGCTCCGCCAGCTTCAGCGTGTACCTGGCGAAGAATTGGAACGGGCATTGCAGGAAGCTCTCGATTCCGGTCGCCGACAGCGTCTTGCGCCGCGCGGCGATTTCGCGCAACAGAGCGCCATCCTCGATCGGCCCCGGAACCTCCGGGCGAACTTCCCGGCTTGGTTTCGGCCGCACTCGCGGTTCAACCGGCGCCGCGCTGCATTTCTCAAGCAAGGACGCCTCAAGAAAGAACGACGGCAGCGTTTCCTCGCCTTTCTCATCGAAGCGGGCGTAGCTCAATACCACCTGCGCGGTTGCGCGAGTCGCCGCCAGGTCGAACAAGAACCGCTCCTCCGCCTGCGCGTCCGCGGATGCCGGCAATCCCAGTTTCTTTCGCGCCGCGTCGCCCAGCACCGCATTCTCGCCGTGGTATTTCGGAAACCTGCGCTCCAGCATCCCGCACACGAACACCACCGGCAGCTCCCACTGTCGCGCCTCATACACGTCCATGATGTGGACCACGTCTCGCCGCCGGTCCTCAATCCGCAGAGGCTCGACCGCAAGCGCCGTCTCCACTCGCTTCCAAAACCCCTCCAGCAGGGTCGCGTCCGATCCCGCAAACCCCGCCGTCTGCTCCACCACTTCCTCGAACCTGGCCAGCGCGGCGGCCGTCGACCGCCACACATACACCCGATCGCGATCCGCCCGCTCATCCACCACTGGCTGCGGCAACAACCCCGCGAGCGTCTTCAGCCGCTCCGCCCACTCGGCCGGCTCCAGCCGATCGCTCCGCCACTCGCCGATTTTTTGGAACTGACGTAGCGCCTCCGGAGCGCTGTTAATCAGTGTGCCCGGCAGCCCTCTTCCCGGCATTCTCTCGCGCAAGTCGAAGTCGAAGCGGTCGCCCTCGGCAGTCGCTCCCACTCCCGAAACGGGCTGGCGCAGCAGCTCGCCGAGGGCCTTGTGATCCCAGCCGTCGAGCATGGCCCGCACCACGCCAGTCAGATACTTGACGGCCGGGTGCGCGGCCAGGGGATCGAAGAAGTAGCTCCGCGCGGGGATGCCGAAACGCGCCAGCGTAGTTTCGACCAGCGGCCCATACGGATCGCGCGAGCGCAGCACCACGCCCATCTCGCGGAACCGCCGCCCGCCCTCCGCATGTTCCAGAATCCTGCGCGCGATCTCCTCGGCTTCTCTCTCGGGAGTCGCCGCCGAAAATACCACCCGCTCAGGCGCGCGGAACATCCCGGTCAAACGTGTCTCCTCAAAACCCGCCCCACTGAAACCCGCATGGATCAGCCGCTGCCGGGCTCCCGCCCCTTCCGGCAGCGTCACGGTCACTGAGCTGCGCTCCGCCAGCGCCTCGATCAACTCCATCTCCATCGCGCCGAGCGTGAAGAACCCGTCGAAGATGGTCAGCGGCGGAACCGGCACATCGGCTGAGCGCAACTTCGCCGCGGCTGCGCGCAGCCGCCGGTTGCGTAGCGCCAGGCCTCGCTCCTCCAGCCGCGCCTCAACGTCCTCGAAGATGGCCGCCAGGTCGCCGCCGCATTCGCGAGGCTCGGGCGCCTCTTGGAGCAGCGCGGCCAACTCCGCGTGCAGTCCGCGAGAATCCAGCAACCGTTGAAAGCGCGCAGGACGCAGCCGCTGCAAGGCGTCGCCGATCAGGATGGGCAGAAGCGATTCCGGCGGCGCCAATGCAAGATCCAACCCGTCGAGCCTGTCTTCCTCACAAACGTTCGTCGATGACGATGTGGCGCACGCACGCGTGCGTGCCGCGTCGCCACTTTCCAGGAACCCGATCGGCACAACGGAGCCTCTCGCGGCCGGATCGCCGCCGGTTTCCGGGCCGGAGGGGGGCCGCTTCGGCCCTGTGCCGCTCATGGCGACGCCTGGCTTAGCTACTAGTCCTGACAGGCTGTTTACGTGGGATGGGGGTGTCGCGACGACTCTCGACACGGCACGCACGGGTGCGTGCGCCACATCGCTGCGCCGGCTGTGAGATATTCCGTCTAGAAACTGCGCCAGGGTTCCCACTCCCGAGGGCCGCACCGGAAAGCCGGCGCGAGCCAGTTCATGGCGGATGTGTTCCGCCATCGTCGCGGTGGGAGTCACAAGGAAGGAGTGGGGCGTCGAAGTAAATTGCCGAAGCGCGACGCTGGATTTTCCGGAACCCGGAGGCCCGGTGAGAAGGAGCTTCAAACTCCCACTATACGATCTATTTCGCCGCTCGTTACTTCGATGGCGGAGCTTCGAGCTGAGGAGCCAGATCGTTCATGAGCTTGTCGAACTTGTCCCTCTGGTCGGGATTGAGGATCTGAAGGATCTGGGTCCTGCCGGTGGACCGTACGTCGTCCAGCTGATCCTGCAAGCTCTGGTAATACTGCGTGTAGTCCTCCAGCACATTGGCGATCTTTTGCGACTGATCCTGGGAAAGCCCCAGCTCGGAGTTGAATCGCTGTAAGACGGTCTCCCGGCTGGGAGCCGGGTTGGATACCGCAGTGCGGTGAAGCTTATCGTGCAGTCCCAACTGCATCCACAGCGCACCCGAAGCCGCCCCGGCCAGAAACACCATCATCAGCGGAAAAACCACCCGGGGATTCTGCCAGGTGGCTCGGGCAGAGGCTGCGATCATCTGCTATTGCTCCCGATAGGTGACCAGATTAAACAGCACCGCGTTGCGGTCGGGAGAGCCCGTCAGCATGCCGGCCGAGTCTGTCCCCGAGCCAGGCATCAGCAGGCCGGGCGTCGCCTTAACGACGGTCGGCGTAGCCAGGCGCTCGGAGGACACCAGATACACTCCCAGGCTCAGCGCCACCACCATTGATGCCATCGCCAGTCCTCGCCCCGCGGCGGAGTCGAAGAACAGGGTCCAGATCGATGCCGCGCCCTGCGACTCGATCCGTTCGATCACCCGCGCGTAGAAGCCGGCCCGCGGCTCGGCCTCCTCCGGCAGGCGCAAACTCCGGAGCAAGCGCTGCTGTTCCCGCATCGCCGCTATGGTTTCCCTGCACTCCGCGCACTCGTCCAAATGACTGTCGTGCCGGTGCCGTTGTTCCGCGTGACCACCGGCAAGCGCGTGGCCACCCGCAAGAATATCCTCGAGCTTATCCCGCACCCTTCGATGCATGATTACCTTCCCTCGTAAAAAAAACGCTTTCGTGCGCGGGTCTTTGCCTACTACACTACCGCCTACCGCCCGCTGTTTAGTTTCGTAATTCCCCGAATCCGCCCCAGCCGCTGAGCGGCTTTCAATAATTTTTGACGGGTTCGAAATAGCTTAACCTTGATCGTGTTCTCGTTCAAGCCTGTCATGGCGGCCAGCTCTTCTACCGAGTGGCCCTCCACTTCCTTGAGGAGGATCAAGCTTCGGTCCTCTTCGGAAACCTTGGATAACAACTTCACCACCAGATCGTGCTGCGCGATTCTCCGGTCGATGGGAGCGGTGGGGTCGACAGCCGGCTCGGAGCTCTCCAGCCGCTGCGCGTCCTCCATCGAAAAATCGCTCTCGTAGACCAGCTTTCGCACCCGCTTCTTTCGCAGGTAGTCGTAGCATTCGTTGACCGTGATCTTATAGATCCAGGTCAGCAGCGAGCTGCGGAAGTCGAAGTTCCGGATCGAAAAGTAAATCTTCGCGAACACCTGCTGCGCGATGTCTTCGGCGTCATTGTGGTTCCGAAGAATGCCATAGATGATGGAGAACACCTTGGCTTGATACCGCTCCACGATCTCGCGGAAGGCCATCTCATCGCGGGCCTGGACGCGCTTGACAAGGGCTGCCTCGTCGCTATTTTTATGGTCCACGCGAGTCCGGTTCGATCCCAACGAAGATGGAAGCGCTCTGGTTCGGGTCCCCGCCGTGGGAAATGGAAGTGCTTCACTCAGGCCGCTCATGCTACCTTTCCGACGCAGCCTGTCACAACGGGGTTTCAGTGCGTTTCCCTCACGATAGCAGATCGGGTACAATCGAATGAAGGAATGGCTCGTTCGACCGCACTTGAATCTGCGCGGCGGGAGATTTCATCCTATCTATAGCGAGGGTACTTGATTATGGTTCAATTGACGGAAACTGCGGTCGGTAAGGTCAGGGAGATCCTGTCCACTCAAGAGCCCAAACCCGCCGGGCTCAGAATTTCTGTCGTGGGTGGTGGATGCTCCGGCTTCAGCTACTCCATGGCCTTCGAGAACAGTCCCGGGTTCCTGGATAAAACCTACGCCTTCGGCGATTTGAAGGTTTTTATCGATCAGGCGAGCATGCTCTACCTGGATGGAGCCGAGGTCGATTACGTCGAGTCCATGGAAGGCGCCGGCTTCAAATTCAACAACCCCAACGTAAAGTCCACCTGCGGCTGCGGCAGTTCTTTCAGCGCTTAGCAGCCTCCGGTGAAAGCCGTTGGCAGGTGGCTTCTCCCGAGTTGCCCCGAGCAGCCTGGCTCATCTAAGGGTGGGGCGGATCCCCCGGTTCCGCGGGCCGACGCCTCGTCGGCCTCTGATTGAGTGCCGTATATCCGGGCCGGCGCGCGCGTTCGGGTTCTCGAGCTTGGCGGCGCGACCTGCACTTCGAATGGCGGGTCCAGCGACCGCCTTTGGGTCCAGAGTGGCCGTCCACCCACCTACTGTTGCACCGCACGCCAGTGCCCTTCAACTCCACCACAAAAATAAAGCCGGGCTGGAGGTTCGCTCCAGCCCGGCCATAAGTCGAAGGAAAAACCAGAAAGGTCTTATCTCTTAAGGCGGCGACCCATGAAGCCGAGGCCCAGAAGGCCGGCGCCGATCAAGGAGAACGTCATCGGCTCAGGCACCGTCGACGGTGCAAATGTCATATTGCTGTTCGTAAACTCGCTCATCGTCGCATCTTCGAGCTCGATATCCTTTTTGATGTAAACCGGGCTGACGACGCCTTGGGTGAAAGAGGCCTGATCGGCTATACTTTGACCGGTTGAACTCGAGGAGTATGAACCCAAAGTAATCCCAGGGCAAGCAGTTCCCGTACCCACTCCTGCAAACGGCGTGCTGCACGCAAGTTCGCTGACGGTCACATTGCCGCCGGGGCCGTCCGGCTCCGCCTGGAAGACATCGTCGATTCCGCTGGTTCCGCCCGTCACCGTGTATGAAATTTCAATGTCGGCTGTATCTAGGACTGACTCAACGCCCAAAGACCACTGGAAATCAAGCGTGAGATCGCCGGTTGTCGCGTTATACGCATCTCCCGCAATCCCAACAGTTACTGAAGAGGCTCCGATAACGCTCACCACGAAGTTACTGAAGACAACGCCGGTATCGCCGGTCACATAGCATCCCTGGGCTCCGATCATTGTCATGTTGCCGGAATTGGCAGCGCTAGCCGTCGCGCAGTCCTCTAAGGGTGTTGCACTGGCTGTAGACGCCATGGTAGCGACCATCGCCGCTATAGCGAGCAATCCATATTTTTTGTTTTTCATTTTCTAGCCTCCGACTCATCTCCCCGTCATGGGCCAAAAAGACAGAACCCAAGTTCCGGTACTTCTGTAGTATACGAGCCCTCCAATCAAGCTGTCAAGCCCAAATCTTGCACATCACCGATGTTCCCAGCGGCTTCTCTGTATACCTGCTTATGTAATTTAAAATACGACACTTATTTAAAATATCCGGCGGCGGGGCGTGGGCTTGGTCCTGGTACTAAAGGCATCGTAGTTCCCCACCAAAATGGCGCTTGCGGAGCCTGTACAATGGGACTGTAGTAGGAGATGCTCGAACACCTTCTCACCGAACAAAAATATGCCGAATGGCATATGAGAGAGTCGTACCCTACCAGCGATCTTCTCGCCGCGATGAGCGCCGGCGACGCCACCGTTGCCGCGGCAGTCGCCTGCGAGCTCCCACGGATCGAGAAGGCCGTTGACGCCATCGTGGAGGCGCTCGATGGCGGCGGAAACCTCATCTATATAGGCGCCGGAACCAGCGGCCGCCTGGGAGTTCTCGACGCCGCCGAGTGCCCGCCCACATTCCACACCCCTCCCGGGCTGGTCCGCGCGCTCATCGCCGGGGGCGATGCCGCCCTCCGCAGCTCCATCGAAGGCGCCGAGGACGATGCGGAGGCCGGCGTTCGCGATCTCATCGCCTCCGGCCTCTCCCAGGGCGATGCGGTCATCGGCATCTCCGCCAGTGGACGCACTCCCTATGTTCTGGGGGCTCTTGCTCATGCCCGACGCCTGGGAGCGATCACCGCCGGGATTAGCTGCACCCCGGATTCCGAGCTGTCCTGCCTGGTCGAATTTCCCATCGAACCACTGGCCGGGCCCGAAATCCTGGCCGGGTCCACTCGCTTGCGCGCCGGTACCGCGACCAAGCTGGTACTGAATATGATCAGCACTGCGGTCATGATCAAGCTGGGCTACACCTACGGCGGCCTCATGGTCAACGTCCAGCCGACCAATCGAAAACTGGAGGATCGCGCCCGCCGCATTATCCGCCAAGTCACGGGCGTCTCGCTCGATCGCGCCGCCGAGCTTCTGGATCAGGCCGGCCGCAGCGTTCCAGCCGCGATCGTCATGGCCAAAAAGGGCGTCTCCCGATCCGAAGCCGAGCGACTCCTGTCCCAGGCCCGCGGCCGCCTGGCGGTGGTTCTGGGTGAACCAGCGCTGGAAGAACAGGCTTTGGGAGAATAGCTTTTGGACCGATTTCTGATTCACGGCGGCGCGCCGCTCGAAGGAACCATCGCCGTCAGCGGCTCCAAGAACTCCGCGCTGCCGGCCATCGCGGCCTGCCTCCTCACCGGCGACACCGTCGCTCTGGACCGAGTGCCGCAGGTCCGCGACATCCGCACCATGCTCGATCTCATCCGCCACGCCGGCGCGGAGGTTCACATTGACAATGGCACTGTCGAAGCCGGCCGCGTCACCATTCGAGCCTGCAAAATCGTTCATCCCGAAGCGCCCTACGATCTGGTCAAGACCATGCGCGCTTCCAGCCTGGTGCTGGGCCCGCTGGTGGCGCGCTGCGGACGCGCTCGCGTTTCGCTTCCCGGCGGCTGCGCCATCGGCGCGCGGCCCATCAATCTGCACGTTTCCGCGCTGGAACACCTGGGCGCCGAGCTGCGCCAGGAGCACGGCTATATCGAAGCCGCGCGCCTCACGGACTTCACGGCGCGGAGATTCATTTCGACCGCATCACCGTCACCGGCACCGAGGACCTGCTGATGGCCGCCGTGCTCGCCTCCGGCGAAACCGTCATCGACAACGCCGCGCGCGAGCCCGAAGTCGTGGATCTGGCGCGCCTGCTCAGCGACATGGGCGCGTCGATCGAGGGCGCGGGCACGTCCACCATCCGCGTTCAGCGGCGTCGCGAAGCTCGCACGGCGCGGCTCACGCGATCATCCCCGACCGCATCGAGGCCGGAACGTTCCTGATCGCCGGCGCGATCACCCGCGGCGATCTGCTGGTCACCGGCTGCGTGCCCGAGCATCTCGCGCGCCCTGATCGCCAAACTGCAGCAAGCCGGCGCGGAGGTGACCGAACCCGTCGCCCGATTCGCTGCGCGTCCGCGCTCCGCGCAAGCTCTCGAGCGTCGATATCACCACCGAGGAGCATCCCGGCTTCGCCACCGATCTGCAGGCCCAGTTCATGGCGCTGATGACCGCAGGCCGAAGGCATCGCCTTCATCACCGAAACCATTTTCGAGAACCGCTTCATGCACGCGCAGGAACTGGCGCGCATGGGCGCCAATATCCGCATCGAGGGACGGCAGGCCATCGTCGCCGGGCCCACGCGCGCTCTCCGGCGCGCAGGTGATCGCCAGCGATCTGCGCGCCAGCGCGTCGCTGGTGCTGGCCGGCCTGGCGGCGCAGGGCGAAACCGTCATCGACCGCGTCTATCACATCGACCGCGGCTATGAGAAAATCGAGGCGAAACTGGCGGGCGCGGGCGCCCGCATCAGGAGAATCTCGTGAGCACTCCGCACAAAGCGCATAATCCCGGGTTTTCTGGCTCTGGTGAACGACGCCAAATCGCGCGTCAAGCAGATCGATATCGCCGAGTATCAAAAGATGCCGCGCGAAGGCCACGTCCTGATCGACGTTCGCGAGGACCGCGAATGGGCCGACGGGCCACGCCGCCGGCGCGATCCATCTGAGCAAGGGCATCATCGAGCGCGATATCGAATCCGAGATCCCCGACAAATCCACGACCATGGTGCTGTATTGCGGCGGCGGTTTCCGCTCCGCGCTGGCCGCGGACGCAGCTTCAGAAGATGGGCTATACGCAACGCCATTTCGCTCGACGGCGGCTGGCGCGCTTGGAACCAGGCCGGGCTTGCCGGTCGAAAAACCTTAGCGGCGACCCTCTTCGATTTGTTTCGGCCGCGCGTCCAGGATTCTTTCGAACCTGAGGTCAAAGGCCTTGAACTTTGCATCGAGGAAGGCGATCAGTATCCCGAACAACAATGCATTACCTGCCATCGGGATTCCGATCATCAAAAGCAGTTGTTCGTTGGTCACCAAAGAGAAGTTGGGCTCCGCTGGATTTATTCTCCCACAACGCGTGAGGTTCACAGCCCCACCGATCCGTGGTTCTGTCGAGCGCGGCAGCCGGTTGACAGGCCGAGCCTCGATGTTAGACTCGGAGTCGTGCGAACGTGCATCTTTGCTGCCACGGCGGCGATAACGGCGCTGGTTTCATCGGCCGAGTTGAGAGCACAGAATCCGGCACAAAGCTCCAACCCAGCGCTCAAGCTAGAGCTGCGCTGTGCAGCGCCGTGCAGCTTTCGCCAAGGAGAGTCGATCTGGCTTGACCTGAACTATAGCGCCAGCACGCCGAACAATTACACGGTCCTCAGCAACTATACGGATCGGGATATCGCGCGCGAGGAATTCACGGTCACGCCCATGGAGGGCACCAGCGATCCCGTAGCGCCGTATATGCGCATCGTGCAGGTGCAAGCCGGCAGCTTTAATTTCAAGCGAAAACCCCTGTCGGAAACGCCGGTGACGGTTCGGATGAGCCTGAATCAGTGGGTTCGATTCGATCGACCCGGCGAATATCGCGTCACCGTAATGAGTCCGCGCGTGTCGGGCGGAGCGCAGCCGAAGTCGAACGAAATCGCCATGAAGATTGTCCCGGCAGACGCCCAATGGCAGGCGGAGCAAATGACGCGCATTCGCGGCGCGCTTGGCGCTATGCGCCCATTGCAGGCTGGAGACGCGCCAGACGTGATTCGTGAACTGTGCGACCTGGGAACCGAAGAGGCCGCGATTGAGATGGCGCGGCGCATGGGCGCCGACAAAGTTTCCTTCCGGTTATACGAGTTCGGCCTGATTCGCTCGCCCTTCAAGGCCACGGGCATTCGCGAATTGGAGCGCCTGCTTGCGAGCCCAGATGTTCCGGTAACCGAGCTGTTCCTGGCGGGCCTCGCAAACGTTTCGGTCGACCCGGCGAGCGAACCGGTGGAATTGGTTCGCCGCGCCATGGCGGAACGGGCAGCGGTCCGGCAAAAACTAATGGATGTTCTGCCGGTCAAACGGGGTCCCGCGCTGGCCGCCTCGGCGAATGCACTTCTAAGCTCGAACGATCTCCCGCAGGGAGATCGAACGCGGGTGGCGGCAATCCTGGCCGGCAAGTTCGGCGATTTGCCTCCGGACGAGCAAATCCAATATCTATCCGACGCCCGCAATTCCTTTACACGCGATCAGAGGATCTCGATCTACCGGGCCATGTTCGAGAGTAACGCCGACGGTGACTGGGGCCTGGCCGGCGCCGCGCTCTCGCGCTGGTATCCGCTCGATCCCGTGGGTGCACGTGCGGCAATCCTAGCGGAAATGCAGCGCCCCGCGCCGCGCTTGTTGTCGCGCTTTCTCATAAATCTGCCCGATAAGACGCTGCCGGAGGTGGAGACAGCGCTGGCCCGGCATTTCGTGGATGCTACCGATGTCAACAACAAGGTCAACCTCGCCGAACTGCTCCAGCGCTACGCGACCGCGGCGGTGCTTCCGATTGTTCTTCCGCGCCTCACCGCCGGGATCGGGCGAATGAACTGCAACGCGCAGAATGCGGCCATCGGGTATGTGCTTAAGGTGGACCCGCCCGCCGGGCGCGAGCTGATCCAACGCGCGCTGCCCCTGCCCAAGAACGATCGCTGCGGGTTCCTGAGCAGAATCGGCATGGAAGCGAATCCCTTTCTGGAGGAGTTGGCGCTGAGCCGCCTGAACGAATCTTCCGCGGACGACGTCTCGGACGCCGCGTGGTATCTGGGTCGCCATGGCTCTGCCGCGGCTGAGCCGTATCTTCGGGACCGTTATGAAGCGTGGGCGCGGAACGCCAGTCCCGACAGGGACCAGGTCAATCTTGGGATGACGCTGGTCAACGCCCTCGCGCAAGGTCAAGGCTGGCTCTACGATGCCACCAAGCTTCGCGGTCTTGCGGGACAAGCGCCCGCGGGCCGGATCCGGCAACTTTGGGAGCAGGCGCTGGCCTCGTCCAGTGGGCAGCTCTCGATCACGGCCGATCTGAACCAGACTTTAACCTACGCGGTTGCGCAGTACAGCCATCTCACCATAAACGAATTGAAAGAGAAGCTGGCGCAGTTCCCCAGCGGCACCAGCTTCCGTTGGACAAACGCTCAGCCGGTTAGCGAGCCGGTTGACGATACGAGCCCGATTTTCCGGGACCTCATCCAATGGGCCGCGGGTGAGGGAATATCTATTACTCAATGAAGATCCCCTGGCGGGCTTGTTTGGGAAAGCTCACCGCGTCCTGGCCGGCGCGACGTCGAGTTGGTTTCCGGCTCCAAATTCTGGCCTCTTCGACGCTCCCGCGCTAACATGGCGAAAACATGCTGGCAGAGGCCGTTGCCTCTGGTTGCCGGTCGCTGGGTAGGTTCGGGCCCCGTCGTCCTGCTGCTGACGTGACTCCGAGTGACTGCGGCTGGAATCCGTTTCTCCGGCGTATTATGATGACTGGGACGGACGTCCACGTTTGGACCAACGCCTGGGAGGCAAACTATGCCGGAGCAGATCAGCCGTAGAGACACCCTGAGAAGAGGCTTGGCCGCCACCAGCCTGCTGGCCTTTGTGCCGGAATGGGCGATGCCCGCCTTGGCCCAGGGCGAGACGGATATTCCATTCACCGACCTTCCAAAGAATTTTAATCCGTCGGCCAACCTTAACGGACCGAGCCGGCAATACGACATCCGCAAGATCGACGGCATGCTCACGCCTAAAGAGCAGTTCTTCACCACACAGCATCTCAATAAGCCGGTGATCGATCCCGCTACGTATCGCTTGAAGTTCACCGGGATGGTGAACAAGCCGGCCGAGTTCTCGCTGGCCGATCTGCGCGCGATGAAGTCGACTGAGATGGTGATCGGGCTTCGAGTGCTCCGGCAATAGCGGCCGCGCGCGTCGAAGGTTTGTCTTCCTGCGGCCGTTTTACGGGCGTTCCGCTTGAGTTCGGTGCTTAAACAGGTGGGTGTCCATCCGCAGGCTCGCGAGGTGGTGTTCTTCGGCACGGACCGCGGAGCGGCCGACGTCGCATTCCGGCAGCAGACCTACAAGCTGGACCAGCAGTTCGGACGCAGCGTCACGCTGGAGAATGCGATGAAGCCGGAGCCGCTGCTGGCATATGCGATGAACGGCGACCCGCTGACCCTCAACCAGGGATTCCCGGTGCGGCTCATGATGCCGGGCTGGTACGGCGTGGCCAACGTGAAGTGGCTCGCGGAAGTTCATCTTCAGGAGGATCGCTATCTGGGCAACTATCAGGCGCGCTGGTACCGTTCGGTGGTCGGCGTGGGCGGCACCGGAGAGGACACCGATCCGGAAACGCAGTGGGTGGAAACCGAGATCACGCGGATGCACTTGAAGTCCGCAATCGCGCGCGTTCGGAAGACCGGCGGCGCGCTTCAGGTTCTCGGATTCGTGCTCAACGATGGAACGCCGCTGAAATCGGTGGAAGTCAAGATCGACGACGGTCCCTGGCAGAAGGCGACTCTCGATCCGGGCAACACCCAGTATTCCTGGAAGCTGTTCACTTACCGCTGGGAAGGCGCAACGCCCGGTGAACACACGCTGGTTTCGCGCGTCACCGATGCAAACGGCAACGGTGCAACCCGTCGCCGCCGATTTGAGCCGGAAGAAGACGTTCCTCCAGGACAACGCGCAGTTCCCGCGCAAAGTCATGATCGGCTGAGCCGGCAAGCTCGGCCGATCCGCAGGAGATTCCGATGTTCCAAAGAAATCGATGGTGGATGTGGTGCCTTGCCGGCGTGAGCTTGGCTGGGGCGATACTGGCCGTCGGCGTGACCGAGTCCCGCGCGCAACTGGCGCCGCGGAAAGCGGACGAGTGGGTGACCACGTTAGAGGGTCCGCAGCGGGTTGCTACCCAAAAGATCGATCAGGTATTGGCGAAGCTCTCGCTTGAAGCCCGGGATGGTGGTGGCGGACATCGGCGCGGGGTCGGGGCTCTTTTCGAGGCCGCTGGCGAAGGCCGTGGCTCCGGCGGGAAGGTGTACGCAGTGGACATTCAGCAGGACCTGCTGGATCACATCAACAAACGCGACAAGGAAGAGAACATTCGCAATGTCCAGACGGTGTTGGGCGAGTATGACGATCCCAAACTGCCGGCGCGGAACGTCGATCTGGCTTTCATCAACGACGTTCTGCATCATATCCAGCACCGCGCCGCTTATTTGAAAGCGCTCGGTACTTACATGAAGCCGTCCGGGCGGATTGCGATTATCGAGATGGATAAGAACGATCCGAAGACGCCCCACAGAAATCAGCCGGAGCTGCTGGTGGCGCGCGAGGATATCCTGAAATGGATGTCGGACGCCGGGTTCAAGCTGGTTGAAGAACATCCGGATTTGTTTCCGGGCACGAAATGGTTCCTGGTGTTCGGAAGAAAGTAGCCTCTAACGACTACGCGGACGCGGGCCGTAGTTGGTAAATAAATAGTCCAGCAACCCGGCACGATCCTCGTCTTTCACCTTCGCTCCCCAACCCGTCATTTTGGCGATTTCCCGATCCCACTGCGCCCGCGTGAGCCGCTGCTGGCGAACGACGTCCTCTTCATGGCACTGGGAGCAGGCACCCTTGAACGTAGCGGACGGCGCCGGGCTGGAGCCGGCAGGCTGTGCTGGCTGGGTTTTGACGGATAGCGCCTTCACGACATCCACGCCGACGCGCGGAACCACGTTCCACAGATACCCCGAAGGGTTCCACTCCTGATCCAGGGGCTGCGTGTTGCCGGCGGCGTCACGCGCGCGAGCCAGGATCGTGTAGTAGGCCGCCTGAGACGGCGTCCAGTTAAACTCCCACTGCCGCCAGCCGAATGCAGTCCGCTGATCCTGGTGCAGCGCCGCAGGTTTCCAGGTGCGCCCGCCATCGACACTCACGTCTACCGCGGTTACGGGCCCGGTGTCGCCGCTCCAGGCTACGCCCCGGATGGTGAGCGGGCTTCCCGCGAGGGCTTGTGCTCCATCGATTGGCGTCGCGATTGTACTCTTGATGCGCAGGCTGGTCACCGGCTGCATCTGGTCCATTGGAACCGCCGTTCCGGGCGCAACCGGCTTTTCCGGGTGCCGGTAACTGCTCTTCATCCAGAAGCCGTCAAATTCCTTATCGAGGACCCGAATGGAGGTCACCCATTTCACCCACGAATCGCTGGCCCAGCCCGCCGCTACCAGACGCAGAGGAAAGCCGTGTTTCACCGGCAGCGTCTCACCGTTCATTTGGTAAGCCAGAATCGTGTTGCCATCCAGAGCCTTCTTCACCGGAATCGACCGCTGAAAGTCCGGCATTGTGCCAACCGGGACGTCTGCCCCGTCGAAGAGAATCTCCTTGGCCGAATCCTTGATACCGGCGCGCTTGAGAACATCCGCGAGCCGCACGCCCCGCCAGCGCGCATTCCCCACCGCGCCGCTGCCCCATTGCATGCCCGGAACGGGAGGGTCGTAGAATCCGCGGCCATTGCCCGCGCACTCGACCACGCTCACCTGTGTTACCTCCGGCAGTTTCTTCAGATCCTCCATGGTGAGTGTGAGCGGCGCGGCAACTTCACCGTTCACTTTGAGCCGCCACGAATTTAGGTCCACCGTGGGCGCGTAAACGTGCGTGCGGACGAAGAAATGCTCGATCGGCGTGATGTAGTCGGAGAAGCCGGAAAGAGGCATCTCCAGATCCTCGGGGCGAACGGAGCGCACCAGCATGTCAGCCTTGGGACGGTCGTCTCCTCGCAGGAAACAAGCGCCGGCAAGAAGAAGAAAGTCTCTGCGGGGAACTTTCATAGCCTCCCCCATTTTATGAAGACCCATGCCTCCGCCGTGCGCTGCCGACCTCTTTTCATATTCCAAAGGATGCAACCCGGGGGAAAAGGTGACAGGGCGTCACCTTTTCTGCGCGTTTGCATCTTGGGAAACAGGACGGAAAATCTCATGGAAGTTGTGGCTCACTATCTTGGAAGTTCGAAGTTCGAAGTCGCCGCCCGGGGACATCGCGCGATTTGCGACCAGCCGGTGGAGAACGGCGGCTCCGATGCGGGCATGACGCCGCCGGAGTTCCTGTTGGCATCGCTTGCGACCTGCGCGGCCTATTATGCGACCCAATACTTGAAGACACGCGGGCAGCCCACGGAAGGCTTGACGGTTCGCGCCAGCGCGGGGAAGGCGCAACAACCAGCCCGCCTTGCATCGTTTTGTATAGAAATCCACGTGCCACGCCTCGACGAACGTCATAAAACAGGTGTTCTGCGCGCCTCCAAGGCATGCTTGATCCACAACACGCTTCTCGGAGCTCCGGGCATTGAAGTTTCGGTGAATGCGGAGCTTTCCGCGGGCCTGGCGACGGCCGCCTCGCTACAATCACAAATGGAAGCGAACCTTGGATCGTGTATTTGAAGTAGAACTCGCACAGCGATTGGCCGCGGGAGAACCGGAGGCTTTTGACCGCTTTGTGGAGCACTTCTACGCCAAGATTTTTCACTATAGCTGGCTGATGTGCGGCCTCCGCGAAGATGCGGAGGAGGTGGCTCAGGAGACATTGCTCAAGGTGTTCGAGAGTTTCGAGCAGCTTCGCGAGCCGGGGCGGGTTCGCCCGTGGGTATTTCGAATCGCAAAGAATGCGTGCCTGATGAAGCGGCGGAAGGGCATCTTCGCGCCGTCGCAGGAGCTCTCGCTCGACGAATTCCTGCCGGCGATGGACCACGCGGGCGGCCGTAGCAAAATCGAGATTGCCGACTGGTCCCATTTGCCGGATCGGCAGGCGCTGCAGGTGGAGATGAAAGAGGTGCTCGAGCACGCAATCGGTGGCCTGCCGGAAAACTACCGCTCCGTCATTTTGCTGCGGGATATGGAAGAATTGTCCACGATGGAAACCGCCCAGGTCCTGGATCTGACCGAGGACGTCGTCAAAACCCGCTTGCACCGCGCGCGTCTGGCGGTCCGTCAAGAGCTGGATCGATACCTGCGGACCTCCCAAAGGCCGGTGCCGGCCAGCCGCAAGCAAGGAGGATGAGACTTGGAACCCCATGAGCGACTGGAAAAGTGCAAGGAAGTGTTTTCTCTGCTCTCCGATTATCTGAACCTGGAGCTGCCTCCGGAAACCTGCCAGGAAATGGAAACACGGCTGGCCGGTTGTCCGCCGTGTACCGAGTTTGCCGAGAGCCTGCGCAAGACAGTGGAGCTTTGCCGCGGCTACCTGCCGGCTACATTGCCCGATCCGCTCGGCAAGCAGGCCCGGGAGCAACTTCTTATTGCCTACGGGAAAATGCTGGCGGGGCGCAAGCCGCCAGCGTAGGGAATCTTTGGGATTCGTCACCGCTTCCGTCATGCGGAGTTCCTCGCTTCGATGAGTTCCCGAGCGACTTCCCTCAGCGGCCTCCGGCTCTTGCGGCTGATCGTCCGCAGATGGAGATGCGCCTGTTCCTCGGACATGCCATCGTCGCTTTGCAGCATTGCTTTTGCCTGCGCCGTCAGCTTGCGCTCGGCGATTTCCTCTTCCAGATCCTTCGCCATCTGTCCGAGCATTGCGTCGAATTGGCTGGGACGCAACACCCCCTCGACGTGGCTCTCGATCGTCTCGATCAAGTCCCTGGTCCCAGCCCCGTCCGCCAGCAGACCGCTTGCCCGCGCGGCGATCTTGGAATCGGCCAGCTCAGCCTCCATCTCTCCGATTCGGGCCGCTCGCCGCGCGTATTTCCTCGTCGCTGCTTGACGCCGAAGGACCGCTTCCATCAAAGCGGCGAACCTCCTGAGAATCGCGCGCGTCTCCTCCGGAACCGGCTTGCTGCGAAAAAGGAAGGACAGCCGCCCCTGGCTGCGAGGAGAAACTTCGCCCTCCGCGCGCAATAAAAACGAGACCTCGCCGCTGGAGATGGCCGCGGAGGCTGGAACGAACGCGTCGCCCGATTCCTCAAGGGCGTACCCGTCCGCCCCGGTCTCGCGGACCGCCAGTCTCGCCAGGAGCTCCAGGCTATAGCTCACTTCCCGGGCTCTCCCGCCGCCTTCTTGTTCGTCATTGATAATCCTTCCAACCGCTTCCTTCGGTCGCGGCTCAGAATCGGTAATCGAGCCGCCGCCCTTGGGGTGATCGCTTGCCGATTCCGGGTCCTCACTTCGTCTCCGCGACGACCTCTCCGTGATCGCCGTTCCCCTCGACGCAGATGCGTTCGTAGTCTTCGATGATCGGATCGCTGCCCTCGTGCTTGGCTAGAAACGTTTCATTGTTCCAGTCGTCGACCGGCGTCTTATCGGTCACCCTCTTGTTGGGGATGGTGATCGTGAACGGTCTCGTCAGAACGGTCGGGTCGGTCCAAGTGGCGTCGTAGGTGAACCTGTCGCCTTTGGGATCGAAGATGAAGTGCTCCACAACCGTGGCGTTTTCGCTGACAAACTCCCCGCTCCGGCCGAACCGCCACTTCGAATTGTTGTTGGTCGTATCGACCACCAGCGTGTTACCCTCCCAATGGCCCCGGGAATCGCCATTCCACAGCTTGAGATTCTCCGGAAGGTGCGGCTTGGCGTCGAGATGAATCACCCGGTTCCCGGAGCCAAAGAGGAACACGACGTACCCGGGAAATTGGCGGATTTCATAGCCATGCCACTCGAATGACTTGGTTGGTCCAGCAGGGGCGCATCGCGCCAGCGGCTCGACGTACTCCGGCTTGATCGGGTTATTGAGATATTTTTGGAACTCTTCCTGTTTCGCCCGCGCCCAGGGCTGGAACGGCACTTGACCGTCGGGCGGATCGGTCACCCGGCTGGGAGCGCGCTCTCGGGATGCCTGTTGCCGCCCGCCATTGCCACGGCCGTTCGGCGTGGCCGCTTCATCGTCGCCCCCCTGGCGGCCCTGCGGATTCGTCAGGCTGTTGTGATTGCCGATCGTGTTGGACCAGTGGCCCGAGATATCGGGCTGCCCGTCGGCGAGACGCGGGCCCATCCACACACCTTTCGGCGTCGGGACAAACGAGGTCTCCCGCCAACCGTTCGCGCCCTGCGCGAGGGCAACCATCTGAGCGACGGCGAGTGCGCCAAACAAAAGAACCGGTTGTAAGTACCTTCTCATGTGATCTCCTGTTATTGCCGGTATTATTGGGATGCCGGAAAGGGATAATACTTGTCGTAATCGAGCGTCGAGCAGTAATTCTCGATAATCTGAACATTCGGCTCAAGACGCCGATAGAGCAGCACATCGAGCGTCCACGGCCGGGTATACACCTTCGGGTCATTGAAGGTGGCCCGGTAGCGAATGGTGTTGTGGTCCAGGAAGCTCCAACGCTCCACCAGGTGGAGCTCGTCGCTATTGAAGTTCCCCACCCGATCGAGCCATGTTTCGCCATTAAAATCGTTCACGTCGACGACGAGAGTGTCGCCCTCCCAATGGCCGCGAGAATCTCCCAGCCAGAAGTCGATGTGGCCATCCGGGTGTTCGGTGCCGTTGGTGTTGATGGTTCGCACGGGATGACCGAACTCGAAGAGCACAGTCAGGTCGCGCGGCCGCTGGAAGATCTGGACCGGCTCACCACCGTAAAGACCACGCGGCGTTCCCAGCGTGAAGCACTTGGTGCGGGGGTCGGCGGTCGCGCGCGCCGCGAAGTTCTTGGCGCGCTGTTGGAGCGCCTCCGGTTTATAGGGAATCACGTTGCCTTCGACCACACCCGCGCCGGGAGGCCCGTCTTTGGTCGCAATATGCGGCTCGAGGCCGTAGTCGGCGCCGCTGAGCGACTGCCAGATACCGGAGAAGTCGGGCTTCCCGTCAGGGCCGCGCGGAATGCCCGGCGCAGCGGGCGGCGTTTGGGCCAATGCCCCGGCGCTCGCCGCCGACAGAATGAGTGCCAAGAACACAAGGCGATGCACCGCCAATCGAGTTAGTCGGCATTTCTCATCGACATTTTGTGGCGACGATGTGGCGCGCGCACGCTTGCGTGCCGCGTCGCCACCCCTGGCGACGCCCGGCCCCGGCACACTGTCTACGACCCAACGAGGTGTCGAGAAGAGTCTCGACACGGCACGCACGCATGCGTGCGCCACATCGCCGCGCCGCGTACTCACTTCTCCGCTCCCTTAGCATTCGGGTCCGACGAACCCGTGTAGAGGTTTCGCCCGTCGGGCAGGGTCACGCTGCTGGCATTGACCGTCGGCAAACCGCTCTTCGCTCGGGACCCCTTGATCGTGACCTCGATGCCGGGCGGGAAATCGGCCCTGCGAAGACCACGGCGCAGCAGTGCGTTGGGGCTTCCGAACTCAATGGCCCAATTCGTGACCTTTCCGTCGTCACCCTTCACATCCACATAGATCCATCCGTGCGGATTCGTCCACTCCGTCTTGGTCAATGTCCCCTTCAGCGTGACCGGCTGATTCCGGTCGTACTCGGCCGCGAACGAATGGTGCGCAAAGGCCGGCGCAGCGGCCATGAACACACACACAAGCCATCTGGATTTCATAAAGAGCCTCCTACTTCTTCGCGTCCTGCTTCGCATTCGGATTCGGCGGCGGGGCCACAATCTTCGTCAGCGTCCCACCCTCCTGTTCGTAAGTTTCCGCGCCCGCCGCGCCGGCGACTTTGAAGCCGGCCTTTATGAGAATGTCGGCCGCGCGTCCGCCGCGCGCCGCATGGTTGGAAAGCGCAATGATGGTGCGGTCCCTGGGAATCCAGGCGAGGCTCTTTTCCAGATCGTTGATCTGGATGCTCAGATACACCGGGAAGCCGCCGATGTCTTTCACTTCGTCCGGCCTCCGCACGTCAATGATCAACACTTGGTCGGGCTTGGCGAGCAGGGCGTCGATTTCGGCTCGCGTAAGCACCTTGGCTTCGGAGCCCTTCTTCTTATTTTGCTTGGCGCTGTCGGCTTGGCCGAATGCGACGGTGGCTGCCATCAATGTAATCAAGAATAATTTACGCATGTTCTTTCTCCTTTTAGAAAATGACCTTTAATCCAATCTGGTTTTCTCTCGCGGCTCCCGCCGAAGTAATCTGGCCGAACAATTGATTTCCCACCTGCGCGTTGGGAGCGCCGAGGGCGGGCGTATTGGTCAGGTTGAACGACTCCAATCGAAGCTGCGCGTTTACGCGCTCCGTAATCCGGAAAGTTTTGTGCACGCCGAAGTCGACATTTACCAGTCCAGGAGTGAGCAGAATGTTCCGCCCGGCGTTGCCGTACGTGTACTTGTAATTGGGGATGAATGCCGCGGTGTTGAACCATTCGTGCACCGTAGGATTCGCCAGATGCCAGTCGCCCACGACGTCGGGCCGGTCGTTCTGTCCCGTATTGGAGGGATCGGCCGTCACGCTCAGATTCAGCGGCATCCCCGAATCCACGGTCAGGATCGGGCCCCCGCTCCATCCGCCGAGAAACCCGTCGATAACCCGGTTCCAATTCGATCCCCACGTCTTGCCATGACCGAACGGCAGGGCATAAATCGCGCTTCCCACGAAATGCTGTCTCATATCCTGGCCGGAGGGCGCATAATCCGCCCTCCAATCCAGCGGATTCTGAACGCCGGACGCGTCTCCCAGCGACATCGTCTTCGAATACGCGTAGGACGCGATGAATGTGACTCCCTTCGAATAGCGCTTCTCGATCTTGGTTTGGAGCGCGTTGTAATTGCTGTAGCCGTCCTTCTGGATGCGCGTCACGGCGCCCAGGGTGATCGTGTCCGGCGTACCCGGAACCGTCGTGCTGGTAAACTCGCGGTTCAAGTTCACCGTCCCCGGCTCCGGCGGCGCCGGATTCCCGTCGATCTGCCGCCACATGTGCTCCAGCTTGTTGCCGTAGTAACCAACCTCCAGCAGAATTCCGCCCGGCAGTTGCCGTTGGATATTGAAATTCCATTGCTGATCCATGGGCGTGGCGTTACTCCGGTCGTAGGAAATCAACTGCACATTGGCCGCGTTCGCAAGCGATAAAGCATTCGACGCGAATCCCTGATCCAGAAACAGCGTCGGCGGCTTGGAGGAATTCGGCTGTAGGCCGATTCTGACGTTCCAGGGCGGATTCACTTCCATGGATTGCATGCCGCCCTCGGTGATGATGTTCGAATAAAAGATCCCGTAGCCTCCGCGGAACACAGTCTTGTTGTCCGGAAGCGCGTAGGCGAATCCGAAGCGCGGAGCCCATTGGTTGTAATTCACGCCTTGCAGCGCCCGGTCCGCCCAACTGTTCCCTTGCGACCCCGCCGGCACCAGAACCGGATGCGCCGGATCCGTGTCCATATCGAAATTCGAAATCGTGTTCCCGATTTGTATCGGCGGCGGGCTCAATTCATAGCGCAACCCGATGTTCAGCGTCAGCCTCTTGCTCACCTTCCAGTCGTCCTGCACAAAAAAATGCGTGTACGGAGTACGCAGTCTCAGGTACGACCAATTGGATAGAGTCTCCGCGGAGGCCGCCCCCAGCAGGTAATCCGCAAACGCGTTCTTTGTATACTCGCCGTTGAAGGTAAAGATCCCGCTGCTATCCTGCGAGCTCAGAAAGTTTGTTTGCAGCCAGTTCGCCTGCACTCCGAACTTCAGGTTGTGCGCCCCTTTGGTCCAGGTCAGGTCGCCGGAGAGTTGCCGGTCCTGCGAAGCATCCGAATTCGGGACGTTCGTAACTCCTAGCGTCGTGTATCCGGTAATGGAGATTTCAGAGAAGCCGGGATAGCTTGTGCTCACTCCCGGAATTCCCACCGAGGTCAGGCTCTGATTCGGAAACGTGTTGACCCACGCCAAATCGTTCCATCCCACGTGAATCGAGCTGAGCAGAGTGGGCGTCCAAACCTTGTTGTGTACCAGCAGGAAGCTCTTGCTATGCGTGACGTTGGCTCCGCCTCCCGCAATGTAACCTTCCGAAATCGGCGGCAGCGGCGATGTCACTGCGTTGTCGATGATCTGCTCGCTATAGCGGAAGTATGCGTTCTGGTGATCGCTGATGATGTCGTCGGCTCGGAAATCCCAGTGCTTGGGGTCTTGATTCGCGGGGCCGTTGTATATGTAGTTACTGGTCGCCGCTGCCGTTTGGGGCAGGGGCACCAAATTGAGAATGTTCAGCGCTACCGGATCCATCCGCGTCAGCGGAATTTGGTTGCCCTGAAACGGCGTCCCCACCGTTGGATCGACAATCGTGCCGGTGAATGAACCCGTCCGCTGCGCCGCCGTTGGCAGCGTGTTTACGTCCGTCGAGCTTTGCCGGATGATCTGGTCTTCAATATCGCCAAAGATAAACAGCTTGTTGCGAAGGATCGGCCCGCCCAGGCTTCCGCCGTAATCGTTCCTGCGATAGGGCGGCTTCACGGTAGCGAACAGATTCTTGGCGTCCAGCAGGTCGTTCCGCAGAAATTCGTAAGCGGTGCCGTGAATCGCGTTGGTGCCCGATTTCAGCGCCACGCTGATCACTCCCGAAGACGAACGCCCGTATTCCGCCGAGTATCCATTGGTCACCACCTTAAACTCCTGAATCGCGTCCACGGAAGGTTTGATGATTTCCTTTTGCCCGGAATGGCCCGTCGAAATCTGCTGGTTGTTATTGTCCTGGCCGTCGAGAAGGAAGGCCGCCTGCGTGCCCGCCTGGCCTCCGATGGCGACGCCTTCGCTGGACGCGACCGTCCCCGAAGACAGCGCCCCGAGTTGCAAGTAGTCCCGCCCGTTTAGCGGCAGATCCTCAATCTGCGCGTTGGTGATCACCGTTCCCACCGTCGAGTCCGAGGTTTGCAGCAGCGGCGCTTCCGCCTCCACGTTCACGGTCTCCGACACCTGCCCCACTTCCAGCACCGCGTCCACCTTGCGCACGTCGCCGATATCCAGCACCACGCCATGCTGGCTGAATCGCTTGAATCCGGCGGCCTCGACGCTGATCGTGTATTCTCCGAGGCGCAGCGGAGGCGTCCGGTCAGACCCCGCTCATCCGTTTTGATTTGCGTCACCGCACCCGTCGCAAGGTGCGTCAGCGTCACCGCCGCCCCGTGAATCGCGCTCTGGGACGGGTCCACAACCGACCCCACCACCACAGCGTTGCTGACATCCTGCCCGAAGACCGGCAGCAGCGCCGCGAGAAATACAATATTGGCTATGAATTTAGACACAATTCCCCTCAGTTTCCTATGAACGCAAATAATTTATTGTGGGAGGGCGATTACCGGCAACAGCGGCAACACGCGGTCACTCGGGCATGCCCGGTGAGAGGAATCAATCGGAAATGGGTGCTGCGGCGGACTTGCATAAACGGCTCCTTGTGCGTGTGGCGGCCGCTCTCATGGCGGCCTGGCCGGCGAAGCAAAACCTCAAGGTGCCCTTCTTTGCCAGCTTTACTCTAGTAATATGATCGAGTATAGGATTATCGCCCCCACGAGTCAAGCATTTTCTTTAAGAATTCAGGCTGGCTTGATCACGCCCTTGCGGCAAATCAAACGCACCGTGCGTTCAATCTGTTAGCGATTCTCCTCGCTGCGCTTCGCCCCGGAGCGGCCCGTCCTTTAGCCCGATGCCGGCCGCGATCAAGCCGATGAAATCTCAATTACGCCGATCGGGTTTCTGGAAAGGCGGCACCGGCCCCGCGCCGAAGTCGGAAAACGATCATTGCCGTTAACTTGAGCCGCACAAAGCGGGAGGCTCCGTTGTGTGACTGCGGCCACCGGGCCGGAGACCTCTTCAAGCTTTCTCAACTTCACTGTGCCTTTCATGCGTCTGCGCTAAAATTGTGGACACACCCACCGTGCAACAAATCGGGCGGTACCAGATCATCGGCGAGTTGGGGCGAGGCGCGATGGGGATTGTCTACCGCGCGCAGGATCCCGCCATCGGCCGCACCATCGCGATCAAAAGTATCCGCCTGAACGAGCTCACCGAGGACGCGGAGCGCGAACGCCTGCGGGAGCGCCTGTTCCGCGAGGCGCAATCCGCCGGCATGCTCTCCCATCCCGGGATCGTCACTATTTACGACATCGCCGAAGAAAACGGCATGGCCTACATCTTCATGGAATTCGTGAACGGGCCGCCGCTCGAGAAAATGCTGCTGGCCGCGCAGACGCCCGACAAGGAGACTCTGCTCAGCATTTTCCGCCAGACCGCGGCCGCGCTCGATTATGCCCATAAGAAGGGCATCGTTCACCGCGACATCAAGCCCGCGAACATCATGATCCACGAAGACGGCACCGCCAAGATCACCGATTTCGGCGTCGCCAAAATCGTGTCGCAGCAAATGACGGTCGCGGGCACCATGATGGGCACGCCCAGCTACATGTCGCCGGAGCAGGTCCAAGGCGGCGCGATCACCGGCCGCACCGATCAGTTCTCGCTCGCCGTCATGGTGTACGAAGCCCTGACCGGCGAAAAGCCGTTCGCGGCCGAATACCTTCCCACGCTGCTCTACCGCATTGTGCGCGAGGAGCCGCTGGCTCCGCAGCGGCTGAATATCACGCTGGGACCGGCGGTGGAGCCGGTGCTGCGCAAAGCGCTGGCCAAGAATTCGGCGGACCGCTACGAAACCTGTGCCGATTTCATCTCCGCACTGGCCATCGCTTGCAACGCGACTCCCGGATGGATTCCCTTACCGCGCGGGTCAAGCCAGAACATGCCCACGGGAGGGTCGCTGGAGGGACTCGCCGAAACCGTTGCCGATGTGTTGCCGGAAGGCATGACGCCCGAGGCCCTGAGACAGGAAGCAAGGACGCCCGAGTCCGCCGTGGGCTTCTTGCCGGAAGCGGCGTCCGCGCCCAGAAAGGCCGCCGCGCTGCCTCCGCAACCGCCCGTGAGAGCCGCCTCGTCCGACGCTTCCGTGCCTCCGGTTTGGGAGCCGCGGCGCCGCCAGCCTGAGCCCGAGCCCAGTCATGCGGCGCGCAACTTCATCCTGGCTCTGTTGGCGTTTGTACTGGTGGGCGCCATTTTGTTCGCGGCTTATAAGCAATACGGCACCGGACGTCTTTCGAGCGCGCCTGCGAATCCGCCGAGCTCAGCCGCCTCACCCGAGCCCGCGCCGCCGCCTCCCCAGCCCGCGCCCGCCGAACCCGCGCCGGCCGAGCCCGCGCCGCCTCCGCCCGAACCCGCGCCGGTCGAAGCCAAAACTGGATCGCCGGCGCCGAATCCGGAACCCGATCCGGAACCGAAACAGGCGAGGCGCGTTCCGGCGCCCACCGATGGCATGTTCCAGCTCACGGCCACGCCCGCCGGCGCCACCGCCGTCTTCGACAAGAGCGCCGCCCTGAAATGTGTCACGCCGTGCAGCCTGTCTCTGGCCACTGGCCGCCACACCTTCGTGGTCCAGTTCCCCGGCTATCGCGACGCCCAAAGAATTATCGACATCCCCCACGATACCGGGTTGATCGTCAACCTGGAGAAAATGTCGGGCCTGCTGACGGTCAGCACCAATCCTACGGGGCTCACCATCGTCATCGACGGACAACTGCAGGCACGCAAATCCCCCGCGACGTTCGTGCTGCTGCCGGGCCCGCACACCGTGGAAATCGTCAGGGGATCGGAGCGGCACCCGCTCTCGGTCGATATCCAGGACGGTTCAACCATCGAACGCCACATAGATCTGTCGCAGTAAGCGCAAAGGGGGCGGCGCGCACCTCCGAGGGGGGTCGGGAACCGATCGCAGAGCACCCGTTTTGCGCGAGTTCCTGGGAAGCGCAAAGGGCGCGGCGCGCACCTCCGATGGGGGTCGGGAACCGATCGCAGAGCACCCGTTTTGCGCGAGTTCCTCGGAAGCGCAAAGGGGGCGGCGCGCACCTCCGAGGGGGTCGGGAACCGATCGCAGAGCACCCGTTTTGCGCGAGTTCCCCGGAAGCCCATCCGCGAAACAATGGAACCCACCACACGCCGCGCGAAACCCGTGACGACGGAATTGCTGAGCGATGGCGTGACGCCGGCGCTTGCGCCCGTCAGGCCGGCGCCAGCGACAACTGGTTCCGCAGCGACTGCCGGATTCTGAGCATGCGCACCCGGATGCCGGTCGATGTAATGCCTTCAGTCCGTGCGATCTCCTCCGCCGAATAGCCTTCGAGACTTTGCTCCAGCAACTTCCGGTCGCGTCCCGAACAGCGGTCCAGCAGCCGGTGCAGCTCGATCTCCTCGGCGAGGTTCATCAGGTACGGAGGTTCCACGCCATCTATCGGCGCCATCGATCTGGCGCGAAACCTGGCGCGGAACAGATTGCGCGCGATCGAGTTGACCCAAAAACCGACTAAGCCCGGGTCGCGGAGTTGATCGCGAAACTCCCAACCCCGCACCCAAGCAGCCTGCGCGATTTCCTCGGCTTCCTCGACAGCCGCTCCACGCGAAAGCAGGAACCGCCGTGTCGCCGGGAAGCCCGTTTCGAACGCCTTTGCGTATTCGTTCCCCTTCATCACGCCGCTCCTGGATGCAATCCCGGGGCCAGAATACATTCCTTATGGAATCAATCGCTTACCGAAGACTTCCGGACGCCTGGTTATGGAAAAGTTACCGCATGGCAAAGATTCGACTCTAATCCCTGGAGGTTGACCGGCCGATGAAACAAGTGGTGAAGTTGTTTGCCCTGGTTGCGATTACCACGGCTCTGGCAACCGCGGAGTCCCATCCGAGCTGGTGGATGTACGCCTCTCCCGAAGCCACCGCTTTGGTGGGAATCCAGTGGAGCAACCTGCGTCATTCGCCTTTTGCCGCCGCCATCGAAGCCGTAATCTCCCCGGGCGGCGCGCTCGCCTTCCCCGATCTCGATTGCCTCAGGCAGGCCCGCGAAATTGTCATCTCTTCGCCGGCTCTGCTGGCGGCGGAGGCGGGAAGTTTCCCCGCGGCGACGGTCCGGGATCAGGCCCAACGCCAGGGGCTGCGGCACTCGATCTATCGCGGCGTGAGCATGTGGCTTCCCGAGCAGGCCGAGGAACTCGGCGTGGCCCAAATCAGCGAGCAGATTGTGCTGGTGGGGAGCCGCAAGACGCTCCAGGCCGCCGTCGATGGCAGCCTCGCGGACACCCGGCTCTATTCTCCACTCCTGCCCCGAGCCGCGCGTTTCTCTCAAACCGGGGATCTGTGGGTGGTCGCGGTGAAGCTGCCGGATCCTTTGGCCGATCTATTTGTGCCGCTGGATGCCGATGGATCCGAATTTCTGGGCCAGGTCTCGGTTCGCGACGGCCTCTCGCTCGATGCATCTTTCGACGCCGGCTCGGACGCGGCCGCCGCTGAGTTCGCTCGAGGATTCCTGGAAAGGGCTCCGTCCTTCCCGGCGGTGGCTCACGGCGTGGAGGCCTCGGCGGATCAGAGCCGGGTCACCATCACGCTTCAGGTGAGCTCCCAAGAGCTCGCCGCGGCGCTGCATCCGGCCGCGCATCCGGTCCAACCCGCTACGGCCGCTCCCGAACCTCTGGCTGTTCCGGTGGAAATCGCGGCTGTTCGGCCGGCCGGCGCGCCTCCGCAGCCGGTCAAGTTTGAAGTAACCCACACGGAAGCCAGTCAGCCTCAAATCGTGCGCATCTTCAATCTGGACGAAGGCACTCGCGAGATCGTTCTCCCGCCTAATTAAGTCGCGCGCGGTTCGGTAACACAGTCAGGTTGTCCCGCCGCTTCGTTATGCGCGGTGAGTCCAAAAGACAAACCCGGTGCAGGCTTGCTGCACCGGGCTGTCCTTCGAAACTGTAATGATTGGCTACTTCGTGTTCGGATCGTCGGCCGAGGAGGCGCCGCCGAAAACGCGCTTTCCGTCGTCGAACGCGACGCTGCTGGCGTTCACCAGGTTCGAGCCGTCCTTGGCGCGCGAACCGTTGACCTGGACCACTTCGCCGATCTTCAAGGAATTCCGGGTCCAGCCTTGCCGCATCAGGCCGTTCGGGCTGCCCAGCTCGAACTCCCAATTGGTGACCTTTCCGCCGTCGTCCTTAACGTCCAGATAGAAGCGGGCGTGGGGATTCATCCACTCCACCTTGGTTACCGTGCCCTTCAACTGAATCGGCTTGCTGCGATCGTACTCGGCCGAAAAGGAATGATGGGCAAGCATCGGCACGGCGGCTAACATTAGACCACCCGCCATAACACTGAGCATTTTGGCTCGCATCGAAAAAACCTCCAACAGGGAAAAATCGTGGTACACCGCCGTGTGACGGACTGGATCTATACTACACAGGGAGGGCTTGGATGTCAACGGGCATTCAGGACCTCCTTTGCATTGGAACTAAACCAGTTTTGGTCGAGTTCTGCATGCAGGAGAGACGACGCCGAGCGCAGGAGGCAGCATGCCAACCAGCCGGGCCACGCCCAAGAGCATCGACGAGTACATCGCATCGTTTTCGCCCGAGGTTCAGGCGATCCTCGAGGCGATACGGCTGACCGTCAGGAAAGCTGCGCCGGACGCGGAGGAGACAATCAGCTATAACATGCCGACCTTCCGGCTGAACGGCGTGTTGGTGCACTTTGCCGCCTTCAAGGAGCATATCGGGTTCTTTCCGCCAGTTCGGGGCGATCGTAGGCTGGAGAAGGCGATTTCAATTTATGCAGGCAGGAAGGGCAACCTGCAATTGCCGCTCGATCGACCGATCCCCCACGCCTTAATTGAAAGAATTGTGAAGCACAAAGTGAAGCAGAATTCGGCTCGGGCCGGGGCCGTGCAGTAACTTACGCTATATGACTGCGTGGTCACTCGTCTTGGCTCTATCGCTTGCTGCGCTGCCCGCCTTGGCGCAGCTACCGGTGTCCGGCACTTTGTCCGACACGGATCGGCCATTGGTCCGCGCCGAAATCGCCCGGATCGGGATTCTGCTGATTTCCGCTCCGGACAAAGCCACGGTCACCTACGAGATGGCCCGCACCTGGGCAGCGGCTAGACAATGGCGGGAGGCTATTCAGTAGCTCCAAAAGGTTGTCGAACTGAACGCCGGTATCGACCCGTCGCGCGATTCGATCTTCGCGGAATTGCGCGGCACGCGGGAGTTCGAGGAGATTTTCGCGGCCGTACGCCTGGCGACGCCGGTGGTATCTCACAGCAGGTCCGCCTTCAAGATCACCGAGGGCGATCTGGTCCCGGAGAGTGTCGCATACGATCCAAAAGGTAAGCGCTTTTATTTCGGGAGCACGAAAAAGGGAAGGTAATTCGCTGCGCGCCCTCCGGCGCTTGCACGTTATTCGCCGATGGACTTGGAACCGTACTTGGTCTCAAAGTACACGGCAACGGACTCTGGCTCCTGAGCAATGCGGATAAAGAGTCCTCGCTCATTCATTACGACCTTGCATCGGCTGGAATGGTTCGCAGGTATTCCGTCGCAGGCGCCGGCCACGAGTTCAACGACTTGGCGATCGCCCCGGCCGGCGACGTGTATCTGACTGACACGCCCGCAGGCATGGTGTGGCATCTGGCGAACGGCGCCGCCGATCTGACAAGGCTCTCCGAACGATTCGAATTCGCGAATGGGATAGCCCTCTCATCGGAGGGCAGTCTGCTTTACGTCTCGACGTTCCCCGACGGCATAACCGTTCTCGATCTGAAGCCCGGCATTGTAACTCCAATAGGGCGTCCCACGAACCTGTGTCTCGCAACGATTGACGGTCTCTATTTTCACGGTGGCGCGCTAATCGCCATTCAAAACGGCTTCATGTCGCCGCAAGTTGTCCGCTTCAGCCTGACCCAGCGACCTTTGCGTCATCGAAAGATTCGAGGTTCTCGAACGAGTACTGCCGATGCCGGTATCAGTGCGGCCAGAATTGACCGAACAATTTGATGCAATGCCGCTAATTACGATACGTCGCGACCCAAAGTAGAAAACGCCATTTAGGGTAAGGGCGCGCGGGTTTATAAATCTAGCCCTGAGGGCAGTTGCATGACGATATTATGTGCCTGCCAGTTTAGCGAAGTAAGTTGCTACCATAATTATCGAGATTATCGAGCCGAACCACGCGTCTCGGAATCGGAGGTCATCGCGCGCCGCAACAGCGCGTTGATGCGAGTCTGATAACCCTTGCCCTGTCCCTTGAGCCACGCAAGAACGTCCGCGTCTAACCGAATCGTGAGTGGTTTCTTGATTGGTCTATAGAACTTGCCGACAACCGCCTTACTCCAATCGAGCTTGGGCGGAATGTCCGTAGTGTCGATCTCCGCATCCTTCAGGCGCCTGAGAGCGCGGATTTCGCTAGCTTGAGAGTTGTCGGTTTTTCGCATATGCTCGCCTCTCCGCTGGGATCGCCTTTCGGGCCGAAATTACACGAACCACCTCATCGCCCCGTTCGCCGCTCCAGGTATGTGTCACAAGTATCGCAATGCCGTCAACTATTCCTAACGTTTGCCAACGCTCTTCGCAACCGACGACGCAATCCAAAAACGCTGAGCGCGTGTTGATCGTCGAAGACCGCGCTTGCCGTCCGAAAGCTGACCTTGTGCTTGGCGACATTACGGCGATTCTTGTCTTCATTCCACTCAAAGCGCATCAGTGTGGAGTAACCAGACTGTACGTACATTATGGTACATATCTAGTCGGGGCATCCGTTGTCCGCAGGCGCGCAAAATCAGCGAAACCCCTAAGGCCCCTCTTCCGCTAAAGCTCCATCCATCCCCGGCCGATTACCCCATTGGGACCATGGGTCGCGTAGTTCTATGTCCGGGAACACAGCAAAGTCGGGCAAAGGGAGTGAATCCGCACGCATGAAACGGGTTAAGTTACTGTCGTCGTTAGTGTTGCTTGCTTCAGGCGGAGTCTGGGCTCAGTCTACCATCGGGGTGACAGTGGGGCTATCGCAACCCACCGCGCTCTTCTTCGTGGACGGCCAGCAATACAGCAGTCCCCAGGTTTTCCTGTGGCCGGTGGGAAGCACGCATATCCTCCAGTTTCCTTTCAGCGTCATTGCGGGGGTCACGGTGCCGTATCAGTCCAGTAACTACGACACCGCGCGCTGGATCTTCTCCGGTTGGACCGATAACCTGGGGCAATTGTCCAGCGTTTCGGGGTCCGCGGTGGTGACCGTCACGGTAGTTCCGGGTCTGACGTCGGTGATCGGAGGCGTCACGGAGCTGTTTGAGTTTTCGATTATTTTCCCTCCTGGTACCGGCAGCGGCGGCACCAACCCAGGCTGCGTACTCCCGCCCAACAGTCCCACCGCAGGCTTTGGCGGATGGGGCCTGGTGTACATCAATAATGTTTGCTATTCGGATTCGACGACGATCTATGTCCCCGAGGGGGCGCTCACCCTGGCCGAGTATGCATTCCCGGGCTACGGATTTGTGGGCTATCAATTTGAAACCAATCCGATCAATCCCTCTCTAATCACGTACAACTTGACCCGGCCCGATGAGGACGCCGTGGTGTACTTCTCGCGGGCCGAGCTGGTATCGTTCCGCACCAACCCCTTGGGCTTGCGAGTGACCGTGGACGACGTAACCATTACCACGCCGCCTACCGCGCCCACCAGCGTGCTGCCCTCGGTGAACATGAGCAGCGGCTGCACTCCCAACTACGCCGCGCTTCCGGTCGGCACGCCCGCGGGGGTCCAGCCATTGTGCATTGGGGACTTCGACTTCTTGCCCGGCAGCCGGCACAAGATTGGCGCGCCGCCCTCGCAACAGGACAGCACCGGCGCCTGGTGGGTCTTCAGCGCCTTCAGCGACGGGATCGGTCAGAACGGGACCTATGTCACGACCTCCGTCGTCACCCTGCCCGACGCGGTAACGGCGGAGTTCGTTCCCGGCATGGAAAGCTCCATCGTCACCAATCCCCCCGGACTCAAGATTGTAATCGACGGCACCTCGGTCTGGCCCAACTATAACTTCATCTGGGGACAGGGAACCACGCATACCATCAGTGCGCCCGCCACGCAGGTGGATTCCAGCGGCCGCACCTGGCAGTTCGCGAATTGGTCCAATGGCGGCGCCGCTTCGCAGACCATCACCGTTCCCTCCAGTCCTACCAGCGGCGCGGGCTTCACGGTCATTGCCAACTACACTCTGCAGGGCCAGGTTCAGGTCACCAGTGCGCCCCCCGGCCTGATCTTCACCGTGGGCGGCAACGCCTGCACCACGCCCTGCGCGGTGAACCAGCCCAGTGGAACGCAGCTCCAGATCGGCATCCCCGCCTCGGTGCCGCTTTCGGCGACCTCGCGGTTGGATTTTACCTCCTGGTCCGGCGGCTCAACCTCCACCGCAACCACGCTTCAGGTGACTCTGACGCAGGCCGCCACGGTCTTCACGGCGAACTATCAGACTTCCTATCTGCTGACCGCCTCGTCGAGTCCGGCCAATGACGCCACCTTCAAGACGCTCCCGGCTTCGCCCGATGGATTCTTCCCCAGCGGAACGCAGATCGCCGTGACGCCGGTGCCCAACACCGGATACAAGTTCGCGAGTTGGGGAGGCGATCTTTCCGGGACGCTGACTCCCGGGACTCTTACCATGAATATGGCTCACAGCGTGGTGGCCAATCTCCTGGCCGTTCCCATGATCTCGCCGGCGGGCATCGTCAGCGCCGCGGGAGCCACGCCGGACGGCACGGTCGCGCCCGGTTCGATTATCTCCATTTACGGCGCCAACCTGGCCGGAGGGTTGCAATTGGGACCATCCGACCCGCTTTCGCAGACCATCGGCAACGTGACCGTCACGGCGAACAACATTCTGATGCCGCTCATGTTCGTTTCGCCCGGGCAAATCAACGCGCAGGTTCCGAATGAGCTGGCTCCCGGGCCCTACACCCTCACGGTCCAATATCAGGGACAGCCGCCGGTGTCCGGATCGTTCACGGTGAGCCGAGACGCCCCCGGCATCTTCATCCAAGCCAATGCCCTGAACATTCCGCTGGCTGCGGCCCTGCATCAGGACGGTTCGGTCATCACGCTGACCAGCCCCGCTCTTCGCAATGAAATCGTCAGCCTGTACGGAACCGGTTTCGGACCCTACACTCAACAGATCGGCGACGGATACGCGGCTCCGGATAGTCCGGTCGACCCCCTGACCGACACTGCTTCCATCAACGCCGGTTCCGTATCGCTTCCGGCGGTTTGGGCCGGCGCTGCGCCGGGGATTCCCGGAGTCGCCATCGTGCAGTTTCAAATCGTGAGCGCCATTCCCTCGGCCACGAACATCAACGTGGTTGTCAGCATCGGGGGAAAGCCCAGCGCCATCGTTCAGCTACCAGTTCAGTAACGACAATAATTCCCCGATTCTCCGCGGGTTAGCGATTCGCCGCGCCAGGGAACCCGCGCGTTCTCGGGTATCTTTCGGGCATGAGGATCGTTCTCGCCCGCATTTCTCACACGTGGCTGGGTCATGTGGCGCACGCCATCGTGCATGCCGCGTTTGCGCCGGCCCTGTCGAGACTCTTCTCGACACCTTGGCCGGCCGGCCACACTGCGTTGGAGCCGCCCGTCGGCACGAGTGGCACACGGCCGGAGCGGCCCTCCTTCGGCCCGGAAACCGGCGGCGGTCCGGCCGCGACAGGCTCCCTTGTGCCGATCGGGTTTCTGGAAAGCGCCGGCGCGGCACGCACGAGGGCCTGCCCTGCGTCATCGCGAGGAAGCGTCCGTGGGAAATTTGGGCTCGTCCGCATTTCTCACAAACCACCAGGCGATGTGGCGCACGCGCCTACGCGTGCCGCGCTTGCGCCAGCCGTGTCGAGACTCTCTCGACACCAACTTCGGACGCCGACTCAATGTCGTGGCCGTACGCCGGCAGAGTGGCGACGCGGCACGCAAGGGTGTGCCCATTGCTTTCCGCACAACGATCGCGATGAAAATAAAGGCCTTGGCCTTGACATTCAAGGCTGCGTGCGCCACAACTCTCGTCCAAATTATCGTCGGAAATGCGCGCTCGCCTGGGTGCTTTTGTCGTGGACCGTTGGGGCTGCGGCTCAGGATCTCTGCGACCCGGCCAATCCGGTTCCCCCGTGCATCGGCGCCCCGTCGCCGGGCGACACGCAAATTACCGTGCACGCCGCCTCCGCCGAGGAGGTTTCGATAAAGCTCACCCGCGCCGGCGCCGCCGAATCCGCGGCCATTCCCGCGACCCCCACTGGACCCGGAGTCTACGGCGCGGGCGTCACGCCTCCGCTCAATGCGAATGATATGATCGCGGTGCAAGTGGCCGGAGCGACGTTAGGCCCGATTTTCGTTCCCGCCATCGACACCTCCACTCTGTACGTTCTGGGACTGGTCGGAATCAACGCCACCGGCACCAGCTCTTCCGGAGCCAGCCAGCAGTACTTTACCGAGTTCGACGTCATCGCCCCCTGGAACTGCGGTGAAGGCAGAATCGCGTACCCGCTTCAGCACAAATGCTGGCTGTGGCTGAATCCGCGCGTCGCCAGCGTGCCGTCGGCCAATTCCGCGGCGCTGACCGCTCTGGGATCGCCGTCGGCTCTTTCCGGACTCGGCGGCCAAACCGTCGCACAGATCTCGCAGAGCATCGAATTTCAGGGAGGCCTGGAATTCTACGTCAAGAGCCCCTGGGAAGGCGCGCAATTCGGACGGAATCACAGCTGGGACCGGACCGCGATCTCGGTCATCGCGGGCGGAGGCGTGGTGACGCCCTTCAGCGCGGCCTCGGGCGCCTCCGAGTTCTCTTTGAACACCAACGTGGCGCAGCAGTTCAACCAGACTCCGGCCCTGGCTTCGCTCTATCCGCAGTTGGCCCAGGCGCTTTGCAGCTACGGTTTTACGGGAGCAAATTGCCCCAGGATTCCGCCTCCGTCGTCGCCGTCCACCGTCGCGTTCGTTTCGCCGGCCCGGTCGCGCTTCTATCGCGATTTCTACGCCGGCATCCGCTTGCGGACGTTCTACCTGAAAGGAACCTGCCCCGATCCTTCTTTGGGGCTGCCTGAGCCGGCTTGCAAGCTCGACAACACCTTTCCCGGCTATTTCGATATTCGCCTGGGAGAAGACGAAACCGTCACCGCAGGCCGGCTCATGCCGCTGGTGATGACCCTGGCCGCCAGCTATCCGCTGCCCGGCACCAGCGGATCGGTGCGGGTCTTCGGCTCGGTGTATTTGAGACTGCGGGCGAACCAGAGCTCGAACCCGCTGGTTCTGCTGCCTCCGGCCAGCTACGCCACGCTCGACCAGCCGTCGGTGGTGGTGCAGCCCGTGGCCGCCTCGGATCAGGATTACTATCGTCTCGGCCTGGGAGTCGACTTGATTCCGCTCATCGCCAAGTGGGCCCACTAGCCACTTTCCGGCGCAAAATTCAAGGAGGCCCGCCATATTCGCCCGGCATCGCCGCCGGCGTGTTTTTCATCACTATTGGTGGGCCGCAGGCCCAGGCTCTGTAAGTGGCTGAATATCGGGAGCGCCGATTCTGAGCCGCGACCACAGGGAGCGGTTTCGTCTATTTTGCGCTGGAAAGTAGCTGGCCCGCATTTCTCACCGGGCTTTTGGGCAATGATGTGGCGCACGCACTCTGCGTGCCGCGTCGCCACTCCTGGCGACGCTCGGGCTCCGACGCTGTGTCGCCGCCCGACGAAGTGTCGAGAATAGTCTCGATACGGCTGGCCCAAGCGCGGCACGCGTAGGCGCGTGCGCCACATCGTCTGGCGGTTTGTGAGAAATGCGGACTAGCCCGGACTAGCCCGCATTTCTCCCCGGACTTTTGGGCAATGATGTGGCGCGCGCACTCTGCGCGCCGCGTCGCCACTCCTGGCGACGCTCGGACTCCGAACGCTGTGTCACCTCCCGACAAAGTGTCGAGAATAGTCAGTCTCGACACGGCACGCGTAGGCGTGTGGGCCACGTCATCAGGTGGGTTGAGAAGTGCGGATTAATGTGGGGCGGGCCGGGCTAGCAGCCTGTGGTAGAAGTCGATTCGCAGGCCATGGGCTACGCCACAGAGCTGCAAGTCATTGACTGGCCGTTGTGGGGCAGGTCTCCGACCTGCCATTTTCGGCGGAAAACGACTATTACCACACGCTGCTAGGGCGCGACCGGGGGGGGGCGCGCGGGTAAGGGACCCGCCTCACTGGGCAATAGCGATTAGCGTACGAAGAACTTGGCCTTATCCACGTCAGGATCGACCGCGACGTCAAAGAACCCGATCATCATCTCCTCCCAGCTTTGCTGCCCGTAACGGACCGCCACGCCGGGGTCGGGGTTGCGGGGGTTGTTGGCCGAGTTGTCGAACCAGGCGATCCATTCCAGGCGCGTCCCCTTCTTGAGCGGCAGCGGCTGAGCCAGCTTGTAGGAGAGCTGCCAATAGAAGTCGAAAGCCGGAACCTTGAGCAGGATCTCGGGCGAGCCGTCGTCGCGGATTCGGGTGTACTCGAACGCCTTTCCCCTCAGGTGCATATGTGGGAAAAATCCCAACAGCAGAGCGTCATTTGGCAAAGTCCCCGAAGCGGTCACGAGGTGGTTGGGGTCGCCGGGAGGAATCAGGAACGTCCCGTTGTCCATCTGCAACGTCAGCACCCGTTTTTGGGGCGGCGACTTGGCGAAAATGACGGCTACGCGGGTCTGATCGGGCGTGGGTTTTCCATTGGGCGTGTAATGAATCTCGAAAACCAGGTCGGAGCCGGCTTTGACCAGCTTCGCCATCCCGTCGGGCAGCACGTCGGCCGAGGCTCCCGGCGTGTAAATCGTCAAAATATCGGATTTGGTGGGTCCGTGCGTCCAGGTCTGACCGGGCTCGCGGATATAGACCACGGCGTGATGGACGATGCTGCGGTCGCTGGGTTTGACTTCGCTGGCCGTAATCCAGCGGTCCGAAGTAAAGCCGGTGGGAACGATAAAGTATTGATATTCCACGGCTCCCTTGGCCGGAACGAGGAACGGCGCGGCGGGTCCCAGAATCGCGTCGGGATTCGCGGGCAAATTCCACCCCTGCGGCCAGACGCGCGGCGGAGGCGCGTCGCGCGGATCGCCTCCGGGAGCTCCAGCATCGGCCCAGCGCCCGATTATGTCGCGCTCAGACGCGGCTCAAGGAGCGGTCGTTCGAGAACTTGCCACAGCAGGGGTCGGCGAACCATGGCGGCATCTTCCTGGCCAGCACCTGCGCGCGAATCGATTTCGCCCAGGGCCGGACTTGGCTGTACGTGATGAGAGGCATTGGCGCGACTTCGCCCGGCCGGTGGCATTCCTGGCAGTGGGCCTGGAAGACGGGCAGGATGTCGCGGTAAAAGGTAGGCGAGCCGGCTGCCAAAGCTGTTTGGGCGGCGATTCCCGCCAGGAAAACGAAAATGCTCACCCAGGGGGTGAGCATTTACGCCTCCCTGTTTTTAGGCAGGGTGATGTACATGGGAGAATCAGGCTCAACGGCATCGCAACCGTCAAAACCTGTGTGTGATTGGAGTTTAGGGCGTGCGGCAAACGAAGTCAAGAAAAAAATCCTGCCTGTAATACTACTCGTAACTAACATAGATACATAGTGTTGCGCGGAATCTTGGTTTCGGATGCGCGGTGGAAAAACTGTTGGAATCCTGCATACACCCCCCCGGTTTCCGGTGTAACAGGCCGGAACACCGAGGCTTTTAAGGAACGGAGCACGCTTAAGACGAGCATACCCGGCAGAGTATTTTCGGGTTCACGATTGTTTGGAATGAAGGGCCGAGCCCGATCCTGTGCTGGCTTCTGAGAACTCGGCCCGCCCCCGGACCGCAGGTCGCAGACCTGCGCCACAACGGGCTTCTGAGAACTCGGCCCGCCCCCCGGGACCGCAGGTCGCAGACCTGCGCCACAACGGACTTCTGAGAACTGGCTGGCACAACCGCGCACCTTGGCGCTTATTTGCTGCTGAGATGGAGTTCAATCATCGGCTCCGGCTCGCCCGTGCTCCAGCCTAACTTCCGTAGAATCACGCGAAAAGCTCCGAAGCCGATCCCGGCCACCAGGCACATTCCCAGGATCACGCCGGCCAGCGCGATGATGCTTGTGAGCATGCCGCCGACCTGCTTGGCACTGACCGGAGGAACCTCATTCAGCGTGACATTGGCGTTGTATCTGACTTGCGCCAAAAGCCTTTCCGCCGCATCGGCATCCGGGGGCTGGATCGTGATCGCGACCAGCGATCCGACGCGCTTAGCCACCGCTCCTGGAATCTTCTGAAGCTCCTCGAGGCGCTCCCGGGCCATGTTGGGGGTGGGATATTCAAAGACCACCAGAGTCAGCTTGCCCTGGGGGGTTTGGTACTGGCCTAACTGGGCCTCGGCTCCCAGATGAAAGGCGGCCAGGGAGGGGGCGATGCGCGGCTCGAAGCGCTGGAGCGAAACCGGCCCCAGAATGTAGCGCTCAGAGTTGGGAATCAGCCCGCTGGGCGGCAGAGCGTCGATCAAAAGCGGCAAGGGCGAGTTCTCGAACAGCGGGAGCTGACTATAGATCTGGTTCAATTCGGCTTCGTCCGGAACCGCGCCGGTGAGCTGAAAAAGATAGTTGCCGTAGGCGAAAATGACGCCGTCGGAGGTGGAAACGGCCAGCTTCGACACCTGGGAGGGCGTCGCGCCGGGCGGACGGCGGGCTTCAAACATGGCCATGGCGCCGGTGGCATCGTGAAAACGCCAGCCCGTGGCGATGAAACGCTTATCCGGCGAAGCGTATTCGGCTTGCTCCCTGGCCTGGATTCCGTACTCGTCATAGAGATCGAGATCGGGGGCGGAGACGGTCTTGGGGGGGCCCTTTTTGAAGGCTCCGATCTGGTCGGGGAAGATGGCGGCATGAGCCAGCGCGGCCGATAGAAGGAGGAGCCCAAGTCGCACCGCTCCCTGTGGTCGCGGCTCGGTACGCGGCGGTGGACATGGAGCGCCGATTCTACTACTCTGAGACCGACCCTCGTGAATGCCCGAAAACGGCAGGTCACCGACCTGCCCCACTGGCAGCCCAGCGGGGCAGGTCTGTGACCTGCCATAGCTGCTCTGATGAGATCTCTCATGGTTCAATCCGGCCGCGCCGGAGGCCGGGCTACTCCGAGACCGGCCCGTGGTGAATGCCCGAAAATGGCAGGTCACCGACCTGCCCCACCCCAGGCGCGGTCTCTCACTGTTCAATCCGGCTCCGCCGGAGGCCGGGCTGAGCCGCGACCACAGGAAGCGGTGGTTCCGAGTTTTTCCGTAGCGTGTCAGGCGGCTCCGCAGCATTTCTTGTACTTCTTTCCGCTTCCGCAGGGGCAGGCGTCGTTGCGGCCGGCTTTTTTCTGCGTCAGCACGGGTTGTTTCTTGGTCGTCGCGGGCGCCGCCGACGAACTGCAATTGGTCCAGTTCTTTTTGCTTCTTGCGCTCGATGTGGCGGGTCAGATCGATCACGGACTTCTGCGCGCCTCCGAAACGCCGAGACCATGGACGGCTCCTCCTCTTCCTCCGGCTCGGGGGCCCAGAGCTCAGGATAGGGGACGTTCTGCGGAGTCTCATCGGCGGCGGGCTCCGCCTCGGCGCGCTGCATGAAGAACAGGTAGCGGACGGTTTCGTCCTCGATGCGGTCCATCATGTCCTGGAACATGGTGTAGGATTCCTTCTTGTATTCGATCAGCGGATCTTTCTGGCCGTAGCCGCGCAGGCCGATGCCTTCTTTCAGGTGATCCATCGACAGCAGGTGATCTTTCCACTGGTTGTCGATGACGTTGAGCATGATCATGCGCTCGGTGTCGCGCATCAGCTCCGCGCCGATCATGTCTTCCTTTTCCTGGTAGCGCTTGACCAGTTGCTCGCTGAATTTCCTCTTCCATCTGGCGGCGGTCCAGATTCTGGAGCTCCTCGGTATCGGATCTTGACGCCGAACTCGGTCAGAATATCGGATTCCGAGGCCGTGCCAATCCCAATTGCTCGGAGTGGGCTTTCTCGGGACAGCGCGCGTCGACGTAGGTGGCCACAATGCCCTCGATGATTTCGAGAATGCGCTCCTTCTGATCCTGTGCCTTCGAGCAGCGCGCGGCGCATGCCGTAGACGGCCTGGCGCTGCTTGTTCATGACGTCGTCGTATTCGAGGACGTGTTTGCGGGAGGCGAAATTCTGCGCCTCGACGGCCTTTTGCGCGGCGGCGATGCGCTTGGTGATCATCTTGCTCTCGATGGGCACATCTTCTTCCATGCCCAGCCGCAGCATCAGGCCCTGCATCTGCTGCCGCCGAAGATGCGCATCAAATCGTCCTGCAAGGAGAGGTAGAAGCGCGCGCTGCCGGGATCGCCCTGGCGTCCGGCGCGTCCGCGAAGCTGGTTATCGATACGGCGGGATTCGTGCCGCTCCGTGCCCAGAATGTGCAGGCCGCCCAGCTCCACCACTTCGTCGTGTTCGGCGTCGGTCTGCGCTTTGACGGACTGTCAGCACCGCATTCCATTCTTCTTTGGGCATCGCGTCGGGGTCCTTGTTTTCCTTGCGCAGCCGCTCCGCGCGAGGACTCGGCGTTGCCGCCGAGCAAAATATCGGTTCCGCGGCCGGCCATGTTGGTGGAGACCGTCACCGCGCCCTTGCGCCCCGCCTGGGCAACGATGGAGGCTTCGCGCTCATGATTCTTGGCGTTCAGAACTTCATGGCGGACGCCCATGCGTTTCAGAATTCCGGAGAGCCGCTCCGACTTCTCGACCGAGATGGTGCCCACCAGCACCGGCTGGCCCTTTTCGTGCAGCTCCTTGATTTCCTTGGCCGCGTTGCGGAACTTCTCTTCCTCGGTGCGGTAGACGATGTCGTGATATTCGATGCGGCGCAGCGGCTTGTTGGTGGGAATAATGGTGACGTCGAGTTTATAGATTTTCTCGAACTCGGCCGCTTCCGTGTCGGCCGTGCCGGTCATGCCGGCCAGCTTCTTATACATGCGGAAATAATTCTGGAAGGTGATGGTGGCCAGCGTCTGATTTTCGCGCTGGATTTTGACGCCTTCCTTGGCCTCGATGGCTTGGTGCAAGCCGTCGCACCAGCGGCGGCCGGGCATCAGGCGGCCGGTGAATTCATCGACGATGATGACTTCGCCGTCCTTCACCACGTAATCGCGATCGCGCAAGATACAGCACGTGTGCGCGCAGAGCCTGCTGCACGTGGTGGTTCATCTCCATGTTGAGCGGCTTCGTAGAGATTGCCCATGCCCAGGAGTTTTTCCACCTTGAGCACGCCCTCTTCGGTGAGCGCCACGCTGCGGATGTTTTTCATCCACCGTATAATCGCCGGTGGTCCATTTCTCGCCCGGCTCTTTGCCCTCGATCACTTCGCCGCGAATCAGGTTGGGGATGATGCGGTTGATCTTGTAATACTTGTCGGTGGATTCCTCGCTGGGGCCGGAGATGATCAGCGGCGTGCGGGCTTCGTCGATCAGGATGGAATCGACTTCGTCGACGATGGCGAAGTAGTGCTCGCGCTGGACGCAATCGGCGATGCGAAACTTCATGTTGTCGCGCAGGTAATCGAAGCCGAACTCGTTGTTGGTGCCGTAGGTGATGTCGCAGGCGTAGGCGGCGCGGCGCTCATCGTCGCTCAGATCGTGCACGATGACGCCGACGGTCATGCCCAGGCCCTTGTAGATGCTTGCCCATCCATTCCGAATCGCGCTGGGCCAGATAGTCGTTGACCGTGACGACATGGACGCCCTTGCCGGCCAGCGCGTTCAGATAAACCGGAAGCGTCGCCACCAGCGTTTTGCCTTCGCCGGTCTTCATTTCGGCGACCTTGCCGCGATGCAGCACGATGCCGCCGATCAAGCTGGACGTCGAAGTGCCGCATGTTGAGGAAGCGGCGGCCGGCTTCGCGCACGGTGGCGAAGGCGGGGATCAGAAGATCGTCGAGCGTGGCGCCCTGCGCGAGCTGCTCGCGGAAGTGCACGGTTTGCCCGGCGAGCTCTTCATCGCTCATCTGCTCCATCTGCGGCGCCAGTTCGTTGATCGCCGCGATCATCGGCCGCATGGCCTTTACTTCGCGTTCGTGCTTGGTTCCAAAAATCTTCGCAAGAATTGTGTCGAGTTCCATAACGATAACCTCCAGGCCAGCTCCTACGTTCTTCTATTTATGCGAGAAAACGGTTGGCGGGGAAGGTTTCAGCAGCGCAGCAGTGCGCGCTGATGGCGGCGGTAGGCGAGGTTGACGGCGGGGCGGCTCGCGATCATCCACAGCGAGTGGCGGAACGGAGTGGCCGCCAGAGCGGCGAAGGCCAGCAGAGCGTGCGCGGAAGGGCGCTCCGGGCTCGGCGCGGCGAGCGAGAACTCGTTAGCCGGCGTCACCAGTTGCACCACCGACTGGAGCAGACGGGTCAGCGGCCGGCTGCCGCCGGAGCCGTGAGGCTCGGCGGACATCGCCGCCAGGAGGGCGGAAAGTCCGAGCAGCGGAGCTAGACTGGCAAGGAGTGTGCGCCGGAAACGCATGGATCTTCTAGCCGGATTTTAGCATATGGGGTGGGGCTATCGTGGCGTCTTGGATAGGTTGGCTAAGATAGGAAACGTCACCGAATCTGCGATCACGTTTTTCCTAGCTATCATTTCACATTGCTTTTTTCAATAGACACTCCGGTGACGCTCGCTACAGTCCGACCACTAACAGAAGCCTCGACATCGTAGACGCCCTTCGGAAGACCTCCATATATCAGTGCCCGTTTGAGTCGGTTCACTCGGAAATGATCCGTCGAGGCCCGTCGATTGAGAGTAATTTAACGCCCCTACAGCTGGTTCATGGTCGCCGGCTATCAAGAACCCTCAATTCCGCTTTGTGGCGTCGCGCCCCCTTTCCTCCCCTTTGTTGTCGCCTTCTTCTCATCGGGCCCAACGGGAGATGCCATCAGCCGGAACTTCACCGCCGCCGATTCGATTCGAGTCTTGGCGAGCGAGGCATAGGTGCCCTCCGGATAACGATTCAGATAGGACTGATAGTCATCAACGCTCTTGCTATTCTCAATAGACTTCCAAAGGACAATCTCGGCTTGAGTGGGCACCGGTGACGGAGGCGGACTTGGAGGGCGGGCCACAGGCGGCGGGCCAGCCGGAGCTGCGGGAAGAGCTCCTGCCGTCTGCATGCGCACTTCCTGCAAGGCGTCCCGGACCAATTGTTTGCGCTCCTGAGGAGCACGCGACAATGCCATTTGCAGCATGCCGATTGCATCGTTGTAGAGCTTTTGCCCGGAGTACGCGTTAGCGGCAACCGCGTAAGCTTCCCAGCGGCGGTCATCCATCGAAATCGCACGCTCGGTCGCCGTAACGGCTTCCTTGTAGCTCTTGGCGGTTAAGGCGGATTTCGCCTGAGTAAGGAGTTCGTCGTACGACTGCGCCCAAGCGGGCGTCAAACAGACGACAAATGCGGCCAGACAATGGCCTAATCTGCGTGGAGTTACACGCTGCATTTCTCCCTCCTGGCGGGCGAAGATCATTGTACAGATGGACGGACGCATAGGGACAGATTCCTGGGCTCCGATCGTGCTCGCAGATTGACCGAGCTGCGCTTGCCAGACTTAAAGCTAAAAACGTCTCCCGTTGCCGCGCCCCATACGCTGCCGAGATCGCCCAGCTGAATTTCGCGCCTGATCTTGTTCGGACCCTTGGGGCGCGGCGCATCTTGAAAGCTGGAGCGAAAGACCTCTCGCCCGTTGAGCAGATCGTTCTGAACGGCCGCCACGGAAGGATCATAGACTCGCGCGAGTTCGTCTACGGAAGGCAGTCGCCAATCGCCGTATCCCCCGAGCCTCAGACCTCCGCAGTATGCCGCCGCCTCGCTCCAAGTCATCGGACCATTGTCTCTGAGGGTCCACGATAACCCGCTCTCGGGGTCCGGCCAGTACGGGCGAGGCGTCAGAGTCTCTATTCTCTGGCGAGCAAGCGTCGAGTAGGTACCATCCGGGTACCTCTCTAGATAAGCGCGAAAATCTACGATTTTGCTGCTATTCTCGATCGATTTCCAAAGGACGATCTCCGCCTGAGTTGGCGCCGCGGGTGGGGGTGGACTTGGAGGACGGGACACGGGCGGCGGGCTGACCGGAGCTACCACGACAGCTCCAGTCATCTGCCGGCGCACTTCCTGCAGGGCGTCCCTCACCAATTGTTTGCGCTCCTCAGGGGTGCGAGGCAGGGCCATTTGAAGCATGCCAATCGCGTCATCATAGAGCTTCTGCGCAGAATACGCATTAGCGGCAACCGCGTAGGCCTCCCAGCGGCGGTCATCCATCGAGATCGCTCGCCCGGTCGCCGTAACGGCTCCCTTGTAATTCTTCGCAGTCAGAGCAGACTTCGCCTGCGTCAGAAGGTCATCGTATGTCGGTGGCTGTCCAGGAAGGGAAAGCGCGAACAGAACCAGTAATGCCGCGCCCCCGATACGGCTCAAATGCGAACTGCCAACTCGAGTGTTCATCGCTTGCTCCCTAGGCTAAATCGAACTGCTTTTCGCTGCCCTAATTCCCTGCGCCCGACAGCGCGGCGTCGAGCAGCTTGTTCAGCTTTTCGAGCATATCTTGGGAATAACCATAGATGCCTTTGCGGAGATTAGCCGGATCCATAGACCAAAGCATATCGCGCAGCTCTTTTCCGTAGGGCGTATTATCGACTTCCTGTTGGTTGGTCGTGATCCGATGGCGCAGCTCGGTCATCTTGTCGAAGAACGCGCCCGCAAAGAAACCCGCTCCCAACTGCTTGAGCACGCCGGGCTCGTTGTCTGGCGGCGGGCTGGTGAGCGCGTCTTCAAGTAGCTTCGCCAGACCCTTCTCCGACGGATCTTCGTAGATCTTGCCGGATATTGCGTCCCCAACCTGATCGTAAGCGAAATCCGGCAGCTTCTCCTTGGCCGTGCCTATTTTCGATGCCCCCCAGTCGATCAAGCGGAGCAGCGGATTTTGCACCTTCGGGTCTGCGCCGCCGGACGATTGATCCGCATCGGGGGTATCAAGCAGCGGTGTTGGGCTCTGACTCAAAGTTGGAGCGCCCGCCCCTTGATCGGGAGCCGATGCAGTCGGCGCCTGCGGCGCGGCGGTTGTCGCGGCCTTGGTCAGGTCGCTCATCGAGCTTGCATTCGAAGATTGGGCGTCGGGATTCAGAGCGGCTGTGCCGCCGGAATTCGCCGGAGTCGCGGCGCTAATCAAGTCATCCATCGCCGACGTGCCCGAGGTCCCGGTCTGATTCGGCGAGGCGGAGTCGGTCAGCTTACTTAGCTCACTGCCGGGGCCGTCCGGAGCGCTGAAATCGATGGAGCTCGGGATGTCAGCGCCATCAAGCTGAGGGTCCGAGCCCCGCGTTTGAACAGCGGCTCGTCCGGCGGAGGGACCATAGGTGGCGAGGGGCACGAGTTCCGCTTGAACGATCTGGGCGCAAGCGTTGCCTCCGCCAAGATCGACGGAACCGCCCGTCAGTCGCGCGGATTCAATTAGAATCCGGCAGGAGTCCATATTGATCTGATCGGCCTCTCGCTGCTGGCGCTCTCTCTCGGCGTTTTCCTGCTGTAGGCGTTGATCGGCAGCGTTCTGCTCCTGCTGTTCCCGAAGGCTTTCTTCCTGAGCTCGTTTCGCGGCGCGATTGGCGAGGATTTGCCCGATTAGACCTGCCGCGACGTTCGCCGTCGCCTGAATGCCTGCATAGGGTCCCGACACGGGGCCAGACGCGATTGGAGTCGAGCTCCCGCCTGAACTCCCCGAGCGTCCGGATGAACCTCCGCCGGACATGCTGCAAGTCGGTGAATTACAGGTGAGGCTGCCGTTCGATAGTTGGTTGGCGAGGCAGTCATTATAGTTTGCGTAGGCGAGATAGCAATCCCGGTTTGGGCCGCCCTGGGCTGCCGCATTACGAAGGGATTGAGCCGCTTGGCGGTAAAGGTCGCCCATCTGCGCGTACAATGGGCACAGGCTTAACAAGCCGATCACCACTGGCCTGATGGCAGTGCGCAGGCGCATACAGCTTCCGACATAATACCACGCTACGTCTGGGAATAAAATGGGAATGGGTCTCGTTCTCTGCCGCCGCCAGTCCCTTTGCCCTGAGTCGGCCACAATCCGGACACACGTGGCGAGTTTGGGTTGATCTTGAGAGCCGCCGCCGCAGAATCGTCAACCCCAATTGCTTAGGAACTCGACCTGATTCCGCATGTTCGTGGCAGTCACGCTGGCGCGAAGTCTCAGGATTCGGCGTAGCTGCTCACCAACCGAAAACCTTTGTTAAGGAGCCAGAATCATGCCGGCATGCTCTCGGCCTGCAGCGACCCACTGTTGATGAAGCCGATGAAAATCTGACACGTTGAAAGTATAAAAAGCGCAGCTGCTTTCGGTGGCGAAAGCTAACTGCTCTTCGTCGGTTTTCTCAATCAGGCCGGCCTCGAAGACCGTCTCGACCGTGACGCCGCGAGAACGAAGTGCGACAACCAGACTACTATGCATCGCGTCTTCATCAACGAAGCGGCTGATCCGACTCACGGGCGTGAATCAGCGCTGGTATTCCCGTTCCAGGGCCTCAGTCTCGCGGTCGTCGGCTTCGAGGTCTGCGTCGATTTCCGCTTGGTTCGCATAGTAGTAGGCCAGAGCCGCATGCACCTGCGCCAGCGACAAGTGACCTCCGAACGTCTGAACGATCTCTTCCGGGACCTGGCCTATATCGTGCCAGCGAGCGATGCGGCGCACCGAAACTCCGGTTCCGGCGACGCACGCGCGCCCGCCGCGAATATCGGGGCGTCGAGAAATCAGGCTGCCTATCTCGATCGTGGTCGCCATTTGATTTCAAGTATATCGGCTCTTTCGTGCGCGTGCCTGCCTGGAGCCGATGGCCTCGGCGATGATTGCGGTCACCGCCGGGCGGTACAATGTGGCATGCGCAACGAGTTCACGGCCATCGTCGAGCAAGACGGCCCCTGGTACGTCGGGTACTGCGCCGAAGTGCCTGGAGCGAACGGCCAGGGCAAGACGCGCGAGGAATGTCTGGAGAATCTGAGAGAGGCGATCGCCCTCGTTCTTGAACACAGACGGGAAGAATCCTTGCGTGCTTTGCCCCCCGATGCCATTCAGGAACTTGTTGTAGTCGGATAAGAGTAGTTGGATGAAACGCGAAGGGCTCCTGCGGCACCTTCGCCGGCACGGTTGCGTGTTGCGCCGAGAGGGGGAAAGAGCCACGCTCTGGGAGAACCCCCAGAGCGGTCACGCTGAGGCCGTCCCCGCCACGCTGAGATCCCGAACCTTCTGGCAACGCGGATCTGCCGCAAGCTTTCGATCCCCGATCCGCCGGGATAAGCTGCCTGTTGGTGTAGTATCCGCGAAATAGATGGTCCGTGTTGAAGCTAGGCGGCCGACGCCCTCGTCGGCCCTTACCCGACGACCGAAATACTTCAGAGAATTGCGGGAAGCCGGCCGGGGGGCCGGCTGCGGACCAGGGGGTCCGCCCCACAAATCCGATTGTCCAGTCCATTCGTGGACACTACACTCGCGCCTAGAGAGGCCAACTCCTAAACCGGCACCGGCTTCCCTGCCCATCGCGCGGAGGCCTTGTGAATGCGGCTCAAGGCTTCCTGAATATTGGCCAGCGAATTGGCGTAGCTAAAGCGGAGATAGCCTTCGCCGTGCGCGCCGAAAGCTCCGCCGTTCAGACACGCGACTCCGGCTTCGTTCAGCAGAAGATCGGCCAGCTCCTTGGACGGCACACCGGTCGCGCTGACGTTGGGGAAGGCGTAGAAAGCTCCGGCGGGAAGGGCGCAGCGGAACCCGGGAATCTGGTTCAAGCCGTTCACGATGGCGTCGCGGCGGCGGCGGAACTCGGCCACCATGGCGGTGACGGCATCCTGCGGCCCGGTGAGCGCGGCGATGCCGGCGCGCTGGGTCGCGCTCGCGGTGCAGGAGTTGGAATTCACCATCAGCTTGACCACGGCTTCGGCCAGAAACGTGGGCATGACTCCGTAACCCAGACGCCAGCCGGTCATCGAGTAGGTTTTCGAGAATCCGTCCAGGACGATGGTCTTGTCGAGCATGCCATCGAAGCTGGCGATGGAAACGGGATCGCCGTCATAAATGATGCGCGAGTAGATTTCGTCGCTGAGCACCATCACGTCGCGATGGCGCAGCAGCTCCGCCAGGCGGCGGATGTCTTCGGCGGGGACCAGGCCGCCGGTAGGGTTGGCGGGCGAAACCAGGATCACCATTTTGGTGCGATCCGAGAGCCGGGCTTCCAGCGTGTTCAGATCGAAGGAAAAGCCGCGCTCCTCAATCAGCGGAATGGGCACAGGGGTCGCGCCCAGGAAATTGATCATGGATTCATAAATGGGGAATCCGGGATTGGGATAGACCACTTCGTCGCCCGGCTCCAGCAGCGCCATCATGGTGAAGAACATGATCGGCTTTCCGCCGGGGACCACGCACACGCGTTCGGGGCCGACCTGGATGCCGCGTGTGCGGGAGATATAAGCGGCGATGACTTCGCGCAGCTCCGGGTCGCCCTGGGTGGGACCGTACTTGGTCCAACCTTCGCCCAAGGCGCGCTGGCCGGCCTCGACCACGTGCGCGGGAGTGGGGAAATCGGGCTCGCCGATTTCCAGATGAACGATGCTGCGCCCCTGCTTCTCCAGCGCGCGAGCCTTCACCAGGACTTCGAAGGCGGATTCGATCCCGATCCGGGTCATTCGTTGTGCAAGTTGCATAATTCCTCTAAAAGGGTTCGATCAAGGAAACCTCTTGCGGACGCTCGCGGCTCCGGAGCGTCCTTTATCATACGCTATGAGGGAGGCGGTGGGTTCAGGCACGCTTACGCCTTCCCTTGACCCACTGGAATCGGGGAGCCGGAGGGTCAGTCAGACCCACTTCAGGGAAGTTGGCGCGAAAAAACTCGCTGGACCTGGGCAATTCAGCGCCACGCCTTCGCAGCGGATCGGCCCACTTTATCCGATTCTTGATGAAGTCAATGGAGGTGTCGTCGCCACTCAGGTATTCCAGGTACTGGAGCGTCACCTCATCGGCGCGGGTGAAGTTCCCCAGTTCGACCAGTTTCTCTACCCAGCTCCTCTGGAGGGTGCAATGGCCGGTGTTTTCGCGGGTCAGATCGAAGGCGGGGCCAGCGAAGGTTTCACAACGCTCCGGGTCTCCGGCTTTTAGGAATGACTTGAACAGAAACAGGTAAGCCGAGCCATCGAGTTCTAAGTCTGTCGGATCGAGTTCCTTTCGGATCGCGATCGCGGCCGCCAGGTTCCGGACTGCATCGAATGTGCGCTCGGTCTTGGGGGCGAAATCCAGGCCGACTCCGAGCGCAATAAGATTGCGGTTGCCTCGCTTGGGCGGGCGGGGCGCGACGGACATTCTTCCGACGACAAACGCGTGCGCACGGGATTTGACGAATGCAAACAGCTTGGGTTCGATTTCGAAAATCTGGTAAAACTGCTTGTCCAACGCATCCAGAGCTTGATCGCGCTCCGGATTGGGTTTGAAAAATCGAGTCTTTGATGGCGTCCAGAGTTAAGGGCTGGAGGTTCAGGGCGTCGATGGCTCTTTGCGTGAGCGCAGCGGTCGCATCGCAGCTAATGCTTTCGAGCGCGGGCACAACGGTCAGGGCATATTTGCAGGACGAATTGCCGAAGAATTGGCGATAGCCTCCGTTATTCACCTCTCTTTCCAAAGTCAGGATGGCGAGCAAAGTGCGTTCTTCCGGAGTGGTGGCGACGTCGGGAATCCGGTGCTGCCGAAGTTGTATCGCCTGTTCCAGGGTGCAGAGCAGGGAGTCGATCCGGTGTGTGTCCTTGCAGGCGAGAATATGCGCTGTGTCCTGCCCTTCGTACTCCAGCCAGGGGATCTCGTGTTTTCTTGCCATCTCACGTGTGCGATCGGATTCTCCGCGAGATCGCGTTAGCTGTACGGGAGCAAATAGAATGGAGCCACCCGCCGGGATCGAACCGGCGACCTGCTGATTACGAAGCCATGCGCGTCAAGTCCCATGCGTAAATATTTTCGTCTTCCGTGACTTTCAAGGGCTTGCGGAACGGCTGAAAACGGACGGCGACGACTTGAACCGCATGAGACGTAGCCTCGTGCTGACAAAACTGCTGACAAAAAACTCGGGGCTCCAGTCGGCCTTGGTCGGGACGTTCAGGCAATGACGGGGCGCGTGTGGGATCATGGAGTTGACGGCTTGAATGAGCTGGGGTATGGTATGGCAATGACGATCAACATTAAACCCGAAACCGAACGTCTGGTGAAGGAAGAGCTGCAAAACGGCCACTTCCCTTCCGTGGATGAGTTGATTGTCCAAAGCGTCTCCGCTTGGCGTGAAAAGCACCATATCCAGCCCACCGCTGCCGCTCCTCGAAAGCCGCGCAAGAACTTGGCTGACTTTCTATTGGAGTCACCCTTTCACGGGTCAGAGTTGCAGATTGAAAGGCAAAGAGACTACCCACGGGAAATTGACCTGAGTTAACTCGTGGTTGGCTTCCTGCTCGATACCAACGTTCTGTCGGAATTCAAACGGCGCGGCGATCCCGATCCGCGTGTTGCTGCATGGCTAAGCACTACAGATCCGGATCTTCTCTGGGCGAGCGTCTTGAGCTTCGGAGAAATCCGCAAGGGAATCGAGCGGCTCGCTGTTGGAAAACGGCGGAGCGAATTGGAGCATTGGCTCAACCACGATCTTGACGAATGGTTTGAGGAACGCGTCCTGGCGATTACAAGATCCATCGCGGAGCGTTGGGGAGTTTTGAACGCGCAGGCCCTGGATCGGGGGAGACCCCTTCCAAGCGTTGACGGTCTAATCGCTGCAACGGCACTGGAACACCATCTGATGGTTGTTACTCGCAACGTGGCAGACTTCGCCGAGTTGGGCGTTGAGTTGTCCAATCCTTGGGAAGGCGCATAAAGGCGTGGGATCATGGAACTGACGCCGGGAGCGAGCCGGGGTAGGTATGGTATGGCAATGACAATTGAGCTGAAGCCCGAGCAGGAGCGAATCTTGCCGGAGGCCCTTCGCCAGGGGCGCTTTCAATCCGTGGAGCAGGCTTTGGATGAAGCGTTTCATTCTATCGAACCCTCTGGAGCCGTCAAGCCCGCGCTGTCCCCCGCTGAACGCGCCGCCGCCTTCCGGTTTTGGGCCGCGAGCCATCCCCGCAATACGCCGGTTTTGTTCCGACCAAGCCATCAGCCGTGAGACGATTTATTCGGATCGCGGGTAGATGAGCGTTCCCGTCGATACCAACATTCTGCTGCGCAGCGTCGAGCCGCTGCACCCTCAATACGCCTTTGCAGTTGGCGCGGTTTCCCAGTTCCTTGCCGAGAGCACGCCCGTTTACCGCTGTTGCGAAATCAGCGATACCAGCCCAACTGCTCGATTGCCTGGCGGACCGACGCCGGCAACCTCCACTCCTTCTGTCCCGCGTCAGCGTTCCAGTTGTCATCGAAGAAACCAACGTCCGGGCCGACATCGTGCTTGACTCTACGCCCGAACGCGCCCATCAGTCCCCGGAATTGATCAGCACCGCGCTTGCCTTTGAAGCCCAGCACGCTCTGGAGATGCTCACTCTTCACCCTCTGGTCGCCCGTGTTGTACAGCTCGCGGAGGAACCTATCCAAATGCGTTGACAGCTTGCGCCGCCGCATGATGTGAACCGCCTCGTCCTTTGTAACAAACCGCTTGTTACCGAACTCGCGTCCTGAAACGGCCACGTAGTCAGCTTCTGGTTGACCACCACCTAAATGATCTTGGGGGCCTTTGCCCCTGAGAGCGTTGGCGACCCTCAAGAACTCTTCTGGCGTTCCCTCAAATTGATATTCGCTGATCTTCATCGCTTGTCTACTTAGCCTCCACCAGAAGTCTACGCCAATGCTAACCACTTGTCAACCAATGGTCAAAACCACGCACAACATGTGGGCCTCGGCCGGAATAATCGGCCACTTGATGGGTGCAAGCTGGGATCGCGACGGGCGGTTAGAGTTTTGGCGCCCCCAACACTGGACGCCAAACCGCGCAGACCCTACACGAGTTCCGTCGGGCAATTCAGGAGCCGCCGCCAGTATGGCATGTGGGAGTAAAATGTCAAAATGAAGTCTCGGGCCAGGCGCGTTTTGGTCAACGCGAAGGATTTTCAGGAGGATCTGGCCGGACTGGCTGAGACGATTGTCAATCAGGTGTTCACTGAGGGAGTTCAAAAGGGCGGCTGGTCGATATTCGTGTCTCAGGACATCGCGGTGATCCTCAACTACGCCCTCAGCGTCTACCGATTGCTGTTGTACATCAATGCGGATTCTCATCGTGCCGAACCGGAGTGGCGAACCGACTACGGAGCGACGGGAATGGTCTTGGTGCGGTCTCTGATCGACTGCCTGTACAACGTAACAGCGATCCTTCAGAACCCCGCTAAAGTCTGGCCGGTGTATAGGAAGAGCGGATTCAAGAAGGTTCTAACGGATCTTGATGAGCTCCAGCAACGATATGCGGGGCAGAGGAAGTGGAGTTCTTATGTGGCAGGTCGGCGAAAGGTTGTTAAGTTTCAGCTACGGCAATCGGGCTTCACTCTCGCTGAGATAAAGGCGATGAAAAAGCAAGATCTATGGCCAACACTCGGTGCCTACGCGCTGCAACCCCGGAAGGGTGGCACATTTACGGCCCATCAACAATTTCTTCAGAAGTTCACTTATAAAGATTGGCGACAATATTCAGCGCTCTCGCATGGGGCGTTCGAGGCATTTGCGGGCCTTCTGGGCGACATGCCGGTCGGATCGTACTACGCAGAGAAGCTGCTTCCCCATGAGCTAAGGCCGAAGATTGAAGAAAGTTACGGGTCGTTTCTTTCGATGCACATGGCCCGCGCGGCCACCGTCCTACTATGCCTGATAACGGAGTTACAGGCATACTGCCGCTTCGTAGGTCATAAGATCAACGAGCGGATTTGCAAGATTTGGGAAACGCTCATGCCGATGTTCGCGACGAAAGAATTGCATGATGGGCGCTACAAGAAGCTCATGGCTGAGCGCGGCATATCACCCGCTTGACAGCGCCACGAATACGGATGTGCTGCGAAGGGTGAAACCGTAGCGCGAGAATTGGAAGACATCGGCGGTGAACCGCTGGAAGGCTCCCCGGCCTCGAGAACGAGGCTTCGGGAGTGATCCAGTGAACGGTCCGCGCCGCTGACTGCTTGAAAGAAATGGAGCCACCCGCCGGGATCGAACCGGCGACCTGCTGATTACGAATCAGCCGCTCTACCAACTGAGCTAGGGTGGCTTGGTGCTACCACTTTATCAGAACTCGGTTTGGCGATTCACTGTCTCCCGCCAGTTCAAGATATGATGTACGAGCGGGAACAAATTCAGGAGGCAGGCATGGTTATAGACGCTCACGCTCACGTCACGGCGCCGGAGAGCTTGTATGTGTATAAGGCGGGACTGCTGTCCCATCGCGGCGGGCATGGACGCGGCAGCGTAGGAGCCACGGATGAGGACATTCTGAAGGCTCTGAATGCTCCCGTCTTTGGAGGATCGTCGCACCTGGAGCAGCTCAAGGAAGCGGGCACCGACATGCAGTTGATCTCGCCCCGTCCGTATCAGATGATGCACAGCGAAAATCCGAAGCTGGTGACGTGGTTCACCGAGGAAATGCAACAACATCATCGCTCGCGAGGCGAAGCTGCTCCCCAACACGTTCCGCGGAGTGTGCGGATTGCCGCAGACGCCCGGCGTCAGTCCCAAGGCGGTGCTGCCGTACCTCGAAAAATGCGTGAAAGAGCAGGGATTCGTGGGATGCCTGATCAATCCCGATCCGGGCGAGTGCGGCGGCATCGAGACTCCTCCGCTGGGCGACCGCTTCTGGTATCCGCTGTACGAAAAGCTGGTGGAGCTGGACATTCCCGGGCACATTCATTCGGCCGCGTGCCGGTCTGAGCGGCTCACCTATTCGCTGCACTTCATCAATGAGGAGAGCATCGCCATCGTGTCGCTGCTCAACTCCAACGTGTTCACGGATTTTCCGACGCTGAGGATGCTGCTTTCGCACGGCGGCGGGGCGATCCCGTATCAATACGCGCGTTTCGAGGCCAGCGCGATTCGCCGCGGCGGACCGCGCTTCTCCGACCGCATGCGCCTGCTGTATTACGACACGGTGCTGTACTCGAAGGAGTCGCTGGAGCTGCTGTTCAAGACGGTGGGCGCGGACCGCTGCCTCTTCGGAACGGAGCGGCCGGGCGTCGGCACGGTGAAGGACCCGAAGACCGGCAAGTGGCTGGACGAGACGCGGCATTTGATCGAAGCCTTCGACTGGCTGAGCGCCGCGGAAAAGAAGATGATCTTCGAGGACAACGCGAAGAAGGTGTTCAAGCTCGACGTCACGCAAGGAGTAGCCGCATGAAATCGAGTCGGCTTAGTTTTCGCGAATTATGGTGGTATTTGTGCATGGTGCTGTCTGCCGCTGTCTGCCGGCGCGGCGCGCCCGGCGCAGCAGAAGATCACCATCAACTATCCGAACCGGAGCGGCTCCAACTGGCCCCTGTTCCTGGCCAAGGATGGCGGCTATTACCAGAAGTACGGGCTGGATGTGACGCTGGTCTTCGGCGTCCATGCCGGCGGGAGTCGCGATGTTGATCAGCGGCGAAGCGCAGATGGTGAATTCGTCGCTGGAACAATTGATGCAGGCGGCTTCGAAAGACGGCTCCATGGTGCTGGTCGGGAGTTCGCTCAACCGCGGCGTGTTCGCGCTGATGGCCGCGAAGAACATCACCAGCATCAAGGATCTGAAGGGGAAGCGAATCGCCATCGGACAGTTGGGCGACGCGCCGTACGGGTATCTGGTTGCGCTGCTTGGCGAAATCCGGACTGTCGGCGCGGGACGTGACCTGGATTCCCGTGGGCACGGATGTAAACGGACGCGCCGCCGCTTTAATCAGCGGCCGCGCGGAGGCGACGCTGTTGACGGCGCCGGCGTATTTCAAGGTGGAGGAGCAGGGTTTCAAGACGCTGGCGAACCTCGCCGAGCATCCGGAAATTTTCGCCTCGACGGCGTACCTGATGAAGAAGAGCGTGGTTGCGGCCGATCCCAAGCTGCCTGAGAAGCTGATTGAGGCTCAGGCGGAAGGCATCAAGCGTTTCTACGAAGACAAGGCCTTCGCGGTGCAGACGTTCTTGCAGTACGACAAGGCCGCGAAAGCGGACGAGGTGGCGCGGGTGTACGATCTGTACGCCAAGCCGCAGGCGTTTGAGCGGGTGCCGTTTGTGCTGGCGGCGGCGGTCAAATCGGTGGTGGATCAGCAATCCGATCCGCAGATCGCGGCGCAGATGAAGGCCTACGATTTCCACAAGGTGATCGACAATAGTTACGTGGAGCGGCTGGTGAAAGATGGATTCTTCGAGAAGACGTTTGGAGCGGCAATCAAGGCCGAGGAAGACCGCAAAGCCAAAGCGGCCTTCCGGTAATCGCGGGGCACATGGTTAAGCTGGAGGTCAGCCACGTATCCAAGCGATACTGGCTCGAACGCGAGGGCACTGAGGCGCCCGCGCTGATCGATGTCTCGCTCTCGGTCGCCGACGGCGAGTTTATGGCCATCGTTGGGCCCAGCGGCTGCGGCAAAACTTCGCTGCTGAGCATTATCGCCGGACTTCTGCCGTATGAAGAAGGCTCGGTGTCGATCGACGGACACAAGGTCCACGGGCCGGGAATCGATCGGGCGGTGGTATTTCAGCACGCGAGTCTGCTGCCGTGGCGCACCATCGCGGGCAACGTCCGCTACGGGATGGAATTACAGCGGCGCTTCGACAAAGCCACGATGGCGGAGCGCGCCGAATACTTCATCAAGCTGGTGGGGCTGAGCGGGTTTGAGCGGCACTACCCGTCGGAGCTTTCGGGCGGCATGCAGCAGCGCGTGAACCTGGCCAGGGCCCTGGCGGCGGATCCCACTGTGCTGCTGATGGATGAGCCGTTCGCCGCGCTGGACGCGCAGACGCGCGAGTTCATGCAGGCTGAGCTGCTGAAGATCTGGGCCAAGGCCCGCAAGACGGTGTTGTTCATCACGCACCAGATCAACGAAGCGATTTACCTGGCGGATCGCGTGGCGGTGATGAGCTCCCGCCCCGGCCGCCTGAAGGATGTGTTCCAGGTTCCCTTCGGACGCCCGCGCACGCTGCACTTGAAGCGCGAGCCTCGATTCCTGGAGCTGGAAGACACCATCTGGCAATTGATCGAAGAGGAAGCCAAGAGTGTGAACGCCATGCTGGCGGACTAATCGCGTATGCAACCGAAACAGAGTTTCTTTCAACGCTACGAGGCCTTGATTCTGGGCGGCACGGCGGTGGCCGTCACCATTGCGATTTGGCAGGCGCTGTGGTCGGCGGGAAAGATTTCGCCGCTGTTCCTGAGCGGACCGTCGGCCATCGCCAAACAGTTCGTCTACGGCTTGCAGCACGGGACGCTGCTTTCCGACATGGCCTACAGCGGAACCAATTTCGCCGTCGGATTCGCGCTGGCGCTGGTGGCGGGGGTGGTCATGGGCGTGATCATCGGCTGGTACCGCAGGGTGCGGCTGATCTTCGATCCGTTTCTGAACGCGCTGTACGCCACGCCGCGCATCGCCATGGTGCCCATGATCATCATCTGGTTCGGCATCGGCATTTGGTCGAAGATCTTCATCGTGTTCATCTCGGCGTTCTTCCCGATTCTGGTGAACACGGTGGGCGGAGTGAGAAACATCGACCGGGACTTGCTGCGCGCGGCGCGCGCGTATTGCGCCTCGGACTGGCAGATTTTTACCACGCTGGCGCTGCCCGGAGCGGTGCCGTTCATCCTGACCGGCGTGCGCCAGGGAGTCGCGCTGGGATTGATCGGCGTGGTGGTGGGTGAGATGTTCGGCGGAAGCCAGGGGATCGGATTCATGGTGGCCTACGGAGGACAAACCTTCGCCACCGATACGTTGTTCGTGGGCGTGCTGATCGTGGCGTTTTCGGGAATCCTGCTGACCTGGGTGGCCGAGCGTCTGGAACGGCGGTTCTCGCGCTGGAGACCGGAGAGGTAGAGGAAACCACGGCCCGCGGCCCGGCGCTGGGCGGGCAGTGACGACCGCCTCACCGCCGAGCCCGGCCAGCGGACGAGGGCCTCCGCCCCGCGGTCTGGTTTATGAAAACTATGGAAGCGATTTAGGAATGGATGAATTAATTACAAGACTCAGCCGGCTGGATTCCTGCGCGGTTTCCGACGCATTAGACAAATTGGGCCTGGAAAAGTCGGGAAAGTCGGGCGCGATCACCGGGATTCGCCGCTTCTCTTCGGAAAGAAGGATCGCGGGGCGGGTTCTCACCGTCAAGCTGGATCGCGCGGAGGGCCGATCGAATACCCGCCATCTGTGCACAACCGCGATCGAAGCGGCGTCGCCCGGCGACATCATCGTGGTGGAGCAGCACACGGGACTGGACGCGGCGTCTTGGGGCGGAAATCTTTCGATCGGCGCGCAGGTGCGGGGTGTCGCGGGCGTGATCGTGGACGGACCCGTGCGCGATATCGACGACAGCCGCAAGCTGGATTTTCCGGTGTTCGCGCGGGATCACACGGCGCGGACGGCTCGCGGGCGGATCGTGGAAGTGGCGACCGGCGAGCCGATCGACGTCGGCGGCGTGACCGTTTCGCCCGGCGACTACGCGGTGGCGGATGGCAGCGCGGCCGTATTCGTCGCGCAGGGCGATATTGAGCGCGTGCTGGAGGCGGCCGAGGCCATCGTCGCGCGCGAAGACGCCATCGCTCAGGCGTTGCGCGAGGGCAAGCCGATCAGCCAGGTGATGGGTGGAAACTACGAACAGATGCTGAAAAAACAGGCCATATGAGTCAAGACGAAAACATCCTGCGGGCGTCCAAGCTCGACACCACCGCGCTGAGCGACGCGATGGACCGCTTGGGAATCGGCGGGCAATGCCTGGGGATCAAACCGCTGGACCCGCATTTCCGCTTGGCGGGCCGCGCGTTCACGATCCTGTACGGACCCGCTGGGTTGCCGCCGGGCACCGTGGGCGATTACATCGACGACGTGGAGCCGGGCGGCGTGGTGGTGCTCGACAACGGCGGCCGCGAGAACGCCACGGTCTGGGGCGACATTTTGACCATGGTGGCGCACACGCGCGGAGTCGCGGGAACGGTGATCGACGGGGCCTGCCGGGACGTGGCGCTGTCGCTGGAGCTGGGCTATCCGATCTTCAGCCGCAGCTATTCCATGCGCACCGGCAAGGATCGGGTGCAGGTGGAGGCGATGGGCGGGCCTGTCAACATCGGCGACGCGCGAGTGGAGGAGGGCGACATTCTTCGCGGCGACGCCGACGGCGTCGTGGCGCTTCCACGCGCCCATGAGAATGCGATTCTGGACGCGGCCGAGGAGATCGATGCGGTGGAAGAGCGGATTCGGCGCGTGGTGGGAGGGGGCCTGAGCCTGCGCGAGGCTCGCGCGCAGCACGGCTATCACAAGTTGCAAACCAGAAGGCGGTAGGAGGCGCTTCGACACGCCAGGTTTCGCTCGGCGGCGGGGATTCTCTGTCGAACTGGAACGGCAGACGATCCCGTGATGTGGACTGCTCACAATCACACCGGCTTTGTTGTTGGCTCTGACGGGGTCTCCGCCTTCTTCGCGATGATCCCCGACGGCCAGCCCTGGCTTAGGCAGCGTGCATAAATAAGTGCTCCAGTCATGAGATCGTGGATTGTTGGTTCCCTTGGTCCAGAGCAGAGTATAGCGCAGCGTTATAGGGACCTTTCACCGGTTCTGAACGAACGGGGATTGCGGCGGTTCGCGGCTACCGAAGCGCAGTCATACGGTCGAGGTGGAGTGAGCGCGGTTTCGCGAGCGACCGGGATCGCTCGCAGTACGATCAGTCGCGGGATGAAGGAGATCGCGGAATCACGGCAAGTGGAAGCCGGGCGAATCCGCAAACCAGGCGGTGGACGCAAGGCAAAACTCACCGAAGACTCGACGTTGCTAGCGGATCTTGGACGGCTGGTGGAACCGGCGACGCGGGGTGATCCCATGCGGCCCCTGAGATGGACCTCGAAAAGTCTGCGAGACTTATCCGAGGCTCTGCGAAGTCTGGGTCATTCGGTTTGTCCTCACGTGATCGCCGACGGTCTGCGCAAACGGGGATTCCGTCTGCAGGCCAACAGAAAGACGCAGGAGGGGGGCAGCCACGTGGATCGGAACGCCCAGTTGAGTACATCAACGATCAGGCCAAGGCGTTTCTAGCCCGCATTTCTCACACGTGGCTGGGTCGTGTAGCGCACGCACTCGTGCGTGCCGTGTCGAGACTCTTCTCGACACCTTGGCCGGCCGGCGACACTGTGTTGGAGCCGCGCGTCGGCACGAGTGCCGACGCGGCACGCACGAGTGCGTGCGCCACGTCATCGCGAGGAAGCGTCTGTGAGAAATACGGGCTAGCGGCGGGTGAGCCCGTAATTTCGGTCGACACCAAGAAGAAAGAGTTGGTGGGCGACTTCAAGGATAAATGTCGCGAATGGCATCCCAAGGGACAACCAGAAGCGGTCAATGTACATGACTTTATCGATCCGAAACTGGGGCGCGCGATCCCGTACGGGATTTACGACATCGGCGACAACAAGGGCTGGGTCGGCGTTGGCGCCGATCGCGATACTGCCCGTTTCGCCGTTCACGCAATTGACCGCTGGTGGTTGAGTATGGGACAACGCCGCTATCCCAACGCGACACGACTGCTGGTGACTGCCGATGGCGGCGGTAGCAACGGACACCGTGTCCGCCTGTGGAAAGTAGAACTGCAGGAGCTATCCAACACGCTTCGCTTTCCCATCACGGTCTGCCATCTGCCCCCGGGCACCAGCAAATGGAACAAAATCGAACATCGCCTCTTTTCCTTTCTCACGATTAACTGGCGTGGAAAACCCCTGCGGAGTTTTCAGACCATCGTTCAACTCATTGCGGCAAAGACGACTACCACCGGACTTACCGTACGCGCCGAACTCGACGAAAACAAATATCCCAAAGGCGTCAAAACCTCCGATGCCAAATTTGCCGCCCTCAATATCGCACGCCACCCGTTCCATGGGGACTGGAACGATACCATCTCCCCATCGACTCAAGGAAGCGGTTATTTATGCACGACGCCTGGCCCGGCGCGTTCTCCATGTTCCGCGGATTCACCAACTGGACGGTGAGGCCCTGCTTCTCAAACACGTCGTAGACCGGAATCCAGTAGACTCCGGTGGATTCCATGGCCACCGTGGTGACTTTGCAGCCCACGAGCCATTCCGCCATCTCGCGCAGTTCGTGTGTGAACGTTCCGCACTTGCGGACCGGACGCTCATCCCGGTCCGCGGGCACGGCCACGAAAATCTTCCGCGCTCCAATATCGCAGCCCGCGGCATTGGGCTGACAAAGCGGTGGGCCTGGCTGCTTAGCCTGTCCCCGCTTGCCTCCGGCCACCTTCGGCCCGCTTCCGTTTCCTTGCTCTTGTTTCGACATTCTCGCTGCTCCTGGTGTTCGAGCAGTTGGCCAAGCCGCGCAGACAAGGCACTCTTCTAATCGGAATCAACCGGAGTGGTCTCCGGTCGTAACCACTGTTTGGTGCACGGAACTTGGGACCACGCTTGTGAACGGGCTAAAACGCACCACTGAGACATCGGTCTACTTCCACTGCAGGAACCTCTTCAGTATGCACATCCACCGCCCACCTCGCACCAGGTTCCTTCCTCGTTTGGCCCCGGCCCCGGGCGCACTGCTTGTGAGATTTGCGGGCTAACCCTTCACCTCCATCAGGTTGGATGGAGGACCTTCACCTCCAAACTGCTGAGCATGCCCAGCACACGACTGAAACCGCTCCCTGTGGTCGCGGCTCAGAAATCGGCGCTCCCAATTTTCAGCCAGTTACAGAGCCGTGACCGAGGGAGCGGTGAGAACCCTTAATTTTGCGCCGGAAAGTATAGTTAGGGCCAAGCGGGCCAGCGCCTTAGTCGTACGAGGCTTCCAGCAGCCCCAGCACTTCCTCAGGCGTCAGAGGACGGTCGGTCACACCCATCTTCTCGAGCTCATGCGTGATGGGATCGACGATCTGGCCAATCTCCTCGCGCGGAACTCCCGCGGCCTCCAAGGTACGCGGCACATCGAATTGCGCGATAAATGCGGCGGTGCGGTCCGCGCAGGCCAGCGCCGCAGGCTTAGGATGGGCCGGGTCGAACGGAATCCCGAACCCCTCCGCAATAGGGCCGAAGCGTTCCGCCGCCAGATTCGCCATGAAGCGCATGGCGTGCGGCAAAGTGATGCAGCTGGTCACCCCGTGCGGCACGTTCCAGCGCGGACCGATCTGGTGCCCCAGCAGGTGCGATAGCCCGAAGCGCGTATTCATCGCGCCGAAGATCGAAAACCACGAAGCCATCAGGCAATGGCCGCGATGCGCCACGCTTTCCTCGCCTTTTGTCCGTATCGACGCCGGCAGATGCTCCACCAGCAGCGCGATGGACTTCGACGCCAGCGCGTCGCTGATGGGCTGATGGCGAATGGCGTAGGCGCACTCGATGGCATGATCCAGCGCGCGCATGCCCGTTGAAACCCACAGCCAGTCCGGCGTATCGACACACAGCAGCGGATCGGCGATCACCGTGCGCGGGATCACCCTGGGGTCGTAAACACCGCCTTTGATGCGCGTCGATTCGTCCGTGACGCCGCCGGCGTAGGTGTACTCGGCCGCCGATAGCGTCGTCGGAACGGCGATGTGAATCAGCTCGCGCTTGGCGAGCTGACCGAAAATCGCCACTTTGCAGGAGTCGATGGGGCTGCCGCCGCCGAAGCTCACCAGGCAGTCGGCGTTGAGGCGCTCGATCTCGGCCTCGAGCGCGTTCACCGTGCCGCGCGGAACGTGCTGCACGATGCCGGTGAAGACTCCGGCGCAGCGCGCGCCCAGCGCCGCGGTGACCGTATCGAGAATCGGGAATCCGGCCAGCGTTGTGACCACCAGCGCGCGCGAAAGATTGCGCCGCTCGAGATCCGCGCCCAGCGCCTCTATTTTTCCAGGACCGTAAATCACCCGCTCCAGGCGGGTCGTGAGGAATTCGCCAACGGGAGCTTGCACGGGGGCAGTATACCGCACGCCTGCGGCTCATTTGTGATAGCTTCTACAGGTGGAGGTTTCGCCGTGACTCGTGCCCTCGTTTTCCTGGCTTCCGGTTCTCTGTCCCTCGCGCTCGCGCAAAATCCGTGCGACAAGCTGAAGTCGTTGTCGCTTCCCGATTCCACCATTACGGCGGTTGAGGCCGTCGCTATGGGTCCGGCTCAGAACGCCGGCCGTGGAGGCAGAGGCGCGCCGCCGGCGGGCGCCCCCGCGGGTCGTGGAGCTGGACGAGGCGCCGCGGCCGCGGCTCCGGTGATTCTGCCGGCGTATTGCCGCGTGGCCGTCACCATGAAGCCTTCTCCGGATTCCAGCATCGACATGGAAGTGTGGATGCCCGCCGAAAACTGGAACAACAAATTTCAGATGGTGGGCAACGGAGGCTGGGCCGGCACCATGAGCTTTCCGGCCATGCAGGCCGCTCTCCGCGAAGGCTACGCCACCGCCACCACCGACACCGGCCACAAGGGCGGCGACGCCATCTTCGCGCTGAATCATCCGGAGAAGCTGGTGGATTTCGCCTATCGTGCGGTGCATGAGACCGTGGTCAAATCCAAGGCTCTGATCGCGGCGTATTATGGCAAAGCGCCCAAGCTCTCGTATTGGAACGGCTGCTCCACCGGCGGCCGGCAAGGCTTGATGGAAGCGCAGAAGTATCCCGAGGACTTCGACGCCGTCGTCGCCGGAGCGCCCGCGAATTACCAAACCCATCTGCACGCCTGGGACATGATGGTCGCCACCGGAATCCGCAAGGACGACCAGCATTTTGTGAGCGCTCCAAAGCTGGCAGCGTTGAACAAGGCCGTGATGGCCGCCTGCGACGCCGCCGACGGCGTAAAAGACGGCCTGCTCAACGATCCGCGTAAGTGCAAATTCGATCCCGCGACACTTTCCTGCAAGGGTGGCGAGGACAAGGACGATTGCCTGACTCCGGCGCAGCTTGAATCCGTGAAGCTGGTGCTTTCGCCGGCCAAGAAGAAGAATGGCGAGCTGATTTTCCCCGGCAAGGAGCCTGGCAGCGAAACCGCTTGGAACATGCTGTCGCAGCGGAGCCCCAACCCGGCAGGGTTATCGCAGGGCACGTTCCAGTACGCCACCTATCAGGACGCCAACTGGGATTGGCACACCTTCGACCTGGATCGCGACACAGCCGCGGCGGATGAGAAATTCGGCTACGTGAACGCCACCGCCGATCTGAACGCCTTCAAGAACCGAGGCGGCAAGCTGCTGATGTATCACGGTTGGAGCGATACGGCCATCTCCCCCGAAAACAGCATCAATCTGCTACACCAATATCGTGCAGAAGACCGGATCGAAGTCCGACAACTGGATCAAACTGTACATGATTCCGGGCATGGGCCACTGCCAGGGCGGCGGCACGGATCAGTTCAATAAGATGGGCGTCATCGAACGCTGGCGCGAATCCAACAGCGCTCCGGATTCGATTATCGCGGCCCACGTAACCGGAAACAACGTGGAGATGACGCGTCCGCTGTGCCCCTATCCGCAGGTTGCCGTGTACAAAGGCGTCGGCTCGACCAATGACGCCGCCAGCTTCTCCTGCAAGGCGCCGTAGCGCAGGTAGAGTGTCCGTGGGGCGGACCCCCTGGTCCGCAGCCGGCCCCCCGGCCGGCTTCCCGCAATTCTCTGAAAATATTGCGGTCGTCAGGTAGGGCCTGACGAGAGTGTCGGCCGCGGAAGTGACGACGCAGCACGCACGCGTGCGTGCGCGCTACATAGTCATCGACGGACCTTTGTGAGAAAGGCTGCGACCCAAGCTCCCGCTCAAGCTCTTCTGGCGACATGCGCCACCAGCGAGACCAGGAACAGAACCAAAAAGATAAAGAACAGAATCTTCGCGATCCCTGCGGCTGCAATCGCAATTCCCCCGAACCCGAAAACCCCGGCGAGGATCGCAATCAAAAAGAACGACAAGGCCCAATAGAGCATTTCCGACTCTCCTTGCCATTACCAATGCAAAACGAAGGCCATTTGCGCTTTTCAGCACTTACCGCGTGGCGGGCGCGGAGCGAAAGTACATTTTGCCGTGGCAAGGCAGAGCCTGAGTGCAAGAGTTGCAATCAGCCGATCAGTTCGCTTTTTCACGATGTCCGAAATCCAGCCCGATATGAGGCTCCGTTCCGGTTCCGCTAATTCGAATCGGCAACACCGTGCCGGCGCCTTGCTTGGCGAAAAACGGATCGAGCGCCCTAAGGAAAAACGACTTCACGCCCGTTGTCATGTGCGACAACTTGGCATCCATACGCGCGTGCCCTCTGAAGGAGAAATCCTCGCCGATGAGCGCGTAGGTTCCAGCCAGAGTGAGAGACGCACCTGGCACGCGGAACGTCAGGTCCGGAAGCGACACCACGGCGTCTCTTAGCTTGAAGCGTCCGCGGAGCTGCGAAAGAACTTCCGCCTCATCGCCGCCTTCCGCCTCCTTTTTGGCTTGCTTGGGATGGCCTTGCGCCCGCAGGCTTAGCTCATCCAGTTTGTCCTGCACGCTGGCCTTGGGGAAGCGGGCCGCGGGGAGATTGAATGCGCCGTCCAGGTTGAGGCGCTCGGCAACTGAGCGTGATCCGGGCGGCAGTACGAATCTTGTGCGCAATGTCACCGGCCCGCTCAACGCCGGTGGATTCATCTTGACCGCCACTTTCAGCAAGTCTTCAATGCGGGCGGCCGTTGCGACGACATTGAGAGTGATCGCGTGGCCATCCTCCCGATGGATCACGGAGCCGTTTGCAATCAGGACGGAGTGAAGCAGCGTCGCCCGCACCGGATGCAAATCGGTATCGCCTGTCGAGCCGTCAACCGTGGCGCTGAAGTCCGTGTGCAGCGGCATCGGATGTTCGCCGGTTGAGACGGTAAAATCCGGCGTGTCGGTCTCTCCTTGCACTTCGATTCGGCTGAGTACTCCGCTGAATTGCCCCTGCGACGACAGAATCCCACCGATACCTTTGATGGTTGCCAGATCGGCGTCGGTGAACGAATAGTCTCCGGAGACCGGCGTGTCGCGCGGCTCCTCGGTGTTCCAGGGGCCGAACTCGCCCTTCGACGCGATGTAGCCGGCCGGCTTGGGATTGGTCAGCCTGGCAGTGAAGGGCATCGTGCGGCCGGGACCCGCGGACCGCATGACCAAGTCTTCGATATCGAAAACAATTGGCAGTTTGCCGGGCTTATCCGTCAAAATTTCAAGGTGGGCGTCGTCGCAGACTAACTTCCCGACCACAAACCGGAGCTTCGAGGGCTTCGGTTGCCCGTCTCCTGAACCCTGGAGTCTCGGGCGTTCCCCGCGCGGCGGAAGTGTGATGGACAAGCCAGTCACGTGAACGGTGTCCACGTGTATCGGTCGGCGTAGCAGCTCCCAGGAACTTGTCTGAAGATCGAATTGCCGCACCGCCAAAAAGGGAGCGCCGGCGGCGGCTCCTTCACGCCGGAGAACCAGATTTTCTCCCGTGACTTGAACGTGTGGGAACAGGGAAACATGCAGGCCGCCCAACTCCGCGGTGCCGTCGAACCGCTCCTCTATGTCGCGCACCATGAGATCCCTCATGTACGGCTCGGCGCGAGAGGCAAGGATCGCCAATGCCGCCGACGCCAACACAGTCAGCCCCACGATGCCCCAAAGTAGGTAACGTGCGATGCGGAACTCCCGGCGGCTTGACCGCGAGACTGCCACAAGTTGAAGCATCTTCAATTAGTGAGGGAGCCGGTATTGCTCTAAGTCCGGCCACACTCCGGAAACCTTCAACACCCACACCACAACCGCGATCACGACCACGGCGTTCAGAATGGATTTGATGCTCCGGGCCATCGGGATGTAAGTATTTACCAGCCACATCAGGACCCCGACGACGATCAACACAAGCGCGATGTTAATGATAGGCACGTTGTGCTCCTTTCTCCCGGTCAAAGCGAGCAATTCGCGCGCCAAACCGGCCGCAGAACTAAGAAAAGGACTAAGGTCGGCCACGAAAATAGCCTGTGCAACCAGCCGGTACAGAGCCGCGACCGGAGGAAGCGGTTGCACAGGTTATTTCGTGACAGGCTGCTAAGCCGGTCTTGATGACCGTTAGCGTCCACCAGGCAAAAACGCAGTTCTCAAAACTCCTCGACCTCCTGGAAGAAGGAGAGGAGGTCCTCATCGAGCGGCATGGGCGGCCGGTGGCCCGGCTTGTACGAGCGAATTCCGCGGCGAAGCCGCAGCTCGGCGCGATGCAAGGCGAGATCTCCTGGAAGGAAGGATGGGATCGTGCGTTGCCTCCCGATCAGGCCGATGCCTTTTGGGAGGGGCGTTGGTAGCGGGGCCCTATTTGCTGGACCCGATCGTCTTTCGCCTCCCGCGCGCCGGGCACTCAAGACCGGGCCTCTGGTCTTGAGCGTGGTCAGCTACTGGGAGGTGGTGATCAAGGCACGGAAAGGTCTGCTCACGGTGGCCGATCCGGTGAATTGGTGGTCCAGGGCCACGAGTCTTCTCGGCGGCGAGATCCTTTCAATCCGGGCGGCCCACATTTCGGCGCTGAGCTCCTGCTGGCGCCTCCCACGGCCTTACTCCGCGATGAAGAAACCGTCGGCGGATCATGTTATTCCGCTTTCAACGCGTCCGCTGGATCGACCTTCGTGGCGCGGATGGCAGGGATATAGCTGGCGAAAATCGCCGCGATCAAGAGAACAACGGGAACCAAAGCATACGTTGGCCCGTCGAGCGGGCTGATCCCGAAAAGAATTGCCTTCATCAAACGTGTAACGGCCGCGGATGTGAGAAGGCCGATCGCGGTACCAATGGCAGTAAGCCGAAGACCGCTGCGCACAAACATCGCCTTAAGCTCGCGTTTCGGCGCACCTAAAGCGGCACGGATGGCAATCTCGCGCCGGCGCTGCGAGACAGCATAGGCGATCACGCCGTAGATTCCGACGATCCCCAGCAGCAGCGCCATCGAACTCACAATGCCCAGCATCACGAGCGTGAAGGAAATCCGGGCGAGCGATTGATCGTAAACTTCCCGCATGGTGCGAACCGCCGTCACGGGTAGATTCGGATTCCAAGACCAGATGGCTTGCCGGATTTCGTTCGCAAAGGGAGCGGTCCCCGCGCGATCGCTGCGAAGCACCAGTGTCAGGCTGCGCAAGGCGTTGGATCCGGTGGAAGCGTAAAGTCTCTCGATGCGCGATGGCCAGTAGACGATAGCCGGCGGCTTTTCCTGGAGCCCATTATTGTGGACGTCCTCGACCACGCCTATAATTTCGCGCCATGGCGTTCCCTCGCCGGTGCGGACTCTTTTTCCAATCGCGGCCTCGGCGGAGCCCCACAACTCGCGGGCGCAGTTCTCCGAAATCACCACGAAAGGATGGACCTGTTGAATGTCGGTCCAGGTGTAATCGCGGCCCGCGATGAGCTTCGTTCCCATGGTTTCGAAATATCCCGGCGAGATGAACTTAAACATCCGTACGGGATTCTCGCCGGAGTCATAGGGTTTTCCTTCCGCGAACATTTCGTCCCAGTCCTCGTCTAGGCCTTCCATGGGCAGGTTCTGCGCGAAAGCCACCGACAAAGTACCCGGAATTGCACTGAGCCTGTTGACAACCTCGCGCTGCGCTGCGACAGTCGCATCCGGGTTCGAGCCGAGCGCTGAGGGGACCACAAGACGTGCGGTTTCAATTTGCTCCGCGCGGGTGAAGCCCGGAGCTACCGCTCGTAGGCTCGCGAAGGTTCGCACCATCAGGCCAGCGCTGATCAGCAGAACGAGCGCGAGAGCGACCTGCGCGATGACGAGTGTGTCCTGCGCACGACGGCGGCTGCGGCTCCTGCTAGCGGTACGACTGCTGCCGAGCGCCCCACAGGCACTCGGTCCAGCGTATTTGATCGCGGGAATCAGACCGAAGAACAGGGCCGAAGCGACGGAGATCGCGAAAGTGAATACGAGCGCGCTCGTGTCCAGCGACACTTCGGTCAAACGCGGCAGGTTCGCGGGTCCATGCGCGAGCAACAAGCTCAGTGCGGCATAAGCGACGCCCACACCGATTGCTCCGCCGATCAGGGCCAGAACGAGGCTTTCGAGTAGCAGTTCGCGTACGATCCGGCCCCGGCCGGCACCGAGGGCGGCGCGAATCGCGAGCTCATGCTGTCTGGCCTCGCCGCGCACCAGTAGCAGATTCGCAACGTTGGCGCACGCGATCACCAGAACCAGTCCTACCGTTCCCATGATCACCCACAACACGTCGCCGATGGTGCCGATTACATCACGCTTCAGCGGCCGAACAGCCGGAGCGATGCGCCAGTTATCGATGTAGAAACGGGAGAGCGCGGTGGAGGACCAGGAGCGCTGCCAGATGGGCAAGAGACGCCCGATATCGGCGTTCGCCTGCACGATGTTCAGACCTGGCTTCAAGCGCGCGATTCCCTGGTAGCTGAAATTGGAGAGCCCGACGGTCGAGCGATTGAACTTCAAAGGTAAAATCAAATCCGGCGTGAAGTCGAGAATCTTAAAACTTTGTGGCATGACTCCCACAATCTCCATCGAACGGGCGTTCACGGTCATCTGGCGCCCGTTGAGAAATCGGCCATCGGCAAAGTGCCGTTGCCAAAAACCGTAGCTGAGCAGCACGCGATCCGGTCCATTCGGGGCCTGATCGTCAGCATTAAGCCAGCGGCCAAGTGCAGGCGCAGTCTCGAGCGATTGCAGAAGACCATCTGAAACATAAGCCGCCGCGGGCCGTTCCGGTTCGGCAAGTCCAGTGACGGTTGCTGTTCCCGGGGTCCACACACCGAGCGACTGAAACACTTGGTTCTGTTCTGAGAAAGTGAAGTACATCGAGGGAGAAATCGGAGATCGCCGGAGACGCTTGCGAGCCCTGGAGCACCGGGCGCAACGTTCCAGACGCCGGCCAGCCGGTCCGCGTCAGGATACGGCAGCGGTTTGATTAGGATGCCATTCACCACACTGAACACAGTGGTGGTCGCGCCGATGCCGATCGCCAGAGTGGAGAGAGCTGTTAACGTAAAACCAGGCGTCTTTAGCAAGGATCGAATAGCTTGCTGAACCACCCGGCAAAAGTCTGAAAGCCAGGGCATTCCGCGCACGTCGCGATGCGCGTCGCGAAGCTGTGCAAGTCCTCCAAGCTCAAGCCGCGCCGTTCGAAGCGCGTCCTCCCCGGCGACAATCCTCGCCGCCGATGGTCTGCGGCGAGCATTTCGATATGGGATTCCAGTTCCTGATCGAAGTCGCCGTCGAAGCTTCGTGGGCGAAAGAATGCCCGGATTCGGGCGCAGATGTGCCAGAACCTTGCGAGCACGGGTCAGCTCCGAGTCCCTAGTCCCAGCAGCCGACCGATGGTGCTGGAGACACGATTCCAGTTTTCTGCCTCAGCGGCGAGCTGCTTGCGGCCCGCCTTGGAGATCGAGTAATACTTCGCTTTGCGATTGTTCTCCGAGGCACCCCATTCGGCCGAAATCCAACGCTTCTGTACCAGGCGTATGAGGCAGAGATAAATCGTTCCTTGATTGACCCGGAGCGCCTCTTCACTAATCTGTTCGATCCGTCGGGCAATGCCGTAGCCGTGCATCGGGCCCATCGCGTCCAGCGTCTTGAGGACCATCAGGTCGAGCGTTCCTTGGAGAATGTCTGATTTCGGTTCGGGCACAGCCGCTCCTGTGGGATCTAAATAGGAGAGTACACAACTCCCCAGTGGGATGTCAAGAGGGCCAGACACTTAGCGACAGCTCAGGATACCGGCGATTGATGGAGACAGACACTCAGCCGTCATGTCCAGGCCTTTCGCCCGACTGGACCTGCGAATTCGAAGCACGGCAGGTAGACAACAAATCGCCAAGGTTCAATGGCACATTCCTAACTCCCGAGAACGTGGTTCTGGGAAGTTGCCGGGTGCCTTTCGTCCGGATTACGCCCTATCCGGAAACCTGACGTGGAAGCTACGCCCCGGACTTCTTCGGACGCCGCATCTCGATCACCGGGATCAGCGAATTCCCCGGCTGCGACGAAGCCATGGGCCGGGCGCGCTGGTTGATCTCGGTATTCAGGCTGGTCACGAACTGCCCGATCTGGAGCTGCATCTCTTCCATCCTCTCGCGCATGTTGAGGATGATTTCGACACCCGCAAGATTCACGCCCAAATCGCGCGTCAATTTGAGGATCACTTCCAGGCGCTCCAAATCCTGATCGGTGTACAGCCGAGTGTTGCCCTCGCTGCGCGAAGGCTTCAGCAGTCCCTCGCGCTCATACAGCCGCAGCGTCTGCGGATGGATCTGGTATTGCTCCGCCACCGCCGAAATCATGTACGCGGCTTTACTTCGCTTGGTCATGGGTTCACGCCTTGCGCCCAGATGGCGGCGCGAGGGTCCTCGGGATGAAGCTGCGCATATTCGCGCAGCAGTTCCTTGGTGCGTTCATCCTGCACCACCGGCGCGACCACCTGCACGTCCACGATCTGGTCTCCGCGCTTGCCGGTGCGCGAATTCAGCACGCCCTTTTCGCGCAGCCGGAATTTCTGCCCGTTCTGGGTGCCTTGCGGGATCTTCAGCAGAGCCCGCCCGTCGATGGTGGGCACTTCAATCTTGGCGCCCAGGCCGGCTTCGTCGATGCGCACGGGAACGCTGATCTCGATGTCGTCGCCCTGGCGGCGGAAGAACGGATGCGGCTCCACGCGCACGGTGATGTACAGGTCTCCCGGAGGCCCGCCCATGGTGCCCGCGTTGCCCTTGCCTCCCACCCGCAGCCGCGAGCCTTGCTGCGCCCCGGGCGGGATACGTACCTCCACGCTCTCCGTGGTTGCAATGTGGCCGTCGCCGCCGCAATTTCCGCAGCGGTTGGTCAGCCGTCCCGTGCCCTCGCAGCGCGGGCAGGTCAAGCTGAAGCGCATCGCCCCGGCCACCTGGTTGACTTTCCCGCTGCCGCTGCACTCCGGGCAAATCGTGTTGGCGCCCGCGCGCTCCCCGGTGCCGCCGCACACCGGGCAGGACTCCTGCCGCGAGATGTTCAAGCGCACCTGCGTGCCCTTGATCGCCTGCCAGAAGTCGATGTTCAGTCCATATTCCAGGTCCGCGCCTTTTTCCGGCGTCACCGCCGCGCTCTCGCCCTGCTGGCGGCCGAACCATTGACTGAAAATGTCCTGGAAGTTTCCGGGGGCTGTTCCAGAAGTCGTGCCTCCACGCGGACCCGCTCCGCTTCCGGCTCCCCGCGTGAATGCATCTGAAAAATCGAACCCTCCGAAGCCCATATGCGGGCCCTGCTCTTTCGGTCCCGCGCCCGCCCCGCCTGCCGCCGCCCCGTTCTCCGAATAGAACCCGACCTGGTCGTACATTTGCTTCTTTTTCGGATCGCTCAAGATATCGTAGGCTTCCTGCACCTTCTTAAAGCGGTCCTCGGCCGTCTTGTCGCCGGGATTCAGGTCGGGGTGGTGCTTGCGCGCGAGCTTCCGGTAGGCCTTGCGGATCTCATCCGCGCCGGCCTCACGCTCCACCCCGAGTGCTTGATAATAATCCTGCGCCATGCCGTGGCTCCTGGCCATGTGTTTGTAGCGTGACTGTTATTTCTTCTTCTCGTCTACGTCCACAAACTCCGCGTCTACGACATCGTCCTTGGGCTTGGCGCCATCTCCCGCCGGTCCGTTACCGTCGGCGCCCGGCGTTGGGCCGCCGGATTGCGGACCCGCGCTCGAGGAGGATTTGTACATCGCCTCCGCCAGCTTGTGGCTTGCCTGCGTCAGGTTGTCGATGGCCTTGTTGATGTCCTCGACCCCGCCGCTCTCCATCGTCTTGCGAGCCGCCGCCAGCGCTTCTTCCACGTTCTTGGCGTCCGCGTCGCCGATCTTGTCGCGATGATCCTTCAGCATCTTCTCCACCTGATAGATCATCGAATCGGCCCGGTTGCGCGCGTCGATCTCGTCCTTGCGATTCTTGTCTTCGGCCGAATGCGACTCGGCGTCCCTGGCCATCTTGTCGACCTCGTCCTTGCTCAAGCCGGAGGAGGAAGTGATGGTGATCTTCTGTTCGTTGTTGGTGGCCTTGTCCTTGGCCGTTACGTTCAGAATGCCGTTGGCGTCGATATCGAACGTCACCTCCACCTGCGGGATGCCGCGCGGCGCCGGAGGAATGCCGATCAACTGAAACACCCCCAGCATGCGATTGTCGCGAGCCATGGCGCGCTCGCCCTGGTAGACCTTGATCTCCACCGAGGTCTGCGAATCCGCCGCCGTCGAGAACGTCTCGCTCTTGCGCGTGGGAATCGTCGTATTCCGATCGATGAGCCTGGTGAAGACGCCGCCCAAAGTCTCGATGCCGAGAGAAAGCGGCGTCACGTCCAGCAGCAGGACGTCCTTGACCTCGCCGCCGAGAACTCCGCCCTGCACCGCCGCGCCCACAGCCACCACTTCGTCCGGATTCACGCTGCGGTTGGGGTCCTTGCCGAACAGGTTCTTGACGATCTCCTGCACCTTGGGGATGCGCGTGGAGCCGCCCACCAGAACCACTTCGTCGATTTGCGTGGGAGTCACGCCTGCGTCCGCCATCGCCTTTTTGCACGGCTCGACGGAGCGATCCAGAATGTCCGCTACCATTTGCTCGAAGCGCGCCCGCGTCAGCTTGATCGCAAGATGCTTGGGGCCGCTTGCGTCCGCGGTCAGGAACGGCAGATTGAGCTCGGTTTCGAGCAGCGTCGAAAGCTCGATCTTGGCCTTCTCGGCCGCTTCCTTCAGCCGTTGCAGCGCCATCTGGTCCTTGGAGACGTCCACGCCCTGCTCGCGCTTGAACTCCTGAATCAGCCAGTCGATGATCCGCTGGTCGATGTTGTCGCCGCCCAGGTGCGTGTCGCCGTTGGTGGACTTCACCTCCACCACGCCGTCGCCGACTTCGAGAATCGAGATGTCGAAAGTGCCGCCGCCGAAATCGTACACCGCGATGGTCTCGTTCTTCTTGCGGTCCAGGCCGTAGGCCAGCGCCGCCGCCGTCGGCTCATTGATGATGCGCATCACTTCCAGGCCGGCGATCTTGCCGGCGTCCTTGGTGGCCTGCCTCTGCGCATCGTTGAAGTAGGCCGGAACCGTGATGACGGCCTTGGTGACCTTCTCGCCCAGGTAGGCCTCGGCGGCCTCCTTCAGCTTGCCCAGGATCATCGCCGAGATCTCCGGCGGCGAATACTTCTTGCCGTTGATGTCCACCCGCGCGTCGTTGTTGTCGCCGGGGACCACTTTATACGGCACCAGCTTCATCTCTTGGGAGACTTCGTCAAAACGCCGTCCCCATGAAGCGCTTAATCGAATAAACCGTGTTCTCCGGGTTGGTTACGGACTGGCGCTTGGCCACCGTTCCCACCAGCCGCTCGCCGCTCTTGGCGAATCCCACCACCGACGGCGTCGTGCGCCCGCCCTCTTGATTCGGGATGACTACCGGCTGCCCGCCCTCCATCACCGCCACGACGGAGTTGGTCGTCCCGAGATCAATTCCAATGATCTTGCTCATTTTTTGTCTCTTCCTTCCAAGGAATCTACGGCTTTTTTTTGCTTATTTAGCCTAGACTCATTATGAGATCTTAGTGCGATCTTGTCAAGTATCTCTACGATTTGGCTTTATGTACATAACGTACTCTTGGATATGTTCATGGTGTTATACTATTGAAGAGTAAGAGCATGCATGTCACAATTACCAAGCTTCGGCAGGATCTTTTTCGGCTCATGGACCGTGCTCTGGAAGGCGAATCCGTCCAGTTCACCCACAGGGGAGTTGTCTTCCAAATCGTCCCGGAAACGGTCCCGGACAAGCTTGCCAGGCTGACTCGGCAAACCGTGGTGGCTCAGGGGGATGCCGCAACAACGGATCTCCTGGGTGAAATGGAAGCTGAATGGCAAAAGGATTGGGGTGAGCTGTGAACCTCTACCTGGACACCCAGGTTGTGGTGTGGCTAGCGGCGGGTGCGGTCGACAAGATCGCGCCTGCCGCTGCCGCATCGATTCGGAAATCCGATCTGCTGATCTCACCGATGGTACTGCTGGAACTCCAGTATCTTTACGAGATCAAGCGCCTTCTTAAACCTCCGTTAGCGCTTCTCAACCAGGTGGACACTCAGATGGGCCTTGCGGTGGCGGACGCCTCTTTTTCCGCGGTGCTTCACACGGCATCGTTCGAGACCTGGACACACGACCCATTCGACCGCGTCATTGTGGCCCACGCCAGAACCGACGGGCACGCACTGCTGGCCACTTCGGACATCAAGATTCGGGGCAACTATCCTCGCGCCGTCTGGTGAGTCAAACTCCGCCGAGCCACTTGACCGGCAGGCGAGCCGCGACCGCATTTGCGAGCCGTTCGTCGGCGGTCACCAGTTCCGCTCCCCTTTGCACGGCCAAAGCGATGTACAGGCTGTCGTGAACCGTGCGGCCGCTGGCCAGTGCGATCGCCAGGGCATCCTCAACCAGGTCTTCCGCCGGAACGGTGGACAATCTCTGCTCCTGCATCTGTCGCAGCGCCTTGGTCGCGGCGGTTCCGGACCATCTTCCGTGCCGCACGGCTTTCCACAGCACATTTCCGAACTCCGGCCAGAATAGATCCGGCGCGGTGAACTCGAATTCGCCTTCCGCGTGGCGGAGGAGGAGTTGGAAGGCCTCGTCGACCAAACTCTCGCCAGCGCGAGGCAGGAACCATTTGGCAGCAACGCCGGCGTCGAGAACCAGCAGCCTCATCGGCTCCTATCGTCGCGGAGCATCTCCTCAGCCGAAGGGAAGGGCCCGGCGGCGAGAGGCTTTTGCGCGCTCTGCCGCAAGGCAGCCTTGAGAAATCGCCGCCGCCGTTCCATTTCCTTGGGCGTGGGAACGTGCTGCTCCAGCAGGCCGAGGATCTCCTGCGCGATGGAGCGGCGGTGTGCGCGCGCCCGCTCGCGCAGAGCCTCATAGATTTCCTCGGGTATGTTTTCAACGTATAGGGTGGGCATAGGCAATCCCTAGGAAAATCCTAGCACCCTTCCGGATCGTTGAAATTCGCAGCCGCGGGGAGGTGGCGGATCTTATGCGGCACTTAGGGCCTGTCACGAAATAACCAGTCCATTTGCTGCGTTTAACCGCTCCCTCTGGTCGCGGCTCTGTAATGGCTTCCGAGCCGCGACCGGAGGAATTCGCGACACGTCCTTAGGGCGCGGCGCTACCGGGCGATGTCCTTCCACTCCTTCTCGTAGTATCGGACCAGGATCTGGTCGTTCAGCCGGTTGACCTCGGCGGGGACGGGCTGCATGTCGCGAGGGAAATCGAACATTTCGGGCACGCCGGCGACGGTCAGGAAGCGCAGACCCTCGGGCAGCGTTTGCGGAGGCTCCCACGACTCGCCGGCCAGCGTGTAGCCCCATTCGCCGAAGCTGGGAACGTAGACGTGATAGGGCCACGCATGGAAGCCGGCCTGTTTTAGCGTCTCCACGATGCACCAGTACGATTGCCGCGAAAACATCGGCGAGGTGCTCTGCACCACGATGAGGCCGCTCGCGCTCAGATGCTTCTTCAGCAGCCGGTAGAACGCAGTCGTGTACAACTTGCCCAACGAAAAACTGGTCGGGTCGGGGAAATCCACGACGATAAAGTCCCACACGCCTTCATTCTGGTCGAGCCATGGAAAGGCGTCGGCATTGATCACGTGCACGCGCGGGTTTTTGAACGCCCCTCCATTCAGCTGCGCGAGCATGGGATGCTCCGTGAACAACTTCGTCATCTCAGGATCCAGATCGATCAAGGTGACGCTTTCGAGATTCGGATACTTTAACAGTTCCCGCACAGCCAGCCCGTCGCCTCCGCCCAACACCAGCGCCCGCCGGGCCCAGGGCAGCGCCGCAAGGCCTGGATGCACCAGCGCTTCGTGATAGCGATACTCATCGCGCGAGCTGAACTGCAAGTGCGTGTTCAGGAACAGCCGCAGATCGTCCTTCCAACGTGTGATCACGATGCGCTGATACCGAGTTACGCGCTGGAAAATCACATCGTCGGCGTAAAGCTGGTTGTCGGCGGCGGAGGCGATCCAGTTGGACGCCACCATGCCCCCGCCCAGAAGCAGCAGCACCGCTACGCAGCCGGCGCGCAGCGCCATCGGCGACGGCAATTGATCGCGGAACAGGTAGGTGGACCACAGAGCCACCAGCGCATTGACGATGCCGAACAGGATCGCCGCGCGCACCAGTCCCAGCTTCGGCACCAGCCACAGAGGGAACGCGATGGATGCGCCCAGCGCACCCAAATAATCGAACGTCAGGACGTGGGAGACCAGATCGCGGAAACGGAACCGGCCCTCCAGAATCCGCATCAGAAGGGGGATTTCGAGGCCGACCAGCACTCCCACCGCGATCACCAAAGCGTACAGCGCAAACACGAAGCTGTGGGTGTAGGCGAACGCCAGGAACAGCAGAGAGGACGAGAATCCGCCTACCACGCCAACCATCAGCTCCAGCGTGACGAAGCGCTGGACCAAGGACCCGCCCAGGAATCGCGACAACCAGCTCCCGATCCCCATGGCAAAGAGATACGAGCCGATCACGGTCGAAAATTGGAGCACGCTATCGCCTAGCAGGTAGCTGGCGAGCGTGCCGGCGATCAGCTCATAAATGAGCCCGCAGGCCGCGATCAATAAGACGGAGAGAAAAAGGGCTGGGGCCACTTGGTCATCGCTTTCATAGAACGCAGTCTCGTATTCCGCGCAACCGCTCCCTACGGTTACGGCTCGGAATCTGGCGCTCTGAGCCGTGACCGTAGGGAGTCAACATGGGCCTGCGGCCCAAGGGGCGAATGCCGGGCGAACGTAGTGTGGCTCCGAGCGCGATTTTCAACAGAGCGGTTCCCGCTTAATGCACCGCGGCGGCAATGATGATGCACATGCCCAAAGCCACGGCGCCCACCAGGATCGCCAGCGCGATGTTCTTGTCCTCCACCACCTCCCGCCACAGATGGTACGGCGTCATCTTGTCGATAATTACGAAAATGAAGACGAAGATCACAATGCCCAGAAGCGAGTAAATCAGGGCGTTGAGCAGATTCTCGGGATGGAAATCAGCCATGGGAATCACTTGCCTCCGACGTAGCGTGGATAGAAGCCGTAAATGGCGCGGTACGCGCCGGGGTTGTCGCGCACGGTCTTAGGAACGTTGTTCACCTGATTGACGCGATCGAGCGTCCATCCCTTAAACTCAGCCCAGGTGGTGCCGGTGAGCAGAAGCATGCTGTAGATCAGATAGCCGGGGAATCGCATCGGTTCATTATCTCCGAATGGGCGGGTGGTCGCTATTCATCCAGCGCTGCGTCTCGAAAGAACGCGCGCGCACGGTGTAGATAATCGGCGGAAGCAGCAGCAACCCGGCCGCGATCCAGAACCAAGAGTAATTGGGCACGTCGTGACGCAAGGTGAGATTGTAGTCGACCGCGCCCGCGTCCATCTCCGGCTCGACCCGAAGATAATATTTCCCCGGCGTCACCGCGGGAATCAGAACCGAGGAATCGCGCGAGCCTTCGTCCCAACTCCCGTCGCTATCGACGCCGTGATAGTAGCTAATCTCGCGTCCGAAGTCGTAGGCTTGCCCGGTATCTTCGTTTACCAGAGCGAAATTGAAATAGGTCCAGTTATTATCCAGGTTGGTGTTGACGGCCACTTCGAGCGAGGCGGGCCGGCCGGTCAGATCGAAGTCGCCGGTGACGAAGCTCGGCTCGCCTTGCTGCACGCTCGAAAACGCGTAGGAGCTGCGGAACACCGTTTCCTTCCGGCTGAAGATCGCGAAAAAAATTGCCAGCCCCAGCAGCAGAGCCAGCATCCACGCGAAGTTGGTCCAGATCCCGCCGACATTCGCGCCCATCGGCGAAGGCTGGTTCAGATAGACTCCGCGGGCCGCGGGAGCGCGGCCGGGAAGATTGAATGCCTTCCAGATTTCAGCTCCCGGCATGTATTCGCCCCTGGACCAGGTAATCTCGTCGGGGGTGGTCTCGGACGAAAGCACGAACGGCGGAGCCGTGAAATCGTCGGCGACCACCTTCTCTCCCACTTTTACGCGCCACGGAAATTCGCCCAGCACGAAGGTGGTTTCCGCTTCCGCGCCGGAGAAATGCTTGTAGAGAAGCCCGTTGTAACTTACCGCCGGGCGTCCCGCCGAACCGACGCGCACAGGTATCGCCTCCAGCGGAGTCGACGAAATTCCAGTGGCCGTCATACTGCGTCAGATAGCGAAATCCTTGGTAGGGATTGAAGAGAAGATATTCTTCCCATTCGAAGGTCTCGCCGTCTTCCACCACCGCGCGAGTCTGAAACCCGATTGCTTCCCAGGTTCCTCCGCTCAGGCTGCCACGCGATCCCAACGGGATCATCGGCGTGCGGCGGCTCTGCTCCGCCTCTATCTTCTGCAAAACCTGGAGCAGCGGCGTGGATGCATCCAGCACGGTCAGGCATTGCGGGCAGACGACAGTCATCGCGTAGCCGAAACCGCGGCGCTCGACTGGTCCGCCGCAATTGGGGCAGGCAAGAGCGTGCGGTTTCGCGACTGGAGGAGCGACACTTTGGATTCACACCCGGCGTCACGACCACCCCTCAAACTGCCGCAGGTTCTTGAGCTGCAACTCCTCGAACTCGACCCATTCGCCCAGAAACAGCAGGGGCGAGGGATCGCTATAATCGAGCGTCCCAAAGGGGCGCCCCTCGGTCTTCAAATCCGCGAACAGCATGTCGGATTTGCCGTAGAAGGGAAAGGGCAGCTCGCCTTCGACACCCTTATAACTCGCTATGGTGAGGGTCGCGACTTCGTAATCGATCTGATCGAACGTGAAATGCTTTCCGCGCAAGATTTCGGCCGCGGCCGGCAAAGCGGTTGCCTGGTTCGACTAGAAAGGAGACCGCGTATTGCAGCTGCGCGTCGGAGAGCCAGCCGCTCGACCCATCCGAAAACACGATGTGCCACTCGTTCCAGCCGCCGTTTTCCCACGCATAGACGATGCGTCCCAGCACTTGAAACGACTTTCCGCGATATGCGCCCTCGGTCAACAAAGTGATCGGCGATGGATCGAGAGGCAGATCGGCCACCTTCCCGACGTTTTTGAGATCGAGGTCGTCGCGCACCAGGATGGAGTGGCAGAAGGGGCACACCGTCTGCACGGCGCTGGACCAGCGGAACTGGACCGGCGCGCCGCAGCTTGGGCAATTTGCGACGGGTTGACTCATGCAGAATGATAGGGACGTTCGAACCGTCTCACCCGCACCGAGGCCGCTCCGAACTCCAGTTCCAGCTCCTCCTCAAAATCCCACTCCGAGCGGGGACGGCAACAGAATACATTCAAGCACAACGAATTGTACTCCGGAAAGGTGTGGCAGGCGATGTGCGATTCCTCAAGCAGACTGAGGCCCGTGATGCCTCCGGTGCGGGGGAACTGGTGCCATGCGGTCTCCGCGATGAGGTGGAGCTGCATCCCCTCGATGAGGCGCGCGAAAAAGCGCTTCATGCGGTGCATGTCCGCCAGCGCAACCGGGTTACAGCCGTGGGCTTCGACGATCCACTCGCAGCCGGACATCGTCGCCTATTGCTGCTGCCCGCACTCCGGACAGAACTTGGCGCGCTTCGGGATAGACTTGCCGCAATCGACGCAGAACTTGGTCTCGGCTCCGGGAACCGCCGGCGGACCTCCGCCGGCGGTGGGCGTGGGAGCCGGCGCCGCTCCTGTTGGCGCGGGCGGCGGAGCTGGAGGAGAAGGAGCAGCCCCGCCACCCGGCCCCGAACCAGGATTGTTCATCGCGTTCATCATCTGCTGCGCCATGGTGAGTCCCGCGCCCAAACCCACGCCGATTCCGGCGATACCGCCGCTCTCATTGCCGGCGGCGATGGGCAGCGAATTCGCCACCTGATACTGGGTAAAGCGGCCCATGTCGCCGATGCATGTTCATGCCCACACGCGTGTCGAGCATCTTCTGCAATTCCTCGGGCAGCGAGAGATTCTCCACCACGAAGCTATCGAGCGCCAGACCCAGATCGGCGAACTGGGGCTTGAGGCCTTCGGCGATCTTGACGCCGAGTTCGGTCTGATTCGCGGCCATGTCCAGGAACGGCACGCCGCTTTCGGCGAACGCGCCAGTCATGCGGCCGACGATGCTGTTGCGAAGCTGTCCTTCGAGATCGGCGATCTTGTACAGCTCGCGCGTGCCGCTGACCTTGGTATGGAACGCGCGGGGATTATCGATGTGCCAGGAGTAAATGCCATAGCCGCGTATGCGCACGGCTCCGAATTCCTTGTCGCGGATGGTGATGGGCGTGGCGCGTGCCCCAGCGCTGATCGGTCTTGATGCGGGTCGAAAAGAAGTACACGTCGCTCTTGAAGGGCGACTTGAACTCCTTGTCCCAGTTCATCAGGTCGGTCAGAATCGGCAGGGTTCGGGTGTTCAGCGTGAACAAACCGGGGCCGAAAATGTCGGCAATGCGGCCCTCGTTGACGAACGCCGCGGCTTGCGATTCGCGCACCGTAAGCTGTGCCGCCGTTCATGATCTCCATGTCCCGCATGGGAAAGCGCCACGCCAGCGTGTCCTGGTCGGACTCGGTCCACTGGATGACCTTAATGAACTGTTTCTCAAGAAAATCGCGCAGTGCCATTCACGCCGCTCCTCTACCGCCTTGCGCCAGCAAGGTTCTCATGCAAAGTATAACGCTGTGGGTGTGCGGGTTGTTCCGTAGAATTCGCCTTAGCGGACGCTTCGTTGCCGCCCCCTCACGGTCGCGTCTCAGCGGGGGCCTCCGGTCTTGCCGGATTGAACGGTGAGAGACCGCTGGGCCGCCGCATTTCTGCCGCGGGCAAGGCAGGCCACAAAAAGCGACGGCCTGTCAGGTCGCGCAAGCTGCGCCCCAGCCGGTCGCGTTTCCAGACGATGAGCGTGTCGCCCTCCTGCAAGGTCTTGAGGCGCCGGAGCAGGGCAGGGCGCTTGGTCGTCACGCCGGAAAGTCCCTCGTCCTTAAAAAGTGGTCTTGCGGCCGACGCGCTTCAGCGCCGCCAGTTGCAGGGCAGGGGACTGGTCGTCCGTCGAGACGCGGGCGTAGCCGTATTTCATCGCCCAATTATGGCCCTGACTTTTGACCCATACAAGTTTTTGAAAAGGAACGGCCAGCGCCGTGCGTCAAAACTTACCCTTTGCGAGACGTTGAGGAGAGCCTCTAGGAACGCATCAAATGTTGAGTCTCAGGAGTCTTGCATTCATCCTATGCTCAGCCAGACGGCGGGCGCGCGCCCTGTCCTGCGCTGCTCTCCATTGCTTTCCCGACATTAACGGAAGGAAAAGAAGGAAGATCGCTACGAATAACGCAACGAAAATAGCTACGGCCGCTCCCAATGGAATTTCCAACATGTGCAGTCTTCCCACGAACAGTATACGCCTCCCAAGGCGATCACGGCTCGCGGCGCAAAGGACCGTTTTTGAAACGGGGGTTAGTCGCGGGTCACTTTCGACACACTCTTAATCGTGATGTTTTCGCCGGACGCCTTGAAGTGGTCCTCGATGAACTGGCCATCCTCCGGAGATGACAAGTCTGGATCAATCACTATGCCCCCTGAGCGGACCAGAACTGTATGCGCGATCTCCCAGTTGTCCAGGGTGTAAAACATAACTGCTTCACCCTGAAAACTCCTCCAGAACTCAACATCAGATCCCTTGCGGCACGTCGTAAGGCGTGACCTTGTAACCTGCCTTCGTTAGGCAACATGTCAGAGCATCAAGGGAGACCCCGGCTTGGCCGTTCAGGTAGGGGAGGAAACATCCGAGCGCGGGAACTTCATCCTCGCCGGTTATATAGCGAAACACGACCACGACGCAGTCGCTAGCCTTCTGCCGGGGACGTGGCTTCTTGAGCGGCGTCATTTCTTTTTGTTTTTACCCCACAACTTAAGGATTTTGAGACGGCGAGAATCACTGTAGCCCGAGGCTCGATGGGTGTTTCTTTTTGATCTTGTACATTTTTGTGTTCACGCTGCCCGCAAACACGGCTACCAGAAATTCACCACTCGGAGCTGCCGCCTTGACCGTGGCTACATCCGCAAGCGAAAATTTGACCCGAAGAGATTGACAGCTATTCGTGGCACCGAAACCATTCCGCCATGTCTCCGCCAAGGGCTCTGAAAGGTACGCTTCCTTCACAACGCCGCCCGATGAATCGGAAAGCAGAACAATGCGCGTGATCGATGCACAGCCCTCAGCAATGGTTTTACCCGCATAACCCTGCGCAACTACCATCAGTGACCGTCGCTTATTCTCCTCCGGTGGTTCGTATCGAGTGAACTGCTTTTTAGCCGATTCAGCCCGTATCGCCAGAACCGCTTCCGGCATATAGAGAGTGATCGACGGCACCTGATTTCCTTGTGCGGCCATCAGCCCCATATCCTGAATCACCACCAGATGATTTTTACCCTTGCCACTCAAGGCCAGCTTCACTTCGTCATCTGAGAGCACATCGCGCTTTTGCTGCGCCCACCCAAAACCGGGCAGAGCAACTAGGACCACCATAGCAACGGAAATTTCCATTCTTTGGCATTCACTCCAACTTTTGCTTGGGATATGAGACGTCGTGGACGCGGCCGCAGCAAAGACGGCTCGGCAACGCGGCCGCCCTTTCTCCGGCTCGCCCCAGAACTGTTCAAGCATAACTTGAAAAATCGCGGCGCGGCTTCTCCGCGAGAAACACGGGGGCTATTCGGGTATCTCTACCTCGGTGTAGCTGCCCGGCGTCACCGCGTCGATCACCGCTGTAATCTTGGCAATCGCCGCCTTGATGAAATCCCAGTTGTTCGTGCTCAGAACCATCACCGCCATTTTCCGACCCGTCAGATTTTGCCGATAGCTCAACTCTTGGTCCGCCGTGATGAACAGCTCGAAGCCCGCTTGTTCCGCCGCGTCCAGCAAGGCCCCGTTTTGCAAGCCGGACCAGCCTTGATACCACGCTGTCACGACCGTATGGCCCTCTCATGAGCAAGCGTAGTTTTTGGGGAACGCTTTCGTCGAGAATAATCCTCATCCGACGCGCACGGTTTCGAGCGGTGTGTGTGCGCTCTTGGCGGCGAAGTCGAGCACGGTCTGAACCTGCTCGCGCGTGACGTGGAAGTTTTCGAGCACCTCTTCGATGGGCGAGGTTTTCAAATTCTCGAAAATCGCCGCGACGGGAACGCGCGTACCGCGAAACACCCACGCGCCGCTCACCTTGCCGGGGATGCTCTCCACTACGGGGCATTGTGACCAATCGAGACTCGCCATGCTCTGCGCTCCTTCTTTCAGAATACGCATAAAGCAACGGGTGTGGGTTACAACTTCAAGTCCGAACGGTAAAGCCGCTCAGCAGCATCGACGGCGGCGCGAAAACGCTCCGGGTCGAGCGGGCTTTCCGCCTGCGCCCGATACCCGGCCAAGCTGGTCGCGGTTTCGGAGTAGCGTCGGCATTTTGGTCACTCCGAAATGGCGGGTCGTAGACGTCGTAAACCTGCTCCACTACTGGTGCATCCCGACTGCGGCGGCGGCGAAGGCCCATTGATCGGCGCGCTCGGCAATTTGCTTGTCGGTGGGGCGATAGCCGTGGGAGCCCTCCGTTTCCACTCGAATCAGCACCGGGCGGTCGCAGCCCTGGGCCGCCTGCATCGCGGCGGTGAACTTGAAGGAATGGCTGGGCACTACGCGATCGTCATGGTCCGCGGTGGTCACCAGCGTGGCGGGATAACACACGCCCGGCTTGACGTTCTGAACGGGCGAGTACTTGATCAGATGCGCGAAGTCGGCGGGATCGGACGACGAGCCGTACTCCGTGATCCAGGCATGGCCGCCGGTGAACTTGTCGTAACGCAGCATGTCCATCACGCCGACGCCGGGGAGCGCGACCGCGAACAGATCCGGGCGCTGTTCTTCCACCGCGCCCACCAGCAGGCCGCCGTTGGAAGCACCCATGATTCCCAGCTTGGCCGGGGAAGTGTACTTATCCTTTACCATCTGCTCCGCGACGGCGATGAAGTCGTCGAACACGTTCTGCTTGTTGCCGAGGGTCCCCGCCTTGTGCCAGGCCTCCCCGTACTCCGCCCCGCCGCGCATGTTGGCGGTCACCCAAATGCCGCCAAGTTCGAGCCACGCGGGCGCGTCCAGCCGGTACGTGGGCAGCATGCTGATGGAGAATCCTCCGTACCCGTAGAGCATGGCCGGGTGGCTGCCGTCGAGCGCGAGGCCCTTCTTCCAGGTGAGGAAATAGGGCACGCGAGTTCCGTCCTTGGAGGTGGCGAAGAGCGCCCTGGTTTCGTACTGCTCGACATCGACCGGCGCCTTTACCGGCTCGAACGGAGTCTGCTGTTTCGATCGTGGATCGTAAATGAATACGGCCGTCGGAGACAGCGGCGAGCTGAACGCGTAGAAGATATCCGGCGAATCTTGGCGTCCCTCGATTCCGGCAATGGTTCCGGTGCCGGGCAGGGGCAGGTCACCTTGGGCGCTGCCATCCAGGCCGAACAGCGCGATGCGGCTTTGCACATCTACCAAATACTGCGCGACGATGCGGCCGCCGATCAACGAAACGGTCTCGATGGCTTGCTTGGCTTCCGGGACGATGGTCTTCCAATTGGCGTGGGCCGGGTGGGTGAGATCTACCGCGATCACCCTGCGGTTGGGCGAATCCTGGTCGGTTCGCAGGTACAGCACCGGCCCGACGTTGCCGAACACGGAGAATTCCGCGCCATCGTCTTCTATCACGGGCCGGACGGGCGCGCCGATATTGGGCCGCAAGGGGTCGCCCAAGTCGGCATAGTAAAGCCGATTGCTGTTGTCCGCTCCTTTATTGATGGTAACGATCAGGTAGCGCCCGTCTTCGGTGACTGCGCCGTCGACGAACCAGGTGGGCAGATCCTTGCGCGCGTAAATGGAGCGGTCCTGGGCTTGAGGCGTCCCGAGGCGATGGTAATAAATGGTCTGGCCGGACAAGGCTGCTTCCAGCACTTTGCCCTTCGGAGGCTCAGGATAGCGGGAGTAGAAGAATCCCTTGTTGTCGTTGGTCCAGGAGATGCCGGAGAAGCGCACCCAGTGAATCTCGTCCGGCAGGTCCTTGCCGGAGTCGAGATCGCGCACGTGCAGCGTGGTCCAATCCGCGCCTCCTTCGGAAAGGCCGTACGCCAGCAGCCGGCCATTGTGCGACGGCGCCCATTGGGCGAGTGAAACGGAACCGTCGGGCGACAGCACGTTCGGATCCAGCACCAGCGCGGCCGGGTCGGCGAGATTGGACCGCATGTAGACGGGCGACTGCCGTTGCAGGCCGCTGTTCTTGGAGTAGAAGTAGCGCCCGCCTTCGCGGACCGGAATGGATACCTTGGGGTAATCCCAGAGCTCCGTGATGCGCTTCTGGAAATGCTCGCGCATGGGAAGCTTGGCGAGATAGTCGAAGGTGATCCGGTTTTCGGCGGCAACCCAATCGGCCACTTGCTTGGAATCGAGATCCTCCATCCACTGGTAAGGGGCGGGAACCTTAGTTCCGAAATAGTCGTCGACGATGCCGTCCTTGGGGGTGGCCGGGTAGAGCATTTTGGAAGTGGAGGAGTGGCGACTGCACGCGGAGGCGGCGATTAGACACGCCGTTAATAGGCCTTGGCGGAAGTAGCTGGCAGCTCGGAGACCTGCCCCACAGTTCTTATTCATTTGGTCACCAGATCTGTTCAGTGGCGTACGAAAAGCCGGAAATATTTCTGGATTCGCCCTCAATCCGGTCGAACACGGATTGCACCGCGACGCGGCCCGGACCCACCAGCCGCAGCCAGATGTAGCGATTGCCCCACGATCCCCAGCCGCTGAATACGGTCCCGGGCCGTTCGAAATGCAGGTGCATTTGCACCGAGGGGTCCTTGAAAACCAGCGCCGTCGGTTTTACCAGAATGGTCTGCCCGGGCGCGAGCTCGCGGACGAACACGTTGCCGGCGGCGTGCAGCATGCAGCAGTCCCGGCGTCCGCGGAGCCGAAAAACGATCCATGAATCCGCCCAAGGGATAGTGCGTTTCGGTTTCGTTGCCGTTCTGCGTCGTGAACCAGATGCCGGTCTGAAACCAGTCGTACTCGACGTTGCCGGTGGCGGCCAGGAACAGGTGTTCGCGTACGTCCAGAGACTGGCCCGGCTGCAGCGGCACGGGGATCAGCTCGCCCGGATCGTCCTTTGAAAAGGCGATGTGCCCGGGGCCGACGGCCTGGGTCATGATCAGCGGCATGCCCGCGAACATGCGCTTCCACGCACCGGCCAGGGACATGGTGGTGACGTTGACCTGCGGGTCTTTCCACAGCAGCACGTGATGCGTGAAGTAGACGCCCTCGCCCGCGGCCAGATTCATGTCCGCCACGGGAACATAGACGCCTTCGATCTGGCAGGAAGAATTGCCGAAGTGCAGCTTGGCCATGTCCTTGCGGCCGGGCAGTTGCGCCCATCCGGATTCGGTGACCACGCGGTCCACGCGGAGAGCGCGCGCCGCAGCGAGGGCAGCTGGCCTCGGCACCGGTGACGGAGGCTCCGCACCAGACGCACTGCTCGACGGTGGTCGCGGCTGCTGGCGGTGTAGCGCGACGGCTGAATTGACGCCGGCACCGGCGGAAGGGGCCGGCGTCGCGACCAACTTTGGTTCCGCAGGCAACGCAGAAGTTCGCGCCTTCCGGAATCTTGCCGCCACAATGTGTACAAAACATAAGCGCCCTATTCCGTTTTGTGGTGCACGTACATGGATTGAATTCCGACGCGCCCCGGCCCGGTCATTTTCGCTAGGCTCATGGTTGTGCCGCCGAACAATCCCGAGCCCAACCTTTGAAATTCCACGTCCATCGTCACGGTCGAATCTTTATAGAGAAACGCGCCCGGCTCAACCATGATGCTTTCGCCCGGCGCCAGTTTGCGCTCGAACACGTTGCCGTAACCGTGCAAAATCAGCATGCCCGGAGTGTTGGTGGTGACGAAGCGGTCCATGTACATGCCCTGGCCGCCGAACAGAATGTTGGTCAGCCCCTTGACCCGGACGAAGGAATAATTGATCTGATGCGAGCACAATAGAAACGCGTGCTCGCGAACGTCGAGCTCCATGCCGGGATGCAGAGGCAGCACCACCAGTTCGCCCGTGGCGTCGCGCGAAAAAGCGATGCGCCCCGGCCCGTTGGCCACGCTGATCAGGAACGGCATGCCCGACAACGCGCGCGCGATTCCGCCCGACATCGGCAGCAGCGAGAGCGGTACGCGTTCATCCTTCCACAGCATCACGTGATGCTCGAAGAAAATCGCGTCGCCCTGGCCCAGGTTGATTTCCGCCACCGGCACTACCTCGCCTTCCACCTGGCAGGTGCTGGCGCTGAAGTGGATCTCGGTCATGTCGCGGATGCGCGGGGCTTCGCGCCATCCCGATTCGCTCACCAGGTTGCGGACATCGAGCGGCGCTCCGCAGGCCCGGCAGGCCAGTCGCGCCGGTGACGTTCATGCTCTGGCACCACTGGCACTGAATGCGGTCGAGCGATTCGCCCTGCGGCAGACTGGACATCATTTTGTACCGTAACACATCGGTGCGGTGGGCCTTGCCGATGGTTCGCCGTGGATATCGGACTGTTTCGATCGGCGGTTTTTTTCAGCGCCTTGCTGGGTTCAGATAAGCAGTGGAATATTTTCGCTTCCAGGTCGTGTCCGGCGGCGGTGGGAGGCTCGAATTTGTTTGTCGGATTGCATTTTCTTGAAGCTCGCGGTGCTGGATATCGTGCCGGCGCATTATCTCTATAGCCACGTCACTATCGAGTTCGTCCAGGCGTACTTTCACTGGTTCATTATCTGCGCGCCGCGCCTGGCCCCGAGAACGAGCTCAAGATGCAGAACGACGCGCAGGCTGCTCGCGCCACCAACGAAGTGCAGAAGGAATACCTGCGCCATACCACCGACATCAAGATGCTTCACGCGGAGTGCGAAGATTACCGCGCCTCAGCGTCCGTCGACCTGAAGAACGATGAAGCGGATATCAAGGCCGGCGAGACGATCCAGTGCCCGCTGCTGACGCTGTGGGCCGCCACTGGCCCCATGGGCAGGCTCTACGACGTGCTCGGGATCTGGAAGGACGAAGGCGTCAACGCGACGGGCACAGGCATCCCACCCCCCGGCAACCATTCGCTCCAGGAGAGCGCCCCCAAGGAAACGCTGGCGGAGTTGCAGGCTTTCCTGCGCGGCTGACTCTCTTCTCAGAGCGAGTCTTCCTTTGTGGGGCGGGTCCCAGGGCGGGTCCCCTGACCCGCGCGCGACCCCCTGGTCGCGCTAATTCTCCGAGGGTTTCTCGACGTGATCAATCACCAGAACGTCGACCGGACCCTTCGCCGATTCGAGTTTCAGCCCGAGTTGTTCTTGAACGGCGGTGAAGATGTTCGGACCGTCGGCGACCGCGGGCGCGGGATCGTCTGGAGGACCTGGCATTCGGAGCGCGATAGAGTTGTCGGGGGCAAACGTCAACCGGATGTGAAATGTCCCCGATATCCCGGTCTTGTCGACGACGGTGCGGCCCAGCAGTGTGGAGAAAGACCCGGCTACGTCCACCATTCTTGCGGTGGTGTTCTCGTAGAGGCCCCTCCCCGGGAATCCCCCGTAGCCGCAGAAATCGGAAGGTTTCTTGCCTGGAGCAAGCGGCGCCAGAGCTTTCGTCGGATCGAGGGTAATGCAGCTTGAGGGCTGCAACTTGGGCCCGCCTTTTGCCACAGTCAGCTCATAAATCGGGAGTTCTTTCGTTTCCCGGTGGAGCGCCAGCTTGAACCTGTCTTCGAGGAGCGTTTGCAGCCTCTGCCTTTGGAGCGTCAGGTCGAAGCTGGTCGGGTTTCCCTCCACCTTCGCCTCGATGTTGTACCGGTCGGAATTGATCCAGCCTGGACCTCCTGAAACCCGAAAATCTTCGACATCGTAAGCGAACTTGAGGAGATCTTTCAACGTTGCATTTTCGACGGTGACCCCCGGAAACATTTTGAAGCGCATTCCTGGGTTGCCGCTGACGTTTGGTTTGATAGATGCCACTTCAAACGCGGGTTGCGCCACTACAGGCGTACCGGCGATGAAGAGCGCCAACGCCGCCGCGGCGGCAATGGTCCCCAGCGACCGCGAAGCGGGATCTTCAGACCGTGGCTGCCCTAAGAGCCGGCGAATCCGCCCCAGCAGTTCGCCTCCGGTTGCGGCGAGTGCAGGCTCGGGAACGCGGCCGCGGATCTGTTCCAGCTCGGCCAACGCGCCCGCATATTCGATCGCGTTGCCGCATACCGCGACCGCGATGTCGTCGCAGCAATGTTCCCGCTCGATCCGCATCTGCTTGCCGACCCACCATACCGCGGGATGATAGAACAGCACCGTTTCGATTGCCGTTTGCAGCAAGTTCACCAGGTAATCGTGCCGCCGGATGTGGGCCAATTCATGCGCCAGGATGGCTCGGAGCTGCGACTCGTTCAAGCCGGTGATGGTGGTCACAGGCAACAGGATGTATGGCCGCAGCCAGCCGATCACGGTAGGAACCTGGACGATTGCGGACGTATAGAGCCGCACCGGCGCGGAGACGACGAGCCTGTGTTTCAGGCGCATCATCATGTCTTGTAGCTCGCCGCTGGCTGGGAGTACGCGTCGCTTCAACCGCTGCCCCCGCATCCAACCGCCGGCGGCACGCAGCGATAGCAGCAGAACACCGGCGAGCCAAATACACACAACCCAGCCCGAGATTCCGGCGCCCGGCCCACTGGTGGGTAAGGTGGCGATTAAGGCCTCGCGGGATGTTTCCGCCGGCGCGTGTTCGTGGGACGAAATCATAGGTCCAATGCTCGCGACCGGCCGCTCGGTCCGAAGGTCCTTCGCCACAGTCACGATCAGCGCGAGGGGCATCGTCAGCATGATCAGGCTCGCCGCCGCATAGCGGACTCGCGCCGCCGATGTGGGCGCGATCGTCTTTACAACCCACAACAACAACGCCAGCAGCGACCCTTGCCACAAGAAGTGAAGCAGCGCGCGCCCCAGGGCCTGCACTGCCGGATGCGTTAATAATGTTTCCAGCCTCATTTCTTACCTCGCTCATAATCTTTAAGGATCTTGCGGATCTCCGACAACTCTTCCGGCGACGCCTTCCTCGCCGACAGAGCCTGCATGACCAGCCCGCTCATGGACCCTTCGAAAGCGCGATCCAGCAGGTCGGTCACCAGCGTGCGCTGGGCCTGCTCCTGCGGAAGCCGGGCTTGGTAGACATGCGCGTAGGGCGCTTCATCCCGGCTCACCAGGCCCTTCTCGGTCATGATCTGCATGAACTTCAGCACGGTCGTATATCCGGTCTTCTTGGTCGCATTGAGGGCGTCGTGGACCTGCCGGACAGTGCTCGGTCCGCGCTGCCATAGCACGCCTAGAATCGCCAGCTCGGCTTCGGTCGGTTTCGGAGGTTTTCCCATTCCAGAAGGATCATAATACGAACTGGTTCGTAAGTCAACGAATTTATTCGTATAGTTCCCGCCGGGAACGGGCCGAGAATGGGATCATGACCGGCGTGAGAATCGACAAGTGGCTCTGGGCCGCCCGCTTCTTCAAGACTCGAGCCCTGGCTGCGAAGGCATGCGATCTCGGCAGGATTCAATCCAACGGCCAGTCAGCCAAGCCTGCGCGCGAGGTCCGAATCGGCGACATGCTGCACGTGAAGAACGACAGCGGCGACTTTCATGTGGAGGTCCTGGCTCTGAGCGAGATGCGCGGACCCGCGGCGGTTGCTCAGACGCTCTACCGTGAGACCGACGCGAGCCGCGAGTCGCGGCGAAAGCTCGCGGAAGAGCGCAAGGCAAATCCGTCCGTCGAAGCGTCGCGGGACGGCAAGCCATCGAAACGCGATCGCCGTCAAATCCACCGGTTTCGCGGCGAATAATGATAGACTGCACGTCGATGAACCATCGCCGCCAATTCCTGAAGGACGCCGCCGCCGCGGGGGTTCTCTTCACCAGTTGCGGTCTCACAGCGCAAACCCCAGCCGCGCGGCCTCGGCGCCAGGTGAAGGTCGGCGGCCGGAGCATTCGAACCATCGACATTCACGCCCACGTCGTCGTTCCGGAAGCCACGGCGCTGATGGGCGTGAAAACCGCGCCCAACGACCCCTCCGTCATGGGGTTTTCTCAAACACCGGCGCGTTTCCAAACCATGGACGAGTGGGGCACCGATATGCAGGCTCTCAGCGTCAACCCAACCTGGTATGCAGCGGAGCGCGACGTCGCCGCGCAGGTGATCAAGATCCAGAACGAAAAACTTGCCGAGCTCTGCGCAAAGTATCCGGACCGGTTTGTGGCCTTCGCTTCGGTGGCCTTGCAGTTTCCCGATCTGGCCGCCGAGCAGCTCGAAGAAGGTGTGAAGGAGTACAACCTGCGCGGCGCCGCGATCGGCGGACACGTCAACGGCGACGAGCTCTCCGCGCCCAAGTTCGACCCGTTCTGGCGCAAGGCGGAACAGCTCGGCGTCCTGGTCTTTATGCACCCCCAGGGGATTCCGGAGATGGACAAACGGCTGGCGGGCAACGGCGGATTGACCAACGTGATCGGCAATCCGCTGGAGACCACCATCGCGCTCTCGCATCTGATCTTCGACGGAACGCTGGATCGTTTTCCGGGCCTGAAGATGTGCGCCGCGCACGCCGGCGGCTATCTGCCGTCCTACGCCGGACGGTCGGAC
>CAVWMD010000012.1:0-481134 GCA_963755895.1 uncultured Alphaproteobacteria bacterium
CTTGCAGAATCTCGACGTACATCGTCCGCAGCGCCGACGTATCGCGCGAGAAGGCACCTGTTGATGAGCAGCCGGTGTCTCAATGTGCCAAAGTTGAAAGGCGTCCGTCGCGGACGTAGCCACGGACTTGCTCCTTGTCGCCGCCCCTTGTGAGATCGCGTACGCGCACCGCGGGGCGCTGGTCGACCCGGGCGTGACGGCGCAACTTGAATGCCACCTCGACGATGTCGTCCTCGGCAAGCAGGAGATGGTCGGCGCAATCGACGCCGTGTGTGATGTCGCCCAGCGCATCATCGGCAAGCTCATGGAAGGCGCCGTGGGGGGACCTCCCTTGCTTAGTGCCGCGGTCGGCAACTGCACTGCAGCATACCCACCCACGCCTGCGATGAAGCGCTTTGCCGACAGCCTCGCCCGGCAAAACGGCATCAAAGCTCCGCCCGGCTACAAGACGTCGATATCGATCTGCGGCGCGTTTCTCAAGCAGCACGCACCCAAGAACGCCGATGGTGAAGCAAGTGGGAAGCTCGAACCCAAATCGGTTAGTCCGGCGCAGTTGTTGTACGCCACGAAAATAGCGCTCGGGAAAGGCGTCGTCATTCCCGACGAGGCCAAGGCCAATCCGGCTGCCATGGCGGCGTGGATTAACTCGAACAAAGGCACGAAACGCCGCAAGAGTGGTCGCAAGACCGCCTTCAGGCCGGCGGGATCAATTGCAGCGCAATCGACGGCGCCGAAGAAGATGTCCCGAAAACGCAAAGCTGCTGCGGCGGCGGCGGCTGCATCAACGACCGCTCAGACTGATTCCGTAACAGGGACGCCGCTGCGGATTCCTTACGGCAACAAGGATATCGCTCTGAAGCTTGGTGCCCGCTATCGCTCGGGTGGATGGTATGCCCCGCCGGGCGTTGACGTTGCCGCATTCGGCGAGCGCGGATGGCTATAAAATTAGTGATTAAATTGTCGGTTGTCCAAAGAGGTCTCGCTATCAACGCCTATCACACCGGCAGACGAAATTTGCGTCCCCAGCGCACGATCGGCCAGCAGCCGGAAGGCAAAAAATGTAAAAAACACCTTGTTTTAATGGCGCGCCCGAAGAGATTCGAACTCCTGACCCCCAAATTCGTAGTCTGGTGCTCTATCCAGCTGAGCTACGGGCGCGTTTTTCGCTAGGCATACTGGGCTTGAGGGCCCGGTCGCATTCCGAACCAGGTCCGGAAAGGTCGCGAAAGAGCGCCTTAGCTACCCGCTCCGGCCCCGATTGGCAAGCGCGGGAAGCGCCACCGGCGGGGCAATTCTTGGCATCAATCCGGGAAGGTCCGAAGCGCTGGACCGCAAAATCGGGCATCGGCCCTACGCCCGCGCCCGCTCGTTGCGGATGCTGAGCAGTTCCACCGGCCGGTCCGGTATCGCGATCCGGAAGGTTGCCCCGATGGTGCCTTCGACGAGGTGGATGTTGCCGCCATGGGCGCGGACCAGCTCGGCGGCGATCGCAAGCCCAAGTCCGCTGCCGCCGGGCCGCCCCGAGGTCTGGAACGCCTCGAACAGATGATCGCGGGCCTTGGCCGGTACGCCCGGGCCGGTATCGGAAACCTCGACGATCGCAACCGTGCCCTCGCGGCGGCCGGTGATCCGGATCTGCTGGGTCGCCACGTCGCTCTTGGGACGGTTTTCCAGCGCCTGGGCGGCGTTGCGCACCAGATTGAGCAACACGCGAAACAGCTGGTCGGGGTCGGCGTCGATGGTCAGGCCGCGTTCGATCGCGCTGATCCAGCTGATCGACATATCCGAGCCGAGCCCTGCCGATTCGCGGACCTCGGTGACGACCGGCTCGATCAGGATCATCCGGCGATCGGGTGCGGCCTCCTGCGCCCGGCCGTAAGACAATGTCGACTGGCAGAACGCGATGGCGCGTTCCAGCGAGCGCATCAGCTTCGGCGCGAAGCGCTGCACCCGCGGATCGGGCACGCTGCCAAGCTGATCCGACAATAGCTGCGAGGATGCCAGCAGGTTACGCAGATCGTGGTTGATCTTGGAGACCGCGAGGCCGAGCGCCGCCAGCCGGCTCTTTTGATGCAGCATCGACACCAGATCGCGCTGCATGTCAGACAATTCGCGTTCAACCACGCCGATCTCGTCGCCGCGCTGGCTGGGCAGGATGATCCGCGCCGAGCTTTCCGGGTTGGCGTGGAAGCCGACCAGGTTCGCGGTCAGCCGCCGCATCGGCCGCACGAACAGATAATGCAGCGCCAGATACACCAGCGCCGCGGTGAGGATCGCGATGATCAGCGAAACCCACAACAGGTTGCGGGAGAAGCGGTACATCGACGCCCGCAATGGCGCTTCGTCGACAACCGTCTCGATGAACTGCGCGCCATTGGACGCGGGCCCGACCAGGCGTATCGTCTGGTTTCCGGTCTCGAGCATGATCTCGAACGAATCGACGATCGCCGACCACACCGTCATGGTTCGCACGTCGACATCGTGATCGATCGCCGCCGGCAGATCGGCGCTGGCCAGTAGCCGGCGCTGGTGCCCCATCTTGATGGCCACCGCACGGGCGCCGATGCTGGAAAGGATCTGCCGCGCCAGCAAATCCGGCACCATGCCGGAAGGCGCCGCATCCAGCACCAGCGCCGCGGTGTTCGCCGCCGCCAGCCGGTCGTTGATCCGGTTCATCCGGAAATTGGCGATCGCGGGCACATAGATCAGGACTTCCGCGATCATCACCAGTGGGATGGTCAACAGCAGCAGCTTGCCGGACAGGCCGAGCCGATACGCCGGCTTCGGCCGCGGCATTGCCGTGGTCTGCTGTTCTTCGGTGACTGCCACTCTATCCGCCTTCGGCTACCCTGATCCCGACGATGCAATTTGCTCGGAACTCGGTCAAATTACCCTTCGAGAACGTCAAATATTCCGCACTTTGGCGCGCACGCCGGATAATTCTCGGGACTCAAACGAAAAAAAAGCCCCGCGCGTACTCATTATATACGCGATATTCACGCCAAAAATGCGCCGTTTCAACGAACCCCGGGTTGCGTTCGGACGCCTCAAATCCGGCAGCCTGCCTTCCCTGCCACGGAACCCGGCTGCTCCGCATTTGGGGAGCATAGCAGAACCCCCTGATTCCAGTGTGATTTTAGTCTAGAACCTGTCTCAAGGACGGCAATGGCGGCAAGCGCAACCGGCTTTTTCTATATCGCTCCGGCCTGATTGACGAAAACCGGCCGCTCGCTTATAAGCCGCGCCAACTGTCCGCGATGGCCCGGTTTAACCGGGGCGGCTCGTTTGGGCCGGAAGCGGCTCATTTGGGCCGAAAATGGCTCAATTTGGGCCGACCAGCATCACCGGATTTATCTCAATAGACTTACCTCAATTCGTGGCAAACTTGCCCGGTCAGCGGAGAACTACCCGTGAAGCGGACTTATCAACCCAGCAAACTGGTGCGCAAGCGCCGTCACGGCTTCCGCGCCCGCCTTGCGACGACCGGCGGCCGCAAGGTTCTGGCTGCGCGCCGCGCCCGAGGCCGCAAGCGTTTGAGCGCCTGAGCCGGGCTTCCCGGAGAACTCATCATGGATCGGCTAAGGCAGCGGGCGGACTTCCTCGCCGTTGCCGATGGCACCCGGGTCAACAGCGTCGCCTTTGTGGTGCAAAGCCGCCGCCGCGAAGATAATGGCCCGGTCCGGGTCGGCTTCACCGTGACCAAAAAGAACGGCACCGCGACCGAGCGCAACCGCATCCGGCGCAGGCTTCGCGAACTGGTGAACCGTCTCGACATCATATCAATGCGACCGCACAGTGATTATGTGCTAGTCGGCCGTCGTGCGGCCCTGAGCCGCGACTTTGCCACCATGCTCGACGATCTCCGCTCGGCGCTCCATCGCCTCGACCGGCAGCCTACAAACGCACGGCACAAGCCGCGGCCAGACCCGAACGACGAGACCTTGAAACGATGACCGACAACCGCAACACCATCCTTGCCGTCATTCTGTCCGGGCTCGTGCTGATCGCCTGGCAGTATTTCTACAACATGCCGCAGATGGAAAAGCGGCGCGCCGAACAGGCGCAGAGCGAACTGGTGAAGCCGGCGCCGCAGCCGGGTAATGCCACGCCCGCGCAGGCGCGGTGCCGCACCGTCGCCCGATGCCAATCCGACCGTGACCAACCAGTCTTCTTCGGCAGCGCCGGTCGTCAGCCGCGAAGCCGCGATTGCCGCCTCGCCGCGCATCAAGATCGACACGCCGCGCCTGATCGGCAGCATTGCGCTGAAGGGCGCGCGGATCGACGATCTGTCACTGGTGCAATTCCGCGAGACCGTCGATCCGGCTTCGCCCGCGATCGTGTTGTATTCGCCGTCCAACACCGCCGAGCCTTATTACGCCGAATTCGGCTGGGTTCCGGCCGCGGGCGACAACGTCAAGCTGCCCGACCGCGACACCGTGTGGCAGCAGGAAGGCTCGGGCGCGCTGACGCCGACCACGCCGATCTCGCTGAAATACGACAATGGCGACGGCCTCACCTTCCACCGCACTATCGCGATCGACGACCGCTATTTGTTCACGATCAAGGACGAGGTCTCCAATGTCGGCAATGCGCCGGTCACGCTGTATCCATTCGCGCTGATCTCGCGGCACGGCACCCCGAAGGTCTCGGGCTATTACATCCTGCATGAAGGCCTGATCGGCTATCTCGGCGACCAGGGCCTGCAGGAATATGCCTACAAGAAAATCGACGACGCCAAGTCGGTCAACTTCAAGGTCACAAATGGCTGGCTCGGCATCACCGACAAATATTGGGCCTCGGCGCTTTTGCCCGACATCACCGCGCAATTGCAGGCGCGCTTCTCGTCCACCCTTGTCGGCACCTCGCATAATTACCAGACCGACTACCTGCAGGATGCGCAGACCATCGCGATCGGCGGCACCGGCAGCGCCAATGCGCGGCTGTTCGCCGGCGCCAAGGAAGCCAGCGTCGTCGGCATCAATTTCCCGTTCAGCGGTTTCGGCGGCTACACCAAGCAGCTCGACCTCAACCATTTCGACCTCTTGATCGACTGGGGCTGGTTCTACTTCATCACCAAGCCGATGTTCCTGGCGCTCGACTTCTTCTATCATCTGGTCGGCAATTTCGGCATCGCGATCCTGCTGGTGACGGTGCTGGTGAAGCTGTTGTTCTTCCCGCTGGCCAACAAATCCTACGCCTCGATGGCGAAGATGAAATCGGTGCAGCCGCAACTGGCCGCGCTGAAGGAGCGCTATCCCGACGACAAGATGAAGCAGCAGCAGGAGATGATGGAAATCTACAAGAAGGAGAAGATCAACCCGATCGCCGGTTGCCTTCCCGTCGCCTTGCAGATTCCGGTGTTCTTCTCGCTCTACAAGGTGCTGTTCGTCACCATCGAAATGCGGCACGCGCCGTTCTTCGGCTGGATCAAGGATCTGTCGGCGCCGGATCCGACCAATCTCTTCACGCTGTTCGGCCTGTTCCAATACGATCCGACGACGTTGCCGGTGTTCGGACACTATCTCGCGCTCGGCATCTGGCCGATGATCATGGGCGTCACGATGTGGTTCCAGATGAAACTCAATCCGACGCCGCCGGATCCGACCCAGCAGATGATCTTTGCCTGGATGCCGCTGATCTTCACCTTCATGCTGGCGGGTTTCCCGGCGGGTCTCGTGATCTACTGGGCCTGGAACAACACCCTGTCGGTGCTGCAGCAGAGCTTCATCATGCGCCGTAACGGGGTGAAGGTGGAACTGTTCGACAATATCAGGTCGACGTTCGCCTCAAAGAAGGCGACGTAACCGGAGCGGAAGACCGAGGAATTCAGAGACTCTTCATGCCCGGGCTTGTCCCGGGCATCCACGTCTTCGGACGTTGACGGCGAGAAAAACGTGGATGGCCGGGACAAGCCCGGCCATGACGAAAGATGAAAGCCTTCGCATGACCGCCGACACCGATGCGAAGCTGATCGAACAGGGGCGAAAACTGTTCGCCGGCGACTGGCAGTTCTTCTGGGCCTCGCCATCGGTCGAGACCTTGCCGCCGATGGCCGGCATGGAGGTCGCGTTCGCCGGCCGCTCCAATGTCGGTAAATCGAGCCTGATCAATGCGCTGACCGGACGCAACGCGCTGGCGCGCACCTCGCATACGCCGGGCCGCACCCAGGAATTGATCTTCTTCGAAGGCCCGGACAAGGACGGGCTGCGGCTGGTCGACATGCCCGGCTATGGTTACGCCTCCGCGCCCAAGGCCAAGATCGCGTCCTGGACCGCGCTGATCCACAAATTCCTGCAGGGCCGCGCCAGCCTGGCGCGGGTCTATGTGCTGGTCGATGCAAGGCATGGCCTGAAAGATGTCGATCTCGACGTGCTCAAGACGCTGGATAAATCCGCCGTCAGCTATCAGCTCGTGCTCACCAAGGCCGACCAGGTGAAGCCCACGGAGTTGGAACAGACGCTGGCCGCCACCATCACGGCGCTGGCAAAGCATCCCGCCGCCTTTCCGGAGGTGCTGGTGACCTCGTCGCGCACCGGCTCCGGGATGCCGGAACTGCGCGCCGCGATGATACGCCTGCTCGGCGAGCGCAGCCGATGATGGCATCCCGCTTGTTCCGAATTCTGATCATTCTGGCCGCTATCATGGGCGCCGACGGCGTCATCCTGGCGGCCGCTTCGGCGCATCAGCCCGACGCGACGCGGCTGGCGTCGGCGTCCTCCATGCTGCTGTTTCATGCGTTGGCCGTGCTCGCGGCGGTGACGCTGACCGAGCGCGGCATCCTCCATGTCCGGATCGGGATGATAGCCGCCTGGGGCTTTGTTGTCGCCGCCACGCTGTTCGCCGGCGACCTGAGCGTGCGGCAATATGCCGGTCACAGCCTGTTTCCGATGGCAGCCCCTACCGGCGGCACGCTCTTGATCGTGAGCTGGATCGTGCTGGCCGTGGCCGCCGCCTGGCCGCGAAGTACATGACGGCTCGTGGCCCGGACGAGCACTTTGCGCGGTGTCCGGCAATCGGATAGAACCCGCCCCATCCTTCCGACCGCGAGACCCCTTTCATGACCGACGCTGCTCATATCAGTCCGCTCGATCAGGCCCGCATCCTGTCCGAGGCATTGCCTCACATGCAGGAATATGACGAGGAAACCATCGTCATCAAGTATGGCGGCCATGCGATGGGCGCCGAAGACCTCGCCAAGGCGTTCGCGCGCGACATCGTGCTGCTGGAGCAGACCGCGATCAATCCGGTGGTGGTGCATGGCGGCGGGCCGCAGATCGCAACCATGCTGAAGCGGCTCGGCATCCAGTCAGAATTCGCTGCCGGCCTGCGCATCACCGACGCCGCCACCATCGAGATCGTCGAGATGGTGCTGGCAGGCTCGATCAACAAGCAACTGGTCGGTTACATCAACGAGGCCGGCGGCAAGGCCGTCGGGCTGTGCGGCAAGGACGGCAACATGGTGACGGCGTCGAAGGCGACGCGCACCATGGTCGATCCGGATTCGCACATCGAAAAGGTAGTCGATCTCGGCTTCGTCGGTGAACCCGAAAAGGTCGACCTGACATTGTTGAACCAGCTGATCGGCTATGAGCTGATCCCGGTGCTGGCGCCGCTGGCGATCTCGAAAAACGGACAGACCTTCAACGTCAACGCCGACACTTTCGCCGGCGCGGTCGCAGGCGCGCTCAAGGCAAAACGGCTGTTGCTGCTGACCGACGTTCCAGGCGTGCTCGACAAGTCGAAGAAGCTGATCCCGGAACTGTCGGTCAAGGACGCCCGCAAGCTGATCGCCGACGGCACGATTTCCGGCGGCATGATTCCCAAGGTCGAGACCTGCATCTATTCTCTCGAGCAGGGCGTGCAGGGCGTGGTCATCATCGACGGCAAGACGCCGCATGCGGTGCTGCTCGAATTGTTCACCAACCAGGGCACGGGTACGCTGATCCACAAGTGATGGTGCACCACCATTCCCCGTCATGGCCGGACTTGATCCGGCCATCCACGTCTTACTTGCGGCAAGTTCGTGAGAAAAACGTGGATGCCCGGCACATCTGCGCGAAGACGCGCTTCGCGCTTCAGGCCGGGCATGACGAAGTGGATAGCGCGCGACATGCCGTCTCAATCCTGCTCGCGCTGCCCGCCGCTATCATTTCCTTTTTTCTCTCCGCCGCTCCGGCCCACGCCGACCTGAAACTCTGCAATCACATGAGCTATGTGATCGAGGCCGCGATCGGCATCGATGACAAGGCCGCCACCGCGACGCGGGGATGGTTTCGTATCGACCCCGCGGCGTGCCGCATCGTGGTCCAGGGCACGCTGACCGCGGATCGGATCCTGCTCAATGCCCGCGCGCTTCCGGTCTATGGCTCCTCGCCGATCCCGCAGAACGGCGGCGACACGCTATGCATCGCGCCGGACAATTTTGTCATCGCCGCGGCGCGACAGTGCCGCGCCGGGCAAATGCCCGCGCCGTTCACCCAGATCACGCCGACCGCAACCGACGACGGCAATCTGGTGGCGTATCTCGCCGAAGACAGCGACTATGACGACGAACAGGCGCGGCTCGCCGCCATCCAGCGGCTGTTGGCGATCGCAGGCTATGACGCGGCCCCGATCGACGGCGTCGACGGCCCGAAAACCCAAACGGCGCTGGCGGCATTTCTGAAAAGCCGGGGGCTTGCGCCCGACATCGTGCAGTCGCCGAATTTCTTCGCAACCATGATCGAAGCGGTGCAGGCGCCCTCCCCCAACGGCCTGACCTGGTGCAACGACACCCCGCACAAGGTGATGGCCGCGGTCGCCACCGACGACGGCAAGACGGTGACCAGCCGCGGCTGGTATCATATCGATCCCGGCAAATGCCTGCGCCCCGACGTCACCGGCCAGCCCAAGCAGATTTTCAGTTTTGCCGAAGCGGTCGATGCCGACAACCGCACCATCAAGCTCAACGACAAGCCGCTGAACTGGGGCGGCGCGAAACAGCTGTGCACCCGCGAAAGCAAGTTCGAGATCAATGAACAGGGCGACTGCGGCAGCCGCGGCCTCGCCGCGATCGGGTTTACGCCGGTAGACATGTCGAGCGGCGGCAAGACGTTGCACTTTGCGGTGCCGTGATGGATATCCAGCGGACGACATCACCGGCGTCATCATCCGCGAAGGCGGATGATCCAGTTTTCCGCGACGCCAGCGCAATATCTCGGCGTCGCGGCCTACTGGATGCTTGCCGGAGCCTGTCATCGGGCTCGCCGGAGGCGAGACCCGGTGGCGGGCATGACGGGAAAGATACGCCATGACAACAACCCCCCGCAGCTTCTCCCATATCGACACCTGGGTATTCGATCTCGACAACACGCTGTATCCGCATCACGTCAATCTGTGGCAGCAGGTCGACGCGCGGATCGGCGAATTCATCAGCGCCTATCTGAAAATATCGGCGGAACAAGCCCGCGTGATCCAGAAGGATTATTACCGCCGCTACGGCACCTCGATGCGCGGCATGATGACCGAGCATGGCGTGCGCGCCGACGACTATCTGAGCTACGTACACCGGATCGATCACTCGCCGCTGCAACCGAACCCCGCGATGGGGGCGGCGATCGCCAGACTGCCCGGACGCAAGCTGATCCTGACCAACGGCTCGGTCGATCACGCCAATGCGGTGTTGCAGCGGCTCGGTTTTGGTCAGCATTTCGAGGCGATCTTCGACATCATCGCCGCCGAGCTCGAACCAAAGCCGGCGCCGCAGACCTATCAGAAATTCCTGGGGATTCACCGGGTCGACCCGACGACCTCGGCGATGTTCGAGGATCTCGCGCGCAACCTCGTGGTGCCGCACCAGCTCGGCATGACCACGGTGCTGGTGGTGCCCGACGGAGCCGAGGAGGTGGTGCGCGAAGACTGGGAACTGGAAGGCCGAGGCGAAGCTTATGTCGATCATGTCACGGATGATCTGACGGGGTTTTTGCAGAGGCTGAGTTAAGGCTTACGCATGGCCTTTCGCCCTATCGGCCGTCATACCCCGCGAAAGCGGGTGATGACGCCGGCGGGCGACCGGAGCGTGAAGCCTTGACTCCGCCCAATCAAATCCCGACAAAAGCCTCCTAAATCGCCACTGCCACATCCCGTTGCCTCCAAGGAAACCTTCATGTCGCTCGCCTCCCTCGAATCCACCGTCAATGCCGCGTTCGATGCCCGGGATGGGATCTCGATCGCCACCAAAGGCGAGGTCCGCGAGGCCGTGGATCATGCGCTGGAGCTGCTCGACAGTGGCACGGCGCGCGTCGCCGAGCGCGAGGCGAGCGGCAAGTGGAAAGTCCATCAATGGCTGAAGAAGGCGGTGTTGCTGTCGTTCCGCCTCAACGACATGAGCGCCATTCCCGGCGGTCCCGGACAAGCGTCGTGGTGGGACAAGGTGCCCTCAAAATTCGACGGCTGGGGCGAGAACCGTTTTCGTGACGCAGGCTTTCGCGCGGTGCCCGGCGCGATCGTGCGCCGCTCGGCCTTCATCGCCAAAAACGTGGTGCTGATGCCGTCCTTCGTCAATCTCGGCGCCTATGTCGATGAATCGACCATGATCGACACCTGGTCGACGGTCGGCTCCTGCGCGCAGATCGGCAAGCGCGTGCATATTTCCGGCGGCGTCGGCATCGGCGGCGTGCTGGAGCCGTTGCAGGCCGAGCCCGTGATCGTCGAGGACGATTGCTTCATCGGCGCGCGCTCGGAAGTCGCCGAAGGCGTCATCGTGCGCAAGGGCGCGGTGCTGGCGATGGGAGTGTTCCTCGGCGCCTCCACCAAGATCATCGACCGCGACACCGGCGAAACCTTTATTGGCGAGGTCCCGGAATATGCCGTGGTGGTACCCGGCACCTCGCCGGCCCGGCCGCTGAAGAACGGCCAGCCCGGCCCCGCCGTCGCCTGCGCCGTAATCGTCAAGCGCGTCGACGAACGCACCCGCGCCAAGACCAGCATTAACGAGCTGCTGCGGGATTAGATCTTTCGAACCAAGACCTTCGAACCCAAGATCTTTCGAACCGAGACCGTTTCGCCGCGACCAATCTATCGGACCGCGGGCCGTTTTCGGCCGTCCGGAGGCCGGCGATGGATTCGATCGTTTCCAATACGTTTCTGTTCGGCTTTCGGGGGCGCATCAACCGCTTCAAATACTGGTACGCCGCGTTCGCCGGCATGACCGTCTGCCTGATTTTCATGGCGATCCTGGCGTTCGGGATCGCCGCCATATTCGGCGCCAGCGTGCAGCAGGTAGCGATCCATCCCACCGATGTTTTCGGTACTCCGCCCGCATCCCCGTTCCGCGCCAGTTTTAAGGATATCCCGCCTGGATCGGCCGAGACCCTGATCGCCCTGTCCTTCTATGCGGCGGCGACGCCGATCTTCATCGTGGGCATGTGGATATCCTTGGCGGCGACCATCAAGCGACTGCATGATCGCAATCGAAGCGGATGGTGGACCATTGTCTTCGTGCTCGCACCGGCGTTGTTCGGCAAGCTCGGCGATGGGTCCGACGCATCGAATACGGCAAGCCTGCTGGCATTTGCCGCGCTGCCGCTCGCCATCTGGGGTGCGGTTGAATTGCTGTTCCTGAAGGGGACAAAAGGGCCAAACCGGTTCGGCCCCGATCCGCTGGCGCCGGCGACGCCGATCGACAGACGCCCGGGCTGGGACCAGCACAGCGAACTGGAATATGCGCCGCGTAGCGCTGGCCCAGCGGCGGGACCTCATGCTAATCGAGGGCCATGAATGATGCGCTTTCCATTACCCGCGACCTGATCCGTTGCGCCTCCGTTACGCCGGCCGACGCCGGCGCGCTCGGCGTGCTCGAAAATATCCTCAAAGCCGCCGGCTTCGAGGTGCATCGGGTGACCTTCAGCGAACCCGGCACCGCCGACGTCGATAATCTTTACGCCCGTATCGGCACATCGGCGCCGCATATCACCTTTGCCGGGCACACCGACGTAGTGCCGCCGGGCGACGAGACCGCCTGGAGCCATGGCGCGTTCTCGGGCGAAATCAAGGACGGTTTTGTCTACGGCCGCGGCGCCGTCGACATGAAAGGCGGCATCGCCTGCAGCGTCGCCGCGGTGCTGGAATATCTCACCGCCAATGGCGGCAAGCCGCAGAAAAACGGCGGAGGATCGATCTCGTTCCTGATCACCGGCGACGAGGAAGCGATCTCCGTCAACGGCACCGTCAAGCTGTTGCCGTGGGTCGCGGCGCGCGGCGAGACCTTCGATCATTGCGTGCTCGGCGAGCCCAGCAATGTCGAGCAGCTCGGCGACTGCATCAAGATCGGCCGGCGCGGCTCGCAGTCGGGCACGCTCTATGTCGACGGCCTGCAAGGCCACGTCGCCTATCCGCATCGCGCGTCAAATCCGGTGCCGGATATTTCGCGTTTGGTGGTGGCGCTGAGCGACCAGCCGCTCGACCACGGCAGCGCCCAGTTCCAGCCGTCGAACCTCGAATTCACCTCGATCGATGTCGGCAACACCGCGAGCAATGTGATTCCGGGCCAGGCCCGAGCGAAATTCAACATCCGCTTCAACGACAATCACACGCAGGAGACGCTGCGCGCGCTGGTCGAGCAACGCTTGACCAAAGCCTGCGGCAACCGGATCCGGGCACGGATCGAATGGGAGTACTCCAACTCCAACGTGTTCGTGACCAAGCCCAGCCCCTTCACCGATCTCGCGGTCAGCGCGATCGAGGAGGTGACCGGACGCAAACCCGAACTCTCCACCTCCGGCGGCACCTCGGACGCGCGCTTCATCTCGAGCTACTGCCCTGTGATCGAATTCGGCCTGGTCGGCCAGACCATGCACCAGATCGACGAGCGCACGCCGGTGTCGGACCTGGAAAAGCTGACGAAGATCTATCGCGGCGTGCTGGATCGGTATTTTGGCGACCTCGTCATCGTCCGCGCAGGCAGACGATCCAGTATTCCGCGACGTTAGAGATTGATCGGCAATGCCTCGTATTACTGGATACCCGCCTTCGCGGGTATGACGGGTTGTAGAAAAAGCCGCGGCTCGCCGTTCAATAATCCACCCGCACCAGATACAGCCCGTCAGGCGGCGCGACGGGGCCGCAGGCGGCGCGGGTGCGGGCATCCAGCGCACGCTGCAAATCATCGGCAGTCCAGCGGCCCTCGCCGACCCAAACCAACGACCCCACCATCGAACGCACCTGGCTGTGCAGGAACGAGCGCGCCGACGTGATGATATCGACCTCGTCGCCATTGCGGATCACGTCGAGCTGGTCGAGCGTCTTCTCTGGCGACTTCGCCTGGCATTCAGTATCGCGAAAAGTGGTGAAATCGTGCTTGCCGATCAGGCGCTGCGCGGCTTGGTGCATCGCATCGGCATCGAGCGGGCGCGGCAGGCGCCAGACATGGCCGATGTCGATCGCGAGGTTGGCGCGGCGATTGCTGATGCGATAGCGATAATGGCGCTTCCTGGCCGAAAACCGCGCCTCGAACGTATCGGGCACGATTTCCGCCGACAGCACGCCGATCGGATGCGGCCGCAGATGAGCGTTGAGGCCGTCGCGAAAGCGGCCCGGCACAAAGTGCTTCTGGATGTCGCAATGCGCGACCTGCGCCAGCGCGTGCACGCCGGCATCGGTGCGACCGGCGCCGTGCACGCGGACCTGTTCGCCGCAGATCGCTCTCACCGCGGTCTCCAGCGCGCCCTGCACCGACGCGCCATTGTCCTGCAACTGCCAGCCGCAGAACGGCGCGCCGTCATATTCGATGATGAGTTTGTAGCGGGGCATCAGGCGAACCGTAGCGGCGGCTTGAGCGGAGTGCCGCGCAGAAAATCCCCGGCCTTCATCGGCGCCTTGCCGGCGCGCTGCAATTCGAGAATCCGGATCGCGCCCTCAGCGCAGGCGACCACGAGATGCTCGTCGAGCAGATCGCCGGGCAGACCGGAGCGCTCGACCTTCTCGCAGCGCAGGATCTTGATCCGCGCAGGCTGGCCGTCGAGCGCGATCTCGGCCCACGCGCCGGGAAACGGCGACAGGCCGTGGATGTGGCGCAGCACCGCATGCGCCGGCCTGTTCCAGTCGATCCGCGCCTCGGCCTTGTCGATCTTGGCGGCGTAGGTCACGCCGTCATCGCTCTGTCTGGTGAGTTGCAACCTGCCGCGCTCCAGCGCACCCATCGCCCGCACCATCAGATCGGCCCCGAGCGGCGCCAGCGCGTCGTGTAGATCGACCGCCGTCATCGCATCGGTCACCGCGATGCGCTCGGCCATCGCCACGTCGCCGGTATCGAGGCCGACATCCATCTTCATCACCATCACGCCGCTCTCGGTGTCCTCGGCCATGATGGCGCGGTTGATCGGCGCCGCCCCGCGCCAGCGCGGCAGCAGCGAGCCATGCAGATTGAAACAGCCGAGCGGCGGCGCGTCGAGAATGGCTTTCGGCAGGATCATGCCATAAGCGACGACCACCGCCGCATCCGCCTGATGCGCCTGCAAAGTTTCGAGCGCTTCCGGCGTCTTCAATGTCGAAGGCGTCAGCACCGGGATGCCGAGCCGCTCCGCCTGCAGCGCCACCGGCGTCGGCTGCAACTTCATACCGCGCCCGGCGGGCTTTGCCGCGCGGCTATACACCGCCGCGATCTCATGGCCATGCGCCACAAGCTCCAGCAGCGTCGGCACCGCGAAATCGGGCGTGCCCATGAAGATCAGGCGGAGTGGCATGGTGAGGAAATATCCAGCAAAAGACGCTTCAATTTACTCGTCATGGCCGGGCTTGTCCCGGCCATCCACGTCTTAAGCGCCGGCACGACGTGGATGCCCGGGTCAAGCCCGGGCATGACGGCGGATAGCGATAGCGCTACTCCACCGCGCGCTGCTTCGCGGCTTTTGCAAACTTCTTCAGCACGCGGTCGCGCTTCAGCTTCGACAGATAATCCACGAACAACACGCCGTTGAGATGGTCGATCTCGTGCTGGATGCAGGTGGCGAACAGGCCCTCGGCGTCTTCCTCATGCACCTTGCCATCGAGATCGGTGAAGCGCACGCGCACCTTGGCTGGCCGCTCGACCTCTTCGTAATATTCCGGGATCGACAGGCAGCCCTCCTCATAGATCGACAGCTCTTCCGAGGACGAGATGATTTCCGGATTGATGAACACCCGTGGCCGCGGCGTGGTCTCGCCGTCTTCGTCCCTTTTGGCGAGATCCATGGTGATCAGCCGCAACGGCTGCGCGACCTGGATCGCCGCAAGCCCGATGCCGGGCGCGTCGTACATGGTCTCGAACATGTCGTCGGCGAGCTTGCGGATCTCCGCCGTCACCTTGTCGACGGGTTTGGAGACGAGCCGCAACTGCTTGTCCGGCAGGATGATGATTTCTCGGATGGCCATGATGATGTCTGCAACTACCTAAAGCGGAATGACTTATCTTCAAATCGTCATCCCGCTCTATCTATTTATTGGAGCATGATCTTTTCGGAAAACCGGTATCCACGTTTCCGGATCATGCTCTGGGTGGGCGATTTAAGCCGCTGATCTGCCGGGGTCAATCGCCGCGGGCTCACGTTAACGCTTCGCTAACCATGAAATTTAAGGCGGCGTTAACCATGAAAATTAGGGTTTGATTAACCATAAATGTTCCCTCTTCGTTCGTATTCAAGGGCGAATCGGTTACAAGGGCGGCATGAACGAGATCCTTTTCATCGTCGGCGACTGGCCAATTCGCGTCAGCACCGCACTCACCGGCTTCGCCGCGCTGGCCCTGCTGCTGTTATTGAGCATTGCCATCGTGATCGCCCGCTCCGGCCGCCGCGGCGCCGAACTGGCGATGGCACAGGCGATCCGGGCCGACGAGTTGGAGGAGCGCCTCGGCGAAATGCTCCGTGCCCAGAGTGAGGCCACCGGACGGGTCGATGCGATGGGACAGGCGCTGGCGGGCCGCCAGGCCGAGATGGCGCGCGCGGTCAGCGAGCGGCTGGATTCGGTCACCCACCGGGTCGGCCAGTCGATGGAAGCGACCACGCGCAACACCATGGATTCCCTGCGCGTACTGCATGAGCGGCTCGGCATCATCGACAATGCGCACAAGAACCTCACCGATCTGACCTCGCAGGTCACCACCTTGCGCGACGTGCTCGCCAACAAGCAATCGCGCGGTGCCTTCGGCCAGGCGCGGATGGAAGCGATCGTCCAGGACGGCATGCCGAAAGGCTCCTACGAATTCCAGTTCACGCTTTCGACCGGCAAGCGGCCGGATTGCGTGGTGTTCCTGCCGGATCAGCGCCCGCTCTGCATCGATGCGAAATTTCCGCTCGAAGCCGTGACCGCGCTGCACGACGCGCGCTCGGACGAGGAACGCAAACTAGCCGCGCAGCGGCTGCGCGGCGACGTGATGAAGCATGTCAGCGACATCGCCGAGAAGTATCTGATCGCCGGCGAGACGCAGGATACCGCGCTGATGTTCGTGCCGTCGGAATCGGTCTATGCGGAGATTCACGACGGTTTCGACGACGTGGTGCAGAAGGCCTATCGCGCCCGCGTGGTGCTGGTATCGCCGTCGCTGCTGATGCTGGCGATCCAGGTGATGCAGCAGATCCTCAAGGATGCGCGGATGCGCGACGCCGCCGACCAGATCCGCACCGAAGTGCTCAACCTCGGCGACGACCTCGGCCGCCTGCGCGACCGCGTGCTGAAATTGCAAAACCATTTCGGACAGGCCAATGAGGATGTTCGGCAGATCCTGATTTCCGCCGACAAGATCGAAAAGCGCGCAGGAATGATCGAGGAGCTGGATTTCTCCAAGAGCGACGCGCCGGCCGAAGCCCCGCGCGTCGTCAAGTCGGCTGCGCCCGAGCTATTCCCGCTGCCGCGCAAGCTGCAGGCCGGGGAGTAGGGACGGGCCGTCATCGCGCGACATCGCCTGGTCCTAATGCGCAATTGCGCATAGCGCCGGGCGATGACGGTTTTTTCTTCGAATCTGCTAGCCTTGCGGGATGAACACCGCGCCCGATCATCCCCCCGACGCATCACCCCCGCCCCCCACCTCCTGGCGAGACGGCTTTGCCGTCTACCTGCAGCGGCGGGTGCTGATCGTGTTGCTGCTCGGCTTTTCGTCGGGCCTGCCGCTGGCGCTGTCGGGGTCGACGCTTCTGGTGTGGATGACCGAATCCGGCGTCGACCTGCGCACCATCGGCCTGTTCGCGCTGGTCGGCACGCCCTACACGTTGAAATTCCTGTGGGCGCCGCTGGTCGACGCGATCCACGTGCCGTTGTTCACGCGCGCCTTCGGCCGCCGCCGCGGCTGGCTATTGTTCTCGCAATTGTTGCTGATCGTGGCCATCCTGTTGCTGGCGCTGACCGACCCGGCGCGCTCGCCGCTGTTCGTGGCGCTCGGCGCGCTGCTGGTTGCGGCGACCTCCTCGACCCAGGACATCGTGGTCGATGCCTTCCGGGTCGAGAGCCTGCCCGAGAGCGAGCAGGCCGCCGGGATGGCATCCTATGTCGCGGCCTACCGCATCGGCATGCTGGTCTCGACCGCGGGCGCGCTGTTCATGGTCACCGGATTCGAGAGCGGCGGCCTGCCGCGCCCACAGGCCTGGATGTGGGGTTATGTCGTGATGGCCGCGATGGTGCTGATCGGCACCGTCACCGCGCTGGTTGCCACCGAACCCGAGCAATCGGCGCGCGCGGAGGCCGCGACCGGCAGCGAAACCGCGTTCGCGCGGGTGCTGCATGCGGCGATCGGCGCGTTCTCCGAATTCCTCGGCCGCCCCGATGCCTGGGCGGCGCTGGCCTTCGTGGTGCTGTTTAAGTTCACCGATGCGTTTTCCGGCACCATGACCGCGCCGTTCGTGATCGATCTCGGCTTCACCCGCAACGACTATGCCGCGATCGTCAAAGGCGTAGGACTTGCAGCGACCTTGATCGGCGGCTTTGCCGGCGGCTTCGTCGCACGGCGCTACTCGCTGGCCGCGAGCCTGTGGATCGGCGGCGTGCTGCAGGCGGTCGCGAATTTGTCGTTCTCGTGGCTGGCGCTGTCAGGCGTCAACCAATGGGCGTTGGCCTTCGCGATCACGACGGAGAATTTCACCAGCGCCATCGGCACCGTGATCTTCGTCGCCTATCTATCGGCGCTGTGCCGCAATCCGTTGCACACCGCAACCCAATACGCGCTGCTCACGGCTCTCGCCGCGGTGGGGCGAACGTATCTTTCGTCGGGCGCGGGCTATGTTGCGACGGCGACCGGCTGGCCGCTGTTCTTCGCGGTCTGCGTGCTGGTCGCGATCCCGAGCCTGATCCTGCTGCTATGGCTGCAGCGGCGCGGACATTTTGACGCGTTGGGGCCGGTGAAGGTTTAGCGCTTCGTCACCACGCTCCATTTGGTGACAACGGCGTCGCTCATCTGGCCGGCTTCCTGGGAACAGGCGACCTCGTCGACCTTGAGCGAGACTTCCTTGCCGATGAAATTCTTCAACTGCGCCACCTGGGCGTCGCTGTTGGTGACGATCTGAAAAGTCTCCGGGCCGGTTTCCAGCCCGCACAGCCCGTTGTCCGTCGCCAGCCGGCGCGGCTCGCTGGTCACCTGATAGGTGGCGACGCGCTTGCCCAATTTGCCGGCCCGGACTTTCATGGCGTTGAGTTCACCGGACAGCACGTCGCCGGCGTTGATCAGCTTGGCGGCCTTCGGCGCCGGTTCGGCCTGCGACTCCAGGTCTCCCGGTGCCGAGCGCGCAGCGGGCGCGGCCAGCAGCGCGAGCATCGCCACACCAAAGCTCAAGCGTTTGCCGAATCGTCGTTTCGTCATGTCGGTATTTCCGTGATCGATGGTTAGAACAGCGTCCGCTCCCGCATCGCGGCGGACAGCGTGCCTTCGTCGAGATAATCAAGTTCACCGCCGACCGGCACGCCATGTGCGAGCCGGGTGACCTTGACGTTGGCTTCCTGCAGCAGGTCGGTGATGTAATGCGCGGTGGTCTGGCCGTCCACCGTCGCATTCAGCGCCAGGATGATTTCGCCGACGCGTGGGTCATGCGCCCGCGCCACCAGCGCATCGATGGTGAGGTCCTGCGGACCGACGCCATCGAGCGGCGACAGCGTGGCGCCGAGCACATGGTAGGCGCCATTGGTCGCATGCGCGCGCTCCAGCGCCCACAGATCGGCGACGTCGGCGACCACCACGATAATCGAGGCGTCGCGCCGCGGGTCGGTGCAGACCGTGCAGGGATTTTGCGTGTCGATATTGCCGCAGATCTTGCAGACCTGGATTTTTTCGATCGCCACCTGAAGCGCCCCGGCGAGCGGCGTCATCAGCGCCTCGCGCTTCTTGATCAGATGCAGCGCCGCGCGCCGCGCCGAGCGCGGACCTAGCCCGGGCAACCGCGCCAACAGCTGAATCAAGCGTTCGATTTCGGGACCGGCAACCGCAGCAGGCATGTCGTCAGCCGAGCCCCAATCCGGGCGGCAATCCGAGGCCACCCGTCAGGCTCGACATTTTCTCCTGCACTGCGGCTTCCGCCTTGCGCCGCGCATCATTAAACGCGGTCACCAGGAGGTCCTCGAGGATCTCGGACTCGTCGGCCTTGATCAGCGAAGGGTCGATCTTCACCGCCTTGACTTCCATCTTCGCGGTCATGCGCACGGCGACAAGGCCGCCGCCGGAGATGCCTTCGACCTCGACATGGCCGAGTTCTTCCTGCATCGCCTGCATCTTCGATTGCAGTTGCGCCGCTTGTTTCATCATGCCGAGAAAATCAGCCATCGGATATTCCTCTTGCCTCTCGAAAATATCTATTCGTCGTCGCTGTCGGCGGGATCGTCGACGCCGGCATCGGATTCCGGCGGCTCGGGCGCGAGCCGGCGCACCTCGACGACCTTGGCGCCGGGAAATCGCGCCAGCACTTCCCTGACCCGCGGATCGGCTTCCGCGGCGCGTTCCCGCTGGTTCTTCTCGACCTCGTTCTGCGACCGCAGCGTCGGCTGTCCCGGTTCGTTGGACACGATCACGGTCCAGCGCCGGCCCGTCCACTGCTCGAGCTTGCGCGACAGATCGTTGATCAGCGTGCGCGCGGCATTGCGTTCCAGCGCGACCTCGAGCCGCCCGTCCTCGATCCGGATCAGACGGACATCGGCCTCGAGCGCCGCCTTGGTCATCAGGTCGCGCTTCTCGCCCGCCAGCGCTACCAGTTGGGGAAAGCTTGCGATCCGGAGGGCAGGCGCGGCTTGCGCGACGGACGCGACCTCTTGCGCGGGCGCGATAATTTGCGGGCGCGCGGAGGCTTCAGCGCCGGCGCGCGGTGGGCTCGAAGAGCGCATCGGCGATGACGACGAGCCGATCGAGGCAACCGTCGAGGCCGGCGCGCCGCGCGGCGCAGCGCTCGATGCGATTACGGGCGAGACGCCGCCGTTCTGCTCCAGCATCCGGATCGCCTCATCCGGCGTCGGCATGTCCGCGACATAGGCAATGCGGACCAAAACCATTTCGGCGGCCGCGGCCGGCCGCGTCGCGGCCTGCACCTCGGTAATGCCCTTCAAGAGCATCTGCCACATCCGCGACAACACCCGCATCGACAATTTTGCCGCGAACTCGCGGGCGCGCAGCCGCTCGGTCTCGCCGAACGCGACATTGTCCGCGGTCGCCGGCACGATCTTGACCCGGGTAACGAAATTGACGAATTCGGCGAGATCGGACAGCACCACGATCGGATCGGCGCCGGTGTCATATTGATCGCGGAATTCCTTGAAGGCGCTCGCGATGTCGCCGCGCGCCAGCGACTCGAACAAGTCGATCACACGGGTGCGGTCGGCCAATCCCAGCATCTGCCGCACCGCATCGGCGCGCACCGGACCTGCCGCGTGCGCGATCGCCTGATCGAACAGCGACAGCGAATCGCGCACCGAGCCCTCGGCGGCGCGGGCGACGATACCGAGCGCCTCGGGCTCGACCTCGACATTTTCCTTGGCCGCGATATTGGCCAGGTGCTTCATCAGCACGTCGGCCTCGACCCGGCGCAGGTCAAAGCGCTGGCAGCGCGACAGCACCGTCACCGGAACCTTGCGAATTTCCGTGGTGGCGAACACGAACTTGGCGTGTTCCGGCGGCTCTTCCAGCGTCTTCAGGAAGGCGTTGAAGGCCGCGGTCGACAGCATGTGGACTTCGTCGATGATGTAGACCTTGTAACGCGCACTGGCCGGCGCATAGCGCACGCTGTCATTGATCTGGCGCACGTCGTCGACGCCGGTGTGGGACGCGGCGTCCATTTCCAGCACGTCCATGTGCCGGCTTTCCATGATCGCCTGGCAATGGATGCCCGGCACCGGCATGTGGATGGTCGGCCCTTTCACGGAACCGTCCGGCAATTCGTAATTCAGCGCCCGGGCGAGGATCCGCGCCGTGGTGGTTTTGCCGACGCCGCGCACCCCGGTCAGGATCCAGGCCTGCGGAATCCGCCCGGTTTCGAACGCATTGGAAACGGTGCGCACCACTGCGTCCTGGCCGATCAAATCCTCGAAACTGGAGGGGCGGTATTTCCGCGCCAGCACCCGATAGGGCTTGCCCGCCTCCGGCGCTCCGCCGAGATCGAAACCACCCTGATGGGTGCTGTCGGACGGCGCCGAGGACGTGTCAGCGGAAGATTGGGTCGGGCTGCCAGCGTCGGTCATCGATCGATCCGCAATTGATTGTCACTCGAAGCCGGCTTGCGGACTAGCAGGAGAATCAAGCGCAGGACGGGTCACCCCTTTTTGGCGCGATTCGGCCGAAAAAACAGGCGAAAAACAGGTAGGAGACTGACGAGCGACCCGATCCGGACCTCGTTAGGGCTGCTTCCTTCCGGACCTGACCCGGTTGGCGAGTGGCTCGTCCACCGCCAATCTCCCGGTCCCTATTTGGGGCCAAAAGGGCCGGAAAGCAAGCGCCAGGCACGCGCTTTGCGGGGCTTGTGCAAAAACACGGAAAGGCATTACTTGCCCTTATGGCCGGCTTGATGCCGGGCATCCACGTCATTGCTGGCGTTGCAGGAATAGACATGCCCGAACTCTGCCTGGTCGCTGAACTCACAGCTCAAAAAAGACACCATCGACATCGGCGACCTGCCGCTGAGCCGCGTGCTGGTGATCAAGGACGCACACTATCCGTGGCTGTTGCTGGTTCCGCGCCGTCCGGAAGTCTGCGAGATCATCGACCTCGACGAGGTCGAGCAGGCGCAATTGATGACCGAAATCAGCCGCGTCGGCCGCGCCCTGAAAGACATCACCAAATGCGACAAACTAAATATCGCAGCCCTCGGCAACGTGGTGCCGCAACTGCACGTCCACATCGTCGCCCGTCGCTCGAGCGATGCCGCCTGGCCGCGCCCGGTCTGGGGCGTGATGCCGCCGCTCGAACATGACGCAGAGGAAGTCCAGCACTTCATCAGCGCGCTTCGCCGTAAAATCTGGCTAGGGTAATCATGACCGCATTCGATTCATTTCCGCTGGGCCAGCCGGCCTTCGTCACCCATGTGCTCGATCGCGCCGCGCATTTGCGCACCGACGACGCCAAGCTGTTGGCGCTGGAAGGCAAGCGCGACACCCGCGCCTATGTGCTGCATCGTGATTCGCTGGTGGTCGCCAGGGAAAACGGCGGCTCGCGCGCGCTATTGACGATCGACGAGGCGCTCAAGCACGGCGCCAATCCCGGCACCATCTTTTTAGGCCTGCGCGAGGGGGCCGCGATCTTCGGCATGGGCATCGGCGCTCCCGCGGTGGAGAAGCTGTTGACCCGCGACGACGTCGCGGTCAGCGAATTGCGCGGCATGGCGATGCAGGGCGTGGTGGCGCCGGACCAATTGTCGGCGATCGCGATGGCGAAATCGCTGGTGAACTGGCATCAGCGTCATGGCTATTGCGCCAATTGCGGCACCCGGACGGCGATGAAGCAAGGCGGCTGGAAGCGCGATTGCCCCAATTGCAAGGCCGAGCACTTTCCACGCACCGACCCCGTCGTGATCATGCTGGTGACGTCAGGCGACAAGGTGCTGCTGGGCCGGCAGAAGCAGTTCCCGCCCGGGATGTATTCGTGCCTCGCCGGTTTCGTCGAGGCGGCCGAAACCATCGAGGACGCGGTCCGCCGCGAAATCTTCGAGGAAAGCGGCATTCGCTGCACCGACGTGAATTACTACATGACGCAGCCCTGGCCCTACCCGTCATCCCTGATGATCGGCTGCACGGCGCGCGCCACCAACGAAGACATCATCGTCGATCATTCGGAACTGGAAGACGCGCGCTGGTTCGACCGCAGGGAGGCCACCTTGATGATCAAACGGCAGCATCCGGACGGACTGGCCGGACCGCATCCGTTTGCCATTGCGCATCATCTGCTTGGACGATGGGTGCAAGCCGGGCCCGATAGCGGTGCCTAAAATCCCGCCGCGTATCCTGTGCATTGGCATCCCGGTACGTGACCTGATCTTTCGGATCCAGGAACTGCCCGAGCGCGGCTTCAAGGTGAGCGCCAGCCATTTCGACCAGATCGGCGGCGGCAATGCGCTCAACGCGGCGATCGGTATCGTTCGTCTGGGCGGGCGGGCCTCGATCTGCGGGCCGATGGGCGACGCCGGCGAAACCTCAAGCCGGTATATTTTCGACAAGCTTGCCGACGAGGGCATCGACACAAGGCACCTCGTGCACATGCCGGGCCTGGTGACGCCGATCTCGAACATCATGATCGACCCCAGCGGCGAGCGCACCGCCGTGACGTTCCGCGATCCGGAATTGTGGAAGGTCAGCCTGCCCGATGCCGACAGGTTGCTCGAGGATTGCAGCGCCATCCTGACGGAGAGCCGCTGCGCCGAATTCTGCACGGATCTCTGCGCCGAGGCGCGCCGGCGCGGCATTCCCGTGGTGGTGGATGTCGATCGCACCATGTCGCTGCGGGAAGGCCTGCTGACCGCGTCATCGCATCTGGTGTTTTCCAGCGAGGCCTTGCGGTCCACCGCCGGCATCGCCGACGACGGCGAGGCGCTGAAAAAGATTGCCAGACTGACCCCCTCGTTCCTGGCGGGCACCCAGGGGCCGCAAGGCACGCTGTGGCTCGATGAAAACCGGAACCTGCAGCGGACAGCTGCTTTCCCGGTGCATACCGTGGACACGCTGGGCGCCGGCGACGTGTTCCACGGCGCCTTCACGCTGGCGATCACCGAGAACCAGGAGCTTCGGCAGGCCCTGCGATTCGCCTCGGCCGCCGCGGCGCTGAAATGCACCCGGTTCGGCGGCGCTTATGCTGCACCGCAACGCGTTGAAGTTGAACAGCTTTTGGCCCGAGGCCAAGCGGCTGATCCGGCACCGTTGGCGCAATAATGGGCTTGTCTTAGAAGAATTTTCTATATATGAGTGTGATCTACCTCGTATATGGAACAAAGTTCTTCACATGACCGAAGTCACCGTTCACGTCCTCGAGCCCAACCGACGGCTCGACGCGATCGACCGCAAAATCCTGACCGTTCTGCAGGAAGATGCCTCGCTGTCGGTGGCCGAGATCGGCGACCGGGTCGGCCTCTCATCCACGCCGTGCTGGAAGCGCATCCAACGGCTCGAGGCAGACGGCATCATCCTGCGCCGGGTGGCGCTGGTCGACCAGAACAAGATCGGCCTCGGAATCTCCGTGTTCGTCTCGGTTGAGAGCGCCGATCATTCGGAGGCCTGGCTTAGAACCTTCGCCGATGCCGTCAGCGCGATGCCGGAGGTGATGGAATTCTACCGGATGGCCGGCGACGTCGATTACATGCTGCGCGTCGTGGTCGCGGACATGCAGAGTTACGACGTGTTTTACAAAAAGCTGATCAGCGCGGTGCCGCTGAAGAACGTGACGTCGCGTTTTGCGATGGAGAAGATCAAGTCGGTCACCGCCCTGCCGGTGCCGGCAGCGTAGAATAGATCAATCATTGCAAGTGTCATCGCCCGCGAAATTGCGGGCGATCCAGTATCCCAGAGCGTTCATTGTAAGGTAACGCCTCAGATCTTCTGATTATATTCGCCGACCTCGGGATGAGTGCGCAGCACCGAATCCATCGCCTCGAACATGTCGCGCATCCGTTGCTCGGACACCGGGCTTTCGACCACCACCACAAGTTCCGGCTTGTTGGACGACGCCCGCACCAGGCCCCAGCTGCCGTCCTCGACCGTGACCCGCACACCGTTGACGGTGACGAGATCGCGAATCGATTGTCCTGCGACCTTCTCGCTCTTGTTCTGCATCGCCTCGAAATGCTTCACCACGGAATCGACGATGCCGTATTTGGCTTCGTCCGAGCAATGCGGCGACATGGTCGGCGACGACCAGGTTTTCGGCAGCGCGTTTCTAAGATCCGCCATCGACTTGCCGGGCGCCCGGTCCATCATCTCGCAGACCGCGATTGCCGAGATCAGACCATCGTCATAGCCGCGGCCGAACGGCTTGTTGAAGAAGAAGTGGCCGGACTTCTCGAAGCCCGCCAGCGCGCCGAGTTCGTTGGTCCGGCGCTTCATGTAGGAATGGCCGGTCTTCCAGTACGTGGTCCTGGCGCCCTGCTTCTGCAGCACGGGATCGGTGACGAACAGCCCGGTCGATTTCACATCGACCACGAATTGCGCATTCGCCGTGATCGCCGACATGTCGCGCGCCAGCATCACGCCGACCTTGTCGGCAAAGATCTCCTCGCCGGTATTGTCGACCACGCCGCAGCGGTCGCCGTCGCCGTCAAAGCCCAATCCGACATCGGCCTTGTGCGCCAGCACCGCATCGCGGATCGCGTGCAGCATTTCCATGTCTTCGGGATTGGGATTGTATTTCGGGAAGGTATGGTCGAGCTCGGTGTCGAGCGGCACCACCTCGCAGCCGATCGCCTCCATCACCTGGGGCGCAAACGCGCCCGCGGTGCCGTTGCCGCAGGCGACCACGACCTTGAGCTTGCGCTTCAGCTTTGGGCGCCTGGTGAGGTCGGCGATGTAGCGGGCCGGGAAATTCTCGTGGAACTGGTAGGAGCCGCCGACCTTGTTCTTGAAATCGGCGTTGAGCACGATCTCCTTCAGGCGGTTCATTTCGTCCGGGCCGAAGGTCAGCGGACGGTTGGCGCCCATCTTGACCCCGGTCCAGCCATTGTCGTTGTGCGACGCCGTCACCATCGCGACGCAGGGCACGTCGAGCTCGAACTGGGCGAAATACGCCATCGGCGTCATGCACAGCCCGATGTCGTGAACCTTGCAGCCCGAGGCCAATAGGCCCGAAATCAGCGCATATTTGATCGAGGCCGAATAGCTGCGGAAATCATGTCCGGTGACGATTTCCTGTTTGGCACCGAGCTCCGAGATCAGCGCGCCGAGCCCCATGCCCAGCGCCTGAATCCCCATCAGATTGATTTCCTTGCCGAACAACCAACGGGCGTCGTACTCACGAAACCCGGTCGCCTTCACCATCGGCTCGGATTCGAAAGCATAGGTGTTGGGAACCAGCACTGATTTCGGCTTCGGAAACATGCGAATGGCCTCATGGGTGAGATGCTGAAAGCAATGCCTTTTAGCGCACTACTCGCAGCCATAGCGAATGCCGCGGCGCGGCGGAAGGCGGGAACCGCATTTTGTGGCGATTAATTGCGGCGGATCGGCAGCGATCCAGAGCGTTTTCAAGCGAAGTGGGCACCGGTTCGCATAGCAATCTGCGCAGATTGCGTAGACTTATCTGCGGTAGAAAACGCGTCAAAACAGAAGATTAATCTATTGCTCCAGCACCATCATGCCATTGGCGTATTCGAACCGCTTCAGCTTGGACAGGAACGATAGTCCCAGGAGGTTCTCCGACAGCGACTCGTCGGGCAGCACCATGGCATCGACATCGCGCACCACCAGGCCGCCGACTTCGACCATGGCGATCCGGGTGCGCGCCGCCTTGATGGTGCCGTTGGCGGTCGTGACCTTGGCGGTGTAGTCGCCGGGCGTCGGACGGAAACCGAATTGCGCCGCCGAGGTTTCGTTCAGCGCGATCACCGAAGCCCCGGTATCGACCATGAAGCCGATGCGCTGACCGTTGATGCGGCCTTCGGTGGCAAAATGGCCGCGGGCATCGTGCGGAATGTTGAGCGTGCGACCGTATGCCGGCGCGGCCTCCTCGACCACCGCGACCTGCTGCGGAACAGTACCGGCGCGCGCGGGCGTCAGCCGGTCCGCCATCTGGGCCATCACGGTGCCGAGGCCGATCATCACAGCGGCAAAGATCATTATGTTACGCATGACGCACACTCGATCCGGGACGGGGCGATATCACCACGTCCTGCGCGAAGCCGCGACTGACGGCGACGACAGAGGCCTTTATTTCGGCCAATAGGATGAGGGAAGCGTTAACGGGCCTGAGCTGTCATACGCGGGCTTGACCCGCGTATCCATCGAACTCCACAAAATGCGATTTCCAAAGAGGATGGATTGCCGGGTCGTAGGCGAGCGGAAGCGACGCCGTCCTTCGGACGACTATGCCCGGCAATGACGGTTTGTCGTACGATATCCCTACGTCCCGCGCGGCTTGACCCGCCGGGTCGGCATCGCGCTGGCGGGATCCTCAGGCCAGGGATGCCGGGGATAGCGCCCGCGCAAATCGGAACGCACCGCGGCATAAGAGCCGCGCCAAAAGCCCGGCAAATCGCGCGTCACCTGCACCGGGCGGTGCGCCGGCGACAACAGTTCGAGCACCAGCGGCACCGCGCCTTTCGCAATCGACGGGTGGACGTTGAGCCCGAACAATTCCTGCAACCGGACCGCGATGGTCGGGCCCTGCTCGGCCTCGTAATCGATCGCAAGCGGCGTGCCGGTCGGCGCCTCGAAATGCGTCGGCGCTTCCTTTTCCAGCCGCGCGCGCAATTCCCAGGGCAACAGCGTCATCAGCGCATCGGACAAATCGCCGGAAGACAAATCCTTCAGCGAAATCTTGTCGTGCAGCGCCGGCACCAGCCATGTCTCGCGTTGCGCGGCGAGCGCATTGTCGGAAAGGTCTGGCCACAGCGATGCATCGCCTTCCGCCTTGCGCAGGAACATCACGCGGTCGCGCCATTGTTTCGCGGGCTTCGACCATGGCAGCCGATCGATGCCGGCCGCGATCAGGCCATCGGCCAGCACCCGCGCGGTCTCGGCCGAAGGCGTCAACGCCAAGGGCGCCTCCGACAGCGTGATCGCATGCAAGGTCCGCTTGCGCCGCGCCCGCAACGCCATCGCGCTGCGGTCGAACGAAATCTCGTCGGCGGTTTCGATCTCGTCGGCAAACCGCAGTTCGATGTCGGCCTGTGCGATCGGCGCCGCCAGCAGAATACGCCCCTGCGCCGCCGTTCCGGTCAGCTCGGCCACCGCGATGTAGGGCGCGCGCGCCAGCGCGGAGCTCTGCTCCACCGCAGCCCCGCGCCCGTTGGCCAGCACAAAACTGCCATTGCCCCGGTTGCGCGCGACGCGGTCGGGAAAGGCGAAGGCGAGCATGATGCCGGCTGTTAATTCCCCTCCCCCTTGCGGGGAGGGGTTAGGGGTGGGGGTGGCCACAGCCGCTGAATCAGTGCCCGGAGACACCGAGAGCGAGCTTCGCTCGTCTCGACCACCCCGCCCCTCCCCCGCAAGGGGGGAGGGAGAAGAGGGCGCCGCCGCTTTCTCTGAAGCCGCCGCTTTCTCTGAAGCAGCCACCTGCCCGGCCCAACGCCGCGCGAGGCTCCTTGCGCTGGTGGCGCGTTGCGAGCGGTCGCGGCGGAACTGATCGAGCCTGTACTCCAGATCGACGCTGTCGCCGCCGAGACCGCGTTCGGTGAGGATGGCGGCGATCTCGGCGGCTTCCTCGCCGGCGCCGAGCCGATGCGAATCCACGATCATGCGGGCAAGTCGTGGCGGCAGCGCCAGCGCGCGCAGGCTGTTGCCTTCGGCGGTGATGCGGCCATCGCCGTCCAGCGCGCCAAGTTCGCGCAGCAGACTACGCGCCTCCTTCAGCGCCGGCGCCGGCGGGGAATCGAGAAACGCCAGGGCCGTGGGATCGGCGACCCCCCATTGCGCGAGGTCGAGCACCAGCGACGACAGATCGGCGCTGAGGATTTCGGGCTGCGTGTAAGCGGCCAGCGACGCGGTCTGCGGCTCGTCCCACAGCCGGTAGCAGATGCCGGGCTCGGTGCGCCCGGCGCGGCCGCGGCGCTGATCGACCGCGGCGCGCGAGGCGCGCACGGTCTCCAGCCGCGTCAGCCCGATGTCCGGTTCATAGCGCGGCACCCGCGCCACCCCGGAGTCCACGACGATGCGCACCCCTTCGATGGTCAGCGAGGTCTCGGCGATCGAGGTCGCCAGCACCACCTTGCGCTGTCCCTTCGGCGCCGGCGCGATCGCGCGATCCTGCACGCCGGCGTCGAGCGCGCCGAATAATGGGACGATCTCGATTGAGGCGTCATGCACGCGTTCGCCGAGAAAATTCTGGGTGCGGCGAATTTCCGCGGCTCCCGGCAGAAACGCCAGCACCGAGCCGGGATCGGCGCGCAGCGCCATCGCGATCGCATCCGCCATCTGCCGTTCCAGCGGCGCGTCGGCCTTGCGGCCGAGATAGCGCGTCTCGACCGGAAAGGCGCGCCCTTCGCTGGCGACCACCGGCGCGTCGCCGAGCAGCTTTGCGACGCGCGCGCCGTCGAGCGTTGCCGACATCACCAGGATGCGCAGATCCTCGCGCAAGCCGGTTTGCGCGTCGCGCGCCAGCGCCAGGCCCAGATCGGCATCGAGCGAACGCTCGTGAAACTCGTCGAACAATACGGCGGCTATGCCGGACAATTCGGGATCGTCGAGGATCTGCCGGGAGAAGATGCCCTCGGTGACGACCTCGATCCGGGTCGCGCGCGATACCTTCGAGCCGAACCGGACGCGGTAACCGACGGTCTGGCCGACCAACTCGCCGAGCGTCCTGGCCATGCGCTCGGCGCTGGCGCGGGCCGCGATCCGGCGTGGCTCCAGCATGATGATTTTCCTGGTTCCGAGCCACGTTGCATCGAGCAGCGCCAGCGGCACCCGCGTGGTCTTGCCGGCGCCGGGCGGCGCCACCAGCACCGCGGCGTTGTTTTTGGACAGCGTGCCCGCGAGTTCGTCGAGCACCGCGTCGATCGGCAGAGGGGTGTCGAAGCTGCGGGGCAAGGGTATCCGATTCCGTCATCACCCGCGCAGGCGGGTGATCCAGTAAACGCAGGCATCCCTGATCACAACGACCGGGAGTACTGGATACCCCGCCTTCGCGGGGTATGACAACGTCACTTCCGCCCTTCAGGCGCGCGGCCGACGCTCTCGTAGGTGAAGCCGAGCGCCAGCGCTTCTTCGGGGCGGTACACATTACGCAGATCGACGATCACCGGCTGCGCCATCGCGGCCTTGACGCGTTCGAGGTCGAGGGTGCGGTACTGCACCCACTCGGTCACCACCACCATGGCGTCGGCACCGCGCACGCAGTCGTAGGGATCGTCGCAATAGTCGATATCGGGCAATTCGCGCCGCGCCTGCTCCATGCCGACCGGATCATGCGCGCGAACCTTGGCGCCCATGTCGAGCAGGCCGGTCACCAGCGGAATCGACGGCGCCTCGCGCATGTCGTCGGTGTCGGGCTTGAAGGTAAGGCCGAGCACCGCGACGGTCTTGCCGCGCAGATTGCCGCCCGCGGCGTTGGCGACCTTGCGCGCCATCGCGCGCTTGCGGTTGTCGTTGACCGCCAGCACGGCCTCGACGATGCGGAGCGGCACATCATGGTCGAGCGCGATCTTGACCAGCGCGCGGGTATCCTTGGGGAAGCACGATCCGCCGAAGCCGGGACCTGCATGCAGGAATTTCGAGCCGATGCGGTTGTCGAGCCCGATGCCGCGCGAGACCTCCTGGACGTCGGCGCCGACCTTTTCCGCGAGGTCCGCGATCTCGTTGATGAAGGTGATCTTGGTGGCGAGAAAAGCGTTGGCGGCGTATTTGATCAATTCGGCGGTGCGCCGCGCCGTGAACATCAGCGGCGCCTGATTGAGCGACAGCGGCCGGTAGACATCGCCGAGCACCTTGCGGCCGCGCTCATCCGAAGTTCCGACCACGATACGGTCCGGGAACTTGAAATCGCGGATCGCGGCTCCCTCGCGCAGGAACTCCGGATTGGAGGCGACCACGACGTCCGCCGACGGATTGATTTCGCGGATCAGGCGCTCGACTTCATCGCCGGTACCGACCGGCACGGTCGATTTGGTGACGACGACCGTGAAGCCCGCCAGCGCCGTTGCGATCTCGCGCGCGGCAGCGTGGACATAGCTCAGATCGGCATGGCCGTCACCGCGCCGCGACGGTGTGCCGACCGCGATGAAAACCGCGTCGGCTTCGGCGACCGGCGCCGTCAGGTCGGTGGTAAAATCCAGCCGGCCGGCTTTCACATTGGCGGCCACCAGCGCATCGAGGCCGGGTTCGAAGATCGGGATTTCGCCGCGTCGAAGAGCGGCGATCTTGTCGGCGTCCTTGTCGACGCAGGTGACCTGGTGGCCGAAATCCGAAAAGCAGGCGCCCGATACCAGCCCCACATAGCCCGTGCCAATCATGGCAATCCGCATAAGACAACCTGCCTGTAATGGTTAATGACGACGCGATTTTGGGGCGGTCTTAGAGCATTTCGGGCGAATCGGAAACGGCCTGATTCCAGAAAAGCGGCATGACGTTTGTATGAATAAAGGAGAAAGAAACCGATCCGGCCGATGATGCCGCGGTTTAGCGCCGAAAAAGGACAATGATGACCGCAAACGGCACATCCGCCGCGACACCTGGTTCCGTCCCCTCCGCGGGCGGTCGCGTCGATTGGGTTGATTACGCCAAGGGCATCTGCATCGTCATGGTGGTCATGATGCATTCGGTACTGGGCGTCGAGGCCGCGGCCGGCCAGACCGGTTTCATGCATCTTGTCGTGATGTTCGCCAAGCCGTTTCGGATGCCGGACTTCTTTCTGATCTCCGGGCTGTTCGTGTCGGTGGTGATCGACCGCGACTGGCGCGTCTATCTCGACCGCAAGGTGGTGCACTTCGCCTATTTCTACGTGCTGTGGGTCACGATCCAGTTTGGCTTCAAGGCGCCGTCCTTTGCTGCCGAGTCGAGCTGGGCTCATGTCGGCCTGTTGTATCTGGAATCCTTTATCGAGCCGTTCGGCACGCTGTGGTTCATCTATCTGCTACCGATCTTCTTCGTCGTCATCAAGGCGACGCGGCGGATGCCGCCGCTGGTGATTTGGATGCTGGCGGCGCTGCTGGAGATGGCCCATGTCGGGACCGGCTGGACCGCGATCGACGAGTTTGGCGCACGTTTCGTCTATATCTATTCCGGATATCTGTTTGCCGATTATGTGTTCGCGCTATCCGACCGCGCGCGGGCGCGGCCTGATCTGGCGCTCGCGGGATTGGCGCTGTGGGCGCTGGTCAATGGCGGCCTGGTGGCTTCGGGTGTCAGCGAATGGCCGCTGATCTCGATCGCGCTCGGGCTCTCAGGCGCCTGCGCCATCGTCACGCTGGGCACGCTCTTGGCGCGCGCGCACTGGCTGACATGGCTGCGCTTCTGCGGCGAGCATTCGATCGTGATTTATCTGGCGTTCTTCCTGCCGATGGCGACGACGCGGACACTTCTGCTGCGCACCGGATGGATCTCCGATATCGGCACCCTTTCGCTGATCGTCACTATCGCAGGCGTGGTCGGCGCGCTGGCGATCTGGCGCATCGCACTGGCGGCCGGCGCGACCTTCCTGTTCGAGCGCCCCGCCGCGTTCTGGATCGCGCCGAAAAAGCCCCGCGCCACGCTGCAAGCGGCGGAGTGATCCTGCATCACCTCGGCTGAGGTGTGTATTGGGGGCAAAAAACCCCTCCCGAGGCTGTCAACGCCGGCAAAAAATCCTTACATTGCGGCCATGCCGAAAACATCCGAAAAAGCCGCCGCAGCACCCGTCGCCGTCAAATCCCTGAAGAAAGGCGACCACGTCTTTCTGGTCGACGGTTCCGGCTATATTTTCCGCGCCTATCACGCGCTGCCGCCGCTGAACCGCAAATCCGACGGGTTGCAGGTCAACGCCGTACTGGGCTTCTGCAACATGCTGTGGAAGCTGCTGCGCGACATGCCGCTGGACAATCGGCCAACGCATCTCGCCATCGTGTTCGACAAATCGGAAGTCACGTTCCGCAATAAGCTCTATGCTGATTACAAGGCGCACCGGCCGCCGGCGCCCGATGATCTGATCCCGCAATTTCCGCTGATCCGCGAAGCGGTGCGCGCGTTCGACCTGCCCTGCCTGGAGCAAGGCGGCTTCGAGGCCGACGATCTGATCGCGACCTATGCCCGCGAGGCCGGCGAGCGTGGTGCGACCACGACCATCGTCTCCTCTGACAAGGATCTGATGCAGCTCGTCACTGACAGAGTGACGATGTACGACACCATGAAGGACCGCCGCATCGGCATTGCGGAAGTGATCGAGAAATTCGGCGTGCCGCCGGAAAAAGTCGTCGAGGTTCAAGCGCTGGCAGGCAATTCCACCGACAACGTGCCCGGCGTGCCCGGCATCGGCATCAAGACCGCAGCACAACTGATCATCGAATATGGCGATCTCGAAACGCTGTTGCTGCGTGCCGGTGAGATCAAGCAGCCGAAGCGGCGCGAGGCGCTGATCGAGAATGCCGAGAAGGCGCGGATCTCGCGGCAACTGGTGCTGCTCGACGATCAGGTCAAGCTGGACGTGCCGCTCGATGAGCTCGTGGTGCACGAGCCAGACTCGCGCAAGCTGATTTCGTTTCTGAAGGCAATGGAGTTTTCCACCCTCACCCGCCGCGTCGCCGAATACTCGCAGATCGATCCGTCGGACGTGGAGGCGGACGCAGGCAACAAGAGCGGCGCGTCCTCTACTCCTTCCCTACATGTGGAGCAGGGAGGGGGGCGACACGGGCACAGTGCCCCCGGCTTACCCCTCTCCCCAACCCTCCCCCACAAGGGGGGAGGGAGCACGCAGAGCGCCGACAAGCAGGACAAGGCCGCGAGCCTCAAGGGCACGCCAATCTCGCTTGCGGCTGCCCGCGCCGAGGCCGCGCGAAAGCTGCCGGTCGACCGTAACAAATACCAGACCATCCGCACCGCCGATGAACTCAAGGCCTGGATCGCCCGCGTGCATGAGGCAGGCCACGTCGCCTTCGACGCCAAGGCCGATACGATTGATCCGATGCAGGCCGAGATCTGCGGCATTGCGCTTGCGCTTTCACCCAACGATGCCGGCTATATCCCGCTCGCCCACAAGCAATCCGGTGGCGGCGCCGGGCTGTTCGATGCCGGATTGGCGCCGGACCAGCTCAAGGCGGCCGATGCGATCGCAGCGCTACGTCCGATCCTGGAATCGGCAGGCATCCTGAAGATCGGCTTCAACGTCAAGTTCAACGCGGTGATGTTCGCGCAGCACGGCATCACCATCCGCAATCATGACGACGTGCAGCTGATGTCGTATGCGCTCGACGCCGGCCGTAACGCCCATGGGCTCGAGACGCTGTCCGATCTGTGGCTCGGCCACGCCATGCTGACCCATGGCGAATTGACCGGGAGCGGCAAGAACAAGCTGACATTCGATCAGGTCGCGATCGACCGGGCGACGGCCTATTCGGCCGAGGATGCCGACGTGATCTTGCGGCTATGGCGGGTGCTGAAACCCCGGCTGATCGCCGAGCGCATGACATCGGTCTATGAAACGCTGGAACGGCCGCTGATTTCGGTGCTGGCGCGGATGGAGCGGCGCGGCATCTCGATCGATCGCCAGGTGCTGTCGCGGCTGTCGGGCGAATTCGCCCAGACCGCCGCGCGGGTCGAAGCCGAAATCCAGGAGATCGCCGGCGAGCCGATCAATGTCGGCAGCCCCAAGCAGATCGGCGATATTCTGTTCGGCAAGATGGGAATAACCGGCGGCACTAAAACCAAGACGGGAGCGTGGTCCACTTCGGCCCAGATCCTCGACGACCTCGCCGAGCAGGGCCACGAATTTCCGAAGAAGATCCTGGAATGGCGGCAGGTCTCAAAACTGAAATCGACCTACACCGATGCGCTGCCGACCTATGTGCATCCGCAGACCCATCGCGTGCATACCACTTACGCGCTGGCGGCGACCACCACCGGGCGGCTGTCGTCGAACGAGCCGAATTTGCAGAACATTCCGGTCCGCACCGAGGACGGCCGCAAGATCCGCCGTGCCTTTATCGCGTCCCCCGGCCACAAGCTGGTATCGGCGGATTATTCCCAGATCGAACTGCGGCTGCTCGCCGAGATCGCCGACATCCCGGTGCTGAAGCAGGCCTTTCGTGATAGCCTCGACATCCACGCCATGACGGCGTCGGAAATGTTCGGCGTGCCGATCAAGGACATGCCGGCCGAAGTGCGCCGCCGCGCCAAGGCGATCAATTTCGGCATCATCTACGGCATCTCGGCATTTGGATTGGCCAATCAGCTCGGCATCGCCCGCGAGGAAGCCTCGGCCTACATCAAGAAATACTTTGAAAGATTTCCGGGCATCCGCGCCTATATGGATTCGACGCGGGATTTCTGCCGGGCCCATGGCTATGTCGAGACCTTGTTCGGCCGGAAATGTCACTACCCCGACATCAAGGCCAGTAACGCTTCGGTGCGCTCATTCAACGAACGCGCCGCGATCAATGCGCGCCTGCAGGGTACCGCCGCCGACATCATCCGCCGCGCCATGACCAGGATGGAAGAGGCGCTGACCGAACACAAGCTTTCGGCGCAGATGCTGCTGCAGGTGCACGACGAACTGATCTTCGAGGTGCCCGACAACGAAGTCGCGGCGACGCTGCCGGTGGTGCAGCACGTGATGCAGGACGCACCGTTCCCCGCGGTACTGCTGTCGCTGCCGCTGCAAGTCGACGCCCGCGCGGCGAATAATTGGGACGAGGCGCACTAGGCTTTCGATGCGAGCCCGGCTTTCAAATGAAGATCATCGCCATTTCCGGCAGCCTTCGCGCCGGCTCCGGTAACACCGCGGTGCTGCGCGCCGCGACGCGGCTCGCGCCTGCAGGCGTCAGTATCGAGCTGTTCGACGGCATCGCGGATTTACCGTTCTTCAACCCGGATGATGAAGGCGAGCGGCTCCCGGCGAGCGTTGGCGCGATGCGTGATGTGATTGGCACCGCCGATGGGCTCTTGATCTCAAGCCCGGAATATGCCCGCGGCGTCGCCGGCGTAATGAAGAATGCGCTCGACTGGCTGGTCGGCAGCTTTGAATTTCCAAACAAGCCCGTCGCGCTGATCAACACCTCACCCCGGGCAACCCATGCGCTGGCGGCACTGACGCTGACCTTAGAAACCATGTCGGCACGCCTCGTCCCGGATGCCTTCCTCACATTGCCTTTGCTCGGCACCGTAAACGATGAAGAAAGTATCGTCGCCAACGCCGATCTCGCCGAACCGCTGCGCCAAGCGATCGCGCGCTTTGCCGCTGGAATTGAGACCTTGCGTCAGGCCCGGTGATCGCCGGTGCCAACTCCGAAATATTCGACCAAGACAGGTATAATTCGCGAAATGGCATCGGGCGCGAGGCGCACTGATTGGCGCATCTGACGCAAATGTCCTCGGTGCAATTTACGAAATGACATCAGGACATCATGCGCGCTAGGAGCCCGTCCAGATAGGCATCGCGACCGGCCAATTGTTGCAGGGTAGCCGGCTCAGGCAACCTTTGCGAGGGTGAACAGCTTGAGGAGGTTGTGGATGGTGCAAATCATGGCCCATTCGGCTCGCACCTTCTCGACGCCCCGCAACAGGAACTCGCGGAAGCCGCGTGCTTGTTTGATCTGTCCGAACACCGGTTCCACCACTTGCTTTCTCAATCGGTAGGGCGTTTCGAAGCCGCCATCGTCGATCTTCTTTCGCATCCGTTGGGTCAGCGGTCCGCCGATTTTTCCGTTCGCGGCTGTCGGGTGCTTGGCGCGTCCGGGCGCGACATAGCCGTCGATACCGTGTGCTTCGAGCGCTTCGAGATTGGCTTCGCTGCAGTAGCCGGAGTCCGCTGAGGCCTGCTCCGGCTTGCGGCCGAGATTGTTCTCGATGGCCTTGATCAGCGGCACCAACTGGCCCTGATCGTTGCCGCACTGCGTCAGTTCGTGCGCGACAATGATCTGGGCGCCTGCGTCAACGGCGGCCTGTGCATTGTAGGCCTGAACGAAACCATCCTTCGACTTCATGATGCGGCTTTCCGGATCGGTAAAATTGCGTTGCGACTTGGGATTGGGTTCGTCCGACGGCGGTGCTGCCGGTTTGCCCGGCTTCTTGCGGCCTTCGGCTTGGCGCTGCTGTTCTTTCTCTGCCTCGATGCGACGCTCTTCCTCCGCCTCCAGCTTGGCCTCGGCCTCCAGCGCCGCCATCGCCTGCTGGATCTTCGCCAGCCGTTTCTGTTTGTCGCCGACCCAATCCGGCAGTTCGTCGCCGCGCTTGTCTTTGCCGAAAGTCTCGTCCTCATCGGAATCCGCCGCCTCGGCGGCCGCCAACATGCGAGCGATCTCGGCTTTCAATTCCGTATCGCGTTTTTTCATGCGCTCATAACTCATCGCTTTATGTTTCGAAGCGTTGGCTTTGATCTTCGTGCCATCAAGCGCGACATGCCCGAGTTTGACCAGCCCTGCCGTCTCACACAGCTTCAGAACCTGCAGGAACAGCGCGCCCAGCGCCTTCAAATGCCGCTTGCGGAAGTCGCTGATCGTGCGAAAATCCGGCGGATCCAGCGCCACAATCATCACAAAATCGTTCCGCTCACGGCAGGCCTTTGCGATCCGCCGCGAAGAATACAGCCCACTCGCATAGCTGTGCAACAGAAGCGCCACCATCATCCGCGGGTCAAACGGCGGTTGCCCGAGCCCGCTCACATAGCTGCCCGTGATCGCCCTGAGATCGAGGCTCTCCCGCACCAGCTCAACGATAAACCGCGAAACATGGCCTTTCGGCACAAAATCCTGCACATTCGGCGGCAGAAGCAGCGTCTGATCGATATTCCAGGGGCGAAAATACTTGCTCATGGCCCTCGCTTGAATCAGAATCGCTTAGAATTGAACAGTCACTATTCGGACAGGCTCCTAGTTCTTACTGAGTTAGAAAAGTGTCTGATTCAAAAGGTCGCGGGCGAGGTGCCGTGAGAATCAGTTAGCGGTTGAGATTCAGGCATCGGCAACGGGGGCTGATATGGATCTCCGGACATCAGGCGGCAGTGAATCGCGATTTTCGGCTTTTGTCGAGGGACTTGTGAGCGTGATCGGACATGCGGACCGGGCCCGGCCGTTGTTTGATTATTGCATCGGCTTAATCATGCCGGGGGAGCGTAAAAGCGTTGAGCCGATGGCAGCGGTGACGGCACCTGATCGGACGGCGGCGCAGCATCAGTCGCTGCTGCACTTCGTCGGCCAATCGCCCTGGTCTGACGAGGGTGTTTTGGCCAAAGTGGGCGAGATGGTACTGCCGGCGATAGAGCGCCATGGACCGATCGAAGCGTGGATCATCGATGACACCGGCTTTCCGAAGAAGGGAGCGCATTCGGTCGGTGTGGCGCGTCAATATTGCGGGCAGCTCGGCAAGCAGGACAACTGCCAAGTCGCGGTGTCCCTGTCGCTTGCCAATCACCACGCCAGTCTGCCGGCGATGTATCGTCTCTATCTGCCGCAGGAATGGGCGGCAGATAAGAAACGTCGGCGCAAAGCGGGCGTGCCCAGGGAGATCAGCTTTAAGACCAAGCCAGAGATCGCGCTTGAGCAGATCGAAGCGGCCTGCAGAGCCGGGCTTGCTCGCGGCGTGGTGCTGATGGATGCCGGATATGGCTGCAACACGGACCTGCGGACCAGCATCAGCGCGTTGGGGTTGACCTATGTGGCCGGTATCTTGCCAAACACCACGGTGTGGACATCCGACACGGCGCCGCTGCCGCCGAAAAAATGGTCGGGCAAAGGGCGACCACCAAAGCTGCTGCGCCGCGACCACAAGCATCAACCGATTTCGGTCAAGGAGCTTGCTCTTTGCCTTCCTAAGTGGGTCTGGCGCACGATCAAGTGGCGAGAGGGTGCGGCCGAGCGGCTATCGTCGCGCTTCGCTCGCGCGCGCGTTTGCGTCGCGCATCGAGATTACCAGCTCACCGAAAGCCGACCGGAAGAATGGCTTTTGATCGAATGGCCAGAGGGTGAGGACGAGCCGACCAAATACTGGCTTTCAACGTTGCCGGAAACGATCACTTTCGGAAGGCTAGTCGATCTAACCAAGCTGCGATGGCGCATCGAGCGCGATTATCAGGATCTCAAACAAGAGGTCGGGCTCGGACATTTCGAAGGGCGAGGTTGGCGTGGCTTCCACCACCACGCGACGCTGTGCATCGCGGCCTACGGATTCCTGGTCTCCGAGAGGGAGACGATTCCCCCCTCGGGATCTCGTTCCACCAGGCCGTTCAAGAAACTTGCGGTTTCCAACGGTTACCGACCCAGAGGCTCCGCCACTGCGACCCGAACGTCACATCCCGAACTCGATTGCGACGATGCGGCGAAGACTGATCGTTGCCATCGCCCGGAACCTCTCACGCTGTCCCTGTTGCACTCGGCAATCGAAGCGTCTTCTTTTGTGACGCAGTAAGACTAGATGCGCATATCCCTCCCGCTGGTCCCGTCATGCCCCATCTTTCCGCCCTGCTCGGTTTTGCCCTCGTGTCGTTCGGCATGGTGCTGACGCCGGGGCCAAACATGATCTACCTGATCTCGCGCTCGATCACGCAGGGCCCGGCGGCCGGCATCGTGTCGCTTGGCGGGGTCGCGCTCGGCTTTGTGTTTTACATGCTGTGCGCGGCGTTCGGCATCACGGCTTTGTTGCTCGCGGTGCCCTATGCCTATGACGCGTTGCGATTGTCGGGTGCTGCCTATCTGCTGTGGCTGGCGTGGCAGGCGGTAAAGCCCAACGGCCGCTCGCCGTTCCAGGTGCGCGAGCTGAAGGTCGACGGACCGCGAAAATTGTTTGCGATGGGTTTTATCACCAATCTGCTGAACCCGAAGATCGCGATGCTGTATCTGGCGCTGCTGCCGCAATTCATCGACCCCGCGCAGGGCAGCGTGCTGGTGCAATCGCTGGTGCTGGGATCGATCCAGACCATCATCAGCGTCAGCGTCAACGGCATCATCGCGCTGACCGCCGGTTCGATCGCCCTGTTCCTCGGCACGCGGCCGAGTTGGCTGCTGGTGCAGCGCTATCTGATGGGCACCGTGCTCGCCGGGCTTGCCGTGAGAATCGCATTCGAAGCCAAGCGGGCGTGAGTGCTACGTCATGCCCCGCGAAGGCGGGGCATCCAGTACTCCGAGGAGTTCGAGCTATAACGAAGGTCGCGGCGTACTGGATCATCCGCTGGAGCCTGTCATCGGGCTCGCCAGAGGCGAGACCCGGTGGCGGATGATGACAGGTTACGTTCAATCCAGCTTGGCTTCCATGCCGCGCTTGACCGCGGGGCGCGCCATCAGCGTGTTGTACCAGCGCTCGACATGGGGGAAATCCGAAAGCTCCACCTTGTGGCGCGGATGCCGCCAGGCCCAGCCGAGTATAGCGAAGTCAGCGACCGACAGCGCGCCGGCGACGAACTCATGGTTGGCGAGGCGGCGATCGAGCACGCCGTAGAGCCTGCGGGTCTCCGCCATGTAGCGCCGCAGGCCGTAGGCGCGGTCCTGCTCGTTCTCCAGCGCAATGAAGTGGTGCACCTGGCCCGGCATCGGCCCGAAACCGCCCATTTGCCACATCAGCCATTCATAGACCGGGATGCGCTCGGCCAGCGGTTGGGGAAGGAATTTGCCGGTCTTCTCGCCGAGATACAGCAGGATCGCGCCGGATTCGAACACGCTGACGCGATTGCCGCCGGGTCCATCGGGATCGACGATGGCGGGGATCTTGTTGTTGGGGCTGATGGCGAGGAACGCGGGCGCCATCTGCTCGCCCTTGGAGATGTTGATGGGGACGACTTTGTAGGCAAGCCCCATCTCTTCCAGCGCGACGCTGATCTTGCGGCCGTTGGGCGTGTTCCAGGTGTGGAGTTCGATCGTCATCGCGGTTTCCCCGTTTTAATGGCTTTGCCCTGCCGTAGCCCGGAACCCGACGCGCCTACAACCGCGATTTCCGCAGGCGCGGTGCCCGCCCACGCTGTTGACGGCGCCATATCGGCGCTGGAATGTGCCTGAAGACGCCGATAGATTGCGCCCGCCTTCAACCAGAGAGCCTCATTTTGTCCAAATCAGCCTCCCGCGCCCGCCTCGCCGAGATCATCCGCAAGCGCTCGTTCGGACGCGGCGAGATCACGTTGGCCTCGGGCCGCAAGAGCGACTTCTACTTCAATCTCAAGCCGACCATGTGTGATCCCGAAGGCGCGGCGCTGCTGGCGGAACTGACCTATGAGGCGCTGAAGGACGACGCCCTCGACTATATCGGCGGGCTTGAGATGGGCGCGGTGCCGCTGGCCGGCGCGATCGCGCAATTGTCCTGGCTCAAGGGCCATCCGATCGCGGCGTTCTTTGTGCGCAAGAAGCCGAAGGAGCACGGCGCCCGGCTCGCGATCGAGGGCCTCGCCAAGGGTGAGACGCTCGAAGGCAAGCGCATCGTGATCGTCGAGGACGTCACCACCACCGGGGGCTCGGCGCTGAAAGCCGTAGAAGCCGTGCGCGAGGCCGGCGGCATCATCGCCCTGGTGCTCACCATGGTGGACCGTGAGGAAGGCGCCGGCGAAACGTTCTCGGAAGCCGGGCTGACATTCCGCTCGCTCTACAAGGCGGCCGAGTTTTTGCAGGATTGAGCTCGACGAAATTTCCGCGCGCGTCGTGGCCGGGCATAGCCGTCCAAAGGACGGCGTCGCTTCCGCTCGCCTATGACCCGGCCATCCACGTCTTTCTCTACGAAGCCTGCCGAAGCAAGACGTGGATGCCCGGCACAAGGCCGGGCATGACGACGGATGGCAAATCTTTTCCTCGCCCGAGCGCTTGCTCATAGCTCGTTTACCAACCCGAATTAAGGTAAATCAGGGCTGAGCTTGATGGCGCAGCCCGCGCGTTTTGTAGTGTCGGGTGGAGTTCGCGTTGCGTACAGAGTTGAAGGATCGGCGCGTGCGGCGCCGCTTAATGCTTGTTGCCGCACTTGCGCTCACGGGTGCGCTTGCGCCGCGCGCAGCGTCCGCCGAGGGCCTGTTCGATTTCCTGTTCGGCGGCCCTCAGAAACAACAACAGCAGCGCCAGGCGCCGCCGCAGGCCAATTTCTTCGTCGATCCGTTCGGCAACAATCAGCAGCCTGCTCCGCAGCCGCGCGCGGCCTCCGGTGGCGGCTCGGGACCTGCCTTTTGCGTGCGAAGCTGCGACGGGCGCTATTTCGCGCTGGCGCGCAGCAATGCCTCGCCGGCGCAGATGTGCCAGGCGTTTTGTCCGGCAAGCCCGACCAAGGTGTTCTACGGCAGCAACATCGACGGCGCGTCGTCGTCGACCGGTGAGCGCTACGCCGACAGCGAAAATGCGTTTGCCTACCGCAAGGCGCTGCGCGCCGACTGCACCTGCAATGGCCACGATGCCGCAGGGCTCGCCCCGGTCGATCTGACGCTCGATACCTCGCTGCGGTCCGGCGACGTGATCGCCACAACCGACGGATTGGTGGCGTATTCCGGTGTCCGGCTCGGCCTCGGCCAGACCGCCGAATTCACCCCGGTCGCGTCATTTCCGGGCCTCACCGCCGAAGTCCGCGCACGGCTCGGCGAGATGAAGGTGGCGCCGGTCAGCGCCGAAATGATCGCCGACGAGGTGCCGGGCTCCACGACGATCCCCGAAGCCCCCGCTGCCGTCTCGGTGCCGAAATCCGCTTTGGCCAAAGACAAGCGCGCCGACGCGAATTAAAGTCGTAGCAAAGGCGGCCAATCGTCATTGCGAGGAGCGCCAGCGACGAAGCAATCCAGTTCTTTTTGTTGTTCTGGATTGCTTCGCTACGCTCGCAATGACGAATTCACCGCCCGACGATGACGCCGATCACGTTCGGCGCCAGCAGATATTTCTCCTCGATCGCCGCGCGCGCCAAGGCGCGGTTTTCCGGCGTCAGCAGGCCACGCTTCTCGGCGAGGATCATCCAGCAATAGCCCCACCAGTCGGTCAGCATGCCGTTGTCGTCGATGAGATCGTAGCCCTGCTCGGCGGCGAAGATGCGCGCCTGGGCTTCGTCGAGCGTATCGAGCCAGCCGTGGTCGGCGGCGGAAAACAGATCGTCGCTGAAATCGTCGGTGGTGTAGCCCCACACCGACATGCAGACGGCGTTGAATTCGCGGTCGATCTGGTCGTCATCGACCAGCCGGCGGCGCGCCGTCTGATGCAGCCGCGACAGCGAGCGCGCGAAATCGGCGATGCGGGTGAGAGCGAATTGATCGAAGGCGATAGTGGACATGTAGTCCTCGAAGCTAGCGACAGGCCCTAGATGTTGTATCGGCGATACACCGAATCACAATGATATATCAAAGACTTGCTAAAGTGTTCTTAATTTGTTCCAACTCCATAGCATTGTGGAAACGCGGGGGATTAAATTCATGGACAAGGCACGGCCGCTCCGCGAGGAGACTGCCATCGATAGCGACCTGCGTTGGGAGGACGTGACACTACCGGCTTCCGTCTCCGAGGCCGATCTCGATACGATCATCTTTTCCGTACTGACGTCGGGATTGCAGAAAACCGCGATGGTGATCGCGAAGGCCACGAAACGCTGCGGCGAACGCGCGCTCCCGGTGAGTGCCGAGATCATCGGCGCGCGAATTCAGGCATTGGTCGAAGTCGACCGCATCGGGAGCACGGGCGATCTTCGCAAATGGCGCTATAGCGAAGTGCGGTTACAAGATTGAACAGCGCAACCCGCGCCCCACATCGCCGACAGCAGTCTGTCGCCGCAATAATTTGCTGAACATTTCCCGCCGCATTGGCGGCGGATCGCGGCGCAGGGGCCGGCGGGGGAGGCTTGGCGGCAACGCTGAAGGCGCAGCTCACGCCATCGGCGCCGCCGCCGATTTTCGCGGCGGCGAAGGCAGCGCTCGACGCGCTGATGCAGCATACCAGCAGTGCGGCGGCGGCAATCTCGATGATCAATCTCATGCGCAAACCTCCCTGAACCAAGCGCCCCGGAATTGTCGCGCGATATCGTGGCCTTGCTGCGGGTTTATATCATCGAAGCGGCAGGCACCGACGGCAACAAATCGGCCCGGTATTTGCATAAAAACCATGCATGCATTGCACAACGAGGCCTCCAGCGGGTTTCGATCCCGATGCAAGACGCGTATCATTTCGCAAATGTGCCTCCAGGTTTAGGTTTGGGGTTTTCGGGCACTTCAGGTTCAAGAGACTTTCAGCTTCAAGGGATCGAGCGTTTGTCAGATCAATCTCCCCCGGTAAATTTCCCGGCGCTCGGCGAGCCCATCGATGAGTTGGCGCTGGCCGAGATCAAGGGCGCGATCCTGGCCAAGCTGCGGCTGGCGATCGGCAAGGACGCCGGCATGGCCACCCGGCACGACTGGTACAAGGCGGCGGCGCTGGCGCTGCGCGACCGCATCGTGCACCACTGGCTGACCGCGGAGAAGAAGAGCTACGACGCCGGACGCAAGCGGGTCTATTACCTCAGCCTGGAATTTCTGATCGGTCGTCTCTTCACCGACGCGCTCAACAATATGGGCCTGTTGCCGGTGTTCGAGACAGCACTGGGCGATCTCGGCGTGGCGCTGTCGGACTTGCGCAAATGCGAGCCGGATGCCGCGCTCGGCAATGGCGGCCTGGGGCGGCTTGCGGCCTGCTTCATGGAGAGCATGGCGACGCTGGCGATCCCCGCCATCGGCTATGGCATCCGGTACGATTTCGGGCTGTTCCGCCAGATCATCGCGCAAGGATGGCAGCACGAATATCCCGACGAATGGCTCGGCTTCGGCAACCCCTGGGAATTCCAGCGGCCGGCCGTGATCCATCACGTCCATTTCGGCGGCGGCGTCGAACGCGTCACCGATGCCAAGGGCCGCGAGCGCGTGATCTGGCATCCGGCGGAAACCATCCAGGCGGTCGCCTATGACACGCCGATCGTGGGCTGGCGCGGTCGGCACGTCAACGCATTGCGGCTGTGGTCGGCGCGCTCGCCCGACCCGCTCAAGCTCGACGTGTTCAACACCGGCGACTATCTCGGCGCCGTCGCCGAGGAAGCCCGCGCCGAATCGATCTGCAAATTCCTTTACCCGAACGACGAAAGCCCCGCCGGGCGCGAGCTGCGGCTGCGCCAGGAATATTTCTTCGTCTCGGCCTCGCTGCAGGACCTGGTCGACCGCCATCTCGCGTCGGACGGACAATTGCGCAGCCTGGCGTCAAAGGCCGCGGTACAACTCAACGATACCCATCCGAGCCTTGCGGTCACCGAGCTGATGCGCATCCTGGTCGACCTGCACAATTTCCGCTGGGACGAAGCCTGGCAGATCACGGTGGCGACGCTGTCCTACACCAACCACACGCTGCTGCCGGAAGCGCTCGAGACCTGGCCGGTCGAATTGTTCGAGCGCCTGCTGCCGCGGCATCTCGACATCATCTACCGCATCAATGTCGCGCATCTGGCGCTGGCGGAACAACGCTGTCCCGGTGACATCGATTTCCGCGCCTCGGTCTCGCTGATCGACGAGAGGTCGGGGCGCAAGGTGCGGATGGGACAGCTCGCCTTTGTCGGATCGCACCGCATCAACGGGGTCTCGGCGATGCATTCCGACCTGATGAAGGAGACGGTGTTTCACGACCTCAATCATCTCTACCCCGGCCGCATCACCAACAAGACCAACGGCATCACCTTCCGCCGCTGGTTGACGCTGGCCAATCCAAAGCTGACCGATCTGTTGCGCCAGACCTGCGGCGAAGCGGTGCTCGACGACCCCTCGCAGCTCACGCTGCTCGAAGCCCGCGCCAGCGACGCTGCGTTCCAGCAGCAGTTCCGCGCCGTCAAGTATCACAACAAGATCGCGCTGGCGCGGCTGATCGGCGAGCGCCTCAACGTGCGGGTCGACCCGGCGGCGCTGTTCGATGTGCAGATCAAGCGCATCCACGAATACAAGCGCCAATTGCTCAACATCATCGAAGCGGTGGCGCTGTACCAGGCGATCCGCGACGAGCCGCAAGCGCAATTGGGTACCGCGGGTAAAAATCTTCGCCGGCAAGGCGGCGGCGAGCTACCGCTATGCCAAGCTGATCATCAAGCTGATCAACGACGTCGCCGAAATCGTCAACAACGATCCGGTGGTCGCCGGCCGCCTGAAGATCGTGTTCCTCGCCGACTACAATGTCAGCCTCGCCGAGGTCATCATCCCCGCCGCCGACATCTCCGAACAGATCTCGACCGCGGGCATGGAGGCCTCCGGCACCGGCAACATGAAGCTCGCGCTCAACGGCGCGCTCACCATCGGCACGCTCGACGGCGCCAATATCGAGATTCGCGATCACGTCGGCGCCGAAAACATCGCGATCTTCGGCATGGAGGCGATGGACGTGGTGGTGCGGCGCAAGCAAGGCCTCGACGCCACCGACGTGATCCGGCGCTCGCCGCAGCTTTCGCGCGCCATCAACGCGATCGGCAGCGGCGAGTTCTCGCCCGACGATCCCGGCCGGTTCGAATCGATCGCGCACGCGTTGCGCTATCTCGACCATTACATGGTCAGTGCGGATTTCGATTCCTATTACGAGGCGCAGCGCGGCATCGACGCGCGCTGGCAGGTGGTGCCGGCGTGGACCCGGGCCAGCATCCTCAACGTGGCGCGGATGGCCTGGTTCTCGTCGGACCGCACCATCCGCGAATATGCCGAGGAAATCTGGAACGTGCCGGTGAACGGGACGCCGCTCGCAGCCTTGCGCGGGCCCGCCGCGCAGCGCGGGACGCGCTGAGATCATAAAAGATCAACAGTTACGTCATTGCGAGGAGCGACGGGTCGCGCGAATGCGCGCCCGATGACAGGCTCCGCGACGAAGCAATCCAGACTTGCTTTGTTGCTTCTGGATTGCTTCGCTTCGCTCGCAATGACGGCTAACGCACCATGACGCCACGGAACCTCTGATGCTGACGAAAGCTCCACACCTTTTCGACGATGCCACCCGGATCACTGCTGGCGATTCCAGTTGGCAGGGCTGCGCGGGTGAGGATTACTGGGCGTTCGTCGGCCAGTTCGGCGGCGCGACCGCCGCCACCATCCTGCGGGCGCTGATCGACCATCCGCAACGCGCAGGCGACCCACTGGCCCTCACCGTCAATTACTGCGCGCCGGTCGCGCAAGGCGAGTTCGATCTCGACATCCGCCTGGTCAAGGCCAACCGCTCGTCCCAGCATTGGTCGGTCGAGATGACGCAAGGCCGCGCCGGCGTCGTGACATTGGCGACCGCCGTATTCGCCGAACGCCGTCCGTCCTGGTCGCATCAGCCGGCTGCGTTTCCGCAGGCGACCCCCTTCGAACAAACGCTGCCCTACCCCGCCAAAATCGCAGCGCCCTGGGTCAAGCAATACGATTTCCGCTTTGTCGAGGGCGAACCGAAATTCGGCTCCTCATCGCCGGTCCGCGCCGGCCAGCGCACTCTCCAAAGTGTGGATCGGCGACCGCGTGCCGCGCAAGATCGACGCACTATCGCTGATGTCGATGTCGGATGCGTTCTTTGCCCGCATCTTTCATGTCCGGAGCGAACTGGTGCCGTTCGGCACGGTCTCGCTGACGACCTATTTCCACACCGATCGTGGAAAGCCTCGCCGCCGAGGACATCACCCGCGTGCTCGCGGTCGCCGACGCCAAGATATTCCACGGAGCTATGGCGACCAGAACGGCGAATTGTGGTCGCCGAGCGGGCGGCTGCTCGCGACCACGACGCAGATCGCGTATTTCAAGGCGTGAAGCCGGTTCATACAAATGTCTGACGCCGACACATCCGAAGAATCCGACGATTGCCTTGCTCGGCGTCCCCATCGAGATCGGCGCGTCGCAGGCCGGCACCTTGATGGGACCGGCAGCGTTGCGCACCGCGGGGATCGCGCGGGTGCTCGAGCAATTGGGCCTGACCGTCGAAGATCACGGCGATCTGGCTACGCCCGGCAAAGCTTCCGCCCAGGTTCACCCGACGATCCACCGCCTGCGAACGCCAAATATTATGACGAGATCAAAGCCTGGGTTCGCGCGACTCAGCGAGCGCGCCTTTCAGATCGCGCGCAGCGGCGCGATCCCGATCTTCATGGGCGGCGATCACAGCCTGTCGATGGGATCGGTCAACGGCGTCGCGCGCTACTGGCAGCGAACAGGGACGGCCGCTATTCGTGCTGTGGGTCGATGCCCATGCCGACTACAACACGCCGGCGACCACCATCACCGGCAACATGCACGGCATGTCGGCGGCATTCCTGTGCGGCGAGCCCGGCCTCGACGGGCTGCTCGGCGACCAGCCGCGGGTTTCGATCACGCCCGATCAACTCGATCTGTTCGGGGTCCGCTCGATCGATCCGCTGGAAAAGAACCTGGTGCGCGATCGCCGCGTCGCGATTGCCGATATGCGCGCGATCGACGAGTTCGGCGTCGGCGTGTTGATCCGAAAGGTGATCGAACGGGTCAAGGCCCGCAACGGCGTCCTGCATGTCAGCTTCGACGTCGATTTCCTCGACCCCGCGGTGGCGCCGGGGGTCGGCACCACGGTGCCGGGCGGCGCGACCTATCGCGAGGCCCATCTCATCATGGAGCTGTTGCACGATTTCAGGCCTGGTGCGATCGGCCGATATCGTCGAGCTCAATCCGTTCCTCGACGAACGCGGCCGCACCGCGCGGGTCGCGGTCGAACTGATCGGCAGCCTGTTCGGCGTGCAGATCACCGACCGGCCGACGCCGAGCAACGCGGTATTGCCGGATTGAATTAGCGAGTAGCGAGTAGCGACGTAGCGAGTAGCGAAGGGAGAGCAGAGCGGATCGACGTATGCAAACCCTATTCGCTACTCCCTATTCGCCATTCGCTACGTTTCACTCCGCCGCGAGTTTCACTTCCGGCGCGGCGGCACGGACCTCGGCGTCGACTTGCGCTTCGAACTTGGCAAAATTCTTCTGGAACATGCCGACCAGCGCACGCGCGGTCTTGTCGAACTCGGCCTTGTCGGCCCAGGTCTTGATCGGCTCGAGGATATGCGGCTCGACGCCGGGCAGCGAGGTAGGCACTGCAAAACCGAAATATTTGTCGGTGCGGAAATCGGCGTTGCGCAGCGAACCGTCCAGCGCCGCGGTCAACAACGCCCGCGTCACCTTGATCGGCATGCGGCGGCCGGTGCCATATTTGCCACCGGTCCAGCCGGTGTTGACCAGCCAGCAATCGACGTTGTGCTTGGCGATCAGGTCGCGCAGCAGATTGCCGTACACGCTGGGATCGCGCGGCAGGAACGGCGAACCGAAGCAGGTCGAGAATTCCGGCTCGCGGATCGTTGCCGAGGCCGCGCTCGGTGCCCGCCACCTTGGCGGTGTAGCCGGACAGGAAGTGGTACATCGCCTGCGCCGGCGTCAGCTTGGCAATCGGCGGCATCACGCCGAAGGCGTCGGCGGCCAGCATCACCAGATTCTTCGGATGCCCGGCGCGGCCGGAACGCGAGGCGTTGGGGATGAAATCGAGCGGATAGGCCGAACGGGTATTTTCGGTCTTCGAGCCGTCGTCGAAATCAGGCGTGCGGGTGTGCTTGTCCAGCACCACGTTTTCCAGCACCGCGCCGAAACGTCTGCTGGCGGCATAAATCTCCGGCTCGGCTTCCGCGGACAGCTTGATGCATTTGGCGTAGCAGCCGCCTTCGAAGTTGAAGATGCCGTCCTCGCCCCAGCCGTGCTCATCGTCGCCGATCAGCGTGCGCTTGGGATCGGCCGAGAGCGTGGTCTTGCCGGTGCCGGACAGGCCGAAGAAAATCGCGGAATCGCCGTTGGGCCCGACATTGGCCGAGCAATGCATCGACATCACGCGCTTTTCGGGCAGGTAATAATTCAGCGTCGTGAACACTGACTTCTTCATCTCGCCGGCGTAATAAGACCCGCCGATCAGGACGATCTTGCGGGCGAAATCGATCGCGACAACGTTCTCGGATTTGCAGCCGTGACGTTTGGGATCGGCCTTGAAGCTCGGCAGATCGATGATGGTGAGCTCAGGCACGAAGCTCGCAAGTTCCGACGCCTCGGGGCGGATCAAGAGCGTGCGGATGAACAGCGAATGCCAGGCAAGCTCGGTGAAGACGCGGGTCTTGATCCGATGAGTCGGATCGGCGCCGCCATAGAGATCCTGCGCGAATAGTTCCATGCCTTCGGCATGTTTGAGGAAATCAGCATGCAGCGTCGCGAACTGCTCCGAGGTGATCGACTGGTTGCCGGCCCACCACATATTCTTGTCGGTGGTGGCGTCGCGAACGGTGAACTTGTCCTTGGGGCTGCGGCCGGTGAACTCGCCGGTGTCGGCGCACAGCGCGCCATCGGCCGAAAGCACGGCTTCGCCGGCCCGCACCGAATATTCGGTGAGCTGCGGCGCGCCGAAATTCCAGTTCACGCCCTTGAGATTCTTTAAGCCGAATTTGTCGGCACCGAAGGCACCGTTATGCACGCCCGTCTCTTGCACGTAGAACCTCCTCGAACCCGCGTATCTCGATCGCGCGAATGCAGCTAAACGCGCTCCTGTCGCGGTGACCGTCGATCAATTATAGCCTCCCGGCTACGGTCCGGCGACCTAATACTGATGAACGCCGCCCTTGCCAAGCCGATCCCTCGCGTTTTGGTTTATTGCGGCGCAGCCCTGCTATGGCCCAATCAGCCCTGTTATCGCCTAAAATGGCTGCTGCGGCGCGTGGCAGGCCCCTTTGCATGGCGCGGAATATTCCGCGGCGATTTGGACGGCGTTTGAACCGACTTTGTTGCTGTGCACAATCCGGATTTTAACGCGATGCACCGGCGATCGGGTGCGGCAACAGCGGCGCGATATCCAAAACTCTTTGGCGCTACCTCGAAAAGCTCGCGCCAACTTGTTTAGCGCAGCGATGCTGCGATTGTCTTGCGCGACCGTGCGTTGCGATGGGGGATGGGTCGGCTACTGCTTGGCGCGCGCCTCGCTTGCGAGCCTGACCAGCATCTTGCGCAGTTCGTTGCCGTTGGTGACGCGCTCCGGAAAATCCAGCCGCAGGGTCTTGTCACCCGCTTGCATGTCGATCCCGTCAGGGTCGCACCCGGTGCAATGCCAGTCGGCAGCCTCCGCCCCCAGCAACTTTGTCGCGTACAGATTCATGGCGTCACGGTGATCCTCATTCATATGCTCGACGGCGCCCTGCTCGGCCTCCAGCAGCGCTGCGGCATCGGAAAGTTCGGTCAGGAACTGCCCCGGTTGGAGATCCACGATCCGACCGAACCCAGCCACCAGATGGGCGCCCAGCGGACGAATCCGGAACAATGAAAAATCCTTAAATTCAACAAAGGCTTGCGCCGACGGATGGGCGGTAAGGTAGCGCCGGCGCAGCGCCGCCGTATCATCGGCGCCAGCCGGTTCCGCACGGCCTGCCAGCATGATCCGGGCGCCCTCCAGCGGGTCGCCCGCGGCCCGCTCATCCAGCATCAGCGAAACCCTGGCATCGCCGAGGATGTTTTTGGTGTGCAGCGCCAGCCGCGAAATCAGCAGAATTGGCGAGCCGTCGGCGTGACTTGCGACATTGACCAGCGAGCAATAGGGGTCGCCGCTGCCGGCCATCAGGGTCGCCAGAGCCCCCTGCCGGCTGCGCCGGAGCAGGGATCGGGCCAGTTTGACAGGGTTAAAGTCGGCGGAGGGCTGCATCAATCACTTCTCGGTATCTCATTGCAAAACGAGCTCTTTTTAGGCTAAACTAGCGTACATTGAGCTGGAAGTGCCGGACGGCTTCCGGCGTTTACGGAACTCGGTCACACTTCAGCCCAGCTTGCATTGCTCGTAGACCGTGTTCGAAGCCCAATGATGCGGCGCATCGCTGGATAGCTCGCCGTTGCAGCCACACCGTTTTTTCGAAAGCAGGCTCATGCCCACAATCGCCTTGGTCGATGACGACCGCAACATTCTGACATCGGTCTCGATCGCGCTCGAAGCCGAAGGCTATCGTATCATGACTTATACGGATGGGGCTTCCGCACTCGACGGTTTTCGCACCAGCCAGCCCGATCTCGCCATCCTCGATATCAAGATGCCGCGCATGGACGGCATGGAGACGCTGCGGCGGTTGCGGCAGAAGTCGGATCTGCCGGTAATCTTCCTGACCTCCAAGGACGAGGAAATCGACGAATTGTTCGGCCTCAAGATGGGCGCCGACGATTTCATCCGCAAGCCGTTCTCGCAACGCCTGCTGGTCGAGCGGGTCAAGGCCGTGCTGCGCCGCGCCGCGCCGAAAGATCCGACCGCGGTCCCCAAGGAGACCGACGCCAAGGCGCTGGACCGCGGGTTGTTGCGCATGGATCCCGAGCGTCACACCTGCACCTGGAAGAACGAGCCGGTGACCTTGACGGTGACGGAATTTCTGATCCTGCAGGCGCTGGCCACCCGCCCCGGCGTGGTGAAAAGTCGCAACGCGCTGATGGATGCGGCCTATGACGATCAGGTCTATGTCGACGATCGCACCATCGACAGCCACATCAAGCGGCTGCGCAAGAAATTCAAGGTCGTGGACGACGATTTCGAGATGATCGAAACTCTCTACGGCGTCGGCTACCGCTTCAAGGAAACCTGATCTTTCAGGAAGCCCGACGGCTTGCGCGCGGTGGCGCGGGCGTTGTTGACTGGCGCCGCTGTCCATCCCGGATAGGATGCGCGGCAAGAAGATGCGGGGCGCCAGGCGCGCCGCGGGGACGTCTCGAAACAACCGGCAGTTTGGCCATTGCTCGATCGAACGCTGTCTGATCCGAATTTGAATGACGAGGACGCAGCTGCGTCGCTCGCTGCGGATTCGGCTGCCGTTGACGCCCCGCGCCCCAGGGGCCTGCAAATGCTGCTTGGCTGGCTCGGCCGCGCCGGTCAGTTTTTCCTGGCGCTGTCGTTTTCCAGTCTGACCCGCCGCATCGTATCGCTCAATCTCGCCGGCCTCGTCGCGCTGGTGGCGTGCATTCTCTACCTCTCGCAATTCCGCGCCGGCCTGATCGACGCACGGGCACAAAGCCTGCAGGTATCCGCCGAGATCATCGCGGGCGCGATCGCGGCTTCCGCGACCGTCGACACCAATACCATCACGATTGATCCCGACCGGCTGTCGGACCTGAAGACCGGCGAAACCTACGGCGCCCCGGACGAATATTCCGGGCTGGATTTTCCGATCAATCCGGAACGGGTCGCGCCGGTCTTGCGGCGGCTGGTGTCGCCGACCAACACCCGCGCCCGGATCTATGACCGCGACGGCGGGATGATCCTCGACAGCCGCAGCCTGTACGGCAAGGGCGACGTGTTTCGGTTCGAGCTGCCGCCGTTGCCGGAAGAGAAACCGGGCTTCCTCGAACGCAGCATGATCGCGATCCGGACCTGGCTCAACCGCGGCGACCTGCCGATCTACCGCGATCTCGGAGTGGAAAACGGCAAGGGCTATCACGAGGTCGCCGAGGCGCTCGATGGCCAAAAGGGCAGCCAGGTCCGCATCAACGAGCGCGGCGAGGTGATCGTCTCGGTCGCGGTGCCGGTGCAGCGCTTCCGCGAAGTCTATGGCGCGCTGATGCTGTCGACTCAGGGCGGCGACATCGATGCGATGGTCACCGCCGAGCGGCTCGCCATCCTGAAAGTCGGCGGCGTCGCCGCCGCGGTTATGATCGTGCTGTCATTGCTGCTGGCGAGCACCATCGCCGGACCGGTGCGCCGGCTCGCCGACAGCGCCGAGCGGGTTCGCCGCCGAATCCGTACCCGGGTCGAGATTCCGGATTTCACCCGCCGCCGCGACGAAATCGGCCATCTCTCCGGCGCGCTCCGCGACATGACGGACGCGCTGTACAACCGCATCGAGGCGATCGAGATGTTCGCCGCCGACGTCGCCCATGAATTGAAGAACCCGCTGACGTCGCTGCGCTCCGCGGTGGAGACGCTGCCGCTGGCGCGCAACGAGAACAGCCGGTCGCGCCTGCTCGCGGTGATCGAGCATGACGTCAAGCGGCTCGACCGGCTGATCACGGACATTTCGGATGCCAGCCGGCTCGACGCCGAACTGCAGCGGCAGGATATGGCGCCGGTCGATGTTCGACGCCTGCTCGGCACCCTGACGACGGTCGCCAACGAAACCAAGCTCGGCCACGATGTCGGCGTCCAGATCCGCTTCGAAGGGCGCAGTCCCGGCGATACCTTCTCGGTGCCAGGCCACGATTTGCGGCTCGGGCAGGTAATTTCCAATTTGCTCGTCAACGCCCAGTCGTTTTCCAATGCCGGCGGCAAGGTGCGCATCGTCTGCCGCCGCGTCAGAGCGGAAATCGAGATCGTCGTTGACGACGATGGGCCCGGGATCCGCGAGGATGCGCTGGAGCGGATCTTCGAGCGCTTCTACACCGACCGGCCGCATCAGGGCTTTGGGCAGAATTCCGGACTGGGGCTTTCGATCTCGAAACAGATCATTGAAGCCCATGGCGGCCGCATCTGGGCGGAAAATCGCCCCGGCCCCGCCGATGCCGATGGCGAGGCCAAGGCGGCCGGCGCACGCTTTGTGGTCCGGCTGCCGGCGCCATGACGGACGCAGCGGCTGCCAGCGTCCACGCCTCCGCGGTGCTGGTGGGTGATCGTGCGGTACTCATCCGCGGGCCGTCGGGGGCCGGCAAATCGCGGCTGGCGTTCGAACTCATCTTGGCCGGGCGTTCCGGGCAGATCCCCCCGGCAGTGCTGGTGGGCGACGACCGCGTCCATCTGCTGGCAGGCGACGGACAACTGCTGGTCCAGCCGGCGCCGCAACTGGCGGGCCTGATCGAGATTCGCGGGCTCGGCATCCGCCGCTGCGACTTCATCGCGCAGGCCGTCGTTGGCCTGGTGGTCGACCTGGCGGCGGTCGATGCGGAGCGCCTGCCACCGCCGGAAGCGCTCGAAACCAGCATTCAAGGTGTCAAGATACCGCGAATACCCCTTGGATCAGGGGCAAAGGCGCTGCCAGTGATTGCGGCGGCATTGACGACAACCTAAGGTACCAGGACGACTCCCACTTTCGGCTGATTGCGTGAAGGGAATTAGTAACCATATCGGGTAGAGTATCGCGGCCGAATGACCGGCGCAGCCTCCCCTTGCAAGGCTAATTTCCGGGAGAAACGCAAAGATCCCCTCTTGCGCGGGGGCTCTGGATGGTCAAAGTGGCGCGTTCGTGCGGTGCACCAAAAAGCACCCACGAGGAGTTTCCGATGATTGGTCTAGTGCTTGTGACCCATGGGCGCCTTGCCGACGAGTTCAAGGCGGCGCTCGAACACGTTATGGGTCCGCAAAAACAAATCGAAGCTGTCACGATCGGGGCCGAAGACGACTCCGATTTGTGTCGAAGCGATATTATTGAGGCGGTCAACCGCGTCGATAGTGGCGATGGCGTAGCTATTCTGACCGACATGTTCGGCGGCACACCATCCAACCTTGCGATCTCCTGTATGAGCCGTCCGAAAGTGGAAGTGCTTGCAGGCATCAATCTTCCGATGCTGGTGAAGCTTGCCAAGGTTCGCGAGGAGCGTTCGCTGCCCGACGCCATTTCGATGGCTCAGGAAGCCGGACGCAAATACGTCACCATCGCCAGCCGCGTTCTCGCCGGCAAATGAGCGACGATAACGCGCCGCCCGAAGATAATGCCGGGCCAAATACCGCCGGGCCAAGTGTCCCGCCGGATGCGCTGTCTCGAGAACTCCCCATCATCAACAAGCGCGGCCTGCACGCGCGCGCTTCGGCAAAATTCGTTCAGATGGTCGAACGCTTCAAAGCCGAGGTCTGGGTGACCCGCGGCAATGAGACGGTCGGCGGCACTTCGATCATGGGATTGATGATGCTGTCGGCGGGACCAGGGACATCGATCACGGTCTCTGTGGCCGGCCCTGAAGCCGAAGCCGCGCTCGCCGCGATCACCGAACTGGTGGCCGACAAATTCCACGAAGAAAATATGTGATTGGCTGACACCGCGCCTACCAAGGCACAGTCTCGCCCTTGTAGTTGAAGTACCGCAGCCCGGATTGACCGTGCCGTGCCGCCAGCGCATCGGCGACGCCGGGAATGCTTTGCTCGATGCCGAGGCTCGCCGCCGATCCACCCATCTCGGTCCGAACCCAACCTGGATCCACCAAAGCGAGGCTCCGTCGATCGCCGGCATGGCGAGCCGCGTAGGATCGCATCAGGGTGTTCAGAGCCGCCTTGCTGGCGCGATAGACTTCCCAGCCGCCCTTTTCATTCAGGCTGACGCTGCCGAGGCTTGAGGACATCACCGCGATCGTGCCCTCTTGGCGCACGAGATCTCCAAGACTTTCGACGATTCGCATCGGGCTCAGGGCGTTCGTCACCATCATCCGGGTAAACTCTTCCGTCGAGACCTGGTCCACACGATCGTCGGCACCGTTCGCCACCCCGGCGTTGACGAACAGGAGATCCAGTTCAAGGCCCGAAAGCCGCTTGCGCAGCGCATTGACCGCGGCAAAATCGGTCATCTCCAACTGCTCGATCCTGAGCCGGCCGCCCGACGTCTCGGCAGTCTCATGCAGGGCGGTACGTCCGGCGGCGCGGACGGTCGCCAATACGGTCCAGCCGCGCGACAGCCATTCACGGGCGAGTGCTAGTCCGAGGCCGCGCGAGGCGCCGATGATAAGGGCAGCGGGCGAAGTGGTCATGGGATCTTCCTGGTGTTAGAACGCGTGAACTCGCAATATATGAAGGATCCTTCAGCTTGGGATTCGCATTTGCACCCCTCGACCCCCAACGGCCTTAAAGTCCCGTAAAATACCGCGTCAGGCGCGCGCCGAGGCCACGGTCGGCGCGGCGTAACGCCTACACATCTTCAGGAACTGCGCCGCGAACTATCGCTGATGTGCCGATCCTATTCTGCTTGCATCGCGACAACCCCGCCAGGCAAATTGAGCAGAGTGATCGCAATCAGAATACCGAGCGGTTATTTTCCCGGCGGCACAATATAGATTTTCCAGGTGCTCGACGGGCCGGAATGGCCGTGGAAGAAGCGCTGCGTCGTCATCACCAGTTTCTCGGCGCTGGCGGCATTCGCCGCCATCCACGCTTCGCAGGTCTTGATCCGGTAATCCGAAGTATCGCAGATGCCGATGAAGCCGAGCCGCCTCGCCTCCTCGAGCGAGGTCAATCCCGACGACCAGGTCTCGCCCGGCGTGTACGGCAACGGATGATCCGGACTGTAAAACGTCATCGGTTCGCCGATCTCGGTGGTGCCGGCGACGACAGGCCAGCGCGAGCCGAAGCGCTCGTGCCAGGTCTGGGTCAGTTCGCGGGCAAGTTCGGAACGTGCGCTATAGCCTGATGCGCCGTTGGGATTATCGGCGATTTCAAGCGCTGCGATCCGGGGCGCCGCCGCCAGCGTGGCGAGTGTGATCACAAGCCAGGCCGCAGCCAGGTAAAACACCGCGATCTTCGGAACGCGCAGCGAAGGGATCGCCACCAGCGCGAGCGGTGTCAGGAAAAACAGCGATATCCCCCAATCGGTCTTCAAATAGACGATGAAGGCGAGCGCGCCGAGCGGCGGCCCGATCGCGACCACGATCTGGATGATCCAGATATTGAGGGCCTGCGAAATATTTACGGCTTGGTTCGGCCCCGGCGACCAGGTCCGCGTCGCCAGTGACGACGGTTGCCGCTTGAAACTTGCCCACCACCCCGGCGTCAGTGCCAGCAGCAGCGCCGCCAGCGCGATCGGCGCGGCGAGCAGCGCGAGATTGTGGGCGACATAGCCGATGACGAGCTGCAGGCATTGCGCCCGGTCGGTCAGGGAATAGATGTCGCCGGCATAGGACAATGGAGCGAAGTCGACCTGTTTCAGCCACCACAGATGCGGCAGCATCGCCACCACCAGCGTGCCGATCGCGACCCACGGCGCGGGCGAGCGCAGGAACAGCCATCGGTCCGGATGCATCAGCGCGGCGATGCCGACCGCGCCGATCATGGTCAGCACCCAGTATTTCGTCATCAGCGCCAGCGCGCCGGCAAGCCCGAGCCACAGCCCGGCGCGCACGGTGCGCTTTTCGAACGCGTGCAGATAGGCCAGCACCAGCAGCGGCAGCGTTACCAATTGCAGCAGGTCCGGATTGTATTTGAAGCCCTTGAAATTGAAGATCGGATAGAGCGCCAGCATCAGCACCACGAAAAACGCGCGCCGCCGATCCACCACGCGCAGCGCGGTGAACCACGAGATCACGAGGCCGGTAGAGACCGTCGCCATCGCCAGCGCGTAAGTCGCCCAGTTGGCGACCGGAAAGACCTGAAACCAGAGCCCCGCGACCCATCCCGACAGCGGCGGATGCTTGCCGTAACCGAGCTGGAATTTCTGCCCCCAGGCATAGGCCTCGGCGACGTCGAAATGGATGTCCTGCGCTGCCTTGAGCTGGATCAGGATCAAGGTCCACAGCATCGCATGCAGGATCGCAAAACCGATCACCAGCCACGGGCCCGCCTTGCGGCTCGACGCCGAGGCGGTGAGCAATGCCGCCAATCGCCGGATGCTGGGCCTGCGGCGCGCACGCGACGTCGCGGGTAAAATGGATGCAGTCGACATAGCCTGTGCGTAGCGTGTTTTGGCGCCAAGTGGAATCAGCTTGCCGTGAAGATGGGCAACAACAACTCTAATTCAACCTCGCTGAATCAGGCCATCTCCGGGCAAACGCCGAAGCGTCTGTTCCGAGCGAAATCCGCCGCCCCCTTATCGGGATGGGGCCCTAAAAAGCCGCATTCCGGTTGCCGCAGCGGGGTGCGAATGCTATCCCGCGCCCATGACAACTGCCCCTATTTCCAACATCCGCAACTTCTCCATCGTCGCCCATATCGACCATGGCAAATCGACCTTGGCCGACCGCCTGATCCAGATGACGGGCGGGCTGACGGATCGCGAAATGGCGGGCAAGGAGCAGGTGCTCGATTCGATGGATATCGAACGCGAGCGCGGCATCACCATCAAGGCGCAGACCGTCCGGCTGAGCTATCGCGCCAAGGACGGCAAGGATTACATCTTCAACCTGATGGACACGCCGGGCCATGTCGACTTCGCCTACGAAGTCTCGCGCTCGCTGGCGGCCTGTGAAGGTTCCCTGCTGGTGGTCGACGCCAGCCAGGGTGTCGAGGCGCAAACGCTCGCCAACGTCTACCACGCACTCGACGCCGGCCACGAGATCGTGCCGGTGCTCAACAAGGTCGATCTTCCCGCGGCCGAACCCGAAAAGGTCAAGCAGCAGATCGAGGACGTGATCGGTATCGATGCCTCCGACGCCGTGATGATATCGGCCAAGACCGGCCTGGGCGTGCCCGACGTGCTGGAAGCCATCGTCACCCGCCTGCCGCCGCCGAAGGGCGACCGCAACGCCACGCTGAAGGCGCTATTGGTCGATAGCTGGTACGACGTCTATCTCGGCGTCGTCGTGCTCATTCGTGTGGTCGACGGCGTGATCAAGAAGGGCGATCGCGTCCGCATGATGGGCACCGGCGCCGCCTACGATATCGAGCGGGTCGGCTTCTTCACCCCGAAGATGACGCAGGTCGACGAACTCGGTCCCGGCGAGATCGGCTTCATCAACGCCGCGATCAAGGAAGTCGCCGATACGCGCGTCGGCGACACCATCACCGACGACCGCAAGCCGGTCACCGACATATTGCCGGGCTTCAAGCCGGCGATCCCCGTGGTGTTCTGCGGCCTGTTCCCGGTCGACGCCGATGATTTCGAAACGCTGCGCGCGGCGATGGGCAAACTGCGCCTCAACGATGCGAGCTTCTCGTTCGAGATGGAAACCTCGGCCGCGTTGGGCTTCGGCTTCCGCTGCGGCTTCCTCGGGCTGTTGCACCTGGAAATCATCCAGGAGCGGCTGTCGCGCGAGTTCGATCTCAATCTGATCGCAACCGCACCGTCGGTTATCTACAAAATGAGCCTCACCGACGGACAGGTGATCGAGATTCACAATCCGATCGACATGCCCGACGTGGTGAAGATCGCCGAAATCCAGGAACCCTGGATCGAAGCCACGATCCTCACTCCCGACGAATATCTGGGCAGCGTCTTGAAGCTGTGCCAGGACCGCCGCGGCTCGCAGAAGGAGCTGACCTATGTCGGCTCCCGCGCGATGGTGAAATACGATTTGCCGCTCAACGAGGTGGTGTTCGATTTCTACGACCGCCTGAAGTCGGTCTCCAAGGGCTATGCCTCGTTCGACTATCATCTGACCGACTACAAGCCGGCCGACCTCGTCAAGATGCAGATCCTGGTCAACAACGAGCCGGTCGACGCGCTGTCGATGCTGGTACACCGGACCCGCGCCGAAGGCCGCGGCCGCGCCATGGTCGAGAAGATGAAGGAGCTGATCCCGCCGCACATGTTCCAGATTCCGATCCAGGCGGCGATCGGCGGCAAGGTGATCGCACGCGAGACCGTTCGCGCGCTGCGCAAGGACGTTACCGCCAAGTGCTATGGCGGCGACATCACGCGCAAGCGCAAGCTTCTGGAGAAGCAGAAGGAAGGCAAGAAGAAGATGCGGCAGTTCGGCAAGGTCGACATCCCGCAGGAAGCGTTTATCGCGGCGCTGAAGGTGGATAGCTGAGGGCGACGGCATTATCCCCGTGTTGCTCAGATTTTCAATTGAAGGACCTGACCGTAACATGTTACGATTTCTCCATGGTCACCTCCTCCAAAAAGACCTCCGCCCGCACCCCCCAGCAGCGCATGGCCGCGCGCCGCGACCGGCTGCGCGCGCAGGGATTGCGCCCGGTGCAGCATTGGGTGCCGGACGTACGTGATCCAAAGGTCCGGGCCGATTTGCGCCGGCAGGCAAAACTGATGGCACGGCATCCGCAAAACGACGCCATCGATGGCTGGATTGAAGCCGCCTACGACTGGAGCGGCTGGAAGTGAAGCGCGGCGACGTCGTGCTTGTGGTCATCCCCAGCGAACTGGGACGGCCGCGGCCCGGCGTGATCGTGCAAGCCGACGAATTCAACCAGGACCTTTCGACGATCTTCGTTTGTCCAATTTCGTCGGACCTCCAGGAAAAGTTACCGCTCCGGCCGATTATCGAAGTGGAACCGTCAAATGGACTTCGCCTCCGGTCACAGATCATGACGGACAAGATGGTGGCCCTGCGCACCGACCGGATTCGTCGCGTGATCGGCCGAATCAATTCCGAGACATCTGAACGCCTGGATCGCGCGCTTCTGGTGATCCTCGGGCTGGCGCGATGACGAACGACCCCCGCAAAATTACGGGCCAACCGTAGCCGCTATCTGCAAATCTTAAGGAGTTTCTGGGACTTTCCAAACTTCCTGGTTGTGGAGATTCGGCATCCCATGTTTAAGCTTCGATCGATCGCCGCGCGGCTCGTTCTGGCGATTTCGCTGACCGTCGCCGTGGCCTGCGCCGTTCTCGGCACCTTTTCGATGATGCAGCAGCGCGCGCTGACGCGGCTGGCGCTCGAGCAGCAACTCAAGCTGCAATATGACAGTGTGATCGCGGCGCTCGATTATGAGGGCCGTGCCGCGCTCGCGGTCAGCGCCACGATCGCGAGCCTGCCCGCGACGGCCGATGCCGTCGCCAACGGCGACCGCGACAAGCTCGACGCGCTGCTGCATGGAACATCGGCGGCGCTGAAGGCGCAAGGAATCCCGCTGATCAGTTTCCACGCCCCGCCGGCCGTCGCCTTCTTCCGCGCTCACGATCCGAAGGCGTTCGGCGACGACATCTCGGCGCGGCGCACCACGGTGGTGGAGTCGAACAGGACCGGCAAACCGATCGTCGGCGTCGAGCCGGGACGGGATTCGCTGAGTATTTTCGCCATGACGCCGATCATGCGCGACGGCAAGAGCCTTGCCGTGGTCGACATCGGCGTGCCCTTCGGCAAGGAATTCGTAGACCGCGCCAAGCAACGGCTGGGCGTCGACCTCGCCGTGCACTGGTTCGACGGCAAATCCTTCAAGACGTTGTCCTCGACCTTTGGCGACCGGAAACTCGCAACGCAGGATGAACTCAAAACGGCGATGGACGGCGCCGCCATCCAGCGCGAAGCGACCTTCGACGGCCACCCGGCGGCGCTCTATCTCGGCCAGATCAAGAACTATGCCGGCACGCCGCTCGCCGTGCTCGAAGTCATCAAGGACACCACCGCCTATGAGGCGGCGGCGAACAGTTCGCAGCGCAATTTGATGATCGGCACCGTCATCGTTCTGGCCGCCGCGGTTCTGCTGGCGTTCCTGCTCGGCCGTGGCCTGTCGCGGCCGCTCACCGCGATCACCGCGGTGATGAACCGTCTCTCCAGCGGCGAAACCGACGTGAAAATTCCCGGCGGTGAGCGCAAGGACGAGCTCGGCAGTATGGCTGCGGCGGTCGATGTGTTCCGCCGCAACATGATCGAGGCCAATTCGCTGCGCGAGGCACAGGAGGCCGCCAAACGGCAGACCGAGGTCGAAAAGAAGGTCTTGCAGCGCCAGATGGCCGACCGCTTCGAGGCCGAAGTGAAGAGCGTGGTCTCGGCAGTGGCGCAGGCGACAAAGGATATGCAGCGCGTCGCCAGCGAGATCACCACCAGCGTCAACGGCACCTCGCAACGCGCGGCCGCGGCGGCCGCCGCGTCAGAGGAAGCGTCGGCCAGCGTCAACACCGTTGCCGCGGCCACCGAGGAACTGGCGTCGTCCGTTGCCGAGATCGGCCGCCAGGTCACCCACTCCAACCAGGTCGCCGATGGCGCGGTGGTCAAGGCCGGGCAAACCACCGAAATGGTCGGCAGCCTCTCCGCCGCCGGCGAAAAGATCGGCGACGTGCTGCGTTTGATCGGCGCCATCGCCAGCCAGACCAACCTGCTGGCGCTCAATGCCACCATCGAGGCCGCCCGCGCCGGCGACGCCGGCCGGGGCTTTGCCGTGGTCGCCGCCGAGGTCAAAGAACTCGCCAGCCAGACCGCGAAGGCCACCGAGGAGATCGCCGGCCAGGTCAGCGCGATCCAGTCCGCCACCGGCACCTGCGTGACCGCGATCGGCGACATCAGCACCACGATCCGGGAAATCAGCGGCATCGCGACCACGATCGCGGCCGCCGTCGAGGAACAGGATTCGGCGACCCGTGAGATCGCGCGAAGCGTGCAGCAGGCCGCCGCCGGCACCGGCGAAGTCTCGCTCAATATCGCGGGCGCGAGCCAAGCCGCCGATCAGTCGCGCGCGCTGGCCGATAACGTGCTGGTCGCCTCCGGCGAACTCAGCCAGCACGCCGCGACGCTGTTCGCCAGCGTCGATACCTTCCTGGCCGGGCTGCGTAACGCCGCATAGGCGCGTGCGCCCCACGCCGTCCCGCCGATCTTGATCGGTGGCGGCGGATGGCCCACCATGGGTCTTCACTCAACAAGCACCCTGACAAAGGGGCGAGGAAACCCATGAACAAGCTTCCCGGCTTCGGACTTATCGAGCGCGCGCGGGCGCTGGCGCCGCTGATTTCGCAAGAGGCCGATGAAATCGAACGGACCCGACGGCTGACGCCGCCGGTGGTCTCGGCCTTGATCGAGAACGGGCTGTATCGTTCGCTGCTGCCGCAGAGCCTCGGCGGCGTCGAGGCCCCGCTCGAGGTCTTCATGCGGATGCAGGAAGAAGTGGCGAAGGCCGACGCCTCCACGGCATGGTGCCTTGGCCAATGCAGCGTCTGCGCCATGACCGCGGCCTATCTCGACCCTGAGACGGCGCGCGAGATTTTCGGCGCGCCCGACAGCATTCTGGCCTGGGGCGCGGTCGCAGGCGAGGTGCAGGCAGTGCCCGGCGGCTACCGCGCCCATGGCCGCTGGAACTTCGCCAGCGGCTCGCGCCAGGCAAACTGGCTCGGCGCCCATGTCCAGGTCGTCGAGGCCGACGGCAAGAAACGGCTCAAGGCCGATGGTACGCCCGAAATCATCACGATCCTGTTCCCGATCGCGAGCGCCACGATGTACGACGTCTGGGACGTGATCGGTCTTCGAGGCACCGGCACCGATTCCTATTCGGTCGACAATTTGTTCGTACCGGAGCGATTCGCGGCGCGGCGTGACGATCCGGCGGCGGTGCTTGAAAAGGGCCCGCTCTACCGGCTCACGACCCACATCACTTTTGGCATGGGCTTCGGCGCGGTCGCCCTCGGCGTCGCACGCGCGACGCTCGATGCCGCGACCGATCTGGCGCGTGGCAAGACGCCCCAGGGCATCAAGGCGATGCGCGAGAACAATGCGGTGCAGGGCTTGATCGGCCGCACCGAGGGTAATTGGCGCGCGGCGCGCGCCTATCTCTACGCGACGGCGGCCGAGGTGTGGGGTGACCTGACCCGGACCGGGAAATATACCGAAGCGCATCGCTCGGCGCTTCGGCTCGCCGCGACGTGGACCATTCATCAATCCGCCTCGGTGGTCGACACCGCCTATCATATGGCGGGCGCGACCGCGGTGTTCAGCGCGAACCCGTTCGAGCGCCGCCTCCGCGACATGCACGCGATCGCCCAGCAGATCCAGGCCCGCGATACCCACTATGAGGACGTCGGCCGGGCGATATTGGCGACCGATCCCACCGCCAGCGCAACGGTCACGTGAGCCCCGCGATGAGCCCGAACCGGACGCGTTCCGGAAACAGGACGCGCTCGGGCTTTTCAGACCCGGCCGTCGAGGCCGCTTTCGATGCCTATCCAAAGCCGCTCAAGGCGCGATTGCTGGCGTTACGCCGGCTGATCTTCGACACCGCAAGGACCGTCGAGGGCGTCGGCCCGTTGCAGGAGACCCTCAAATGGGGGCAGCCGAGCTATCTCACGTCCCAGACCAAGAGCGGCAGCACGATCCGCATCGACCGGATGAAATCGGCCAACCAATACGCGATTTACTTCCATTGCCAGACCAATTTGGTCGAGACCTTCCGCGAACTGTATCCGGCCGAACTGAGGTACGGCGGCAACCGAAGCATCATCCTGAACGCGGACGACGAGGTGCCCGAACCAGCGTTGCGCCACTGCGTGGCGTTGGCGCTGACCTATCATTTGAACAAGCGGAAGGGCGTCAGGGCGCGATAGTTTCCACCGTCATTGCACTCTATGCGACCGGCGTCATTCGCGTCGGCTGTTTACATGCTAGGCTTGGGCCATAGAGTGACCCAATGAACCCACGCCTGATTCTGATCCCCCTCGTGATCTGGGCCTTCGTCGCTACTGCCGGCGCCGCATCAGCGCAGGACAAGGGCAGCCTTGATCCCACGCCGCTGCCGCCGCTGGCCAATCCCAACGATCCCAAGATCGGCGCCAAACAGTTGTTCGGCCGCAAGATGCTGCCCGCGGCGATGCCGACGCGCGTGATCGGCTTCTATTCCAAGGGCTGCATCGCCGGCGCCGAAGCGCTTCCGATCAATGGCGACACCTGGCAGGTCATGCGGTTGTCACGCAATCGCAACTGGGCGCACCCCGACATGATCGACCTGTTGGAGCGGCTGTCGGCCAAGGCCCACAAGGATGCCGGCTGGCCGGGGATATTGATCGGCGACATGGCGCAGCCGCGCGGCGGTCCGATGATCACCGGGCACGCCAGCCATCAGATCGGGCTGGATGCCGATGTCTGGCTGACCCCGATGCCCGACCACCGGTTGTCGCGCGAGCAGCGCGAGGACATGTCGGCGGTGATGATGGTGCGTTCCGACCGGCTCGATGTCGACCCGAAGGTCTGGACGCCGGGCCATCTCGCCGTGATCCGCGACGCGGCACAGGAGCCGCGGGTGCAACGCATCTTCGTCAACGCGGCGATCAAGAAGGCGCTGTGCCGGGACGCCCGGGGCGATCGTAGCTGGCTGTCCAAGATCCGGCCGATGTACGGCCATGATTACCACTTCCACATCCGCATCACCTGTCCCGCCGGCGCCAAGCAGTGCGAGCCGCAACCGCCGGTGCCGGACGGCGAAAGCTGTAGCCCGGCCGACTTCGCCTACTGGTTCCAGGATTCGGTGCTTCATCCGAAGCCGCCGAGAGCCGCCGGCGCCAAGCCATCCGATCACGCTGGCGCAACTGCCGCCCGATTGCCGCCAGGTGCTGGCGGCGCCGGACGCCAAGCCATGATGCGGTGCAAGGGTTGTTTCAAGGGTGGTTTGATCGAGCCCGGAAATGGGCTAATATTGCCCACCGCTGCGCCGTAAGCGCGAGCGAGGCTCCGGATCAGGGCGACTGATCTTAATCTATTCCCCATCAACGCACTGCGTCGTTTGACGGCCGGTGTCATGCCCGGGAAATACTTTGAAGGATTCATCATGCGCATCAGTGCACGCAACCAGCTCAAGGGCACCGTCGTCGAAGTGACGAAGGGTGCGACCACCTCGCACGTTCGCGTCGATATCGGCAACGGCCAGATCGTCACCTCCGCGATCACCAATGAAGCGGTCGACGAATTGGGCATCAAGGCCAAGGGTCACGTCACCGTGGTAGTGAAGGCTTCCGACGTCATGATTGCGGTGGATTGAACATGCGAAATGCTCTGCTGATCGGTTTTGTGCTGCTTGGACCAGTTTCCGCATGGGCCGCGGAAGAGCCAAGCGGCTGCGACAAGTTCAAATGGCCGATCGAGCATGAGCGCGCTGCACTGACCGCGCCGGACCGCGTCAAGCTCGCGTCCGGCGCCGACCTCGCCGCCGTGCCGGCGACGGGAATGACGCTGGCTTTGCTGGCGCCCAGCGATGCCAAATTGCCGACGCCCCCCGAGCGCGCGCCGAAGGATGGCACCTTCGCCGGCTTTACCAATTTCAAGAACGCGCCGAAGCCCGGTCTCTACACCGTCAGCCTGTCGGCGGGCGCCTGGGTCGACGTGGTCCAGGACGGACACGCCTTGAAGCCCAAGGGTTTCAGCGGCGCCACCGATTGCGACGGCATCCGCAAGACCATGAAATACGAACTTTCGGCAAGCCCCTTCGTGCTGCAAATCAGCGGTGCCAGGGAGAATGCCGTCTCGGTGGCGATCCTGCCGTCCGAATAGACGAAGGAAGCCTTTTACCCTCCCCTTCAGCCTGTTATGTTTTGACCGCGATATTCCGATCGGCCGTAAGCCTTTCGGGATTGACGGAAGGTGCTTCCGTTTGTCGCAGGCCGTTATTTTCAACGCCCGATTTGCGCGCGCCTCGCGCCGCGAACGCGCATGGGAGCACCCCACATGCATCGTCTTGCCGGACTTTCTTTCGTCGCCTTCACGATCCTTTTCGGATCGATCTGGTCGCCCGCCCAGGCCCAGGATAACAGCCTCACGGTATTCGCCGCGGCATCGATGAAGAACGCGCTCGATGACGTCAATGCGGCTTACACCGCCAAGACCGGCGTCAAGATTTCCGCGAGCTATGCCGCCAGTTCGGTGCTCGCCAAGCAGATCGAACAGGGCGCGCCGGCCGATGTGTTCGTCTCCGCCGATACCGACTGGATGGATTACGCGATCGCCAAGAAGAACATCAACGAGCCGACCCGGGTCAATCTGCTCGGCAACAGCATCGTGCTGATCGCACCGAAGGATTCCAAGATCGACAATGTCGCGATCGGGCCGGGCTTCGATCTTTCCAAGCTCGCCGGCGACGGCAAGATCGCGACCGGCGACGTCAAGGCCGTCCCGGTCGGCAAATACGCGCAGGCCGCACTGGAGAAGCTCGGCGCCTGGCAGGCGGCGGCGCCGAAATTCGCGATGGCCGAGAGCGTGCGCGCGGCACTGGCGCTGGTGGCGCGTGGCGAAGCCGTGCTCGGGCATCGTCTATGCCACCGACGCCAAGGTCGAACCCGGCGTCAAGATCGTCGGCACCTTCCCGGCCGATTCGCATCCGGCGATCATCTATCCGGTCGCGGCGACCTCGACCGCGAAGCCGGATGCCACCGGCTATCTTGCCTTCCTGAAGACCTCGGCGGCCAAGGCGATCTTCGAGAAATACGGCTTCACTTACCTCGTCAGCCCGACGACGTAAGACGTGCTTGATATCTCGCCGACGGAGTGGACCGCGATCCTGCTGTCGCTCCGCGTTGCGACGATCGCGACCCTGGTGGCGACGCCGATCGGGATTGCCGCGGCGTGGTTGCTGGCGCGCCGCGACTTCTGGGGCAAGGCCTTCGTCGACGCGCTGATCTATCTGCCGCTGGTGCTGCCGCCGGTCGTCACCGGCTATTTGCTGCTGCTGACATTCGGCAAGCGCGGCCTCGTCGGGGCGTGGCTGGCGGATCATCTCGGGATCGTGTTCGCGTTCCGCTGGACTGGCGCGGCGCTCGCCTGCGGCGTGATGTCGTTTCCGCTGCTGGTGCGGCCGATCCGATTGTCGATCGAGGCGGTGGATCGCAGGCTCGAGCAGGCCGCGGCGACGCTCGGCGCGGCGCCGTGGCGGGTGTTCCTGACCGTGACCTTGCCGCTGGCGCTGCCGGGCGTGCTGGCCGGCATGGTGCTCGGCTTTGCCAAGGCGATCGGCGAGTTCGGCGCGACCATTACCTTCGTGTCGAATATTCCCGGCGAGACCCAGACCATTTCCTCGGCGATCTATTCGCTGATCCAGACCCCGGACGGCGACACCGCGGCCTTGCGGCTGGTGCTGGTTTCGATTTTCATCGCCACCGCGGCGCTGATCGCCTCCGAATTGTTCGCGCGGCGCGCCACGCAACGCCTGCATGGGAATTGATCATGCTGCGGGTCGACATCGCCAAGAAGCTCGGCGACTTCACGCTGGAAGCCGATTTCACCAGCGAAGGCCGCGTCACCGGATTGTTCGGCGCATCGGGCGCCGGCAAGACCTCGCTGATCAACATGATCGCGGGGCTGGTGAAGCCCGATCGCGGCAGCATCGCGCTCGACGGTGAAATGCTCGACGACACCGCCGCGGGCGTGCATGTTCCGCCCTACCGCCGCCGCATCGGCTATGTGTTCCAGGACGCGCGGCTGTTTCCGCATCTCGATGTCCGGCAAAATCTCGACTACGGCCGGCGCATGAACGGCCTCGCGGACGATCCGGCGCAGCGCCAGCGCGTGATCGATCTGCTCGATATCGGCGGACTGCTCGATCGCCGCCCCGGCAAGCTCTCGGGCGGCGAGCGGCAGCGCGTCGCCTTCGGCCGCGCGCTACTGTCGAAGCCAAGGCTGTTGTTGCTGGACGAGCCGCTCGGCGCGCTCGACGAGGGACGCAAGCTGGAGATCCTGCCCTATCTGGCGCGGCTGCGCGACGAAGCCGGCATTCCCATGGTCTATGTCAGCCACGACGCCGCGGAGTTGCGTCAACTCGCGACCCAGATCGTGATGCTGAAAGGCGGCCGCATCACCGCGTTCGGCGGCGTCAAGGTGTTGACCTCGTCGTAGTGCAGGATACGCAAGCAAAATTCGCTTGTGTCGATCTTCCAATTCAATTTTCAAACAGCCGATTGATCGTCATGGCCGGGCTTGTCCCGGCCGTCCACGTCTTTGCCACGTTCAAAGTAAGACGTGGATGCCCGGGACAAGCCCGGGCATGACAGGTCATGCATCGACGACGCTTCGGACATAATTCTGCCTTCTCGCGACATCGTTTGTCCGAGTTTTGCAAATTCATTCGCCCTCAAAAGGGAGGGCGCAGCGCGACCCTCAAGAGAGGGCGCAGGGAAGACCGGGTGCGCGCTGCACCCGCGGTCTCGTGTGCAAACATGCACAAACAAAAACGCACACGAGCATACAGGTTCAGCGGAGGCAATCCGGCCTTCCCTGCGCGATGGTTTACGGCTTATTCCGTGCTCTCCCCGGCGAGACCAGAGCTTGTTTGTCACCGTCGCCCCCAAGGAAGCGTGAGCTTCCCGAGAACTTGACACCAGCCATCGGGGCGTCAGGACCACACGACTTCGCCGTCCGCGAACGCCTGCGATCGTCTTTCGCAAGCCCCACGTCCACCGCATCCCACCGCGCGTGTCGTGACGTGCGCAACGCCCCTCTCATCGGGCGGGATGGATTCGTTCTGAAGTGTATCGGGTAGCCAGGTAAAGCGAAAAATTTTTCGCAAAGGGGCTGGACAGTTTCTTGCGCAAGCGATGTGATTTGCCCGACGGGTCAATTGGTCGCAGCCGATTGCAGTAGTTCGTCATTGCCAGACAAACGAGTCGCGCCCGAAATTCGGACTTCGAGCTTCCGACGGTTCGCTCCACTGTTATTTCGTAACCATCCGGCTCGTGGCGGGCGGAGGCGCTGCCGCGGGTGAGATGGCAAATGTCAGCCATGTGTTCCAGCCGGTGGGCCGATCCGAGCCGGCAAATTCTGCGTAGGCCTTGAGATTGATGTAACCCTGAAGATCCTTGCTGAGCGGAATGACGTAGCCAAACTGCGGACCGACGCCGAATACCTGCGACTGGAAGCATCCGACGTGATCGCCCGAGCCGCTGTCGCAGCCGATGTCTTTGTAGGCGTAGCCTACCAGACCGACCTGAATCTGCTTGGTCAGGAATTGCGACGCGCCCCAATCGAAGTGCAGGTCGACGCCACTCTGATACTGTGTCACGGGATTGATGAAATTATAGGTAAATCCGAGCACACCTGAGAACTCGTGGCCGGTTGCCGGATTGAAATAAGTGTAGCCGCCGCCTGCGTCGATCGCACCGTGTCCGATACCCAGATTCGACAGGCGGTCCGATTGGTAGGCCCCAACAGGTATGTCGCCCGTGATGTAGGTCATGTAGTTGTTGACGCCGGCGTTCCAGCGCAACGCGAATTGCGGGATCAGATCGCCAAAACCCCACGTCGTATCGCTGATGCTATCGTTTCGCATGAACGGGATGCTGTTGCCGCCCGGTCCTGTTATGCTCCCCGCCAATTGGCCTGCCAGAGTGGTGCCTATGACACCGTAAGCTGCCACGAGGGATACCGAGGCCTGGCCTCCGAGTACCGGCGTTGCGAACACATACGAAGGAATGACAAAGCCAAGATCTCCAGTGGCATTTACGGTCGCGTTCAGCCGCGCCGTTGCAGTTATGTTGCCAGGGACCTGCCCAATTTGAAATTCTCGGGCCAGGGCAACGTTGCCACCTGCCGACACCGAGGTGTGATAATAGATATCAGCCAGCGACCAACCCGGTTGCTGGGGAGTGGCTGCGAGGCTTCCAAAGAAACCGGGGACCCAGAAACTCACACCGCTTTCATCGGCCAACGCAGGTTGGGAAAAAACCATAATCGCGGGTGCCAAGACGATTGCAGCAAAGTTAAGCCTGCGTCGATGCGCGATTGGCGGCCTGCTTTCCGCCGAAGCCCCTGCAATTCTCGCTATCATATTGTGCCCCGCAAGTAGTGTGTCACCTCGCGAATACGACTCCGCGAGATCGTAACTCCAAAACAAGGGAGGCTCACGACGTAAAATTCAACCAGGACCGATTTGTCGGAAAAAAGATCAACACTGCGACCGAAGAGCCACAGGCGCTATAGCAGAGATACGGCCAGGGCTTTAAACCGTACCGCTACGGCGTCCGCAGGCACCATCGATTGGCTAAATGCAACCGTCTTAGCTTGCTCGAAATGCCGGGAATTCTGCCGAAACAAGTATGCAGTTTGTGCCAACGGCCGCGTTTCTCCTGTGCCGCAGGTTCATCTCATCCCACAAGCGGTCAGAAGAGCCCACTGACGTTTTCGATTTCGCCGACGAGCTAATGAGGCCAGCCTATCCGGTCGCCAAGCTCCATCGCGGCGGGAGGCCAGCTACGGAGCCAACTCTTCATTAAAGCGGTGTGTTCCCGCCCCCCAACTTGCAACCGGAAAACGCCGCGCGGTCGGCTCCGCCTGGAAACGCCATGGCACCTTTCGGCCGCGTCAGGGCCGCTAACAAAGGTTTTATTGGCGATGATGCGGTTGTCTCTTATCTAACCAACAAAGGAGACAACCATGAAACTTATGGCAATGGCACTGGCTACTGCGTTCGCGCTCTCCAGCGGCTGCGGATTTGCCCACACGGATCGTCACAGCTCGAACGTCAAGACCTATCCCGTGTATGGCGATGCTGCGCGGCCCATCGTCTCGCATCCGAAATATGACAGCGAAAGGGGGAACCCCGATGCGTGGGGCCACTTGGGCGCCTACTATGGGCCCATGATTCCCTCAGGCGCCGGCGGAAGGTGAAAGCGCTCATGTGGGCGAGACCGTAGCCGCCCACCGAACGCACTCACACCACCAAGCACCGGCACGACCGCGGGGAAACGCCGCTCGCTGTCGTCGAAGGGGTGATCGAATGAGTGCGTTCACTGCCGCTGTTGGCAGACACTGATACAAAAGCCCAAAGTGCATCGGTCCTGAAGTGAGCGGCGCGCGGCAAAGTGACGCGATTGACCCAATGTATGGTCCGGCCGTGCGTTGCAAGTGGATTTTGCCGAGCTGGCGGGAAGCGGTCTCGCATCAATGTATCCGGTCTCAGATTGGAGCTGTTTTGCTCCGGGCCATCATGGATATCAGCTCGCGTGCGATCTCATTAACGGACAGGCCTCAACGGACCATCTGGGTCACCAGTGTGCGCACGCGCCGGGAAGACCGATCCTCCATTCGTCTTGTCCTCTCGCAGACCTCGGCTGGAAACTTTGATAGGATTACGTCATCGCTTGCTCCTCCTATCGCGCAGTTCCTTTGTTCGAGCCAAGGGCCGTTCCTTCGTCCCGGCCCGCACAACGTCGATCGCGTCGCGCGCAAGGGCGGTCAAGGCCGGCCGTCGCGCTGGGCTTGCGGCTCGCGCCGGCGTTGCCAGGCTGCGCCTTGACCGCGCGGAGCACGGCGCGAGGATCAAGCGGGTCGGACGCCTGCATCGTCGGTCCTCGTCAGCTCGAAGGCGCGTCCTTTGGCCAGCACCGCCCAGGCGATCCGGGCAAGCTTGTTGGCGAGCGCGATCGCCAGAACGTTGTGGTGCAACCGCCTCTTGGCGGCTTCAATCCAGGATTGAGCCCGTAACGCTCCCAGTCCTTTATCCTGACCAGCACAACCCATGCCGCCTGCACGAACAGAACGCGCAGGTAGCGATTGCCGCGCCTGGAGATTTTGCCGAGGATCCGTGCGGTCTTCCGTCGAGATCTGCTTGGGCACCAGTCCGAGCCAGGCGCCGAAGTCGCGGCCTTTGGAGAATACGTCTCCAGTGCCGACCGCGGCCACCATGGCGCTCGAAATGATCGGCCCGATGCCAGGCACCGTCATCAGGCGCGAACATGCCTGATCCTGACGGGCCAGTGCTTCGATCTCGCGGGATAGGCCATCGACGCGCTGATCCAGCCGGCGCCAGTCACCTGCCAACTCCTCGATGACCCGCAACATGCGGGGCGACAGGGTATCGGTGCGCGTCGCAAGGATGGTGGGCAGTTCCGTGCGCAGGAAACCAATGCCCTGGCGTACGGCGATCCCGCGTTCCAGCATGAAGGCGCGAATTTGGTTGATGATGCCGGTGCGTTGCGACACCAGCCGCTCGCGCACCCGATGCAGCGCCTGCAGATCCAGTTGCTCCGCGGTCTTGGTCGCCACGAACTTCATCGTCGGGCGCTGTACGGCTTCGGCAATCGCTTCGGCATCATTGAAGTCGTTCTTCTGTCCCTTGCTATAGGGGCGGACATATTTGGCCGGCATCAGCCTGGCATCGTGACCAAGCGATGCGAGTTTGCGGCTCAGGTGATGTGCGCCGACGCAGGCTTCCATGCCGATCAGGCAAGGCGGGATATTGGCGAGCCGCGCTTCCACTTGGCCACGCGCCCACTTTTGCCGCAGCACGATGGCGCCGCGCGCATCGTGGCCCACGACGTGGAACGAGTTCTTGCCGATATCGATGCCGATCACGGCGATCGCGGTATTGGGTGTCTGAGACATGGCGTGCTCCTTGTCTTTGGCGCCCCTTGCCAGCTTCGCTTGCTGGCGGGGCAGGAGCACGGCCGGACCATCCCATTAACGGAAGTCGCCGTTGAATCCCTCGCCAAAGCCTCCTCGATAGCGGTGAAGATCGCGCTTGCTCCCAGGTTGCATCGGATGCAGAATTGCCCGGCGGAAATTAAGTCGGCGGAAACTGTTAGATTGCGCGACATTTGACCCTGCCATCCTCGATACCCTTCGCTGGCGGTGACAATTATCGAAAATTTCAATTCTGAAATTGATTGATTCTGAACTTCTGATCGTACTGTTGATCTGCCGGAGAGCATCAGCTTAGTTAGATCGGGTCCCCATGAGTTTTGCCCAAGCTGACTCTTCATCTGCTCGACGCCGGCGACAAGCCAACATGCGGCTCGTTCCTGGCGGTACGTTTCGCATGGGATCGGATAAGCATTACCCCGAGGAAGCGCCGGTTCATCGGGTCACGGTCGACACATTCTGGATGGATCGCACGCCGGTGACCAACCGGCAGTTTCGCGAATTCGTCGAGGCGACCGGCTACGTCACCTTCGCCGAGATCGCACCTGATCCCAGGGATTATCCGGGCGCGCTGCCGCACATGCTGAAAGCGGGTTCGCTGGTTTTCAGTCCGCCCGATCATCCCGTCGATCTCCGAAATTTCGCCAACTGGTGGAGCTTCAAGTTCGGCGCCAACTGGCGCCGTCCTTATGGCAAGGGCAGTTCGCTCCGCGGTCTCGATAATCACCCCGCCGTGCATATTGCCTACCGTGACGCCGAGGCCTACGCCGCGTGGGCCGGCCAGGAACTGCCGACCGAGGCCGAGTGGGAATATGCGGCACGCGGCGGGCTCGACCAGGCTGAGTTTGCGTGGGGCGATGCATTGACGCCGGCAGGGCGCCACATGGCCAACATCTGGCAGGGCGATTTCCCACGCGAGAATCTCGCCAGCGACGGTTACGCGCGCACCTCGCCGGTCGACACGTTTCCGCCGAACGGTTTCGGCCTTTCCGACATGATCGGCAATGTCTGGGAGTGGACTACCGATTGGTATTCCACCGGGCATACCCGCGACGCACCGAAGGCCTGCTGCATTCCGGAAAACCCGCGCGGCGGGATCGAGACCGACAGCTACGACCCGTGCCAGCCGCAGCTCCAGATTCCGCGCAAGGTCGTCAAGGGCGGCTCGCATTTATGCGCGCCGAATTACTGTCGTCGCTACCGGCCGGCTGCGCGCCACGCACAGCCGATCGACACGTCAATGAGCCATGTTGGCTTCAGGTGCATCGCCAGAGAAGGCGACAGACCATGAGTCCCCGATACTGTAGTTCGGCCTTTGAGCTTTCACAGGAGAATTTATTTCATGAGCGACAATGACCAGGATAAGCGTCGACGTGAGACCGAGACCGGCAAGCCAGCGGGTGAAGGACTGAAACGCCGCGATCTGTTGTTGAGCGGTAGCTCACTTGTCGCGGCCTCCGCGCTCTCCGCGGTTGGGCTGACAAGCTCTGCGGAAGCGCAACAACCAACAGCTGCGCCGGCCGCCGCCGGGCAGCGGCCCAACATCGTCGTCATCATGGGCGACGACATCGGCATGTGGAACCTGGGCGCTTACCACCGCGGCATGATGGCCGGCCGAACGCCGAATCTCGACAAGCTCGCCGCCGAAGGCATGCTGTTTACCGATTACTATGCCGAGGCGAGCTGCACGGCGGGACGCGCCAACTTCATCACGGGCGAGTTGCCGATCCGTACCGGCATGACCACCGTCGGTCAGGCCGGAGCCCCCACGGGCATACCCGCGCAGGCCGTGACCATTGCTACCGCGTTGAAAGAAATGGGTTACGCCACGGGCCAGTTCGGCAAGAACCATCTCGGCGACAAGAACGAATTTCTGCCGACGGTGCATGGCTTCGACGAGTTCTTCGGATACCTCTATCACCTCGACGCGATGGAAGATCCGGCCCACCCAGGCTATCCGCAGGAGTTGCTGAACACCGTCGGTCCGCGCAACATGGTGCATTCGTATGCGACCAACATCGACGACCCCACGGTAGATCCGCGTTGGGGCAAGGTTGGCAAGCAGAAGATTGAGGATGCCGGAACGCTCTATCCCAAGCGGATGGAAACCGTGGACGACGAGATTCGTGACCTGTCCTTCAAGTTTCTCGACAAGGCCAAGGCCGACAACAAGCCGTTCTTCCTGTGGCTCAATCCGACCCGCATGCACATCGTAACGCATCTGTCGCCGAAATACGAGGCGTTGCGCAATTCCAAGAACGGCTGGACGATTCACGAAGCCGGCATGGCGCAGCTCGACGACGATGTCGGCCTCGTCATGAATAAACTCAAGGATATGGGCGTCGACGACAACACGATCGTAGTGTTTACAACCGACAACGGCACCGAAGTCTTCACCTGGCCTGACGGCGGTCAGACGCCATTTGCACAGAGCAAGGGTACTGTGTTCGAGGGCGGCTTCCGCGTGCCCTGCATGATCCGCTGGCCGGGCAAAGTACCGGCCGGCAAGGTCGAGAACGGCATCGTCTCCGGGCTGGACTGGTTTCCGACCTTCCTGGCTGCGGCTGGCAATCCCAACATCGTCGAGGAGTTGAAGAAGGGCAAGCAAATCGGCGACACTACCTACAAATGTCATCTTGACGGCTATAACCAGATGGACATGATCACTGGCAAGGGGCCCTCGAACCGACACGAAATCTGGTATTTTGGAGAAAGCGAACTCGGTGCCGTCCGCATCGACGACTACAAATATCGCTTTATCGACCAGCCAGGTGGCTGGCTGGGTGATAAAACCAAGCCTGACGTACCCTACTTGATCAATCTTCGCCTCGACCCCTTCGAGCGTACCGGCTGGCCTAGTGCCGGGACCAAAGAGGGCGCCCAACAATATTTCGACTGGTTCAAGTACGAATTCTGGCGCTTTGTATTCGTTCAGCAGCAGGTCGAAAAACTGGCGATGACGGCGATCGAATTTCCGCCGATGCAAAAAGGCGCGAGTTTCAATCTGGATGCCGTAAAGGCGAAGATTGCGGAGGCCAGGAACGCAATCGCCAAGTAGGGCGCGTAAAGGCTGGACCGAACGCCCAGTGGGCGGCTCGTTGAGCATCCAGCGACTGCGCATCGAGGTCTCGCCCATGAAAACGCGTTGGCTAAATTGGGCTCGCATCGCGGCGGTCGCTGTGATCGCGGTATCGTGGACGGCTCCTGGCTTTGCGCAGGAGCCGCTGCCGTCGTGGAACGACACCGCACCCAAGAGAGCCATCATGGCCTTTGTCGAGCGTGTGGCCAAGCAAGGTTCGCCGGACTTCGTGCCGCCGCCCGAGCGCATTGCGACTTTCGACAACGACGGTACGCTGTGGGCTGAGCAGCCGATCTATTTCCAACTCGTTTTTGCCCTCGACCGTGTCAAGGCGCTCGCGCCGCAACACCCGGAGTGGCAGGACAAGGAGCCCTTTGCTTCACTGCTCAAGGGTGACCTCAAGGGCGTGCTCGCCGGCGGCGAGCCCGCCATTTTCCAAATCATACTGCTAAATGACCGGGCAAAGGAAACGGTCATAAAGGTGAACCAGTAAAGTCGGCTGCGCGAGTTCTCAATCAGCCGTCGCGCAAGGGGTGACGCACATGACTTCGCTGAAGTTGCCGCTCTGGCTTCGTTTTGTCCTGCTCGTCGGAGCGGTTGGTCTTGCAGCGGGCGTGGGCTTGTTTGCTTATCGGTACTATACGCGCCCGGTAACCCTGAGCGTAGCGGTCGGCTCGATTGATGGCGAAGCCGCCAAAGCGATGTCCGAAATCGCCAGTCGGCTCGTCACGATTAACGCGCCGGTCCGCTTCAAGGTTATCGACAGCGGCACGGCGCTCGAGGCGGCTAATGCGTTTTCGGCAGGCAAAGTGGACCTCGCCGTGGTTCGCGGCGATGTGGGTGAGCTGTCACAGGCAAAAGCCGTAGTTGTTGTAAGTCATATGGTCGTCCTCGTTGTCGCGCCGCCGGGTTCGACGATCGATAGCATGGACAAATTGAAGGGTCGCCGTATCGGAGTGATCGGCGGAGACGCCAATACCAAAATCGCAGATGTGCTGAGCAAGGAATACGGATTCGATCGACAGAAAACCTTCAAGGATATTGCTTTGACGGATGCCCGGCGAGCCATCCAATCCAAAGAGGTTGCCGTGGTGCTCGTCGTGATCCCTTTGGTCCAAAAATACCTGTCGCTGGTGCGAGGTTTTTCCCAGCAAGGGCCAAAGGCGCTGCCGACCCTGATCGCAATCGATTCCGCAGCGGCAATTGCGGAAACCGAGCGTGCTTATGAGAGTTTCGACGTCCCGAAGGGCACCCTGCGAGGGGCGCCGCCGGTCCCGGAGGATGACCTGACCACCCTGAGGACCTCACTCTATCTGGTTGCGAACAAGAAGCTGGGTTCAGATCTGGTCGCCACACTCACTCAGACAATCATGAGCGTCCGCAGGGACCTTCTGGCCGAGGAACCGATTTTCGCGCAGATCACCGCGCCCAGCACCGACCAGGATGCCTACCTTCCGCTGCACCCTGGGGCGGCGGCCGTCTACAACGGCACGCAGCAGAGCTTTATGGATGAATACGGCAACTGGATCTATCTGACACCAATGATACTGGGGGGCGCTGCGACTTTACTTGCTGCGGCCTGGAAATTTCTCGGGCTGGGGAGCTCCAAAAGCGAAGGCCCTCTGGATTCGCTCTACGCCCTCGGACGCCGGATTCGGACTGTCGGCACCGAGGCCGAGCTGTCGAACATCGAGGACGAAATTGACAACATTCTCAGAGGGCAACGCGCCAGATCCGCTGCAGGCGACGAGAGCGCGGTAGATGACGCCACATTGAATGTGGCGGCGCATCGGCTGGAGAGCCTGATTCACGACCGGCGAGCGATGCTTGCGAAGACGCCGGCAATGGTTTCCGCAGCATGAGGTCGCGCTGCGATTGGCGAGGTGATTTCAACCCGAGGAGAACGGCGATGAAGATGAAACATCTGGTGGTCTCTCTGTTGTTGGCAGGAAGCTCGATTGCCTTGAGCTCGATGGAAGCAAGCGCCGTTGTCTGCGCACGCGGCGTCTATCGCGCAGGCTGCGTGGGCCCGCGCGGCGCCGTTGCCGTCGGACGTCCAGTTGTACGTCCTCGTGTCGTCGTTGCGCCACGGCGGGCCGTCGTTGTCCGGCGCAGGGTGTACTGACGATCTTGCCGCGGATCAGCTCACGCCGCGCCGTCGATGCGCGGCGGGAGGCCTTTAACCTCACAAGTTCGGCCGTATCCGGCAACCGCTCGGAAGGCGAAGAGAACTGGCCATGAAGTATCTGTTGATCTCGCTTCTTGTGTTCGCGGTGATATTTGGCGGCGCGCTGCTCGGTATGGTCGTTCGACCATTATTGTCGGAACAACACCTGCAACCCGACTCCAGGGACGTCGTGAAAATGACGACGGGCCTGATCGGTACGTTGGCCGCACTCGTGCTGGGTCTGCTGATCGCGTCCGCGAAAGGTACGTACGATCAAAAAACCAGCCAGGTCAGGAAAATGTCGGCAACCATCATCCTGCTGGACGAACTGCTGGCGCAATACGGTCCGGATGCCGTTCATCTCCGAAATCTTCTGCGGCAGGCCATTCAGCCGCTGGCCAATCGCATCTGGCATGAGGAGGGGGCACCGAGCGCCAGGCCCCTTCGGTTTGAATCGACCGTCGAGTCGTTGGCATTCGAAAATGAACTGGAGCAGCTATCGCCGGCCAACGACACACAACGTTCGCTGCAATCTCGCGCCATTCAGGCTTTCACGGAAGGCGCGCAGACCCGGTTGCAGTTGTTTACGCAGACCGGCGGCTCAATTCCGGACCCGTTTTTGATCATTCTGGTGTTTTGGCTCAGCGCCATTTTCGTCAGCTTCACCCTGTTCGCGCAAACCAATCTGATCGTGATGGCGTCGCTGTTTGTGGGTGCGCTATCGTTCGCCGGCGCAATTTTTCTGATTTTGGAGCTGGGCGACCCCTTCACCGGGCTGATGGCAATTTCGAGCGCGACGTTGCGGGACGCGCTTTCGCCGCTGAAACCGTGAGGTTGAGGACGCCAACCCGCCGCCCAGGGGCCCGACCGGAAAACATTAGGTTTTTGCCTCGTCGATAGGCTAGGATTTGGAGTGGTTCCCGCTCGCCTTTCTCAGGAGATTCGGACATGGCACGGCAGCTTTTCTTCGCGATTACCCTCATAGGCATCGGAGTGCTCCTCAACTCGAGGGCGGAAGCAGTGATGGACGCCGCGCGATGTGAGGATCAAGCCGCAAATTGCGTGGGCAGATGCGCCAACCCCGGTGGTGGGACGAATGATAACAAATGCATGAACCACTGTGACCGGCAGGTGACCAGATGTTTGGTACGCGCGCATGGCGTGGTTCGGCGGTGGTAGACGGTGACGGGATCGAACCGCCGACATCCACTTAGCCATCACAAGCAAAAGCGGATTCCTTCGACATCAGGGCGCAGAAAAGCGTCGTGATGCTCATCAGTGTGATCACGCCTACACCAATGTCTATCGCGATCCCGAGATTAGCCGACCTCGCGATGACACCCAGCACCAGCGCCACCGTTCCCATCGACAGATAGGCGATCAAATAGAGCGCGGAGAAAATGCCGCCGCGATGCCGTGGCGATGCCACGCGGTTGAGGTTTGCCAATCCCGAAAAAAACAGAAGGCTGTACCCAGCACCCGCAATCGCGGTTGCCGCCAGATAGATCGGCAACGCGCGATACGCGACGGCGAGCGCGAGCAGGCCGACGCCGAGGGCGGAAGCGACCGCGCCTGATGTCATGGCGGCACGCGGGCTACACCGCCTGGCGGCGACGCCAACGATACCGGACACAACGGCGAATAGCGAAAGAATGCTGCCGTTGACGAACGCGTTCGGCGATCCCACGAGATCGTGCGCGACTTGGCCGCCTAGCGACAGGATCAATACGCCATGGGTGTAGGCGGTCAGCACCGCGAGCGCGGCTAGCCCAAAGGAGCCGCGCAGGCTGCGCGGCACCGACGGCGCCCGGATCCGCCAACTTCCGGGCTCTCCAACAGGCTCACGCGGCAGGCCCCAGGTCGCGACGAACAAAACGGCCAGCACCACGAACAGCAGCCAGAAGGTCAGCCGGGTCGGCAATGGTGCGAATTGCACCAGCGCGCCGCCCAGCAACAACGCCGCGGCAAATCCCGCCGCTTGCGCCGCCGCCGCGACCGACGCGGATCGCTGCGTTTGGCCCGCCGCCGAAAACTCGACCATTGCCGCGGTGGAAGGACTGGCGGTCAGGCCAACGCCAACCCCCATCAAAGCGCGCCCGACGAACAGCCATGCCAGATCGGGCGCGACGGCGAAAGCAGCGACCCCGGCCAGCGATGCCGCCAGTCCGATCAGCATGGTGGCCCGGCGCCCAATGTGGTCGGAGAGATCGCCAAACAGGGTCAATGTGAGGACCACTACGATCGGATAGATCGCGAAGATCGCCGTCGTCGTGGTCGGCGCCAAATGCCATTGCTCGGCGTAGATTCGATAGACCATCGCGGGTGCCGCGCTGGTCCATAGCGTGTGCCCCACCACGCCGGCAGATACCCAGAAGCTGACGCGTCGGCTGAGTACGAAGCGGCGAGCAGTGACCGCATCGGTGGCGGGCTTGGCGGGGTCGCGAGCCATCGAGGTTAAACAAACGGCATCGGTCATCGCAATGCTCCTCGGGCAAGAGTGGCGCTTAGAGTTTCGAACCACCGTCGACTCGAACGGTGTGACCGTTGACCCATCGCGCATTGTCGGAGGCCAGAAACGCGACGACGTCGCCGATATCGTCGGGTTGCGCCACGCGCTTGAGCGCTTGCATGCCGAGCGTGAAGTCGCGGCCGGCCTCGGTCTTGGTGAAGTTGGACATGTCGGTCTCGACCACGCCCGGGGCGACTGCGTTGACTCGGATGCCGCGCGGGCCGAGCGCCGACGCGAAGTGTTTCACGAGCGTATCGATCGCACCCTTGGTGGCCGCGTAGGCAGAGAGGTTGCCGACCGATGCATGGGCCGCCAGCGACGACACCATGACGATGCTGCTGCCCGTACCCAGGATCGGCAGCAACTGCTGGACCAGAAAGAACGGCGCGCGGACATTGACCGCGAACTGACTGTCGAAATCCTCTATTTTGGTTTCCTCGATGGTCGCTGCCTTGGAAATCCCGGCATTGGAGATCAGGATATCGAGGCGGTCGCCGACGATCGCGCGAACCTGCTTGGCCAGCGCCGACGCCCCGTCGGGACGCGATAGATCGGCCGAAATCGCGTCAGCCCGGCCGCCGATGCTGCGGATTTCCTGCACCACCGCCTCGGCTTCCTCCTTGCCGCGGCCGTAATGCACCAACACTTGAGCGCCGGCCCTGGCGAGCGCCAAAGCGCTGGCGCGGCCAATCCCGCGCGATGCACCTGTAACGAGGGCGGTTTTTCCAGAGAGGGTGGTCATGATTAACTCCGAGAGCCTTGGCTTGGCGATATGCCATGCCGATGACGCATGAATTAGTGGCTACTTGCATCGGTGAAAAAGACTTTGTAAGCCTCATTTCATGCTTCATGGGCATGGGAGGAAACGTTGGAATTGCGTCATTTGCGCTATTTCCTGGCGGTCGCCGAAGAAGGCAGCCTGACCGAGGCTGCCGAAAAGCGGCTGCACACCTCGCAACCGTCGCTCAGCCGTCAAATCCGCGATCTCGAATATGAGGTCGGCGTTTCCCTGCTCACTCGCAGCGTGCACGGCGTCGAACTAACGGCGGCGGGCAAGGCTTTCCTCGATCACGCCAGGTTGGCGCTGACCCAGGTCGAAGCGGCGCGCGAAGCGGCGCGGCGAGCCGCCCAGCCCGAAAAGCCTGGCCTCGCGCTCGGATTTCTAACCGGCCAGGAAATGGATTGGCTGCCTGAAGCGATGCACATCCTGCGAGACGAGTTGCCCAACATCGACGTCACCATCACCAGCGGGTATTCGCCTAACCTTGCGGACGCACTGAACCGCGGCAAGCTTGATCTTGCTTTCATGCGCCGCGAGACAGGCGCGGTCGATCTGGTGTTCAAAACGATGACGCAGGAGCCACTGATGGTGGTGCTGCCGAGCGATTCGGCGCTGGCGGCGCACGAACGCATCGCTGTCGCAGAGATCGCCGGCCAGCCCTTCATCGATGTGTCCAAGACCGCGCCGGCGCTTCGCGCCGTCATCGATGATTACATTCGCAGACTTGGCCTCGATATTCGCATCACACATGAAGCCGACAATTTGGCGATGGCGATCTCGCTGGTGGCGTCGACACGCGGTTTTGCGTTGTTGCCGCGCTATGCGCAGAACTTTCTGCCCTGGTCGGTTGTAAGCCGCCCGATCAAGGGCGTACCGCCCACTGTCGACCTCGTGGTCGGGTACCACAAAGCCAATGCATCCCCGATCCTGAAACTGTTTTTGTCGCGGGTCGACGAATTGATCGCGCGGGTGTCTGCGAAGAGGTAAGCGACCAAGTTGGCGTTTCGGGATGCGGACGCGCTGCCCAATTTCCGCGGCGAGTTTGCCGCGGATTGCCTGCGCCAACGTCCGTTTTTGGCAAATAGCGCGCCGCATCGGGATCGAGGCCAGGACGACCGCGACCGCGCGGTGCGGGACGGCGAAGATGTGAAGTGATTTGCCCTCGCGATCGAGCTTGACCGCTGCGACACATTGGCACGACGGGAAAATCAGTGAATGTGCCGTCGAGTTCTTAGTTGATCGCTCGATGGATTTTCTTGCCGGCCGGAGCTTCTCCGGGCGCAGACCTGCGCCGCCGGTTCCTTCCATGGCTCACGCGCGTAACCTCATGATGCGTGGAAATCTAAAGAACAATTTAGTGGTGCCGGCGAATTGCGAACCCACCTCAGCATCAAGGCTTCGCCGTTCCAGTGAATCATATGGTGCTTCCCATGCCCAACACCTCCATAAAAGTCGCTATCGTTTTATTCATGGTCTTGACCCCGCCTACCGTTTCATTTGCTCGAGGCGGGGGTGGAGGCGGACACGGAGGCGGACACGGAGGCTTTTCCGCAATGGGAGCATTTTCGCGACCCGCCGGTTCGGCGGGTACCGGAAATGTGCCTATCAGCGGTATTCCAAGCGGTCCCGGGAACGCGGGCGGACTACACAACTCGACGGTCGATCCAAGCGGCATACGCAATGCTGCCAGGATGACAATGCTGCCACAGCAGAGCATGGCTGTTCCCATGCCGCGGAGCGGTTCGCCAATTCCGGCCGCGCTTCCGCCGATGACCGTGGAAGAACCAGCACATCAGCGCTGGAAGTCGCAGCCGGGACACATCTCCAGCCGCGCGTCGGTCAAGGGCCGTCGGAAAAAGACCTGACGAATCCGAACAGTCCAGCCAACCGGGAGAACGCGGCGCTCGATCGCAGGCTCGACATTTGCCGCGGTTGCTAACATCCGCTCCGCTGTCCCGCGATGTCAATCAGGCGAGATGGATAGCTCGTAGCGATAATAGCGGGCTCATGATCCACCCGCAGGCGTACGCCTGCAGCTGTGTGTGCCCGAAATGACCGAGCAACTGTCAAACTAGAGCCCCGTTCCGATTAGAATCGGGACGGGGCTCTAGTCTTTTGTTTTGACGCGTTTTCTTCGCGCGAACCGGTGCCCACTTCGCTCGAAAACGCTATAGCACCTTTGACTCCCGCCGAACCTCGCCTACCGGCTCTGCACGCTCATTTCGGGAATGTTGGGCGCCATCGGGGATTTTATCTCCGGACGCAACATGCTTGGCCTGCCGCTGCCGTCACGGGGGACTCTTCATTGCCCTTTTGCCCTCCTGGTTATCTGGAGGGAGCAGCCGATTCAGCCTCGCGCGACAGCACGACACGCGGCCGTGGGGCCGCGCATCGCACTGTACCGCGCGGTCGAGTCACGAGCCGTGATGGCGACGGGCATGATGATGCGGGAATGCGTCGGGCGCAAAAGCATATGAGTTGTCGCGGTCGCCGCAATAGGTGATGCCGCCACCGGCCGACGCACACGCGCCTTTCAACGCGGGCCAGTCGGGGGACAACCTCGCCGCAGGGGTTGGCGCCCCTCCGTTCAGAACGTCCAGATTGGGATAAAAGAACGCGAATGCGCCCGGCTCCTGGATGGCGGCCCGCATGGTCCCATTCGGATTGTAATCGTTCTTCGGATTGTACCCGGAGTCCTGCAGGTTTTTCATGTACAGGGCGTTCGCCCCCACCGGAGCTTGCGCGAATGCCGGCGTCGCCACGGTTGCGGACAGCAGCACGACCGCTGCAAGAGCTTTAAGTCGAGTCATTTTCGTTTCTCCTCAATGGATCGATTGTAGATCCGCGCAGGACGAGACGAATTGTTCACGCTTCGTGAGACGAGCGTGCTGCCTGGACTGCGAGCTACCTGCTTGCAGCATCCGATGCGGATACCTGATGCTCGATGTAGGGGAGACTCACGCCCGTCCCATTAAATTCCACTTCAATAAACTCAACTCGGCGTGAAGCGCGCGTTACGGAGTCAATCGCCCGCGGCAACTGCCACGTCATCCTGAGGTGCGCGCGTTTTCTTGCGCGCCTCGAAGGATGGCCGCACGCACGGCGTTGAACACCATCCTTCGAGGCCCGCCGAAGACGGCGGGCACCTCAGGATGACGGTGATATTGCTGAAAGCGAAGCGATCAAACCCCGGCCACCGACGACCAGATCTCCGCAAACCTGCGCTTCAAGCTTTGCTTTCGCGTTTCCGGCACCGGCTCGTCTTCCTCTTCCGGCAGGCGAAGGCCGACGACGTTGACGCGGCCGCCGCCGATGCTGCGCGCCACCAGCACGATGCTGTCGAGCGCGAGCTCCGCACCTTCCTTCGGGGCGTGATCGAGATGGATGTCGAAATAATCCGCCAAGGTCAGCTTGAGGTCCTCTTCATTGGCTTTCACGCCATAGATTTCGGCCAATTCGCCCAAGGTGTGTTCACCGGAGACGGTGAAATCGCCCAGCAGATGCGGATCGGGCGCCGAACTCGGCAGCATGTCGACAAAGAAGCGATCGAGCGCTTCGGCTTTTTCCGGCGGCGCCAACAGATAAATATAATCGCCGGCGGCGACCGGATCGGCCTCGACCGGCGAGAGGATGCGCTGGTCGCGGATCACGAGCGTCGGCTTCGACCAGGACGGAATCAGCCCGCGCTTCAGATACAGGCTTTTCGGACGCACCGGATAGCCGACCAGTTGCTGTTCGAGCTGGCCCGGCAGATCGAGCTCGACCCGCCGCGGCCCGCGTTCGGCGCGCGGCAGCGCCACATGCAATCGCCGGGCGGCCGCGGCCAGGGTCCAGCCTTGCAGCAATAGCGAGATAAGGACGACAACAAAGGCGACATCGAAATAGAGATAGGCTTTCGACAGCCCCACCAGCATCGGGATCGAAGCCAGAAAGATCGCGACGGCGCCGCGCAGGCCGGTCCAGGCGATGAAGATTTTTTCCCGCCAGTTGAAGCGAAACGGCGCCAGGCACAGGAACACCGCGAGCGGCCGCGCCACCAGCATCAGCACCAAGGCTACGCCAACCGCCGGTATGACGCTGCTCAGCAGCCGTTGCGGCGACACCAACAGGCCGAGCAGCACGAACATCACGATCTGCGCCAGCCAGGTCGCGGCGTCGAGAAACGTCACCACCGAATTATGCGCGCGGGTCGGCCGGTTGCCGATGATGATGCCGGCAAGATAGACCGCGAGAAAGCCCGAGGCATGGGCGATCTGCGCGCCGCCGAAGATCACCAAAGCGGCGGTGGCGACGAAGGGCGCGTGCAGGCCCTGCGGCAACGCCACGCGATTGAGCCCCAGCACCACGAGACGGCCGCCGACGACGCCTACGATGGCGCCAAGCACCGCTTCCTGGGCAAATTCACGCGCGACATGCCAGAACGAACTGGAGCCGCTGGAGATCAGCTCCACCAGCATCAAGGTCAGAAACACCGCGAACGGATCGTTGGTACCGGATTCGACCTCCAGCGTCGCGCCGACCCGCGGCCGCAACCGCAAGCCCTGCGCATGCACCAGCAGAAACACCGCCGCCGCATCGGTCGAGGCCACCACCGCGCCCACCAGCAGCGCTTCGGTCCAGTTCAGGTCGAGCGCATATCTGGCAACGGGTGCCGTGATCAGGGCCGTCAGCAACACGCCGATCGTCGCCAGCACCATCGACGGCGCCAGCACGGCGCGGATGCTTTGGAAACGGGTTTTCAGGCCGCCATCGAACAGGATCAGCGCCAGCGCCACCGAGCCCACCAGATAGGTGGTGCGCACATCATCGAAATTCAGGTGGCCCGGCCCGGCATCGCCGGCGACCATGCCGATCAGCAAAAACACCAGCAGCAAGGGCGCGCCAAATCGCAGCGCGAGCAGGCTCGACAGGATGCCGGCCATCACCAGAACGGCGCCGAGAAGGATGGCGATGCTGACCGAGTTGAGGGAAGCCATGAACGCTCGCAAATCACCGTAAATATCTGCAACTGCATCCTTATCGTCGCCACCGTTCGACGCCAAGGGCATTCGGGGCGATTTGCGCCGACGGCGACAATGTGCCCGGAGAGGAGGCCTGGCCGGCTGTCCTGCGATGTCGTTACGATGGCATCGCGCCCGTGATTGTGGGAACCTGACCGGCATTCGAATCGGGTTTATCCAGGCGCGCCAATCTTGCTTGGACCAATCTTCGTTAGAGATGAGACTTCGACGATGGAAATGAGCGACGTCCTTGATTTCCTGCATTCGGTCGCGCGGTCGGTCGGCGCCGAAGTCACATCGCCGTGGTTTTATTTTCAGCTTGGCCTGGTGATGGCCGGCGCCGGAATATCCTTTGCCGCCGGCACGGCCATTCGCGCCCACACCGACATGTCGACGCTGGCCAAGAACTGGCCGTCGCCGCTGCGGATGATGGTCCGCGTGCTGGTCAGCTATTCCTCGACCGCGGTGTTCGCGCTGCTGATGCGGCTGGCGCGCTTCATCATGGCGGCATCGACCTGGCCGAGCCGCAGTTATTTGCTGGCGATCTCCGCCAAACTTGCCTTGGCATGGCTCGCTATACGTCTCGTCACCTCGGTGATCCGCAACGAATTCATGGTTCGCCTGGTGTCGATCACGGCGTGGCTGGTGGCGGCGCTGAGCATCATCGGCCAGTTGGACCCCACGCTCGACGCGCTCGACTCGGTCTCGATCGCGTTCGGCGGCCTGCGGCTGACCCCGCTCCTGGTGATCAAGCTCGGCGTGATGCTGTCGGCGGCGTTGTGGCTGACCAATATCGTCAGCAACTTCGCCGAGAGCGAAATCACCAGCTCCGGCGATCTGACGCCGTCGATCCAGGTGTTGCTGGTCAAGATCGTCCGGCTGGCGCTGATGGCGCTCGCGGTCGCGATGACGTTGAGCGCGGTCGGCATCGACCTGTCGGCGCTGGCGATCTTCTCAGGCGCCGCCGGCGTCGGCATCGGCTTCGGCCTGCAGAAGATCGTCGCCAATTTCATCAGCGGCATCATTCTATTGGTGGACAAATCGGTCAAGCCGGGCGACCTCGTCACCATCGGCGACAGTTCGGGGCGGATCAGCGCGATGAAGACACGCTATATTTCAGTCGCCGCCGGCGACGGCCGCGAATTCCTGATCCCGAACGAAGATCTGGTGACGCAGAAGGTCACCAACTGGACCTACACCGACAAGAACACGCTGGTGAAGGTCATTTTCGGCACCAATTACGACGCCGACCCGCGGCTGGTCTGCAAGCTGGCCGCCGAGCTTGCGGGCGCGACACCGCGCGCGACCAAAGGCAAGACTCCGAACTGCATCCTGACCGAATTCACCGAGGCCGGCATGAAGTTTTCCCTGACCTTCTGGATCGCCGACCCCGACGGCATGGACAACGTGAAGAGCGAGGTGATGCTGGCGCTGTGGGACGCCTTCAAGCGCGAAGGCATCCGCGTGCCCTACCCGGTCCGCGAAATCCGTATCCGCGGCGGCGCGCTGCCGGTCGAGAACACGGTGGTGGAAGTTCCGACCTGATGCCGCAGCGGTGCATCACGGATGCCTGAAGGAAATTAGACGAGAAATTAGCCGGGAATTGGCTCAAAATGGGCCGAGGCGTGCCGGGTTCCGTCAGGCCATAGCCAAATGCCACACCAACCTTGCCTTGCACTGCTCGCTCCGATCATTAAATTAGGCGGTTCAAATCCCCTTTGTGGCCTCCCAGAGCCCTGCCCGCCAAAGCATGATCCGCCCATGAGCTACGTTGAAGCCTCCGATGCCTCCTTACGCAAAACCGGACAGATCAAGTTGCATGGGCCAAGCGGCTTCGCGGGTATGCGCAAGGCCGGCGCGCTGGTCGCCAAATGCCTCGATGAGCTGACCGACATCGTCAAACCGGGCCTGCCGACCGCCGAGATCGACGAATTCGTCCGCGATTTTGCCTTCCGGCATGGCTCCTATCCGGCGACCTTGATGTATCGCGGCTATCGCTATTCGACCTGCACCTCGATCAATCACGTGGTCTGCCATGGCATGCCCGGCGACAAGGTGCTGAAGGAAGGCGATATCGTCAATGTCGACGTCACCTTCATCGTCGAGGGCTGGTACGGCGATTCCAGCCGGATGTATGCGATCGGGGCGATTGCCCGCAAGGCCGAGCGGCTGATCGAAGTGACCTATGAATCGATGATGCGCGGTATCGCCGCGGTGAAGCCGGGCTCCACCACCGGCGATATCGGCCACGCCATCCAGAGCTTCGTCGAGCCGCAGGGCATGAGCGTGGTGCGCGACTTCTGCGGCCATGGCCTCGGCCGCATGTTCCATGACGAGCCGAATATCATTCACGTCGGCAGGCCCGGCGAAGGCGTGGCGCTGAAGCCGGGCATGTTCTTCACCATCGAGCCGATGATCAATCTCGGCAAGCCGCACGTCAAAATCCTGTCCGACGGCTGGACCGCGGTGACCCGAGACCGCTCGCTGTCGGCGCAGTTCGAGCATTCGGTCGGGGTGACCGCGACCGGCGTCGAGATCTTCACACTGTCGGAGCGCCACGGCGAAAAGCAGATCGCCACGGCGTAAGCTTTAGCCGACCGACTTCACGCGCAGCATTTCCAGCAGGGATTTAAAGGCGCGGCCGTATTCGGCGCCGGCTTTGGCGATGTCGCTTCTGCCGGCGCAAGCCACCGCCGCCTCGGTCACTGCGCCAAGCAGCAGGCGTGCGAGCGGTTCGACCGGCTGCTTTGCCACCAGTCCGGCCTCCATGGCGGCGGCGAGCGCATAGGGGATTTGGCCGCCGAAATGCTCCATGTCGATCTTGCGCCAGCGATCCCAGCCGAGCACCGCCGGACCGTCGCGCAAGATGATCTGACCGATCGGCTTTTTGGCGCAGGCGGAGAAATAGAGCTGCGTCCCCGCCGCCATCGCCGCGAGAATGTCCTTTTCGGCCCGCGCGGCGCGTTCGATATCTTCGGCGAGATCGGCTGAGACCGCGGCCAAGACCGCCTCGAACAGCGCTTCCTTGGTCTTGAAGTGATGATAGATCGCGCCCTTCGCGACGCGGGCCGCGATCGCGATGTCGTCGATGGTGGTGTTTTCAAAGCCGCGGTCGCCGAACAAATGGCGTGCGGTTTTGAGAATTGCCGCCCGCGTGGTCGCCCGCCTCTCGGACTGTGTCGCCATCGGCCCTTCCTACAATCAATTCCAAATCTTTGCCAATAAGGATTGCCAATCTGGATTGCCAATTGACTTACCGACTTACGGTCGGTATATACCGACTATTGGTCGGTTTATGGAGAGACGCGATGCCAAGCAAAGCAACGGTTGACGCCTTCGTGGCCCTGGTCGAATCCGGCGACTATGTCGGGGCGATCGAGCAATTTTACGCGGCCGACGCTTCGACCCGCGAAAACAACGGCGCGCCGCGGGTCGGCCGCGACAATCTGATGGCGATCGAGCGCCAAGTCATGGCGGCCCACAAGCAGATCGAGGCGCGAAAATTGGCGCCCGTCCTGATCGACGCGGACACGGTCGCGATTGTCTGGAGATTTGAGTTTACCACCCTGCACGACACCATGCGCACGCTGGAAGAGGTCGCGTGGCAAAAGTGGCGCGGCGAGCAACTGCTCGAGGAGCAGTTCTTCTACGACCCGCAGCAGATGCTCGCTGAAAGGCCCGTGGCACGGCAGGAGGTTGCGGCGGTCTCGTAGCGTATTTTCGAGCCGGGCATGTAGCGAGTAGCCCGGATGAGCTCTTGCGATATCCGGGTCTCTCCCGAGGTCCCGGATATCGCAAGAGTCATCGGGCACATCTGCGGCCGCCTTATGCGAGACGCTATTCTGAATCGGTTGCGAGATAGATCAGTGCCGCGAGCGGCAGTGCGATGCCGATCCAGGACACCAGCGCCCAGCCGCCATTGGCATAGGCCCATCCGCCGACCGCCGAGCCCGCCGCACCCGCCAGGAAGAACGTCGTCATATAGAGCCCGTTGAGGCGGCTGCGGGATTCGGCGCCCTGCGCGAACAGCATGCGATAGCCAAGCACGACATTGGCCTGCACCCCGAAATCGATGGCGATCGCGGCGATGACCAGCACCGCCATCGACAAGGTCGAGCCGAAATCGACCAGACGCGTCAGCACAAAGCCGCTCGCCGTGATCAGCATCACCGCCGCCGTCGCAGGCCGTGTCCATCCGCGGTCGGCCACGCGGCCGGCGAGCGGCGCCGCGATGGCGCCGGCGACGCCGGCCAGCGCGAACATCGCGATCCCCCGCTGCGTCAGATGAAAGGCGGGTCCCGCCAACAGCAACGGCACGGTGGTCCAGAACATGCTGAACACGCCGAACAACGCGGCCTGATACAGCGCACGGCGCCGCAGCACGACATTGGTTCGCGCCATGTGCATCATCGATGCCAACAACTGACCATAGCCGAGGCGCGTCGTCGGCAAGCGCTGCGGCAGCATCCGGTGCAGCACCAAAGCGAGCAGGATCATGCCGCAGGCGGACACCTTGTAGACCGTGTGCCAGGACGAGGCGGCGGCGATGAAACTGGACGCCGGGCGCGACAGCAACACGCCGATCATCAGGCCCGTGGTGACGTTGCCGACGACGCGACCACGGATCGCAGACGGCGCCAGATGCCCGGCATAGGGAATCAGGATCTGCACCGCGACCGAGCCGAACCCGATGCACAGACCCGCGATCAGAAACGGCAGCGGATGGGTGGCGAACGCCGCCGCCAGCAGCGCCAGCGCGCCAAGGCTGGTGATGCCTACGACCAGACGGCGATTTTCGACGAGATCGCCGAGCGGCACGATCAGCAGCAGGCCCGCGCCATAGCCAAGCTGGGTCACGGTCACGATCAGGCCGGCCGATTGCGGCGACAAGCCCAGATCCGCGGCGATCGGGCCGATCAGCGGTTGCGCGTAATAGAGATTGGCGACAATCAGCCCGCAGGACATCCCAAGCAGGATGGTCAGCCAGCCCGAGAGGATCTCGGGCGGGCGCGGCAGTTCAGTAGCAATCGTGGTCACGCAAGGGTCTCCATACCGGATATGGGGAATGCTCATTTTCGAAATGAGCAAAAGACAGAATGAACGGGAAATCAGCTCAGCAGCTTTATCGCGATATCGATCGCGATGGATGGATCGGGAGCGGCACGTCCCACCTTGACGAGGACGCGCATGCCCTGGGTCAGGCATCACGCGCGCGGTCTCCTCCGGATCGACCCCTCTTGAAACGGACCTGTCGAGATGACCCTCGCGAACCAGGCCGGCCAGCAACGCCTCGCTGTTGGCGAGGCTGGCGCCGACGATCGTGAGACGGAGATAGGGAACGATCATTTCCTGATCAAGTCACAGATGCGTCAGCGCAATGTCTTTGCTATCCTGGACCGATCGAACCGCGAGAACCGGTGGGATATGCCGCGAAATCAGCAAGTCCAGCTTGTCAGCGTCTTTGCCGCGGGTCCGGGCGGCGGCAATCCGGCCCCCATCGTCATCGATGCGATCGGCATGTCGGACGCGCAGATGCAGCAAGTCGCCCGGACCTATGGCCATGAGAGCGGCTTTGTGCTTCCGCCGCCGCCGGATTCCAATTGCGACTTCGAGTTTCGCTTTTGGGTACCCAATCATGAGATGTCGATGTGCGGGCATGCCACCGTAGGCGCGGTTTGGCTGCTCGATCATGCCGGGAAATTGCCGCGGGACCGATTGGCGATCTGGACCAAGAGCGGACGGGTTGAAGCCCACATCGGCAAATGCGCCACGGGAGGCGCGGCGGTCGAGATATCGCAACCCGCCGGACGCATCGAAACTCTGTCGGATGCAGATAAGGCCGAGATCCTTGATGTCTTAGGCGTCACGCCGGATCAGCTGGCGCCGTTCCCGATCCAGAATGCGAGCACCAGCCGGATCAAGACGCTCGTTCCCCTCGCGAGCCCGCTTGACCTCGACCGGCTGCAGCCGGACTTCGCAAGGATCGAGGGATTATGCGAGCGAATTGGCTCGACCGGCCTTTATCCCTATGCGCCGTCCGACGGCGACCGGCAAATATTCGACGCGCGGCAATTTCCAAAAGCCTCCGGTTATCCCGAAGACGCCGCGACCGGGATCGCGGCCGCCGCCCTCTCCTTCGGGCTGCTGGCGAACGGAATGGTGGAAGCCGCCGAGCGCCCGATCACCATTCGCCAGGGACGCGCGATGCGGCGCCCGTCGGAAATCTCGATTCGCTTCCAGCTCGACAACGGACGTCCGAGCGGCTGTTGGCTCGGGGGCGCCGTCGGGTTCGAACAAACCGGCGCGGCGTAACATTCCGCACTTCACGGTTGCAAAACCTGCCCGGCGCGGCATGCTGCGCGACCATGGCCGCGAAAACCAGCGAACCGCAAATTCCGTCCGAACCCGCCGAGGCGCCGCATTATCACGGCCACCGCGAGCGGCTGCGGGAGCGGTTTTATTCGGCCGAACCGGACGCGCTGAGCGACTATGAATTGCTGGAGATGGCGCTGTTTCCCGCGCTGCCCCGGTGCGACACCAAGCCGCTGGCAAAAGCCCTGCTCAAGAGGTTCGGCTCGTTCGCCGAAGTCGTTCATGCGCCGGTGGCGCGGTTGCGCGAGGTCGAAGGCATCGGCGAGGCCTCGATCAACCAGATCAAATTGCTGGCCGCGTCCGCGAGCCGCGTTGCCAAGGGCGAAATCAAGCGGAGCATCGCGCTGTCGTCCTGGAACGACGTGATCGACTATTGCCGGACCGGCATGGCGTTCGCCGACAAGGAGCAATTCCGCGTGCTGTTCCTCGACAAGCGCAACCAGTTGATCGCGGACGAGGTGCAACAGACCGGCACCGTCGATCACACCCCGGTCTATCCGCGCGAGGTGATCAAACGGGCGCTGGAATTATCCTCGACCGCCATCATCCTGGTGCACAATCATCCTTCCGGCGATCCGACGCCGTCGCAGGCGGATATCACGATGACGAAGGCGATCGTCGATATCGCAAAGCCGCTCGGCATCTCGGTGCACGACCACATCATCGTCGGCAAAGGCGGGCACGCGAGCTTGAAGGGGATGAAACTAATCTGACCGGGCGGGCTGGCTATCGCCGTGATGGCAGCACCGCTGCAATGATCTTGACGGTGATCTTGCGCAAGAGCGGCAAGAGCCCTGCAATAATACCTGACAACTCCGCGAGGTCGGTTCGTTCATTAAAATCGTCGGCAAACTATCGGCTCTTGTCAAAAGCACAAATGCCGAAAATGGCAAGAAATAGCGATTGTGCCCTGCGTCAATTATTCGATATCTTGGTTTGTCTCGTATGCGGTTTCTTGCAAACGAACGTCCGACATGTTTTCGCATCGGAGGACCGTCACGACCAATGCTATTGACACCGTGAAAAATCCTCTAGCCGCTTCGGCTGTAAACGCCGCTGCGCGTCAAGTCGGGCTTGGCTTCGGCCTGCCCCGCAGTCGTTGAGGTGTAGCAGGCGGACGGTACGCCGTGAGATCTCTTGGTCGACCACTAAGGAGTACCCATGCGCTGGATCTACCTCGCGGTCATTATTCTGTTCGCCGCTGCGACGATCATCTTCGCGTTGCAGAACTTCGAGATCGTCACGATGTCCTTCCTCAGTTTCAATGCCCGCGCGCCGCTCGCGCTGCTCGTCGCCATCGTCTACCTTGTGGGCGCGGCGACGGGCGGCAGCTTGTTCGCGCTGCTGCGTCGATCGTACGAAGGGTCGAGGCGGAGCATCATGGGATCGTTCTGAATCAAGCGTCTTTTCATTGCTGACCGAAGGGAATGACAATGGAGGAAACTGCACGTGCGCCGGTTCTGGTGGACCTCGCTTTGCAGGGCGGCGGCTCCCACGGCGCGTTCACCTGGGGCGTGCTCGATCGGCTGATCGAGGAGCCGCGGCTGCGGATCGAAGCGATCTCCGGCACGTCGGCGGGCGCGATGAATGCAGCCCTGGTGGCGGACGGATGGACGCAAGGCGGAGCCGAGGGCGCGAAGGCGGCGCTCGAGGCCTATTGGCGGCGCGTGTCGCAGGCTGCGGCGTTCAGCCCGCTGCAGCGCACGCCGCTCGACCGGCTGATGGGCCGCTGGACATTGGATACGTCGCCCGCTTATGTCACCATGGACCTGATGGCCCGGGTGCTTTCGCCCTACGATCTCAATCCACTCGGCTTCAACCCGTTACGCGCCATCCTCGACGAGAGCATCGATTTCGGCCGGCTCGCGCGCGCACCAATCAAGCTGTTCATCACCGCAACCAATGTGCGTACCGGCCGCGGCCGCATCTTCCGCAACGCCGAGATCACCGCCGACGTATTGCTTGCCTCGGCTTGTCTGCCGACCATGTTTCAGGCGATCGAGATCGGCGGCGAGCCCTATTGGGATGGCGGCTATGCCGGCAATCCGACCCTCACGCCGCTGGTGCGCGAAAGCGACGCGCACGACACTATCCTGGTGCAGATCAATCCGCGCGAACGGCCGGACCCGCCGCGGACGGCGAACGAGATTCTCAACCGGCTCAACGAGATTTCCTTCAACTCGCCACTGATGAAGGAATTGCGCATGATCGCGCTGCTGCGCCAGGTGGCGGATCCCGGCCACGGCGAGGGCGCGCGCTGGGCCGGAATGCGCACCCACCGGATCATGACCGACACGCTCGCGGAATTCGGCGCGTCATCGAAACTCAACGCCGAATGGGAGTTCGTTTCATTGCTGAAACAAGAGGGGCGCAACAGCGCCGACGCATTCCTCGCGGCGCACGGTGACGACATCGGCCAGCGCTCCACAGCCGATATCGATGTGTTGCTGGCGGAGTGCTGAGGGCGATGAATCTGTTGGGACTTTTCGGCATCCTGATCGGGCTCGGCCTGCTGATCGCGTTGGCCTTCCGGGGCTGGAGCGTGTTGCTGCTCGCGCCGCTCGCCGCGCTGGTAGCCGCGCTGTTTTCCGGCGAGCCGCTGCTGGCGCACTGGACCCAGACCTTCATGGGCAGCGCGGCCGGCTTTCTGGCGCAGTTCTTTCCGCTGTTTCTGCTCGGCGCGCTGTTCGGCAAGCTGATGGAAGACAGCGGCTCGGTCGCCGCGATCGCGGACTTCATGATGCAGCGGCTCGGCCTGCAGCGCGCCATGCTCGCGGTGGTGCTCGCCGGCGCGCTCGTCACCTATGGCGGCGTCAGTCTGTTTGTCGCGTTCTTTGTGCTGGCGCCGATGGCGCAGGAGCTGTTTCGGGCAGCCGGCATCCCGCGGCGGCTGATGCCGGCGGCGATCGTGCTCGGCACATCGACCTTCACCATGTCGGCGCTGCCCGGCACGCCGTCGATTCAGAACGCTATTCCGATGCCGTTCTTCGGCACCACACCCTTTGCCGCGCCCGGCCTCGGCATTCTGGCATCGTTGATCATGCTCGGCTTCGGCCTGTGGTGGCTCAATCGCCAGGAGACCATCGCAAGGAATGGCGGCGAAGGCTTCGGCGAAGGCGCGCCGATGCCGTCGGGCCGCCTCGCTGCCGACGAAAAATTGCGTGAACGCGCTACCACCGCGCGCGAGTTCGATCCGGCGGAGATCGTGCATGGCGAGGTAACCGACGCGCCGCCGCCGGTCATGCTGGCCGCACTGCCGCTCGTTGTGGTCATTATCGTCAATCTCGCGATGTCGCTGTTCATCCTGCCGGCGCTCGACACTCGCTTTCTCGCGGAAGCTCGCTGGGGCGAAACATCGCTCGCAGCCGTCGGTGGCGTGTGGGCGGTGATCACGGCGCTCGCCTGCGCGATCGTGACCGTGCTCGCCGTCAGCCATCGGCGATTACGGGCCCCGCGCGCGACCATGGACGCCGGCGCCAACGCCGCCGTACTGCCGGCGATGAGCGTCGCGAGCCTGGTCGGCTTCGGCGCTGTGGTGGCGGCGATGCCCGCCTTCGCCGTGGTCCGCGACGCCGTGCTCGGCATCGGCGGCGGCCCGCTGGTATCGCTGGCGGTCGCCACCAACGTGCTCGCCGCGCTCACGGGCTCGGCGTCGGGGGGACTGACCATTGCACTCGACGCGCTTGGGGCGACGTATATGACGCGCGCGGCGGAGATCGGGCTCGACCCCGCGCTGCTGCATCGCGTGGCGGTGATCGGTTCGGGCACGCTCGACAGCCTGCCGCACAATGGCGCGGTCGTCACCCTTCTCACCGTCTGCGGATCGACGCACCGGGACAGCTATCGCGACATCGTCATGGTCGGCATCGTCGGCGCCCTCGTCGCCCTGGCAGCCGTCATCGCGCTCGGCTCGGTGGTGGGATCGTTCTGAGCCGCCGAGCGGCCGCGTAACGGCTCGGGTCCACCCACCGCCGGACTGACCCCGTCCAAACGGAGGTCGGGGTGCACTCAAAAGGGCGCAATCAAATCCCAATGACTGTGGGTCCGATGAAGGCAAAATTCGCTGATGTTGGCTTTTAACGGCAAACGGGCGCCGTTAATCAATCGTTAACCAAGACCAACGATCCTTAACCATTCGAAAACCAATTCTGAGTCGATTATCATGAACGCAATGGCGCAGCCAACACGTCAACTGGTTCGCATGCGAGGCCGGTCCTACGTCGCATTTGTATTCTCCCCGGTGGTTCCGATCGTCGGCTGGCTCGAAGAAATAGACGTGACGCTCGCCCGCTCGCCGGGGTTTTTTGTCGGCAAACCGGTGGTGCTTGACCTGTCCGCGGTGGAGCTCAGCCAGACCGCCATCGCGCACCTCATCACAAGTCTCGAACAACGGAACATTCGAGTTCTTGGTATCGAGGGTGTGGATGCCGGTCACCTGACAATGAGCATGCCACCTTTGCTCACCGGCGGGCGCAATTGCCTGCTTGCGCAGAACGAACCGAAAGAGCCCAACGAGCCCCAGGCCAAACCGAAACCAACGTCCCTGCTGCTGGAAAGCCCGGTGCGCTCCGGTCAGTCGATTGTCTTTGCCGAAGGCGACGTCACCGTGCTGGGTTCGGTCGGTTCCGGCGCGGAAATTGTCGCCGGGGGGTCTATCCACATCTACGGAACGCTTCGCGGCCGCGCGATGGCGGGGATCGAAGGCAATGCATCGGCACGGATTTACTGTCAGAAAATCGAAGCAGAACTGCTCGCAATCGACGGCTACTACCAGACTGCAGAAGACATAAGCGCCACCTTGCGCAGCCGGCCCGCTCAGGCATGGCTCGCAGGCGACATCATGAGAATTACGCCGCTGAATTAGACGGCAAAGGAGGTAACAATGGCTAAAGTTGTGGTCGTGACGTCCGGCAAAGGCGGCGTCGGAAAGACAACTTCCACAGCCGCGCTCGGTGCGGCTCTCGCGCAAATGGGAGAAAGTGTGGTCGTTGTCGACTTCGACGTCGGACTGCGCAACCTCGATCTTATATTGGGGGCGGAGCGAAGGGTTGTGTTCGACCTCATCAATGTGGTGCAGGGCATTGCCAAGCTCTCGCAGGCTCTCATTCGCGATAAGCGGCTGGAGAATTTGTGGCTGCTTCCTGCATCCCAGACCAGGGACAAGGATGCCCTGACGGACGATGGGGTCAGGGGCGTTATCGCCGAGCTGCGGACCAAATTTGACTGGATTCTCTGCGATAGTCCGGCCGGCATCGAGCGAGGCGCGATGCTCGCGATGCGCTACGCCGACGAGGCCGTCATCGTCACCAACCCGGAAGTCTCGTCCGTGCGCGACTCGGACCGCATCATTGGAATGCTGGATTCGAAGACCGTGAAGGCGGAGCGAGGCGAGCGCGTAGAGAAGCATGTACTGATTACACGATATGACTCTGCGCGCGCATCACGCGGCGAAATGCTCAGCATCGACGATATCCTTGAAATCCTCGCGACACCGCTGCTCGGTATCATCCCCGAGAGCCAGGCCGTCCTGCGCGCATCGAACGTTGGATCACCGGTTACCCTGAACAATGCCGCCAGCGCGCCGGCCCGCGCATACACCGACGCGGTGCGTCGCCTGATGGGTGAGTCCGTCACCATGACGGTGCCGCTCGAACGCAAAGGCTTCATGAACCGGTTGCTCGGACGGAGGGCCGCATGATGAATCTGCTACGGCTCATCAATGGTCGCAATGCTTCCGCGCCTGTTGCACGGGAGCGGTTGCAGATACTCCTTGCGCATGAACGCGGCTCGCGCGGTCAGCCTGATTTGCTGGAATTGCTGCGGGCAGAGATCCTTGCCGTGGTCTCGCGACATATCGCGATTGATTCGGAAAAGGTCGTCGTCAGGATGGATCGGGGCAAGCATGTATCGACGCTGGAAGTCGATATTGAAGTGCCAAACGGTGTACAAAGATTGATCGCGGCTGTTGGTGCATGATGGCTGAAAGCAATAGCGACATCGCCTGGCACAGGGTCCAGCTCAAGAAGAATCGAAACGCCTTGAAAGCGCTGGAAATAGCCCGGCTCAGGGTTGGCGATATTGCCGGTTGGGGTGGCCAAACGCAAAGAACCATGGCCAGCCTGATGCGAAAGATCGCTGAATCCGAGCGATGCATCGCTGCCTATGAAAGGCAAAACAAGCGGCCTCTCGCAACGGACCTTCAAAGCCTGGCCAGCGTGAGCTGGAGCAGTTGGAACACCCGCGTCGTTGGCCGGCGCTCACGGGCGTGACGTCGATGGCGGCTCACCCAAAGTGGGATGACTTTCCTCTAAATTATCCCGCTATATCTCTTTGATCCAAGCATGATCTTTTCGGGAAGCTGGCATCCACTCTTCCGGATCATGCGCTAACTACGTCATCGCCACGCAATCGATCCCGACGAGACGGCAGTATCGTACCTGACGCGAATCTCCGCGATCGACTGAGAGAAGACGGCTCCCATTCGAGAGCCGCCTATCGCAGGTTGGCAAAGACCGTTTCGCCTTGCGGCCGAACTGCGCCAAACTACCAGTAGGCCATTACCAGGGCTGGCCTTTGCCAAACGACCAGTCCTCCTTGTTGACGAACACCATGTTGATCATGATGTCGTCAGGACGTATGCCGAGCTTGCTGGTGAGTTCGTCAGCAATCTGCCGGTAGAAGGCAAATTTCAGTTCCTTGGTGTTGCCGACGGTGCTGGTGACCTGGATCAGGATGAAGTCAGGCGACCGATCCATGCCGAGGAAGTGACGGTCGTAGATGAGGTTCTCAGGCGCGTGCTCATTGACGACAATGAAGCGGTCGCCATCCGGAGCCTTGAGGACGTTAACGATCCCCTCATACACAATGTCGGCGACTTTGGCGCGATAGTCCGCATGTTTTCCCTTTATCAGATCGATACGTGCAAACGGCATAGTACTTTCCTTTGTTTAGGTGGGTTGGAGACGGGTTGTTGCGGTGGTTGAGTTAGGGCCGGTCAGCTCCGGAACTCCGCTGCTGCGATCGGCGTAAGCGGCCAGGAAGGCTGGTTCGGAAAGGTTGAGGGCGAGGCGAAGAGGTGGAGTTTGGCCTTCATGGTCTTGGTTCCCTGCTTAAAGCTAACCGCGTAAATATTACCTGACGTCAGGTAGGTAGCTCTTGGTCTGAGCTTTAGACCTTCCCTTTTCCGCCGTCAAGACCTATCTGTCGTCAGGTAAGAAACGGAGGCGATTATGGTTGCGGACACAAATACCAGGGAGCGGATCATGGAGGCGGCGCGGCTCACCGTGCAGGATCTGGGCTATAGCGGGCTTAGTTTCCGCGAGTTGGCGAAGGACGTCGGAATCAAGAGCGCGAGCATTCACTATTATTTTCCGAGCAAGGGCGAACTGGGAGCAGCATTGGCCAGTCGCTACACCAAACACTACGCTGAATATTTCGACGGGCTACTTGAGCAAGGGCTCGATACCCAAAGCTGCCTGGCGCGCTATACTGACGTATTCGCTGATACTTTACGCAATGAAAACCGCATGTGTCTCGCCGGGATATTATCGGCCGAGCGCAACGAACTGCCGGATGAAGTTAGAACCGAGGTCGTCAAGTGGGGTGATATGAACGAGCGCTGGATCGCACGGGTGCTGGCAATGCGCAATTCCCCGAAACCCGAGGAAATCCCGCGTCGCGCACGTGCCATTTTCGCGGCAGTCTCCGGAGCGCAGTTGATTGCCCATAGCCGCGGCGATGTCTCGGTCTACGAAGAGATCATCGCCGCATATCGAGCAAGCGGTTTAATTCCCTGATCGTACTTCCGCCAACAGACGCCCGAGCGGCGCCAGCGGATAGCACACACATAGACAGTCACTTCCACCCCGGTCATCCGCGCCGCGATTGATTGCCCTATTGCGAATGTCCGAGCCGCGGGGTTACTTTTTTTATTTCGGCCAACGCCCGTGCCTGCAAATCCCGGATCGAAAGCAGGGTCTTTGCCGTTCAGTGCTTGGCCTTTTATTTCGAAGCCTTTGCTACCTTGTGCTTCAGGTGGCCGGTTTCGTAATCACGGCGGAGCTGGCTCAACGAAGTTTCGTTCAGTTGAAGAATAACCTCGCTCAGTGTCCTGGTTTCAGGATGCCCGGCGGCGAAACTCTGTCCGTAAATCTTACGCAACGTGTGGACGGTCGTACTTCCGTGCTTGTGGCTGATTTCACCGTCGTGGTTGCGGTGGCGATTGTCGAGACCTGCGCTGCTCATGGTGCCCTCCATTGTGCCTGCAGCTAGAAAGCATCCTCCTGCCTCGACCAAATAGCAATCTTGCACCGCAACCGGCATCAAAGCGGGAGCGATCACGCAAACCCGTTGAGTCTTAGAGCCCTTTCCGTTCCGATGGAATTGGAACGGGGCTCTAGTCTTTTGTTTTGACGCGTTTTCTTGACGCGAACCGGTGCCCCACTTCGCTCGAAAACGCTCTGGCGACGCGGTTCCGAAGATCATCTGATGCGGAAGATCGATGCCGCCCTCAACACGGCAAACACCGGCCGCACGACCGGCTATAAAACCTTCCAGAACAGCAAGATCATGATTGCATAGGCCGCAACCAGCAAACCGGCGCCCTGCAGCTGCACGAGAGTTCGTCCGGGCTTCGCTGGTGTCAGCCACCAGCCGAGCCGGTTGGCGGTCCACGGCACCAGATATGAGGTCAGGATGACGCTGAAGGCGTTGCCAATGAACAGGGCGACCGGGAAATCCAGCTTGAGTACCCCCGCCAGAATGGGCGTGCCCACCAACAGGCCCCACAGGAATACGACCGGATAGAGCGTCAGAAGGACGATCATGTTCATCTTCCACGCGGCGGGCGCCGGCGCACCCTCAGGCGTGGCGTTGCGAAACCATTGCTCGAAACCGCTTTGCGCCATCCGCGTGTGGAACTCGGCCGTCAGCGGTGCGACTTCGTCGAGCAGCTGACGTCGTTGCGGTGACTGAAGCCACGCCTGCAGATTGGTCTCGCTGTCGAAACGCAGGATCGCGATAAAGTCCTCCTGCACGCCCGGCACCGCCGGTTCGAAGCGATAGCCCTGCAAGCCCACAGCCTTCGACTGCGCCGCGGCGACCTTCTGCTCCCATTTCAGGTATTCGGCCTCCATGCCGGGCTTGACCCGCGTGCTCATCACGGCGGAGACCGGCGCCGTGCGCGCGGCACTGGCATCGTCGCGCACGATATGAACGTCGTCGCGCCCCACCAGCATGGGGGTGGCCCCTTCGATGCGGGACTGCCGTTCGGACGAGCTCAGCCATCGCTTGGCATCCTCCAGGCTGGCGAAGCGCTGCAGGATCACCCAGTCGACCTGCAGCGGCGGGTGCGGCGGCATCAGCCGCTGCTCGATGAACCCCGCGAAGCTTGCGATCACCGTGCTGGTTTCGCCCTGCCATCGCGCGAACGCGTCCGCGCTGTCCGGCCGAACGCAGGTCTGCGTGACGATGCTGACGCTGGTCGCAGCATCGCTCATTTGGCGGCAGCGAGTTTGGCGAACAGACGATCGGGCGTGAACGGCAGATGGGCAAAACGCACGCCCGTGGCATCGGCCAACGCATTCGAGACCGCCGGCGCCACCGGATTGATGCCGCACTCGCCCTGGGACTTCGCGCCGAGAGGCCCGATCAGGTCGACCGTATCGGCAAAGAAGATGTCGGTATGCGGCGTGTCGGCAAAGGTCGGGATGCGGCAGTTGCGCAGCTGCGGATTGACCATGTGCCCTTCGTCGTCATGCACCATGTTCTCGACCAGCGCCCAGCCATAGCCCATTGCAACGGCGCCATCGAGCTGGCCGCGGCACTGCATCGGATTGATCGGCCGGCCGATATCGGCCGCATGCACGCTGTGCAGCACACGGATTTCGCCGGTCACGCGATGCACGGCAAGCCGCACCCCCTGGACGTTGAAGGCGATGGTGCGCGGCGAGAGATAGGCTCTGCGGCTGACCGAGAAGCGATGGTCGACCCTGGCGCCCTCGGCATAGAGGTCACTCAGCGATATCCGCTGGTTGCCGCAGATGACGGCGTCGTTGTCGAGGCGGCATTGATCGATCGCCGCGCCGGTGGTGCGACTGGCAAAGCCGATGATATCATCCGACATGGCTTGCGCCGCCAAATGCACCGCCTTGCCTCCGACCACGACGCCCGTGCTCGCGAAGGTGCCGGTGTCATAGGGGGTGCGATCGGTATCGGCGTTGATGATGTCGATATCGTCGATGCGCGTGCCCAGCATCGATGCCGCGATCTGCTTGTGCGCCGTGGTGATGCCGTTGCCCATTTCCGTCGAGCCGCAGGCGAGATGGTAGGTGCCGTCCGGCAGCAGGCGCATCTCGGCGCCCGAGCGGTGCTCGGTCGGGGGCCCGCATTCCAGCATGGCCAGTGCAACACCCTGGCCCTCCGCCCATTCCGCACCTTCGGGCTTGGTGACGCCATTGCCCTTGCGCAGCTCCCGCTCGACGATATCGAGGCATTCACCGATGCCGTAGCTGCCGAAGCTGGCGTCGTTCGGCTCCTTCCAGATCGATTCGATGTTGTCGCCCGGCCGCACCACGTTCTTGCGCCGCATCTCGAACGGGTCGATGTCGAGCAGTCTTGCCAGTTCGTCGATCGCACATTCCACCGCGAAGGTGGTCTGCGAGGCGCCATAGCCACGAAACCCGCCGCCCGGGGTCATGTTGGTGTAGACGGCGTGGCCGATGCCCTTCTTGTTGGCGCAGCGATAGACCGCGATCGGGCTCGCCATCGCGGCTCCCAGGGTTTCGCCGCCATGGCCGCCATAGGCGCCGGTGTTGGAGAACACCTCGACGTCGAGCGCCGTCAGCGTGCCGTCCTTGCGCGCGCCAATCTTCACCCTGGTGGTCATCTGGTGCCGCGTCGTGGCGCCGATGAATTCTTCCTCGCGGCTCCATTCCCACTTCACCGGGCGCCCCAGTTTCATCGTGGCGAACAGCACGAGATCTTCCGAGACCAGTTCCTGCTTGCCGCCGAAACCTCCGCCGACGCGCTCGGTAAACACGTGCAGGTCGCGTGGCGGAATCCCCATGATGTAGGCGAGCTTTTTCTGCGCGGCGAACGGCGCCTGCGAGCTGGTGCGGACATGCCAGCGGTTATCCTCACCCTTCCAGGCGATCGATCCATGGGTCTCGAGATGCACATGCTGCACGCGGGTGGTCGAGTAGGTCTGCTCGTGCAGCACATCGGCTTCTTTGAAGCCCTTGGCGACATCGCCGATTTCACCCTGCAGCGTGCAGAAGATGTTGTTGCTGGCGGTCACCAGGTCCTTGTCATGCAGCAGCGGCGCGCCGGGTTGCACCGCCAGGACCGGATCGAATACCGCCGGCAGGATTTCGTATTCCACGCGCAGCGCCCGGCAGCCGGCATCGGCCGCCGCCTCCGTCTCGGCCACCACGGCGGCGACCCGCTGGCCGACGAAGCGCGCGAAATTGTCGAGCAGCATGATGTCATCGGGGTCGACGAGATGGTCTTCGTGCAACGCCGAACTGAAAAGACGCTTCGGCACATCTTCCCAGGTATAGACCGCGACAACCCCGGGCACGGCGAGCGCAGCACTTCGGTCGATAGCGACAATGCGCGCATGGGCATGCGGCGAGCGCAGAACCTTCAGGTGCAGCAGCCCCTCGATCGCCAGATCCATGGTGTAGCGCGCCTTGCCGGTCACGATGGCATCGGTGAACGGATTGGGCAGGCTGGCGCCGAGTGCCTTGCCGGCCTCGTCCGGCTCGATGTTGCAGGTGCCACGCAGCGCGTCGTTGATCGAGCGATAGCCGGTGCAGCGGCACAAATTGCCCTTCAGCGCGTGCGGCAGATCGGTCTTCTGCGCGTCGGTCAGCGTCACCGCGGTCATGATCATTCCGGCGGTGCAATACCCGCATTGGAAGGCCTGCGCATCGTGAAACGCCTTCTGCATCGGATGCAGTTCGCCGTTGGTGGCCAGCCCCTCGATCGTGGTGATCTCGCGACCTTCGCCCCGGAACGCCGGCACCAGGCAGGAATGGAACGGCTTGCCATCGATATGCACCGTGCAGGCGCCGCAATCACCGGCATCACAGCCCTTCTTGACGCCGAACACATCGAGATCGCGCAAAAAGGTGCGCAAACACTGGCCGGCCGCCGGCTTGGCGGCGTAGCGCCGGCCATTCACATGGAAATCGGTCAAGCAAGCTCCGTGCGTATCTGTTCGGCAAGATATTGCGTGACGTGGCGCTTGTACGGAGCCGATCCGTGCACGTCGTCGAAATACGCGTCCGGCGGCAATCGGGCGTCCAGGGCATCGCGTAGCTCTTCAGCCGAGGGACGGCTGGCGAAGCGCAACTGCACCGGCCGCGGCGTGGCCGCCGAGACCGTCAGCAGGAAATCCGCGCCATCATCACCCACCGTGGCGACGATAAGGGCGGCCGAGCGGCCGAATTTGGTCAGCGACACCTGCCGCATCGCGGTTCGTTTGGACAAAGCCGCGGCCGGCAAATGAATCTTGCGCAGCAGTTCGCCCTTCTGCAGCACGTTCTGGTGGTTGCCGGTTACGAAATCGACGACGGACACCTGGCGCGGTTCGCCGTTGCGCGGCCACAGCGTGCAGACGCCTTCAAGTGCCGCGGTCAGCGAGATCATCGCGCCCGCAGGCAGCGACATGCAGACATTGCCGCCGATGGTCGCGGCATTCCAGATCTTGAACGACATCAGGAACGAATCGATGCATTTCCGGAACAGAGCCACCGCGCGCCATCCCGGCGGGCCTTCGAAGTCGTGCAGCTCCACGACCCGGCAGGTCGCGGCGATGTCGAGGCCCGCGTCCGTTGCGGTCAGCGGCGCCCAGCCCAGGCTGTCGAGATCGATCAGCGTGTCGACGGCCACCTGTGGCTCGGAGAACAGCCAGGTACCGCCGGCCAGCCACGAATAACCATCACGCCAGCCATCGACGTCGTCAACGGATGCCGGGCGCTTTACCTCAGCTATCGTGGTCAAATTCATGATCGTTTCCGCTCAGGGCTTGTAGACTTCAACCGTCTGCATCATGCCCATCTCCTCATGATTCATCATGTGGCAATGGACCATGTAGACACCGGTAAAATCAAGAAAGCGTGAGCGGAACACGACCTTGCCACCCTTGCGCTCCACGATCACGGAATCGCGCCATTCCGGCACCGCCAGCGTCTTGCCGTTGACCGACACGACCTGGAATGGATTGGTGTGGATGTGAAAGACGTGGTCGTCGTGCTCATGCGTGTTGACGATCGTCCACTCCTCGACCGCACCGAGCTTTACCCGTTGATCGATGCGGTTGGGATCGAACTTCTTGCCATCGATGAAGAAGCTGAATTCCTGCCAATGGCCGGCCGCATCCACTTCCGGCGCGGTTGCCGAAAAGGTCACCGTACGACGGTTGGTGATTTCGGTCTCCTTGATGGTTTGCAGCGGCGGGGGCGGCAATGCGCCCGGCAGCTTCATGTCCATCGGCGCGCCTGACACCACGACCCTCGCCAACGGACCGACCGGCGAGGGATGCCCTTGATCGTAAGGTGCCGCGTTCAAGGCGTAAGTACCGGCGGAGCCCGCCTGCACCAGCAGATCAGCGCGCTGGCCCGGAGCGATCAGAAGCTGCTTGAGAGGCTGCATCGCCCCAAGTTGAATGCCGTCATAGGCGACGGCATGCAGGTCATGCTTTTCCAGATCGAGCAGCATGTCATCCTGATAGGCCGCATTGAGGATTCGCCAGCGCTGCACCTCGCCCGGACGCATCTCGATCATCGGCCGGCGCTGTCCGTTGATCGCCAGGAAGCGTGTCGCGGTTTCCGGAAACAGCGACTCGAAATCCTCGACCATGCCATTGGCGTCGTAGACCACCTGGGTCAGCACCAGCAGGCGCTCACGCGCGGATGCGATCTGCGGCACATCGGCGAAATCGCCTTCGATGACGACGGCGCCCACCATACCGCTCGACATCTGGATATCGGCGCTGCCGTGGTGGTGGGGGTGATACCAGTAGGTCCCCTTGGTGTGGTCCTCCGGCAGCTTGATCTCGACGTCGTAGGTATGGCCAGGGGCCATCGAGCGCATGACGTTGTCGGCAATGCCGCTTGGGCTCGCATGTGATCCATGGAAGTGGAAATTGGTGTTGTTGAACTGATGCGGCTGACTGATGTCGGCGGGGAGCCAGTCCCGGTTCGGCGGCAGATCATTGATCAGCTTGATGCGCAACGTGTCGCCGGGCTTCATGCGCAAGGTAGGCCCTGGGCTGCCTCCTTCATAAGACCGGACATAGAGCCTGGCACCGCCGATCTGCCGGTAGGCGTAGCCCACCCGCAAGGTCGTGCTCAGCACGCCATTGACGGACCGCCGCACCTCGGGCTCGACCAGCGGCTGATCCATGGCGGGCGCCGGCTTGTCCGGTACCATGCCAAGGGTAGGAGACATGTCCATCGATGAGGACATGTCCATCGTGCCGTGCATGGGGTCTTCGGCCCTGACGGCCGCTGCGGTCAGCAAAAACGCGCCGATCCCGATGCCGCCATCGAGCAATTGGCGCCGCGACAGTTTCTTCATGCTCGCCGCGATCGCGACGGCACGGTGTTCTTCTGGTTCTGCTGCATTTGAATTCCACGCTGCCGATAATCAATTCGTCTGCAATATACGCCTTTAGTAAACTCGACATGAAAGAATCCCGTCGAAACAAGCCGGCTGCAAAAGTAATCGGTGGTATTCAAGTTGCGTTGCGCCGCCGCCTGGCCATGGCGCACAACCACCCCTCTGGCGACCCCTCGCCGTCGCAGGCCGACATCACGATGACCAAGGCAATCGTCGCCATCGCCGAGCGGCTCGGCATCTCGGTGCACGACCACATCATCGTCGGCAAGAGCGGGAAACGAGCTTTAAGGGGATGAGGCTGATCAGATTTACGAGGTTGATTTACAGGCTTCCAAGGTGGCGACCCAGGTTCAGTTCAAAATCTCCGGCCTGTCCGATGCCACGCGCGCGCAGCTTCGGAATTCGGTCTTTCGCGCCTTCCCAGGAAAACGTTTTGAAGAAGATGTCCTGGGTCGACTGCAATGCGGCCGGGTCGGGCAAGCCAGTGTGATTGATGATTGACTTGGCGGTCTGCAAGGCCTGACGATCGAACGAGAGTACGCGGCTGACAAAATTGGCGACGAATGGGTCAAGTTCAGCATCGGGAACCGACCGGTTGATCCAACCGTAGCGTTCTGCGGTGTCGGCATCGAAGTCGTCCGCACCCAAAACGATTTCCAAAGTACGCGACCGGCCGACGATGAGCGGCAATCTTTCAAGCGCCCCGCCGCCCGGTATCAAGCCGGTGCCCACCTCGGGCTGTCCAAAAATCGCTTTCTCCCGGCTGGCAAACCGAATGTCGCATCCCAACGTGAATTCGCTGCCGCCACCGCGAACTCTTCCGCGTATGACCGCAATACTCAGGACGCCGCTACGGGCGAGCCGGGTCGCCGCGTCAATCCACGGCGGAGCGCCAAAACGGCTGCGCGGTCCGGATGTGCCATAGTGCGCGATAAAGAAGTCCGGGTTGGCACTTTCGAACGTTACGACCTTGAGCGACGCATCGGCTTCTAGCTCGCCGACAAGATCATAGAACGCATCGTACATTCCGTCGTCGATCACGTTGATTGGCGGGTTGTCCAATGTAACCCGCCAATGGCCGGGCCTGGATTTATCCACGAGTAATGTCTGTTTGGCGTCGCTCATTGTTATTCCCCCCGCGATCGGTGAACCATGAGAAGATCGTCCTTGTAACGGTCTCTCCGAGATGCCCGCAGCATTAGTGCCGATTGCAGGCAAAAGGCGTGCTCACGGCGACCAGCGCCCTTTGAGGGCCTTGCGCTCAATGTCCTTGGCGAAACGTGAAATTTCTTCGGCGTTGTGACATGATCGGCAAATTCATCGGGATCTCCTGAATTTTGCAAATCGTGATCAGCCGGCAAGCTGCGCGAGCAACTCTTTGGTCGTGACAATAAGGTGGGCGTAGGTTGGCCCGTTGATGGCATGGGCGGCGTGCATTGCTTCGTGACTGAATGCGGCGGTCGCGTCCTTGACCAGCGTGACGTGGTACCCGAGCTCCATGCCGAAGCGGCCCGTCAATTCGATGCAGGTGTTGGCGATCATGCCTATCAGTACGATGCGTCGGATGCCGTGCTGCTTGAGCTGGAGATCGAGGTCGGTGTTCGCGAAACCGCTAGATCCCCAATGTTCCTGGACAACGACATCGCCGGACTGCGGCTGAAACTCGTCGTGGAATGTTCCACCCCAGGTATCTTTGGCGAAGACCTGACCCTTGGCCGAGGCGAGTTGGTATGGCGAGGGATTGTCAAAGGAAACGTAATCGCCGGGCGTCCAGCGATGATGCGGCACAAAGAAAATCTTCAGTCCTTGGGACCGTGCTTTCGATACCACCTCACGCAGGTGATCGAGAAGTTTCACTTCCCCGGCGATCGCGCTCACGCGGGGCCAGAGCTTGCCGCCTTCGCTGAGGAAGTCGTTATAGGGGTCAACCAGCAGGATTGCGGTGCTCACGGGATCGTAGCTCATGACAATCTCCTGTCTCGCACGTGACTTGCGATCGACGTCGATGCGGCTTAAATAGCGGTCAATTGACATCTAATAGATAGTTAGAGTTCAGTCAACCTCTAAATGGAGTTCCTGTGGGCCGATCAAGCAAAGAGCAAGCAGACACCAATCGTCGGCAAATCGTTTTGGCGGCAGGAAACCTGTTCCGCAGCCGTGGCTATGATGCGGTCGGGATCGCCGATGTCATGAAGGCGGCCGGAATGACGCAAGGTGGATTCTACAAACACTTCGCCTCGAAGGAGGCGCTCGCCGCGGAGGCCTGGAGACAGGGTTTCGAGGGGGCCGGCGCGATCTGGCAACGAAAGGAAAAGAATTCGCCGGCAGCGGACATCATCGATTACTACCTTGCGCCCAAGCCACCAGAATATCGGTGCCCAATGGTCGCGCATGGCGAGGAGGTCGCGCGCATGGACGAAGAATGCGGCCTGCGCGCCGTTTATGTCGATGGCGCGCGGGTGCTCTACGACACCTTCATGGACGCCGCCAAAGGGACGATCGCAAAAGATCGGGCCAAGCTGCTGTTTGCGGCGATGGTTGGGGCCAATTTACTGAGCCGGGCCGCAGGCGACGCCGATTGGGTCGATGCCTTGAGGGAGACCGTCAAGGCAGCCGCCGCAGAATGACCCGAGCGAAAGCTTCCGCCACCAGAAGACGAGGGCGATCGTCGACGTCGCCGAACCGCTCGACATCGCCGTGCATGACCACATCATCGTCGGCAGAGGCGGACACCCGAGCCTGAGGGGATGAGGCTGATCTACGACATCGCCGCATCGGCGGCTTGCGCGGCGCGGCGCTGCAACAGCGCGCGTTCGCGATCGTTGCCCGCCAGTTGCGCGGCCGCTTCGAAGGCAACCCGGGCCTCGGCGTAACGGCCGAGCCTGTGCAGCAGGTCGCCGCGAACGCTTTCAAACAGGTGATACGCATTGAGCGCGGGCTCGCCCGCCAGACGCTCCACGATCGCAAGTCCCGCGGCCGGCCCCTCGGCCATGCCGACGGCCACCGCGCGATTGAGTTCGATGATCGGCGAGTTCACCAATTGTGCAAGTTGGGCATAAAGCCCTGATATGCGCGGCCAGTCGGTGTCGGCGGCGGCCGATGCGCTAGCGTGGCAGGCGACGATTGCCGCCTGTAGCGCGTAGAAGCCGCCGGCGCCGCCAAGCTCGCCGGCCTGGGCCAGCGCCAGCAACCCGCGCCGGATCTGCAACTGATCCCACCGCGCGCGATTCTGCTCCATCAGCAGGATGGGCTCGCCCGCGCTATCGATGCGCGCGGCGGTGCGCGAGGCGTTCAGCTCCATCAACGCCAACAATCCATGGGTTTCGGGCTCGTGCGGCGCGATCGAAATCAGCACGCGGCCCATGCGCAGCGCTTCGTGGCAGAGCTGCGGGCGCAGCCAGTGCTCGCCGCGCGCAGCGGTATAGCCTTCGTTGAAAATCAGATAGACCACCTCCAGCACCGAGCCCAGTCGCTGCGACAGCTCTTCGCCGCGGGGTGTCTCGTAGGCGAGGCCGGATTCCGACAGCGTGCGCTTGGCGCGCACGATACGCTGGCCAACCGTCGCCTCCGGCACCAGGAAGGCGCGCGCGATCTCCTCGGTGGTGAGGCCGCAGATCATCCGCAGCGCCAGCGCCGCGCGAGCCTCCCGCGACAGCAGCGGATGACAGGCCGTGAAGATCAGCCGCAGCAGTTCATCGCCGATGTCGTCGTCGAGCGCGGCATCGAGATCGGGCATGGCCTGCTGCTCCTGCTCCAGATCGCGCGCGACCATGTCGTGCTTGTGCGCCAGCATCTTGCCGCGGCGCAAATGATCGAGCGCGCGGCGCTTGGCGGTCGCCATCAGCCACGCGCCGGGCTTTTCGGGAACGCCGGTCGCGGGCCAATGTTCGAGCGCCGCCACCAGCGCTTCCTGGGTCAGGTCTTCCGCCAGCGGGACATCGCGCAGCATCCGCGACAGGCTGGTGATCAGCCGTGGCTGTTCGATGCGCCAGACGCCAAGGATCGTGCGATGGATGTCGGCAGCCGTCATCGCCGCCGAGGGGAATCGCGATACGCCGCTCTCAAGAGGCGGCCTGGGTATCGACTTGGGTATCGTCCTGGCAGACCAGCTCCGCACCAGGCTCCGCAAACGATCGAACCTCGCAGGTGCCTTCCCATTCCGGCATGTGCTGCCTATGCAGTTGCATGAATTCGACCGCCGACGCCACGGCCTCTTCCTTGTCGCGCAGCTCGAAGATCGCATAGCCGCCGATCAGCTCCTTGGTTTCCACGAACGGGCCATCGACGACGCTGAGTTTTCCGTCCGTAATCCGGACCTGCGCCCCCATGGAGACCGGCATCAGTCCGCCACTATCCAGCATCCGGCCGGCCTTGATCTCCCGGTCGGCCAGCTTGTGCATGGCCTCCATCAGCGCCGGCGTCGGATATTGATTGGGCCGCGGCGCGGTAACGATATACATGAAGCGCATCGAAAAACTCCCTGATTGAGGCGAGCCGCGGCCCCCCGGGGCTTGCGGAACTGTCTCGCTATTGGGAACGACGAACGGGCCAAGCGCGGATCGACAGGCCGGACGGAAAAAGTTTACGCCGGTCCCCGGGAATGTCACCCGGCCGGTGTGTGTCGCCGCGGCGGACCAGGGGGCGGAATCGTCCGCACGAAGCTCTGCCGTGCCGAATGCGTCCGGTGATAGCGGCCGAGCGGCGTGGAAACGTCCAGCATTTGGCCGGATTCCGGCATCAGTTTCAGGTAGTGCAGCATCGGCAGAACATAGATGTCGGCCAGTGTGAAGCCATCACCGACCAGATAACCGCTCGGGGCGACCGTCCTGTCCAGCAGCGCCAGTTGTTCGCGTACTTTGGGCAACAGCGCATCGATCCTGGCACGATCGGGCTTGCCGTCCGCCGTCATGGGAAAAGCGTAAGCGAGGAGATAGCTCCGTACCAACAACGGATCCAGCGAGGTATTGACCAGGGACACCCATTGTTCGGTGAGCGCGCCAAGCCGCGGATCGGTCGGGATCAGCCGAGGCTCCGGAAAGGTGCGATCGAGATAGGTCGCGATGGCCTTGGATTCGCAGAGTGTGACGTCGCCATGGCGCAGCACCGGCATTCTGCCGAAAGGATGGATCGCAAAAATCTCGGGCGCACCCAGTTCGGCCTCGGTCAGCGAATAGTCGATCCCTTTCTCCTCACAGACCATGCGCACGACGCGCGTATAGCTCGATCGCGACGAGCCGATGATTTCCGGCTTTGACATGCCCTGGGCTCCTGCGATGCGCCGACCATCTTCGCCATTTGCTCACAACCTGTCGACCAGCCGCGTTAGTGGTTGTCGCGGGCCAGCCTGGTCTCGAAAAGCTGTTGCAGCAGCACGATCCGCGCTCCGCCGCGCGCCGTCACTGCCGCAGCATGATCAGCGGATTGGCGCTGTCCGGCACCCGGCGCCATTGGGCGTTGTCGTCGGCCTCGAACGACCAGGTTTCGCCGCTGGCGGACAGCAGCAGGATCTGGCCATGATCGAGCCGCCACTGCGTCGGCGCAAAGGCGGCAATTGCCGGATCGCATTTGGGCTTGAGAAAGACCTGGAAATTGTCGCCCGTCGCCTCGGTATTGGTCAGGGTCAGGCCGCAGATCGAGTCACCGTTGCTGCGCACCATCGCCCAGTCGCCGATCATCTGGTCCATGGATTTCGCCAGCGAGCGCGCCGCGGCGAGGTTTTGCAGGATATAGACCCCCTCGCCGGTCCTCAGCCCCTCGAAAATCCCGGTTTCGACTTCGGTGAAATCGATCACCGGCTGGCCCGCGGCATCCTGCAGGCGAACGATATCGCCGAGCCCCTTGATGCTCCAGGAGGTGATGTCGGCGGTGAACGGCAGCGCCTTGGGGCAACCAGGCTCAAGCTCGAGCTTCATGCCGAGCGGCGTCGCATCGCTCTTCAGGGTGACCACGCAGGTCTTGCTGCGCTCGGTGGTCGAGAGCTCCCACTGCCCGACCATGTCCTTTTTCAGGGTCGAGGTATCCTGCGCCCGCCCCGGCACGCCGCAGGCCATCGCCGCCACAATGGCGATGATGGCAATGCGTGCGCGACGGTTTGTCATCAGCGGGCCTTGTTGCATCAGCGTGGCTTGGCTGGCGTTTCCGCAATCGGGGTCAGCGGCGGCTTGCCGGCAAACCAGGTTTTCAGATTATCGACCACGAGTTGATCCATCGCATTGCGCGTCACCACCGAGGCCGACCCGATGTGCGGCAGCAGCACGACATTCTGCATCGCCTTCAATTCGTCCGGCACATTCGGTTCTTTTTCGAACACGTCGAGGCCGGCGGCCAGGATGGTCCCGGATTTCAGCGCGGCGATCAAAGCCTGCTCATCGATCACGGTGCCACGCGCGACATTGATGATGACGCCGCGCGGCCCCAGCGCTTTCATCACCTCGGCATTGACCATCTTGTTGGTGCTGGCCCCGCCGGGAACGATCACCACCAGCGTATCGACCGCTTTCGCCATCTCGATCAAATCAGGATAATGCTTGTAGGAGACGCCGGCCGCCGGATTGCGGGTGTGGTAGACGACCGGAACCAGCGAGGCGTCGAGCCGGCGCGCGATCGCCTGGCCGATACGGCCCATGCCGACCATGCCGACCTTGCGGTCGCGCAGCGATCCGACGCTGAGCGGGAAATTCTGCGTCGACCAAAGCCCCGATCGCAGATAACGATCGGCCTTGACGAACTCGCGGACGGTCGAGATCAACAACCCAAACGCGATGTCGGCGACTTCCTCGGTCAGCACGTCAGGCGTGTTCGTGACCATGACGTTGTGGTCACGCGCATAATTGGCATCGACATGGTCGTAGCCGACACCGAAGCTGGAGACGATCTCGAGCTTCGGGAACCTGGCCAGCGTGGTGCCGTCGCCCCGCACCGAATTGTAGGTGATGGCGGCGCCACGGATTTTCGCGGCGTCCGCGGCGCTGAGCCGTTCGAGGTCGTGCGTGGTCTCGAACTTGTGAAGGACAAACTGGTCCGAAAACCCATTGTCGACGATCGGCTTGCTCGGGCCATAGATCAACAGATCGATCTTCTCGGACGACATATTCCCACTCGGCATCAGTTTTCCTTTCGAAGCGCGCTCTCGTGCCAGCGCCGCAATATCAGGTGCGAAACTAGCGCGAGCAGCCCATAGATGACAATCCCGGCGGCGGAGAGCAACAGCAACGCAGCGAACATCCGGGGAATGTTGAGACGATAGCCGGATTCCGCGATCCGGTAGGCAAGGCCCGAGCCCGCGCCGGCCGAGCCCGCGGCAATCTCGGCGACCACCGCGCCGATCAGCGACAGGCCGCCGGCGATCCGCAGGCCGCCCAGGATGAACGGCAGCGCCGCGGGCAATTTCAGATATCGCAGCGTCTGTAGTCGCGTGGCGCCGTAGAGCTGAAACAGCCCGGCCAGATTGCGGTCCACCGAATTGAGGCCCAGCGTGGTGTTGGACAGCACGGGAAAAAATCCGACGATCCAGGCGCAGACGATCACCGCGGTCTGCTGCGGCAGGTAAATCAGCAACAGCGGCGCGATCGCGATCACTGGCGTGACTTGCAGGATCACCGCATAGGGAAACAGCGAATATTCCAGCCATTTCGATTGATTGAACAACAGCGCCAGCAAAATGCCACCGACCGCGGCGGCGACGAATCCCTCCAGCGTCGTCAGCAAGGTCGTCAACAACGATTGCGACAAGATCGGCCAATCCCTGAGCAGCGTTTCAAACACCGCCTGCGGTCCCGGCAGCACGTAAGGCGGAATATCGTTGATCCGCACCACGAGGCTCCATGCCGCGACGCCAGCCGCAAGTACGACAATCGGCAGCAGGATCCGGACCAGGTCCAACGCGCCGTGAGCGGAAGGGCGATCGCGCGCGATTGGCCCGGTGGCTGACGATGGTGGCGTCGGCGGGGAACCCATCAAACCGGCTGTCCCTGGTGCAGCGGCGCCAGCGCGTGGGAGACAATGCGGCAATAGCCGGCATATTCCACCGAGGTTCGAAAGTCCTCCTGGCGCGGTTCGGGCGCATCGATACGAAATTCGGCGGCGATGCGTCCGGGCCGTGCAGTCATCACGATCACCCGCTGCGACAGATACACCAACTCGAACACCGAATGCGTGACGAAGATGACGGTCTTGCGCAGATCGCGCCACAGCGACAGCAGATCATTGTTGAGCCGGAAGCGCGTGATCTCATCGAGCGATGCGAACGGTTCGTCCATCAACAGGATGTCGGGATCGGTGACCAAAGCGCGGGCGAGTGAGACCCGCATCTTCATCCCGCCGGACAATTCGCGCGGAAAAGCATCAGCGAACTCACCGAGCCCAACCTGCGCCAGCGCCTGATCGATGCGCGCGTTCGCTTCCGCAGGCGGTGCATGCGCCAGCTTCAGGGGCAACCGCACGTTCTCGCGGACACTGGCCCACGGCATCAAGGTCGGCTCCTGAAACACAAAGCCGATCGAGTGTCCGGCACGCGTCTCCAGGACTCGATTTGGGGCGCGACGCGAGACCTGCACGGTACCCGATGTCGGCGCACTGAGGCCCGCGATCAGGCGCAGCGCGGTCGACTTGCCGCAGCCCGACGGTCCGAGCAGCGACACGAACTCAGCCCGTCGTACGTCGAGATCGAGCGGGCCGAGCGCCTTTAGCCCGCTGTCATAGCGCTTGGTCACCCCACGCAGGCTGACCGCGAGATCGGATGCGATTTCGGACAAAGCGGGATCAAGCATGGCGTCTTTGATATTTGCCCTAGAACTGGATGAGGTGAGATTGGATCAAGTGAGTTGTTGCATCGCCTACCCGTCGCAGCATCGTTCCCTCTCCCCTTGTGGGAGAGGGTTAGGGAGAGGGGTAGCTACAAGGTCAGTGCCTGCGGTCCCCTCTCCCCAGCCCTCTCCCACAAGGGGAGAGGGAGCAGGCTATACCACGCGATCCGATCTCATCTCATCCTCTAGTTCTTGTCCTTGGGCCGCAGATCCACGCCGACGCCCTTGTTGGCGAAACGCAGCGTATAACCCTTGCGGAAGTCGATATCGGAATGCACCACGCTGGCGCGAACCATCTTGTCGAAGAAGCTGGCGACCCGCTCATCGGTCATGGCGCCGATGCCGTTTTTCAATGTGTCGCCGGAATCGACGATGCCGTATTCCTTCAGCTTGGCCACGGAATAGGCCAGTAGATCGTCGGTCATTTCCGGATTGAGTTTCTTGATCATCGCATTGCCGGGCGCGTTATCGCCGTACAGATAGTGGTACCAGCCGACGATCGAGGCGTCGACGAAGCGCTGCACCAGATCCGGCTTCTTGTCGATCAGGTCGCTGCGGGTTTCGATCAGGGTCGAATAGGTGTTGAAACCATAATCCGCCAGCAACAGCACGCCTGGTTTGAACTTGGCGGCTTGCTCGACCGCGTATGGCTCGGACGTGACGTAACCCTGCATCGCGCTCTGCTTGTCGGCGATGAACGGCTGCGAATTGAAGGTGTAGGGCCTGACCTTGTCCTCGCTGAATTTGTATTCGGATTTCAGCCATTGAAAATAGCTCGCGATCCCCTCCTTGGACACGAACAAGGTCAGCGGCTTGAGGTCTTCCAATTTGGAGACCTTCGATTCCGGGTGGGTCAGGAAGACCTGCGGATCCTTCTGGAACATCGCCGCGACCTCGACCACCGGCACCTTATTGGCGACGGCGTCGAAGGATTGCAGCGTGTTGGCGCTGAGGAAGAAGTCGAGCTTGCCGGCGATCAGCAGCATGCGGTTGTTGTCGTTGGGGCCGCCGGGCACGATGGTGACGTCGAGCCCATATTGCTTGTAGGTGCCGTCGGCCAGGGCCTGGAAAAATCCGCCCTGCTCCCCCTCCGGGAGCCAATTGGTTCCGAACGAGACCTTGTCCAGCGTCTGTGCGTTGGCCGAGGAGATGGCCAGCGCCGCGGCGAACAAGGCCGCCGTTAACGCTCGTGGCAAAAGGTCCGGGTTCATGATTGGACTCCGTCGATCATTTTGGCCCATGATGGGAGGCACCGGTCCGGTGCGGTCGTGATCTATGGCCGCTTTTCGGACACGGGACAAACTAGCTTGCAAACTACTCTTCAAACCACTTGGCAAACTACCCTGCAAATTGGCCGAAAGAAACGCCTGGCTCGATGACTTCACCCGTTCCATGCCGTGACTGGACCGACATTCACTGGCCCGATATGGCCGGTACCGATACGGCGCGGTGGATCGCGGTGCTGCCGCTGGCGGCGACCGAGCAGCACGGTCCGCATTTGCCGCTCGGCACCGACGTGATGATTGCGCAGGCCTATCTGGCGCGGGTTCGTGAACTGCTGCCCGACACCATTCCCGCGACATTCCTGCCGCTGCAACCGGTCGGGATTTCGACCGAGCACGTCGATTATCCGGGCACCCTGACGTTGCCGACCGAAACCGCGCTGAAGAGCTGGACGGCGCTCGGGACCAGCGTCGCGCGCGCCGGCATCAGGAAACTCGTGCTGGTGACGAGCCATGGCGGCAACAGCGCGGCGATGACGCTGGTGGCGCAGGATCTGCGCGCGGAATATGGACTTCTCGCGGTGACCACAAGCTGGTCGCGCTTCGGCGCGCCGGATGGATTGTTCTCGGCCGAAGAACTGCGCCATGGCATTCATGGCGGCGCGGTCGAGACCTCGATCATGCTGGCGCGCTATCCGCAAACGGTGCGCCGCGAGGCGATCGCCGATTTTCGCCCCGGCAGTTTGGCGATGGAAACGGATTATCGCCGGCTATCGGCCCATCGGCCGGCGCCATTCGCCTGGCAGGCGCAGGACATTCATCCGGCCGGCGCCGCCGGCGACGCAACGCAGGCCTCCGCGGAAAAAGGCGAACGCCTACTCGATCATGGCGCCGCCGCGTTCTGTGAACTGCTCGTCGATGTCGACAAATTCGATGCCAAAGCACTTTCGGGCCGCCCGCCGGGCTGAGCGCGCGCCGCTCACCGGTCCGTGATCGAACCGGATTCGAAGACCCTCCGTCCAACTGGGCATGCGGACCACAACGGCCGCTTGCAACAGGATGGAGTTTCTCATGCCGATCAAAACCAAAATCGCCGCGCTCGCGCTTGCAGCCCTTGCCGTCACCGGCAGCTCTCCTTCATCGCGGTCTCCAACGCTCAAGTTGTGAGCTAACGAGCTTGGGAGCGAAAAGCCGCAGTCTACCCCTATGAGCCTCCGGTCGCACCTCATTCATTAGGTCTTGGTAGCTGACCTACTGCGATCAGGATCGAAAGCTCGCGATTCCCATGTTGGCATTCCGTCACAAGGTACGGCCGGATCAAGTCGTAGGCACATGGGCGAGGCGATCATGTCCGTGGTGGTTCAAAATGCGAAACACTTCAGCTCGAGCAGACGCGCCAAAAGGACTAATGCACCACAACATAGTGGTTTGAGCGGAAATCCGGGCCTACAGTCGCTAGAGCCGCCGCATCGGCGATGACAAAGGCATTTGCGTCAAGTATTTTGGCCCAGATGAGCGGAGGGATATGGGCACTACCGCAAAACAGACGGTCATTTTGGCTCGCCAGCCGCTCGTAAGCGGAGCAAATGCTATTTTGACCGTCGGAGTGGTTCTGGCTTATTTTTTCACCGCGCGGCTGAGTCTTGCATTGCTGGAGCCGGCTGATGGTGTCGCCGTATTCTGGCCCGCTGGAGGGGTGGCTTCAGGGATTTTGATCGCCCTTGGTCCTGCGGCACAGGGGCCTATCGTCCTTGGGGTGGCAGTTGCAACGATCGCGGCCAATTTGCTGGGCGATCGCAACATCGGGAACTCGGTGTTCTCTGCTGTCGCGAACGCGAGTGAGGCCGTCATCGTCGCAGGCCTGATCCACCGCTTTTGTGGCTCCCCATTCGACCTGAACGAACTGCGAAGGGTATTGGCACTATTTGCCGCGACCGTTGTCGGAACGAGCGTCTCCGGCATTGCGGGTACGGTAGGCTTTGTAACGTTTCACGGGTCGGCCGGGTCCCCGCTGGTGATCTGGTTTCACTGGTTCTCATCTGACGCGATCGGGATCATTGCGGTGGCGCCACTCGCGATCGGGCTGGCGTTGTTAGCGCGCAACCTCCCGCCGCGGCGCGAGATCGCGGAAGGCGTTTTGGCGGTTGCTGTGGTGTTGCTCGTATGCGCATTGCTGATTTTCTTGCCCAATGAGCCCTGGACTGCGGTGCTCGCGATTGGTGCGCTCTGCCCACTGCTGCTCTGGATTGCAGCTCGCCTTCGTCCAGCGTTCACCGCGGTTGCCACGTTCCTCGTTGCGATCACGATTGTCTGGACGACAATCTTCGCCATCGGCATTTTCGGGGACTTGCACCTGTCAATCGCAGAGCGGGTCTTGAGGGCCCAAGCTACGATCCTGACGATCTCCCTGGGCTCGCTGGTTCTTGCGGCCCTGTTTAGCGAGCGGAGGCTGCACGAAAACGCCATTCTGGAGAGGGAGATCCGACTACAGGAGGCGCTGCGGGCCGGCTGCGTCATAGCCTTCAATTGGGATGTGTCTGCCGACGAGATACGCTTCAGCCAAAATGCAATTGAGATCCTCGGTCTCCACCCTCAACGGGTTCTCAGCGGGACTGAATGGCTAAAACAAATCCATCCTGAAGATCAGCAGCGGGCGGTATCCTCATTCGAGCGTGCTCGGCTGGACGAGCCCTCGCATTCGATGGCGTTCCGCTACCGGCGGCCGGATGGCGGCGAAGTCTGGCTGGAACAGATTGCGATCGTCCAGTTCGATTCAGCCGGAAAGACCACGCGCATTCATGGGCTCATGACGGATGTTACCGAACGCAAGCGTCTTGACGAGGAGCTTGCGCTCGCGTGGAAATCAGCAGAAATGGCCAATCACGCCAAATCAAGCTTTCTGGCCGCCGCAAGCCATGACTTGCGACAGCCATTGCAGACCCTGAAACTCCTGCAGGCAGCGCTTGAGCCGCACCACCCAAGCGGCGAAGCACGCAATATTGTCGCTGGAATCGGGCAGTCGCTGGACACCATGACCAGCATCCTATCGAGCCTGCTCGACGTGAATAGGCTGGAATCCGGAAACCTGCGTCTATCCGTGAGCGAGTTTTCGCTGAACGAAATCTTCGAGTCGCTCGCTGCAGACTTCGTCGCGCCCATGCAGGAACGTGGGCTCCGACTGTGCATCGTCGGTTCCGAGGTCATCATCTGCAGCGACAGGCGCATGCTCGCGGAGATGATCCGCAATCTGTTGTCGAACGCAGTCCGGTACACTGACAGGGGACGAATTCTGCTTGGTTGCCGGCGAGCCGGCGACAATGTTCGCATCGAAGTCTGGGACAGTGGCGTCGGTATCACCGAAGACCAGCTCCCGCACATATTCCGTGAGTACTATCAGGGGACCGGCGGCGCGGAGCGAGGCGGCTTTGGGTTGGGCCTTGCGATCGTGAAGCGGCTCGGAGAAATCCTGGAACACAGGATCGACGTCCGCTCAATCCCTGGGAAGGGCACACGGTTTTTCATTGAGGTTCCGCGCGGTCGATCCGCTGTCAAGGTGCCGGAAGCCGCGTCGCTGCATCCTCTTAATGATGCCTTCCCGGGCAGGGTTCTCGTGATCGAGGACGAGGCGTCCGTGCGCTCGGCGCTCGGGAGACTGTTGAAAAAGAGAGGGGTTGACGCCACGTTTGTTGCAACGTCGGCGGAAGCTTTGACTCTGGTCACAGAGCAGGGCCACCGCCCGGACGTGCTGCTGTGTGACTACAACCTTCGTGGCTCAACGGACGGTATCGAGACCATCGGTCACCTGCGTGCCGCCCTTGGCCGGAACGTACCGGCTACCGTGATGACCGGCGACACCAGATCGCAAACCGTGCACTCGATTTCTGCGCAAGGTATCTCTCTCCTTATCAAGCCCTTCTCGGCCGAAGAACTTCTGGAAGCCTTGAGAGGTCAGGAGAACCGTGAACGCCTCATCCCCATTGAATTGCCAAGCGACCGCAGACGCCAATGATACCCAGAATTCTCGCCGCGTGTCCTACCCTCGAAAGGTATCGCACGCTCTCACAACACGCTCGAGGAGGAGCTTAGCATTACAGTTGTTTTTTGAAGTGGGCACGTTGGGCGGCGGCCTGGTGAGCTCTGCGCCAGAGTGACCATGCGATGATGTGTGCGGGTCGGATCCGCTTTCGGGCGAGCCTGATGGCGATGCGGCGGACTTCCTGGATTGACCAACGGATCAACGACGGATTGGCGATATTTTGAGTTTTGCCGTGGTTCGGCGTTTCGTTTTTTTGGGTGGCGGCGAATTGGCGCGATGGCGGATCACCGCCATCATGGCGAAGGCGAGCATCACCAGGGAAACGTGGCGATGCCAGCCATGCCAGGATCTGCTCTCGTTGTGATCGAGCCCGAATTCGTTTTTCGCGGTCTCAAAGCTGTCCTCGATCGCCCACCGATGGCCTTCGACCGCCACCAGCGTTTCGATGGATGTTCCCGCTGGACACCAGGTGGTGAAGAAGGCGAGATCGCCATCGGCGATATGACGACGGATCAGCAGACCTCGTGTCCAAAGACCATGATTTGCGCTGTAAAATTCTTCGACCTCGAGATCGGCCAATTCGAGATAGCACCAATCGTGCAGCCGCGGTCCTTTGGTTCCGGCCCCTGCCGACTGGCGTTTCCAATCGGACGCGCGCCGCGTCCGAGCGATGTCCGCGGCCGTGCCGGCGACCGATCGCCGCTTTCCCCAGGATCGGAATACATGAGCGCTGCTGACCCCGAGCACGTAGCCTTTGCCTGCCCGGCGTAATTGCTGTTCGATATCGCCAACACCGTAGACAGTATCACCGGCAACCCACTTGAATGGGACAGACGCGGCTATGGCGCGTGCGATCATGCTCGTTGCAAGCTTTGGCTTGGTCGCAAAGCCGACACCGGGAGGCACATAAGCGGCTTCCAGACGATCTGGATCGTCGGTCCATTCCTTCGGAAGATACAGCGCGCGATCGATGAACGCATGACCGTGGCGCGACACGTAGGCGGCGAAGACGCCGATCTGGCAGTTCGTGATCTTGCCGGCGGAACCAGTGTATTGCCGCGCCACCCCGCACGACGCCTTGCCCTGCTTGAGAAAGCCGGTCTCGTCGATCACCAGCACCGCATCGTCATCCGCCAAATGCTCGACGACATAATCGCGGACGATATCGCGCAGACCATCAGCATCCCAATCCCTGCGACCCAGGATCGCCTGTTGCCGCCAAGGACCGGGATCGCCAGCTGCCTCCGCACGCATCCAACCGGTCTTGCGTTGCTCATCTCCGAGCAGGCTTTCCAGAAACAAGCCTGCATTCCTCGCAACACGATCTTGATTGAACAACGGACGTATCCGCTGCTTGATCTCCCGAAGCGACGCCGCCCACAACGCAAGCGTCTCTTCAATCGACGCTGTCTGCGCCCACGATCTTCAAATCATGGTTGCCCATGGATTCAGAAATCTCCATAAAAGGCAACTGTAGTGCTTAGGCCTCGGCCACGAATAAGTGAATTTGCGTTTGCTCGGGATTTCGAGTGGTGGGATTCCCGTCCGGGTATGATGCTTGTAGCATCTGCTTGTGATTGATGAATCGGCTATCCGTCAGCGATTTGAGGCGCTCGATCCTTTGCTGGACGAGCGCGGCCGGCGACGTTTTGTGGCAGCGGAGGCCTTGACGGCCGGTCACGGAGGCATCGTCGCAGTGTCGCGGGCCACCGGGGTGGCGCGCAGCACGATAGGGCGCGCGATTGAGGAATTGCGCAGTGGCGAGGCGCCTGATCCAGAACGGGTCCGCAGGTCGGGTGGCGGACGCAAGCCTCTGATTGCGACCGATCCGCGTCTTCTTGATGATCTGCGCTCACTGGTCGAACCGGCGACGCGAGGTGATCCGCAATCGCCGATGTTGTGGACCTCGAAGAGCTTGCGCAAGCTCTCGGAGAGCTTGGGTCGGATGGGCCATAGGATCGGCCGTACCTTGGTCGGCAAGCTACTACACCAGCTCGATTATAGTTTGCAGGCCAACCGCAAGACGCGCGAGGGATCGAACCACATCGATCGCGACGCCCAATTCCACTATATCAACGATCGCGTCAAAGAGGTGCTTGCCTCCGGCAACCCGGCGATCTCCGTCGATACCAAAAAGAAGGAGTTGGTTGGCGATTTCAAGAACGGCGGACGGGAATGGCGGCCGAAGGGGTCACCCGAAGAAGTGCGCGTCCACGACTTCGTCATTCCCGAACTCGGGCGAGCAGTGCCCTATGGCGTCTACGACATCGCCGGCAACGCCGGCTGGGTCAGCGTGGGCATCGACCACGACACAGCGGCTTTCGCAACCAACGCCATCCGGAGCTGGTGGCAAGTGATGGGCCGTGAGCGCTATCCCGTGGCTAAAAATCTGCTGATCACCGCCGATGGCGGCGGCAGCAATGGCTCACGGGTGCGGCTATGGAAGCTGGAGCTGCAAAAGCTGGCCGACGAACTCGATATCCCGATCACCGTCTGTCACTTGCCGCCCGGCACCAGCAAATGGAACAAGATCGAGCATCGCCTCTTCTCCTTCATCACCAGCAACTGGCGGGGAAAGCCGCTGATCAGCCATCAGGTCATCGTGCAGCTGATCGGCGCTACGACCACCAAAGCCGGCCTCAAGGTCCGTTGCCAGCTCGACCCCATGACCTACCCCGCCGGCATCAAGGTTTCTGACGACGAACTCGCTGCTGTCAACATCACCCGCCATGATTTCCACGGCGAATGGAACTATACAATTAGCCCAAAAGCCCGAGCCTTGCAGCGTTAGTTCGCGGACGACGCCAAGTCGGGTTACGTCGTCGGTTTTGGGAACATGCGCCCTTGGTGTATCTCGTGGGTGACGACTCTGGCCGGTTGCTTGGGTATCGAGCTAATCAGCCTGGGACCGCAGCGGCAGATCGACGATCTGTGGCGACTCCAATTGGGCGATCCGTCCTGTGACGTGGTGACGTGACGCACTGGATGCGTTGTCCGCGGCGGCGGCTATCGCACGCGAAGGCAGTCGGGCAGCACTGTGTCAGTTGAAAGCCAACCAACTTCGCCATTTGGCCCATCGCCAGCCGGTGTAAGGACTGATCAGCCAAGCACCCGGGCGACAATTTGCAAGCCGTTGCCGCGCGCCGTGGGCATCGGCCGTGGCCTTTGATCCGGTTGGATGGTCGGGGTGCAAAGCAGGAAGGGCAAAAAGTACGTCGGGAACTGATCGATGGTTGGCAGGCCACCCTCTGCCGGAACGTTACGTCCATCCAGCCACTCGACACGGGGAAGCGCGAAGTCCGGCACCTCGCGCCAAGGTACGCCTGCGGAAGTTAGCTCGGATGACTGGAAGGCCATCTCCGGCAAGGCGGGCAGATCTGGGTAGGCCGCGCGATAGTCGGCCTCGCTCATAGCAGCGTGCTGCACAACCTCTCCCGAGTAAATCTTTCGCCAGACGTTGTCGTGGCCCACGCCTCGTTGTCGGTAAAGCGCGCCGGGTTGCTTTCAAATGCACCGTATTTCGGTTCCGCCATTGTGGCTCACTCCAGCGTTTCGATGTCCTCCAGCCTGCTCTTCTCGGTTAGCAGAAGGCGGAGCAGGATAGCCATCGGACCGGGCATGCGAGCCCCGTCCAGCGCCCATGCGTTGCCGACTCGATCGTGAAAGGTCAGCCGAACTTACCTACTCAAACATTATGCATTTTAAGGTTGAAGTCGCCCGGTATGATTGTATGCTCGAGTCTCGTCGGGAGAGAGCGCAGTGCCGGGGCGCGCGCATATTGTAGACGACGACAGTTCATTCGCGACGGCGGTGAAACGCCGGTTAAAGCACGCCGGTTATGAGGTGGTGATCTATGCTTCGGCCCAAGACCTTTTGGACCGCTTGCCCAACGAAAGCACGCCGAGTTGCATCCTCCTCGACGCGGGGATACGCGGGATCGGCGGGCTGGCACTGCAGACACGGTTGGGGGAGCTCGGCTCGACATTGCCGATCATATTCCTCTCGGACCATCCCGACATTCCGGCCACGGTGCGGGCCATCAAGGCGGGCGCAGAAGACTTTTTGACCAAGCCGGTAACGTGCAAGAGCCTTGTTCGCGCGATCGAGCGGTGCTTGGCGCATCACCAAACGTCGCGCGAGCTGCAGAGCAAACTGGACGTTGTTCGCGCGCGCATCACGACCTTGACGCCGCGCGAGCGGCAGGTCTTCCAGCTGATCGTTCGCGGCCAGATCAATAAGCAGGTCGGCAAAACGCTCGGATCGACCGAGCGGACGATCAAAGCGCATCGTCACCGGGTGATGGAGAAAATGCAGGTCCGGTCCTTGGCGGAGCTTGTCTCCCTTGCCGAGCGGGTTGGCGCATTGGGCGAGGCGTCCAGCAACGAAAAGCCCATCGGTTTGGGCGCGGAGCTAAAGAGAAACGCCCCAATCGGAGCGACCGGGACCAAGTCAAGAGTCACCGTGTACCTGCGGGATGAGAGCCGTTCGGTGCGCAGCCATTCTGACCTCAATGGTCCGGTTTTGGACAGATTGTCCTGAGGTCATTGTCCCGAGGTACATGCTCCATCCATGGAACCGGCCATGGTGGCGGCGGCAAAGATTATCTAAAACCAAATAATGCAACCGCAACCATCGCCACCGTTAAAGCGGCCGAGCCAACCACCACCACGACGAACAAACGATCCTGCCCCATGCGTTGCAGGATAGGCCGACTAAAGCTCAAGTCGTTCTGTCCATTTCTGACGGCTGCCAGCTGATGTTGGCACCGTAATTTTACGGGTCAGGCATGGTTGTTAGTTCGCGCGGTTGCGTAGCGGGACTGCCGGCAAGTCGACGATCTTGTTGCTGCGATCAACAGCCATCTGGCCACTGGTGCGTTGGAGGGCCGGCCTCCGATTGCTCCATCCCTTGAAGCGCCACGGAATAGACGAGAGTCTTCGCCAAGCTGGCAGAGCCAAGCGGGGGCAGTGTCCAATTTGCCGAGACAAGGGAGAAAAGTCCGATGCGGTCGAGCGGATCAATGCACGCGCAGATTGGAACCCTCGTTATCGCGACGAGCGGCGTCCAGCTTGCCAATGGGTTCTTCGGAACATTCATCTCCTTGCGGGTGGCACTTGAGGACTTTGACGCGACCCTGGCCGGCCTCGTGCTCAGCAGTTATTTCGCAGGGTTCACGTTAGGCGCGGTGCGCTGCGGACGGATCATCGAGCGGATTGGGCACATCCGCGCCTATGCCGCTTTCGCAGGCCTGGTCGTCGCTGCGACGGTGGCGATGCCGCTCTGGGTCGGGCCGCTGCCCTGGCTGGCCCTCCGTGCGGCCGTGGGGTTCGGCTGCGCTGGGCTTTTCGTCACGACCGAGAGTTGGCTCAATGCCAAGGCTCAGCCGTCGGAGCGCGGGCGCATCTTCTCGCTTTACATGGTCGGCACGTTCATTGCCCTTGCCCTCGGACAGCTCCTGATCGGCCGGGCACCGATCGAAACTGCGGCCCCGTTCAACGCCATCGCAGCCCTTTTCGCTGTGGCGCTGGTCATGGTCAGTACAACCAGCGCCGAGCCACCCCAAGCGACCGCCGCTGCGACGATGCCCTTTGGCCAGCTGTCCCGCGCGGCACCTGTCGCAGTCATTGGCTCCGCGCTGAGCGAACTCATCGCCAGCGCGTTCTACGCGCTTGTTCCGGCGTGGATGCAAACCAAGGGCGTCGAACGCACGACAATCGGATTATTCATGCTCGTGGTTGTGCTTGGCGGCTTGGCATTCCAGATGCCGGTTGGCCGGTTCTCGGACCGCTTCGACCGGCGCATCGTGCTGGCTGTGCTCGGCGTCGGCTTCGCCGGCGCTGCAGTCGCCTTGATCCACCTGCCGCGCACGTTTCCGGTGATCCTGCCGACTGCGGCCCTGCTCGGCGGCTTCATGTCACCCCTCTATCCCGTTTGCGTTGCCGACGCGCTCGACCGCATGCCGGCCGACAGGATCGTCGCCGTGAGTAGCCGCCTCATCCTAGTGAGTGGGATTGGCTCGGTGCTCGGGCCGATCCTCGGCACGAGCGTCATGAAGCACTTCGCCATCGACGGCCTGTTCTACTTAATGGCCGCCACCGCATTCCTGCTGGCGCTCGTAGCCGCCGGAAGGAGCTTGGCTTCGGCGTCCCCGGTACACCACGAAAGGCCGTTCGATATCCTCGCCCCGCAGGCGGCAGCCCTCGCGCACGACCAGCTCAACTCTTCCGATGATCTTCCGGTTCCGGCTGCGATGCGTTGATGCCTGCGCAGCAAGGTATGAGCGCGCAAGCGGCAGCAACGATGTCTGCCAACAGGCGTAGAGCGGAAGTCAATCGCACGCGGTTCAAACCGACGCGAATGACCCAGACTGTGTAAAAACGCGGATGTCGAGGTTTGCAGGCGCAGCCGGCTGGCTCAGGAAGCCGAGCCTATGCTCGGATCGCTTCTATTAGTCCGCCAACGCCGAGAATACTCATGACCCTTTTCATGTTGTAGGCCAGGACGTGTAGCGCCATTTCGGTGCCGACGTGCTTGAGCGTTTTCATCTGGAAGTGCGTGGCTCCCATCCAGGATTTTATCGTACCGAAGGGATGCTCCACGGTTTGGCGGCGTTCGCGCATCTTAGCCGGGTTCCGATCGAGCCGCGCTTGCACAGTCTCAAGGACGGCTTCGTGCTCCCATCGTGATATCCGCCGCTCTTTGCCTGTTGTGCACTTGCTCTTCAGTGCGCAGCCCTGACAGGCAGTGGTCCAATAGCGATGGAGTGTCTTGCCTTCTTCCTCATTGGTGTAGTGATAGGTTAGTCGCATTGGTGAGCGACCAGAAATCGTGAACCATTACAGCAAACGCGGCGGAACGAGCGTCCGCCCAAAGGCCCCGACTTTCAACCAAACCGGCCGTCGACTGGCCGTAGTGATGAGGTAACGGAATCAAACCGTGATGTGCGGTCCATTTGGTTCCACCACGGATCGCTATTGTCATAGGTCGCGAATACAGATTGAAACACGGCGGCCACATCGGGTCGGCAGCCATCAAAAAACAGTACGTCACCAATGGAAACGGCAAGCACAGGTACCTGCAACGATGTGTGAGGCTTGCGTGATGTGGTCTAAAATTCTCCGCATCGGATTCCTGCTCTGTGGCCGTCCCGCAACTGTTCCCATGTTTCAATTTGTGACAACGTCTTTTGACTCCACATTCGGCGCCGCTCTCGTCATGGTTGCGGTACCGGGATTTGGCGGATCGGAGCAGACATTTCAGCACCACATGAATTTGAATAAACCCGGTGGCCGCAGCGCGCTAATGCCTGCGGTCTTTTGCTCGTGTCTAGTGCACGGCAGGCCGTTCCTCGATGATTTGCGAGTTCGCTACTATAGGCAGAACGGCTCCTTCTGCCGACAGCCTTAAGCTAGCAGGCACCCGCTCGGAAGAGCGCTTTGTCGCTAGGTTCTTAACCCACATGCGAACGGCGTCGGTACGCCTCTCGAACAGCAAGTAAAAGATGAACGCAAGCATCAAGCACGGCACGATGAATGCTACGTCGAGTCCAAGCGAACCCATGGTGAAATGTAACCATGCGCGGTAGGCCGCAAGCGTGCTGATCTGTCCAGTTAACAGTTAGGCCTCGTCGGACTCTTCGGTTTTCGGCTTGATCATCGCAGCGAGCGCTTGGCGGCGTTCTTCGATGATGCTGGGGTCGTCTTTGTGGATTGCGATCAGGTTTTTGAGGTTCTCGATTCCATCATCGGTGAACGCCATCACGCCGTCTTCGCCGACGCCGATGACCCATAACTGGCCATCCTCGGTGTCCATTTCCTCGGCGACCTCGAACAGCCATTCCTCGTCTTCTCCAAGCATCTCGGCGACATGGCCGAGGGTGAACACGTGGCTGACTTTGTTGACGTGCCCCATCAAGCCGCCTGCATCGCAAGGCCTTGCTGTTGAGCAGTCTTCCAATTCCAAGGCAACAGCTCATCGAGCCTGTGAGCGGGGTGTGCGGCAATGCGAGCGAGCACATCGGCGAGCCAGGCCTGAGGGTCGACGTCGTTCATCTTGGCTGAGACGATGAGACTATACATGGCGGCGGCGCGACTTCCTCCGCGGTCGGACCCGCAGAATAACCACGACTTTCTGCCCAATGCGATGCCGCGCAGCGCTCTTTCGGCGGCGTTGTTCGAGAGGCAGACACGGCCATCGTCGAGGAAGCGTGTGAAGGAGGCCCAGCGCTTTAACATGTAGTTCATGGCCTTTGCTAGATCATGACCGCGGGAGAGCTTGGCGCACTGCTCGCGCATATAGGCTTCCAGATCGGCAACCAACGGCGCGCTCTGCGCCTGGCGGACAGCCTTTCGGTGGTCGGCGCTTTGGCCATTGATCGAGCGCTCGATGGCGAACAGGGCGTCGATGCGGCGCACGATCTCGATCGCAATCGGCGAGAGGGCGATCTCCTTCTTGCCAGCAGCCTTACGTCGCGCGTTTTCCTCAAAATCCGCCATGGCGAAGAACGGGCGCCGGGCATGAACCCAACAGGCCGCTTCCCTAATAGGCCCAGGACTTCGCTGGGGCTCGTAGAGTTTGGTGTATCCGCCGAAGGCGTCGGCCTGGAGGATACCGCTATAGTTGGCCAGATGCGCCTGCGGATGCTCGCCCCTTCGATCGCGCGAATAATAGAACATTGCCGCCGGCGGATCTGAGCCGCCGAAGGGGCGGTCGTCCTTCACATAGACCCAGCATCGAGCGACATCGCACTTGCCCAAGGCCAGCACGGGCACCGTGGTGTCGTCGCCGTGGAGGCGTTCGGCTGACATGACATGAGATTCGACAAGGCGAAGGAGCGGATCGAGCGACGCGCAGACCGCCCCCACGGCGTCGGCCATCGTCGAGAGCGCGATCGGCACCCCTTCCAGAGCGTAACGCTCGGCCTGACGGTTCAGAGGCTGGTGCTGGCCGAACTTCTCGAACATGATCATCGCCAACAGGCTTGGGCCAGCCCATCCTCTTGCCACGGCATAGAACGGTGCCGGCGCCTGGCTGATCTTCTCGCAGTCACGGCAAGAGAACTTCTCGCGCACGGTCTCGATCACCTTCCACTGGCGCGGCACCGATTCCAGCGTCCGGGTCACGTCCTCGCCAAGCTTGCGCAAGCGGTTGCTGCCGCAGCACTCGCAAGCCGCCGGCGGATCGATCACCACACGTTCACGGGGAAGATGGTCGGGGAACGTATTGCGTTCGGGGCGCGTGCGCGTAAATCCACGCACGGTCGTCGTCCTGGCGACGGCTATCTCGGCCGCAAGCTCGTCTTCGGTGGCGTTGGCTTCCAGCTCTTCGAACGTCAGCGCCAACTGGTCGACCAGGCGAGACGAGCGTTCCGATCTTTGCCCGTAGATCTGGCGCTCGAGCTTGGCGATCCGCAGCTTCTGCTGGGCAATCAGCGCACTGTCTTCCGACGCCTTCGCACGGGCGACCGCAAGCTCCGCTACGATTTCCAGAGCCTTCGCGCGCTCGGTCGCCAACGCCTCTTTCAGAGCGGTTATGTCGTCGGGAGAAGCGTCGCGAGCCGTGTCCATGCAAACCAGAGAATCATAAATTCAGTGATTTGTGGCGCCCTAAAATGCACGTGGTCCAATATTTTATTTCGCTCAGCCGGCGCTCTGCGGTCGCCATGTCAGTTGTGGATTTCTCCAGTCGATCCCTTCCAGCATATAAGCCATCTGCGCCGCTGAGATCGATATCGCGCCGGATGACGCCGAGGGCCAGATGAACTTCCCGCGGTCAAGGCGCTTGGCATATAACGACAGGCCGATGCCATCATGCCAAAGAATCTTGGCAAGATCGCCCCGACGCCCACGGAAGATATAGAGATCGCCGGCATGAGGATTGCGCTTCAAACTCTCCTGAACCGTCAAAGCCAGACCCTGCATGCCGCGGCGCATGTCCGTGTGGCCGGTCGCGATCCAGACCCTGATCCCGCTCGGTATCGGGATCATCGTCGGCTCAAAACATCAAGAACTCGCCCCAACGCGTCTGCGTCGACATTCTCGTCAACGCTGAGGCGCTTGCCGTCGCTGAGCTCGATTTCGATCAGGCCCCGGCGCTTCCGGGACGGCATCGCCGCTGGGGCTTCAATCGATCGGACGCTTTCTGCCGTGGCGACCTGCACCGGCACAAGGCGCGGTCCCGCCGAAGCGACAGTCGCTAGGTGGGCCCGCCGCCGCCATGTGAACACCAAACTCGTTGCGATGCCGTGCCGCCTCGCGATCTCCGTCACTACCGCGCCAGGCGCCAGCGTCTCCTCGATGATCCGCATCTTGTCGTCGCGAGACCAACGACGGCGACGCTCAACCCCGCCCAGAACTTCTACCCTCATCTACCGACCTTAAGGCTAGCCTTAAAGCCACATGCTTCCTCGGAAGCCTGTCATTCAACAAGGCGGCCTACCGCGGGGGGATACGGTGAAATCATGTGGGTTGTCGCTCATGACATTGAGAAAAACGAGGATCGGATAATGTATCGCGTAGAGCGAGAAGCTCCACTTGGCAGTCTCCTTGCCGAAACGTAAAAACGACGGCAGTCGGATCCTGGTAAATTCTATCCATACGATCGCTGCTGCGGTGACCAAGCCAACTATAAAGTCGGCCGCCGCCCATGGCGCGAGCAAACCAGCGTGCGAAACGACGAGAGTACCAGCCAACCCGAGTAGAAACAAAACCGACCACACCAGGACCGGCGCCGAGATGGCGTAAACAACAGTGCCGAACGACCATATCACAAAATAGAAAAAGAATTTCAGTCCGGTATGATATCCGAGTCTGTCCGAGTGCTCCGCGAATACGAACAGAAAGAAAATCGCGACGACGAGAAGTGCCCACAGGGACGTTTTGCGGACGGACAGGAATGCGAAAATGAGCAGGTAGTACCAGAACTCGTTGGACAGGCTCCACAACGCCATATTGCCCGCAAAGGTCGAGCAACTGATCGTCTGGAGGAACAGCGCGTTGCACAAGGCTGTTGCCGGGCTGTAGCTGGCCGTGACGAGTGTAGCACCGTCGTGAAGGTGCTGGTGAGTGTCGACAAACATCTGCCATCCACTCAGGTGCTTGGCGGACACATAGAAAACAAACGAAAGAACGAGGGCAGGTATCAACACCACGTATAGCCGCGACGCTCGCGCAGAAAAGTAGTCTACTGCGTTGAGTTTTCCAATTTTAGCCCGCACCAGCGCCGGGCCGCCGACCAGATAGCCGCTGAGGACGAAGAACACGATGACGGCGGAAGGTCACCGCGATGTCGGCAAGCGACCGAGTTGGTGGCATCTGGTGATCAGAACCGATCCAACCGCCGAGTTTTCGCCAAGCAATGCCGGGTGGCGAGTTGGGCAAAGCTATCGACGGCGGCGACCGACCGCGCGAACGCGTCCCCAATGACCGAGGACAGGGCGTTATAGGACGCTTCCTCAACTCGCTGACGTTGCTGCGGTAAAGGCCGTTTCGAGGGGAGCAGGATGCGCCGGGTCGCCACACATGATCCAGATCAACGCTGCCGCTCGACTGCCGCCAAAAATGGCGCATGAGAAACATCGTGAACGAAGACGGTGAGATCATCGCGAAAGCAACGGATGACCATACGCTGGTCGGCGGCCACCACCGCCTCGCGGTGGCGGCCAGCCTCGGTCAAAAACTGTTCTGGAAAGATACCGGCGAAGCTGTGAAGCTTGATCCCTTCTTCAAGGGTTCTCATCGACATACAGCTTGATGCGCAAGCATGACTTATTCGCGCGGGGCGTTTTGGGACGCTTTGGCGCAACCGTGAGGCGGATAAGCACTTCGAACAATCCGTCGAAAACCTCAAGGACGTGATTGCAAGTCAAGCATCTATACTCGCCTTTGGCCCCCTTACAGGAGGTTATGACGATGCGGCGATACCCTGCGCCGCATTCGGGGCAGATAATATCGGATTTCCACATGGGCGGAACATGCGCTGACCCGGGCGTATGCCAGTCAGAAAACCTGCCACAGTCAAACTGACACACTACCCGGGGAACGTTCTAGTTTCCCGGTCTGTTCTATACGTGTGCCGGTACTGGCCCCTTTTGCCATTTCCGGACCCCAAAAGGTGGCCACTCTCATGAGTGAAAGGGACCACTGGCGACTTGACCACTATTGGGTTCCCGGGCGAGCTACCAGAGAGCAAATCTCTCTGGAGGGCAACCATGTCGCACGGGCCGACCGAAGATACGACGCTAGTAACATTTCTCGATTACATCGGTCTTGGGCTTGTGCTTGTGGCTATATGCTGCACCGCCTCGCTGGCGTTGGCGATCTCCACCAGCTTGCGGGCGGCGGCGTCGGGATCAGTGAAGCGGCTCGCTTCGACTTATTTTCATGCGGCGGCCCGATCTTCCTTGTCTGCCCCGCGCATGACGATCTTCATCGCGTCATCCGGCAATGGCCGTTGCAGCGCCTTAGCCTCATCCCACGGCGCGCGCATCCACATGTCCCGCTCTTCCGTCGGTGGTCAGGATCACCGGCATAGCCTTGGGATGGATCGGCTCGACGATGCATTCGGCGATGTCGTGAGAAAACCATAGACCTGATGTGGCCCCGGCACCGGCTTTGACTTCGTGCCGCGATCACCATTGAACGTCGTCAGATGCCAGCGAACGCCGTCAGCGGTCGGTCGTCGTTGAGGGCGAACCAAAGTCATCCCTCCCTTCCGCACTGACCGGGCACTCTATTTCTGGTCTTCCTTTGGAATGGTATGTTGGCACTGTGCCGACGCCGTCTCCATTGTGGGCTGCATCGCGGCCGCTATTGCGCTGGTGTCCATCGCAGAGAAGCTCTTCAACTTGTTCGTCGAAAGGCGGTCAGCCATCGCATTAGCGTAGCAGTTGCAATACTGATTTGTCACCGCTGCGGAGTACATCCCCTTGGTGTCAGGGTTCGAGTTTGTCTTCTGCGTGCAGCTTTGAACGGCGGACTCCACGAATGCTGTGCGCGTCCCCCCGGCTAGGCTTGCGTCGTCTGTCGCCCACCGGTCGCGAAGATGGGTGTAGAAGCCAATCGCGAAAACGATCAAAAAGATCGAGAGCCACGTTCTCCACTTCCCCATCATTTGCCCCCCCAACCCAACGCGGACGTGCACCTTATTTGCACCCAAGTGCCGCGAGGATGCGCAGGGCCGCGCGTGACAGGCAAGCCGTTGCTGTGGATTGCGTGCCGGGCACAACGGAGGCGACGCAGGGTTGGCTGATCGAGGCCGAGGCCTACCGGCTGTGGGCGATCAAGCAGCAGGGCAAGTGAGTCGACACCATCAGGTCACGCAACTCGCCGTGGCCGGTTTAAAGGCGTGGTAAGAGCGCCGCCGGGGTACGGAGAGGCCCTGCCGTCTGGACCCTCGGCTCTACCACCCCTCGCTGACGGCTTGGCGGTTGGGTTGAGCCGCACCGCCGCATCGACCTCGTTCATCATCGCTATCGACCATCGTCCTGCCACGGCATCGTCGGCAGTGACGGCTCCCGCCGCATCGCGCGCGGTCGCTCGATCGGTCGCCGGGTCTGGGCCAAGGAGAAGCCCAATGCCCGAGGGGTGCCAAGGGACTGCGCTGAGAACCAAAGCTCCGCCGGGTCCCCCAAAGCACAGGACCCTCCGGGGGGGCCGCGCGTCCGCAGGCTTCGAGCATATTTCAGTTTTTTGTTTTTTGTGTTTCCTTTGCCCAGTCCGCTTTTCAAAAGGGAACGCGAATGCGGCGCATCGATCTGGTTGAGGCCACAATGCAGGGCTGTCGAGGCTCGACCCGGCGCAGCGCGACCAGTTTTTTGAAGCGTTCGTCAGTGCGGCGTTGCGGCTCGACCGGCTTGCGATGCGGGATTGGCTTAGGAAGCGGCTCCGAAATAGGCCGCTCGCCGCTCCGATCGATCCGGCCCGCTTCATATTTGCGGATGCCGACATTGCCAGCCTCTTGCGGGCAGCCGGCGAAGCTGGCGCCGGGCCGGACAGGGACGAGGCCGGCACTGATCCGAACTGGCGGGTGAGCGCGTCGTGACATTGAGCCAACCGAAAAGCAGTTATTGAGGCGACTTGCCCGTGAAAAGCCGGACAAACTGATTGCGGCGGAAATCGGAGGCACCGAAAAGCAAATTGGGATGCAGCGCGAGAGACTTATCGAGAAACTTCGAATTCAGTCACAAGAGCAACTCGTGACATTGGCGGGCCAATTGGCGGGGCAGCGCGTCGGAACCAGCAAATATGTGAAAAAGGGGCGGCGGTAAGAACTAGCCCCAACCGCCGCCGGAATACGCTCGGCGCACGTCAGTATGGTGGATACTGACAGACCCAGTTGCCATACGCATCGTAGCAGCGCGCGCCGGGCTACAGGATATCGGGGCGGCCGCGCCAGCGCCCTAGCGGACTTGCCGCTGGCTCAACCCGGTTGCGAATGAAAGATAGCGGACACTCTACGCCTCGGAAGGTATCCTCTCGAAGCGCCGTGATTGAGCGTTCGTTCACGTAGATGAACGGGAGGTTTGATCTAGGTCAAGAGCGCGAAGCTCCCGTGCGCAAGGCTTCGGGACCGATCCGCGCGGTTTGCCGCCGTGCGCAGGTGTCCGCGCGGCTATCCTCTCTCGAAGAAGGAGAAAGCTAATGTTGCGTCGAGTTCTTATCGCTGCGGCAGCCGCAGCCATGCTGCTGGTCACCTTCCATTCCGACGACGCGTTCGCTCGCGGCGGGCGCGGCGGAGGCTTCCACGGCGGCGGCATGCGGGCGGGAGGCTTCCGCGGCGGCGCGGTCGCAGCTCGGGGATACCGGGGCGGCGCTGTCGGTGTGCGCGGCGGGCGCGTGGCCGGAGGCTACGGCGGCTATCGGGGTGCCTACCGTGCAGGGGCCTATCGCGGCTATCGTGCGGGCGCCTACGGCGGCTACGGGGCCTATCGCGGCTACGGTGTCGGTGCGGCGGCGGTGGGCGCCGCTGCGGTCGGTGCCGCTGCGGCGGGAGCCTACTACGGCGGCGGCTGCGGCTACGACGCCTACGGCAACTACGTTTGCCCGGGCGGGTACAGTCCGTACTGAGCGGCGCGACGCAGTTGGCCTGTGCAGATCAGGCCGAGCGCCCGCAACATATGGCCCTGTTGGTCATGGTCGATTTCACCGTTGCACCATCGCTCGTGGCAGCGCTGCACTTCTGAACATGGTACATCAGGACGATGTACTTCTGGACAGCTATCCCAAACTTGGTTCTTGAGCTTAGATGCCCTTCGTACCGGCCTCCATCATCGGTACATCCAGCGCCACCGCCTCAGTCTCCCCAGACTGGGGCCGTACCTTTTTGACAACCGCGCTGGCAGACTAGGACCGTCGCGCTCAAGCACCCCTCGTCGTCGTGTTGCCGCTGGTCGTCTCGCGGCTGATCACTTCGCCTCTGGAATTGTAAGATCTATTTCTTCTTGGAAAGCATGGCGCGCGCGCCATTGCAGACGGTCTTGACGGCAGCACGATCATTGTTGGTGGCCTTCTCATAGATCGGGTTGTCTTTCAGGAAGTTACCGATCATCTGCTTCTCACCGTAGACCACTTGCTCCCAAGTCAAGCCGTTGCCCTCGATCACGGACATGGTCATTCCGCGAAGTTTGCCATCTTCCCCTGTGGTCATGTTGCACCGCTCCTGCGCAATCATGTAAATCACGGCAGCCACCGCCGCATTGTTTTCCTGCTCGGTGTTCTGAGTGAACGCTGGTGTTGAGGTGGCAAGGAGAATGGCAGCGGTGGGGACTAGACGCTTCATTGGCTTATTCCTTTTGGAAAAAGGAAAGATCAGCTAACGAACCGCCCGTTGACGTGGATCAAGAAACCTAGCGGCACGTCACCGCACCCGGGACGAGAGGGGCGGTCCTCGGTGCAGTTCATTGGCCCGCGGCATAGGGAGCCGTAACCGCCGTCTATTCCAGAACCTCATATTCGAACGCGAGAAGCCGCAGAGAGGCCCCACAGCGCGCCGCCAGCGCAGGGCTACAGGACCGGGCAGGCCGCGCCAGCGCACAGGGGGCCACGCGCCGCAGCCTGCCGGGCCATCATCGCCGCCGCTTCCGCAGCGGGACGATCTTTTTGTCAGGCACCTTGGCAGGCGGGCTGACGATGGAATTCAGGCGTTGCGCCCATGCCTCCAGCGCCTCGGCCTTCTCATCCCGAAATTCATGAAGGTTTTAGGTGCCGACGACGCCGGGTGGCCGGTGTGCAAGCACGGCCTCGGCGACATTGTGCGGGACGCGCAATGCCGACAGACCGGAGCGAACGACGCGGCGCAGATCGTGGTTGACCCATCCCGGCAGATCGACGGCCTGATGATCCTCGCCGCGACGGCGGGCCATCGCCTTCAAGGTCCGCAGCATGCGCCGATCCAGATCGGCCTTGATCGGCCCGGTCATCGCCAGTGGCCGCTTGCCCGCGCTCATGGAGAACAGGAATGGCCCGTTCTTGATGCGCGGCAACGATGCGATGACCTCCCGCAGTGCCGCCGACATCGGCACCAGATGTTCACGCGCTTTGCCCTCGCGGCCCTTCATCCTCGATGCCGGGATGGTGATGGTATTGCCCTGAATTTCCGGCCACGAAATCTGCGCGGCCTCATTCAACCGCAGGCCGGTCAGCAGCAAGGTGCGGTAGACCGAACCTGTCGGGTAACCCATGCGCCCGGTGGCTCGCCAGAACGCGAATATCTCGGCGTCGGTGAGGCGTCGGTCGCGCGACTGCAATTCACCGATGAGTTTCTGCCCGGACAGCCCCTCGCATGGCGATGCGGACAGGCCGTAGATTTCCTGATCGACGCACCAGCCGAAGAACCGCTTGATCAGGACCAGCTGGGCGCGGGCCATCTGCGGTGCGGTGCGCTTTTTGGTGTTGATGATTTCCAGCACGTCGAGCTTGGTGATTTCGCTCACCGGGCGCTCGCCCCATGCCGCAATGAACACGCCGCGCAGGTCGCGCTCCGCCACCTTGCCGCTTCGCTCCTTCTCCAGCTTGGCGGCGATGAATGCTTCGGCGGCGATGGTGAAGGAGTGCTTGACCCGCAATGCCCGCTCACGGGCTTCCGCCGCACGGCGCTCGGCCTCGGCCACGGCAGGGTCGATGCCCCGCGCGACCTGCGAACGCCACTCCCCGGCGATGCGCCGGGCATCTTCCAGCCTCATCGCATCCGCGCCATAGACGCCGATGGTGCGCCGTTCCGGATGCCGACCCGATGCGAACCGAGTGAACAAGATGAAGGTGATCTTTCCGGCCTTGCCGCGCCGCGCGGCATCCTTGGTGTCACTGATCCGGATGCCGAAGCCGGTGACGCGGCTGTCCCACACCTCGTCGCGCTTGCCGCGCGGTGCCGGTGGAAGCGAGCGAAGGTATCTGTCGGTTATCAATCGTCAGGCTGCCATCAGGGGTCTCACTCGGGGTTCTGGACCACATCTGGGCTACATATTCACGCCGCACCCCCGCGAATGCGTGCGAACGTCTGCGCACCAATATAGCCTGAAAATGCTGATGGGTGAAGCGTTTATGCGCTTTTCTGCGACTAGCTGGAAATAGCTGCAAACGCCGAAAGACTACTGTTGCAAAAGTCGAAAATCGAACAACGCTAAAAATCTCGCGAAAGTTGATCTTTAGACATCTCTGCTGCTGCATCGCTTTTCAGCGCCACTACGCAGGCCCGTGATCGATTTTGGATCCTCCGACATGGTCCCTCACATCGCCGAGCGCAAAACGCATCAGCGGCTCTAAGAATTTTCGTTCGACACCTCAAAAAGACTTTTGCAACATGGGGTAATTCCGGGATCGAGCCAGACAAAGGCAAGGGAATCAGCTCTCCAGGAACGTATGAGGCCAGCCTCATGTGGCCTCGCAACGATGGAGAGCGGCAATGGAATACTATGTCGGACTGGACGTGTCGTTGAAGCAGACATCGATCTGCGTGGTGGACCAGACGGGGTCGGTCGTGCGAGAGGGCGTGGTCAATTCAGATCCTGAGGCGATCTCAGTTTACGTGAAGTCAAAGGCGCCGGATGCAGTACGCATCGGCCTCGAGACCGGACCGACGTCCACGTGGCTGTGGACCGACCTTAAGCGGCTTGGCCTACCGGTGATCTGCATCGACGCGCGCCATGCCAAGGCCGTGCTCAGGATGCAGATCAACAAAAGCGACCGCAACGATGCTATCGGGATCCCCCGCATCGTGCAGACGGGTTGGTTCAAAGAGGTGCACGTCAAGGATATCGACAGCCACTCGGTCAGGGCGCTACTGGCCAGCCGGGCGCTGCTGGTCAAGATCAAGCGCGATCTCGAGAACCATGTTCGCGGCCTTCTGAAGAACCTCGGTCTCGTCATCGGCCGTGCCAAGTTCAATGTCTTTACCGTGCGCGCCGAGGAGTTGATCGAGGGACGCCCTGAGCTGATAGCAGCGATCAGGCCGCTGCTCGAAGCGCGCAATGCCGCCGGGCAGCAGGTCAGTGAACTTGACCGCAAGGTAATGAAACTGGCCCGCCATGATGCGCAGGTCCGCCGGTTTATGACCGCACCTGGGTTCGGTCCGATCACCGCGCTCGCCTTCAAGGCAACGATTGACGATCCGGCACCGTTTGCGCGGTCGAGAAGCGTAGGTGCTTATGTCGGGCTAACCAGCAGACGCCATGCGTCCGGAGAGGTCGATTGGACAGGTCGCATCTCGAAGTGCGGCGACGCGATGCTGCGAAGTTATCTGTTTGAAGCAGCCGGGGTTCTGCTGACGCGCGTCCCAAAATGGTCCGCCGTGAAGGCTTGGGGGATAAGGCTCGCCAAGCGCAATGGGCTTCGCAAGGCCAAGGTCGCGGTCGCCCGTAAGCTCGCCGTCATTCTGCATCGCATGTGGATCGATGGAACCGAGTTCAACTGGTCGACGAAGGAGATTGCTGCCTAGCGAGGGCATTACCGAGTTCCTGCTGACGGCGGGAAAAGACGTCCCAGCCGGGACGATGGCGATGGTGAGTTCGACCGATTTTTTGCGCGCGTCTGAAAGGGCGACCGCGATTGCAACATTGAACCGCCAGCGTCACCTTACGCCATCATGCGGAGGGTCCACCCCTACCGCGGAGAGAACAGTGGGCCCGGCAAGGACGATCGTTGGAGAGCTTGACACCCAGACCCGGAATTAGAGAACAATATCGGCACTTTTCGAACATGGGCGGTCTAACGGGCGATGTCGGTTGTCGGGTGTAGAGCGGACTCACGGCCGACATCGCGGAAACGACGCGAATGATCCAACTGAGACATCTGGTCGCGTTCCGGGCTGGTGAGGTGCGATTTGTTCCCCTCTGGCCGGCGGCAAAGTGCTAGGGCTTTGGCTATTGAACGCGGTGACCCTTCATACGGACGACATGAGCAAGGAGTGAGTTCATCAAGTTCGGCGCCGTGGCCGCTGATAGGGGTTCTGCCGATGAAAGGTCCGAAGAATGGCTAACGACAGTCGATCGCGCTTCCAGTTAATCCTGATCAAACCGTCGCACTACGATGACGACGGATACCTGATCCGCTGGTGGCGCGCAATGAGTCCGTCAAATTCACTCGCCTCGGTTTACAGCATTGCAGCCAATTGCGCCGAGCGACAGGTCCTGGGTCCGGACATTGCCATCGACATCGTCGTCATGGACGAGACCAACACCCGGATCGGCGTGCCGGCGCTTATCGAGAGATTTCGCCGTCACGGAAATTTTGGCTGTGTCGCCCTCGTAGGGGTGCAATCCAACCAGTATCCCCGCGCGCTCGACATTGCGCGGCCATTCCGGGCCGCCGGAATTTCCGTCGCCATTGGAGGATTCCACGTCTCAGGATGCCTATCCATGCTCGACGGACATGCTGTCGATCTCGACGCTTGCCGAAACATGGGAATCACCATGTTCGCAGGTGAAGCTGAGGGCCGTCTCGAAATCATGTTAAGGGATGCGGCCGGAGGCCACATTAAACCCCTTTACAATTTTATGAACGATCTGCCGTCGATCGAGGGTACGCCGGCCCCTTTCCTGCCGAAGCAATACGTTCTGCGCACGCTCGGTCAGAGCGCGAGTTTCGACGCGGGACGTGGCTGCCCCTATCAGTGTTCTTTTTGTACGATCATCAATGTTCAAGGTCGTAAATCACGCTACCGGTCGCCGGACGATATTGAGCAGCTCGTAAGGCTAAACTTTGCACAGGGCGTCAGCAGTTTCTTTATTACCGACGACAATTTTGCCCGCAACAAGGAATGGGAGTCGATTTTTGATCGTCTGATTGATCTGCGCGAAAGAGATCGAATTCCGATCCGCTTACTCATCCAGGTCGATACGCTCTGTCACAAAATCCCAAACTTCATAGAAAAGGCGAAGCGAGCTGGCGTTACGAAGGTCTTTATCGGTCTCGAAAATATAAATCCGGACAATCTGGCCGCAGCAAAAAAGCGTCAAAACAAAATCACAGAATATCGAAAAATGCTGCTCGCCTGGAAGGCGCAGGGCATTGTGACATTTGCAGGGTATATTTTGGGTTTTCCGGCGGATACGCCCGCGTCAATCAGGCGCGACATAGCAATTATTCAGCAGGAACTGCCGGTCGACCTGCTTGAATTCTTTATTTTGACCCCGTTGCCTGGATCGGAAGATCACCAGACCCTATGGAAAAACGGCGTCGCCATGAGCCCTGATCTTAATGTCTACGATACCGAACACGTCTGTACCGCTCATTCCGTCATGAGTTCGAAAGAATGGCGCGATATCTACCACGAGGCATGGTCGCTGTATTACACGGCGGCGCACATGAAGACGCTGCTGCGGAGAGCGGCCGTGAATGGTGTGCCGCTTCTCAATCTGGCAAAATACCTGCTGACGTTTTCGACAACCGATCGGCTCGAACAGGTGCATCCGCTCCAGGGTGGAATTTTGCGCCTCAAGCATCCCTCGGAGCGTCGGCCTGGTCTGCCGCAGGAGAATGCATGGATTTTCTGGCCGCACTTCCTTTGCAGCACCATCAGAAAGCAGGCGATCCTTGCGAGCACAACCGCTCGGCTATTGGTGTGGGTATTGGCGATCATGCGCGACCCCAAGGCGCGGTCCTACAAGGATCTGGCACTCATGCCGGTAGGTAACGATGACGATGAAATGTTCGATCTCATGACCAAGACCACGGGTGGCCGGACAGCCGTCGCGCATATCAAGAAAATCGCCGCACTGACTGGCTTGGTTGGCCGCTCGTGACTTCAAGGGGATTACAGGATTTCGCGGCATCGTCGCTTAAGCTCTAAGGGCTCGTTAAGAAATAACTAAGTCATTTTTATCACGCTCTGCAAGAATTATGGCTTGGGGATTCCCTGAAGAAATCGGGCGCGCTAAATTCGTGGCGTGATAAACGCTTCTGTCATCAAAGCTCTTCGAAAACATTGGAAGGCGATGGCTCCGTTGCTTGATGAGCGGAGCCGGCGACGCTGGGCGGCGTCGGAAGCACATATGATTGGACACGGTGGCGTGAGCGCGGTCGCCAAGGCGACAGGTCTGGCTCGACGGACAATATATCGAGGGCTCGGTGATCTGGAAGATCGCGCTCCATTTGGGGATGAGCGGATACGCCGGCAGGGTGGCGGGCGTAAATCGAAGATAGCCGAGGACCCGACCCTCCTTGCCGACCTTAAGTCGCTGCTTGAACCGGCAACTCGAGGTGATCCGATGCGGCGGCAATTGTGGACGTCGCTGAGCCTGCGGAAGCTATGCGCGGAGCTGAACCGCAAGGGGCACGACATCAGCTATCCCGTCGTTAGGGACTGCCTGCACAAGCTACACTATAGCCTACAGGCCAACCGGAAATCCAACGAAGGAAGCGAGCATATGGACCGGAATGCTCAGTTTGAATACATCAGCAAAAAGGCTGGGAGCTTCCTGGCGGACCACCAGCCGGTCATCTCGGTCGATACGAAAAAGAAGGAATTGGTAGGCAATTTCAAGAATGCGGGCCGCGAATGGAGACCAAAAGGCAAACCCCAAGAGGTCAATGTACATGACTTCATTGATCCCAAGCTGAAGCGCGCGGTGCCGTACGGCGTTTATGACATCAACAACAACATCGGCTGGGTCAGCGTCGGAACGGATCACGACACCGCTGCTTTTGCGGTCAACGCCATCCGCCGCTGGTGGAAGACCATGGGGAAGAAACGTTATCCGAAACCCAAGGGCCTGTTGGTGACCGCTGACGGCGGTGGATCGAACGGCTATCGCGTCCGTCTGTGGAAAATCGAACTACAGAAACTGGCCGACGAACTCAAGTTCCCGGTCACGGTGTGCCACCTGCCGCCAGGAACCAGTAAATGGAATAAAATCGAGCACCGGCTTTTCTCTTTCATCAGCATCAACTGGCGCGGCAAACCATTGCGGAATTTTCGCACCATCGTCGAACTCATCGCCGCTACCACTACCGAGACGGGTCTGACTGTGCGTGCTGAACTCGACGAAAAGAAATACCCTAAGGGCGTCAAAATATCCGATGCACAACTCGCCGCCGTCAACATTTTTCCTCATGACTTTCACGGTGAATGGAACTACACCATCGCACCGAAAAACAAACCATCAAAAAAGTGACTAAGTTAATTCTTAACATGTCCTAAGGTCCCGGGTCTCGCCGACGAGCGGATCGAATAGGCAATCGACTTCCGTTGTTGTGAAGGGTTTCGGATGACGGCCGATCGGGACGATGCGGCTTGCACCGGGGCCGTCGTCCGAAAGCCTCCAATGAAGGAAACCGCGGGACGTGTGGCAAGGTGGCACGTCAGACGCTGTGGGGATTTCGCGGCTGTGAGCGCGAGTACAACGTTTGCGATATGGCACGGACTTTGCGAACGGGTAAAAACGCCTTGCGCCGCGCCTGTAATTTCAAAGAGTTAGGCGTTGTAAAAAGGGCACATATTACGACTTTTGCGTTATGTGCCTGATGGCAGCCTTTGTACCGCATCGGTCGAACAAATATCTCCACGTGATTGCGTTCAACGGAATTGTTTCGAGTTCGCCTTGTATATCATGACTGCATCTCCAATCGCATCGCTTCGGGTATTCGAAACTGTCCCGTGTGACGCAGATGTCGTCGCGCTACGTTCGGTACGCTCGCAACGCTGTCGGTGCGAGATCGCGCGATCATCGTGCTGAACGATCATCAGTTCTGGGGATGCTTCTGGCCCTTCATCGTCCGGCAACACGCTCCCATCGTCCATCCATTGCTGGCACGCCCGCGCCCCACGCCGCAGCCCCTCCCGCGCGAGCGGTTTCGTTCTTTGGCACGAACCGGACCAACTGAGCCGGTCTGACAACGTCCGTTGGACGGGGAAGACCGGAAGTGATCGGCGCATCGTCAAACCGGCCCTAATGACCCTCTTCGGACTTTCTCACAGCAGTATTTTGACCCGTCGCGGCATCTTGACATTGATCTCTTATGAGACAACTATTTCGGTTACTTGCCGAAATTGCATACTCTAGGTGAGCGCGCCTTATTAAAAGGTTTTGACGTTGGAAGCACGCCTACAACCCCCTACAAGAAATCCGGGCGGACCCAGCTTGAAGGATGACCACCATGAGAAGCGAACTGATTTGTCTGACGTTAGCAATCTCTATGACTCCCGTCGCTGCGAATGCGCAGCTAACCATCGATATGGGCAGCATCACATGCGGTCAATATGTTGCTATGCCGCCGTCACAGTCGGATAATTTCTCTGCTTGGATGAGTGGCTGGTTCAGTTATCAGAACAATAAGACCTATGTGAATTTTGTTGCACATCAGAAGAACATCGCAAGCGTGAAAGAATGGTGCAAATTCCATCCGGACGAGAGTGTTATGACTGGCTTAAAAAAAGCGATAGTTGTTGATTAACGGCTTGAAAGTCGGAGGATTACCATGAGACGCAGGACCCTTGTCGTTGGCGTGGTTTTGCTAGCCGCGACCTCACCAGCCTCTTCTCAGATCAGGGTGGACATGAACAAGATCACTTGCGGGGATTGGCTTGGATATAACAAGGCGGACCGGGATTTCGTAAAATTTTTCATGAGCGGCTATTACGACGCGGCGGCAAACAATAATGTTTTGGACTACAATCGCCTGCAAAAGAATACCGCGAAGGTTATGGCCTATTGCAAAAAGCGCAAATCCGATACGCTGCCGACTGCCATTAAGAAAAGCGCAACCTAAGTCGTACTGAGGCTCTCGCATTGTCGCTATCTGCAAGCCGATCAATTTGCGGGACATAATTCAATGATTGAGCCGGTGATCATCCGTTCGGCCCCAGCGTTTTAGCGACGCAGACTTATGTCCCTTTGGCATCTGCGCAGGCCAGGCCTTAGTAAGATTGCCGCGACGTCCTCTGTGGGTCAATCGCGTCACTTTGACGATATGTGGGCCACTTCCGCCGCCGCCAACTCCGGACATGTCGCCCCCATCCTCAACCTAACGCGACGGCTTTGCTCTTTTTCGTAGCCGGCATTTTCGGCACGAGCGGTGCGTCGTCACGGCTGGGACCGAAGGCCCCACGGCACCTAACTTGAGCCCGAGCAGTTCGAACATCCGCGCGCTGACCCTCTCTTGCGCGGCTCGCATCGCAGGGCCTTCTCGATCATGAGTTTGGTGGTGTATTCTTCGGACACTCGGTCGAGCGCGTGGCCACAAAGGAAATGGATCAGCATCTCGGAAATCTCGCAATCGACGGCAATGGTGCGATACGTGTGCCTGCACGCGACCCTGCTCATCGAGTTCGCCGAGCTGCGCCACCGTTTGCTGAATGACCCGACGACCAACACGCACGCTGCGCACAACTCGCCAGTAGCGATGAACCTTCCCGTCCTTGCGGATCGTGGTGTGGCGCAGATACATGCGCCCAAATCAATCCAACTCGTCGCTTCCAGAAAATACCCCAGGTTGGCACTACACGCCGAAATCCCCGCCTCGCACCGTCTAACCCATTGATCCGATTCAGCTCACGCGATGCACCCGGAAAATAGCCAAATCCTGCCCCCAACTGCGCAAGTTGGGCTAACTCGGCTTTTGGATTGCGGATAATCAGCATCCATCCTTCAGATCGATGTCACTAAGCCTAATGTTCGCAAAGTTCAGATAGACGGCCGCCGGTCAAAGGTGCCGCGAGATGGTAATCTTTGTGGGCCGGATTAGCGATGTTGTCCTCTGCGACGCGCCACGCGGGAAGACTTCGAAGTCCGAGAATCCCTGACGCATCCGAAGATCGGATTCGCTATGGGACTGAGCGTGCGATCGAGACGCGCCTCTTGCCGATAGACCGTCAACGACGAATATACGATCAGCGGGGCGGATCTCGGCGAGCGCTTCCGGGGTGCGCTTGCTCACGCCGCCACCTCACAAACGGTCAGCATCTTTTCGATATCGACGATGCGGATTACGACGCGACGGCCAAGCTTCGACGCCCGAAGCCGCCCGTCGGCAATCATGTTGTCTACGGTTTGGATATCGACGCTCAAGGCGTCAGCGGCTTCAGCCCGGGAGACGGTGATTTTAGGCATAATACGGCCTCGAACGTCTCGACCGGACTTCGTCACCGATCATTGCGCGAGACGTTGCTGCGCCGTGCCATTTACTTGCCCTGCTCGTACCAGGCAAACGTGTCGCAAGCGCGTGCCGGTGACGCAGCGCCCCGGCGCGGTCCGATGGACAGTCGACGCGCCTCACACCCCATATCAGCCCTGATCAGTCGGTAATGCCAATAATTAATACTGGGCCGCGACAGTCCCGGACGTCACCGGGACGCGAGGGAGTGCGAAATCTCGAGGCAATAAACTAAACTTGCGAATCAACAAGATCACAATCGTTATGAGGATGGCCGCAATTGTGGCGATCGCGGGTGCAGTTTTATTTTCTGATTGCTGATGCTCTCTCGCCACGTAATGAACATCGCCATCGACTACCGCTGGCCGGCGCTCAGAACACGCGGCCCGCCGGAGCTTGCCACGGAGCTGGTCACGTCACTGATTTGCCGAACCCGTTGCGCAGCCGCGTGAACTGAAGCCTGCTCTGGGGATGGGGAAGGTCGAAAACCGGGGGCCACCGCCCTCACAGAAGATTTTGAGACATAACGAGCAAGCCTACCACAATTCTTCCTAGATCTGGTGCAGCTATCTGAGTTACGTGGTACGCATCACATCTGTTGAGGGTAGGAAGCATGAAATTCCTTACCGGCTGCTCGCAGCAGCGCTCTTGCTGGCGGGTGCAAGCACAAGCCTTGCGGAAGTCCGGATTGCTCGTGACCAGGGCGGACAGATCGGGCGTTATGTAGATCGATACGAACAATTGCGAGCCTCAGGCCAAACAATAGTCATCGATGGCCTTTGCGCCTCGGCCTGTACAATTATCCTCGCCGCGATCCCTCACGACAAAATCTGTGTAACTCCAAACGCCAACCTCGCTTTTCACGCAGCGTGGGATTTCGGAGCCCACGGACGCGCCATTGCGAACCCGGAAGCAACCCGGACGCTTTATTCTATGTATCCATCGCAGGTCCGGCACTGGATCGCTAGTCAAGGCGGTTTAACTCCACGCATGATCTTTCTGCGAGGCAGGCAGCTGGAGGCCATGTATCGCCCCTGCTACTGAATGCCCAGGTTGCTGGGCCCCAACGGTGAACGCCTGACTTCCTCGAAGGAGCAGAGCTGAACTGCGCCAAGGCCGCACGATGCCCTGAGAGGTCGTCTCGTCGTCGCAATGCGACTTTAGCGTCCCAGGGCTGGCCGATTTTTCCCAGAGAAAACATTCTACGCATGGGTTTGGTGGCCTAATTTGAAGTGTTCGGGTTCGGCTCATCGTTGCTTGAGCCATATCAACACCGGGCAGAGGCGCCCGCGATCCATTTGGGATCGTCTGCGCGCTTTAGGACTGGGGCGACGTGCTGGAACGCCGTGCTTTTGGCACAGCAATCCGAGCCCACGGTTGAGGATGTTCTCCGCCATGCAATTCAAAAGATCGAACGGTTTCAAATCGATACCAAGCGCTACGGGCGGAATCGCGCGACTGGCATGTGCTCGGTTGGACGAGATGGGCAAGAGCCCCGCTGTTATTCTCGCGAAGGTCGGCTTGACGCGCGAAGAGGCCCGAGACCCAGCCATCCGGCTGGAAGCGCGAATGCAGATCAAGCTCCTGGAACTGGCTGCCGAAGAGGTGCAGGACGAATGGCTGGGTTTCCATCTGGCGCGCAGCTTCGATCTGCGCGAGATCGGTCTGGTTTACTATGTGATAGCCTCGTCAGAGCGGCTTGCAGACGCGCTTCGGAACACCGAGCGGTACAGCCAGATCAACAATGAAGGCGTTCGTTTGCGTTTCAGTATGCAGGGCGGGACAGCGGCAATTGCGCTTGATTACGTTAACGTCGACCGGGATGCCGATAGGCACCACATAGAGTTCTGGCTTGTGACGCTGGTGCGCATTTGCCGACAGGTGACGAACGGCCGTTTGGCGCCGTCGCGGTTGAAGATAAAACATTTCCGAAATAGGACGCCAGCGGAATTCAGAGCATTCTTCGGGGTCGACATCGAATTTGGCGCCAAAAGCCGACGAGATCTGCTTTCCGCGACCTATTGCCTTGCTTCCTGTTGTGGGACGCGACGAACACCTCAACGAGCTGTTGCGGCGCTACGCGGAGGAGGCGCTGGCGCGCAAGCCCCGAGAGCGCCTCACGGTCCGTTCGAGAGCAGAGGACATTTTGCCGAAACTGCTGCCGCATGGCCGAGCCATGGCATCGGAAGTTGCGCAGCGGCTCGGGATGAGCTCCCGAACTTTGTCGCGCAAGCTTGCCGAGGAAGGTACTTCCTTCGCGGGATATTGGACCAGTTACCCTCGCCAAGCGCTATCTCCATGACGAGACTTTGCCTGTTTCCGAAATCTCATGGCTGCTTGGCTATCGCGAGGTCAGCTCGCTGACACACGCCTTCAAACGGTGGACTGGCACGACGCCCCGACGGTTTCGTTCTGGCCAGCTCAGTTCTTAGGCTGAGGTCATTTCGAATGCCCGCATTCCCATCGTGGAGCTTGCACTCCGCTGGAGTAGGATCATCTCATGCCAACACTGAGAGCCGCTGACACCGGAGGCACTATGGCCCCGCAGAGCGCCGGGCGGACCTACTCGTGCGTGTCTCCGATGTTGGGCTGCCCGCCAACCCTCTTAAGCGGCTCAATCAGCTCCTGCGTGGAGAACGGCTTGGTTAGAAACGCGATGCATCCAGAGTCGAGCGCAGCCTTGCGAACGGCTGGGTTGTCGTTCCCGGTCATGTAGATGACCGGCACATGGTTCCCGGCAGCCTTGAGACCATACCTCAGCTCAATGCCTGATCCGTCGTTTAAGTTGATGTCGAGAATCACGCAAACCGCCTTTTCGAAATCGGTGTGATTCTTGAAAGCCTCTGCCGATGGAAACAGGATGGGCACGTATGCGTGCGCTCGGAGGAGGCGCTCGAGTTCCCTCCAGTATTCCCGAGTCGTCGTCGACGACTAAAACGAGGTTCCGATCCTGCACGCACGATATCCCTGATTTGTCCGGCGACACATTCCAAGACCCGTGAGAAAACGAGCCGTCGGCCGAGTGTTTGTGATGGTGGGTTCGGCGCGCGCCATCCGCCGCGCCCCTGGGTCCCAAGCAGAATACAATCATCCTGAGACCGGCCCTGCCTATGTCACTCCGGAGATCTTTTAAACTTAAAATAGTTGTCGGATGTCGCCAGATTGTTGTTCTGGCAAGCCAGCGAGGCAGTCAGCTATGGGGAGGTAGCGGTGCCGAAAAGAAGAAGACCGATGCATCTCCGCGCGGCGGCGGACTGCGGCCCTCGCACAGTGTAGCAGCGGTGTGAATTTCACTTGACGGAAAATCACCGGTTTGAATTTCCGTATAGGATGGGGAACGCGTGCGGCCCCGAACCGATCGAGGGTGCCGCCGTGCTCGGGCCAGTCAAGGCCAAGCCCTTCGGGTGGCCGCGAAGACGCGGCCAGCCTTGACAGGCCCTGCGCGCGGCGGCTGCGAGATTTGGCGGTCGGGACGGAAGAATGCTCGCGGCGCGGGTCGAACCAAAGAATGGACCCTCGGGATTACCGCGAGCGTTCAGAAGGGCGGATGTTTGCCGAACAGATCGAGTTGGCGAGGATCGTGGTGGTCACGTGTGGGCGTGATGGATTGGTAGTGACGGCGGATTTGGGCGAAGTGGGTCGCCTCGAATTGCAAGGCGAGTTCCATCAGCGCGTCCGCGATGTAAGCGGCGGCTTCATCGGAGACGGCGTATTCGGGTGATTTGGCTGTGCACTTGCGCGTCATCGTGGTCGGCTCGGGCTTACTCGTCGATCTCGTCCTTCATGCGGAAGCTCTTGCCTTCGATGATGACGGTCTCGGCGTGGTGGAGGACGCGATCGAGGATGGCGGAGGTCAGGGTGCTGTCGTTGTTGAAGATCTGCGACCAGTGTTTGTAGGCGCGGTTGGTGGTGATCACCATCGGTGCGCGCTCGTAGCGCTGGCTGATGATCTGGAACAGCAGGTCGGCGCCGTGCTTGTCGATCGGAAGGTAACCGAGCTCATCGACGATGAGTACGGCGGGCTTGAGGTAGCGGTGGAATTCGCGCTTGAGCCGGCCGGCGGACTGGGCGGCTGCCAGGGTGTTGATAATGTCGACGGCGGTGGTGAAGAGCACCGAGTGTCCATTCAGGCAGGCGGCGTGGCCAAGAGCGATCGACAAGTGCGTCTTGCCGAGGCCGACGTTGCCTATCAGGACGATGTTGGTCTGGGTTGCGATGAAGGCGAGGCGGAACAGGTTTTGGATTTGCGGGCGGTTGATCTTTTTGGGCCAACTCCACTGGAAGTCATCGAGGGTTTTGAGCACGGGGAAGCGCGCGTTCCTGATGCGTCGCTCGATGCTGCGGTTCTCGCGCATCGTGGCCTCGCCCTCGACGAGCTGCTGCGAGATAATCCAGGTGCGAGCACTGCTGCTCGGCGGCTTTGGTGGCCAGGGCCTGGTAGTGGCTTTGGATGTAGTGCAGTTGCAAACGCTGCAGTTGCGCGTCCAATCGGGTCAGGTCACTCGGGGTCATGATCGTTTACCTCGTAGACGTTGAGGTCCGGGTGGAGCGATATCGATATCGAGCAGATCGTGGCGACGGGTGAGTTGTAAGGGTCCGGGTTCCGGCAGCGCCCGGGCGCGGGTCTCCAGGATGTTGGTGATGTACTCGGCGCTGAAGGCCTGGAAGGCGAGCCCGTCGGAGATGGCGCGCGCCACGGCATCGGCGGGATAGATCTCGGCGAGAGCCAGGATCTTGCGGACGTGGTGGCGGGCGTTGAACCGGCGCTGCTCCAGGCCGTCGTAATAGGCTGCCGCATCTGGCGACAGCGCCAGGAAGTGCATCATCAGGCGCTGTTCGCGGGCGCGGCTGCGCTGGGCGATCAGACCCTTGGCGTGGTCCGGATCCTCGATGTCCTGGTGGCGACCATAGCGGCGCGGGTGACGGGCGATGAGCTGGTTGTCGAAGTAGATGCAGACCCGGTCGGGATAGGCTTTGAGCGTGAATCGGCGGTGAGCGTATGCGGCGGGGACGGAATACTGATTGGTGTCCAGGGTGATGCGGAACTGGCTGGAGGCGATACTGGTCGAAGTGCGTGCAAGATCGTAGGGGTTCGGATTGAGCGTTCCCAGATGCGGCACGCTCTTGCGCAAACAAATCGACGGGTCGCTGTTGCGTCTCGCCGTGGATGCGCACATTGGCGATGGTGTCGAGCCAAACCTGTGCGGCCGCGTGGATGGTGCTGAAGTCGGTCAACTCGAGCCCGTGCAGGAAATTCTTTTTGACGTAGCCGACACCTGACTCGACGCGCCCCTTCTCGTTGCCGCGGGCGACATTGCAGGCCTCGATCGCAAAGCCGTGGTGGCGGGCAAAGTCGAGATAGCGCGGATTGAACACCGGAGTGGCGCCGGCCAGGCGCTGCAGAACCGCCGATTTGAGATTGTCGACCATGATTTTGGACGGCACGCCACCGAAGCGCAGAGAAGGCGTGTTCGTGGCAGGCGAGGAAATGCTCCATGGTCTGGGAGACGGTGAACTCCACGAACATTTGGCGGCTGAACGCCAGCACCATGACGAAGAACGAAAGTCGGCGACGGGTATTGCCCACCGCGACGGTTCCGTAGGCACCCCAGTCGACCTGTGCGCACTCGCCGGGAGCGAAGTGCAGCTTGAGATAGACCGGCCGCTTGGTAGGCCGGATGCGGCGGACGTAATCCCGCAGGATCGTCACGCCGCCGCGGTATCCTTCCTCGCGCAGACGCTGGAAGATCTGCTGAGCGCTATACGGGTGGGTGTCCAGCAACCGCGTGATGCGCGGCTTGAAGGGATCAAGGACGCTGCCGCGCGGCCGGCTGCGCCGCGGCTCGAAGCGCGGACGCGCCACCCACGTGGCGACCGTCCGCGGGTGAAGGCCCAGCGCCCGGGCGGTCTGCGCGATCGTCAGGCCCTGGCGATCATGGCAGTCATGGATCTTGGCAGAACGTCTCGTAATCGATCACGACCGGCTCCGCAGTCGGCACGGGCGTTGCCGCCCGCGCCGCGGATGTAGCGAGAATGTCTTGGCCCAGTCGTAGCAAACGGTCCGTGGTGCGGACGATGTCATCTTGTAACGGTGTTCCAACGATATGGGCGATTAAGCCAATCAGAACAGCAGGTTGCGCGATTAAGATCTCTTGTAACGGAGAGCCGCAGCAAATTGGCCGTTTTGATAGTAGAACCAATGGGTTGGGCCGTTGAGAGATCTTGTAACGCAGTGCCGACACGTCGAGCTTTGCGCCAATACCCAGGATGGCGCGACCGCCACGCCTGGACCCGGGCGACGTTCACCGGGCCGCGGAAGTAGCCTTGGTTCTCGGGCGCGGAGAGCCAGCGTGCTTGGCTGGCAGCTTTGCTGGCCGCTCTGCAGGCCGTCGCCGAGCAGTAACGCTGGTGACGGCGGTTACGCGGGTCGGGACGAAATAACTTCAGACAGCATTTGCATTTATGGCGATCCCCTCGAGCCATCGCGTCCCCCTCCTGCGAGGACGCATCATCAGCCAACGCGATGCCCCGGTCCGGTCTCGATGTTGGGGGGAACCGCCGCGTTCCTTCACCGTCTTGGAACGATCAATCGACCGCGACGGGCTCGCGCTGTGATCGCAAAATCAAGCCGGTAACTTTACGCCAAAATCAGACCGCGCTGACACACAGCGGCACCCGCCGGTTGGAGATGGCTAGGCCGTCTGTCCGGCAGCCGACGCGAAAACGCCTACACGTTCAGCAAGGGAAACGAGTTCCGCCAAGGATCGGACCTGCATTTTCTCCATCACCCTGTGACGATGGGCCTTGATCGTGCGTTCGGTACAGCCCAACGCGAGGGCGATGTGCTTATTTTGTTTGCCGCGAACGACAAGTTCGAAGACTTGCGAAAGCGGACTCTGGGTCCGGCCTAGCGCCAGGTGCGGTGCAGCGATTGGTAGAGTCGAGATGTGGCGCGGTGGCGTTAGGTAGAACATATCTGTTGCCGCCTCTTTCGTCTGGCGGTGCCTTAGTGGTTCAGCCTTGGCTCCGTTTCCACATCCCGCTCATCGAACCGGACATGCAGATCTCCCGCATCCGGCTCTCGGACAATCCTTCACGCCTTCGCCCACGGCACGTCGTGCCCAAGCCGGCATAGGCGTACGAGCCCGAAGTGCCCGTAGAGGTGCGAGAGTGGATAAGTCCCGCCCTTGCGTCGCCTGACCTTGTGCTTGATGCGCAACCACCGGCGCAACCGCACAGCGGTGTAATTGTCGAGCACCCGATACGCTTTGTTGACGGTGCCAACGCTGAAGTAGTTGGCCCATCCGCGTAACGCGCGGTTCAACCGATCCACCAGCTCCGTGGTCTCTTGCCAGGTACCCGTTCGGTCGGTCAGGACATGGACCTTCTCGACCATGCGCCTGATGCTTTTCTTCGATGGCCGTTGGCCGAGGCGGGCCCTTCCGGTTCTCGCTGAGTACATCCGCCCAAACGTGTATCCCAGGAAGTCGAACTCGCCTTCCGGCACCTTGCAGATTCGTGTCTTCTCCTCGTTCACCGTGAGCTTCAGCCTGCCCATGATCTCGCGCAGTCGTTGCAACGCCTCATCGGCGGTGCTTTTCCGGCACAGGATCACGAGGTGAGTGGCGTGGGGGAGTTTCACCCCCACGCTCTCGCAGAAACGGACGTGAGAACTCTCGCCTCATCCGGCTCCCATTGTTCGGCCGCGTCCCTGCAGAAGACGCCAGTGAGCGAACAGACCCGGCTGGCGGCGCGCGATGCGCTCCAGCCATTGCTGTGATCTGCGCCGATGGCGCTTCAAGGACTTGAACTTCCGATGAGCCCATCGCGCCAGGATGCGGTCGATGTGCCGAAGGGTCGGGTAAAGAGCTGACTTGTAGTACCGGCCATAATAGTTGATCCAGCCACGGATGTTCGCGTTGAACATCCGCGCCAGATCATCAAGCGACTTGTCGCTGCGCTCATGTAGCGCCCAGCCGCGAACTGTCTGCCGAATCTTTTTGAGAGCTTTGTCGTACCTCGCTCCCTTGCGATGAGGCTTCCATCCTCCATCTGCTCAGGGGCATTCAGCCATCTCTCGATGAACAAAAGCACCCACGCGCAATCGGTATGCTTGCGGACCGCGCGCATAAGCAGATTTGAATCGATGCTGTCGAAGAAGGCCTTGATATCAAGATCAAGAACCCAAGGATGGCGCCAGCATCGCTGCCGCGCCATCCCAACTGCATCGAGCGCCGATTTGTTGGGTCGATATCCATAGGAGTCATCATGGCGCTTGGCTTTCTGTATCTGGTGGCGATTGGCCAGCCGGGCGGTTCTGGCGTGGCGCTTGTCGAACACGATGGACACGGGCTTTTGCATCGCGGCGCTCGACGAAGCGCTGGCGCGGCACGGCACGCCGAAAATCTTCAACACTGATCAGGGCGCGCAGTTCACCAGCGCCGCTTTCACCGGCAGGCTCGAGGCCGCAGACATCGCGATTTCGATGGACGGACGCGGTCGTTTCATGGACAATATTTTCATCGAACGGTTGTGGCGCTCAATCAAATACGAGGAAGTGCATCTGAAAGCCTATGCTGACGGGCGCGAAGCGCGAACCGGCATCGGATTATGGATGAACTTTTACAATCATCACCGCCCGCATCAGGCGATGAACAATCAGTTTCCCATGGCGGCATGGCGTGCCGGCACGGACAGGATCGAGGCGGCGAAGACTGTGGATATGCCGCTTCGCTTGGACAACGCAAACGCGTTGCCCACATACCCACAGCAGACGCAAAAGCAGCAACAGGAAGCTGCTTGATTTGAAGGACAAAGGCAGGCGCGATCACACCTTAACTTCGCCGATCCCTGGTCCCAGCTCCGGGGTCCACTTCAGTCTTCGCGACTGATCTTGTCGTACAGGGCGTAGAAGCGATACTTGGCTTCTGCCTTCGCTTTCGCGTGCAACGCCTTCTGCAGTTTCTGGACAGTTTTCGGAGTTGATAGGTTGCCCAATCTCCAAATCCCTCACCACTTGTTGCGTCTGTCTTGAACTGAGGTTCCTTCCCTCCCCCGGCGTTACCGGCTTCAGCGGTGTCGGGTCGGAGGAGGCGCCCATTGAAGGGCTTGCCTCCGTCCGCCGCTCAAACGGAACGTGCAGTTTTCCCGCATTCCGCTTTCATGAATGGCTTCGCGAGATCCGGAGAGAAGGTATCAGCGAGACAAGGTTGACCAGCTTGAACTCACCCAGAAGCCGTTTGGTGGGATAGTTTTTCCAGCAGCTGTTCCGCCATCGCTTAGCGCGATGCGACCAAAGCCTTCGAACAATCCAGCCGTCCAGTTGGTGGAAGCGCTTGCGAACTTGGGAGCGGCAGTAGTAGTTGCCCCATCCTCGGATGATCGGGTTGATCGTTTTAATCAACTCGCCCATTCGCAGAGGTGTTCTCCTCTGCGTCAGGGCCCGGATTTGATCCTTGAATCGGTCCAACGACTTTTGCGTAGGAATGGCGTAGAGATTATGCCGGTTCAACTTGGATGTGATGCGGTCGCGGCTTAGCTTCAATCGGCCTTTGCCGCGTCCGATCTTAAATCCAAGAAACTCGAAGCCCTGAGCGATGTGCACGATCCGGGTTTTATCCCGGTTGAGCGTCACGCCAAGTTTTCCGAGAATCTTAGTTGCTTGAGCCAAGGCCGACTGAGCCTCGGCCCGAGTGCGACAGGTCACCACCCAGTCGTCAGCCCACCGTGTGAGCTGATATCCTTTGTGCCTCATCTCCTTATCGAAGGGGGTCAACAGGATATTGCTCAGCATTGGCGAGACGACGCCTCCTTGCGGGGTTCCTCGTGGAGTCTCGAATCGCTGACCCTTTGCCTCGTAGCCCGCCTTCAGCATCTGTTGAATGAGCTTCAACACGCCGCTGTCGGCGATTTGCTTTCCGAGAAGTGCCATGAGTTTCTCGTGATCCACGGACCCAAAGTAGTCTTTCAGGTCCGCATCCACGATCCACTCGTTTCCAGCCTCCACTTCGCGCCAGATTTTGGCCAGGGCATCGGCGGTCTTGCGACCCTTGCGATACCCAAAGCTGCTCGGATCAAAGACCTTCTCAAAGATCGGCTCCAGGCGATTGACCAGCGCCTGCTGGCAGACCCGGTCGTAGACCGAAGGTATGCCGAGAGGTCTTGTCTTGCCGGGAGCTCCTCTTTTCGGGATCTCCAGTCGTCGCACCGCTTGCGGTCGATAGGTCGTCTCTCGAAGCTCGCGATGAAGCCGGTCCAGATTTGCATCCAGATCGGCCTCAAATTCTCCGATCGTCACCCCATCTGTGCCGCCTGCGCCCTGGTTGGCGCGAACGCGCTCCCACGCAAGCTTCAAGTTCTTGCGTGAGTATACCTTGTCCACCAGAGAGTGGACCTTCTGCTTCTGACCTTCGAACGTCAGATGATCGGATAGTCTCCTTGGAGCGTGACGTTCGGGTTTTTCACAAAGGGAACTGTCCATCTTCACGCTCCTTTCTCATCTACCTCGATCACTCCAAGCTCGATCCATTCACGAACGTCCTTCCCCGGACCACTCTCGATCCGCCGTTGCCGGTCACGCGAGTTGTTCGTCTCGCGCTTCAGGTACTATTACGTTCTCCGACTCCTGGCGGTGCATCACTTCCCATTTCGCTTTCGCTTATAGGGTCGCTTACCTGGTTTAAAACCAGGACACCGACAGGTCTCCTGGGGTCACGCATGAATCTTCCGTATCGTGCCGCCAGCAAACACCTTGGTACGATGGGTGAATGAGTAACGCCTTCGCCCCCATAGTGCGGGCTCGACCTAATCCCATCTTTGGCCGACCTGTTCATCCGGGGTCTCCCCCATTCGATTACAGCCCGATACTTCTCCTCATACCCTTCGGATTCCGGATCGCTCCGGACACCCTGTCCTCCGGGATACGCCGAGCAACTGGCTCCAGGTCCGTCTTGGCTGTTTCCGGCTTTCGCCTTCGTGCCCGTTTAGACTTCTCCATACCCTCTTGCTCTCCCGGCCAGCGAGGCATTACCCCCGCTTTTGGATACAGCGCCCCTCATCCGAGCGCCGAGGGGACTTCAACCCCCATGATTCATGCGCTGCCCAGCGCACACTACGAACCCCTCCGCCACCCCATGGCGCCCGACCTGTCCCTCGCGGGCGTTCGGTTGGTCATCGCTGGCCACGCCATGGGGCTTCCCGTGTTGCGTACGCTTTCCTTGTGTACATGCTGTCGCCACTACCCCGGCGCAGCGGCTGGGCGTACTCTTCGCTCTGCCTCACCCAGCCGTATCAGCCTTCCCCGAAAGGGTTGTCGGGTCGGCCTGCGCATTGTCCTTTTCGAGGCTTGCTCGGCGTTCACTCGCGTTACGGCCTGCACACTCGCGCTGTCACCAATTCGTGACACGCTAATCGAAGGCTTCAGCCACTTCGTTACCTCCATGACTGCTCCGATTGCTTCCGGCTGGAGCGGTCGCCGGGTGGGCCTCGCACCCACTGGAAAACGCCGCCTTTCCACGGCGCACACCCGTAGCGGACATCGGGCCGGATCGGTATCCGAGGTCGGTTGGGTGCAAATTCTCCCTCGCCGCCCCACCGCAAAGTGTTAGGCTTTGGGTATACTCGGCCGCCTCCCTATAGAGTTTTCAGCGCACGGCACGAAGTTATACGGCTTCCTGTGATGAGCGGCGGCCCAGGTCCTTGTTCACCGTGGCGTCGTCTCATGCTACTTGGATTAGTCACGCAAGGATATTTCGGCGGTGGTGCACGAAGCGCTCGATCAACGGCCACTACTTCTGGCAAGTTTGCCGCCATCCCAGCTGCAGAATCGATTGGCGTGCGGCGTCGTTGTGACCATGCTTGTCCTATTCGTTGTCACGCTGAGGTACGTGAATGTTCAGCTCCCGCGCGTTGACGCCTTCATTCCAATTCATGCAATCACAACCCTCATCAACGATCTCATTACCGCGGGTTTGTTATTTTCTCAGTACAGCATTGAGCGCCGGAGAACACTGTTGGTACTTGCCAGCGGGTATTTGTTTACGTCATTAATAGTCATTCCTTGGGCGCTCACGTTTCCAGGGTTATTCACGCCCACCGGTCTTCTCGACCCTGGGTTACAGACCACGGCATGGCTCTATACTTCCTGGCACATAGGGTCACCACTAATTCTGATTGTCGCGGTTCTCCTAAACGATTCGGATAGCAAAAGAAGCGAATCTCGGCGCTCTCCGGCCGCAGCCGTCGGTCTGAGTATAGCTGTCGCTACCGTGACGGTGTGCGGGCTGACCTGGATTACGATCGCAGGAGAGCGGTTTCTGCCAAGAATAGTCCTACCTGACGGCATTCACTTGAACCAAAGTCTCGCTTCTTCACTCAGTGGTTTGATCATGGTGCTAGCTGGCGGCGCGCTGGCGCTGTTATGGATTAGGCGGCGCTCTGTGCTCGATCTGTGGCTTATGGTCGTGTGCTGCGCGTGGTTGCTTGAAACCGCAACCGCCACCCTCTTTGTCGGCGCTCGATACGAACTTGGTTGGTATGCTGGCCGCAGCTTTGGTATCGCCGCAACATTTGTCGTCTTGCTCGTGCTGCTTTCCGAGACGCTCATACTTTATGCAAACCTCGCACGATCCATCGTGAGGCAGCGCAACGAACGCCATGCACGGCAGATTGCTATGGACGCGATGGCCGCTTCAATCGCGCACGAGATCAGGCAACCTCTGGCATCAATCACACTCAATGGCGAAACGGCTTTGCATTGTTTGACTGGGGTAACGTCCAACCTTGATGAGGCACGTGACGCGTTGCGTTGCGTGGTCGATGACAGTCACCGTGCGAGCGCTGTGATCAGCGGCATCCGGTCCATGTTCCAGAAGGGCGCCCACGGGCAACTCTTGCTAGATGTAAACGAGCTAGTTCGAGAGACGCTCACAATGATCGATCTCGATCTGCGCACTTATGGAATATCGGTCAAAACTGATCTACGCGAGGGCGTTCTCCACCTGTCGGGCAATCGAGGCCAATTGCAGCAAGTACTTCTGAATTTGATTTCGAACGCGATCGAAGCAATGAACTCCGTGACCGATCGTGCCCGCAACTTGCAGGTGCGCACCAATGTCGCCCAGGAGTCCTCCGATGTTGTGGTTACCGTGGAAGACTCCGGTACGGGACTGGAGGGTGAGGACAAGGACCGTATCTTCGAACCGTTCTTTACGACAAAGTCAACCGGGACCGGAGTAGGGCTTACTATTTGTCGGGTGATCATCGAGTCCCACGGCGGAAGCCTCAAAGCGTTAGCAAAGAAACCTTACGGAGCGATCTTCGAGGTGACTTTGCCGAGCGGCGACCCATGAATGCAGTCGTTAGGAGATGGAGAACTCTACCACCCGTGCAATGTCGCTTATTGGCAGATAGTGTTGCAATACTTGGTCGACAGTTACGAACGGGCCGAATATACCATGTAGGATCAATGGCTTCCTGCAGGTTTTCGTAATAGGAGCAGAAGGCGTGGCATCGGTATGATTATACGATTCACGGGAAGGGGCGAGTCAGATTTATTCTGGGCATGTCACCGCCCGATGATCTTGACTGCCTGCCACACGCCGAGCTGAAGGGCTTGGTGCTGAAGTTATTGGAAGAGATGGCGGAGCTTCGGCGAACGGTTGCGGCACAACGCGATGAGATTGCGCGGCTCAAGGGTGGGTCAGGCCGGCCGAACATCAAGCCAAGCGGCATGGAGAAGGCGACCGAACCGAAGCCAGCCGGAGGCTCGGGCGAGCAGCGCCGTGGGCGGGGCGAGACGAGATCGAAGCTTGTGATCGACGCGGAGGAGACCGTTAAGGTGGTGGTGGCGCCACAGGGCTCTCGCTTCAAAGGCTACACGAGCTATGTGGTGCAGGATCTGGTGATCCGCCCCTACGTGACGCATTTCCGCTGCGAGCGTTGGCAGAGCCCGGATGACAAGGTTATCACAGCCCCGCTGCCGTCCGGCGTTAGCGGGCATTTCGGGCCGGAGCTGCGCCGCTTCGTGCTGGCCCAGTATCACCAGGGCCAGGTGACGGTGCCGCGACTTCTAGCGCTGTTGCAGGCGCTTGGCATCGTCATCTCCAAACGCCAGCTCATGCGCCTGCTGATCGCCGATCAGGACTGCTTCCTCGACGAGGCCCGTGATGTACTGCGCGCCGGGCTGGCGCATGCGACCTGGATTACGGTCGATGACACCGGCGCTCGTCACAAGGCTGCGAACGGCTTCTGCACCCAGATCGGCAACGCGCATTTTACCTGGTTCGGCTCCACCGACTCGAAGAGCCGCAGCAACTTTCTCGAGTTGATGCGCGCCGGCCACAGCGACTACGTGATCAGCGACGAGGCGCTGGCCTACATGCGCCAGCGCGCACTCTCCGGGCCAGTCGTTGCCCGCTTGGCCGAACACCCCAACCGGTGCTTCCCCGATCAAGCCGCCTGGAACGTGCACCTCGACCAGCTCGGCATCTCGGCCCTGAAGGTCAACCCCGATCCAGTGACGACCGCCACCGAGGGCGCGTTGTGGGGCAGCATCAAGGCGCATGTCTTTCTGCCCAATACCGTCATCGTCAGCGATGACGCCGGCCAGTTCAATGTCGGACAGCACGCCCTGTGCTGGGTCCATGCCGAGCGCCTGATCCACAAGCTTGACACCTTCACCGATGAGCAACGCGAAGCCCAGCGCAAAACTCGTGATCTGGTCTGGCGGTTCTATCGCGATCTCAAGGCCTATCGCCAGAACCCCAGCAAGCAGCGCAAGGCTGCCCTGCGCGCCCGCTTTGACCGCATCTTCACCCGAAACACTGGCTTCATCACTCTCGACCGGCTGCTCAAAAGGCTCCATGCCAACAAGAGCGAGCTGCTCATGGTGCTCGACCGGCCCGAGATCCCCTTGAACACCAACGGCTCGGAGAACGACATCCGCTGCCAGGTCACCAAGCGTAAGGTCAGCGCCGGCACACGAAGCGATGCCGGACGCGATTGCCGCGACGCCTTCCTCGGCCTCAGCAAGACCTGCGCCAAGCTCGGCATCGCCTTCTGGCACTATCTCGGCTCAAGGCTCACTGTCTCGAACTTGCCCAACGTCCCGCAACTTCCGGACCTCGTCCGCCACCGCTGCGCGTCCGGCTGACGCCACGGGTTTTGCTCCTATTACAGGTTTTGGGATGATAGTCAGGGCGGGAAATCGCGTCCCAATCTACGAGGCGCACGACTTTTATCGGTTCGGCAGGGGTTGCGACCTCCCGACCTTCAAGCACTGATCCCTCTCAGGGGCGCGATCTGACGCGTTGGGGACGCGCGCTGTGCGCCCGCGGGCCGGGCGCGTCGTCGAATGCATGACGTGACAGACGCGCACCACGCGCGTCCCCTGCGGGTTCGGCGGCGACGCACAAGACGATGCTTGCGATCGGGAATTCGCAGGGAGCAATTTGATTTTCTCGACGCTGACGCCTGCGCGTCGCGTCCCGCCGTGGCGATGGTGGTCGTCGTCATCGTGATGGCGCTGGCGCTAATGCGCGCCGATGTCGCGGTGATGCTAGTCGTAAAAACTCGCCCAATAAAACAGAGCGGTAATAATTCCCCAAGTTCCTAGGATGATGAGAAGGAGCATCGCTATCTTGTAGGGTCGACCGTGCGCGGGCGGTTTCATCGCGTCGTCCGGTTCACTATTAGTCGCCAGAATTTCTCCCAAGGAACGAGGGCCAACTTCCGGTTTCATGGCGCACCTGTCGTTTGCAGCGGCTGGACCGACTGAGTAGGAGAAGACTTACATCAATCGGCATAATCCACTTGTGACACATGCCTGCGCCCGAAGGCGCCGTTCTTGACCTAGATCAAGCCGTGATGCGCGCGACGGCTGGGGATGGTGGCGCTCCCAGTGCGGTTATCGTGGCGGTTTCCGAAATAGCTTTTGGCCCTCATGCCATGCGGCCAACTGCGCTTTGATGAGTTCTTGGGCGACGGCTTCAGTTTTATAGGGACCTGGCCGCTCTTGCCGCCCGTTACCCCACGTCACGGCCACATACCAAAGGCCATCAGCGCTCTTTCGAGCATATGAGATTGGCGGCGAAAGCCGTTCCGTTTGTTTGTCCATGCAGTCAGCCCCCATGTGCAGTTAGTCCCCGCGATGCGCCTGCACATCAACTTTATGAGCAGTCTCGTTCAACCGGATGCCTTGCGGTGATATCAACGCCATACGCCGCCATCAGCTTGCGCCGACCTAGCTAGCACTACAGTTGCCATTTGTGGAATTTTCTGAATCCATAGGCAACCATGATTCGAAGATCGTGGGCGCAGACAGCGTCGATTGAAGAGACGCTTGCGCTGTGGGCGGCGTCGCTTCGTGAGATCAAGCAACGGATACGTCCGTTGTTCAATCAAGATCGTGTTGCGAGGAATGCAGGCTTGTTTCTGGAAAGCCTGCTCGGAGATGAGCAACGCAAGACCGGTTGGATGCGCGCGGAGGCCGCTGGCGATCCCGGTCCTTGGCGGCAACAGGCGATCCTGGGTCGCAGGGATTGGGATGCTGATGGCCTGCGCGATATCGTCCGCGATTATGTCGTCGAGCATTTGGCGGATGACGATGCGGTGCTGGTGATCGACGAGACCGGCTTTCTCAAGCAGGGCAAGGCGTCGTGCGGGGTGGCGCGGCAATACACTGGTTCCGCCGGCAAGATCACGAACTGCCAGATCGGCGTCTTCGCCGCCTACGTGTCGCGCCACGGTCATGCGTTCATCGATCGCGCGCTGTATCTTCCGAAGGAATGGACCGACGATCCAGATCGTCTGGAAGCCGCATATGTGCCTCCCGGTGTCGGCTTTGCGACCAAGCCAAAGCTTGCAACGAGCATGATCGCACGCGCCATAGCCGCGTCTGTCCCATTCAAGTGGGTTGCCGGTGATACTGTCTACGGTGTTGGCGATATCGAACAGCAATTACGCCGGGCAGGCAAAGGCTACGTGCTCGGGGTCAGCAGCGCTCATGTATTCCGATCCTGGGGCAAGCGGCGATCGGTCGCCGGCAACGCCGCGGACATCGCTCGGACGCGGCGCGCGTCCGACTGGAAACGCCTGTCCGCAGGAGCCGGGACCAAAGGACCGCGGCTGCATGATTGGTGCTATCTCGAATTGGCCGATCTGGAAGTCGAAGAATCAAATGACACAAATCCGGGTCTTTGGACACGCGGTCTGCTAATCCGTCGTCATATCGCCGATGGCGATCTAGCCTTCTTCACCACCTGGTGTCCGGCGGGAACATCCATCGAAACGCTGGTGGCGGTCGAAGGCCATCGGTGGGCGATCGAGGACAGCTTTGAGACCGCGAAAAACGAGTTCGGGCTCGACCACAACGAGAGCAGATCCTGGCATGGGTGGCATCGCCACGTTTCCCTGGTGATGCTCGCCTTCGCCATGATGGCGGTGATCCGCCATCGCGCCAATCCGGTTGTGCCAAAAAAAATGCAACGCCGAACCAAGACAAAAACAAAGACGTCACCACCCCGTCATTGATCCGTTGGTCAATCCAGGAAGTCCGCCGCATCGCCACCAGACTCGCTCGAAAGCGCATCCAGCCCGCACACATCATCGCATGGTCACTCTGGCGCAGAGCTCACCAGGCCGCCGCTCAGCGGGCGCATTTCAAAGCATATAAGCAACTGTAATGTTAGGGAGAACCTTGGCACCACATAGGCCACCCGCTGGAAAACGAACACCCTCTGCCGTAACCTCGGTGGCGGCCACCGCCTCCCGCACAGGAAACGTGAGGACGCTAGGTTCGCATTCCGCTACACCATCAGGCTGCCACGCCAAGCCCCTTCTGGGCGACCACGACCACGCCGCGTAACAAGACCTTGCGTTGCTTGTCGTCCTTCCAGTCGGCCGATGCTTCGACGAGTATGCGAATGCTCTCCAGTGCGTCGTTGAGTGTCACGGTTGCGAATGGGCGCTCGGCAGACCCTCCGTTGATCTAGGTCAACGTCAGCAATCCTTTGGCGCTCACGCTATGTTCAGCCGCTCCTGAGGGCGGCACCCGTCACCATTCAGTTCCGTAAACGCGAAGAAGGAAGTCCGCCATGCATCCGAGGAAGCGTCTTTCGGTCAAGTCAGCGACAGTTGCCGGGATTGCCGCCAGCGTCCTGTTGGGGCTTGCAGGTCTCACTCTCGATCCAGCGCCAGCCAAGGCGGTCGTATATTGCGAATACGTCGGTTATCCCGCCCATTGCGTCGCAAGGGCTGGCGTTGTGCTACGGCCTCGGCCGGTGGCACGTGCTGCGGTCCGTCATAACGCCGGTGGCAATTTAAATGGCGGCGTCAATCGCGTTGGAGTGCGGCGGTAAAGCACTTGTATGCGGGTCTCGACCTTGGCGCGGCAGACGGCACATTAAATTCGCGGAAACCCGCCGCCAACGGCGGTCGGGGGAAACTATAACCGGGTTATCGATTGAAGTTCCGAGAACGAGGATGCTTCGGACATGAAGAAGACAGCATTGGCGTTAGCGACCGCTGCTACCATCGGTGTCCCGAACGAAAATAGTGGGTCCCAATCCAAAAATTTTTCCCCTCCCCGGGGCACAGAATTACGCTTCTAAGATCGCGAAGGAAGGTTATGGCCGGGACGTTTTCGGCGGCCGCGTCGATGAGGGCGCATTATCGATGAAACGCCTAGCCCGTTGATCGATTGAATGACCCTACCGCGTGGGTCGCAGCGAATAGCAAACCGACTGGCAGTGCCCCTGCAATTCCTTCAAGTACATCGAAATATGGAGCTCAACCAGCGAGGGTTATTCGTTCGTGATCAGCTATGAAAGCCCTGCCGGTCCCGACTTTCACGGACGCGCCGGTTATCTGGCGTCATGGCGTCCGGTTTATGAGGGCCGTGGCGCGATCAGGATCACCGGCCCGCCCTTTAAAACTTTCGACGAGGCCGAAGCCGCCTGCGATGCGACGCTAAAACTGATCAGCGAAAATTGACGCGATAGCCAGCAAGTTTGGGAAGGGTAACGGACTAGCGTTCAGCGTGACCGTCGTCCTTTTCGTGAAAGCGTTTCGCTTCCTCTAGCGCGACCAGCCTTGCGTGCATCCGCCGCTGTTCGTCCGTGATGCTCGGATCGGCAAGCTGTCGCTTGACGAAGATCAGGTTCGCATAGTGGACGAACTCTTCCATCGATCCCATGAGCGCCTCCCTGTCCCTGCGCGACGCCATTCATGATTTCGGTGCGCATGTGGTCGCGCCCCCCCAACAACAGTCCCACAACTGGGCGGCAGCTACGGGACCGTTGCCAAGGGCGTATCGGGCCTTGGGTGATACACACGCCCATAGAAGGCGACAAAATCGAAGCGTGCAATTGTCCCTAAGGACAATTGCTGGTTAGGCGTGTCGTCCTAAACTGAGGCGAGAGGCCCAACGCCGCCCAGCGGAGTATGATCGCTTGGCGGCGTCGGTATTTCCATGGCCGGCCCCTCAAAATCCTCAGCAAGGCCACTTAGCGGAAGAACATAAGCGTCTCGTCTTATTGCGCGCCAATGATTTGGGTTTTCGCGCCGAAAATCTCCGAAAGATCTTCAAATGGTGCCGTTGGCGAGAAAGGGCGTGGTCGAGCGCGACGGGATGTGCTCGATCCGCGCAGGCGGTGACGGCTCGTCGGCGCAATGGTGGACCGATCGACAGAAGGCCGTGGCCGATCGCCCAGGGCGGCCCGCCGGTGGCTGGCGCTAGGGGACCTATCCACGGCCACGGCGGCGGTGCACCGCGCTGCGGCCTCGGGCTCATGCGGCGGCTCCACGAACCCCCGCTCGCCGCGCCGGTCGATCCAGCCCGCTTCGCAATTTCGCAGGCCGACATCGCGCTTCTCATGAGGTCGGCGCGCGAAGCACGGGGCAACAACATGGAGCCATTCTCCGCAACGCAATCTTGGAAGCCAAAAATCTAAATATCTTCAATGGGTGCTGTCGCGCGGTCCCCCATCCGCTGACATCTCTCAAAGGACCCCAGCCCCGACATCTCTTGAGACAGTCTCTGGGGCGTGTCTCCGCGTTGCGTGTCTCCGCTGCGCCCTACCGATGGAGCCTGACGACCGATTGCGGAGGACCGCCATCCTTCGACGGTCCCGCCAGCGCACCGCGACCACGACGACAACAGCGACAGCATCACACAACGGCAGGCAGCAGGCAGGGCGCACAGGGCGCGGCAACGGGGACGACGGGGCAATCGCCGCAACGCGGCGACTTAGAACAACTATTTGGCGCGTAATCACAATGTGCGACGCTCGCTGCCTTATGGCGAACATGGTAAGGGACCGCGACTGCCCCCCAACATCGAGATTGATGCAATGAGACGACCGCACGGCATCGCGGATTGGTCGCGCGATCTTGGCTACCAGAGCGAACGCAGCGATGACCGCTTGCCACATGAAAATTTCAGACTGCCTGTGCAAGAGGCTCGGACTAAGGCCCGCCAATTCCTCAACGAAAGTCCAGCCGGTGGCTATACGACCATTATCGAAAATTGGCGCCAGCTCTCCGACGGTCAGATCGAATTTACTATCCGACGACTGCCGACCGGGCGGATTGATGGATAGCCTTGGGCTGGGGCTTAAAAGCAAATGACTGTCAAAAAAATGGTTTGCGGTGGACCGACGAAGACGTTCGCCGCTTGCGCCTCTTCGCTGATGCAAATGTCGGCGTCGACACTATCGCGAAATCGCTGGGACGCACGCGCGCCTCGGTGAAGGTGAAGGCCCATTGGTTGAACCTATCGCTCGCTCAGCTAGCACTACAGTTGCATTTTTCGCTTGAGGTGCGCTCGCTTTGCTTCGGCTTGGTGAGCGCGTCGCCAGAGCGACCATGCGATGATGCGAGCGGGCTGGATGCGGCGTTGCGCGAGCTTGAGGATGATACGACGGATTTCCTGGATCGACCAGCGGATCAGGAGCGACGTTTGATCGATCGGCGCGGCAACGTTTTTTTGGGCCCCACAGCGGCGGCGTTAGCTCGATGACGGATCGCCGCCATCATGGCGAAGGCCAGCATGACCAGCGAGACATGACGGTGCCACCCGTGCCAGGATCGGGTCTCATTGTGATCGAGACCAAATTCGTTTTTGGCGGTTTCGAAGCCATCTTCGATGGACCAGCGGCAGCCTTCTACTGCAACCAGCTTCTTCGCCGACGTGCCTTTCGGACACCAAGTGGAGAAGAAGGCGAGTTCACTGTCCCCGATGTTGCGGCGGATCAGCAGGCCTCGCGTCCAGGTTCCGGTCAACGTGCTGTTGTAGTCTCCAGCCTCGAGGTCGGCCAATTCGAGATAGGCCCAATCATACAGCCGCGGCCCTTTGGTGCCGTCGCCCGCTGACAGTCGTCGCCAGGCCTTGCCAGGAAGGCTCTGCGCAACGTTGCCAGCGGTGTCGACAAAGACCTGGGCCTTGCCCCAAGAGCGGACCTGATGGTTGGACGCAATGCCCAGGACGTAGCCCTTGCCGGCCTTGCGCAGCATGGCTTCGATGTCGCCCGTTCCATACACGCTATCCGCGGCAACGAAGGAGAACGGCACCTTGGCTGCGATCGCCTGCGCGATCATCTTCCGTGCAAGCTGCGGCTTCGTCGCGAAGCACATGTCCTTGGGAACGTGCGCCGCCTTCATCCGGCCGGGAGCGTCGGTCCACTCCTTCGGCAAGTAAAGTCGGCGATCGATGAAGGCGTGGCCGTGACGCGACGCATAGCAGGCAAACACGCCAATCTGACAATTGGTGATCTTGCCTGCCGAGCCGGTGTACTGCCGCGCAACCCCGCATGATGCTTTGCCTTGCTTCAGAAACCCGGTCTCGTCGATCACCAGAACCGCGTCATCGTCCGCCAGAGTTTCCAGCGCATAGTCCCGCACCAGTTCACAAAAGGCGTCAGCATCCCAGCTCCCGCGGCCCAGAATCGCCTGTTGACGCCACGGGCCAGGGTCCCCTGCTGCTTCCGCCCGCATCCAACCCGTCTTGCGCGGCTCATTGCCCAGCAATCCGTCGAGAAATTGCCCTGCCGACGCCGCCACCCGATCCTGACTAAACAGCGGGCGCATCCGCTGCTTCACATCCCGCAATGACGATGCCCACAGTTCAAGCGTCGTCTCAATCGATGCTCCAGCCATCCATGATCTCCCGAATCATGGTTGCCCATCGATTTCAGAAGTCGCTGAAAAATGCAACTGTAGTGCTAGGGTCTGTACCTAAATAACGCCACGTGATTCTCTTGCCTATGTGTTCTTGATTTGGGGGCGAGAGAGTGCGGGCTGGTTTGTTTTGGCTGAATGACAGGCAATGGGCGCGTATCGAGCCACATCTGCCGACGGGACTGACGGGGCCGGATCGGGACGACGACCGGCGCATCATCAGCGGCATTATTCACATGCTGCAATCGGGTGCACGATGGCGCGATTGTCCGCGTGAATACGGCCCTTACACGACGGTCTACAATCGCTTCAACCGTTGGGCCAAGCGCGGACGATGGTGCGCGATCTTTGAGGCGCTGGCCAAGCCAGGCAAAGATACCGTCGTGCTGTCGCTCGACTCGACGTCGATCAAAGCTCACCGATGCGCCTCCGGCGGAAAAGGGGGGAGCACAATCAAGCAATCGGCCGCTCGCGCGGAGGCCGCACCACAAAAATCCATGCGCTGAGCGATCCGCTCTGCCGGCCGGTCGTCCTGCATCTGACCCCAGGCCAGGATGCCGATATCGCGGCGGCGCCCGACGTGCTGGCGCTCGCTCCGCCCATGAGCGCGCTCCTCGCTGACAAAGGGTATGACGGCGACAATCTTCGCGGCGAAATCGTTCGTCGCGGCGCTAAGCCGGTCATCCCCAATAAATCCAACCGTGTCGTCATCCATCCCTTCAACAAACGCGCCTACAAAGGCCGAAATGTCATCGAGCGTTGCTTTTGCAGGCTCAAGGACTTCCGGCGCATCGCTACCCGATATGATAAGCTCGCCCGGAATTTCTTGGCTGCTGTTCATCTCGCCGCTCTCGTCGCATATTGGCTCAATTGAGTCTGAACCCTAGCATTACAGTTGCTTATATGCTTTGAAATGCGCCCGCTGAGCGGCGGCCTGGTGAGCTCTGCGCCAGAGTGACCATGCGATGATGTGTGCGGGCTGGATGCGCTTTCGAGCGAGTCTGGTGGCGATGCGGCGGACTTCCTGGATTGACCAACGGATCAATGACTGGGTGGTGACGTCTTTGTTTTTGTCTTGGTTCGGCGTTGCATTTTTTTTGGCACAACCGGATTGGCGCGATGGCGGATCACCGCCATCATGGCGAAGGCGAGCATCACCAGCGAAACGTGGCGATGCCAGCCATGCCAGGATCTGCTCTCGTTGTGATCCCGAGACTGCGAAGTAGTTCAGATGTCCTTTCAGCATCTGTTTCACCCAAGTACCGGTTTTCGCGATGGGGTCGTGCATTGACCTGCGCAACTCGATCTTGATCGCCAGTAGCTTGGCTCGCATCCGCTTCTTGATCGTCTTGCGCCCGATGACGAAGGTGCCCCATTTGCGTGATCGCGTGCAGAAGTGCGGGGGAGTAGGCCGGTGGGATTTCGCCACCGGCCTCTCGCAGAACCGAGCGTGAGACTCTCGCCTCACTCGGCTCCCATCAGGCAAACGTGCCGGTCATACCAAGCCGCCAGTGTACGAACAGACCCGCTTTTTCCTGCGACAATTGTTGCAGAAAGCGACTCGCGCGGATCTTGTGTGCTTTAAAGCGCCTGAACTTCCGCATCGCCCAAGCCAGAAGCATCTGATTGACGTATCTGAGCAGTGGGTACAGAGCCGAGGGCGCGTATCGTCCGTAGTATTCGATCCACCCCCGCAGGAGGGGATTGATCTGCCGTGCGATCTCGTCCATAGGCAAATCTGTTCGATGTCGGAGGTTCAGTTCCCGCATCGCCGCCCGCATGGTCTTCAGCGCCGAGGCGCTGACCGCCGGGTTGAAGCCCCAGAACAGGGTGTTGTCTCGGGAGCGTCGAACCAGCCGGGGCCGAAAGCCGTATCCGAGGAAGTCGAATTGAATGTTCGGATACGTGCCTTTGCGCTTCCCGTCCTTGCAGTAGACGATCTTGGTTTTCGTCGGATGCATTTCCAGGCGGCACTCCGCCAGCCGTGCCTGAAGCTCCGCCTTGAGAGCCTGAGCTTCCTGCTCATTTCGGCAGTGGACCAACCCATCGTCTGCATACCGACACCACGGAAGGTCTGGGTGCGTCCGTGTCATCCAGAGATCAAACGCGTAATGCAGGAACAGGTTTGCCAGAATCGGACTGACAACGCCCCCTTGAGGAGTCCCACGGGTTCGCTCAGCCTTCAAACCGTCAGCTTGTTCCATTGGCGCCGTCAGCCATCTTTCGATGTAGAGCAGCGCCCATTTGCACGTCACGTGCCTCCGAACAGCCCGAAGCAAAAGTTCGTGGTCGATGTTGTCGAACAGACCTTTGATGTCGAACTCTAGAACCCAGTCGTATTTCCAGCACCGCTTGCGCGTAACGCCGATAGCATCGTGCGCCGATTTCCTCGGCCGATAGCCATAGGAGTTTGCCAAAAATATGGGGTCCAGGTCCGGCTCAATGAGTTGTTTGACAACCATCTGGGCCACGCGATCCGCTACGGTGGGCACACCTAAAATCCGCTGGCCTCCAGTCTTTTTGGGAATGGAGACGGCGCGCACCGGTGGTGGAAAGTAGCTTCCCGAACTCATCCGGTTCCAAAGCTTGTAGAGATTGTTCCGCAAGTCGGAATCGAACTGCTCGATCGTCTGCCCATCCACACCGGCCGAGCCCGCATTGGATTTGACCGCTTTGTAAGCCTCGTACACTTGCTTCTTTGTAATATTGAACGGCTTGTCTGTCGTATGTATCTGCATCTTCCTGTTTCCAGTTGTTTCGACCATACGACCGCCTGACCCGATCCCTTCGCTCCAGCCCCATTACAGGGCCTTCATCACTACTGCGAATCGGTCCGCCCCAATACTCCGCCTCGGTACTCTCGCCTCGCGGTTTTCGCCGCTTGTGCTTCTCCCTTGCCATCGGAGCACTGGTTCCTGCAGTTCCGCGCAAAAGCCTGCATCCAACTCACGCCCCCTCTACGCCGGTCGCCATCTGCCCAGTCATCAGGCCCCTGACAGACTTGTCCCAGAAGGGCTACACACCTCTGGTTTTGGCGACGCCAAGCTTCTTAACGACGCGTCTTCGATGGGTTCACTTTCGTTCGTCTTTCGGATGCACACCTGCTCGAGGTCTTGCCTTGAGCTTTTTCTCCAACGCTCACCACCACGGCTCTTTACCGCAGCAGCTTGAAGTGGTTTGAGACCTGCTCCTGAAAGCCGGTCTCGAGGGGCCTGCCCTCATCTCTCACGCAGCTTTACGACACTGTTTTCCCTTTCGGGTTGCCCTCCTTTCTATGTGTCTCTGCAGCACACTGAAGCCAAGGAAGTCGAAGGTTTCAGGCTTCCCCTCTCCAAGCTTCTCACGCTGCTTGACCGCATGGCGACCAAAGCGGATCAGCCGGGTTTTGTCCGGGTGCAACGCCAATTCGAACTTGCGCATTCGCTCCTTGAGATCGTCAAGGAACGCCCGTGCCTCGTGCTCATGCTGAAAGCCGACGACGGTATCGTCCGCATAGCGGATGACGATCATGTCGCCCGACGTCTTGGTGAGGCGCCAGCGATGGACCCATAGGTCGAACACATAGTGCAGGTAGACGTTCGCCAGAATTGGTGAGATCACCGCGCCTTGCGGAGCGCCACATACGCCACGTGTTCTGCGTCCATCTTCGACAGTGCCGACCTTGAGTGAGCCATTTTGCAACGAGTCGCAGGATACGCTTGTCCGCGATACGGTGCTCGAGGAAACGGATAATCCATGAGTGGGCCATGGCATCGAAGAAGCCCCGGATATCCGCGTCAAGCACCCAGTTCACTTGCTTCCTGAGAATGCCGGCGTGGAGGGCGTCCAGCGCATCATGCTGGCCGCGCCCCGGCCGGAATCCGTAGGAGAACCCGAGGAAGTCTTCCTCGTAGATTGCTTCGAGAACCGTCGCGACTGCCTGTTGGACGATTTTGTCCTCCAGGCACAGAATGCTCAGCGGCCGCTTCGAGCCATCAGCCTTCGGAATGTAGGTACGTCTGGCCGGACGCGCTCGGTAACTGCCACGGTGCACCTTGTCGTGCAGGTCCTTTAGCTTCCCTTCGAGGTTCTCTCCGTAGGCCTGCCACGTCACGCCGTCGATGCCCGGTGCGGAGTCCCGTTCAAGCGAAAGGTAGCTCTGCTCCAGGAGATCAATGGTGACGTGATGCAGCAGCGCAGTGAACCGTACACTCTTGCCCTGTCGCGCCGCTCGGCGCACGGCGATGAGTCCGTTCGACGCGGTATCCCGGCGCAGTGTCCGGGCCGCGGCCGTCTCGCCGCCGTTCCCCTTGGGCGGGGTCCTTCCCTCCACGGCCTCCGCCGAGGGCAAGCCCTCTTTGTTCGACCGCTTCTCGGGTACTATGACCCCGTCCGAATTCTCATCCGCGTGCATGTTCATCGTTCGGCTGTTGCCTTCATGAACCGGCCCGGCTTGCCTGTCCGGACACGGATGAGACTTCCCAGGTTCCGTGCAAAGAACTTCTCCACGTGCACAAGGTCTCCGACTGCGCGAGGTTCTTCCCATGCAAGCCATTCGCCATGGGACGATGTTGCCTTCTCTTCAACGGAAGGAGATCGGCACCTCGGAATTAGACCCGTTTCGCAGCTCAATACTTGGCCCGTGGTCTCCCCTGTGAACGCTTCACGTCGGCCCTCGCGGGACGCCGCGCATCACTCGGGGTCGGGGCGGATGGCTAGTCCTTACCCCGTGGGGGACTTTCACCTCCTATTCTTTGCCAGCTTTCCTGGCGCACTCCGGTTCGGGTCATTCGCGTCGCCTCGACACATCCGCCCTCAGGTCCGGTTTAGGGACCATCTCGGACATCTTTGCCGACCACTGCTGGGTCTTCAACCTCCGTCCGGCCTTGGTATCTCTGACCAACCACATGAGGGGGACGCGCGTTTCTTCATCCTCCCGAACGTATGAGACACGGAGACCTGCGAACTCCGCCTGACGTGCTCCAGCGAACAATGCGAGCAATGGAAGCCAGATACCGGCGTCACCCTTTGCGCCAACCGGCAGTTTGCGTTCAGTGAATAGGGAGGGATGAAGATGGTTTGCAGGTCGCGAGCGTCAAACGGTTCGCCCGCACGCTCAAAGTCGATCCAGCCTTCGTTGAAGCCATCGACCATGCGGATGCGTGGCAAGGGGTTCTTCATGCCTTGCGAGCGGAAGAGCTGTTCCCAGGTCTCGCGCGGAACGGACTCCATGCGGACGTCGCGGCCGAGAGCGGCGGCTAAGGCCCGTCCGATATCGGCGGCCGAGTAACGACGCGGCCCCTCGAGCTCGACGATCCGAACGCCGTTCCAGCTCTCTTGAAGGAGCGCCGCGGCCTGGCGGCCGATATCCACCGTCGCAACCATCGGAATGACGTGATCAAGCGGCTGCAGAAAGCTCGGCACCACACCGTTCCGCGCGGCCTCGACATCCCAGGACGCGTTTTCCATGAACCAGCCGGCGCGCAGGAACGCGACCGGCATCGGCAATTGGCGCAACGTCTCCTCGGTCATCTTTGAGTTGTTGAGGAGATTGGGTTCAGCGACTTGCGCGCCGACCGTCGACAGGAAAACGACTTTGGCCGGTCGAGCTGCCACGACTCCCTTCTCAATCGCAATGGCATTCGCCCGAGTCTCCGGAAAGCCGGGATCCGGATCGTAGTTCGGCGGCGTCACGAGGAAAACGCCGTCAGCGCCAGCGAAAGCGGCCGTAAGTGCGTCGGCATCGCCGATGCTCGCGATGGCGACCTCACAGCCTTTGTCGGCCCAGGGCTTACCTTTTGCTTTGTCGCGCACCACGGCGCGGACCTTCTTGCCCGTCGCGAGGAGCGTCTGGGCGACCATGCCGCCCACCTTTCCGGTGATCCCGGTTACTGCGTACATGCTTACCTCCTGAAAGTGCGTCTGAGAGTTAAAGCGTCAGCCCGTTCCAGTCAGGCGCGAAGGGGGCGTAACGTAGTGCTGGTCCTTCGAGCGCCTGCGCGCTTTCGACGACAGGCTGGCAGCCGCCGCCCGGCTTGCAGTACGTGCCCAAGCCAACGCGCGGGATGCTGACGCCGCCGGTGATGATCGTATCCATGAGTTCCTCCGTTTGCTTTTGAGTTACCAGGGCAAGGTTCGACCGTTGCGGTCGATGAAGCGCAGACCCGCCCGGCCGCGACTGCGCTCGACGGTTTCCACAACGAACGGGATGCTTTCTTCGATCGAGAGCGTTGCGGCCGAGGTCCCCATGTCGGTGCGGACCCAGCCTGGCGCGACCAGCAAAAGCGCGCGTGGATCGCCGGCATGGCGCGCCGAGAAGCATTTCATCAGCATGTTGAGGGCGGCCTTGCTGGTGCTGTAGAGCTCCCAGAAGCCTCTGTTTCCGGCGATACTGCCGAGCTCAGAGGTCATGACCGCGATCGTGCTGTTTGCGGGCACGAGATTTTCGAAGAGTTCGACCGCGCGCATCGGTCCGAGCGCATTGGTCAGCATCATGTCGACGAAGTCGCTCTCGTCTACCGCGGACGGCGTCTCCTCGTGGGCCTTGCAAATGCCGGCATTGACGAAGAGTACGCCGACGCGGCGCCCTCCGAGGCGTTCGCGCAAGGCATGCACGAACTCATGCAGCGCAGCAAAAAACGCTGTTTACTCGATCACCTTATCGGCGCTGCTCACCAGCGTCGCCAGCACTGTCAGTCCAAGCGCCTTCGCGGTCGTAAGATTGAACGACAATTGAAATTTGGAAGCTTGATTGTGAGAAGTATCATCGGGATTTGCGCCTGCGCAGGATGGTGTCGATGCGTTGGCAAACAAGCTCACTCAAGCCTCTCCGAGACGAGCGATTAATCGCTCGGCTAGCTGGCGGTCGATGACCAAAAACGAACGGCTTGAACGCTCGTAGGAATACATATTGCCAGAGGCTATGTCGAACCACCAACCGCTCAGATGGAGCGTTCCGGCCACGACCCGCGCGCGCACGATTGGGTAGGACATCAGGTGTTCGAGCTGCACAAGCACGTTGAGCTGCGAAAGTTGATCATGTGGCTTTAACGTAGCATCCAGCGCGCCCTCGTGCTCGAGCCGGAATGCTGCGGTTCTTGCATGATGCAACCACCTTTCAAGATTGGGCGCGTCGGGCCTCGGGTTGCGCTCCATTGCCGCTTTCATCGCGCCGCATTCAGAATGACCGCACACTACGATATTCGCTACCTTCAGGCCCAATACGGCGTACTCGATCGCACTCGCTTCGGAGAGGTCGCCGATCGATATACCTTCGTCGGTCGCCGGCGGAATCAGATTGCCGACATTACGCATGATAAAAAGGTCGCCCGGGTCCGTCGAAGCCAGCAGGTCAGGTACCACGCGGCTATCCGAACAGGTGATCATCAGCGTATCGGGTGACTGCGCAAACGCTAGCTCGCGAAATCGCTCCGCGTGCCTAGGCAAATGCTGTTCACGGAACTCGACGATACCTGAAATCAACTTATGCATGATCGGACCTATCGCAGGCGGCCGTCGGAAACGTGGCGTTTTTGAGAAGTCTTTCTTCTTTGAGAAAGGCCGATAGCAACTCCACTGAGCTATCATAGGCACGTTTGATGTCGGCCCGATCAACTGCGGCCATTGTCTCCTGAGAGCTGGCCTCCCACACCGCCTGCGCTTGCTCCAGTAGCGATTGGCTTTGTATCGGATTCGTTAGATCCGGTGCGAGCCTGGACCATGTGTCCAGCAAATGAATCTTGACCGCCGCATTGCCGATCGAAGCTTGCCTCAGTAAATCGAACGCTGTCTTCACAATATCCCGAAATTGCAGTGGCGGGAAAAGTATGCTGACTTTTCCGTCTTCACTACTCCAGATACCGGTCTGTTCGGGCACATTAACCAGGCCCCGTATCGCCTCACCGAGCCAGTCGATGCAATAAAGAGCTGTGTAAGTATCGTTGATCGCTGGGCTTAGCGCACGAAGCGCGATTTCAACCAACTGCGCAATAGCGAACTCCAGATCATGGTCGAGATTGCGATGTCGGCCGAGTTTTACCGCCCCGATGACTGACGGGCCCACGGCTTTGACGCACTGCGCTGGCAGGACGCGCGCGATGGTCTCTCCCTGTCCGACAAACTGCCCGGGACGGAAGAGAAGGCTGATGACTACATTAGCCTGCGCGGTTTCGCTGGCCATCCGCTCGAAATGAATTACTTGCACAAATCCACTGATGACACTGCGCACAACGGCGCCATCTTGCGCCGAGACCTTTTGGAGTTCTGCGACAGCTCGCAACTGTAGTGTGCCAGGAGTTTGAGGTATCTCGCTCGTGCGCTTGGCCTGCTGTGCAATGGCGTGTGATCTCTGAGTCACGACAGTCTGTAAGTCTTCGAGGATTCCGGGCAGCACGTTGTTCGCTTGAATTGACGTCGCGATTTTGTTGTTGAAAAAAACCAGCGATGCGAAGCAAATCACCACCAAGGTGCAGGTCGTCATTATTGTCAGTTGAGGAACAAATTGGTCCGCCCCCTGTTGGCGGACTGCGATGAATGTAAGTAGCGCGTGAAAGAACGTGGCGACAAATAGTCCCAGGGTGATCTGCATCATCCTGTCGCGCAGGAAACGGTGCATCAGACGCGGGCCGAATTGGGTTGCGGCCGCAGAAAAGACCAGCAGGCTGACCGAAAAGATTAACGCAAGGACCGTGCTCACCGCGCCAAGAAGTGCGCTGAGTAGGGCCCGGGCATCGTCGATGTTTCCAACCGATAGCCAAACTGGGAGGGTGAACGTTCCCTGGAAGACCTTGGCATCGAGTGCTATCGTCACTGCAAAGAATAGGCATGCGAACAACGATAGACAAAAGGGGATGGGCAGCAGACTGGTGCCTGGGGCTATATCTTCGAGATGGCGCGGCACATTGGGCATTATTGCTCGCTGACCTTATCATGCACAGCCGCTCTCGAATTCAGTTGCGCCAGTGTGCCTTCTTCGTCGATCCCTTGGAGCCCGCGACATCCGCCGCCAGAATGGCTGCGAGCCGCTCTACCTGCTCGCTGCTCAAGGTGCGCCCCAAACACGGCGAAATTGAATGTTCATATAGCACAATTGTGGGCCGGTGTCCGGCTATGCCCACGTCTGAAATGGGTCAAACTGAGAAGAACTCATTACGAGCAAATGTCTTTCGGGTTGCCCCTGATGTCGGACATTGCTCGATGCAGTCGGGACTTCGCATTTGTGCGACAAGCTGACTCATACACCGCAGCAAACAGCGTATCTAATTCGATCACCGATCAGTGGGAGCGCGCAGCGAGGTTCGCACCGTAGAAGGGCAGTCGGCTCAATAGACCTGTGGGACGAAACGCTGGATCGATTTCTTGGGTCGCCTATAGCCAGTATCCGGCTGGCGGGGAGGAAGCTCAATCTGCACTGGTCTCATGTCCCGATACGGGATTTGATCTAGCAGATGCCGGATACAGTTGAGTCGGGCTCGCTTCTTGTTATCGGCATTTACGACGTGCCACGGAGTCTTCTTGCGGTCGGTGTGCTCGAACATTACGTCCTTGGCCCTCGAATAATCCACCCAACGCTTGCGCGATTCAACGTCCATCGGACTGAGTTTCCAACGCTTAATTGGATTTTGGATGCGCTCCTGGAAACGCCGCTCTTGCTCTTCGTCGTTCACCGAGAACCAATACTTGATGAGATAGATGCCCGAGCACACCAACATCTCCTCGAATACTGGTAGGAACGAAGGAACTCCTGATATTCGTCCTCGTTGCAGAACTCCATCACACGCTCGACCCCGGCGCGATTGTACCAACTGCGATCGAATAGAACGATTTCGCCCCGCGTCGGGAGTTCAGCGACGTAGCGTTGAAAATACCATTGGCCTCGTTCACAACTCGTCGGCGTGCCGAGCGCAACGACACGGCAGACGCGAGGGTTTAGGCTCTGGGTTATGCGCTTGATGACCCCGCCTTTTCCCGCGGCGTTCCACCTCAAACGCACTACGGAAGCCGCCGGGAAGACCTTTGCGGAGGCGATGCCGAATACCTCAAAGCCAAGTCGCCGCACTGGGCCGCCTCTAATCGAGCCCGGGAACTACGCCGCTTTCCTTTTCGGCAAGATACCGGACTTCAGGGCGCTGCACCTGCGGGCGATAGATCAGGCCGCCAAGAACAAGGCATTTGCGACGTGGGACGGCCAGACGAAAGCCCGCCGCGACGTCGGCTTCTACATCGAAGCCATCATCCGGTTTGCCGAAACCGGCAAACTCCGGTTACCCACCAGCTCTCCAGATCAGGAGCACTATGAGGCCATGCCCTACCGCGATGTGCCGAGCTTCTACGCGGGCCTCGCCAAGCTCAACAGCGACGACGCCCGGGCGCTACAATGGACGATCCTGACAGGCGCACGAACCGGGGAAGTGATCGGCGCAGAGTTTAAGGGGCAGATCACGAAGACCCCGGCAACGTGGAGCGAGATCACGGACGTTCCCGACGCAGACGGCAACGGGCAGCCGACGTGGATCATCCCCGGCGGCCTAGACGGTCACATGAAGGCCAAGAAAACCCATCGCGTGCCATTGACGCCCCAGATGCTCGCGTTGCTCGGCGAGCGGCGCGGCAACGGTGCACCGCTGTTCGACGTCAGCAACCTCAATGCCCTGCGTGACACACTGAAGGCGAACGGCGGCAACGGCTACACCGTGCACGGGATGAGGTCGAGCTCCGGGGACTGGGCCGCCGAGACAACCGATTTCCCTCGCGATCTGGTCAAGCTATGCACCGCACACGACAAGCGCACGAAGGTCGATAAGGCGTATCAGCGGTCCGACCTGTTAGAGAAGCGACGCGAAATCATGCAGGCATGGTCCGACTACATCGCGCGGCCTGTGAGGACGAAAGCTTGACCGACATCCCGGAAGCCGAACGTCTTGGCCATCTCACGCACTTCCAGACGGATCTTGTCTTGAATGAGGTTCGATTTGCGGAGGAAGCCATTAGTCGACCCGTCCGCTGATCATTCTGTTTCCTGCGAAAATGTCGGGTCGATGATGCTGCCCGGCCGCAACGCCTTCCATGATGCGTCGGACGTATTCCGTACGCAGGAGGCTGCCGCGTTGCGAGTGGAATTACACAACAGGCGATCGTGCCGCCCAATCAAGGCTCGGAATCGCGCGAGCTCACCTGAATCTCTAAAATTCCGCTGATTGGTTGGAAAGCTGCCGTTCTACCATTGAACTACGCCCGCTTAGAAGTGCCCGGTTTTATTGGGTTTCTTGGCACTTTTGACCTTATTTTTCGGCCTTCGACATTCTGACATCGTGATGACGGTTTCCGGGAGCCCGCCCCCGCGACCGCTTTATAGCGGCCTGATAGAAGCGATCCGAGCATAGGCTTGGCTTCCTAAGCCGGCCGGCTGCGCCTGCAAACCTCAACATCCGCGTTTTACACAGCCTGGGTAGAGTCGAGATGTGGCGCGGTGGCGTTAGGTAGAACATATCTGTTGCCGCCTCTTTCGTCTGGCGGTGCCTTAGTGGTTCAGCCTTGGCTCCGTTTCCACATCCCGCTCATCGAACCGGACATGCAGATCTCCCGCATCCGGCTCTCGGACAATCCTTCACGCCTTCGCCCACGGCACGTCGTGCCCCGAAGGTAGATGAAATGGCGCTGCGCTTCCTTACGATTCTGACCGGCCGCAACCTGCCGAAAATCGGCCCGCCGACTTTTCCACACCCGCGATCGGCAGCGTGCCCGATCACGTCCGCTCCGCGCATCTAAAAACCGCGCGAGGGGGTCTCATGGCTAATAAGTCCCGAGGGTCGTGGTACGTCTCATTTGAACTGCCACGGGGAAAGCGGGTGCTCGCAAGGGCGACCGAAACATTTCCGAACGAGCAAGAGGCCAAGAAATTCGCGAGAGCGAAATTGATCGACAAACCAAACGTCACCGCCGGCACGCTCAATCCTCATCTGCCGAAACGGACGATCGCCTCAAGGCAGATAGTACAATGGCTCGAACAAACGGACGGGCCGGATGCACCAAAGTGACGGTCCGCATTGGGCAAGCGGAAGCTCGCGCGCGAGCGGTCAAGGGCAGATGCCGCTTCGGATAACACTGCCTCCCGTTGGCGTGCAGCGCACAAGCACTGGCTGGTGCCCACTTTCCTTTCACATATCCGCGAATTAACTCGCGTTTGAGATCGTGTAGGCGCATAGCTAGACAATCACCGCTTCCGCCGCCCAGGCATTACCCGGTGACAGAGAGTGTTGCGCTCCCGCCTGTTCGAGGGAGGCATACATCATGCCCCAATCTCAACGCCTGTCGTCCGTCATTCCTTTCGCCGCAATTGAGCGCCCTGCCTGTCCGAGGTGCAAGGCCCAGATGATGCTCGTCAGCATCGAGGCCGCACTCGCCCAGGGTGTCGACTTGCATACGTTTGAATGCGCTGTCTGCAATCAGGTCCTTAAGACCTTTGCCGCGTATGAAGATCCCATGAAGTCCAAGGGCCTTGGACGCTGGCTTCAAGGCGATTTGCACCCACCGAGGTAAGGCCCGCCGGGCGTGATCTCGCGCGTGCAAGAGGAACTGCTTTGGCAATAGCCGATGGAATGGCCAACCACGAAGAGGCCGCCATGCTCCTTCAGACATATCGGGACGAAAACCGTTCCCGACACCTCGACCTGATCGGCGGACGCGGGCATCCTTGGTCAATTGACCTCGTTGCCGCGACAGCTTCATGCCTCTTACTGCTTGGCTTCGGCTGTGCGGTTGCGGCCTTGTTGATCCGCTAAAAGCGGCGGCCAAGGCGCGGCGAGAAATTTGCGGCGGGCAGATGTCTGCGCTGGCAACACCCCTGGTCACATTTCGTACCGGGCAGCGCGCGCCCCGGTCCTAGCGCGCGCACTTTGGGAGGAAAGGGAAATGAAGAGGCTAACAACGGCCGCGATCGGCGCGGCATGTTTGGTGTTTGGCGCTGGAGGGGCGGCCTTCTACACGCACGCCGCTACTGGACCGGCGTTCTATGCGGTGTACGAGACTAACGTCACCGACGAAGACGCATACAAGAAAGCGCTACCGGACGTGCAGAAGATGATCAAGGAAGCCGGCGGCGTGTACATCGCCGGTGGTTTTAACAAGGCCAAGGTCGACCACGGCGGCCCCCCGGTTGGCAATCGCTACGTGATCATCCGTTATGAAAATGAAGCCGCCTACGACAAGTTCTATAATGGCGGCGGCAAGGAGTGGATTGATAAGCACGCTCCAGCGGCTCGCGACTTAAAAGTCGAGGGCGTCGAGCCAAAATAACTCGAGTGATGCGGCGGGCTGCGCGAGCGGCCTGCTGCTTTTACCGCATTGGATGACCGCGTCAGGGACATTGGGACGATTCACGTCGTGATGTTGAGCAGCATCTTCGTCATGCGGTCGTCTGCCTTCATCACTGTCGCATTGGCGGCAAAGCTGTAGCTTGAGATCATCTGGTTGACCAACTCCTGGGAGAGGTCGACATTGGGCGCGGCGACGAGGCCGTTCTGGTTAGCGAGGGATGCCTGCGGATCGGGGACCGCGATCGTGGACGGCGTCGTCGTGACGGTCGTCTGGGTGCCCCCGCCGGCGCTCGTGGTCTGGACAAGCTCAAGCGGTGCATAGGCCCGTGGAGCCCCGGCCGGCACCGTGCCATCGGCGTTGGGGAGCGCGCCCGTGCTCGTGACATTGGCGACGTTAGAGGCGGAGACCTGGAGGCGGCGAGCCGCCGCGTTCATGCCGGATAATGCGATCGTCGAGATGCTGCTCATCAAGGACTCGTCGGACAGATAGTCTAGCCATCACTTAATGCTCGCGCTCCATAAGCAAGCTTCAATGTCAGCGGCCGAATTTCCACGATGGGAACAACGGGTCGTTTACCATCCGGCTGATCTCGCCGCGCTGGCGGTGAACCTGGGTTCGCATGCGTTCGATCTCGCGACGGATGAAGTCGATGTCGGGCATGTGATTAGCCTGAATACGTGCCGAACCGGCCATGCTTCACGCCGCGACGGAAGCCATGGGACACTTGCCGCTCCATCTCGGCTTCCACGAACTCGATCGCCACGATCAGCGCCTTAACGGTCGCGCGAAGATCGCCACCGCACCCTGTGACGGCTTAGTCGGTGGCGTGCTCTAGCCGTTCGGCTTCTGCCTGCATGTCAGCCGATTGCGAAGCCTCCGGCTTCGGCTCCGGCGGTGGGACATGCTTCATGGTCAGGCCTCCACCAAATGCCGGCCGGTGGCGCCGATCACCTCGGCAGCGCCGCCATCAAGGTGTTTCGGGTGGTCGATCACGGCCATGCTGGGCGCCAAACCGTCGTCCTCGGCGGCCTTGAAAGCACGGGCCACGAAGGGGTCGCGGATCATCAGCAGATCTGAAGGCGGTTCACTTGGGTTAGAAATTCAGACGCGGTCGTCCGTGGCGTGATATTCACGCAGCCAGCCTTATTAGGCATGGTCCGGATCCTTGCTCGGGGTTAGAGCCGAGCGGAAGCTATAACTTCCCCTCGGCTTGCTTCTGTGTTAACACGGTTCTTATGAAACGTCAAACCGTGATAACAAAGAAACGTCGAGGGCCGGCGCCGACCGGCAAAGGAACCCTCGTTGGCGTCCGCCTGCAGCCAGACCGGCTCTCCGCGGTCGACGCCTGGATCGCCAACCAGGCTGCACCGATGACCCGCCCTGAGGCTATCCGGGCCATGCTGGATGCCGTGCTGGTCATCGTCGCGAAGGATCCGGGCGAGAAACCGCCGAAGAAAGCGAGGCGGATATGAAGCATGCTCGACTCAACGCAAAACAGTGGACGAACGTAGAAGACGAACGACTGCGTTCGCTGGCGATATCCGGAATGAGTGCTTGGGACATAGCAGCGGAGCTTGGACGCACTGTAGCCGCGGTGCGCTTCCGAGCCGAGAGATCTGGCCTTTCGCTACGGCTGGTAACGGTAGCGCCGTCCCGCCGCCTGGTCGAGCCGGGACTGAAAGCGAAAGCCAAATGATCAAGCCGAAGCGAACGGCCGCGGAACAGGTTGAGGACGAGGCTGCTCGAAGGGCCCTCAATCCGATCGGGTCGAGGCAGGCAATAGCGGAAAGCCAAGCTGCTCCGGAATTTCAGGAAAACCTCAAACGCCTTAAAGCTGAGCGGCTGGCGCGTGAGTTGAGGCTGAAGGCGAAGGGGAAATGACGATGAGGACTCTGGTGATACTTGCCGCAATCATCGGCCTTTCGGCGACCGCTTTTGCCCAAACCGCCTCCAAGGTGGGTGGCAAGCCTCTAAAGCAGGTAAAGCCGCCGGCACCAATGGCCTGCAAGCTCGTTGGAACAGTCAAGGGGACTAAGCTTTGGGCCGGCGATTGTTTGGCCCCACCAGAACTTCGGGATACCTCACCCACGGCCGAGCCCGCGCCGACCCCGGAAGCAAATCCCCCCGGTGCCAAGCAATAGGTTGCCAAGCCCTCATGGGACAAGCCCTCATGAGAGGGGCGGCTTTTGCGCGCGCTTAGGTTGCGCTAAAGCGAATATATGCCCCTCACCGCAGGAGACCCAAGAATGGCTACCAAGGCAAAGACACCAAAGCCACGCGCGTCCGGCCCGGCCGACAAGACACTCGGGGAGAAGATCCGTACCCGCCGCGTCGTGGCTGGCGTGAGCCAGGAAGTTCTAGGCGAGGCGCTGGGCGTCTCGTTCCAGCAGGTCCAGAAATATGAAAAGGGCGTCAACCGGGTCAGCGCAGTCCGGCTCGAGCAGATCGCGGCCGCGCTCGACGAGAGCGTTTCGTATTTCCAGACCGACGGGCACACCGTCAGCAAGGCCGGTCAGGAATTGCAAACGTTGATGACCGATCCGCTGAACCTGCGTATATGCCGGGCGTTGACTGCGATCGAAAACCAAGTCATGCGCCATCAATTCGTCCGGCTGGTCGAGAGCGTTAGCGGCGTCAATGCCGAGTAGACGACCCTTAGCGGCTGCCCCGTGACATCGATCGATAAATTTTATGCGTGGCGTTTCCGCCCGAGCCATCACGTGGCGGCCGACGCCATCCGAATTCCGCAGTGGAAGCGATTACTATTGAGTTGAGGACCCTTTGCCCTCGCCCTCCGGTTGCGGAATGATAGCCGCTCGTCTGGGTTGGATGTACGGAGCGGCGCGAACCTGAGCCCGCGCCATCTTCCGATGTGCTTCGCCGTTCGACCGGGGCGGTGTTAATTGGGCTTCGAGGGCTCAGTTCCTTGGGCTTTAGCGGCAGCGGCTTGGCGGTCGCGTGCGGCGATCAGTTCCTTCTTAAGCTTTGACCGCTCGTCCTGTGTCATGACGGACATTTCGCGCGGTGGCGGCAGATCTTCCACGGGGAGATAGGCGCCTGTTTTCGGAGGCATCGGCGCTTCTGCCCGCGCATCCATCAGCGATGAACCACCAGTGGAAGTCGCACACCCACCGAGCGACATGCTCAACAACAGCGGCGTTCGAATGGCAAGAGCCCTGATCTGATTATACGCATTACCCATGCGGGCTCGTTTCCACGGCCATTGCGGGTCAATTATGTTCCTCCGCATTTCCTCTGCAGGCTGGTGTACGGGACGGTTAATCGGGTGCTACAGGAGCGCAGACCCCTCGTCCCGCCGCGAGCCTTGCAGCACCTGGCGGCGCTAGAGTGAACGGCCGCTGGCGCATATTTTGGGCCTGACCTATGCCGGGCCGGATTTGGAACCTGGTCGAGTTGTTCCCATGTGTGCGTATAGCGCGAGAACGGGCGGCGCTTTTCGTCTCACAGACCGAAATGTGTCAAATTACAAAAATCTAATGCACTACCAGATACTAACGCGCTATTTGCTTCGCATGGATGTATCGCGGGAAGCGCGTGGGAAGTTTTCTGGACGGAGTGACCGCAGGTATGCCTCGTTGCGTATTCTAGCCGCGGCGTGGCTCACAGTGTCATGTGCAGGCTGCGGTGCCACGCTCGAGGGAGGAGCTACGCCGTCACCTACCTCTGAGGAAACAAGGGTTGCCTTGGCGCCGGCTAACCCCGCTCGGCGGGAGATGCGCGATCTGACAACGGCGGAGAAAGCAACGCTGGTGGACGGATTCGCAAGCGGCCTAGATAATCCGCTAGATGCAAAATTCCGATGGGCAAAGATTTCGAAGCCCTCGAGCGATGCTGTGAGCTCTTTTCAATATTGCGGGATAGTCAACGTAAAGAACAGCAACGGCCGCTATGACGGTTGGCAGCCGTTCCTCGCGACGATAACGACCACGGGCGGTACAATCACGGGGGGAGCCATCGCTGCACTAAACGCTGGAAATAAGCTACGGAACCGTGACGTTCTTCCTAAGCTTTGTAGCCAAAAGGGCCTCGATCCTGTTATGGCAAATTAGGTGTGAGCCGCAAGCCGACGCACGTCGCCAGGGAAACGATGTCCGCTCACGGCGTTAACCCGTCATCCTCGACGCTCTTGAAGGTCCGCCAGATCACCGTTTCCCTTCTCCAAACAAGCCGAGGTGTCGCCGCTTGGTAGGACGGCGTCTGCAACGCCTTGTTGTAGCCTTGCGTCCGACGCGCCCTGCCGGCGGAGCGATAAGTATGAAAATTGTTGCAAGTGCTTTCGCTATGGCCGCGCTGGTCACAGGGACCGTCGGCGCTCACGCTCGTGATCTTTGTGCCGCCGAGGTTCTCGAGGCGCAGTTATTACCGTCTGCCCCTCTGGAGGTCTTGCATCCCATGGGTTACGGGTCATGGCTAGCTACAGCCACCCTGGAGCTTCGAACCTCGAATGCGCGCCCATGGATTGTGACGCTCCGAGAAACTATTCCAAGACGAATGGCTATTAGGAAAGGGGAAGTCTTCCGCATCCCTTGCGAGCACGCTTCCGGCGAAGGGCTGAGTATCGCAGCTTTGGCGACTGCCGCTGGCTACCGAAGCGCTTCCGCCCGCACTGCGGCTTATGCGCGCGTTCGGTGATGGGACTAACGCCTTTCCCCGACTCTGGGAAGCCCGCCGGTAAGTCCGGGATTTGCGGGCTCATGGGGTTGGCAATCCCGGCTATCGCAGGGCGCGTCAGCGCTGCTTGCCAGGCGGCGCCTTAAACCTCCGGTTTCGTCGAAACCGTTTCCCCCGCCACGAAGTCGGCCTGAAACGAATTGGGGCTATCTGTTAAAGTCGCCTCTGGGTCCACCGACTGCCTAGGCGTCGAAATGACCGAGTACGTAATCAAGGAAATTGGCCCCCATCAATGGCTCGTGTTTGCGGATCGGAAAAGCATCGCTGTATGCGCCGACGAAATTGAGGCTGTGAAAGCGATGACCGAACATAGCGTCCGCAGCCGTCGACCAGGCAACTCTGCAGATTGTTGTCCAGAGCAAAACCCGCCGGCGACGTGACCGGCGGGCCCGTGACCGCGGACCCGAGCCCGCGCCCTCGTTGACCGTTACCGCCTCAGCCGCCTCGCATGGCAAGCCAGCCGTTGCCAGTTTAGACCTCAACCGGTGGCGTGATTGTCAGCCCGCGGCGGGCCGCCAGGAAACGGCGGTTCGCGCACCCCTTACGCAATTCTGTCGTCAAACGCCGTTTATTCTGATGGCGCCCGTGTCGCGCCCAAGTGCGTCATGGAGCGCCGAACGAACTTGGCCGCCCCCGTCCCCCGGTGGGCGGCTTTTTTCGTGAGGAACGCGGCCCCGCAGTGGTTGAGGCGACGAGGCCGCGCCTGGACCGCGACGAGGCTTGGGATCGCCCCCCCCCCGGCCCAGTCTGAATAATAGGGATGGTGGATGGGAGGTTCCCGGTGATGCGAGGATGCCGGCGCGAATTGGCGCCCATCGCTAGTCCGCCAACCATCCCTCGGCCGCCAGCGCGTCGCGCATGGCCTGGTGGGCCTCGGCGCGCCTTGCGCCGAAACGGGCCTGGGGCGCGTTTGCCGACACAGCCTGCCAGCGTGTCGATTGCCGTTGGGGCGTATCGAGGGCATCCGCGAAGGCGGTGATATCGTCAAAGGTGCGCACGACACGCTCGCCGCCAGGAGCGCTCGCGTTGATCTTAATCGGTTCGAATCTGAATTCGCCCATCGAATCCCCCGGCCCCGAGGTGAAGTTCCGATCATACCAGATCCAAAACGCAAAAGGTCGCCGGCGTGAACCGGCGTGCTTGAGGTCTGCACCGGCGGCGTGAGCGGGGTGTCTACAGGGCGTAGTGGAACTGTTTGGCAAGCAGCCGATTGAACAATCTCACCAGGAGGTCTCTCATGCGCATCCAGACATACCGCGACCAGACCTTCTCCAGACACTTCGATTTGATCGGCGGAGTCCTTCACCCTTGGTCTATCGATCTCGTGTCCCTGGCTGCTTCGAGCCTCCTAGTGGTGGGCTTCGCTTGCGCGTTCTTGACCCACATGGTCCATCTCCGGCTGGCCCTCTGACGCTGGCAGTAGATGAGCGCGGGACCGAAGCCCCGCGCCCCTCGTTTGGCCGTTCCCGCCTCGCATGAGCCGAGATCCGGTGCCGGTTGCGCTTCCTGACCGATCGGCGCGCCGACTGCCCATCCCGGGCGTCACTTCGGAGCGCCTGGCTTCCCCGGCCAGTATTTCGCTTTAGTCGAAATCCACTCCATGGCCTCCGCTTCGGTCTCGAAGTCTCCTACATGAGAATCAGGACCGTTCCCGGTCTTCACCGAAACGAACCAGCGACCGCTTTGTATCCTCTGAGGCTCAAACTCGGGGGCTGTCTTTACCATCCGCCAGTATGCGACGCAGGCTCTCAGCATTCCAGTCCTCAGGCGGCTTGCAAGCGCGCTTTCTGGCCCATGCCCCCGCGACCCACACATCCGTGAGAAGTACACCCGAGAAGTGAAGACCGCCCGGCCGTGGCGGGAATTATTTTGAACGTTTTCCCAAGGATCGATACGAAACTTCAGTAGAAACGGTTGCGGGAGCCGAAGGCGCCATGACTTGCGGCCTTTGCGAGGACACTGGTTGGGTGTGTGAAAACCACCCGGAGGAGCCTTGGGATGGCGACCACGCCTGCGGTTGTGGCGCCGCCGGAATGCCTTGCGTGCGCTGTAACCCGAGCGACCTGGATAATCCCCCCCGCCGCCGGCCGGTACGCGTGTCGAATTCGACAAAGAAGGCTGGCGCCATTAGACTAGCGCTCCGAATTGGTCCCGCGAGTTCGAAGATCCGATCGTCCTAGCCGATGGCCGGAAGCTCGTGACGCTCCGGGACGCTGCGACTTTCATCACCAAATTGCCAAAGGCAGAGCATGATCTCGATATCTGGCAGATCGCGGTTGAGCACTTGATCCGGGCCGCTGAGACCGGCGGCGCCTGGCTCATGCTGGCGCGCATCGGCGTAGTGAAGGCGTTGCACCGCGGCGTGGTGCCGGAGTTCAATCCCGACCGCAAAGACACGCACTGGGGAAAGCGGAAGCCGAAACGGGATCGATGATCCCGCGACAGCGACGGGCGCTACTTCTGATCAGCGCTAGTCTTTGAACCTTCAGGCACGGGATGCATGTTTGGCGGAGTACCGCCCTGGGGACTGGCGGCCGTCTGACCGCCGCTACCGGTGGTGAGTGAACCGGTAGGCCCCTGCGGGGAAGGTTGCCCTTTGTCTTCGTCAGGCGAAGTAGCACTCCCGTGGATGGGCTGAGACGCGCTTAATCGGTTTAGGTCGGGCTGGGTCTGAGCACATGCCATCGAGGCAGAGGCAGCGATGCAGAGCGCGGCGAGTACAAGGCGCATGTCTGGATATCCTAGAAGTTCGCCCCCTTCGTTAATCTGGCGCGCTAACGTTCGTTCCTGCGTCCCGCACTGGGAAATTGAATGCGGCGCGGAACTGAGCCCGCGCCCCTGCAAAACCGGCCCTCACGCAGAACGCCACCAAGCCGAATATTGCTTGGCGGCGTTTCGCAAAGCTGGAAATAGCAATCCCCCAGCGTCTATCTGTCGGCACGGGCGCAATTAAGGTTCAACGGGGAACGGCCAGCATTGGAGATCGTTAGTCGTCCGGTGCTGTCCTTGAAGTCCTCAGCACCAAACAACCTTGCGGTCTCGGTGCTTCTGTGGCGCTGGGGCCGTTTCTTTTGGGCAAAGAAAAACCCGCCGACGTGAACCGGGCGTCCTCACCTTATCGTCTGGACACTCGTAGTCACTTGAGCGGCCCGGCGCGCGGTGAGTGGTGGACGACACGCGCCGGGTCTGACCATTCCCCTTGGGCCCGCGAGGCGTGGTCGAAATCGGGCATAAGGACAATTCGTGGCAAAAACCCGCCGGCTTGAACCGGCGGGCTCACCTTTCATCGTCTGAGGGACACAATAGGCCTGACGCAGGGACCTTTAAGCCGACGCGCGCGTTCTATGAATGTTGGGGCGATCGCGAACGGAAGCCTCAGCCATGAGCATTATTCCTCTAGACCTTCAAAGACGCTTCGAGCAGCGATGGGCTTCTCGTTTCCCACCGCCGATCGCGTCAAACGCGCCAAAGCTTGAAGTGCGGAAAGCCACACCATCAACGCCCAACAAGTCGCCGCATCCCGCAGCAACGACCAAAGCAAAACCCGCTGGGCGTCAACCGGCGGCCCGGTCAGCATCAAGGCCGACTTCTGCGCACCAGACGCTAGTCGGCGGGATAGGTCCCCAGCGGGACTCACTGACGCGACACCCGTTCTCACGCTATCCGCCGCTTCGTCGAGCTCGGGCTGAAAGCGAAAGCCAAATGATCAAGCCGAAGCGAACGGCCGCGGAACAGGTTGAGGACGAGGCTGCTCGCAGGGCCCTCAATCCGACAGGGTCGCGGCAGACAATATCGGATAGCCAAGCCGAACCCGAATTTCAGGAAAACCACAAACGCCTGAAAGCCCAGCGGTTGGCGCGCGAGGCCGCGGATCTGAAGGCGAAGGGCAAATGACCGACCTCAGGCGCCTCCCCGGTAGATTGTGGACACCTGCGGACGATGAGATGTTGCGATCGATGGTGCAGGATCGAATGCCCACCCGGTCGATAGCGCTTCGCATGGATCGAACGCCTACTGAGATTCGCAAGCAGGCCAGCCGGCTAAATATTCTCTTGCGGCGCGCGAGACCGCAAAGGCAGATGGGCTAATGAGCGGCGCTCCGTGGAACACAACGGAGACTGCACGCCTCCGAGTGTTGGCCCTCGCCGGCTTAAACCTTTCGGAAATCGCCACTAAAATGGAGCGGAGCAAGACTGGCGTTCACGTCCGGGCGGAAAAGCTCAATATAGCTATCGCGAAATCTCCGCACCCCAAGCAACGGCGAATGAGGCTGGAAATAGCTAGGGTCCGTCTGGTCGATGGTGAAGAAATAGGTGGATAGCGTAACCGTCATGGAATGGCAGTTGCCGCATTGGCTCATATTAGCAGGCACATTGCTGGTGATTGCTGGCCTGATTGGGCTGGTTATGAGCCGAAAACAACTGGCGAAGGTTCAGGACGATCCGACCACCGAGCCCATCACCAAGCCTCTTTTCCAACTCCCACCGCTGCCGCATCTGCTTGACTCCCGGCCACGAAAGAACCGGCGTTCGAAGTTAAGCGATGAAGAACACCCACCAGGCCCGCATGGTTGAGATCGGGCTGAAGGCAAAGGGGAAAATAAACCGGCTGCAGTTCAGCTACGCCGTTGTCATCAAAGGAGCCCGCCCCGTGGACAAGCAAAAGAAGACCGGCGCCGAGCTTGAAGAAATCGTGAAGCAGCGGATCGGCGCCGGCGATTTCAAAGTGACCGTTCACCGCAACGTGGATACGGGCTGGCACGCCATGATCCACGGGCGCCAGTCGGCGGAGGTCCATCGCTGCCAGATCATGGCCGACACGATCGCGGTGGAGTTGTGCCAGCATTACGACCTGGCCGAATAAGCCCTTCCGGGGCGCTTTGGCGCATCTAGTCCCAAAGGCCGCGGCTGACGTTGTCCCCCTTGGTAGCGGTCCCGTCCTCGAACATTAGCTCGTCCAGCGATACCAGCGGGCGCCCGGCGGGATCGCGGAATGCCACGTTGGCTACCCAGCAGATCCCGAAGGCGCCGTCCGTCGCTGCTGTTGCCAGTTCGCCCCGGGGCTCACGGAGCCCGAACTCGACGAGATCGTCGTCACGAGCGAGGGGTCAAACAAGACGTGGACACCGGATCAATGCGCCATGGTGCTCGACCATAAGCCTATTGCGCGACAGCAGCCCGCCCGCGTGAACCGGCTGCCTCTAAGCACCACCGACTTCTCCACACCCGCGACCGCCGGTGGCTCGACGCCGTTCCTGCCCCCAAGGGATTGATAATTTGCGCCGCGAGCGTGAAAAAGCTTTTGTTGCGGGATGACCAAGGCTGAAAATCGCGCCGCCGCCAAGGCATTCCATGAGGACCGGGAGCGCAAGCGCCGTGAGGAATGGCGGGCCCAAGCCGTCGCCGCCGACCTCGAGCAATTGGACAAGTTGCGCCGCTACCTGATCTTCGACACCAAGGCCCGCGAGCCGGCCCGCGAGTTAATCGATGCTATCGACGACTACGTGGGAAAGCTGACCGGCGACCGACGGACCTTGCATGGCCACAACCATAGCATCGGACGAGCATCGACCGCTGCGACTTCCAAGTGCCCCCAGCCACACCAGGTTGGTATGGCATCGTCACCGAGACCGGAAGCAAAGCCGCCTGCGCGGAGGCGGCCTTACTGCGCCTCCGATGCAATACGGTTGCACCCGAAACAGCGGAACACTTTGATTAGAGGTTTACACCCAATAGCGGGCAGCTTGCCCACCGGCTGCATTTCAGCGTGGCAATTCTCGCACTCGCGGGTATCCCGGACTTGCTCAGCCATCCGGCCATGATGTGCGCGAAACCAGTCGGAAGAATGAAGATTTGCTCCCGTAAGACTACGGTCTAAACGGCCGCGAAAATAACTTCAGTTTCTTCACACGCGGCACAATAATAGGTCCGCAGATCAAAACCCGGTTCCTCTGGCTCTATCCGGGTCAATATCAATGGCCCGCCGCACCTGGAGCAAGGCGGCCGAAGATTGTCGACGAACTTAAAATCCAGCGGGTCCATGGTACGGCTTAGGCAACGCCTTTACCGGCGGAACAGCAAGTCAATTCTGCACCGCGAAACAAAAGCCGCCGCGGTGTTGAGTCAGCGACGGCCTCTACGCGCGTCAGACCCTTAGGTTTTCCGCAGAGGTTTTGCCCCGGTTTGCCACTTCTTCATAGCTCACCTTGGCGCCCTCGTTGAGGCCGCTCAGACCCGCCTTTTCCACGGCCGAGATGTGCACGAACACGTCTTTGCCGCCATTGTCCGGCTGTATAAATCCGAAACCCTTTGTCGCATTGAACCACTTCACTGTACCTGTCGCCACGACCGCCTCCCTTTTGAAGCAATGGCGCAACATGAGCGGTAGCGGCGGCCACCGCAAGGGAAACCCGCCGGGCTGAACGGGCGGGCTAGTAGATCGCCTAGGGTTCGAGCAAACCAAGCGCCTCCGCCGATCGAGGCCGTCCCCGCGTTGAAAGCACAAATCGTGTCTCAATCTGGCAACAGTCGGTGGTCTCATCAGCTATGTGGTACAGTTTGGACTCCACACCCATGCAATTCCGCCTCAATCTCCCAAGCCGGGGAATTCGAGGGGGAGGCTCTCATGAGAGAATCCAATACGCGGACGTTGAAGCCAAAAAAGCTGCTAACAGCAACGATGAAGCGGAGGGCGCTCAAACTGAAATCCACCGGAGTTTTGCCAACGAAGGCGCGGAATCCACAGGTACGCGCCCTTGTCGTTTCAGGGCCGCAGTCGTCTGGTATGTGAGGCTATCCGCTGCCGGTGAGATCGGCGCCGGCGCTTCATTCGTTGTTCAGCCGCTAAATTTGGGACCGATTGTCCTACCTCAGGGACCGGTAAATTTACCGGAATGTCGGTGTTTCCGACTTTGCTTTGAATGCGCGTATTTTGTCAGAGACGATTTGCTGGATCTCCGGTGATGCCTGATCGTATGCCTCCGTAGAGGCCTGGGCCGTCGCGAACGACACCAGCCGTTCCGATGCATTCCGCCGCCTGGTGGAGCTAGGCCTGACGGTCAAGGCGCCAGCGGCGAACTCATTGTAAGCGCCCAAAGGCTGCAGAAGCGAACGACCTGTATACAGGGCAGTTGTGGACACCCTGCGGAGGGCTACAGGGCCGATGACGGCGCGGGAGAATCTGACGCGCTGTTGACCGGGAAGACTCCCACGGCGACCCGGAAGCAAGAGGAGGCCCTGCAAGCGGTCATTCTTGCTGCGCTGCGCGTGCGGAATGGCAAGTCGGTGATTGGCGAGGGCAGTCCGGCGGCGTGGCGGCTGAGCGGGGCTGGCGACTGACTAACACTCTGGGGGTCACAGCCGGAATGAAGCAGCCACGACCAGCGCCACCGTCATGACGCCCAAACAGATCGCCAGCACTATGAGCAAACGATCCTGCACCATAGGTTGCATGGTAACAGATGGGTGGCCGATCCCCTTCATAGCCATTTCGACCGTCGGTCATCCAATTCCGGCACCCTAGTTTTACCGTACCGAATTCACGGTAGGAACCAAAAGGGTCCACACCAAAAACGAAAGGTGATTGCTGGATTCAATCAGGGGATGAAATGGCTGGCGAGAGGTCGCCTGGCTGAAAGGGGCCGCCAACTGAAGCGGTCCCGCGAACAAACCGGGGATGGCGCAAGCTGGAAGACGGGAAATTTCAGGAACGGCTGCCGCTGGGGATTGTTAGCTGTCCGGTGCCGAATTCTACCACGCCCCCCTCGGCACCGACCTGGGCGGCCTCAGTGCTTCCGTGGCGCTGGGGCCGTTTCTTTTGGGCAAAGAAAAACCCGCCGGTTAGGGCGGGGTTGACTTAATGTGCCGTTGCTGGATTTAGGGGGGTATCGGGCCAGCGGAGACCTTTGAAGGCCGTCTCGGCTTCCGCATCAGTGATGCGGAAGACCTGAGCGAGGCTCAGGGTCTTTGCTGCACGGCTGAGGAGGAAGTGTTAGGCCACTGACAACCTATCGAATTTGATAGGCTGTCATTAATGACAGGTTGCACCCGTGTCAACAATAATCTATCATATCTGATAGCTCTCAAATATGAGAGGTACTTCAATGGGATCAGCCAAATCAGAGGCCGAATGGGCCGAACGAGCCAGCATTTTTTTGAAGACAAAACTCAAAGAAAAAGAGGTTACCTACGTCGATTTGGTGAAGCGGCTCAAAAAGCACGGCTTCTCTGAAACGGAAGCCTCGATCACCAACAAGCTCAAGCGCGGGACGTTTTCAGCGACGTTCTTTCTGGCGTGCCTTGCAGCGATGGAGTTGGAGGGTGTCGCGCTGGATGAAATCTAATCCGGCAAGTCGATAACTTGATGCAAGTTTGTTACGCGATAGGCTACAGGCCGTCCGGCCTTGGTCTGCACGTTCACATCAACGATGAAGCCCTTCTTGAACAGATTATCATCGGCCTCTCGTATCTCGTGTTTAATGCGTTGTTCTGCCAAATCTGAGGCGTACACAAGCGGCAGTTCGCGATCTGAAATGTCCTCCACCATCACCGTTTCGCCCGTCCGCTTCCCCACTGCGCTGTCCTTCACATTCGCTTGGCGGAAAACCATCATGACTTGCTGGTAGTCGGCGCTGTCCCTGTGCTCAAGCCTCTTGCGGTGTTCCTCGATATGCTCAACCGCGCGAACAGCTTCCCGCGTGGTGAACTTTACAGCCGCTTTGATCTTCTTTTTACCGTCCTCAAAAATTGCGGATTCGAGTGAGGCCGAACCATCGGGATCGTTCGCAATCGCAACGAGCGATCCCATGAAGTCTTTCAAGTCGGATCGAGTTGCTTCCGGAACCTCGCCGCCCTTTTTGAAGTAGGTCTTAAGCTTGCCGCCGTAGTTTTTGACGAATTCGTTGACGGCGTTGACCTGTTCCAAATTCTGCACGATCTGTTCCGCGCCAAAGGCTACGAATGGAGCAAACGGCAGTAGCTCGGCGATGATAGATCCCTTTCGCACCTGCTTTACGAAAATGCGGGCGTCAGCGGCCAGATTGGGATGGCTGTGTGTACCGAAAATTCGATTCGGCGTAGACGCAGCAAGCGGACGGCGTAAGCTCGCATCCTGATGACCGATCCGTTCAGGCTGATTCTCGGTATCCTGGTTTCACGCTTCAAGGCGAGAGCAACGCTGGAAGCGGAAAACCTGGTCCTGCGGCAACAGGTCAATGTGCTTCGCCGGCGAACGCCGAAGCGACCGCACCTCAACAATACGGATCGTTTTCTATTTGTTTGGCTCTATCGCTGGTTTCCGTCCATCCTTGAGGCGGTTGCGATTGTCAGGCCGGAGACCATCATTCGCTGGCACCGCGCCGGGTTTCGGGCGTATTGGCGCTGGCGATCCCGCAACCGTGTTGGCAGACCGAAGGTCTCGGCTGAGCTGCGCACACTCATTGGAGAGATGAGCCGTGCAAACGCACTTTGGGGCGCGCCGCGTATTCATGGTGAGTTGCTCAAGCTCGGCTTCGAGGTCGCCCAGTCGACGGTCGCTCGGTACATGTGCCGCCACTCGCGGCCACCGTCTCAGGGCTGGCGGACGTTTCTCAGCAATCACGCCGACGGCATCGCGGCGATCGACCTCTTTGTCCTGCCGACGATCGCATTCCAAATTCTGTATTGTCTTGTCATTGTGCGCCACGGACGACGAGTTTGGGTGTCGTTTGGCGTGACGGCAAACCCAACCGCGGAGTGGATCGCGCGCCGGGTCACCGAGGCGTTCCCGTGGGACCACGCGCCGCGATATCTCATTCGGGATCGAGACACCTCGTATGGTCCGGTCTTCTTGCAGCGGATCCGTGCCATGGGCATTCGGGACCATCCGATCGCACCCCGATCGCCCTGGCAAAATGCTTACGTTGAGAGACTCGTCGGCTCGATCCGCCGCGAATGTCTCGACCACATGATCGTGTTTGGCGAAGCGCACCTGCGCCAAATCCTACGCGGGTATGCCGACTATTATAATGTGTCGAGGACCCATCGATCTCTGAACAAGGACGCCCCTATCCATCGCGCGATTGAGCGCCTCGGCGCCGTCGTCTCACGACCTGTCCTTGGCGGCCTTCACCATCAATATTGCAGAATTTGATTTTCGGTACACACAGCCAGCGCGCGCTCATAATTGGCTAGCGCCTTGTCGTTGCGGCCCAGCGTCGTGTCGATCACGGCCAGAAGGTTGAAGGCGGCGGCGGAACCAGGATCGGCGGACAATATCTTGAGGCAGATCTGCTCGGCCTCCGCGAGTTTTCCCGCGGTGTAGGATTTCAGCGCAAAATCGAAAACCTCAGAGATGGTCAGTGATACGGTCGTCATGCGATTGCCCGCGGAACCAGGATCCGCGAGCTTTATCTGACTCGCGCTGCCGCTGGCCAGCGCCAATCGGCCGGCGATGCCCGGCTCGGCGCGGTCTTTCTCCCTCGCCCCGCTCTTGCGGGGAGAGGGCGTAGGCGGCCAACGGCCGCCGTCCTTACCTAATAGAAGAACGCCGATGCGAAGCATCGGCTATGGTGAGGAGCCCTTGCTTGCGGCAAAGCCTGACTCTGCGGATAGGCCCCCTCACCCGAAATTCGCTTTGCGAATTTCGACCTATCCCCACAAGCGGGGCGAGGTGACGAACTTGCCCTCGCCGATTTAAACAGAGCTCAGCGAACTACTAGTTCGCGCCTTCGCTGTCGTCGAGCACCTTGAAGGCGTCCTCGAGCTGCGGCATCGGCGTCGAACGGCTCCGCGGTCTGCCGACTGAATGGAGCCGGCAGTTTGAGGCGCTTGGACTTAATCCGGGGTAGCTGCAGCACCCGGCCGTCGCGGAAACGAGTCCTTGCCCGCAGGCCTGTTTTAGCAAACTCCGATCGGGCTGTTATTGTTCAGTGCTGTGACCTGGTTCACATGGGCCGCGCGCGGTTTGAGCTACCAATGCCAAACTAACCCCATCCTTGGGGCGAGATTTGGAGGCTATGATGTCTGCGGTCACAAGAGCTGTATCGCGTGCGTTTTCTTCAGCCTCCGCCTCAGCCTCTGCCGACGAGAGCCCGCTGACAACGATCGCGATCTTTTGTGGTCTGGGGTTGCTCGCATCACTACTGTGCATCGCAACTTGCGGCTTAGACTTGAGCGCCGGCTTTTTTTAACGACATTCATTGCCGGGCCAAGGCTCGACGTAACGAGATTTTGAACCGCGCAAGACAAACCTATGGCTGGAAGACGGAGGCCCCCATGAAAGGTCTGACGATATCTGCATTCGCCGCCGTCGCTCTACTCGCCGTTGTCGCAACCATGCGACTTCGACCTTCCTCGGTCGACATTCCTCTCGGATCCGCTGCCATGCCGTCGTTGCTAGAGCTCCACACCACGGCCGCCGTGGATGAACTTCCATTTCAGGAAGTGGAGGATCAGTCACTGATTTTCCCGACCGTAGGCAAGCGCGAGAAGTGAAAAGCCGCTTCAATTGGTGGGCAGTTTGAGGCGCTCGGGCTCAATCCGGAATAGCTGCAGCGAGGGCCCGAGATCCCGAATTACGCTGGTTCAAAACTGGAATCCCTGTTCAAGGGCGGTGAGCTTCGCGCCGAAAAATCCAGCCGCCGGGAACTGAATTTTTGGATGCGGCGAACTGGAGACCCACCACCCAGTCATCGAACCGGTCTCCCCTTGAGCGGGGAACGGAAATTTTCGGTGAAGAGACAGGGGAGTAAAATGCCGCTTTTCCCTCGTCGGAGACGAATACAGAGACTACCAGAAGCGGGCAAAAGCCCCCATTGCCGGGGGAAAATGCGAAGACACCGACCCAAGTTCGACGCATACACTGGTCCGTGCTCTTCCGTGATCTCAATATGCCAATCCCTGACGACCGCAGGGGCGTTTGAGAGGTCAGCGAGCGACCATCTGCCAAGCTTGGGCAGGATTACCTTATCGGCGATCTTCTGAGCGACGTAGGCCCAGCGCGCCGGCTTCCCGCGCTTGGCGGCTTGCTTCTCTAGATGCGCAACCTAGTCGGCAATCGCCGCCTCCAGCGTCACGGCAGCGCGCTTGCTGGGCTTGATGGTGCCCCCGGCTAACCGCTCAGTGGCAATGCTCACCTGACGGAAAAGGCTGGCGTGAGATACGTGACATCGAGCCGAGTTTAGAAAGGCAATTTGCTGGCGAGCCCCGGTTATCTCGACTTCGAAAAGACGAACTTGGTCCACTCCTTCATCATTGGAATGCGAACCGTGTAAAGCTCATGCGCCGGGAGGCCATAGGACTGTGCTACAGCGTCGCCAACGGCGTGCGACAAGGCCATTTCACGAAGCTCATGCGGATATCCCGCCTTCAATGCCCAGTCGCCTTTGAACGTCGTTCTAAACCCGTGCGGCACGGGGCATTTTCCGTCCGGAGTCAGCGAGATTTTGCCGGCAGCTAAAAACTCTTTGAGCATCACGTTCATCGCGTTCTCATAGATCGGCTTCACAGGTCCGTCACCGCCGGGAAAAACAAAATCGTCCGGAGCGCCGCGCTTGCCGAGAAACTTGATGGTTTCCGGAGACAGCGGCACGCGATGTTCGATGCGCTCTTCCATTTTGCCCTTCATACGTTCCGCCGGGCATGTCCAGACGTTGTCGACAAGCTCTTTCCATCGCATCTCCCGCGCCTCATCTCGCCGGACCGCAGTCAGGATCACGTAACCGAGTGCTCGTGCCGCTGGCGTACCGAGCGCGACTAGCTGAGCCATGAACGCGGGGACATCGGCGCTACGCATTGAAGGATGATGTTTGGCTTTTGGAGCGACTTTGCGGACCGCGCTGTGCTCCAGATGGCCTTCGAGGCGCGAAGGGTTCTCGCCCTTGGCGCGATACTCTTTGAACATCGCATGATCCAAAATCGTTTGAACGCGGAGTTGGGTCTTTTCCGCAGTTGCCGGTTTGAAGTTTCCCAAATGCTCTTCGACATCCGCCGTCGCCACATCGTTCACCGGGATCGATGCGAGCGCGTGACGTGTCAGGGTCCGACGATAGGCCTTGGCCTCCAGCCCCTCGAGACCGCCCGTCCAATTGGGTGCGACGCCTTCGAGATATTCGGCGACGACTTCAGAGAACAGCTTAACCGCACCCGCCTTGCGCTTGCGCGAGCGTTTGCGATTAGCCGCACCACGACGTTCCGACGTTTTGCCGGACCGGCGCTTGACGGCTTCCTCTTCGCGTTTGATGCGGGCCGCTGCTGGCGACATGTCGGCAGCGGTGCCGAGCATCTTGGCACGTGACGCGGCGCCTTCCCGCCACTGATATGACCAATAACCTCGACCGTTGCGCGTCAACAGATAGAGCGATTGGCCATCTGGCGTGCGCGTGAACTTCGGATTGTCTTCGCTCGCCTTGACGAGGTCTTTGACTTGGGTGGCGCTGAGGCGGGACATGGGGACACCGGTTTGTTACACACTTTTTGTTACACACATTTAAGCGTCCAAGCCTGCCCGGTCAATCCCTCCCCTGCACGAAAGCGACCGCCAGAAACCCGTGTTTTGCAACGGTTATTGCCCTCTTGTACCCACTCATTCCCGGCTGTGCGCAATCCGTAAAAGTGGCTGGGTTCGCCAGTTCGACGCCTACGGCAACTATATGGGCCGCGTCCGCACCTGCAATTACTGAGGCACGATCGGCCGCGCTTTCGGCTGAACCCGCCCTGGTTCCAGCGTCCGGCACGGAGCCTCATCCACCTCGTGCCGCACCCGACCCGCCCGGTTGTCCCCCGGGCGGGTCATCCCTTTTGGATCGAGTCTTTTTGTTTGACGCGTTTTTTACCGCAGATAAGTCTACGCAATCTGCGCAGATTGCTATGCGAACTGGTGCCCACGGAGCCTGTCGTCGGGCGCGCGTTCGCGCGACCCGTTGGCTTGAAAACGCTCCGACTACGAAATCACCTCACGCCGTTATTTGAGGTAGGACTGGATCGCTTCGATCAGTTCTTCCCCTCCCTCAGAACGCTCCGCAGGCTTGGTCGGCTCGACGACATGTTCGCGGATGTGATCTTCGATCACTTCACCCATCAGGCCATTGATGCCGCCGCGCGCGGCGGCGATCAGATGCAGCACCTCGGGGCAGCCCTTCTCTTCATCAAGTGCGCGCTCGATGGCATCGATCAACCCGCGCACACGGCGCACGCGATTCAGCAACTTGGCCTTCTCACGAAGTGCTTGGGTCATCGCGGTTGACACTGTCTTTTTACATAGGGTAGGGGGTATATATCGAAGCCGGGTGATGAAGTCGAGCAATCCCCCGGTTCTCGTCAAACGGCTTAATCGGAAAACCATGGGCAGTACCACCATCGGCGACGCTTCCGCGGCGAGCACCGGACGGGGCGCCATCATCATTTCTAGTTTTCGCGGCAGCAATGGCCGTGTGACGACGCGGCCTCGATCGGGCTGCTAGTCCCGCGCTCACCGTGGTCCGCGACCTGCGGACGTCAAGGTGAGCGATGTTTCAACCGGCAAATCTTCCTACGCCTGTCATCCATGACGATCGTCTCGGTCGTCGTCGTCCATCGCCGGTGTCTGCCCGCTCCCCAAGCCTGTCCAGGCCGCCCATTCGGTTGTTGCACGACTGTCACATAACGATGCCATTCAGGGCAGACCTCCCATATCCTTCCCCACAATTGCAAATCATTTGCAATGATGGAGGGATGGGACTCTTTGACCTGGCGTCCAATCGGAGAAACGGCATCCAACCCGGCGATGAAATCGTTCGCCGGATTTCCTTCCAGATTTCCCTGGTGGCATCACGACGGCAACCTGCAGCAATGACAAGAGACACCGCCGTAATGTTCGCGCAAGGCAAATTGGTCCGATGGAGCCGACGCCGGAGCGCGAAATGCGCGTTCCCGGCCATCGCGCTGGGCATGCTGGCGCTCGCCAATTCGGCGAACGCCGCCGACCTGCCGCTCAAGGCGCCGGCGCTGCAAACCGTCTATGACTGGACCGGATTTTATATCGGCGGCCATGTCGGTTATGGCGGCGGCAGCCTCGGACCCGGCACCAATCCAGTCCCTGGCGAGGGCGTGTTCCTGCCGCCCAGCATCACCGGGTTCATCGGTGGCTATCAGGCCGGGTATGTCAGGCAGTTTTCCAATCATGTCGTGCTCGGCGTCGAGGCCGATGCGTCGTTCGACAGCCCGCTCGATGTGCCGCGGCAAGCGCCCGCTCCCTTCAACGCGACGGTCGATTATTTCAGCACCGTGCGCGGCCGGGTCGGATACGCCTTCGACCGATGGCTGCCGTATCTGACCGGCGGCTTTGCCTGGGGGCACAGCCACGTCAATATCAACGACAGCGTCGGCAGCGTCTTCGCGACGCCGGGCCAGATCCAGACCGGTTGGACCGCCGGCGCGGGCGTCGAGTTCGCGGTCAGCGGCAACTGGAGCGCCCGGCTCGAATATGACTACATCGATCTGGGACGCCGGACGTATGACCTCACGGCCTACGGGCTGCCCAATGTCAACGTCGAACCCAATGTCAACCTCGTCAAGCTTGGACTGAACTATCGCTTCGACGACATGGCGCTGGGGACCGACCAGCCTGCCAAGACCGCGCTGCCGGAATCCGACGCATGGAATGTCCATGCGCAAACCACGTTTCTGCCCACGGTCTATCCTGCGTTCCGCTCGCCCTACATGGGCGCGAACAGTCTTCCCGGTGGCGGACAGGCGCAGGAAACCTGGACCACGACGGCCTTCCTCGGCGTGCGGCTGTGGCAGGGCGGCGAGTTCTATTTCGATCCCGAACTGGCCCAGGGATTCGGCATCGGCGGCACGCTGGGCCTCGCCGGCTTCCCGAATGGCGAGGCGCAAAAGGCCGGCGCCGCCGAGCCGAAGATCCGTCCGCAACGTTACTACCTCAAGCAGACCTTCGGCCTCGGCGGCGAACAGGAGGACGCTCCTGATGCCGCCAATCAATTGGCCGGTAAGCGCGATATCGACCGGATCACGCTGATCATCGGCCGTTTTGCGGTTGGCGATTTCTTCGACAACAACAGTTACGCGCACGATCCGCGCGCCGACTTCATGAACTGGGCGATGTGGTCGTCGGCGGCCTATGATTTCCCCGCCGACCTGCCGGGCTATACCCGTGGCGCGGTGGTCGAACTCAATCGTAAGGACTGGGCGGTGCGCGCCGGCGTGTTCGCAGTGCCAAATGCTCCCAACAGCGACGTTCTGATCTTGAACGGCAACAACTACGGCACCGTCGCCGAATTCGAGGAACGCTATTCGCCGTTCGATCAGCCCGGCAAACTGCGGCTCGGCATTTTCGCCAACCGTGGCAACACCGGAAATTATAATCAGGCGCTGTCGATCGAGGATGCCGACCCCGCGCTCGATATCAATACGGTGATGACGAGCATCCGTCAGCCAAACTTCAAATATGGCTTCTACCTCAACGCCGAACAGCAGATCGTCAAGGACGTCGGGCTGTTCGCGCGCGCGAGCTGGAACGACGGCCAGAACGAAATCCTGTCGTTCACCGATATCGACCGCAGCGTTTCAGGGGGCCTGTCGATCAAGGGCAGCTTCTGGGGGCGCGCGAGCGATACGATCGGCATCGGCGGCGCGATCAACGGCCTTTCGCAAGGGCATCGCGATTTCCTCGCCGCCGGCGGCCTCGGCCTCTTGATCGGCGACGGCCAGCTCAACTATCGTCCCGAGCAGATCTTCGAGACCTACTACGCCTACGCGGTGAGGGAAGGCTTCACCGTCACCGCCGACTATCAGTTCATCAACAATCCCGCCTATAACGCCGACCGTGGGCCGGTCTCCGTTTTCTCGGCCCGCCTGCACGGCGAATTCTGATACATGATCCGGCAACACCAAAAGGGCGGCTGATAATGGCGCTTCAGGATATTCGCCCGGCTGCCGTTGTGCAGGTGTTGCGGCCCAACGTCTGGGACATAGTCGCGCTGATCCTGGTGACCGGCGCCATGGTGCTGATCGTTTACGGCGGCGAGCAGACCACGGCGCCGCTGTCGGCGCTCGATGTCGCGCCGGTATCGCTCGATCCGAGCAATCTGCCGCTCTATGCGCTGCGCACCACGATGCGGATGCTGCTGGCGATCGTCTGCTCCATCATCTTCACTTTCATCTATGCGGCGCTGGCTGCCAAGAGCCGCCGCGCCGAGATGGTGCTGATCCCGCTGCTCGATATCCTGCAATCGGTGCCGATCCTGGGCTTTCTGACCTTCACGGTCGTGTTCTTCATGAACCTGTTTCCCGGCCGGGTGTTCGGCGCCGAACTCGCCTGCGTGTTCGCGATCTTCACCAGCCAGGCCTGGAACATGACGTTCAGCATGTACCAGTCGATGCGCAACGTGCCGAAGGATCTGGAAGAGGCATCGCAGAGCTTCCATCTGAGCGGATGGCAGCGCTTCTGGCGGCTCGACGTTCCCTTCGCGATGCCGGGCCTGATCTGGAACACGATGATGTCGATGTCCGGAGGCTGGTTCTTCGTGGTGGCCTCGGAAGCGATCACCGTGGGAAACACCACCGTGACCCTGCCCGGCATCGGCTCCTATGTGGCGCTTGCGATCGAGAAGCAGAATTTGCCGGCGATCGGCTATGCATTGTTGACGATGCTGCTGGTCATCATCGCCTACGACCAGTTGCTGTTTCGCCCTGTGGTGGCGTGGGCCGACAAATTCCGGTTCGAGCAAACCGCGTCCGCCAGCGCACCGACGTCCTGGATGCTCGACCTGTTCCGCAGGACCCGGGCGTTGCGGGCGCTGTCATTGCCGTTCTCGGCCCTGAACAAGATCATCTCGAATTTGCACATTGCGGTGCCCGCGTCCTTGAAGATGGCATCGGGCGAGCATCGCCGGCCGTCGCGCATCATCGATGCGCTCTGGCTCGGCGTCGTCGTCGCCAGCACCGGCTACGCCGCCTGGCAGATCTACCAATATCTTTCGGCAACCTTGAATCTCTCGGACGTCCTCAGCGCCTTCGGGTACGGACTGATCACGCTCGCCCGCGTCGTCGTGCTGATCGCGCTGGCAACCTTGATATGGGTTCCGATCGGTGTCTGGATCGGGCTACGGCCAAAGCTCGCCGAACGGGTGCAGCCATTGGCGCAGTTCCTGGCGGCGTTTCCCGCCAATCTCGCCTTCCCGGTGTTTGTGGTGGTGATCGTTCGCTACGGCCTTAGCGCGAATATCTGGCTCAGCCCGCTGATGATCCTGGGCACGCAGTGGTACATCCTGTTCAACGTCATTGCCGGCGCCAGCGCCTTCCCGAGCGACCTGCGCGAAGCCGCCTCCAGCCTGCACCTGAAGGGATGGCGATGGTGGGTCAAGGTCGTGTTGCCCGGCATCTTCCCGTATTACATCACCGGCGCGATCACCGCGTCCGGCGGCTCGTGGAATGCCTCGATCGTCGCGGAGGTCGCAAGCTGGGGCAACACCCATCTGTCGGCCACCGGTCTTGGCGCCTATATAGCGACGGCGACCGAAAACGGTGATTTCCCGCGCGTCGTGCTCGGCATCGCCATCATGTGCATTCTGGTGACGTTGTTCAATCGGCTGCTCTGGCGGCCACTCTATGCCTTCGGCGAGCGGCGTCTTCGGCTCGGCTGACCAGGAGAAAAGCGATGCTCGATCAAATCAAATCGTCCAGCCTGCTCGATATCCGCAGCGTCTGCCGCTCGTTTCCCAAAGGCAGCGGCGAGGACCTGCTGGTGCTCGACAAGGTGGACCTCACGATTCACTCCGGCGAAATCGTCGGCCTGCTCGGCCGCTCCGGATCGGGTAAATCGACGCTGTTGCGCATCATCGCAGGATTGGTCACGCCCTCCTCCGGCGAGGCCAAATGCCGGGGCGAGGCGATCGAGGGCCCGCCGAACGGCGTCGCCATGGTCTTTCAGTCGTTCGCGCTGTTTCCCTGGCTCACCGTGCTGCAAAACGTTGAACTCGGCCTCGAAGCGCTCGGCATCGAGGCCGCCGAGCGCCGCACCCGGGCGCTGGCCGCGATCGACTTGATCGGCCTCGACGGCTTCGAGTCCGCCTACCCGAAGGAATTGTCGGGCGGCATGCGCCAGCGCGTCGGGTTTGCACGGGCTTTGGTCGTGCATCCCGACCTCTTGCTGATGGACGAGCCGTTCTCCGCGCTCGACGTGCTGACCGCCGAGACGCTGCGCACCGACCTGATCGATCTGTGGATCGAAGGCCGGTTGCCGATCAAATCGGTGCTGATTGTCACCCATAACATCGAGGAAGCCGTCTTGATGTGCGATCGCATCCTGGTGTTTTCATCCAACCCCGGCCGGGTGGCGGCCGAGATCAAGGTCGAGCTGCCGCATCCGCGCAATCGTCTTGATCCGACCTTCCGCCAACTCGTCGACAGCATCTATGCCCGCATGACCCAGCGCGCCGAGCCCAGGACGCCTTCGATCGAGGGTATTCACGGCACCGGCGTCGGCATGGTGCTCAATCACATCTCGTCCAACGTTCTTTCAGGCCTGATCGAGACGCTGGCGGGGGCGCCCTATAACGGCCACGCCGACTTGCCGGTGTTGGCCGGCAGCCTGCAGCTCGAGGCCGACGAGATCTTCCACTTCGGCGAGGCGCTGCAATTGCTGCGATTTGCCCAGCTCAAGGAAGGCGACCTGGTGCTGACCGATGCCGGCAAGCGGTTTGCCGATCTCGAAACCGACGCCCGCAAGAAACTGTTCGCGGAACATCTCATCAACTATGTACCGATCATGGGCCTGATCCGCCGCGTGCTCGACGAGCGGCCAACCCACACCGCGCCCGCCGCGCGTTTCCGCAACGAACTCGAAGACTACATGTCGGAAGACTACGCCGACGAAACGTTGAAGACGATCGTGTCATGGGGCCGCTACGCCGAGCTGTTCGCCTATGACGAACAGTCCGAGTTGTTCAGCCTCGAAAACCCGCATTGATCGATCCATTGGCCGGCCGAACCGGGCGGCGCCGCGCTCGGATACCGATCTATCTGACCAACCGATGGATTGGATCGGAATATGGTGACTATTCACCATAGATGGCGAGGCGCATTGGTCGGGTGAGTTTGTCCCAAACCGCCTGGCGCCGACCATCGGATATCGCCAGGCCTGAACCCGCTGGAGCAGCCTGATGACCGTCTCGACCTTCGACCGCAGCACCCCCTTATCGACGCCAAGCCTGATCCCCGCCTTCGGCCGCTTCTTGATCGCGGTGATCTTCCTGCTCAGCGGCGTCGGCAAGATTTTTGCGCCCGAGGCCACCCAGGGCTATATCGCCGCGGCGGGTCTGCCGCTTCCGGTCGTGGCCTACGCGATTGCGCTACTGGCGGAAGTCGGTGGCGGACTGCTGCTGTTGCTCGGCTACCAGACCCGCTATGCCGCACTCGGCCTTGCCATATTCACGGTCGCCACCGCGATCGGCTTTCATCACAATTTCGCCGATCAGAACCAGATGATTCACTTCCTCAAGAACCTCGCCATCACCGGCGGCCTGCTTCAGATCTTTGCCTTCGGCCCCGGCAGCTTCAGCCTCGACGCGCGCGCCGCTAAAGGCTAGAGCGGGATCGCATTTCTTCTTCCTGGATGGGATCAGGTTAAATCGTCATTGCGAGCGAAGCGAAGCAATCCATAGCATCAAACGAAGAATGGATTGCTTCGTCGCTGTCGCTCCTCGCAATGACGGCTTAGTCGGTGATCGAACCCCATCGCATCCCGCCCCGGCCCAATCCCATCACCCATTCGGCGCGAACGAATCCGCGCGCGCCATCGCCCAGGCTTCGCGGAAGCGCACGTCGCTGGTGCCGTCGATCAATTCGCCTGGCCGCAGCGACGGATAGAGCTGCGCGAACGTGCACACTTCGGTGATGGACGTGCGCTGCGAGAAATGGATCGGACGGATTTCCCGCGGATGTTCGAGGCCGGCCGCGGCGATCAGTTCGGTCAGCGCGTGCAGGGTCGAGTGGTGATAGTTGAAGACCCGCTCGATCTTGTCCGGCACCACCAGCGCGCGGTTGCGCGACGGATCCTGCGTGGTCACGCCGGTCGGGCAGCGGTCGGTATGGCAGCTCAGCGACTGAATGCAGCCGAGCGAGAACATGAAGCCGCGCGCCGAATTGCACCAATCGGCGCCGATCGCCATCGCGCGCGCCAGGTCGAAGGCGGTCGCGACCTTGCCGGACGCGCCGATCTTGATGCGATCGCGCGCATTAATGCCGATCAGCGCGTTGTGGACGAAATTGACGCCCTCGCGCATCGGCATGCCCAGATGGTCCATGAACTCCAGCGGGGCGGCGCCGGTGCCGCCTTCATTGCCATCGACCACGACGAAGTCGGGATAAATTCCGGTCTGCAACATCGCCTTGCAGATCGCCAGGAACTCCCAGGGATGGCCGATGCAGAGCTTGAAACCGGCCGGCTTGCCGCCGGACAGCCGCCGCATCTCGCCGATGAAAGCCACCATTTCCAGCGGCGTCGAAAACGCCCGGTGATAGGCCGGCGAGATGCAATCCTCGCCCATCGAAACGCCCCTGATCCTGGAAATCTCTTCTGAAACCTTGGCCGCCGGCAGCACGCCGCCGTGCCCCGGCTTGGCGCCCTGGCTGACCTTCAGTTCGACCATCTTGATCTGGTCGTCGCTGGCAATGCGCGCGAACTCCTCGGGGTCGAAGGAGCCGTCGCGGTGGCGGCAGCCGAAATAGCCGGAGCCGATTTCCCAGATGATGTCGCCGCCATTCTCGCGATGATAGGGGCTGACGCCGCCTTCGCCGGTGTCATGGGCGAAGCCGCCCTTCTTGGCGCCGGCGTTCAGCGCCCGCACCGCGTTGGGGCTGAGCGCGCCGAAACTCATCGCCGAAATATTGAACACCGAGGCCGAATACGGCTTCTTGCAATCCGGGCCGCCGATGGTGATACGGAATTTCTCCTCGGCATGCGGCTTCGGCGCCATCGAATGGTGCATCCACTCGTAACCCTCGCGGTAGACATCTTCCTGGGTGCCGAACGGCCGCTTGTCGAGCACCATCTTGGCGCGCTGATAGACCAAAGCGCGGGTGTCGCGGGAAAACGGCATGCCGTCCTTCTCGCTTTCGAAGAAGTACTGCCGCATCTCCGGCCTGATCTCTTCAAGCAGAAAGCGGATATGCGCCGAGATCGGATAATTCCGTAACACCGCGTGGCTCTTCTGGGTGAGATCGCGGATGCCGAGCAAGGTGAGCGCGCCGAAAATAACAATCGGAATCACGACCAGATCGAACACCTTGTGATCGACGATCCCGATGCCGAGCAGCAACACGGTGATGACAGCGCAAATCGTCAGAACGATGAAACGCGGAGAGAACGGAAGCATCAACGTTTCCATGGGACCCCTTGAGGCGGATTCCGCCGTGTTATTCCTCGTCGGCCGCAAACCTTGTCGGCCCCAAGCCTAAGTCGGCCGCAAGCCTAATTCAAAACCCGGACAATCTGTACACGATATCCGGCGCGCCGGTCACGGATATGACAGCCGGCGCCCGTGAGGCTATCGAATCCGGCGGCGGAAGATCAATGCGCGCCGGCCACCGCGGCATCGATTTTTGCAGTGCAGCGTAGCTCGCCGGATTCTGTTTCGAAGGCGCCAGGTTTTACAGCGAGTCAGTGGGCATGCGGGCGCATCTGCTCGGGAATCCCGACCTTTTGCAGGCCGCCTTGCGCCAGCCACGCGTCGGTGCTCGCGATCGCGCGTTCGATATGATCCGCTGTCCGTGCGAAATCGTAAGGTGACCCCACCAGCGGACACAGCGGCGGCACCACGTAATATTCGATCCCGGGACCGATATCTTCCAGCTCGCTGACCAATTGCCGTGCGATCAGCAAAGTCAACGCATGCAGCGCGTTGGCGACCGCACCCGTGGGAGGCGTATCGGCCGAGCAGGCATAGCCCGTCGGCAGGATGATCAGCCGCGTCGCGCCCTTGGCGATCGCGATCTTGATCGGGGTGTTGCTCGAAATCGCGCCGTCGGCGAGGTAGAAATTCTTGTAGGGGACCGGCGCGAAGGCGCCGGGAATCGCGGTGGATGCGACGATCGCCTGGGCGGCCGAGCCTTCCGACAGCACCACGCTGTCGCCGGTGACGATATCGGTCGCGACGATATGAACCGGAAGTTCGGCGTCCTGCAGATTGCGATAGGGCAGATGATCGTCGATCAGCTTCTGGATCCCGTCATGCGGGATCAGGAAATCCCGGCGCCGGAGAAACCCCAACAGGGTCCGCCAGGTCACCGGGAAAACATCGTGCCGCGTCAATCCACGCCAGATGGTCTCCAGTTGCAGGACGCCCTTCAGCGTGGGATTGCCGGCATAATAAGCCCCGTTCAAGGCGCCGACGCTGGAGCCGACCACCATATCCGCGGAAATCCCGCGGGCGGCGAGCGAATGCAACATGCCGACCTGAATGGCCCCGTAGCTGCCGCCGCCCGCAAAAACCAAAGCTGTTTTCGCGGATCCCGTACGATCGAGTACCTGCAAGGCTCGCGCGCTCCCTGATCACCGCGTCAGCACCCGACCGCGCGACGTTGGAGGCGTTATAGCAGCGGAAAACGCAGGAGCACTATCAAGAAAAGGTTGGGAGATCGTGAGCGGTGCGCGAAGGGGCGAGTGGCGAATAGCGAATGGTGAGTAGGGGAAGGGCGACCGTTGTCCTTTTTCCACCATTCGCTACTCGCTATTCGCTACTCGTTGCCCTCACCTCTCGACGAACGCCTTCTCGATCACGAAATGCCCGGGCGCGCTGTTGCTGCCTTCGAGAAAGCCGCGCGCCTCGAACAACTGGCGCAGTTCTTCCAGCATGCCGGGGCTGCCGCACATCATGATGCGGTCGGTCTCGATATCGAGCGGCGACTGACCGATATCGCCGAACAATTGTTCCGATGTGATCAGGTCGGTGATACGGCCGCGATTGCGGAACGGCTCGCGGGTGACGGTCGGGTAATACACCAGCTTCTCGCTCAACAGCGGTCCGAACAATTCATCGTCGCGCAACCGCGCCACCAACTCTTCGCCATAGGCCAGTTCGGAAACCTGCCGGCAGCCATGCACCAGCACGATGGTCTCATAGCGCTCGTACACCTCGGGGTCCTTGATCAGGCTCGCGAAGGGCGCGAGACCCGTTCCGGTCGACAGCAGCAGCAGGCGTTTGCCGGGGATCAGATTGTCGGCGATCAGCGTGCCGGTGGCCTTGCGGCCGACCAGGATGGTGTCGCCCTCCTGGATCTTCTGCAGCCGCGAGGTCAGCGGCCCGTCGGCGACCTTGATGCTGAAGAATTCGAGCTGCTTCTTCATGATTGGCGCTCGCCATGCTGTAGGCGCGCATCAAGCGGGCGGCCATCGACCTCGAGGCCGATCATCGCGAATTGTCCATTCAGAAAGCGAAAGCCGGAATTGCGGGTCGCCGTGAAGCTGAAAAGCGTATCGGTCCAGTGCCGGACAGCAAGAACCTTCTCTCGATGGAACGCGCTCATGTGTTTGGTTTTTCCGTTTTGCCTTGACGTAGAACGAATCCGTCGTCCGGCCTTCAACCAGACGAAAATCCCTGGAATATCGGGAGATTTGGCGCGTGACCTACGCCAAACGCAGAGATAGTCAACCTGCGTCGGCGCGCAATTGCGGGCTCAAAAATAACAGTCTTTTTATGTTGCGGGATGGTTCATCGCGAGCCGTTTTGGCGCGTAATTAACTTACCAAAATCGGTGTCAACCCGACTATTAATTGTCGGGCAACCTGCCCTAGCCAGTGCTTTTAGAGCTATACCAAACAAACTTTGAAAACGGCCCCGGCGGCGGGGACAACGGATCGGCGATGCTCACGAACCGGCGAATATTTGTCGATGCCTTGAGAAGATATTGCGCCGAACGCGAGATCGCGATCGACGTGAAATCCGACGGCTGGCTGATCGTGATGCAGCGTGACGACAAGCGGCGCTGCGCGTTTGGATATGACATTGGACTGAACAGCGCGGTGGCGCACCGCATCGCCAACGACAAGGCGGCGACGGCGGAAGTCCTCGATATGGCCGGAATCGCCTGCGTGCCGCACACGCTGTTTCTAAGTCCGGAAATGAACCAATACGTCGCGCAGCCGGGATCGTGGGAAGCGATGCTGCGGCTTCTCGACGCCAACCCGCAAGGCATTGTCGTCAAGCCGAACGAGGGCACGACCGGCGAATCCGTCTTCCTGGTGAAGACCAAACCCGCGCTTGAACTCGCGGTCAGCAGGATATTCGCCTCGCATCTCAGTCTCGCGATTTCGCCCTACGTGAATATCGAAGACGAGGTGCGCGTGGTGCTGCTCGACGGCGATGCCATCGTCGTCTACGGCAAAAACCGGCCTTCGATCGTGGGCGATGGCCAACGCTCGCTGCTTGAGCTCGCGCTCGCAGCGACCCCGGCCACGCGGCGCTCGACCGTGCTGCCCGGCATGATCGCCGACCTCGATAAAGCCGAGTTGGACTTGATCCTGCCGTCCGGTCAACGCCGCGTGTTGAACTGGCGTCATAACCTCGATTCAGGGGCTCACCCGACGCTGCTGACCCAAGGCAAAGTCCGGGATGCCTGCGTCGAGATCGCGATCCGGGCCGCGAAAGCCATCGATATCAGGTTCGCCTCAATCGACGTCGTCCAGGTCGGCGACGCCTGGCAGGTTCTCGAAATCAATTCGGGGGTGATGATGGAGGCCCTGAGCAAGCCGCACCCCGAGCTGGTTTATGCCGCGTATCATTCGGCCCTGGACAGGCTGTTTCAGGGACCGCTTTAACCGCTCGTTAACCATACCTGGACGATGGTCCGCGACAAGGAGCATCGCATGACCGACATGCCAGCCATCAGTTCGTCCGGCCCTTCTTTCCTTGCAACCCAGACCGCCAAGCTGACCAAGGCTGTCGGCGACGCCAAGAACAGTTTTGCGACCGCGCTAAACCGGGCCGAAGTCTCCATCGGGGTCAAACCCAAGGCGGGCTTTACCAGCGGTCCGACCTATCAGGCGACGACATTGGCCGGCCAAACCCAGGCCGCCTTCAACAACACCATCAACGCGGCGAAGTCGGCGCTCCACATCAAGTAGAGGCTGACCAAAAAGCAGCCCAAATCTCCACGGATTTTTCCAAACGTCTGAAAATGAGTTCATTTTTCGTCATGGCCGGGCTTGACCCGGCCATCCACGTCTTTCTTGCTTGATTGCGGCGAAGACGTGGATGCCCGGCACAAGGCCGGGCATTGCGAGCTAGGCGAAAGCACCCGCTTTCATTGGCTGCTTTTTGGGTGAGACCCTCAGGACTGCATTTGCAGTAGCGACGACATCAGGCCGCTACTCAGCGTCGACGATGGATTGCTACCGCTCGGGCCGCCGGCGCCGGTCGTCGTATTCTGCATATATTGACTGACGGCTTGCTGGAATGACGCGCCCGCGGAAGAAGCCGATTTGGACTTCGGCTGCGATTGCGGCGGCGGCAATACGCTGGCGCTGTTATTGGTGTTATTGACGGCTGCGGCCATGACGTCGTCCTCCCGAGGCGAGAATAACCTGTTACGACGTTATGGTTAACCGGCGGTAAATCGCAGCAGCGCCTCGCGAACCTGCGCGATCACGCCGCCCCACTCCCGGCTGTCGGACTGGCGAAACAACCGCGCGGCCGGATACCAGGGACTGTCTTCACGATCGAGCAGCCAGCGCCAATCCGGCGCATGCGTCAATAAAATCCACGCCGGTCTGCCCAATGCGCCGGCGAGATGGGCGACGCTGGTGTCGACGGATATCACGAGATCGAGCTGGGAGATCAGCGCGGCGGTATCGGAAAAATCACCGAGGTCGCCGCCGAACTGGCGGATATTGCTGCTCGTCAACAACTCCGCCTCGTCGGAACGAACTTCCTTTTGCAGGCTGACAAAGCTCGCTTCGATGTCCAGCAGCGGCAACAGATCGCGCAAGCGCATCGACCGCTCGCGATCCCTGACATGTTTCGGATTCCCGGCCCAGGCAAGCCCGATCCTCGGGTGACGTTTCGGTCCGAGCAAGCCGTTCCAGCGTTGCAGGGCTCGCTCCGGCACGCGCAGATAGGGGGCATTCGAAGGAATCGTCTCCAGCCGGGTCTTGAAGGCAAGCGGGAGGCTCGGCAGCGGACACTGGATGTCGAAATGCGGCAGCGCACCGCCCTTGGCGACGACCTGCGCCACCCCGGCGAGACCCTTCATCAGCCCGCAGAGCGGCGCTTCGACTTCCATCACGACACGCGCGCCGCGTGCCGCGACCGGCGGCACGTAACGGCAGAACTGAAACGAGTCGCCAAATCCCTGTTCGCTGTGCAGCAGGATGGTCTTGCCGGCGATATCTTCCCCGAACCAGTGCGGCTGCGCAAAATGACGCTCGGTTAATCGCGCGGCCGGAGCCTTGCGGCGCCACTCATATTCGGTCCAGCCGCGATCGAGGTCGCCGGTAACGAGGCTTGCCAGGCCCCTGAAGAAATGCGCGTCGGCATAATCCGGGCGCAGCGCCAGCGCGCGGTCGTAACTCGCCAGCGCCTCGTCGAACCGCATCAGGTCATACAGCGTGACGCCGCGATTGGCGAACGCCTCGGCATAATCCGGCCGCGCCGCGATCGCCAAATCATGGCTCGCCAGCGCATCTTCGAGCCGCCGCAGCTTGCGCAAGGTGACGCCGCGGTTATTGAGCAAAGCGGCATCGCCGGGCCGGGCCGCGACCGCATCATCGTGGCTCGCCAGCGCCTCGTCATATCGCGCGAGGTCGTGCAGCACGACACCGCGATTGGTCAACGCCTCGACATTGTCCGGCTCGAAGACCAACGCCTGCTCGAAACTGCGTAGCGCCTGGTCGGAGCGGCCGAGCTCGTGCAGCGCGGCGCCGCGATTGACGAGAGCCTCGGGGTTATCCGGATGCAAAGCCACGGCGCGCTCGAAGCTCTGCAAGGCCTGATCGGGTTTCTTTTGATCCCGCAATGCGGCGCCGCGGCCGATCAGGGCCTCACGGTAATCCGGACGCAAGCTTAGCGCGGAATCAAAACTCGCGACCGCTTCGTCCAGCCGTTTGAGCCTGTGCAGGGTCACGCCGCGATTATAGAGCGCCTCCGCGTGGTGCGGTTGCAGGTTGAGCGCGCCATTGTAGCTCGCCAGCGCCTCGTCATGCCGGTCCAGTCTGCTGAGCGCATTGCCGCGATTGCTGAGCGCGTCGGCATTGTCCGGCCGCAGCGCAATGGCGCGGTCGTAGTTGGTGAGCGCCTCGTCGAAATGCCCGAGCTCGAAATGGGCGATGCCGCGATTGACCAGCGCCTCGACGAAATCCGGACGCAGTGAGAGCGCGGTGTCATAATCTTTCAGCGCCTCGGCGTGTCGCCCGAGCGCCTGCAAGGCGATGCCCCGATTGTTGCGCGCCTCGGCATAGTCAGGACGCAGCCTCAGCGCGCGGTCGTAACCCGCCAACGCCTCGTCGTGGCGCTTCAGTTCATGCAGCATGCCCGCGCGATTATTGATCACCTCGACATGATCCGGCTGCAAGGACAGCGCGCGATCGTAGCTCTCTAGCGCCGCGTCGTATCGCTTCATCGCCTTCAGCACCGCGCCGCGATTGCTCCATGCCGCAACATGATTTGGTTGCAGCGCCAGCGCGCGCTCATAATTGGCTAGCGCCTTGTCGTTGCGGCCCAGCGTCGTGTCGATCACGGCCAGAAGGTTGAAGGCGGCGGCGGAACCAGGATCGGCGGACAATATCTTGAGGCAGATCTGCTCGGCCTCCGCGAGTTTTCCCGCGGTGTAGGATTTCAGCGCAAAATCGAAAACCTCAGAGATGGTCAGTGATACGGTCGTCATGCGATTGCCCGCGGAACCAGGATCCGCGAGCTTTATCTAACTCGCGCTGCCGCTGGCCAGCGCCAATCGGCCGGCGATGCCCGGCTCGGCACGGTCTTTCTCCCTCGCCCCGCTCTTGCGGGGAGAGGGCGTAGGCGGCCAACGGCCGCCGTCCTTACCTAATAGAAGAACGCCGATGCGAAGCATCGGCTATGGTGAGGAGCCCTTGCTTGCGGCAAGGCCTAACTCGCGGATAGGCCCCCTCACCCGAAATTCGCTTTGCGAATTTCGACCTCTCCCCGCAAGCGGGGCGAGGTGACGAACTTGCCCTCGCCAATTCAAACAGAGCTCAGCGAACTACTAGTTCGCGCCTTCGCTGTCGTCGAGCACCTTGAAGGCGTCCTCGAGCTGCGGCGAGATCGCCACGTTGAGCTTCTCGCCGGTCGGCAGCCGCGAGAGGAACCACTTGTTATAGAGCGGAATCAGATCATGATTGGTTCCGAGCTTGCGGAACGCCCGCTCCACCACCGCGGTGAATTGCGGCTCGCCCTTGCGGTACATGATGCCGTAGGGATCGTACGACAGATAATCGCCGGTGACCTTGAACTTGTCCTGCGATTTGTGCCGCGCGATCAGGCCATAAAGCAGGATATCGTCGGTCGCGAACGCATCGGCCTTGCCGTCCACCAGCATCTGATAGGATTGCTCGTGATCCGGCGACACCACGATATTGAGCGCTAGCGTGAACTTCTTGTCGATGGCGTGCATGGCCTGCTCGTTGGTGGTGCCTTTGGTCACCACCACGGTCTTGCCCTGCAAATCCTTGGGCGCCGAAATCGTCGAGGCTTTCGGCACCATCAGCTTGGTGCCGGCCACGAACATCAAGGGCGCGAACGCCACCTGTTTGGAGCGCTCGGCATTGGCCGTGGTCGATCCGCATTCGAGGTCGATCTTGCCTTGCACCACCGCCGGAATGCGGTCATCCGACGTCACCTTGACGTAGTCGATCTTCAGGTTGGGATCGTCGACCTCGGCGCCGATCTCGTCGACAATGGCCCCACATAATTCGAGGCTATAGCCGATCGGCCGGCCGGATGGATCGATGAACGAAAACGGCGGCGAACTCTCGCGGTAGCCGAGATGCACGACGTGCGTAGTCTTGATATTCGCAAGCGTCGGGCTCAGCCCCTCACCGCCGCCGGTCTGGGCGGCGGCCGCGGTCGTCAGCAGGCACCCTGCCAACAACAGGCCGGCTGCCCGGATCGATCTCCCCCCCATTTGGCGCATGCATCGTTCCCCTCAATGGCCGGCCATCGCGGGAACTTCGCCGGGGATCAAGTCCGACGGCACGGCATCACCGGGGCCGAGCGCATGTGCGGGCGCGAGCTCGCCCTCCCACTTCGCCACCACCGAGGTGGCGAGCGAATTGCCGATCACGTTGGTGGCGCTGCGTCCCATATCGAGGAACGTATCGATACCCATGATCATCAAGAGGCCCGCCTCGGGAATGCCGAACTGACCGAGCGTCGAGGCGATCACCACCAGCGACGCGCGGGGAACACCGGCGACGCCCTTCGAGGTGATCATCAAGGTCGCCAGCATCGCGAACTGGGTGCCGAGCGACATTTCGATGTGATAGGTCTGCGCGATGAAGATGCTGGCAAAGGTGCAGTACATCATCGTGCCGTCGAGATTGAACGAATAGCCGAGCGGCAGCACGAAGGCCGATATCCGCGACGAGGCGCCGAACTTGTTGAGGCCTTCGAGCGTCTTCGGGTAGGCCGCTTCCGAACTCGCCGTCGAGAACGCGATCATCAGCGGTTCGCGGATCAGCCGCAGCAAATAGGCGTATCTCGGGCCGATCACGATGAAGCCGACGATAACCAGGATGCCCCACAGGATCATCAGCGACAGATAGAAGCCGCCCATGAACACGACCAGCTTCCACAGCACCAACAGGCCGTTCTTCGCGACCGTCGCCGTGATCGCCGCCCACACCGCGATCGGCGCGAACAGCATCACATAGCTCGTCACCTTCAGCATGATATGGCCGAGATCATCAATCAGCGAGAGCAACTGCTTTGAGCGCTCGGGCAGTGCGCCGAGCGCGACCGAGAAGAATACCGCGAACACCACGATCTGCAGGATCTCGTTCTGCGCCATCGCATCCGCGATCGAGGTCGGGATCAAATGGGTCAGGAATTTTTCAATCGAGAAGGCCGATGTCGGCAGGCCGGTCGAGGCCGCCTTGTCCGGCAAGGTGCCGGGGAAATTGGCGCCGGGTTGCAGCAGATTGACCATCACCAGGCCGAGCAGCAGCGACACGAACGAGGCGCTGATGAACCAGCCCATGGTTTTCGCGAAGATGCGTCCCAGGCGCGCGCCGCCGCCCATATGGGCGATGCCGCCGACCAGAGTCGCAAACACCAGCGGTGCGATGATCATCTTGATCAGGCGCAGGAACAGCATCGCGATCAGGTTTACGTCGGCGGCGATGTCTCCCCTGGTATCGGGAAGATAATTGAAGATCAGCGCCCCCATCACGATGCCCAGTGCCATCGCGATCAGAATGTATTGCGTAAACCTGTTGGACATCCTCTTACCCCCGTAAGTTCCCAGCAGCGATGAGTTTGGCAGATTTTAGTTCCGACGCAACCGGCTTCGTCAAAGCGACGGGCAGCGGCGGGGCGTACTGGCATGCCAGCGCAACCGAAATGTTCCCGTTGTGAATTGAGCGGTCACGGACTAGCGTCATGCGCAGCGCACAATGTGGGCAGGTTGGGCGTCTTGTGTGCGCCTTCTGCATCAAAGAACGACATCCCGGGAGAGGAACGCCATGAACGCCACCGTCAATCGTCAGGTTTTGCTGGTCGAAAAGCCCACAGGAAAGCTCGGGCCCGAGCATTTCAAAATGGCCGACGGCGCGATGCCTGAGCCTAAGGACGGCGAGGCGTTGCTGAGGGTGCGCTATATTTCGCTCGACGCCGCCAACCGGGCCTGGATGCATGGCGCGACCTACCGCGCTGCGGTCGAGCCCAACACGGTGATGGCCGGCGGTGGCATCGCCGAAGTCGTCGCATCGAAAGCACCAGGTCTAGCGCCGGGCGACCTCGTGTTCGGCGACACCGGCTGGCAGGACTACGCAGCCGTTCCCGCCAAGCACCTCACCAAGATGCCGAAGGTCGAGCCGCTGACGCATCTGCTCAGCGTCTACGGCATCGCCGGCCTTACCGCTTATTTCGGGCTGCTCGACATCGGCAAGCCCAAGGCGGGCGAGACCGTTGTGGTCTCGGCGGCGGCGGGATCCGTTGGATCAATCGTCGGCCAGATCGCCAAGATCAAGGGCTGCCACGTGATCGGCATCGCCGGCGGCAAGGACAAATGCGACTGGCTGACTTCGAAGCTCGGCTTCGACGCCGCGGTCGACTACAAGGATGGCGCGGTGTTCAAGGCGCTGAGGGCCGCGGCGCCGAAAGGCATCGACGTTTATTTCGACAATGTCGGCGGCGACATTCTCGAAGCCTGTCTGGCGCTGATGAACAATCGCGGCCGCATCGCCTGTTGCGGTGCGATCTCGCAATATGATGGCGTGCCGTCGGCCACCGGCCCGCGCGGCGTACCCGGCCTGATCGTGGTGAAACGCCTGATCATGCAGGGCTTCATCGTGATGGACTACATGGACCAGCGCGCCGAAGCGTTGTCCGACCTGCAATCATGGGTCGCCTCCGGCCAATTGAAAGTCCAGGAGGACGTCATCAATGGCCTCGAGAACACGCCGAAGGCGCTGATCGGATTGCTGGCCGGCGAGAACCGCGGCAAGCGGATGATCAAAGTGTGACGCCGGCGCATCCCCGTGACAAATTCGCTTGCAGCGGAAACCGAAACGGAAAAAGATATCGGGCGAGCGAATTTTAGCTCGCCCGGCTATTTTAGATGTCATTTCGGTTGAAGCGGCGGCTCGCAGCCAAGCGGCTCACAGCCAACAGGGATTTATTCCAATGGTCAGGATGTCGGCACACGCCACAGCATTTTGGGTAATAGTGGCGGTTACGTTCGCGGCGGCTTTCCCGGCGTTTTCGCAGGCGCCGACCGATGCGCAGCGTAGCGCGATCCGCTCGGCATGCCGCTCGGATTATATCGCGCATTGCTCCAGCGTACCGCCCGGCGGCATGGCGTCGCTGCAATGCCTGCAGAAGAACATGTCGAGCCTTTCCTCGAACTGCAAGGCCGCGGTCAACGCGATCGAAGCGCCGGCCGAACCCAAAGCCGAAGCAAAGCCTGAGGCCAAGCCCGAAACGAATCCCGAAGCCAAACCGGAAGCCGCTCCGGCGGCATCATCCGCTACGCCTGCCGAGAAGCCGGCCGCCGCGACTGCACCTGCACCGAAGACGGCGGCGCGACACAGCGGCCAAGAAACCGAGCAGTGCGCAGGCGGCAGCGATCCGCAGCGCCTGCCGTTCCGACTATATCGCGCATTGCGCCAGCGTGCCGACCGGAGGCGCCGCGGCGCTGAACTGCCTGAAGCAGAACAAATCAAAACTCTCGGCGAACTGCCAGCAAGCCGTCAATGCGGCCGGCGGCGGTGCCGCATCCGGTGTCGCGGCCGCGCCCGCGGAAGGCGGCGCGCCCGCGCAAGGTGGTGCTGCCACCGATGCGGCGACCGCGGCTCCCGACGCTGCGCCCGCGGCCGCGCCGTTGGTGTTGCGGCCGATGCGGCCACGCGAGGTGCTGTTCGTATTGCGCTCGGCCTGCGGCGGAGACGTACGCGCGCTATGCGGTGACGTGCCGCCCGGCGGCGGTCGCATCGTGCAATGCCTGGCGGCGCAGGCGGCGTCGCTTTCGCCCGAGTGCCAGGACATATTGGGCTCGTTCGCGCAATAAATCGCAGCACAGCTGCAAGCACGGTGCTGCGCCGCAGCGCACGAGCCCGGCCGGGTCCGGAAGATATATTTCCGCTGGCGCCGCCAGCGGGCCGCGGTTAGGGTAGTCGAAAATAAACAGTATACTGTCGATTTAGGAGGAAGCAGCCGTGCGTATCGCCGTCGTCGGCGGAGGACCGGGAGGCCTCTATTTCGCTTATCTCTGGAAAACAGCGGCATCCCGACGCCGTCCTCGATCTGTTCGAACAAAACGCCGCCGGCGCCACCTGGGGCTTTGGCGTGGTGTTCTCCGACCAGGCGCTGGAATTCCTGCGCGCCGACGATCCTGAGACGGTCGATGCGATCGCGCCACGGATGGAGAGCTGGGAGAACATCACGCTCTGCCTGCGTGGCGAAGAGGTCGCGCTCGATGGCGTCGGCTTCTCCTCGATCGGCCGGCTCGAGTTATTGACCATCCTGCAAGCGCGCGCATCCGCCGTCGGCGTCACGCCGCGCTACGACACCTGATCCAATCCGTCGACGAACTAAAGGGCTACGACCTGATCGTCGCGGCCGATGGCTTGAATTCGCTGGTACGCCGCAGCTTCGAGGGCGATTTCGGCACCTCGCTGTCCTATTCCTCCAACAAGTTCGCCTGGTACGGCAGTATCAAAGCGCTTCGAGACGTTGTCGCAAACCTTCGTCAAGACCGAGCGCGGCGCGTTCAACGCGCATCACTACCGCTATTCATCCACGATGAGCACGTTCCTGGTCGAGTGCGACCGCGCCACCTGGGAGGCCTATGGTTTCGCCTACAAGGACGTCGATCAATCACAAGGCGATTTGCGAAGAGGTGTTCGCGGACACACTCGGCGGACGCCCGCTGCTCTCGAACAAATCGGTGTGGCGCAATTTCCCCTGGATATGGAACGAACATTGGTCGTTCAAGAATATGGTGCTGATCGGCGATGCGCTGCATTCGGCGCATTTTTCGATCGGCTCAGGCACGCGGCTTGCGATCGAGGACGCGATCGCCTTGGTCAAGGCGCTGGAGACGGAAGCTCATGTGACGACCGCGCTCGCCCGCTACGAGGCCGAGCGCAAACCGATCGTGAAGAAGCTGGTGACCGCGGCGCGCACCAGCGCCGACTGGTACGCGAAATTCCCCGAGCATATGAAGCTCGATCTGATGGATTTCGCCTATAGCTACATCACCCGATCGGGGCGGATCGACGATGCGCGGCTGCGCGCGATGTCACCGGCCTTCATGGCGCGCTATGAGGCGTCGAAAACGGATGCCGGCCAATCATGACAAACGAGATCATCGATCAGGTCCCCTCGGACTGCCCGGGCGCACGCGAGATCGGCTTTGTCATTCCGCAAACCTACAATGCCAGCCGGATCCTGTTCGACAATCTGAGCCAGGGCCGCGGCGAGCGCCTTGCGCTGATGGGTCCAAGCTGGCACGCGCAGCTATGCCGAACTCTGCGCCGACGCCTGCCGATGGGGACACGGCTTGCTGTCGCTGGGTCTTGCGCGTGGCGATCGCATCCTGATGTTCCTCGACGACACGCCGGCCTATCCGGCGGCCTTTTTCGGCGCGGTGCGCGCCGGTTTTGTCCCCTTGTTGATCAACACCCTGACGCCGCCCGACCTCTTGCAATTCTATCTGTCGGATTCCGGTGCGTCCGTCGCCGTCGTCGATTCCGGCTTTTGCGCGCCGCTTCGACGCGATGGCCTGCAAGGATACGAAGCTGCGCACGCTGATCGTCGTCAACGGCCCGGTCGCTGATCACGCCGCGCCGAACGCCATTGCCGCCGAGATCTGGCTCATGGATTTTGCCGCCGACCTCGCCGAGGCCGACACCGGTCGCGACGAGATGGCGTTCTGGATGTACTCATCAGGCTCGACCGGGCGACCCAAGGGCATCGTCCATCTGCAGCACGACATGGCCTATAGCGAGCAGGCCTTCGCGCGCGGCGTGCTCCAGCTCAGGCCCGACGACATCTGCTTTTCGGTGCCGAAGATCTTCTTCGCCTATGGCTTTGGCAATTCGATCACCTTCCCGTTCTCGGTCGGCGCCGCGACCTTGCTGCTGCCCGGCCAACCCAAACCATCGGCGATCTTCGAGGCGATCGAGCGCTTTCGCCCCACGGCGTTTTTCGGATTGCCGACGCTCTATACCTCGCTGACGAAGGCGGACGGCGCGGCCGATACCGATTTCTCGTCGCTGCGCCTGGCGCTTTCCGCCGCCGAAGTGTTGTCGGCCGATGTCTTCAACGGCTGGAAGGCGCTGACGGGTCTGGAAATCGTCGAAGGGCTGGGATCGACCGAGGCACTGCACATCTATCTCTCCAACCGGCCCGACAACAAGAAGCTCGGCGCCGCCGGACTGCGCGTGCCCGGCTATGAAATTTGGCTAAAGGACAAGGACGGTCGCGACGTCGGCGACGACGAGGAAGGCATCTTGTGGGTGCGTGGCAATTCCAACACGCCGTTGTACTGGAACCGGCCCGATAAATCAGCCGAGACCATCCGCGACGGCGGTTGGATTTACACCGGCGACCGCTTCGTGCGCGACCGCGACGGCTTTCACTTCTTCCGCGGCCGCGCCGATGATCTCGTCAAGATCTCCGGCCAATGGGTTTATCCGCTCGAGGTCGAACTGTGCCTCGCCGAACATCCCGACATCCGGGAATGCGCGGTGTTCGCGGCGCAACTTCCGGACCGGCGCATGACCTTGAAGGCGGTGGTGGTGATGAACGGCCGGATCTTCGAAGCGGCGGAAACCACCAGGCGGCTGCAGGATTACGTCAAGGCAAAATTGCTGCCCTACAAATATCCGCGCGAGATTGCCTTTCTCGACGAATTGCCGAAGACCGGCACCGGCAAGATCGACCGCCAGGCGGTGATGCGGATCTAGGGCACACACTTCGCGTCGTCCCGGCCTTGCGCCTGGACCCATACACCGTGCCGCCGCGATTGAAATCGCCCCGTTGCAACACCTGGCTTCCATCATAAACGCTCGGGGGTTATGGGTCCCCGCGCAAGGCCGGGACGACGATAGGTTTTGCTACCCCGCGCAGGCTATCGATCCATCAGCCCGACTTCCTGAAATGCTCCAGCGCGTCTTCGGCGCGCAGCGGCACTCGGGAAGCTTCGTTGTTGAGATCGACCAGTTGGGTCATCAGCGCCAGCAACGTCTTGCGCTCGGCCGGCTTGAGCGGTTGCAGCATCCTGCGCCTGGGCGCGGTCGACCGACGGCATGATATCGCGCAGCAGCGCGGCGCCGGCCTTGGTCAGATGCAGCAGCTTGACCCGCTTGTCGTCGGCCGCGGGCTTGCGCTCGATATAGGCCTTGGCTTCCAGCCGCTCGATGACGCTGCCGAGGGTCGAGCGATCGAACGCGATCACGGCGGAGAGCCGCGTCGCATCGATGCCGGGATGGTTACGGATCGCGACCAGGGCGGCATATTGCACCGGCGTCAGGTCGCACGCTTTGCATTCCTCGACGAAGATCGCGACCGCGATCTGCTGCATCCGGCGAAACAGATAGCCCGGCGCGGTATAGACCGTATCCATCGTGATCGGCGAATCCGTCGCATCAGGCGCCTTCGCGATGGTGGTCTTATTCGGCATCGGGCTGCCGATCCGGTGCGGCGTCGGCGAACGCCTTGATGTTCCTTGCCGCGGCTTCCGCCTTCAAGAGGCGCGGAAACGCGGCGAGATCGACGCCGAAGCGCCGCGCATTGGCGAGTTGCGGCACCAGGCAGAGATCGGCAATCGTAGGCTGAGCCCCGAAGCAAAATGGGCCGGCCTCGCCTGCGATCAGCGTTTCGCATGCGGCAAGGCCCTCGCGGTTGGCCCATGCCGCCCATTCCGTTACCTGCTCTTCGGGCAGACCGAGCTGGCGCAGCCGCGCCAGCACCTTCAAATTTTGCACCGGGTGGGTGTCGCAGGCGAGCGACATCGCAAAGGCGCGGACTTTGGCGCGGCGCAGCGGATCCTTTGGCAGCAGCGGCGGCGCGGGATGGGTCTCGTCCAGCCATTCGATGATGGCGAGCGACTGGGTGAGGACGCGTCGGCTTCGTCTTCCAGCGTCGGCACCAGCCCTTGCGGATTGATCGCGAGATAGGCCGGCGCGCATTGTTCGCCCTTGCGAAGATGGTGCGGCCAGGTGCTCGGCGCTTAGGCCTTTCAGGTTCAGCGCGATGCGCACCCGATAGGACGCGCTGCTGCGGAAATAGCCGTGCAGCTTCATCGGAACCTCCCTGACGTCTTCTGGCTGTTGCTTGTTACGGCATTGACGCTATCCACTTTGTCAGTATGCTGTCAATAATTCCAAAACAACGAGAAATTCGGGAGGCTCGCCATGGAAGCCGTAGCGAAGACCCCGGAACGCGAGGCGTTCTACCAGAAGATCGACGGCGAAAATCTCTCCGCGCTGTGGAACGTGATGGGCGACCTGATCACGCCGGAGCCGAAGAGCGCCTGCCGGCCGCATCTGTGGAAGTTCGACGCCATCCGCGACTACATGACCGAAGCCGGCAAGCTGATCACCGCCAAGGAAGCCGAGCGGCGGGTGCTGGTCCTGGAAAATCCCGGGCTTGCGCGGCCAGTCGAAAATCACCACCTCGCTGTTTGCCGGCGTGCAGATGGTGATCCCCGGCGACGTCGCGCCGGCGCACCGGCACAGCCAGTCGGCGTTGCGTTTCGTGCTCGAAGGCAAGGGCGCGTTCACCGCGGTCGACGGCGAGCGCACCGCGATGGAGCCCGGCGATTTCGTCATCACGCCGTCGATGACCTGGCATGACCATAGCAACCAAACCTCCGAGCCGATGTTCTGGCTCGACGGGCTCGATATCCCGATGGTGCAGTTCTTCGACGCGTCGTTTGCGGAAGGATCCAACGAGGACCAGCAGAAGATCACCCGCCCGCCGGCGACAGCTTTGCGCGCTATGGCCACAATCTGCTGCCGGTCGACGTCAAGCGCGCCTCGAAGACCTCGCCGATCTTCAACTATCCCTACAGCTACACCCGCGAGGCGCTGGAGCAGGCCAAGACCGAGCGACGAGTGGGACGCCTGCCACGGCCTGAAACTGAAATTCTCCAATCCCGAGACCGGCGATTTCGCGATGCCGACCATCGGCACCTTCATCCAGCTGCTTGCCGAAGGGTTTCAAGACCGCGCGCTATCGTTCGACCGATGCGACGGTGTTCGCGGCGATCGAAGGCAAGGGCCGCACCCGGATCGGCGAGCAGACCTTCGAATGGGGCCCGCGCGATCTGTTCGTGGTGCCGAGCTGGCAATGGGTCACCCACGAAGCCGACGAGGATTCGGTGCTGTTCAGTTTCTCGGATCGCCCGGTGCAGCAGAAGCTCGACCTGTTCCGCGAGGACCGCGGCAACGCGTGAGGGTGCGACGCCGTCATTGCGAGCGAAGCGAAGCAATCCATGGCCGCAAAGGAAGCTGGATTGCTTCGTCGCTACGCTCCTCGCAATGACGAACTGAGGCTTCACCGCCAGTGCAGCAGCCGCGTTTCCAGCCAGTTGATCAGCCGCCGACCGCGAGGCCGAACAGCGACAGGATCACGACGCCGGCGAGCAGCTGATCGGTCTGCATCAGATTGCCGGCCTGCAGCACAAAGGCGCCGATGCCGAATTCGGCGCCGATCATCTCGGCGCTCACCACCAGCAACAGCGCGATCGAGGCGGTGATGCGGAAGCCGGCCAGGATCGACGGCAGCGCGCCCGGCCAGATCACCCGGCGCACGATGGCGTGGAACGGCACGTTGAAACTCTGCGCCATCCGGATCAGGTTGCGCGGCACCGCATCGACGCCGCTATAGACCGAGATCGCGGTGGAGAAGAACACGCCCAGCGCGATGGTGGCGATCTTCGGCTCCTCGCCGATGCCCGAGCCACAGGATCAACAGCGGCAGCAGCGCGATCTTCGGAATCGGAAACAGCGCCGAGATGAAGGTGATGCCGACGCCGCGCGCCAGACTCGAAAGCCCGATCGCGAAGCCGACGATGACGCCGGCGACGGTGCCGAGAATCCAGCCGGCGCCGATCCGCATGATCGAATACGACAGATGCTGCCAAAGCGCGCCACTGAGCGCGAGCTGATAGATCGCGCGCGCGATCGCCGAGCGGCGCCGGCAGGAACAGCGGATTGACCCAGCCGGCGCTGCCGGCCAGTTGCCAGAGCGCGATCACCAGCGCCAGCGCGATCCAGCCGGCGTAGCGGCCCGCCTTCGGCGCAAAGCCGGCGCCGCGAAACGCGACCGGCCGCGGCTCGCCGTCGGGATCGGCCGGCTTTGCGATGCCGGGCCGTTTCGGCGCGGTCAAGCATGCTGGACCTCGCGCTCGGCATCGATCGCCTCCTCGCGGATCAGCGACCACAACTCGTTTTGCAGCGCTGAGCAGCTTTCCGCGCGCGTCGATGTCGCCGCGCTCGGCGCGCGTCATCGGAATGGTGACGACCTCGCGGACCCGGCCGGGCCGCCGCGACAGCACCACGATGCGGTCGGCGAGCCGAACCGCTTCCTCCAGATTATGCGTGACATAGACCGCGCCCATCGCGCCATCGGCGAGCAGCCGGATAAAATCCTCCATCAGCAATTCGCGGGTCTGCGAATCCAGCGCCGACAGCGGCTCGTCCATCAGCAGGATCGCCGGCCGCACCGCCAGCGCGCGCGCGATGCCGACGCGCTGGCGCATGCCGCCGGACAATTGCTTGGGATAGGTGGCGCGGAAATCCGTAAGACTGGTGCGGCGCAAGCGCATCGTCGACGACCGCGCGGCGCTCGGCTGCGCGCAGGCCGGTATGCAGCAGCGGAAATTCGACATTCTCCTCGACCGTGCACCACGGCAGCAGCGCAAAATCCTGGAACACGAAGGTCAGCGGATTGAGGCTCGCCGGCGGCGGCGCGCCGCGCAGTTCGGCCTGCGCCCGCGCTCGGCTGCAGCAGCCCGCCGAGGATCGACAGCAGCGTGCTCTTGCCGCAGCCGGAGGGACCGACGATCGCGACCACCTCGCCCGGCGCCGACCGTGAACGAGACGTCGTCGAGCACCTCGAGCGCGCCGAAGCGGTGGCTGATATGGTCGGCGATCAGGTCCATCTGTTTATCTTGTCTGTCCGAGGCTGGTTTTAGCTCGTCATGCCCGGGCTTGTCCCGGGCATCCACGTCTTGCTGTGCTGCCGTAGGAAGACGTGGATGGCCGGGTCAAGCCCGGCCATGACGAAAGTTGAGTTTCCGGCCGGGAATTACGGTTGTGTACACTCAATCCGGCTTCACATAATCCTTGGCGATGATCGCATCGACGTCAAACCCCTTGTCGACAAAACCCTGCCCCTGCAGCCAATCGATCTGGTTGGCGACGTTCTTGACGTCGAGCTTGCCGTCGGGATCGATATAGGCGCAGTTGCCGACCACCTGCTCGACCGGCAGATTGGTGTATTTCGCGATGATCTCCAGCAGCGGTTTTGTCGTTGTCGTTGATCGGCGCCTTGCCGTCTTTGACCGCGGCCAGGATCACGTCGTGATATTCGCGGTCGGCGCGTTCCAGCGCGCCGAGAAGTTTCGTCACCAGCGGCTTGTTGGCCAGCGTCTTCGGCGAGGCGAACACCGCGCCGAGCTGCCACGGCGTCTCGTCGCCGACCCAGCCCAGCAGTTTCGCGCCGTCGATCGTCCATCAGCTTGCGCGCGGTCGAGACCGGCAGCAGCGCGGCATCGACGGTCTCGCCTTTCAGCGCGGCGGCGGCATTCGACAGCGATTGCAGCGGCAGCACCTTCACGTCGCAGAGCTTGAAGCCGTATTTGTCGGCGAGCAGGCCGAGCGAATAATGAAAGCTGGAGCCGACCTGCGTCACCGCGATGCGCTTGCCGGCGAGATCCTTCGGCGTCTTCAGGCCGGCGGCATAGGCGTTGTTGCTGGCGAAATAGCCGATCAGCGGATAGCCCGCCTTCTCGCGGCTCATGCCGCCGATCACCTTCAGCGTGCCCTTGCCGGCGAGATTATAGAGCCCCGCGGTGAACGCGGTGACGCCGAAATCGACATCGCCCGACGTGGTCGCCACCGCGATCGGCTGCGCGGCATCGAAGAATTTCAGATCGACATCGAGGCCGGCGTCGCGGAAATAGCCCTTGTCCTGCGCGATGAACACCGGCGCCGACGACGACAGCCGCAGCACGCCGACTTTTGCCTTCAAGAGCTCATCCGCCCGCGCCGCGCCGAGCGCGGTCATCGCCAGCAGGCCGGCCAAAGCGAGCCGCGCAAATCCCGTCATCAAGTTTCCTCCGTCGTCTCGTCTCAGAGCCCCACCGGCACGCTCTGATCCCGCCCGATAAACGCGCCCTGCTGCTTCAGCGCTTGTTGCAGCTTTTCCACGGCGATGTCGCGCGGAATCGTGTTGCCGGCCAGCGCCAGCGCCGCGGCGGTTCCCGCCGCTTCGCCCATCGCAAAGCAGGCGCCGGAGACGCGCGCCGCCGACTGGCCGTCATGGGTCATCGAGGCGCAGCGGCCGGCGACCAGCAGATTGTCGAGGCCCTCCGGCGTCAGCATGCGATACGGCAATTCGTTGAAGCCGCGCGACTGCGGAATCGGCGGAAACTTGAAGATCACATCGCCCGCGACATGCTGCTCCATCGGCCAGCCGTTGACGCCGATCGAATCGTCGAACGAGGCGCAGCCGAGCACGTCCTCGCCGGAGAGCATATAGCCGCCGACCACGCGCCGGGTTTCGCGGATGCCGAGCTGCGGCGGCAGGTCGACGATGTAGGATTTTTCGAACCCCGGCACCGTGCGCAGGAAATTGAAGGCGTCGACCGCCTGGCGGCGGCCGTCGATCTCGCCGCGGGTGAGATCGTCGGGCTCGAGCCCGTTGATCGCGGTGCCGTCGTCGCGCGCCAGCTGGGTAAAATTCACCCGCCATTCGATGTGCCGACTTCTGCGGCCGCACGATCGCGGCCTTGCGCGGAAAATGATGCGTGCCGGCGGCCTCGGCCTGTTCCATCAGCGCCGGAATGGTGCGCCAGGCGTCGCCGGCCTTGTTCGGGATCGATGCCGTTGAGCCGGAACATCATCGAGGGATACAGCATGCTGCCGGCATTGTCGCCGACCTCAAAGCGCGCGCCGGCCCAGGCCGCGAGATCGCCATCGCCGGAGCAATCGATGAAGATATCCGAGCGCACCGCCTGGCGGCCGGCCTTGGTCTCGACCATCAGCGCGTCGATGCGCGCTGTCGTCCTGCATCACCACGCCGGCGCCGAGCGCATGAAACAGAATGTCGACCTTGTGCGCGGCCAGCAGATCGTCGGCGGCGATCTTGTAGGCCGCGGTGTCATAGGCCTGCGCGAGGATTTTTCCGAGAATCAGATGCGGCGCGTTGAGCCCGCCGAGACGATCGATCCGCGCCAGCAGATCGGAGGCGATGCCCTGCACCACCCGATGCATCTCGCCATGGACATTGGCATGCAGCCCGCAGAAATTCGTCACGCCCGCCGCCGTGCCCATGCCGCCGAGAAAGCCGTAGCGCTCGATCAGCAGCGTGCGCCGCCCCGCGCGCGCCGCGGCGACCGCCGCCGCGATGCCGGCCGGCCCGCCGCCGAGCACGGCGACTTCATATTCGCCGTAGAGCGGGATCTGCCGCGCGGGTTCGGTGATGGATTTGGAGGACAAGATCAAGTTCCCGGACTATTGGAGCGACTACCCCATTTGCCGCTCGCTTTTCCGCGAACGACGCCAGCCCTTCCGAGGCCTCCGCGGTTTGCCGCTTGGCCGAGTGCAGCTTGACCAGGCGCTTGTAGGCGTCGTCATCGACGGCCATGCCGCCGAACGAGCTTTCCATCGCAAGCCGCTTGGTTTCGGCCAGGGCTTCCGGGCCATTGGCGAGCAATTGCTCGACCACCTTGGCGCCGGCGGCTTCGAGATCAGCCAGCGGCACAACGTCATGCACGAGGCCGATGCGGCGGGCGTCTTCCGCGCCGAAGCGCTCGCCGGTCAGCGCATAGCGTCGCACCTGCCTCACGCCGATGGCGTCGCAGAGTTGCGGGATGATGATCGCCGCGGTCAGCCCCCAGCGGACTTCCGTGATCGAGAACAGCGCATTGTCGGCCGCGATCACGACGTCGCAGGCCGAGATGATACCGGTGCCGCCGCCGAAACAGCCGCCGTGCACCAGCGCCACGGTCGGGATCGGCAGCGTATTGAGCCGCTGCACGGCTTCGAACGTGGCCTGCGACACCGCCTCGTTGTCTTCCGGCGAGCCCGGCCGCACCGCATTGATCCATTTCAGATCGGCGCCGGCCTGAAAATGCTTGCCGTTACCCTTGAGCACCACGACGCGAAGCTGAGGCTGCTTGCCAAGCTCAGCCATCGCCGCCAGCACGCCATTGATCAGCCCGGCATCATAGGCGTTGTTCACCTCGGGGCGATTGAGCGTCACCGTCGCGACGCCGCGTTGGTCGAGGCTCCACAGGACTGGATTGGCGGACATGGATGATGGCTCCCTCGACGTTTCGTGATTCGCGATGATTGGCGATTGTTGCGCCCGGCACTATGCCGGGAGGACCTGCGTTGATCTATCCCTTTTCGTCATGGCAGCACCGCTCGGCGCCGGAGCGGTTGCGCGACGAGGCAGGCTTGTGGAAACTGGTCGGGAGATCCCCGGGCAACAGGACACGATCCCCTCATGCGTATATGTATTTTCGGCGCGGGAGCGGTCGGCAGCCATTTCGCGGTGCGTCTGGCGCTGGCCGGCCATGAGGTCTGCTGCGTGATGCGCGGACCGCATCTTGAGGCGGTGAAGGCCAATGGCCTGAAGCTTCGGGTCGGCGATGCGGAGTTTTCCGCCAGAGTAACAGCCTCCGACGATCCGGCCGCGCTCGGCCCGCAGGATCTCGTGATCAGCACCTTGAAGGCGACCGCGGTGAACAGCCTGGTCACCGGCCTGCCGCCGCTGTTGGGCGAAGACACCGCCGTGATATTTGCGCAGAACGGCATTCCCTGGTGGTACGATCTCGGCCTGCCGGCGGATCATCCGACGCCGCCCGATCTCGGCTTTCTCGATCCCGGCGGCAAACTGCGCGCGACGATCGCGATGCGGCGCATCATCGGCGGCGTGATTTTCTCGTCCAACGAAGTGATCGCGCCCGGGGATCGCCGTCAATCTGTCGCCGGAGCGAAACCGGCTCTTGATCGGCGAATGCGACGACTGCGACAGCGAACGGATCAAGCGGCTTCGCGCCACGCTCGATGAAGCCCGATCGAATCGACGGAGGTGGCGGACATCCGGGAGACCATCTGGTCCAAGCTTTTGACCAACATGTCGATGTCGGTGCTGTGCCTCGTGACCGGACAGACCGCGCGGGGGGTCCGGGAAGATCCGGCGCTGCAAGACGTGGTGCCGCGCCTCTGGCCGAAGCCGACAGCATCGCGCAAAGCTGCTACCCCGCGATCCAGCGCGTCACCCGCACCGGCCGCGCGCCCGACCACAAGCCTTCGATCCTGCAGGATTACGAACTCGGCCGCGCCATGGAAATCGACGTGCTGGTGAAAGCGCCCGCCGCATTCGCGCGCGCCGCCGGACTATCGACGCCGATGCTCGATCTGCTGGCCGGCCTCGCGATCCGCCAGGCGCGCGACAAGGGGCTTTATCAGGGATGAGGGCGCGGCCATGATAACGTCATTGCGAGCCAACGGGTCGGGCGAATGCCCGCCCAATGACAGGCTCCGCGAAGCAATCCATCCCACCGCGGAAAGAAAGAGTGGATTGCTCCGTTTCGCTCGAAATGACGACGAATGCAAACCTAGTTTCGTCTGATCGTCTCTTCAAGGACACGCGAATGCACATCAAAGACAAAGTCTGTGTCGTCACGGGAGCGGCGAGCGGAATCGGCGAGGCGGTGGCGCGGGCTTATGCGGCGGCGGGCGCGCGCGGCGTCGTGGTCGCCGATCTCAAGAGCTCGCGCGAGCGGCTGGCCAATGTCGCGGGCGACATCGACGGTCTCGCGGTCACCGCCGATGTCGGCGAGGAGGCCGATATCAAGGCGTTGATCGCGGCGGCCGAGGCCAAATACGGACCCGTCGATATCTTCTTCTCCAACGCCGGCCTGTCGCGCAAGGGACAGGAGAGCGCGTCAGACGCCGATTGGGAGGTGAGCTGGCGGGTCCATGTGATGAGCCATGTGTTCGCGGCGCGCGCGCTGGTGCCGGGCATGCTGGCGCGCGGCTCCGGCTATCTGCTCAACACCGCATCGGCGGCGGGCTTGCTGGCGTCGCTGAATTCGATGCCGTATGGCGTGACGAAAAATGCCGCCGTGGCGCTGGCCGAGCATCTCGCCATTCAATATGGCGATCGCGGCATCCGGGTTTCCGTGCTGTGCCCGCAGTCGGTGCAGACCGGCATGACCACGCCGGGCCAAGTGCGGCGCGGGTCGATGGCGTGATGCAGCCGGAAGAAGTGGCGCGGCATCGTGATCGAGGCGATGGAGCAAGAACGTTTCCTGATCCTGTCGCACCCGCAGGTGCAGGAATATGTGCTGCGCAAAGCCTCCAACCGCGACCGCTGGCTGGCCGGAATGCGGCGGCTGCGCGACAAGGTCTACGGCGCGCCACAGAGCGGCTGATGGTGTTCCCCCTGCGATTACACAATCGCGTCGGCGAGGGCCGTCATGCTCGGCACCATCAGATCCGGCTGATGCGGGGTTTCCCCGAACGGCCGGCTGCGCCGGTCGATGAACGCGGTCTTCATGCCGGCCGATTTGGCACCGATGCAGTCGAAGGCATGGTTGGCCACGAACAGGATCTGATCGGGCTTCAGCCCGCACAGTTCGGCGGCCCTGGCGTAGGTCGCGACATGCGGCTTGAACGAGTTCGCTTCGGCAACTGAAATCACACGATCGAACGGCACCTGATGATAATGCTTCGCGGTCTCCAGCATGTCAGGGTCGCCGTTGGAGAGCACGACGAGCCTGTATCTGGCGCGCAGCCGATCCAGCGCCGCCGGCACCTCCGGAAAAGGTTTCAGCTTTTCGATCTCGCCCACCAGATAGCGGACATCTTCCCTGGAATAGCTGATGCCGGCGCGGTCCATCACATGGGCGACGGCACGGTGACCGATCTCGCGATAGGGCGTGTGCTCGCGATGCAGCAGCGCATCGATCATCGAGTTTTCAAAATGCGTGCGCCGCCACCAGGTCACAAAGGCGTTCGGGTCGCCCTTCCAGCCCTTGTCCCTGAGAAACGGCGTGGCGATCGCGGCGAGCCCGCCCTGCATGTCGACCACCGTGCCGTACTGATCGAACATGCAGACTTCTACACTCTCCCTGATGGTCTCAGCGCTCACGGCGGTCTCCCCAAAGGTTTCTTGTTCCTGATATCCTGCCTCGGGGGAGGCCGATTGCAATGAGGAATACCAAGGAGAGCAGCGACGACGGAAAGGTCGGATTCGCTCAGCGAACGATCGCGCCGGCCCAGGCCGTGAACGCATCGAGAATTTCGTCCATCACCTCGTCGTCATCGCGGCCCGATCGCTTGAGCACATGGAAGGAATGATCGGCCTCCTTCACCGGATGCAGCGTCGCCGATGATCCCAGAGCTTTGACGACGGGCTCAAGCAGCGTCAATTCCGCCAGCGCATCGCGGGTGCCTTGCAGAAACAGCATTGGAACATGCACGTCGGCCAGATGTTTCGCGCGATCGTTCGACGGCTTGCCGGCCGGATGCAGCGGAAAGCCGAAGAATGCCAGTCCGTGGACGCCGGCCAGCGGCGCGACGGCCTGGGCCTGCGACGTCATGCGGCCGCCGAACGATTTGCCGCCGGCGATCAGCGGCAGGCTTCCGCAGCATCGCGCGGCTTCCGCCGCCGCGGCGCGTACGGCGGTATGCGCCACCGACGGCTGATCGGGCCGCTTGCTGCCCTTCTCCATATAGGGAAACTGATAGCGCAGCGTCGCGATGCCGCGTTCGCCGAGGCCGGCCGCCACCTTCGCCATGAACGGATGCGTCATCCCGGCGCCGGCGCCATGGGCAAGCACAAAACAGGCGCGTGCGTGCTGTGGCCGGCTCAATAGCCCGGAGACGGGCCCGGCATTTCCAGTTTCGATAAAAAGCTCTTGCGCGTTGACGGCGGTCATCCGACCCGAAACCCAGTAAAGATCGGGCTAAATTGGCGATCCCGGCATGACTCGAACATGCGACCTATGGTTTAGGAAACCATTTTCAGGTTAATAATGTCAATGACTTAAGCTGGTTGTGTTGCAAATGTGTTGCGTCGACAAACCACAGTAGGCCTGCGAAAGACCTCTTTGCGCCAACAGCAGCCGCTAGTTCGCGTTGAGCACGTGACTTTTAATCATGGGGTCGAGGGTTCGAGTCCCTCCGCGCTAACCACATTGAAATCGTTAGGCTTATTTATCAATTTTCGTGTCGCTAGTATTGACCTTAAAAAAGGCTAGGTAAGCTCTGGGTAAGCACCCCAAAAGGTCCTGTTTGCCGGTGGCTCGCCGGACGAGATTCGCGCCCGATTCTCCATCACGGCGATCGGCGTCTCTTCCTTAACAACGCGGTCGGCGCCGCAGCGGCGTACCTGCGTTGGTCCCGCGGCAGAGGGATTAGGCCTCACCGCGCCCCACCCAAACGGGTCGAGATCTTCCATGATCGGGCCCGCCGGAGGAAGTTCACGAAGTGTTGGAATACTGCCTGCACCACATCGAGGGCGGCGATGCCGAACTCGCCTAAGCCACTCTGGGGGTGGTACCTCGCCGCCTGGAAACTGACGGCGCAGCGCAACTAAGCTACGACCGGAACCGCGCGCAAGCTGAAACGCTTTGCGATGTTCGAGCCCCATTTTCTCCAACGCAGTGCCCATTGCCTCAGCCGAAGGGCGATCGAGAAGATCTGCCTGTCCGCCGCGCGACCTCCGGCCAAGGGGCACAAGTGTAGGTCCTCTTTCTGCAAAATGTCCCGCACGCTCTGCAGCCTGTTCGCGCAAAAAGAAAATCAGGTTCTTACGTACACGCAGTTCGCGGCCGGCTTCCATGTCATCGATAATAACGGTGCGTGCTTCGAGATATGTTCGGATCTCGGGCCTCGCCGTCCGGATAGCGGCGACACCGAAAGCAATCACTTCATCAGGCGAATCAGAAATCAGAGAGGTCGTTCCGTCACGGCGCATCAAGGCCTCAATCAGCCTGCTGGAGAACTTCTCGCGGCCGGCCAGCAGAACGTCCTCGACCAACGGCAGCTGAAATAGGTGACGAAACTCATCCCAAAATTCGTCTGTGCTGCGCGCGCCTCGTTGGGGCTTCAAGCCGATCTTTTTACTGGCGAATCTCGCTGCTACAGCTGGACATTCATCGAGCCAAGACTCCAACGCCACCGCGTCGAGGCAATGCACATCTTTCCAAACCGCTTCCGCCTTACACTTCTTGATCCAGTCTTCGATTTTGCGGTCAGATCTTGAGCTGTCCCAAATGCGAGACGATACAAAAATGAAGGTCGCCTCTGCGCGCTCCTGGTCCGTCAGCTGCTTGGAACGTTTACGAAAATCGTTCAGCCCGTCTCCCCATACATCCCAACTCGTCTTTAGCTCCCAGTAGGAAACTCCTGGCGGAACGTTAAAGCCTCCGCCATCACTCTCCAGATGGCCATCAAAGCCTCGGATGTTGCCGGCATCACCCGACGGAAATCTGAAAGCGGCAATATTATCCGCAGTGGCGCGAATTAAATCCCCTATCAGTTCGGGTAAATCCGTCCGAGCGTCGGTCCTATCGGACCAGGTGTCAGATCGCTTGCGGTGATCCACTTCATGATTCCCCAGCCATCAATAATCTACATCTTACAGCGCGCGCTGCGCATAAGGTCTACCAGTATACTAGGGGTTGCGAAACCACGGCATGCCGGCTAAGCGCTATCAACGATGTGTAAAAGTGCACTCGCTACCATCATTTCCTCGACGGCTTCCAAGGTTTTTCACTCCGAGCTGGATTGTGACTGGCCGAGCCTACCGATTGTCCTCTCCTGTGTCTGTGAGTGCCGGCATGGGATCTTTGAATTTCCAGCAATATCATGGTGGCAAGACAGAAATCGTCGCTGTCTCCCACGCCCGGGGCGCCAGTCGTGACCGCAAAAGTCTCCGCCGGCCGTCTCTGCAAAACGGGAATTTTCGCGGTCGCGGCTGGAGACTTTTGGCGATTGGCCGCCCAGGATTGGGAGTCTGGAGACAAAACCGAATGCGCGAAAAGCCGGGATTTCCGGCCCATTCTCGCGTCTCTTGGGAGGCCTCGCCAAACGTCGGAACGGGTGGCTGGCCACGCAGTGCTGATCGCACCTGTCTCCAGACAAATTCCCTGCAAACAGGGAATTTAACAGGGAAAATTGCAATTCCACGGGCCTAAGCGGCTATTTTGGAGCAAGAAACCGCTGCACCGCAGCGATTTTTCCGACAATTCCCTATGCAGATTAACAGGGAATTATTTTTGAGGATCAGGGAAATTCCAAGTCATAACAGGGATATAATCTGTCCCGATCGTAAGCGTCCACTTGACGATACCAGTCGCCACGTCCGCAAGGCCGTCGCGCGGCGCGGAAATGAAGCCTGCTACGGTTCTTCCTGACTTACGGTTGCCCCAGTCGGCTCGGCTTCGTCCACGGCGGCCGTTCCGGATGTGATGTGCTCGACCCGCTCCCGCAGGGCCACAATCAACGCTAACGACGCCGGCGGAACATCTTCACGACCCCTGTAGGCCTCTTCGAGCGCGTCCGCGGCGCCGCGCAGAAGGTCGACGATGGTTAGCATCGGTCCGGGCACCAAACTGATCCCGCCCGGCCAGATGTGGACCTCTTGCGTCGCACGCCCTTTAACTTCCTGGCTGCCTTTTTCTTCCTGGCCGGCTTTCTAACCGCCATGAACTCACCGCCCTTTTTATTGCGCTTGGTCCCACGCTGCGCACCGCCCAGCTTGCCCTTGAACTGCGAGCGCGCACGTCCATAAGGCTGCCGTGGTTGATGAAAACCTCAAAACTATCGGGAGACCCACGCGCCTCGGCTATGCAAGAGCGGGCCACCATCGCTGACGTTTGCCCAAACGCCACCGCCCATGAGCATCAGCGCAACGGCAATCCAAAGAAAACATTCATTTCAAGAACTCCACGCTGGACCACAAACCGCGTACGCGTAAATCGTTCCATCTCAAAGCGACGGCGAGAGAGCAAAGTGCGCAGAGCCGATGCGATGGTGCTGGCCGAATTAGGCCACTCGCCATTTCAAAGCAGGCCACTAACTAAAAACCCCGTCCGAGGGGCCCACGGACGGGGTTCTCAATATGGAGGTCAGTCAACACCCCAAGAAACTTGGGAGGAGCCAAGGATGGTCTTGAGAAGAGACTATCAAGTCAAAAGCGGGAGGCAAGTTGGAACCCTCGCGGATTCACACTCGGTTGAACCTTGGACCTGCGGCTGAGACTTACCGTAGAGTGCAAACGGATGGGATCGCAAATGGCAGCGATTGCAAGATTCCTGGCACGCCGGATTCCCGCTTCAGAGGTGGAAAGCGAAGTTCTCAAGCAACTGGCGCTGTTCGCATTCGCTGGCCTGCTCATATCGTTTCTGCTGGTATCCTACGTGCTGGATCTGAGCGCCGGGTTTTTCTGACCGTAGAACGCTCGGCGCCGCCATAGCGGAGTATGACGCTGGCGACGCTGGCACGCCCGAGTCCCCCTGAAATCCCTCCCCCTCGGTTGGGGACATCCCGCCCAACGGTACTGGCCCCTTTAGCCATTCCCGGTCCCGAAAGGGACCACTCGCAATTTAAATGGGGACCACCCGCTATCGTGATCTCAAATAGCACGTCTCTAGAACAGATTGTGAATTAGTCGACATTCGCTTTTCGAGCGATCAACTTTCGCCCGGCGCTACCGTGATTGTCGGGCGGCAAGTCTGGGCCGGAACGACGGACGCTGGGGATTGTTAGCCGTCCGGTGCCTGCCGCGACGACCCCTTGGCACCAAACAACCTTAACGGCCTCGGCGCTTCTGTGGCGCTGGGCCGTTCCTTTTTTTTGCATCCCACGCAACCTAAAGACAACTCGGTCCGTAAGCCTTTCGTCCGTATCCATCTGGACGAGGTAATGTGCGAGCAATGCGTTGAGATCGATAAGAGGATCGACCAAATCAACGCTTGGCATCCATGATCACCGATCGGCTTAGGTTGATGGGATCAAGGTATTGATTGAGAGGATGCAGGCTCAGAAGGTAGCGCTTCACCCTGAGCAAACGAGGTAAGGCCGCCTCAGACGCTGCCGCCTCACGGAAACAACTCCGCCCCTGCGTTTGTAAACTTCACGTAGTGCCGCTCTCATGCATGACCAGCCACCCGCTCGATCGCGAGCTTGAGGCCGGCGCTGGCGTTTGCGAACCGGGAGCTGGTAGGTGCGCACCGAACACCGGTACGCCGCGCTTGACCTTTTCACGAAGCGTTAATCATTCGGGTTAAGTAAGTGGTAAAACGCCAAGGGGCACCGTCGGTCAGGAGGATCTCATACCGATAGAGTTAAGTGCCTTTGCTCAATTGCCGCAAACCGTTTTCTGAAAGGGCCGCGCGTCTCAAGTCCGGTTATCAGATGCAGTGCCCAAACTGCATGAGGCTGATTACATTCGATGCGGGTTCCGAAGACCCCAACATTCGCCGGCCACTGAAGGCCGCGAGGGACATCCGAATTGCAGCAGAGGACGCGTTGGTTGCATCGCGGATGGCTGAGCGACGGGCCGCCAGGTGAGGCATAGCCGGACGGCCGGCCCACATGATCGCGTTCCAGGTCTCGCATTCCAGCCGGTCGGCCTCATGGATTTCGCTTCACCGCGTTCCGGATCAGCACCAATTCTTTGTAGCGGGTTTCGTGGATCCCGCGCGCGTACCGGATGCCTTTGCCTGCGCCTTGCTGTCGCCCCCGGATAGCGGGATGTGGATGATTCGTGGGGACATCAGACGTCATCGCGCTCGGCGTCGGGAGCGCTCAATTTAAAGATCCCGACTTGCTTAACCACCCGGGTGAAGTCGGCGACCATCTTTTCATCTATAATCGACAACTCGGGCGCTTGGACGACAGTCGGCCCGTTCCGCGACCGCCCCCCTGCCCCTCACACTACCCAAACGGTCTTGGGTAGTTGCGGCACCCCCCTCAGCGCCGGTTGCTGATGCGGGACAATTCCCGGCCACACGGTAGCACCGGCACCGCGCCAGCTCACTGACGACGGCTGGCGGTGCTGGCCGGGATGTCCCGGTCACCGCCCTTGACGCCCGGTCCACGCCAGCCCAAGCCGGCGCCCATGAGCATCCTGGAAACCACCACCGAGCACCGCTGCGAGGCGCTGACGATCAGCGACATCCCGCCCTATCGTTGCACCACCAGCGCCACCGCGCCGGGCGGTCTGTGCCAGCCATGCCCGTGCCCTGCGCATCCGCTGGTTCGATGATGCCGAGTACGCCCGTGCGCCGTGAGGTAGGTCGGGCGATGGCCTGCGGTCATGGAAACGGCCTCAGCGCGGGGGCATCTGAGGCCGTCCTCGGGATGTACCGAAGGGACTGATCGGTACGATTCATCAAATCGCAAATCCGGGGATTGTTCCGGATTTCACTTTGGGCGCGGCAACCGATAGCGAACGGTCATCCCCGGGCCGCTAGCCTGTTCGACTAGCAGGATATCGCCCGGCTTCATTTCGCCGCGCATGGCATCACAGCATGCAGGCATCCCGTGCATCGAGCCGGGATAGCCGCCAACAGATCGATACAATTCCCCAGAGTTGATGACGATGTCTATCGAGCCATGCTTGGCGGCTCGGTTCATTTGCGCTCGCAATTCTTGCGCGAAGTGATCGGCTGAAACCATGAAGGGCATCCCCCGATGACATTGGCGTCGGCGTGACGGCGGCGGGAAGCTGTGCCGGAACCTTGGCGATAGCGTGGTGGATAAAACGGCCCTATGCGGACCGAGCTTGGGGCGCGTCGTTGGTCTCTGCTCGTTCAACTTTCTGAGAGCGAGCAATATTGACCGCTGCGGCGGGGTTCGTGATGGGAGGTTTGCCTTACCAACAGGTCGGTCCATGGAATACCGAGGCGTCGAGTATACGGTCGTCCTGGACGAGCGAGGCGACTGGCAATGGACCGTGTCGTTGGGCAACCCGGAAAGGATCAAATCAGGCAGTGCCCCGAGCAAGGGCGCTGCTGTACTTAAAGTGTGGGCCGCAATTGATCGGACGCACCGCAAGGTGAGCTTGCCGTCCGGACCGAACGTATCTGGCAACGAAGTCCCGCCGTAAAACCCCAAGCGCCCGGTGACTTGCCTACCGATGACGGTGCCGCGCGGAAATGGATCTTCCATAGTTGCGATTTTCATCTGATATTTCCGATCAAAAAACAATCAGGCCGGGGAATTGCTCCCGGCCCAATCTCATAAGGCGCGCGGTTTACATCCGACCGTGCTGCCATCAAGTTCCATATTGTAATGGCGCCAGCCGCTGTCAAACTGCTGTGCGAGGTTCGGTGGCGTGGACAAGCAATTGTAGCCAATGACAGAGATCACTTCTTTCGTGGCTTTGCCCTTCGATTTCAATGACGGCGGCGTTACGGCTGGTGAACCGATTGACTGCCCCAGCCCTGCCGCCGCGATAGACTGTGCGCAAGGGCTTTGGAAGATATTTGGCCACGCTGGTTCAGTAGCGTTCAGTCGCACTACCGATTTCGAGATCGGTAAATTCAACAACAAGCATGTCCTTCGCCGATTTGGGCAAGTCGCGAGCGAGTACCGATGACAAAAAAGCCAGCCGCGAATCCGAATGAGAAGCGATGTCCCGCCTGCGATCGTCGGCGGTCGGGAAGCCCGTGCAGCCCGGTCGCAGAATCTATCCGCCGCCGTGCGAGGAATGCGGTGGCAGGGACGGATACGAAAGACCGACAAGTGAGGCGACCTTAACGAGTTGGCTTCGGAATCATGCGCCCGTCGTGAATCTCGTAAGTGACCGCTTTCCCGTCATTGGCGTGGACGGCGCGTTGATGCCATACGATCGCTCGGTCGGTCCAATAATCCGAACGCTCTGGATGGGCTTGGGCCTTCTCACGACAAAGCGAAGCGTGGATCAGGCAGTTTTCCCGTTGATACATCACGTTCGCCTCCGCTCTAACCAAGCCTCGGTCACGGTGCTTTCGATGATATGCCGTTGAACCCTTTTGCACGCCGGGCAAGTGAAGGTTCGCAAGTCTTGGCCGGTATCGCTTGGCTCGATCGCCGTCAGTTTCATCGGCGAGCCGCAAGCCGTGCATTGCGGGCCTTGATTTTGTGCGTCGAGCATGGGCGTTCCCTCAATTCGGCGTTCTTAGTTCGCCGTCAAGCCAACCAGCCGCTTTCGATCTAAAGGGATCAGATGCAGTGACGCTGACCTCAACGTGATCACACTTTGGGCACTCGAATAGGCGCTGTTCGAAACCAATTGGCCCGGATGAAATGCGTTCCAGCATCATCCGCGTTTGGCAACGGGGACAGCGAGGCCGTTCGATAGCGGTCAAGAATTGTTGGGTTGAGTACATGATGCTTCCCTGCTTTTGGGCGGGAGCGTTACCGGACTCTCAGTCACCGATGGTTGCCGATGGCGGGCGGTGATTAAACTATTCTGCCCCCAACGCGCTGCCGAGACATGGTCAATATTGCTCAGTCACGGAAATTTCATGAATTAAATCAGAGTATGTTAAGCCCCCGCTGGCCCGCAAGTCGCAGGGCGGCCCGGTACAGCCCTTGGCTACTGCGCCGGGTGCGGCAACGAGCGCCGGCCATGTGGGCCTTGCTAGGGTTCCGCTGGTGAGTTGCATGAAGCGCAGCAAAAGTTAACGCCATATTCGGATTGGGCGATCCTAAAGCCCTTCCGGAAACGGTTTTGGGTAGTTGCGGACACCATCATCAGCGCCGATCAGTGGTGCCCCGCCAATTCCCGGCCACCATGGCACGACCGGCACCAAGCCAGCCTCACGGGCGGCCGGCTGACGGCGCCTCGCGGCCCTTGACGCCCAGCCCACATCAGCCAGGCGCCCATGACCGTCATAGAAACTACCACCGAACACCGCTGCGAAGCGCTAACGATCGGCGACATCCCGCCCTATGGTTGCGCCACCAGCGCCATCACCGACCGGCGAGGCCGGGCGGTCTGTGCCAGCCATACCCGTGCCCTGCGCATCCGCTGGTTTGATGGCGAATGCGCCTGTCAGATTGGCGGCCATCAGCGGGCCATCGTTGGAACGGCTTTCGGATGAAATTACATGTCGCAAATCCGAATGAGAAGCGATGTCGCGCCTGCGACGGCACGGGCGCCCTAGCGACCATTCAACCCGTGCAGCCAGGTCGCAGAATCTATCCTCCACCGTGCGGGGAATGCGATGGCAAGGGACGGATACTAAAGGCCGACAAGTGAGGCGGCATTGTTGTTCGCGGCCCCAAGAGTTTGGACGACCTCGATCACGAACGCGAGATAACTCTGGCAATCCCTGCTGTTATCTCCGATGTCCATAGAGACACCAATCGTCACGCGATACAGGCTTGCAGCGGCTGCCTCATGGCCTTAGCAAGACGGTTCGAGTGAAATTCACGGGCGACGCTGGATCAGCGGGGATAGACAGCCCATCACCGCAGCGAGGCGACTGTTGCAAATCGAAAGGTCCATTCGATGGCAGATAACGAAATTGCGCTCTGGCACGCTCTTCATCGTCTTGAGGCGACATATTGGTACGACGTTGACGTCAACGAAGGGCGCGCTGCCCATGAATTTTTCACCCCGCACGGCGTGAAGATGGTGGGTCACAACCGATTTGAAGGGCGTGAACAAATTCGAGCATTTTATGAGTGGCGTAGCCGTCAAAGCACCACGGAAGCAGTGCGTCAACTAGGGATTAGCGGCGTGAGGGCGGTGCGTCACCTGATCACCAATCTATATGTGGCGTCGAGCAGCGAACGCTGTGCGACAGTGCTAGGAATAGTCATTTTCTATGGCGGTCCATCGAAGCACCAATCAACTCCCCCCATGGTGGCAGATTTGGTCAACGAGTGTGTATTGAACGAAAACAACGAGTGGCGATTCAAATCGCACACACTCCGGCCGGTATTCATGAGTAAAGTGACGCCTCCGGAAATGCAGATCGATCCCGGCTTCCTAAAGCACGCGTGAGCGAACCGTTGGAGCGTCGCGGCGACGCAGAGGGCCAAACTGCCACTTTCCCGCGTCAGCCATTTCATGAACAAATTCCGCAAGCTCGGCCTCGTCAGCTACAACGGGGGAGCAACTGAGGCCGTCTTTGGGGTGTGCCGAGGGACGATAAGGCACGGTTCATAACGCGTACCCCCCGCCCTCTCGCCGAGGCCATAGCCTAAGCCACGCGCAACGAATGGACGCTTACGTTATATCTCACGAATTTTCGCAGCTTACGTTGTGGATCCGCCGAGCAAACCCGCGACACAGACGGCGCTGTTGAACCTTGGAAGGCCGAGCCCATCGACAGAGCCGTCGCGACCAACCAGTGCCAAGGTCTCGCAATTGCCGATGACTGCATAATCTTCAATAAAACCGAGCATAGACTCTCAATGTTCCAGGACGGCGGGTGATATTCCGCCAGAATCCCAACCGTAGCCGAGCCATTCAATGCGCATGGGGGCGCCACGACAGGTCGTCGGACAGCACGTAGATCGTGATCGCTGCCAAACACAGGACAATACCCGCCCAAAATACTGGTGAGTGATGAATGCGCCTCCAGTCGCGCCGCTGAATCGCGGGTGCCGGTTCGCTTCGCTGATCTTCATCATTCACAATACGTTATCCACCTTACATTGACCGCTTTGGCATCCCTCCTCAGGCTGGCGGATCGGCGATCGGATCCAGCAAGCCCAGCATTCATGATGCCGCGTTCGTGCCGGTCCTGCCGTGGTCAGGGCAATCCGAGGATGTCTGTCGCGCGTGGCGCTACTCCGCGGCATCCTACGCCGCAGCGTGCCCCTGCGATTTCTCCGACTTTGGCTCGGGGTCAATGGACTCTGACCCTCAATATGGCCGCCGAAACCGAAGCGCATAGCCGAGAGCATCCTTTTCGCCGAAGGTGTGCTCCTGACGGGAGCGAAAGCGAGCATAGAGCGGTGTCGTGAGAACATCGGCCGGGACGGCTTCTTCGATCGCAGCCTCCACGGTCCAACGGCCTCCGCCGGAATCCTGTACGAAGCCGGAGAACTTTTTCGGCTGCGGGTCCTTCGCCAGCGCGGCGGCCCCGAGATCCAGCAGCCAGGATGAGATAACGCTGCGGCGCCGCCAAACCTCGGCGAAATCTGGCAGTTTCAGCACGAAGCGCTCATCCTCGGCGAGATGCTTTAAATCCTTGTTACGCAGGATATCAAAACCCTCGGCGTAGGCCTGCATCATTCCGTATTCAATACCGTTGTGCACCATCTTGACGAAGTGCCCGGCGCCGGAAGGGCCAGCATGAATGTAGCCATGCTCGGGACGAGCGTCGCCGTTTTCGCGGTCCGGCGTGCGCGGAATGTCACCTAGGCCAGGAGCCAGCACCGAAAAGATCGGATCAAGGTAGTCCACAGCCTGTTTCGGGCCTCCAATCATCATGCAATCGCCACGCTCGATACCCCAGACACCCCCTGATGTGCCGCAGTCGACGTAACGAATGCCCTTCATCGCAAGCTTTTTGGCATTACGGATGTCGTCCTTGTAGAAAGAATTGTCGCCATCGATGATGATATCGTCCCGGTCCAACAGCCCACCAAGTTGTTCCACCATCTCTTCGGTGACCTTGCCCGCAGGCAACATCAGCCAAATGGCTCGCGGCTTCGCTTCGAGCTTTTTCACCAAATCCGCAATCGACGTTGCCGCATTGGCGCCGTCTTTGCCAGCGCGGCGCCAGGTTTGGCGTTGGCATCGAACACGACGCACTGATGTCCCGCTTTCATCAGGCGGCGGGACATGTTGCCGTCCATTTTTCCGAGTCCGATCATACCGATCTGCATCTGCTTCACTCCCTTTAAAAAAATCCCTGTATTTCGCGCGACAGCGGCATCCATCGCTCACTTCAACTCCAGGCAACCCAGCACCGACGCCGCCGCTCACACGCCGAACGCGTCATACTTTTCCAAAGCACGCGAGCGTCCATCGCACTCACCGCGTGATAATTAGCCGCAACAAGTCGGGCACTGTAGGCTCGGAAACTACTCAGAGCGGGTCCAGTATCGTCCCTCCATCATCGAATGAGGAACCAGATGCTTTCCGGGAGGTTGGGATATCCTCACCTGCGCAGATGCAAACACGAGCGGCTCGCGAATGGAGCGTGGATATGAAAACACAAATACCTATTCCGATCGGAATATCTGCGGCGAACTCGTCGGTCGGGCGATGGTTCAAGCGCGTCGGCGACCCGGTCAGTATCACCGAGCCGCTGGTCGAGATTGAGTCTGACAACATCACCATCGAGGTTCTTGCGCCGGCCACCGGCGTCCTGTCTGAAGTTCTCTTGAGAGACGGTCAGTCAGTAGTGGGCAGCGGCACACTCGGATCGATTACCGAATTCGGCGGCGGTAAGGATGCAATGAAAACAACGACCACTGCGGGCTAACTAGATTTCGTGATGGCGTCACTCCTTTGAAAGCCTCATGGACCTATCTTTGACATCGCGATCTGCGGCATCGAGCGCACGCTGAATGGCCTGGATGAGTTCCGGCTCGCGAAAGGGCTTCGCGATCGCCACTGCGTCCGGCTTCCGCGCCAGAACCTTTTTAATATCACCGCTGATGAACAGATGCGGGACGAAGCCAATGCCAAGGATTTGATCGACAGCCGAGACGCCATTTCCTTCCGTCAGTTGCGCATCAACGATGATCAGGTCCGGCCGACATCGAAGCGCGGCCACTACGGCACCGTTCTCTGTCGCCTCCACACCACAAACACCATGACCTATTTCCGCGAGAGTCTCGACGAGAAGCATGGCGATCAGGGAATCGTCTTCTACGACGAGGATCTGCAGTGCTTTCATTGGTTTGCTTCCCCTCCCGCACCACCCTCGTTCACCCAGACTTCGATCCGATTGCGAAGCTCCAATGCAGCATTCGCGGGTGAGGCTGCACGACCGCTATCGAGCAAAAGCGATCGCATCGGTCGAGGTCCGTCAACTTGGTCATGAAATAAGACCGAAGAAGACGCTGCTATTCGTGCTGATTGCATAGTCGGCTCCCAAGGTTCTGCCCAAACGAGGCACCTGATTTCGGTTCGCCGCTCCGGGCGGCGCACCAAGCACTGTGATCCTGCATCGAGTGATCGAACAAATCGAACAAGGGATTCACGATATGGAAGATAGCGACGGAGAAACCGCCATGGGCAGGCTCGGAAACTACTCAGCACCGGATTACCGGCCGGTACGTCGGATCCGCGACGCGGGAATCGCGGTCGCTTTCCGGCAAATCTCGTTCTGAAAAATGCGGCGTGCCTGACGGCAGCCGTACTGTCAAACGCCTTGAGCAATGGCCCTCATTCTCAGGCTGAGTAGTTTCCGAGTCTACCTGCGTAAGTCCGATCCCGGGTAGCGTCTCTCCGCAGGTAAATTCCCGAACGCGATCCGCGCCGGCACCAGTTTTGGGACCCACCCGCCCCCTGTTCGCCAAATATCGACTTGACCGTAGCCTTTGCCTGCCCGGCGTAATTGCTGTTCGATATCGCCAACACCGTAGACAGTATCACCGGCAACCCACTTGAATGGGACAGACGCGGCTATGGCGCGTGCGATCATGCTCGTTGCAAGCTTTGGCTTGGTCGCAAAGCCGACACCGGGAGGCACATAAGCGGCTTCCAGACGATCTGGATCGTCGGTCCATTCCTTCGGAAGATACAGCGCGCGATCGATGAACGCATGACCGTGGCGCGACACGTAGGCGGCGAAGACGCCGATCTGGCAGTTCGTGATCTTGCCGGCGGAACCAGTGTATTGCCGCGCCACCCCGCACGACGCCTTGCCCTGCTTGAGAAAGCCGGTCTCGTCGATCACCAGCACCGCATCGTCATCCGCCAAATGCTCGACGACATAATCGCGGACGATATCGCGCAGACCATCAGCATCCCAATCCCTGCGACCCAGGATCGCCTGTTGCCGCCAAGGACCGGGATCGCCAGCTGCCTCCGCACGCATCCAACCGGTCTTGCGTTGCTCATCTCCGAGCAGGCTTTCCAGAAACAAGCCTGCATTCCTCGCAACACGATCTTGATTGAACAACGGACGTATCCGCTGCTTGATCTCCCGAAGCGACGCCGCCCACAACGCAAGCGTCTCTTCAATCGACGCTGTCTGCGCCCACGATCTTCGAATCATGGTTGCCCATGGATTCAGAAATCTCCATAAAAGGCAACTGTAGTGCTAAGCATATCCAATCTCCTATTTTGTGACGTTTTGGTCACGACACGAGCAACGAATTGACGACCGCGGCGACCATGCAGACGAGCCAGCGAAGCAAGAAATGGTTCACCAGCCTATGGAATTCATTCACTAACGAGAGGATCGGAAAATACCTAGTACTCAGAAAGTACCCAGTGGATGAGATGAGCTAAGGGGGCGCCGGTGGCGCCTGATCCGCTGCAATTCGCAACACCAAATCACCGTACGAGCGACGGCCGCTCAGGTCGCTATTAAGTCCTCGGCACCCCAATGTCGGTCCGTAGGTAACCTGCCCCGCCTACCCTGCTGAATAGAATAGCAACACGGCATCCGAGCTGCCCCGGTCAACACCGGGAGCGCTCTAGTCCGGTCAACTATGTTTCAACGCCGCCACCTTAGTTGGTTGGTATTTTCCGAATTTAGAGTGGCGGCCTTGTACCCGATTGTGATCCGCGCATGCCGCTATTCCCCGCGCCGATGCAGGCCATCGAGAATGCCGCGAGCCAGAGCGCTATAGTCATTGTCAAAATGGTGTCCTCCCGCAGCCCGTATAATCTCCGCCTTTGGCGAAATTCGCGGGCAAGCGCTGTCGTTTTCCTTGGCGCCGTAGAAGCACTGAATCATCGTGGGATCGATCAGCGCAAGTGCGGGCTCGGTCGGCAGCGCATCCTTGCCCGGAGCCGCACCAAGCCAACCCGCGATGCTGATCTCGAAATCGGCCGCAGGGGCAAATCCAAGCAGCGACAACTGAACAACGCGGACTTTCGCTTCAGGCGACAGATCGTTAAACGCGATTGGCAGAACGTCGGCACCGAAGGAATAGCCGACGAGCACGACTTTGGATGCGCCCCAACGCGAGATGTACGTATCGATCACAGCGCTGATGTCGCGCGCCGTCTGTTCTGGAGATTTTTTGCTCCAAAAGTAACGTAGACTGTCCCACCCGATCACGGATACGCCGTCCGACTGCAGTTTCTCGGCGATGCCTTTATCGACATCGCGCCAGCCTCCGTCGCCAGAAAGGACGATTGCTAGAAACGGTCCGCGATGCTCGGCCGGTAGTTCGATCAATGGTAGGTTCGCGATGCCTGCGACAGGTACGGTTGCAACCGGCGCCAGAAGCGGACGCAAGAGCGTCGCGAGCGTTTCCGCGGCGCCGGCAACGCCGTTCTCGATCTCGACGGGCGTCCCGGCCGCCTTGAGCGCAGCGATGCGCCGATGGCCGGAGGTGTCCGAACCAACCGGAAACGCGGCCACCCAGAACCCAGGCAGCGAGGGCCACGGCCCATATTCGAAGCCACCGCCCGAATCGGCAGAGGCCGCTGGAGTCGAGCATAGCGGTATCAGGGTTTGAACCGAGGGAGTGGGATCATAAGCGACGGCGCCAGAAAGCGTCGCGGTAGGTGCCTGCGCCAAAATCGCTCCCGCCAGCGAGCCTCCCTCTCCGATACCGACTACGATTGGCGTTCGATACGAAGTGTTGCCACGCTCGCGCTGGATCTGCCGGCTGATCGATTCGATGTCGCCCACTACACCGTGACACGCCTCCTTCGTATGAACGTCTAGCCGCCGGAGATAGGCCGGTAGATCGACGCCCACAACCAAAGCGCCATCGCGCGCGAGTGCTGCGGCGACATCATCCGTTACCGAACTCCAGCCACTGGCATCGGAGAAGAGCACGACGAGGCCGTGCATCGCCCCGATGGGATTGACCTGATGCAGTTCGCCCAGGTCTCCAGCGTCGAGTGCCTGAGCCGATCGACACGGCAAGAGCGTAGCGGCAACAGCGATCGCGAGGGCCGCACCGGCGATAAAGCGACGAGAATGGCCGTCCTTGGTGCTTCGGCGACCCAGTGTGGCCCGTACGCCTCCGCCTATCAGCGCCGCAATATCGACCAGCGCAAGATAGGGACCGAACCATCCCGACGCGGCGAGATAACGCGGCTCCCAAACCGGGTCGAATTTTTCCTTGAAAGCGCGCAGACCCTGAAAATTGTAGAAACGGCGTCCGAACGACCAGATGACGCGAGCCAGGCGATGCCATTGTGGCGCCAGGCGATGCGCATGGAAGCCGGAAAGCGGCACCATGCCGAGGCTTAAGGTATGGTAGCCCTGTTCGCGGAAGCACTTGATGAGACGGATAAAGAGATATTCCATGGCGTAGCGCGATGTCGCATCGGGCTGATGGCGCATCAACCCGACGGTCACCTCGTCTCTGAGGTCAGTCGTCATCACTGTCGCGAATGCCACCACTTTAGCATTTTCTCGCACCAGCGCGACCGGCTGCGAGAGCACAAAATCGCGGCGGAAAGCGGCGACCGAAAAGCACTTCTCGCCTCCCCCGGTATACTTGCTCAGCCAGGCATTCGAGACGAGCTCGAGTTCGTCCAAGACCGAGGCGACTTGTACGGCTGGGATTATCTCGAATTGAAGGCGGTCTCGCTCGCCACGCTTCAAGGCATAGCGGAGATTAGCCCGCTCGGAGCCTTCCAGAGTGAAGGAGGGCAGGACAATACGGGCCTCTTCGCCGAGCTTCAGAATCTTGAGACCTGCGTCGAGATAGAGCGGCAAGCTCGATGCAGGTATCTGATAGAAAGCAGCCCGGCTATCGTGGCTGTCTGCAAGTTCGATGAAACGCCACACCAGTTCTGACCATTCCGTCGGCTCACCGATTGGGTCACCGATTGCCGCCCAGGTTCGACCATGCGTCCCGAACATCAGGAAGCAAAGACCCGACTCAGAGAAGATGAAGTTCTTGTCTCCCATGAGCGCGAGGATCGCTTCGGGATGTGGCTGTCCAATCGCGATACGCCTCGCCCGATCGATTTCCTCGGTGGTCGGAGCGGACGGACGAGCGGCGGCGGGTCGAAGCAATTGCGAGACACCGAGCGTCAAGCCGAGTACGGCGACGCCGAGTACCGCGCGCAAGGCGCGCGGGCCTGCGGCATCGAACTCGAATTGCCACCAGAGCTCGTGCGCGTATTCAACATTGCGGAATGCAAAGAAAAGAATCCAAACCATAGCAGCGATGACGCAGCCAGTAGCGATAAGCCAGCCCATGGTGAGCGGTTGGGAAAACAACGATGAGCGCCGCGAGAAATGACCCCGCCCGGCGACTAGTCCGATCAGGAGGATGACCGATAGGCTGGGCGCGACAACCTCAAGGCCTCTGACGAGAGAAAAGGGGATGCTGAGCAACGTCATGGACAGCGCAAGCCACCAAGCGCCGTCAAGCCGATAGTACAACCCGCGCGCGGCAAATAACAGGAAGAGACCGGCGACGCTGGTGAGGAAATGAGATACTTCGACTGCCCAGAGCGGAACGGCAACGTGCAGAATTTGAAATCGATCAACGAAGGCCGGTATAGCGCCAGATGCGACAAGAATCGCGCCGACGGCAAAAGTGGTCGCGGCAAGAAAAAGCGGCGTAAGCTGGCTTGCTGCAACCCCAATCCGGCGGCCCGTTGTCGTGTCGAGTGAGCGCTGCAGTTCGAAATTGGCCAGCAGGACGGTCGAGATCAGCAGCGGAAGCAGGAAGTAGATGCCGCGGTAGATCACCAGGGCCGCGGCCACGGCGTTCACCGGTGCACTACCGCCAACGGCGTAGAGCATCACAAGTTCGAAGACACCGAGACCACCCGGAACGTGGCTCAGGACGCCCAACGCCACCGCCATGACGTAAATCGGAGCGAAGGCAAAGAAGCTAAAGCCCACCGAGGGCAACAACACCCATAACGTGGCAGCGGCAGCGAGCACGTCAACCGACGTAATCAGGAGCTGAACCAGCACCAGAGTTGTGCCGGGGGTATCGATGTCGATCGGTCCACGGCGCCAGGGCTTTCTACGCAGGGCACAAAACAGCAAGAATCCGACTGCCAGGGTAAGAACGATCAGTGAAATTGCACGCAATAGCTCGGGCGAGACGCCGAGCAACGGGCTCGCCTCCTTGATCTGAAAAGCCAAGCCGAGGGCGGCGATGGAGGCGAGCCCGACGCCGAAAGCGATCGAGATAAACAAGATCACACGCACTATTTGGCCCGGCAGGAGCCCCGCAGCGGTATAAAGTCGATATCGTACGGCCCCGCCAGAAAAGGCGCCCAGGCCAATCGAGTTTCCGATGGCGAAACCACAGAAGGAGGCAAGCAAGATCGTCTTCAATGGCGCGCGAGCACGCGCATAACGCAATCCGGAGACATCGTAACCGACGAGGGCAAGATAGCTCAGCGCAGTTGAAGCCAGCGCTGCGGCCAGACTCGCTGGTGAGGTGGCCCGGAGCGATGATACCAACAGCTGAAAGTCAATTTGCCGGGCTTCTTTCTCGATGCCCCAAAGCACCATGCCGCCAAGAACAGCCAAGACGAATGCGAAGAACCACAAGCGTGGCGCGCCATCAATCCAATTCCAGCCGCTGTCGACCGGGTCGTTTTCAGGTGAATGAGACGTAGCTCCGCTATTACGGAGCTCCACATCCATCGGGGCACTCTTTTTCATTGCCGTAGAACGCCGCTTCGCACGCTTTCGGACCCTACTAAATATCGCACTTTGGGGCGCCTCTAGTGTCCGGTTGATGTGTATTCATCCGTTGTCAATCGAAACAGGATCGGAAATCACTCAGCCGGGTGTGCGGTGCTATGTCTGAGATTCTGAACATCAGTCGTGGACGGAAAGGGAGACCTTCCCTGGAAGCCAGCGCCGCGCGCGTTCTGACCGGTTCCAATTACGGCTTGGGACCAAGTATCCGTCATTAAACACGCTCTGTCGATACCCGCGCGGATCCCCGTCGTCCAAAGGCAGGGCACTGAAAACCGCGTCGGCCTACCTTGCGGGCGATTTCGACCACTCGACCCGCGCCAGTGACCATCGCCAATGAGTATTTTCCGAACCTATCCAGTCGGCCTTCTCCCTCGGTATGCTCCGCAACAGCCAAAGGCATGACCGGCAGACGCTGGCTGGCATCAGCGGCGCATTCAAACCTCGCCGGAGCTCTGGGGAGAACTCTCTTATCCTCACCAAGCTGAAGCGAGAAAGTTTGAGCGAGTTGGATACGAACTGCTCGACGCATGCAGGTAGCCCTGATCCTGATGGAAGAAGAGAAATACAAATGTACATGTCGAGTGAAAGTCTGCTGATTATAATCGTTGTTGGCCTTATCGCCGGATGGCTTGCAGGTCAAATCGTGCAAGGCACCGGCTTCGGGCTGTTCGGTGACCTCATCATCGGCGTTGCCGGCGCTTTCGTTGGCGGTTGGCTCCTGCCACAACTCGGCATTCATCTTGGCTCGGGCACCATTTCGGCGATCATCGATGCCACCATCGGCGCCTTGATCCTGTTGCTGATCATGAGAATGGTTCGGGGCGGAAACGGATGGCGGGCACGGTTGGGAAGGGGCTGGAATAAACGCTGGTAGGCGAAAGACGTCTTCGTCAGCTTGTTCGGCATTTAGCCCGACAAAGCAGGAGTGCAACCATGAATGTGCGATACGCCGTCGTAGGTTGCTGTTTCGTCGCCGCAGCCATATTAATGATTGTCTCTGCAAATTCCAACGGCAGCAAGTATGAATGCCGCAATTGGTCCGCCCATTTCGTAACGAGTGTTTTTATACCATGTGTTGACAGGGTCGAAGTGCAGGACCCGCTAAACATTGGCACCCCCATGAAACAAGATAGCAAAGCCAAGCGCTAAGGTCGCCGACTTGTCGCCGCGTAGCACCAGCGCGTGTGCTAAGGCGCACACGCTTAGAGAGGGATGCCAGTCCTTCCCAATTCGCAAGCCGACCACCCTGCGAGTCATATCTCCGCGCCGCTGCGGCTCTCCGCGCCAGTGCGACCACGCATTTCGGCCAAACCGAATGCGATATCCTGGGCCGGCTCGGAAGCAGCCCATAGGTACTTTCCGAACCTACCGGGCCACGTGGTTCGCGCCTAGTCTGATCTCAAGTCATCCTACCGATCGTCATGTGAAACTTTCGTTGCACCAAACCCTTCGGCAGCATCGGCGACGTCGTTCTCATTTCTCGCGTACCGAAAGGCGCAGCGCCATGTTTTCGGATTCCTACCTTCTGTATCTCACCCCTGCTTTACTGCTCTTCGCCTTCATCATAATCGGGGCAAGTGTGAGGATCCTGCGCGAATACGAGCGAGCTGTCGTCTTTACACTCGGTCGATTTCAGAGGGTCAAGGGGCCCGGCCTCGTGCTGTTGATTCCATTCTTCCAGGAAATGGTGAGAGTGGATCTCCGGATCCAGGTCATCGAAATACCCACCCAGGACGTCATCTCTCGCGACAATGTTTCGATGAAGGTTGATGCGGTACTCTACTTTAACGTGGTCAACCCCGAACGCGCCATCATTCAGGTTCAGCACTACCTTCCCGCCACCAACATGCTCGCACAGACGACCCTTCGCGCCGTGCTGGGGCAGCACGAGCTCGATGAAATGCTTTCCGAGCGAAAAAAGCTCAGTACCGACGTGCAAAGTATTATCGATAGCCAGACTGAGAATTGGGGAATCAAGGTCAGCAACGTCGAGATCAGAACCGTCGAACTAACTGATAACATGGTACGCGCCATCGCCAAGCAGGCGGAAGCGGAGCGCGATCGCCGCGCCAAGATCATTCATGCCGAGGCCGAGTTCCAGGCTTCGCAGACCCTCGTGAACGCCGCCAAGATACTTTCGAGCATCCCGGCCGCCATGCAACTGCGCTACCTGCAAACTCTGACCGAGATTGGCGCCGAGCAAAATTCGACTGTCGTTTTCCCGATGCCAATCGACATCATCAAGCCGTTCCTCGAACTCATCGAGAAGCCCAGCAAAGTCTCCGCTACCAATGGCGCTATTCTGGTCCCGATCGAAAGCGATGCCCCGGGACGGATGATGGAGAAGCACATCTGGCGCTACAGGCGGCACTCAGCCGCATCGTTTCGGCACCTTTCATTCGCGTCAACGAAATGGGTTTCAAGTGACAGACTCCGCGTCAAAGCCACCGCTTCCTCTGCGCAAGTCGCCGTGGCCGCCTGTCCCCACCATTTGGCTTGTCGTCATTACCGCCCTGGTGATCGGTTCGGTGCAGGAATATCGACTAAGGCCTCGGCCACGAATAAGTAAATCTGCGTTTGCTCGGGATTTCGAGTGGTGGGATTCCCGTCCGGGTATGATGCTTGTAGCATCTGCTTGTGATTGATGAATCGGCTATCCGTCAGCGATTTGAGGCGCTCGATCCTTTGCTGGACGAGCGCGGCCGGCGACGTTTTGTGGCAGCGGAGGCCTTGACGGCCGGTCACGGAGGCATCGTCGCAGTGTCGCGGGCCACCGGGGTGGCGCGCAGCACGATAGGGCGCGCGATTGAGGAATTGCGCAGTGGCGAGGCGCCTGATCCAGAACGGGTCCGCAGGTCGGGTGGCGGACGCAAGCCTCTGATTGCGACCGATCCGCGTCTTCTTGATGATCTGCGCTCACTGGTCGAACCGGCGACGCGAGGTGATCCGCAATCGCCGATGTTGTGGACCTCGAAGAGCTTGCGCAAGCTCTCGGAGAGCTTGGGTCGGATGGGCCATAGGATCGGCCGTACCTTGGTCGGCAAGCTACTACACCAGCTCGATTATAGTTTGCAGGCCAACCGCAAGACGCGCGAGGGATCGAACCACATCGATCGCGACGCCCAATTCCACTATATCAACGATCGCGTCAAAGAGGTGCTTGCCTCCGGCAACCCGGCGATCTCCGTCGATACCAAAAAGAAGGAGTTGGTTGGCGATTTCAAGAACGGCGGACGGGAATGGCGGCCGAAGGGGTCACCCGAAGAAGTGCGCGTCCACGACTTCGTCATTCCCGAACTCGGGCGAGCAGTGCCCTATGGCGTCTACGACATCGCCGGCAACGCCGGCTGGGTCAGCGTGGGCATCGACCACGACACAGCGGCTTTCGCAACCAACGCCATCCGGAGCTGGTGGCAAGTGATGGGCCGTGAGCGCTATCCCGTGGCTAAAAATCTGCTGATCACCGCCGATGGCGGCGGCAGCAATGGCTCACGGGTGCGGCTATGGAAGCTGGAGCTGCAAAAGCTGGCCGACGAACTCGATATCCCGATCACCGTCTGTCACTTGCCGCCCGGCACCAGCAAATGGAACAAGATCGAGCATCGCCTCTTCTCCTTCATCACCAGCAACTGGCGGGGAAAGCCGCTGATCAGCCATCAGGTCATCGTGCAGCTGATCGGCGCTACGACCACCAAAGCCGGCCTCAAGGTCCGTTGCCAGCTCGACCCCATGACCTACCCCGCCGGCATCAAGGTTTCTGACGACGAACTCGCTGCTGTCAACATCACCCGCCATGATTTCCACGGCGAATGGAACTATACAATTAGCCCAAAAGCCCGAGCCTTGCAGCGTTAGTTCGCGGACGACGCCTTAGCGGCCTCACGATCGGAACGATCCACGATCAAGTCAACGTAGAAACACGCCACGGTGTATTTCTAACCGCCGTCAAGCGCATGGGCCTCGATCTACCAGTACTTGACAAGCTCGTGCTGTTGCACGGCGACGAGCTGCACTTCATCGGGAGCCCGGTCGATCTCAATCGAGTGCAAGCGAAAATAGGCTATAAGATTACCGCGGCTGCCGTGACGGATTTCATCTTCTTTGGGATCGGCATGCTGGTCGGGCTACTGCTTGGCTTGATCGAGTTCAGGATCTGGGGGATCCCGATATCGATCGGCAGCGGCGGCGGATGCTTGTTGGCCGGCCTGCTGTTTGGCTGGCTACGCAGCGTGCATCCAAACTTCGCAGCGCTACCGCTCGGTGCATCCAATTTTCTACGGGATTTCGGGCTGGCTGTCTTTGTTGGCATTGTCGGCATTACCGCCGGGCCGCAAGCGCTGGTCGCCATCGAGCATTATGGCCTGACGCTGTTCTTCCTTGGCGTCGGAGTCACACTCATCCCGCAGATCATCACCTTCTTGTTCTCCTACTACGTGCTCCGCATCCAGAACCCCGTCGAAGCGCTGGCCTGCGTCGCGGGCGGCCGAAGTGCTAACCCCGCTTTTGCAGCGCTGCTGGCCAAGGCCGGCAACGCAACGCCGGTAGTTTCGTTCACCGTCACCTATGCGGTCGCCAACGTATTCCTCACCCTCTGGGGACCTGTGATCGTCGGAATCATCGCCAGGAACGCATCCTGATAAATCAGCATCGAGGAAAACATGTTAGACCGCAATTACGCTCAATTCGCAAAGCTGAGCCCGTTCGAACTGAAAGACAAGCTCATCGCGATCGCATCCTCCGATTCACAGCGCCTAATGCTCAACGCCGGGCGTGGCAATCCGAATTTTATCGCGACTTTGCCACGCTGGGCCTTCCTGAGCCTGGGTGAATTCGCAATGCGCGAAGCGGAACGTTCCTACTCATATCTCGACAGCGGGTTCGGTGGCCTGCCGGAGCACGATGGCATCGTGCAGCGGTTCGATGCCTATGCCACGCATCATCGGCAGGCCGAAGGGGTACGCTTCTTGCGCCTGGCAATCTCCTACGTCAAAGATCAGCTCGGACTGGACCAGGACGCATTTCTTTTCGAGATGGTCAGTGCTTTTCTGGGGAGCACTTACCCAACGCCGCCAAGGATGCTATGTCATACCGAGCAGATCGTTAAAGCTTATCTTACGCAGGAAATGTTCGGTGCGCTGCCTCGAAATGGAGAATTCTCGGTGTTTGCCACCGAGGGCGGCACCGCCGCGATGACCTATATTTTCCAGGGCCTGCGAGCAAATGGCTTGATCAAGCCAGGCGACAAGATCGCAATAGCCACGCCTATCTTCTCACCCTATCTGGAAATTCCAGTTCTTGACGATTACCAGCTCGAGGTCGTCGATATCAGGATGGATCGGCTCGACGACTGGCAGCTGCCGCAGACCGAGATCGACAAGCTCCTCGACCCTGCGATCAAGATATTCTGCCTCGTCAACCCAAGTAATCCGCCGTCCTCGAAATTATCAGATGGCATTTTGGACCAATTGGCTGCGCTGGTCGCCAGGCGCCGTGATCTGTTCATCGTCACCGACGATGTGTACGGGACCTTCGCGGATGATTTCGTCTCGGTATTTGCCAAATGCCCGTACAATACTCTGTGTGTCTATTCCTTCTCGAAATTCTTTGGCGCCACCGGCTGGCGTCTCGGCGCAATTGCCTTGCATCAGGACAACATATTTGATGCCGCGCTAGAGGCCCTCCCGGAAACCCAGAAGCTTCTGCTCGACAAGCGCTATGCCTCACTGACCACTGCACCACGAAAGATGCAATTCATCGACCGATTGGTCGCCGACAGCCGTGCGGTCGCGCTTAACCACACCGCCGGGCTTTCCGTGCCGCAGCAGTTGCAAATGGCGCTGTTTGCCCTGAACGGCCTGATGGATCGTGAGCACCGCTACAAGGATTCCGCCAAGCAGCTGATACGCAAGCGCTATCAAACGCTCTACAGTCATATGGGCGTCACGGCGCTGCGCGATTCAAAAGACGTTAATTACTATTCGCTGATCGACCTGCAGGAGATCGGCGGGACGCTATATGGACCGAAATTCAAGGCATGGTTCATCAGGAGCGACCTTGGCATTAGTTTCCTGTTTCGTCTGGCGGATGAAACCGGGGTCGTGTTGCTGCCCGGCAATGGATTCGAGGTGGTCGATACATCAGCCCGTGTTTCTCTCGCCAACCTTACCGAGGTCGAATATGCCGCCATCGGCAAATTCACGCGGCAAATCCTCGACGAGTGCTATCAAGACTTCAAGAAGACCATCGTGCTGCAATAATGCCGCGATGGTGGCATCGCAGAGCTTGAGACAGTAGATGGGTTCAAGCGAAAATCTAGCGAGGCCGGATTTGTATTCAGGGCAGCGACCTTCGCTACTTTAACGTCGTTCGCCCTGCAGATTGAGCCTTTGGGCGCCGCGTCGATGTGCGCGAACCTTAGTGGTCTATCGTTACCGCAGACAAAGGTCACGCTCGCTCGATCATATCACGCGGGGGAGCTGGTATCCGGAGTAACCAAGGCGCCAGTCGGCCTTTGCCGTGTGGCGGGTACCTCCAAGCCGAGCAGTGACTCAAATATCAAGTTCGAGGTCTGGATACCGACGAACGGACGCTGGAACGGGAAGTATGAGCAGATCGGCAATGGCGGCTTTGCCGGCACGATCTGGGTGTCCTACATCGCGGACGCCGCCTCTCGGGGATACGCTGCTGCCGCGACGGACGACGGCACGTCCGGGCCACCTCTAGGCGCTGCGACTTTCATCGGACATCCGGACGTCCTGAAGGACTTCGGATACAGAGCTATCAAGATCACAACAGATAATTCCAAGGCGATCATCAAGCACTTTACCGGCAAAAATCCCAGCTATTCCTATTTCAGCGGTTGCTCCGATGGAGGCCGAGAAGCCTTGATGGAAGCACAGCGATATCCCAACGATTTCGACGGTATCATCGTGGGATCGCCCGCCAACGATTTGGTAGGACTCGGCGCTTCATTTCTCTGGAACATGCAGGCGTTGCTGGGTGGCCCGCAGACGCACGGCGTGCCAGACGCCTACGTTCCGGCAAACAAGATCACATTGCTTAGCAAGCTGGCGATTTCCAAATGTGTCGGGAGAGATGGCGGCGTTTCGACCGATGCGTTCCTCAACGACCCAACGATCTGCCATTTCGACGCAGCGGTCGCACAGTGTGCGGCTGGCCAGGATCCTGATACGTGCGTGACACCGGCACAGGTCGAAGCCGTCGAGAAACTCTATCGCGGCCCTCATAATTTGAAGGGAGAGCTCCTCTTCCCAGGCTACGAGCCTGGCACTGGGTCGAACGCAAAGGATTGGCCTGAATGGCTGGTCGGTACTTCGTCGGCTTCACCAGGCAGCCAATATGCGATGACGGCGGCATTCTGGTGTAACGCAGTGCTCGGCAGTTCGACTTGTCCCTTCCTGGATCTCAACGGCGAATTCGAGACCGCCACTTCATCCATAGCCTTGATGGCGAACTCGACCAATCCCGACCTCACTCAATTCAGGGGCCACGGTGGGAAATTGATCCAGTACGCCGGTTGGGCGGATACTGCTATTGCGCCAGAGAATGGCCTCAACTACTACCGAAAGGTCACAAGCGTGATGGGAGATGTGCACAGTTTTTACCGCGTTTTTATGGCCCCGGGGATGGCACATTGTTACGGGGGACCGGGTCCCAACGCGTTTGGAAACGGAAACAACGATGGACCTATCATCGACGCGGAACATGACCTGCTAAAAGCAATGGAGATGTGGGTTGAGCGCGGAGCTGCTCCCGATAAGATCATCGCAACAAAGTATTTCAACGATGATCCTGCGAAAGGTGTCGCATTCCAGCGGCCGCTTTGTCCTTACCCACAAATATCCAGATACAACGGGCGCGGACCCACATCGGACCAGGCCAGTTTCGAATGCCTCGCCGCCGAACCGCATCAGGATCCGCGGAACGTTGGTAATCAAAACGCTTACGATACAGCAAGCAATCCGAAACAAGGCGATCTCCCTCGTTTTCCGGACTAATGCAGCTCGTCCCGCGCGGCCATTCCATAATCGCCCATTATGCGAATAGGCAGAGATATCAACAACATCACCAGCCTCCTCCGACCAACCTCGCGCCAAAGTCCGATATGCTGCGACCAACCTCCGCGGCATTTACAAGGATTGGTCCGATGCAAAGGCAACCGGCGACAACGAAATCAACAAAAAAGCCTCGAGCGCCCAATCGGCGTCCAACACAGAACTTTTCAGATATAGCGCGAATAGACCAAGCGTGATCAGCCGTTCGTGGGTGGGATGCGTCAGCATTGAAATCTCCATGGTTCAGTGAAAATAGCCCTGACCGCGGATGTTGCCGTGGCGCAGGGGCTGGTGGTCGGATGTCTCGTCGAGAAAAGCGCGATCAAGGCCGTTCTTGAGGATCGAACGGATCGAGGCGACGGAGCGAGCCTTGATCAGGATGCCGCGCCGGCAGGCGGCATCGACGCGCGCATTGTCGTAGCTCCTGGTCAGCGACAGGATACCGAGGCAGGTTCGAAAGCCTTGCTCGGGATGCGGCCTTGCCGCGATGACGGTCTGGAAAAATGCCGCGGTCGACGGACCGATCTTCTCGCCGGCAGCGATTAGTCCTCCGGGTGTCCACTTGCCGTAACGGCGATGGGCGCTCGGCATGTGGTCGGCAATCGTGGTGTGGCCGCGCCGGTTGGGTGCGCGGGCGTGGCTGGCGATCCTCTGGCCTTTGTGGAAGATCTCGACGGTCTTGTCGGCGATGCGGACATCGACGAGTTCACGGATCAGGCGGTAAGGGGTGGAATACCAATGCCCATCGATCTCGACATGATAGTCGGGTGCGACGCGGCAGCGCTTCCAACGCGCAAAGACGTAGGGCTGGTCGGGCAGGTCTCCCAGCTTGGGACGATCGATCTCGGCGAACAGTTCGGCGCGGCTGGAGCCGAAACCACGCATCTGGCGGGCGTTGAGTTCGATGACGAGCCTGCCAATGGCGGCATTGAGTTCCGCCAGGGAAAAGAAGCGCTGATTGCGCAGGCGGGCCAGGATCCAGCGCTGCGCGATCTGGACGGCGACCTCAACCTTGGCCTTGTCCTTTGGCCGCCTCGGCCGTGCCGCGAGGATCGCGGTGCGGTAATGGGCAGCCATCTCGGCATAGGTGCGGTTGATCCCCGGATCATAGCGATCGGGGTTGGTCACGGCGGCCTTGAGATTATCGCAGACCACGAACTTCGGCACGCCGCCGAGATACCGGAACAGACCTGTGTGCACGCCGATCCAGTCGGACAGGCTCTCGCTTGGGCAGGCTTCGGCGTAGGTGAAGTTCGAGGCTCCCATTGCCGCGACGAACAGCTTCATGGCGTGGGCTTCGCCGGTAATGGGATCGAAGATGTCGATGGTATCGCCGGCGAAATCGACGAACACCTTCTCCCCACCGACGTGGGTCTGACGCATGCTTGGCCGCGCCCGCTGCTTCCAGGCCTCGAAGGTGGTGCAAAACCAGGTATAGCCAAAGCCGTCCGGATTGGCGGCGCGATACTCTTCCCACAACAGCAGGCGCGTCACGCTGCGGCGGCGCAGCTCCTTCTCGACATAAGCCCAATCCGGTGACGGGCGCCGGTCGCTTTGCGAGGCCGCTGTCGGCGCCGGGAACAGCAACAGCTCCAGGCCCTCGTCGTCCAGGCCCTCCGGCAGCGGCCAGCTCAGCTCCGCAAGGCGGGCACGCCGCACGTAACCATGCACGACGCCATTGCTCACCCCCAACGTCCGCGCAACGACGCGCTCGGTCAGGCCCTGGTGCCTCAAACGTAGAACTTCTCTGATCCGGCGCATCGACAATCTCTGGGTGGGCATCGGGCTTCCTCATTGGCTGAATGAGAAACCCGTAGCCCGGTTGAGTTGTCGGCCGAAGCGTCCGGCACCGCCAAACGGTGCTCACGATCGCCTGAAATCGCTGCTCACGATCCTCTGAAATCGTTGCTCACGATGCGCTGAAATCCGTGCTCACGATCCCGCGAAACGCGCACTGGGGCGGGAGGGATCGAACCTCCGAATGGTAGAATCAAAATCCTCTCCCCGCCCGTTTTGCGAGACCCAAGCAGCAACAATCTTGCTCAGAATTGACTGGCATTCGAGCCCGAACAGAGCGTTGCTGTGGGGACTGGGACGGCTGCGACCGGCCTCAGGATCCTGCCCTGCCGGCCGTGATTTTAGCCGGGCGGGGCTGAGGTGGTGCGGCGGATGGCGTCGCGCCAACCTCAGAGGACTCTATGACCAAGCCCAAATCAAAGCCGAAAGCTGCAACCCGCTCAAACGTCCGGAAGGCCGGCAAACCCCTGTCTCGCAAGCGATCGGCGCCCACAGCGTCTAAACCAGCCTCACGACCCGACACCAAACAAGCTCGCGCCATCGCCATGCTGAGGAAGACCGCTGGTGCCACGATCGCTGCCCTCATGGCTGCAACAGATTGGCAACAGCATTCGGTGCGAGGCTTCCTCGCCGGTACCGTCCGCAAGAAGCTCGGGCTGAACCTCGTTTCAGAGCAAACCGACAAAGGTCGGATCTACCGCATCAAGGATGGCAAAGCTCCGCCCGCAGCCGCAGACCGGGTCCAGGCGGCCTGAGGCGATGCAGAAGAAACATCGTAACGGCGGCGCCTCCGAAAGGCCCGTCGAGGACGAGATAGCGCATCTGCGCGGTCTCGATCTTCGGGGACTGCGAGCACGCTGGCAGAGCATTTTCGGGAGACAGGCCCCCAGCCATTTGACCCGGCACCTGCTTTTTGCGGTTATCGCCTTTCGCCTGCAGGGGGACCGGTTCGGTGATCTCGACCACGCGACCGCGCAGGTACTCGATCGAACGGTTGGGAAGGAAGCGGCGCCTGCAATGTCCGCCCGTCTCGCCAGCTTCGACCAGAAGCGAAACGAACTCACGCCTGGCACGGTGCTGGTGCGGGAGTGGGATCGACAGTCGCAGCGGGTGATGGTGCTGGCCGACGGATTTGCCTGGAACGGCCAGACCTATGACAGCCTGTCCAAGGTCGCTTTTGCTATCACACCGGTACCAAATGGAACGGGCCGCGCTTCTTTGGCCTGCGGGATAGGGGAGATCGGTCGGCGGCGGGGACCCGGCCATGAAGGCTCCCTCCATCAAATCGGTCCGCTGCGCGATCTATACCAGGGTCTCCACCGAGCACGGGCTGGACCAGGAGTTCAACTCGCTGGATGCCCAGTACGAAGCCGCCTCGGCTTATATCAAAAGCCAGGCCCATGCCGGCTGGACCCTGATCCGGTCCCGCTATGATGATGGCGGTTACTCCGGCGGGTCCACGGACCGGCCCGACCTACAAAGGCTGCTAGTACCGTTCCACAGAGATTATGACTCCTTGACGGGATAGGCTTTGCGGAGCTTTTCGCGAGCTTTCTCGGTGTTGAACATCCACTGGATCCGGGCGCCTTCGGCGTTTCGCCGCTTTTCCCAGGCAGCGACCTCGGTGAGGATGGTTTGCTTGCCGTCGATGCGGCGGTCCAGGCATTGGCTGCGCAGGACGCCGATTTCGATTTCCACCATATTCAACCAGCTGGCATGTTTCGGCGTGTGGTGGAACTGGAGCCGCTTCAGCACCCGGCGAGCCTCCGGTGCGGGGAAGGCGTCGTAAAGCGCCCCGGCTGAATGGGTGGAGAGGTTGTCCATCACCACCCGGATGATCGGGGCGTCGGGATAGTCGATGTCGACCAGCTCGCGCATGCACTCGGCGAAGTCTTGGTTGGTGCGCCGGTCGGTGACCTTCACCCGGCGCCAGGGGCGGTGGGCGTCGAGGAAGACGAACAGATTGACGGTGCCGTTGCGGCGATATTCGCAGTCGTAGCGCTCAAGTTGGCCCGGCTTGGCGGGAATGGGCTCACGCACCTCGCCGATGAGTTGGGTCGGGCTCTCGTCGAAGCAGACCACAGGTCTTTTGGGATCGGGCGCCTCGGCATAGAGGTCGAGCACATCCTCCATGCGGGCGACGTATTCCCCGTCGACCTTGGGGATGCACCACATGTCTTTGCGCCAGGGCTTCAGATGGTTCTCCGCCAGCCGTCGACGGACGGTCTCAGAAGATAGCTCTTCATGGTCAGTGAGCCGGACCATCTCATCGGCCAGCAGTTCGAGGGTCCAGCGGGCCCGTCCCGGTGGCGGCTTTGAGCAGGCGGTCGCCACCAAAAGCGCCTCCTCCTTGCTCGATAGTTTGCGCTCAACGCCGGGGCGCGGCTCCTCGGTGAGCGCTCCCTCCAGGTTGGCTTCCACAAAGCGACGCCGGGTCCGATAAATCGTCGATCCTGAGACCTTTAAGGTTGCGGCGATCACCTCGTCGCTCACGCCGTCGTTCGCAGCCAAGAGGATCTGCGCGCGCTTTATTTTGCGCGTCGCGTGGCGCCCGCCACTCAACAGCGCGTCAAGTTGATCCCGTTCCGATTGGCTAAGGTCCACACAAAACTTTATATTCAACTGCACCTCCTTTAGCGTCGAGGCGCAGATGAACCGGAAATGAATCAATCACTTGACGAAAGCACAGCGGCGGCGAGACCCCGCTTTACGCAGACCCAAGGCCAGTACCTGGCCTTCATCTACGCCTATAGCCGGATATTCAAACGGCCCCCGGCAGAAGCCGACATGCGTCGCCATTTCGACGTCACCGCTCCATCCGTCCACCAGATGGTGATAACCTTGGAAAAAGCCGGCCTCATCTCGCGGACGCCCGGAGCCGCCCGAAGCATCCAACTTCTGGTTCCTCCCGAAGCGCTTCCGATTCTGCGCTAAAACAACCCGTCATAATCTCTGTGGAACGGTACTAGACGACATCCGCGCCCGGAAGATTGATGTCATCGTGGTCTACAAGGTCGACCGCCTGACGAGGTCGCTGGCAGACTTTGCCAAGCTGGTCGAGCTGTTCGACGGTCACGGCGTCTCGTTCGTCTCGGTGACCCAGCAGTTCAACACCACGACCTCGATGGGACGATTGACCCTCAACGTGCTGCTGTCCTTTGCCCAGTTCGAGCGAGAGGTGACCTCGGAACGGATTCGGGACAAGATCGCAGCCTCCAAGCGCAAGGGCCTGTGGGTCGGCGGCAATCTACCCCTCGGCTACGAGATGAGGGACGGCAAGGTCGCTGTCGTCGAAGAAGACGCTGAACTGGTGCGATCCATCTTCAGGCGATACCTCGAACTTGGCAGCGTCAACGAGCTGTTACGCGACCTCGCGGAACGCGACATCCGGACCAAATCCAGGCTGCTCTCGACGGGAACAACGCGCGGCGGCATCCCCTTCGGCCGCGGAACGCTATACTACCTGCTGAGTAACCGCTTCTATATCGGCGAGGTCAAATACAAGGACGAGATTCTGCCTGGGGAGCAGCCTCCGATTATGGATCGCCCGCTGTTTGAGGCGGTCCGGCAGAAATCGCTTGCCCAATGGTCGCACCGGACCGTCCTACGCAACAAATCCGATCAGTTACTGACGGGACTGCTGTTTGACGATGCTGGCCATCGGATGATCCCCACCCACGCCAAAAAGGCCGGTATCCGTTATCGCTACTACGCGTCGACAACTGTGCTGCATGGCGAAGCCAAGACCGCATCGGCCGGATCGGTCTCGCGCGTTCCCGCCGCTGATATCGAGGACGCCATCATAAAATCTCTGGAGGCACATCTTACCGCCCAACGAGACGGCCCGACGTCCAGTGCAGTGCAATTCCGGGACCGCGCGGCCATCGCCCAGCTGATCGCAAGCATTGTCGTCCATACGGATAAGCTGGTCGTTCGGTTTAAGCCGGATGAGACAGAGGAAGCATCCGATCGCGCAGATAGTCCGTCGCTCACGATTCCCTGGCAGAAGCCGCCATCCAAAAGAGCCCGCCGAATTCTGCTACCGCACGGTAAAACCCGAAGGGATGCCCGTCCGGAGCAGTTCGAGCGTCGCGCGCGCCTCGTCAACGCTATCGCCAAAGGCCGGCAGTGGCTCGATGATGTGATCTCAGGTCGAGTAACCAACATCACCGAACTTTGCACGCGCGAGGAATGCAGCGTCCGGCAGGTCAACATGACGATCTCGCTCGCCTTCCTTGCGCCCAATCTTGTCAAAGCTGCCGTAGAAGGTCGCCTGCCCCGCGGCGTCGGCGTCGAGCGGCTCCGCGACCTGCCGACTGAATGGAGCCAGCAGTTCGAGCTACTCGGCCTCAGTCCGGAATAACTTCAGCCCCGTCCCCAGATCTCGAACTACGCTCACAATCACAATGCGGCTGCGAAACGCTTCCGAAGTCCGCGCCCCAGCCCGACGCCAGGAATGGACTTTTTTGGCAGGGCGCCAGAAGGGATGGTGGGAGACAATCGGGCTCGAACTGGTGACCCGCAGCCCAATCATCAAACCGGTCTCTGCCTGCGCGGGGAACGGAAAATTCCCCAGCGGAGACAGGCCGGCAAAAGCCGGCCCAGCAACTAGCGGAGACGAATTCAGAGACGCGCCGAAAGCGAGAAAGCCCCGATTCTCGCGCTCGAAATGCGAGATTGCCTGCGAAGGTCCAAACCCTAAGACTGGGTGGTGGAGGTAGTAGGGCTCGAACTGGAGACCCACCACGCAGTCATCGAACCGGTCTCCCCTAGCGCGGGGAACGGAAATTTTCGGTGCAGAGACAGGGGAGCAAAATCCGGCTTTTGCCTCGCCGGAGACGGATACAGAGACTACCAGAAGCGGGCAAAAGCCCCCATTTGGCGCCGAAAATGCGAAGACAGCCACCGAAGTTCGATACCTGGAGACTGGGTGGTGGGCGCACCAGGGCTCGAACCTGGGACCCGATCATTGAGATTCACTAGATCCAGCACTGCGGATGCGGGTACAATTCGGACTACAGCCGCCAGCAAACTAAAACCGCTACATGTCCGTCGGCGGAGCAATTTCGTCAATCAACAATGTCAACGACGCGGAAGCACCATACACGCATTCGGAATCTGAGGCTATTCGCAACGGGTCGACGAGGGGGAACCATCTCGTCAACGAAACTTTAGCACGCTCGCCGCGGGCGGTTGTCTTTGCGCGCTTTCTAACTTGCTTGGTCAAGCCTTCAAAAAACCGGCGCGCTGTTGCATATTCATCCTGATCGCAAGAACCGCTCACAACTTCGGAAAAAATCTCAAGGATCACCTCGCGAATAAATTTGGGCTCATATGAACGCGCAATTGACGATAGCTTTTCGAGCAGCAAGAGCGGCACGTCCGCTACCGTCGATGCCAATACATTTACGTAGATGCTGTGACCATGCCGCCAATCGCGCCACATGGCGTCGTTGTATGACGGGTGAAATTTTGCCCGCGGCATGGCATCGATCCGGCGCTGATCCCGCTCTATCGCTGTGCTGAACCTCCTAAGAACAATTTCTATATCCGCGTGCTCAAGCATGTCAGTCGCCACTTGCGTACTCCACTATTCGATGCGCCCACTACTCAATAGTTTGGATTTATTTTGCAAAAGAGTTAGCCGAGCGACATCCGACAGAACCATTCGTCATTAGAACTCAACTGGCCGATAAGAGCCAGCTCAGAACGGCCGTTGGATCACTGCGTTCGCGATTCACATCGTAGCGAATTAATAGCACGAAGAATAAGGCGGCGGGGTGTCAATCACCCCTTCGAGAACGGATCCACCAGAAACGACGCCGTCCTATCCTGGACGTTGCCGCTCCTGACAGCGGTCTCGAGGTCCGGCGACGGCTCGCGCGAATTCGCCGAGGCGGCCTTGGGCGCGCGCTCGGTCCATTGCGTGGCGCGGTCCGAGGCGACGTCCGCGCGTTCGATCTCGACCGAATCGGCGGTGGCGGCCTTCGGCCGGGGCGCGGCGCCCTCTTCGGCGTCGAAGATCAGCGCCGCGATGAAGCACGGCGTGGTGTCGTTGTTCTGGAGCTTCTCGGCCAAATTGAAGGTTTAGCGGCCGGCGACGGTGACCAGCGCGATCGTACCTTCACGCAGCGGCCAATGGAGTTGGCCGGCAGGCATTCGATCTCATCTTGACCTGTAGTGCAGTGTGATCACCACCCTGCCAGTGAAGAACCATGTTGATGACTGCGCCTTCCTTGCGCACCACGATCTCGTTGAGCGCCGTGCGCAATATCCGCTTGCGCGTTGCGGCTGTGGCGCCTGGATGCGACCAGGCCAACTCGAGGTCGGCGCCAAGCTGCATGAGTTGCTGCCGCTCCCTTTCGCCCAGCGGTGGAGGCTTGGCCGCGACGATGGCAGCGATCTCGCCTTCTATTCGGTGGATGGCCTGCAATGCCTCGTTCCAGCGGCGCTCCAACTCGCCGGCGACTGGCGGGGTCGACTGCATCGTATTGCCGACGGGCATGCGCGGCCTCGTAGCGCGCCTGTTGAAGCGACAGCTCAAGCTGCCATTGCGCAGCCGATGTCTCGCTCGTCTGGGTCTCGATCGCCTTGACGGCGGCATCAGTGCCGAGCGGCTTCAGGATACGCAGCACCTCCGCGCCAACGGCAGCATCGATGCTTAAGCCGCTGATCGAGATGCAGCGCGCCGTGCCGTGATTTGTGCGAGCGCCGTAGCAGCTGTAGCGGCCGAGCTTGCCGCTGTAGGACACATGCAGTTTGCTGCCGCAATGACCACAGCGCAGGAGTCCGGGCAGCAACAGCTCTCCGCGCCGAACCGCTCCCTTGACGGTGGCGCTGCCTTTGCCGGTGGCGGTGTTGGCGATCACGCGCTGGTTCCTCTTGAACTCCTCCCAGGTGATGTAGGCCTCATGATGATCCTTGATCAGCCGCGGATGCGGTGTTTGATTGGAGTTGAGCCGACCCAGCGAGTTAGCCGAAGCGGAAATGGCTCATGAATGAGCGGCGGGTGGCGTCGCTGTTAGTTGGCGACCACTTTGCGGCGAGGGCTGGATATCAGAGCGCACTCTGCCGTGGCCGATAATGAGAATTATACCCGCACGGAATTCAGCCTCGCCGCTTGCGAGGAGGAGTACGGCGCCGAAAGCAAGTTTGAGCGGGGCGACAACCCCTTGTTGGCGCGCGGCGACCTCGAACCGCTGCTGGGCCTTCCTGCCCTGAAGCGGCCCAGAAAGGCGGCGGCATGATGTTTAGGGCCTTCTTGCGATCATTGAACGGCGCATGGCGCTGGGCCCGCACAAAACGGATGGCTTCGTGCCAGACCGGCGTATTCAGGTCATCAAGCGGCGACAGCCTGCCGCCGAAACTGCCGAAACGCGATCTCATCCTGGCACGGGAGGACGACGAGGATTGGTGCGTCGGAATGCGCTGCCCTTGCGGCTGCGACGTCGCCAACATCGAGCTCCTTGTGATCCCGGAGGCAAAGCCACGCTGGGACGTTTCCATTGACGCAAACCAGCGTCCGACGTTTACGCCGTCGGTATGGGTACAGCGAGGCCGCCGGTCGCATTTCTGGCTGCGCGGCGGCCGCGTGCAATGGTGCGAGTGACGCCAGTCGATTTGGCCATTCGCACCATCGCCAGTGATGTTGCGCTTGCGAGTCATCGAAAATGTTTGCTCCTCCCTGCTGAAATCTGCGCGCAATTGGTTTTTGCTGCGTTGATGCACGCGCCTGCGCCGCGTGCAGGTCCTTTCCTTTACACTGCGGGGTGGGCTCGGTTTGATTGCGGATCATTTCTTGGGACCGCGGTATCTCACGCCGACGCCTTGCGGACCTTCGAACAAGAACTCGATGCCGCGCTTCTCGAGCGCGACGCGCAGCTTTTCCATCGTGCGTTCTGAGCCCGGCTCCTCCGAGTTTTCGAGGCGGATCAGCGTTCTCCGTGTAATGCCCGCGTCGTCCGCCAACTCCACCTGAGATAGGCCAATCCATGCGCGAGCTGCCCGAATTTGGAAGACATTAACCATTTTTTTTCACATCAGGTGACAAAATGAACAAGTCGTGAGAATGTCCTTCCACAGCAAACGAAAGGACTTTCTTGTGACCCCGACATCGATCGATACCGCTCCGCTCGTATCTCCCGCCGCGATCGCCCGCGCCTCCCGCGCCGTCATCGCCAACGCCACGGCTGGCGACTTCCCGATCGACCCGGTCATCGGCGCGGATCTCTCCAAGTCCTTTTCGATCATCAATAGCGTCGTGAAGCGTCATGGCTTGTTGATCCAGCGGTGCCTCGGCGACTCGCTCGCAGCGAGCGGTCGCTTCGAGATCCTGACAGAAGTGCGGCTGCCGATCACTGGAGCCGCGCATGATCTTTTGACCTCGGACAATTCAGACCGCGATCTCAGGAAGATCAAGTTGAAAGCTGATTCGAATACAATCGCTATCATCCGCCGTGCTGACCGCTGGGGACGCATCGGGCAACCGAAATCTAAAGCCGGGACTTCGGACTATTCCATTTCCACAGGTGGTCCACGACGCTTTGACGACTTGGAGGCCGAGCTGCCCGTCGAGCAGATTGAACCTCGTGTTTCCCTCCAGCCGGGGAACGGTTCAAAATCAAAGCAACATCATGACCCGGTACTTCAGGCTGATGCAGATCGAAGCAGGCGTCTACGTCGAAGTCGTGAAGCTGGAGAAGGGAAAAAAGACCGTCCGGAAAAGAGCCAAGTATGGCCTCCACCCTCTTCGTCACTTCTGCGCCTCTCTGTGGATCGAAGCGAACTACAGCGCGAAACGGGTGCAAACGTATATGGGCCACGCATCGATCGTGCAGACCTATGACACCTACGGGTATCTCTTCGATCTCAGAGACAACGACAAGGAAGCTCTGAAGCGAATCGAAAGTCGTGTTATGAGCGGAGTGGACAAGCCGAGCAAAAATGCGGCCTAGATTTCACTGCCGAAGATCGACTTGTGCCCGCCGTCGACCCGCTGGATTTCCACGTGCGGTCGCGGGCAGTTTGGCAGTCGTCGGGAAACTCGCGAGTCAGAGTAGGCGTCATGAACCTATTGGCAGCGATGGCCTCGCAACTCCCTTAACTCTCGTGCCACCCTTCGGCTTAATCGCAGTCTACTTCCTTCGGACGAACCACGAACAAGTGGACCAGTCCGCGTTGCATCGGTGTTGCATGGAGCAAACGGCACAGTGCGTAACTCCTTGTAATTGCACGGAGCCGGCGGAGCATACGGAATCAGTGATGCAACGCGAATTTTGGACCACGAACAAATTGAGGACGGAAAAGAAGTTATTGAAATTGTTGCGTAAAGCGCAACAGGAGCGCTGGCGATCCCGGCATGACTTGAACATGCGACCTACGGTTTAGGAAACCGTCGCTCTATCCGGCTGAGCTACGGGACCGAAGAACCCGCCGGAGACGGCGGACGCTTGCAAGCTCCATAGCAGAAGAGCCCGGGCTATTTCAACAGCCCGCCACGCTCGGCTACCAGCATGGCGATCTCTTCCCCCGCCGCGCCGGCTTCGCGAAAGCCGGCGACCACGCCGGCGCGATCCGCCTCGGGGCGATTCTGGCTCATCTTCCACTTGCCTTCGATGCGGAGAATTGAAATCTCCACGCCAACGATGCCGCGCATCTGCGCCGCGATGAAGTTCTCCGGCGCATCGTCGACCTGCCAAGGCTCGGTGCGCTGGCTTTCGCGGCTGCCGGTCAGATCCTCGATCTGGCGGCGCAGCCAGGCATCATCGTTCATGATGCGGGGACGACCCCAGGTGTGGACCGTGGCGTAATTCCAAGTCGGAACCACCTTGCCGGTTTCGCGCTTGGTCGCGTACCAGGACGGCGTGACGTAATCCTGCGGGCCCTGGAATACGACCAGACACTCCTCGACCGCCTCCAGTTCGCGCCATTGCGGATTGGCCCGCGCGATGTGAAGCCGCAGCGTGCCCAAGCCTTGGTTGGAAACGTTGCCTCCCTCGTCGGAAGCGTCGCCTGCCTCGGACGCTTTGGCGTCGAGCAGGAACGGAAATGGATTGGCGATCAACCCGCCGGGTCCGGCCGACCCGGATCAGCGCGTGCTGGACCTCGATGCGATCCTCACGAAAGGCGGGCGGCTGGTACATGGCGTGGCCTTCGATCTCGTTGCCGGTCGCCGTCCACCATATCAAATCTCACGCGTAGGCAAATGGCGATCCGGGCGCATCTCGCATGAACTCAAGGCCATGGCTTGCCGCTGCCCAATCGGGGGTTCGCCCTCGACAAATCGGCCTCAGTGAGCTGGATATCTCGAGCCGGGTGCCATATGGATCGCAGCCAGCGCGGCCGGCTCGTTCCAGTCGGATATTGCGACGTAAGATGCATTAAAGCCTGATGAGATGAGATTGGATCGAGGTAATTCTTGCGTCGTCCACCTGCCGCAGCGTGTTCCCTCTCCCCTTGTGGGAGAGGGTTAGGGAGAGGGGTAACTACAAGCTCAGTGCCCGCGGGCCCCTCTCCCCAGCCCTCTCCACAAGGGGAGAGGGAGCGAGCCTCCGTTGTCGATACAACTCGAACCAATCTCGTCTCATCACGCGCTAGCCGGCAAGCCCCCCAATGACCCTGACATCGTGGCCGTTCGTGGCATTCGTCGCAGTGACGTTTGCGTTGTATTATTTGCCTATTCTACGGCAATGGCAGGTCCAGATTTTGGTGCTGGCGAGCCTGTGCTTCTACGGCCTGTTGCAGCCCCAGTTGCTCGCCTTGCTCGTCGTCGCGGTACTCGGGACCTATTTCTTTTTGAGAGTGGCGACCCTGCGACGAAACGTCGGGCTCGCCGCCGGGATCGCCTTCAATCTCGGCCTGCTTGCGTTCTTCAAATACAAATTTCTGTTCATCGATGCAGCAACGCCGTCATCCCAAGCTCTTTCATACCTGGACCCAGGCGCCATCGACTGGCTGTTGAGGCTTCCGCTGCCGATCGGGATTTCGTTTTTCGTACTCCACAATATCAGTCTGCTGATCGACCTCGGCAAGCCCGGCCGCGCGGTCCTACCCGCAACAGAGGTTTTTCTTCACATCCTGTTCTTTCCGCAGCTGGTCGCGGGCCCGATCACGCGCACCGAACGCTTCCTGCCGCAGATCAAGCCGAAATGGCTGGCCGATGTCGCCATCGTCGAGGCCACCAAATGGCTGGTCGCAGGCTTTTTCTTCAAGCTGTTCGTTGCCGACAACCTCAATCAAATCACCTCCAACATGGAATACCCGCTCTACGAGGCCCTGACCGCCAAGAACCGCTGGCTCTGCGTTTTTCTTTACAGCTATCAGATCTATGCGGACTTTTTCGGCTACTCGGCGATCGCGATCGGGCTGGCGCTGCTGTTCGGCTATCGGCTGCCCAAAAACTTCAATTCCCTATATTTCGACGTCCTTTGCGCAATTCTGGCGTCGTTGGCACATGTCGTTTTCGACATGGTTGCGCAGCTACCTCTACATTCCCCTCGGCGGCAATCGAGAGGGAAGCGCCCGAACCTATCTCAATTTGATGATCGTGATGGGGTTGGGAGGGTTCTGGAACGGCGCCGCCCTCGGCTATCTGGCGTGGGGACTGTTGCACGGCGTGTTTCTCGTCGCCGAACGGCCTCTGCTGCCGCGAATTGATGCCTTGGCGACCGGCAGGCGCTCGCGCTTCCTGGTCCAGTCGCTGCGCGTCGGTGTTGTTTTCTTCGCGGTTTCGATGGCGTGGATATTGTTCAAGCTGCCGAACTTCCAGCACGCCGCCGACTATCTGCATGGAATGTTCGTCGAGGCGGATATCCGCCGTCCCTATCACGTCTATAACAGCCTGGCGTTGCTTTATTCATTGCCGGTTCTGCTGCAGCACGCGGTTCCGCGCCATTTTCTGCAACGCCAGCGCGCGCGCCTTGAGCCTTATCTCTATGGATTAATGGCAACGCTGATGCTGGTCGAAGCCGGACCTGTCTCGCCTTTTATCTATTTTCAGTTTTAGGGCCGCGCCGATGAACGCGACACGATCTGTGTGGTTTTGCAAGTTCGGCACAGCTTTCGCCGTGACCCTGACGATCTGCTGCATCGTGCCGCGCATTTTCGACAACATCCCGACCTTTCCGCTGATCAACAGCGAACGCGGGCATGTTCGTATCCTCAATCACTATTTTCAGTCGCCGACGCCGGCGATTGCCCTGGCCGGCAGCTCGCTGACCGAGCGATTGAAGGAGAACTATTTCGAGCGCCGGGATATCAGAAACGTCGGACTGGGCGGCGGCTCGCCGTTGACCGGCCTGACGGTGCTCGCGGAAACGACCCGGAAGCGGCCGCCGATCATTGCGATCGAAACCAACATCATGTTGCGCGGCGTCGACCGCGAACTGGTCCGGGAATTTCACGACGTCGATCAGCCCATCGCGGCCTTTGCGCCGCTGGCATTTTATCAAATGCGGTTGGACGGTCCTGCTCCGGCTTCCGACCCGAAGCGATGTGAAGATGTTTTTCGCACACCGCCATCGCCATCCCTGATCACGATCGACGATACGGCATCGGTCACGGCTGTATTTGATAATCCCGCGCTCGACGATCAGGTTCAGAGCGACGTCGCGACACTGAAGGCGCTGGTAGCAAGGCTGGAAGCGCAAGGCATCAGGGTTTACCTGTACCAACTGCCGACGCTGGCGGCGCTCGAACCAACACGATACGTCAGAACGACTCGATTGACGCTGGCAGACGCTTTCGATGGCGCGCGATGGCTGCACCTGGACTATCCCGCCACTGAAATGCGATGGGACGAACTCGATACACTTCAACGACAGGTCGGCGATCATCCTCGCATGCGCGCTGGAGCGCGCCTTGAATTTGAAATCAGGAAATTAGCAACGGCTGGGCGATAAGAGCTTGGCCCGCCGAGGTGGCGATAAACCCTTCATTTAAGCCCCGAAGGCGCATGTAATAGGCCTCAGGACTGCCTAAAACCGTGCTATGCTGAGCGCCGTATCCGCCTGGACCAGTGCAGCTTGGCAACCACATGTCCTCTTCAGACGGTTCGACCGGCGCGGCAGGCCTGTCCATTGGGAGTTCTCGCCGCAGCCTGACAAGAAAGACCTCGCCGTTTCTGGTGCTGGCCGCCGGACTATTGATGTTCGCCGTCGCGATCGGCGGATATCTCCTGATCACGCGCCCAACCACTTTGCGAATTGCGGTCGGGCCATCGGGCAGCGAGGACCTGAATCTAATTCAGGCGCTGGCCCAGAACTTTTCCCGCGAGAAAGGCCCGGTCCGGCTCTCGGTGATCCCGACCGCGGGCCCGGTCGACAGCCTCAATGTTCTCAGGGCCCATAAGGCCGACCTCGCGGTCGCGCGCGGTGATGAGGAAAGGCCTGATGGCACCGACTCGGTGGCTGTCCTGCGCAAGAACGTCGTGGTGCTATGGGCAATCGCGCGCAAGGGATCGAAGAAAAAACTCAAGGGTCTCGACGATCTGCCCGGTCATCGCGTCGCCGTGGTCGGAAGAACGCAAGTCAACCCCACGCTGCTCCGCGTCATCTTGAAGGAATCCGGCGTCGATCCCGACAAGGTGACGATCGTGCAGTTCAATCCCGACCAGACCGCCGCGATGGTGAAGGACCCCACGATCGATGCCTTCATGACGGTCGCTCCGCTCGACAGCAAGGTCACCGCGGAGGCCATTGCCGCGACCGCGCGCGGCAAGGGCGAACCGGCCTTTCTGCCGATCGACGTTTCCGAGGCGATCGCTTCGCGGCATCCGCTGTACCAATCCGAGGAAATTCCCGGCAGCACCTTCTCTTCATCGCCGGCCCGCCCCGACGACAAGATTGAAACGGTCGGCGTCAGTCATCTGATCCTGGCGCCGAAAACCCTGTCCGACAGCACGGTCGCGGCATTTACCCGGCAGCTTTTTGCCGCCAAGCCCACGCTCGCGCGGGAAGTGCCGGGTGCGGCCAGGATCGAGAAGCCGGACACCGACAAGGATGCCGCGCTGCCCGCGCATCCCGGCGCCGCCGCTTATATCGACGGCAACGAACGAACCTTCATGGACAATTACAGCGACTATATCTGGGCCGCGGTGCTGTTGTTTTCCGTGCTTGGCTCGGGCGTCGCCGGGTTGCGCCATTACGTCAGGCGCGACGAACGCAAACTAACGATCCTGCACCGCGAGAAGCTGCTCGCGGCCATCAGCCTAGTGCGGCAAATCGATTCGATCGATGAACTCGACGCGATGCAACGCGAGGCCGACGAGTTCTTGCGCGAGACGCTGGAATGCTATGACGACGGCGCGATCGAGCAAGCGGACCTCGCCGCCTACAGCCTCGTGCTCGACCAGTTTCATAACGCCGTTGTCGACCGGCGCGCGGTGATCGGCGGCCCAGCCGCCAATTTGCCGCGGATGCGCGCGGGATAGCCCTGGCGTTTTCGAGTCAACGGATCGCGCGGATGCGCGCCATCGGTGCCGAGGCGCCGGATATCGTCGGACTTCATCGGCACGACCAGCGCTGCTGCCGCCGGTATCCATTGGCCGGTTTGCCGGATGATCAGGATGTCGAAGGCGATCGCGGCAGACACAATGATTTAATCAAGAGACCGGGCTGCGTGTGACGACACAGCATGATTGTCATCTCCTCGAATGCCGCGATGTCGCGCAAATTGGTGTCACCCACGCGGCAAGATTTTAAGACTTTAAGTTTGCTACCTTGATGTGGTGTCGGACATCCGCGCGGGTCATGGCCCGGCGAAAGATCGCGCCTTTGTTTCAACAAAGTTCCATCTTGATCTTGATGCGTCGTGTGTCGCACATGCGAAAAAAACCCGGCAACGCGCTGGAAAAACAATTTTTTCCGGGGTGACAAGCCGAACGATAATGGCGACAATCAATGTGATTTGTGTCGCATGATGTCGTCACCGCGTTATCGCTTTCGTCGCTTTCGCAAAACTTTCGGGAAAATCGTCCGTGATCGCTTCGCGTTTGTTCATCGTGCTGATTGCTGCGACCGCCGGTTGCATGGCGTTGCAACCGTCGCGGGCGATGGCACAGTGGTGGTCGCATGCGCCGGTCGATTTCGAGGAGTGCGCCGACGCGGCCGACAAATCCCCGACCAAGGAGACCAAGGTTTCGGCGCTTGCCGGATGCAACGCGAAATTTGCGGGACGCCGCAAGCCGGGCGGCGGCTATACCTATTTCGACTTCATGCAGGACCGCAGCTTCGACATCGCGGGGCCGAACCCGACGCCGGAAGAGCAGAAGCGGATCGATCAGGAATATACCGTCTATCTCGATAAGCAGCGGCGCGACAACATCGCCGCCGCGGCGTTCGCAGCGAAGCAGCAGGAACAACAACAGCAGCAACCGGTGCAACCGGCGACGTTTCGAAGCGAACCCGAGAAGGAGAAGGTGCCGCTGCCGCTGCCGGCGCCGAAGAAGCGCGAGGCGGATATCAAGGCCCGCGCCAAGGCCGCCGAATGTGCGCAGCATTCGTTCTCCTGCGAATGGCCGCACCTTTCAGACAGCCTCGACGATTTGAAGAAGCTGCTGTTTGGTTCTTCGACGGCGAGCAAGCCCAAGCGGGGCTGAGGCTCACGCTATTCGCGAACGCGTTACTTCGGGTCGTCCCGGCCTTGCGCCCGGACGACGCTCTTTTCGAATCCCGGCGCCAAATCCTCACGCCCTGATTTGTTCCGGCGTCAGCCCGGGCGAGCCCTGGCCTGCGGCTTCGGCGCTTTTGATCAGCGCCACGATGCGGCGTGACAGTGGCGCCGGCAACCCGTGCCGGTCGGCGATCTCGACGATGACGCCTTGCAGATAGTCGATTTCAGTGCGGCGGCCGCGTTGCAGATCTTCCGACATCGACGAGCGCGCCTGCGGATCGATCTTCATGGTCCGCCCGAGCATCGCCTCGAAGATCGCATCGGGCAATCGCAGCAAAGACGGCGTCCAGCCCGCCGGGATCGGCGTCGGCGACACCGGCCGGATGCCTGCGGCGCGAATCGCAGCCAGCCCCTCCGCCATCTGGTCGGCGAACAGCCGCCGCCACGACCGCTGCGACAACTGCTGTCGCAGCGGCACGCCGGCCAACGCGTTGAGCGCGTTGTTGAGATTGACCAGCAGCTTGCCCCATTGCACGCCGTCGATGTTGCCGGTGGCGCGCATTTTCAGGCTCGGCACCGAAAGCCGATCTGCCGTGCCGGCATCGTCGCGCTCGATCACGATGTCGCCCGACGTGGCGCGATGAAATCGCCCCTCGCCCTGCGCCACCACATTGAACGGGACCATTCCGGCGAGCACGCGACGGCCCGGCAGTCGGGCGCGCAGCACGGCGACATTGCCGACGCCGTTTTGCAGGCTGACGACGACGGCGTCGGCTGGCGCGTATTGCGCGATGCATTCGGCGATCTCGGTGGTATCGGCGCTCTTCACCGTCACCAGCACGACGCCGACATCGCCAAGGATTTTTGCGTCTTCCGACAGCGTCAGTCGGCTCGGCGCGATCGTTTGGTCAAAGCCCTCGAAGCTGGTCAGCCGCAAGCCGCTGCCTTCGATTTCCTGGATCACGCGCGGCCTTGCCAAAAGCGCGACCTTGCGGCCGCCCGCGGCGCACATGCCGCCGACAAAGCAGCCGATGCTGCCCGCGCCCGCTATCCCTATTGCGTTGTCAGGCATTCCCGCTTTCCATCTCTCGGCCCCAGGGTCTTGGCCAAAGGGTCGGCCTCCCGGATTTTGTTAGCAGACTTTTACAACCGGTGCCTCCAAAGCGGCGAGGTGCCGCGGCTGCCCGGGGCCCCGCGCCTTGTAACCGTCATGGCACGCCAGTATGTTTTAGGCGATGGGGCCAACAGCGGCAGGAGAGAACCATGGGTTTACTTGACGTATTGAACGGCATGCAGAACGGCCCGCGCGGCCCCAGCGATCCGAGCGCGCAATCCAGCGGCGGAATGTCACCCATGACCATGGCGATCCTGGGTTTGCTGGCCTGGAAGGCCATCAAGCATTTCACGGGCGACAGCAGCCAACCGGGCGCAACGCCAGCGCCCGCACCTTCCCCCGCCGGCGGCAGCACAAGCGGCGGCCTTGGTGGTAGTCTCGGTGGCGCCCTCGGCGGCGCGCCTGGTGGTGGTGGTGGTGGTGGTGGCGGGCTTGGCGATATCCTGAAAGGTAATCTGGGCGGCATCCTCGGCGGCGCCGCGGCGGGCAGCGTGATCAGCGGCGGGCTCGGCGACCTGCTCAAGCAATTGCAGCAGAACGGCCACGGCGAGACCGCCAATTCATGGGTGAGCCCGGGTCCGAACAACCAGATCGCGCCTGGCGATCTCGCCAGCGCGCTCGGCGCCGACCAGATCAACGGCTTGATGTCGCAAACCGGTCTATCCCGCGACGATCTGCTCTCCGGCCTCAGCCAGCAGCTGCCCGACGTAGTCAACCATCTGACGCCGGACGGACGGTTGCCGACCGAAAGCGAATTGTCGGAACGGCTTTGATATCAGGCGATACGGCAAGCCGTCGACGGCGCGCCGCGTGAGACCCAATTCTTTCTTGAGAGTTTATACTTCTTCAGAAAAGGACGACGGCCATGTTGTATATCTTGATTGTCGGCATCGTTGCCGGGGTTCTCGCCCGCCTGATCTCGCCAGGCCCGAACAACCCCAGCGGATTCATCCTGACCGCCGTGCTCGGCATCGCCGGAGCATTTCTCGCCACCTTCATCGGCCAGACGATCGGCCATTACGGCCCGAACCAGGGCGCCGGCTTCATCACCGCGACGATCGGCGCGCTGGTGGTGCTGTTCATCTGGAACCGGCTGGTGGCCAGCCGCGTGATTCCGGATATCGGGAATAAATAAGAGCGGCTTGACCCTTGGGTTCGTCATGCCCGGGCTTGACCCGGGCATCGACGACTTAGCAGTCGCCGCCGCAGCAAGTAAGACATGGATGGCCGGGACAAGCCCGGCCACGACAAAGAACTTACGTAATCAGATGCGCGCCGGCGTCCATGCGGACGATTTCGCCGGTCATGTTGCTCGACGCCGGCGTGGCGAGGAAGCACACCAGTTGGGCTACTTCCTCAGCGGTCGAGGCGCGCTTGAGCGGCACTTTCGCCACCACGGAATCGCGAACCTTGGCCGCCCCTTCGACGCCGCGGCCCTTGGTGAACCAGGGTGTATCGATATAGCCGGGGCAAACCGTGTTGACGCGGATCAACGGCGCCAGCGCGCGCGCCAGCGAGAGGGTCATGGTGTTGAGCGCGCCCTTGCTCGCGGCATAGGCGACCGAAGATCCGATACCGCTGATGCCCGCTATCGACGACACGTTGACCACCGCGGAGGCGCGTCCGGTGGCGTTGGCACCCGCTTCCAATAGCGAGCGCGCCGCCCGAACCATCTGGAACGGACCGATGGTGTTGACGCCGAACAGCCGCTGAAAATCTTCCGCCGACAGGCCGTCGAGGTTTTCGTGCGCCACGTGCTTGGTGGTACCGGCGTTGTTGATCAGCACATCGAGACGGCCCCAGGAGGCCGCCGCGGCGACGATCTTCTTGCAATCCTCGTCACGCGACACATCGCCCTGCACCACGGCGACTTCGGCGCCCGCCTTGCGGCAGAGATCGGCGGTCTCTTCGGCTTCCTTCTCGCTGGAGGAATAATTGATCACCAGCCGCGCGCCGGGCCTGGCCAGGATGGCAGCACTTGCGGCCCCGAGGCCCGATGCCGAACCGGTAATAATCGCACACAAACCATCCTTTGAACCACCTTGCGACATCCGCATTTCCTCTTCTTGATTTTGACCGACCCGCTGATTGCGGTGCGCGGTCTACCATATCGTGGGGCGGATTGCCTGCAAATCCGCCAAAGTTCGCTATGCGGAATTAATCCAGTCGCGACCGACACTTATGCCGGGTTTGCAGGCTGCCCTGCGGACACCGGTGCTTGTCATGGCACTGGCTTTTCCGCATCATCCGGCGCAAGAAACGCATCGCGCATGATGCCTCGCAGACCAGCCGGCAGGATGTGGCCAGATTGAAAAACGAGGAACGCTGTGGCGGAGAGTGAAAACATTGTTGCCGAGACCGCGGAGAAGATATTTGCGGATCTTGCCGACGCGCAAACCATCAACAGCGACAAGAAAGGCGCGTGGAAAGCTCCGCTGTGGCAGGCGCTGAGCGACGCCGGCCTGCCGCTGGCATGGGTGCCGGAGGATTGCGGCGGCTCGGGCGCGAGCCTGGCCGAAGGCTTCAGCGTGCTGAGCGCGGCCGGGCGTTTCGCATTAGCGGTGCCGCTGGCGGAGACGATGCTGGCCGGATGGCTGCTGGCGCAGGCCAAAATTACATCGCCCGACGGCGAGATGACGATCGCGCCGGCGAGCCCGAAAGACCGCGTCACGCTCAACGCCGATGGCAGCTTGTCAGGCCGCGCGCGCGGCGTTCCCTTTGCGAAATCCGCCAGGCACATCGCCGTGCTGGTCGATGGCGCGACCAGCCTGTCGATCGCGCTGGTCAAGGCCGGCGACTGCCGGATCGAGGCCGGCCTCAATCTCGGCGGCGACGACAACGACACCGTGACCTTCGAGAAGGTCACGCCGGTGACGCTGAAACCGGCGCCCAAGGGCTTTGACCACACCGCGCTGTTGTTGATGGGCGGAGTGGCGCGCAGCCTGCAAATCGCCGGTGCGCTGGAAGCGATGCTCGATATCAGCGTGCGCTACTCCAACGAGCGCGTCGCGTTCGAGAAGAAGATCTCGAAGTTCCAGGCGGTGCAGCACAATCTGGCGCGGCTCGCGGGCGAATCGGCGGCGGCGCTGGCGGCCGCGACCTCGGCGGCGGATGCGATTTCCAACGCGACCGCGTTCGACGACGAGGTGTTCCTGGAAGCCGCCTCGGCCAAGATCCGCTGCGCGGAGGCGGCCGAAAAAGGCGGCGGCATCGCCCATCAGGTGCATGGCGCGATCGGCTTCACCATCGAGCACATCCTGCATCGCTACTCCCTGCGCGCGCTGGCCTGGCGTGACGATTTCGGCTCGGAGAGCTATTGGGCGGTCGAGCTCGGCAAACTGGTCGCCGCCCGCGGCGCCGACGAATTGTGGCCGCTGGTCGCCTCACGGTGACATCAAAACGAAATCACGAAAGCCGAGATTTAACATGACCGCAGCCCTTCGTTTCGATCCGATCCGCCTGCCGCCCGAATGCGAGACATTGCGCAAGGAAGTGCGCGCTTTCCTCGCCGAGGAGATCGCGGCCGGCACCTTCGATCCGCACCAGCCCAATCGCGAGGATACCGACGCGCCGGAATTCTCCCGCAGGGTCGGCGCCAAGGGCTGGCTCGGCATGACCTGGCCGAAGAAATATGGCGGCCATGAGCGCTCTTTTCTCGAGCGCTATGTGGTGACCGAGGAGATGCGCGTCGCCAACGCGCCGACCCGGCGCTTTTTCGTCGCCGACCGGCAGAGTGGCCCGGTGCTTTTGAAATACGCGCCCGAGCGCATCAAGATGGACATCCTCCCGCGCATCTGCCGTGGCGAGGTGTGTTTCTCGATCGGCATGAGCGAACCCAATTCCGGCTCCGACCTGTTCGCCGCGAAAACCAAGGCGACCAAGACCGATGGCGGATGGCTGATCAACGGCACCAAGATCTGGACCTCCTCGGCCCATATCGCCGACTACATGATCGCGATCTTTCGGACCTCACCTCCGACCAAAGAGAACCGCCGCCACGGCCTGACCCAATTCCTGGTCGACATGAAGACGCCCGGCATCAAGGTCAATCCGATCGGCCAGATCACCGGGCAATATGAATTCAACGAGGTGGTATTCACCGACGCCTTCATGCCGGACGATCATGTGCTCGGCGAAATCGACGGCGCCTGGAAGCAGGCGACCTCTGAACTCGCCTATGAGCGTTCCGGCCCCGAGCGGTTCCTGGAAACCTACTACGTACTGACCGAACTGGTTCGCGCGGTCGGCAACAAGCCGGATACCCGCAGCGCCGAAGGCATCGGCCGCCTGGTCGCCCAGCTTCACACCATGCGGCGGATGTCGGTCTCGGTCGCCGGCATGCTGCAAGCCGGCAAGGAGCCGGTGGTGGAAGCTTCCATCGTCAAGGACATCGGCACGATCTGGGAGCAGGCATTGCCGCACCGGGTGCGCGATCTCGCCGCCTTCGTCGAGGAGAATGCAACCAACCGCGAAACACTGGAAAATCAATTGTCGTTCGCGATCAAGACCGCGCCCAAGCTGACGATCCAGGGCGGCACCACCGAAGTGCTGCGCGGCATCATCGCGCGCGGGCTCGGTCTGCGCTAAATCAACACGGAAACCCCAAGGGATCTACAAGGTAATCCAAATGACAAAATACACAGACATCGGCGTCGAGCGGCATGGCCACGTCGGCCTGATCGAAATCCGCAGGCCGCCGCTGAACTTCTTCGATATTTCCCTGATCAACCAGATCGCGGACGCGCTGGAAGAGTTCGACAACGATATCGAGATCCGCGCCTCGGTGCTCGCCGCCCAGGGCAAGGCGTTCTGCGCCGGCGCCAATTTCAACGATCCCGCGCGCCAGGAGCAGGAGGCGCGCGAAGCCAAAGGCGATCCCGCCGACAGCCTCGGCCCGATCAACTCGCTCTATCTCCATGCGGTGCGTATCTTTCGCAACAAGAAGCCGATCGTCGCCGCCGTCCATGGCGCCGCCATCGGCGGCGGGCTTGGGCTAGCGGTATCGGCGGACTTCCGCGTCACCTGCCCCGAGGCACGCTTCGCCGCGAACTTCACCAAGCTCGGATTTCATCCCGGCTTCGGCCTGACCACGACGCTTCCCGAACTGGTCGGCAGGAACAATGCCGAACTGATTTTCTACACCAGCCGCCGCGTCACCGGCGAAGAGGCCACCAAGATGGGCCTCGCCAATGTCTGCGTGCCGCAGGATCAAGTCCGCGCCGAGGCGATGAAGCTCGCTGCCGAGATCGCCGAATGCTCGCCGCTCGGGTTGATCTCGACCCGCGCCACGATGCGCGCAGGCCTCGCCGATCGCGTGCTGGCCGCCACCAATCACGAACTGGTCGAGCAGACCCGGCTGCGCGCCACCGAAGACTTCAAGGAAGGCGTCAAAGCCACCTCCGAACGCCGCGTCGCGAATTTTAAGGGACGGTGACGAAGCGCGCTTCCGTCGTTGAGACGCGCGACGAGACACGAAAAAATTTACGTCGTCCCGGCGAACTCAGGGGGACCCATACGCCGTGTCGTCGCGATAAAAATCGCGCCGTTGCAACGGCTGTCTTCAATTAGGAACGCCAGGGGTTATGGCTCCCGGCGTTCGCCGGGACGACGCTGAGGTCGTTTCGCGTCCGCCTGCACCAATTCTCCTACCCCTATAATTCCTGCCGTCGTTTTGAAGCGTGACGCGCAAACGCGGACGCCGGCTTTTCGGTAAACTAAAACTTAAACAAACCGATAAAGTTACGTATTGCAGTCGCCCGAAACGGGATGTTGTCCGGCGCGGCAAAGGTTGCGCAGGAACGTTGGAGTTACCACATCAACATCACAGGCCATGGTCGCGTACCGAATCTTTGCGTATGATGCCTATGAAAAAACCGGTCAAGCGAAAGACGCGCAGGCGCCGCAGCCACGAGGCATGGGCCACGTTGCAGGACGGGCATACCCGCGTGGAGTGCCGCGTCGTCGACGTGTCGCAGGATGGCGCGCAGATCACCTGCAACAGGGCCGACGCGCTGCAGGATCGTTTCCAGCTGGCCTACGCGCTGACCGCCTCGAACAGCAGGACCTGCGAAATCGTCTGGCGACGGGGAAAGACGCTCGGATTGAAATATACCGACCAGCCGCCCGCGCTTATGCAACAACACGGAATGTGACGCCGCCGAGATCGAAGCCGTCGCCCGAGACCTTGCAGCCCCTGGCGCTGGCGGCCTCGCGCACCCTTGCGGGATCGGACACGCGGAACGTCAAGCCGCTCATCACATCGCTGGCGCCTTTCACAAAGTGGAAGCTGCAATTGGGAAGTTTCAGTTCCGGCACGCCGCTGCCATCTCTGCCGGCAGCAACGCCGATGATGCTGCCCCAATGCGCCGCGAGAACTTCCGGTTCCGGACTTTCCATCTCGACCCCGATCAGGGCCTGCGTCACATCCCTAGCAATCGATTTTTGCCAGTCCGGCCCGGCCGGCGGATAGGGTCCCAGCACATCGTCGCTGCCGTCGGTGTGGTTGAACTCGATGAAGGCGGCGCGGCAATCGCGCGGGTGCAATTGCACGCCGTGATAGGGCGCGTGATCGATCACGTTCGCCGTGCGCACGCCGATGCTGTTGGCATGCGCGCCGCGCGCATCGGGATCGTCGCAGCAGAAGATCGCCATGTAGCCGCCGCGGCCACCGGTCTTGTCGATGAAGCGTCCCGCCGCTGTGCCCGGCCGGAATGGCGCGACCACTTCCAGGAGGATGGTGTCGACCGGCAGCAGCGCGTTTTCCAGGCCGTATTTGGCGACGTTACCGTCGCGGTAACAGACGCGGAGGCCCATGATGGCCGCGATGTCCGAGATCACCGGCTCAAGCTGCGGCGCCACCAGACAGATCTGCCGCAATCTCACGTAGCCGGTCATGTCAGCGCTCCCAATCATCAATGCCCGTGAAACACCGGCTTGCGCTTTTCGACGAACGCCTTGGCGGCTTCCTTGTGGTCGGCGGTCTCGCCGGCGCGCGAATGGTGGATTGCTTCGCCATCGAAACAGGCCTCCAGCGACAGGCTCTCTGCGTTGTTGATGTTGCGCTTGATGTAACCGAGCGTCACCGACGGGCCCTGCGCCAGCGACATCGCGAGTTCATGGGCCGCCGCGCCGACTTCGGCGTCGGGAACGACCCGCGTCACCATGCCGAGCGCCAGCGCTTCCTGCGCCGTCAGCACCGGCGACAGCAGATAGAGCTCACGCGCTTTGGCGCTGCCGAGCATCTGGGTCAGGAAATAGGTGCCGCCGTAATCGCCCGACAGACCGACCTTGGCGAAAGCGGTGGTAATCTTCACCGAAGCACTGGCGACGCGGAGATCGCAGGCCAGCGCGATCGAGAGCCCGGCGCCCGCGGCCGCGCCATCGACCTGCGCCACCACCGGCTTCGGCAGCACGTGCAGCAGCCGGGCGACTTCCATGCCGCGCCGCAGGTTGGCCATCTTGGCCTCGAACGGCAGCGGCGCACGGCCCTCCGCCATCGACTTGACGTCGCCGCCGACGCAAAACGTGCCGCCGGCGCCCTTGAGCAGTACCGCGCGGACCTCATGGTCTTCGGTGGCGCGCCGCGCCGCCTCGACCAGTCCGATGGTCATGTCCGGATTGAGCGCATTGCGCCGATCGGGACGGTTCATGGTGATGGTGAGCAAGCCGTTGTCGAGATTCTGGAGGACCATGTCCGTCATGCGTTTTCGCTTTCGTTGTTATTGTTGAATTGTTGCCTTCATTGCGAGGACCGTAGGGTGGGCAAAGGCGCCCTTGCGCCGTGCCCACCAACTTCGCCGCTGAAATGGTGGGCACGCTTCGCTTTGCCCACCCTACGGATTGCGCTCCTCGCACCAACGCGCTCTCACTTCTTCACCAGCGGACAGCGCGACAATTCGATCGGCTGGAATGCCTCGTTGCCGGGAACCGTCGCCAGCAGCTTGTAGTCGTCCCAGCGCCCTTTCGACTCCGACGGTTTCTTGACCTCGAACAGGTACATGTCGTGCACCATGCGGCCATCCTCGCGAATCCGACCGTTCCTGGCGAACATGTCGTTGATCGGGGTGTCCTTCATGATTTTCATCACCGCGGCCGGGTCGGTGGTGCCCGCGGCCTTCACGGCCTGCAGATAATGCAGCACCGAGGAATAGACGCCGGCCTGTGCCGAGGTCGGCACCCGCTTGATGCGCTCCATGAAGCGCTTTGAGAATGCCCGGGTGTCGTCGTTGAGATCCCAGTAAAACGCTTCCGCCAGCAGCAGGCCCTGCGCGGTCTCGAGGCCGACGCTGTCGATGTCGGTGACGAAGGCCAGCAGCGGCGACATCTTCTGGCCGCCCTTGGTGATGCCGAATTCGGCGCCCTGCTTGATGGCGTTGATGGTGTCGCCGCCGGCATTGGCGAGCCCGATCACCTTGGCTTTGGAGGCCTGCGCCTGCAGCAGGAACGAGGAGAAATCCGAGGTGTTGAGCGGATGCCGGACGCTGCCCAGCACCTTACCGCCGGATTTGACCACCACGTTGGTGGTGTCCTTTTCCAGATCCTGCCCGAACGCATAATCCGCGGTCAGGAAGAACCAGGTATCGAGGCCGGATTTCACCGCGGCAAGCCCGGTCACGTTGGCCTGCGCGAAGGTGTCGAACACGTAGTGCACGGTGTAAGGGCCGCAGGCTTCATTGGACAGCCGGATCGATCCGGGCCCGGAGAACATGATGATCTTGTTGCGCGCCTTGGCGATCTCGCCGGCGGCCAGCGCGGTCGCGGAGGCCGCGACATCGAAAATCATCTCGACACCCTGATTGTCGAACATGTCACGGGCGATGTTGGCGGCAAGGTCCGCCTTGTTGAGATGATCGCCGACCACGATCTCGATTTTGCGGCCCAGCACTTCGCCGCCGAAATCCTCGGCCGCCATCTTGGCGGCCATTTCGCTGCCGGGTCCGGTAATATCGGCATACAGGCCCGACATATCGAGGATGCCGCCGAGTTTCAGGGGAGGCGTGCTTTGCGCCATCGCCGATGTCGCGGCCAGCGCCAGCACCGATGCCAGAACGCCGGACAATACTCGTCTCATAAAACCTCCCTGTCGACGCGCGGTGATGCGCGCGGCCTTGATTTCTGTGGCAGCATTATTGTCGCAGCAATCATGCCGCAAGCCACCAGCAGCGGCAAGCCGCGGGCCGCCTGACGCGCGGGTGAGTTTTTCCGCTAAGCGGAATGCGTTGTCTATGCGAACATGCCGGGATGCAGCCTCTGGCGACAACGATCGAACTTGCACGCGCGCGCTGCGCCGCCATCACGCTCTCGGGTCTGCTGCTGATGGCAGCAGCCGATCCCGCGATCGCGGCAGGCTGCGCCTTTGCACCACAGGGCGAGGGCCGCGTCACTGAAATCGTCGATGCGCGCAGCTTTCGCCTAGCCGACGGTCGCGACGTCATCCTTGCCGGCATCGAGCCGGACACCAGCAGCGACGGCAAGACGACCCAGAGCGCGGCCCTCTCGGCGATCATCGCCGGCCACGACGTGACGCTCGGCGGCAACGACGACATGCCCGACCGTTACGGCCGGCAGCCGGCTTTTGTGTTTCTCGATTCCTCCGGGACATCGGTGCAAGTCTCCGTGCAAGCGCAGTTGCTGGCGCAAGGCGCCGCACTGGTCGCGGCCACCGTGACCGACAAGGAGTGCGCCACGGCGCTGGCCGCGGCCGAGGCGACGGCGCGCGACGCCAAACGCGGAATCTGGGCCGATCCCACCGTCATAAAAAACACCGAAAGTCCGGGCGATATTTTGGCCGGGATCGGGCGGTTTACTGGTCGAGGGCAAGGTTTTGTCGGTTCGGCAAGCTGGGCAACCACTTATCTGAATTTTGGCCGGAACTGGACACGGGACTTTGCTGTGACTATTCCAAAGCGCATGATCCCCGCGTTCGAGGGTGCTGGAATCATGCTTAAGTCCCTCGAAAATCGACGGATTCGTGTTCGCGGCTGGATCGAGGCGCGCGGCGGACCACGAATTGAGGTGCTCCGGGTGGGGCAGATTGAACTGCTGGGCGAGAATTAGCTCGCGTCAAATCGAGAGATGACGGTGTCAGGGTGTGCGGGACGGCACGGGACCAGGAGGAGCCGCCGGCTTTGGGCTGCGCCGGCTTGGCTTTGGGCTGCGCCGGCCTGGCTATACCTGAGCTTCGCGCTGGCCGGCTGCGGCGATATCGGCCGGTTCCAGACCACCGTCAGTTCGCCGACGACACCCGGTCCCATCATCAAGCCGAATCGTGCCGTTGTTACCCAGACACCCGCCGCCGAGCGCGAGCATGAACGGATCCTGTCGTCCTATGGCGGCGCCTATGACGATCCGCAGCTCGAAGCCCTGATCGGCAAGACGGTCGACCGGCTGGTCGCGGCCTCCGATCGTCCCGACCAGGCCTACAAGGTCACGATCCTCAATTCCGGCGCGGTGAACGCCTTCGCGTTGCCGACCGGCCAGCTGTATGTCACCCGTGGCCTGATCGCGCTGGCGTGCGACACCTCGGAACTGTCCTCGGTGCTGAGCCACGAGATGGCCCATGTGCTGGCCAAGCACGCCGCGATCCGTGAAGACAAGGCCCGCGAAGCCGCCGTCGTCACCAGGGTCGTCACCGACATGAGCACCGATCCCGATCTCACCGCGCTGGCGCTGGCCAAGTCCAAACTGACGATGGCAAGCTTTTCACGCCAGCAGGAATTCGAAGCCGATAATATCGGCGTCGGCATTTCGGCGCGCGCGCATTTCGATCCCTACGGCGCGGCGCGCTTCCTGACCTCGATGGAGCACAACGCCGAACTGAAGGCCGGCAAGACCACAGGCGATCCGCGCGCGCAGGACTTCCTGTCGTCGCACCCGGCGACGCCCGAGCGGGTGCAGAGCGCGCAGGCCAGCGCGCGGCAATATTCCTCGCCCGACGGCGGCGAACGCGACCGAGAAACCTATCTCGCGGCGATTGACAACATCGTCTATGGCGAGGACCCGAGCGAAGGATTTGTACGCGGACATCGTTTCCTGCATCCCAAGCTCGGCTTCACCTTCACCGCGCCCGACACCTTCACGCTGGACAACACCGCGCAGGCGGTGATCGGCGTGCGCGAGGGTGGCGCGCAGGCGATGCGCTTCGACGTGGTGCGGGTGCCGTCGGAGCAGACGCTCGGCGACTATCTCAATTCAGGCTGGATGGAAAATGTCGACAAGGCCTCGACCGAGGATTTGACCATCAACGGCTTCCCGGCGGCGTCCGCCACCGCGCATGGCGATCAATGGGAATTCAAGGTCTACGCGCTGCGCTTCGGCAGCGACGTCTACCGCTTCATCTTCGCGGCCAAGCAGAAGACCACCGAGAGCGAACGCAACGCGCGCGAGACCGTCAATTCGTTCCGCCGCCTGACGCTCGAGGAAATCCAGGCCGCGCGTCCGCTGCGCATCAAGGTGATCACCGCGCAGCCCGGCGACACCGTGGAATCGTTGTCGCACCGTATGGCCGGCGTCGACCATCCGGTGGAGCGCTTCCGCGTCCTCAACGGCCTCGACGCCCACGGCCAGATCAAGGCCCGCGACCGCGTCAAGACCGTGGTGGATTGAGGCGAAGTCTTTGTCGTCCCGGCCTTGCGCCGGGACCCATAACCACCAGCCTCAGTAGGAGCAGAAGGCCTTTGCTCCAGCGACACAACGGGAGTCCTCGCCGTATGGGTCCCGGCGCAAGGCGGGGACGACGAATTCTCGATCGCAAAATACGGGAAAGTTGCTGATGAGTCGTGATCTGATCCTGCGTGGCGGTCGCATATTGCGCTCGGGCTCGACGTCGCTGGAAGCTCTGGTCGTCAGGATCGGCGGCAATGGGCGCATCGTCGCGATCGCGCCTGACCTGCCCGATGGCGACGCGCAGGTATGCGTGCTCGACGGCCAATTGGTGCTGCCGGGCCTGGTCGATATCCACCAGCATCTGGACAAGTCGCGGACCCGTGCGCTGGTCTCCAACCCCTCCGGCACACTTGCCGGCGCATCCGCCGCTTATCGCGCACTGGCGCCGACGATCACACCGGACCAGATCATCGCGCGGGCGCTGCGGACCGTCGAGGCCTGCAGCGCATTCGGTACCGTCGCCATTCGCAGCCATACCAATATCGATCCGCAGTCCGGCATTCGCGGCATCGAGGCCATGGTCGCGTTGCGCCAGCGTTGCGCGGATCGCATGCGGATCCAGATCGTTGCTCATGTCACGTCTGATGCCACGTCGATGCTGCCGGAGACCGAGGCCTGGCTGCGGTCGGCCATCGACCTGGGCGTCGATGCGATCGGCGGAGTACCTGCTTTTTCCGATCAGCCGATCGCGTTCCTGAAGCTGTTGTTCGAGATGGCGCAACGCAGCGGTCTTCCGCTCGACCTACATATCGACGAACATCTCGACGAGACCAGGTTGCTGTTTGATGAACTGGCGCAAATGACGCGCGCCTACGGCATGGCCGGGCGCGTCGTGGCCGGCCATTGTTCCGCACTGAGTGCCATGCCGCCGGATGCGGCGCTGCGTACGATCGACAATCTGCGCGATGCCGGGGTCGGCATCGTCACGCTCCCGGCCGCCAATCTTTTCCTGCAGGGACGCGAGGCGGACCGTCTGCCGCCGCGCGGGCTGACACGAGTTCAAGCAGCTCCTCGATGCCGGTGTTGCGGTCGCGGCCGCCTCGGACAATGTGCAGGATCCGTTTGTCCCCACGGGCTCCGGCGATTTGCTGGAGATTGCGCGGTGGACGTTGCTCGCCGGCCAGCTCGGTCTCGGCGATCTGCAAAAAACTTTCGAGATGGTCAGTGCGACACCCGCGCTGATGATGGGCCTTGGCGAGGATTGGGGCATTCGGGAGGGTGCACGGGCGGATATTCTCATCGCACCCGCGGACTCCATCGACGATCTGGTGGCGGGCGGCGCCCCCGAGCGCACCGTGCTGTTTGGCGGACGCGTCGTTGCCTCGACGTCGCGTTCGGTGAACCTTCATCCCCAATTCCGTCACGGGCCGCAGATGATGCGGGCGAACGACAGGGACGATAAACTTCGTGATCGCGATTGATCGATGCACAGCGTCGTCCCTGCGAACGAGCCTGTGAAGATATCCGGACGTCATCCTGAGGTGCTCACCAACGACGCATTCGCGTCGTTGGTGAGCCTCGAAGGATGGTCGCGAGTCCGTCCGTTGCGTCCATCCTTCGAGACGCGCGCAAGAGCGCGCTCCTCAGGATGACGGCCGAGATAGTTTCACAGACTCGTTCGCAGGGACGACAGGTTGATCGGTTTCTCCCGATCACGCGCGCCAACAAAAAGCCCGGTCTCGCGACCGGGCTTTTTAAATTCAATCCGATAAAGCTGCTTACGCCGCCTCGTCGGCGACGGCGGTATCGTCGCCATCGCTGTCATCATCGGCGTCGGCCTCGCCTTCGGCGCCTGCTTCGGCCTCGGCCTTGGCGCCGCGGCGCGGGCTCTTGGCAAGCTGGCCTTCGATTTCCTTGACCGCTTCGGTCTCGGTCACATGCTGCACGACCGCGATCTCACGCGACAGCCGGTCGAGTGCTGCTTCATAGAGCTGACGTTCGCTGTAGGACTGCTCGGGCTGCGATTCGGAACGATAGAGGTCGCGCACTACTTCGGCGATCGCGACGATGTCTCCCGAATTGATCTTGGCTTCGTATTCCTGCGCGCGGCGCGACCACATCGTGCGCTTGACGCGGGCGCGGCCCTTGAGGGTCTCCAGCGCGCGCTTGACCAGCGCCGGCTCCGACAGCTTGCGCATGCCGACATTGGCGACCTTCGCGGTCGGCACCCGCAGCGTCATCTTGTCCTTCATGAAATTGATCACGAACAGCTCAAGCTTGGCGCCTGCGATCTCCTGGTCCTCGATGGCCAGAATCTGGCCGACGCCATGCGCCGGATAGACCACGAATTCGTTGGTTTTGAAGCCCTGGCGCTGGGTCAGCACCTTCTTCGGCTCTTCGACGCGCGGGGCCGCGGCGGCCACAGGCTTTGCCGGCGGCTTGAGCGGGGCGACGGGCTTGGCGGCGACGGTCGGCTTGACCGCAGGCGTGGCGACGGTCTTGGGCGCAACCTTCGAAGCGGCGGGCTTCGCAGCTGGCGCTTTCACGGCAGTTTTTGCAGTCTTGTTGGGCATTGCGCTTCTTTTGTTCTTAGAGGATTTTGCAGCCGTGGCCTTGGTGGCGGCCCGGGTATCCTTGGGGGAAGTCCGGACACGGCTCTTGGTTGCACCACGGCTGGCCGCAGCGGCTTTTTTCGAACCCTTGGAAACACTCTTTTTACGCGTTTTCTGTGACACAGCCTGCGCGCGGAACTGCCACGCCCCTGTTCGATGTTTTCACGGGAACCTCTGACGCCACAGGATACGCATGGCTGGGTTCGGCTTGTATTGTGCCTAATATAGCACATTTTCCGTGAAAATCAATGGTTTAGGGGATGGAGCAGTACCTTTCAGGCCGTTTCGGGCCCATCAAGCAGGATTAGGGTTAAGTCAAACAGCGATACCATCCGAGAATGGCACCAAAACGTGACCGTAATTAGTCAGCGTTAATCGCCGGTCCCCGGCGCCGGAGAAAAATATTTCTCGAACTTGCCTTCCATGCCCTCGAAATCCTTGGCGTCGGCCGGGGATTCCTTCTTCTGGGTGATGTTCGGCCAGCTCTTGGCATACTCGGTGTTCACCTCGAGCCACTTCTCAAGGCCCGGCTCGGTATCCGGCTTGATGGCGTCGGCCGGGCATTCAGGCTCGCACACACCGCAATCGATACATTCGTCGGGATGGATGACCAGCATGTTGTCACCCTCGTAGAAGCAGTCCACCGGGCAGACTTCAACGCAATCGGTATATTTGCATTTAATGCAGGCTTCCGTGACGACGTAAGTCATCGAGTGCAGTCTCCGAGGCTCCGAAACGGTTCAATTTTCAGCGGTTTGCGTAGCGCATGAACCCCGCAGCCGCAAGGGAAGGAGCAGGCCCCCGGCAGGCGTTTTTGCCCAATCATGTCGCTTAATTGCAGATAGTTATCCAGCCCGGATCGGCAAATTCAATCGCGTTGATCCGGATCCTTCAAATCCTTGTGCTTCAGATCGTCGTAGAGCACGCGCGCGGCGGTCGCATCGCCCCGCCGTTCGGAAAATCCGACCACTTTGAGGATGCGGACGCTGTGATCGAGCCCGATCGTCAGCACGTCACCCTGCTTCACGGCGTGGCCAGGTGACCTTTCCCGCTCGCCATTGATGCGGACATGACCGGCCTCGACCAGCGCGGCAGCGTTGGTGCGGGCCTTCACCACCCGCGCATGCCACAACCATTTATCGAGACGCTGGCGCTCCAAATAACACCATTGGGGAACAAAGCGTTTTCAAGCCAACGGGTCGCGCGAATGCGCGCCCGATGACAAGCTCCGTGGGTACCGGTTCGCGTAAAGAAAACGCGTCAATTAAGGCTTTGGTTCAGTCCTTGCGGCCGGCGGTCAGCTGCTCCTTGAGGGCTGCCAGTTTGGCAAATGGCGAATTGGGATCGACCGGGCGATCGCGTTCGCGCGGCGCGGCGCTGGTCGCCCACTGGCGATGCGACGGGCCGCTATCGCGCTTGTCGCGTCCGCCCTTGTCGCGGCCACCGAAATCACGTCCGCCGCGATCCTTGCTGCGGTCGCCTTTGTTGCGATCGCCGTCACGATTCCCTTCACGATTCCCCTGGAACTTGTTGGGACGATCGCCCTTCTCGCGGTCCTTGCCCTCAAAACCCCCGCCGGAGCGACGGCCACGGTCATTGCGCTGGTCGGGACGTTGCTCTTGACGTTGCTCTTGCCCCGCTTCGGCAACCACGGACGCACCTTCGACCGGTGACGCGGCGACCGCGGGCGTATCGGTGCGGGGTTTGCGGAAATCATTGTTGCGGCGTCCACGCCGATGGTGCTCGCGCTTTTCACCTGCGCCGGCTTCGCCTGTCGCGGCGGCTTGCGCGCCATCCTGCGCGGCAGGCTGCTGGCCCTGATGCCGATGGCGGTTGCGATCGTGACGGGGCCGGCGATCGTCCGAACGTCCACCGGGCCGCCAGACTTCGATCATTTCCGGAAGCGCGGGCGCGGCGGGCTCGGCCGCAGTTGCCGTTACTTCAGGAGATTCGGCTTCAGAAGATGTGCCTTCAGAAGATGTGGCTTCGACGGCGGCCTGATCCTGCGGCACTGGCTCGGTCGGGGCTTCAGCGGAAGGCGCCGATTCCGGCAGAGTTTCCGCAGGCGCAGCTTCAGCAGCCGCAATTTCGGCAGGCTCGGCTTCGACGTGCCTGGCTTCGACAGCTTCAGCTTCAACCTGGGCCGGCTGTTCGGCAGGCGGCGCGAACGCCACCTCGGGCAGCATCGCAACCGACGGAGCCACGGCCTGTTCGACCGCCGGCGCATCGCGGATGACGTCGTCGGTCGGCGCGGCCGCCCGTTGCGCAATCAAATCTGGCGCGGCCGGCTCTGATAGTGCGGCTTCCGACGCCGCCAGCATCGACAACACGGCTTCCTCGGCGGACGCCGGCTCCGCGGGCGCGGTCTCCAGAGACGCTGTTTCCGCCGGCGTTGCTTCGACAGCTGCCGCTTCAACCACCACCGGCTTCGGCGGCAGCGGCGCACGTTTCTCGCTGCGATAGCCGAGCGCGCGCAGGATCGAGGCAAAGTCCTCGCCGGCCGAACCGGTCAGCGAGGTCATCGCCTGCGTCACCACAAAACCGCGGCCGTCGAACGCGCCGGCGGGCTTTTCACCCGGCGAGGCTTCGCGCCACGACAGCGCGGGACGAATCAGATCGGCCAACCGCTCCAGAATATCGACCCGCACCGCGCGTTCGCCGCACTGCTTGTAGCCGAGCACGCGATAGGCATCGCGCGGCAGCGTCTTGTCGACCGGAAACGAGGTCCGGCCGCTGCCAGCCAGATGCTGCGCGCTCGACAGCGCCGACAGATCGACATTGTCCAGCTTCTGCGCCCACAACAGCGAGGCCAGCGCGCGCGCCGCGGGTTTCAACAGCGGCGGCACATAGATGTGATAGGCGCCGAACCGCACGCCGTATTTACGTAACGAGGCGCGCGAGGGCTGATCGAGGTCCTTCATCTCGGCGGAGATCTTGGCGCGTTCCAGCACGCCCAGCAATTCGATCAGCTGAAACGCGATACCGCGCGCGATGCCGGTGATGTCCTCGGCCTTGTTCAGATCGAACAGCGGCCCGAGCAGCTTTTCGATATGCGTCTTCAGCCACAGATCGAGCCGGGTCTGCACCGCCTCACGCGCGGCGCCACTGAGCCGGTCGTCGGAAACGATGCGGATGCGCGGATGCAGCGCGTCGTCGGCTGCGACTAATTTGGCCACCGCATCGCCGGTCCAGCGCAGGGTGCCGTCGGAGGCCAGCACGAACTGATCGTCCGGTGCGGCGGCCAGTTTTTCGGCACGCGCCTCGATTTCGCCGGCCAGCGCCTTCTGCGCGGTCGCCTGCAACGCCTTGGCGTCGGAACCCGCCTCCGCCGCGTCAGGCGCAAAGGTGAATCCGTCGAGCCGGCCAATCACATGGCCTTCCACGATCACTTCGCCGGTCTTGCCGATTTCCGTATTCAAAACACTGTTCTCCCGCAGGCGGCGCATCAATACACTGGTACGGCGATCAACGAAACGCTCCGTTAGCCGTTCATGCAGCGCATCGGACAATTTATTTTCGACATTGCGGGCGATCCCCTGCCAATGTTCGGGGTCGGCCAGCCAGTCCGGACGGTTGGCAACGAAGGTCCAGGTCCGGATTTGTGCGATCCGGCCCGATAGTGTGTCGATATCTCCGGTGACATTGTCGGCCTGATCGACCTGGGCTGCGAACCAGGCGTCTGGAATCCGGCCTTTTTGTATCAGAAAGCCGAACAACGTCGTCACCAGTTCGGCATGGGCGGCCGGCGCTATTTTGCGGTAATCCGGAATCTGGCAGGCATCCCAGAGACGTTCGACGGCGGCAGCACCCACCGCCATCTCGCGCACATCGGCATCGCGCGCGGCGTGATCGAGCACGCGCAAGTCCTCGGCGATCGGCGCGCGGGTCAGCGCCTCGTGCGCGGGCGACAGCGCCAAAGACACCTGCAGCGCGCCGAGCGAGGTGAAATCCAGCTTCGAGTTGCGCCATTGCAGCATTTTCACACTCTCGAAGGCGTGATTCTGCAACGCATTGACCAGTTCGGGCTCAAACGGCGCACAGCGCCCGGTGGTGCCGAAGGTGCCGTCGCGGGTGGCGCGCCCGGCACGCCCGGCGATCTGGGCGAATTCGGCCGGATTGAGCCTGCGGAATTGATAGCCGTCGTATTTGCGGTCGGAGGCAAACGCGACGTGGTCGACGTCGAGATTGAGCCCCATGCCGACCGCGTCGGTCGCCACCAGATAATCGACGTCGCCGCTCTGGAACATCGCCACCTGCGCATTGCGGGTGCGGGGCGACAGCGAGCCCAGCACCACGGCGGCGCCGCCATGCTGGCGTTTTATCAGTTCGGCGATGGCGTAGACTTCATCGGCCGAGAACGCGACGATCGCGGTGCGGCGCGGCTGCCGCGTGATCTTGCGGTCGCCGGCGAATTCAAGCTGCGACAATCTGGGCCGGGTGACGATCGAGGCGCCCGGCAACAGCCGCTCGATGATCGGACGCATCGTGGCGGCCCCGAGCAACAGCGTCTCGTCGCGGCCGCGCCGGTGCAGGATGCGATCGGTGAAGACATGCCCGCGCTCCAGATCGGCCGCGATCTGGATTTCATCGACCGCGAGAAACGACACGTCGAGATCCCGCGGCATCGCCTCCACGGTGGAAACCCAGTAGCGCGCCTTCGGCGGTTTTATCTTTTCTTCGCCGGTGATCAACGCGACCGCGTCGACGCCGACCCGATCGACGATCTTGTTGTAGACCTCGCGCGCCAACAGCCGCAGCGGGAGCCCGATTAAGCCTGACGAATGCGCGACCATCCGCTCGATCGCCAGATGGGTCTTGCCGGTGTTGGTGGGCCCGAGCACCGCGGTGACGCCGGCGCCGGGAGCCCTGTCTCTTGAGAACAAGTCTTGCGAGAACAAATTGCGCGACGAATCGGGCGGAGAAGACGAAAAGGCCATGATTTCAGGTAGTTTCTGTGCCGCTTGCTTTGAAGGGGTGTTTCATAATGCGACGCGTTGGGTGTCGCGGCTTAAGCTCTGGAACGAGTCCGGAACGAATCGCGCCCGAATCGCTAACTCACTCCCACTCCTGATCCGTTCACCGCAACATCTCGCCCTGATGACCCATCGCGGCACTAGATCAAGTTTGACACGGGGCGACAAGTGACGGTTTTTCGGCGAAGTTCGTGAAGATGGCGCGGACGCGGAGTCGAATCAGAAGTGGAAGAGAGTCAAGCGGGATTCCAGTGGTTGTGGTGCGAGTCTTTCTCTCTTCTCCCGTCACCTCGCGCGGCGCTTCACTTCTCCCCTCCCCCTTGCGGGGAGGGGTCGGGGGTGGGGGTCGCCAAGCACTGAGCCTGTGGCCACCCCCCACCCCGACCCTCCCCCGCAAGGGGCGAGGGAGAAGAAAGAACGCGACCTCTTCTCATTGAACAGAATCCGCCGCGTTCTTCAGCCTCAATTCGTCTTCGCGACATGGGTCGCGGTGGCGATGAATTGGGTGGCTTCCAGCATCGCGGTGCCCAGCGGGGTCGGCACCGTCATCCGGAACGGCACCAGGATGCGGGTTCCCGGCAGCGGCGCGAACGCGATTTCCATGTTGCGCTGGGCCGAAAGATATTTGATCACCGGGCGATCGGGGATGTAGCCGGAGACCGGCGCGAAATACAGCGCACAGACCACCACCGGGCCCTGATAGCCCTTGTCCGCCTTGACGGTTTCCATGCGCTTGAAGTCGAGCTTCAGATCGTAGCGCATGCGGCCGTCGAACACCGAAGCCCCGGTGCGGCAGGAATCCGGCGTCAGCAACTCGCCGGTTCCCGGCACCCGCAGCAGCGCGCTGGTCATCGGGTCATAGACGCCGTGGCGCTGCGCATCGGTGACCGGAAGGCGGTCGGGATCGACCGGGGGCTCCGGCTCGATCACAAAATCCTTCACATAGCCGTTGACCAGCGCCATCCGGATCGCTTCGGATTTCTTCGACGTCGTGGTCGAGGCGGTATAGCCGGTCGCGACCAGCGCGCCATTGACCACGCGGCCCTGCGAGGCGCTGGTGCCGGAGCCGCCGGCGAACGCCTTGAGCAATCCCGCGGTGCCGCCGGAGGCGGCGGCGGTGAACTGGTCGTCGGTGATTTCGATGGTCCAGGCGCCCTTGCCGACGGGAATGCCGGCCAAAGTGGCCTCATACCGCGCATCGAGCCTGCCTTGCGCCGATGCCGTATGCTGCGACAGCAGCAACAGCACCACGCCGGCGCACAGTCCGCCCAAAACCCTTAACCCCAATCGGGCAATGCGGGGCGAATGCTGGCGGGAGGTGGTCACGGAAGGGCGGTCCTCAACTACAGCTAGGCGCAATCGTTGCTTCATGTGGGCAATCATTTCCGGCAAATACAACAACCGGGGGCACAACAACCGGGGCGCTGTTTCATTCCGGCGCTTAAGCTCGCAAAAAACCGGCCGACCGTGGTTTCGGCGTGGAATACGCCCTTTATATGATGGACTTAACGGACGTTTACAACATTGGGAACACTGGCAAAACCGCCCTTTCCCCCGCTGCTTTCGAGCCATCAAAACCTTGACGCCCGAGGCCGTAGACCCTATACGTCCGCGGTTCCCGAGACGGACATGATTTTGGACCCCCGCGCCGCCCTGTTGACAGGGATAAGGAGTGGCGGGGATGTGAGAGGATTTACGACGATGTCGCGACGCTGTGAACTGACGGCCAAGGGGCCGCAGGTGGGTCACAAGGTGAGCCACTCGAACATCAAGACCAAGCGCCGGTTCCTGCCGAACCTGTGCAACGTCACCTTCATTTCGGACGCGCTCGGCCGCAACGTGCGCCTGCGCGTCTCGACCAACGCCATCAAGAGCGTCGACCACCGCGGCGGCCTCGATGCCTTCCTGCTCAAGGCCAAGGCCGACGTGCTCTCGCCCCGCGCGCTGGACCTCAAGCGCGCGATCGAGAAGAAGCTGCCGAAGGCGGAGTTTGTGAAGAAGCCTGAGCGGGTCGCGAAGGCGAGCTGAGCTTAGCTTTAAGTTTCAGCACTGAGAATTTCGAACGGCTGGATCGCAAGATCCGGCCGTTTTTGTTTTGATGACGCCGTGTCCCGGACGCGGAGCAGTCGTTGCTTCGTAAAAACTCTCTCGAGGTCGTCCCTGCGAACGCAGGGACCCATACGGCGAGGACTCTCGTTTTGGCGATGGGGTAAAGGCCTTTTTTCCTTTTTGAGGCCGGGGGCTATGGGTCCCTGCGTTCGCAGGGACGACTCATGGTGCAACTTATTGCGCCTTCAACTTATTGCGTCTTCACATACGGGCATCCACCCTCCGCCAGCGGCCGGAACGCATCATCCCCTTTCACCGTCGTCAGATATTCATAGAGGTCCCATTTGCTCTTGGACTCCTCGGGCTTTTTGATCCGCATCAGGTACATGTCGTGGACCATGCGGCCGTCCTCGCGCACCACGCCGCCCTGGGCGAAGAAATCGTTGACCGGGGTTTTGCGCATCTGCGCGATCACGGTTTCCGAATCCACCGAGTTGGTCACAGCTACCGCTTTAAAGTAGTGCCGCAGCGCCGAATTGACGCCGGCCTGATACGCGGTCGGCATCGCGCCGTGGCGTTTGAAGAATTCCTCGGCGAAGACGCGCGTCTCCGGGGTGCGATCCCAGTAGAAGGAATCGGTGAACAGCAAATCATGCGCGTGCGCCAGCCCCAGCGCCGGGACGTCGGTCAGCGTGACCTGCAACGCGACCAGCTGCATGCTTTCCCGAATATTGAACTCGTCGGCCTGCGCCACCGCATTGCGGAAGTCCGAGCCGGCATTGGCCAGCCCCAAAATCTTGGCGCCGGACGACTGCGCCTGCAGCAGGAACGAGGAGAAATCCGCGGTATCGAACGGATGGCGCACCGCGCCCGACACCTTGCCGCCGGCCGCGGTCACGGCCCGGCTCGCATCGCGCTCCAGCGCCTGGCCGAAGGCATAATCGGCGGTGAGGAAGAACCACGGCGTGCCGCCGCGCGCCACCACCGCCTTCGCGGTGGCGTTCGAAGAGGCGTAGGTGTCGTAGGTCCATTGCACTGAGGTCGGCGAGCATTGCTTGCCGGTGAGATCCGACGAGCCGGAGCCGGAGATCAAAAACAGCTTCTTGCGCTCGCGGGTGAGATTCTGGATCGCCAGCGCCACCGCCGAGTTGACGCCCTCGGCAATGACGTCGACGCCCTTGTTGTCGATCCAGTTGCGCACGATGCCGACCGCGACATCCGGCTTGTTCTGGTGATCGGCGGAAATGATCTCGATCTTGCGCCCCGCGACCGTGCCCCCGATCTCCTCCGCCGCCATCTGCGCCGCGATCACCGACCCCGTGCCATTGCCGTCGGCATATTGCCCGCTCATGTCGGTGATGATGCCCACCCGCAATACGCCGTCCTCGGCCCGCACCGGCGCCACCGCCGCCAGCAACGCCACGCCGAGCGCGACCCAACATCCGGATGGCGCAGCCTTGATCGTCCTCATACTACCTCGCGCAAGATTCTGAATTGATTGAGGTATCCTGATTGCAGGGATTTTGCGCGGAGACAACGGGCAAACGGGCATGGGTGGGAGTCGCTGCAGTGAGAGCGCGGCGACCACGGATGGCGGCTTCGATGCGCTCGTGGTCAAGGCGAAGCCCAACGTGCTGTCGCGCCGGGTGCTGGGCATCAAGCGCGCGGTTGAGAAGAAGGCCGCCGAGCCGTGGCGAAGGCGAGCTTTGAAATCTCGAGTGGCCGGGTCGAAAACCCGGCCACTTTTGTTTTGAGAAAGGACCGACGTTTGAAGCTTTGTGCAACTGAGGGAATTGAAAGTCTTTGGTACAAGGCACTAGCCCCTAAATCTCTCCCCTAACAGCCCGAAAGTCCTTGTGGGGAAATTAAACTAATGGTTGCATGACACCCTTCATTTCCACTAGGGAATTCGAATGTGGGCCGACACAGAAACTGAGATTGATTTTCTCAACTATACCGAGATTGCGGAACTCATAACCGAGCTGATTTCGCGCCCTGATCTTCTTCCTTTGTCGCTTGGCGTTTTCGGCGGTTGGGGCGTGGGCAAATCCAGCACGCTACGTCTCGTAGAACGAGAAATTGCCGCATCCGGCAATTGCGTAGTCGTTCGCTTTGACGCATGGCTCTACCAAGCCCGACTTAATAAAAGTCATTGAGAGCGCCGAAACACTTGATCATTTTAGGGAAGCGATACCGGAACCTTTGGCGAAGCACCTAGCTTTCCTTTTTGACTGGGGACAGCTCGCACCGAAGCTAACCGGCATCGACCTTCGTCCCGCGGTATATCTGGCTCGAGAAACGGTCCCGCCTTCGGCTGGCGACGTCGGCGATACCTGAAAAACTGCTACGCGTGATCGAAACCCTTCTACGAACCGCCACTATAAGTTCAAGGGCTGCCAGCGACGCCATAGCTTCCCTAGAAGCCGACGAGGCGAGCGTTGTCATGGATCAACTCGTTGGCGAGATGAGGAAAGATTCCACTTGGAACAGAGTGCGAGCAGATTTTCGTGGCGCATTATTGCTAGCTCGCAAATCGAGCAGCGCCGCAAAACTTCTTTCGCGATTCATTCGATCTTTGCCCGAGCAACCGGCATGGATGATCAGCATCCTTAAAGACGACCCTTGGTACAGGGAGTAGCTACCATGGGAACCTCTGCCTCAAGTAAGGGACCGAGATCGACTTCACCCCTCGTACCGGCATGGGCAGACGCCGATCCGGAGGCGCCGCTTCCTCCGCCAGAAGGGCAGCGCTTTCGAGCATTTCGAACTGAATTTGGCCGCGTTGCAGGGGAGGCGCTGGCTCATCTCTCACCTCGGCACTGGGAAAGTATGCGCGTGAAGCCTCTGGCGGTTCGTCGGTCGGTCCCAGGCGTTTCGGTCCAGCGTATAACGCTGGAGCATCATTCGCCGGAGCGATGGCTGATCTCAAAGCGGGCGGCACTGGAAGCCCGTCGGCGGGCGTGGACCTGCGAACGCTGGTGGGGCAACCGATCGACTATGCCGCACAAGAGATTGCTCGCGCATTGGCCCCAGAGAACGCAGACGCTGATCAAATCACGGTCGCTCTCCAGGAGGCTATTGCCGAGGTACTACCTGACACAGCGATTTTTGATCCGGACGCTATCTCTATGGACCAAGTTATCCAAATCCTCGTGGAATTTTTCAGTCGAATTATATTTCAGGAGATTACTGGCGTTGCGGGCGATGCTTGGAACCGCTCTCCAAGCGCGGCACGCACAACACTTCTAGAAGCGGATCTGCTCGAAATTGTGCGCGTTACTGTAGACAAGCACCTGTCTCCCAGACTCGCCAATGGCCTGAGTACGTTGACCCGCGAACAAAATGCAGCACTTCAACAAAACGCTGTCAGAGAGGTGTGGCGCGAATGGGAGACCTATGAATGACAAAGCTGGTCTTTCACGTCGATCGACCAACTATTCCGTCTGACCCAGACGGTAGCATTCATGTTTGGTTGTATGGCGGTCAACCACCTTATCCTCACGCTGGAACTGTCGGAGCTCAAGCTTACGAGTTAGCTTCACATCTCGGCGTGCAGCCAAGCATTCCCGCGGTCGATCTCCTTTCTGTAGCGATGGCTGTCACCGCCGCCGATACGTTTGTCTCCCGCGAAAACTCTTCTGACGGTTGGTCTCGAACGTTCGAAATTCTTCTTCCTGTTGTTAATCCTTCGACGTGGAACGGAGTGAAGGCACTATTGGAACGAACCTTGCGTTTCTTGAGCGCCGACCATTGGTTCTTTGAATTTGTTCCTGGCGGAGCCCTACCACCGTCGCTTGCCGAAATCAGGCGAAAACGCGCTGTCATCGATCTATCAAGGGCCGACTGTGTTTCGTTGTTTTCGGGAGGTCTTGATAGCGCTATTGGGGCACTTGATCTCTTAAAGTCGGGCGCGCGCCCATTGTTAGTCAGCCACTCTCCGCGAGGCGACGCCACCGCGCAGGAAGACGTAGCCGGCCTGCTGCCATCCGAATGTCAGAGATTTTCGGTCAATTCATATCCGACTTGGTCGGGCGTTGATGACGATAGCATGCGAACACGCAGCTTCCAGTTTCTCGCGTTGGGCGCACTCGCCGGAACTGCGATTTCAACGTTTCGCGGAAATTCGACCATCGATTTGAACGTTTGCGAAAACGGCCTAATCGCATTAAACCCCCCGCTTACGCCGAGACGGCTAGGTTCTCACAGCACTAGGACTGCTCATCCGTATTTTTTTGATGGGATGCGGAAGATAATGTCCACTATTGGATTACCAATAAAAATTGCGAATCCGTACGAGTTCAAAACGAAGGGAGTGGTCCTCGCCCATACGAATGATGCTGGCTTTGAAAAGTTTGTTAGCAAAACGGTCTCGTGTGGGAAGTGGAAGCGCAAGAACCAACAATGTGGGCGCTGTGTCCCATGCTTGATACGACGGGCTTCGCTCTATCGAGGTGGTGTGGTAGATTTAACATCTTATCAGTGCATGGACCTTCAATCGACTATGTTGGACCAGGACACACGCGACGATCTCGTAGCCGTGCAGACTGCCGTCCTCCGTCGTGCTAATAGCCAACGGTGGGTACTCCAGGCTGGCCCACTACCGAAGGAACCGGCCTCTCGGACATCCTCCTACGAGGTAGCAAAGCGCGGTCTCAACGAGCTGGGGGCGTATCTGGGTTCGGAAGGTTTTGCATTATGATCGATTTCCACTGCCACCTCGATCTGTTTCCGCGACCTGCGGAAATCGCGGCTGCGGCGGATCGCGCTGGCGTTTACGTGCTGTCCGTCACGACGACCCCGAAAGCATGGAAGCAAACGGCATCTCTAGCCGCCGGAAAAAGACATATTCGGACAGCTCTTGGTCTCCACCCCCAACTAGCGCACGAGAGAAGCGCTGAAATCGTCCTCTTCGAACAACTGTTGGACGAGACACGTTATGTGGGGGAGATTGGATTGGATGGGTCGCGCGGATTTGGACAACACGCCGAGATCCAAATGCGAGTATTTGAGCGGATTCTCTCTGCGGCGCAGGAGCGCGGCGGAAAGATATTCACAGTTCACAGCCGCGGTGCAGCAGATGTTGTTGTTGCCACGTTGGCAAAGCATCGTTGCGCTTCAACCGCCGTTCTTCACTGGTTCTCGGGCACTCTCGGACAACTTGATTCAGCGATCGGGGCGGGTTGTTGGTTTTCCGTTGGCCCCGCGATGCTCCGTTCAGAAAAAGGACGACGGCTAATTTCACGAATGCCCCGAGACCGAATACTGACCGAGACTGATGGACCTTTTGCGCAGGACAGAAATAAGCCGCTCGAGCCCAATGATGTGGCTCTCGCTGTCCGGGGATTAGCCTCGCTTTGGTCGATCGAAAGCCACGACGTCGACCAAATCCTTCGAGCGAATTTGAAGACCTTACTATCATAATGCCAGCGTGATCCTCGGCCTCGGGCACCGCCGCGGCAAAGCGCTCCCCGGATTGCGATAGCCACGCTACCCTGCGCTCGCTGAACTTCGGGCTGCAGGCGGAGGAAATGCAGCCATGAGAAACATCGTCATCTGCTGCGACGGCACCGGCAACGAGATCAGCGAGAACATCTCCAACGTCCTGAAGTTCTATCGCTGCCTGCGCAAGACCGACAAGACGACGCCGCATCAGGTGGTGTTCTACGATCCCGGCGTCGGCACGCTGGCGCGGCCGGACCCGTGGCACAAGCTGAAGCAGGATTTTTCCGCGATCCTCGGGCTCGCCACCGGCTATGGCCTCGATGACAAGGTGCTGCAATCCTATCAGTTCCTGGTCCACAATTATCAGGAAGGCGACCAGATCTATCTGTTCGGCTTTTCCCGCGGCGCCTACACCGTGCGCGTGCTGGCGGGCCTGATCCACAAGGTCGGCCTGATATCGCCCGAGCAGGCCAATCTCGCAGGAAGCGGGCTCACCGCCTACAAGCAGCTCTCGGGCGACAATCCGCCCGATCCGGGCACCGCGCTGACCGACGCCGGCGACAGCGACGGGCCGATGCCCGCGAAGGACGACCAGGCGGCGCAGTTCGCGCGCATCCTGTCGACGCGATGGCCGACCATCCGGTTTGTCGGGGTGTGGGATACGGTGGCAAGCGTGATCGTGCCGCGGCCCGACCGGCTGTACTGGCCGAGCCTGGAAGAGCTCGCCTACACGCTGCATAATCCGAGCGTGCAGACTTTTCGTCAGGCGATCTCGATCGATGAGCGCCGCTGCATGTTCCGCTTGAAGAAATGGGACGCGCCGCAGACCTTCAGGCACAACCGCTTCAACGACGCTCACGCCGAGCCGCAGGACATCCTGCAGGTCTGGTTCGCCGGCGTGCATTCCGATATCGGCGGCGGCTATCCGGAAGCGCAAAGCGCGCTGTCGAAATATCCGCTGCTCTGGATGATCGACGAAGCGGTGAAATGCGGGCTCGCGGTCAATCCGGCCACCGTCAATCAACTGGCCTGGGGCGTCCAGCGCAAAGGCAGCCCGTTCTCCTACGTCGCGCCCAGCGTTGAGGGACAGTTGCACAATTCGCTGACCGGGGCGTGGTGGATCCTCGAATTCATCCCGAAGGCCGCGAAATACCGGGAATGGCCGAGGCGCCAGGTCCATTTCGGCTTCTACATCCCGGATGCCGAACCGCGCCCGATCCCGGAAGGCGCCGTGATCCACGAATCGGTGGTTAAGCGGATGGAGGAGATTCCAGAATATCGGCCGGTCAATTTTCCGCTGAAATACGAGACGTTTCCGATGCCGACGGGGCCGGTGCACGCGAGCAGCGGCGATGAGGCGGCGTGAGCACTTATTGTCGTCATGGCCGGGCTTGACCCGGCCATCCACGTTTTTGCGAGTCTCAAGGAAGAAAGTCGTGGATGCCCGGGTCAAGCCCGGGCATGACGAACTTTGATTCAGTCGCAACAATTTGATTCAGTCGCAACAATAAGGCCTCGGCCACGAATAAGTAAATCTGCGTTTGCTCGGGATTTCGAGTGGTGGGATTCCCGTCCGGGTATGATGCTTGTAGCATCTGCTTGTGATTGATGAATCGGCTATCCGTCAGCGATTTGAGGCGCTCGATCCTTTGCTGGACGAGCGCGGCCGGCGACGTTTTGTGGCAGCGGAGGCCTTGACGGCCGGTCACGGAGGCATCGTCGCAGTGTCGCGGGCCACCGGGGTGGCGCGCAGCACGATAGGGCGCGCGATTGAGGAATTGCGCAGTGGCGAGGCGCCTGATCCAGAACGGGTCCGCAGGTCGGGTGGCGGACGCAAGCCTCTGATTGCGACCGATCCGCGTCTTCTTGATGATCTGCGCTCACTGGTCGAACCGGCGACGCGAGGTGATCCGCAATCGCCGATGTTGTGGACCTCGAAGAGCTTGCGCAAGCTCTCGGAGAGCTTGGGTCGGATGGGCCATAGGATCGGCCGTACCTTGGTCGGCAAGCTACTACACCAGCTCGATTATAGTTTGCAGGCCAACCGCAAGACGCGCGAGGGATCGAACCACATCGATCGCGACGCCCAATTCCACTATATCAACGATCGCGTCAAAGAGGTGCTTGCCTCCGGCAACCCGGCGATCTCCGTCGATACCAAAAAGAAGGAGTTGGTTGGCGATTTCAAGAACGGCGGACGGGAATGGCGGCCGAAGGGGTCACCCGAAGAAGTGCGCGTCCACGACTTCGTCATTCCCGAACTCGGGCGAGCAGTGCCCTATGGCGTCTACGACATCGCCGGCAACGCCGGCTGGGTCAGCGTGGGCATCGACCACGACACAGCGGCTTTCGCAACCAACGCCATCCGGAGCTGGTGGCAAGTGATGGGCCGTGAGCGCTATCCCGTGGCTAAAAATCTGCTGATCACCGCCGATGGCGGCGGCAGCAATGGCTCACGGGTGCGGCTATGGAAGCTGGAGCTGCAAAAGCTGGCCGACGAACTCGATATCCCGATCACCGTCTGTCACTTGCCGCCCGGCACCAGCAAATGGAACAAGATCGAGCATCGCCTCTTCTCCTTCATCACCAGCAACTGGCGGGGAAAGCCGCTGATCAGCCATCAGGTCATCGTGCAGCTGATCGGCGCTACGACCACCAAAGCCGGCCTCAAGGTCCGTTGCCAGCTCGACCCCATGACCTACCCCGCCGGCATCAAGGTTTCTGACGACGAACTCGCTGCTGTCAACATCACCCGCCATGATTTCCACGGCGAATGGAACTATACAATTAGCCCAAAAGCCCGAGCCTTGCAGCGTTAGTTCGCGGACGACGCCTAAGCGTTCTCCCGACACGGCGCAGCACCATGGCGCGTCGAAGACACGCGTCCACGCGCTGCGCCGCGTTCGGGACACGCGGGCACTTTTTCAGGCGTAACGAAATTAAATGAAGTCAGGTGCGCGAAGAACCGCGACGCGCAGGAATCAAGGTTCGCAGGGGGTCTCGTTCTCCCACGGCGCGGTCGCGAACGCATCGACGCGCGGCGCGGGAACGCAGGGACGGCCGTTGACGTAGTGAGGGGCCGGCGGAGCGTTGACCGCGACGCCGTCAGCGAGAACGTGATGGATATGGTGCACGTGGTGGTGGTGCTTGGCGAGGACGGGGGTGGTGAACATCGCGGTCGCGATCACCGCCATCGCGAGCGGCTTGAAGTTTGTCATGCTTTTCTTCTCCGTTATTTTTGCAGAAGCCAACGACGTTGTAGCTTCCGAAAGTCAACGTGTCCTATGCGCGCAGCCTTTGACAGAAACATTTCCTCACGTTCGTTCACTGATGCGCGATTACATCTTGCGCTGGCGATTCTGCATGGCAGACATCGCGCGGCGACGAGTTTGATGAACTAATTTTAATGGTCGTCGTGGCGAGGGCTGTCGCCACGACCGCACCGTCATTGTGGAAGCGGCGAAGCAATCTCCGCCGTCATCCTGAGGAGCGAGCTCTTGCGAGCCTCGAAGGGTGGCCGCACGCACTGCGCTGAACACCATCCTTCGAGACGCGCTCGCAAGCGCGAGCGCTCCTCAGGATGACGGCTGTGCGCGTCAAATTCTGCCCGACGGGCAAATCACCTTCGTGCGCCGAATCCTGTCCAGCCCCCTTTGCAAAAATATTCCGCTTCTCATTTGACCCAAATCACCTGCTTATTCCTTGCCATCCCGTGCCCCATGAGAGGGGCGTTTCGCGAATCGTCACGGACGTTGGGCGCGGGGAACGGTGGACGCGAAGGCTGCGACTGACGAGCGCGGCTGACGCGGACGGCTAAGTCGTGCGGTCCTGACGCCCCAATGGCCGGCGTCAAGTTCTTGAGGAGCAAGCTCCTTGGGGGCGACGGTGACAAGCAAGCCCTGGTCTCGCCGGGGAGAGCACGAAACAAGCCGTAAACCATTGTGCAGGGAATGCCGGTTGAACCCGGTGAACCTGTGGCGACTACCCCCGTGTTTTTTACACGGGACCACGGGTGCATCGGACACCCGGCATTCCCTGCGCCCTCTTTGTTTGAGGGACAGCTTTTTTCTTCCATCAACTCGGGCGCGATGCGCGGCGAGAATGCGGAGGTGTGTGTGCTCGCGTCGTTGTTTGATGCCTCCGAACAACCCGCTCACGTCGTCCCGGCCTCCGCACCGGGACCCATACGGCGAGGACTCACGTTTTTCGGCACTATGGCAGATGCCTTCTGCAATCACCAACGCCAGGGGTGATGGGTCCCGGCGCAAGGCCGGGACGACGATGGATGCGCGGGAAGACGATGCACCACTAATGCGGCGCGGCTCCCACGGGCGGCGGCACGGGGGGCGGGCGTTGCAGGAAGGTGATCGAGGCAAAGGCGCCGATCCAGGAGCCGGCGGCGGCGAAGGCGACGTAGATCCAGTTCTCGGTGTAGCTGATCACCGCATAGGACGACAGCAGATACCAGAAACTGCTCCAGGTCGCGGCGGGGATGCGGCGGCGGGCGACGACCGCGGAGGTGAACATGACATAGACCGCGTCGGTCGCCGCGGTCGCGACCACGACACCGGCGGCGGTCAAGGGATTGATGGCGGACATCAGGGGCTCCGGGTTAACGCATCGAGCTGACAAAAATGCTATAGCGCTTTCGAACCGGAGGACACCCCGTGAAACGATTGATGATCCTGAACGGCCCCAACCTCAATCTGCTCGGCGTGCGCGAGCCGCATATCTACGGCACCACGACGCTGGCGCAGATCAAGGCCGACTGCGAGCAGCATGCGGCAACGCTTGGCCTCGAGCTGGCGTTTCATCAGTCGAACCATGAGGGCGAACTGGTCGACTGGATCCAGTCGGCGCGTCAGAGCGCCGACGCCATCATCATCAATCCGGCCGGCTATTCCTTCACGTCGATCGCGATCCTCGACGCCATCAAGGCGTTCGAAGGCCCGGTGATCGAAGTCCACATCTCCAACATCCACGCCCGCGACGAATATCACCGCCACTCCAAGATTTCCTCGGTCGCGACCGCCGTGATCTGCGGCCTCGGCCCCCACGGCTACATCGCCGCGATGCACGCGATCGCGCAGATGCAGAAGAAGGGGTGACTTTCTTTCTTCCTTCTCCCCTTGTGGGAGAAGGTGGCGCGAAGCGCCGGATGAGGGGTAGCAACATAACGAGAGGCTGTGACCCCTCACCCGCCTCCGCTTCGCTTCGGCACCCTCTCCCACAAGGGGAGAGGGGAATCATGAGCGATGCCGCAGAACAGGAGATTCGCAGAACAAAAACGCTCTACGCCGCTTTCACCAGGCTCGCGTCGAGATGTTTCAGGCGCGGCAGCACTTCCTGCTTCAGGAGGCGCAGCGAGTTGTGCCAGGCTTCGGGCTGGTGCTTGTAATCGAAGCCGAACACCAGGAGCGTGCCGAAGCCGCCGACCTCGCGGTAGATCTTTTCGATCTTCTCGGTCACGGTGGCGGGCGAGCCGACGATCCAGTTGTGGCGGGCGCAGTAGTCGACCGTCACGTCGCTGTCGGGCACGTCGGGCGTGGCCTTGAGATAGTCCTTGAAGCCGAAATGACCCAGCAGCGGCAGGAAATATTCGCCCATCATGCGGCCCATCATGTCGCCGGTGGACAGCTTCCAGGCTTCCTCGTCGGTATCGGCGACGAACACCTCGCGCACCAAGCGCCAGTCCTTGCGGTTCGGCTTGCGGCCGGTCCTGGCGGCGCCGATCTCGACGGACTCCCAATGGCTGCCGACATAGGCCGGGTTGAGGTTGAGGCTCATCGGGATGTAGCCGCGCTCGCCCGCGAGCTTCAGCGTGTCGGAGCCCTTGCTCAGGCCGGCGACGGCAATCGGCGGATGCGGCGCCTGCACCGGCTTGAGGTGAGGTTTGAGGAAATCGAACATCACGTCGGGCTTGGTCACGTTCCAGAACTTGCCGTTGTAGGTCCACGGCGCGTCCTCGGTCCACATCTTGAGGATGATCTCCAGCGCCTCGCGGGTCATGTCGCGGTTCTGGCCGGACATGCCGTCGACATGGAACATCGCCCAGTCGCTCGGCAGGCCGGAAGCGGCGACGCCGAAATTGAGCCGGCCACCAGAGAGATGGTCGAGCACGGCGACGCGGTTGGCGAGTTCGGCCGGATGATGATAGGGCAGCAGGAAGCCGCCGGGGCCGAGGCGGATGTTCTTCGTTTGCAGGAACGCCTGCGCCAGCAAAAGGTCAGGCGCCGGGTGCGGCTCCCACGGCGCGGTGTGGTGCTCGCCGATCCAGGCCTCGGTGTAGCCGAGCTCATCGAGCCAGCGCAGCACCTGAAGGTCCCAGTCGTGCCCCTGCTTGAAGTCGCATTCCGGCGGATGCGACGGCATCGTGAAGTAGCCAATTTCCATCGGGGTTTCCTCTCGCTTTTATTTTATCACGCGTCTGATGCGCGCAAGCGAGAGCATAGCACGCCGGGCGTGTGTCCGAGATATGACAAAACGCGCGGGCTGAAATTTGAACACAGGCTGAATGCGGTGCGGCGGTGGACACCAACTTCACGCTCCGTCATTCCGGGGCGATGCGCAGCATCGAACTCCGACGTGCAATTGCACATCGGAGTATCTCAGGATTCCGGGTCTGGTCCTTCGGACCATCCCGGAATGACGGAAGTGAAATACCTACCTCGTTCCGAACGTGGTCTTGCCAAACAGCTCCTTCTGCGTCGAGGGCTGCGAGCGCCAGTATTGCGGCGGCGCATCGACCTGGCCGTGCAGTTCGGCCGCGGCGTGCCAGCCCCAGCGCGGGTCATAGAGCATGCCGCGGGCCAGCGCGACCATGTCGGCCTTGCCGGAGGCAACGATGTCCTCGGACTGTTTGGCTTCGGTGATCAGGCCGACCGCGATGGTGGTGAGGCCGGTGGCCTGCTTGATCGCCTCGGCGAATGGCACCTGATAGCCGGGCGACAGCGGGATCTTCTGCAGCGGCGAGGCGCCGCCGGAGGAGGCGTCGATCCAGTCGACGCCGCGCTGTTTCAGCTCCCTGGCGAATTCGATGGTTTGCGCAAGATCCCAGCCGCCTTCGACCCAGTCGGTCGCCGATACCTTGACGCCGACCGGCTTGTTGGCCGGAAACGCCGCGCGCACCGCGTCGAACACTTCGAGCGGATAGCGCAGGCGATTTTGCAAGGAGCCGCCATACTGGTCGGTGCGCTTGTTCGCTATCGGCGACAGAAATTGATGCAGCAGATAACCATGCGCGCCGTGGACTTCGATCGCATCGATGCCGAGCCGGTCGGCGCGCTTTGCCGCCGCCACGAACGCATCGCGGATGCGCGCCATCCCCGCTTCATCGAGCGCCAGCGGGGCTGCTTCGCCCTCCTTGTGCGGCACCGCGGACGGTCCGACCGCCTGCCAGCCACCCCCGGCGATCGGAATCTGCTGGCCGCCATCCCATGGCGTATGGCTCGATCCCTTGCGGCCGGCATGGGCCAACTGCATCGCGACCGCGGCTTTGGAATGCTTGCGTACCGAGGCCAGGATCGGCTTCAGCGCGGCTTCGGTGGCGTCGTTCCACAGGCCGAGGCATCCCGGCGTGATGCGGCCAATCGCTTCCACATGGGTCGCCTCGATGCAGAACATCGCCGCACCCGCCAGCGACAAACTGTTGATATGGGTGAAGTGCCAGTCATTGGCCTCGCCGTCGACGGCCGAGTACTGGCACATCGGCGCCACCATGATGCGGTTGGCAAGCTTGAGGCCACGCAATTCGATCGGAGAAAACAGGGTGCTCATGGGGAAATCCTGGCGGGAGGAAGGGCTGAGGTCCTAACCTATCTAGCGACGAGGCGGGCTTGGCTCAACCGCCGCCTATTGTTTAATCCCGGCGGCCTTGATCACCTCCAGGTTGGCCGCGGTCTCGCGCTTGACGAAATCGTCTATCTCAGTGGGCGTCATCGGCAGCGGTTCGACGCCGAGCTGCTTCAAGCTGGCCTGCGTCGCGGGATCCGCCAGCACCTTGACGCCGGCGGCATGAAGCTTCTCGATGATCTCGGGCGGTGTCTTCGACGGCACGAACACGCCGAACCAGCTGACGCTCTCGGCGTCTTTCAGGCCGACCTCCGACGGGGTCGGCACGTCGGGCAACTCGGCGGCGCGCTTGGGCGTCGAGACCAGCAGCGCGCGCACCCGACCGGCCTGGATCAGCGGCAACGCGGTTGCCAGCGGACAGAAATAGAAATCGACCCGGCCGCCGATGACGTCGGCGATCACTTCCGGGCCACCGCGATAAGGCACGTGCGTCGCCTCGATCCCGGCAGCGAGGCGGAATTTTTCGGCAGCTATATGCACGGCGCTGCCGACACCGACCGAGCCGAACGAAATCGAGCCGGGTTTTGCCTTGGCGTCGGCGATGAAATCCTGCACGGTTTTCCACGGACGCTGTGGCGAAACGATCATCACCCCGGCGCTGGAGCCGATCATCAGCCCGCCCTTGAGGTCACGGCTGGCGTCGAAGGTGAGATCGGGAAAAATCGCGGGCGCAATCGCCAGCGCCGAGGAATGGGCGAGAACGCTGTAGCCGTCGGGATCGGCCTTCACCACCAACGCGGTGCCGAGCGTGCCGCCGGCGCCGGGGCGATTCTCGACCACGATGGGCTGGCCGAGTTCGGCGGCGAGATGATCGAACACCAGCCGCGGCACCACGTCGGTGGCGCTGCCGGCGCCAAATGGGATGGTTGCCCGGATCAACCGCGACGGCCAGGTTTCGGCCTGGACCGGGAGGCCAGCGAACGAATTTGCGAGAACAAACATCGCCGCGAAGAACTTGAAGTATCCAAACCTGGTCATCGACGCTCCCTTTCGCAGCGCCAAGCGCGTGCAAAAACCATTCCGTTATTCCACCAGCGTGAACTGCAGCAGCAGCGTACGCTGGAGCAGCGAGAAATTATCGTCGGAGACCAGCGTCAGCACGGTGTCGCCTTCCGGTGTCACGAAGGCATCGATGCCTTCCATATTATCGATTTCGCTGCCGAGATCCGCCGTGAAGATCGAGGGGCCGTCGACCAGCGATTTGAGCGGAATGCGCCGGATCCGGATGCCGACGCCCTCGACCAGCGAGAAATTCCGCTCCAGCACCAACAGCTCACCCGACGGCAGCAGTGTCGCGTCGCTGATATCGAAATTTTCGGTGCGGCGAACGCTGAACTGTCCGGGTGTCGGTCCGCCGACCAGAAACGCGATCAAATTGCCGTCGCGATCGAGGCCGCGTTCGGAGAGCGCGATCAGCGTCCCCGCCAGCGGCAGCCCCTTGGGCACCATCACCAGCGCTTCCAGCCCCTTGTTGAAAGGCAGCTTCTTCACCGCGGCCGGCATCGGCACCACCTCGGCCAGCGCGCGGGTAAAGCCTTTGCTGAAGTCGAAGCGCAGCACCATGTTGACGCGCTCGAGGCCGATGTAAACCAACGAACCGTCGAGCGCGATCGACTCCGAATTGAACCAGCCGCGCGTCGTGATCGGTTTGCCGTCGGGTCCGAGCATCGGCGCGGCCTCGACATCGGCAAGTCCTGTCATCTCGCTGCCCTGATAGACGATGCGGCCGGTGAACCAGGTGCCCTTGTCGCTGAAGGAAATGAAGCGCTCGCCCTTGGCATCGAGCCGCAATCCCGACAGCCCGCCGAAGCCAGGGAATGACGAGGTCAAGACCAGCCCACTGCGATATTGCAGCGCGCCGAACCGCACATGCGCGCGGTCGCTTGGATCAAACGACAGGATGGGGCGGGCGTTGACCTCGATCGAAACCGGCGCCGCAACCGCGTGCTCGTCCGGCGCAAGCGGTTTTGACGGCGGCTCCGTCGCAGACTGCGCCCGCCCGATGCCCGGCATCGCAGCCAGGGAAAATCCAGCCGCCGCGGATTTCAGGAAGCGGCGGCGGAAGGGATCTCGCAATGGGGAAATTCTCAGGAATGCAGCCTGCGGCGACGGCCTGACGGCGCGGCCGCCTGCCCCTGGGTTTCGCTGAACAGTTCGGCGAGCTTTTCGGTGATGGCGCCGCCGAGTTCTTCGGCATCGACGATGGTAACGGCGCGGCGGTAGTAGCGCGTGACGTCATGACCGATGCCGATCGCGATCAGTTCGACCGGCGAACGGGTCTCGATTTCCTCGATGATATGGCGCAGATGGCGCTCCAGATAATTGCCGGGATTGACCGAGAGCGTGGAATCGTCGACCGGCGCGCCGTCGGAAATCATCATCAGGATCTTGCGCTGTTCGGACCGCCCCAGCAGCCGCTTGTGCGCCCAGTCGAGCGCCTCGCCGTCGATGTTTTCCTTGAGCAGGCCCTCGCGCATCATCAGCCCGAGGTTCTTGCGCGCCCGACGCCATGGCGCGTCGGCGGATTTGTAGATGATGTGGCGCAAATCGTTGAGGCGGCCGGGATTGGCCGGCTTGCCCGCAGCTAGCCACGCCTCGCGCGACTGGCCGCCCTTCCAGGCCCGGGTCGTGAATCCCAAAATCTCCACCTTGACGCCGCAGCGCTCCAGCGTCCGCGCCAGAATATCGGCGCAGGTCGCCGCCACCGTGATCGGCCGCCCGCGCATCGAGCCGGAATTGTCGAGCAGCAGCGTCACCACGGTATCGCGGAAGGTGGCTTCCTTCTCGTTCATGAACGACAGCGGATGATAGGGGTCGGTCACCACGCGCGACAGCCGCGCCGGATCGAGCATGCCCTCCTCGAGATCGAACTCCCAGGCGCGATTCTGCTGCGCCATCAGGCGGCGCTGCAACCGGTTCGCCAGCCGCGCGACGATGCCTTGCAGATGCGCGAGCTGCTTGTCGAGATAGCTGCGCAGGCGTTCCAGCTCGTCATGGTCGCAGAGATCCTCGGCCGCGATCACTTCGTCGAATTTCGGCGCGAAGGCGTGATATTCCGGCCCGCGCGGTTCATTGGCGCCGCGCGCGTTCGGCCGCGTCGCTTCGCCCGGCGTCTCGTCATCGCCGAGTTCGCCGTCGTCGAAGGTGTCGCTGGTGGAGGCCTGCGCGCTCTCCATCGCGCTCTCCGACATTTCGTCGGTTGTCGCCTGCGCCTGATCGGCGCTCATTTCCTGCGCAGCATCGCTGTCGGGAGAGCCTTCCGCGCCGGACTGATCGTTCTCCCCGTCGCGGCTCTCGTCCTGATCTTCGTCGTCTTCGCCATCGGCGTTGCGTTCGTCGCCGAGATCGAGCGCCGACAACAAATCATGCACGAGATCGCCAAATTTAGCCTGGTCTTCGGTGACGCGGCTGAGCTTGTCGAGCCGCGCACCAATTTTGTCTTCGAGCACCGGACGCCAGAGGTCGACCATCTTGCGCGCCGCGGCCGGCGGAGCAAGCCCGGTCAGGCGCTCGCGCACCAGCATCGCCAGCGCGTCCGACAGCGGCGCATCGGCGCGATCGGTGATCTCGTCGAACTTGCCGCGATGAAAATGATCGTCCAGCATCGCGGTGAGATTTTTCGCAACTCCCGCCATCCGGCGCGAGCCGATCGCTTCCACCCGCGCCTGCTCCACCGCTTCGAACACGCCGCGCGCCTGCGGATTTCCCGGCATCAGCTTGCGGTGCACTTTCGGATCGTGGCAGGCCAGCTTCAGCGCGATCGAATCGGCGTGGCCGCGCACGATGGCCGCATCCCGCTTGGTCATCTTGCGTGCCGGTTCGGGCAGCCGCGCCTTGCCGGGCGCCAGCCCCGGACGCTCGGAGGCGAACGTCACCTCGAGTTCGGGCGCCTTCGCGATAGCACGCAGACAGGAGGTGACCGCGCGCTTGAACGGCTCGGTCGGCGCTTCCTTCGATCCGGTACGGAACTTGGTGTTGGATGTGCTCATCGTAACCTCACCGCCGTCGTCCCTGCGAACGCAGGGACCATAACCACTGGCGGTCGTTGCTTCCGGCGGGCTTGGGCTCCGTCACGTTATCGAAAATCCTCGCCGTATGGGTCCCTGCGTTCGCAGGGACGACTACGTCCTACTTGCTCAGCTGAGCGCCACGTTCACCGACGATTCCGCTAGCTCGACGTTGAAGCAGCGCTGGTAAAATTCGGCGACCAGCGGCCGCTCCAGTTCGTCGCATTTGTTGAGGAAGGTGACGCGGAACGCAAAGCCGATGTCGCCGAAGATGTTGGCGTTCTCGGCCCAGGTGATCACCGTGCGCGGGCTCATCACCGTCGACAGGTCGCCATTGGCAAACGCGTTACGCGTGAGATCGGCGAGCCGCACCATCTTGTTGACGATGTCGCGGCCTTCCTGGGTCCGATAGTGATGCGCCTTCGCCAGCACGATCTCGACTTCCTCGTCATGGGCGAGATAGTTGAGCGTGGTGACGATCGACCAGCGATCCATCTGGCCCTGGTTGATCTGCTGGGTGCCGTGATAGAGCCCGGACGTATCACCGAGGCCGACGGTGTTGGCGGTCGAGAACAGCCGGAACGCCGGGTGCGGCTTGATCACCTTGTTCTGGTCGAGCAAGGTTAGGCGGCCGGAGACTTCCAGCACACGCTGGATCACGAACATCACGTCGGGACGGCCAGCGTCATATTCGTCAAACACCAATGCGATATTGTGCTGCAGTGCCCAAGGCAGAATGCCATCGCGGAATTCGGTGACCTGCTTGCCGTCGCGCACCACGATGGAGTCCTTGCCGACCAGATCGATACGGCTGATGTGGCTGTCGAGATTGACGCGCACGCACGGCCAGTTCAGCCGTGCTGCGACCTGCTCGATATGCGTCGATTTGCCGGTGCCGTGGTAGCCCGTGACCATGACGCGGCGGTTGTGGGCGAAGCCGGCGAGGATCGCGAGCGTGGTGGCGCGATCAAAGCGGTAGTCGCCATCGATATCCGGCACATGCGGATCGACTTCGGAATAGGCCGGGACTTCGAGGTCGCTGTCGATCCCGAATACCTGCCGGACCGACACCTTCATGTCAGGGACGCCAACGGGCTCTTGCGGTTTGGTCATGGCGGCGGTCGTCATCAATCCTCCGAGGTCTCGGGCGTTCCCGAAACCAGCTTTGCGGTATGGCTGCGGATGGGGGCTTTTCGGAACATTAGCAGAGAGCGACGGCTGGCAGAAGCCCGCCGCCTAATCAAAGTTCCCTCGCCTTATCATCAAGATAGGCATTGAACCCGGTTTTTGGAAGGCTGCCCTGCGAATCACGCCGTGCTTTCACCGACTCAGATTTGCCCACTCCGGCAAGTTCCGGACCCGGTGGCACTTTTCGCCCGCCTCGCTACTTATGGTAGGTCTGCCCCGACATGGCCGCCACGCCCGCACAGGAATTTTGTGACTTCATTCATCGATCCATTGGTTAGCTTTGTCTCGGACCATGCGTGGCTCGGCTATCTCACGCTATTCCTCGCGGCTTTGCTGGAAGCCGTTCCGATCGTGGGATCGGTGGTTCCGGGTTCCACCATCATCCTGGCGCTCAGCGCGCTGGTGCCGGAGGGAGATTTACGGCTGGAATGGGTGCTGGCGGCGGCGGTTGCCGGCGCGGTGCTCGGCGACGGAACCGCGTTCTGGGTTGGACACCGCAGCCAGCGCGAAATCCTCAACCAATGGCCGATGGCGAATTATCCGGGTGTGATCGCGCGGAGCGAGGCGTTCTTCAATCGCTGGGGCGCGCTCGCGGTGTTTTTCGCCCGTTTCGTGCCGCCGGTACGCGCCTTCGTGCCGCTCACGGCCGGCGCGCTCGGCATGCCGCCGATCCGTTTTTACGCCGTCAATATCCCGGCCATTTTGCTCTGGGCGCCGGTCCACGTGCTGCCGGGGGTGCTCGCGGTCTCGGCCTTGCATGCATATGGCGGCCTTCCACATCACGGCGGGATCGCCAGGCATTACTGGATCCTGGCGGTGGCCGGCGTCGCCCTGATCGTGGGACTGGCGTTCTGGGCCCTCAGGCGGCGTCACGGCGGTGGAATGATCGAGCCGGCGCGGAAAAACTGACGGATACCAGGCCGCGGCGCGTTAAGCCCCGCGCACCACGGTCTTGAGATAATTATACGCCTTGATGATCTCGATCAGGCGATCCTCGGTGGAACGATCGCCGCCATTAGCGTCGGGATGGTGCTGTTTCACCAGCGCCTTGTACTTCGCCTTGACGTTCTCGAGCGTCGCATCCGGGCCGAGCCCCATCACCTGCAGCGCCTTGCGCTCGGCGTTGAACACCTTCCGGGTCTCAACCTTGGCCTCGCCCGCGGCGCCGCCCGGGCCCGGCCGCCAACGGCCGCGGCCGTTGAGCTCGCTGAACACGCTGAAGGGATCGGCGGCGCCTTCCAGGTCGGCCTCGGCGCTGCCCTTGCCCTTCTTGCCGGCGGTATTGGCGCCCATCTTCCAGGTCGGCCGATGGCCGGTGAGCGCATCCTTCTGATAGCGCGCGACCGCATCGGGATTCATCCCCTGGAAGAAATTATACGACTGATTGTACTCGCGAACGTGGTTGAGGCAGAAGTGCCAATACTCCTTGTCGTTGGCCCGGCCCTTGGGCGCGCGATGCGGTCCCTTGTTCTTGCAGTCGGGCCATTCGCACATCGCGGCTTCTTCACGCGCCAGTGCCTGCTGCTTCGCGCTCAGCTTGTTGGGCTTGATGCGAATGGAGTCGAAGAATTTTGATGAATCAATCGCCATGGCTGACTATGACAACGCAATGCGAAAAGCTTCAAGTCTTGACATTGCGAATCCCTCTCCTTCGATGCGCCATTGACGAAATGCGGTGACGGACGTATTGCCGCAGCCATGAGCGCCGAAAAAACCGTGGAACATACCATCACAAACAAGTTGCGTGAAGCTTTCACTCCGGAAAGCCTCGACGTCATCGATAAGTCACATTTGCATGAGGGCCATGCCGGCCACAGGCCGGGCGGCGAGACGCATTTCAGGATATATATCGTGTCGGATGCGTTCGAAGGGAAGAGCCGAATCGAACGCCACCGCATGATAAATGCGACGCTGGCCGCCGAACTTGCAGGCCCCGTGCACGCGCTGGCGATTAAAGCGCAGGCACCAAACGAAGCCTAAAGACGAGGCGGCCATAAAAGCCAGAAATCAAAGCGGGGCTACCCTTCTCCGCTTCCCCTTGGCCCCGTGCCCCCGATTGATAACCGCTTAAAACGCGGTGCCCGCCCGCTTTGGCTTTTTCTCGTCGACCTCGGCGTCGCGCGGCACCGCGACGATGCGCAGCGCGGTGATACGGTTGCGCTCGCGGCGCAGGACTCGAAAACGGAAGCCGTGGAATGTAAAGCTTTGGCCGCGTTCGGGGATCGAACGGGCCTCGTGGATCACGAGACCTGCGATGGTCGTCGCCTCTTCATCCGGCAGATGCCAGTCCATCGCGCGGTTTAGGTCGCGGATCGGCACCGAACCGTCGACCACCACGGAGCCGTCCGGCTGGGCGCGAACGCCCGCCACCACCACGTCATGTTCATCGGAGATATCGCCGACGATTTCCTCCAGGATGTCTTCCAGCGTCACCATGCCTTCGACTTCGCCATACTCGTCGACCACCAGCGCGAAGTGGGTCTTGCGGCGGCGAAACGCCTTGAGCTGTTCGGACACCGAACGCATCTCCGGCACAAACCACGGCGGCAGCGCGATGGTCGAGACGTCGATCTTGCCGGTATCGCCGTCGGCGGCGCGGATCGCGCGCAACAAATCCTTGGCGTGCAACACGCCGATGATGTTTTCCGGCTTGTCCCGCCACAGCGGAATCCTGGTGTATTCGGTCGCCAGCACCTCGCGCACCAGTTCCTCGGGCGGCAAATCGGCATTGATCATCACCATTTCGGTGCGATGGACCATCACGTCGGAGACCTGCAGTTCGCGCAGATCCAACAGGCCGCCGAACATGTCGCGATCCTGCTTTTCGACCTTGCCTTCGTGATGCAGGAGATCGACCGCGCCGCGCAACCGCTCGGTCGGCGATAAAATCGGCTGATTGGCGCCGATCTTGATGCCGAGCGCGGTCATCAGCACACGCACGATCGCCTCGATCACCGTGAGCAGCGGTCCCAGCAGATAGACCATCACCTTCATCGGCCGCGCCACCAACAGCGACACCCGGTCCGGCGCATTGATCGCGATGGTTTTCGGCAGCACCTCGGCGAAAATCACCACCAGCACGGTCATCACGCCGGTGGCATAGAGCACACCGACCTCACCGAACCAGGCGGTGAAGACACCGGTCGCCAGCACCGAGGCGCCGATATTGGCGATGTTGTTGCCGAGCAGCAGCGCGCCGATCATGCGCTCGCGCATCGCAAACAGGCTGGAGACGACGCCCGCCTCGCTGCTACCCTGCTTCGACAGCCGCAACATGCTGGCGCGCGACGCACCGGTCAACGCGGTCTCGCTCGCCGAAAAGAACGCCGAGACAAAAAGACAGATCAGGACGATGGAAACAGCAAACCAATCCATAGTTTTCTAAATCCCGGCTTTCCAAATTTTGGCTTCCCAGATTTACTGCGCCAGCTTGCGTGCCAGGAAATCACGAACCAGCGCCGGTTCAACCTCGGACGTGATGACGGCGCGCCCGACCGCTTCCAGCAGGATGAAGGCGAGCCGGCCGCGCTTGACCTTCTTGTCCTGCGCCATCAGCGCCATCAGCGCATCGGCATCGGCAAGGCCTTCCTGGCTGAAGCCAGCGATATCCTGCAAATGTGTCGGCAAGCCTACCGCAGCCAAGTGACGTTTGATGCGGGCCGCGTCGGCCTCGGCGATCATGCCGAGTTGCGCGGAAAACTCCGCCGCCAGCACCATGCCGACGGCGACGCCTTCGCCATGGAACAACCGGTCCGAAAAACCGGTCGCGGCCTCCAGCGCGTGGCCGAAGGTATGACCGAGATTGAGCAGCGCGCGTTCGCCGGTCTCGCGCTCATCCCGCGCCACGATCGCAGCCTTGGCGCGACACGACGTCGCGATCGCATGTTCCCGCGCGGCACCACCGGTGAAGATTTCGGCGTGATTGGCTTCCAGCCAGCCAAAAAATGCTTCGTCGCCGAGCACCCCGTATTTGGCCACTTCGGCGTAGCCGGCGCGGAACTGGCGCTGAGACAGCGTGTCGAGCACCGCGGTGTCGGCGACCACCAATACCGGTTGATGGAACGCGCCGAGCAGGTTCTTGCCGCGCGGCGAATTGATTCCGGTCTTGCCGCCGACGGAAGAGTCGACCTGTGCCAGCAGCGAGGTCGGCACCTGCACGAAATCGACGCCGCGGCGCAGGATCGCCGCCGCGAAGCCGGCGAGATCGCCGACCACGCCGCCGCCGAGCGCGATCACCAGATCGTTGCGCTCGATCCTGGCCGCGATCAGCGCTTCGCTGACCTTCTCAAGTCCGGCGTAGCTCTTGGAGCCCTCGCCTTCCTCGACAATGATCCGCGACGTCGCAATGCCGGCTTTCGACAGCGAGGCCTCGGTCGGCTCGAGCCAGTATTTTGCAACCGTGCGATCCGTGACGATGGCGGTGCGCACGCCGGGCCGCAACGCGGCGATCCGCGCGCCCAGCGATGGCAGCACGTCACGGCCGATGATGATGTCATAGGCGCGATCGCCGAGCGCGACATCGACCGTGATGGAGGCGGAATGTTTCAACGGCGCGGTCATCGTGTGGCGTCCAGTATATTCGATGGAGGTGCTGCCGCGGCCTCGCCGCACAGCCTGAAGTGCAGCGCCTCGATACACTCATCGACGATTTTCTCATGCGGCACGTCGCGCGACCAGATCATGAGATCGGCGTGCTGATAGAACGGCTCGCGTTCGCCGATCAGGCGCTCGACGGTCCCGGCCGGGTCCGCGGTCTTGAGCAGCGGACGGTCGGCGCGGCGCTTGACCCGGCGCATGATGATATCGGCTTCGGCCTTGAGCCAGATCGAGACCGCCTTGTCGCGAATGCGGCTGCGGGTCTCCTCGCGCAGGAAGGCGCCGCCGCCGGTGGCGAGCACGCAGGGGCCGCCGTCGAGCAGCCGCGCGATCACCCGCGCCTCGCCGTCGCGAAAATACGGTTCGCCGTGGGTCGCGAAGATTTCCGGTATGGTCATCCCGGCATGGGCCGCCTCGATCTCGGTGTCGGCGTCGAGAAAGGGCAGCCGCAGCCGCGACGCCAGCCGGCGGCCGATGGTGGATTTGCCGGCTCCCATCATACCCACCAGCACGACCGAGCGCGTTCCCAGCGCCGTCGCAATGTCGGCCTCCCGGGAAATGCTGGCGGCGGCCTGTGAGGCTGTTTCGGGCATCCAGAACTCTGTCGCCGCAGGAATTGCGGCGTTCCACGTTACCTATACTACCCACGGCGACGGCCAAGCCAGAGGCTCTTGCAACCGGCAGGGGAACATGTTGGATGTCAGGCGCGCTTATCCTGATGATTCAATGGTTAATTCGCCCCTGAGGCTCGCTGATGCCCAGCCTGTTCCGCTTTCTGACAGCCGTCGCCATCATCGCCGGGGTCGTCTACGGAGCCATCTTCGCGCTGGCCAATTTCGTCAACCCGAAGCCACGGGAAATGACCGTCACTATTCCGCCGGATAAGTTTCTCAAGAAATAGCAGGTAGGGTCTCGGAATGGGTTCCAAGCCTCGAACTGCCAAGATTCGAACTGCCAAGACCACAGACGCCAGGCTGATCGGCCTGTTCATCGACATGCTCGCGGCCGAACAGGGCGCCGGCGCCAACACGCTCGACGCCTATCGCCGCGATCTCGAGGATTTTTCTGCATTTCTCGGCCCCGTTGGCCAGAGCTTCGCCACGGCCGAAACCCAGGTGCTGCGGGACTATCTCGCCGACCTCGACAGCCGCGGTTTCAAATCGTCGAGCGTGGCCCGCCGGCTGTCGGCGATGCGGCATCTGTTTCGCTTCCTGCTCAACGAGCGGATCCGCGGCGACGATCCGGCGGCAATCCTGTCGGGTCCGAAGCGCGGCCGTGGGCTGCCCAAGGTACTGTCGATATCAGACGTCGATCGCCTGCTGGTGCGCGCCAAGGAGCTCTGCGCCGCGCCTGCCGCATCGCCGACGCAGCGTTTGCGCGCGATTCGGCTGTATTGCCTGCTCGAAGTGCTCTACGCCACCGGCCTGCGGGTCTCGGAACTGGTGGCGTTGCCGCTGTCGGCGTCACGGCGCGACGCCCGGATGATCGTGGTTCGCGGCAAGGGCAACAAGGAGCGGCTGGTGCCGCTGAACGAGGCGTCGCGGCAGGCGATGGCCGATTATCTCGCCGCGATCGAAGCGCAGAAGCCTGCGCTCAAGAAAAACGCCGCAGCCTCAAAATGGCTGTTTCCGTCGTTCGGCGAAAGCGGACATCTGACGCGGCAGCATTTCGCGCGGGACCTGAAAGAGCTCGCCGCCGCCGCCGGGCTTGCCCCCCGGCTGGTCAGCCCGCACGTGCTGCGTCATGCGTTTGCGAGCCATCTGCTGCACAACGGCGCGGATTTGCGCATCGTGCAGACGCTGCTCGGCCATACCGACATCTCGACCACCCAGATCTATACCCATGTGGTCGAAGAGCGCCTCAAGAGTCTGGTGCGCGACCTGCACCCGCTGGCGGAGAAGTAACGTCATGCGGCGATGCCTTGACTTCGGCGCCTTCTGCCGTGAAAGAGCCGTTGCCGCCCGCAATCTCGGCTCGGGCGCCTCCCAAAGACCGAGTCTCATCCACGTCAGACGTCACGTTAAATATTTGAAGATACTCGCGTATCTCAATCAACCTGAAACCGCTTCGCCTCCGGACGCGTTCGTCCTTATATTGATTTGATGCCGGATCCCATGCGCTCTTACCTCGATTTCGAAAAGCCCGTCGCCGAACTCGACGCCAAGGTCGATGAATTGCGCGCGCTGGCCGCGACCGGCAGCGACATCGGCGACGAGATCGCGCGGGTGGAGGACAAGGCGTCGCAGACGCTGAACGACCTCTACGTCAATCTGACGCCATGGCAGAAAACCCTGGTCGCGCGGCATCCGCAGCGGCCTCATCTCAGCGATTTCATCGGCGCGCTGATCACCGAGTTCACGCCGCTCGCCGGTGATCGCAAGTTCGCCGAGGATGAGGCGCTGATCGGCGGGTTCGGCCGCTTCCGTGGCGAGAGCGTTTGCGTGATCGGCCAGGAAAAAGGCGCCAGCACCGAATCCCGCATCAAGCACAATTTCGGCATGGCGCGCCCCGAAGGCTATCGCAAAGCCGTTCGCCTGATGGAGATGGCGGATCGGTTCGCGATCCCCGTGCTGTCGATCGTCGATTCCGCCGGCGCCTATCCGGGCATCGGCGCGGAGGAACGCGGACAGGCCGAGGCGATCGCGCGCTCGACCGATGCCTGCCTCTCGCTCGGAGTGCCCAATGTCGCTGTTATCACCGGCGAAGGCATGTCGGGCGGCGCCATCGCCATCACCACGGCCAGCCGGGTGCTGATGTTCGAGCACGCGATCTACAGCGTGATCTCGCCGGAGGCGGCCTCCTCGATCCTGTGGCGCGACGGTACCAAGGCCCAGGAAGCCGCCAACAGCATGAAGATCACGGCGCAGGACATGCTGCGTTTTGGCGTGATCGATGCGATCCTGAAAGAGCCCGCGGGCGGCGCGCACCGCGATCCCAACGCCATGATCGCGGCCACCGGCGATGCCATCGCGCACGCGCTGGACGATCTGCGCGATCTGGCGCCGGACGTGATCCGCCGGCAACGGCGGCAGAAATTCCTCGATATCGGCCGAAAACTGGGCTGAACGGCAGGCCTGCCTTGGGCCGCGGCGCGGGTCAGCCCCGCTGCTTTTGCAAAAAAATCGGCAATTTTGGCCGCAATTAGGCCAGAAGCGCGATGTTTAACCTCTGTTGACTATCCTTCGGATGGACCCCGCCGCGACGCCTTGGTCGGCTTGCGAGCAGGGGGGCCAAAGGATACTATTTTAGTCAATGGCTTCAGGGCGCGGACGCCATATCTTGGGGTACGGAATTGCCCATCAGGTTCGAAGCTTTGGGGTGTGGAGCTTGGGTTTGATTTACCGCTCGCTGGTTCGCGCGCTTATCACATCGGCTGCACTTGCGGCAGGCGTGATGTTGGCCGGCTGCAACAGCGACGAAATCTCGCTTGCCCAGAACGCCAAGGCCAACCAGCCGGTCTCGCCGAAACTGATCGCCGCGATGGTGGAAAAGGACATGGATCTGCAATCGCCGATCCTGGTCCGATTGTTCAAGCAGGAAGCTGAACTCGAGGTCTGGAAGCAGACCCGCTCCGGCCGCTTCGCGCTATTGAAGACCTATCCGATTTGCCGCTGGTCAGGAGACCTCGGGCCCAAGGTCCGCGAGGGCGACCGCCAGGCGCCGGAGGGTTTCTATTCGATCACGCCGGCGCAGATGAATCCGCAATCGGCCTATTACCTATCGTTCAATACCGGCTTCCCCAACGCCTTCGACCGCGCGCTGGGACGCACCGGTTCGGAGCTGATGGTGCATGGCGACTGCTCGTCACGCGGCTGCTACGCCATGACCGACGAGCAGATCGCGGAAATCTATTCGCTGGGCCGGGAATCGTTCTTTGGCGGCCAGCGCGGCTTTCAGTTCCAGGCCTATCCGTTCCACATGACGGCGGTGAACATGGCCAAGCACCGCAACAATCCGAACATGCCGTTCTGGCGCATGATCAAGGAAGGCAACGATCATTTCGAGGTCACCAAGCAGGAGCCGAAGGTCGATTTCTGCGAAAAGAAATATGTCTTCGATGCCGTGAGAGCGCCGAATGCGACGCGCGATCCGGTATTCGAGGCCTCGGCCAAATGCCCTGCCTATGTAGTCCCCGACGAGATCGCCGACGCGGCGCGCCAGAAGGCGCAGGAAGACGACGCCGAAATGGCGCGGCTCGTTGCCAAGGGCACGCCGGTCGCGCGGCTGAATACCGGCATCGATGGCGGCATGAACAAGGTATTCGCCGCTGCGGTACCCGACGGCAATACCGGATTGTCGGAGAGCGCCGAGCCCCAGGGCTTCTCGCTTAGCCATACCCGGTTGCCGGGCACGATCCCGATGGATCACGTCAATCCGCCGCACGCGCCGTCGGATAATCTGCTGCTCGGCGCTCCCGAACAACCCAAGCTCGCCGCGGTGCCGGCGACGACGCCGGCAACCCAGACGCAAACCCAGGTGGCATCGGCAGCACCTGCTGAACAGTCGGGCGGCTTCTTCAGCAACCTTGCCCGCAAGGTTGGCCTCGGCAGTGCTGCCGCCGCCGACACGACCGCCAGTGCTGCGCCGTCACCGCAGCCGGCCCCGGCGAAGCCGAAGGTTGCTGAAGCCAAGCACCCGGCAAAGCCCGACACTAAACAAGCCGCCGCCAAGCCCGCGCTGAAACCTTCGGTGACAGATACCTCATCGACCACCGCGGCCGCTGCGGCCCCCGCGCCTGCCGCACAGAGCTTCGCGGGCGCCCAGCCGATCGTGTCGTCGAACTCGTTCGACAACCGCTTCTCAGCGGCGAAGTAAGTTTTACTGATCTGAAAATCGCAAGGTAGGCAGAGGCGCCGTTGGCGCCGTGTCCGCCGATTCAAACTTGCTGGTTGATCGAAGGTGGGCACGGCGCGAGAGCGCCTTTGCCCACCCTACATTCTCTCACGAGGTGACGTCAGCCTGTTAAGCGTACCTGCCGTGGCAGTGCTTGTACTTCTTGCCGGAGCCGCACGGGCAGTCCTCGTTGCGGCCGATCTTGCCCCAACTCGCCGGATTCTTGGGATCACGGTCAGGCGTGGTGGCCGGGACCAGCGAGGCGCTGGCGAACGCCATTTCGTCCTCGCCGGTGTTGGGATCCAGCTTGTGCGCTTCCATCGCCGGCAATGCCGGCTGCTGCTCTTCCGGCGGCACGATTTCGACCCGCATCAACTGCGCCGTCACCGCCTCGCGCAGATGCGCGGTCATCGCCTCATACAGACCGAAGGCTTCCGACTTGTACTCCTGAAGCGGATCGCGCTGGCCGTAGCCGCGCAGGCCGATCACCTGGCGCAGATGATCGAGCATGATCAGGTGCTCGCGCCAGAGGTGGTCCAGCGTCTGCAGCAGGATGGTCTTCTCGACGTAGCGCATCACGTCGGGGCCCCACTGCCCCACCTTGGCCGCCATGTGCTCGTCGACACGCTGCTCGATGCGCGTCAGTAATTCCTCGTCGGCGATGCCCTCTTCCTTGGCCCATTGATCGACCGGCAGGTCGATGTCGAGCACCCGCTTCAATTCTTCCCTGAGGCCGGCGACGTCCCACTGCTCGGCATAGGCATGTTCGGGCACGTGCTTGGCAACGACGTCGTCGACGAAGTCGCGGCGCATGTCCGCGACCATTTCGGCCACGCTCTCGCTCTTCATCAGCTCGACGCGCTGCTCGAAGATCACCTTGCGCTGGTCGTTCTGGACATTGTCGAACTTCAACAGGTTCTTGCGGATGTCGAAGTTGCGGGCTTCGACCTTCTGCTGCGCCTTCTCCAGCGCCTTGTTGATCCAGGGATGGATGATGGCTTCGCCGTCTTTCAGGCCGAGCCGCGTCAGCATGCTGTCGAGCCGGTCGGAGCCGAAGATCCGCATCAAATCGTCTTCCAGCGACAGGAAGAATTTCGAGCGCCCCGGATCGCCCTGGCGGCCGGACCGGCCGCGCAGCTGGTTGTCGATGCGCCGCGATTCGTGGCGCTCGGATCCCATGATGTAGAGCCCGCCCGGCCGGGACACGGTCTTTGCCGGCTTCGATCCCTTGGCGGGCTCGATCTCGATGGTATCTTCCGCGTTCAGCACGATGTTGCGGAAATGCTCGATGTCGGCCTTGATCTGCTCGATCTTGGCGGCCTTCTCGGCTTCGTCGGTGATACCGGCGGTTTCCTGCTGGATCCGCATGTCGAGCGAACCGCCGAGCTTGATGTCGGTGCCGCGGCCGGCCATGTTGGTCGCGATCGTGATCGCGCCGGGCACGCCGGCCTCGGCGACGATGTAGGCTTCCTGCTCGTGGAAGCGCGCATTGAGCACCGCGAACAGCTTTGCGGGCTTGCCGGCACGCGCCGCCGCGTAAAGCTTCTGCATCGAATTTTCGTTGCCGAAATCGATCTGCCGGTAGCCGTGCTTTTTCAGATAGTCGGCGATCACCTCGGATTTTTCGATCGAGGCGGTGCCGACCAGCACCGGTTGCAGCCGTGCGTTGGCGCGCTCGATCTCGGCCAGGATCGCGGCGTATTTCTCGTTCTGGGTACGATAGACCTCGTCGTCTTCATCGAGGCGCGCGACCGCAACGTTGGTCGGGATTTCGACGACCTCGAGCTTGTAGATGTCGAACAGTTCGTCGGCTTCGGTCAGCGCGGTGCCGGTCATGCCGGCGAGCTTCTCGTACATCCGGAAATAGTTCTGGAAGGTGATCGAGGCCAGCGTCTGGTTTTCCGGCTGGACCGAAACGTGCTCCTTGGCTTCCAGCGCCTGATGCAGGCCTTCGGAATAGCGGCGGCCCTGCATCATGCGGCCGGTGAACTCGTCGATGATGACGACTTCGTCGTCGCGGACGATGTAGTCCTTGTCGCGCGTGAACAGCGAATGGGCGCGCAGCGCCTGGTTGATGTGATGAACCACCGAGACGTTTTCGACGTCATAGAGCGAGTCGCCCTTGAGCTGGCCGGCGTCGCGCAGCAGCGTCTCGATCTTCTCCATGCCGGCTTCGGTCAGCGTCACCGTGCGCTGCTTCTCGTCGACCTCGTAATCCGTCTTGTCCAGCCTCGGCAGGAAGGTATCGATGGTGTTGTAGAATTCCGAGCGATCGTCGAGCGGGCCGGAGATGATCAGCGGCGTGCGCGCCTCGTCGATCAGGATCGAATCGACTTCGTCGACGATGGCGTAGAAATGGCCGCGCTGGACCATGTCCTCCAGGCGATACTTCATGTTGTCGCGCAGATAGTCGAAACCGTATTCGTTGTTGGTGCCGTAGGTGATGTCGCAGGCATAGGCCGCCTTGCGCTCGTTGTCGTCGAGGCCGTGAACGATCACACCGGTGGTGAGGCCGAGGAAACCATAGATCTGCCCCATCCAGCCGGAGTCGCGGCTGGCGAGGTAGTCGTTGACGGTGACGACGTGGACGCCCTTACCGGCCAGTGCATTGAGATAGACCGCAAGGGTTGCGACCAGCGTCTTGCCTTCGCCGGTCTTCATCTCGGCGATGTCGCCCTCATGCAGCACCATGCCGCCGATCAGCTGGACGTCGAAATGGCGCTGGCCGAGCGTGCGCTTGGCGGCCTCGCGCACGGTCGCGAAGGCCGCGACCAGAATGTCGTCCAGCGTCTTGCCATCGGCGAGCTGCTGTTTGAATTCCGCGGTACGCGCCTTCAGCGCCTCATCCGACAGTGCCGCGACCTCCGGCTCCAGGGCGTTGATGGCGTCGACGCGGGACTGATATCCCTTGATCCGCCGATCGTTGGGGGAACCGAAAAGCTTGCGGGCGAACGCGCCGATCATGCCAAATTCCTGTCTTTGCGGTGCGGCGTTGCCGCCATGACGTGGTCTACCAGTCTACCTATCAACTCATCGTGACGCGTCGCGGCTCCCGCCCCGGTCCGGGAACATCCGCCAAATGAGTGGGAATTCAGCAATCCCAGGTTCAAGGGCCAAAAACGCAGCTAAATCCGCGCCATCGCCATTGTCCCGGTTTCGCAGAGATATGGCCGGGTCCGGGCCTTGTCAACGGCACGAAACTGTCACGTTGCAGGAGCGAAGCTGTCAAGGATTTCATCATTTTGACAGACTTTTCGCGTTGCCAAGGCAACGTGATTGGGCGAGTGTCCCGCCGCCCTCAAAACAGCCCTAAAAGGATTTTTCATGACCTTCCCGTTTCCGGCAACGAAAACCGGCCTGCGCCTCGCCTCTGCGGCCGTAGCCGGCTGCCTCGCGATGGCCCTGCTGGCAGGCACCTCGGCGCGTGCCGACGATGCCAACCCGGTGCTCGCCAAGGTTAACGGCTCCGAGATCCGCCAGAGCGACGTGGCGCTGGCCGAAGAGGAATTGGGGCCGAGCCTCGACAAGATGGACCCCGCGACCAAGCAGGAAAACCTGCTGGCGTTCCTGATCGACATGAAGATCGTCGCCAAGGCCGCCGAAGACAAGAAGGTCGAGAACAACGAGGAGTTCAAGCGGCGGATGGCGTTCGCGCGCAACCGGTTGTTGATGGACAGCCTGCTGGCCACCGAAGGCAAGGCTGCGACCACCGACGAGGCGATGAAGAAGGTTTACGACGACGCCGCCAAGCAGATCACCGGCGAGCAGGAAGTCCATGCCCGGCATATCCTGGTCGAGACCGAGGACGAGGCCAAGGCGGTCAAGGCCGAACTGGACAAGGGCGCCGATTTCGCCGAACTCGCCAAGAAGAAGTCCAAGGATCCCGGCGCGGCGGACGGTGGTGATCTCGGCTTCTTCACCAAGGACCAGATGGTGCCGGAATTCTCCGCGGTCGCGTTTGCGCTGGAGCCCGGCAAGATTTCCGACCCGGTGAAATCGCAGTTCGGCTGGCACATCATCAAGGTCGAGGAAAAGCGCAACCGCAAGGCGCCCGACTTCGACCAGGTCAAGTCCCAGATCGAGACCTACGTGACCCGCAAGGCGCAGGCCGATTACGTCGCAAAGCTGCGTGAAGGCGCCAAGATCGAGCGTCTGGACCAGGCCGCCAATACGGCCGCCCCCGCCCCCGACGCCGCCAAGCCGGCCGACACGGCGAAAGACGCCAAGGCGCCTGACGCTGCGAAAGACTCCAAGATGGCGCCGGCGAAGAAGTAAAAATTCGCTGTCACTTCTACGAAGCTAATAGTATTTACGATCGTCATGGCCGGGCCAAAGCGCGAAGCGCGTCTTCGCACTTGATGTCCCGGCCATCCACGTCTTTACGGCCTCATCAACGGCCAGGAAGACGTGGATGGCCGGAATAAATCCGGCCATGACGAAAGATTCTCTTCGTTGATACAAGGCACCCCCCATGTCGTCCGCTGCGTCATCCGCCGTCTCCCCGCTCGCCCCGACCGAAATTCCCGACATGCCCGTAATAGCGGGTGTGGAGATCGGGACGGCGGCCGCCGGCATCCGCTACAAGGGCCGCACCGACGTGCTGCTGGCGGTCATGGACAAGGGCACGGCCGTTGCCGGCGTCTTCACCAAATCGAAATGTCCATCGGCCCCCGTGGAATGGTGCCGCGCCAAACTCGGCGGCGGCAAAGCCCGCGCGCTGGTGGTGAATTCCGGCAATGCCAATGCCTTCACCGGCAAGACCGGGCGGCAGGCGACGAAGCTGACGGCCTCGATCGCGGCCAAGGCGCTTGGATGCAGTCCTGATGAAGTGTTTCTCGCCTCCACCGGCGTGATCGGCGAACCGCTCGACGCCAGCAAATTCAACGGCGTGCTCGGCACCCTGGCCGAGACCGTCGCGCCCGGCGAATGGATGAGCGCCGCCAAGGCCATCATGACCACCGACACCTTTCCCAAGGTCGCGACCGCCACGGTGAAACTCGGCAAGACCAAGGTCACGATCAACGGCATGGCCAAGGGCGCCGGCATGATCGCGCCCGACATGGCGACCATGCTGTCGTTCATCTTCACCGACGCGCCGATCTCGGCCGGCGCGCTGCAGGCGCTCTTGAAGAGCGGCGTGGAAGATACCTTCAACGCCGTCACCATCGATGGCGACACCTCGACATCCGATACGCTGTTGGCGTTTGCCACTGGCGCTGCGGCCGCCAATGGTGCGCCGAAGATCAGCCGCGCCAGTGACCCGCGTTTGAAGGCCTTTACCAAGGCATTCCGCGCCGTGCTGGCCGATCTGGCCGAGCAGGTCGCGCGCGACGGCGAGGGCGCGCGCAAGCTGGTCGAGATCATCGTCGAGGGCGCCACGACCAAGGCGTCGGCGCGCAAAATCGCGATGTCGGTGGCGAATTCGCCGCTGGTGAAGACCGCGATCGCCGGCGAAGACGCCAATTGGGGCCGCGTGGTGATGGCGGTCGGCAAGGCCGGCGAACCCGCCAACCGCGACAAGCTTTCGATTTCGTTCAACGGCATCCGCGTTGCGAGAAGCGGCGCGCGCGACCCGTCCTACGACGAGGCGGAAGTCTCGGCCGCGATGAAGAATCCGAAAATCCAGATCAAGGTCGCGCTTGGGCTTGGCAAGGGCCGCGACCGCGTACTGACCTGCGACCTCACCAAGGAATACGTCGCGATCAACGGCGATTACCGCTCCTAGAGCCTTTCCCGTTCCGATGGAATTGGAACGGGGCTCTAGGTTTTTGTTTTGACGCGTTTTCTTCACGCGAACCGGTATCTACTTCGCTCGAAAACATTCTAGCCGCTGATACGGGCGTCGGCGCTCAATTCGTGATGTGGGCGGTTTGCAGCGAGTGGTTGAACATGGCGTTCAGGGAAGCCTGAATGTCCGCTGGTGTGTTCGCCGTGTAGAAGTAGGTTCCCCCCGCATCGGGCGGCGATGCGCAAGTCTGCAGACCGCTCGTGTTCGTGGTGTTCGCGATGTTCGGGATGTTCCAGTTGGCATGATCGTCTTCGTCGTTGGCGAAGCTCGTATTTACCGGCGAGATCGTTTGATAGGGAATGTACAGTACCGAAACGATGATGCCGCGGTTCTTTAGTTTCTGGCAGATGTTCGGGTAAGTGTTGGCCGTGTCGTTCAGCACGGTGGCCCAGTTGCTGCCGTGCCAACTTCCGTTGGGAACGTCCTTGTATTGGTTGTCCTGAGCCCCGTCGGTAACCAGGAAGACATAAGGCTGCGTGTTGGTCGACGAACTGCCATTGCCGACGCTAGCGATCAGGTTGTTGATGCTGTTGAGCGAATTGTCGATATGCGTGCCGCCTGAGCCGAGGTTCGAATTCATATTGGTGTCGAGCTCCGAGGCGAGGTTTTTAGCGGCGTAGTTGATGGTGCCGGATGTCGAAGAGCTGCCATTGATACTCGCGGTCAGCGGGGCGTAACTGGCATCGACATCCGTAATGAAGGGGTAGAGACCAATCCGGAATTCATTGGGAACTCCGGTAGCGGCCTCCTTGTTTTGGGCAAGCTCAAGCAATCCGGACACACCGTTCGCGGACTGCGTGGCGTTCAAGGCAAAGCCTACCGCGTCGAGGCGCAACTGGATGCAGTTGGCGGAGCCCGCGGTCGGGCAGGATGAAACCGCCGGCAGCCCAAAATTAGGGTCCGTGTTGAGCGAATTCGGCAGGCCGGAAAGCATCTGAACCGGCAAGCCAGGAACCTGCTTCGGATATTGGGCGGTCGCCGCGCTGTTGATGAGGCTCGCGAGCGCGGTCGGACTGACGCGCGAATACGCATAGCCCATGCAAGCATTGTTGGTATTGTATTGCTGGGTATACGAAGTCGTCGTGGTAGGGGGATTTTTAGGGGGAGCGGCAGGAGCCGTGACGGGGGGATCGACGCACGCACTCTTTAGCGGCTGAAAATGGCAGGCCAGAGTACAGCCGGTGGGGTATTGAACAAAGTTATCCGGGTTGAGCGCCTGCAACCGTCCTGCTTCGCCGGTGGTCGACGGCAGTCCCATCGATCCCGACACGTCCAGCGCGAGATAAAAATCAAGGTAAGGCGGCAGCGAAGCGCTCGAGCTTGAGGTGCCGCTGATGCTCAAGCTTTGATAGCCGAGCACTTTCATGAACGTGACCGGGACCTGCGCACTGAATTGGACCGTCGAGGTGAGCTGAATGCCGGTTTTGGTGACCAGGCTGGTGCGAGTCAAATTGCTGTAGCTGGAGGTCGGGATCGGGCTCATATTGCCATCAAAGACAAGATCGGCATCGGTGACAGCGGCGGAAACCGTGCCATTTCCGGTCATCGACGCCGCCTGGGTGTAGCCGGGCGATTTCAGGGATACCGCGGCCACGCTGGCGGCGTCCGCCGCGGATTGCAGCTTTGCCTTCATGCGGGTCGCCATCGAGTAGTCGATCGCGCAACCAGCCGCTGAAACCACGGGGATACATACAATTGCAAAAATCATGGCAACGTTGCCGGACTTGTCTCGAAACAGGCGGGTGATCGCGGTGAAAAGCGCAGACATGAGATGGTACCGATCGCTGGGGTCAACAGCGTATAAGGTTACCGTCGACCCCTTAAATATGGCTTATGGTGTCCGCGGAATTGCTGGCCCGGCAGCCGTTTGGTGATTAAGGAAACCTTTCCAAACGGATTCAAAATCCCCTGCGCCGATCTGCCGAGAGCACTTGCATCGCATGACTGATATCAAGCTTACCCTCGTCGTCGCCTGCGCGCTGGTCGATGCCGACAAGCGCGTGTTGATCGCGCAGCGGCCCGAGGGCAAGACGATGGCGGGGCTGTGGGAGTTTCCCGGCGGCAAGATCGAGCCCGGCGAGCGGCCGGAACAGACGCTGATCCGCGAACTGGACGAGGAGATCGGCATCACCGTGAGCGAGGCGTGTCTGGCGCCGCTCACCTTCGCCAGCCACGCCTATGAGACCTTTCACCTGCTGATGCCGCTATACATCTGCCGGCGCTGGGAGGGCGAGGTGATCGCGCGCGAGGGACAAACCCTGAGCTGGGTCCGCGCCAATAAACTGCGCGGCTACCCGATGCCGGCGGCAGACATCCCGCTGATCCCGCATTTACTCGATTTGCTGATGTGAGCTGCGGATTCTCAACCGTCATGGCCGGGCCTAGCCGTCCGAAGGACGGCGTCGCTTCCGCTCGCCTATGACCCGGCCATCCACGTCTTGCCTGCGCAGCTGAAAGAAAGACGTGGATGCCCGGGACAAGCCCAGGCATGACGAACGGAAGCTCAGGCCTTCGATCCCCGCTTCACCGCCTCCTCCAAACTCGCTTTCGCCGATCCCGGCTGCAGCGGCTTTGGCTGGCTCTCGTGTGGTGCCCAGCCGGACAGCCAGATCACGTCGTAGGTGGCGCGGATACGGCCATCGGGATCGGCAAAGCGCTCGGCGTAAATCTGCGCCATCCGCAGCAGCGTGGCGCGCCGGGTCGGCGTCCGCCGTCGTTCGACCAGAATATTGGTCGCGCCCATGCGCCGCAGGTCGGCCATCAGCGCGACCGCATTGTCGTAGCGTACCACGATGTGATCGAGGTCGGTCACCGGCAGCGCGAAGCCGGCGCGTTGCAACAGGCCGCCGACGTCGCGCAGATCGGCAAACGGCGCCACGCGAGGCGAGACCCCGCCTTCGCATTCGGCTTCCGCCGCCGCAAAACATTGCCGCAGCTCGGTCAGCGTGTCGCCGCCGATCATCGCCGCCAGCAACAGCCCGTCCGGCCTCAGCGCGCGGCGGATCTGCGCCAGCACGCCGGGCAGATCGTTGACGAACTGAAAGGCGAGCGCCGAGACGACCAGATCGAGCGATCCCGGCTGGAACGGCAACACCTCCCGCGGCGAGCCCTCAAGCCCGACATGAACGATTTTGTTGAAGCGCTGGCGGGCCGGCCTGCGCAGCAGATCGCCCGGGGTCCACAGATCGGCCGCGTCGGAAAAGTCCCGCAGCACCGCGTGCAGCCGCTCTTCCATGTCTTCGGCCACGCGGTCGAGCAGGAATTCAGCCGGACCGAGCTGGCGCGCACGGCGCTGGCGCGACAGCAGCAACGCGCGGTCAAACAATATCGGAGCATGGTTCGGATTCTCGGCCATGGCGGTTTGGTACGCCGGTCGGCCTATCTCTGGCAATCCAGCGCCGCCGCTGCCAACTGCGTTGCCGCTTGAGCGCCGCGCCCTCGGGCGCTAGCTTTCACCCCATGGACGCCGAAGCCTCACCCCCGCCTTCCCGTTCCGTCTCCGGCCATCTGCGCGGTGCGCTTCGGCTGGCGCGGGGCGCGTTGTCGCATACGGCGCGGCTCGCGCTCGACATCGCGCTGCCGACGTTGTGCGTGGCGTGCCGCGAACCGGTCAGCGGCGAAGGCGTCTGCGCCAATTGCTGGGCCAAGCTGTCGTTCATCGCACCGCCTTATTGCCCGAGGCTCGGTATTCCGTTTGTCTACGATCCCGGCCCCGAATTGCTGTCGATGGAAGCGATTGCCAATCCGCCGGCCTATGCGCGCGCCCGCGCCGCGGTGCGCTATGACGACGTCGCGCGCACGCTGGTGCATGCGCTGAAATACCAGGACCGCACCGACCTCGCCCCCGCGATGGGCCGCTGGATGGCGCGCGCCGGCCGTGAATTGCTCGAACAGGCCGATGCGCTGGTGCCGGTACCGCTGCACTGGCGCCGCGGCTGGAGCCGCCGCTACAACCAGTCGGGGGCGCTGGCGCGGGTCATCGAGCGGCAAACCGGCGTCAAACTAGCCTCCGAAGCGCTGCGGCGGGTCCGCCCGACCCAGCAGCAGATCGGCCTGTCCCGGTCGGAGCGCGCCAGCAATGTGCAGGGCGCCTTCAAGGTCGCACCCGACCGTAAAGCCGATATTGCCGGGCGGCGGCTGGTTCTGGTCGACGATGTCCTGACCTCAGGCGCCACCGTCGATGCCTGCGCGCGGGCGCTTTTGCGCGCCAAAGCCGCTTCCGTCGACGTGCTGGTATTCGCGCGGGTTGTGGACACCCACAAAGCTCCCATATAATTTGAACGCTTGTTATCCCGATATTCGTAACGCCGAGCGCATCATGACCGCCGCCATCGAGATCTATACCCGTCCGGGCTGCGGCTATTGCAGCGCGGCCAAGTCGCTGCTGACGCGGAAAAAAGCCGCGTTCACCGAATATGACGTGGCCAAGGATTCGACGTATCGTCAGCAGATGTTCGATCGCGCCGGCGCGGGTTCGACGTTCCCGCAGATTTTCATCGGCGAAACCCATGTCGGCGGCTGCGACGAACTTTATGCGCTGGACCGCGAGGGCAAGCTTGACGGATTGCTGGCAGGCGAAAAGGCCACCCCATGAGCGCTGATCTCTCTTTCACCGCCGCGATGGTGCAGATGCGCACCGGGCTGTTGCCGGAACCGAGCCTCGAACAAGGCACCAGACTGATCCGCGAAGCCGCCGCCCAGGGCGCCGATTACGTGCTCACCCCCGAGGTGAGCAACATGATGCAGCTCAATCGCAAGGCGCTGTTCGAACATCTCGCCGCGGAAGAAGACGATCTCTCGCTCAAGGCGTATCGCGCGCTGGCGGCGGAACTGAAGATCCATCTGCATATCGGCTCGCTGGCGCTGCGCGCCTCGCCGGAGCGGGCGGTCAATCGTTCGTTCCTGATCGGACCCGATGGCGGCGTGATCGCGAGCTACGACAAGATCCATATGTTCGATATCGATCTGCCCGGCGGCGAGAGCTATCGCGAATCCGCCAATTATCAGCCGGGCGAAACCGCCGTGATCGCAGACCTGCCGTGGGGCCGGATCGGGCTGACGATCTGTTACGACGTGCGCTTTCCGGCGCTGTATCGCGCGCTCGCCGAAAGCGGCGCGTCGTTTCTCGCGGTGCCCTCCGCTTTCACCCGCAAGACCGGCGAAGCGCATTGGCATACACTGCTGCGCGCCCGCGCCATCGAAAACGGCTGCTTCGTGTTCGCCGCCGCCCAGGCCGGCCTGCACGAGAACAAGCGCGAGACCTATGGCCATTCGCTGATTATCGCTCCATGGGGCGAAATTCTCGCGGAGGGCGACGTCGAGCCCGGCGTGTTCCTGGCGAAGATCGATCCGGCGAGGGTCGAGACCGCGCGCAAAACCGTGCCGTCGCTGCAGCATGGCAGGCGTTTCAGCATGGCCGATCCGAAGGCGGGACCCGAACATCTGCATCTGGTTCGGGGATCGGCATGATCCACTACAATCTGCGCTGCGAGCGCGGCCACGCGTTCGAGAGCTGGTTTCAGAGTTCGGCAGCCTATGAAGTCCCAGGAAAAGCGCAAGCTGGTGAATTGCCCGGTCTGCGGCTCGGCCAAGGTCGAGCGCGCCATCATGGCCCCGCAAATCGTCAGCAAGAAGGGGCGCGACAAGGCAGAGCCAGTGCCCGCGGCGCCAGCGGATGCCGCCGCAACCGCTTCCACGCCGACGCCGCTGTTGATGGCGCAGGAGCGCGAGTTGCGCGCCAAGCTGAAGGAATTGCGCGACCACATCGTGAAAAACGCCGACAATGTCGGTGAGCGTTTTCCCAATGAAGCGCGGAAGATGCATTACGGCGATATCGAGCATCGCCCGATTTATGGCGAAGCCTCACCCGACGAAGCGCGCGCGCTGATCGAGGAGGGCGTCGAGGTCTCGCCGCTGCCGGTGCTGCCGGACGACCGCAATTAAACTCTTCGTCATTCCGGGGCACGCGGCTTCGCGTGAACCGGGAATCTCGGCGGCTATCCCGCCACCAACAGGCCAACGCCGACAACAATCAGCACGATCCCGGATAGTTCACGCACCGAGAGCGGCTGCTTGAACGAATAATACGCGACGCCTTGCGCGAACAGCACCTCGACCAGCGCCAGCGTGCGCACGTTGGCGGCCGCCGTCAGCGCAAACGCCAGAAACCAGAATTGCGAGGCGAACGCGCCGATAAAGCCCGCGAACATCGACGGCTTCCAGAGGCCGAAGATCTTCCTCAGCACATCCGGCGCGCGCGCCAGCAGATAGATCGTCAGCACCAGCGTCTGCGCGAACAGCCCGAACACCAGCGTGTAGGACGCCGCGGTCACGAACGAGACACCCGGTACCGTGATGATCGCACCGCGAAAACCGATCGCCGACAAAGCGAAGGCCGCCGCGGCGCCCAGACCGAGTATGGTCGGCTTCAGTTCGGCAAAGCCCTTTTCGCCGCCGGGCCGCAACGCGGTGACGGTAACGCCGATGGTCGCGATCAGGATCGCGACCACTTTCAGCGCCGTCAGATGATCGCCGAGAAAGACGAAGCCGAAAACCGCGGTCTGGATCGCCTCGGTCTTCAGGTAAGCCGTCGTCACCACGAAGGAGCGATCGTTCATCGCGAGCAGCATCAGCCCGGTGCCGACGATCTGGGCGAACGCGCCCAGCAGCAGCCATGGCCAGAACGCCGCCGTCGGCCATGGCACGGCATCGCCGGTCGCAAAAATCACGGCAACGAAGAAAATCACCGAAAACGGAAAGCCGAACAGAAAGCGGATATTGGTCGCGCCCCAGGTGCCGAGCGGCCCGGTCAGGCTCCGCTGCATCGCATTGCGCGCCACCTGCCCGAGCGAGGCGGTGACGGTGAAGGGAATCCAGAGCGTGACGGTGCTGAACATGTCGGGAGGATTCGGCCGCGGGCGGGCGCCTGTCAGACCGCCTCTTCCGCGATCACCATGTAATTGACGTCCATATCGGTCGAGAGGCTCCAGCGGTCGGCGAACGGGCTGTAGACCACGCCGCTCTGCTCGGAAATGACGAGCCTGTTGTCGAGCAGGTGTTTCGCCAGTTCGTCGGGCGTGACGAACTTGTCCCATTGATGGGTGCCGCGCGGCAGCCAGCGCAGCACATATTCGGCGCCGACGATGGCCAGCGCAAAACTCTTCCAGTTGCGGTTCAAGGTCGAGACCACCATCATGCCGCCGGGCTTGAGCATGGCCGCGCAGCGAGCGAGAAAGATGCCGACATCGGCGACGTGCTCGACCACTTCCATCGCCAGCACGATGTCGAAGCGTTCGCGCACGTCCATCTCTTCGACCGTGGTGCAGCGATAGTCGATCGACAGATGCGCCTTGTCGGCATGCAGCTTGGCCGCGGCGATGTTGGTCGCGGACGGATCGACCCCGATCACCTGGGCGCCGAGCCGGGTGAACGGCTCGCACAACAGCCCGGCGCCGCAGCCGATATCGAGGATGCGCAGGCCGGACAGGCAGCTCAGGCTTTTGACGTTGCGCTCGAACTTGCGGCAGGCGGCGTCGCGGATATAGCTCAGCCGCAGCGGATTGATCTTGTGCAGCGGCGCCATCTTGCCGTTGGGATCCCACCATTCGTCCGACAGTCTTGAGAATTTCGCGATCTCGGCGGGATCGACCGTGCTGCTGGAGGCGCCCGGGGGATTCGAACTTGTTTTCGAATTTTGTTGCATGGCCATGGAGGAACGCGCCGCTCCCTATCGCGCGGTGATGTGATTGCGGAAGTCGAGCGGCGCCGCAATGGTCCTGATGGTCTCGGCGCCCTCGCCGACCCCGCGCACCGTGACATCGCCGTAATTCATCAGGCGGCCAAGGATGCTCTGGTTGACGTCGACGCTTTCGACCTTGTCGAGGCTCATCTCGAACGTGCGGCGCTTGATGAATCCGGCCTTGTGGACGACGCGCAGGTTGGTGACGTCGGTTTCAGTGGTCCAGCGGTGGAACCATGCGGTCAGCATCTTGTAAATCGCAAAAATGGCCGCGATCGCCGCCAGCGCCAGACAGACCAATCCCAGCGAACCGCCGACAAACATCTGTGACGCCGCGAGCAAGCCTGCCGCCACGATCCAGGCGCCGATCGCCGGCAGATAGAAGATCCAGTGCGCGTTGGTCGAATACAGCACTTTCTCGCCGGGCTGCAGGATATCATCGATATAACGCCCCATCGCTTCAGCCTCAATTGTCCTTGTTTTCCAAGCGCTTGCGCCACCCCCGGGCGGTTCTCAGGGGGCGCCGGAGCCCGGTTGCTTGTCGCCAACCGCGCCGTTATGTATACGCGCCTTTTGGCTGGCGCGCGCGGTTTCCGTCAGCGTCCAGTGAATTACCTCGTCAGGGAATAAGCCAGTCATCATGGGTCGCCTCGTCATGAAATTCGGCGGCACGTCCGTCGCCAATCTCGACCGCATCCGCAACGTCGCGCGGCATGTGAAGCGCGAGGTCGACGCCGGCCATGACGTCGCCGTGGTGGTGTCGGCGATGGCCGGCAAGACCAATGAGCTGGTGGACTGGTGCCGCGATGCCTCGCCGATGCATGACGCGCGCGAATATGACGCCGTGGTGGCCTCAGGCGAACAGGTCACCGCTGGCCTGCTGGCGATCGCGCTGCAGGGGATCGGCATCCAGGCACGCTCCTGGCAGGGCTGGCAGATCCCGATTCGGACCAGCGACGTCCACGCCTCGGCACGGATTCTCGACATCGACGGCACCGAATTGATCAACCGGTTCAGGGATCGCAAGGAAGTCGCCGTGATTGCCGGCTTCCAGGGCCTCAATCCGCAAACCGGGCGAATCACCACGCTCGGGCGCGGCGGCTCCGACACCTCGGCGGTCGCGATCGCGGCTGCCGTTCGTGCCGACCGTTGCGATATCTATACCGACGTCGATGGCGTCTACACCACCGACCCGCGCGTGGTTCCGAAGGCGCGCCGGCTCGACAAGATCGCGTTCGAAGACATGCTGGAACTGGCCTCGCTGGGCGCCAAGGTGCTGCAGGTGCGTTCGGTGGAACTCGGCATGGTGCATAACATGCCGATTTTCGTCCGCTCCAGTTTCGACAAACCCGAGGATATCGACCCGCACGGCACGCCGCCGGGCACGCTGATCTGCAGCGAGGAGGAAATCATGGAAAGTCACGTGGTCACCGGCATCGCCTTTTCCAAGGACGAAGCCCAGATCTCCGTCCGCCAGATCGAGGACAAGCCGGGTGTCGCCGCCTCGATCTTCGGGCCGCTCGCGGAGGCCAATGTCAATGTCGACATGATCGTGCAGAACGTCTCCGAGGACGGCAAGACTACCGACCTCACCTTTACCGTCCCGGCCTCGGACTATGCCCGCGCCCGCGACACCATCACGTCGGCCAAAGCCACGATCGGCTATGCGCGGCTCGACAGCGCCACCGATGTCGCGAAAGTCTCGGTGATCGGCAGCGGCATGCGCAGCCATGCCGGTGTCGCCGCCACGGCGTTTGCGGCGCTGGCCGCGCGCAAGATCAACATCCGCGCCATCACCACGTCCGAAATCAAATTTTCGGTGCTGATCGACGCCGCCTATACCGAGCTTGCGGTGCGCACGCTTCATACGCTTTACGGATTAGACCAAGTTTAGAACAATTTTCCCTTAGCACCCGCAACATTGTACCAATAGAAACACTTTGGCCTTTGGCAGGCGTTTTGCTTGGCAAAACAAGCCCCAATTCGCTATACGGCCTGAAGGGCAGGCTACCGCGAACCGCGACATAGTTTCGATTATCCGATTCGGCCGGTTTGCCTGGCTTGCGCCGGCGCCGAACGAATAAAGTTGTTGATTGCTCAACCTTAACGCCAGCTCCGGGCCACCCGCCAGGCTGGCTTCGCGGAGGAGGATTTTAATACATGCGGAGCGCGTCGGGAGGCCCCCGCGTCTTGCTGAGACGGCTCCGCGAAACCATGGCGGAGCAGGTCTCGGCCCAGGAACGGCTGGACAAGATCGTGGTGCTGATCGCGGCCAACATGGTTGCCGAGGTCTGTTCGACCTATGTGCTGCGCGTCGACAACACGCTGGAGCTCTACGCCACCGAAGGCCTCAACCGCGACGCCGTGCATCGCACCGTGCTGAGCGCGCATGAGGGCCTCGTCGGCCTGGTGGCCAGCGAGGCAACGCCGCTCAATCTGAACGACGCGCAAAGCCATCCGGCCTTCTCGTTCCGCCCGGAAACCGGCGAAGAGATCTATCACTCGTTCCTCGGCGTTCCGATCCTGCGCGCCGGCAATACGCTCGGCGTGCTGGTGGTGCAGAACCGCGCCAAGCGCACCTATGTCGAGGAAGAGGTCGAGGCGCTGCAAACCACCGCGATGGTGCTGGCCGAGATGATCGCCTCGGGCGAGTTGTCGGCGCTGGCGCAACCCGGCGCCGAACCCGCCGCGCGGCATTCGCTGCACAAGACCGGCGCGATCCTGTCCGACGGCATCGCGCTCGGCCATGTGGTGCTGCACGAGCCGCGCGTCGTCATCACCAATTACATCGCCGAGGACCTGCCGAAGGAAATCAAGCGGCTCGATACCGCCCTGACCAAGCTGCGCGCCGATCTCGACCGCATGCTGGAGCGCGGCGACGTCGCCGACGGCGGCGAGCACCGCGACGTGCTGGAAGCCTACCGGATGTTTGCCAACGATCACGGCTGGTCGCACAAGCTGCACGAGGCGGTGGCGACCGGTTTGACGGCGGAGGCCGCCGTCGAACGCGTGCAATCCGACACCAGGGCGCGCATGCTGCGCTCTACCGATCCTTATTTGCGCGACCGCCTGCACGACCTCGAGGATCTTGGCCATCGGCTGATGCGGCAGTTGGTCGGGCAGGATCATGCCCCATCGCGCGAACAACTCCCCGACAACGCCATCCTGATCGCGCGTGCGATGGGGCCGGCCGCGCTGCTCGATTATGACCGCAAGCGCTTGCGCGGGCTGGTGCTGGAGGAAGGCACCGCCAACTCCCACGTCTCGATCGTGGCGCGCGCGCTCGGCATTCCCGCGGTCGGCGAGGTGCCGAACGCGCCGGGTATCGCCGACCCCGGCGACGCCATCATCGTCGACGGCACCTCCGGCGAGATCTATATCCGCCCGTCGGCGGAAATCGAATCGGCCTATGCCGAGCGGGTGCGCTTCCGCGCCCGGCGGCAGGCGCAATATTCGGCGTTGCGCGAGAAGCCCTGTGTGACCAGGGATGGCCAGCCTGTCGAGTTGATGATCAACGCCGGCCTCGCCATCGACCTGCCGCATATCGACGACACCGGCAGCGCCGGCATCGGGCTGTTTCGCACCGAACTGCAATTCATGGTCGGCCAGAGCCTGCCGCGCACCTCCGACCAGCTCGCGCTGTATCGCACGGTGCTGGACGCCGCCGGCGATAAGCCCGTGACCTTCCGGACGCTCGACATCGGCGGCGACAAGGCGCTGCCCTATATGGAAACCGTGATCGAGGAAAATCCGGCGTTGGGCTGGCGCGCGATCCGGCTCGGCCTCGATCGCCCCGGCCTGTTGCGCGGCCAGATCCGCGCGCTGCTGCGCGCCGGCGGCGGTCGCGCGCTGCGCATCATGTTTCCGATGATTACCGAAGTGGCCGAGTTCGATCTCGCCAAGGGCATCGTCGAGCGCGAACTGACCTATCTGCGTCAGCATGGCCATACGCTGCCGGAACGCATCGATGTCGGCACCATGATAGAGGTGCCGGCGCTGCTCTATCAGCTCGACGAACTGCTGAAGAAAGTCGATTTCGTCTCGGTTGGATCCAACGATCTGTTTCAGTTCCTGTTCGCGGTCGATCGCGGCAACGCCAAGGTGTCGGAACGGTTCGACACCATGTCGGCGCCGATCCTGCGGGCGCTGCGCGATATCGTGCGCAAGGCCCAGGCTGCGAAGAAGTCCGCTTCACTGTGCGGCGAGATGGCGTCGAAACCGATCGGCGCGCTGGCGCTGATCGCGCTGGGCTATCGTTCGTTGTCGCTGTCGGCTACCGGGCACGGCCCGGTCAAGGCGCTGATTCTCGACCTCGACGCCCAAAAGGCCGAGGCGATGATGACGCCGCTGCTCGATGCGCCGTCCGGCTCCGTGTCAATCCGCCAGAAGCTGATCGAATTCGCCGAGGCCGAGGGACTTTCGTTGTAGCGGCGCTCCTGATCCATGCCGCGCCCTCTTCGCCATTCGAGACCAAACCATGTCGATGCTTCCTGAAGCCAAACTTGATATCCTGCTGGCGCACCATGCCTCGCTTGAGAACCAGGTGCTGGGCCAGCTCAACTCCGAGAGCTACGTGAAGATCACGCGCGAGCTCGCCGAGCTCAATCCGCTGATCGACGCCGTCAAGGCCTACCGCGCCGCCAATGCCGAAATCGCCGGCATCGACCAGTTGATCGCCGATCCCGCAACCGATCCCGAGATGCGCGCGATGGCGGAGGCCGAACGCGAGACATTGGCCGCGCGCAGCCTCGAACTGGCGCAGCAGATCCGGGTGGCGCTGTTGCCCAAGGACGCCATGGACGACCGCAACGTGGTGCTGGAAATCCGCGCAGGCACCGGCGGCGACGAGGCCTCGCTGTTCGCCGGTGACCTGTTCCGGATGTACGAGCGCTTCGCCGATCTGCAGGGCTGGAAGGTCGAGGTGATCTCGGCCAGCGAAGGCACCATGGGCGGATACAAGGAAATCATCGCCGAGGTCCGTGGCCGCGGCGCGTTCGCGAAACTCAAGTTCGAGTCCGGCGCGCACCGGGTGCAGCGCGTACCCGACACCGAGACCCAGGGGCGCGTCCACACCTCGGCAGCGACGGTCGCGGTATTGCCCGAGGTCGAGGAGGTCGATGTCGATATCAAGAGCGACGACCTCAAGATCGACACCATGCGCGCGCAGGGCGCCGGCGGCCAGCACGTCAACAAGACCGAATCGGCGATCCGCATCACCCATCTTCCGACCGGCATCGTGGTGATGATGCAGGACAGCCGTTCGCAGCACAAGAACCGCGCCTCTGCGATGAACATCCTGCGCTCGCGCATCTACGACGCCGAACAGCAGCGCATCAACGCGGCGCGCTCGGCCGAGCGTCGTGAGAAGGTCGGCTCCGGCGACCGCTCCGAACGCATCCGCACCTATAATTTCCCGCAAGGCCGCGTCACGGATCATCGCATCAACCTCACGCTCTACAAGCTGCCGCAGGTGATCGCGGGCGAAGCGCTCGGCGAACTGGTCGATGCGCTGACCACCGAACACCAGGCCGCGCAGCTCGCCGCCCAGGGCGCCGCGGCGTGAGAACTTTTTCGTCCCTTGGGTTCGCAGGGACGACGCTGAATTTATTGAGCGGCAGATGACGAGCTCCCTTACCGCACAGACCATCGAGACCGCGCGGCGTGCCCTGACGACGCGCTTCAAGGCTGGCGCCATCGATTCGGCCGAGCTCGACGCAAGGCTGCTCGCGGGCGCCGTGCTTGGGCTCGATCTGACCGACATGATCACGGCCGCCAACCGGCGGCTCACGGCGGACGAATCAGCTCGCCTCGACCAGGTCGCTCTGCGCCGCATTGCCGGCGAGCCGGTGGCGCGGATTCTCGGCCACAAGGAATTCTGGGGACTATCGTTGCAGCTATCGCCGGCGACGCTGGTGCCGCGGCCCGATACCGAGGCGGTGGTCGAGCTGGCGCTGGAGATGCTGCGCGCCGACGGCACGGCCAATCGCCCGCTCCGAATAGCCGACCTCGGCACCGGTTCGGGCGCGATCCTGCTGGCGCTGTTGTCGGAGCTGCCGGAGGCCCACGGGTTCGGCACCGACATCTCCGCGGCGGCCTTGCAGACCGCTGCCGCCAATGCCGCACGCGCGGGGCTCGTCGACCGCGCGACGTTTATCGCGTGCGATTATGCCACCGGGCTGACCGGACTGTTCGATCTGATCGTGTCCAATCCGCCCTATATCCAGTCGGCCGATATCGGCGGCCTGGCCGCCGAGGTCCGGGACTACGACCCACTCGCAGCCCTCGACGGCGGTGCCGATGGGCTCGACGCGTATCGCGCGCTGATCCCGCAGGCCGCTTGTGTTCTGGCGCCGGGCGCCATTTTGGTTGTGGAGGCCGGGCAAGGCCAGAGCGATGACATTGAAGCTTTGATGACGGCGGCGGGATTAACCCGCGAGAGAGCGCCCAAAGCCGATCTGGCGGGGATCCCGCGGGCGGTCGCTGGTCGGAAATCGCCCCCATAAAGCCCGATTATGGTGCAAAAAACCACTTGGAATATCCGGCGGGAGCGACTACCTTCCGTTCACAACGTCGGTCCAGGGTTTGCTGGCCCCGTAGATGCCCCTCAGGGATATTGCGGGTAAAGGCCGGAGTTCTCAGAGCGAGAGCCCGCTCCGATTGAAAGGTTCCTAAACGCAGGTCCAGTTGAGCGCGATGGCTTTAGAGAGCTGTGCCGCTGCCGACCGCAAAGCGAACGAAAGCCTGATATTGCGCTTGATACTTCACGTGAGAGACTTGGGCTTGTTTCGGCAGGCTAAGTGATTTGGCGCAGCCGGCGGCGTGCGCTGGATTGCGGGGGAACGCGTCTTTGCTGATCGCGACGTATGGCAAAATCGATATGCAATCGACCTGCACCACGCTTGTGCGGGTGAAGCGCGCCGCGTCAGGCGAAGCGGTCACGACACCGATCATTCAAGGCGTTTAAGCTCGGCGTTTAACCTCAAGGCTTCAATCTCTAGACTGGTAACTTCAGGGCTGGAATAAAGGCGAGACATGAGAAACGGTCAGAACAACAACAAGCGGATGCGTAACCGGAACAACAACAATAGTAGTAACAACAACAATAATAATAACCGGCGCGGCCAGAACCCGATGACCCGGGTGTTCGAGTCCAACGGACCCGACATCAAGATTCGCGGCACCGCCTCTCACGTGGCTGAGAAATACGTGCAGCTGGCACGCGACGCCCGGTCTTCCGGCGATCCGGTGGCCGCGGAGAACTACTACCAGCACGCCGAGCATTATTTCCGCCTGATCGCCGCGGCCCAGGAACAGTTCCGCCAGAACCAGCCGCAGCCTCGCCCCGAGAATGAAATGACCTCGGAGGACGGCGACGACGAAAGCGAGAATTTCTCGAATTTCGGGCAGGAGCCCGGCTTCGTTCCTGCGCAGCCGCAGCCCTTCGTGCCGCGTGACAACCAACCGCGCGACAATCAACCGCGCGATCAGCAACGCGACAACGGCCAGCCCTATCAGCCGCGCGAGCATCATCAGCCGCGTGAACACAATCACAATCGTGATCGCGATCAACGCCCGCAACCGCAATTCCAGCCGCAGCCGCAATCTCAGCCGCAGCCGGTGATTCCGGATACCGTCGATCGCCTGCCTTCGTTCATCACGGGACCGCAGCCGCAGATCAATGGCGGCGCGGGTGGCTTCGAGGGCAATAATGGCGGTGAACGTTTCCCGCCGCGCCGGCGCCGCCGGCCGCACGGTCCGCGCCCGGAAGGCATGGCCCCCGCACCGGTAACCCCGGGTGACGATTTCAACCCGGGCAATGAGTGAAATAGCGCGACGACATTTGCGCTCGTCATTCCGACGAGCGCAAATTATCCGTCATCCCTTTAGCGATGACGGCACCAATACCGGCCGCAACGCCGGAATGAGCCGGGTGCGTTCGCGGCGCGCCGGGATCGCGCGATAGACCTGCTTGGTCGCTTCCACGATATGGACGCCGGCGAATGGCAGCGACAGCGCCGCGCCGACCTGCTCCCACGCCGCCGCCGAACGCAGGAACCAGCCGCCGGCGACCGGCGGCACGAACAGTGCCTCGCCCCACCCGGTCGGCGTGAACCAGGTCTGCCGCAACAATTCCGTGATCTGCGAGCGCGAATAGGGCCGGCCGTGCCCGAACGGCGTATTGTCGGTGCGCGTCCACACCCCGCGCCGGTTCGGAATCACGGCCATCAGCCGCCCCGACGGCGCCAGCACCCGCCACACTTCGCGCAGCAGGCCTTCGGGATCGATGGAGATTTCCAGCGCGTGAACCAGCAGGATGCGGTCGATCGCGGCATCCGGTAGCGGCAGCGAGAATTCGTCGACCAGTGTCGCCAGCGTCGGCCGCGCTGTCGGCCATTTCAGGACGCCCTGCGCCGCCGGCATGAACGCAATGCAGCGCTCGCTGCTTTCGCGAAACAGCCCCAGATAGGGTGTGGGATAGCCCAGGCCGAGCACGCGCTGGCCCTGCGCGTCCGGCCAGCGCGCCTGAATGCCGCGACTGATCAGCCGCCGCGCCACGATGCCGAGGCGCTGCGAATAGAAATCGCGCAGGTCGATGACGTCGATGGTCATGAATCCAATCTAACATGCCGGGAAGCGGTTACGCGCGCCGAATATCGCCTTGCGAATTTGGCGTTAACGCCATAATTCGGGATATATGTCGCTGCGACGAAATTGCCGCGCTAGCTGGACGATGGAGATATCATGGCCGCCGAAATTCGCCTGTTCCCCTGCCTCACCGACAATTTCGGGTACCTGATCCACGACCCCGCCACCAAGGCGACCGCCTCGATCGACGCGCCGGAGGCGGCGCCGATCCTGCGAGCGCTGGAGCGCGAAGGCTGGACGCTGACGGATATCCTGATCACCCATCACCACCATGACCATGTCGGCGGCGTCGCCGAGCTGAAGCAGAAATTCGGCTGCCGCGTGGTCGCGCCGCACGACAAGTCCACCAGGATCGCCGATGTCGATCTGCGCGCCGCCCAGGGCGATGTCGTCAAGGTCGGCAGCCTCTTGGCGCGGGTGCTGGAAACGCCCGGCCATACGTTCGACCACATCAGCTACGTGTTCGACAATGAAAAGGCGGTGTTCGCCGCCGACACGCTGTTTTCGATCGGCTGCGGGCGGGTGTTCGAGGGCACCTATCCGATGATGTGGGATTCGCTGTTGAAGCTGCGGTCGCTGCCTGACGATTTCAATCTCTATTGCGGACATGAATACACCGCTTCCAACGTCAAATTCGCGTTGACCATCGAGCCGGACAACGCCGCCTTGAAGGCCCGCGCCGAGCAGGTGACGAAACTGCGCGCGGAGGGTCAGCCGACCATTCCGGTGAAGCTCGGCAACGAGAAGCAGGCCAATGTATTCCTGCGCGCCGACGAACCATCGGTGGCCGCCAGCCTCCGGATGAAAGGCGCCGGCGCCGCCGAGGTGTTCGGCGAATTGCGCGAGCGCAAGAACAAGTCCTGAGCCTCGATTGCCATGACGCCGGCGCTGACCGCAGCCGACATCATCACGCGGCTTGGCCTCAAGCCGCACCCGGAAGGCGGACATTATCGCGAGACGTTTCGCGACTTGCGACGTGATTCCGACGGACGCTCGTTCTCCACGGCGATCTATTTCCTGCTGGCGCGTGGCGAACGCTCGCACTGGCACCGCATCGACGCGGTCGAGGTCTGGCATTATTACGCGGGCGCTGCATTGAGTTTGCAGATCGCCGATGGCGACGGCCGGCGCGTGGTCCGGCTCGGCGGCGATTTGGCCGCCGGCGAACAACCGCAAGCGATGGTACCTCCGCACGCCTGGCAGGCCGCCGAAAGCATCGGCGACTGGACTTTGGTGGGATGCACCGTCGCGCCGGGATTTGATTTTGCGAAGTTCGAGATGGCGCCGAACGGGTGGCAGCCGACATAATATTTTCATCCCACCTCATCGCTTCCAGATCATATCCTTCGCCGCGATAAAGCCGCCGCCGGCGATCAACACCGCGGCGACGGCGATGGCGGCGCTCGGCTTGGCAAAGCCGGCCAGCATCAGAAACGCGGTCGAGAGCAGCGGCGTGGCGTAGGACGCGGCCCCGAGCACCCGGATATCGCCGCGCTTCATGCCGATGTCCCAGGCAAAGAACGCCGCGCCCACCGGGCCGATGCCGAGTGCGATGATCGCAAGCCATTGCGTCACTGTTTCCGGCCAGACCGTGGTCTCGACCAAGCCGTGAACTAGTGCTGCGAGCAGCGCGGTCGCCAGGCAATAGCCCGCAACCGCGTCGGTCGGCACCGCCTTGAGCTTGCGCGACATCACCGAATAGGCCGCCCACACAAAGGCCGCGACGAAGGCTGCGATCAATCCCGGCACCTGGCCGGGCGCAAAGCTGTGACCGCGGCTGCCGGCAAACAACACTACCGTGCCGGCCAATCCCAATAGCGCGCCGATGATGTGGTGCGGCGCCAGCCGTTCCCCCGGCAGCAACGATGAAAACAGTACGATCAGCAGCGGCCAGAGATAGTTCAACAGCCCGGCTTCCGCCGGCGGCGCGAAGCGCAGCGCCAGGAAATACAGCGCGTGGTAGCCGAACAACCCGCCGACGCCGACGATCCAGGCCAGCGGTGGCTGTTTAAGGGCGCCAAACGCGGCCGGCCGCCAGACGAAGCTTGCGAACGCAACAGCGGCCCCGATCGCGAAGGTCATCGCCGCGAGCTGAAACGCGGGGATTTTGCCGGTCGCCACCGTCATCACCGACAGCAGCGACCACATCAGGATCGCGGTTAGTCCGGTCAGGGTAGCGGTGCGCGGGGTCATGGCGCCGTCATTGCGAGCGAAGCGAAGCAATCCATCTTGCTAGATCGCAAGGCCTGGATTGCTTCGTCGCAAGAGCTCCCGTGCGCAAACGCTTCGCGTTTGTCGCAGGCAATGACGATGAGCAACCATCACGCGTGATATTGCCCGCCATTCACCGTCAACGTCGAGCCGGTGATGAAGCCGGCTTCGTCGGCGGCCAGGAACACCACAGCGCGCGCGATCTCTTCCGGTTCGCCCAGACGATTGACCGGGATCTGCGGAATAACGTTCTTCTCCAGCACGTCCTTTGGCACCGCCTGCACCATTTCGGTGTTGATGTAGCCGGGGCAGATCACGTTGACGGTGATGCCGCCCTTGGCGTTCTCCAGCGCCAGGGCCTTGGTGAAGCCGATGTCGCCGGCCTTCGCCGCCGAATAATTGACCTGGCCGAACTGGCCCTTCTGGCCATTGATCGATGAGATCGAGATGACGCGGCCGAATTTCCGGGCGCGCATGCCCTCGATCACCTGGCGCGTCATGTTGAACAGTGAACCGAGATTGGTGTTGATGACGGAATTCCACTGCTCAAGCGTCATCTTGTGGAAGGCGGTATCCTTGGTGATGCCGGCGTTGTTGATGAGAACATCGACCGGGCCGAGTTCGGCCTCGACCTTCTTGACGCCTTCGGCGCAGGCGTCGAACGAGCTGACATCCCATTTGTAGACCGGAATGCCGGTATCGGCCTTGAACTTTTCCGCCGCCGCATCATTGCCGGCATAGCTTGCCGCGACCTTGTAGCCGGCATCTTTCAACGCCTTGCTGATCGCAGCCCCAATGCCTCGCGTACCCCCCGTCACCAGTGCAACACGTGCCATTTCAATTCCCTCCTTGGATAATCTTTTTATAAGCCGGAATTGCCCGGTCTTTGACATGCTTTAAGAGACTTGCCTTCCAGACGAAAATGCCCGGCGCGAGACCGGGCATTTTAATTTTATCAGCGTGGGCCTGAGATGACAGATGATCTTTTCATCGTTCAACGCACCCCACTGCCTATTGTTCAGTCGCGTGCAATGCACATCGCGATGCCCATGCCACCGCCGATGCACAGGGTGGCGAGGCCCTTCTTGGCATCGCGCTTCTGCATTTCGTGCAGCAGCGTCACCAGCACGCGGGCCCCGGACGCGCCGACCGGGTGGCCGATCGCGATCGCCCCGCCGTTGACGTTGACCTTGGCCGGATCCCAGCCGAGGTCCTTGTTGACCGCGCAGGCTTGCGCCGCGAAGGCCTCATTGGCCTCGATCAAATCGAGATCGCCGATGCTCCAGCCGGCCTTTTTCAGCGCCGCGCGGGAGGCCGGGATCGGCCCGGTGCCCATGATCTTGGGATCGACGCCGGCCTGGCCCCACGACACGATGCGGCCGAGAACGGTGCGACCTTCCTTGGCCGCCTGCTTGGCGGTCATCAGCACCACGGCGGCGGCGCCGTCATTGATGCCCGAGGCGGAGCCCGCGGTCACGGTGCCGTCCTTCTCGAACGCCGGCTTGAGCTTGGCCATCGCATCGAGGGTTGCGCCGTGGCGCGGATATTCGTCGTCGGCGACGATGATATCACCCTTGCGGGACTTGATAGTCACCGGGACGATCTCGTCCTTGAACTTGCCGGCCTTCTGCGCCGCCTCGGCCTTGTTCTGCGAATGAACCGCGAACTCGTCCTGCTGCGCGCGCGTGATCTGGTATTGCCGGGCGACGTTCTCGGCGGTGTTGCCCATGTGATAGCCGTTGAAGGCATCCCACAGGCCGTCCTTGATCATGGTGTCGATGAACTGGAGGTCGCCCATCTTGACGCCGCCGCGCAGATATTGCGCATGCGGGGCCATGCTCATGGATTCCTGGCCGCCAGCGACCACGATCTCGAAATCGCCATTGAGCAGCGCCTGATAGCCCAGCGCCACCGTGCGCAGGCCGCTTCCGCAGAGCTGGTTGACGCCCCATGCCGGGCTTTCCACCGGAATGCCGGCGGCGATCGAGGCCTGACGGGCCGGGTTCTGGCCCTGGGCCGCGGTCAGGATCTGCCCCATGATGACTTCCGACACCCGCGCCGGTTCGATGCCGGCCCGCTCGAGGGCAGCCTTGATGGCGACGGCGCCGAGATCATGGGCCGGGGTGGTGGCGAACGCGCCGTTAAAACTGCCGACCGGGGTGCGGGCGGCGCTGACGATGACGACATCGTCTGACATGGACATCTCCCTGAAGTTGAAGCGCTGGGCTTGAGGTTCTTGACGGCGGGCGGCCGGATGGCGGGCCTGTCTCTCGGGTCTATCCTGTTAATCTGGCGATGAAGTGTCAATCGGCCAGAGGGCAGAAAATGCCCCGATTGGGAGTTTCCTGAGCACGCCGGTGCTTTGGAATTAACCGTGGCGCACAAAACGGTAGCCGAACCCAATTGAAAATGCTTACTTTGTTGCGTTGCGTTGCTCGTTACCCCTGCGGCGAGGCCGTCGGGTTCCCGTCCTCGGTGTACATATGTGAGCCCATGGCGAAAACAGACCAACCCACCACGATCAAGAAATATGCCAACCGGCGGCTCTATAATACCGGTACCAGCACCTATGTAACGCTTGAGGATCTCGCGGCGATGGTGAAGGACGGCGAGGATTTCCTCGTCTATGACGCCAAGACCGGCGACGACATTACCCGCTCGGTACTGGCGCAGATCATCTTCGAGCAGGAAAACAAGGCCGGCCAGAACCTGCTGCCGACCACCTTCCTGCGCCAGTTGATCCGGTTCTACGGCGACAGCATGCAGATGGTGGTGCCGAAATATCTCGAACAATCGATCGATACGCTGACCCGCGAGCAGGAAAAATTCCGCAAGCAACTGACGACCACATTCAGCGGGACGCCGTTCGCGCCGCTGGAAGAGCACGTCCGGCGCAACATGGAATTGTTCCAGCAGACCTTCTCGATGTTCAAGCCGTTCGTGCCGCCGCGTGGCGGCGTGCCGGTTGCCGTCGAACCCGAGAAGGTGCTGGAACCGGCCGCCGAAGGCGACAACATGGACGAGCTCCGCCGTCAGATGAAAGAAATGCAGGACCGCCTCGATCGCATGTCGAAAGAACCGAAGAGCGAGTAATCGACGGGTCGTCGTTACTCCCTTTACTTTCGTCGTCCCGGCGTAGGCCGCGACCCATACGCCGTGTGTTCTCGTTTCGGCAGTGTGGTGATGCCTTCCTTCACGACCCACGCCAGGTGTGATGGGTTCCGGCGCAAGGCCGGGACGACGTGGTTGGGATTGGGTTCGTGCAACACTGTCATTGCGAGCGTCAGCGAAGCAATCCAGGCCGCGAGCAAGGAGCTGGATTGCTTCGCTGACGCTCGCAATGACGTTGATGCCAGTAGCCCGCATGAGCGAAGCGACATGCGGGACCGCGGCAGACCCGCATATCGCTGCGCTCATGCGGGCTACGATCACCAAACACAACTCCGCATTCTCGCGACACACTGCGCCCGAGTTTTGCAAATTCATTCGCCCCCAAAAGATAGAGGGCGCAGGGAAGACCGGGTGCGCGCTGCACCCGAGGTCTCATGTGCAAAGGCAAACAAAAAAACGCACATGAGCATACAGGTTCAGCGGAAGCAGTCCGGCCTTCCCTGCGCAATGGCTTTACGGCTTATATCGTGCTCTCCCCGGCGAGACCTGGCTTGCTTGTCACCGTCGCCCCCAAGAAGCGTGAGCTTCTCAAGAACTTGACACCTGCCATCGGGGCGTCAGGACCACACGACTTTGCCGTCCGCACTAGCCGCGCTCGTCAGTCGCAGCCTTCGCGTCCATCGCATCCCACCGCACGTTCGTGACGATCGCGAGCCGCCCCTCTCATCGGGTGGGATGACCTCAATAAGCAGGTGATTTGGGTCTGAAGGAAACAAGAATCTTTTTGCGAACGGGGCTGGACGGGGCAAATCAGTTGGCATATGTCGTTGGCATATGCCAATGGATCTCCACCCATGACCGAGCCGCGCCACGTCAAACTATTCCGCAATGGCCGCAATCAGGCGGTTCGCATTCCCGTTGAGTTCGAACTGCCGGGCAACGAGGCGATCATGCATCGCGACGGCGAGCGTCTGGTGATCGAGCCGGTGCGCAAGCGCGAACTCATCGCCTTGCTCAAGACGATGAAGCCGATCGAACAGGGCTTTCCCGAGATCGACGATCCCGTGCCGCCGCCGGAGCGCATGTTTTGACCCTCTACATGCTGGATACGAACATCATCTCCGACCTCGTCAGAAACCCGCAGGGCAAAGCCGCCAAGCGGATCGCCAAGGTCGGTGAGGCCGGTATATGCACCAGCATCATCGTGGCGGCGGAACTGCGCTATGGATGCGAAAAGAGCGGGTCACGGCGTCTACTCAAGGCGGTTGAAGACCTGCTCGCCGAGATCGAGGTGCTCCCGTTTGATGTTCCAGCCGACATCGACTACGGCGGAATCCGCGCGGCACTGGAAGCAGCGGGAAAGCCGATTGGCGGCAACGATCTCTTGATCGCCGCGCACGCTTGCGCAACTGGCGCCACGGTCGTAACCGCCAACGTGGACGAGTTCAAACGGGTTCGTGGTTTGAAAGTAGAGAATTGGCTTGCCTGAACAGCCTCGAATAGACGGTCTCTGCGGCGGATTCCATGAACGCCTGCCGTAACTGCGCTGGCGTTGTGCGGAGGTGAGCGAACCTGGCTCCGTTGTGGTCAGAGGACCGGGTTTGACCTGAACCAGCATCGCGCCGCCGCCGGTGTTACCCGGCGGCGGCGTCGATCGCGTCAGGCGTTCGCGGCGCTCTTGATGATCGAGGCGACGGCTTCCGGCCTCGACACGTAGATCGCATGGCTGCCCTTGCTTTCCACGATCGTGGCGCCGGCGCGCTTGGCCATGAATTGCTGCGCCGGTGGCGGGATCATGTGGTCATCGGTCGCGACCAGATACCAGCTCGGCTTGGTCCGCCACGCAGCTTCGGTCACCGCGCCCTCGAGTGCGGGCAGGCCCCACGGCACTTGTGAGTCGGCCATGAAGGCTGCTTTTTCGGCGGCGACATCGCCGGCGAATGACTCGGCGAATTTCGCCCGGTCCAGGAACAGGAAGCCGTTCTGCGGCGGCAGGATCGGCGGCACCGCCGCGCCGGGAGGAGGATCCTTGATCAGCGACGCCACCAACTCGCCTTTGTCCGCCGCGAACGCGGTGATGTAGACAAGCTTCGACACCTTCGGGTCGTTGCCGGCTTCGGTGATCACGACCCCGCCGTAGGAGTGACCGACCAGCACCACCGGGCCCTTGGCCTGCGCGATGATCTGCCGGGTCGCGGCGACGTCCTCGACCAGCGACGTTGTCGGATTCTGCACGATGCGGACGTCGTAACCGTCCTTCTTCAGAATGTTATAGACGCCCTCCCAACCCGCGCCATCAACGAAGCCGCCGTGAACCAGGACGATGGTTGCTGAATGTTCGGTCATGACCAGTTTCCCCTCAGGTTTGCGTGCGAGCCATTCGCACGTCGAATTTGCGGGATCCTCCTTGCCATACCTTTCTATAGCTGATTAGTTCTAATTGCTGCCGGTACTCCTAACTATTCAGCTAGGTATCCGATGAAGTGGACCGACCGGATTGGCCGCCGCGTCAAGCTGCGCGACCTGCACATTGCGCTCGCCGTTGCCGAGGCGGGCAGCATGACCAGGGCGGCGCAGGAATTGGCCGTGTCCTATCCCGTCGTCTCGAAAACAATTTCCGACCTGGAGCGCACCCTCGGCGTCAAGCTGTTTGATCGCAGCATTTCAGGCGTCGAGCCGACGCATTACGGCCGCGCGTTGCTCACATCCGGTGTCGCGGTATTCGACGAAATGCGAAAAGGCCTGCAGCAAATCGAATCCATCCGGCAGCCGGATTCGGGCGAGTTGCGGATCGGTTCATCCATCGTGGCAGATGCGGGACTGCTTCCCGTGACCATCGAGCAATTTTCAAAAGAGTTTCCGCGGGCGGTGCTTCACGTGCTGCCTGAAGACATCGCGACCCAGCAATACGACAATTTGCGCGATCGAAATGTCGAGCTCGTGCTGGGCCGGCTCCCTGTCACGATTGAATGAGCCTGATCTGGTCGCGGAGCCGATGTTCGATGAACCGAATGTGGTGGTGGCCGGCGCCGATAGTCCGTGGGCAAAACGGCGAAACCTGACGCTCGCGCAGCTGATGGGAGAGCCATGGGTGCTGGCTCAACCCGGCAGTCTGGCGCGCTCGCTGCAAGATCAGGTGTTCCGAAACGGTGGTCTCGAGCCACCATCCGCGACCGTGCAGACGGTGTCGCTTCATCTTTACATGCGCCTTGTCGAAACCGGAGGCTGGCTTGGTCTTGTTCCCGGCTCCGCCATGCGCTTTGGCGGCAAGCACATGCGCCTCAAAATTCTGCCGGTCAAAACCCTGTCGCCTCCGGCGCCGGTCGGGATCGTGACGGTCAGGGATCGCACCCTCACTCCGCTGGCGGAGCGATTTATCGAATGCGCCCGCAAGGTTGCCAGCTCGGACAATGGTCGCGCAGCAATCAAGCGGCCTTGACGAGTGACGCTATCGCTTAAATGCCGGGTCGAACGGACATCACGCGTCGTCGCAGCATGGCATTGAAGGCGAGCTTGATGGCGCCGACCGCTGGTGCTTTGTAGGGAAATTCTTCGTTGTTGTCGTGCACCAGCATCGAGGCGTTGACCTCGAACACGATGATGTCGTGGCTGCCGTCGAGCGCGCAATCGATGCCGAAATAATCCAGCCCGATTCGCTCGCGGATGGTCCGCAACGCCCGGTAATTTTCCACCGTGAACACCGTGCCGGGTTGAGCGAGGAAGGCGGCTTCCTCGCGCTGCATCCAGGGCTGGTTGACCATGTCGGTCGACAGATGATGCACCTTCCATTGGTTTCCGACCGCAAGGTGATAGGGCAGGATTTCATCGCCGACGAACATGAAGCGGTATTTGCGGAAATGACCGTCAGGGGATGCGTAGTCGATATATTCGATCACGTAATGGTCGCTGTCCGGGCGACTTGCGATAAAGTGCGCAAGATCTGAAAGGCTTGCGAATTTCTCGAAATCGCTGCCGCCATGGGTGCCCGCGGGCCGCGCCAGCACCGGGCACGAAAACGGCAACCGTCGTGCAAGCGCGGCAGCCGAGACATCGGTGCCGGCGTCGATACGCAGGATCTTCGGAATGCGGCAGCCGGAAATGCCGGGCAGCAGGCTTGCAACGGCATCCCGTGTGGTGCGCTGAATCTTTCCGGGATCGTTGATCACGGGCTTGCCGAGCCGCTCGACGAGACGCGACGCCGCGGGCAACACCAGCCTTGCCTGGTCGGCATCGGAAATCAGATTGATGACCAACGCGACGTCACCGGGCGAGGCCGCATCCGGCTCGCCGCGGTCGAACAAGGCCAGCGGCTCCGTATGATAGGCGGCATCCCTGAACAGATATTCAGTGGGTGTGTTGCCGGCGAAGGGGGCAAACAGCGCCAGCAAGCGAAAGCTAGCCAGTGATTTCGTTACCTTGTGCGAAATCAACGGCTGGATTTGCGCCGCTCGCGCATATTCAGCCCGAGCCGCGTCGGAATCGCCCATGCTGTGCCGGATGCCGGCGGTCCAATAGAGGCTGTCGGCGTCGCGCGGATTGATGGCAAGCGCCGCCTCGAAATGCCGGAGCGCCGCGGCATGCTCTTTCAATTCGAAGCAGGTCCTGCCGAGTTGATGACGGAGCAAGCCGTCTTGCGGACGCTCGTCGACCAGTTTTGTCAGCAGCGCCTTGGCCTCGATATATTCTTTTGCCGCCACCAGCGCCTCGGCGAGATGAGTGCGCGAGGCCTCATGCGCCGGATCGAGCTTCAGCGCCCGCAGATGGCACGCGATCGCATCGTTGGCATTTCCACCCCGGGTTTGCGCGTCACCGAGATTGCACCAGCAGTCGACCAGCGAAGGCTCGAGCCGCAGCGCGCTTTTGTAGTGCGCGGCGGCCGATGCGAACCGCCGGGCCGCCATGTAGGCGTCGCCAAGCCTGGAATGCATCTCGGCCATGATATCGGTGGCGATCCGATCGACACCCGTGGCCTTCGCGGCTTCGAGCCCGCTTTGCAGCGCGGCGATCGCCTGATCGATCTGGCCTTCGTCATAATAGTGCTGGCCGACCAGAAGCTGTTGGTCGATCAGAAGCACGGCATGCTCGGCAGGGGAAGCGGTGACGGCTAGCGCATTGAGGCTCACAGAGCGGCACCCCGGTTCCCTCCAGGGAATGAATTAACCATTCCCATGCGTTCGTAAACAAACCATTTACGCAGCGGCGTTTGCCGGTGAGGCCGCCAGCGCTGAGCAACGAGCGCCGACGCAAAGCACCAGCTTTGAACTGGAAGAACGCCGACGCGAAGCATGGCTATGGTGAGGGCCTGTTGCAGCAAGGGCTTACTCGCGGATACACCCCTCGCCCGAAATTCGCTTTGCGAATGCCGACCGCTTCCGCAAGTAGTGCGAGCGGACGAACTCGCCGTTTCCTTGAAATCATCCCGCGCTCGACGTTGCGCGACCGCCTCAGCGCATCTCTGACACTCAATTGCATGTCATTCCGATGTGCATCCTTTCGCCGCCTGTTTCCGTCCGAATTGGCGATTCTCTGCCGGTCACGTCCTTGCGTGACCGTTCGCTAATGAAATAATCTTTCGTCGTCCTGGAGTGCAGCGTGGCACGAAGACTGGTTGAGGATCGCCTCGTGCCATGTCCCGGCAGAGGCTATTCCGAATGCAGAATGCGGCCGCCGTTACCCCCGAGGATCAGCATTTCACGCTCGCAAGCTCGCCGCCCGGTCCGGCGCAAAAGCGCTTCGCGCTCGTCGTTGGGCTTGGCTTGTTGGCCGTCTTTATTTTGATCACGGCCGGACCGTTGTCGAACATCCAGACCGGCCGGGTCGAAGCCTTCATCCCGATCTATCTGACGGCGATGTTCGTCAACGATTCGATCACCTCGGTCCTTCTGTTCGCCCAATTTTCCATTCTGCGCTCGCGTGCCATTCTTGTGCTTGCCAGCGGGTACCTGTTCACGGCGCTGATGCTGATCCCGTATCTGCTGACGTTTCCGGGCGTATTTGGGCCGAAAGGCCTGATCGGCGGCCTGCAGAGCACCTCGTCGCTCTACTTTTTCCAGTATGCCGTTTTTCCGATGTTCGTGATCGCCTATACCCTGTCAAAAGATGACGACGACGGCAAAAGATTTGGGCGTGGCACTGCGAGTACCGCGATTGTCCTGAGCGTCGCCGCGACGACGGCCCTGGTATTGCTGGCGGTATTCATCTTCATCGCGGCCGAGCCGCTGTTGCCGCACATCATGCTCGATCCATCGCATTTTGGGCCGCTTTGGCCTTATTTTGGATTACCCGTCACGCTGGTCAGCGTTGCGGCGTTTGGCCTGCTTTGGTTTCGACGACACTCGATGCTCGATCTCTGGCTGTTGGTCGTCATGTCCGCCTACTCTTTATTGATGCCGTTGAATTACTTCACGACGCCGATGCGCTTCGGCATCGGATGGTATTCGGTTCGGATCTTCGCAACGCTGGCCAGCAGTCTCCTGCTGGTTTTTCTGCTGTACGAGATCACGATGCTGTATGGCCGGCTGCTGCGCGCGATCCTCGACCAGCGTCGCGAGCGCGACGCGCGCCTGATGACCGGTGATGCCGTCGCGGCCACGATAGCCCACGAGTTCAAGCAGCCTCTGTCGGCCATCATCACGCGGGCCGACACCGGTTTTCGCTGGCTTGATCGGCCGGCACCCGATCTCGAAAAGGCAAAGGCTGTATTCAAGCAAATCGCGGCCGACGGCCATCGGGCGGGCGCGGTGATCGAAAGCATTCGGGCGTCCTTGAAGCAGCAGGACAAGGTCAGCGCATTGCTCGACGTCAACGACCTCGTCGGCGGAAGCCCTCGCCTTGGTGCGGGAGGATCTGGAAAGCCACCGAATATTACTCAAGGCCGAGCCCAATTCGCGGCTGCCACGGATCATGGGCGATCGAATTCAGCTGCAGCAGGTGCTGCTGAACCTGATCGGCAACGCGATCGATTCGATGGCGGTCGAGGAAGGGCCTCGGGTTCTGCACGTCAGCTCCGAGGTGCGCGATGGCGACGACGTCGTGGTATCGGTCGCGGACACCGGAGCAGGCATCGCGCCGCACGATGTCCAGCGGGTGTTCAATCCACTCTTCACGACAAAATCCGGCGGCATGGGATTGGGCCTGTCGATCTGCCGTTCGATTATCGAGGGGCACCACGGACAGTTGGGAGTTGTTCCGAACATCCCCAAAGGCGCTGTCTTTCAAATCGCCCTGCGCGCGCATGTGGTGGCGCCTGCTGCGATGTAACTATCGCGTTTTCGAGCGAAGTGGGCACCGGTTCGCGTGAAGAAAACGCGTCAAAACAAAAGACTAGAGCCCCGTTCCGATTCCATCGGAACGGAAAAGGCTTTAGCACGCCGCCGGCAGCACCGCGGTCCCGGCATTCCAGGGCCGGTCCGCAGACGCGAGCCCGATCAGGCGGCCCTGGATATAATCGCAGCCCCAGTCGCGCAGCATCGCGGCCGATTCATCGTCCTGAACCCATTCCGCGACAGTCTTGATGTGCAGCCGGCGCGCCAGGTCGATCAGGGTTTGCACGAAGGCGCGATCGTCGGCCGAACGCACCATGTTCTGCACGAAGGCGCCGTCGATCTTGACGATATCGACGCCGAGCTTGCGCAGATTGCGGAACGAAGTGTAGCCGGCGCCGAAATCGTCGATCGCGATCCGGCTGCCGAAGTTTTTCAGCCGGGTGACGAAGCCCCTGATGTCATCGATATCCTGGATCGCGACGGTTTCGGTGATTTCGACCACCAGCCGTTCGCCGACGCCGGGAGAGGCCCGCATCAGCGACTCGATCGTGCTCCACCAATCCGGATCCATCGTGGTCTCGGGCGAGATGTTGAGGCTGAGATGCACATCCGGCGACGCCGCGAGCTCGGCGAGCACGAGCTCGAGCACGCGGTGATCGACCAGCCGGATCAGGCCGAGCCGTTCGGCCACCGGCACGATGTCGGGGGCCAGCAAGACCTGCCCATTGCCCTGATCCATGCGGACCAGGCACTCGTAGAAGGCCGCATCGCGCGTGCGCGAATCCACCACCGGCTCGAACGCCATCACGATGCGCCGTTCGTTGAGCGCGGTGACGATCTCGTCGGTGACGCGGATATTGACGCGGCGCTGGGCGTCGCGCTCGACATTCGGGCGCCACAGCGAAAAAGACCCAGCGCGACGCCGTTTGGCGGTATCGAGGGTTTCGTGCGCGCGGTTGATCGCCTCGTCGGTGCTGCGCGCGTGGCGCGGAATGCTGACCGCGCCGATCGACGCGGTCACCGAAACCGGGCCGGATTTGGTCGGCACCACCTCGTTGCGGATGCCGGCCAGGAAGCGCTCGGCCGCGACATTCATGTCGTCGACTGTGCAGTTCTTCAGCACCAATCCGAATTTATTGCCGGAGAAGCGCCCGAGCACGTCGCCGGCGCGTAAGCGAGCCCGGATGCGCTTGCCCACTTCGGCGATCACGGCATCGGCGACATCGAAGCCAAAGGCGTCGTTGATGCGCGCCAGATGGTCGATGCCGATCAGCATGAAAGCGCAGGTCGAGCGGAAACGCGTCACCTCCTCGATGGTCTCGGCGAGCTGCGCGATCAGATGGGTACGGTTGAGCTCGCCGGTCAACGGATCGTGCCGCGACAGCTTCATGAGCTGCTCGTCGCGGGCGTGGCGCTCGTTGTTGAGGCGGACAATGCCCTGCACGCGCGCCGGTCTGCCGTCGGGGCCGGCGAACCAGACGCCGGATTCCTCGATCCAGAGCACCGGGGCGGAGGTCGCGGCCCGCACGCCATATTCGATGCGATAGGGCGCGCCGTCGACGCCGCGCGCCAGCGGCGACGGGCTGAGCGCCTCGATGCGGATCGACCGCGTGGGCTCGATCAATTGCGAAAACGCCGCGCCGCTGGCGAGAGCTTGCGCCGGAATATCGGGAAACACCGCCGCGGCGTGATCGGTCCAGGCCATCGCATCGGTTGCGATGTCCCACACAAAGGCGGCGTGGCCGAGCAGCGCGAGGAGGGTCGAAGCTTGCGGAGGAGCCAATGTCACAATTGCCTCGTTACGGGACGCCGCCGAACTGATTCTCGGCCTAAAGGATAGGGACTTATTCTGCCGCCGACCCGTTAATAATCTGGAAACCATTGCAAACGGTGGCGGGGAACGATCACCGCGACATCGGCATACCCTTTTGCCGCCAGTGCCAACTCTGGCGCAGCCCTTGCCGAGTTTGGCGCAGCCCTTGCGAAGAGAGGATGACGGGAAGACGAAACGTCCCGTAACGAGACAGATGATGGCGATGGATTTACCATGCTGGACCGCGAGCACGCAGAGCACACGATAGAGATCGACGACGACATCGCGGTGGACACCAAGATGGAAGCCAGGCCCGCTTGCGTCGCTCTGGTGCCGTTCGTGCAGATGGCGCAATGGTCGCACCGCCGGCCGCTGCCGCTGCCCAGTTCGATTTTTGTCACCCAACTGATCGCAACCGGCGGCAAGGAGCCGCAGAATTCATTGTCGGCGACCGCCTTCGACGCCATCGCCGCCTACACGGCGAACCAGCACCGGCTCACCGGCGCTGGCATCCGGGCCCGGCAAACCATCTGAGAAAAGATTTAAATTAACGCGGCGGCGCGTCGGGCGACGGCGGCGCGCTGTGGCCGGGTTGCGAACCTTCAGGATGCAAGCCTTCAGGCTGCAGCACCGGGGACGCAGCTTCCGGCGAACCTGGATGTGACGCGGCCGCGGGTTGCGTAGCGCCCGGTGCGGGGTGATCGAGCAGCACGGATTCGGCGACCGATGTCGCGGCCGGCACCGACGCGGCAGGTGTGGGCGCAGGCACCGGCGCCGGTGCGGGATCGAATTGCGGCTCGACCGCCGGCGTTTGCGTTTTCACGACGCTCTTCCTCGCGACGCTGGTCGCGGCCACCGCCACCGTCCCGCGCCGGGCGCGCAACGCGATGCCGGACAGGAAATCCGCCAGCGCGAGCAGCGCCAGCAGGAAATAGGTCGAGGTGCCGAATTTCCGCAACAGCACGAATTGCGCGGCGGCAGCACCGAACACGATCAGCGCCAGCAGATGATCCATGAGAAACTTCGCGCCGGGACGGGCGCCCTTGATGACCTCGAACATCAGCATCAGGATGCCGAGCGCCAGCAGGATATCGGTCAGCGTCACCGGCCATTCCACGCCGGACATCAAGGTCAGCTTCACGACAGGCTCGGCAAAGGAGAGGCCGGGCATCAGGAAGACGACCATGTTGTAGATCGCGAGCGGAATCAGAAGCAGCGGAAAACCGACCATGGACATCGGCAAGGCCTTACTGGGTGAACCGGAAAATTGCAGGGCGAAGCAGCATTCGCGCTACGAACCGTCTTACAACAACGGTTGGCCGAAATCAGGCAGGCGCGGTCAAAATCATGTGGGTGGTGGATCCGCGCAGCTTCACGCGGTTAGCCCGTCTTTGCTGGCCTGCGAGTGCTGCGCGCTCCGCTTGCCGATCCCAGGGACCGATGCCGGGCGATCAATGCCCGGCATTAGTCACGCCGATCAGGACTCTTTTTTCTTCAGGACCTGGCGGCCCTTGTACATGCCGGTCTTCAAGTCGAGGTGATGCGGACGGCGCAATTCGCCGGAATCCTTGTCCTCGGCATAGGTCGGCTTCTTCAGGGCATCGGCCGAACGGCGCATGCCACGCCGCGAGGGCGATGTTTTTCTACGGGGAACGGCCATATCGGTATCCTCTAGGGGTGTTGTCGGGCATCGCCCGTAACCGGACGGCTCAGCGCTTTCGCGCGCAAGCTAAAATGCGGATAAGGCCGGGCTTATAGAGGATGAGGGGTCGCAAAGCTAGGGTCCCGGCGGACGAAAATGGGCCCGAATACCGCTCAAAATGCCCGATTTTCACGCCAGCAGCGCTGCAATTCGGCCGACTGCTGCCCGCATTGTATAGGTCCCGGCCAGCCGGCGCACCCCGGGGCCGGGATTGCGGGCGCTGCGCAGATGCGGATTGGGCAGGATCGCCGCCAGCAAGGCCGCCTCCCGCGGCGACAGGCTGGAGGCCGGATGGCCGAAGGCGTATATCGCGCCCGATTCCGCGCCGAACTGGCCGGACGGCCCCAATTCGGCGATGTTGAGATAGATTTCCAGCACCCGTGGCTTCGGCAGCACGAAGTCGATCCATAACGCCAGCGGCAGCTCCAGCGCCTTGCGGACCACGCTGCGACCCGGCCACAGAAACAGGTTTTTCGCCACCTGCTGGGTGAGGGTCGAGCCGCCCCGGGTCGCCTCGCCCTCCTCGGCATCGTCGATCGCCTCATGCAAGGCGCCCCAGTCGACGCCGTGATGGCTGCAGAATTTGGCGTCCTCGGCGGCCACCACCGAACGTGGCAGGTAAGGCGAGACGGCGCCGAGATCGATCCATTGCCGCGACACCGGCGCGCCGGTCAGCCGGCGCCAGGCCATCAGCGCCGAGACCGGATGGCCGGCACGATACAGCGGTGCCAGCAGGTAAGGCAGCAACAGCACAACCAGCAAAATCAGCAATAACACCCGGGCAATGCGCAAAATCTGATGTTTCTGGTTCGGCCCACATTTCGCGGGAAGCAGGCCTTAATTGACATCCCCATGATAATCCATGGGTTTTCCAGCGCTTTCAAGGCGCTGGCTGCTGGCTGCCTGCGGAATTGACGAAGCCGGTGCCATCAACGATTGTCCGGCCAAATTGAGCTGGAGCTATTCTTAATGACCACCGCTACCGTCACTGATTTTGCAAGACGCCTGGACCAGACCGCCGAGGACACCGAGGCCCTGCTGGCGAAATTGCTGTCCGACACGCTGCTGCCCGACGAGATCGCGCGCCCCAGGCGGCTGATGGACGCCATGCGTTATTCATCGCTCGGCGGAGGCAAGCGGCTGCGGCCGTTCCTGGTGGTCGAGAGCTCGGCGGTGTTCGGTGTCGCGCGGGATTCCGCGCTGTTGGCCGGCGCCGCGCTCGAATGCATCCACTGCTATTCGCTGATCCATGACGACCTGCCGGCGATGGACAACAGCGATCTGCGCCGCGGCCGGCCCACGCTGCACAAGAAGGCCGACGACGCCACCGCGATCCTCGCCGGCGACGGGCTATTGACGCTGGCGTTCGACATCATCAGCCGCGACGAGATTCACCAGGATCCCATGGTGCGGCTGTTGCTGACCCGCGCGCTGGCGCGCGCGTCGGGCATCGGCGGGATGGTCGGCGGCCAGATCCTCGACCTCGCCGGCGAGGGGCGGTTCGGCGACCGTGAGCCGGTCGACGTGGCGCGGCTGCAGCAGATGAAGACCGGCGCGCTGTTGCGCTATGGCTGCATTGCCGGCGCAATCCTCGGCCAGTCCACACCAAAGGAATATCAGGCGCTCGACGATTACGGCCGCGCGCTCGGCGAAGCCTTCCAGATCGCCGACGACCTGCTCGACGTCGAAGGCGACGCCGCGGCGCTCGGCAAGCCGGCCGGCGCCGATGCGGCGCTCGGCAAGACCACCTTCGTTACCCAACTCGGCATCGACGGCGCCAAACAGCGCGTGAGCGATCTGCTGGCCCGCGCCGATTCCGCGCTCTCGATCTTCGGCGCCAAGGGCGACGTGCTGCGCGCCGCGGCGCGATTTGTCGCCGAACGCAAGAACTGACGCGGCCGATGACGGGCAAGGAAGCCGAAGACGCGCTTCTCGCCCGCTTCCGCAAGATGTCGAAGCCGGTCCGCGTGGTCTACGCCCGGCCGCGCACGTTCATCTCGATCATGATCGGGATCGTGGCGTACGCGCTGCTGCCGACTTCGCTGCGGCTGGTGACGCGCGCGCTGCTCGGCTGGGACATCTTCGTCGCGGCGTATCTGCTGCTGGTCTACGCCATGATGTTGCCAATGCGGGCTGGCGCAGATCAAGCGCAACGCGGTGCTGCAGGACGATGGCCGGTTCCTGATCCTGCTGGTGGTCGGGTTCGGCGCGTTCGCCAGCATCGCCGCGATCGTGTTCGAACTCGGCGCTTCGCATCACAGCGTGCCGGCGCTGGCGCTCGCCACCGTGACCATCGCGTTGTCCTGGGCCGCGGTGCACACCATCTTCGCGCTGCATTACGCCCATGAATTCTATCGCGGCGCCAAGCCCGGCGGCCTGCAATTTCCAAGCGGCGACACCCATGAGAACGCCGACTACTGGGATTTTGTGTATTTCTCGTTCGTGATCGGCATGACCGCGCAGGTCTCCGACGTCGGCATCACCGACAAGACCATCCGCCGTACCGCCACCGCGCATGGCATCGTTTCGTTCATCTACAACACCGCGCTGGTCGCCCTGATGGTCAACATCGCCGCGAGTGCGATTTGAAGATACCTGAGTTCGTCATTGCGAGGAGCACTTGCGACGAAGCAATCCAACCTTTCTTGCGGTCATGGATTGCTTCGCTTCGCTCGCAATGACGAAAGCGACAGCCGCATCCCGGGGATGACGGCCTTTCGACTCAATTACAAACCTGCACATTGCCGCCGCCGCCTTCGACCGGCCCGCCTTGCGCGGTGGTTTTGTATTCGACGTGGCATCCCCGGGCGACCGGAGCGCAGCCGCTGATGCCGCAAACGACCTGGCCTGAACCAGAACCCGACGCCCGTTGCGATGCCCGGGGCCTCGGGGCGCTGAATGCCGGCGCGAGCCCGTTCCGGAACATCGCGGTCGTATCGATCGGCGCGGCTCGATCGTTCGCGGCGGTCGTTGCGTTCGCGTGCCGCGGTCGGAGCTTTGCCGCGCCGCTTCTCGCATTCATTGTCGTCATTGAGGAACGATCCGTCCCCGCAGACGATTTTGTTGCAGCGATCGCCCTCGGCCCTAAAGCCGTGTTCGCAGACCAGCGGGCACACCCGTGACGATTTCTGCTTGATCGCATCTAGCGTATCGAGGCTTGCGGATTTGACGTCGAGCCTGGTTCCGGCGTTGCGGTTGAACAGCGTCAGCGAACGCTGCGACGCCGCGTTCCATTCGCCATCGGCCGCGCCGGTCAGGCAGCCGACCCGGCGCAATTCGATCTGAACCGATTTGTTGACGTCGGCTTGCGGCGGTGGCCCCGGTGTCAACGCGGCGACATCGGTCTTTTGGATCGTTTGGGTCTCCTGCGTCTTTTCGGCGCGTGCCGGGAGCCGCGACCGCGGCGGATGTCTCTGCCGTCGCGCGCTTGCGTTCGGCATCGGCAGCTTGATCGAGCGCTATTTGCTTGGCTTTTTCGGCGGCGATCCGGGCCTGCTCGGCGGCCTTTGCCTCGGCTTCGGCGACCTGCAATTGCTGCGCGGTTTGCGCGCCTTCAGCGGCCAGCCGCGCCCGCTGCTGTTCGGCGAGCTGCGCCTTTTCGGTCGCGGCAATCCGCGCTTCCTCGGCGGCAATTTTTGCGAGCTGGATCCTGGCCAGGTTCGCGTAGAAGCCGTCGGGATATTGCGCCACAAAGGCGTTCAAGCGCGTCCTTGTTGCCGACCTGAAGCGCCAGTTCATAGTCGCGGCGCGCCTCGGACTGGGCGCTGGGAGCGGGCGCGGGTGGTGCCGCGGCCGCAGCCGGCACCAGCGGCACATCGTCGCCGCCCAGCGAGCCATAGACAAACGGCTCCTGCCGGTTGGCGGTGTCTTTCAGTACGTCGTCGCGAACAAATCCGAAGGCGCGGCGCACATCCAGCCCCGGTGTCGTCAGATGTTTTGACAAAGCGATGGTGAACGGGCTGTTTTCGCTGTCGCCATCCAACGCGGTCGAGCCGGCCTTGGCGGAATAGGCGATCAGCGTATTGGGGCTCGCCGGCTCGACCTGGGCGAGGCCGCGCCCGATCGCGCGCGAGGCCACCGTCCGCTTCATCGATTTGACGAACGGATTGTCGCGGCAGGCGTCGAGGATCACCAGCCGCAACTGTTTGGCAGGCTCGATCGCCACCAGCACCCGGTCCAGTGAAACCGCTTCATCGTAGACGTCGGTATCCCGTTCCAGTTTCGCATCCACCGGAATCAGATAGTTGGTGCCTTCCACCTCCATGCCGTGGCCGGCGTAATAGACCACAGCGATATCGGCATCGCGGGCGCGATCGGCGAAGTCGCGCAGCGCCCGGCGCAACTCGGCTGCCGGAACATCGTGGCGGGAATCGACGACATCGAAACCGGCACTCTTCAGTGTCGCCGCGATCACCGCGCCATCATTGACCGGGTTCGGCAGCAGCGCCACGTTTTGATAGGCGGAATTACCGACCACCAGCGCTACGCGCTTGGTGGCCCAGGCCGGCTGAGCACAGCAGCAGCAACGCCGCGGCGAACAAAAATCGGTGCCATTTTCGCAATGCAGGCCAAATCATCATGACGCGCCCGACATAGGGACCCTCTTGGGAACCCTCTGGTCTTTAGTGCGCCCAAAGCGGTTTCGGTTCAGCCTTTGCCAAGACCGCGCTTTGCGTCCAAAATCGAGCTAACACAGCGCTGACAACCGGGTTCAGGAGATCCAGCCATGAGTCACGACCGTTCCACCGTTGAAGCCGTAGTCGGCCATTATTTCGACGGCCTGTATGAAGGCAATGCCGACAAACTAGGCGCGATCTTCCACCCCTCGGCCGACTTGCGCTGGGTTGAAAAGGGCGAGCTACAGGTGCTCACGGTGCCCGACTGGCTCGGCCGGGTGCGGAAGCGGCCGTCGGCCAAGGCCGAGGGCAAGCCGCGCGAGGATTTTATTGTGACCATCGACCGGTCGGACGAGTCGACCGCTTTCATCAAGGTGCGCTGCCAATTGCCGCCGCGCTATTTCACCGACTATCTGGTGGCGATGAAACTCAACGACGGCTGGCAGATCGTCTCGAAATCCTACCGCTACGATCTGCGCGAATGAGCGCCACGCCGACATGGCGCGCGATGCCATAATTCTGGCACGGAAGGCTGGCGAGGCTCCTCGTCGCCAGTCCTCAAGGATTCTCTTCGTGACGCTCAATCGACGCGCTTTGCTGGTTGCGGCATCGGGGTTGGCCGTATGGCCGGCGCTCGCCCAGGAAACTTCGAAAGAACCTTCGCAGGAACCTGCCGACAAAACGCTCCCTGCCCTCACGACATACGAGCACGAGACCGGTGGAAGGATTGGCCTTTACGCCGAGAATCTCGTGACCGGCGTCAGGATCGCATGGCGCGCCGAGGAGCGCTTCGTGATGTGCAGCACCTTCAAGGCCTCGCTGGCGGCCTTGGTGCTGACCCGGGTCGACCGCGGCGAGGATCATCTGGAACAGATGGTGGCCTATGGGCCGCAGGATCTGCTCGAATATGCCCCGACCGCCCGACAGAACCTCGCCAAGGGCGCGATGTCGGTCGCCGAGATGTGCGAAGCCGCCGTCGAGCTCAGCGACAACACCTGCGCCAATTTGTTGCTGGCGCGGGTTGGCGGCCCATCCGCGCTGACCGCATTCTGGCGTTCGACCGGCGATAGCGTGACGCGGCTCGAGCACAACGAACCCGAACTGAACCGCTCGCCGCCGGGCGATCCGAACGACACCACCACACCGGCGGCAATGGCTGGCAATCTGCAACGATTTACGCTCGGTGAAGTCTTGTCGCAGCCATCGCGGCAGCGGCTTACCAACTGGATGCTGAACTGCAAGACCGGGAACAACCGGCTGCGCGCCGGCCTGCCGAAAGACTGGCGCGTCGGCGACAAGACCGGCAACAATGGCAAGGATGCCTCCGGTGACATTTCCGTGGCGTGGCCGAGGCCGGACCGACCCGTGCTGATCGCCGCCTACACGCAAGGCGGTTCGCCGAACGCTGCGCAGCTTGAGGCCGTCTTCACGGAAATTGGCCGAATGGTCGCCCGGCAGCTCGGTTAACGCCCGATATCGTGCGACGGATCGGCGCAGATTCCGCACGCGCGCGGCATTGACCGCGCTTGCTTTTCCGGGCGAATGGAAGGGCTAAGGGATTTTCGAGACCGTGGAAGCCAGGTTCCAGATTTTTTTGATTTTGCTGGCGGTGCTGGCGGGCACCGCGCTGATGGCGCGGCGCCTCAATGTCGCACCGGCGATCCTGCTGCTGTTGGCCGGTATCGTGCTGGCTTTCGTGCCCGGCATGCCCTCGCTGGAACTGCCCCCGGAACTGGTGCTGCTGGTGGTGTTGCCGCCGCTGATCTATTCGGCCAGCGTCGCCATGAGCTGGCGCGAATTCAAATCCAATTTGCGCCCGATCATCCTGCTGGCGGTCGGCTGCGTGATTTTCACCGCCTGCGCGGTCGCCGTCGCGACGCACTACCTCATCGGTCTGCCGTGGAGCGTCGGCTTCCTGCTCGGCGCGATCGTGGCGCCGCCGGATGTGGTGGCGCCCCTGGCGATTGCCCGCAGGCTCGGACTGCCGCGGCGTATCCTGGTCGTGCTCGAGGGTGAGGGACTTGCCAACGACGCTACCGCGCTGATCCTGTATCGGTTCGCGGTGGTGGCGATTTCGACTGGCGCGTTTTCCCTCCCGGATGCAGGCGGCACCTTCGTCGCCATCATCGTCGGCGAGGTGCTGTTCGGCGCAGCCGTCGGCTGGATCAGCTTGAGGATGCGGCACCGCGCGCGCGATCCGCAGGTCGAGATCACGCTGTCGCTGATCACGCCCTATGTCGCCTATTGGGTCCCTGAGCATTTCGGCGGCTCGGGCGTGATCGCAACCGTGGCCTGCGGGCTCTATATGAGCTGGAACGGCCCGCTGTTGATTTCGGCGGCGACCCGTTTGCAGGGCATCTTCTTCTGGGACCTGGTGATCTACCTGATCGAGGGCCTGCTGTTCCTGGCGACCGGCTTCCAGATGCGGGCGCTCTACGAAAAATCAAAGGCGTTTCCGCTCGACGACATCCTGTTCGCGACCACTTTGGTCGCGGTGATCGTCATCGTCGCGCGTTTCGCCTGGGTCTTTCCCGCGACCTATCTGCCGCGCTGGATCAGCAAGCGGATTCGGGAAGGCGATCCATCCCCGTCGTGGCGGACCACATTCGTGATCGCCTTCACCGGTGTCCGTGGCTCGGTATCGCTGGCCGCCGCGCTGGCGCTGCCGTTCGCGCTGCCCGGCGGCGAGGCCTTTCCCTATCGCGACCTCATCCTGTTCGTCTCATTCGGAGTTATCCTGGTCACGCTGCTCGGATTGGGTCTTGGGCTGTCGCCGGTGGTGCGCTGGCTCGGTGTCGCCGAGTTCGGGCGCACCGAGCATGTGGCCGAGATCGAATCGGAAATCGCGGCGCGCCGCGAGGCGCTGGGAGCCGCACTCGCCTCGCTCGACGCCATCACCGATGACCGCGAATTGTCGGACGAGGTGGTCAAGCTGTTGCGGGCCCGCCATGAGACCCGCGTCAACCAGTTGCCGGATTCGCTCGATCCCGCGGTCGACGATGTCACGGCGGCCGGAATCGATCTGACACGCGAACTGATCGGCAAGGAGCGCAAGTTCATTCACATGCTGCTGCGCGACGGCAAGATCACCGACGAGATCAGGCGCCGGATCGAGCGCGACCTCGACCTCGAGGAAGCAAGCCTCGCCAACCGCGAATACAGGAAGTAGTTTTTGAGTTTCGTAGCAAGCGGCTAATATGTTCGTCGTCCCGGCCTAGCGCGCAATTGCGCGTAAGGGGCCGGGACCCATACGCCGTGTCATCTCGTTTTCGGCAATGGGGCAGACGCTTTCGCTTGTCAGCAACGCCAGGGGTGATGGGTCCGGGCGTTCGCCGGGACGACGCCGTGAGTGTATCGCCGCCCTTACTCCGCCGCGGCGTTGCGGCCGGGGCCTCCGACATAGCCGTTCACGTCGCCAAAGCGCTCGACCATCACGGCCGTCAGATCCTTGGACTTGTGGGTGACGCAGCCGCCGGAGCGCACGGTGTAGCGATCCTGATGCGCCAGATGCGCGGGCGGCTGGCCCTGTTGCAGGGCGCGGGCGGCCTCCATCACCAGCTTGCGGAAATGCATGATGCCGAGATCGGTAGGCCCGAGATGTTCGCGGGTGCGGTCGGCGATCGGGCCCTGGCTGTCCTGCACCGCGGCATCCTGCTCGGAGACGCCCTTGATGCCGGTGTAGCTGCTGGTCTTCTGCAGCTTGCGGTCGATCAGATAGTCGTTGGCCTTGTTGCGCAGCGGCACGTAGTTCTCGTCGACCACCGACATCACGCCGTTGCCATTGGCATAGCCATCGCGCTCGGCTTGCGTCAGCGGGCGATCCGGATTCCAGGCGTAGGTGTAGATCCAGCAACTGGTGTCGGTCACGGGTACGAAACTCTGGCCGAAAATGTTTTCGCCGGGCATCGAACTCGGCGCATAGCTATGCACCGGCATCAGGAACTGCGCGATGCGCCAGTAGATGTTATCGCCGCCGGTGAGCCTTCCGCCGGCGACCGTCAGCCCGGCTTCGTGCGGGTTGATCTTGATCACGGGCCGCGGGTCTTCGGCGATCCATCGCATGTGGTCGGTCGCGACCCGCGTCAGCGGATTGACGAAGTGCTTCTTGATGTCGAGGATTTCGTTCTCTTCCTTGTCGAAGGAAAGATGCGCGAAGGTGAAATGCGCGGTGTCGATCGAACCTTCCAGCGCCTGCACCCAGTTGCAGTCCTGCCATTTCTTGGTGACGTAGCGGTGCGAGGCCGGCACCAGCGCCATCTCCAGCGCCGGCAGTTCGGGCATCGCGTCAACTGGGCCCATATAGGCCCAGATCATCTCGCCCCATTCGCGCACCGGATAGGATTTGATGCGGATCAGGTCCTTGGCGTTGAGATCGGGATACGAGGTCGGCATATCGACGCAGCGGCCGTCGGTATCGAATTTCCAGCCGTGATAGACGCAGCGGATGCCGCATTCCTCGTTGCGGCCGAGCCAGAGATTGGCGCCGCGGTGCGGACAATATTGATCGATCACACCGACCACGCCGCGTGAATCGCGGAACGCCAGCAATTCCTCGCCCATCACCACGATCTTCTTCGGCGGCCCGTCGGCCTCGGGCAATTCTTCCGACAACAGCACGGGCATCCAGAAGCGGCGCAGCAATTCACCCATCGGGGTGCCGGCATTGCTTTCGGTGAGGAATTGATTGTCTTCTGCGCGGAGCATGGGGTGACCTCCGGTTTTATGTTGCTTTTGCCCAAGCTTGGCGCAGCTCAAAGCCTCCGTCAACGCGCCTTCGGGGCAACAAGCACCGCTCGCCGTCATGACTGGGTTGTGAGAAATCCGGTAGCTGGTAGTGTTGGGTCAAAACAAGACGTTCCAACGAACGCTAAAGGGGGAGGCAACAATGAATAAGGGCTTGATTTCGCGCCGTCACGTTCTCGCCGGCTCTGCCGCGGCCGGCCTGTTCGGGCTGACGGCGCCGCGGGCCTACGCGGCCGAGGTGAACTGGAAAAAATACGCCGGCACCACGCTCGAGGCCAATCTGGTCAAGGGTCCGCGCGGCGAATTGCTGCAAAAATATGCCGCCGAATTCACCGACCTCACCGGCATCAATGTCGAATCGGAAATCATCCCGGAGCAGCAGCAGCGGCAAAAGGCCGTCATCGAGCTGACTTCCGGCAAACCGAGCTTCGACGTCATCCACCTCAGCTATCACGTGCAGAAGCGGCAATTCGACAAGGCCGGCTGGCTCGCCGACCTCACCGGCTTCATGAACGATCCGACCATGACGACGCCGGATCTGAGGGTCGATGACTTCTCCGCCGGCGGCTTGAAATTCGCCCAGAACGACAAGGGCGAAATGCATTCGCTGCCGTTGTCGGTCGACTATTTCATTCTCTACTGGAACAAGGAGATCTTCGCGAAAAAGGGCGTCGCACTGCCCAAGACCTTCGACGAGATGGTCGCCGCCGCCGAGAAGCTCAACGATCCCGCCGCCGGCATTTACGGCTTCACCGGCCGCGGCCTGCGCAACGCCAACATGGCGCTGTGGACCAATTTCTTTCTCAACTATGGCGGCGAGTTTCTCGACGACAAGGGCAATATCCTGACCGATGGTCCCGAGGCTGTCGAAGCCACCAAGATGTATCAGCGGCTGATGAAGAGCGCGCCACCGGGCGTCGCCGGCTTCAACTGGATGGAATCGATGGCCTCGCTGACGCAAGGCCGCGCCGCGATGTGGATCGACGCCGATGGCTGGGCGCCGCCGATCGAGGATCCCACCGCCTCGCGCGTGGTCGGCAAGATCGGCTATGCGCTGGTGCCGGCCGGACCCAAGGGACAATACTCATCGACCTATGGCGACGGCATCGGCATCGCCCAGGCCAGCACCAAGAAAGAGGCCGCCTATCTTTATTGCCAGTGGGCCGTCTCCAAAACCATGGGCGCGCGGCTGCTGCAGGCCGGCGGCGGGGTGCCGTTCCGCAACTCGATCCTCAACGACGAGACCGTGCGCAAGGGCGTCAAGACCCAGGAGTGGCTGGAGTCGGTGATCGGCTCCGCCAGGATCAGCAAGCTCGGCCTGCCCGTGATCGTTCCGGTCGCGGAATTCCGCGACATCGTCGGCGCGGCGCTGACCGCGACCCTGTCGGGCGCCGATCCCGCGACCGAACTGAAGAAGGCCAACGATCAATTCCGGCCGATCCTGGAGCGCAGCGAAAAGGCGTGAGCGAAGCAGCCGCGACAGCGCAGGGTCAGGATCGGACGGAACCCGACGCGCAGGCGATGACGCGGGTGGGAACGGCCGTCTTATTGGCCGTTCATCGCACCGGCGCTGACGGTGGTGCTCGCCGTCATCATCTTCCCGTGGGCCTACACGATCTGGATGAGCCTGCACGAATGGAAGGTCGGCTCGGCGCCGAGCTTTGTCGGCCTCGCCAATTACATCCGGCTGCCGAGCGATGCGCGCTTCGTCGAATCGATCGGGCATACGCTGGTCTATACCGCGCTGTCGGTGGTGCTGCCGCTGATGTTCGGCACCCTGGCGGCGGTGGTGTTTCACAACAAATTTCCGATGCGCGGGCTGCTGCGCGGCCTGTTCATCATGCCGATGATGGCAACGCCGGTCGCGATCGCGCTGGTGTGGACCATGATGTTCCACCCGCAACTGGGCATCCTGAATTATCTGTTGTCGCTGGTCGGCCTTCCCGCCCAGCTCTGGGTGTTTCACCCCGCGACCGTGATCCCCTCGCTGGTGCTGGTCGAGACCTGGCAATGGTCGCCGCTGGTGATGCTGATCGTGCTCGGCGGCCTCGCCGCGATCCCGAGCGAGCCTTACGAGAGCGCGCAGATCGACGGCGCCACCCGCTGGCAAACCTTCCGCTACATCTCGCTGCCGCTGATCATGCCGTTTCTGTTCATCGCGGGCATGATCCGGATGATCGACGCGGTCAAAAGTTTTGACATCATCTTTGCCATTACCCAGGGCGGTCCCGGCACCGCGTCGGAGACCATCAACCTTTATCTCTACAGCGTCGCCTTCGTTTACTACGACGTCGGCTACGCCTCGGCGATCGTGGTGGTGTTCTTCGCGCTGATCGTGGCACTGGCGGGCGCGCTGTTGCGGCTGCGCCAGACCACGCACTGGAACGATACCGGAGGCAGCGCATGAGCCGCTTCCGGGAGCTGCTCGGCCGCGCGGGACTTGCCTTCGCGCTGCTCGTGATCGTGTCGCCGGCGGTATTGTTCTTCCTCTGGATGATTTCACTGTCGCTCAAGTTCGAGATCGACAACGCCTCCTATCCGCCGGTCTTCATCCCCGAGCATTTCAACTGGGGCAATTACGCCGCGGTGCTGTCGTCGAACCGGTTCTCGACCTATTTTGTCAATAGCCTGATCGTCACCGGGCGCTGCGACCGGCTTCGCGCTGCTGGTCGGCGTGCCCGCGGGCTATGGCCTCGCCCGGATGCGGGCGCACAAGGCCGCGATCGTGATCCTGATCGCCCGCATCACGCCCGGCCTGTCTTATCTCATCCCGCTGTTTCTATTATTCCAGTGGCTCGGCCTGCTCGGCACGCTGTGGCCGCAGATCATCATCCATCTCGTGGTCACGGTGCCGATCGTGATCTGGATCATGATCGGCTATTTCGAGACCACGCCGATGGAGCTCGAGGAATCGGCGCTGATCGACGGCGCCAACCGCTGGCAGATTTTTCGCTACGTCGCGCTGCCGATCGCGCGGCCCGGCATTGCGGTCGCCTTCATTCTCGCGGTGATCTTCTCCTGGAACAATTTTGTGTTCGGCATCGTGCTGGCCGGGCGCGAGACGCGGACGCTGCCGGTCGCGGTCTACAACATGATCTCGTTCGACCAGCTAAGCTGGGGCCCACTCGCCGCCGCGGCGCTGATCGTCACGCTGCCGGTACTGCTGCTGACGATTTTCGCGCAGCGCCAGATCGTGGCCGGACTGACCGCCGGCGCGGTCAAGGGCGGGTGAAATTATCTGTGTCTCGCCGGGGAAAGTCCTGAGGCCCGCAAAAAAGGCCCAGCGCGGGGGTGCGCTGATCACGAAAACAGAAATACCCCGATCAGCAAACCTGCTGCAAATGCCCAGAGGCCTAATGTGCAAGCTGAGACAACGCGGACGAGAATGCGGAGGTCCGGCTGAATCTCCTGGGATTGATCCACCATTGCAGGCGACCCGAGTTCGCAGCAATTACTGGGGCTGCCCTTCATGGACTGGCGGCATCCCGGCGACGCCTTCAGGTTAAACCCTAATTCCAGTCCCGTCTATCCCATTGACGACATTGGCGTTGCGCTGTTCGGTGGCCCGTTTTGTCCTGGCGAGTGGCCTGATTTGGCCAGTGCCGAAATTATGTTTTGGCGCGTTTTCTTCACGCGAACCGGTATCCACGGAGCCTGTCATCGGGCGCGCATTCGCGCGAGCCGTTGACTTGAAAACACCCGGTGTCACACCGGCCGTTCGCCCTTTACCGTGACGCGGGTGCCGGCGCGGGTGTGCGGCCAGTAGTCCCACATCGCGCGATGCTGGGCGCAGCGATTGTCCCAGAACGCGATGGCGTTCTCAGTCCAGCGGAAACGGCACTGGAATAGCGGGTTCTCGGCGTGCTGGTACAGATAGGCCAGCATCGCGTCGCTCTCGTCGCGCGGGATGCCGATGAAATAGCGGGTAAAACCGCGGTTGACGTAGAGCGCCTTCTTGCCCGTCACCGGATGGGTGCGCACCACCGGATGCTCGGCGCTCGGATAGGCCGGCCGGTCGGCGACGCCGTAATTGGCGTAGAGCCCGCGATAGGTCTGCTCGCCGTCATGCAGCGCGGTGAGCCCGTCGAGATAGGCCTTCATGCGGTCCGACAGCGCCTCATAGGCCGCGTACATATTGGCGAACAGCGTGTCGCCGCCGCGCGGCGGGCACTGCTTGATGTAGAGGATCGAGCCCATCGGCGGCTCGACATCGCAGGACACGTCGGTGTGCCAGCCCTCGCCATTGGCGCGTGGTGAATCCTTGTCGGCATAGATCTTCATCAGCGCCGGATCGTCGCCTTCATGGGGCGCTGCGGGGTGGATATGCAATTCACCGAACTTGCGGCCGAAGGCCAGATGCTGCTGCGGCGTGATGTGCTGGTCGCGGAAGAAGATCACGAGATTTTCGGCCAGCGCGCGATGGATCTCGTCCATCTGGCGATTGGAGCGCGCCTCGTCGGAAACCAGTTTGCCGATGTCGACGCCTGAAATCTCGGCGCCGATGATCGGCGTCAGCTTTTCGACGGCGATGGTCTCATAGGGTTCGGCTTCGTCGGCGACGTGCCGATAGCGCGGTCCCTGCTTGCCGGACAGCGAAGACATGCGCGTTCCCCCGTTCGTTCGAACACGATCCTTCTTATGCGGGACCGTGGCTGTGTTTGTTATTCCGCCGCCGTCACGGCTTCCGGCTTCTTGGCGCCGTACTTCTGGTCGATATAGTCGATCACCAGCGCCTTGAAGTCGGCGGCAATGGTCGGGCCGCGCAGGGTGCGGAATTTCTGGCCGTCGACGAACACCGGGGCTGCCGGGGTTTCGCCGGTGCCGGGCAGCGAGATGCCGATATTGGCGTGCTTGGATTCGCCGGGGCCGTTGACGATGCAGCCCATCACCGCGACGTTGAGCTCCTCGACGCCGGGATATTGCGTCTTCCAGCCCGGCATTTCCTCGCGGATGAAATCCTGGATCGAGCGCGCCAGTTCCTGGAACGTGGTCGAGGTGGTGCGGCCGCAGCCGGGGCAGGCCGCGACCAGCGGCACGAAGGTGCGGAAACCCATGGTCTGCAGCAATTCCTGCGCGACCTGAACTTCCAGCGTGCGATCGCCGCCGGGCTCCGGCGTCAGCGAAATCCGGATGGTGTCGCCGATGCCTTCCTGCAGGAGAATGCCGAGCGCGGCCGACGAGGCCACGATGCCCTTCGATCCCATGCCGGCCTCGGTGAGGCCGAGATGGATCGCGTAATCCGAGCGGCGCGCCAGCTCCTGATAGACCGCGATCAGATCCTGCACGGCGGAAACCTTGGCCGACAGGATCATCTTGTTCTTGGGCATGCCGAGTTCTTGCGCCCGCGCGGCCGACAGCAGCGCCGACTGCACCATGGCCTCGCGCGTCACCGCGCGGGCGTCGCGCGGATTCGGCGAGGCGCGTGTTCTCGTCCATCAGTTTGGTCAGCAATTCCTGGTCGAGCGAGCCCCAATTGGCGCCGATGCGGACCGGCTTGTCGTTCTTGTTGGCGATCTCGATGATGTCGGCGAACTGGGTGTCGCGCTTGTTCTTGAAGCCGACATTGCCGGGATTGATGCGGTATTTGTCCAGCGCCTCGGCGCAAGCCGGATAGTCGGCGAGCAGCTTGTGGCCGATGTAATGGAAGTCGCCGATCAAGGGCGTGGTGATGCCGCGCTTGCGCAGGCCGTCGCGGATATGCGGCACGGCGGCGGCGGCTTCCTCGCGATCCACCGTGATGCGAACCATCTCGGAGCCGGCGCGCGACAACGCTGCGACCTGGGCGATGGTGCCGTCGATATCGGCGGTGTCGGTGTTGGTCATCGACTGCACCACGATCGGCGCGCCCCCGCCGACGGCGACATTGCCGACCATGACCTGGGTGGTTTGATGCCGGGCGCTGGGGCCGGCGACGTCGTCTTGCGGTGGTTTTTCGGGCTTGTTCATGGGCTCACAAATATCAGGTTTTGGTGACATTCACCAAGGGAGCGGCGAAGGATCGCGCGCTGGATACGGGATCAGATATTTTTCTCTTATTTATCAGAGACTTATGTTGGCCACCGTCACGGAGCGCAGGGCCGAGGGCTGAAGCGATCCCTAAGCGCTATATTGGACAGGAATCGCAGGATTGAAAGGGCAAGGACCGCCCAAGGCCTGCCTTTTCAGCACGAGAGGCAGGCCCTACCATCGGCCAAAGCAGTGGGCAAAACAGGGGAGAGGCTGAATATGTCAGGTCAAAACGCGCTCATCACATCGACGGAACTCGCTAGCCTGCTCGATCGGCCGGAGCTGCGGCTGTTCGACTGCACGACCTATCTCGAACCCGCCCCTGCGGGCAGCGACCACCCCTACATCGCGGTTCCGGGACGTCACACCTTCGAGGCCGGGCATATTCCGGGCGCCGATTTTCTCGATCTGCAGGGCGAGTTCTCCGATCGGAACACGACGCTGCACTTCATGATGCCCGGCATTGCGCAGCTCGAGGCGGCGTTCGGCCGTCACGGCGTGTCGGCCGACAGCCAGGTGGTGCTGTACAGCATCGGCACCCCGATGTGGGCGACGCGCTTCTGGTGGATGCTGCAATCGCTCGGTTTTGCAAATGCCTCGGTGCTCGACGGCGGCCTCGACACATGGAAGATCGAAGGCCGCGCCGTCGAGACCGGACCGGCGAAGGGATATCCGCCCGCGACATTCACCGCAAAACCGAGGCCGGGATATTTCGTCGGCAAAAACGACGTGCTCGCCGCCAAGGACGACCGCAACATTGTCGTCGTCAATGCGCTCGGCCCGCAATTCCATAAGGGGCTGGAGCCCAGCCGCTATGGCCGCCCGGGACGCGTGCCCGGCAGTTGCAACGTATCGGCAGCGACCTTGCTCGATCCCAGCACCAAAGCCTTTGTTCCGCTTGCCGAAGCCGAGACAAAGTTCACCGCGCAAGGCATCACAAAAGACAAGCGCGTCGTCGCCTATTGCGGCGGCGGCATCTCCGCCACCGTCGACCTGTTCCTGCTGCATCGGCTCGGCTATCGCGACCTCACGCTCTACGACGGTTCGATGGGCGAATGGGCCAAGGACGCATCGCTGCCGATCGAGACGGATTAAGCCGAAATCGCCATACCCGCCACCGGGCCTCGCTGCCGAATCAGGCCTGCGATTTGGCGCGCGCCATCCCACGATTTCGCCGGTGGCGGCAAGGTTCCGCCGCGTTGGGAACAATTTGGCTCCAAATGTATTTGGTGATTTTAGGGGTATCCTAATGGCTCAAGGCAAGAAACTCGAACGCGACCTGTTCGAAAGCGAGCGTAATTTCCGTCTATTGGTGCAAGGCATCACCGATTACGCGATCTATCTGCTCGACCCGGAGGGGCTCATCACCAGTTGGAATGCCGGCGCCGAGCGTATCAAGGGATACAAAGCCAGGGAAATCATCGGCAAGCATTTCTCCGTCTTCTACACGGAGGAGGACCGAGTTCAGGGCATGCCGAAACGCGCCCTGGAAATAGCCCTGAAGGAAGAACATTTCATCGCCGAAGGCTGGCGTATTCGCAAGGACGGATCGCGATTTTTCGCTTCCGTCGTCATCGATCCCATTTATGAAAAGCGGAGATTGATCGGCTTCGCCAAGATCACGCGCGATATCACCGAGCGCGAGAGTATGCTCTCGGAGTTGAACAGAAGTGATAGCCAGTTCAAAACGCTGGTCAGCGGCGTGACCGATTATGCCCTGTACATGCTGGACCCCAACGGCATCGTTTCGAACTGGAACGCGGGCGGCGAACGCATCAAGGGCTATTCGGCGAAGGAAATCGTCGGGCAACATTTCTCGCGCTTCTACACGCCTGCCGACCGCGCCAATGGAAAGCCCGCCAATGCGCTCAGAACGGCATTGGAGACCGGTCACTATGAAGAGGAAGGCTGGCGCGTCCGCAAGGATGGTTCTTTCTTCTGGGCCAACGTCGTCATCGATCCGATCCGCAACGATGCCGGTGAACTTATCGGTTATGCCAAGATCACGCGGGACATTTCCGAGCGCAAGGAAGCGCAGGAGCGGCTTGCAAAAATCCAGCAACAGCTTGCGGAATCTCAGAAGCTCGATGCGCTCGGTCAACTGACCGGCGGCGTCGCCCATGATTTCAACAACCTGCTGATGATCATTTCCGGCAACATTCACACGATCAAGAAGGAAGTCAGCAGCCCGAAGTCGATCCGTGCGTTGCGATCGATCGAGATCGCTTCAGAGCGCGCTGCCGGTCTCACCCGCCAGTTGCTGACCTTCGCGCGGCGCCAAAGCGTTCAACCGCAAACGATCAATATAACCGAGCGCCTCCATGCGCTGCGCGACGTCTTGAACAGCGGCCTGGGTAGCACGGTATCGCTGGTGATCGATGTCGAAGACGACGTCTGGAACATCGTCGTCGATCCAAGCGAGTTCGAGACCGCGCTGGTGAACCTTGTCGTCAATGCGCGTGACGCGATGCCGGAAGGCGGCCTGGTCACCATCACCGCGAGGAACATGCCGGGTGATGATCTGGTGGCCATCTCGGTCGAAGATACCGGCACCGGAATTCCGGACGATATCGCGGCAAAGGTATTCGACCCGTTCTTCACCACGAAACCGGTCGGCAAAGGTACCGGTCTTGGCCTGTCGCAGGTGCACGGGTTCGCCTATCAGGCGGGGGGCTCGATCGATCTCAGGAGTACCCTGGGCGAGGGCACCAAAATCACGATCTGCCTGCCGAGATCGACCGCCGAGCAGGCGCCGGAAGATGACGTCTTGGCAGCAGTCCGCAACGGCACCGTTCTTCTGGTCGAGGACAATCCCGAAGTGGCGGACGCAAGCAGCGGCTTGCTGCGACAGCTCGGCTACACCGTCCGCTGGGCCTCGGACGCTTCGGCTGCATTGGCGGAAATCGAAAACAACGACATCGACATTGTTTGCAGCGATATCGTGATGCCGGGAAAGCTGGACGGCGTGGGACTGGCCAGGACTATTCGTGAGCTGCACCCGAAACTGCCGATTCTGCTTCTGACAGGCTACAGCGGGAACGGAAGCGACGTCGACGTGCCGTTTCCCATTCTGCGCAAGCCCTACCAACTTCACGAATTGAGCAGAGAGCTGGAAAAACTGACGTCGTGATCCGGGACGATTGGCGTCGCCGTGCAGCGCCGCTATTGCTGCGACATCCCGCCGAGCAGGCAGGCCACCAGTCCGGTGCGGTTATGGGTGCCGAAACGTTTGCAGAGATTGGCGACGTGCTCCTTCACAGTCTGGTCGGAGATCCCCATCTCACGCGCGATTTCCTTATTGGTCTGGCCGCGGCACACCCGGATCGCGACGTCGGCCGAACGCCGCGGAAGTGCTGCCATCGACAACGTCGCCGGATTGCGCAGCATGATGGCGGACGAATGCTCGCTCGCAGGAGACCCATTCTCAGCGCCGGGAAATGTCGTCCGGCCGGCTTTTCTGATGTTAGCCAGCGCCAGCGACGCGGCGCGGCACAACATTTCCATGCGCTGCCGCTGCAGCGGCGTGTAGCCCGAGGCCTCACGAGTAGCGGTAAACAACACGCCAATGATCCTGTTCTCGTGGCGCAGCGGCCCGCCCATGTTGCAGCCAAAACCCCAGTGCCGAAGCATCTCCAGCGAGGTGCTGCGCGGCCAGCCGTCGGCGCCCAGCAGCGACGCGCCGTCCACGGTACGTCCCTGGGTGAGAATACAGTCGAGCACCGGATCGGCCTTCCAGAAGCCGGATCGATAATTGTCGAGGAAGTCTTCGGCGACATACTGGCTGTAGGCCAGATCAGGCTCGACGGCATCCAGCAGATAGAGGCCGACCGTGGCCGAGGCGGTCAAATCGCGCAGCGCCGTACCACAGGCGATGCCGAGGGCGTCAAGCGACCGGCTTTCCGCGATCGACATCATGCGATCGGCCAAATGATCGTTCTGGAACCCGGAAACCGCTTGCACGCTTCCCTCGCTTGGATCTGACATAAAGACGGCGCAGGGCGTCCGCCCACCTCCGCACTCCCCTGATACAGGCTCTCCGCAGCCCGTTGTTTGGTCAAGCGAAAAAAAGCAGCAAGCCGTGAGGCGCGGCGCTTAGTTTTACCGCACTTGCTAACACCGGGCCCCTGAGCCGATCCCCCCATCATGGGGGATTGTCGGTGGCCTTGTGCTCCGCCTAGCTTCACAGCGGGATGCGACTGAGCGGCGATGGCGATCGGCATGACCGTCGCATCGTCGCCGCGCGATCCGAAAAAGAACGTCTTCAACGCCAAGCGAGGCTCAAAGCCCCGGTCGCGTCCGCATGCGGGCGCGCGATCGGCCGTCCTTTGGCGCCGCGGCGGAGACAGCAGGCCTAACGAAGGATATCGACCATGAACGTATCGGTGAAGCCCACCACGATCGAAACCGCGGCGACCCCGGTCGCGGAATTCCATGCGCGGCTCGACGCGTTGCTGCCGCTGATCGAGGCGCAAGCCAGCGAGGCCGAAAGCCTCTACCATTTGACCGACGACGTGGTGGCTGCGATGCGCAAGGCCGGCATCTACACCATGCTGTTCCCGAAAGCGGTCGGCGGCCCCGAGCTGTCGCCCTACGACGCCATGACGGTGGTCGAGCGGCTGTCCTACGTGCATGCCTCCGCCGCCTGGTGCGTGATCGGCAACAACATGGAAGGCACCACCATGGCGATCTACATCGCCGACAGCGGCATCGACAAGGTATTCGCCAACGGGCCCGACATCACTATCGCCGGCAATGGCGTGCCGCGCGGCTTCGCGCGCCCGGTCGACGGCGGCTACATGATCCGCGGCCATTGGGCCTATGGCAGCGGCATCCAGCATGCCGAGTGGGTGCACTCCGGCTGCTTCGTCACCGATCCACGGGCAAGGACATGATCATCCAGCCCAACGGCCAGCCCAAGATCGTGGTCACGCATCATCCGCGCTCGACCATCAAGCTGCTCGGCAATTGGGATGTGCTCGGCCTGCGCGCCACCGGTAGCTTCGACTATACGCTGAGCGAGGGTGACGAACTGTTCGTTCCCACCGAGATGACCTACGACTTCGACATCGGCGCGCCGCGGCGCGGCGGCACGCAAGGCGCGCTCGGCCTTGCCGGCTACAGCGCCTGGGCCCATTCCGGCTGGGCGATCGGCGTCGGGCGCCGGATGCTCGACGAACTGGTGAAGGTGATCGTGCCGCGCCGCGATCCCTTCGGCCAATCGAGCGACAGCGCCAGTTTCCGATTTCAGTTCGCGCAAGCCGAAGCGCGCTACCGCGCCGCCCGGGCGCTGGTGCACGAAACCTGGCGCGGCGTCTCCGAGACCTGCAGCCGCGGCGAGACGCCGTCGCTCGACCAGATGACCATGATCAAGCTGTCGCTGCGGCACATTCACGACGTGATTTCCGAGGTCGGCACCTTCGCGCACCGCGCGTCGCGCGGCGCCTCACTGCACAACACGGCGATGCAGCGCTGCTATCGCGACATCCATTCGGGGACCCAGCACATCCTGATGGCGGACCAGATCGTTGAGGAATGCGGCAAGGCGCTGCTTGGCCTGCCCGGCCCCGGCGCGAAATGGACCGTGTTCGGCGTCACCGGTTGAGCCCGGTCACATCGCAAGCCACCGCCGCGCCGACATCGCATCCGTAAGCGCTTTGCATGGGAGAATGAAGGCATGACCGAGGGAAGTGGAAGCGCGATCGACAGCACCGCCGGCTTCGCGCGCGCCGAATATGACATCAATGGCATCCGCACCGTCGTGCTCTCCATCGGCCGCGGGCCGGAACTGGTGTTCCTGCACGGCACCGGGACATTTCCCGGCTTCGAGATGGCGCGCGGCTGGGCGGCGAAACACAAGGTGATCATTCCCTACCATCCCGGCTTCGGCGATTCCGGCGATGCCGAGGCGCTCGACAGCATCGACGACTATGTACTGCACTACATGGACCTGTTCGACCGGATGGGGCTGCACGATTTCGATCTGGCCGGCTTCTCGCTCGGCGGCTGGCTTGCCGCTGAATTTGCGATACGCCAGCCGCAGCGGCTGCGCCGCCTGGTGCTGGTCGCGCCGGCCGGCCTCGTGGTCGAGGAGGCGCCGGCACCCGGGCTGTTCGATTTCCCGCCGCAGGAATTGCCGGCCTATCTGGCGCACGGTCCGGCCGTGGTGCTGCGCTATTTCCCGAGCGCGCCGGATCCCGCTTTCGACGCGCGGCTCGGCCGCGAAGTCAACGGCTACGCCAAATTGATCGGCGCGCATCCGCAGGGCAACCCGAAGCTGCGGCAATGGCTGCATCGCATCACCTCGCCGACGCTGGTGCTGTGGGGCGCGCAGGACCGGCTGCGGCCGACCGCGCAGGCGCAGGCCTGGATGGCCGGTCTTCCCAAGGGCACGCTCGAATTGGTTCCCGCGACCGGACATCTGGTGTTCGAGGAGACGCCCGAGGCAGCTCACATCGTCACTGATTTTCTCACCGGCTGAGCCGGCTTGATCCGAACAGGAGGACCATCGATGACCATCATGCCCGCCGGAATCACCCCGGCCAGCGAAGGATTTGACAACGTCGTCTGGAGCATTCTCGGCCAGACTTATACGCTGAAACAGCAGAGCGCGGACTCGCTGGCCTGGCACGCGGTGTTTCCCGACGGCACCTTCGTGCCGCCGCATATCCACCCGACCCAGGACGAATTCGTCTATGTACTGAGCGGTCGCTACGATCTGTGGCTGGACGGCAAGGATTTCGTCGCCAAGGCCGGCGATCTGGTGCGGATGCCGCGCGGCATTCCCCACGGCATCTTCAACAAGTCGGGCGAGACCGCCACCAGCCTGTTCTGGGTGACGCCGACCTGCTCGCTGAAAACCCTGTTCGACCGCATCCATCAGGTGCCGGACCCGGCGGAAGTGGTTCGCATCGCCGCCGAACACGACGTCAATTTCCTGCCGCCGCCGGCCTGAACCGCCAACGTCTTGCCGATTTTCAACCGATCACAAGGGGTCGACCATGCACTGGACAACGCTTTCCGAATCCGACCGGGCCCGCATCGGACGCTGGCAGAAATGGATGCTGGCTCTCGCTTTCGTATGCGAGATGTTTCTCGCCGCCGACTGGTACGCCTTCGCGGCGGTGATTTCCTGGATCTCGCAAACCCTGAATCTCAACCCCGAGCAGGCCGGCCTCGCCCAGGGCATCTTCGCGGTCACGGTCGGCATCGGCATGGTGGCGTGGTCGCCGCTCAGCCGCAACATGTCGGCGCGCAGCCTGCTGCTGATCGGCCTCGTCGGCACCGGCATCGGCATGGTGTTGCAGGTGTTCGTGCAGAGCTACGCCCAGCTGCTGGCGCTTCGCCTGATCATCGGCTTCTTCGACGCTGCGATCTTCATCGGCAATATGAAGCTGATCTTCGGCTGGTTTCCGCAATGGCGGCGCGGCGCCGTGGTCGGCATGATCCTCGCGGCCTATAGCCTCGCGATCACCATGGACTTCGCGCTGGGAATTCCGCTGACGCTCGCCACCAGTTGGCGGCACTTCTTCGCCGTGCTGGCGGCCGGCACCCTGATCGTCGCCGTGCTCGACGCCATCTTCGTCAAGGCGGGGCCTGCCGAAATCGGCTATACCGGTTTTGCCTGGGAAAACGAACCGGTGCGCGCGCACCTGCCGGTTACCGAAATCTTCAAGTCGAAATGGATCGCGGTCGGCGGCCTCGGCATCGCGGCCTGCACCTTCGCGCTTTCCGGCACAGCAACCTGGGTGGTGCCGGCCTTCATCACGGTGCAACACATGCCGCCGGCATCCGGCGCGATCATCGGCACCGTGATGGGACTGTCGCAGGTGCTGTTCCTGATCATCGGCGGCTACATGGCCGACAATATGGGCAAGACCTTCATGATCAAGCTCAGCGCACTGCTGGCGATGCTGACCGCGATCCTGTTCCTGACCAGCACGGTCTACGAGATGAGCTTCCTGGTGCTGGTCCTGTACGCGGCGCTGAGCGGACTTGCGGTGCTCGGCGGCGGCGCGATCTTTTCGCTGATGAGCGAGAAATACCCTGACACGCTGGCGCCGGCCGCGATCGGCTATTCCGAGGTGTTCGGCATCCTCGCAAGCTTCGCCGCACCGTGGTCGATGGGCGCGGTGATCCACGCCACCGGCGGATCGTTTCCGGCAGCCTTCGTGCTGTTCGCGGCGGTCGAGGCCGGATTCCTCGTGCTGCTGCTGGTGCTGGCGCGCGACACCACGCGGGTACCTTCCGCCGTCGCCGCGGCGGAATGACGAGAAGCCCGTGGCGAGCTAACGACGGCGTGAGGCTCGGTAACGCATCTCAACAAGTCGTCCCTGCGAACGCAGGGACCCATACGGCGAGGACTTTCGTTTGGTAATGGGGCAGAAGCCTGTGTTCAATTTCTAACGCAGGGGTTATGGGTCCCTGCGTTCGCAGGGACGACCCGCCGAGAGTTCGGCGTGGGTCACAATCGGAATAGCGTGAGGCCAACCGCGGGGCGCGCCTCTCCTTGCGACGCGCACAGCGTCACGGCCCGCGCTGTTGCGTAGCCGCTTGCTATCGCGATATCCTCATTTGCCGGGAGCAAGCGGGGAATTCGAACATGTCGGGCAAGAACTGGGACAGGGTGCCGATCGACGCGCAGAGCATCGATGCTCCGCTGTCGCTGGCGGCGGTGTTTCTCGTGGTCACGGTTGCGAACGAAGCGAGCGCACTGGCCAAGGTTTGCTCGGTGCTCGATGGGCTTGACGATCTGGTCAAGACCGTTGGTTTCCGCGATCTTTCCGGCCGCCTGTCATGCATCGCCGGGATCGGCCGCGAGCTCTGGGATCGCTTGCATTCCGACAAACGGCCGAACGAGCTGAAGCCATTTGCGCCGATCAAGGGACCGGTTCACGCCGCGCCGTCGACACCAGGCGATCTGCTGTTCCATATCCGATCCGAGCGCCCCGATTTGTGCTTCGAGTTTGAGCGGATCCTGCTCGACAGCCTTGGCGCCGGCGTGACGGTGATCGACGAAGTCTCGGGCTTTCGATATTTCGATGCGCGTGACCTGCTTGGCTTTGTCGACGGCACGGCCAACCCGACCGGACTCGATCTGCCCGCATCGGCGCTGGTCGGCGACGAAGATGGCGACTTCGCCGGCGGCAGCTATGTCGTCGTGCAGAAATACCTGCACGATCTCGCCGCGTGGAAGCAAACGCCGACGCCGCTCCAGGAAGAGATCATCGGCCGCACCAAGATCGACAACATCGAAATCGATGACGACGATGCGCCGCGCAAATCGCATAAATCGCTCGCCACCATCACCGATGCCGACGGCAACGAATACGACATCCTGCGCGACAACATGCCGTTCGGCCGGCCGGGACATCAGGAATTCGGCACCTATTTCATCGGCTATTCGCGGTATCTTTGGGTGATCGAGAAGATGCTGCAACGGATGTATGTCGGCGATCCGCCAGGCGCGTACGACCGCCTGCTCGATTTCTCGACGCCACATACCGGCACGACGTTCTTCGCGCCGACCCGCTCCACGCTGCAAATGCTGGTTCAAGCGGCGCCGGAGACGTAGCGGGTTCGCCCGACCGTAACCGCGCTATTCCGGGATCTGTTCGCCCGATCCACCCAACTCGGCCGGAAAATCCTTCAGCTTCGGCAGTCCGTCGCGCATCGGCAGCACGGTCTCGGCATAGTTGACGTGAAGGCCAGGGACAAATTTGAGCGTGGGCAATGTCGCCGCGAACACGTCGACCAGAGCGAGCGGCGGATGGTTGGTCATCAGGTGACCGCCGCATTTCGTACAATATTGCCGCTGGCTGACCGGCGTTTTTTGAAACATGCCGACGTGCTCGGCGCCTGCCGTTACGCGCACCGCCTCCGGCTGCCAGAGCGTGAAAGCGTTGACCGGTCCACCCGACCACGAACGGCATGACTGGCAATGGCAATATCCCATGCCCTCGGGGTTGCCGGAGACCTCGAGCTGAACCGCGCCGCAGAAACATTCACCTTTGTGTATTGCCATTGTGCTTGCTCCGCTGGTTCCATGATCATCTCTGATGATGGCTGCCCGTGATACCATCATCACACCTCAGCGCGCCGCGTCACGCCGTCGCGGTGGTGCCGCCTTTCACGGTCTGAACCGTCTCAAAACCCTCGAACTGAGGATGCCCGAGATACAGGGGCTTATTTTCGCCGGCCCGGGCATGCGCTGCACGGAAGGCCTCCGATTTGGTCCACGCTTCAAAGGTGGCCCGGCTCTTCCAGATCGTGTGGGACGCATACAGCGTGTGATCTTCGGCTTCGGGCCCCCTGAGCAAATGGAATTCGACAAAGCCCGGCACCTTGTCGAGATGACTGTCGCGTGACGCCCAGACATGTTCGAAGGCGGCTTCGGACCCCTTGGCGACCTGGAAGCGGTTCATGGCGATAAACATCTGACGTCTCCCGATGCCGTGTGAGATCCGGTCTGGCCGCCCATTCTAGCCGCAATCAACCTGTCAATAAATAGCTTCGGCTTGCGACCCGTCGGCAGCGGCAACGCTGCCGCGCCTTTGCGCTCTGGACACCGGCCTGCCGCATTGTCCAAAATCGTTTGGCCCAGACTTGTTTGGCCCAGACTTGCGCAGACTTGTCACCCATTTGGCACAGAGGAGCCGCCCCGATGACGATCGTCAATTCCCAGGTCCATGCCTATGAAGCCAACACGCCGAAGCGGCCGTGGCACAGCGTGCCGAACTGGCCCGATCATGTCACCGGCGACGAGATGGTGGCGGCGATGGACAAGGTCGGTGTCGATGGCGCGATCTTCATCTCGGCCTTCTCGATGTACCGCTACGACGCAAGCTATGCCGTGGAAGTGGCCAAGGCCCATCCCGGCCGGCTCGCGATCGTCAAGCCGGTCGATCCGGATGATCCAGATGTCGCCGATGTGGTCGCCGACTGGAAGAAGACACCGAGCACAGTCGGGATCCGCATCATGCTGACCAAGGAACACAAGCGCGCGCCCGATGATCCCGGGTTCGACCGGATCGCGCGCGCGGCGGTTCGCCACGATTTTCCGGTCAACCTGTTGTGCTGGGACAATCTGGACGCGGGCACAGCGCTGATCGATCGCCATCCTGATACGCGCTTCATCATCGACCATCTCGGTATCCTGCAACCACGCGTGCCGCCCGCGCCGCCGCAGCCGTGGGCCGACCTGCCGAAGGTGCTGGAACTTGCGCGGCGCCCGAACGCCGTGATCAAGGTCAGCGGCGCCTGCACACTGTCGCGCGAGCCGTATCCTTATCCCGATATCTGGGATCCGCTGGCCCGCGTATTCGATGCCTGGGGTTTCGATCGCTGCCTGTGGGGCACCGACTGGACCCGTGCCTTCGCCGTCGTCAATTACGAGCAGGCCGTCGAGCCCTTCCTGAAGACCAGCCGCCTCAGCGACAGCGAGCGGGCCATGCTGATGGGCGGCGCCTGCATCAAGGCGTATCGCTGGTCGCCGAAGAAAGCGTAGCGCCCGCCAATACCTGGAGCTGGATGACTTATCTTCAAATCGTCATCCAACTCCGGTTTATTGTTTGAGCATAATCTCCGGGCAAACGCTTCGCGTTTGTCCCGAGGGAAAACCGGTTTCCACTTTTCCGGATCATGCTCCAGGCGTAAGCCAGTGGCAGGAGATCGACCCGCCCCTCAGTAATTCCCGTAGCAACCTCGGAGAGATCTATGGCCGGCATGAGGAAAGAGACTGACAGCCTCGGTGTTGTTGAAGTGCCTGACGACAAATTGTGGGGCGCGCAAACCCAACGCTCGCTCGAGCATTTCAGCATTGGCAAGGATTTAATGCCCCGTGAGATGATCACGGCCTACGCCACCCTGAAGAAAGCCGCCGCCAGCGCCAACCACGCCGGCAAGCGGCTTGACGATCAGCGATACAAATTGATCGTTCAGGCTTGCGACGAAATCCTCGCCGGCGAGCACCACGACATGTTTCCGCTGCATGTCTGGATGACCGGCAGCGGCACCCAGTTCAACATGAATGTCAACGAGGTGATCTCCAACCGTTGCTGCCAACTCGCAGGCACTCCGCTTGGCAGCCACGCTCCGGTTCACCCCAATGATCACGTCAACATGGCGCAGTCGTCGAACGACACGTTTCCGTCCGCGATGTATATCGCCGCCGCCGTCAACGTGAAGCAGCGCCTGATACCCGCGGTCACGGCATTGCGCGATGCGATCGCCGCGAAATCGCAGGCGTGGAACGACATCGTCAAGATCGGGCGAACCCACATGCAGGACGCTACGCCGCTGACTTTGGGTCAGGAATGGTCCGGCTATACCGGAATGTTGTCGGAGGGCCTGGAGTGGATCGAGACGGCCTTGAAAGGCGTGTATCGTCTCGCGCTCGGCGGCACGGCGGTCGGAACCGGCATCAACTCGGCGCCGGGCTTTGCCGAAGCGGCGGCGGCCGAGATCGCCAGGCTGACGGGACTGCCGTTTGTCACCGCGCCCAACAAATTCACCGTGCAGGGTGCCCACGACGCGCTGGTTCAGCTCTCCGGGACGCTGCGCACCGTGTCGGTATCGCTCTACAAGATCGCCAATGACATTCGCCTGATGTCCTGCGGACCGCGCGCCGGATTTGCCGAATTGGAAATCCCCGAGAACGAGCCGGGCTCCTCGATCATGCCGGGCAAGGTCAATCCGACCCAATGCGAAGCACTGACGATGGTCGCGGTGCAGGTGATGGCCAATGACGTCGCGGTGGGTTTTGGCGGCGCCGGCGGCTACCTCGAAATGAACGTCTACAAGCCGCTGATGATCTACAACATCACGCACTCCATCACGATCATGAGCGATGGCTGCGTCAACTTCCGCAAATTCCTGGTCGAGGGAACCAGGCCCAATTTGAAGAAGATCAACGAGTATGTCGAGCGCTCGCTGATGCTGGTGACCGCGCTTGCGCCGATCATCGGCTACGACAAGGCGTCGAAGATCGCCCATTACGCCATGGACAACGATCTCACGCTGAAGGCCGCGGCGTTGCAATTGGGCTTTGTCACGGAGGCCGAATTCGATCGGGTCGTCGATCCGAAGAAGATGGTGACGCCCTATGTCGCAAGCGACGCGGCGGCAACCAGCAGGACGTGAGCGTCGGCAAAGACCAGGTTGGGAGAAACTTAGATGCCGTCGGATGAGCGATCCAATCTGGTGCTCGCTCTGGCCCGGGTTCTTTTCATCAACGGGCAAGCCACCGAACAGACCGTGGCCGCGACCGAAGGGCTCGCGCGCCGGCTGGGATTGCGCGTCACGCTGATGCCGCGCTGGGGCGAACTGCAGCTTCAGTCCAGCGATAAAGACGTCAATCTGATCTGCCAGCTACCCGCCGATCCCACCGGCGTGGACATGGACCGTGTGGCTTCCGCGATGCGGCTGGTCAAGGATGTCGAAACGGGCAAGGTTGCGCCGGCAGCCGCCATGAGGGTACTCGGCGCCATCTCACGGGCGCCACCGGCCGCGACGTGGCTATTTGCGCTCGCCGCCGCGGCTGGCGCCGTGGCATTGGCCGTGATCTTCGGCGTCAAGCAACCCGCCGCGGCCGTACTGATATTCCTGAGCGGCGGCGCTGGCGCGGTGCTCCGTCGCGGCCTGACGCGATTGACCACGAACGTCTTCGTCCAGCCATTTTGCGCGGCGCTTCTTGCCGGAATCATCGGCGCGCTCGCGGTGCGTTACCAGTTGAGCACGTCACTGCGTCTGGTCGCGGTTTGCCCATGCATGGTGCTGGTGCCGGGGCCGCACATCCTCAACGGCGCGTTGGACCTCGCCAACGGCCGCATCCATCTCGGCGCCGCCCGTTTGATCTACGCGATGCTTGTCACCGCGGCGATCTCGATCGGCTTGCTGCTTGGACTGGCAACGCTCGATGTCTCGCTGCCCGCCGATGCGGCCGGCGAGACCGTGCCGTTGTGGCAAGACATGATTGCCGCCGGCGTCGCCGTGGCGGCTTACGGCATCTTCTTCTCCATGCCGCCCCGGATGCTGCCTTGGCCGGTGGCGGTCGGCATGGTGGCCCATGCGCTGCGGTGGGCGGCGCTTACCACCTTCGGTTTCGGCGTCGCCGGCGGCGCCCTTGTGGCTTGTGTCGTGGTCGGGCTCGTCCTCACGCCGGTCTCGCGCCGTTGGCACATGCCGTTTGCGGCCATCGGCTTTGCCTCCGTGGTGTCCATGATACCGGGCGTCTACATTTTCAGAATGGCCAGCGGCCTCGTGCAAATTGCCGGCGGATCGGCAACGACCCCGGAACTGATCGGGGCTACGATCGCCGACGGCATGACGGCCGCTATCGTTATTCTGGCAATGAGTTTTGGGCTTATCGTTCCCAAGATGGCGATCGATTATCTCAGCGATCGATGAGCGTGCCAGTCGTGCCGGAGTCGTCCGACTTATTGACGAGATAGAGTCCCGCGATCACGTATGGGCATGACGCCGAGCGTTAGCGCTCGATGCACGCATCCCGATATCTTTGTGTTTTCAGCTAGTTAAAGGCCACCTTCGTTGCGGTAAATTGCGGAGGTGGCGCTTAGTTAGGCTCCGTTTAGGGAGCGTCAGTTAAGAGTTGACAACATGAGCTACCGGACCAATCTAAACAGAAGTGTTCCTATCTAGTAGGAGCAGCCCTACGGGAGCTCCCACTTGGTGGGACAGGTGACAGAATATGAATACCGCACTGGTCCTTGCAACTGTAAATGCTCCTTATAGCAAGCAGATGGATGCGCATGAGCTTGCGCATTGTCTGCTTGATCAAACAGCCGCGAAGGCTGCAGCTGGACATATGTCCTCTTTTTTTGGTGAGGTTAAACCTGAATTGCAGGTCGGCTTTGCCAATATGTTTGATATTGACGCCCACCAACTTTCTGCCGCGGCAAAAGCATTCGCCAGCTATTCTGGCGAGTCGTATCCGCTCGCGGCGTGAGCAAGTCCACGCAACCTTCGGATTGGGCACAGCTGTTTCGAATGGCTTGTTCGCTGATACGTCAGGCCAACTCGCAGCAACCAATTATTGACTCGTGGACGTTCGGCGGCGGCACAGCAAATGGTGCTGCAGATTGATCATAGAGAAAGTCATGACGTTGATATTTTTTTACCCGATCCTCAGTTTCTCTCTTTTCTGGATCTAAAATTACATGACTTCGATTTCGAAATTCCTCCTACTGACTATGACGGTGACGGCTCAGGCTTTTTGAAAATCGCATTTAAAGACGTTGGACAGATCGATTTCGTTGTCGGGCATACGCTCACCTCGTCGCCAACGATAGAAAAGACAATTGAAAACGAGGCGGTACAACTCGAAACCATTCCTGAGATTATAACAAAGAAAATCTATTATCGTGGCGCCAGCATAAAGCCGCGCGATATCTTCGATGTGGCCGCGGCGAGTGAGCAATTCGAAGACACCATGATATTGGCGCTGCGCAACTACCCGGAAAAAGTCGCGGCGACGCTTGCAAAGATAGATCAGCTCAATCCCGAATTCGTTCAAACCGCAATATGTGCGCTGGCCATCAAGGACAAATATAAGCCTGTAGCAACAACGGCGTTAGCGCAAACAAGATCGCTCCTGTCGAAAGTATGACGGCATCCCCGCAAGACGGCGTCAGCCGTTCACTCGCCGGACAACCATATCCCTGGGAAATTGCCCAACGCGCTATCACGCCGGAACGTTCGGATCGGGCACCAACTTCGGATCCGGCTTGTTGACGAGATAGAGCCCCGCGATCACGAACAGTGCGGCGGCGCCGAACGCCAGGGTCAGCGTGTCGTGCATGATGAAATAGCTCGCCGCGACACCGAAAAGCGGCGTGATGAAGGTGAAAGCCGACAGTTTGCTGGCCGAATAGGTCTTCACCAGCGCGAACCACAGCACGAACGTCAGCCCCACCACCCAGAACGCCTGATAGGCCAACAGCGAGACCGCCATCGCGCCGGGCGCATGCGTGATGGCCTCGCCCGAAATCCAGGCGGCGAACCCCAATATCGGAATCGATACCGTCACCTGGTAGCCGAGCGCCTTTTCGGCCGCCGCGTTGCGCAAGCTCGTGCCCTTGGCAATCAGCGTGGTCGCAGCCCATAACGCGCCGCCGCCGACCACCAGGAGATCGCCGAGCAATACGCTGGCATCGACATTGGGCTGCGGCACACCGATCGCCAGCGCGACGCCGGCGAAGCTCAGGCCCAGTCCGCCCCATTGCAACGCGGACAGCCGCTCGCCCAGGAACTGATGGGAGCCCAGCGCCACGAAGAACGGCGCGGTATAGAGAAATACCACCGCGCGCGACGCCGAGGTCAGCAATAGCCCGCGATAGATCAGCACGAACTCGATGCCGAACAGCAGCCCCGCGAACAAGCCGGCGCCAAGCGTGCCGTCGCGTCGGAAGAATTTGACGCCGCGCAGCCAGCCGATGCAAAGGATCACCGGCAACGCGCCGCAGGAGCGGATCATCGCCTGCAGCATCGGCGGAACGTCGGGCAATGCCAGCTTCACCGCGATCTGATTAAAACCCCAGCTCAGGCACAACATCAGCATCAGCGCGATGGCGCTCGCGCTGAGCGGACGCCCGGCGGAGGGAGTCACTTGATTTGGCGGCATTGGTCCTCGTTACCGGCTTGGCGCCGTGTTGCTTATTGCGTCAAGCGCCCTGGCAGTGCGCGCAGGTACCGGTGATCTCGACCACGGACAATTTCGGCGTGAAGCCGGTGGAGCGCGCCGCGGCGTTGAGGCTTTGCGCCACCGGAGCTGCGGGAATTTCACCGACCGAACCGCAGCGCTCGCAGATCAGGAACGCCACCATGGCGGCGGCGTCATGGTCGTGCGCGCAGGCGAGATAGGCGTTGCGGCTTTCGATGCGGTGGACGAGACCGTTGTCCATCAGGAAATCGAGCGCGCGATACACCGTGATCGGCGCCGGCCGCGGCATCGATTTGGCGAGTTCGTCGATCACTTCATAGGCGCCCAGCGGCCGGTGGCTGGACAACAGCGCCTGCAACACGCGGCGCCGGATCGGCGTGAATTTCTGCGCCCGCCTGGCGCAAACCCCTTCGGCGTGGCTCATCGCGTCCGCGGTGCAGCGGTCGTGGTCGTGGTCCGGCGCCGGGAATGTCGGTTTGACGGCTGTCATGGCCGCCAACATGTAGCATTTCGTCCGGTAATCCCAAATCCCGCCGTGCCTTTTTCCTGCCCTTATTACGAATTGAGCCGTCGGCCGAGCCGGTTCCGGTCGGGCCGTCCTTGCCGGGGCAAGTCGCTGTCCCGCCGCGTTGTTTTCGAGCCATGTGGTTTCGGAGGGTCAGCCCTCCATTAAGCTGCCATCAATAAATCATAAGCAAGCTTATTATACGTAAGCTCATAGAGAAGAGATGCCGATGCCCCGTGGTTCCGCGGACGCGAGTTTTTTGTTTACCCTGGGCGAATTGCACCGCCTGGTGCGGATTTATGCCGACAAACAGGCTGCGCGCTACGGTATTACCCGCGCGCAATGGGCGGTGCTGGCCAAGGTCGAACGCAGCGAGGGCCTGAAACAGACCGAACTCGCCGAACAGCTGGAAATGCAGCCGATCACGCTGACCCGGCTGATCGACAAGCTATGCGACCATGGCTGGATCGAACGCCGCAGCGACGAAAGCGACCGCCGCGTCAACCGGCTCTTTCTGCGCAAGGCGGCCCGCCCGCTGCTCGGCAAACTGAGCGGGCTACGCTCCGAAATCACCGCGACCGCGCTCGACGGCATCAACCCGTCGGACGCGCATCGCCTGCTTGCCCAACTGGAATCGATCAAGGAGAACGTGCGCAACGCGATCCAGGTTCCGCCGGGCGAATCTCCCAAGAAAGAACCGCGTTATGGCTGATCCCGTCCTGAAGTTCCCGCCCGAGCAGAAGGGCAATCCGCCCGATGCGGGCAAGCAGCTCGCCGCGCCGCCGCGCCGCCGGCTCGTGGACCGCTTGAAGCGCTACCGCCGCATGCTGTTGCTGGTGGTGCTGCCGATCGTGGCCGTGATCACAGGGTTCGTCTTCTATCTGAATGGCGGCCGCTACGTGACGACCGATGACGCCTATGTCGGCGCGCAGAAGGTGCTGATCACGCCCGACATCTCCGGCAAGATCGAAAAGGTCGTTGTTCACGAAGGACAGCTCGTCAAGCAGGGCGACGAGTTGTTCGAGATCGATCCGATCCCGTTCCGGCTCGCGGTCGACCAGGCCAAGGCCACGCTCGAACAGGCCAAGACCAGCTACAACAATTTCCGCGCCAATATCGGGATCTACGGCGAGATGGCCGAGCTGATGCAGCAGGCCATCGACCTCAAGCAGAAGGACGTCGAGCGCAAGTCGACGCTGGCCAGGAGCAATTTCGGCTCACAGCTCGACCTCGATAATTCCTCGACCGCGGTCGTCACCGCGCGCGCGGAAGCCGCTTTCGTCCAGCAACAGCTCAGCAACGCCAAGACCCAGTTGCTCGGCGATGCCAACCTGCCGCTCGAGCAATTCCCGCCTTATTACCAGGCCAAGGCTGCTCTCGCCCAAGCCGAACGCAACCTCGACCACACCGTGATGCGCGCACCGATGGGCGGCATTGCGACCCAGGTCGACCAGATCCAGCTCGGCCGTTTCGTGATGGCGGGCGCACCGGTGTTCTCTGTGATCGACGTCGCGCAGCCCTGGGTCGATGCCAACCTGAAGGAATCTGATTTCACCCATGTCGCGGTGGGACAGCAGGTCGACATCGACGTCGATGCGTTCCCCGATCATGCGTTCAAGGGCACCATCGGCTCGCTGAGCCCCGGCACCGGCGCGCAATTCGCGATCCTGCCGCCGCAGAACGCCACCGGCAATTTCGTCAAGGTGGTGCAGCGTGTGCCGGTGCGGATCTATTTCGACAGCAACGACAAATATGTGCGGCGGCTGAAGGCCGGCATGAGCGCCTACACCACGATCGACACCAAGCATCAGCGCTCGCTCGCAGCATTGCTCGGCCTGTCGAAGGCCGAAGCGGGCCAGGACTGATCGGCGATGAGCCCGACGTCGGTCCCGGTTTCATCGGCGGTTCCCGGCCTGCGCCGGAATATGGTGACGATCTGCGCGATGACCGCGACCATCATGCAGGCGCTGGACACCACCATCGCCAACGTCGCGCTGCCCTATATGCAGGGCAGCCTTTCGGCATCGCAGGACCAGATCAACTGGGTGCTGACGTCGTATATCTGCGCCGCCGCGATCATGACCGCTCCGGTGGGCTGGATCGCCAACCGATTCGGCCGCAAGCGTATTTTCATCATCTGTTCGGCCGGCTTTACAATTGCGTCGGTGATGTGCGGCGTGGCGCAGGACATCAACCAGATGGTGCTGTTCCGCTTGCTGCAAGGCGTGTTCGGCGCGGCGCTGGTGCCGCTGTCGCAGGCCGTGATGCTGGATTCCTACGCGCTGCATGAACGCGCCAAGGCGATGGCGATCTGGGGCATGGGCGTGATGATGGGCCCGATCATGGGTCCTTCGTTGGGCGCGTGGCTGACCGAGACCTATTCCTGGCACTGGGTGTTCTTCGTCAATATCCCGTTCGGCATCGTCACCGTGGCCGGCCTGATGATCTTCATGGACGAGACCAGGAAGAATCTCGACCTGCGGTTCGACTGGTTCGGCTTTCTCGCGCTCTCGATCGGGATCGGCTCGCTGCAGCTCGCGCTCGACCGCGGCGAACAGCTTGGCTGGCTGGGATCCAACGAAATCATCATCGAGTTCATCGTCGCGGCCATCGGCTTCTATTATTTCTTCGCGCACTCGTTCACCACGCCGAAGCCGTTCATTCAGTTCGCGATCTTCAAGGACCGCAATTTCGTCTCCGGCTGCGTGTTCATGGCGGTGATGGGTCTCGTGCTGTATTCGACCATGGCGCTGTCGTCGCCCTATCTCCAGAACGTGGTCGGCTATCCGATCATCACCGCGGGCCTGTTGCTGGCGACCCGCGGCTCCGGCACCTTCGTCGCGATGATGCTGGTCGGCCGGTTGATGAAATATATCGAGGCCCGCACGCTGATCATCGCCGGCCTGAGCCTGACCGGCTTTTCGCTGTTCTACATGACCGGCTGGACCGACCAGACCGGCGTGCCCGAGATCGTGACGGTCTCGATTGTGCAGGGCTTTGGCTTCGGCCTGGTGTTCGTGCCGCTGAGCACGGTGGCGTTCCTGACCTTGCCCAACCATCTGCGCACCGACGGCACCTCGATGCTGACCCTGATGCGCAACGTCGCAAGCTCGATCGGCATTTCCGTCGTGATCGCGCAGCTCACCGAAGGCGGCCGCCGCGACTACGCGATCCTGTCCGAGCACATCAATCCGTTCAACCATGCGATGCAGATGCCGAACGTGCGCGGCATGATCGACATGAGTTCCGACGGCGGCCGGGCGCTGGCGGATGTCATGGTCGCGATCCAGGCGCAGATCATCGCGTTCTCGCAGGACTATCAGCTGGTGATGTTCTTCATCCTGGGCTCGATCCCGCTTGCGATCATGATCGGCTCGACCAAGGCAGCCCTCCGCAGCCAGCAGGCCGCCGCGGAACACGCGGTCATCGATTAAACCGGCATTCGGACGGCCGGCCCCGCGATCGCAAAACCTTGTCTCAACAAACAGTGATCCGTCGCCGCAGCGACGGCGCTCGCCGATCCCTGGTCGGTTCCTATCTTCCCTGCATCACGCCGAGATATTGAAAGCTTCGGGAGATATTGAAATATGGCAGGTTCCGCACTCGTGGTTGGCGCCAGTGGCATCGTCGGCAATAATCTCGCCCGCCGCCTCCGCGAGCAAGGATGGCAGGTTCACGGACTGGCCCGGCGACCCTCGACGGAAATCGATGGCGTTGTGCCCGTGGCGGCCGATCTGCTGGACCCGGCATCGCTTCGCGCTGCCTTGCAGGGGCTTAAGCCCACTGCCGTCTTCCTCAGCAGCTGGCAGCGGCAGAAAACCGAGGCCGAGAATATCCAGGTCAATTCGGCGATGGTGCGCAACGTCCTGGACGCGGTTTCGAACGCCGGCTCGGTCGAGCACGTCGCGCTGGTGACCGGGCTGAAACATTACCTCGGACCGTTCGAGGCCTATGGCAAGGGTAAGCTGCCCGCCACACCATTTCGCGAGGATCAGCCGCGGCTCGACATCGAAAATTTCTACTACGCGCAGGAAGATGAGGCGTTTGCCGCGGCGAAGCGCGACGGCTTCGGCTGGAGCGTGCACCGCCCGCACACGATCATCGGCTATGCTGTCGGCAACGCGATGAACATGGGCGTGACGTTGGCGGTTTACGCCACGATCTGCCGGGAAACCGGGCGACCGTTTTCCTTTCCAGGCTCCGCGATGCAATGGAACGGCCTCACCGACATGACCGATGCCGGATTACTCGCCCGTCATCTCGAATGGGCCGCCACAACCGTGGCCGCGCGCAACCAGGCGTTCAACGTCGTCAACGGCGATGTGTTTCGCTGGAGCTGGATGTGGACCCGGCTGGCCGATTGGTTCGGCCTCCAGCCGGCGAAATATTCCGGCGAGGGGATACCGCTGGAGCGCCAGTTAGCGGACGCGGGCCCGGTCTGGACCGATATCGCTCGCAAGCACAAGTTGGCGGAGAACAATCTCCCCGTACTCGCCTCGGCCTGGCACACCGATGCCGACCTTGGCCGCCCGATCGAGGTGGTGACCGACATGAGCAAGAGCCGCAAGCTCGGATTTCTGGATTATCAGGCCACCGACGACAGCTTCTACAAGCTGTTCGCGCGGCTGCGCGAGGCGCGGATCATTCCGTAAATACCGATAAGTCCATTTGCAGCGCCACTGAATTCGCCGCGCTGTTCGTTCCCGGCCGAGCCGACAAACGACTGATATCGGACCCTTGCCATCCCGGATGGCGGAGCGTTTATTTGGCATCAATCGATCGCCAAAAGAACAGGGGAACGCGATGCCAGCAAAAATCCTCGGGATGATCGGCACCCAGATGGAGGGTGTCGCGGTTCACCTGATTCAGGGCCAGATCTCGCGCGACTGGGTGATCGACTTCACGCGGCTGCATGAGCAGTGGGATTATGATTCCGTGCTGGTGGGATATTACGCCTCGGCGGCCGAAGGCTTTGGCATCGCGCTCTATGCCGCAACCCACACCGAACGCATAAAATTTCTGATCGCTCACCGGCCAGGTTCGGTCGCGCCCGCACTGGCGGCGCGACAGGTCGCGACCTTCGACCAGCTGACGCAGGGGCGGTTGTCGCTGCACATCATTGCCGGCACCACCGATCAGGATCAGGCCAGCGAAGGCGACTTCCTGCCCAAAACCGATCGTTACCGTCGCGGCGGCGAATATCTCGATGTCATGCAGAAGATGTGGCGCAGCGACCGCCCGTTCGATCACCGTGGCGAGTTTTACCGGGTCGAGGGCGCTTATTCCGACATCAAGCCCTATCAATCGCCGCACCCGACGCTGTTTTTCGGCGGCTCGTCGGACGGCGCGTTGCAGATGGGCGCTGAGCACTGCGACGTGTTCGCGATCTTCGGTGAGCCGCTCGCCGAGACGGCAGCCCGCGTCGAAGACTTCCGGCGCCGCGCCGCCAAATTCGGCCGCAAGGTGGGCTTCAACATGTCGCTTCGTCCGATCATGGCGGCGACCGAGGGCGAAGCGTGGGACAAGGCGCATCGCCTGCTGGCGGATGTCGAACGCAAGACCGGCCCGGCGCCGAAGCCGGGCAACCATTCCAGCGAACGCCTGGTCGCGCTCGCCGCGCGCGGCGATGTGCATGACGAACGGCTGTGGATGGGAATAGCGCGCGCCACCGGCGCACCCGGCAATACCTCATGCCTGGTCGGAACCCCGGAACAGATCGCCTCGGCGGTGCTGCGCTATTACCGCCTCGGCATCCATTCCTTCCTGCTGCGCGGTTTTGAAAATCCTCAGGACACGGTCGCGATCGGTCGCGACCTGATCCCGTTGATCCGGGCCGGCGCAATCGAGATCGACCGCGAAGTGCAAGCTGCTGAGTAGCGCTTTCTTTGAGTTGAAATCGGCAAACGTGCAGGTTCGTCACCTCGCCCCGCGCGCGGGGAGAGGTCGAAATTGGCGGGACGCGAATTTCAGGTGAGGGGGCCTCTCCGCGAGTCAGAACTTGTTGCAAGAGCCCCTCACCCCAACCCTCTCCGCGCAAGAGCGGGGCGAGGGAGAAAAGTCGCCGCTATTTGATCGGCGGGCGCGGAAGCACGGCGTCGCCTGCTTCCATTTGGTAGACGTGATAGAGCGAATACCACGGCGAGCCGACATCACGTTCGGTCGGATGCGCCTCGTCGTGGCGGACGAAATTGCCGATCAGCGCCTTGGTCACGCCGAACTGGACGTCGCTGTCGATGTGCGGATCGGCGGGATCGTAGACCTGCGAAATCAGGACCTTGAAACCCTGTTTGAAGATCAGCGCGTGGAGATGCGCCGGCCGATAGGGATGCCTGTCCTGCGCCTTCAACAGCCGCCCGACCACGCCGTCGGTCGGGATCGGATAGCCGATCATCATCACCGAACGGAAGGAGAAGCATCCGTCGGCGCCCGTGGTGAACTTGCCCCTCAGGTTCATGTCAGCCTGTTCGGGATCCTGATTTTCGTAAAGACCAACCGGCGAGGCATGCCACACGTCCACTTCCGCGCCAGCGACGGCATGGCCGGCCTGGTCCAACACGCGCGCGTTGACGAACAGCGCCGGACCGGGCGTCGCGGAGCGGACGATGCTGCCGCCGTTCTCGACATGAGGCGAGTGCAGCCGCCAAAACGGGCCGAGCAGGGATTGCGCGGTCTCGGTATTGCCCTGATCGCCATTGTTCAGGAGGCATACCAGCGACGAGACGCCCAGCGAGCCGGCGATCAGGATGACTTCGTTGTGCGTGTCGGTCGAGAGCTTGCCCAACTCGCCGACGATGGCGGCGGCCTCGCGGAATTCCGCTTCGGTCAGCCGCACGTCACGAACAAAGCCGTGCAGGTGCTTGACCAGAGACACCATGATCTCGCGCAGCCGCGGATTGGACGTCCGCTCCATGACGGATGTCGCGGCCACCGTGACATCCTGCTGACGCTCGATCATTATCGCGTGCCCCACGCTTACACGTCGAAAAACACCGTCTCGTCGTCACCCTGCAGGCGGATGTCGAAACGATAGACCGCGTTGCCGCTGGTTGTCTCGCGGGTCGCGATCAGCGTGGCGCGGCGATCGGCCGGCACCAGCGCCATCACGGGATCGGCGGCGTTCGCGGCCTCGCCGTCGAAATAAATCCGCGTGTAGAGATGCAGCAACATGCCGCGCGCGAAAATCGCCAGCAGCAGATGCGGCGCCTGCGGCTTGCCGTCGGGATCGGGCACCATTCCGGGCTTGATGGTGTCGAACACATAGTCGCCGTTCGGATCGGTGCCGCAGCGGCCAAATCCCTTGAAGCTCGAATTCGGCAGCGCGCGCGAATCCTGCGGGTCCGAGAATCGTCCCTGCGCATCGGCCTGCCAGATCTCCAGCATGCAATCCGGCACCGGTGCGCTATCGCCGTCGAACACCCGGCCTACGACACAAATCCGTTCGCCTGATGTATCCGGCGTCACCAGATTGTTGGTGAAGGCGTCGTTCCAGTCATATTTGCCGTCCGGGGTCAGCCCGTATTTGAAGAACGGGCCGACGGTCTGCGAGGGGGTCAAGCCTTTTTGCACTTACCTGGTCTCCATCGGCGTGGCGTTATGGCCGCGCAGCACAATGTTGAAGCGGTAGCACAGCGCCCAGTTCGGCTGGGTGTTCTCCAGGTCGAACGACGACACCATCCGCATCCGCGCCTTCTCGTCCGGCACCGAATTGAAGATCGGATCGAACTCGAACAGGGGATCGCCGGGGAAATACATCTGCGTCACCAGCCGCGAGATGAAGGAATGGCCGAACACCGAAAAGTGGATGTGGGCCGGCCGCCAGGCGTTGTGATGGTTGCCCCAGGGATAGGCGCCCGGCTTGACGGTGATGAACTTGTAATAGCCCTGCGCGTCAGACTGCGCGCGGCCCGCGCCGGTAAAATTTGGATCGAGCGGCGCCGGATGCTGGTCAACCACATGGATGTAACGGCCGCAGGCATTAGCCTGCCACAGTTCGACCAGCACGTTCGGCACGCCGCGGCCGTCTTCGTCGAGCACATGGCCGTGCACGATGATGCGCTCACCGAGCGGCTCGCCGGTATGCTGGGTGGTGAGATCGTGATCGTTCTCGCGCACGGTCTCGTGGCCGTAGACCGGCCCGGTCAGTTCTGACAGCGTATGCCGCATCGGGATCAACGGCTTTTGTGGCGAGCGTTTCAGCGTGCTGCGGTAGTCCGGCGACAACCGCGGCGGATGCGCGGTGAGGCTGGAGACGGGATAGGAAAGGGTCATGGCGGGCTCTCCGGTAGCTATCCGTCATTGCGAGCGCAGCGAAGCAATCCAGGACAACAGGCAAGACTGGATTGCTTCGTCGCGGAGCCTGTCATCGGGCGGGCATACGTCCGACCCGTTGGCTCCTCGCAATGACGTGGACGGTCTCAGTTCAACTTCTCGATCGCCATCGCGACGCCCTGGCCGACGCCGACGCACATCGTGGCGAGCGCGCGCTTGCCGCCGCGCTTTTCCATGCCGTGCACCGCGGTCATCGCCAGCCGCGCGCCGCTCATGCCGAGCGGATGGCCGAGCGCGATCGCCCCACCATGCGGGTTGACGAAATCGGCATCCTCCTGGACACCCAACTGGCGCAAGACGGCGATGCCCTGCGAGGCAAAGGCTTCGTTGAGTTCGATCAGGTCGAAATCGCTGATCTTCAGCCCGAGCCGTTCCATCAGCTTGCGCGTCGCCGGCACCGGGCCGATGCCCATGATGCGCGGCGGCACCGCCGCCGAGGCCAGCCCGAGAATCCGCGCACGAGGCGTCAGGCCATGCTTCTTCACCGCGGCTTCGGAGGCGAGGATCATCGCAGCCGCACCATCATTGACGCCGGACGCGTTGCCGGCCGTGACCGTGCCGGGATTTCGCACGATCGGCTTGAGCTTCGCGAGGCCTTCGAGCGTGGTTTCGGGACGTGGATGCTCGTCCTTGTCCACGGTAACAGGGCCGGCCTTGCCGCCGGGAATCGTGATCGGCGTGATTTCCTCGGCAAAATAGCCCGCCGCGATGGCCTGGCCGGCGCGCTGCTGCGAGCGGATCGCGAACGCATCCTGGTCGGCGCGCGACACCTGGAATTCCTCGGCAACATTCTCGCCGGTCTCGGGCATCGCATCGACGCCATATTGCGCCTTCATCAGCGGATTGATGAAGCGCCAGCCGATGGTGGTGTCGAAAATATCGGCCGAGCGCGAAAACGCTTCCGACGCCTTGCCCATCACGAACGGTGCCCGCGTCATCGACTCGACGCCACCGGCGATCGCAAGATCGATCTCGCCGGCGCGGATCGCGCGCCCCGCGGCGCCGACCGCGTCCAGGCCCGAGGCACACAGACGGTTCAGGGTCTGGCCCGGAACCGAGTTCCGGCAGCCCTGCCAGCAACAGCGCCATCCGTGCCACATTGCGGTTGTCCTCGCCGGCCTGGTTGGCGCAGCCGAAATAGACCTCGTCGACCTGCGACCAGTCGAGATTGGGATGCCGCGCCATCAGCGCCTTGATCGGGGCGGCGCCCAGATCGTCGGCGCGGACCTTGGCCAGCGACCCGCCGAAGCGGCCGATCGGGGTACGGACGGCATCGCACACAAATACATCACCCATTGAATCTCTCCCTGAATGCCGCGCTTCCGCGCACAACGGCTCGATTGATGGCGAGTTTTAGGAGCGGCCAAGCGGCAGGTCAATTGTATCAGGCGCGCCGGCGCCGCTTTCGCGGGAGGGCGGTCATGCCGGCATGGCGGGGGTGATCCGCATGGCGCACCGGCGACACCTTCAGCGCCATCCACGGAGCGTGGAAAACCCTGAAATCACCGGCAAACCGATAGGATCAGGCGACGAAATTTTGTAGTTTGCGGTCCGATGACGATCCAGCAATCCATCCCCATGCCCGCCAATTCCACATCGGCAACGGAGGCCTCCGCCACGGAAGCACCTGTCACGGAAGCACCGGCGCGCGTCACGCCGATGATGGAACAATACCTCGAGATCAAGGCCGCCCATCCCGGACTGCTGTTGTTCTACCGGATGGGCGATTTCTACGAGCTGTTCTTCGAGGACGCCGAAATCGCCTCCAAAACGCTCGGCATCGTGCTGACCAAGCGCGGCAAGCATCAGGGCCTCGACATCCCGATGTGCGGCGTGCCGGTCGAGCGCTCCGAGGACTATCTGCATCGGCTAATCTCGGCGGGCCATCGGGTCGCGGTGTGCGAGCAGACCGAGAATCCGGCGGCGGCGCGGGCGCGCGGCAACAAGAGCGTGGTGAGCCGCGGCGTGGTCCGGCTGGTGACCCCGGGCACGCTGACCGAAGACACGCTGCTGGACGCCAGGGCCAATAATTATCTGCTGGCGATCGCGCGGGCCCGCGGTTCCTCTGGCGGCGACCGCGTCGGGCTCGCCTGGATCGATATTTCGACCTCCGAATTCATGGTCACGGAATGTTCGACCAGTGAACTCGCGGCGACGCTGGCGCGCATCAACCCTAACGAAGTCATCGTCACCGACGCGCTTTATGGCGATGCCGAACTCGGACCACTGTTGCGTGAACTGCCGGCGGTGACGCCGCTGACGCGGGATTATTTCGACAGCGCCACCGCCGAGCGGCGGCTGTGCGACTATTTCGCCGTCGCCACGATGGACGGCCTTTCCGCGATGTCGCGGCTGGAGGCGACCGCGGCCTCGGCCGCCGTCACCTATATCGACCGCACGCAAGTCGGAAAGCGCCCGCCGCTGTCGCCGCCGAGCCGCGAGGCCGCCGGCACCACCATGGCGATCGATCCCGCCACCCGCGCCAATCTCGAATTGACGCGGACGCTGGCCGGCGAACGCCGCGGATCGCTGCTCGACGCCATCGACTGCACGGTGACCCCTGCCGGATCGCGCCTGCTCGCGCAACGGCTTGCCGCGCCGCTGACCGACAGCGCGGCGATTGCACGGCGGCTTGATGCGATCAGTGCTTTCGTGGCCGATAGCGCCCTGCGCGACGAACTCCGCGGCGTGCTGCGCACGGCGCCCGATATGTCGCGCGCGCTGGCGCGGCTGTCGGTCGGACGCGGCGGCCCGCGCGATCTCGCCGGTTTGCGCGACGGCATCCTCGCCGCCGATGCGGCCCTGGCGCAGCTCGCACGGCTTGATGCGCCGCCGCAGGAAATCATCGCGATCATGGAGGCGCTGCGCCAGCCGTCGCGCGATCTGGCGCGTGAATTCGAACGTGCGCTGGCCGAGCAATTGCCGCTGATCAAGCGCGACGGCGGTTTTGTCCGCGAGGGTTATGAAGCAGCCCTCGACGAGACGCGCAATCTGCGCGACGCCTCGCGCCTCGTCGTCGCCGCGATGCAGGCGCGTTACGCCGAAGATACCGGCATCAAGGGCCTGAAGATCCGCCACAACAACGTGCTCGGCTATTTCGTCGAGGTGACGGCGCAGCACGGCGATAAATTGATGACCGCGCCGCTGAATGCGACCTTCATCCATCGCCAGACGCTGGCGGGCCAGGTTCGTTTCACCACGTCCGAACTCGGCGAGATCGAAGCCAGGATCGCCAATGCCGGCGACCGCGCGCTCGGGTTGGAACTCGACATCTTCGAGCGGCTCAACGCGATGGTCACGGCAGCCAGCGACGATCTGCGCGGTGCGGCGCACGCATTCGCGCTGCTCGACGTCGCGACCGCGCTAGCAAAACTGGCGATCGACGACAATTATGTGCGGCCCGAGGTCGATATTTCATTGGGCTTTGCCATCGAGGGCGGCCGGCATCCGGTGGTGGAACAGGCGCTGAAGCGTGACGGCCAGCCGTTCATTGCCAATGCCTGCGATCTGTCGCCGGGACCCGCACAGAAATCAGGCCAGATCTGGCTGATCACCGGCCCGAACATGGCGGGCAAATCGACCTTCCTGCGCCAGAACGCGCTGATCGCGCTGATGGCGCAGATCGGCAGCTTTGTCCCCGCGGCCCGTGCGCGGATCGGCATCGTCGACCGGCTGTTCTCGCGGGTCGGCGCCGCCGACGATCTGGCACGAGGCCGTTCCACCTTCATGGTGGAGATGGTGGAAACCGCCGTCATTCTCAACCAGGCCAGCGAACGCTCGCTGGTGATCCTCGACGAGATCGGCCGCGGCACCGCGACGTTCGACGGCCTGTCGATCGCGTGGGCATCGATCGAGCACCTGCACGAGAGCAACCGCTGCCGCGCGCTGTTTGCGACCCACTACCATGAACTCACCGCGCTCTCCGCCAAGCTGCCGCGGCTGTTCAATGCCACGGTACGGGTCAAGGAATGGCACGGCGATGTGGTGTTCCTGCACGAAGTGCTGCCCGGTTCAGCGGATCGTTCCTACGGCATTCAGGTCGCCAAACTCGCAGGCCTTCCACCGCCGGTGATCGCCCGCGCCAAATCGGTGCTGGCCAAACTCGAAGCCCAGGACCGCGGCCAGACCGCGCGCGCTTTGGCCGACGATCTGCCGCTGTTCGCCGTGCCCTCGCGCGCCGCCGTCGAACCAGCGCCGCCCAGCGAAGCCGAGCAATTGATGGACGCCGTGAAGGCCCTGCACCCCGACGAAATGTCGCCGCGCGAGGCGCTGGATGCGTTGTATGCGCTGAAGGCGAAATTGCTGAAGAAGTGAGTAGCGCGTAGGGTGGGCAAAGCGAAGCGTGCCCACCATTTCGAATGAATGGTGGGCACGGCGCAAGAGCGCCTTTGCCCATCCTACGTCTGCGATTTCGCAACTCGCCGCCGCCCGCCCCACCACAGCGCCAAATTCCAGCACACACACGTCATCAGCGCGAGGCTGAGGCCAATGGCCGAACCGAATTGCAGCACGGCGATGTGAAGCACCGCAATGCCGGCGCCGAAGCCGAGCAGACCCCAGCCTGAGTTGGCAACGACCGCCGCGGTCGCGGGGCCGCCGATGCGCGGATGCAGGATCAGCATCATGCTGGAGAATACCACCGGAAACAGCGCGATCATGCCGCTGATGGTGGGGCCGACCCAGCCCGACAGCGTGACCACCGTCGCCACCAAAATCGCGACCAGCGAGGCCCGCAGCGGAATGTCGTACCAGCGCCGCGTGATCAGCGGCATCTTGACGTGCCGATATCGCGCCAGCAGCGGGATGCAAATGCCAAACGCGATCGCATTCACGATCAACCCGCCGAGCAGCGACCAATGGATCAGGTGCACCCCGAACGCCAGCGCGATCCAGACCGCGGCCGCGCACGCCCAACTGACCGGCCCGCTGTGGCGCTGCGCCAGCACGACATAGACAAGGCCGAGGAAAATAGTGGCCGCGTTGATCGGCAGGCTCGAAAGCGCGCCTTGCGCGATGAACGCCGCGTCGTGATCGAGCGCGAGGAAGACATAAGACGGCCCCGCCGAAATCGGCAGCGTCGCCACCAGCGCGCCGATCACCGGCCCCGAGCGCTCGGTGATGATCGACGCCGACACCACGAACATCGCGGTGATCGCCATGCGCAAGCCGAGCGTCAGAAGGAAGGTGAAGTCGGGGGACATGAACGCTCGGGCGAGGCTCGTGTGAATTGTCAGTTTCGTGCTCGCGGCACCCCACCCCCGACCCCTCCCCGCAAGGGGGAGGGGAGCAGGCGGTCCAAACCAGCGACATGGGTAACAGTTCAAACCAACGACACCGGTAACGCAGCTCTATTTCGTCGGCCTGTGACTGAAACTGGCGCCGCGACTCCCCTCCCCCTTGCGGGGAGGGGTTGGGGGTGGGGGTCTCCAACCGCTGAAGTTCAGTTCTGAATTGATCGCGGCAAGAAGAGCGAGAGCACGCCTCACACCCGCTGCATCGATACCGAAACCTTGGGGCCGTTCTTGATGGTCTGGTAGACCACGCAATAGCGCTCGGTGAGCTTTAGCAGGAGATCGAGCTTGTCCTGCGGCGCGTCGGTCGCGACGTCGAAGCGCAGGCGGATCTCCGCGAAGCCGACCGGGGCTTCCTTGTCGACGCCGAGCGTGCCGCGGAAATCGAGATCGCCCTCGGCGATCACGTCGCCGGTTTTGAGCGGAATTTCGATCGCGGTGGCGACCGATTTCAGGGTCACGCCGGCGCAGGCAACCAGCGCTTCGAGCAGCATATCGCCGGAACACAGTTCGAGCCCGGACCCGCCGGTGGCCGGATGCAGGCCGGCGACCGCGAGCGCGCGACCGGTTTCGACCTTGCAGGCGATGCCCTCGTTGTCGATCGAACCCTTGGCCTTGAGCGTAATCATCGCGGATTTCGGATCGGTCTTGTAGCGATCCTTGATCGGGGCCTGGGTGGCGCGGAGTTCGGCGGCGTCCATTTTTTGTCTCTCCCGGAGTTTTATCCGTTATCGGATGTAATGGGTCGCAGAGCCCGTGTCACCACCCGATCTGGCGACCCCTCGTCACCACCACATCGCCTCGCCGGTAGTCGATTTCGACTCGCGATCGGGCACGTTGCGGTCGAGCGACCGATCGAGCGCGGTCAGCACCCGGCGTTTGAAATTGTCGAACAGTTCGGAAGTGCGGTCGCGCGGCCGCGCCAGATTGATGGTGATCTCCTCGAACAGCCGGCCGGGCCGCGGCCGCATCACAAAGACGCGATCGGCCAGCACCACGGCTTCATCGACGTCATGCGTGACCAGCACCAGAGTAGGTCGGGTGTCGGCCCACAGATCGAGCAGATGGTCTTGCAGATCACGGCGCGTGAACGCATCGAGCGCCGAGAACGGCTCGTCCAGCAGCAGCACTTCCGGCTGCGGCACCAGGGCGCGCGCGATCGCGACGCGCTGCGCCTGCCCGCCGGACAATTCGCGCGGCCATGCACCGGCCTTGTCGGCAAGGCCAACCCGCGCCAGCGCCTGCGCGACCTTGTCGCGGCGAAGCGCGCCCGGCAAGTCCGATAGCCCAAAGCCGATATTGTCGGCGACGCTGAGCCAGGGCAGCAACCGCGGCTCCTGAAAGATGATGCCGATTTTGGCGTGCGGCGCCGCGATCGCGACCTCGTCGAGCGTCACGCTGCCCGAGGTGGCGCGGTCGAGGCCGGCGATGGCGCGCAGCAAGGTCGACTTGCCGCAGCCCGAACCGCCGATGATAGCGACGATTTCGCCGAGCCTGATCTCGGCCGAAAAGCGCTCCAGAGCGTTGACGCCGTTGGGATAGATCTTGCTGACGCGATCGAGCACCAGCATCAGGCCGCTCCGCTTTGGCGGCCGAAGGCGTCCTGCCAGCGCAACAGCGGTGCAAAGCCGATCTCGATCAGCCAATCGGTGGTCTTGCCGAGCACGGCGAAGATCACGATCGCGGCCAGGATCTGCGCCGGCTTGCCGAGTTGCTGGCCGTCGATCAGCAAATAGCCAAGGCCTTCGGACGCGCCCATGAACTCGGCGGCGACGACGAACATCCAGCCCAGCCCGAGACCGACCCTGAGCGCGACGACATAGGCCGGCAACACCGCCGGCAGCAGGATGCGGCGGATCATCGCCGGGCCGCTCAGCCGAAACGTGCGGCCGACTTCGACGATTTTGCGATCGACCGAGAGAATGGCGCCCATCACCCCGAGATAGACCGGGAAGAACACCCCGACCGCAATCAGCGCGACCTTCGAGGTTTCGAAAATGCCGAGCCACAGGATGAACAGCGGCACCCAGGCGATCGAGGGGATCGCGCGCAACGCCTGCACGGTCGGATCGAGCAGCCGGCGCGCCAGACCCCAGTAGCCGGAGACGGCGCCCAGCAGCGTGCCTGCGACCACGCCAAGGCCGAAGCCCGCGAACACCCGGCTCAGCGTCGCCACGATGTGATGGGTGAGTTCACCGCTGCGCGCGAGCTCGACAATGGTCGCGAAAATTTTGGTCGGTGGCGGCACCAGCCGTCCATTGGAGAGACCGAGCCAGACCACGATTTCCCAGACCAGCGCCACGCCGACCGGCAGCAACAGCCCCAGCATCGGCCGCGCATAGCGGCGCAGGCGGCTGGGCGCCGCCTCAGTTTCGGTTTGCGCAGTTGCAGCTAGTTCGACCATCATGGTCATAGCAAGAACGCTTCTGGTAGAGGATTGCAAGGCGGGGAAGACAACCACTGCGTCGTGCCGCGAAGGCGGGGACCCATAACCCCGGCCTTCGTGTTTGAAGAAGGCCGCGACCAGCGAGCACAAACACAAACGTCACGGCGTATGAATCCCGGCGTTCGCCGGGACGACGCGGTGTGTGTCTCCTCAATTCGTCGGCAGCGGAACCTGGTCGTCGATCAGGGCGTCGAGCGTGGCCTTGACGTCGACCTTGGCGTCGATCACGCCGGCCTGCTGCAATGCAATGCCGGCGGCCAGGATGGACTCGCGCTGCGGCGCGCCGATCCGGCTATGGCTGAGGTCGGTGCGCTCCTTGAGCTGCTTGTCGACGACGCTGTCCGGCAATTTGGTGGCCGCGATAAAGGTCTTCTTCAGGTCGTCGTAATTCGCCACCGAATATTTGCGCGCCTCTTCGTAGGTCGCGAGTACGCGGCGAACCGCGTCGGGATAATCCTTCAGGAACTGCTCGCGCACATTGAGGATGCCCCAGGTATTGGCGGCCGGATCCCGGAAGAACAGCTTGGCGCCGTCCTCGATCTCGGCCTGCGCCATCATCGGATCGAGCCCTGCCCATGCATCGACATCGCCGCGGATCAGCGCGGTCTTGCCGTCGGCATGCTGCAACAGCACCGGCGTGATGTCCTTTTCGGAAAGGCCCGCGCCGAGCAGCGCGCGCACCAGGAAGATGTGCGGATCGGTGCCGCGGGTCACCGCGACGCGCTTGCCTCTGAGGTCGGCGACGGTCGCGATCTTGGAGTCCTTGGCGGTGACCAGCGCCGTCCATTCCGGGCGCGAATAGACATAAATCGACTTGATCGGGTTGCCGTTGATCCGGGCCACCAGCGCCGCCGAGCCCGCGGTCGAACCGAAATCGATCGAGCCGGCATTGAGGAATTCGAGCGCCTTGTTGGAACCGGCCGATTGCACCCAGACGATGCTGATGCCGTCCTTGGCGAATTCCTTTTCCAGCAGGCCCTTTTGCTTGAGGACCAGCGACACCGGATTGTAGGTCGCCCAATCGATGCGAATCTCCTTCAGTGCATCGGCGGCAGAGGCGCCGCCGGGCAGCAACGCCCAGAGCGCGATCGATGCGGCCAAGGCGCGCCGTGAAATGCTGGCCATGGTTTAAAGCTCCCTTTTCGAATCCGGTCTTAAAATATATTTTATTTCAATGAGTTAGACGAGCACGTCAATGAGAAAATACGCACCGCCAAGCGGCGTCGATGAGAACAGTCTTGCTAAAATCGGCGTGAACGCAGCATGGATCCGCTGTTATCGCACAATGGCCCGTGACAGCACCGTTGGCGTCCGATATCGGGGTAGGTCATGGACAGCGTTGTCACCGAGAGCCGCCCTCGCGCGGACGAGCGTTTCGATACCGCGCGGATTACCGCCGCGCTGGATGCGCTCGCCGAACAACATGCAGGCCGCGAGGATGTGTTTCGCGCCGCGATGGCGCAGCTCCTCAAGGCGGAGCTGATGGCGGCCCGCGCGGTGGCGCAGGCGATTTTACTCAAGGACCGTCACGGGCGGCACTGCGCGGAACGGCTGTGCTTCGTCCAGGACGAGATCATCCGTATCCTCTACGCCGCGGCCACCCGCCACCTCTATCGCTCGCCGATCCCTTCCGGCGCCGAGCGGATGGCGGTGGTCGCCACCGGCGGCTACGGCCGCGGATTGATGGCGCCGGAATCCGACATCGATCTGTTGTTCATCCTGCCCTACAAGCAGACCGCCTGGGGCGAGCAGGTCGCGGAAGCCATCCTGTATTGCCTGTGGGACATGGGATTGAAGGTCGGCCACGCCACGCGCTCGGTCGATGAATCGATCCGGCAGGCGCGCGGCGACATGACGATCCGCACCGCGATCCTCGAGACCCGGTTCCTGACTGGCGACCAGCCGCTCTATAACGAGCTGGTCGAGCGGTTCGACCGCGAGGTGGTGCAGGGCACCGCGGCCGAATTCGTCACCGCCAAGCTCGCCGAACGCGAGGAGCGTCACCGCCGCGCCGGGCAATCGCGCTATCTGGTCGAGCCCAACGTCAAGGACGGCAAGGGCGGCTTGCGCGATCTGCATACGCTGTTCTGGATCGCGAAATACGTCTACCGGGTGCGCGAGACCGACGAACTGCTCGAGCGCGGGGTGTTCGACGCCGAGGAATACCGCATCTTCCGCCGCTGCTCGGATTTCCTGTGGTCGGTTCGCTGCAACATCCATTTCTGCACCGGCCGCGCCGAAGAGCGGCTGTCGTTCGACCTGCAGCGCGAGATCGCGGTCCGGCTCGGCTACACCTCGCATCCCGGCATGCAGGACGTCGAACGCTTCATGAAGCACTATTTCCTGATCGCCAAGGACGTCGGCGATCTCACCGCATTCCTGTGCGCCAAGCTGGAAGACCAGCAGGCCAAGCCGGCGCCGGTGCTGAGCCGCATGATGGCGCGGTTGCGGCCCTCGACCAAACGGCGGCGGGTGCCCGACAGCGACGATTTCATCGTCGACAACAACCGCATCAATCTCGCCGCGCCCGATGTCTTCAAGCACGATCCGGTCAATCTGATCCGGATCTTTCGGCTGGCGCAGAAAAACAATCTGGCCTTTCATCCCGACGCGATGCGCACGGTGACGCGGTCGCTGCGGCTGATCAACACCCAGCTTCGCGAAAATCCGGAAGCCAACCGGCTGTTCATGGAGATCCTGACGTCGAACGACGCCGAGATCGTGCTGCGGCGCATGAACGAGACCGGCGTGCTCGGTCACTTCATTCGCGCCTTCGGCAAGATCGTGTCGATGATGCAGTTCAACATGTACCACCATTATACGGTGGACGAGCATCTGTTGCGGTGCGTCGGCTATTTGCAGGACATCGAACGCGGCGGCAACGAGGAGTTCACCGTCGCCAGCGACCTGATGCGCAAGATCCGCCCCGAGCATCGCGCGGTGATCTACATCACCGTGCTGCTGCACGACATCGCCAAGGGCCGGCCCGAGGATCATTCGATCGCGGGCGCCAAGGTGGCGCGGCGGCTGTGCCCGCGGCTCGGGTTCAACGCCGCCGACACCGAATTGATCGCCTGGCTGATCGAGGAGCATCTGACCATGTCGACGGTGGCGCAATCGCGCGACCTTTCGGACCGCAAGACCATCGAGAATTTCGCCGCCGTGGTGCAATCGGTCGAGCAGATGAAGCTGCTGACGATCCTGACCACCGCCGACATTCGCGGCGTCGGTCCCGGCGTCTGGAACGGCTGGAAGGCGCAATTGTTGCGCACGCTGTATTACGAGACCGAACCGGTGCTGACCGGCGGCTTCTCGGAGGTCAACCGCGCGCAGCGCATCGAGGTGGCGCAGCGGGAATTTCGCGCGGCCTTCACCGAGTGGCCGGAGCCGGAACTCAACGCCTACGTCTCGCGGCATTATCCGGCGTACTGGCTCAAGGTCGAACTACCGCGCAAGATCCGCCACGCCCGCTTCATCAAGACCAACGAGGAAGCCGGCCACAAGCTCGCGATCAATGTCGGCTTCGACGAAGCGCGCGGCGTCACCGAATTGACCATCCTCGCGGTCGATCACCCCTGGTTGTTGTCGATCATCGCCGGCGCCTGTGCCTCCGCCGGCGCCAACATCGTCGACGCGCAGATCTACACCACGACCGACGGGCGCGCGCTCGATACCATCGCGATCACGCGCGAATACGATCGCGACGAGGACGAAGGCCGCCGCGCGACCCGGATCGGCGAAATGATCGAGGACGTGCTGGAAGGCAAATTGCGTTTGCCCGAGGTGGTGGCGCGCCGCGCCGCGAGCCGCGGCAGGACGCGGCCGTTCGTGGTCGAACCGGAAGTCATCATCAACAATCAGTGGTCGGATCGCTACACGGTGATCGAGGTGTCAGGCCTCGACCGGCCGGGCCTGCTGTATCAATTGACCACCGCGATCTCGAAGCTGAACCTCAACATCGCCTCGGCCCATGTCGCGACCTTCGGCGAGCGCGCCCGCGACGTGTTCTATGTCACCGACCTGCTCGGCGCGCAGATCAACGCACCGACCCGGCAGGCCGCGATCAAGAGCGCGCTGATCCATTTGCTGGTGAACGACGACGCGGCGGCGCAGCCGGCCGCGTAAGCGACTGAAATTCCATCGATTTCGTCTGACTACAGCGACGTAACGACCCCGTGATTCCACGGGGCCGAAGCTGGCATCCGGCTTGCATATTGCAACGCAACATTAATTGCCTGATCCAGGAGGCCCGATGTTCGTTACGCTTGTTGCCGTTCTCTGCCATGGTTTGGCGGGGTCCCCCAACGCTTGTGTCGAAGAAATCGTCACCGACAGTTCAAAAAGTGACATCAGCTTGCAGAGCTGCATGATCCAAGGGCAGATCGGTGTGTCGAAATGGATGTCCGAGCATCCGATCTACCACGCCGACTGGACGCTGGAGCGCTACAAATGTGCAGCTGGCCACTATCAACTGCGCGTCAAGGCATGATGTAGCTGTCTCGTTCGGCCCAGTCGCCGCACCTAAGATCATGCTAGTGTCCCTCCGAAATCGGGGGGACACGACATGATCTGGATCGCCAGTCTGCTGGTGGCGCTGGTCGCCGCGCTGCATCTCTATTTCCTGGTGCTGGAGATGTTTCTCTGGACCAAGCCGCTCGGCCTGAAGACGTTTCGCAATTCGCCGGAGAAGGCCGCCGACTCCGCGGTGCTCGCCGCCAATCAGGGGCTGTACAACGGCTTTCTCGCCGCGGGGCTGATCTGGGGGCTGCTGCAGCCGGTCCCGGCGTTCGCGTTTCAGATCAAGACGTTCTTTTTACTGTGCGTGATCGTGGCCGGCATTTACGGCGCCGCGACCGTCAGCCGCAGGATACTTTTCGTGCAGGCGGCGCCCGCCGCGATCGCGCTGATTCTGCTTATATTGGCGTGAGCACGTTCATCTTTCCGGCCTCGGCATGTTCTTGCATTGCCACATCCGTTCCGCCACTATCGCGGCAGCGATGGCCTCCGGCCGGGACTGACGAAGCCCTCTCGGACAAGACCGTCGGCACAATCCCGAAAACGTGAGGAAACAGCGATATGAGGAACGGCCTTTTTCATCTGCTCACCGGAACGGCGGTTGCGATCGCACTGTCGGCATCATCGGCCTACGCGCAGAAGAAATACGACAGCGGCGCGACCGATACCGAGATCAAGATCGGCCAGACCGTGCCGTTCAGCGGGCCGGCCTCGGCCTATGCGACCATCGGCAAGACCCAGGCGGCCTATTTCAAGATGATCAACGACCAGGGCGGCGTGAACGGCCGCAAGATCAACCTGATCCAGTATGACGACGCCTATAGCCCGCCGAAGGCGGTCGAGCAGGTACGCAAGCTGGTCGAGGGCGACGAAGTGCTGCTGACCTTCCAGATCATCGGCACGCCGTCCAACGCCGCGGTCCAGAAATACCTCAACGCCAAGAAGGTGCCGCAACTGTTCGCCGCCACCGGCGCATCGAAATTCACCGACCCGAAGAATTTCCCCTGGACGATCGGCTTCAATCCCAACTACTTCGTCGAGGGCCGCATCTACGGCCAGTACATTCTCAAAGAACTATCCGAACGCCAAGGTCGGCGTGCTCTACCAGAACGACGATCTCGGCAAGGACTATCTGAACGGCATCAAGGCCGGCCTCGGCGACAAGGCGGCCAAGCATGATCGTCGCCGAAGCCTCCTACGAGGTCTCCGACCCGACCATCAATTCGCAGGTGCTCAAGATCAAGGACGCCGGCGCCGACCTGTTCTTCTGCGCGTCGACGCCGAAGCAGGCCGCACAGGCGATCAAGAAAATCGCCGAGCTCGGCTGGCATCCGGTCCAGATCGTCGACATCAACGCCACCTCGGTCGGCGCGGTGTTGAAGCCGGCGGGTCTGGACGCTTCCAAGGGCGTGATCAGCGACGAATTACGGCAAGGATCCGGTCGATCCGCACTGGAAGGATGATGCCGGCATGAAGCGATATTTCGACTTCATGGCGAAGTATTATCCCGACGGCGACAAGAACTCGAACTTCAACACCTACGGCTAATCGACCGCGCAGCTGATGGTGCATGTGCTCAAGCAGTGCGGCGACGATCTGACCCGCGAGAACGTCCTGAAGCAGGCCACCAACCTGAAGAACGTCGAGCTCGATCTGGCGTTGCCGGGCATCAAGGGCAACACCGCGCCGACCGATTACCGCGTCAACAAGCAGCTTCAGATGATGAAGTTCAACGGCGAGCGCTGGGAATTGTTCGGCCCGATCCTGGAAGATACCGGCGCGGCGGGCTGAGCGTTCAGCTCCCGGTTCATTGAAACGATCGATCGGCGGTCCTGCGGGGCCGCCGATTTGCATTTGCGGACCGCTATCTCGGAATTTCGCCGAAGGTCTTTCCGACCGGAAGCACCGCATGCCGGATCAGGCGCGAATCCTCGACCGCGGCCTGGCGATGCTTCACCGCTTCGCGGTAGACAGGATCGCGGATCATCTCCGCGAAGGCGGCAACGCTCGGATATTCGGCGATGAAGCAATGATCCCAGCGTTCTTCCGAAGGCCCGATCAGCATCAGTTCGAACCGTCCCTGCCAGACGATCCGGCCGCCCAGCCGCTCGAACACCGGGCCGCTTTCCCTGCCATAGGCCGCGTAGGCTTCCGCGCCGGTCGCCTTGCGGCCGTCGGGATAGGCGGCTTGCGGCCGCAGCCGGACCAGATTGAGCATGTGAATCGGGCCTGGACGATCATCGGCCCGAAATTGCGCGAAGACTTCCTTGGTCGGATCGATATGGCCCATGCCGCGCCTCATTCGCACCATTCGTAGGGCAGGCTCTTTGACATGCTCTACGCGCGCCGCAAATTGCTGTCTGGAACCGCAGCTGGTTCCATGCGCCCCCGCCGCACCTCCTAATCCCGCATTAACCTCTGCGTAACCGGCCCTTAAACTCCGAACGTTAGCCTGCGCCGAGTTGGCGTGGGCGTTTTGCGGATGGCGTTGGGGACGGAAAAAAAGCGGCGGACGCAAGGAGCCGCTCTTCGGGCTGGCCGCGGCGCTCAGCGACTTGCGCCTTGGTCCCGAGGACCGCATCCCGAGCGCCGACAGCAAGCCGAAAAAATCAGCCGCCAAAAGCAAGCCCGATGACGACGACGACGCGCCGGCGCCCGAGCGCAAGCCGCGCACCAGCCGCGGCGGCGCCAAGCGCCGATCGAAATCGCGCGGCTTCAGCATCTCCCGTTTGTTCTATTGGGGCGCGGTGCTTGGCCTGTGGGGCGATGATCGCGGTCGTCGGCGTGCGTGGTCTATGTCGGCGCGCATCTGCCGCCGATCCAGTCGCTGGAAATCCCAAAGCGACCGCCGACCATCCAGATCACCGGCCTCGACGGCAGCGTGCTGGCGACCCGCGGCGAAATGGCCGGCGCCAATATCGCGCTGAAGGATATGCCGCCTTATCTGCCGAAAGCCTTCATCGCCATCGAAGACCGCCGGTTCTATTCGCATTACGGCGTCGATCCCTGGGGCATTTTGCGCGCGGCGGTCACCAACCTGCTGCATCACGGCGTCTCGCAAGGCGGCTCGACCTTGACGCAGCAGCTCGCCAAGAACCTGTTCCTGACCCAGGAGCGCACCCTGCAGCGCAAATTGCAGGAAGCCGAACTCGCGATCTGGCTGGAGCGCAAGCACTCGCAAGGCCGAGATTCTCGAGCTCTATCTCAACCGGGTCTATTTCGGTTCCGGCGCCTATGGCGTAGAGGCGGCCGCGCAGCGCTATTTCGGCAAGTCGGCCAAGAACGTCACGATATCGGAGGCCGCGATGCTGGCCGGCCTCGTCAAATCGCCGTCGCGGCTGGCGCCGAACCGAAATCCCGAGGGCGCCGAAAAGCGCGCGCAGCTCGTGCTCGCCGCGATGGCGGATGCCGGGCTTCATCACCGAAGCGCAGGCGCAGGCCTCGATCGGGCACTCCTCCTACAATGTGAAGGCGGCCGGCGCCGGCACCGTCAATTACGTCGCCGACTGGATCGGCGAAGTGCTCGACGACCTGGTCGGCCAGATCGATCAGGACATCGTGGTCGAAACCTCGATCGATCCGAAACTGCAAAGCATCGCCGAGGCCTCGGTGATCGACGAACTCGCGGCCAAGAGCGTGAAGTTCAATGTCAGCCAGGGCGCGCTGGTGGCGATGACGCCGGATGGCGCGGTGCGCGCCATGGTCGGCGGCCGTAATTATGCCGAGAGCCAGTACAACCGCGCGGTGACCGCCAAGCGCCAGCCGGGTTCCGCGTTCAAGCCGTTCGTCTATCTGACCGCGATCGAGGCCGGCCTGACGCCGGACACCATCCGGCAGGACGCGCCGCTCAACGTCAAGGGCTGGAAGCCGGAGAATTTCGAGCACGAATATCTCGGCGCGGTAACGCTGACGCAGGCGCTGTCGATGTCGCTCAATACGGTCGCGGTGCGGCTCGGCCTGGAAGTCGGCCCCAGCCAATGTCGTGCGCACCGCGCACCGGCTCGGCATTGCCTCGAAACTCGAACCCAACGCCTCGATCGCATTCGGCACCTCGGAAGTCTCGTTGACCGAACTGGTCGGCGCCTATGTGCCGTTCGCCAATGGCGGCCAGGGCATCACCCCGCACGTCGTGCTCAAGATCCGCACCGATGCCGGCAAGGTGCTGTATGCGCGTCCGCCCGATCAGCTGGGTCAGGTGATCGACCCGCGCAATGTCGCGATGATGAACACCATGATGCAGGAAACCCTGCTCAGCGGCACCGCGCACAAGGCCGAGCTGCCGGGCTGGATGGCGGCCGGCAAGACCGGCACCAGCCAGGATTTCCGCGACGCCTGGTTCATCGGCTACACCTCCAAGCTCGTGACCGGCGTCTGGCTCGGCAACGACGACAATTCGCCGACCAGGAAGGCCACCGGCGGCGGCTTGCCGGTCGAGATCTGGACCCGCTTCATGCAAGCGGCGCATCAGGGCGTGCCGGTCGCAACCCTGCCGAATTCGCAGGCCCCCGGCTTCTTCTCGAATTTCGCGCAAGCAGCGCCGCAATCGTCCGGTGGACTTCAGCCGAACCCTCAAGTCACGGCATCGCAGATCACCGCGCCGTATCCGCCGCCGGCCTCGGCATCACTCGCGCCATTGCCGCAAGCCGGTGCGGATCCGGCCCGCGCCGACGCGACCCTCGAACTCGGCGCGACCGGAAGCGGCGGCGGGATTGGATGGTTGGCTGGTGCAGCGGTTGTTTGGTGGAAATTGAGCGACGACGTTGTCGGCCGACGGAGTTTTCCTCGCATCGTCCTCGCGAGGGAGCCTGTGAAGCTATTTCCGACGTCATCCTGAGGTGCGAGCTCTTGCGAGCCTCGAAGGATGGCCGCACGCATTACCCTGAACACCATCCTTCGAGGCGCGCCGAAAATGGCGCGCACCTCAGGATGACGTCCGAAATAGCTGCACAAGCTCGAGGCGGAGACGACGGATTGCTAATCCTGAATCCCGTAACGATGCAGGTCGTTGCCGTGGGTATCGAGCCAGCTCTTGGCGCGCTCGACCGATGGGCACACTTTGGCGACCACGCGCCAGAACCGCGCCGAATGGTTCATCTCGACCAGATGCGCCACTTCATGGGCGGCGAGATAGTCGAGCACGAAGGGCGGCGCCAGGATCAGCCGCCACGAGAACGACAGCGAACCCGCCGAGGTGCAGGAACCCCAGCGGCTCGATTGATCGCGGATCGATACCCGCTTGACCCTGACGCCGAGTTCGCCGGCGTAAGCCAGCGACGCCTTCTGCAGATCCTTGCGTGCCTCGCGCTTGAGGTAATCATGCACCCGCCGTTCGATGTGCTCGGCGCCTCCGGCGACGCAGAGGATCTTCTCGCCGCTGTCGCGGGTTTCGGTCCACACCGTGCCGCGCTCGCCGGCGCGATGCACGATCCGATGCGGCAACGCCGCGCAACGGCACCAGCGTGCCTGCGATGAAACGGCGCAGCCTTCGGCAAACGGCCAAGACGCGCGGCGATCCAGCCGCCATGCAGCTGCGCGAAGTCCTTGGCCTCGGCGATGGTGCCGCGCGGCGGCATGGTCAGGATCGCTTCGCGGTCGGTTGGATGAATGCGCAAGGTGTAACGCCGCGCGCGGCGATGCCGGCGCAGCCTGATCGAGTAGATTTGGGAGCCGTGTTTGACCAAAAGAGTCGAAGGTTCGGCGGGCCGCCGATAGAGAAGCGCGCGAGTAGCCATGTCTGAAAGTCCGGGGAGCAGGAGTTCGCCCGGATTCTGCCACATCCGCCGCCAGGTGAAATCGCTCGGCGCAAAAACAAATCATTTGCCCAATATACAGGGGCTAGCCGCTCTATGATCGCCTCTACAGGAAGGGGTCGGAACAAAATTTTTGGGCCTCAAAAGGGGCTCCAAAGCCCGCCCAAGAGATGAAACAAAACTCATTCTTTCAAACGGCGATGAATCCGGATTTCCGTGGTCAATTCAGAGGGTTAACCGCCCAGCCGAATCGGCGCCTACACCGCGCTTCGCGCGGCAACGAGGCCAGCGCATGCTTGAAATCGCGCGATTTATTCCGCCGCCGCGGCCAATGCGGGCTTCGCAGTCGCTGACGACACCATGAAATCGGAAATGCGCGGCACGATTTCCGATTTGAAGCGCGATCCGTTGAACACGCCGTAATGGCCGACGCCCTTTTGCACGTAATGCACCCGGCGATGATCGGGAATCGCGCTGCATAGTCCGTGCGTTGCCTCGGTTTGTCCGAGACCGGAGATATCGTCCTTCTCGCCTTCCACCGTCATCAGCGCGACGCGCGTGATCTTCGACGGATCGACCGGCTTGCCGCGATGGGTCATCTCGCCTTTCGGCAGCGCATGCTTGACGAATACGAGGTCGACGGTCTGCAGATAATACTCCGCGCTCAGATCCATCACCGCGAGATATTCGTCGTAGAAGTCGCGATGCTTGTCGACCAGGTCGCCGTCGCCCTTCACCAGATTCTTGAACAGGTTCTTGTGCGCGTCCATGTGGCGGTCGAGATTCATGCTGATGAAGCCGTTGAGCTGCAGGAATCCCGGATAGACGTCGCGCATCACGCCCGGATGCGGAAACGGCACCTTGGTGATGACATTGCTGCGGAACCAGTCGATGCCGCGCTCGGCGGCGAGGTTGTTGACCGCGGTCGGATTGCGGCGGGTATCGATCGGGCCGCCCATCAGCGTCATCGAAACCGGAACATAGGGATCACGCGCGGCTTCCATGACGGAAACCGCCGCCACCACCGGCACCGAAGGCTGGCACACCGCGATGACGTGCATGTTGCCGCCGAGCACATGCAGCATCTCGATCAGGTAATCGACATAATCCTCGAGATCGAAGCGGCCCGCGGCGAGCGGCACCATCCGGGCATCGGACCAGTCGGTGATGTAGACCTCATGGGTCGGCAGGAAGGCTTCGACCGTGCCGCGCAGCAAGCGTCGCGTAGTGACCGGACATCGGCGCCACGATCAGCACGCGCGGCTGCGGGCTGCGCAGCGGCCGCGTCAGCTTGCGATCGAAATACAACAGCCGGCAGAACGGCTTTTCCCACACGATGCGGACTTCGACCGGGGTGCGGACGCCGTTGACTTCGGTGGTCGTGGAGATTCCATTCGGGCTTGCCGTAGCGGCGCGTGGTGCGCTCGAACAATTCGCAGCCGGCGGCGATCGATTTGCCGAATTCGGTGTGCGACCACGGGTTCAGCGGATTCTGAAACAGGATTTTGGTCGCGTCGGTGACCGCGCGCGCCGGATTGAGCGACGCCTGCGCCATTTCGTACATCCAGTACATCGGCGTGGTCAGCGCCGGACTGCCTTCAGCCACCAGCGGCGGTGCGCCGCCAAACTCACCAATCGGCATCTAATTTGGTCCCTTTTGCATCGCAGCATAGTGCCGAATGCGTAATAATGCGTCAATGCACAGATCGGTATATCTAGCGACGATAAAGGCCCAAAACCGCCAAAGGGCTGCTAAAATCATGGGATAAGTAGCTTTATTCGCCGCTCTGGATCAGCGAGCCATGGCGGCGGGCGCTGCGCAAAAGCGCAAGAAATATCGCAAATGACGCGATAAACAGCACGACGTTGATGGCGAAGGCCTCGATCATCAGGTCGGCGCGAAACACATGGCTCGGTCAACAGCGCCCGCATGCCCTCGAACACATAGGTCGGCGGCAGCGCCCAGGCGACATATTGCAGCCAATGCGGCAGCACCGTCACCGGATAATAGATGCAGGCCAGCGGCATGATGCCGAACATCAGCGTCCAGACGATGCTCTCGGCGCCGAGGCCGTTGCGCAGCACCAGCCCCGAGACGAAAATCCCGATCGACCAGCTGGTGAAGATCAGATTGCAGAAGAACACGATCAGCGGCAGCCCGATGCCGTAGAAATTGAAGTCGAAGAAGAACATCGCCAGCAGCGTCATCGGGATGACGCCGATCGCCAGCCGGATCAGGCTCATGATCATCAGCGAGATCAGGAACTCGATCGGCTTTAGCGGGCTCATCATCAGGTTGCCGAGATTGCGCGCCCACATCTCCTCGAGAAACGAGATCGAAAAGCCGAGCTGGCCGCGAAACAGGATGTCCCACAGGATCACCGCGCCGATCAGCGTGCCGCCGGCGCGGGCGAAAAACCCGGCATTCTGCGAGATGAAGCTTTGCAGAAATCCCCAGGTGATGATCTGCAGCGCCGGCCAATAGATCAGTTCCAATAGCCGCGGCCATGACGACATCAGGAGATACCAATAGCGCAGCACCATCGCGGCGATCCGGTGCGGCGCGATGCCCCGATGCGGACAATGCTTGCCGACGGCATGCTCGCTCATGGCGCATGGCTCCCGAGCGTCGCTCCGAAGGCCTTCTTGCGCCCGGCCGCGCGCGACGTCGAGAAACACCTCCTCCAGCGTGGCGCGGTTGTAGCGGGCCATGATCTGGTCCGGGCTGTCGTCGTCCTCGATGCGGCCGCGCTTCATGATGATGACGCGGTCGCACAACCGCTCCACCTCCAGCATGTTGTGCGAGGCCAGCAGGATGGTCGCGCCATGGGTCTTGCGATAGGTCTCCAGATGCTGCCGGATCCAGTCGGCGGTATCGGGATCGAGCGAAGCGGTCGGCTCGTCGAGCAGCAGCAGTTCCGGCTGGTTGATCAGCGCCTTTGCCAGCGCCACGCGGGTCTTCTGCCCGGCGGAGAGCTTGCCGTTGGCGCGGTCGAGGAAGTCGCCGAGATCGAGATCGGCGGCGAGCTGCGCGATGCGCTCGCGCAGATTGGCCACCGCATAGAGCCGGCCGAAGATCGTCAGGTTCTGCCGCACCGTGAGCCGCATCGGCATATCGACATAGGGGCTTTCGAAATTCATCCGGCCGAGCACGTCGGCGCTCTGCTCCGGCATCGAATGGCCCAGCACCTGGATGCGCCCCGAAGTCGGCAGCACCAGCCCCATGATCATGGCGATGGTCGTGGTCTTGCCGGCGCCGTTGCCGCCGAGCAGCCCGGTGATGCTGCCGCGCGCGATGCGGAACGAGACGTCGTCGACCGCGCGGGTGGTCTTGTAGAGCTTGACCAGATGCGCGACCTCGATCGCCGCGGATCCGGCCGGATCGGCGGCGGGCAACAGGCGCGATGCTGGCTCGTTCATGCGTCATGCCGGCCGTTCATTGGGCCATCGACGGCGCGCAAGCGCAAGGCTTGCGGGCATTGGCCAGCAAGCGTCGCAGTCTCGAGGCTCATGCCGGCTGGCCGTACATCGACGTCGTCAAGGCGGTCAGGCAATTTGTGGTCGGAGCCGCGCGCGGCTAAACTGCACGGCATGACCGACGTCGCCGCCTCCGATTTTCGCCATCCGCGCCGCTATGTCCGTCTGGATACGATCCTGCGGCTGCGCTGGCTCGCCGTGCTCGGCCAGCTCGCGGCGATCTTCATCGTGGTGCAGGGGCTCGAATTCGACGTCGAGGTCGTCCCCTGCCTCACCATCATCGGCCTGTCCGCCCTGCTCAATCTCGCGCTGCAGATCGCCTTCAACCCGATGCAGCGGCTGGAGCCGGCCTATGCGGCGGCGCTGCTGGCGCTGAACATCGTCGAACTCGCCGGGCTGCTGTTCTTCACCGGCGGGCTGGAAAATCCGTTTTCGTTTCTGTTTCTGGCGCCGGTGCTGATTTCGGCGACGGCGCTGCCGATCCGGCTGACCATCGCGCTCGGCGTTCTCGCGGTCGCCTGCGCCTCGGTGCTGGTGTTCTTCCATCTGCCGCTGCCATGGGACAGCGACGATCCGCTGGTGCTGCCGCCGATCTATCTGTTCGGCGTCTGGCTTTCGATCGTGGTCGCGATCGGCGTCACCAGCCTTTATGCGTTCCAGGTCGCCGAGGAAGCCCGCAAGCTCTCCGACGCGCTGGCCGCCACCGAACTGGTGCTGACGCGCGAGCAGCATCTGACCCAGCTCGACGGTCTCGCCGCCGCGGCCGCCCACGAACTCGGAACGCCGCTGTCGACGATCTTCCTGATTTCGCGCGAGCTCGAGCGAACCGTCGCGGACAACAGCCCGCTTGCCGGCGACCTCAAGACCCTGCGCGAACAGGCGCAGCGCTGCCGCGATATTCTGGCCAAGATCACGCAATTGTCCGCCAGCGGCGCGCCGTTCGACCGCATGCCGCTGTCGACGCTGATCGAGGAGACGGTGGCGCCGCATCGCGATTTCGGCGTCGCGATCAAGGTGCGGATTGCGGTCGCGGGCACGCCCGAGCCGGTCGGCATGCGCAATCCCGGCGATCCTCTACGGCGTCGGCAACATCCTGGAAAACGCCGTCGATTTCGCCCGCGCCACGGTGGAGGTGAACGCCTGGTGGAATACCGAAACCGTCGAGATCGTCATTTCCGACGACGGGCCGGGGATCGCGCCGGACATGCTGAAGCGGATCGGCGAGCCTTATCTGTCGCGGCGGCGCAGCGCGGATGAGGCGCAAAGCGAGCACGGCGGCCTCGGTCTTGGGGTATTTATCGCCCGCACGCTGCTGGAGCGCACCGGCGCCAAGGTCTCCTTCACCAACCGGGTGTTTCCGGATCATGGCGCCGTGGTGCAGATCGTCTGGCCGCGCGAGCCGCTTCGAGGCCGAGGAAATAGCTGCCGAACCAGTAACTTAGAAGACGCTCTTAATAGCTAGAGCTGTGCGCTCAATCGACTTTAGGCGGCCTTGGCAGCGCCGTTTTGCCGCGCCATATGATCGATGATTATAACGTCCGACAGGAAGGATAGGCCCACCGTGAACGCCATCGCCGAACTGACTGATCACGCCGATCGCTCGCTGCTGATCGTGGAGGACGACAAGCCGTTTCTGGAGCGGCTGTCGCGCGCCATGGAAACCCGCGGCTTCACCGTGACCTCCTGCGACAGCGTCTCCGACGGCCTGGCGCAAATCGGCAAGGCCGCGCCGGCCTTCGCGGTGGTGGATTTGCGGCTCGGCGACGGCAACGGCCTCGACGTGGTGTCGGCCCTGAAGCGCAAGCGCCCCGAGGCGCGCGCGATCGTGCTGACCGGCTACGGCAACATCGCCACCGCCGTGACCGCGGTGAAGATGGGCGCGGTGGATTATCTCTCGAAGCCCGCCGATGCCGACGATGTGGTCGCGGCGCTGCTCGCCAGCGGCACCGAGAAGTCCGAACTGCCGCACAATCCGATGTCGGCCGATCGCGTGCGCTGGGAACACATCCAGCGCATCTACGAGATGTGCAACCGCAACGTCTCGGAAACCGCGCGGCGGCTGAACATGCATCGCCGCACCCTGCAGCGCATTCTGGCCAAGCGCGCGCCGCGCTGAGGAGAACCTCATGCTGTGAAGCGCATGTACACGTCATCTGACGAGCGGCGTCGGAGTTTATCATCCGGGCGCCCTCCTCACGGGTGAACGCAATTGCGTTCATCCCCGGGATGACGGCCGAGATGGCTCAGACCCTCTCAGGGTGAGACTACAAAATCACTAGAATTCGCCGTGGCCCTGCGGATCGACCAGGCGGTTGATCCGCTGCGCCGCGGCCATCGCAAACCGCACCATCATCAGCTTGCGGGTCGGCGCCGGCAGCCGATGTTCCGGCGCCTCGCAATGCAGATGCGCGCCATAGGCATCGGCGACGATCAGGCCGGTTTCGCTCGGGGAAAATCTCGCACGGCAAATCCTGCGTGAAGGCAAAGAACAGCCGGTCGCAATGCGCCCGGTAGTCCTGCCATTTCTGGTCGGCGCGCAGATCCTCGATCGAGGATTTGATTTCGACGATCCAGATCTCGCCGCGCTCGTTCAGCGCCACCAGATCGGCGCGCCGGCCCGACGGCAGCGGCAATTCGCTGATGCAGGAAAATCCCGAGCGAGCGCAACAGCCGCGCGGTGCCGCGCGCGATCGCCAGCGCCGTCTCCGACTGGCGGCCGTCCGGCGGTGGCACAAGGGTGACCTGGCGGGCGCGCGATTCCATCGCGCCAAGCATAGAGCGCTATCGGGACAAGTGGAACTGATTTGCGGGTGCGCAGGCGCGCCCCCGGATTCCGCCGCCCGTGAAGACGCTGCCGCCTCTAAGCAGACTGCGGCCGTGTCATCCTGCGGGGCGGGTTGTCGATCGCGCCCTGCGGCCTGAGTGCCTGCTCTACCGCCGGCTCGGAGACGATCGTAAGCCGGGTAGCGCGCCGGAAGCCGCCGGGGCCCTGGCCGTAGTGACGCTTGAAGCCGCGGGCGAAAGCGATTTCCGAATCGTAGCCGACCATGAACGCGATCTCGGAGATCGCGACGTCGGGCGTTCGCAGCAATTCCGCGGCGCGCAGCATGCGCTGTGCCGCGAGATATTGCATCGGCGGCGTTTCCATCTCGCGGGTGAATGCCGCTGAGAAGGCGGAGCGCGACATCCCGACCCGGGTGGCGAGTTCGACCACCGACCAGCGCGTCGCGAGATCCGAGCGAATCAGTCGCACTGCATTGAACACCTGCGGCGACCATCGCGGCTTGCCGGCGCGATCATCGGTTTCATATCGATGGGCCGCGGACCGCACCGCCTGAATGAACATTAGTTCGGTCAGGCGATTGAGCGCGGCGGCCGAACCGGGGCCCGGAATCGTTACCTCTGTATGTCCTGCCTCCGTCAGTGGACGCGCCCATTGCGGCAACATCCCCTGTTCGCCCTGCAAGTGAATGATGTCCGGCAGGAAGCGCAGCAACGTCCGTGCGCGCACGCGGTCGAGCCGCAGGTGGATGACGATCAGCGTTGCCATGCAGCCACCGCCGCCGCCTCGAATCACCGGCAGTCCTGGCGGCACTTCGACGCAGAGATCGGGAATCCTCGGCGCGATCGGACTGTTCAGCGAATCTCTCATCGTGTGAGCGCTACCATGCGGAATGATCGCGCAATCACCGGCCTGCAACACCGCGACCTGCTTTGAGGCAGTGATTTCGAGATAGGCCGAGCCGCTCATGCAAATATAGAACATCGCGCCGGATGACTGATCGTGACGGCAGCCCCACGGCGCCGTCAATTCCGCCTTGATGCAACAGGTGTCGTCGACGCGCACGGTTTGAAGCAGATCGGAAAGATTATCCTGCATCTGGATGTGCTCCTGAGTCTCTCCAAGCGGAGGCTCCGTCGCCCCCGCGCGACGTGCAATGGACGATATGGGGCTTTGGACGCCCGGTTGGTAGTTGTGGACGATTGATAAATGGCGCTCGCGAAATTCATACGCATTTTAGCTGCGACGGATGACGGCGGCGCGACCCAGAAACGGGACGCTCCGAGGCCGTGAACCGGCTTGAAACAAGGGGTCCTATAATGAAATTTTCAGCGATTTTTTGTGCGCAGCTGATCGTGTCGGCTGTGGCTTTGTCGATGAGTGGCGCGGCGCAGGCGCAAGATCCGGTGCGCACTGAGCCCACCGCACAGTTTATCCAGATCTCCGACATCGGCTGTGTCGACGGCACGCCTGCGCCGCCGATCACGCATAGCTGCCCGTCCACCAGCGCCAACGGTGCATACGCCGCGGCGCCGGCGCCGACGCGGGTCAGGGCTCACGCCAAGCACAAGAACACCGTGCAATAAGTATCGCGCGGTACGCGATTTCAGGCGCGACGGTGAACGCCGCGCCTGCAATCAAGCATCCTACTTAGCAAAATGGCCGCCGGTTTGATCGAACCGACGGCCGTTTCGGAGCGCTGATTGTCTGGAAACGGCGCGACGAGAGCGTAGAAGCAACTCAACCAGCCTGGACGTTCGATCTGCCGACAATGACGCCCTCATTGCCGCGCAGGTTGAGGGTGCCTTCTACGCGCTCGCGTTTCCGATCGAGGAATGTCGACAGCAGAATCTCGCCGCCGAATCCGATCGAGCTTGACGTCATCGACGCCGGCTCGGCGCCGAGGTTCAACACGACGGTTAGCGCCTCTCCCTCAGCCCTCCGGCGATAAATTAAAAGATCTCCCTGCGCCGCGATCGGCTCATAGGCGCCTGCCGACAAGTTGCGGCAATTGCTTGCGCAGTTTGATCAGCGCTTTGTAGAGGCTGAGGATCGAGTGGGCGTCGGCATCGAGATTGATCACATTCTCGTGTGCGAAATCGCCGGCCAACGGCAGCCAAGGCGTCGATGTCGAAAACCCGGCATTGGGTGTCGCATCCCATTGCATCGGCGTCCGACAGCCATCGCGGCCGACGCCGATGCCCGGGACGTTCTTCTCGAAGGGATCGCGCACCTGATCGGGCGCAATCGCGACCTGACGCATGCCGATCTCGTCGCCATAATAAAGCGTCGGCGTGCCGCGCAGCGTCAATAACAGCATCGCCGCGACGCGCGCCTGCGCCTGCCCGACCCGGCTTGCCACCCGCGGCCGGTCGTGATTGCCCAGCACCCAGTTCGGCCATGCGCCCCGCGGCAACGCGCCTTCGTAATCGGCGATGATCTTTTCGATCGAGCGCGCGCTCCACAGCGTCGACAACAATGCGAAGTTGAACGGCATCTGCGCGCCGGCCAGATCATTGCCGTAATAGGCGACCAGCCGCTGCAGCGGCAGATAGATCTCGCCGATCAGCACGCGGGAACCGAATTCATCGGTGACGCGGCGCATTTCCGCGACCACCTCGTGAACCTCGGGCTGATCGGTGGAGTATTGCGTCAGTATCGTTTCATGCGGCGGCCGGCCCTCGCTGATAAAAGGGATTGGGCGGGTTGTCGCGGAATTGCGCGTCCTTGATCAGGTGCCAGATCACGTCGACGCGAAAACCGTCGACGCCCTTGCGCAGCCAGAACCGCATCACGTCATAGATCGCCTCGCGCACCTCGCGGTTGCGCCAGTTCAGGTCCGGCTGCTGGGTCAGGAAGGCGTGGTAGTAATATTGTCCGGTTTCGTCGTCGAGCGTCCAGGCGCTGCCGCCGAATTCCGACAGCCAGTTGTTCGGTGCGCCGCCATCGGGCTTTGGATCGCGCCAGAGATACCAGTCGCGCTTTGGATTATCGCGCGAGCTTCTTGATTCGATGAACCAGGGATGCTGGTCGGAGGTATGGTTGGGGACGAGATCGAGAATGATCTTGAGGCCCTGCGTATGCGCGGCCTCGACCAGCGCGTCGAAATCCTCCAGCGTGCCGAACAGCGGATCGATCCCGGTGTAGTCGGAAATGTCGTAACCGAAATCGGCCATCGGCGATGGAAACATCGGCGACAGCCAGATCGCGTCGATCCCGAGCTCCTGCAGATAGGGCAGCCGCGTGATGATCCCGGCGAGGTCGCCGACCCCGTCGGCATTGGAATCCTGAAATGAGCGCGGATAGATCTGATAAAAAATGCCGTTCTGCCACCAGGAATTGCTGCTCTGATCCATCTTGCCAATCGTCCCCATATCGCGCCAAATTTTCGATTTGACGCGTTTTCTTAACGCGAACCGGTAGCCACGGAGCCTGTCATCGGGCGCGCATTCGCGCGACCCGTTAGCTTGAAAACGCTCTGAAACGCGACAACGCCTGAAATCGCACACTGGTTCAGATTGGACGGCGGGAACATGACCAAGCGGCGGCGGCGTTGCGGCTTTTCACCCGATTTTTGCTTGCCAATTTACTTGCAATTTTTACTTGGCGGGACCCCAAAAATCGGCATTGTGCGACGATGGCACATGAAAACGAGACCACGTCGAAGGCCGGCGCCCTCATCGTCCCGGTGACGCCGCTGGAGCAGAACTGCACCTTGATCTGGTGCGAAGCCAGCAAAAAGGCCGTGGTGATCGACCCCGGCGGCGATGTGCCGAAGATCTTGCGGGCGATCACGCAGTCCAATGTCACCGTCGAGAAGATCTGGCTCACCCACGGCCATATCGATCACGTCGGCGGCGCCGCCGAATTACGCGACGCGCTGAAGGTGCCGATCGAAGGCCCGCATATCGACGACAAGTTTTTGCTCGACAACGTGGTGTCGAGCGGCGCCCGGTTCGGCATGACCGGCGTCCGCGATTTCGCGCCGGACCGCTGGCTCGATGAAGGCGATCAGGTTTCCATCGGCGAGTTGACCTTCGACATCCTGCATTGTCCGGGGCATTCGCCGGGCAGCGTGGTGTTCTACAACAAGGAATTACACTTCGCCCAGGTCGGCGACGTCTTGTTCAATGGTTCGGTCGGGCGCACCGATCTGCCCGGCGGCAGCCACGAAACCCTGATCAAGTCGATCACCGAGAAGCTGTTGCCGCTCGGCGACGATGTCAGCTTTGTCTGCGGCCACGGCGCGGGCTCCAGCATCGGCCAGGAGCGGCTGACCAATCCGTTCCTCACCGGCGAGATGTAGCTAGCCGGACACCATGGTGCGAACACGCCGCGACAAGTTGCCGAGATCGAACGGCTTGGTGATCATCTCCATACCGGGCTGCAGGAATCCATCGGCGATCGCCACGCTTTCAGCATAACCGGTGATGAAAAGAACCTTGAGGCCCGGCCGCATTTCGCGCGCCTGATCGGCGAGCTGACGGCCATTCATGCCGGGCAAGCCGACATCGGTCACCAACAGGTCGACCCGCGCATCGCTGCACAGCAGGCGCAATCCGGCCGGCCCGTCCACGGCCTCGAGCGTCCGGTAGCCCTGCTCGTCCAACATCTCCAGGATCACCCCGCGCACCACCGGCTCGTCTTCGACCACCAGCACGGTCTCTCCGGTGGCGGCTTGCCGGGCCGCCCTCGCGGCGACGGCATGCTCGACGGCGATTTCGCTGTGATGACGCGGCAGATAGAGCTTGATCGAAGTCCCCTGCCCGATCCTGCTCTCGATCGTGGCGTGGCCGTTCGATTGCCGTGCAAATCCATAAATCATCGACAGCCCAAGCCCGGTGCCTTGCCCGATCGGCTTGGTGGTGAAGAACGGATCGAAGGCGCGCGCCGCCACCTCGGCGCTCATGCCTGTCCCGGTGTCGGTGACATCGATGCAAATATATTCGCCGGGCGATAGCGCCGGCGCATCGGCGGCGACGCCGTCAATCAGCGCGTTCGCGGTCGAGATCGTCAGTTTGCCGCCATCCGGCATGGCGTCGCGCGCGTTGATCGCAAGGTTGAGCAGCGCGCTTTCCAGCTGATTGGGGTCGCAGAGCGTCGTCCATAGATCATCCGAGGCCACGATCGAAAGATCGATGGTCTCGCCGATGGTCCGGCGCAACAGATCTTCCAGCGACACCACGAGCTGGTTGGCATCGACGGCTTTCGGAACCAGCGGCTGTCGCCGCGCAAACGCCAGCAGCCGATGGGTCAGCGCCGCGGCGCGGTTCGCCGATGTCATCGCGGCATCGATGTAGCGCCCGACATTTTCGGTGCGGCCCTGGTTGAGACGGGTCTGCAGCAGGTCCAGCGATCCGACTATCCCGGTCAGCAGATTGTTGAAGTCGTGCGCGATGCCGCCGGTGAGCTGTCCAACAGCTTCCATTTTCTGCGATTGCAGCAAGGCCTCTTCGGTTGCCTTCAACCGTTCGGCCGCGGCCTTCTCGGCCGTGACGTCGCGCGCGACCGCGTAGATGTTGTCCTTGTCAGGGACACCGGTCCAGGACAACCACCGATACGATCCATCCTTGTGGCGAAAGCGGCTTTCGAATTTGACGGTATCGTCGCTGCTGCCGAGCTTTTTGACCCGGGCCTGCGTGATCCCGCCGTCGTCGGGATGCTCCAGCCATTCCGAGGTACGGTTCAGCAATTCGGCCTCGCTCCAACCTAGCGTTCGGGTCCAGGCCGGATTGATGGTCTTCCAGACGCCGTTGCGATCGGCAACCAGCAGCAGATCCTGCGAAACGTTCCAGATCCGGTCGCGCTCGCGGGTCTTTTCCTCGACGCGCTGCGCCAGCGTCGCGTTCAACTCGGCGAGTTGATCCGCAAGCGTGCGGTAGCGCTCTTCGCTCTGGCGCAAGGCCTGCTCGGCCATCACCTGCTCGGTGACGTCGCTATGGGCGCCGATCAGCCGTACGGCTTTGCCGCTGTCGTCGCGCTCGATCGTGGCGCGGACCGAAATCCAGCGCATCTGGCCGTCATTGGGCCGAATGATCCGATATTGCGCCGTGTACTCACGCACCTGGCTTGCGATAGCGTCGCGGAATTTCTTTTCGGTCGCCTCACGATCCTCGGGATGAATACGCCGGACCCAGTCTTCGTGGGACTCACGGGCCGCGTCGGCCGGCAATCCGTGGATCAGCAGATATTCCGGCGAGCGCCGGTTATGGAAGCCGGTTCTGAGATCGACCTCGAGACCGCCGATCCGGCCGATCTGCTGGACACGCGCGAGTTCGGCTTCGCGATCCCGCAACGCCAGCGACGACAGGTAATCCTTCGTCACATCGCGGCAAACCACCAGCACGCCGCCAACGCCGTCGTCTTCGTCGATCGGGCTGAAGCCGTAGGTCCAGTAGACCTGCTCCAGCCTGCCATGGCGCGTCACCGGAACGAGCTGGTTCTCGTGCCAGGTCGCGCCGCCGCCATCCATCACCTGATTGATCTGGGGTCCGATAATGTCCCAGATTTCGGCCCAGCATTCCCGGCCGCCCTGACCCAGCGCGTGGGGGTGGCGCTCGGGGCCCATGGTCTGGCGATAGGCATCATTATAGAATTGGACGAGATGCTGGCCCCACCAGATGAACATCGGGTGGTTGGTGTTGAGCAACAACCGCACGGCCGTCCGCAGACTTTGCGGCCAGTTCGCCGGCCGGCCCAGCGGGGTGTGGGACCAATCATAGCCCCGCATCAATGCGCCCATTTCCCCGCCGCCGGCGAGGAAATCCGCAGAACTCGGTACGTTGATTTTCAACATAGGGAGCGATCGGACGCCAATTCAGCCCAAATTAGCAGCAGGAACTTAACCGCCTGTCACAATCGTATCAAACGCACCCGCGGGCATTTGGTTCAAATTTATTTCGCCGAGAACGGAACGAAATGATGCGCTTGCGCCGCCGGCCGTCAACCAGGCGGCCCAATTTCATCGTACTTTCGGGCGTGCGCGATGCCGCTTCCGGGTCGCTATTTCATCAGGCCGGCGGCGGTCAGCGCGCGGGTGATGACGGCGCCGACGTCGATCGACCGGCGGCGCGGCTGATCTGGCGCCTCAGGGGGATGCTGCGGTGTCGCCCGCGGCCGCAGCACTGTGGTCACATCCGGCTTGCTCGGAGATGCCGGAGCAGGCAGCGGGACTGGCTTCGCTACGATTGCCTTGGCTACGACTGGCTTTGCTACGGTCGGTTTCGCGACAGGCTTTGAGACTTCAGCGGGTGCGCGCGGCTGGCCGATACGCTCGGTCAAACCGAAAAAACTCGCGATATGATACGAGGAAGAGATTCCCGCCTCGATCAGGAACGCGCCTTCGGCGCCATATCGTTCGTCATTGTCGGCGATGCCGAGCGGCGTGCCGTGGGCCATGTCGGTGATGGTATAGGATTCGACAACGGTCTCGCCATCCGCGTTCCACCAGACCTCACGCGGATAGCCGTCAACGTCGGCGTTCGACATCGGCGCCAGCGGCAAATGGTGCACGTCGAGCCATTGCTTGACGATCTCATTGGCGTTCGCGGGATTGACGGTGCGATCGGCGCTGCCGTGCCATACCGAGAGTTTCGGCCACGGGCCCTGTATGCTCGGAGGCGTTTCGGACCAAATCTCCCAATTCGCTCGCTGGACGCGACGGCGATTGAAACATGCCGCTCAAGGCTTCCCGCACATTGGTGGCGACGCCAAACGGCAGGCCGGCGATAATGGCGCCCGCCGCGAACGTTTCAGGATAGGTTGCGAGCATCACCGAGGTCATCGCGCCGCCGGCGGAAAGCCCGGTGACGAAGATGCGACGCGGGTCGATGCCGTGATCACTCACCATCCGCGCGATCATCTGCCGGACCGAGCAGGCTTCGCCGTGATCGCGCGCGATGTCTTCCGGATTGAACCAGTTGAAGCAGCCCTGTGCATTGTTCGATCGCTGCTGCTCCGGCATCAACAGGGCAAAGCCATAGCTTTCGGCAAGGGAGGACCAGCCGGCGCCGAGATCGTAGCCCGCGGCGGTTTGGCCGCAGCCGTGCAACACCACGACAAGCGCGGGCGTTCGCTGCAGGTTATCGGGCGCGAAGGCGAGCATCCGCAGGTCGCCGGGGTTCGATCCGAAATCGGTCACCTCAACGAGCGGGCTCTGGAGTTTGTCCTCCGTGGTTAACCCGTAACTTCCAAAGCCATTGAACCCGTTCAGTTTCGGGAAACGGCTCAGGAATTCGATATTTTTGGCAAGCGACACCGGCAGCTCCATGCTGGAGATTGGATAATCTCTCCAACACCAGATAGTTGCTGCACTGCAAAATAAAAAGACCGTGTGCTGTCAGTTCGCTTCAACACATTGGGATAAGCGCTGATGGCGTTAATATGTCATCAGACGGTCGCGCGACGCATCCATGACAGAAATGCGGCGCAGGTGGTGATTGACAGCGCAAACAATGTCAGCGCCACCAATAAGGCCAGTTCGGCCGATTTTGCGGCCTCAATTGCAAAGAACACCGCACCGATTGCCGCGACGCCGGAGGCGTTGGCGATTTGCGACGTCGTGCCGTACATCCCGGCACCGGAGCCAGCGCTTGCCGGCTTGACCGACGACAGCACCACACTCGACAACGGCGCCATCACCAGACCCTGGCCATAGCCGAAAACGGCCAGTACCGCGGCCAGCAAGATCGCGCCGGGCGCTTCGACGGCGACGGTCGTCAACGCCAGCATCGCGAGGCCGACGATTTGAACCGCGCAGCCCTCGATCAGCACTTTTGTCCCACGATGCCGCGCCCGCGCGCCACTGTGGCGCGATGCGACCACGAATGTCAGCGCCAGCGGCACGAACACCATGCCCGCTTGCAGCGGCGGAATGCGCAGCGCCTTCTGCATGAACATCGTCACGACCAGATAGAACGACAGATTGGCGAAGAAGAAAAAGAACGCGGCATACAGACCGCGCATGAAAGCCCAGTCGGACAACAGCGCGAGATCGACCAGCGGCATCCCGCCGCGGCCTGCCACCGCGCGCTCAAGCCGCAGAAACGTCGCGATGATGCCGACGCCCGCCGCCATCACCAGCCAAACCCATGGCGTCCAGTTGAGATCATGACCGAACAGCAGCGGCCCGATCAGGCACAGCAGGCCGCAAAACAGCACGATGGCGCCGGGAACGTCGAGCCGCGTGCCGGCGCGGCGCGGCACCGACGGCATGATGCGCCAGGCCGCGGTCACGATCATCAGCCCAAGCGGCACGTTGACGAAAAACACCACGCGCCAGCCAAGGCCTGCGAGATCCGATGTCACCAGCACGCCGCCCAGCGCGAAGCCCGCGGCACCCGCGAGCCCCAGCACGATGCCGTAAATGCCGAAGGCGCGGCTGCGCGATCCATCCGAAAACAACAGATGCAGGGTCGCCAGCACCTGCGGCACCATCATGGCCGCGGTTGCGCCCTGCGCCAGCCTTGCCGCGATCAATTCCGGACCGGATTGCGCGAGACCGCACCACAGCGACGTCGCGGTGAACCCGAGCACGCCGGCGATGAAGACATTTTTGGTGCCGTAGATATCGCCGAGCCGGCCGCCGGTGACCACCAGCGTCGCATAAGCGATCAGATAGATCGCGATCACCGCCTCGATCTGCGCCGAGCTTGCGTGCAGCTCGACCGCGATGGTCGGGATCGCGACATTGACGATGAAGGCATCGACGCCGAACATGAATTGCGCGGCGACGACGATCGCGAGCACCCACCAGCGGCGCGACGTATCGAGCGGGGTCGAAACGAGCTGATGCATGCGAAGCGGCCTTGAGTTTGCGAAAATCCGGCGCGCCTGATCATCGCAGCTTTCGGTCATGGCTGCGATTACCTCGCGGGTAAAGACCGCCACGGATTTTGGCCCGATTGCTGCGTGGCCAATAGGTACTTCGAGGCACGTTCAGCTATTTCCAGCTTCTCGTCAGTCCGGACCGCCTCCGATGCAAGCTCCCTTGACGCAAGCCCAACCCGCGGAGGCCCCCTCGACCCCTGCGCGAGACCGGCTCGATCTCTCCGGCCGTCGTGCCGCCAGCGCGGCTGCACGGGCCCCCACAGCGGCCTATGATGAAAATGATCGCTTCTCGACCAAGACGCGCCGACTGCTCGGCGTGCATATTCTCGGCGAAGGCGCCACCGAGCTGATCCATATCGGCCAGGCCGTGCTCAACCTCAAAGGCACGATCGACTATTTCATCCAGAACACGTTCAACTATCCGACGCTGGCGGAAGCCTACAAGATCGCGGGGCTGGATGCCTGGAACAGGATGACCCGGTAGCGACGCCCTGCGAATAAGCCCGAGACCGATCGACAAAATTCCGGGCGGCGGCATGCCCGCGCGATCCGCACGGCATCCATGCCACGTCGGCGGTTGTCATGGCTTGAAGGATTGCCTTGGCTCTTGCCACCCCGTAGTTTGGCGCCAGACAACTCAACAAGAACAAAGCCCGGAGAGAAAACCCATGGCGCGCCTGAAGTTCGGAGCCTTCCTCGCTCCGCATCACCCGATCGGCGAACACCCGATGCTGCAATTCCGCCGCGACCTCGATCTGGTCGAGCAGCTCGATTCGCTCGGTTACGACGAGTTCTGGTGCGGCGAGCATCACTCCTCGGGCTGGGAAATGATCGCCTCGCCGGAGATGTTCCTGGCCGCCGCCGGCGAGCGCACCAAGCGCATCAAGCTCGGCACCGGCGTGATTTCACTGCCCTATCACCACCCCTTCAACGTCGCCCAGCGCATGGTACAGCTCGACCATATGACCGGAGGCCGCGCCATCTTCGGTTCCGGCCCGGGCGCATTGGCTTCCGACGCGCACACCCTCGGCATCGATCCGATGACGCAACGCGACCGTCAGGACGAGGCGATCGCGATCATCCGCCGGCTGTTCAAGGGCGAGCGCGTCACCGCCAAGAGCGACTGGTTCACCATGAACGATGCGGCGCTGCAACTCCTGCCGCTGCAGGAAGACATGCCATTCGTGGTGGCCTCGCAGATCTCGCCCTCGGGCATGACCTTGGCCGGCAAATACGGTATCGGCATCATTTCGCTGGGTTCGATGTCGACCCAGGGCCTGATGGCGCTGCCGACGCAATGGGGTTTCGCCGAAGATGCCGCCAAGAAGCACGGCACCACCGTCAGCCGCTCCGACTGGCGCGTGCTGCTGAGCTGGCACATCGCCGAAAGCCGCGAACAGGCGCGGCGCGAGGCCGGCGCCGGGCTGATGAAATGGCACAATGAATATACGGTCGAAACCTTGCAGCGACCAGGCGTGGAGCGGTTCACTTCGCCCGAAGACGCCGTGGAAAAGACTGCGGGCGGCGAAAATGCCGCCTCCACCATCGGTACGCCCGATGATCTGGTCAAAACCATCAAGAGCCTGATCGACGTCTCGGGCGGCGTCGGCACCATCGTCGGCTTCGTGCACGACTGGGCCAATCCGGAAAATACCCGCCGCAGCTGGGATATGGTGGCGCGTTACGTGGTGCCGGAAATCAACGGCTACATCGCTAGGCTTGCGCAAATCGCGCCAATTCCTGGTCGAAAACCGCGCGGTGTTCGAGCGCGCGGGCCAGGCGGTGATGGCCAAGATCATGGAAAACGACAAGGCCGCCGCAGCGCTTAGCCTGACCGGTCCCGGCCGCGTCGCGATCCCGACCATCAACGCGCCGGACCTGCAAAAGGAAGCCGCGAAGCAAAAGGCGTAAGCGCGGGCGGCGGTGCCGTTGCACCCGGGGGACAAAAGGATACCCTTCCGCCCAGGCTCAACCGGAGCAACTGCTATGTCGATGCAAACTGTGGCTTCGCCCGCGATACCTCTCACGCCGCCGAAGCGCGGTTCGCTGGCGCATATTCCCGGCGACGAAGGCTGGCCGATCGATCGGCCAGACGCTGGCGGTGCTCGCGGACCCCAAGGGCGAAGTCGAGCGGATGGCGGCGAAATATGGCCTGGTTTATCGCAGCCGCGTGCTCGGCGAGACCAGCATCAGCCTGCTGGGGCCCGAGGCCAATGAACTGGTGCTGTTCGACCAGAGCCAAGCTGTTTTCCTCGACCCATGGCTGGGGCAGCATCCTGGACCGGCTGTTTCCGCGCGGGCTTGATGCTGCTCGATTTCGACGAACATCGCCTGCACCGGCGCGCATTGTCGGTCGCATTCAAATCCGGGCCGATGAAGTCCTATCTCGCAGAGCTCGATGCCGGCATCGCGGCGCGGGTCGCGCAATGGAAGGCGCAACCGGGGCCGATGCTGTTTTATCCGGCGATGAAACAGCTCACGCTCGATCTCGCCGCGACCTCCTTTCTCGGCGCCGGCATCGGCCCCGAGGTCAACGAGATCACCCGCGCTTTCGTCGATATGGTCGCGGCATCGGTCACCCCGATCCGGCAAGCCCTGGCCCGGCACGCCGATGGCGCGTGGCGTCAAGGGGCGCGCCACGCATCGTGGCTTATTTCTCGGAGCAGATTCCGATCCGCCGCGCCAACGGCGGCGAGGATTTGTTCTCGCAGCTCTGCCGTGCGACCCATGAAGACGGCGCGCTGTTGTCGACACAGGACATCGTCGACCACATGAGCTTCCTGATGATGGCCGCGCATGACACGCTGACCTCTTCGCTGACCTCGTTTGTCGCGGAGCTCGCCGCCGATCCGCAATGGCAAACGAAACTGCGCGACGAAGTCAACGCGCTCGGCATCGCGAGCGGCGAACCCACGACATTCGACAATCTCGAAGCCATGCCGCTGTCGCGAGATGGCATTCAAGGAAGCGATGCGGATGAAGACCGCCGGTGCCCTCGATCCCGCGCCGCGCCATCCGCGATTTCACCTTCAAGGGCTATGCGATGCCCGGCCGGCACCATGGTCGGCTTCAATCCGCTGTTCACCCATCATATGCCGGAGATCTGGCCCGATCCCGAGAGCTTCGATCCGATGCGCTTCACCGACGAGGCGCAGCGCGCCCGCCATCGCTTCGCCTATGTGCCGTTCGGCGGCGGCGCGCATATGTGCCTCGGGCTGCACTTCGCCTATATGCAGGCAAAATGCTTCGCGCGGCATTTCCTGCAAAATCTCAATGTCTCGCTGCAGCCGGGCACCACGCCGGATTGGCAGATGTGGCCGATCCCGAAGCCGCGCGACGGATTGCGCGTGACGCTGTCACCGGCGAATTAGTCAGGCCAAGGCTTCGATTAGGCTAACACTGCGATTGGCGCGTCGATGCCGACCACGTCGATGCCGTCGGCGCGACCGCGAATCGGCAGCCGGCCGAGATCGCGCACGCAAACGGCGGCGCCGAGCTGAACCGTTCCATCGCCGCGCGCGACGCCAGAAAGCCGCCATCGACTTGACGGCTGAGCTCTTCGAGCCGCGCCGCGGTATTCATGACGTCGCCATTGAAAACGATGGCGCGCTTGACGTCGCCGATTTCGCCGATGATGACCGGGCCGAAATGCAGGCTGCCGCGAATCCGCGGCGCCGACGCCGAACTCGCGCTCGAATTGGCCGGCTGCGCGCGCCAATCCATCGCGCATCGCCAGGAAGCAGCGCAGCGGCCGGCAATCGACCGCGCCTTCACGTTCCGGCCAGGTCACGATCACCTCGTCGCCGACATAATTGAGCACTTCGCCGCGATAATCCACCACCGACAGCGTGAGCAGGCGAAAGGTGCGGTCGAGCAGGCGATGAATGGCGAGCCCGCCGAGGCTCTCGGCCAATCCGGTCGATCCCGCGATATCGACGAACAGCACGAAGCGATTTTCCTCGACCGGCGCATGATAGCGCCCGGTCAGAAAATTCAGCAGCGAGCGTGCTCCGATCAGATTTGTAATCGCAAAACCGAAGTTGAAGAGAACCGACACGGCGGCAGAATAGAGGAAGCCATACCAGAAAGACTGCACGCGCGGTTTCAGGGGGCAGACCGGCGACGAGTTCGCCCGGTTGCAGCCATTGCAGCAGACCAATAATCGCGGCGTAAATCGCGCTCCGTATCGGCGAGGGTGGCGGTAAACGAAAGGCGGCTGAGCCAATCGCGCATCGGCCCATCGAGGACGAACAGCTCGATGGCGCCGAGCGCGCCGCTCATCAGCAGCCCGTAGCCTACTCCCACGATCGGCCGAGCGGCCTTGCGGAACGTTAAAGACCAGCCCGGCAGTTGCGCCGCAGGCCACGACGGCCGACCAGCAATCGCAGGTTCCTCTCCAGCCTTGCGTTCATACCGTCAACTCCGCGCCGCCGCTCGTCCGGCCGCCTCGACGACGCGAGACCGCTATTCGATAAAGGTCGTGAGCTGCGCGCCCTCGTCGGCGACGAATACCGCGATCAGTTCCGCAGGCTCGGTATTGCTGGCATTCGCCGACACCAGATGGGTGGCGCCCGGCGGCTCGAAGAACGACTGCCCGACCTTGAAGGTCTCGACCGGGCCGCCGCCAAGCTGGGAGCGGATCTCGCCCTTGGTGATATAGGCGGTGACCGAGCCCGCGTGCCGATGCGGCCGGGTGAAGCCGCCCGGGCCATAGAATACCCGCACGATGGTGACGCGCTTGCCCGGCACGTTCGGCAGCGCATAGGAGCCGATCGGCTCGACGGTATCGAGCGTCGAGCCGGCGGACTCGCTCGTCATGCATAATGGCTCGGAAAGCGCGGACGACCGCACCCATCGCAAGCGGCAACGCCTTTGCCGACCGCGAAGGCGCAGGCAAGACCGGCGATCGATCGCCAGGTACAAGCGGCCGAGTGTCGGCGTCCCGCCTGATAATCTGAATGTTGCCGACATCGATCCCTCCCGTTGCGTTGCCGTCAGCCTACCCCTTGCCCTGATCGAACGCCTTGCGCAGCGCGACATAGCCCTGCTGCTGCGCCGTCCAGTTGCGGCCGCCGGTGATGGCGCCGTCGATCACCAGATCGTGGCCATTGATGAAACTGGATTCGTCGCTGGCGAGAAACACCGCGGCATGGGCGATATCTTCGGGCAATCCGGCGCGCGGGATCGGCTGCGCGGTCTTGTAGACCTCGCGCATCACGTCAGGTGTTTTCTCCGCCGCCTCGACCGACAGGCCGAGCGCCTTGCCGAAGATGCCGGTGGCGATCGCGCCCGGCGAAATCGAATTGACGCGGATGCCGGATTCGCCGAGCTCCATCGCCACGCATTTGGTGAGGTGAATGACCGCAGCCTTGGCCGCGCCATAGACCACCGAGGAGGAGAAACCGGCGAGCCTGCCGGCGATGCTGCCATTGTTGATGATGCTGCCGGAACCCTGGCGGCGCATATGGGGCGCGGCATGCTTCATGCCGAGCATGACGCTGCGCACCAGCGTCGCCATCGCCGCGTCGAAGCGGTCGACCTCGAGCGCCTTCGATGCCGCCGGTCTGGGCCGGGCCGCCGGCATTGTTGAACAGGCAGTCGATGCGGCCGAATTTTTCGACCGCCTGGCCGATCAGCGCGCGCATCTGCTCTTCGACCGTGACATCGGTTTGGCGGAAGACGCAAGCGGCGCCGAGTTTCTTGGCCAGCGCTTCGCCTTCCGGCGCGCGGCGCCCGGCGATGACGATCCTGGCGCCCTCGGCGACGAATATTTCGGCGGTCCGCAACCCGATGCCGCTGGTCGCGCCGGTGATCACCGCAACCTTGCCGTCAAGCCGTCCCATCTGGTCCTCCCCTGCTGCCGATCCTGTTTGGCGAATATCCCCAGCCCCGGGGAACAAAGCAAGCAGCGCATTGTTGCGCCGAGGCGGAACTGGCCTCGCCCCCAATCCGCAGCCTTTCCGATATGCTTTTTCCTGCTTGTTCTTTCTTGCTTGTTCCTTCTTGGCCTTATTTTGGATTAGCTGATCGGGCTCAACTAACGCATGGCGAAATGGATCGACGAGTTTCGGCGGGGCTGGCAGGGAATCTCTCAACCGTCGCCGCTGTTCAGCATCGGGTTTGCGGCCTTCTGCCTCGCACTGGCGACGCTGGCCCGGTGGTGTCTCTCGCTGATCCGGCCGGACGTGTTTTTTACGCCGTATTTTCCGGCCGTGTTCTTTGCCGCCGCCTTCGGCGGCTTGCGGATCGGGATCGCGACGGCGCTGATCGGCGGCGCGCTGGGCGTCAGCCCTCAATTTCAGCGACGCCTCGACCGATACCGCACGGATTGGCGCTGCTGGTGATCTTTCTGGCTGGTATGCGGCCTCACGATATGGGGCATCGAGCACTATCGGTCGGTCGCCATCGCAACAGCGGGATATCGCCAAGCGCCTGATCCAGGAGGAGGAATATCGCAAGCTCGTCGTCGACGAGCTGCAGCACCGGCTGAAAAACAAAATGTCGACCGTTCACGCCGTTCTGCATCAGGTGCTGCAGGATCAGCCGCAGGTCTGGGCCACCATCGACGGTCGGATACGCGCGCTGTCGGCGACCGACGATCTGATCGCCAGGGTCGATGGCAGCGGTTGCGACATCAAGGATCTGCTGCTCTCCGAACTCGGGCCCTACGGCCATGTCCGCTTTACCCTGAACGGCGATCCGTTGTTTCTTCCGGCCAAACTGGCCGTCAGCCTTGCCCTGATATTCCACGAACTTGCCACCAATGCCGGCAAATACGGCGCGTTTCTCCGCCGCGCGCGGGCTGTTGCAGGTGTCATGGTCGATGTCGGACGATCGCCTCAACATCGTTTGGGACGAGACCGAAGGTCCCGCCGGTCGGGCCGGTCGGCCAGGCCGGTTTTGGCACCAAGCTGCTGAATCCGCGCTCAGGCCGTTCGATGGCAAGACCGAGATCTCCTTCCTGAAAACCGGAATCCATTGCACGATGCAATGCCGCGTCCCGAAGGGTGATGTGCGCTAGAGCCTTTCCCGTTCCGATGAAATCGGAACGGGGCTCTAGGTTTTTGTTTTGACGCGTTTTCTTCACGCGAACCGGTATCCACTTCGCTCGAAAACGCTCTAGGCGTAGCTGCCTGACGCAGGCCTGAGGATTCCGATCCGCCATTGACACTCTGTTAATGACACAAGCCGCGGGCCTGATCCAAGCCAACAGCGAGCCGTCGTTGTTCATGTGTTTCTTGCCGTGACTTAACCAAAACTAAGAGAGAGTCCGTCAAGCTCGGCAGCCATGCAACGCCGTTATCAATCTCGATCCGCAGACTGCCGCGACGGAAGGTGCGCATCGAACGCGCCGCCGACGGCGAGCTCGGCATGCTGCGGGATATTTTCAGGCTGCTGCCCAGCGGCGTCACGGTTCAGGACGAACAAGGCCACTTCCTGCTGGTGAACGATGCCGCGGCGGCGCAGCTTGGAATTACCGCAACCGCGCCTTCGCAGTCGAAGGAACTGGACCACCGCCGCGAAACCGGCATCGAATTGCTCCGCTCCGGCCGCACCGCGGTTGTCGAGGAGAGCGTCGGCCACGGCAGAGCACAAGCAGGTCCTGCTCACGACCCATCGGCCGGTTCGGATCGCGGACCGCAATCTGCTGCTGTCGAGTTCCGCCGACATCAGCGAACAGAAGGCGGTCGAGGATCAGTTGTTCCGTTCGGCCTATTATGACGAACTGACCGGCCTGCCGACGCGGCGCGTGATCGAGCATCGCGCCAACAGCCTGCTGCGTCGCGACGAGCGCTTCGGCCAGCTTCGCGCTGGCCTTTCTCGACATCGACAATTTCAAGCACATCAACGACTATTACGGCCACGGCGTCGGCGACGCGCTGCTGGTCGAGGTCGCCAAGCGGCTCGGACTCGATTTGCGCGAATCCGACATGCTGTCGCGGATCAGCGGCGACGAATTCCTGCTGCTGCTCAATCCGATCCAGAGCGAGCAGGAGGTCGCGGAATACATCCACTTCACGCTGCAGCGGCTGAAGGCGCCGTTCTTCATCGACGGCTCGGAAATATTCGCCTCGACCTCGATCGGGGTCAGCCTTTATCCGCGAGCATGGCCGCAGCTACGAGCAGCTGCGCCAGAACGCCGACATCGCGATGTACCGCGTCAAGAGCGACGGCAAGGGCGCCGCCGTCGTTCTTCGACGCCAGCATGGAGCGCGAGGCGCTGGCGCGCATGAAGATCGAGCAGTCGCTGCGGCTCGCGATCCTGGAAAAGCGCTTTTGCTGCGCCTTCCAGGCCAAGGTCGACATCCGGACCCAGGACATCAAGGGCATCGAGGCGCTGGTGCGGCTGCGCGACGACGAGGGCGTGATCCAGGCCCCCGGCACCTTCATCAATCTCGCCGTCGAACTCGGCTTGATCGACGAGTTGACGCATCTGGTGCTGGCCGAGATCGTGCGATCGATCGACCTCATCAACGAGACCTTCGGCCCGAACACCAGCATCAGCATCAACGTCGCGGCGAAGCAGGCCGGCAATCCGGAATTCATGCGCTCGTTCGCGCAGGCGCTGGAGGCGACCGGCTATCCCGCAGCGCTTCATGATCGAGGTGACGGAAGACGCCTTCGTCACCAAGAGCCATTTCCAGAGCGAAATCCTGCCGATCTTCCGCAAGCTCGGGGTCGGAATCTCGATCGACGATTTCGGCATCGGCTATTCTTCGCTGTCGGCGCTGGCCGACATCACCGCCGACGAGATCAAGATCGACCGCTCCTTCATCACCGACATCCACAAACGTCCGCGCAGCCAGGGCATCCTGCGGGCGATCGAATCGCTCAGCGAAGCGCTCGGCATGACCGTGATCGCGGAAGGCATCGAATCCTTCGAGGAACTGGCTTATCTGCAGGCCGCCACCAAGATCCGCTATGCGCAGGGCTATTATTTTTCCCGGCCGGTGTTTCTTGAAGAGCTCAAGCCGGTGGCTCAGATCCTCAGCGAAACGCCGCGTCGGTTCGGCCAACCGGCCGCGCGAACAGGCCCGCCCGGTGACGTCGCGGGGCGAGCGTTATAGCCGCTGAACATTGCCGCGGGCCAAGGCTTCGGCTCTTGTAAACCGGCTGCTACGGCGCTCGCGCATTCGACACGGGTTATTTGACTATTTCGACAAGATCTTATTTCGACAAGTCCGGCAGCGGCGGCACGCTGTCGTTCGGCGCTGCCGCCTGCATCGTGATCAGCGTCATCGAGACCAGATCGTAATAACCGATGATGCCGATGATATCCATCACGCCACGCTCGCCGAATTTGTCGGCCGCGGCCTTGTAGACCGGATCGGTGACTTTCTTGTCGCGATAGAGCGCGGTGACGAGATCGTAAAGCGCGGCCTCATCGTCCCGCATGTTATCGGGACGCCGGCCGGCCGAGAGATCAGCCAGAATTTTCGGATCAAGCCCGGCCTTGAGCGCCAGCGGATAATGCGCGAACCATTCATATTGCGCGGTCCATTGCCGGGCGGTGATCAGGATCGCGAATTCACTCAGACGCGGCGCCAGCGTGGTGTTCCAGCGCAGATATTCCGACAGCGCCGACAGCCGCGGCGCCAGATCAGGGTTGCGGATATAGGCGCGGTAGGGCGGGTTGCCGAACTTGGCGTTGCGCGGCGGGGCTGCGATCATGTCGGCCCATGCCTTTTGCGACGGCGACAACTCATCGGCCTTCAACGGCGCAAAGCGGGTGATGTCCTCGGCGCGGCTGGCCGGCGCCGACGCGATCAGTGCCGCCATAGCGATGGCGGCAAGCCATTTTTTCATTGTTTCTCTCCCTGATTTCGTCGACGACCGCCACATTATTATCTTGCCAGATTATTCGTATGGAGATTTCGTTCAATGGGCTATACCTTTGCACGGTGCCGCGATTTCAACGCCTTTTGAAATCCTGCTTCAGAGAAGTCATTCAGAGCCATCTTTCAGTGTCGTCCTTTTAAAGGTCTTGTTAGAGGTCTTGGCATGCCCGCGGTTTCGATATTGCTGAACATCCTCTGGATCCTGGTCGGCGGCGCCTGGATGGCGTTGGGCTGGGTGATCGCAGCCGTCATCATGGCGATCACGATCATCGGCCTGCCCTGGGCAAGGGCCGCGTTCAACATCGCCGTCTACACGCTGCTGCCGTTCGGCCAGAAGGCCGTCAGCCGCGAACTCGTCACCGGCCAGCACGATATCGGCACCGGTCCGCTCGGGCTGATCGGCAACCTGATCTGGCTGGTGCTGGCAGGCTGGTGGCTGGCGCTTGGACACCTCGTGACCGCGGTGGTGCTCGCCGTGACCATCGTCGGTATCCCCTTTGCCTGGGCCCATCTCAAGCTTGCGGGCATCGCGCTGTGGCCGATCGGCAAGGTCATCGTTCCGGCCTGAGGGGGCACTCGAATAGCCGTTCTTGCCGTGGGCCGGCCAATCGGCTAAATGATCCCCCGATGCACCCGTAGCTCAGCTGGATAGAGCGTTGCCCTCCGAAGGCAAAGGTCACACGTTCGAATCGTGTCGGGTGCGCCATTTGTCAACGTATCTGCGAATTCGCAGATTCAGCGCGAAGACAGTCCTTTTCGACACGATGCGGCCGGCGTCCTTCTGCACGCGCCGCGTGCGGCCCAAGTACGGTTGAGTGCCGCGCTTAATTCTCGTCGCGCGATCAACGTGGCTTTAGTTCCGCGAATGCGAGGAGAAGACCCGCGACGAATGTACCGCCTGATGCTGGGCTCAGCATTAGCTGTGTCGTGTGTGAAAACGCCAGCCGACGTGCCGATGCTCGCAACGAGCGAGATGAGCAACAACTTTTCCCCCGACGCGTGTGCGGATACGCGAACGTTTAACCATGCGGGATCGCGCCTTGACGAAGGACGCCTACTTAATGAGCGCTTAACACTTTTGGGCAACAGATAGGGGATCAGCAGTAAAATTAAGTCGCAGCAAGAAACGCGAGCGGAAACCTGCACCCGAGGAGGGGAATTGCGTGGGACTGCTTTTCATTGGCATGCTGGCCGGAATCTTGATCGGCTGTGGCTTGTTTGCCCCATCGCAGGCCAGCTTGCAGGAATGCCCTTCGCAAGGTTGTTTCGACCAGATCGCGGTCAGTCCGCCGCTGCGGCCGAAACCTACGCCCGTTGCGAAAAATCCTGCGACAACGAAGGCGAAGTCCGCGGTGGCGGCGAAATCCCGAAAACGATCAGCTGCCAAGTCGGGCCGAAGGACCGACCTCGTCAAAAACGCGCACCCGCCGACGGGGATCGGCATCTCGGTATCCGATCGTATCGCCGAAGCATCGGATCCCGTCCTGAACAAGGCGAAGATTTCGATCGCAGCGAAGATGGAAAATCCGGCGTCCGCGGAGTTCGGCGACATGAAGCGGGCTATCAGAAAGAATATGATCGGGCGCGCCGTGGACACCATTTGCGGCCACGTCAGAGGGAAGAATGCCTCCGGTGGTGACGTCGAGAACAGGCCGTTCCTGTATCTCGTAAACGATGATGATGCATACGTCGTCGACGGCAAGAAAAATTCAGCGGCGGCGATCGCGTATCGCAATATGTGCAACTGAGTTTGGGCGGAAAGAATTTGCGCCTGCAACTGAATTGAAAATGATATCCCTGCGACCCGGCGCACTGGATGCGTGCGTGGATGGCAAGGACGCATCGATAGAAAATCCTGCGCAGTGCCATTCTGGCAGTGGAGTCGAAGACCGGCTCTTCGAGCGAATATTGCGCGACGCAAGTTACGATCACTGGGAATGCAGATTGGCGGGGGGGGGCTCGGCAGCTCTATTTCAGATTCGGGGATGTTATGGACGACCTAATTCATTCGATAGAACGGCTCAATGGATCGCTACAATTGCCGGTTCTGGTGATTATCGAGCCTCTCACTCTCACGCGCACCTGCATTCTCAGCATTCTCAGACGGGAGCTGCCAGGGTTCGAGATCGTCGAGATGGCGACGACGGACAATCTGGGCTGGGTGTCGGGACGAGATGTTCGCCTGGTAGCGCTCAATATTGGGGACAAGTCCATCATTGATCCTTCTGTCGAGGATGATCTCGTGCTGCTCGAAGACTTCCACCCGAATGCTTCAATCGCACTGTTGTCAAATCATGACGACGAAGCCAGCGCCCTCGCGGCGATGCATCGGGGAGTCCGCGGCTTCTTCCCGACTTCGATCCCGGTCGAACTCGCTGTTGCCGGCTTGCGTCTTGTTCTCGCCGGCGGGGTCTACAGGCCGCTTCCAATCATCGGACACAATGGGTCGCCAAGCTCCGAACCGTGCGAGACGCCGTCGATGGTCCTGGCTACTGACGTCACGAAAGATGCGATGGAGAAAACCATAATCGACTTCACGCCTCGCGAGCAGCAGGTGCTCGCGGCATTGGAACTCGGTCTTCCCAACAAGCTGATCGCCGCAAAGCTGAATCTTTCGGAAAACACCGTCAAAATGCACATCCAGCATATCATGCGGAAATGCTCTGCTCGCAATCGCACCGAGGCGGTTCTCCGCTGGAGTGGTCGGCTGTCGGGTTAATAACTGCGATACCTGAAACGGTCTGACGACCCGCTCTCCTGGCGTAGCTCAATCCTCGCGGAACGCGCTGTTGAAGGTGTCGACCAGAGGCCTGAGGGCGTAGAGTGCCACCGTGCCGCTTCCGGTTTTGATGAACACCTGCGCCGGCATTCCGGGAATTATCCGGATGTCGTTCTCGGCGATCCGCGAATCCTGGACGCGAATTTTCGCCGCGTAATATGGCTGGTCGGTACGCTTGTCGATGAGCCGATCGGCGGATACATGAATCACGGTTCCCTTCAGACGCGGTACGCGGCGCTGATTGTAGGGCAGGAGGTGCACGTCGGCATTCAGTCCTGGATGAACAACATCGATGTCCTCAGGCCTGACGCGCGCGGTCACAATCAGGCGGTCCTGTCGTGGCACCAGATCCATCAGCGGGGCGCCGGCTGCGATCACGCCGCCGGGCGTATGAATCCGCAGCTCCGTTATCACGCCGTCCTCACGCGCCTTGACTTCCGTTCTGGATAGCTGGTCCTCGGCCGCCCGGAATCGCTCGCGTAGCTGAAACATCTGGTTTTGTGCCTCGCGCATGGATTGCGCGATCTCGTTTTGCCGATCGCTTTCGAGCTTCAAGTGCGTCGCCAGCGATTCGCTGATCACTTGCCCGGCGCGCGAAATCTGCGCGGCGATCTCGCCCCGGCGCCCCTCTATATCGGCCACTTCCCGTTCGAGGCTCAGAAGGCGCGGCCGCCGCTCGAGACCCTTGTTGACGAGGGTGGCCACCATGTCCAGTTCTTCGCGGGCGATTCCCCCCGCTGCGCGACCGCGGTCTCTTGCGCCTTGAGGCCCTCAATCTCCTTTTCGACCTGTACCCGCTTTTCCCGAATGACGGCGGCCTGAGACTGAAAGACCTGTCGGCGCGTTTCAAAGATGTTTCGCTGCGCCGCAAGGACCGCCGCGGCCGATGCACTCTCGTTCCGTGCCGTCTCCAGTTCGGCGGGAAACGACAGGCGCTCTTGCCCTTGCTGCTCGGCCTGAAGCCTTGCTTCACGTGCCGCCGCGTCCCACAACTGGCCCTGAAGGCTCTGCACCTCGGCGCGGGCCCTGGTGTCGTCCAGCGCGATCAGTGTCTGTCCGTTGCGCACGATGTCGCCGTCGGAGACCAGAATTTCCCTGACGATGCCACCCTCAAGGTGCTGAATCGTCTTGCGGCTCGACTCCGATTCCACGACGCCGGAAGCGATCGCGGCGCTCTCGAGTGGCGCGAACCCTGACCATATTCCCAGACCCAGCACAAAGCAGATCACCAGCAGATTGCCTGTCAGGGTGACGCTACGAAGCCTGGTGCGAGGTGAGGCCGGCGTCGGTGCAGAGCACCATGCGAACTCTGGAGGCTCGAATTCGTCAATCGCGGTAATCCCGAGGCAGTTCCCCCGCGCCGGCAGGCGAATCGCATATGGAAAAGATAGAAGATAGTTCGGTTTTTCCCGGCCCGGGCCAATCGAGGGGACGCAACGTTTCGACAGGGCAACCAGGGCGGTGCCGAGCTCCGGAAAAGACTCCAAAAATTTCAAAAGCGATATCCCTACTCGCTCGGGGAGGAGAGCGGGCGACGGCGCCTGCGTGTCTTGTCGTCTCCAGATCACGGCACAACTGGCTCCGGTGACGTGTTCGAGGCTGCGGGTGCACTCTCGGGCAACGTGAATTGCGATGCGACTTGGGGCCGGCTCAAATACCTCTCGAAGATTTCCTCGCTCTCACCGAACGCGGTCAGTGTACCGTCCTGCATGATGGCAATCTTGTCCGTGGCCGCGAGGATACCCATTCGGTGCGTGACGATGACCACCGTGATGTTGGCGATCTTCATTTGCTCGATTGCATCCACGAGGACGCGCTCGCCCGCGTAGTCCAGGCTGGCGTTCGGCTCGTCGAGGACCACAAGGCGGGGGTCACCAAAAAAGGCTCGCGCAAGGCCGAGGCGCTGGCGATACCCCCGCGAAAAAGCCAAACCGCCGCTGGGGACAACGGTGTCATAGGCTCGGGGCATCCGCATGATGGTCTCGTGAATTCCAGCGAGTTTCGCGGCTTCGATGACTTTTTGCGGATCGGTATCATCCAGCCGGGCGATAATGTCCCTTATCGTTTCTCCAAACAGATTAATATCTTGCGGCAGGTATCCCAGGTGACGACTGCCGCGCGCCTCGCGCAAGACCGACACGTCGATGTCATCAAGCAGCACGCCACCCCGCGTTGGCACCGAGATTCCGGCGATGATCTGACCGAGCGTTGACTTGCCCGAGCCCGATGGACCAATGATGCCGAGGCATTCTCCGGGCGCGAGACGGAACGAGATGCCCTTCAGCAGGAAAGCGCCGGACGCCGGCAGCGTCAGGCCAACATCGTCGACGATGAGACCGCTCCGTGGTCGTTCCGACCGAATGTCCACGTTCTCTGCGACAGCGGGGTTGGCGGCAAGGACGTCGCTGAGCCGCCGATAGGCGCCGAAGGCCGCCTCGAGCGATTTCCAGCCAGCAATCGCGCCCTCGACCGGTGCGAGCGCGCGGCTGAACATCAGTGTCGCGGCAAAGATGATCGCGGGACTTTTGCCGTAATCGAGTACAAGCCACGCGGCCGCGCCCATGATCAGGACCTGCGCCAGCGCGCGTATCGGCTTGGCGACGAGCATGAAGATCTCGTATCGCCGCTGGGCCGCCTCGTGCTCGCTTCGTTCGTCCTGTGCGTCCTGATAGATTTGGCGCGCGGCGCCGTCGAACATCCCCATGGTGCGGATCAAGTGAACATTGCCGGCGGCCGCCGCGAGCCGGCCATAGCTTCTGGACAATGCAGCGGCGGACTTGGCAACCGCATCTTTGGTGAAGAGGTCGCCGGCAAGGGTGAGGCCGAACAGCAGAAGCACGCTGCAGGCCCCTATCACGCCGAGCAACGGATGCACGAGAAAAAGGACACAGAGGAAGAGCGGAGCCCACAGCGCGTCAAACAGCATCGGGCAAGCGTGGGAATCGACAAACTGACGCAGAACGGTGAGATCCCGATACGCTTCCGACGCCCGCGCCGGATCGCTACGGAAGGCGCATTCGAGACTGGCCGAGAGCACGGAAGGGCGAAGCCGGTCTTCGAGCCAGGCACCGAGCCGGCCCAATACTGCGCGACGCAATGCGTCGAGCATTCCTCCGACCACGACCGTGACCGCAACGATCAAGGTAAGCATCAGAAGCGTGTCGCCGCTCCGGCTCGACAGGACGCGATCATAGATCTGAAGCAGATAGATGGAGGGAGCAAAGAGCAGCAGGTTATAGCTGCAACTATAGGCGAACACCAGTCCGAGGGAGCCTGCGCAGGCCCAAAGGGCCGCCTGCAACGGGGTCTGCGGCGGCGGTACGATGTGTAAGCGGAGGGGCGGCATCAGCATTATCCTCACCGCCAGAGATTTGAGCTTCGAGCTCTTGCTTGACAGTCAAGACGGCGACTGATCGATCAGCGGAAATTCAGGACCGGCGGCACATGCCGCCGGTCGCAGCCAGCCGTACGAACTAACGGTCAGCCAATGCCAATATCGACGTTGCCACCCAACGCGAAGTTGCCGTCTCCGCCGTCGCCGCCAACGCCGGCCACCACGTACTGGTGTTGGTCCGCTTCGACATAGTTCTTCTGATCGGCCGTCGTATTGGCGTACACCTTGGAGGTATCATAGCCACTGCTCGAGCTCTGATCTCCATTCGACTTGGCGTCGCCGCCGTAAGCCTTTGAGTACTTCGAGGCCGTCGCGTCGCCGGCGCTGGCGTCCCAATACGCTTTCTGACTGACGTGATCGCCGGTGTTGACCTTTACCTCGGCGCCGCTGGCCGAGTTGGATGGATCGAACTTGAGGGTCGGCTGATTGCTGATGCTTCCCTTGAAACTGCCGTCACCGCCATTTCCGGCACTCTGACCGCCAGTGCTGATCGATTTGAATGCGATCGTGTCGGAAATGTGGGGCAATGCCTTTACCATGGTCATGTGAGCCTCCGTCCTGAGTTGGTTTCTTGCACCATCCATTCCGAGCGGGGATGACGGATGTGCTCGTCGAGTGTGGTCCCAGCTTGCTTGAGCGGCATAGATGCCAAATCGGATGGCACCCGGCTCGGGGGTACCCACGAAAGGCTGACATACGTTGGCGTGGCTCGCTCGCGGCGTAGCCGGAAAAGTCGCCAGCGCTCCTGTTCGATCATGCGCAACCCCACAAGTGGCGGCAGGCTTGCCGCCATGCCATCGGGCTGATCACAGGTAGGAATTTTCGCGCGCTATGCTGTCAAATGAAGATCGGAGAGAAGGTGCATGGCGAGATCACCCCCCACCGCGATGTTGCCGTGGCCGCCGTCCCCGCCGATTCCGGCGATCTGGACCGCACTCTGATCGAAGTGCACGTTGTTGGTCTGATCCGCCTCGGCTGTGGAATGGGGACCAGCGATAGCAATGTTGATCGGAGCATAGATCGCGATGCTGACATCGATGAGGGTGCCCGAGGCGTGGCCGCTGCCGCCATTCCCGGCGCCGTTGGCCCCGGTCGCGATCGCGTCGGACCCGCCTCCGAGGCCGGACGAGGCAACGCTTCCATTTCCGCCGATAGCGGCGTTGCCGTTACCGCCGCTTCCCCCGACACCGGCCACCTGATAGGAGGATTGATTTAGATCTACATTGTTTGTCTGGTTGGCGGAAACATTGGAATTGTATCCCGCCACCGCGATGTTGACCGGGTCATACAGTGCGAAGGACGTGTGGACGAGGCTGCCGTAGAAGTTACCGTCTCCACCGTTGCCGGCGTGGCTGTCGCCAGTCTGGATCAGCTCCCCGTGGTTTCCGCCACTGCCTGACCCAAAGCCGTATCCGAGCGTGGATAAGCCGCCGCCGACAGCGGCATTACCGTTTCCGCCATTTCCGCCGACACCGGCGATCTGGATGGCAGATTGATCGATCTCAACCGTATTCGATTGACTGGCGTAGGCGGTACCGCCAAAGCCCGCCACCGCAATATTGATCGGATGGTAGATCACGACAGGAGCGTCCAGCAACATTCCTGAGAAGTGTCCGTCGCCTCCATTGCCTGCGCTATTGTCGCCGGTCGCGATCACGCCGGAGCCGGAGGAAGCAATGCCGACGTTGCCCCCGGAAGCGATGTTGCCGTTGCCGCCATTTCCTCCGATGCCGGCCATCTGAACGGCCGATTGATCGAAAGTCACATTGTTCGTCTGGTTGGCCTGGGCGCTGGAATCGTATCCCGCAGTCACCGTGATATTGATCGGTTCGTAGATGGCCAGGGAGGCGTGAATGATGCCGCCATAGAAATATCCATCTCCGCCGTTGCCGGCTTCGTTGGCCCCGGTATGAAGCAGTCCGGAATCAAGCGAGCCGTTGCCTGAGCCGGAAGCAGGCGCGAGGACCGATACGTTCCCGCCAACCGCCGCGTTGTGATTTCCACCATTGCCGCCGACGCCCGCAATCTGGGTGGCGTGCTGATCGATCTCGACCATGTTGGACTGATGGGCGTCGGCCGTGCCATGAGCGCCCGCGAACGCAGTGTTAGACGGATTGAACATCGCGACAGCAGCATCTACCTCCGTCCCGGAGAAGAAGCCGTTGCCGCCATCACCGGCGCTATTGTCTCCGGTGTCGATTGCGGAATGCTGCGGAGAGTGCAACGACGGCGCGCCTGATGCGCCATGCCCATCGTGCCCCTGATGAGGCGGGTGGTGCAGTCGGATTGCATCCGACATGTCCCGAAAACTCATGGTCGCCTCCCTCGTCGCAGTCGCTCTGCAGGACTCGACAGGCCTCTTCCGAGGAGAGAATGTCATCCCGGGCAAGTCAAAAGCCGAGCCGTCAATTCGGATTGCGCCTTTTGGCGGAGGGACGTGATATCGGCTATACCCGTTCGGGTGGAGGACAGTTTCAATAGCGGACGACGCCGGATGCCGTATCCGGAATTCGCGCGATCACCGCTCCTCCTGCGCTATTCGCTGGCTGCCCATCGGCCCTCGTGCGCCAGATTGCGCTCATTCCAGGCCAATTGGCGCCCAATCGCCGCCTTGAGGCCCAGTCCAGCCGATCCTGCATGAGGGACCAGCGGTGGCGTTTTGGGCGCTGATGGCTTAAAGAGCCCCATCCCACTTAAATTCGTCGGGTCACGCGGCTGTGCATGTTTTGGGCATGCGAGCTTCGACTTCGAGACCTATTCGATATTTCCGGGCTAAACACCAACCAAGATCGGCCATTTCGTGACATTCATGCCCACAAGTCCGCCGCTCGCCCGAGCCCTGGCGGAGCGCAATTACGACCAGCCGACGCCGGTCCAGACCGCCGTGCTGGCCGACGACGCCGAAGGCCGCGACCTCCTGGTTTCGGCGCAAACCGGCTCGGGCAAGACCGTCGCTTATGGGCTCGCGATCGCGAGGGATCTGTTGGGTGAGTGCCGAGCGGTTCGCGCGCGCGGCCGCGCCGCTGGCCTTGATCGTGGCGCCGACCCGGGAACTCGCGCTTCAGGTGCATCGCGAGCTGGCATGGCTCTACCAGTATGCCGATGCGCGGGTGGTTTCCTGCGTCGGCGGCATGGATCCGCGCCGCGAACAGCGCGAACTCGCCGAAGGCGCGCACATCGTGGTCGGCACGCCGGGACGGCTGTGCGATCATCTGCGGCGCGGCCGGCTCGACGTCTCGGAATTGAAGGCCGTGGTGCTCGACGAGGCCGACGAAATGCTCGACCTCGGCTTTCGCGAGGATATGGAGTTCATCCTCAAGACCACGCCGGCCAGCCGCCGCACGCTGTTGTTCTCGGCGACATTGCCGCGCGGCATCGTCGCGCTGGCCAAGCAATATCAGCAACAGGCCTTTCGCGTCGACGTCGCGGGCGACGAAGGCGGCCACGCCGACATCGAATACCGCGCCATCCGGATCGCGCCGGGCGATGTCGAGCACGGCGTCGTCAATGTGCTGCGCTTCTTTGAATCGCCGAGCACGATCGTGTTCTGCAACACGCGCAATGCCGTCAATCATTTGCAGACCGCGCTGCTGGAGCGCGGTTTCTCGGTGGTCGCGCTGTCGGGCGAACTGACCCAGAACGAGCGCACCCAGGCGCTGCAGGCGTTGCGCGACGGCCGCGCCCGCGTCTGCGTCGCCACCGACGTTGCGGCACGCGGCATCGATCTGCCCAACCTCGACCTCGTCATTCACGCCGACCTGCCCAATGATGCGGAGGTGATGCAACATCGCTCCGGCCGTACCGGCCGTGCCGGCCGCAAGGGCGTCAGCGTGCTTTTGGTCCCGCCGGCACGACGGCGGCGCGCGGAATTGCTGCTCAATCTGGCCGGCATCGATGCGATCTGGGGCAAAGCGCCGGGCGCCGATGAAATCCGCAAGCTCGACCAGGAGCGCATGCTGCAGGATACCCTGTTTTCGGAAGCCAACACCGATGAGGATCTGGTGCTGGCGCGGGCGATGCTCGCCGAGCGATCGCCGGAGGATATCGCCGCGGCGCTGGCGCGGCTTTATCGCGCGCGGCTGCCTTCGCCCGAGGACATGCTCGAGCCTGAGCAAGGCCATGGCCGCTCGCGCGAGGATCGCGGCCCGCGCAGAGACAGCCGGCCCGCGCGCGATGACAATCGCGACGCGCGACCGCCATCGAAACACAAGAAATCGCCGCGCGACGGCATGGCGGAGGGCAGCGTGTGGTTTCGCGCCGCGATCGGCAAGCGGAAGAACGCCGAAGCGCGCTGGCTGCTGCCGATGATCTGCCGCCGCGGCGGCATCGAGAAGCAGAGCATCGGCGCCATCCGCATCCACGACACCACGACCGAATTCGAAATTTCCGCTACCGTCGCCGAATCCTTTGCCGCCCAGGTCAAGCGACCTGACAAGGAAGACAATATCCGCATCGAACTGATGAGCGATGCGCCGGCGAGCCCCGCGACGTTTGCAAAGACGGTATCCCCAAAGCCGTCATCGCCAAAGACGACATCACCAAGGCCTTGGGACGGACCCAAGCACAAAGCCAAAGAGACCGGCCGCGACGCGCGTCACAACGACAGACCGCGCGAGGACAGGGACTCCAGGCCGCACGGCAAACCTCATCGCGACGGCGGCCATCAATTTGACAAGGCATCTGGCCCGAAGAAGAAAGCAGAACACAGGACAGAACCGGGAAATTGGTCCGTCAATAGCGAACGGCCGCGGCATCCCGGCGGATCGCCGGGAAAACCGGCCTTCAAGAAGAAGCCCAAGAAGAAGGATCGCCGCGGCTGACGACGGTTCATCGCGCGGTCTCGCGGCCAAGCCGCTCGACCGCGCCGGGGGCATTTGAGAGATTCTGGAAGTGACCATGCTTGACGTGTTTGAAAAGGATCTGCTTGGACTCGCACGACAAGGCAGATTGCGCGCGCTGCGCGGGCGTACGGGGGTGGATTTTACCTCGAACGACTATCTCGGGATGGCCGAATCCGAAGAGCTGAGGCACGCGGCGGCGGCCGCGATCGCGCGCGGCGTGCCGGTGGGATCGGGCGGATCGCGGCTGTTGCGAGGCAATCACCCCGAGCATGAAGCGCTCGAGCATGAAGCCGCGGCCTATTTCGGCGCCGAGACCGCACTCTATTTCGGCGGCGGTTACGTCGCCAACCTCGCGATCTTCTCGACGCTGCCGCAACGTGGCGACCTCGTGGTCCACGATGAACTGATCCACGCCAGCGTCCATGAAGGGCTGCGCCGCGGCCGCGCCGAGAAGCTGAGCATTCCTCATAACAATGTCGACGCCTTCGATGCGGCGATCGTTCGCTGGCGCGCCGATGGTGGAAAAGGCCGGCCGTGGATCTCGGTCGAGAGTCTCTACAGCATGGACGGCGACAGCCCCGACCTCGCGGCACTGTTGACGGTCGCCGATCGCCACGAAGCCATGCTCGTGATCGACGAGGCGCACGCGACCGGCGTACTCGGGCCGCAGGGCCGCGGGCTCGCCGCCGGCTTCGAGGGCCGCGACAACGTCATCACCTTGCACACCTGCGGCAAGGCGCTCGGCACCGTCGGCGGATTCATCCTGGCGCCGCGTATCATTCGCGACTTCCTGGTCAATCGCGCCCGGCCCTTTATCTTTGCCACCGCGCCCTCGCCCTTGATCGCCGCGATCACCCGCGCCGCGCTCGAAATATCCCGGACCAATCCGGAGCGCCGCGAGCAGCTTGCCAGGCTGGTGCGATTTGCCGGCGCCGAACTTCGCCGCCATTGCGGGATCGAAGGCTCGGGCACGCATATCCTGCCTGTCATCATCGGCTCCGATCAGGCCGCCGTAGACCTGGCCGCCTCGCTGCAACGCCGCGGCTTCGACATCAGGGCGATTCGGCCGCCGACCGTGCCGGAGGGAACGGCGCGGCTGCGTATCGCGCTGACGACGGCGATAGATCAGGCAACCGTGGCTGATCTGTTCGAGGCGCTCGCCGAGGACATGCGAGCGGCGGCATGAACAAGCGCCTCGTTGTCGTCGGGACCGATACCGGTGTCGGAAAAACAACCTTCGCCGCGGCGCTCGCGGGAGCACTGGATGGCGTCTATTGGAAGCCGGTGCAGGCCGGAGATCTGGACCAAACCGACTCGGACGCCGTGCTGCGACTTCGCGGGCCTTGCGCCTGAGCGCATATTACCCGAGGCCTATCGGCTGAAGACCCCGGCGTCGCCGCATCTCGCCGCGGAGATCGACGGCATCACGATCGATCCAGGGATGCTGGTTCTGCCGGAGTGCGATCGGCCGCTGATCGTCGAAGGCGCCGGCGGCCTGCTGGTGCCTCTGACGCGCGCGATCACCTATATCGACATCATCGCGCGCTGGAACATTCCGGTGGTGCTGTGCGCCCGGACCACGCTTGGCACGATCAACCATTCCTTGCTGTCGATCGAGGCGCTGCGGGCCCGCGGCATCGCGCTAGCCGGCATCGCTTTCATCGGTGACGAGAACATTGAATCCGAGTGCATCATCCCCGACATCGGGCGAACCAGGCGGCTCGGACGCCTGCCGCATCTCGCACCCTTGACCCGCTCCGTGCTGCGAGATGCCTTTATCAGGCACTTCAGCGTCGCCGACTTTCTAAAGGACGACGCGTCGTGAGTTACAAATCGGCGGTATGGCATCCCTTTACGCAGCATGCGGTGCAGCCTGAGGCGACACTCGTCGACGGAGCCGAGGGCGCCTGGCTTCATGCGCCGGATGGTCGCCGCATCTTCGACGCGGTGTCGTCCTGGTGGGTGGTGACCCATGGCCATCGTCATCCGCACATCGTGCAGGCGATCAAGAACCAGATCGATCGTCTCGATCAGGTGATCTTCGCTGGCTTCACCCATCCGCCGGCGGAAACCCTGGCAAGGCTGCTCGTCGCGATCACGCCGCCGGGACTTGAATATGTCTTCTTCTCGGACAGCGGATCGACCTCGGTCGAGGTTGCGCTGAAAATGGCGCTCGGCTTCTGGCGCCATCGCGGCGAAAGCCGCAGCCGCATTCTAGCGCTGCAAGGCGCCTATCACGGCGACACGATCGGCGGCATGTCGGTCGGCGAACGCGGCGTGTTCAATGCGCCCTATGATTCGCTGCTGTTCGATGTCGAGCGGCTGCCGTTTCCGCACCCCGGATCGGAACCGGCGACGCTCGAGGCGTTGAAAGCCGCATGCCGGAGCGGCACGATCGCAGCGCTGATCGTCGAGCCCTTGATTCTCGGCGCCGGCGGCATGCTGATCTATCCGCCGTGGGTTCTCGCGGAAATGAAGCAGATTTGCCAGGCGCACGATGTGCTGTTCATCGCCGACGAGGTGATGACCGGATGGGGCCGCACCGGCACGCTATTCGCTTGCGAGCAGGCCGACGTCACGCCCGATATCGCCTGCTACTCCAAGGGGCTGACCGGCGGTTCGCTGCCTCTGGCGGTGACGCTCTGCCGCGCCGATATTTTCGAGGCGCATTTTTCCACCGACCGTAGCCGGACCTTCTTTCATTCCAGTTCGTATACCGCCAATCCCGTCGCCTGTGCCGCGGCCGTCGCCAACCTGGAAATCTGGCAGCGCGAGCCGGTGACGGCGCGCATCGACCGCATCGCCGCCACGCACAAGCGACGGCTGGATCGTTTTCGCGACGACCGGCGCTTTGCCAATGTCCGCCAGATCGGGACCATCGCGGCGCTCGACATCGTAACGTCGGATGCCGGCTATCTCGCCACCATCGGACCACAGCTTTACAAGGATTTCCTGGCGCGGGATGTGCTGATCCGGCCGCTCGGCAACACGATCTATCTCATGCCGCCCTATTGCAGCAGCGATCGCGAGCTCGACGCGGTGTACGACGCCATTGACGGCGTCGTGGCGTAGCAAAGCGCCTCACGCGGCGCGGACGGTGTCCATGAACTTGCCGACTTCGCGCTTCAGCCGACTGCTCTCCTTCGAAAGCGACTGCGCGGCGGAGAGCACCTGCGATGACGCCGCGCCGGTTTCGGAAACCCCGCGCTGAACGTCGGAGAGATCCGCCGCGCCTTGCGAGGTGCCTTCCGCGGCGCGCTGCACGTTGCGTGAGATTTCCTGGGTGGCGGCGCCCTGTTCTTCGACGGCGGATGCGATGGTCGAGGAAATTTCCGAAATCCGGCCGATGGTGGCCCCGATTTCCTTGATCGCCACCACTGAATCCTCGGTCGCCGACTGGATATCGGCGATTTGCTGGCCGATCTCGCCGGTGGCTTTCGCGGTCTGCTCGGCCAGCGTCTTCACCTCCGCGGCGACCACGGCGAAGCCGCGGCCGGCCTCGCCGGCGCGTGCCGCTTCGATGGTCGCATTGAGCGCCAGCAGGTTGGTTTGCCCCGCGATGGTCTTGATGAGATCGACCACATCGCCGATCCTTGCGGCGGCCTGCGACAACTGGCTGATGCGCGCATCGGTCTTTTGCGCCTGTTCGACCGCCTCGCTGGCAATGCGCGCGGAAGCATCGACCTGGCGGCTGATTTCGACCACCGACGACGCCAGTTCCTCGCTGGCCGCGGCCACCGAGTGCACGCTCGCGGAAGCATCGCTCGACGCGTTCGCGGCGCGATGACTGACCTTTTGAACCGTATCGGCGGTTTTGCTCAGGGTACCGGCCGATGCTTCGAGCTGGTTCGCCGCCGTCGACACCAGCGTGATGATCTCGCCGACCTCGCTTTCGAACTGGTTGGCAAGATGATTCATGTCGGTCTTGCGCTGCTGCGCCTGGCGGCTCTCGACCGCCATTTGCTCCTCGCGCAGCCGATTGGTTTCGATCATGGCGTCGCGGAACACGCCGACCGTGCGCGCCATCTGGCCGATCTCGTCGGAGCGATCCGCATAGGCGACGGGCGCATCGAGTTCGCCGGCGCTCAGCGAGGCCATGCGATCCTTAAGGCCGTTCAGCGGCTTGACGACGCTGTGCGTGATCGCCCAGGCGATCGCGATCGACAGCAGCATCAATAGCGCAATGACGACGGAAGCGGTCCGCACCATCGACCAGAACGAGGTATCGATCGCCGAAATGTACTGCGCCGTCCCGATCATCAGATGCCACGGCGTGAACCCGCGCGCGAAGGCGACCTTGTCCAGCGGCGTCGGATCGGTGCTGCTGCGCAGGAACGTATAGCGAATGCTGGAGCCGGCCCCGCCCTGGCGGGCGATATCGATCATCATGGAGGCAAAAGGCAGCCCGTTGGCGTCCTTGACCGACGCGCATGTCCTTGCCGAACAGGGTCGGAACGCCGGGATTGGCGACGCAGATGCCGGTCTCGGCGTCATAGATGAAGACGTAATTGGTGTGCCCTTCATACCAGATCGAACTGGCGACCGCGTAGAACCGCGTCTTGGCTTCCTCCTCCGTCATCTTGCCGGCGGCGGCCGCCTGCTGAAAGCCGTCGGCGATCTGCCAGACGGCGTCGACGATCGCCTGCGCCTTCTCGGTGCGTTCCGATATCAATTGGTTGCGCGCAACCAGCAGCACGGAGGTCGCGACCAGCGCCATGCAGATGGCGCCGACAATGGTCAGGGCGGCGAGCTTCGCCGCGATCGAGCGGTTCGAGAACAGGTTGAGCAGCTTTGGCATCGGGATCCGTCCAGTGCGCGGCGCCGAGGGCGCCGTCCGGGCCATGTGTGGTAACGCCTTAAACTAGAAGCGAATCGTTAACATCCGATTCAGTTTTGCCTGCGTTGGGCAAAAATGCGACCCGTGCCCGCTTGAATGCCCACCTGGCCGATCGGAGCCGCGTGCGCCGTGCCCAGAACTTCGCCGGGATTTACTCCGCGGCGACCTCCGCCTGGGGTTTTTAGTTAAATCATTGACCGCGCGGATTAACGCACTCGCGACGATACGAGTAAGTCGCTTGAATCCTCGTTAGCGATGTTCGTCAAGGTAAACAGCCGACTCAAGTTGACGCGTGCCGGCCTCGGGTTAGATGATTACCGCAGCGGGGTTGCGCAGCAGCCTCGAAGCCCACTTGAGCCAGCAGGTATTTTCATGTCCCGCGTCATTGCCGCACTTGTCGCCACCACCCTCGTCGCCGCCGCGATCCCGACCGCCGCTTCCGCCGGCTGCTATGGCTGCTACGTGCCGCCGCAGCCGTGCGGCACCTGTTATCAGGAGCAATACGTTGCCCCGCAATACCGCGCCGTCGAGCAAACCGTGATGGTGTCTCCCGGCCGCACGATCGCTCATCGCACGCCGGCGCAATATCAGACCGTGATGGTCCCGAAGACCGTGATGGTCGCGCCCGAAGGCGTTGCCTACGAAGAAGTGCCGCCGCAATACGCGACGCAGCAGCATGTCGAGATGGTGTCCCCCGGCTACAGCTACTACGCGCCGATGCGGCCGCGTTGCGGCGGCTGCGGTTACTGAGCCCGGATTTCCGATCAGGCAATTCGCATCCGGGCTTTTTTAAATGCCCGGACGATTGAGCTGACGCGCGTGGCCCGACCGGCAAGGCGCGAGGCGATCTACCGTGAAGATCGAATCGGCTCCGATGCCGGAGCGGGTTGCCTGCTCAGGCGTTTGCCCCATTCAATCGCCCGCACTTCGATCAAGCGCCACGACAGCCAGGCCGCCGGCGCCGTCAGCAGGACCGCCACAAGGGTGGTGAGAATCGTGACGGCGGAAACCGGCATTCCGGCGGCATACAGCTCCGACGGATGCAGCAGCCGGATTGCGAAGCTGATGCCCAGCAAATGCAGCAGATAGAAGCTGTAGGAGATGGCGCCGAAGAACCTGGCCAGCCTGGTGTCGAGAGGCCTGAACAGCGGTGCGGCCGGTTGCCAGACCACCAATATGACAAAAGTCGCCGCGGCGAGGCACTCCAGCATTGCGACGATCGCCGACTGGTGTCTCGATCCGCAAATACAGAAAACGATCACGGACAACGCCGCGACCGGCGTCGTCCAGTTCCGGCCGATCGCCGACGCTACGCGTTCGCCGCGAAAATGAACCAGGCAGCCGACGACGAAGGCATGCATCGGCGTCAGGTTGGTGAAGCCTCCGAGCAGATGCACATATTGGCCGAAAAACGAAAGCACGAACAGCACCGCGATCAACGCCCACAGCGTCTGTTCGCCACGGTTCTTGAACAGCCACACGCTGAGCCAGATCAACGGCGTCGCCACGCATTCGACCGTCATCGACCACATCGGCACGTTGATGTCGGATTTTATCATCAGCATGTTGAGGATCACGTTGGCGGGCGTGAAATCCCCTTCGTTGCCGACGTAGATTCCGAACTTCCAGTGCAGAAACGCCAACAAGGCGACGACGGCGATCGCGGCTGGAAACAGCCGAAAGACCCGGTTGCGGACGAATCGGATCGGATCGGGGTTGGCGTCCAGCGAGCGCGCGAGAACAAAGCCGCTGATGACGAAGAAGGCCACCACGGCGCCGGTGCCATTGGCGGCCGCCGAAAAAAATATCGTAGACGACGCGGTCGATCCAGCCATGGGGCGCACTCGCCGACATCACCGGCGCGACGTGATAGCCGACCACGGTAAGCGCGGCGACGCCGCGCAGGGATTCGATGCGCGGAAGAAATCTGGTGGAGGATCGGGGAGCGGCGAAGTCTGACATGGTTCGCTTGGTAGCATCCCGGATCGGCCGCGAACAGGACTTGTCAGGATCGCCTGCGATCCGTCCCTGCGGGAAGGTCGCTTAGCCCGCCTTCAGAATGAATTTCCGCACCGCCTTGGCGAAGCCTTCGTCCTGATTGCTGTCGGTCACCGCCGAGGCCTGCGACTTGACCTCGTCGCTGGCGTTGCCCATGGCGATCGAGAAACCGCTTTTGCGGAACATCAGCACGTCATTGGGCATGTCGCCGATGGTCGCGATCTCGTCCGGCGAAATCTTATCCAGCTTGGCCAGCGTCAACACCACCGCGCCCTTGTTGGCATTGGGGTGGGTGACGTCGAGATAATAGGGTTGCGAGCGCGCGGCGCTGGCCCGCTCGCCCAGCTTTTGCTGCGCCAGTTTCTCGCACGAGGCGACCTTATCGAGGTCATCCGAGACGCCGACGATCTTGACCGCGTCTTTCAGATCCGCCTCCGTGAACTCGCTCACGACCCGGGCGTCGAATTTCACCGTCCACGCCTCGCGCGCTACGTGCGGTGCCTTGGCGTCGCGGATCAGCCATTCGGTTTCGGTGTAGAGCCAGGCGTCGAGGCCCTGATCGAGGATCAGTTGCAGGGTCTCGCGGGCGACCGCCGCATCGAGCAGATGGCTTTCGATCACCGACAAATCGGGATTGACGAACACGCCTCCATTAAAGCCCGCGATCGCGCCTTCGAGCTTGAGCGGCGCGATCAGCATGCTCATGCCACGCGGCGGTCGGCCGCTGGTCAGCGCCAGCGTGATGCCCGCCTCGCGCAATTCGCGCGCCGCGGCCACCGCCTGCTCGGTCAGCGTCTTGTCCTGGGTCACCAGCGTGCCATCGACGTCCGCCAGCAGCAGTTTTATATTCCGATTGTTGCTCATCTGTTCAATCCATCCGGTGACGCATGCGCGAGGCTGGCATCAGGCCTCCTTGGCAATCGCGACCTCGAAATCGGCGCCTTGCCAGCGGTTTTGCCCGGGCCAGAACATCGTAAAACGAATAACGCTTCCGGGAAAGCATTAGACCAGCAGCGCGCAATTGGAAGCGTCCATCTCCGAAGCTAAGCCAGGCTGCACACGGCCTTTCACGATCCGATCACGATTTCACGAACCAACGTTACCGTTGCGATCACAATCATGAAATTGTGACATCGTTCACATAACGATGGATCACTCGTTCTTATGGTCGGCGTACCGCCATGAGAGGTGAAGCCGATGAACACTTCGTGGACCCGTAAAGCGACGCTCGTCGCTATCGCAATGCTGGCGCTTGCCGGCGCGACACTTGCGTCGGTCGAATTGACCCGGCCAAGGCCGTTTACCAGCGCGATGCTGAGCGGCCAATGGCAATGCACCAGGACCGCGGGAATCGTCACCGTCTGCACCAGGAGCCCGGCTGAGCCCAAGCGGATTGCTACCGCGCCGGTGAGCGGTGCCGCGGCAAGACGTTTTACCTTCGCGAAACTCTTTTTATCGCTGCGAGGCAGCGAAAATGGCTCTCGCGATTAGGCCCCCCGCTATTCACCCGTCATATTTTGTGAAACATTGCCGCCTCTCACAGCGGGGCGCTCAATATGGCGATTGCAGCATTGTCGGGCTGGACCCGCGAACAAAAGCACGTCGTCGCGGCGAGCTTTCTTGGATGGTCGCTGGACGCGTTCGACTTCTTCCTGCTGGTGTTCGTGCTGAAGGACATCGCCGCCGAGTTCCAGACCGATATTTCAAACGTCACGCTGGCCATCCTGCTGACATTGGCGATGCGCCCGGTCGGCGCATTCATTTTCGGCCGCGCCGCCGATCGCTGGGGCCGCCGGCCGACCTTGATGGTCAACATCCTGCTGTACTCGGTGCTCGAATTCGCGTCGGGCTTCGCGCCAAGCCTGACGGTCCTGATCATTCTGCGCGCGCTGTACGGCGTCGCGATGGGCGGCGAATGGGGCGTCGGCGCCTCGCTGACGATGGAAACCATCCCGCCGCATGCCCGCGGGTTCGTTTCGGGCCTGCTGCAATCGGGTTACCCGACCGGATATTTCATGGCGTCGATCGTCTATGGCGTGCTGTTTCCCTATATCGGATGGCGCGGCATGTTCATGGTCGGCGTGATCCCGGCATTGCTGGTGCTTTACATCCGGCGCAACGTGCCGGAATCGCCGAGCTGGAGCAAGGAGGTCGCGGCCGAACGCGGCGGCACGCTTGAGGTGCTGAAATCGCACTGGCGGCTCGGCATCTACGCCGTCGTGCTGATGACGGCGTTCAATTTCTTCAGCCACGGCACGCAGGACATCTACCCGACCTTCCTGCAGGTGCAGCACAAGTTCACGCCGCACGTCGTCAGCATCATCGCCGTGGTCTACAATATCGGCGCGATCATGCGGCGGCATCCTGTTCGGCACGCTGTCGGAACGGTTCGGCCGGCGGCGCTGCATCATCATCTCGGCGCTGCTGACCTTGCCGGTGATCCCGCTATGGGCGTTTTCGAGCAGCCCCGTGATGCTCGCGATCGGCGCCTTCCTGATGCAATTCACGGTGCAGGGCGCCTGGGGCGTGGTGCCGGTGCATCTCAACGAATTGTCGCCGGACAACGCGCGCGCGACGTTTCCCGGCTTCGTCTATCAGCTCGGCAATCTGCTGGCGTCCGTCAACGCGACGCTACAGGCCGGCATTGCCGCCTATTTCGGCGGCAATTACGGCCTCGCGCTTGCCATCGTCGCGGGCACGGTTGCGATCGTGATCGCGGTGCTGACGGCGGTCGGCACCGAGGCCAAGGGGGTCGTCTTCAGCAAGGCGAAGCCCGCCGCGGCCTAAAGCCACTGACTCTCGGAAGCGTGACGGGCGCAAGGGAACCTACCCGACCGCCGGTTCGTTTACGCGTTAAAGGAGAACGCCATGAAGACAAGAATCTTGACAATCGGTTGCGTCTTTCATCGCGACACTGCTCCCGGCGGCGGCGTTTAGCCGCGGCGGCGGAGGCGGAGGAATGCATCACTCGTCTTCGGCGCGGCGGTGCGGCCGGCACGTCGCCAGCCGCGCCCGGAACCAATTCCCTCGGCACCGCGCTTTCATCCTCCGGCACCGGCGGCGCCACCAAGGGTGTTGCGCTCGGTACCGGCGATGCGGCCGTCGAGCAGGAAGACCGCAAGGCCGCGAAGATGATTTCGTCGATCTGCAGGGGCTGCTGACGAAAGGCCGCCGACGCGGCGCCTTTCAGTCGAGGCGATCATGATCAATCCGGCCTTGCGAGACCCGATCGATCATCGCCGGAACCGGCTTCAGTCGTTGTAAAAGCCGTTATAGTCGTAGTCCGAATAGCGGTCCCGGTGATGCCAGCGCGGCTCCAGCGGTCGCCCGAGCGCGACGCGCGGATTGACGGCGCAATAGACCCCTCGCCCGGAGGCGGCCGCCATGCACGACCCATAGCTCACGTAAGAGCAATCGCCCGGAATTCCCCAGTCCTTGCCCTGAATACAATAGGGATAATCGAACGCGGCGGCGGGACCCGCGCCGGCCATCATCGCGGCGCTCGCCGACAGCAAACCAAACAGTGCCAACATGGTGCGGCGCATTTTCATCTCCTTAGCATGGGCCTTGTTCGTATGAGCCTTGTTCGTATCGATCTTGTTCGTACCAATTTTAGCGCTCAACCCCCTGGGATTTATTGTTGCCTTGGGATCGAAACAAGGCCGCGCCGGGAAGTTCCCGGGCGCGGCTAATCGATGCGCAGGCCCGCGAACTTGACCACCTTTTCCCATTTCTCGGTCTCGGCCGCGATCATCTCGCCGAACGCCTCCGGCGTGCTGATCAGCGGGTCGCCGCCGAGCTCGATCAGGCGCTTCTTGATCTCCGGGTCGGCCAGCACCGCGTTGATCTCCTGGTTGAGCTTGGCGATGATCTCCGGCGGCGTCTTCTTCGGCGCGCCCATGCCGAACAGCGCGCTCGCCTCATAGCCCGGCACGGTCTCGGCGACGGTCGGCACGTCGGGCAGTTCGCGGCGACCGCGTCGCCGTCGTCACCGCCAGCGCGCGCAAGGCTGCCGGCCGTTGATATGCCCGATGATCGAGGGCATGTTGTCGAAGATCACCTGGACGCGGTTGCCGAGCAGGTCGGTGATCGCGGGCGCCGCGCCCTTGTAGGGCACGTGCAGCATCTTGGCGCCCGACATCGCCATGAACAATTCGCCGGACAAATGCACCGAGGTGCCGTTGCCGGATGAGGCCATGTTCACCTTGCCGGGATTGTCCTTCACATAGGCGATGAATTCGGCGACCGTCTTTGCCGGCACGCCGGGCGCGACCGTCATCACATTCGGCACCCGGTTGAAGGAGGCGACCGGCGCGATGTCGCGGATGAAATTGAAGTTGAGGTTGGCGTAGAGCGAGGCGTTGATGAAATTCGCCGGGATTGACCAGCAGCACCGTGTAGCCGTCGGGCGCGGCATTGACCACCGATCTCGGTGCCGATATTGTTGCCGGCGCCGGGCTTGTTCTCGATCACGAATTGCTGGCCGAGCCGCTCGGAGAGCCGCTGGCCGATCAGCCGCGCGATGATATCGGTGGCGCCGCCGGCCGGATATCCGACCACGAAGCGAACCGGCCGGGTCGGATAATCCAGCGCCGAAGCGCCGCCGCGTCGACCAGACCAGCGCCGAAAGCGCCCGATGGCGACCAGACCGATCGCGGCGCGACGTGAAGCCATGCAGTTTCCTCCCTGCGTGTCTTGCCGGATCCGAATCCGGCGCGGTTCGTTGCTTGTTGAATTGACGACGGCCCGCGTTGTAACAAACAAAGCCTGATGCGGCCAGTGCGGCACGCTTGCGTCGAGCCGCGACGAAAGGATAATCCATGTCTGTCAAGGTCAATGCGCTCGATCATCTCGTGATCAATGTCTCCGACGTCGCGCGCTCCGCCGAATGGTATCGGAAAATCCTCGGCATGGAGATCAGGGTGTTCGACCCGGGCCAGGGCAAGCCGCCGCGGACCTCGCTGATGTTCGGCAACCAGAAAATCAACGTGCGGCCGCGCGACGCCGACAAGGTCGAGTGGTTCACGGCCGACCATGAAGCCGCCGGCAGCGACGATCTGTGCTTTCTGACCGCGCAGCCACGCCGGAGGAGGTGGTCGCGCATCTCAAGGCGTGCGGCGTCGCGATCGAGGAAGGCCCGGTGGCGAAACAAGGCGCCCGCGGCACGCTGCGCTCGGTCTATTGCCGCGATCCCGACGGCAGCCTGATCGAGATTTCGTCGTATGAAGACGGGGCGGATTAGGGCGCGCCTGCCTATCTCCGTCATTGCGAGGAGCCAACGGGTCGGGCGAATGCCCGCCCGATGACAGGCTCCGCGACGAAGCAATCCAGCCGTCCATCTTGCCTGGATGCTTCGCTTCGCTCGCAATGACGAGGAGAAAGGACGTGCCGAACTCCAGCATTTGCTCGCCGCGCAATCCGATGGCACGATGCTCCCAAGCATAATGACAAAAGCAGCCGCCAAGGCTGCCGCGGGAGGATCAATGTCGAACGCACACCGCGCGCCGGGCGTGGTGGGGCCGTTTGCCGGGATGGACGTGCCGTGGCTGCTGCGGATGCGCAGCCGAGGCGCGCCGCGACCATCCGTTCCTGATCTGGGCGCCGTTCGATGCGCCGGCGCGGAGCTGGAGCATACGGCGAATTTCACGAGCGGGTCGGCGCGCTGGCCGCGGGCCTGGTCGAGCGCGGCATCAAGCCCGGCGAATACGTGCTGATCCATCTGGATAATTGCATCGAGGCGCATGCTGGCCTGGTTCGCCTGCGTCGAACTCGGCGCCATCGCGGTCACCACCAACACCCGCTCGGCGCCCGCCGAGATGGAATATTTCGCCGGCCATTGCGGCGCGGTCGCCGCGATTACCCAGCCGGCCTATGCCGAGATGATCTCGACGCATTGCCGGGACCTGCGCTGGCTCGCGGTGATTTCGCACGATGCCGGCGCCGCGCCCGCGCAAGGCAACGCCGCGCCGCGCGGCGACAGTTTCGAAGCGCTGTTCGCCGACAGCGCCGACCGGCCGCGCCGCGCCACCGATCCCTTCGCGCCCTGCAGCGTGCAATATACCTCGGGCACCACGTCGCGCCCGAAGGCGGTGCTGTGGACCCACGCCAATGCGCTGTGGGGCGCCAAGATCAACGCCGCGCACCAGGATCTGCATGCAAGGCGACGTGCACCAGACCTATCTGCCGCTGTTTCACACCAACGCGCTGGCCTATTCGATGCTGGCGAGCCTGTGGGTCGGCGCGCACCTGCGTGATCCAGCCGCGGTTTTCCGCGAGCCGGTTCTGGCCGGTCGGCGCTGGAACACGGCTGCACCTGGACCTCGACGATCCCGTTCTGCATGAAGGCGCTGCTCGAGCACGAGATCCCGAAGCAGCACAAATTCCGGCTGTGGGGCACCGCGGTGTGCGAGCCGCCGGCCTTCGCGCGCGTTCGGCATCAAGATCATCGGCTGGTGGGGCATGACCGAAACCATCACCCACGGCATCATCGGCGAGGTCGACCAGCCCAACACGCCGATGTCGATCGGCCGCGCCGCGCCGGAATATACCATCCGCATCACCGACGACGACGGCAGGCCGACCGCGGTCGGCGGCACCGGCAATCTCTCGATCAAGGGCGTGCCCGGGCTGTCGCTGTTTTCGCGAATATCTGCACAACGAGAAAGCCACCCGCGAGAGCTTCGACGAGCACGGCTATTTCATCACCGGCGACCGCGTCACGCTGCTGGAGCACGGCTTTATCAAGTTCGGCGACCGCGCCAAGGACATGCTGAAGGTCGGCGGCGAGAACGTCGCGGCCTCCGAGATCGAGCAGGTGATCGCGGTGGTGCCCGGCGTGCGCGAGGCCGCGGTGGTGGCGAAGAAGCACCCGATGCTCGACGAGGTGCCGGTGGTGTTCATCATTCCGCATGCCGGCGTCGATGGCGCGCCGCCGGAATTGCACGACACCGTCATGACCGCCTGCCGCAGCGCGCTGGCGGATTTCAAGGTGCCGCGCGAGATCCGCTTCGTCGACGAGATGCCGCGCTCGACGCTGGAGAAGGTGGCGAAGGCGGAATTGCGCAAGATGCTGGATTGAGCCGCCGCTTTCGGATGGCGTCTAGAGCCTTTCCCGTTCCGATGGAATCGGAACGGGGCTCTAGGTTTTTGTTTTGACGCGTTTTCTTCACGCGAACCGGTATCCACTTCGCTCGAAAACGCTCTAACTCACCTCAAACCGAACAGGCAGTTTCTTCGGCCCGTTCACGAAGGTGGCCTGCGTCATTTTCACTTCGCCGTCGAGCGCGATCGACTTCAGCCGCGGCAGCAGTTCCTCGAACAGGATCCGCATCTCCAGCTTGGCGAGGTATTGTCCGAGACACAGATGCGCGCCGTAGCCGAAAGCGACGTGGCGGTTCGGCTTGCGGTCGCAGCGGAAGCTGAAGGGGTCCTCGAATACCTCCTCGTCGCGATTGCCGGACGCGTAACACAGCATCAGCCAGTCGCCTTTGGCGATGCCGCGACCGCCCAGTTCGGTGTCCGCGGTCGCCGATCGCATGAAATGCTTGACCGGCGTCATCCAGCGGACCGCCTCATCGACCAGACCCGGGATCAATTCCGGATTGGCTTTGACCTCGGCGAATTGTTCCGGATTTTCGGCCAGCGCCCAGATCGCGCCGGCCGTCGACGATGACGTGGTATCGTGGCCCGCGGTCGCGACGATCATGTAATAGCTCGTCGCATCATGGTCGGGCATGTATTCGCCGCCGATCCTGGCGTTGGCGATCACGGTGGCCAAGTCGTCCCGTGGGTGACTGCGCCGCTCCTCGGTGATCCCCCTGAAATAGGCACCGAAATCATTCACCACCGACTGCATCATGTCGGAGAACTGCTCGGGCGAGAGTGCCTCCCTGATCCGCGCCGTATCGGGGTCCTGCGCACCGAACAGTTCCTGCGTGAGCTTGAGCATCCTGGGCTCGTCCCGTTCCGGAACGCCAAGGATTTCCATGATGACATGCAGCGGATAGCCGAGCGCCACGTCGGCGACGAAATCGCAATGCCCGCCTTTCTCCAGCATCCGCGCCACCGTGCCGCGGGCGATATGACGGACGCGCGCTTCGAATTTCCCGAGATTGGCCGGCATGAACCAGCCCTGCGTCAGCGCGCGGTATTTCGGATGATCGGGCGCGTCCATCTGAACTAAAGAGCGCACCAGGTTCGGTCCGCCGCTGATCTTGCGGATGCGCTCGATGCCCGCGCGTGCCGTCAGGACCGTCGCGCGGTCCGCATTGTGAAAGAGATCGTTCTGGCGGCTGATGGCCTGGATATGCGCGTGTTTGGTAACGACCCAGAACGGATCGAATTTCTCGGTCCGCGCAACCCCGAGCGGATTGTTGGCGCGGAGCCATCGATAGCTCTCATGAAGGCGGTTGATCGGCATAGGCGGCCGGATCGACGAGGGTAGCCGCAATTTCCGGGGGAATGTCGACATCCCCGTTTGAGGTCGTTGCCCTATCCATGGATTTTCGCTCTCCGAGAGCTATTATGTACCGGCTTGGTCTGCTGTAGAGCAGGACTGAGCAGTCGGCGGCCTGTTCTCCCGCCCGAGAGTCGTCGAGATTTAGTCGGCTGCCGCATCCGATGCTTGCGTTGAGCAGCTAACCATGGCGACCCGACGTCCCCGTGAGATCAAGAGCAAGAAAATCAGGGGAGCGCGGACATGACGGGGCCTGGCCTGCAATCAAGAAGATACACTGATCAGCTGGCTCGATCTCTCGCGCTCGCGGCGTTGTGTCTCGCCTGGCCGGCCAGCACCGCCTCGGCGCAGACCGCCGATACCGTACTGTTCAACGGCAAGATCCTCACCGTCGACAAGGATTTTTCGACCCAGCAGGCGCTGGCGATCGCGCACGGCCAGGTGCTGGCGACCGGCACCTCGGCGGCGATGAAGAAACTCGCGGGCGACAAGGCCAAAGCTGATCGATCTCGGCGGCCGCACCGTCATTCCCGGCCTCACCGACGGGCATATCCACGGCATCCGCGCCGCGCTTGACCTTCGGCACCGAGGTGAACTGGATCGGCGTGCCCACGCTGCAAGGAGGCGCTGGAGAAGATCCGCCAGGCCGCGGCAACGCAAAAGCCCGGCACCTGGATCGTGGTGGCCGGCGGCTGGACCGAGGAGCAGTTTGCCGAGAAGCGGCGCCCGACCGCGGCCGAAGTCGCGGCCGCCGCGCCCGACAATCCGGTCTACATCCAGCATCTCTATGACTGGCTGCTGCTGACGCCGAAGGCGATGGAGGCGCTGAACATCCACGACGATGCCGACGTCACGCCCGGCGGCAAGCTCGAGCGCGACGGCGACAACAAGCCGACCGGCGTGGTGATCGCCAACGGCAACGCGCTCGGCAAGATCTTCGATCAAGCTTGCCGAAGCCGACCCTGGCGCAACAGGTCGACGGCTCGCGGAAATTCTTCCGCGAGATGAACAGCCTTGGCATCACCGGCATCGTCGATGGCGGCGGGGTCAGCATGTATCCGGCCAATTACCAGGCGGTGTTCAAGCTGTGGCACGACAAGCAGCTCACGGTGCGCGTCGCCTATCATCTCTGCGCGCCGAAGCCGGGCAGCGAACTCGCGGATCTGCAGAACCTGACGCAATTGCTGCCGCAGGGCTTCGGCGACGCCATGCTGCATTTCAACGGCCCCGGCGAAATCCTGATCTGGGCCGACTGGACCGACGGCGACATCACGCCCGACGGCAAGGCGAAGCTGGCGGAATTGCTGCGCTGGGCGGCCTCGAAGGGCTACACCATCCAGATCCACTGGAATCCGGACCGCACCGTGCATGACCTGCTCGATATCGTCGAAGACATCGAGAAGGATTATCCGGTTCGCGATCTGCGCTGGACCGTGCTGCATCTCTACAACGCCTCCGAGGACAGCCTGAAGCGGATGAAGTCGCTCGGCCTGATCTGGGGCGTGCAGGACGGCCTGTATTTCGGCGGCGAACGGCTGCAGCACGAGGTCGGCGTCGAGCCGGCGCAAGGCGATGCCGCGGATCGCCACCGCGCATGAAGCTGGGCTTGACGGTCGCCGGCGGCACCGACGCGCACCGGGTGTCGTCCTACAATCCGTTCGTCGCGCTGCAATGGTATCTCGACGGCACCACCATCGGCGGCACCCAGACCCGCGGCGCCGGCGGAAGCCCCGAGCCGCCGGCAGGCGCTGGAAATGTACACCCGCAATTCCGCGTTCATGGCCAATGACGACGACAAGCGCGGCACGCTGGAGCCCGGCAAATTCGCCGATCTCGCGGTGCTGTCAGCCGACTATCTGACCGCGCCGGTCAAGCGAGATCGGCAAGATCAGATCGGTGCTGACGATGGTCGGCGGCAATGTGGTCTATGCCGCGGCGCCGTTTGCGGGTCTGGTCGGGAAACAGGACTA
>CAVWMD010000013.1:0-7913 GCA_963755895.1 uncultured Alphaproteobacteria bacterium
ACCTCTCTCTTCCACGTCGCGGTGGACACCATGTGGACACCAAGCCAGAAACGACGAAGGCCGCCTTGCGGCGACCTTCTCGTGAGACATTAGTCCTACTGCGTCATTCATTTTGCTTGACCGCCGGCTGACGCATGCGTCCGCAACAAGGACATCGTGGCAGTGCGTGCGCCAAAGTCCGCGCGAGGCGGATGCGCAATGTTGCGATTGAGTTCGGCATGTGGCGCTGCGAACGTAGCGGCAGATCCTCTGGGTCGATAACCAACGGGAAGGGGAGGTTGCGTGCCGCACCAGGCGCGTGCCGGTCCTGAGGGGGGAATCGTCTCCTTCTCGGAGATCAGGAATCCGTAGGCTGCAACACATAGAGTTGCGTGATGATGGAAACCACGCCAACCCCGGCCTTCATAGTGGCCGAGACCGACTTCCTGTTTCAGTTCGAGATAATCGCGCTCAATCCGCCAGCGCAGTTTCGCCTGATCGACCATGCGTTCGAGCGAAATCTCAGCCGGCAGTGTGGAAAGCCAATAGTGATCCGGTTCGGCTTCACCCTCCGGCCACTCGATCAGCAGCCATTCTTCAGCCGCAGGCTCGCTCCGTCTGGCGTCGTCATGGGCCGGGCGGACCCGCCAACGCGCAAACCGCGAACTCAGCGGCGTGTTGCTGCCGTCTCGCCACGTGATCGTCTGCCAGGCGTCGGCGTCGAGCTCCAGAGCCAGTGTCTTGGCTGAAACAGGTTGATGCGTCTCGTCGCGTCGCAACCGCGTGCCGGGACGCCCGCGGCCCGCGCTGGACGCCGGCGGCAACGGTACCTCGCCGGGCCGCCAAACCATCGTCGTGGACATGATGCCCGCCACGTAGGTCAGCCCAAGTTCGCTGATCCCAGCTCGCAGTTTGCTGTCGTTGCCGTAGGCCGGGTCCATCAGTGCCACGCCAGGCGGCACACCATCCGCCAGCGCCTGGCGCAGCTGCTGCAATGCGATCTCAGGCTTGGTCTGGAAGCGGACCTCATCAGGTACGCCGGCGATCTTCCGGCGAGCTGGATCTTCGGCCCACTCCTTGGGTAGATACAGCCGATAGGCAATCGGCAGGCTTCCCTGATGGGTGGCGACAGACAGGCTGACTGCCACTTGGCAGTTGTCCTGCTTGCCCACCTGACCGCAATACTGCCGAGCCACACCCACCGAGTGGCTGCCCTTCCTCGGGTCAAGCCCAAGGACAAGCCTTGGGGAACCCGGTGTCGTCGATGATCCAGGCCTGGATCGGCTCGTCACGCGTGATCGACGGCAAGACGCAGTCCCGCACACGACGCAGCATCGCCTGATCGGACCAGGGCGCCTGGGCCACAAAGTGCAGCAGCGATTGGTGTTGCGCCGCCGTTCGCTCCGGTGCGGTCACCGCCGCCAGCGGTTCGACGCTCTTGCGTCCCTCCGCCGACAGCAAACCAATGCAGTAATCCGCAAATGGCCTGACGCGGTCGGCGTGTCCCAGCACAGATGCCAAACTTGCGGTATACTCAGCGAACCGTGCTTGCGTGCCCGTGTCATCAGCGAGATCCACCCAACCCTCCTGGAAGGTACGAATCTCCATCGATAACCAATCACGCCCGCGTCGCGCCAACCAAAAATCGCCCGTCGGCAGCGGCCGTTTTGCAACTCAGTAGGATTAACTTCCTTGAGAAAATCTGGAGCGGGCGAAGGGATTTGAACCCTCGACCCCAACCTTGGCAAGGTTGTGCTCTTCGGCTGCGGCCTGAAACCAAGGCCAAGCGGCCCTGACGGAACCTAAACCCGTTCCATCTGACGTCGTGACGGTATGGTTGTTGGTATGGGCCAGGACAAAACCGCAACATCTGAATAGCCTGAGGGGAAACGCGATTCCACCCTACTTACCCGTAGCTGCTGGATCGGAACCTCTCTGACCATCCAGTGCGGCCATGATCCTGGCACCAATTGCGTCAGCGGCTTCATGGAGCGGCGAGGCGGCGAGATGGGCGTAGCGGGCAGTGGTTGCCGGTTGGGAATGCCCCAACAGGGCGCCAATAACAGGGAGACTCAGACCGTCCGCGGCGCCAACGCTGGCATAACTATGCCGAAGATCGTGCAGACGGAGGCCATCGATTTTGGCCACCCTGCATACTCGTTCCCAGCTCTTTCGCAGAGAGACGATTGGCTTCCCAGGTCGGTAACCCGGAAAGACGTATTCTGTCCCGGCCTCTCTGGGCAGCGAGCCGATAAACTTGGCGGTCGCCGTAGATAAAAATACAGGCTTGGCACCTGTCTTGCTGTCGGAAAGAAACAGCAAGCGCCGCTCGAGACTCACGTTTCGCCCAGCGAAGCGACAGGACCTCGCCCACTCGACATCCTGTGAGCAACAGCAGCCGTAGCGCCGCTATCGATGCAGCCCTTGTCCCGGTCAGTCTGCGCTGGCCTGACGTTCCGCCGGACAGCGACCTCTGGACGGCCATCGCTGCCTCAGACGCGAGGGCGGCACCAAGGCGAGCCAGCTCGTCGGCAGAGAGAAATCGCTCGACCTTATGTTCGGCGTACCGCTTCACCCCACTGCAGGGATTACTTCCCTCGGGACGGAGCTTCCAGTCTTCCGCCAATGTGAACATCTTTGACAGAAGGGCCTGGACCCGGTTAGCGACGATCTCTCCGCCCCGGACAATCCGCCGACCTTGGTGCTTGGTCTTTTCATCTTTGGCGGTCTTTCCTGCCGCGACCTCCCGCATGACCCGTGCCACATCGGCACGCTCCACCGTAGTGACGCGTAGTTTGCCCATCAGCGGTACGACGTGGTTCTGAAGATTTCGGCGATCCTGGGCGATACCTGATGGCTTTTTGTGGGGAATGGCATACTCATCGAGGTACCGCTGGCCAAGCTCCGCCACGGTCACTACCTCGGTTTGCTTCGTGGCGATGGCGGTCGGCGTTTCGCCGGTGGCAATCAGCCCTCGCAATCGCTGTGCCTCCAGCCGAGCCTGCTCCGCTGTCACATCGATCCCGTGGCGGCCGATCGTGATTTGATGGTCGCGCCCCGCCTGACCATATTGCAGGACGTAGATCCGGGCACCCTTCGGCGTAATCTTACAGCCGAAGCCAGGCAGATCCGTGTCCCAGAGGAAAACGTCTCGGGCGCCTGCTTGGAGCTCGTCGATTTTTCTCTTGGTGATTTTCCCGCGCATCGATTGCCTCTGGGTTGAACGACGTCTGGCTAGAATGGACAAACCAGATATTTCTAGCAAGGCGTCAGCAAGGTGGCGGAAGAAAGTCGCCGGATAGTCTGGCATGTCCTGGCGTATTCCAGGCAACGCCTGGAGCCAGGATTGATCGGGTCAACTCTTTGATTTTGCGTGGATTTGGCGCCAATTGGCGGGAGAAGGGATGGTGCCCAGGGGCGGAATCGAACCACCGACACTGCGATTTTCAGTCGCATGCTCTACCAACTGAGCTACCTGGGCATCCGGGCGAGGCCGGGTCTCAGGCCATAGCCCATGCTCCCCGGCCGATCAAGTTCACTCCTCCTCCGGCGCGTCCTCGTCCTCTTCGCTCGCCGGAACGCGGTACTGGCCGGTCAGCCACCGCCCGAGATCGACGTCGGCGCAGCGCCGGCTGCAGAAAGGCTGCACGTCGTCCGCGGTCGGTCGGCCGCAAATGGGACACGTCGCTTTGCGTTCACTCATCGCTCGTCTCGATCATCCATCCCGCCACAGGCAACGCGGGATCAGCGCGCAGTATCAAGGCACGTCCGGCGCGGTGTGCAAGGTCCGCCAACGCCGCCGCATCATCCTGCAACGCAGCCACCACCGCGGGCGACGCTCGCAGCACCGGAGGGCGATGGGGCTGTGCCACAACCTCAGCCGCAACCCTCCGTAATGCGGCCAACCCAGCCGCATGGGGGCCCGCCAGCAACTCATGGAGCGGCGGATGCACCCGCGGCCGCACGATCTCCGCCAACCCCAGCCCGGTGAACCCAACCAGCCGCGGTCGCACCGGGTCAGCTTCCAGCGCCTCGGCCAACGCTGGGCCCAAAGCCGAGCGCCGCCGCGCCGGCAACCCGGCGAAATCCACCAGGATCGCGCCGGACAAATTGCGCAAGCGGATCTGTCGCGCCAGTTCCGGCACCACCGCGCGGTTCGCCGCCAGATGCAGCGCGGTCTTGCCCTGCCGCGCGCCCACCGCTCCACCCGCATCTACATCGATGGCAACGAGTGCGGATGTCGGCTGAATGTGCAGCCGCGCGCCATTCGGCAGTGCGACGCTAGTCTGTGCGAGTTCCTCGACCTGCTCCTCGGTCGCCTCATCGAACGCCACCGCGCCGAGGCCGATCCGATCACCCAGCGCCGGCCTCAATCGCGCGGCCACCGAGGCATCATCCACCAGCACGCTGGCGTCGCCGTATCGGGCGGCCAGTTCCAGCAAGGCGCCGCGACCGCGCGAGAGCAGGGCAGGGGGGCTCCCCGGCCCCGGCGGAACATCTTGCACTGCTGCCAATCGCGGTCCCTTGCCACCTTGCGAGGCGCGCGTGACCCGTACCGCCACGCTGTCACCGTTACCCAGCCCGGCGGCGCCGTCACTGTCCGGCAGGAACCCCTCGGCTCCTTCCAGCGCGACGAATGCCCCCGCCATGGCGGGAACTTTCGCGATCACCCGGCCGCGGTGCACATCGCCCACGCCATCCGGCGCGCCCGGCCGCCAGATCGCATAGTCCGTCAGCACGCCGCGCGCAAACGACAGCGACGCGCACCTCACCTGGACTGCACGCCGCCAGGATCCGCGCGCTCACGGCAACGGCCAGCCAAATCCGCGCAACAACTGAGCCGTCTCGAACAGCGGCAGTCCCACCACGTTGGAATAGCTGCCCGACAGGAACCGGACGAATGTCGCCGCGAGACCCTGAATCGCATACCCGCCGGCCTTGCCGCGCCATTCCCCGCTCGCGAGATACGCGACGATCTGCCGCTCGCTCAGCCGCGCCAAGCCGACGACGCTCTCCACAACCGCTCGCTCCGCCGCCCATCCGGACCGCGCAGAACCACACCAGTAATGACACGATGGCGCCGACCAGACAGCAGTGTGAGGCAACCCCGAGCCTCAGCCTCGGTCTCTGCCTTCGGCAGGATACGGCGCCCCGCCGCGACCACGGTGTCCGCCGCCAGCACAAAGCACCCAGCATCCGCCACTGCGTCCGCCTTCGCGCGTGCCAACCGCTGCGCGCACTGCCGCGGCAACTCATCCGGTAGCGGTGTCTCTTCGGTATCGGTGGCAACCACGCGGTCGGGGACGATGCCGATCTGACCAAGCAGTGCCAGACGCCGAGGACTGGCGGACGCCAGAACCAGCGTAGGTGCGGTCACTTGAAGCGGAAGGTGATCCGTCCCTTGCTCAAATCATAAGGTGTCATCTCGACGTTCACCCGGTCGCCCGCCAGCACGCGGATGCGGTTTTTGCGCATCTTGCCCGAGGTATGCGCCAGGATGCTGTGCTCGTTGTCGAGCTTGACGCGGAACATGGCGTTGGGCAGCAGCTCCATCACCGTCCCGCTGAATTCGATCATGTCCTCTTTCGACATCCGGCCTCATGCAAAAGCTTGATTTCGCGGCGGAACATGAGCGCGGGGAGGGGTTAGGTCAAGGACGGTTCCCAAGCCCCTCGGATCGATGTCCCAACTGCTCTCAATCGTCATCCCCGCGCAGGCGGGGACCCAGGCGCGTTCGATCTGTGCGCGGCGGGGCCCCGCCGGAATTAACGCTTGGCGTTAGGTCCTCCGCTCGTGGCGCGCTTCACGCCGACACTAAGGCAATCGCAACGCGATGCTGCGTGCGTGCGCGCCCAATCCCTCGGCCTCGGCCAATGCGATCGCGGCCGGTCCGATCCGCGCCAACGCCACGGCATCCGCCGCGACCCACGTCGTCCGCTTGAGGAAGTCGAACACCGACAGCCCCGAGGCAAACCGTGCCGTGCGCCCCGTCGGCAGCACATGGTTCGGTCCGGCAACATAGTCGCCAACCGCCTCCGGACAGAACGCGCCAAGGAACACCGCCCCGGCATGGCGGACGCGCGCGAACACCGGTGCGGGATCGCGCAACATCAGTTGCAGGTGCTCCGGCGCGAGGCGGTTCACCAACTCGACCGCTTCATCCCAATCGCGCACCACGATGATCGCGCCATGTGCCTGCCAACTCGCCCCCGCGATCGCGGCGCGCGGCAGGGTCGCGAGTTCCGTCGTCACCGCGACGGCGACAGCGTCGGCCAACGAGGCATCGTCGGTGATCAGGATCGCCTGCGCGGCTTCGTCATGTTCGGCCTGGGCCAGCAGATCGACCGCCACCCGTCGAGGATCATTCGCGGCATCGGCCAGCACGACGACCTCCGACGGGCCGGCGATGGAATCGATGCCGACACGGCCGAACACCTGGCGCTTCGCCTCGGCGACATAGGCATTGCCCGGGCCCACGATTCGGTCCACGGGCGCGATGGTGGCGGTGCCATAAGCCAGAGCCGCGATCGCCTGCGCGCCGCCCACCCGGTAGATCTCCGCCACACCGGCCCGACGTGCCGCCGCCAGCACCAACGGGTTCAGCACGCCATCCGGGCTGGGCACGCACATCGCGACGCGTGGCACGCCAGCGACGCGCGCCGGGATCGCGTTCATCAGCACCGAGGACGGATAAGCGGCCTTCCCGCCCGGTACATATAACCCGACTGCATCGAGCGGCATCCATCTCATGCCCAGCGTCAGCCCGGCCGCGTCCCGCGTCTCCAGGTCGTTCGGCACCTGCATCCGGTGAAAGGCCTCGATCCGGCTCGCCGCCAGATCCAGCGCGGCCATAAGCGACGGTTCAATCCCGGCCACGGCCGCGTCGACTTCCTCGGCACTGACGCGAAGCCTGTCCGCGGTCAGCGCCAGGCGATCGAACCGCTCGGTATATCGCAGCAGCGCAGCGTCACCCTCGCGCCGCACATCGGCAATGATCGCAGCGACCGCCTGATCGACGGTCTCGGTCGTCTCGCGCGCCTGACCAAGCAGCGCGGCAAATGCGGCATCGAACCCGCGATGAATCGTCGCCAGCCGAATCACCCCACCATCTCCCCCTCCCCTTGCGGGAGGGGGCTGGGGGGAGGGGGCAGCGCCGACACCCCACAACCCATCACAAATCCCCCAACGCCGCCCGGAACCAGGCAATCCAGCCGCCAACCAATTCGGGCTGCGTCTTCAGCACCCAACCATCTCCCCCTCCCCTTGCGGGAGGGGGTTGGGGGGAGGGGGGAGGGGGGAGGGGGCACCGCCGACACCCCACAACCCATCACAAATCCCCCAACGCCGCCCGGAACCGAGCGATCCAGCCGCCAACCAACTCGGGCTGCGTCTTCAGCGCCGTCCGGTTCACAATCAGCCGAGACGTGATCGGCGCGATCACCTCCGTCTCCACCAGCCCATTGGCCCGCAGCGTGGACCCGGTCTGCACCAGATCAACAATCAGCCGCGACAGCCCAAGCCCCGGCGCCAGCTCCATCGCACCATTCAGATGCACCACCTCGGCATGCACCCCCCGAGACGCAAAGTGCCGCCGAGCGATATTGGGATACTTCGTCGCCACCCGCACCCGAGACCAGCGCGACTGATCGTCCATTCCCGCTGTCTCGGCCGGCTCCGCCACCGACACCCGGCAGGCCCCGATCCCCAGGTCCAACGGCGCGTAAATCTCCGGGTAGTCGAACTCCATCAGCACATCCGCACCGCAGATGCCCAACTGCGCCGCGCCGAACGCCACGAACGTCGCGACGTCGAACGGCCGCACCCGCACCACGTCCAGCGCCGGATCATCCGTCGGAAACCGCAGCCGCCGGCTCTCTTCATCCGCATAATCGGGGGCAGGGACGACGCCAGCCCGAGCTAGAAGCTGCCCGCAT
>CAVWMD010000014.1:0-192291 GCA_963755895.1 uncultured Alphaproteobacteria bacterium
CAGGTGATCACCGCTCCTACCGTGCGGCTCGACCTCGAAGCCGACCGCAGGGCGCTCGACGAGACCGTCGCCAAACTGCAACCGCGCCTGCTCGTGCTCGATCCCTTCGTACGTCTGCATCGCATCGATGAGAATGCCAGCGGCGAAGTCGCGCCGCTGCTCGCATATCTGCGCGAGTTGCAGCGCCGACACGGCGTCGCCGTGGTCGTCGTCCACCACGCCAAGAAGGGCGCCGGCCGCATCCGGGCCGGCCAGGCCCTGCGCGGCTCCTCCGAGTTCCACGCCTGGGGCGATTTCAATCTCTACCTGCGCCGCAATGGTGATGATCTCACTCTCACGGCTGAGCACCGCGCGGCTCCCGCCATGCCAACCGTCACGCTCGAACTCGCGCAACGCGCCAATGCGCTGGCGCTTGAGGTGATCGAACGCCATGCACCGCAAACACCGCCGCCCAGCTCCGTCGACGAGCGCATCACAACAGCGCTCACCGATGCCGCCGGCCCGCTTCCGTTCTCCGAACTGCGCGGGCTCTGCCGTGTCCGCACCGCCAGCCTCTACGAGCGACTGGCCGCCCTAACCACCGCGGGTCGCATCATCAAATCCGCGCAGGGCTATCGTCTTACGCCGAGCTGAGCGCTGCACGACCACATTACCGTCGACTGCAATGACGGCCGGCTGCCACTTCCGCTTCCCGAATGCTCTACAGCGCACCGGAAGCGGTAGCGGGAAGTCCCGCAGCATCACAGCGACTAGTGTTCCATCCTTTTGTTCGATCGGCACCATCCTTCCATCCCGACCTGCGCGCAGCCGGTGTCGTCGCGCGCAGCGGCTGTCAAGGATGGCCCGTCTTCGGGCCACCGCGCCAGCGGCGCGCAGCGTCCTTGACGGCCGTGAGCACGACGGCATGCTCGGTCGCGTCGGGAAACCGATACACGCGCATCAAACGGACCATCAAAAAGTGAGAGTGAAGCTCCATCAAAAAGCGTGCCCACGCTTACAGGAATGGTCAGCTTCTCCTCCCAAGCCGTCCCGTAGAGAGCGGCGTAGTCATCGCGGACGTCCTTGGGGATCACTTTGCGAGCGGCGTAGCCACCCGTCTTTCGGCGTTTCAATGCGACCATGAATGGAGCCATTTGTACGGACCTTCGTATTCATAAGGGGTCCAAATGGCGTGAGCAATCAACATCTTATTGATTTTTCAGGACTTCGGCCGCTCCCGTTTGGGATCGCTTAAGTCCCTCGCGTTTTGCGGGTGTGTCCAATGGCGCGAAGCGACAAAGCGGGTTTCGAGGGATTAAGGGAACCAACCTCAAGGGTCTTTGTACCCGGCGGATCCGGAACCTTCCCTGCAGAGCAACTTGGAGGTTGAACAATGAAGATGGTTAAGAGCCTAGTCCTGGGCTCAGCAGCGACGATTGTTGCTCTGAGCGGGGCACAGGCGGCTGACCTTCCCGTCAAGGCCAAACCGGTCGAATACGTGAGGATCTGCTCCCTGTATGGTGCCGGTTTCTACTACATTCCGGGCACCGACACCTGCATCAAGATCGGCGGCTATCTGCGCGCCGAAGTGAACATTCACGGCGGAAACAGCAATGCGCCGTTGGTCGGCGGAGACGGTGCCGTCAACACCCGTTACTTGAACCAGTATAACGACCTCGCCCGTATGGCGCTTACGGTCGATACCCGGACCGCGACTGAATACGGCGTGGTCCGCACCTTCGGACAGGCCGACTTCACATACAGCACGCAGGGTTACAGCGGCGGTATGTCGAACTCGAACAACACCACCGGCAACATCCTGACCGGCAACACCCAGAACAACTACGCCGGCAACGGCGTTCTCGGTGTCGAATACGCGTTCATCCAGTTCGCGGGCTTCACCTTCGGTAAATCGGCTTCGGCCTACGTCACGCCCTGGCAGGGCTTCCCGGGCAACAACACGTCGTACCTGGTTGGTGGCTACGACACCATCACCGGCATCAACAACGTCCAGTACACCGCCCAGTTCGGCAACGGTGTGTCGGCTTCGATCGGTGTCGATGACAGCAGCGCCAACGACTACAACCGTACCCAGATCGTCAACGCGGCGGTCGCAGGTTCGGCGAACAACACCGGCACCTCGCTCGTCCCGAGCACCGCAAACACGGCTTCCTGCGCCCTTGCGATTTACGGCGCGGCCAGCTCGAACTGTACCAACCTCGGCACCGCCTACGGCGGCGCGCAGTTGCCTGACCTCGTCGGTAACGTCAGGGTCGATCAGGCTTGGGGTGTCTTCCAGGTGTCGGGCGCTGTGCACGACGTCGATCCCGGCTACTGGAGCACGGCCAATACGCTCACCAGCGGTAATTTCATGGGCGGCCAACGCCCAGACCGGTACGCAGAACCTCGGCCATCCGGACTCGAAGGCTGGCGGCGCGGTGAGCGTGGCCTTGCAGTTCAAGAACCTGCCGACCGGTGCCGGCGACGACTTCAAGATCGAAGGCAGCTGGTCGCTCGGTGCATCGAAGTATGTGCTGGGAACCTCGGCCCCGCTGGGCGGCTCCTTCTACATGTTTGGCAATGGACCTACCGGAACCGCGGGTAAGCTTGCCATCGGTGCGATCAGCGACGGTGTGTACTCGGGTGGTCCGGGTAACAGCGGCGTCGGCGGCACCCAGGTGCAGTTGACCCAGGGTTGGGGCATCCGTGGTGCGTTCAACCACAACTGGAGCCCCGAGTGGTCGACGAGCTTGTTCGGCGGCGCAGCCCAGTTGAACTACAACAACACCGCCAAGGCGATCTGGTGTGCAAGCTACGTTGCTTCCGTTGCCGGCCCAGGCGGCACTTTGCTCCCCGGCTCGACCTGTAACCCCGGCTTCACGGTTTCCGAAATCGGTCTCGTGACCCGCTGGACCCCGGTCAAGAACCTGACGTTCAGCACCGAAGTGCTGTACGCCTTCCTCCATACCGACATGAGTGGATCGGTTACCGGTACCGCGAGTTCTGCGTTCCCAATTCAAGCGGGAACTGTGGCTTCGCCCTACGTCTTCGGCGACAAGGGTACGGTTTCGGTCAACATGCGCGTTCAGCGCAACTTCTGATCACGTCTGATGGCGATCTAAATGAACCCCCTGGCAGGAAACTGCCGGGGGGTTTTGCTTCGCGCTGGCAAAACATTCATCCTGGGCGTGTCGCGGGGCCCAACGGACGTAAAAGCTGTGCGGTTGAACCTCAATGATCTCAAGGCAATTGAAGGGCGGCGATTTTGGTTGACCGTCTTTGGTATCAACGCTCCCGCATGGATGGCCATTCCTGCCTTGGCGGACTCAGAGGAATGTACGGCGGATACCACCGTCATTTCCGAGATGTTGAACGTCGATCAGTCGTTCGTTCAAGAGAAGCCATTTGGTAGCCCTGCGGCCCACTAGAGCCATTCCCGTTCCGATGGAATCGGAACGGAGCTCTAGGTTTTTGTTTTGACGCGTTTTCTTCACGCGAACCGGTATCCACTTCGCTCGAAAACGCTCTAAGATTTCAGCCAATGATCCACCTTCAGTGTGGTGGCCGGGCGAACGCTGAAGAATTGAAAGTTACAGTGCCTCCGCCTATTCCAATTAAACCTTGCCGCGCACGATCAACGCTGGGCCGCACATGCCGCCATGGAGACAGCGCTGCTTTGGCAAAATGTCGCAACAATCCGTGAGGTCCATCATATCGGATCGACCTCGATTCCGCGTATAGTTGCGAAGCCCATCCTGGACTAGATGCCCGCGGTGATGAGTTTATCCGCGTTGGATGCAGATTGAAGCACTTGGTTTCTTCTGGACAAAATTAGTAGTGGGGTTGGCCTCTCATGAATGAGTTTCAAGCTTCCATTGAAAAGCTTCGGAAGGACGCGGCTGAGGCGGCACTGATGCGAGACCTCGCCACCGATCCGATCAAACGCGAGATGTTCGGACGGCTAAAAGAAAACCTCAACCGCCTGGCCGGCGAATTTGAGAAAGCTATGAACAGGGCTAAGTCAGCGTAAGGTCGAATGCCATTTGGCAACTGTGTGCATGCCGCAAGAATCACCGATCGCTGAACGCGCACACTGCTCAGTAAAGCTTCGCACCCCGGCAGGAAACTGCCGAAACCTGATGTGCTATTCGACGTTGGCGCCGCGGTGCAGGTCGGCTTCGATCTGAAGCCGCGTTCCGCCGCCGAAGCGGGCGCGATAGACCTGCAGATTCTCCATGATCCGCTGCACGTAATTGCGGGTCTCGGAGAACGGAATTTGTTCGACCCAATCGACCGCGTCGACCTTGGGGTCGCGCGGATCGCCATAGCGGTCGATCCATTTTTTGACGCTGCCGCGCCCGGCATTGTAGGCCGCGAAGGTCATGATGTAGGAGCCGCGATAATCCTCGAGCAGGCCGCCGAGTTCGGCGGCTCCGAGTGCGGCGTTATAGACCGGATCGCTCTTCATCCGGCCGAGATCGAAATTGGCGCCGTATTTCTTGCAGACATAGCGGCCCGCGTCCGGCGTGACCTGCATCAGTCCGTAGGCTTGCGCCGGCGACACCACGGCGGGGTTGAAGGCGCTTTCCTGCCGCGCGATAGCAAAGATCACGCTCTGCTCGACGTCGGGCCCGATCGACCTGAACGGCGGGATGCCATTGACGGGATAGGCGTAGAAATCAAACGGCAGCCCGCGATTGAGCGCGGCCTTGCCGAGCAGCAGCATGCCGCGCGCATCGCCGTTGCGCGCCGCCAGTTCGCCAAGGCCCACCAGCGCATCGGGATCGCCATTATCGCCCATATCGCCGAGGATCGGAATCGCGAGATCGCGCTCGTCGAGCGCGTACAGCAATTGCACCGCGCGAACGATTTCGAGCCGCTCGATGCCGCGGCCGCGTGCGGCCGGCACGCCATTCAGTTCGATCTGGGGCAGGCCGAGCTTCGCGCGCGCCAACTGACCATAATAGCTGGTCGATTGTTCCGCCGCCGCCGCGTAGGCGGTGCGCGCCTCCTGCGAGCGGCCGGCGGCTTCGGCGGCGCGGCCTTGCCAATAGCCGGCCCGCGCCAGCGCGGTCGGGTTGACGCTGCCGACGCCGATGCGGGCGAAATGCTGCGTGGCCGTTGCCGGATCGTTCAGGAAGCGCAACGCGATCCAGCCCGCGGTGAACTCCTGCTCGGTCTTGTAGATGTCGCGCGCGGGAAGGGCCGCGTCGCGCGCGATCAGATAGGCGGTGCGGATCTCGTTGACGTCGAGCATCTTGCGCGCCAGCAGGCGGCGCTCGATCCACCATTCATCGACATTGTAGAGCCGGCCCGGATCCCTGGGCGCGCTCATCATCAGCTCGGCGGCTTCGGCAAATTTCTCCTCGCGGCGGAGCAACTGGATCTTGCTGAAGATGTAACCGGCGTCGCCGCGCAATTCGCGCGGCACTTCCTCGAGCAGAGCCCTGCTGTTGGAGGATTTGTGGTTGGAAGCGATCCGCGCCTTCGCGAGTGCGACTTCGCCACTGCCTAGCCGCTTCGCCGCGCGCAGCGCCGCGGCTTCCTGATCCGTGCCGTACAGCATCAGATCCATCCGCGCCTTCTGATCGCCCGGCGTCAGCAGCGCACCGAATAGATCGAGTGCGGTATTCTCGGTATCCTCGGACATCGAATCGTTTCGCCAGGCGTCGCGCACCAGACGCTCGGCATTGGCTCGCTCGCCGCGTCCGATCATCACGCGCGCCAGCGCGAACTTTCCTTTGGCCGATACCGGTGACTCGTTTGCGAACCACGACCACACGGTGGTGTCGTCGCGATGGTCGTCCCACAGCGCCGCCTCCAGACGCCGGCGCAGGAACGTCTGCGAAGGCCAGCTCGGGTTGGCGGCGATGAATGCGGCGTAGCGCTCGACCGAGGCGTTGTTGTCCTCGCTGCGCAGCACGATCCACTCCGCGAGCTTCTTTGCGACAGGGTCCGATATCGCCGCTTCGGCCTGCGTCGCATCGTCGGGCCGACGTTTGCGCACCAGCTCGGCGACATTTTCCAGGGCATCGGTGTCGGCTTGCGAGGTCGACGAGGTTGCGGCCATTGCAGCCGGGATCGTCGGCTTGCGCGCCGGCGGCAGCGTCGCGTGCTGGCGGGTCGCAGCCTCGATCCCGGGCGGCGGGCGGGGCCCGGCAGTTTTTGCAGAGCCCTTGGCCTCGGTCGCTTTGCCCGTGGAACCGGCGTCATGGCCGGCCGGCCCCGTCTTCGGCCCGGGAACCTCCAACTTGCCAGCCTCTAACTTGCTAGCCTTGGGCTTGGCTTCAGTCTTGGCTGTTTTATGCTTTGTCGTTTCAGACTTGGCAGTTTCAGACTTGGCCGCTTCAGACTTGGCAGTTTCAGATTTGGGCTTGGAAGTTTCAGGTTTGGCGGCCGACTTCCCGGCTTCCGGCTTGGCAGCTCTGGATTTGGCAGTTTCAGATTTTGCGGCGTCAGACCTTGCGGCTTCAGATTTGGTCGCCTTGGATTTGGCGGTATCTGATTTGGATGCCTCGGATTTGGATGATTTGGATTTGGAAGTATCCGACTTGGATTTATCGGACTTCGATTTGTCAGATTTGGCCGTGTCCGACTTGACGGCGTCGGGCGGGGTCGACGTTTGGGCGTATGCCGGTAATCCGATGGTCAGTGCCAGGCCGGTTGCCACGCCGACGGACAAGGCCAGTGACAGGCTCATCGACAATGCCGTCGATCGCAAAGCGGCTGCGCGGGCGGACTGGGTCACGGCGTTCCTTCGCGGCGAATCATCGATTCCCCTCAGGCAATACGTGTATTTGCTTGAATATGTGGACAAAATACTAATTACGCGGGGCTTTTCTGGTCTCTGCACCATCACCACGGCAAAATCGCGGCCGGGTACCGGGCTTGCGCGGGCCTTTCGCAGGGACCCCAGAACCGATATGAGTTGGTCCCTTATCGGTTCAGACAACATTCAAGGCGCGTTCGGAGGAAGTCCATGGCAGCCAAGACGAATTTTCGGGGTTCATTCACCGCCTTGGTCACGCCCTTCAAAAACGGCTCGCTTGACGAGGCGGCCTTCCGTTCCCTCGTGAGCTGGCAGATCGCCGAGGGGACCAACGGCCTGGTGCCGGTCGGCACCACCGGCGAAAGCCCGACCGTGAGCCATGACGAGCACAAGCGCGTGGTCGAATGGTGCATCGAGGAGGCCCAGGGTCGGGTGCCCGTAATCGCCGGCGCCGGCTCCAACTCGACCAAGGAAGCGATCGAGCTGGCGCAGCATGCGGAGAAAGCGGGCGCTAGCGCGGTGCTGGTGGTGACGCCGTACTACAACAAGCCGACCCAGGAGGGTATGTACCAGCACTTCAAGGCGATCAACGATGCGATCGGTATTCCGATCATCATCTACAACATCCCGCCGCGCTCGGTGATCGACATGAGCGTGGACACCATGGCGCGGTTGTTCGAACTGAAGAACATCGCCGGCGTCAAGGACGCGACCGCAAGCATGGTGCGGGTGTCGCAGCAGCGCGCGGCGCTGGGCGAGGATTTCAACCAGTTGTCGGGTGAGGACGCCACCGTGCTCGGCTACATGGCGCATGGCGGGCATGGTTGCATTTCCGTCACCTCCAACGTCGCGCCGCGGCTGTGCGCCGAATTTCATTCGGCCTGGCAGAAAGGCGACGTCGCCGCCGCGCTCAAGGTGCACGACAAGCTGATGCCGCTGCACACCAATCTCTTCATCGAATCCAATCCCGCTCCGGTGAAATACGCGTTGTCGCTGCTCGGCAAGATGGATGAGAAATTGCGCCTGCCGATGGTGCCGGTATCGGAGCCCACGCGCGTCGCGGTGCGCAGCGCGATGGTGCATGCCGGGCTGATCAACTAAGCTTCGAGTTTGTTGCCATGAACGTTTCGTTGCATGCCGCAGAGGCAAAGGGGTAGCAGATGCTCAAGGAATTCCGCGACTTCGCCATGAAGGGCAACGTGGTTGACCTCGCGGTCGGCGTCATCATCGGCGCCGCCTTCGGCGCCATCGTGGCCTCGCTGGTCGGCGACATCATCATGCCGATCATCGGATCGATCTCCGGCGGCCTCGACTTTTCCAATTATTTCACCGGGCTGTCGAAGGCGGTGACGGCGACCAATCTCGCCGACGCCAGGAAGCAGGGCGCGGTGCTGGCCTGGGGCAACTTCCTGACCCTCACGATCAACTTCCTGATCGTCGCTTTCGTGCTGTTCATGGTCATTCGTGCCATGAACACGCTGAAGCGGAAGGATGCCGCCGCGCCGGCCGCGCCGCCGAAGCCGACCCGCGAGGAAGAATTGCTCACCGAGATTCGCGATCTCCTCAAGAAGGCTTGATGTGGCCGAGAAGAACGAACGTCCGATCAAGGTTGTCGCCGAAAACCGCAAGGCCCGCTTCAACTATGCGATCGAGGACACGCTGGAGGCCGGGATCGCGCTGACCGGGACCGAGGTCAAATCGATCCGCAACGGCAAGACCACGATCACGGAATCCTATGCCGATACCAAGGACGGCGAGATCTGGCTGATCAACGCCAATATCCCGGAATATCTGCAGGCCAACCGCTTCAACCATGAGCCGAAACGGCCGCGCAAGCTGCTGCTGCATCGAAAGCAGATCAACAAGCTGATGGGCGCGGTCGATCGCGACGGCATGACGCTGATCCCGCTCAAGCTGTACTTCAACGAGCGCGGCCGCGCCAAGCTGCTGCTGGCGGTCGCCAAGGGCAAGAAGCTGCACGATAAGCGAGAGAGCGAGAAGAAGCGCGACTGGGGCCGCGAGAAGGGCCGCCTGTTGCGGGCACGGGGATAGAGCGGACGAATGGCGAGTGGCGAATGGCGAATAGGGAGATCCGCCACTACTTTCTCCTCTATTCGCCATTCGCCACCTAGAGGATCGAACCAATGTCTCAACCGAACTTGCTCGAAGTCGATTGGAGTAAAATCCCGCCGCCCGCCGACGATGGTGCGGCGAAGCATCTTGTCGGCATGACGATTCCGCCGCTCGGCCTGCTCGCGACCGACGATACGTCGGTGACGCTGTCGACGCTGCCGGGCCGCATCGTGGTGTTCGGCTATCCCCGGACCGGCGAGCCCGGCAAGATCGGCCTGGTCGACGACTGGGACATGATCCCGGGCGCGCGCGGCTGCACGCCGCAGACCTGTGCGTTCCGTGATCTGTTCGCCGAATTGAAGGCCGCGGGCGCCAACCACGTATTCGGCCTGTCGACCCAGGACAACGTCTACCAGACCGAAATGGCCTCGCGGCTGCATCTGCCGTTCCCGGTGCTGTCGGACGAAAAGCTTTTGCTGACTCGCGCGCTCAAGCTGCCGACCATGCAGGTGGCGGGACTGACGTTGATCAAGCGGCTCGCGCTGATCATTGACGACGGGCGTATCACGCATGTGTTCTATCCGGTGTTTCCGCCCGATCGAAACGCCGGCGACGTACTGGAATGGCTCAAGCACCATCCGGTTTAGCGTCGTTTTTCCAGCCAAGAGAATCCCATGCTTGCCTCCCAGCGCCACCTGTTCGAGATGCCGCGCGACATCTGCTATTTGAGTTCGGCCTCCTACAGCCCGTTGCCGCTGAAAACGCTGGAAGCCGGCCGCGCGGCGGTGGGACGCAAGGGCGCCCCCTGGACGCTCGACGCCGGCTTTGCCAACCGGCAGCACGACCGCGCGCGGGCCGCGGCCGCTGCGTTGATCCATGCCGATCCCGCCGATGTCGCGCTGATCCCTTCGGTCAGCTACGGCGTCGCGACGGCGGCCAAGCTATTTGCGATCGCCCGCGGCGCGCGCGTCATCGTGCTGGAAGACGACCATTCCTCCCCGGTGCTCGAATGGCGGATGCGTGCGGAGGCGGAAGGATTCACCGTCGATACGGTGCGCCGGCCGGACGACGGAGACTGGACCTCGGCGGTTCTCGCCGCGATCGAGCGGCCGGGCGCGCCGCCGGTCGGTCTTGCCTCGATCTCGTCGGTGCATTGGTCGGACGGCGGGATGATCGACGTCGACGCGGTGGCAACTGTGCTGAAGCGGCAGGGGGCAGTCTTTCTCATCGACGCGACGCAGAGCGCCGGCGTGCTGGCGATGGACGTCAGCCGCCTCGACCCGGACTTTGTGATCTTTCCGACCTACAAATGGCTGCTCGGCCCGTACGGTCGGGCGTTCATGTATCTGGCGAAGCGTCATCAGGGTGGCGTGCCGCTGGAGCAGACGGCGGCCGGCCGCCGCAACGTTCGCGCCGAGAACGAGGTCTATTTCACGGACCTTCGCTATGTCGCGGATGCACGGCGTTTTGACATGGGCGAGCGTGACCATTTTATCTCGATGGAGATGGCGGCGATCGGCATGGAAATGATGGCCGAATGGGGCGCCTCAGCCGTCGCGCAGCGTCTGGCTTGGTTGACGGAGCGTATCGCCGAGGGCGCTCGCGGGATCGGCTTCTCGATCAGGGATCGCCGGTTGCGGGCCCCGCATATTCTGAGCCTCTGCTTCGAGCAAACAATGCCGCAGGGGCTGATCGAGGGCCTCGCATCCGAAAGCATCTATGTCACCGCGCGTCTTGGTCGCCTGCGCGTTGCACCGCACGTTTTCAACGACGAGGCCGACGTCGACCGTTTTGTTGCGGCTTTGGCGCGACGGCTCGGTTAATTGCCCTGCGCGCGTTTTGATTTAGCTAGCCCAGATCCGCCCGGACTTTCGCGAACACGCTGCGGAACATGTCGGGGGTCAGCACCCGCGTATTGGTGTTGTAACGCGAGCAATGATAGCTGTCGTAGAGCTTCAGCGCGCCGGCCTGATGGATCGCGCCGTGGCCAAACGGCGCCGCCGCGGCGCGCAGGCCCAGCGCCTTCAGCGTCGAATCGTGCGCTATCCGTCCCAACACTACGATCGCGCGTAGATTGGTCATGGTCTCAACCTTTCCGACCAGATATGGCCGGCATGTGTTGATCTCTACAGGCAGCGGCTTGTTCTGCGGCGGCACGCAACTCACTGCATTGATGATCCGGCAATCGACCAGTGTCATCCCGTCGTCGGGGCGCGCCTGATAGACGCCCCTGGCAAAGCCGTATTCGAGCAGGGTCGCATACAGCAGGTCTCCGGCGTAATCGCCGGTAAAGGGCCGCCCGGTGCGGTTGGCGCCCTGCATGCCGGGCGCGAGGCCGACGATCGCGAGCCGACCGGCGGGATCGCCGAACGACGGTACCGGCGCGTTGAACCATTCAGGATGGCGCGCGCGCGCTTCCTCGCGGAAGCTGACCAGTCTTGGACAGCGTGGGCAATTGCGGTCGGGATCGGAGCCGGGGAGGAATGTGAGGGCGAGCGGCAGTTTGCCGTTCGCGCTGACTTTCCTAGTCCTCGAAGTCGTCGTCATCGCCCCTCGGCGCCATGGTGGTCGCGCGCTGCAGGAATTGCGGCGCATGATGACGCGGTTCGCGCGGGGCGGGACGCTCGGACGGATCGCGGCCGAGCTTGGATTGCAGTTCCACGAGGTCGGTGAAGACGTCGGCCTGGCGCCGCAATTCGTCGGCGATCATCGGCGGCTGGCTCGAAATGGTCGAGATCACGGTAACCCGGACGCCGCGGCGTTGCACCGCCTCGACCAGCGAGCGGAAATCGCCATCGCCGGAAAACAGCACGATCTGATCGACGTGCTCGGCAAGCTCCATCGCATCGACCGCGAGTTCGATGTCCATGTTACCCTTGACCTTGCGGCGGCCGCTGGCGTCGATGAATTCCTTGGTCGCCTTGGTGACCACGGTGTAGCCATTGTAGTCGAGCCAGTCGATCAACGGACGAATCGACGAATATTCCTGATCTTCGATAATCGCCGTGTAATAGAACGCGCGTACCAAGGTGCCGCGGCTCTGAAATTCCTTGAGCAGGCGTTTGTAATCGATGTCGAAGCCGAGGGTCTTGGCGGTCGCATAAAGGTTGGCGCCATCGATAAAAAGCGCGATCTTGTTTGAAGGAGGTGACATCAAGTTTACTCGCGTTGTGAACGTTTTTGGCGCGGCGGCGACCGGCCGCGCGTTGCCGGGGAGGCTGTCTAAGTTCGGAAAATCCAACTCGCCAAACGTCACCGCAAATGTGGTCTGGCGAGGGCGAAAAACCCGTCCTTTAGAGTTGTAATGAAGTGCTTACTTTTAATGAAGCAATTTCTTGTCTCGGACGGTGCCGGAGACGTTTCTGGGCATGTCCGGACGTTCCAGCCTGCTGGCCCCGGCTTCCGTTAGCAGGGCCGGTCGCGGGGGCCAAATCACAATTTGGTCTTGCGCAAGGCCGCCGGTCGCTATAACTAGCGGGTTCAACCTGCATTTTCGGTCCCAACTTAACGGAGCGACAGTCGATGGCGCGCGTCACCGTGGAAGATTGTATTGACAAGGTCGACAACCGGTTTGACCTGGTTTTGCTGGCGGCGCACCGCGCCCGCATGATCTCGTCCGGCTCGCAGCTGACGATCGATCGAGATAACGATAAAAACCCGGTTGTATCGCTGCGCGAAATCGCGGATTCGACGATATCGCCTGAGGATTTGCGCGAAGAACTGGTCCATTCGCTGCAGAAATTCGTCGAAGTCGACGAGCCCGAGCCCGATACAGTGCCTTTGATCGGTTCGGCGGGCGCCAGCGTCGATGCCGACGACACCGAGGTCGCGGTCGAACGTATGACCGAGGAAGAGCTCCTGAAGGGCCTCGAAGGCCTCGCCCCCCCGGAGGAGCAGCCCGAAGAGGACGAATAGGCCGCCTTTTTGCGGTTCCTCGTATCCCGGACCGATCTCATTCACCAAAGGCCCAGGCATTCGCCTGGGCCTTTGCTTTTGTTGGCGTTTTTATGATTACCTTGGGTTTCTCTCGGGTACCGGAGCGATTCTGCGGGGCTGTCCTCGAATTGATCAGTCGGGCGCCGGTTTCGCGTTAGACTGCGGCCTTATGAAAATCGAGCGTTTCCGCCGCACCTTGCCGCACCTTAACGTGCAGCCTCGCTCGAAAACGCACTAGATTGTACGGCGAGACGGACCGCATCCGACGGTCCGCACGAAGGCAGTGATTCGATGGTGAGTTGGCGTCGCACCCCCCGGCAGATGCAGGCCGCGAACGATTCGGTCGCGGTGGCGCCTGCCCTGCGTGACGCTGCCAAGGAGACGGGTAAGGATACAGTCAAGGCGGCCAAGCCGCCGCGCTCGCGCATGATGCGGCAATACGATCTGGTTGAGCGGGTCCGGTCCTACAACCCGGACACCAACGAAGACATGCTGAACCGCGCCTATGTCTACGCCATGAAGGCGCACGGCACCCAGACCCGCGCGTCCGGCGATCCCTATTTTTCGCATCCGTTGGAAGTGGCGGCGATCCTCACCGACCTCAAGCTCGACGACGCCACCATCGTCGCGGCTTTGCTGCACGACACCATCGAGGATACCGAGGCCACCCGCGCCGAGATCGACCAGATCTTCGGACATGAAATCGGCGCGCTGGTCGAGGGCCTTACCAAGCTGAAGCGGCTGGAGCTGGTTTCGCGAGAGGCCAAGCAGGCCGAAAACCTGCGCAAGCTGCTGCTGGCGATCGCCGACGACGTGCGCGTGCTCCTGATCAAATTGGCCGATCGCCTGCACAATATGCGGACGCTGGAATTCGTGCCGCCCGCGTCCCGCCGTCGCATCGCCGAGGAAACTCTCGACATCTATGGGCCGCTCGCCGGCCGCATGGGCATGCAGGAGATGCGCGAGGAGCTCGAGGACCTGTCGTTCCGCACCCTCGATCCGGATGCCCATGCGGTGGTGATGCAGCGGCTGGATTCGCTTGCCGAGCGCAACCGCAATCTGATCGGCGAAATCGAAAGCCAGCTCTCCCGGAACCTGCAAAAGAACGGCATGGCCGCGCATGTCTATGGCCGGCGCAAGCAGCCGTTTTCGATCTGGACCAAGATGGAGCGCAAGTCGGTCGGGTTCGAGCAATTGTCCGACATTTTCGGATTCCGCGTCGTGCTGGATTCCGTCGAGGCCTGCTATCGGGCACTCGGCGTGGTGCACACGACCTGGCCGGTGGTGCCCGGCCGGTTCAAGGATTACATCTCGACGCCGAAGCAGAACGACTACCGTTCGATCCACACCACGGTGATCGGGCCCGGCAACCAGCGCGTCGAGCTGCAAATTCGCACCGAGGAGATGGACCAGATCGCGGAACTCGGCATCGCCGCGCATGCCTTCTACAAGGATGGTGTCGGCTCGCCGACCGAACTGCTCAAGCGAGAATCCAATGCCTTCGCCTGGTTGCGTCGCACCATCGGGATACTATCCGAAAGTGCTAATCCGGAAGAGTTTCTCGAACACACCAAGCTCGAGCTGTTTCACGACCAGGTGTTCTGCTTTACCCCGAAGGGAAAACTGATTGCGCTGCCGCGCCAGGCCAATGTGATCGATTTCGCCTATGCCGTGCATACCGATGTCGGCAACAGCGCGGTCGGCTGCAAGATCAACGGCAAGTTCGCGCCATTGTCGTCCGAACTGCAAAACGGCGACGAGGTGGAAGTGCTTACCTCGAAGGCACAGGCCGCACCGCCGTCGGCGTGGGAGGCGCTCGCGGTGACCGGCAAGGCACGGGCGGCGATCCGGCGCGCGACCCGCACCGCCGTGCGCGATCAATATGCCGGCCTCGGCCGCCGCATCGTGGAACGGCTGTTCGTGCGCGCCAAGATCGAATACGCCGACGACAAGCTGAAGGGGGCGCTGCCGCGGCTGGCGCGGGCCTCGATCGACGACGTGATGGCCTCAGTGGGACGCGGCGAGTTGAAGGCCTCCGACGTCGCCCGGGCGATGTATCCGGATTACAAGGAAGAGCGCATCGGGCGGTTCGGCGCCAAAAAGAGCCTTGCCGACAAGCTGAAGCTGAAATCACCGTCCGATCCGGCGCGCAGCCCGTCCGCGATACCGATCCGAGGGATCAATTCGGATTTGCCGATCAAGTTCGCGCCGAACGGCGGCGCCGTGCCGGGCGACCGCATCGTCGGGATCGTCTCGCCGGGCGAGGGCATCACGATCTATCCGATCCAGTCGCCGGCGCTGCGGGATTTCGAGGAGGAGCCGGAGCGCTGGCTCGACGTGCGTTGGGATGTCGACGATACGACGCCGCAGCGCTTTCCGGCGCGGATCATGGTGGACAATGTCAACGAACCCGGAAGCCTTGCCCAGGTCGCCACCGTGATCGCCGAGCACGACGGCAATATCGACAACATCAGCATGTCGCGGCGCTCGCCGGATTTCACCGAACTCACCATTGATCTCGAGGTCTATGACCTCAAGCATCTCAGCGCGATCATCGCCCAGTTGCGCGCCAAGGCCGTCGTCGCACGGGTCGAACGCGTCAATGGGTAACTCTTTTCGTCATTGCCGGGCTTGACCCGGCAATCCATCTTTTTCAAGAAGGTGGACGCGCGGGCCTTCGCCACGCCGAAGGGGCTACGGCCCCGCGGGCGGGTCGAGCCCGCGCATGACAATCAGGGTTCTCTCACGGGGTCGTCATGCCAATTCCCCCTCTGCGTCTCGGCGTCAATGTCGATCACGTCGCCACCTTGCGCAACGCAAGGGGAGGCGAGCGGCCGGACCCGCTGCGCGCAGCCCAGGTTGCGATCGAGGCCGGCGCCGACGGCATTACCGCGCATCTGCGCGAGGACCGACGCCACATCCGCGATGACGACATGGCGCGGCTGAAGGCCGGGATTTCAAAGCCGCTGAATTTCGAGATGGCGGCGACCGCGGACATGCTGCGGATTTCGCTTGCGACCAAACCTCACGCGGTGTGCCTGGTGCCCGAGCGCCGGGAAGAACTGACCACCGAGGGCGGTCTCGATGTGGTCGGCCAGCACAACGCGCTAAAACCCTTCATCGCGCAATTGAACGACGCCGGGATCCGGGTGTCGCTGTTCATTGCCGCCGACCCGCGGCAGATCGAGATGGCGGCAGAACTGCGTGCGCCGGTGATCGAAATTCACACCGGCGCCTGGTGCGATGCCATCGTGGACGGCCATGCCGCCAAAGCGGAAGCCGAATGGCAGCGCATCGTCAAGGGAGTGGCACTCGCCCGCTCCGCCGGGCTGGAGGTTCACGCCGGGCACGGCCTCGATTACCAGACGGCGGAGACGATCGCTCGCCTGCCCGAGATCGCCGAACTGAATATCGGCTACTTCATGCTCGGCGAGGCGCTGTTCGTTGGCCTCGGTGAAACCGTCCGCGCAATGCGCGCCGCGATGGATCGCGGCCGCCAAGCCGTGAGCCGGGCATGATTATCGGGATCGGTTCTGACCTGATCGACATCACCCGCGTCGCCAAGGTGATCGAACGTCACGGCGATCGGTTCCTCGACCGGATTTTCACCGACGCCGAGCGCGCCAAGGCCGAACGGCGGTCTAAAAACCAGAAAATGGTGGTGGCGACCTATGCCAAGCGGTTTGCCGCCAAGGAAGCCTGCTCCAAGGCGCTGGGCACCGGGATCCGGCTGGGGGTCTGGTGGCGGGACATGGGGGTCGTCAACCTCCCGGGCGGCCGGCCGACCATGCGGTTGACCGGCGGAGCGCTAGCCCGGCTCGCGGCGCTGACGCCGCCGGGCCATGAGGCGCAAATCGACCTTTCCATCACCGACGACTGGCCGTTGGCGCAGGCGTTCGTCATAATTTCGGCGGTCCCGAAGGCCACTTTCTGAGGCGCCAGGAGATGGCGCTGCCGGCTCCGGGGCCAAAACTAAAACTCTTCGACCAATCAATGGATTAGCAAGTTTCGATGGTGCCGTTGATTGCGCGGCTGCGAACAACCGTCTAAAACGCCGCGGGAAACAGGGCGAATTCGGGTTTGCGCCGGGATTCGCTTTCACATCAGAATCGATCATTTCCTTGACGCGAAGCGGGCTTGCGATTCGCGTATGGAACATGTTCTGCCACCGTGCGGTAGACGCGACGGAAATCGGGAAAACGATGAGCGTGACATCCGGAACAAAATCTGAAAGCGGCTTGGGCGAAACCATCCGTGTCGTCATTCATGCGCTTCTGATCGCCCTGGTGATCCGCACTTTCCTGTTCCAGCCCTTCAACATCCCCTCGGGATCGATGAAGGCGACGCTGTTGGTCGGCGACTATCTGTTCGTCTCGAAATATTCCTACGGCTACAGCCACTATTCGATCCCGCTGTCGCCGCCGCTGTTTTCGGGACGTATCTTCGGCTCTGAGCCGAACCGCGGCGACGTCGTGGTGTTCCGTCTGCCGAAGGACGATTCCACCGACTACATCAAGCGTGTTATCGGTTTGCCCGGCGACCGCATCCAGGTGAAGGAAGGCCTGCTCTACATCAACGACAAACCGGTGGTGCGCGAGCGGCTGAGCGATTTCATCGGCGAGGACCCGTGCGGGTCGTCGGATGCCACGGCGCGGGTGAAGCGCTGGAAGGAAACCTTGCCGAACGATGTCAGCTACGAGACGCTGGATTGCGTCGACAACGGTTTTTACGACAACACCAACGTCTACACCGTGCCGCCAGGCAATTTCTTCATGATGGGCGACAACCGGGACAATTCGACCGACAGCCGCGTGCTGTCGGCGGTGGGTTATGTGCCGTTCGAGAATCTGATCGGCCGCGCCCAGATGATTTTCTTCTCCATTGCCGAGGGCGAACACGCCTGGATGTTCTGGCGCTGGCCAGCCGCGGTGCGCTGGAATCGCATATTCTCCATTGTGCGATGAACGACGACGCGCAGGACATCCAGACCCCCTCGCAGCCAGGCGAAGCATCCCCTCAGCCTGACGCCGGGCGCGAGCCGGTGGCGAAGAAGAAGCGCAGCAAGGTCAGCGCCAAGGCTGCGCAGGCCGCGCTTGAGGCGCGGATCGGCCATAAATTCGCCGACGCGGCGCTGCTGGCTACCGCGTTTACGCATGTCTCGGCGCTGAAGCAGGCTACCCGCCATCGCGCCGACAGCTACCAGCGCTTGGAGTTTCTCGGCGATCATGTGCTTGGACTGATCGTCTCGGACATGCTGTATCGCGCCTATCCAAAGGCCGACGAAGGCGAGTTGTCGAAACGCCTGGCCGATCTGGTGCGCAGGGAGAGCTGCGCCGACGTGGCGAAGTCGCTGGGGTTGCTCGATGACATCAAGCTTGGCGCAGTCGGCGCAGGCGCGGGCGCGCGCTTGCGCAAATCCGTGCTCGGCGACATCTGCGAAGCGGTGATCGGGGCGATCTATCTCGACGGCGGTCATAGCGCCGCGGCGCAATTCGTCGAGCGCAACTGGATCGAGCGGATGCGCAAGCCGCGGCGGCCGCTGCGCGATCCCAAGACCGTGCTGCAGGAATGGGCCCAGGGCAAGGGTCTGCCGACGCCGGTCTATCGCGAGATCGAGCGCACCGGGCCGCATCACGACCCGCAGTTCCGGGTTGCGGTGGATTTGCCGGGGCTTGACCCGGCCGAAGGTGTCGGCGGCAGCAAGCGTGCGGCCGAAAAGGTCGCGGCCTCCGTGATGATTGAACGTGAAGGGGTCGGCGGCGGTAGCAATGATGGATGAAACCCCTGAGCAAGCCGTTCCGGCTGCGACGCGCTGCGGCTTTGTCGCGCTGATCGGCGCCCCCAATGTCGGCAAGTCGACGCTGGTCAACGCGCTGGTCGGCTCCAAGGTCACGATTGTCTCGCGCAAGGTGCAGACCACGCGCGCGCTGATCCGCGGCATCGTGATCGAAAATGACGCCCAGATCATCCTGGTCGACACGCCCGGGATTTTCCTGCCCAAGCGAAGGCTTGATCGCGCGATGGTGTCGACGGCCTGGAGCGGCGCGCATGACGCCGATCTGGTCTGCGTCCTGCTCGATGCCAAGTCGGGCATCGACGAGGAAGCCGACGCGATCCTGACCAAGGTGGCGACGGTCAATCACGACAAGATCCTGGTGCTGAACAAGATCGATCTGGTGCCGCGCGAAAAACTGCTGGCGCTGGCCAAGGCCGCCAACGACCGCCTGCCGTTCAAGCAGACCTTCATGATCTCGGCGCTATCGGGCGACGGCGTCGACGATCTCAGGCGCACGCTCGCCGCGATGGTGCCGCCGGGGCCGTTTCACTATCCCGAAGACCAGATGTCGGACGCGCCGATGCGGCATTTGGCGGCCGAGATCACCCGGGAAAAAATCTTCCGCCAGCTGCATCAGGAATTGCCCTATCAGTCGACCGTGGAAACCGATAGCTGGACCGAGCGCAAGGACAAATCCGTTCGCATCGAGCAGACGATTTTTGTCGAGCGCGAAAGCCAGCGCAAGATCGTGCTCGGCAAGGGCGGCGCCACCATCAAGTCGATCGGTGCGGATTTGCGAAAGGAGCTCACGGAGATCGTGGGTGTGCCCGTGCATCTGTTTTTGTTCGTGAAGGTGCGCGAAAATTGGGGCGAGGATCCCGACCGCTACCGGGAAATGGGCCTGGATTTCCCGAAGGAATAACCGGCTCCCCAACTGTACCTGGCAAGAACGACCTGGCAAGAAACTACCTGGCAAGAAACTTCCTGGAACGAATGCACCCAGAATGAACGTACCCAGAAACGTGGTTTGGTTTGAGGCGCTGCTGTATTTGTCGCTGACGCTAGATGCGCTGTCGGTCGCGTTCCAGGACCGCACGCCGAGTCCGGAGATGACGGAACAGATGATTACGACCGCGACCGTGATGGCGGCCGGCATGATCCTGTTGCTGGTGTATTTCGTCTGGCTCGCGGCGCAACGACGCAAGAGCTGGCCGCGCTGGGTGCTGGTCGCCGCGCTCGTCATGTCGGTCTATTCGCTGATCGAAGTCATGTGCGATGGGAGCATTGCGATCGACAGCGCCATCGAGGTGGTGTCCTGTGCATTGACGGTGGGCGGGCTGTATTTCTCCTTTACCGGCGACGCCAAGGGCTGGTTCAACGGATGATACGACGATCGCGAGAAGGCTTCGGTTAGTCTGTAGTGACGACCCGCCGTGACATGTTAAACTCTCCCTCATGGAATGGACCGACCAAGGCATCGTGCTGGGGGTGCGGCGGCATGGCGAATCCTCGGCCATCGTCGAACTCCTGACGCGCGACCACGGCCGCCATCTCGGTCTGGTGCGCGGCGGCGCCGGCAAGCGGATGCGTCCGCTGCTGCAACCCGGCAACAGCGTCACCACGGTATGGCGGGCACGGCTCGACGAGCATCTTGGCTATTACGTCGTCGAGGGCACGCGTTTGCGTGCGGCGACCCTGCTGGGGTCAGCGCATGCGACCTACGGCGTCACCCATTTGGCCTCGCTGGTGCGGTTGCTGCCGGAGCGCGATCCGCACGAAGACATCTACGACACGCTCGAGCGCATCCTCGATGATTTCGACGATGCCGGCGATGCCGCCGTGCATCTGGTGCGCTTCGAACTGGCGATGCTGGCCGAACTCGGTTTCGGGCTCGATCTGGAAAACTGCGCGGCGACCGGCGGCACCACGGAGCTGATTTATGTTTCGCCTAAATCCGGCGGCGCGGTATCGCGGACCGCCGGCGAGCCTTACCGGGACCGGCTGTTGCGTCTGCCGGCTTTTCTGCGCGAAGGTGAGGGCGGATCAAACGGCTGGTCGGATCAGGATTTGCAGGACGGCTTTCGGCTGACCGGGCTGTTCCTGTTGCGCCACGTGCTTGAGCCGCGCGGGCAGGGCCATTCCGATGCCCGCGACGGGTTTATCAATGCGGTAGCGAAGCACCGGGCCGGGATGACGGTTCCGTGATGCCGGGCTACCGGTGCCCACGAAAAAACCCGCCCTGTCGAAGGGCGGGTTGAAGTTGTTCATTGGGGCTAAATGTCCGCTCTTGGGCTGAATAGGATCAGGAGTGGCACGAAAGTAGCCTCACCAAAAGCCGATCGCGGTGGCCGCCAGGGGCAACGGGATTAAAACGAATGAGTCCAAGGAGATATTCCCGGGCGTGGGGGCGACGATCCCGGTTTTGTGACACGACGCCGGCCGCGCCGCGGCGCTGATTCGCGGCTTGCCCGATTCACCCCAAAAGTTTAACCCGTGGCCATGGGAAAAAGACTGATTCCGCCGGAGCCGGCCGAAATTCACGAGGTGATGCTGCGTGACGCGCTCGAGGAGCGCTATCTCGCCTACGCGCTCTCGACCATCATGCACCGCGCGTTGCCGGATGCGCGCGACGGCTTGAAGCCGGTGCACCGGCGCATCCTTTATGGCATGCAGCTGCTGCGGCTCGATCCCGGTACGGCGTTCAAGAAATCTGCGAAGATCGTCGGCGACGTGATGGGTTCGTTCCATCCGCATGGCGACCAGGCGATCTACGACGCCATGGTGCGCCTCGCGCAGGATTTCTCCTCGCGTTATCCGCTGGTCGACGGCCAGGGTAATTTCGGCAATATCGACGGCGATAATCCGGCCGCCTACCGCTACACCGAAGCGCGCATGACCGACGTCGCGCGGCTATTGCTCGAAGGCATCAACGAGGACGGCGTCGAATTCCGTCCCAATTACGACGGGCAGTCGAAAGAGCCGGTGGTGCTGCCCGGCGGCTTTCCGAACCTGCTCGCCAATGGCGCGCAGGGCATCGCGGTCGGCATGGCCACCTCGATCCCGCCGCACAACGTCGCCGAACTCTGCGACGCCGCGCTGCATCTGATCGACAAGCCCGACGCCAAGTCGAAGGCGCTGCTGCGCTGGGTCAAGGGTCCGGATTTCCCGACCGGCGGTATCATCATCGATTCCAAGGAGAGCATCGCCGAGGCCTATATGACCGGGCGCGGCTCGTTCCGCACCCGCGCCAAATGGAGCCAGGAAGAAGGCGCCCGAGGCACCTGGGTGGTGGTGATCACCGAAATCCCCTGGCTGGTGCAGAAGTCGCGGCTGGTGGAAAAGATCGCCGAACTGCTCAATGAGAAGAAGCTGCCGCTGGTCGGCGACGTCAGGGATGAATTGGCCGAAGACATCCGCCTCGTCATCGAGCCGAAATCGCGCGCGGTCGATCCCGAATTGCTGATGGAGTCGTTGTTCCGGTTGACCGAGCTGGAAAGCCGGATTCCGCTGAACCTCAACGTGCTGGTGAAGGGCCGCATCCCCAAGGTGCTCGGCCTCGCCGAATGCCTGCGCGAATGGCTCGACCATCTGCGCGACGTGCTGCTGCGCCGCTCCAATTACCGCAAGGAGCAGATCGAGCATCGGCTGGAAGTGCTCGGCGGCTATTTGATCGCCTATCTGAACATCGACAAGGTGATAAAAATCATCCGCACCGAGGATGAGCCGAAGCCGGCGCTGATCAAGGCGTTCAAGCTGACGGAGATCCAGGCCGACGCCATCCTCAACATGCGGCTGCGCAGTTTGCGCAAGCTCGAGGAATTCGAGATCCGCACCGAGGACAAGAACCTGCGCAACGAGCTGAAGGGCATCAAGTCGCTGCTCGGCTCGGAAGCGGAGCAATGGGCCAAGGTCGGCGACCAGGTCCGCAACGTGCGCGAAATTTTCGGGCCGAAGACGCCGCTCGGCAAACGCCGCACCCAATTTGCCGATGCGCCCGAGCATGATCTCGCCGCCATCGAGGAAGCATTTGTCGAGCGCGAACCGGTCACGGTGGTAGTGTCCGACAAGGGCTGGGTGCGGACGCTGAAGGGTCATGTCGCCGATCTCTCCGGCCTCACCTTCAAGACCGACGACAAGCTCGGTTCACGCGTTCTTCGCCGAGACCACCTCAAAGCTGCTGCTGTTTGCGACCAATGGCCGGTTCTATTCGCTCGACGTCGGCAAATTGCCGGGCGGCCGTGGCCATGGCGAACCGATCCGGCATGTTCATCGACATGGACCAGGATGCTGCGATCGTGTCGCTGTTCGTCAACAAGGGCGGCCGCAAGTTCCTGGTCGCGAGCCACGACGGACAAGGTTTTATCGTCAACGAGGACGATTGCGTCGGCAACACCCGCAAGGGCAAGCAGGTGCTCAACGTCGAGATGCCGAACGAAGCCCGCGCGATCGCGACGGTGACGGGCGATAGCGTCGCGGTGATCGGCACCAACCACAAGATGGTGATTTTCCCGATCGACCAGGTGCCGGAAATGGCGCGCGGCCGCGGCGTGCGGCTGCAGAAATACACCGGCGCTGCGTTGTCCGACGTGACGACCTTCGATGCCAAGGCCGGCCTGACCTGGAAGGATTCCGCCGGGCGCGACCAGAGCATGACGGCCAAGGAACTGGCGGATTGGCGCGGCAATCGCGCCGACGCCGGCCGCCTCGCGCACGGCCTGCCGAAGTCCAACAAGTTCTTGCGCGGCGTCGAGTAGACGAAGCGGAAATCTCTTCAATCTGAGCCCGGATGAGCGGAGCAACATCCGGGTCGGCGTCATCCCGCATACCACTTCGTTTATGCGGGCGACCGCTATTGAGAGGACTGCGGGCGTAATAGTATTCGGGTTTTCAGGTGCGCTATAATCGCGGTCGAAACATTGACCGGCAACGATTGTTCAGGCGCCATGGCCCATCAGCACGACCATCATGACCATTCCCATGGAGACGACCACGGGCACGCTCATGGCCATTCGCACGGCCATGCCGGGCACAGCCACGCGCCGGATCATTTCGGATTTGCGTTCGCTGCGGGCGTCACGCTCAACACGGTGTTCGTGGTCGCGGAGCTGGTTTTTGGCTATGCCGCGAACTCGCTGGCGCTGATTTCCGATGCGGTTCACAATTTCTCCGATGTGATTTCGCTGCTGTTGGCCTGGGCGCGCACTGTGGCTGGCGCGCAAGCAGCCGACGCAGCAGCACACCTATGGCTATCGGCGCGCCTCGATCCTGGCGGCGCTGTTCAATGCCGGCCTGCTTTTGATCGCGGTCGGCGGCATCGCGGTCGAGGCTATCAACCGGATCCAGGAGCCCGCCGCGGTGGCGGGTTGGACCGTCGTGCTGGTCGCCGCACTTGGCATTCTCGTCAATGGTGGGACGGCATTGTTGTTCATGCGGGGACGTCATGGCGACCTCAACATTCGCGGCGCCTATCTGCACATGGCGGCCGACGCCGGCGTTTCCTTCGGCGTCGTGATCGCAGCGCTCGTGATCATGGCGACCGGATGGCTGTGGGTCGATCCGGCGATCAGCCTTTGCATCGCGGCGGTCGTGCTAGCGAGCGGGTGGGGCCTTGCCAGGGACAGCGTCAATCTCGCGCTCGACGGCGTGCCGAAAGGCATCGAACTGGCAAAGGTGAAGGATTATCTGGTCACGCTCGACGGCGTGACCGAGCTGCATGACCTGCACATCTGGGCCATGAGCACCAACGAAACCGCGCTGACTGCGCATCTGGTACGCCCGGCCGGCTTCAACGATGCCTTTCTGCACGGCGTTTGCGAAGAACTTTCGCACCGCTTCAAGATCCATCACGCCACGTTGCAGATCGAGGCGAGCAGCGAGGTATGCAAGCTCGCCCCGGCGGAAGTGGTTTAACCGCGGCTTTCCGGGGAATCCCGAGGCCTTCAGCCCCGCGGCACTGACACGGCCGGCGGCGGCGCGGCCGGTACCTTCTTCGGCTTCAGCGTCCCTGCATAGAACGAAAGCCCCCCGATCAGGATGAGGGCGACGAAATAGGTCGCGTAGGCCTGAGGCCGGGTGGTGGCCCACTGCACCAGGCTCTGGAAGCCGACCGGCCTGTCGCTCTGATTTTCCATGACGGGGTTTTGCTTTAAATAAGACGGGATTGAAAGGTCCGAATTGCAACCGGCGCCGCCGGCTTGAGCATCATCCGGAAAAGTGGATGCCGGCGTTCCCTCGCGACAAACGCGAAGCGTTTGCGCGGAGATCATGCTCAAATAAATAGATTAGATACCTGCAAATCGAGGCGAGGGACGGTCGATGACACGCCTGCCGGCCAGATCGACGAATAAAAACGCGACTTTCGCCAGGTTTCATGCGCTCGGGGTTCTCCTCCTGATCGGATTTTCGATTGCCACCGGCCACGCGTCGGCGCAGACGCCGTTTTACCAGGCCAGCGCGGCCGACATCGCGGGTCCGCCGGGCACGCTGATCCGCTCCGAGCCGATGCTGTTCGCGCCCGCCGGCGCGCAGGCCTTTCGGGTCCTGTATCGGTCGACTGGCCTGCACGGGGAGCCGATCGCGGTCTCCGGTGTCGTCGTGATTCCGCCGGGGCCGCCACCGCCGGGCGGCCGGCCGATCGTGGCATGGGCGCATCCGACCACCGGCGTGGTGCCGCATTGCGCGCCGTCGCTGGCGATTTTCGTGTTCCAGCAGATGATGGGGTTGCGGCCGATGGTGGAGCGCGGCGTCGTGGTGGTCGCCGACGGATTATCCTGGCCTCGGCACGGCCGGTCCGCATCCCTATCTGGTCGGCGTCAGCGAAGGCCGCGCCGTGCTGGAATCCGTGCGCGTCGCGCGTCTGATGCCGGGCGCCGGCGGCGGCAACCGTTTCGCGGTATGGGGACATTCGCAGGGCGGCCAGGCCGCGCTTTACACTGGCCTGCTTGCCACGAGCTATGCGCCTGAACTGCATCTGGTCGGCGTTGCCGCGGCGGCGCCCGCGACCGAACTCGTCGACGCTGATGGGCGACGATTTCAAGACCACCGGCGGCAAGAACCTGACCGCGATGACGCTGTGGTCGTGGTCGCGGGTGTTCGGCGCGCCGATCGACCGCGTCGTGGTTCCCGAGGCGATGCCGACCGTCGATCGGCTCGCCGACGAATGCATCGAGTCGATCTTCGACATCATGGAACGCCGCAGGACCGAAAAGCCGCTGGAGCAGCATTTCCTGTCGGTGCCCAACATCGCGGTGGTCGAACCCTGGAAGACGCTCGCGATGCGCAACACGCCGGGACCGCTGCCGCACGGTATCCCGCTGTTTCTGGCGCAGGGCACCACCGACGACCTGGTGCGCCCGGATGTCACGCGCGCCTACTTCCGGCAGCAATGCAAGGCCGGCGGCAAGGTGCGCATGCTGTGGCTGCCCAACGACGGCCACGGTTTTGCCGGGCGCGACAGCGCCAACGCGGCGGTCGACTGGATGATGGGACGCTTTGCCAGCGAGCCGGCGCCGGATGATTGCGGAACGTAGCGCAAGGATCGCAAGCGCGGCCGGTAGAGCAATAAGGCTGCCGACGCGTCACTGGGCTCTTGCCGCTCGGCACGAAATTTGCTGGAATAAATCCGGGTGGCTGGAGAACCTTAAAGGAAATCTGGCAATGGCAACTCAGATCGTAATGGATCATACCGGCGATACCCGGCATCAGTTCGATGCCGAGGACCTCGAGGCGCTTGTAAAGGCTGAAGAGCGCTTTCGGACACTGACCGGACTTGGCTTTACCGCGGCCGTGCGCGGTGCCTCCGGTGATGTCGCGATAACGAAAGCGTTCGATCCGACAGCGGAAGAGACCTTGTTCTATCCGCGCCTGGTTGGCGGCTGAATAGACCTTCCGGATCATGTCGGTGTTTCGGAGGTGGTTGGCTCAGGGACGCTCGCGCATTTGCGCCTTGCGCGAGCGCCTGGGTGAGTTGCTGGCTGAAAATGATTGCGAGGCTCGCGGTCTCAAACTGCTGCGGGAATGGCTCTCGCCCGAGCAGCTCGCTCAATTTAACGCCAACAGTTATTTCGACGTCATCGGTTGCGACAGCGGAAAGAAATATCGGATCCGCTATGGCTCATCGATGAATATCGAGGAACTCGATGACCGGGGACGTCCCCGCGCGTGCTATTGTTTTCTGCCCGATCTTCACCTCGTGCCGGGCGATATCCTGCTCGCGCAGAAGATCGCGCTTGAAGCCAACGAAGTTGCGGCGTTGGCGATCGCCAACAAGTTCACGCCCCGAACCAATATTCCGATGCCGCACTGAGATCCGCGCATGGCGGATTTGGTGGCAACCCTGCGGTCCGCGGATAATCGTTCGCGGCCGAGGGCAGCTTGCCGCTCCGGCCCTTGTGCTGCGCAGGGTGACCGATCTAACCTCACGCAAATGATCGGAGGCTAAGGCCCATGTTCGGTTGGGGGCAGCCGAAAAACCCAACGACGCCAAAGCCGGCGTCGGATTTCGTCGGCGACCTGTTCGACGCGAGCGAAATTCTCCGCGCCGTCGACACGATCGCGCCGCGATACATCGAGCGGGCCGACCGCGGCGAGGTGATTTATCCGGCCTGCAAACGCAAGCTGACCGATCCCGAGGGCGACCTCCGTTCGATCTGGGAGCATACCAGGCTCGAGGCGATCCGCTACGTCGCGATGGTGCCGGGGCGCCAAAACGCATTGCTGGTAGAACCGGCTCGACAGCTCGACATGCTCGATGCATTTGTTCGGCTGCAGCCTCACGACAAAACGGTGATCGATTTCACCGGCGTCTCGGCCGATGATCTCGCCATTGCCATCATCGCCGGCCTGAACTGGCTGGACCATTGCGCGTTATCGGCAGGTGTCGATCACCACCGATATTCCGGCACGCAGCGCAACTTCCGCAAGATCGCGGGGATAGCGCAGCAATGGTGGGCGATGGAAGATGCGCAAGCGCGCTGCCTCCAGATGCTTCTGGCCAAGGAAAAGCCGCCGCTGATGCTGCATCTGGTCTGGCAGGATTATACCGGGCTTGCGAAGGAGATCGCGTCGGCCGCGATCTTTGGGCCGGCGGTCGACAAAACCATCGCCCGGCGCCGCGACATGCTGGAAAAGCAATTTGCCGAGCGCCCGGCCGAGCTCGATGCCGCGATCGCTGACCTGACCGACACCATGGCGCGCTTCGCAGCCGCGCGCGAACCCGACGACTTGCTGGGATAGGTCCGCAGGGGGCGTGTCGTCCTGGCTACGTTCGCTTCAAAGCGCGTTTTCGGTCGCCGCGGTTGTTGCGGATTGAATCGCCTCCGGGCGCCCGATCAGGCGGAAATCGACGACCTTGCGACCGGACCGTTGACCCCCCGAGAGCCGCGTTCGAGCGCGGCTGCGTTCGGTGTCGACCAATTCAAGGCAACGCTGCAACTCGGCGCCGCAGCGTTTCATTTCATTGCGTAATTCGCGCCGTTCAAATGTCGTCAACGACGAGCGGGACAGACTGCGCCATGCATCGTCCAACAGCGCCTTGAACTCGCTGATCCTGCGCTCGAGAATTTCCAGCTCGGTCATGAGCGCCTCGGGATTTTTGCCGCCACGAATCAGGATGCTCGCAACAGCATAATTCTGATTCGCGTTTTAGGAAAACGCCACCAATGCAATATCTCGAGCCGACGAAGACCGGGTTCCCAACAGGATTCAGCTAAAGCGGGGGCTCGGCGGGATCCTGGCGGCGGGCTTGAGCGTCGTCTTTCGCATCCTGCCGCAGCAGGCACAGCGCCAGCAGCGCCGCGAGGCTGAGCGCCGAGGAGACGATCAGGACCCGGCTTCCCATGACGTCGATCAGTAGCCCGAACGCCAGCGGCGCGGCGGCCTGCGCCATTCGCGCCGGCGCGCCGATGATGCCGAGCCGATAGCCGTAATTTTCCGGGCCGAAGATCGCCAGCGGCAGCGTGCCGCGCGCGATCGTCAGGATGCCGTTGCCGGCGCCGTGAAAGATCGCGAACACGCTTGCCGCGCCGCCGCCGGCCAGCGCGAGGATGGCGGCGCCGATCGGGTGGGTCAGGCAGGCGAGCCGCGTCGAGACCAGCGGATGATAGCGGCTGAGGAAACTCGCCTCGACGATGCGGGCCAACACCTGCGCCGGGCCGATCAGCGCGCCGGCGAACACCGCCTGACTGGTGCTCGCGCCGGCGGCTTCGAGAATGCGCGGCAGATGCGCCGCCATCGCGCCGGTGACGCTCCAGGCCGCGGCAAAGGCGAACGCCAGCAGGATCATGGTGCGATCGATCGGGATGTGCGGCTTGACCGGCTTCTTGACCACCGCTTTCGCGCCGGTGACCGGCGGCAGCATCCAGCCAATTGATCGGCAGGCCGATCAGGATATGCGCCGCCGCCCAGGCAAAGCAGGTCTCGCGCCAGCCGATGGTGTGCAGGCCCCAGGCGGTCAGCGGCCATCCGACGGTGGAGGCAAAGCCCGCAATCAGGGTGATGCCGGTGATCGCGCCGCGCGCCGCATCGCCATAGATGCGCCCGAGCGCGGCAAAGGCCGCATCGTAGAGGCCAAGCCCCATGCCGATGCCGAGCAGCAGCCAGGCGATGACCAGCACGGGGATCGAATTGGTCAGTCCGAGCAGCGCCAGTCCGGCGGCCAGCACCAGATTGGACAGCGACAGCACCGGACCGGCCGCCGACCAGATCGATCTGCGCGGCCGATCGCGCGGGCCGAGCAGGGCCGCGATCACCAGCGCGGCCGAGAAGGCGCCAAAGATCCAGTTCGAGGAGACGCCGAGATCGCGCGCGATCGGATCGGCCAGGATCGCCGGCAGATAATGCTCGAGGCCCAGGCCAGCGTCTGCGTGGTGCCGAGCGCCAGGATGATGGGAAGCTGGCGTCCGCTCATGCGCGGCGGGCGCTGTCGTGTTGGATTGGCTGCATCGCGTTCGCATCTGCGGCGCGGCATTTGCGCGCCGTCAGGTGACGGTCGTCAAGCCGACGCGCGGCGCAAGCTTTCACCGCACGACGATTGCACGGCATAATGCCGCATGGAACTTGCCTCCCGCCTCGAGCTGATGAACTGGCTGGTCAGCCAGGGCCTGACCGGCCTTCCCGAAAACGACCTGATCCGCGGCTTCTGCGAGCGCTGCCGGGCCGGCGGCCTCGATCTGTCGCGCGGCATGGTCTTCATCGATACGCTGCATCCGATCTATCGAGGGGCGCGGCTTTCGCTGGAACGACATCGGCCCAGCAACGAGAGCGAAATCTTCGAATACGGATCGACCAGCCGAGGGCGATGCCGCGCAAGAACTGGCGGCGCTCCGCCTTCCATCACATGCTCGAACACGGCCACGACGAGATGCAGATCGATCTCGCCGACGACGCCGCCTCGCTCGATTTCTCGATGATCGGCCGAACTCGTCGACAAGGGGCACCGGCATTTCCTTGGCCTTCGTGCATCGCTTCGGCGAAGCCGGCACGCTCGGCCAGATGGATTGCTTCTATTCCTATTTGGCGACCCGCCGCGAGCGGGCTTCAGCGAGCGGCGAACTGGCGGCGCTGCGCGAACTGGTGCCGGTGCTGGGGCTTGCGATCAAATCGGCGCAGCAGGTCGATATCGCGCGCACGCTCGGGCCGGGTCTATCTCGGCCGCGACGCCTCCGAGCAGGTGCTGCGCGGGCGCATCTCGCGCGGCGTCACCGAGCGCATCAATGCGGTGCTGTGGTTCTCCGATCTGCGCGGCTCGACCGCGATCAGCGAAAGCATCGCGCCCGACGAGATCATTCCGTTCCTCAACGATTATGCGCAGGCCGCGATCGACGCGATCCATGATGCCGGCGGCGACGTGCTGAAGCTGATCGGCGACGGCGTGCTGGCGATGTTCACCGGCGAGGACATGGCGGTGGCGCAAGCGCGCGGCGCTGCGCGCCGAGCATCGGTTCCGCCGCAACATGAGTGCGCTCAACGCGCGCCGCGCGGCCGAGGGCCGGCCGATGACGTCGGCCTATGTCGGCCTGCATGTCGGCGAAGTGTTTTACGGCAATATCGGCAGCGAGGACCGGCTCGACTTCACCGTGGTGGGGCCGGCGGTCAACGAAGTCAGCCGCATCGCCTCGATGTGCCGTTCGGTCGACCGCGAATTGCTGGCGTCGGCGCGATTTCGCGACGGCCTCGATGCGGCCGGGCGCGGCTATCTGGTCTCCACCGGCCGCTTCGCGCTGCGCGGCATCGGCCGCGCCCAGGATCTCTACACGCTCGATCCCGACATCGCGGCGGACGAAGCGGCGGCCGGGAAATACGAGCGGTATCTGGCGACGTAGGCCAAATCCGGTCGACGAGGCTTGCCTGATCACACGGATGGAGCTCACTGCACGTGGGCGTAGGTGACCGAAGCCGGTTATCGTTTGGCGAGTATCGCCGCCGGCGATATGGCTGAAACGGCCCAAGGACACCCTCACTGCAAACGTCGGTCACCGATTTCCCACTGCTGGCTTAAGCCGATACGATGGCCTATCCTGAGGCTCGGGGAAGCTAATGGGACAGAGTTCTGGAAAAGACAGCGTATCGACCCCAACCGTTGTCGAGACGGAAGTCGCCCGACTAGGCCGCGAACTTCAGGAAGCCAGGGAGCGGCATGCGGCGACGGCCGAGGTTCTGAAGCTCATTTCCGACGCTCCGGCTGATCTGCTGCCGGTGTTCGACAGGATCGTCAAGAATGCGGCGCGGCTTTGCCAGAGTGTCCTCAGCGCCGTTTATCGCAGGGATGGCGAGCAGGTCCAACTGGTCGCACATGATCAGTTCTCCCCGGAATCGGTCGCCGCGGTGCGGAAAGCCTATCCTGCTCCGCTCACCAGCAGCAATCTGATCTCGGTCGCGATCCGCGAGCGGCGCGTCGTGCACGAGCCGGATGTGCTCATCTCCGGCGGATACAGCGAGCTGCAGCGAACATCGGGCTATCGCAGCATCCTCATCGTTCCCATGCTTCGCGACGAGGTCGCTATCGGCGCGATCGCGGTGATGCGGCTGGAGCCGCAATTGTTTTCGAGGGCGCAGGTCGAACTGCTGAAAACCTTTGCCGGTCAGGCGGTCATTGCCATAGAAAATACGCGGCTGTTCACCGAGGTACAGGAACGCACCCGGCAATTGTCGCAATCGCTCGAAGACCTCCGCGCCGCACAGGACAGCCTCGTACAGACCGAGAAGTTGGCCGCGCTGGGACGGCTCGTGGCGGGCGTAGCTCATGAGATCAACACCCCTGTCGGTACCAGCCTGACGGTCGCTTCGGCCCTCATGAACAAGACCAATCAGTTTGAAGCCGATGTCGCCAGTGGCGGCGTGCGGCGTTCGATCCTGACTGAATTTATCGCGGCGAGCCGCGAGGCGGCATCGCAGATCATGATCAATCTCGGTCAGGCGGTCGATTTGATGCAGTCCTTCAAGCAGGTCGCGGCCGATCGCAACGTTTCGGATCGAAGACACTTCGATCTCGGCGAGGTGACCGAGCAGATTGTTAAAGGACTGGGGTTCGAGCTGCGAAGTCAAAACATTACGGTCAGCGTCAAATGCGAACCCGACCTCGCCATGAACAGCTATCCCGGACCTTACGGCCAGGTGCTCACCAATCTGGTTCTCAATTCCAAGGTGCACGCCTTTCCGAACGGCGCGCGAGGATCCGTCCATATTGCGGCGAAGGCGTCGGGCAAGGACAATGTCGAAGTGCTGTTTTCCGATGACGGGTGTGGAATGAGTCAGGAGGTGAAGCGCCAGGTGTTCGACCCATTTTTCACGACCCGGCGCGACCAAGGCAGCACCGGTCTGGGATTGCACATCGTCCACAACATTGTGACCAGTCGTCTGGGTGGTCGGATCAATCTGGAAACCAGACCCGGCGCCGGAACGAAAATCCGGATCACCGTGCCGCGCGAAGCCCCGTTGGAGCCCGCCGTGGAATGACGCGGGCTTGGCTTGGTGGCGCTTGACCCGCTCAGGCCGTCGTCGTGGCTCGCGATGTCGAAATCGATCAACACTCACCTGGCCGGCTCGCCGACCATGTCCGGTTGCCGCGTCAGCGCGACCGCGGGCGACAGCAGGATCACCAGCGCCTGCGCGCCGAAGATCGCGACCGCCAGATAAAGGCAGGCTTCGGCGCCGTAGAAACCGCCGACCAGCGCGCCGAGCGCGGCGCCGACCGGGCGTGCGCCATAGCTCATGATGTTGATCGCGGAAACCCGGCCCAACAGCGAGGGCGGCGTCACCGATTGCCGCAACGTCGTGGTCGAGATCACCCACAGGATCGGCCCCGCGCCGAGCAGAAAGAAGCCGAGACCGGCGAGCAGGGCGCTTGGAAACAGTGTCGTCAGCGCCAGCACCGCCGATGCCGCAAAGCCGGTCACCGGCCCAAGTCCGATCACGGTGCCGAACGGCAGCCGTCGCATCACCCGCGTTGCCGACAGCGCGCCCGCCACCATCCCGACACCGTACATCGCGAGCGTCGCACCGACACCCGCGGCCGGCAATCCGAGACGATGCACCGCATATGGCACAAACACCGCGAGCACGAGAAACGACGCGGTGTTGAAAATGAATTGCGTGATGAACACCGGCCGCAGCAGCGCATGATTGAACACGAACGCTGCGCCGTCCCTGATTTCCTGAACCGGATGGCGGCGCGGCGCGGGCGCCCTGGCCGGCTCGTAAATCCCCGACAGCAGCACCACCGCGATGACGGAGAGTGCAGCGGCAAATCCGAAGGCAGGTGCAGCGCCCACCCATCCGACCAGCACGCCACCGAGCGCAGGTCCGCTCGCGAATGCAACAGTGCGCGCGAGCTCGATCCGCGCATTGGCCGCCGGCAGTAATTTGGCGGACACCAGCCAGGGCACCAGCGCCGGCGCGGCCACACTGTAGGCCACGGTTCCGCATACCGCGATGAAGCCGAGCAAAGCAAGCAACGGCAGCGTCAGCAGCCCCAGCCAGATCAGAACCAGGATCGCGACAAGAGAGATGGCCCGCAACGCTTCCGCCGATGTCATCAGCCAGCGCCGCGAGATGCGGTCGGCCAGCATCCCGGCCGGAATCGCGAACAGGATAAACGGCAAGGTCAACGCGGTCTGCAACAGGCCGGTCTGGCCTTCGCCGACGCCGAGCAGCAACACCGCGACGATCGGCGCCGCGGCCAGCGCGATCTGCTCGGCCGATTGCGCCGCGAGGTTGGACCAGGCGAGGCGATTGAAGGTCGGGGGCAGGGTGGAGGTGTCGTCGATCGGGGACATGGCGGTACTCCGTGAGATTGGAATCTGACTCCCAATGTCGCGCGCCGGCAGAGCGAAACCCACCCGCTTTCCGATTAGAAGGTCCCCGTCGCGGATTTCGTCATTGCGAGGAGCGACAGCGACGAAGCAATCCATTCTTCGTTTGGCGCTATGGATTGCTTCGCGGAGCCTGTCATCGGGCGGGCATTCGCCCGACCCGTTGGCTCGCAATGACGGTTCAACCTGATCTCATCCCGCTCTAGTTAGCTTTAAGTCCATCCGGGCTGCGCTTATTCAATCGTCAAACAGCTTGCGGACATACATCCACGTGCTCGCGACAGCATTGCGCCCGAGTTTTACAAATTCGTTTCGCCCAAAAGAAAGAGGGCGCAGGGAAGACCGGGTGCGCGCTGCACCCGCGGTCTCATGTGCCAAGATGCACGTAGCAAAAAGCGCACACGAGCATACAGGTTCAGCGGAAGCAGTCCGGCCTTCCCTGCGCAATGGTTTTACGGCTTATACCGTGCTCTCCCCGGCGAGACCTGGCTTGCTTGTCACCGTCGCTCCCAAGAAGCGTGAGCTCCTTGCGAACTTGACACCTGCCATCGGGGCGTCAGGACCACACGACTTTGCCGTCCGTGTCGTGCGCAGTCGTCGGTTGCGCGCTCCACGTCCACCGCATCCCACCGCACGTTCGTGACGTCGCGAGCCGCCCCTCTTGCCGGGTGGGACGGTCAGATTACTACAGTGATTTGCATTTCGGAAAAACAGAAATATTTTTGTTTCGGGGGCTTGCCACGCCGGGCAAATCAGGGATTTAGCATTCAGTAAACCCACCATTATGACGCGCCGAAAGATGGCGGGTTACGGCTTCGCTAACTAGAGCCTGATGAGATGAGGTTCGATCGCCGACTAGCTAGGCCGTCATTGCGAGGAGCGACAGCGACGAAGCAATCCATTTTCTGTTTGACGCTATGGATTGCTTCGCGGAGCCTGTCATCGGGCGCGCATTCGCGCGACCCGGTGGCTCGCAATGACGGTTCAACCTGATCTCATCCTGCTCTAATCTTACTGCGTCACGAGTATCGTCGCCTGTTTGATGCTGCGATGAGGCCACAACACGGACAGCGCGGCAATGCTTTGACCAGCGCTCGGATCAGCCGTACGCGCATGGTTGCGATTGAGTTCGGGACATGGCGTTCAGGCCGCGAGGGCGGAGCCTCTGGGTCGATAATTGTTGGGTAAGGGAGGGACTTGGACTGGCGCGGTGGAACGAGGTCTTGAGGGGGGAATCGTCGCCTGCTCGGCGATCAGGAATCCGTAGGCCGCGATGCACAGGGTTGCGTGATGATGGAAGCCGCGCCAGCCGCGCCCCTCGTAGTGACCGAGCCCGACCTCCTGCTTGAGCTCCTGGTAGTCGCGCTCGATGCGCCAGCGCAGCTTGGCCAGATCGACGAGCCGCGTGAAGCTGACGTTCTCTGGCAGCGTGGCGAGCCAGTATTTGGTCGGCTCTGCCTCGCCCTCCGGCCAGTCGATCAACAGCCACTCGGGCGACAGCGTCTCGGGGATCAGCTTGTTGTACCCGACACGGACGCGCACACGCGCAAAGCGCGAGGACAGCTGCTCGGCCGAGCCTTCCCGCCACGTCAGCGTGCGCCAGGCCTGCTTCGGTAGACTGAGCGCCACTTTCTTGGCTGAGACCAGATCGGGCTCGTCGCGTCGGCCGGTATTGTTCAGCGGCTTGTCCATGCGCCGCGGGCCGGTGCCGGGCCGCCACATCAATGTGTCCGACAAGATGCCGACCACGTAAGGCACACCCAACTCCGTCATTCCGGCGCGCAGCCGCGAGTCCCTGCCGTAGGCCGCATCCATCAAGGCGACGCCTCGCGGCAGGCCGACCTCGCACGCCCATCGTATTTGCTCCAGCGCGATCTCCGGCTTGGTCTTGAACTTGATTTCCTTCGGAACGCCCGCCTTCTTCCGTCGGGCACGGTCCTTGGTCCAATCCTGTGGCAGATACAGCCGATAGGCGACCGGCAGGCTGGCAGAGTGATTGGCGATCGACAGCGACACCGCGACCTGGCAATTGGCTTGCTTGCCGAGCTGCCCGCAATATTGGTGGTGCACGCCGACCGAATGCTTGCCTTGTTTAGGGAACGACGTGTCGTCGATGATCCACGCCTCGATCGGTCCATTCTTCTCGATCGCCGGCAACACCATCTCGCGCACCTTGGCCAGCACATCCTCGTCCGACCAGGCCGCGTTGGCGACAAAGTGCAGCAGCGACTGGTGCTGTGCAGCCGTCCGCGCCGGAGCCGTCCGCGCCGCCATCGGCTCAACGCTCTTGCGCTCACCGGGTAACATCAGGCCCGTACAATAGTCGCGCAGCGGCCTCGTCCGTTCCGCGTGACCGAGCACGCTCCCAAGCCCCGCCACATACGACGCGAACCGTGCTTCACTCTGATCGAGATCCATCTGGCCCTCCGCGTGCCAAAAATTGAATCTCCTCAACTACTTGATTCTCAGCCTCAAGGACTGCGACCGCTTACTAACCCGTGCTGCGCGGTTCGCCGTTGATCGTTGGCGTGCCATAGGGAGCCGCGGGCTTCTCGACATGAGGGGCTGGGGGTGTCTCGACCAAAATGCCCGATTTGCGTTGCGCCAACGCATTGGTCAGGCTGGTCAGCGCATCGGGGCCAGCCGCGAAACCGGCTTCGGTCAGGATCTTGTCGATCATCGGCTTGAACGCGGAGACCGACAGCAACTGCGCGGCGAGGCCGTCGCCGAGTCCAAGACCGTTGCCATGTCGGTTACCATCGCCACCGTTGACTGCGCCGCCACCACGGCCGAGCAGGCCGCCGGTATCGAAGATCCTGATATCGGAGATTTTCTCGATCGGCTTGACCGCTTCGGCCAGCGCGCCCGGGATGATGTTGATGCGGGCCAGGTTGAGATCGTAATCGACCATCACGGTGGAGAGCTTGTTGCGGGCTTCGGCTTTCAGCGTCGCGACTTCGGCCTCGGCCTGGCCGAGCGCCTTGACACCGGCGGCGCGGGTGGTCGCCGCATTGGCGTCGGCCTTGGCCAGCACGTTGATGGCTTCGGCCTTGTTGGCGGCGGCCTGCTTTTCGGCTTCCGCCATCACGGTGATCGGCATCGCATTGGTTTCCGCGGCCTTGCGCGCCGCGATCACGTTGATGGTCTTGTCGCGTTCGGCGATTTCGGTGGCGCGCGCGGTGGTGACCTTTTCCTCGGCGGCGATCGCCAGCGCTCGCGCGGTCTCGGCGATGGTCTGCGCTTCAGATTGCTCCTTGCTCTTGGCCGCGACCGTGATCGCGCTTTCCTGCGTCACGATCTGCAGGTCGCGCTCCATTTCGGTGTTGCGGCGTTTGACCGCGAGATCGGCCTCGATTTTCCGGGTGTCGCGGGCCTGGTTGGCTTCGGTCTGCTTGTTGGCGACCGCCAGTTCCTGCTGGATGCGATATTCGGCCTCGTTCTGCAACGCGGTTTGCTCGACCTGGGCGGTCTGCGCGCGCATCGCCGCGGTCTTGTTGGCGATGTCGCGCTGTTGCGCCAGCTCCGCCTCGCGCTTGGTGCTTTCGATCGTCAGCGTGGTCTGTCGCGCCACGAGGTCCTGCTGCGCGATGGTGACCTCGGTGGTGCGGACGATCTGGTTGCGCTCCTGCTCGCGCTCCTTGGTGATCTTGGTCAGCGTCGTGAGGCCGTGGGCATCGAAGAAGTTGCTTGGATTGAAGTGCTTGATGTCGCTCTGGTCGAGCCTCGTCAGCGACACCGATTCAAGTTCGAGGCCGTTATTCTGGATGTCGGCGCCGACGGCGTCCTGCACCGCCTTCACAAAGGTCGCGCGCTGCTCCTGCAACTCCTCGAGATTCATCGTGGCGGCAACCGAACGCAGGCCGTCGACGAATTTCGCCTCGACCAGTTCGCGCAGTTCGGCGGCGTCGTTGGTCCGGTTGCCGAGTGTCTGGGCGGCCAGCGCGATCGACGATGAATCGGGTTTGACGCGCAGATAGAACTCGGCGCCGATATCGACGCGCATGCGATCCTTGGTGATCAGCGAATCCGGGCCGCCGCGCGCGACTTCGAGCCGCAGCGTTTTCAGGTTGACCGCCGCGGTCGAATGGAAAACCGGCAACACCAGCGAGCCGCCGTCGAGCACGACCTTCTGGCCGCCGAGGCCGGTGCGGACATAGGCTTCGTCACGGGTCGAGCGCCGGTAGAGTTTTGCCAGCATCAGCCCGATCACGAGGATGACGACGACGCCGATGGAGACGGGTACTGCGAGCTCCCACATTTCTTGGTTCCTGCCTGATGGTTGTTATTGGGTGATGAGATCAGTTGGTGCGGAAATGGCGATAAAGCTTCTGGCGTCACGGTCGACAAGAAGTACACGCGCGCCGACCGGAAGCGGCACGGAATCGGAGCTGGCGCGCGCCGCCACACTGTGCCAGTTGCCGAAGACATCCTTGAGACGGACGCGGCCGGGCAAGCCCTGGTCGAGCGGGCCGATCGAAACCTCGGCGACATGGCCGACGAAATCGGCCTCGTTCACCGCATAGGTCTCGTCGCGCGGGATGATGCGGGCGATGCCGCGGCTGGCGATCCTGATCACGGGAATGCTGAGGCCGGCGGCGGCCAACGCTGCGATCGAAACCGGCATCGTTGCACCGGCGCCATGCGCGATGGCCTGCAACAGGAATCCGGCGATCGAGAAGATGCCCAGCGCCAGCATGATCAGGATCAACAGCGGCAGCCGTCCGGCATTGATCCACAGAAACAGGCCGCCGATGCCGCTGTGGTTCTCGCTGTCGAGCGCGAAGTCGTGACCGACCAGTTCGCTGATCGAGAAGCCGACGATCATGGTCAACAGTTCGATGCCGCCGAGTGTGGCCATGATCGCGGCGGCGACCGCGAACGGGCGTACGTCGGGCGCCAGCAGGATATCGGCTGCTACACTCATTGCTGCGATTTGATCCTTTCAAGCCGCGCCGCGATTTCCTTTTCGCGATGCAGCCGGTCGAGTTCATCGAGTTCGTTGTCGCCGAGCACGCTTGCTGCGGGAACGCCCGTAACGCGCGCGATCGCCGCCATAGCCCGGTCGGGACTTATTGACTTGGTCGCGGCAGCGGCCTTTCCGGTTTCATGCGGCGCATGCTGCGAAAGGCTAAGTTCGAGATCGGCGAGGCGGACGTCGGCCTCGCGCCGCGCCCCCAGCATCGCCTGTAAGGCTTTGGTCTGTTCGTCGATTTCGAGTTCGATGAAATCCATCGCGCGTTCCAGCGCCAGGCCCTGCAATTCCAGATCAATTTGCCGTGCGACGCCGGCGCGCGCGAGATCCTCGCGGTTTTCCGCAAGCGCAAGACGAATTTTCTCGGTCAGCGAAGCGGTTTCCCGGTCCAGCTCGTCGCGTCGTCGCTTCAGCCGGAATTCCTCGGCGCGCGATTTGCCGAGCGCGTAGCGCGCTTCGTCGGCGCCGGAATCGATTTCGCGGATGGCTTGCTTGACCATCGCGACCTTGTTGCTGCTCTCGGCGTTGTCGATGGTCTGGCTGGCGATGGCGGCCAGAAGCCGGCCCATACGCGCAAGGATGCCTTCGTGAAGCATGGTCTTCTCCTCCGGTTGCGTCGATTTCGATTTGACGGCGATGTGGATTTCGTAACCGCGGCCGTCCGAGACCAAGTGAGCCGGGAAAGGGCTTTCCCAGCCGGCAAGGTAGCCCGGGATATCGAACGGCACCAAGACGCGTCCGCTGACAGTGCTAATCGTCAGTGAAGTTGGTCCCTTGATCGCAAACAACTTGTCGTCGAGCGGAATCCGGCGGCTGGTCGGGCCCGCCGTGTAGGACGCGCGGTCGCGCAGGCCGAGCGTCACCAGCCGCGCGGGCAGGCCGGTTTCACGGCGGATCCGCTCGTAGGCCTGGGCATGAAGTGAGACGAGGTTTGCGCCGACAGGGGCAACCTCCGCGAGAATCTCCATCATCCGGTGATAGGCGGCAAACGTCGCCTCGATCGCGGCAATCGCGGCCTCTTCGGGCACCAGCGCGTAGCGCAGGGTCGCGGCAGCGGTTTCGGTTGGGTGTTTGATCATGTTCTAACGTAAAGCACTTCCTCAGTGCTTTACAAGCGCGCAGTTGATATCATTTTCGTGATCCCAGATGCATTTGCAAATGAGTTGCAATAAAGGAAAACATTCTCCACACTTGACGTATGGATGCACGAACTCCCGATCTGATCCCTGATTTCGATGCGACGGCGGTTACAGCCGGCGCGCCCGAGCGCTCCGGCTGGCGCGGCGAGCGTGGCGAGCCGTCATTGGCGGGCATGTTCGGTTCGGTGCAGACCGCGAAGCACGGGTCGTTCTGGCGCAAGCTGCTGGCCTTCCTGGGCCCGGGCTATCTGGTTGCGGTCGGCTACATGGATCCCGGCAACTGGGCGACCTCGCTCGCCGGCGGCTCGAAATTCGGCTACACGCTGCTGACGGTCGCGATGCTCTCGAATTTGATGGCGATCGTGCTGCAATCGCTGTGTACGCGGCTCGGCGTCGGCGCCGGCCGCGACCTCGCGCAGGCCTGCCGCGATTCGTTTCCGCGCTGGGTCTCGCGGCCGCTGTGGCTGTCGGCGGAGATCGCGATCACCGCGACCGATCTGGCCGAGGTGATCGGCACCGCGATCGGGCTCAATCTGCTGTTTCATATTCCGCTCGAGATCGGCGTGATCATCACCGCCGCCGACGTGTTTCTGATCCTCGCGCTGCAGGCCTTCGGCTTCCGCTGGATCGAGGCGTTTGTGGTTGCGATGCTGGGCGTGATCGCGGCCTGCTTCGCGGTCCAGATCGCGCTGGCCGATCCGGACTGGGGCGCGGTGATCCGTGGCTTCGCGCCGACCACCGAGATCCTGCATAACCGCGAGATGCTGTATCTGGCGCTCGGCATCATCGGCGCGACCGTGATGCCGCATAATCTCTATCTGCATTCCGGCCTGGTGCAGACCCGCGGCTATGGCCAGGGCATCGCGGAGCAGCGCGAGGCGATCAAGCTCGCCAACATCGATTCCGCGATCGCGCTGTGCCTTGCGCTGGTCATCAACGCCTCGATCCTGATCCTGGCCGCGGCGACCTTCCATCGCGCCGGCAAGACCGATGTCGCCGAACTCGACCAGGCCCACGCCTTTCTGGCGCCGCTGCTCGGCTCGAGCATCGCGCCGACGCTGTTTGCGATGGCGCTGTTGTGCTGCGGGCTGAACTCGACGATCACCGCGACGCTGGCGGGCCAGATCGTGATGGAGGGATTCCTCAATTTGCGCATCGCGCCCTGGCTGCGGCGGATGGTGACGCGGATGATCGCGATCGTGCCGGCCGTCGTCGTCACGATCTGGGCCGGCGAGAAGGCGACCGGCCAGCTGCTGATCCTGAGCCAGGTGGTGCTCAGCCTGCAATTGCCGTTCGCGGTGGTGCCGCTGGTGATGTTCACGGCGAGCCGCCGCAAGATGGGCCCGTTCGTGGCGCCGCGCTGGCTCACGGTGCTGGCGGCACTGACGGCGGCCGTGATCATCGTGCTGAATGCGAAGCTGGTGTGGGATTATGCGCTGGGATGAAGAATGCGAATGGCGAATGGTGAGTAGCGAATGGAGTCTTCTATTCGCTACTCACCATTCGCCAACTTCACTCCTGCGGCTCCGACGGTACGTCGCCCGAGGCGTCGATGCGCAGCCAGCCTGAGGGCGCCAGCCGCTGCTGCGGCAGGAAGCGGCCTTTGTAGTCCATCTTCTTCGAGCCCTCGATCCAGTAGCCGAGATAGACGTAAGGCAGGCCCTGCCGTCTGGCGCGGGCGATATGGTCGAGGATCATGAAGGTGCCGAGCGAGCGGCTTTCCTCGCGACGGTTCGAAGAACGAATAGACCATCGACAGCCCGTCGCTGAGCACGTCGGTCAGCGCCACCGCGAGCAGATCGGCGCCGCGGCCGGTGATGCCGCTGTCGACGTTGCGGCGGCGGTATTCGATGATGCGGGTCTCGACGTGGCTGTCTTCCACCATCATGGCGTAGTCGAGCACGGTCATGTCGGCCATGCCGCCATGGCGGTGGCGCTGGTCGAGATAGGCGCGGAACACCGAATATTGCTCGGAGGTCGGCACCGCGCTGCGCTGCTCGCCGACGATGTCGGCGTTGCGGGCCATGATCTTGCGGAAATTGCGCGACGGCCGGAACTCGTTGGCGACGACGCGGACCGAGACGCAGGCGCGGCACTGGTCGCAGGCCGGGCGGTAGGCGATCGACTGGCTGCGCCGGAAGCCGCCATGGGTCAGAAGGTCGTTGAGATCGCCGGCCTTTTCGCCGACCAGATGCGTGAACACCTTGCGCTCGTGCCGGCCCGGCAGATACGGGCAGGGCGAGGGCGCCGTCAGGTAGAATTGCGGGGTGTCACGCGAATGCTGGGTCACGGGGGGTCGTCAGGCTCCGAAGCATCAGCCCGCAGCATCGCGCCGCGGGGGCGAATGGTCAATCGGTTTGCCCGGCTCGAGCGACGCTCGCGCAAACGCCTTGCGCGACCTGCCTTGCGCCGGCGGCCTACGGTCAGGTCCGGGCCGGCTGCGGCACCGCGACCCGAACCGAACTGTTGATAACGACGGTTCCCAGCAGGATATCGTGCAGCAGGCGCCGGCGGCCGTTGAACAGGCCGACCAGCAGCACCAGCGGCGTCAGGAACGAGATCGACACCCAGAACAGCACCGCGTGCACCGCGCCCAGCACGAAATAGCCCGGCGCGCCGTACCAGGTGCGCAGCTCCAGATCCATCACCCGCATGCCGAGGGTAGCCGAATGCGGCCCGCCGAGCGACGAGCCGTAATAGACCAGTGCCCAGATGATCGAGGCCGGCGACACCAGCCAGAACAGCGCCCAGCCGAGCCCGAGCGTGACCACGCCGAACACCGCGATGAAGATGCAGGCCAGGATCACCGGCACCGAAAGCACCACGAGGTCGATCAGGAACGCGAACATCCGCCGCGTCAGCACGCCGCGAAACAATTCCGGCTGCAGATCAGGATCGAAGGCATGCGGCGGCATCCCGCCCTCACTGCGCCAGGCGCCGCCCGCATTCCAGGCGCCGCCAGCACCTGAAGCGCCGCCAGCACGTGAAGCACCGCCAGCACCTGAAGTGCCGCGACCACTATTAGGCGAACCGCTATAAGACATGGTCAGCCCTCCCGACGGGCTATTGCCGCCAAGAAATGGGAGCCGTTCAGCTACTTGCAAGGCCACGCCGGGGTGACAAAAGCGGAATATTCCGGCGATTCGGGGGCCGGGAAGGGAACTGGCGAATAGCGAGTGGCGAATAGGGAAATTCCATTCGCTATTCGCATCTTTCCTTACCGCTCCGCCTTCAGCTTCTCCGCCGCCTGCGGCGCAAAATAGGTCAAGATGCCGTCGGCGCCGGCGCGCTTGAAAGCGACCAGGCTTTCCATCATCGCCCGCTCGCCGTCGATCCAGCCATTGTTGGCGGCGGCCGCGATCATCGCGTATTCGCCGGACACCTGATAGACGAAGGTCGGCATCGCGAAGGTGTCCTTTACCCGCCGCAGCACATCCAGATAGGGCATGCCCGGCTTCACCATCACCATGTCGGCGCCCTCGGCGATATCGAGTTCGACCTCGCGCAGGGCTTCGTCGGAATTGGCGTTGTCCATCTGATAGGTGCGCTTGTCGCCGGTCAGCGTCTTTGCCGATCCAATGGCGTCGCGGAACGGGCCGTAGAAGGCGCAGGCGTATTTCGCCGCATAGGCCATGATCTGGACGTCGAGGAATCCAGCGGCATCCAGCGCCGCGCGGATGGCGCCGACGCGGCCGTCCATCATGTCGGACGGCGCGATGATGTCGCAGCCGGCCTCGGCCTGCACCAGCGCCTGGCGCACCAGCACGGCCACGGTCTCGTCGTTGAGGATGCGGCCGTCCTCGATCAGGCCGTCATGGCCGTGGCTGGTAAAGGGATCGAGCGCGACGTCGCAGAGCACGCCCAGACCGGGGAACTCCTGCTTGATCGCGCGGACCGATTTGCAGACCAGATTGTCGGGATTGACCGCCTCGGAGCCCTGCTCGTCGCGCAAGGAGGGCTCGGTATAGGGAAACAGCGCGACACAGGGGATGTTCAGCTTCATCGCCCGTTCGGCGTCGCGCACCGCCTGGTCGACGCTGAGCCGCTCGACGCCGGGCATCGAGGCCACCGCGGCGCGCTGGTTGATGCCGTCGATCACGAACAGCGGCCAGATCAGATCGTCGGTGGTCAGGACGTTTTCCCGCACCATGCGGCGTGCCCATTCGGCCTTGCGGTTGCGGCGCGGGCGAACCGCCAGATCGAGCGAGGGGGCGGCCAGCGCCGGTTTGGCGCGCGCAGGCTCGCGCATTTCGATCGGACGCCCAAATTTGATCGCCATGGGATGGGTACTCCTGGAGCGGCAGGCCGGTTTGGGGCCAGTTTTGACTTGCTCTAATTCTAGCACCCCGCGGGGGCGCCGTCACCGCGGGCCCGCCGACAACCTTGTCTGCCGTAACGGCAATTGATTTTGCCGCCCTGGCGGGTCATGACGTCCGACTGAGCCGGTTATTGGCGCCCAGTTCTTGCCGACAATCGGGTTCGTCCCAACGATGAGCATCGTTTCGCATGTCTGAAACTCCGTCCCGCGACAACACGAGGGATAACGCGATGTCGGTCGCGGCGATCTCGTCGGAGCGGATCGAATCCGACGACAATGCATGGACCCGGCGGCTGGTGCTGTTCCTGCGCGTCATGGCGGTGCTCGCGGTGGCCAAGGGCCTCTATCACTGGGCGCAGGTCACCGGCTTCATCGGCGGCGAAGAGGAAGCCTTCGAGAACCAGCCGATGGCCTGGCAGACCGCGACGGTGTATTTCGCGGTGATCGAACTCGTCGCCGCGGTCGGACTATGGCTTGCGACGCCATGGGGCGCGGTGGTCTGGCTGACCACCGTGGTGTCGATGGCGGTGATCGAACTGATGTTCCCCGGAATCTACGGCGGCAGCCTGGTGATCGTCGCCGGCGAGGCGGTGATGCTGGCGGCATATCTAGCGCTCGCCTGGATGGCCGCGCGCGAACGGCCGCCGTAGGCGCTTGAGGTCTTCCGCGGCAATTGATTTCATACGGCATGGACGCGAGATTGTATCACCATGGTTCGAGACGCGCGGCGTTGCCACGCTCCTCACCATGAGGCCTCAAGAAAAACCTCATCCTGAGCAGCATCGCGTAAGCGATGCGTCTCGAAGGATGGAGCCACGTTCGGAAAATCCAACTTTACCGCATAAGATTTTCGGCAATTTCTTCCGGTAACTTTTTGGTCACCCTAAGACCGCGCTAACCGGCCCGCCACACCTGTTACGTGACTATTTCCAATTTGAGCGATGCTGTTTCCATATGCGACAAGTAGTGCAGACGAAGCGTGAACATCGCGCTCGCACCGTCAATGAAAGGTTGCGAAAAGTCCTTTATTCATGGGCTTAATCCGTGATTCACTGTCTTAAATTCATGATCTCTTTATTGTCTTATTTAAGCTGATCTTCAAACCGGCCCCTTAAGTTGAAGCTATCGGACGGAACACAAGTTTCGTCGAATAAGTCGATAAAAACGACAACAGGGGAAGTGGTCATGATGAAAGCCGTTGCGACGGCGGTGGAAGCCGCTGAACGGGCTCCGGGGCAAGCTCCGGTGCAGCCGCTCTATCTCGAAGCATTGACCTTGGTGGAGCGGCTGCACCGCCGGCTGCTCGACGTCATCAAGGACGAATTCGATCGGCGCGGGCGCGCCGACATCAATTCGGTGCAGGCGCTGTTGCTCTATAATATCGGCGACAAGGAATTGACCGCGGGCGAACTGCGTACGCGCGGTTACTACCTCGGCTCCAACGTCTCCTATAATCTGAAGAAGCTGGTCGAACTCGGCTTCCTCGATCATCAGCGTTCGCGCGTCGATCGCCGTTCGGTGCGTATTCGCCTGACCCCGCAGGGCCAGGAAATCCGCCGCATCGTCGATGCGCTCTATCAGAAGCACGTCAAGACCGTGGAGCAGGTCGGCGGCATCTCGAACGAGGAGTTCGCGACCCTGAACAAGTCGCTGCACCGGCTCGAGCGCTTCTGGACCGACCAGATCCTGTATCGGCTTTGAGAAATAGATTTCACAGGATGGTGCGAAAGACCGCGCGGGTGCACGAAAATTCATTCAGCGTTCTGGCGAATAATGCCAGTCACGCGCCAGCCTGAAATACCCCTGTTGTAGAAAGCCGGATTGCCCTCCGGTCCAGATCGGTCTCTTCGCAAGAGGAGGCCGATCTTTCGTTGCTGGTCTGCCGGACCGGGCAGACTAGCACAGGGCGAAATGTCACCCCCTCTGAGGCAAAAGCCCGCAACGACATGCCGGCAAAGTCGCGCCAACATTCCGGCCGGTCCAGGCCGGGATCCAACCATGACGCAAGGCACCGCATGAAAACCTTGAGAGCACTTATGATCGTGGCGTCGGTGCTCGGCCTGCTCGGCGTGTGCGCCATGGCTGCGATCCAAATGTCCGCAAGCCAGATCCAGACCGCGAAGTACAGCAATCCCCAGCCCTTCAACTCCAGGGGCGTCTCGTTGCTGCAGTACCGTTATCTGTCGGACGATCAGGTGAAAGCCTACGACATTCTGGAGGTCGTCGCGGTCGGAGCGTTCGGGGCGTTGGTCGCGCTCATTATTGTCGCGAGGCTTGCGAAGGGTCGTGCGCAAATCTAGAGCCTTTCCCGTTCCGATGGAATCGGAACGGGGCTCTAGGTTTTTGTTTTGACGCGTTTTCTTCACGCGAACCGGTATCCACTTCGCTTGAAAACGCTCTAACGCCTTGAAGTCTGGCGCCCATCAGGCATTGCCGCGGTGCAAAAAATAGACGTTCCGGCATGGAACCGGTCGTCATGCTCGCGGCTTGTCCCTGCATAGCGGAGGCTGAAATTCATGTTGGTCGAGCGCGGCTTGCAGGTGATGAATGTCGAGGTGGTCGGCGACGCCTATGCGATCGCCTCCAACTACCTCCGCAAGAGCGGTGCGGTGTCCGACACGCTCGCCACCAATGACCAGCTACTCGGGCTGATCGTCGAAATGTTTCATCGCGGCGAACGCAACAAGATCAGGCTCGCCAACCGGGCGATTGCGAAATTCGAAGCCCATGAGTTCGCTTGACGCCCGCGATTGAATTTCCGGTCCCGCCAAAGAATTTCACTTGCAACGAGGACTTCATGGACACCGCCATCGATCGCATCATGCAGACTTATGCCTTGCTGGCAAATCGCTCCGCCGACGCCTGCGAGGAGGCGCGTGGCAAGGTGACGACTTACGTTTCCATGCTGTTCGAGGCCGGCGAAAAGGACCCGCATCGCCTGACGGTGTGCGGCCTCACTTATCTGCGTGAACTCGACGGCAGCAGCGATCCGGTCAAGGCCGGATTTACCGGGCTTTGAATGCAGCGGCTGCCGAGCGGGGGCGGCCCTGAGACAAAAGGCGTCCTTCCACGATGCCATCTAATGCGGTGTGTTGGTTTCGTCCTTGCCGGTCGAAATCCGCAACTCCGCCGCGCGCTCCGCGCGATCCTTCTTGCGAAACTCGATCTCCCGCCGTTCGAACTTGGCCATTTCGTTTTGCGCCGCCTGCATGAAGCGGTCGCGCGAAGTCGCGCCGATAACACTATGTTCAGCCATCATCGTCCCTAGTACTGCTGTTGCATCGCAATGTAGTGCGATCGATGCAGCCCGCAAAGGTTCATGTCATTAGAATTACGGTATTGTGAAACGCGGACGCGGTCGAAATCGACCGACATTGAGATGACTGGGATTTCCAGCCGCGGTTGACGGCAAGCGAGGCGTGCAGGCGCGCGCCGCTCTCGCGATGAGGGCAATTGCGCGGGCGTGTTGATTCGCTGCGGGCGCGCATTCGCGCTACCCGTTGGCTCGCAATGACAATCTCGCGCAAGGACGATCTCGACTCTAGAGCGTTTTCGAGCGAAGTGGGTACCGGTTCGCGTCAAGAAAACGCGTCAAAACAAGAATTTAGAGCCCGGTTCTGATTCTATCAGAACCGGAAATGCTCTAGCGCACAACAGGCAGCCGCCGAGGAAACCCCATGCTCACGCTTCACCATCTCAACGACTCCCGCTCGCAGCGGATCCTGTGGCTGCTGGAAGAACTCGGCACGCCCTATGAGATGAAGTGCTACCAGCGCAACGCCAGGACCCGGCTGGCGCCGCCGGAATTGACCGACGTGCATCCGCTCGGCAAGTCGCCGGTCATCACCGACGGCGATGTCAAAATAGCGGAGTCGGGTGCGATCGTCGATTACATCATTCGCAAATACGGAAGAGGCGCGATGATGCCGTCGATCGGCAGTGCCGACTACGAGCGCTATAACGAGTGGCTGCATTATTCCGAAGGCTCGGCGATGCTGCCGTTGATGCTGAACCTCTATGTATCGAGGTTGGAGGATGCGGCGGCACCGCTGCAACCACGCATCGACAGCGAGATCGCCAATCACCTCGGCTATGTCGACGGCGCGCTGAAAGGCCGCGAATTCTTCATCGGGACATCGCTGAGCGGCGCCGATATCCAGATGAGCTTTGTCGGCGACATGGCGAAGGTCTACGACAAGCTTGGGCCGTATCCGGATTTGGCGGCGTGGCTGTCGCGGATGCAGGCGCGGCCGGCGTTCCAGCGCAGCATCGAGAAGGGTGGGACGTATCGGTTTGCGGGGTGACGCCTTCTTCGCCCGCGCCCGGCAACCTGGGCGGGTGGCTAACCACCAGCCCAGTGCCTGTTGACCTCCACCCGCCAACCCCGCCCGGAGGGGAGCGCAGCCGTGCCGTTCGCGCGGAGGACGCGACGATCGACCGGAGTACCTCGCAATCCCCGCGATCTACACCATATCTGGCATAAATATCGGTGTACTACCGCAAGCCCTTGGCCATTTCCGGCCGATGTGCTATCTCGCCAGCGCCGCTTCTGATCGCCACATGTGACCGCCCGCGAGCCCGTAACCGGCCGCGGCGGCGGAGATATTTGACCCATGAGCTCTTCGACCAGCGCCAATCCTGCCACCGCGCCCAACTCATTCTTCACTGCTCCGCTCACCGAAGCCGATCCGGATATCGCGGCCGCGATCCGTGGCGAACTCGGCCGGCAGCGCCACGAGATCGAGCTGATCGCGTCGGAAAACATCGTCAGCCGCGCGGTGCTGGAAGCGCAGGGTTCGGTGCTGACCAACAAATACGCCGAAGGCTATCCGGGCAATCGCTATTACGGCGGCTGCGAATGGGTCGACGTGGTCGAGACACTGGCGATCGATCGCGCCAAGAAGCTGTTCGGCGCGGGCTTTGCGAATGTGCAGCCGAATTCAGGCAGCCAGATGAACCAGGCGGTGTTCCTGGCGCTGCTGCAGCCCGGCGATACCTTCATGGGCCTCGATCTCGCCGCCGGCGGACATCTCACCCATGGCTCGCCCGTCAACATGTCCGGCAAATGGTTCAAGGCCTCGCATTACACGGTGCGGCGCGAGGACCAGATCATCGACATGGATGCGGTGGCAAAACAGGCCGAGCAGGTCAGGCCGAAGCTGATCATCGCCGGTGGCTCGGCCTATTCGCGTACCTGGGATTTCAAACGTTTCAGGGAGATCGCCGACAGCGTCGGCGCCTATTTCCTGGTCGACATGGCGCATTTCGCCGGTCTCGTCGCGGGCGGTGTCCATGCCTCGCCGGTGCCGCATGCCCACGTCACCACCACCACCACGCATAAATCGCTGCGCGGGCCGCGCGGCGGTCTCATTCTCAGCAACGACGAAGCGCTGGCCAAGAAGCTGAACTCGGCGATCTTCCCGGGTCTGCAGGGCGGTCCGCTGATGCATGTGATCGCCGCCAAGGCGGTGGCGTTCGCCGAAGCGTTGCGGCCGGATTTCAAGGTCTACGCCAGGAACGTGGTCGAGAACGCCAAGGCGCTGGCCGAAATCGTTGCGCGCCCACGGCTTCGACATCGTCTCGGGCGGCACCGACAACCATCTGATGCTGGTCGACCTGCGGCCGAAGGGCCTGAAGGGCAACGTCTCGGAAAAGGCGCTGGTGCGCGCGGCGATCACCTGCAACAAGAATGGTATTCCGTTCGATCCGGAAAAGCCGTTCGTCACCTCGGGTCTTCGGCTGGGGACGCCGGCGGCAACGACGCGCGGCTTCGGCGTCGCCGAATTCCAGCAGGTCGGCGGCCTGATCGCCGAAGTGCTCAACGCCATCGCGCAATCGCCGGACGGCAAGGCGCCTCTGGTGGAGGCTGCGATCAAGGAACGGGTGAAGGCGCTCACCGACCGCTTCCCGATTTATCAGTAAGGGCCTTGCAGCAAGGGTCTCGCAGCAAGGATCTGGCAACAGGGTCCTGCGATAAAGTCTCGTCAATAAAGGTTTTGCCGGATGCGATGCCCCAGCTGCAACAGTCTCGATACGCAGGTGAAGGATTCGCGTCCGACCGAGGACTCCGCGGTGATCCGGCGGCGGCGGATCTGCATCGCCTGCAATTTCCGCTTCACGACCTTCGAACGCGTGCAGTTGCGCGAACTCACGGTGATCAAGCGCAACGGCCGCCGCGTGCCGTTCGACCGCGACAAGCTGGTGCGCTCGCTGCAAATCTCCTTGCGCAAGCGTCCGGTGGATTCCGAAAAGGTCGAGACAATGGTCTCAGCGATCGTCCGCGAGCTCGAAAGCGGCGGCGAGGCGGAGATTTCATCGGAAGCGATCGGCGAGATCGTGATGGAGCATCTGCGCCAGCTCGACGACGTCGCCTATGTACGCTTCGCCTCGGTCTATCGCAATTTTCGCGAGGCAAAGGATTTCGAGGCGGTGCTCGGCGAACTCTCCGGCGATGAGGACGCGCGGCCGGCTTTGTTGCGCAAATGATCTTCCGGATTCTGGAAGATCGCCTGGCGCAGCAATCGAAAATGTCGAAGGCGGCCGATCTCCACTTCATGCAGCTGGCGCTGACCTTGGGGCGGCGCGGGCAGGGGCGAACCTGGCCCAATCCCGCCGTCGGCGCAGTGCTGGTCAAGGACGGCATCGTGGTCGGCCGCGGCTGGACCCAGCCGGGCGGCCGGCCCCATGGCGAACCCGAGGCGCTCAAGCGCGCCGGCGAGGCCGCCCGCGGCGCCACGCTGTATGTGACCTTGGAGCCGTGCTCGCATTTCGGCAAATCGCCGCCTTGCGCCGATGCCATCATCGCCGCCGGTGTCGCGCGCGTGGTGTCGGCGATTGAGGATCCCAATCCGGAAGTGGCGGGGCAGGGCCACGCCCGGCTTCGCGCCGCCGGAATCGTGGTCGATATCGGGCTTTGCGGGCCGGAGGCCGCGCGCGATCATGCCGGACACTTCCGGCGGGTCCGCGACAGGCGTCCGCATGTGATCCTCAAGCTCGCGGTGTCCGCCGACGACAGGATCGGCGCCGCCGGTGGCAAACCGGTCGCCATCACAGGCGAGGCGGCGCGGGCGCGGGTGCATCTGTTGCGCGCGCAATGCGATGCGATCCTGGTCGGCATCGGTACGGTGCGGGCGGACGATCCGGAGTTGACCTGCCGGCTACCAGGCATGGAGGCGCGTTCGCCGGTTCGGGTGGTGCTGGATCGCGCGCTGCGGTTGCTGGGGACCAGCAAACTGGTTCATTCCGCCCGCCAGACGCTGCTATGGGTCATGACATCGGACCTTTCGGAAGCGGCCGCCGCGACAAAACTCGGCGCCGCCGGCGCGCAAATCATGCGCGTGGCGACCACGACGGCGCCGCCGCCGGGGTTGGATCTGGCGGCCGTGCTGCACGCGCTGGCCGGGAAGGGCATCACGCGGCTGATGGTCGAGGGGGGCGCCAGGGTGGCGTCGTCCTTTGTATCGGCCGATCTCGTCGACGAAATCTGGCTGCTGCGCGGCCCGGAGGCAATCGGCGCCGGCGGCATCGCTGCGCTGGACGCATTGCCGCTCACGACAATCACGCAGTCGCCGGGCTTCCGCGTTCGTGCTAGCGAGAGCCTCGGTCAGGACACTCTTACGATTTACGAGCGTATCTAATGTTCACGGGCATTGTCACCGACATCGGCGAGATCGCCGCCTTGACGCCGACCGCGCAGGGCCAGTTGCACCGGCTGCGGATCGCCTGCCGCTACGATCGCGCGACCATTGCCGATGGCGCCTCGATCGCCTGCAACGGCGTCTGCCTGACCGTGGTGGCTTCGGGCGTCGAGGCCGGCAAAACCTGGTTCGATGTCGATGCCGGCGCCGAGACGCTGGGCATGACCACCGCACAGCATTGGCAGGTCGGCACCAGGCTCAACCTGGAGCGCGCGCTGAAGATCGGCGATGAACTCGGAGGCCACATCGTCGCCGGTCATGCCGACGGCATTGCCGGCATCGTGCAGCGCGACGACCTGCCCGATATGGCCCGCTTCGAGCTGAAAACGACGCGGGAACTGGCGCGCTTTATCGCTGCCAAGGGCTCCGTGACCTTGGATGGCGTGTCGCTGACGGTCAATACCGTGCACGATGTGCTGTTTTCGGTGCTAATCATTCCGCACACGCTCAATGTCACGACGCTGAGCGGCTGGCGTGCCGGCAGCGAGGTCAATCTCGAGGTCGATTTGATGGCGCGTTACGCCGCGCGGCTGTCGGAAATGAAGTAGACGCAGCCCGTGGCTGCGCCTAAAACGCAGCACAAATTCCTCATGGTGAGGAAGAGGCGCTCTCCCGGCAGCGCACTTGCGCTGTCCGGTGGCCGCCTCGAGCCATGAGATTGTTATGCCCATCCTTCGAGACGCGGCCAAGTGGCCGCTCCTCAGGATGAGGTTCTCGCCGGTTGATGCAATCGGATTAGAAACGGAAACGACTTTATGGCAGACGCACGGCGCGCAGCGCTCAAGGACCAGACCGACATTTCCGGCGCGCGGGCGCTGATCGTGGAAGCGCGCTTTTACGACGACATCCAGGATGCGCTGCTCGAGGGCGTGCTGGCGGAACTGAAAGCCGCCGGCGTCAGCCATGACATCCTCACGGTGCCTGGTGCACTGGAAATTCCGGCCGCGGTTGCGATCGCGCTCGATGCCGCCGCGGGCCACGGCAAGCCCTATGACGCGGTGATCGCGCTGGGCTGCGTGGTGCGCGGTGACACCATCCATTTTGAAATCGTCTCGATGGAATCCTCGCGCGCGCTGATGGACCTCGCGGTGTCGCGCAAGGTTCCGCTCGGCAACGGCATCATCACCGTCAATACCGACGCCCAGGCCTGGGCGCGGGCACGCGCCGGCGAACTCAACAAGGGCGGCGACGCCGCGCGCGCGGCGCTGGCGATGTTGCGGATCAAGCGCCGTCTGGCGAAGGCCTGATCATGGCGGACAGCAGGAAGCCAGTACCCAAAAATCCAGACAAGAAAGCCAACCGGCGCGGCGCCGCACGGCTCGCGGCGGTGCAGGCGCTGTATCAGATGGATATCGGCGGTGCCGGCATCAACGACATCTTTGCCGAGTTCGAGAGCCATTGGCTCGGCAACGAGGTCGAGGGCGATACCTACTTGCCGGCGGAAGCCGCGTTCTTCCGCGACGTCGTGTCGGGCGTGGTGCGCGATCAGGGCAAGCTCGATCCGCTGATCGACGAGGCGTTGTCGAAGGGCTGGCCCTTGAAGCGGATCGACGCCATCCTGCGCGCGGTGCTGCGGGCCGGTTCCTATGAACTGGAGCATCGCAAGGACGTGCCGGGGCGGGTCGTCGTGTCCGAATATGTCGATGTCGCCCATGCCTTTGTCGAGGCCGAGGAGACCGGCATGGTGAACGCGGTGCTCGACCAGATCGCCCGGCAGTTTCGGTCGGATGAATTCATCCGTGGCTAGCGCGTCCGCCGAGGACTCGCTGATTGCGCGCTATTTCATGCCGCTGGCGACCGATCCCGGCGCATTCGATCTCGGCGACGATGCGGCGATCCTCAAAGCGTTGGGCGACGATATCGTGGTGACCACGGACGCCATCGTCGAAGGCGTGCATTTCCTCCCTAACGATCCGCCCGACACCATCGCGCGCAAGGCGTTGGGGGTTAATCTGTCGGATCTCGCGGCCAAGGGGGCTCAGCCTGCCGGATGCGTGCTGACGCTGGCGCTGCGGGCTGCCGATGAGGGCTGGCTGAAGCCGTTCGCCCAGGCGCTTGGCGAAGACACCACGCGGTTCGGCTGCCCGCTGCTGGGCGGCGATACGGTCGCGACCCCGGGGCCGCTGATGATCTCGATCACGGCGTTCGGGCGCGTGGGCGTGGGCAAGATGGTTCGCCGCAGTGGCGCCAAGCCCGGCGATCTGGTGGTGGTGACCGGAACGATCGGCGATGCGGCGCTCGGTCTTGACGTTCTCAAGCACGGCGCGGTCGCCACAGCGCTTGCCGACGACGCCGCGGCGAGGGATCTGCTGGTCGGACGCTATCGCGTGCCGCAGCCGCGCACCGCACTCGCGTCGGCGGTTCGCGATCACGCCCATGCCGCGATGGACGTATCCGATGGTCTCGCCGGCGATCTGACCAAGCTTTGCCACGCCTCCAGGGTGTCCGCGACCATCGACCTCGCGCGCATCCCATTGTCCGCCGCCGCCGCGTCGCTCGTTGCAAGCGGCACCGTCGGCATCGAGGCCATCGTCTCGGGCGGCGATGATTATGAGATTTTATGCGCGATTCCAGAGAATCGCTTTGAGACGTTCACCCGGGCCGCGGGGCTTGCCGGGATCGCGGTGACCGCGATCGGCACAGTCACGGTGGGGAGGTCGGTTCCGAAGTTCTTGGATGCCGCAGGACGGGATATCGGGCTGCAGCGCCTGTCCTATAGCCACTTCTGAGGGGTTCCCGAGCCATCGGCTCACCTTGGTATCCACCTAAATACCATCTGAAATCGACGGTTTAGGCCGTTGGTGGCGTTGCGTCCGGGATATGATTTTGGCAAGGTCCCGGCCGATTTGAGAGGCCGCCCATCGGGCAGGGTAAGGCCTCCTTTTTATGCGCCGGCCGCGTCCGCGGTCATGGCGTTGGGGGTTATAATCAAGGATCTGAGGCAAATTCAATGACAGCATTATGGGTGATTGTGCTCTGCGGAGCGCTTTCGATCGTTTACGCCATCTGGGCCACGGCATCGGTTTTGAACGCCGACGCCGGCAATCCGCGGATGCAGGAAATTGCGGCGGCCGTGCGCGAAGGCGCGCAGGCCTATCTGAAACGCCAGTACATGACGATCGGCATCGTCGGCATCGTGATCTTCGCGCTGCTCGCCTACTTCCTCGGCACGCTGGTCGCGGTCGGCTTCCTGATCGGCGCGGTGCTGTCGGGCGCTGCGGGCTTCATCGGCATGAACGTATCGGTTCGCGCCAACGTGCGCACCGCGCAGGCGGCGACGACGTCGCTCGCCGGCGGACTTGAACTCGCCTTCAAGGCCGGCGCCATCACCGGCATGCTGGTGGCGGGTCTGGCGCTGCTCGGCGTCACCATCTACTTCGCCTATCTGACGCATGTTCTCGATCTCGCGCCCAACAGCCGCACCGTGGTCGATGCCATGGTCGCACTCGGCTTTGGCGCTTCGCTGATCTCGATCTTCGCCCGTCTCGGCGGCGGCATCTTCACCAAGGGTGCTGACGTCGGCGGCGACCTTGTCGGCAAGGTCGAGGCCGGCATTCCAGAAGACGATCCGCGTAACCCGGCGACCATCGCCGACAACGTCGGCGACAATGTCGGCGACTGCGCCGGCATGGCCGCCGATCTGTTCGAGACCTATGCGGTGACCGCGGTCGCCACCATGGTGCTCGCTGCGATCTTCTTTGCGACCTCGCCACTGCTGGTGAACATGATGACGCTGCCGCTCGCGATCGGCGGCGTCTGCATCATCACCTCGATCATCGGCACTTTCTTCGTCAAGCTCGGGGCCAGCCAATCGATCATGGGCGCGCTGTACAAGGGCCTGATCGCGACCGGCGTGCTGTCGCTGTTCGGCGTCGCCGGCGTAATCAACTGGCTGGTCGGTTTCGGTCCGCTGGCGGGTGTCAAGTACACCGGCATGGCGCTATTCGAATGCGGCATCGCCGGCCTTGTCGTGACCGGCTTGATCATCGTGATCACCGAATACTACACCGGCACTGACTATCGCCCGGTGAAGTCGATCGCGGGGTCGTCGGTCACCGGCCACGGCACCAACGTGATCCAGGGTCTGGCGATCTCGATGGAATCCACCGCCGGTCCGGCGCTGGTGATCATCGCCGGCATTCTCGTCACCTACAGCCTTGCCGGTCTGTTCGGCATCGCGATTGCCACCACCACGATGCTGGCGCTGGCGGGCATGGTCGTGGCGCTCGACGCCTTCGGTCCGGTCACCGACAATGCCGGTGGCATTGCCGAAATGGCCGGCCTGCCCAAGGAAGTGCGCAAGGCCACCGACGCGCTCGACGCGGTCGGCAACACCACCAAGGCGGTCACCAAGGGCTATGCGATCGGCTCGGCCGGTCTCGGCGCGCTGGTGCTGTTCGCGGCCTACAATGAAGACCTCAAATTCTTCATCGCCAACGCCGTGAAGTATCCGTACTTCCAGGGCGTGCTGCCCGACTTCTCGCTGAATAACCCTTACGTCGTGGTCGGCCTCCTGTTCGGCGGCCTGCTGCCGTATCTGTTCGGCGCGATGGGCATGACCGCGGTGGGCCGCGCGGCGGGCGCGATCGTCGAGGAAGTGCGTCGTCAGTTCCGGGAGAAGCCCGGCATCATGCAGGGCACCGACAAGCCGGATTACGGCAAGGCGGTCGATCTTCTGACCAAGGCGGCGATCAAGGAAATGATTATCCCGTCGCTGCTGCCGGTGCTGTCGCCGATCTTCGTCTATTTTGTCATCTACGGCATTGCCGGCGGCGGCGCGGCCGGCAAGTCGGCGGCGTTCTCGGCGGTCGGCGCGATGCTGCTTGGCGTGATCGTGACCGGTTTGTTCGTCGCGATCTCGATGACCTCGGGCGGCGGCGCCTGGGATAACGCCAAGAAGTACATCGAGGACGGCCATTACGGCGGCAAGGGCTCCGACGCCCACAAGGCCGCGGTGACCGGCGACACCGTCGGCGATCCCTACAAGGATACGGCGGGTCCGGCGGTCAATCCGATGATCAAGATCACCAACATCGTGGCGCTGCTGCTGCTGGCGATCCTGGCGCATTAGAGCCTTTCCCGTTCCGATGGAATCGGAACGGGGCTCCAGGTTTTTGTTTTGACGCGTTTTCTTCACGCGAACCGGTATCCACTTCGCTCGAAAACGCTCTAAGGCGTCGTCCGCGAACTAACGCTGCAAGGCTCGGGCTTTTGGGCTAATTGTATAGTTCCATTCGCCGTGGAAATCATGGCGGGTGATGTTGACAGCAGCGAGTTCGTCGTCAGAAACCTTGATGCCGGCGGGGTAGGTCATGGGGTCGAGCTGGCAACGGACCTTGAGGCCGGCTTTGGTGGTCGTAGCGCCGATCAGCTGCACGATGACCTGATGGCTGATCAGCGGCTTTCCCCGCCAGTTGCTGGTGATGAAGGAGAAGAGGCGATGCTCGATCTTGTTCCATTTGCTGGTGCCGGGCGGCAAGTGACAGACGGTGATCGGGATATCGAGTTCGTCGGCCAGCTTTTGCAGCTCCAGCTTCCATAGCCGCACCCGTGAGCCATTGCTGCCGCCGCCATCGGCGGTGATCAGCAGATTTTTAGCCACGGGATAGCGCTCACGGCCCATCACTTGCCACCAGCTCCGGATGGCGTTGGTTGCGAAAGCCGCTGTGTCGTGGTCGATGCCCACGCTGACCCAGCCGGCGTTGCCGGCGATGTCGTAGACGCCATAGGGCACTGCTCGCCCGAGTTCGGGAATGACGAAGTCGTGGACGCGCACTTCTTCGGGTGACCCCTTCGGCCGCCATTCCCGTCCGCCGTTCTTGAAATCGCCAACCAACTCCTTCTTTTTGGTATCGACGGAGATCGCCGGGTTGCCGGAGGCAAGCACCTCTTTGACGCGATCGTTGATATAGTGGAATTGGGCGTCGCGATCGATGTGGTTCGATCCCTCGCGCGTCTTGCGGTTGGCCTGCAAACTATAATCGAGCTGGTGTAGTAGCTTGCCGACCAAGGTACGGCCGATCCTATGGCCCATCCGACCCAAGCTCTCCGAGAGCTTGCGCAAGCTCTTCGAGGTCCACAACATCGGCGATTGCGGATCACCTCGCGTCGCCGGTTCGACCAGTGAGCGCAGATCATCAAGAAGACGCGGATCGGTCGCAATCAGAGGCTTGCGTCCGCCACCCGACCTGCGGACCCGTTCTGGATCAGGCGCCTCGCCACTGCGCAATTCCTCAATCGCGCGCCCTATCGTGCTGCGCGCCACCCCGGTGGCCCGCGACACTGCGACGATGCCTCCGTGACCGGCCGTCAAGGCCTCCGCTGCCACAAAACGTCGCCGGCCGCGCTCGTCCAGCAAAGGATCGAGCGCCTCAAATCGCTGACGGATAGCCAATTCATCAATCACAAGCAGATGCTACAAGCATCATACCCGGACGGGAATCCCACCACTCGAAATCCCGAGCAAACGCAAATTCACTTATTCGTGGCCGAGGCCTAAGCCAGCGCGACCACGCTTCAAGACAAAAACCCCGCGGTGTGAACCGCGGGGTTTTTCCATTCACGGCCAACAAGGAGATCAATCGATGTCGCTCTCATCCGCACGAAACTATGCGCTCCGCGCTTCCAAGTCGCAGGACCAGAAGGAGGCTATCGAACTGCTCTCCAAGGCGGGCTTGCGCCTGCTTTCAAAGGCCGTCCGGCTCGCGAGCTGGAGCATTTTCGAGCGAAGTGGGCACCGGTTCGCGTGAAGAAAACGCGTTGTTCGATCGCGCAAATGCGGTGGAACTCGCCTCTGCTTCAGCAGAGTAAACGCGGCACTAAGGCATTCGATAAAACGCGGGAATGCCTCTAATCACCTTACACCAGGCCCTGTGCGGCCGCTTGGAGGCTTTCGGATTCACGGCTCCTTAAGAGCGAACGGATACTTCTGTAGCGCTCCGTTCACATAAAGTCGTCATGTCCAATTGGCCCCTAGAAGTCGTTGAGATGCTAGGCGTCGACGGGAAGCAGGCGGTGCCGCACGAGATCGGCCGACAACAACTGATCTATGCGTTCCGACAACAATCTCGTCAGGGAAATGCTCTTCATGAGTGTCGACGCCCGAGCGATCCGTCAGGAGAAAGCCTCCGGCCTCGGTCTGGTGCCGGTCTGGCTCTGGCTCGGGATCGGCGTCTATGCGGTCACGCTGGCCTGCGGCGACCGGCTCTTGAAGGATTCAGATACCTACTGGCAGATTTCGGTGGGGCAATGGATCATCGATCACGCCACGCTTCCGCGCACCGATATCTACTCCTTCACCAAGACGGGCGAGCCATGGACGTCGTCGTCCTGGCTGGCGCAGGTGCTGCTGGCGGGCAGCTACGATCTGGCCGGCTGGGCCGGGCCGGTGGTGCTGGCCTCGGCCAGCATCGCCATGGCCTTCGCGTTGCTGACCTGGATCCTTGGCCGCCGCATTCCGGCGCCCTATGCGATCGTCGTGACGCTTGCAGCGCTGGTGTTGTCGGCGCCGCATTTCCTGGCGCGGCCGCACGTGCTGGTGCTACCGGTCATGCTGGCCTGGACCTATGGCCTGATGTCGGCGAGCGAACGCGGCGAAGCGCCGTCATTCTGGCTGCTGCCCTTGATTGCGCTGTGGGCCAATCTGCACGGTGGATTCATCTTTGGCCTAGTACCGTTCCACAGAGATTATGACGGGTTGTTTTAGCGCAAAATCGGAAGCGCTTCGGGAGGAACCAGAAGTTGGATGCTTCGGGCGGCTCCGGGCGTCCGCGAGATGAGGCCGGCTTTTTCCAAGGTTATCACCATCTGGTGGACGGTTGGAGCGGTGACGTCGAAATGGCGACGCATGTCGGCTTCTGCCGGGGGCCGTTTGAATATTCGGCTATAGGCGTAGATGAAGGCCAGGTACTGGCCTTGGGTCTGCGTAAAGCGGGGTCCCGCCGCCGCTGTGCTTTCGTCAAGTGATTAACTCATTTCCGATTCATCCGCGCCTCGACGCTAAAGGAGGTGCAGTTGAATATAAAGTTTTGTGTGGAGCTTAGCCAATCGGAACGGGATCAACTTGACGCGCTGTTGAGCGGGGGACGCCACGCGACGCGCAAAATAAAACGCGCGCAGATCCTCCTGGCCGCGAACGACGGCGTGAGCGACGAGGTGATCGCCGCAACTTTAAAGGTCTCAGGATCGACGATTTATCGGACCCGGCGTCGCTTTGTGGAAGCCAACCTGGAGGGAGCGCTCACCGAGGAGCCGCGCCCCGGCGTTGAGCGCAAACTATCGAGCAAGGAGGAGGCGCTTTTGGTGGCGACCGCCTGCTCAAAGCCGCCACCGGGACGGGCCCGCTGGACCCTCGAACTGCTGGCCGATGAGATGGTCCGGCTCACTGACCATGAAGAGCTATCTTCTGAGACCGTCCGTCGACGGCTGGCGGAGAACCATCTGAAGCCCTGGCGCAAAGACATGTGGTGCATCCCCAAGGTCGACGGGGAATACGTCGCCCGCATGGAGGATGTGCTCGACCTCTATGCCGAGGCGCCCGATCCCAAAAGACCTGTGGTCTGCTTCGACGAGAGCCCGACCCAACTCATCGGCGAGGTGCGTGAGCCCATTCCCGCCAAGCCGGGCCAACTTGAGCGCTACGACTGCGAATATCGCCGCAACGGCACCGTCAATCTGTTCGTCTTCCTCGACGCCCACCGCCCCTGGCGCCGGGTGAAGGTCACCGACCGGCGCACCAATCAAGACTTCGCCGAGTGCATGCGCGAGCTGGTCGACATCGACTATCCCGACGCCCCGATCATCCGGGTGGTGATGGACAACCTCTCCACCCATTCAGCCGGGGCGCTTTACGACGCCTTCCCCGCACCGGAGGCTCGCCGGGTGCTGAAGCGGCTCCAGTTCCACCACACGCCGAAACATGCCAGCTGGCTGAATATGGTGGAAATCGAAATCGGCGTCCTGCGCAGCCAATGCCTGGACCGCCGCATCGACGACAAGGAAACCATCCTCACCGAGGTCGCTGCCTGGGAAAAGCGGCGAAACGCCGAAGGCGCCCGGATCCAGTGGATGTTCACCACCGAGAAAGCTCGCGAAAAACTCCGCAAAGCCTATCCTGTCAAGGAGTCATAATCTCTGCGGAACGGTACTAGTTCTGGCGGGCGCCTTTGCGATCGACGCGCTGTGGAATACGGATGCCGCGCGGCAAAGGCCGTTGGCGCTGCGCTGGGCGGTGTTCGCCGCCTGTGCGCTCGCAGCGTGCTGCGCAACGCCATATGGATGGGGCTCGATCCGCGCTTCGCTCAAGATTCTCGATCTCGGCGAATTGCTGCATCTGATCTCCGAATGGTCGCCGCCCGACTTCACCAGCCTGGGCGCTTTCGAGATGTCGGTCCTGGTACTGATCGCCGCCGCGCTCTACTCGGGCGTCAAGCTCTCACTGCCGCGGATCGCGCTGGTGCTGGGCCTGCTGCACATGGCGCTGTCGCATTTCAGGAACCTCGAGATATTTGCACTGCTGCTGCCGCTGGTAGCGCTTGCGCCGGTGGCCGCGCAGTTCGCGTCGCAGCCTGCCCGATTTACCAGGGCCACCGCGCCGCTGGCTTCCGCCGCCCTGCTCGCCGTCATGCTCAGTGCCTCGACCTGGGCGCTCGCGGCCAAATCGGCGTTCTCGCCGCCCGAGGTGCAGTCGCCCGCGGCCGCCGTGGAAGCGCTGCAAGCGCTTCATCCGAAGCGGGTCCTCAACGATTTGGCGTTCGGCGGTTACATGATCTGGCGCAAGATGCCGGTGTTCCTCGACGGCCGTGCCGAGTTGTACGGCGAGGCGTTCGAAATGGCTTATTTCCGCGCGCTGCAACTCAAGGACGTCAACCAGTTTCTCGACATCCTCAAGACCTGGGATATCGATGCCGTGCTGCTGACGCCCTCGACGCCGGCCGTGGGCCTGCTGGACAACATCGGCGGCTGGCAACGGGTCTATTCCGACCGTAACGCGGTGCTGCACGTTCGTACCGCCCATTGACGACTGTGCCATGACCCAACGCAATCAATCCCTTGATCTGTTGCGCGGCGTGGCCATCCTCCTCGTCGTTCTCGTGCATTGCGCGATCTCGGCCAACAGCAGCATTCCTGGCCTAACGGCGTTTGCACACGAGTATGGCGAACGTGGCGTCCAGCTCTTCTTCATCGTGAGCGGTTACACGATGATGCTAACCTTTGGCGGCAACGTCGATGTTGCCGCGATCCGGTCGTTCCATATCCGCCGCGCGTTCCGGATCGTGCCGCTGTTCTGGGCAGCGATACTGTTCTATCTCCTGATCACCAAGGGCGAGGGCTTCAAGTTCTGGGCACCCGAAGGCATCACGACCGGCGACGTGTTGCTGACGTTCCTGTTTCTGCACTGGAGCAGTGTCACCGCGTTCAACTCGGTGGTGCCGGGCGGATGGAGCATCGCCGTCGAAATGCAGTTCTATCTGCTGTTTCCACTGCTGATCTTTCTGTTCCGGCGGCCGAACGGCCCGATCCTGGTTTACGCTGCCATCGCACTGGTCGGCGTCATCGGACAATTCGCTGCAGACTGGTATCTGCTTCCGCAACTCGCCGCGTCGCTGCCGCCGGACCAGGCCTATCTCGCCAACGGCTTTTTCTACTGTTGGCTGCCGCATCAGCTGATCTGCTTCGGGTTCGGCATCCTGCTCTACGACTTCATCGAGCTGAAGAACAAGCCGGTGTTCGGCACGGTGTTGCTGGCCGGAGCGGCGCTGTCGTTTTCGGCATGGGGTGCGGAAGTGGTACTGTTGTTTGCGCTGGCCTATGGGATTCTGGCCGCGAATGTCCGGCTCAATTTCGTCGCGCTTCTGGGGCGCCATTCCTACGCGATCTACCTCGTTCACTTTGCGCTGGTGTCGGACATCGCGGCGCTTGCAGCCGACGGACTGGTTCCGCTGTTCGTGCTGGTGACCGGCGCGTCGTTGGGACTTAGTTATTTCGTGATCGAGCCTTTGATCGAGCGCCGTTTCAACCGGCTCGGCCACGCCCTTGCATCGTCTGGCCGCCCGCCCAAGGCGATCGCGACCGTGGCCTAAACCGCCAACAGCGCCGCGCCAAGTTCGTCGCCCGGCTGGAGGAGCAGAAGCAGTTCCTGATGGATTTGAACCACGTCCGGACCCGCCAGCGCTGGACCAAGGTGGACGGCCAGAGGCTGGCCACCACCAAGCAGCGGGCAGTCCGGCCCTGATGGAAGACCGACCCGCCCCCGTCAGTTCTGATTCAATCAGAACCGATCAGGCTCTAGTGTCCTGAACCAAAAGTTCGTGGCATTTTAGAGCTTGGCCGGCGAATTGTAAGCGCAGAAGCGTTCGATTGAACTGAGAATGTCGTCGGCTGATTTGGTCCATCGGAACGGCCTGGGGTCAGCATTGTGACGTTCGATGAATGAGGTGATGTCGGCACGTAGCGCCGCCACGCTGCGATAGATGCCGCGCCTGATTTTGCGCTCGGTGATGAGCGCGAAGAAGCGTTCGACTTGATTGAGCCAGGATGAACTGGTCGGCGTCAGGTGAACGTGCCAGCGCGGCCTCTTGGCCAGCCAGTTGCGGATCAGCGGCGTTTTGTGGGTTGCGTAATTGTCCATGACGAGATGAACGTCCAGATCGTCTGGAACAGCGGCTTCATCTCATCGAGAAACTTGCGGAACTCCTTGGCGCGATGGCGTCCATAGCATTTGCCGATGATCCGGCCGGTTGCGATGTCGAGGGCGGCAAACAGCGAGGTGACGCCGTGACGCTTGTAGTCGTGACTACGGCGTGCCGGCTGGCCCGGTCGCATGGGCAGCATGGGCTGGCTGCGGTCCAGCGCCTGGATTTGCGACTTCTCATCGACGCACAGCACGATGGCGCGCTCAGGCGGGGCCACGTAGAGGCCGACGACATCGCGAACCTTGGCGACGAAATTAGGGTCGGTTGAGAGTTTGAAAGTCTCCAGCCGATGCGGTTGCAGGCCGAAGGCGCGCCATATCCGCTGTACCGTGGAGACTGACAGCCCACAGGCCCGAGCCATGCCGCGCGAACTCCAATGGGTGGCGTCGGGGGGCCTGGTCTCAAGGGTACGGACGATCACCGCCTCGATCCGGGTATCCTCGATGGTGCGCGGCGTCCCCGATCGCGGCTCGTCCAAAAGACCTTCAAGCCGATGGCTGGTGAAGCGCCGCCGCCACTTGCCAACCGTATCGGGATCGATAGCCAGGCGGGCCGCTACAACCTTACTCTGCTCGCCGTCGGCACAGGCCAGCACGATCCGGGCTCGAAGCGCCAAGGCCTGTGCCGTGCTCCGCCGCGACGCCAGCGACGTCAACTCAGCGCGTTCCCGTTCGTCCAACTCCAGCGGAGTAAAGCGTCGACCCATAGCCAACCTCCCCAAAATCTGGAGAGTCCGCCATCATCGAGTTGATTTAAAGTCCGCCGAACTTCTGATTCAGGACACTAGTGGAAGCTGATCAGCTTGAACAGCGGTGTCAGGTAGCTGAGCTCCTGGCCCGAGGTCGGCGTGGTGCGGCTGATGAAGTCGAAGATCTTGCCGTCCTGCAGCCCGTAATTGGCGAGCCGCTGCACCTGGCGGTTTTTGTCGAAATAGATCGCGATCACGCGCTGGTCGACGACGCGCTGGTTCATGAATGCGATCGGGCGTTCGGAGCGTTGCGAGATGTAATAAAAGACTTCGCCGCTCAGGGTCGCGACCGTCGAGGGCGTTCCCATCACGATCAGCACCTGGTCCTGGCTCGCCCCGATCGGGATTTGCTCGAGCGCGCCCGGGGGCAGGATATAGCCCTTCTGAAACTGCTCGCCGGTCAGGCAGCCGCCCAGCGTTGCGCACATCAGAGCAACGGCCGCGGCCGTGTACAAGCCGCGCCAGCGCGCGGCGAGGCCACGCGGAGCCGCGGGCAGGCCACGCGAACCTTGCGCGCGGGAGCATGTCGGGCTCGTATCGGTCATCCTGGAGTTGGTCCCGTCCCCTTGCATCGCGTGAGGCGTTGACGTACCGGGCAGCATGCTGGATTGCAACAGGGGCGGGCCGAAAGGGCTCGCTTGCGGAACCCACAATGCTTTGGCCGTTCAATCACTTTAGGAAACCCCGGGTCGCTGCGCGCGGCACCATTGAGGCCATCTATGGCATGATCGTGACGCAGGCGCGAGAACCGTTATTTTATCGGGACTTGGGCGTGCCGGATACGGTTAATGGCCGTTTTGACCTGCTGGTGCTGCATCTGTGGATGGTATTGGGGCGGCTGAAGTCGCTTCCGGGGGGAATCGAGCTGTCCCAGGCGCTGTTCGATCGCTTCTGCGATGATATGGACGATAATCTGCGCGAGATGGGTGTTGGCGACCTCACCGTGCCAAAACGAATGCAGGCCTTCGGGGAGGCGTTTTATGGCCGAGCGGCGGCCTATGATCTCGCGCTGGAGGCCGGCGAGGAGCCGCTGGCGCAAGCGCTGTGCAAGAATATATTGGACGGCAAGGGCATTGAACACGCACGACGGCTGGCCCTCTATGCCCGATCGGCGATCGCCGCGCTCGCGGGCTTCGACGAGGCCACATTGCAAAACATTTCACTTCAAGACACTTCTCGGCAAAACACGTCTCGGACTGAATTCTGGAAATTTCCCGCGCCAACCGGTGTGGCGACGGGTTTGGTCCCACAAGGCTTGAGCACATAGCCATGAACAGAGCACACGGCATGACCGATCAGGCCGATCCCTGGAGCATTCCGATCGCGGCGGAGAAGATCCCGGAGACCGGATTGCATCGCGACATCGAGGCCGACCGCGCCGCGCGCGAGGCCATGGCCGAGGCCGCGGGCGTGCGCGAAATTCTGTCGGCGAGCGCTTCGATCGACGTCGCCCCCGAGCGCGGTGGCCGCTTCCATGTGGTCGGCCGGGTCCAGGCCCGGATCGGGCAAACCTGCGTCGTGACCCTCGATCCGATCGAAAACGACATCGATGAGCCGATCGATCTGATCCTGGCCCCGCCCGAGCAAATCCCCGCGCTGGCCGATCTGGTCGATGACGGCGACGACAGCGAGGCCGAAATTCCGGACCCGCCCGAGCCGATCGAAAACGGCATGATCGACCTTGGCCGGCTGGCGACGGACGCGTTGTTCCTGGCGATCGACCCCTATCCGCGCAAGCCGGATGCGGTTTTCGAACCGCTGGTCGCTGCTGCCGATCCTGAGGATCATCCGTTCGCCGCCCTGAAGGCACTCCAGCTCGATCCGGAAGCGCCGGGCGGGAAGAAGCCCAAAAAACCCTAAGACAAAGAGCGGACGGGAAGCGCTGATACGAAGAACCGGCAAAGCTTGAGGATGCAGCGCCGCAGTGCCGTTGAGGGGGATGTCCGCGCGCGCATTGGCGTGACTCCCATTAAAGTGAATACAGCGTCGGCTTAAAAATCATCTAACGCGCTGAATTTACTTATGTTATCGGTGTATTACGATTCGAGCCCACAGCGATTCAACAGTTAAAAGGGTGGGGTCAAGAGGTTGTGTCGGGGCGGGGAGACGCTATTGTCGCGGCGTGGCCGGGGTGCGGCGTTGCGCTCGGCTGATCGCCGCTATCTGCGACGATTTCCAGTTTGCGGCCGAGCACTTTGAGGTCCGCACAAGATCAGGTTTCCGGGACGGACATGCCTCAAAAGGTTCGAATCGCGCTTGACGCCATGGGTGGCGACGTCGGCGCATCGGTTGTCATTCCCGGCGCTGCGGCTTCGTTGGTGCGGCACCCCGACACCGAGTTTCTGTTGTTCGGCGATAGCGCGCTGATCGAAGCGCAGCTCGCCAGACATCCTGCGATGAAGGCGGCGTCGCGCGTCGTTCATACCGATGTGGCCGTCGGCATGGATGACAAGCCGAGCCAGGCGTTGCGCCGCGGCCGCAAGACATCGTCGATGTGGCTTGCGATCGACGCCGTCAAGAAGGGCGAGGCCGACGTTGCGATCTCCGCCGGCAATACCGGCGCGTTGGCGGCGATGGCAAGATTTTGTCTGCGCATGCTTCCGGGCATAGACCGTCCGGCGCTCGCGGCGATATGGCCGACGGCCCGCGGCGAATCCGTCGTGCTCGATCTCGGCGCCACCATCGGCGGCGACGCGCAACACCTCGTGGCGCTGTCGGTGATGGGCAGCGCTATGGCGAGCGTCTTGTTCAACCTTGAGCGGCCCACGGTCGGCCTGCTCAATATTGGCGTCGAGGAGATGAAAGGCCATGAGGAAATTCGCGAGGCTGCCGAGTTGTTGCGCGCGATGAAGCTCCCGCAGCTCGACTATATCGGCTTTGTCGAAGGCGACGGCATCAGCAAGGGCGCGGCCGATGTGATCGTGACCGAGGGCTTCACCGGCAATGTCGCCTTGAAGGCCACCGAGGGGGCCGCGCGACAGATCACGGATTTTCTGCGCAGCGCGATGGCGAGCAGCTGGCGCTCCAGGATAGGCTACCTGTTTGCGAAAAACGCCTTCAGGGCGTTGCGCGACAAGCTGGACCCCAGCAGGTCCAATGGCAGCCTGCTGCTCGGATTGAACGGCATCGTGGTGAAGAGCCATGGCGGGACCGACGCCGAAGGCTTTGCCTATGCCGTTGATGTTGGCTATGAGATGGTCCGCTACGATCTCCTTACCAAGATAAATCAGATGCTCAATCGCGAGCAGGAGGCTGCCTCGTGACTGCAATACGCTCGGTCGTGCTCGGCTGTGGTTCATACCTGCCACAGCAGATTCTGACCAATGCCGAACTGGCGACACGGATCGATACATCCGACGACTGGATCGTGCAGCGCACCGGTATCCGGCAGCGTCATATCGCCGCCGAGGGTGAGTTCACCTCGCATCTGGCGATCAATGCCGCACGCGCCGCGCTGGCCAATGCCGGGATCGATGCGCAGGCGATCGACCTGATCGTGCTGGCGACCTCGACACCGGACAATACCTTTCCCGCCACCGCGGTTGCGGTGCAGAACGCGCTCGGCATCAACCACGGCGCCGCGTTCGACCTGCAGGCGGTCTGCTCGGGCTTTGTGTTCGCGCTCGCCACCGCGGACAATTTCCTGCGCACGGGCGCGTTCAAGCGCGCGCTGGTGATCGGCGCCGAAACCTTCTCGCGAATTCTGGATTGGGAAGACCGTGGCACCTGCGTATTGTTCGGCGATGGCGCGGGCGCCGTCGTGCTCGAAGCCCAGGAGCAGCCCGGCAAGACCTCCGACCGCGGCATCCTGACCACGCATCTGCGCTCCGATGGCCGGCACAAGTCGAAGCTATATGTCGACGGCGGTCCGTCCTCGACCCAGACGGTGGGTCATCTGCGGATGGAGGGCCGTGAGGTCTTCAAGCACGCCGTCGGCATGATCACCGACGTGATCGTGGACGCGCTCAATGCCACCGGCATGACCGTGGAGGACATCGACTGGTTCATTCCCCACCAGGCCAACAAGCAAATCATCGATGCGTCCGCGCACAAGCTGCATATTGCGCCGCAGAAAGTCGTGCTGACCGTCGATTTGCACGGCAACACGTCGGCGGCGTCGATACCTCTGGCGATATCGGTCGCGGTCGCGGACGGACGCGTCAAAAAGGGCGATCTGGTGCTGCTGGAGGCCATGGGTGGTGGCTTCACCTGGGGTTCCGTGCTGTTGCGCTGGTAAGCGCGGTATTAAAGATTACCACCACTTTGCGGGCGTCTTCATGCCATTGCATGGATGAGCGCTGTTGACCATCGTGCGTTAAGCTCATAATTTTAGGCTATAAATTGTTCGCCGAGAGTGCGGGGCAAGGCGATGACCGGATCCGGGAAAACAGTAACACGCGTCGATCTATGTGAGGCGGTCTACCAGAAGGTGGGCTTGTCGCGCACGGAGTCGTCTGCGTTTGTCGAACTGGTCTTGAAAGAGATCACTGACTGCCTTGAGAAAGGCGAGACCGTGAAGTTGTCGTCGTTCGGATCGTTCATGGTGCGCAAGAAGGGTCAGCGCATCGGACGTAATCCGAAGACCGGAACCGAGGTGCCGATTTCGCCGCGGCGGGTGATGGTGTTCAAGCCGTCGGCGATCCTAAAGCAGCGGATCAACGGTAACGGTACCGGCGACATCAAGGCCGATTAAGACAGCCGGTCGAAGATCGGCTGGTCGAGCAAAGTTCCAAGTCTCTGAAGTTCCAAGTCTCGAAAGTTCCAAGTCTCTCTTAAATCCAAGACTCTCTTAAATCCAAGAGTCTCTCGAATCCAAAAGTCTCTTGGATCAAACAGTCTCTCGAAGAGGAGCGGGCATTTGGACAAGGCGCCGGATGCGTTCCGAACCATCAGCGAGGTCGCCGACGATCTCGACATCCCCCAGCACGTCCTGAGATTCTGGGAGACGCGGTTCACCCAGATCAAGCCGATGAAGCGAAGCGGCGGCCGGCGCTATTACCGCCCGGACGACGTCGACCTGCTCAAGGGGATCCGCCGTCTGCTCTACGGCGAGGGCTACACCATTCGGGGGGTGCAGCGCATTCTCAAGGAGCACGGCATCAAGTCGGTTCAGGGACTGATCGACGGATCGTCCTCGACCCCTTCCTTTGCGCCGATCGACGAGACCCGGTCGCGCGGGCATTCGGACCACGACGAGAACGAGCCCGAGATCGACGCCGGCGAAGAGGAGGATATCGAGGACGACGATATCACCGAGGCGCCCGGGGACGCTCGCCGCGCGCCCGGATTCGCGCCGGCACGGCCCGCGGCAGCGGTTAAGGCCGAGAATGGCGCGGCCGCGCGCAAACTCGACATCGACCGGCTCAAAACGGCGCTGGACGATCTGATCGCCTGCCGGCAGTTGCTCGATCATGCGCTGAAGGAGGGCTGAGCGCTGCAGCGCTTGACGGCCCTTGATGGCTCGTGGGCCTGCTGCCGCTTTGTGGCGTCATGGAACCCGGATGTTCGCGAAGGCGCGCGATATGACCACCGCGGTTCTTGCGCCCGGGCCTGATCGAAGCTAAGGGAACAGCATCGGAGCGTGGCGCAGCCCGGTTAGCGCACTAGTCTGGGAGACTAGGGGTCGGAGGTTCAAATCCTCTCGCTCCGACCAACTGAACCTTTGATTTCCTTTGCTGCAATTATGACCATTTCCTGTTGATTCTGGCATGCGGTTCTGTCGAGGGAGTAAACGCATGAAGGTTTTACGCGCGACCGTCGTCATCGCGTTGCTGGCTGGCGCTACCTACGCCCAAACTGCCTACGCCCAAGACAATCACATTCAAAGATATGGCGAGCCGGACAAGGAAAAGTCGCAGACGGAAATCCAAGCCGACAAGGCAGCCGAACGAGCCTACAAGAACTCGCTTGGCAACATTCCCGACGCCGCTCCCACCGATCCCTGGGGCAACGCTCGCGGCGCTGGCGCACCCAAGACCGCCGCAAAAGACGCCGCAAAGCCGGCTGCGAAGACCGCCGCGAAAACCGCGCCGGCGAAGCAGACCAAGGCCGGCACCACGTCCAACTAGAAAACAGACAGAAATACGAAAACCGCCGGGCCTCTCAGAGGCCCGGCTTTATTTCACATGGCCGGATATGGCTAGGGGCGAGGTGGCGGCCCGTTCACACTTCGCGATTGTCGAACAGCAGCATATCAGCGCCGCCGGTCGCGAATTTCTGCACGTCGGCTGCCGCGGTCTTGCCTTCTGCACTGCCGAAAGCGGCCTGCACCGCGGCCATGTTGTCGAAATAGAGCGTCGCGATCAGGTAATAATCGGATGGCCCGACCGGCGTCGCAACAGGCCCCTGGCTGACTTCATATTTTTTGAGGCCCGGTATTTTCTTCGCGATCGGAACGTGGGTCTCAAAATAATGCTTGTCGAACGCGGCCGCGTCCTTCGGCGTTTTGTACATCACCACGACATGGGCCATTACGTTTCCTCCTCACGGTTCCTGATATGGTTCTTGGACCTGGTTCTTATCGCCAAGCTTTGGTCGGACCCTGTGCTTTGTCAAGCATCGTTCGCTCTGTCGGCCGCCGGGTTCCCTGCATTCGCAGTAAAAAAAGCGCGTCAACATTGCTGTTGACGCGCAGTTGGTGGTGCGACCTTGAAGCTGGACCCCAACGGCTGCGGACTTCAATCGAGCCCGCGCCACTGTCGGATTGGGCTATTGAGGTTCAGTTATTGGCATTGATCTCGGTTTGCAGCGTTGCCGCGTTGGCGGCATCGTTGGCGGCCTCCGCCGCGGCGGTCGACGCGTTCAAGGCATTTTCATCGTTCATCGACTGCATGGCCTGGACTTCGGCATCGGACGCCGCCTGTGCATCGGTGCCTGCGGAACTGGTATCGACCGCGGGTGAGCTGTCGTAGGACGGCGACCCATCGTAAGAGCCTGGCGATTGGCGCGAGGCCCGCGCCGTCAGCCTGGAATATGGCATCGGCTGGCCACCGAATATCGACTGGAAGAATTGCCCGATATCGCCATTGCTCTGGCTCTGCGGCAGACGCTGGACGATGTGCCTGGCCACTGGGGCACGCGTGTGGACCGGAATGGTCGCGGCCATCGCCGTGTTTCCGATCAACGCGAGTGAAGCAACCAGCAGTCCTCCTGTGATTAACGATTTCATGACACGCTCGCTGTGTTTGATGTTCGGCTTCGAATCCTGGCGAAGACAAACATCAGTCGCGGCCACTGCTGCAGGCGGTTCGAGCGCGCCGGGTTACAAATTGGACATGCCCGGTGCATTAACGCGCGGTATTACGCCGCCGCTGCCGTGCTGCGCTGCCGAAAGCCAAAAGGGGCTTGCGAGGCCGTTGGTTCTCAGAATTATGGGGTGTCGTCATTTTGGCGCGTGGCCGGAATTCGAGTTCACGCGCGCAGCAGAAAGGTCAGCGGCCCCATGAAGGATTTCGCCGGAAAAATCGCGGTTGTCACCGGAGGCGGCACCGGCATGGGGCGCGAGCTTGTGCGTCAACTGGTTGCCGAGGGCTGCAATGTCGCGATGTGCGACATCTCCACCGAGGCGATGGCGGAAACCAAACGGCTGTGCGAGACCGAGAAGCTGCCGCAGGGCTTGCGCATCACCACCCATGTCGCCGACGTCTCGATCGAGGGCCAGCTCCAGCGCTTTCGTGACGAACTCGCCGAGCAGCAGGCCACCGACAAGATCCATCTGTTGTTCAACAATGCCGGCATCGGCGGCGGCGGCAGCCTGTTCACCAATACGCGCGAGCAGTGGGAGCGGACCTTCAACATCTGCTGGGGCGGCGTCTATCTCGGGGTTCGCACCTTCATGCCCATGCTGCTGAGGGCCGACCAAGGTCACATCGTGAATACTTCCAGCGTCAACGGTTTCTGGGCCACGATCGGAGTAGGCGTGTCGCACACCGCCTACAGCTCCGCCAAATTCGCGGTGAAAGGTTTTACCGAAGCCCTGATCAACGACCTCAGGCTCAACGCGCCGCACATCAAATGCTCGGTGGTGATGCCCGGCCACATCGGCACCTCGATCGTTTCCAATTCGCGCAAGGTTCTGAGCGGCACCGACTCCGATCGCCTGAACGAGATTGAAATCGTCGCGGCCCGTCAGCGCCTGGACGGCAGGGGCATCGATACCGCGGCGATGTCGGACGAGGATATTCAGAATATGGCGCTCGATCGCGCCCGAACGTTTCGCGACGAAGCCCCGATGACAGCGGCGGCCGCGGCCAAGGTCATCCTTGATGGCGTCAAGGCCGAGCGTTGGCGCATCCTGGTCGGCGACGACGCCCACAAGCTCGACGAGCGCGTGCGGCAAACCCCCGAGCGCGCCTATGACGTCGAGTTCTTCGAGAGCTTTGCCGCCGAGGTCAACTGGCGGGTGGGATGAACGGCCGGTATTTGGGATCGAAGTCATCCCGATCGAACGGGTCGTCCTACTTCCGGGCGACGCGGTGCTGGGAGTTCGGCCGGTAGGCGAGCCGGCTGTGGCCGGCGCAATAGGGCAGGCTCTTGATCGGCGTGTTGCCGCAGAAACAGAAATCCTCGGTGCCGGGGGTGTTGATCGGCCAACGGCATCTTTCCTCGCTCAGCTCGAGCAACGAGCAACGGTGTCCGTCGTGGATGGGCGCGTCCGTGACATCTTGCGGCTCGCCATACAACGCGACGAGCATCTGATATTGCTGTCGCGGCGCCGCCTTGGCGCGGCGTTCCCGCGCAGCAGTTTTTCGTGCCGGCCGCTCGTCGCCGTTGTCTTCGCGCGCCAGATTGAGGCGGGAAAGCTTGCCGATCACCGCGTTGCGGCTGACCCCGATGGCTGCCGCAATGTCGCGGCAGGATAGACCTGCTTCAAAGCGGTTTTTCAGCAGCTCGAGGCGTTCGTCAGTCCAGGTCGGTTGGTTGGCGCGCATGTGGCTGGTCCCAAGCTTGAGGGTGATCTGTTCCCTGATCCTGTGACCACGTCGTCGCCCGAACCGCCTCGCGTAACTTTCACTTATGGCGTCTTGCCATTGTCGCGGATCGCAAGCAGCCCGTCCTTGATCGCGAGCCGAATGCCCTCTTCGACAAGTGTCCTCGCGACGCCGGGGACGCTGGTGCCGTGGGTACCCTGTCTCACGAGCTTTTCGAGATAACCGATGGTGGAGAGCGCCAAGGTAATCGGAACGCGGTCGGTTTCGGCTTTTTCTGTGGCCATGCAAAAAGCTAGCCTCAAATGAGTGTACTTAAAAGTATCTATTTAGAGTTTATTTAGGTCTTCGTCCGAGTCAATACCGATTCGCAGTTCGGCGACCAAGCTTCTGGTATTGCTGGAAAAAATGGCGGCGGCGATCGCGCCCGCCATTTCGGCGGGCGCGTCCGGCACGCGAGCTCACTGTTTATTGGCCGCCTGGCTCAGCCGTGCACGACCGCCTTCGCGATCATGCAGTGGATGCCCTTGGAGCCGTTGACGGTCTGGGTGACGCGCAAATCCGCCGCCAGGCTGCACAGCGTATAGGCGTCCTCGCGCGACAGATTGCGCTTTTCGCCCAGCAACACGATCATGTCGCGCAAGGCGCGCACGACGCATTGGTCGAGGTCGGGATCCATCGCCATCGTCATGTAGTGCGAGGGCGTTTCGGCACGGGGATAATCCAGCCGCAGATCCTTGCGCAGCGTTAATCGAAAACGCCCTTGCAGCGCGGTCTCGATCGCGGTGACGCAGACCTCGCCGTCGCCCTGGACGCCGTGACCGTCGCCGCAGGAGAACAAGGCGCCCGGCACGAATACGGGCAGATAGAGTTTGGCGCCGGGCGTCAGCTCCTTGTTGTCGAGGTTGCCGCCCATCGCGCGCGGGATCAGCGAGGTGATGCGGCCCCAGGCCGGCGGCGGCGCCACGCCCATGACGCCGAAGAACGGTTTGAGGGGGAGGTCGAGCCCCCATGGCAGGCGGCCCACCATTCGCTTTTGGTCCAGCGGAATGTTCAACAGCCGGGCTTCGTGAAAGTCGTCGGGCAGGGTGCCGGCGAGCGGGCGGATCAGATTGTAGCCCCAGTCCTGCCGAAGCTGGACATCGAGAATCTCGACCTCCAGCACATCGCCGGGTTCGGCGCCCGCGACGGCGACCGGACCGGTCAGGATATGGCCGGGCACCATCCGCTCGTTTTTGGCGTGGACGTCGGCGAGTTCCGGCGGCACGTGAAACCGGCTGCGGTCCGGCACCACGTCCGGGCCCCCGCTGATGGTGTCGATGGTTACTTCATCGCCGCTGGCGATGGTCAGCACGGGCTTCAGTTTGGCTTCGAAAAAACCCCAATGACAGGTCTCGGGGCTGGAATGCAGATGATGATGGGTCATCGGGGACTTTGGGTTGGGGCGGGGACAGCGTATGACCCTGTACCAGACATTCGAAGAGGCTTCTCTTGTTCTTTTTTCTCTCCAAGACCATCGGCAAGATGTTGCTGCCGACCAATTTCCTGATCGGTCTCGGTGTTATCGGCGCACTGCTGCTCGCGACGCGATCGGCATCGCTGGGCCGCAGGCTGATGGTGTTCTCGCTCCTGATGTTGGCGGTCTGCGGGTTTTCGCCGCTCGGCAGTTGGTTGCTCTATCCGCTGGAATCCCGGTTTCCACCGTGGGATGCCGCGCGCGGTGCACCGGACGGCATCATCATCCTCGGTGGATCGATCGATGCCGATCTCTCGGTCGCGCATGGCGGGGCGGTGGTGCGAAGCGACGCCGACCGCATTATCGCCGCGGCAGTGCTTGCCCGGCAATATCCGAACGCCCGCATTCTCTTCACCGGCGGCAGTGCCAATCTGCTGTCGAACGACGCCAGAGAAGCCGATTATGCCGGCGCATTGTTTGAAAGCCTCGGCATTGCCAAGGCGCGACTGACGATGGAACGGCGCTCGCGCAATACCCAGGAGAACGCAGAATTCTCCAAGGCGATGATGGCGCCGAAAAGCGGCGAGCGGTGGCTCCTGGTGACGTCGGCTTTCCATATGCCGCGATCGGTCGGGCTGTTTCGCAAGGCGGGATTTGCCGTCGAGCCTTATCCGGTGGATTGGCGGGTCGGCGGCAGAAGCGACCTGCTGGCATTTTTCTCGGTCGCGGACGAGGGGCTTGGCCGCACCGAAATAGCGTTGCGCGAATGGATGGGGCTGATCGCTTATCGTGCATCCGGCAAGATCGATGAATTGCTTCCGGGTCCCGCGACGAATTAGAACCGGCGGTCGCAACCGGCCGGCAATCGGGATACGATCGAGACAAGCGCGCACGCCGATTTGGGAGTTTACGCCATGCAACAGCAAACGCCGCCGGAATCATTCGACATGGCCGGCATGGTAGCCGACCTGAACAATCTGCTTCGCCTCAAGACCACCGTGATCGGCATGAAGATGTTCGCACGCGTCGAGGAGATGACAGCGATACCGAAGATCAGGCGTCCGACCGCGGTCCACACCACCGACCAGATCGTCAGCATGGCCTCACGACTGGGCTGGACCGTCGGCATCACCGCGGATGATCTCGTCGGCGCGCAATGCCGCGCCGTGATCGGGCTTGCACCGCAGGACGACAAATGGCTCGCCGGGCAGTCTTATGTCGGTGTCTGGCACGGCACCGCGGAAGACGCGCGCAAGCGCCAGGAGGCGCTGGATGTGGTTCCGTTCGGCCAGTACCAGGCGCTGGCGGTCAGTCCACTCTCCAGCGGACGGCTCGATCCGCCCGACATCTGCCTGGTCTACGCAACGCCCGGCCAGATGATCATCCTGATCAACGGCCTGCAATATACCGGCTACCGCAAGTTCGAATGGAGCGTGGTCGGCGAGACCGCATGCGCGGATTCTTGGGGCCGGGCGCTGAAAACCGGAGAGCCCAGTCTCTCGCTGCCGTGTTTTGCGGAGCGGCGCTATGGCGGCGTTCCGGATGAGGAGATGCTGATGGCGCTGCCGCCTTCCTGTCTCGCCAAGGCCATCGTCGGGATGAAGCAACTGGCCAAGAACGGCCTGCGCTACCCGATCGCGCCCTATGGTATCCAGAGCGATGTGCGCGCCGGCATGGGCGCGTCCTACGCGAAGACCTAGAAGTTGCAAACTGTATTTGAAGCCGTCATTGCGAGCGAAGCGAAGCAATCCATTGCAGCAAGAAAGAACTGGATTGCTTCGTCGCTTCGCTCCTCGCAATGACGGGAAGCGCTAAAAGGAATCGAATATGCCTTCGTCGAAATTCGACATCGTTGTCTATGGCGCCACCGGCTTCACCGGCCAGCTCGTGGCGGAATATCTCGCGGAACACTACCGCGGCGATCGCGATCTGAAATGGGCGATGGCGGGACGCAGCCTGGACAAACTCGCGTCGGTGCGCGACGCGATCGGCGCGCCGGCCGATACGCCGTTGATTGTCGCTGACGCTAGCGATCCGGGCTCGCTCAAAGCGATGGTCGATCAAGCCAAGTCGATCATCTCGACGGTCGGTCCGTATCAGCTCTACGGCAACGACTTGCTCGCAGCCTGTGCCACCTCGGGCACCGATTACCTCGATCTCTGCGGCGAACCTGTCTGGATGCGCCAGATGATCGACAAGCATGAGGCGACAGCGAAAGCGAGCGGCGCGCGCATCGTGTTCTCTTGCGGCTTCGATTCCGTGCCGTTCGAACTCGGCGCATTCTACGTGCAGGAGGAAGCCAAGCGCGTGTTCGCCGCGCCGGCGGCCCGCGTCAAGGGGCGGGTGCGCGACATGCGCGGGACGCTCTCCGGCGGCACCGCGGCGAGCGCCAAGGCCACCTTTGATGCGGTTGCCAAGGATATCAGTCTGATCACCATCCTCAACGATCCCTTTGCGCTGACGCCCGGATTTACCGGTCCAAAACAACCGCGGGGCAACAAGCCTGCGTATGAGGAAGACCTGCAGTCATGGGCCGCGCCGTTCATGATGGCACTGATCAACACGCGCAACGTCCATCGCTCCAACGCGCTGATGGGATTCCCGTACGGAAGAGAGTTCGTCTACGATGAAATGGTGCTGACCGGACCCGGCGAGAAGGGCGAGGCCAACGCCAGGAAGGTTGTGGCGGCGAACAGCGAGAAGACCGGGCCCAACGCGCCCAAGCCGGGTGAGGGGCCGTCGAAGGAGGAGCGCGAGAACGGCCGCTACGATCTGCTCTATGTCGCGGTCGCGCCCGATGGGCGCGAGGTGCGGGCTTCCGTGAAGGGCGATCGCGATCCCGGCTACGGCTCGACCTCGAAGATGATCGCGGAATGCGCGATCTGCCTGTTGCGCGAAACGCCCGACGTGCCAGCCGGTTTCTGGACGCCGGGCGCGGCCATGCAGCACAAGCTGATCGAGCGGCTTGTCGATCACGCCGGCCTGACATTTGCTCTGGAGCAAGGCCAGACGTAACGCCGCGCGGATCTTCGTGCCGCGCCATCAAACTGGCCGAGCCGCAGGGTGTCTTCCACGCCGGCGATGCGCCCTGGCCTACGCCGCCGGAGAAACGCGCCAATCTCAAGGCGCTGAAGCCTCGGCGCTGACCGACGGCGCCCGCTTGTAGCGTTGCGCGGCGGCGAACATGCCCCACATCGCGCCCAGCATCATCCAGAAGTGCCGCCAATGGTCGGTGTCGATGATGAAGGCTTCGCCGACCGTGCCCAGGAAGGCCGAAAAGATCGCGAGATAGGCGCGTTGCCAGGGCGCAGGCACGAAGATGTGGCGAAAGCCAGTGATCACGGTGACGAAGACCAGCGCCGGATAGCAGATGCCGGCGAGCCAGCCGCCGGACATGAAGGCGTTCAGATAGGAATTATGGGTGTCTTCCGGAAAGTAGTTGTGGAATTGCAGCGGCCCGATGCCGAACGGCAGATCCAGCGCCATCTGGGCGCCGAGGATATGCCGGCCGAACCGGCCGAAGCGGCCCTCGTCGTAGCTCTGGTCGAAGCTCGCGCGCTGCTTGAACATCTCGCTGATGGAATCGAACGACAACAGCACGGCGAGCAGCACCACGACCAGCACGACAGCGGCGACCGCCATCACGACGATGCGCGTGCGCTGCGCGGGCGACGGGCTGGTCACGACCATCAGCGCCAGCATGAAGGCCGAGGTGATCGCGAGCCCGCCCCATGCCGCGCGCGAGAACGCCAACAGGATCGCCAGCGCCATGATCCCGAGCGCGATGCTGCTGCCGAATGATTTTCCGAACGGCGCGGTGACGACGTTTTGCAGCACGAACAACGCCGGCAGGATCAGGAACGCGCCGAGCACGTTCGGATCCTTGAAGGTGCCACGCGCGCGCTCATACAGCGTCAGCAAATCGTGTCCGCCGGGAACCAGATTGAAATAGCCGGCCAGCGCGGCCAGCGACGCGATCATGGCGCCCACGATCAGGCCGCGGCGAAGCATGTCGAGCCGGGCCTCGGTGTCGTCAGCCACGACCACGGCAAAGAAGATCACCGTAAAGGCCATGTACCAGGAGGTCGCGATCCAGTTGGCGACTTCCGACGTCTCGATGAAGGGGATTGCGCCGATCGAATAGCCAACGTTGAGCAGGATCAACAGCAACACCAGCGGCATGAAAACCAGCCGCAGCCTTAAGCCGGTGGCCAGGAAAATGACGGTGGCGGTGAGCGTCATCAGCTCGTAGGGACTGGGTTCGATGAAAACGATCGCCCCCGAAGCGCCGACCAGCCACACCAGCGCGCGCTGCAAGGCCAGCACGCCGGGGGCGGCCGTCACCGATGGGAGCGAACTCCCGGCTGTCGACGCATACGCCATCACACACTCGTCAACCTACGCAACGCAACAACTCGTCATTCGCAGTGCAGGCTCAGTAAGCGTTTTCGTTCTTCGAAATCAGCGCCAGCGGCGTCTTGAGAAGAATGTAGAGGTCGAACAGCACCGACCAGTTCTCGATGTAATAAAGATCGAACTCGACGCGCTTCTGGATTTTCTCTTCGTTGTCGATCTCGCCGCGCCAGCCGTTGATCTGGGCCCAGCCGGTAATGCCGGGCTTGACGCGGTGGCGGGCGAAATAGCCGTCGACGGCTTCATCGAACAACTGGCTCTGCAACTTGCCTTGAACGGCGTGGGGGCGCGGACCGACCAGCGACAGGTTGCTCTTGAACACCACGTTGAAGAGCTGCGGCAGTTCGTCGAGGCTGCTCTTGCGAATGAAGCGTCCGACCCGGGTGACGCGGCTGTCGTTCTTGGTCACCACCTTGGAGGCCAAAGGATCGGCCTGGTCATGATAGAGCGAACGAAACTTGAAGACGTCGATACGCTCGTTGTTGAAGCCGAACCGCTTCTGGCGGAACAGCACCGGTCCCGGGCTGTCGAGTTTGACCGCGAGCGCGACCAGCGCCATCAGCGGCGCGGCCAGCAGCAGCACGATGGCGCCGACCACATGGTCGAACAGCCATTTCATCACCAGGTCCCAATCGGTGATCGGCGCCTCGAACACGTCGAGCGTCGGGACCTTGCCGAGATAGGAATAGGCGCGGGGGCGGAAGCGCAACAAATTGGTGTGGGCGGAAAGCCGAATGTCGACCGGCAGCACCCACAGCTTCTTCAGCATGTCGAGGATGCGCGTCTCCGCCGAAATCGGCAGCGCGAACAGCACGAGATCGACGCGGGTGCGGCGGGCGAATTCGACGATGTCGTCGACCTTGCCGAGTTTCGTGGCTCCGGCGCAGGTGTCGAGCGCGCGGCTGTCATTACGGTCGTCGAACACGCCGAGAATCTCGATGTCGGAATCGGCCTGCAAGTTGAGCGCTTCGACCAGCTTCTCGCCATTCTGGTCGGAGCCGACGATGATGGTGCGGCGGTCGAGCCGACCCTCACGCGCCCAGCGGCGCACCATGCCGCGCAACAGCAGCCGTTCGACGATCAGCGCGGCCAGACCGATAAAGAAAAATGACGAGAGCCACAGCCGCGATACCTCGCTGCCGAGCTTGGCGAAGAACGACGCGCCGATGAACAGCAGGAACACGAACGCCCAGGATGAAATCATCCGCGTCATCTGCCGGAGCTGGCCGCGAAACACCTGCACTTGGTAGATGTCGGCAGCCTGGAAGCAGACCACCGCGGCGGCGCTCATGCCGAAAATGGCCGCGACATATTGCCAGTTCAGGCCGTTGAGCGGCACCACATAAACGAAATAGATCGCGACGCCGATGAAGCTGAACAGCAGGAAGTCGACGAGGCGAACCACGCCCGCGATCACGATCGGCGAATAGGCCGGGCGTACCTTCTGGTTGGCGACGGCGAGCGCTGCCGGCGTCAGCCGGCGCCGCCGCTCGAGGCGAGGCGCACCGGCGACCGTTGCGGCTTCGGCTGCCGCGGCCTTCAGCATCGAACGTGCGTTGATCGGTTCCACTGTCCCCAAGCCCGTTTCTTGTCCGCGCATCCATAGATTGCGCGTTGACAATGACGTAATGCCCCGCCTGACGGCTTAGAGGACAAATCGGAAGAAACAGTTATCGTTGGTAAAGAACGGTTAACGCTTGGTTGTCAAAAAAAACGACATCAGGCTCGATGTGCCCGATCGGATTTCGCCGCCTGAAATGCATCGCGGTATCCCGCTAAGACGCCTTCGACCATCGCCTTCTGGGAAAAATGCTGGAAGATTCGCTCGCGCAGCGATTTCGCGCGTTGTAGCGCGGCGGCGGGATCTTGCAGCGCGGTCTCGATGGCGTCGGCCATGGCGGTCGCGATGTTCGGCGCAAACAGCGCGTCGGTATGCGGTCCGAAGATTTCGGGGATGCCGCCGACATTGGCGGCGATCATTGGAATTCCGGCCGCGGCCGCCTCGATCACGACATAGGGCATCGAATCCCCGCGTGAGGGAACCACCAGCAGCGAGCCCTTTGAAAATCCGTAGCGCGCCTTGACGTGGCCGATGAAGCGTACGGCCTCACCGAGGCCGAGGCGCTGGATTTGAGCCTTGAGCGCGTCGGTTTGCTCGCCGTCACCGCCAAGCGTCAGCGTGACCGGCTTGCCGTCGTGGCGCAGCCGCGCCACCGCGTCGACCAGAAGGTCCGTCCCCTTGATGTGCCTGAATTCGCCGACATAGACGATGTCGGTGGCATCCGCAGCTTTGACGACCGGATCGAACTCGTCCGCGGTCACGCCGTTGAACACGCAGCGCACCAGGCCTGCCGGGGTGCCGATGGTGCGCTGAAAGGTATCGCGGGCAAATGCGCTTTCGAACAGGAACAGATCGGTGCGGTCCTTCAGCGCACGTTCGAGGCGGCCATAGAGCGCGCCCTTTACCGTATTCAGCGGGTAATGCAGCGAACCGCCATGCGGCGTGTAGACCCGGATGATGTCCTGTGAGGCGCCTTTCATGCGAACGAAGGCGCCGGCCTTGGCGCCGTGGCCATGCAGCACGACGGGTTTCAACCGCCAGACCAGCCGCATGAAACGCGCGAACATCAAGGTATCCGTGGGATGCGGCTCGCGGTGAATGGGCAGGCGATGGACGCCAAGCTTCAGGCGCGGCGCGATCTCGGCCAGTGCTGCCGCGGCGCGTTCGCCGCCGGTCAGGCTGTCGGCGATCAGGCCGACCTGATGGCCGCGGTCGGCCTGGCCATTGGCGAGGTCCAGGATATGACGGAAGATGCCGCCAACCGGCGCGCGCACCGCGTGCAGGATACGAAGTGGCTGCTCTGGCATCCCGGGCATGATCAGAACCAGCGCTCCCCGACCCGAATTGGCGCGGTCGCAGGCATGCAGCCGGGCAGCGCCAGCGCAGTCGGCAGACATGAGATAGCGGCACGCGCGCCTTGCATCGAGTAGCCCAGAGACGAGAGGGTAAAATGTGAGTCCGATTAAGGACTTTCATGGTTAACAAAGCGTGACGTCAATGGCCAGCCCGGCAGCCGGCCCTGCAACCTCCCGGGGTAAATCGGCCAAATTAACCCAGCGGCAACCTTAATGGAGTGTAATCGCCGGCGTTTGGTGGAGTCGTGGCGTCTTCGGGAGTGTGCGATGCGTTTAGCGTTCTGGCGTTCCAGCGTGGACCACGCGGCCGAGGAAAAGCCGGTGGTCCGGCGGGCTGTTGCCACGCCGGCGATCGTCGACGAGCCTCCAGCCGCGTCGATCGCGGGCGATCTGGACGCGCGCGCCTTGGGCCAGGCGCTGCTGCGCAAGAAGCGCTGGATCATCATCCCGACATTGATTGCCGCCGGGCTTTCGATCGCCGCGGTCAATCTGGTGACGCCGCGCTACAAGTCCGAGGCGCGCATCCTGATCGACGGCCGCGAGAACATCTTCCTGCGGCCGAATGGCGAGCGTAACGACGAGCAGCGCGCCGGGCTCGACGCCGAGGCCGTCACCAGCCAGGTCCAGCTCCTGTTGTCGCGCGATCTCGCCAGCGAGATCATCAAGAAGAACAAACTGGCGCAGTTGCCGGAATTCGATCCGGTGCTGGGCGGCCTTTCGCCGCTGAAATCGCTGCTGGCGTTGGTGGGGATCGGCCGCGACCCGTTTTCGCTGACGCCCGAAGAGCGCGTGCTCGACGCCTATTTCGATCGCTACACGGCTTACGCGGTCGATAAATCGCGCGTCGTCGTCATCGAATTCCAGTCGCGTGACCCGGATCTGGCGGCGCGTGTCGCCAACTCGATCGCCGACGCCTATCTGGTGCTGCAGCAGGCCGCGCGGCAGGAGCAGGCCAGGTCCGCCAGCCAATGGCTTTCGGGTGAGATCGACAATCTGCGCAAGAAGGTCGCGGATGCGGAATCCCGGGTCGAGGATTTCCGTTCCAAGTCAAGCCTGTTCGTCGGCACCAACAACACCACGCTATCCAACCAGCAGATGGGCGAGCTCAACACGCAATTGAACAACGCGCGCGCGCTGAAGTCCGACGCGGAATCGAAGGCGAGGTTGATCCGCGAAATGCTGCAGAGCGGCAAGCCGATCGAGGCTTCCGACGTCCTCAACTCCGAACTGCTCCGGCGGCTGTCCGAACAGCGCGTGACGCTGCGCGCACAATTGGCGGAGCAGTCATCGACCTTGCTCGATAACCATCCGCGCATCAAGGAATTGAAGGCTCAGCTCGCAGTGCTCGACAGCCAAATTCGCGACGAGGCGAGCAAGGTTTCCCGCTCGCTCGACAATGACGCACGGATCGCCGGCGGGCGGGTCGAGGGACTGAGCGCGAGCCTCGATCAATTGAAGAAGCAAGCGACATCGAGCAACGGCCAGGACGTTCAGCTTCGGGCGCTCGATCGTGAGGCCAAGGCGCAGCGCGATCTCCTGGAATCCTATCTGGCGAAATATCGCGAGGCCAACACCCGCGAGAATATCGATGCCGCGCCGGCCGATGGCCGCATCATCTCCCGCGCCAGCGTTTCAAATGCGCCGGCATACCCGAAGAAATTGCCGATCGTGCTGATCGCGACGCTGGCGACGCTGCTGCTCAGCGCCGGCACCATCCTCACCGGCGAATTGCTGCGCATGACCACGCCGCGCCTGGTCGCGCCGCGCGCCGAACCGGTGGTCGTTCGCGAAGCGGCGGCGGAACGTCTGCCTGAGGCTCCGCTTGAAATGATCGATGCGCCCGAGGCAGCCGTGGCGCCCGGGATCGATCCGGTTCCGGAGTTCAATCCGCCGAGCCCCGAAACCCCGACCGAGATCACCGAGATCGAGCAACTCGCCGGGAGCTTGCGCCATGCCGGCAAGGAGGCACGCAAGATCACGATCCTGGGGACGGCGTCGAGCGAGAGCATCACGCTGACGGCGCTGACCCTGGCACGGCTGATGGCGCGCGACGCCAGGGTCGTGGTGGCGGATCTGTCGGTGTCGTCGCCGACCATCCCGGCCATCTCGGTCGATCCGACGGCGCCGGGACTGGTCGAATTGATGCTGGGCGAAGCCTCGTTTTCGCAGGTGATCACCCGCGACCGGCTGTCGCGCGTTCATCTCGTCAGCGCCGGACGCCCGGGCGCGGACCGTAGCCTGCTGCAATCGCCGCGGCTCACGCTTGCGATCGATGCGTTGCTGCGCGTCTACGATCACGTGCTGCTGGACGCAGGGTTAGCCTCCGACCTGCCGGCGGAACTGCTGACGTCGCAGGCCCGCGCCGTGGTGGTGCCGGACGCATCGATGGCATCGGACGCGCGCACCCTGATGTGCGATCAGTTGAAGGCGGTAGGCTTCAGCGACGTGACGATGCTGAGCAAGCCGACGCTGCCGTCAGACACTGTCGATCCCGGCCCGCGGGTTGTCGCGGCCTAGGTAACAGGCTGCGCGGCGTGCCGCTTTTTTTAGAGGCGGTACTAAGAGCGTTTGTTTTGGCCAGCCACACATTCGGGCTGTGAGGATACGTAATGCCTGACCAAATCCGCAACGAACACATTAAGCAGTTTGCCAACTGGACCAACACCGTAGCTACGGCAATGCTCACAGTGGGCGTCTTTACACCTCTGGCCATCAAATTCTACGGTATAGGGGAACCAGCCAAGAACGGCGATCTACTTGTCTATTTGCCTTGGGTTTGCATCTGCGCCGCGGTAGCCCTACATTTAGGCGGTCAGCTTATCCTGGAACTGATGGATGACGACGATGACGAGTAACGATCTCCTTAGCCTGGGCATGCCGGCCATTGCCGGCGCCGCGGTTTTGATGACCGGGGAAGTCGTAGCCTATTGGGCGACCCGCCAGCGACGATTAAAATCGAAGCCAAGGAAGGTGATCCTCGCCGATTCAGATTTGACCGCGAAAGCGAGCGTTGCCGGAGCCGAAGTTGATCGGATTGCTCAGGCTGTAAAAGATATCCGCCACGCTCTAAAAGATATCCACGCAGCGGCCGAGGATGCCGAGCGGCTGCTCACGATAGACAGACACGCAACCGAGAAAACCTGATCGCATCATTCCCCGGCCGGACCTGCATTCTGTTCGGGACACAACGGGCCTACAATCCCGGGCTAGCGAAATGCGCTGCGCAGCCGTTGCGCCATCTGCAATAGCGCCGGATTGTGCTTCACCAGATGCTTGGCGCGATTGAGGCCCGACATCGCCGCGGCGGCCAGTCTGCCGCGCGAGGTGAGCGGGATGAAGCAATCGAAAATCGGCTCGTCGCCCCTGCAGAACAGCCGTTTGTATTCGTCGGACCCTATTCCGAGATCGAGCGCGCGGTAACCTTGCCCGGCGTAATGATCGATGATGTTGCGCATCAGGATCAGCCCGGGGCTGTGGCGCGAATTTTCCGACAGCGTATAGGTGTTGAACATCATCGAAAAGCGGTTGCCGTCGGCGACGCCGGCGAACAGCGCGATCACCTCAGCCTCGCACTCCAGCGCGTGGATATCGATCGCGCGGCCGCCGCCGGCGACCGGCTTGAGGCAGGCGCCGCGGATGAAATCCTCGACTCCGGCTTCAGCGAACACGTTGGGCAGCTTCTGCTCCGCCATCCGCAGCGGCTTGATCCGGAAGAAGGCGTCGAGCAGCCGCGTGATCTCGCTGTCGGTCGAAGCCACATTATAGCGATAGCCGGCCAGCGTTTGCAGCTTGCGTTCCTTGCCCCTGAGCCGTCGGCGCATCGAATTGCCGATCAGCGCTACGGGATCTGCGCCGGGCGGTATCGTCATCAGCGGGCAATCGTTGACCGAGGCCTGGCGGGGCAGCGCCGCCATCGGGTTCGGCAAATCCCGCCAGCGCATCGGCTGCTGCCGCAAGGCCAGAACATCGGCCTGCGAATACGCACGGATGCCCGATATCAGCGCTTCGAGATCGCTCGCGGTCGCGCTTGCGGCGAATTCACCGTCCCACAGCGCCATGTTGAAGGTCGCATGCTTGCCGCCCATGAAGGCCGCGGCGCGAACCCCGTGCTCGTGCCGAAGCCCAAGCGGCAGCAGCAACAGCGGCCGTCGCTCGACATCGCGGGCAACGACGATGAACGGCTGCGTGCTCTCACGCACGCCGACCTGCGATTGCCAGGCGGCCAGGAAATCGAAGCGCTGATAGGCTGTCGAGAAAGGCCGCCGATCTTCCAGGCCGCGCCAGATCGCCTCGGCTTCGCCGAGATCGCTGAAGATATCGACGCTAGCGATGCGGCTCGCCGTCGACCACGCCGCCGCTTCCGCCGCCCGGCTTTCGATCGCAGCCGCCATGGTCATCTAAAAACCCGCAAAAAGGGAATATTTACATATTTCGGCTTGGGCCGACCTTTGCAAAGAAATGTCAACAAAGAGTAATGACAATGCCACCGCCGCGAGGCCGGATTCGACGCATTGAAAGGCCAGACGGTTGCCGTCCGATATCGGATTTTTGACACGCGCCAGGCTGGAACTCGCTTATTTCAGCGGCTACGCCCTGATCCCGCGACGCAACGCCGGCGGTGCCGGGGTGATCTTGCGTTTTGAACGGGTGCGGCCGCGGCGCAGTGGCCGTTTTCAGCCGCTCAGATCGCGGGAAATTACCCCCGGCTTTCTCGACCGGACGATCAGGGCCTTGAAGCGCTGGAAGTTCGATATCGTCTCGATGGACGAGGCATGCCGGCGGGCGGTCACGCTGGCCGCGCCACGGCGATTTGCCTGCCTGACCTTCGACGGCGCCTATAAGGATACCATGACATCGGCCTATCCGGTGTTGTCGCGGCACCAGGTGCCGTTCGCGGTTTATGTGCCGACGGCGTTTCCGGATGGGGTAGGGGAAGCATGGTGGCTCGCGCTGGAAGCGATCATCGCGCGTGAAAATCGTCTCAGCCTCGTGATCGATCGCAGGGAGCTGCATTTCAATATCGCCGCTACCCCCGAGAAATATCAGCTCTACGATTTTCTCGAGGGCTGGATGCGCTCGTTGCCGCCACAGGATCTGTCGTCGGCGATCAACGATCTCTGCACGCGATATTCGGTCGATCTCGCGGCGTTGTCGCGTGACGCCTCGATGGACTGGAGCGAGCTGACGAGGCTCGCGGCCGACCCGCGTGTGACGATCGGGAGTGCGACCGTCAACCATCCTGTTCTGTCGAACCTGAAGGACCGAGCCGCGTTGCGTGAGATGACGATGGGCGCGGCGGTGGCGCAAGCCGCGTTACATCGCAACGTCAGGCATTTCGCCTATCCGTTCGGCGATCGCGCCTCCTGGGGCCGGCAGCATGTCGCGATGGCCGCGGAAGCGGGTTTTGTCAGTGCGGTGTCGGCGATCCCGGGGACGGTGCAGACCGCGGGACACAGCAATCTGCACGCGCTGCCGCGCATCGCCTGGGACGGACGGCTGCGTTCGCTGCGCGCGATGCGCGTGATGCTTTCGGGCGCGATGTTTCCGCGCCCGCCTTCAAACATCGGAAGCGGCGAGGCGGTCGGCGCGATCCGATGAGGACTTCGAAAAACAGGATTAGGCGTCCGGTCGCGACATCCAGCTGATGATCGGCATCGCCGGCAGCACCCAGCCGATGCCGGCGACGACATAGAAGATGGCCTGCAGCCATCCGGAATTCGCCAGCCACGGCGTCTGCGCCGCCGTCATCCCCAGCAATGACCACACCACCACCAGCATCAGAAGGGCGATGGTTCCAAAGAACTTGCGGGTGCGTATGGCCATGACGGAAATGTGCGGCTCGCTGGTGGAGCGCGCCTTGCGCGCGGGAAGGGGCGGACTATAAGGGCAGCGCGAATTCATTCAAGTACAGCCTCCATGACCGGTATTCCCGCCCCGCAAGCCTTGTCTGAGCAAGCCTTGTCCGATCGAGCCTCGCGCGATCGCGCGGTGAGGTGGTGGCTGTTGGCCGTCGCGGCCCTGATCGCGATCATGGTGCTGGTCGGCGGCGCCACCCGTCTCACCGAGTCCGGGCTGTCGATCACCGAGTGGAAACCGGTCAGCGGCGCGCTGCCGCCGCTCAGCGAGGCGCAGTGGACGCAGGCGTTCGAGGGCTACAAGGCTATACCGCAATATCGCGAGCTCAACGCCGCAATGAGCCTTTCCGAATTCAAGTCGATCTTCTGGTGGGAGTGGAGCCACCGGCTGCTCGGGCGCGTGATCGGCATCGCCTATCTGCTGCCGTTCCTCTGGTTCCTGTGGCGCGGCGCTTTCAGCGGCGAATTGAAGCGGCGATTATGGGCGATCTTCGCGCTCGGCGGCCTGCAGGGGGTGGTCGGCTGGTGGATGGTGGCCTCGGGCCTCTCTGAGCGGGTCGAAGTCTCGCATTACCGTCTCGCCACCCATCTGGTGCTGGCGCTGCTGATCTTTTCGGCCATCGTCTGGACGCTGCGCCGATGGACGGATCGGCCGTCATCCGCGGTGAACTTAAGGCTGAAGGCCACCAGCGTGGTCTTGCTGGTGCTGACATTCGTGCAGCTTTATCTGGGCGGGCTGGTCGCCGGCCTGCGCGCGGGCCGCGTCTACAATACCTGGCCCGATATCGACGGCGGGTTTATTCCGTCGGCTGCGCGTTTGTTCTTCGATCAGCCGTGGTGGCGTAATTTGTTCGACAATACGCTGACGGTGCAGTTCGAGCATCGCATGACCGCTTATGCGTTGTTCGCGCTGGCGGTGTTTCACGCGGCCGATGCCATCCGCGCGCGGGCCGATGGCGCGGTGATCCGCGGCGCCGTATGGCTGGTGGCCGCGATTACACTGCAGGCGACGCTCGGTATTCTGACGCTGCTCAATCAAGTCCCGATTGATCTCGCTTTGACGCATCAGGCGGTGGCGATCGCGGTGCTGACTTTGGCGACGGTCCAGGCCGAACGGTTGGCCGCGCGGCAGCCGGACCCGCAGCCGCGGGAATTGGTCCTGCCGCGCGGCCAGCCCGGTTGATTTGAGCTATTCTTAAGGCCTACAGGATCGCTCGAAGTGCCCCGTTTTGCGGGCTTTTTGCCATCTGCGCACCGATTGACGAAGTTGCGTGAAGCGGCGCGGCTTTACTTAGGGCCTTGGAGCGATACAACCAGCCCAACACAGGGTCTTGTGTCATAGGGTCTTGGTCATGTCGTCCGCATTCGTTCAGGCTGCCGTCATTCTGCTTCGCGAAGGCCTCGAGGCGTTGCTGGTGATCGCAGCGCTCGCCGGCTATCTCACCAAGGCCGGCGCCGCCCACCGCGTCCAGGCGCTCTACGGCGGCGCGCTTGCCGCCATCGCCGCCAGTCTTGTCGCGGCCTGGTTGTTTGCCGTCCTGAATTCGGGCGCGCACAGCGACATCATGGAAGGCATCATCATTCTCGTCGCGGCAAGCCTGATGCTCTATGTCAGCGGCTGGCTGATGGTGAAGCAGGACCCGCGCGGCTGGCAGGATTATCTGGCGCAAAAGGCCAATCACGCGCTGGCGCAGGACACCGTCTGGGCGGTCGGCGCGCTGGCCTTCCTCGCGGTATTTCGCGAAGGCGCCGAGACCGTGCTGTTCATCAACGCACTGGCGACCACCGAAGGCGGCTGGACCGCGGGCCTGTTCGCGGGGCTCGGCGTTGCCACCATCGGCCTTGCGGTGTTGTTCTATTTCATCAACCTGATCGCACAGCGGATTCCGCTGCGGCCGTTGTTCATCATCACCTCGGCATTCCTGTTCGCGATGGCGATCAAGTTCATCGGCGAAGCCGTGCAGGAATTCCAGGAGCAATCGGTGCTGCCGTTCACCGAGCTGAAGAGCCTGGCATGGTTCGATGCCATCGGGCTCAATCCGACGGTCGAGGCGCTGTCCGCGCAGCTTCTGGTGATCGTGTTTGCGCTGGCGACCTATTCGGTGTTTCAGCGCAACAGCCGGCTGACCCGCGCCGACAAGAACACCGTGCGCCCGGCAAAGCCGTAACGCGCGCAGTCTCGCTAGCAATACCCGTAAACGCCGCAGGCGTAAGGCAGACGATACCAGTAACCGAGATTGGGCCCGCCATAATAGGGGCCCTGGTACTCGTAGGAATGGTTCGATCCGTAATAGCCGGGAAGCGTCGCCGATCCCGGCAGCAACGGCGTCATCGGCGGCAGGTGGACGTAGGGAAGGCTATCGTCATAGGGCGTGAACAGCAGCTCGGATTCTTCCTGGACATAGACTTCACGGCCGTGGCGGGGCGGGGCCTTGCGATAGATGGTCGCGCCGGACCCGTCCGGCAGGTCGGCGGCGAGCACTGGGCCGGCCACGAAAACCGTGACCAGAAGTGGCATTGTCCAGCGCAACATCGCTCGCCTCCGAATCATCAGGGGTGATTCAGGGACACTTTGCCGGACGGATGGTTAACGAAGGTTAACGAGAGGCCTGACGGCTTACGCCGTCAGCGCCTGTTCCAGATCCGCGATCAGATCTTCCTTGTCTTCGATGCCGATCGATAGCCGCACTACATCGGGCGCGGCACCTGCCTTCGTCTTTTGCGCGTCGTCGAGCTGGCTGTGCGTGGTCGATGCCGGGTGAATGACCAGCGAGCGCGTGTCGCCGACATTGGCAAGATGCGAGAACAGTTTCAGGTTCGACACCAGGTTGACGCCGGCGTCGTAACCGCCCTTGAGGCTGAAGGTGAACACCGCGCCGGCGCCCTTTGGCGCATATTTGCGCGCGAGATTGTTGTACTTGTCCCCCGACAGGCCGGCGTAATTCACCGTCGCGACCGCGGGATGGCCCGAGAGGAATTCCGCGACCGCCTTGGCGTTTTCGCAATGCTTTTGCATCCGTAGCGGCAGGGTCTCGATGCCGGTGAGGATCATAAAGGCGTTGAACGGCGACAGCGCCGGGCCGAGGTCGCGCAGACCGAGCACGCGGCAGGCGATCGCAAAGGCGAAATTACCGAACGTCTCCTGGATCCGGATGCCGTGATATTCCGGGCGCGGCTCGCTCAGCATCGGGTATTTATTGCCCTTTGACCAGTCGAAGGTGCCGGCGTCGACGATGATGCCGCCGAGCGAATTGCCGTGGCCGGCGAGAAATTTCGTCAGCGAATGCACGACGATGTCGGCGCCGTGGTCGATCGGCCGGATCAGGTAGGGCGTCGCCAGGGTGTTGTCGACGATCAGCGGCACCTCGGCCTGGCGGGCAACCGCCGAGATCGCCTCGATATCGGTGACGCTGCCGGAGGGATTGGCGATCAATTCGATGAAGATCGCCTTGGTGTGCGGCGTCACCGCGCGCTCGAAGCTGCCGATATCGTCGGGATCGGCCCACACCACGTTCCAGCCAAAGCTCTTGAAGGCGTGGGTGAACTGGTTGATCGATCCGCCGTATAATTTGCGGGCCGCGATGAACTCATCGCCGGGCCTCAGCAATTGCTGCAGCACCACCACCTGGGCGGCGTGTCCGGATGCCACCGCCAGTGCGGCGGTGCCGCCCTCGAGGGCTGCGACGCGCTCTTCCAGCACCGCGTTGGTCGGGTTGCCGATGCGGGTATAGATATTGCCGAACGCCTGCAGTCCGAACAGAGATGCGGCATGATCGGCATCGTTGAACACGAACGAGGTGGTCTGGTAGATCGGCGTCGCCCGCGCGCCGGTGGTCGGATCGGGTTGCGCGCCCGCATGCACGGCAAGGGTGGAAAATCCCGGAACACGATCGGTCATTGTTTTTTCTCTCCGACAATTTCATCTTCGGCAACAGCCTTTTTGGCTGTGTTCCAAAGCATGAACAACACGGTGTGATGTAGTGGTTGGTGACGAGTCGTTGGTGACGTTGTGGCGGGCGGCATTGTGGTCTGGCGGAGACCAACGCGTTCCTTGATCGGACGAGGACAATCGCGGCAGAGATCGTCGCAGTCAAGCCGACTTGATGCCCGATCGTGGATTGGGAATGACCGTGCTTCGCCTTGCCGTATTTTCGGAACAATCGTTTCGCAATCGCGTCACGAAGGCTCGTTCTTGTTTTTTGCGGCGCGATCGGATGCCGCGGTCTCGCCGCCGCCGACGCTCATCCGGTTCAGCGAAAGCCGCATGCCCTGGGTCGGGACCGGCGCGCGCTTCGAGCTCAGCGTGCGCGAATTGACGCCCATCCAGGAAATCTCGGAGGACAGCCGGCCATATTCGATCTTGGGGCAGCGGTTCATGACGACCTTGAGGCCGGCGGCTTCCGCCTTCTCGGCGGCGGCGTCATCGCGCGCACCGAGCTGCATCCAGATCACCTTCGGCAATGGCGCAAGCCTCAGCGCCTCCTCGACCACCGGCATGATGTGGCTCGAGTTCCTGAAGATGTCGATCATGTCGACGGGACGGCCGATATCGGCGAGCGAGGCAACGAACGGTTTGCCAAGCAGGCTCTTGCCGACGTGACCGGGATTGATCGGGATCATGTCGTAGCCGCGCTGGGCCAGATATTTGAAGGCAAAATAGCTCGGCCGCACATTGACCGGCGAGGCGCCGACCATGGCGATCGATTTCACGCCGTTGAGGATTTCGCGGATGTAATTGTCGTCGTAGGCGTCGTGGTTCATTTAGCCCGCTTCTTTCCTTCGTCATTGCGAGGAGCGAAGCGAAGCAATCCAGCTTTTGCTAGCGGCATGGATTGCTTCGCTTCGCTCGCAATGACGGAATTATCTGTCCTGCCATTTCGGCTCGCGCTTCTCGATGAAGGCGCCGATGCCTTCCTCGGCGTCGCGCGCCATCATGTTCTCGGTCATGACCTCGGCCGCGTAGCGATAGGCGTCCGACAGACTCATTTCGGCCTGACGGTAGAAGGCGGCCTTGCCGAGCTTGACCGTGTAGGCGGATTTCAGCGCGACCTTTTGCGCCAGCGCAATCGCTGCTTCGCGCTCGCTGCCGGCCGCGACGACGCGGTTGATCAGGCCGATCTCGCGCGCGGTCGCGGCGGATATCGGCTCGCCGGTCAGCAGCATTTCCATCGCCTGCTTGCGCGGCACATTGCGCGACAGCGCCACCATCGGCGTCGAACAAAACAATCCGATATCGACGCCGGGAGTTGCAAAGCTCGCGGCCTCGGAGGCGACAGCCAGGTCGCAGCTTGCCACCAGCTGGCATCCGGCCGCGGTGGCGATGGCCTGCACCGCGGCGACGACGGGCTGCGGCAGATGCACCACGGCCTGCATCATCGCGCTGCATGCGTTCATCATCTGCGCGAAATAAGCCCGTCCGCGATCGGGATCGGCGCGGCGCGCGGTCAATTCCTTCATGTCATGGCCGGCGGAGAACGCCGGTCCGTTGGCGGCGATCACGACCGCGCGCACGCTTGCGTCGTCGCGGATGTTGTCGAGCGCGGCGTGCAGTTCGCCGATCATCGCTTCCGACAGGCTGTTGCGGCTGGCCGGGCGGTTGAGTGTCAGCACGGCGATGCTGCCCAAGGTTTCGCGCAGCAGGATCGGCGGTTGCGGCGTCGTGGCACGGGCGGCTTGAGCCATCATCGAAATATCCGGGTGGGCGAGGCCGTCATCTTAATGTAACAGACGGGTACAGGCGAGGGCGGGCGTAGCGTATGACCACTGCAAAAATGAACATGGCGGAACTCGAGACGTTTCTCCATGGCGAATTTCCCCAGGCTTTTACCGCCGGCGATATTTCGATCGAAAGCGCCGATGGCGCGACCTGTCTGCTGCGCCAGCGTTACAGCGATCGCATGCTGCGGCCGGGCGGCACGGTTTCGGGACCGACCCTGATGGCGTTGGCGGATCTCGCGATGTATGTGGTGTTGCTGTCGGCGATCGGCCCGGTCGGGCTCGCGGTCACCACCAATCTCAACATCAATTTTCTGCGCAAGGGGCAACCGGGGCAGGATGTGCTGGCGGCAGCTCGGCTTTTGAAGCTCGGCAAGCGGTTGGCGGTGGGTGAGGTCAGTCTGCTGTCGGGGACATCGGCCGATCCGATTGCCCACGTGACGGCGACCTACTCCATTCCAAATGCTTGAGCTTTTCTCAGGTAATATAGCACCATATTTATAAGTATATGTTTCTACATAGATTATTGCCTTCAATTTGCATTGACGTGAGCGCGCGGACTATCTAGAAACCGCAGCAGTTCGGCGCGCTTCGCGCCGATTTCCATTTTTACGGATTTCCTCACATGAAAACGTTTTCGGCAAAGCCCGCCGAGGTGACGAAGAAGTGGGTGCTGATCGACGCCAAGGGTCTGGTCGTCGGCCGGCTCGCCACCATCGTCGCGATGCGCCTTCGCGGCAAGCACCTCCCGATCTATACCCCCCACGTCGATTGCGGTGACCATGTCATCATCATCAACGCGGCCCACATCGTGCTGACCGGTCGCAAGCGCGACAACAAGGTCTACTACAACCACACCGGCTTCATCGGTGGCATCAAGGAACGCACCGCCAAGTCGATCCTCGAGGGCCGTTTCCCCGAGCGCGTGGTCGAGAAGGCGATCGAGCGGATGATTCCGCGCGGACCGCTCGGCCGTGTGCAACTCGGCAACCTGCGGGTTTACCCGGGCGCCGAGCATCCCCACGAAGCCCAGCAACCCGAGACGCTCGACGTCGCGTCGATGAATCGCAAGAACATGAGGGCCGCGTAAGATGTCCGATACCATGCAGTCCCTCGACCAGTTGTCGTCGCTGAAGACGGCGGCGCCGGAAGCGCCGAAATACGTCAAGAAGGTCGACAAGTTCGGCCGTGCCTATGCCACCGGTAAGCGCAAGGACGCGGTTGCCCGGGTCTGGATCAAGCCGGGTGCCGGCAAGGTCACCGTCAACGCGCGCGAAGTCGAAGTCTATTTCGCACGCCCGGTGCTGCGGATGATGATCCAGCAGCCGCTGGTCGCCGCGGCCCGCGCCGGCCAGTACGACGTGATCTGCACCGTGACCGGTGGCGGTCTGTCGGGTCAGGCCGGCGCCGTGCGTCACGGCCTGTCGAAGGCGCTGACCTATTTCGAACCCGATCTGCGCGGCGTTCTGAAGAAGGGCGGTTTTCTCACCCGCGACTCGCGCGTGGTCGAGCGCAAGAAGTACGGTCGCGCCAAGGCGCGCAAGTCGTTCCAGTTCTCGAAGCGCTAATTGCTTCGCTGGAATTTGCCGCGACGTCGGCGATCGCAAGAACTTCGAAAGGCGCCTTCGGGCGCCTTTTTGTTTTTGGCGCATCGGTTTCAAACCGGGTCGTCAGCCATTTGAAGGCGGCCGGTGGTCGTTCGCTGCCCGTTTTTAGCGACTATTATACGTAATTTTTCCTGAAAACTTGCCGGTGGACGCAAACGGATTGCCAACACGGCCGCATTAGCATTGCAGACTGTGCCGCTGCGTTCGATCAGATCCGCCGCGGCATGTGCATTAAACTCGGGCTGGGTGGCACATCCATGTTACTTGATATTTCGACGCTCTATCTCGTTGCCACGATGATGGCTGCGATGCTCGGCGGCATGCTGCTGTTTTTCGGCAGGCAGGAAAGCATCCCGGCGCTGAAATGGTGGGGAACCGCTTATCTGCTGGGTGCCGCATCCGTCGCGCTCTGGACGCTGGCGAGCGACATGCTCGGCCCGCTGCTGTCGCTGGCGTTGAATGCCGTCGGCTTCGCGGCCTGCGGCATGGTCTGGAATGCCTCGCGGGTGTTTCACGGCCGCAGACCCAATCTGCCAGGGCTCGTGCTCGGCGCGATTGCCTGGATCGCGGCCGCCGTGACGCTTTCGCCCGCGGCCGCCGAGCTGCGGATGACGATAGGCGCCGGCATTGTCGCGGTGTATGCGGCGCTGACGGCGTCCGAATTGTGGACCGAGCGTCGCCGGCAGCTGCAAAGGCGGTGGCCGGCGATCGTGGTGCCGGTGCTGCACGGTCTGGTGCTGATGCTGCCGATCTTGCTCGGCGATTTCCTGCGTCGGCAGGACACAGCATTCAACGGCAGCATCTGGCTCAAGGTGTTCTCCGTCGAACTCGTGCTCTATGCCGTCGGCACCGTGTTCGTGATCTTCATGCTGGTGTCGGAGCGCGCGGTCACGGTGCACAAGACCGCGGCCTCGATGGATCCTTTGACCGGGATGCTCAATCGCCGCGGTTTTTCCGAAGCCTCGGCGCGGGTGATCGAGCGCGAAGCCAATGCGGGCCGCCCGGTGACGGTATTGATATTCGACATCGATCATTTCAAGTCGATCAATGATCGCTTCGGCCATCCGGCCGGCGACGAAATCCTCAAACTGTTCTCGGCCATCGTGATCAACACGCTGCGGATCACGGATTTGTCGGGGCGAATCGGCGGCGAGGAGTTCGCGGCGTTGCTGCCGTGTTCGCTCGAGGAAGGCGTGCTCGCAGCCGAGCGCGTGCGCGAAACATTCGCGACTTCAGGGATCGCGGTCGACGAAGGCCCGGTCGATACCACCGTCAGCATCGGGGTTGCCGGCGGACCGGCGGGCACCGAGCTCGAAGTGCTGCTGGCGTCCGCCGACACGGCGCTCTATCAGGCCAAGCGTGGCGGCCGAAATCGGGTCGAGGCCGCCGAGGAGTTGCCGCTGTCGCTGGAAAAATGGCGGCGCAAAACCGCGGGCCTGCCGAGCGCGCAGCGCGCCGGCGTTCCCAGTCCCGCGTAGCCGCGTGGTAACGCGCCGTTTACCATTCGCTCGATATCCTCAACGGTATGCAATCGTACCGCAGACAGCACGCTGACACCGCCTTGATGTCGCTTGAAGCCGACGCGATGTCGGCCCGCGGCGGATTTGCCTGTATGTTCTCGACCTCGGACGAATATGAGAACGCGCTGATCTCGGAGCGGCGCGCGCAAGGCCGTTATGATCAGCCGCGCAGCCGCTGGCCGATCGTGATGTTCGTCGGCTGCACGTTGATGGTCGCAGGTTCGGTGCTGCTGCTGAATTGACCGGTCCCGGACAGGGCGGATCGCAGGCGCCGCGAGGCGCCTTTTTCTTTTGCCGGCAAGTGCGATAGAAAGCTCCGTCGCAAACCGGAGGCCGCAACCGCCATGATCACCGAAATCGCCCAGATCGACGTCAAGCCAGGCACCGAGAAGGATTTTGAGGCCGCGGTCGCCAAGGCCCGCCCGTTATTCCTGCGCGCCAAGGGCGGCAAGGGTTTTGAGCTGCACAAGTCGATCGAGAAACCGTCGCGCTACCGGCTGATGGCAAAGTGGGAGACGCTGGAAAATCACACGGTCGATTTCCGGGGCTCCGAAGATTTTACGGCCTGGCGCGGCCTGGTCGGCCAATATTTCGCAAGCCCGCCCGAGGTCGAACACACCGAGACGGTGGTGACGTCAGCCTGAAGGTTCAGGCCGCCACCGCGACCGGCGCTGCTTCCTCGGCCTTGAAATAGTCGATCATGACTTTGACGATCGCCATCAACGGCAGCGCCAGCGCCAGTCCCCAGATGCCGAACACCACGCCGAGCAGGATCTGGAATGCGAACAGCGTGGCGGGTGGAATGTCGAGCGCCTGACGCTGGATGATCGGGGTCAGGACGTAGCTCTCCAGCGCATGAACGCCGAGAAACAGCCCGAATGCGCTGAGGGCTGCGACCCATCCGGAGGCGAGGCTGGCGAGCACCACGATCAGTCCGGCGAGCAGCGCGCCGACCGTCGGAATGAAGGCTAGCAATCCGGCCTGGATGCCCAGGATGAACGAACTCTGGATGCCGATCAGCGCGAGCCCGATCCAGGTCACGAGAAACACCGCGGCCATGGTCAGGATCTGGGCGATCAGCCAGCGCTCCAGCGTTTCGCCGATGCGGTCGACGATGATGGTGGCGCGCGCCCGCTGCCGCGCCGGCGCCATGAACAATAGTCCGTTGCGGTAAACGCTGGGCTGCGCGGCGAAGGTCAGCCCGAGAAACAGCACGATAAAGAAATTTCCGACCGCGCTCACGGTGCCCAGCAGCAGCTTGAGGGTCTGGCTCACGATCGCGCCGCCGCCCGAGGCAAATTCGCTGGCGCTCGGAAGATTGCGTGGCGCGGCAGCGGCGGGCGTTTCCGACGGCGATGCTCCGGCCGCCGGTGCGGCCGATGCATTTCCGAGGTTGAAGTAGCTGGTGTCGACGCCGTTTTTCTCCAGGAAACCCTTGACCGTGACCAGTTGCGACTTGATCGTATCGCTCAATACCTTGGCCTGTTGCGCGATGGTGGTGCCGCCGAGGAAGACCACGCCCGACAACAGGCCCGCCAGCACCAGACAGACGATGGTCAGCCGCAGCGCATGCGGCAGCCGGATCACGCGCCCCAAGAGGTTGCTCATGGCGTTGAGCGCGACCCCGAGCAGCATGCCGGCGAACACCAAAAACAGCGTCGCGGCGAAGTACCATGCGAACAGCAACAGCGCGGCGAAGGCGACGATGCCGATGCCGCCGACGGATATCGCCCAGGCAAGGTCGCCGCGGGCAGAAACACGATCGTCAACCGAGTTTGGCAATTTGCTCCCCTGTTCGATGGCTTGTCCCAAAGCTTCACTCTTTCGACAATCGGCCACCGGATCAAGCCGGGAAGGGGGGCAGGCAGCGGGACATGGCGGCCAAACAGGCTTTCGCGTGCCAAACATGCCGCTTGGCAGCGCCTTGCATCCCGGCAAAGCCGAAAATGCCCGATTGCGCCAGCCTCGAAGCGGAAATTGGCGGCCTGCGGTCCCCGGTTCTTGCAGGGCTGTGGCGTGACGTATGCTGGCATAAAATGTTGATCCGCGGCCGCTCGGGAGGCATGATCGCGCTGGAATCATGATCCGGCGTAGACAATTCTTGCCCGAAACCTTGAAAGTGGAGCGATGAGACGGCCCGTCGTCGGCGTGATCGGAAACGCCCACCAAGTCGAGAATTGCTTCGCGACACAACTCGTCGGTGAACGGAACCTCCGCGCGGTAGCCGAGGTCGCGGGCGCCCTGCCGCTGATGTTCGCGGGAACGCCAGAGATCACCGACATTGCCGCTTTGCTGGATGCCGTCGACGGTATCGTGCTGACCGGGGCGCGCGCCAATGTTCATCCGACGCGCTTCAAGACCGAACCGTGCGCCAAGCATGAACCCTACGATATCCTGCGCGACGATCTGGCGCTGGCGCTGTCGGAGGCCTGCGTCGCCCGCGGCGTGCCGCTGTTCGGCATCTGCCGCGGCCTGCAGGAAATGAACGTCGCCTTTGGCGGCTCGCTGCATCCGGAAATCCGCGAAATACCCGGGCGCATGAACCACCGGATGCCGCGGCTGGAGAACGGCGAAATCCATCCCGATCCGACCGTCGTGTTCGCCGACCGCCATGACGTCACGCTAACCCCGGGCGGCGCATTCGCAAAACTGTTGGGCCGCGAGACTATCCGGGTCAATTCGCTGCACGGGCAGGGCATCTTGGAGCCCGGCAAGCGCGTCGTCATCGAGGGCGTGGCGGAAGACGGCACCATCGAGGCGATCCGCATCGCCGACGCGCCAAGTTTCGCACTCGGGGTGCAATGGCACGCCGAATACGACCCGCAGCGCAATCCGGTCAACCGGACGCTGTTTCAGGCGTTCGGCGACGCGCTGACGGCGAGCCAGCGGCGCTAGAAAACTGTCGAGGCATCCGCTCCTGCTCAAGTCGAGAGTAAAAAATAGGCGTAGTTGGTGTTGTCGATCAATTTGTCCTGCGGCAGCAGCCGGACGGCCTGAGGCACGAATCCACATTTTTGCGCCTCGTCCCAGAAGGTCTCGATCCGGTATGTGTTGCTGGTGAGATTCCTGTTGTAGGCAAAGCGCTTCGGTTGCGAGCTCCAGGAATCGGAAATAAAGCGTACCTGGATGATCGCCAGGCCTCCGTCATTCAGCAATTCGCGGGCGATGCGCAGCACACGCAGCCCGTATTCGGGCGTCGGGAAGACCTCAAACACGTAGGTCGAGAGAAACAAATCGCATTTCCCGGTGATCTCCGTGAGGGCGGTTTCCGGAGCGCCGGCGTCTATCAGGACCGGCTCGAAGTCGCGGAAGCCAGCGGCGTCGAGTTGTCTGGCACATTCCTGCAGGCTGGGCCGGGTAACGTCGATGCCGATGTAGGTTTCGGCGAGTGGGGCGAAGTGTACGGCATTGGCGCCGCCGCCACATCCCCATTCGACAATCCGTCGGGGCAACTTGGTCACGCCCAACATGCGACGGAATTGCTGATAAAGTTCCAGATTCCTGCGGCCCAGCGCCAGCCAGAGATTGTCATCTGCAAAAATGCCGACGCCGCGCCAGTGCGAATACTGATTGAGCAACTCGGTACCTGGAGCATTCCAGTAACGCTGTGCATCCTTCTTGAGTTTCTCCTCTGCCTCAGCAGGGCGAAGACGGAATTCTGCCCAGCGAAAAAGATATTGAATTCCCCGGACCGGATCGCGTCGCAGTTTTTGCAATTGCTGTACGACAGAGGCTGCCATGATCAGGGCTCCGCAACCAATGGAGGAACTGCGCTCGGGCGACTGTTGCCGGATAGTCTCGGGCTCGCGCGGCGCAGGCGAAATACCGGCTGCACCGGCCGGCCCACGAGGTAAACCTCGGGACCGTCCTCCAGTGCCCGGCGATAGACCCCGAGAGCGCCGTCGATCGCTTCTACGGTCTTATCGATGTCGGCGTCCGAATGCGAATAGCTGACGACCAGCGAAGGTGCGAGCACGCCGCGGCGAATGGTCTCCTGCAAGAAAAGCGTGCGGAATATCTGTGATGGCGTGCCGTCGCGGTCGCGGCAAGTGTAGGCAAGGTTGGCGGGGCGGCCGGCTAGTTGAAAATGCCCAGCCAAACCGTGGCGAGCCACTGCCGACCCGATGCCGGTCTTCAGTCGTTCGCCCTGGCGCTCCAACGTCTCGATCACCGGCTCGCTGCGATAGACTTCCATGACGGCCAGCGCAGCCGCGAGCGCATGAGTCTCGGCACCGTGCGTGGTCGACAGCAGAAACACGCGGTCGGGATCATCGTCGAAGCCACCGAGCCGCATGATCTCACGCTTGCCCACTAGCGCGGAGATTGCGAAGCCGTTGCCGAGCGCTTTGCCGAATGCGGAAAGATCCGCTTCCAGGCCGTAGTGGCGTTGGGCCGAGCACTGCGGCCAGCGAAAACCAGTAATCATCTCGTCGATGATCAGCAGCGCTCCGTTGCTATGGCATAGCTCGGATAGCCCGGCCAGAAATCCCTTCGCGGGTTCGACGTCCCTGGCGGCCTCCAGGATCAAAGCTGCGATACCCTCTGGATGGGCGGAGAACAGCGCTGCTACGCTCGCGAGGTCGTTGTAACGGAATGTCAGCGTCAGGCGCGCTACATCCTGTGGGATTCCTGAATTCAAAGGCGTCGAACCGATCGCCCAGTCGTCGTAGGAAAAGAAAGGATGTTCCACACAGAACGCAACGAGATCCCGGCCGGTATAGGCGCGCGCCAGGCGTACGGCGGCGGTGGTGGCGGTCGAACCGTCCTTGGTGAACTTCGCCATTTCCGCGCCGGGCACCACCTCGAGCAGATTCTCGGCGCACTCTACCTCCAGCGGCGAAGGCCGGGTGAAGTTGCTGCCAAGCTTCATCTGCCGGCTGGCGGCGGCAATGACGCTCGGAAAGGCATGGCCGAGTGTGACCGCGCGCAAGCCCATTCCATACTCGGTGAATTTGTTGCCATCAACGTCCCAGACATGGCAACCAAGGCCTCTGGTAATGAATCCGGGCGCCAGCACCGGATATTGATCATCGCCTTTCGCATAAGTATGCGCGCCGCCGGGTATCGCCGAGTGTGCGCGGCGACGCAATGCATCCGACCCCGCAAATCTGTCAAGATCCCGTTTTCTCATTCGGCTCCGGCCGGCCGATTCCTCAGCCCGCATGGGTCTAAACGCTGCCCAGAGAATAATTTTCTACATCACTTTTTTGGTGAATCCATTTTCCAACTAACTACCCTGCGGAAGTTGAGATATCTCAAGTCAGAGGGGCAATTGATGCAGTGACGCCGGCTCGATGATGATGTCGCCGACGTTGATGCGCAGACGCGCCTGGATGCCCGCCTGTCTGAGTTGATGGCCTCTTTCGTATAAAACCGATCGCGCAATGTCGCCTGTTGCCACCAATGCGAAGTGCGTGGACGGCTTAAGTGCGCCACCTCACGATGCGGCTGCGTTCACCGGCAGAGTGAACTGAAACGTGGCTCCATGGGGCACATTTGCCGCCGCCCACAGCCGGCCACCGTGGGCTTCGATGATCGAACGGCAGATCGAAAGTCCCATGCCCATACCGCTGGATTTGGTGGTGAAGAAGGCATTGAACAGCCGGTCCGCATTCTCAGCGGAGATTCCGACGCCGCAATCCACCACACTGACGAGCACTTGTTGTGTCCTTTCCTGGCACGATCGGATCACCAGTTCGCGCGGCCGATCAGTCACCGATTGCATGGCTTCAACGCCATTCATCACCAGGTTGATGATCACCTGCTGCAGTTGGACCCGATCACCCAGAATCACAGGGAGAGGGGACGCCAACTCCATCCGCAACGATATCTGGTGGCTCATCAGCTCACGCTGGACCAGCGCGATGGAGTCCCTGATGAGGTCATTAGCATCGAGCGCGACTGTCTCAACGTCGGTCTTGTTCGCGAGCGCTCGGACGCGCTGGATAACCTCCCTTGCCCGATTGCTGTCGTCGATAATCCATTCCACCGAGCGGCACGCCGCGTCCACGTCGGGAGTTTCGCGGCGGAGCCAGCGCAGACAGGCCTCGGCGTTGGCTGTGACGCCGGTGAGCGGCTGGTTCACTTCATGGGCGATTGAGGCGGTTAGTTGCCCCATGGTCGTGACGCGATTCGCGTGCGCGAGCGCAATCTGCGCTTCACCATATCGCCGCTGGCTCTCGCGCAGGCTCTCCTCCGCGCATTTGTTCTCTGACAAATCGAGCACGAAAGAGACAGTCTCCTCCCGACTTCCCTCCAAGCTCGCCGCACCGACAAGTACCGGTACGCGGCTGCCATCTTTTCGGAAAAATTCCTTTTCGCGCGGCTGGATAGTTCCAGTGGCCTTCAGTCTTGCCAGCGCCTCGTCATCGGCTTCGTGCCATTCGGCCGGCGTCAAATCCTTCCGTTGCAATCGACCCCAGACAAGGTCTTCCCTGCTGTAGCCCAACATGCCGAGAAAGGCTTCGTTGGCTTCGATGATCTGGCCATCATCGGCCCATATCATCATGCCAATGATATTAGCGTCGACCAGCCGGCGGATCCGAGCGTCCCGCTCCCTGAGATCGCTGTACAGACGGGCGTTCTCGAGCGAAATCGCCGCCTGTGACGCCAGCATTTTCAAAACCGAGATCCGGGCCGGGGTGAACACGTACGACGCCAGCTTGTTCTCGAGATACAGCGCCCCGATCAGCTTGGCTTGCCTCTCGAGAGGCAGGCAAAGCACTGACCGGACGTGCATCTGACCGAGGTATTCATCAGCCGAGAATGGATTCTGCGCCAGCGCATCATCAAGGATCACGCTTTCCCGCGTCCGGATCACGTAACGAAGAACCGATTCGGGAAGCTCAGCCGGTAATATGGCCGTCTGGCGCGGCGTGACCTCCACGTGGCCGGGAGCCGTCGTTGCTTCCGCCATGATCCGTGGTTCGCTGCCCTGCAACAGAATTAGCAGGCCACGCTCTGCGCCGGCGTGCTCGGCTGCGATCCGCAGCAGGGTCTCGATGAGTACATCGAGGACGATCTCGCCGGACACCGCCTGCGAAGCCTTGAGCACCGTTCCGACATCCAGCTGCTCGACATACGCACCAATGGTAGCGGTCGGAAATGCAGGAACTGCCGCGTCGCGGAGACGCGGATGAAGCTGTTCGAGCTGCCGCACCTTGCCGAACGCGCCCCAACGCAGGTAACAGCGCCGCGCTTCGTGCACACAGGTCCGGGCGATCGTATCGAAGCCGCGTGTCGTGAAGAATCGCGCGGCCAATTCATGGACCAAGCCCTCGTTCTGCACGAAACCGTTCTCCCGGGCCGAGCGAATGGCCTCTTCGTACAGACGCATTGCATCGGCGTCTCGCCCCTCGATGCGCGCGATCTCAGCCGCCACCAGAGCGTGTTTGTCGGCGAATGTCGGTGGATAATTTTCGGCCCACTCGCGTAGTTGCTCCCGGTGTCTCGTTAGGAGTTCGCGCCAAATAGCCTGCTCGTTGCCAGAACCCCTCTCGTAGAGTGCGGCCACCGTCAGCGCGGTGTAGTAAAAGTAATCGAGCTGCTGTACATGAATGGTTATGGCCCAAAGCAGCTCTTTCGCCTTTTCGGCCGCCGCCAGCGCCTCGACGTAGTCGCCCGACAGGAGGCGCGCTTTCAGTTTGAGGATCCAGTAGAGACAGATCACCGTGGCCGTCCGGTTCGCGGTCAGTTCGACTTCGAACGCCTCCTCGTCGAACTGCGGATCGTTGAAAGTAGAAAGGGTCGCAGTCCTTCCCTGCATCGTCGCGATGAAGCGTTGCTGGCCCAGGATAACGGCCGCGACGTCTCGAAACTGCGCTTTCCGGACGAAGTCCAGGCCCTTCTCCAATTCACGCCATGCTGCTTCGAGCGGATCGTTCCGCAGGAGGAGGCCTGTGACCAATTCGTGCAGGCTGTAGCAGGCGTAGCTCAGATCCCCGGTCTCGATTGCGCTGCGAGAGGCCGCCCGCGTGAGATCGATCACGCTCCCGATCGGCTGCGTCCATATGGCAACCGATGCTGTCACGAAATGAACCTTCGCCTGGTAGCCAATAAAGTCGTGCTTCTCGACTAGATCGCTGGCGAGTTTGGCAAAACGATAACCGTCTCCATACCGGTGGAAGGTCGGCCCAAGGATAAATCCAAGAAGACCATAGCCATGGGCCGAAGCGCCGTTGATTCCGTGCTGCATGCTGAGATTCACGATGCGGCATGCGAGTACACACCACAAATGGAAGTCGGTGAAGTAGGCGGCGGGGGTAATGACCGATAGCACCTGCATGGCGGCCTGCATTTCCGGATCGGTCATCAGCGGAAGGTCGATCAGGTACTCGATCGGACGCCCGTCCAGATTCCGCCAGACCATCTCGTACTCGCCCTGCGCCTGCTCCCAACTCGGGTGTGCCGGCAGTTCGATGCCGAACAGCTGCAAACAGGCGAGCGCGCCGGCCACGGCTTGCGCATGCTCCGACTTCCTGACATGGAGCTGGACCTTCAGGTGGTAAACGGCAGCCTGGTCGATTTTCGAGGCTGCGCGCAGCAGCAACTCCGCAATTAGTTGCTGAGCTTGATCGAAATTGGCGGTCAGAAACTCGCACTCCACGCGCTCGAGCCGCAGGCTGAACATCAATTCGAAGCGGCTGCCCCAGTCCAGATCGTCGAGCAGGGCCATGCCTGCCGAGAAATACCCGCGCGCTGACGCATAGGCGGCCGAAGCCTTGGCTTTACGCCCGGCGCGCAGATCGATCGTCGCCAGTTGCGCCCGCTCGTCCGGCTCCACCACCAGCTCGGCGCCCCGATTGAGTTGGTTCGCCACATCGAATAGGTGCTCGGCGAGTTCGTCCGCCGTCATGCTCGTCAGCAACGCGCGGCCGATCCGCAGGTGGACTTCCGCGCGCTGCTCCTCCTGGATCAGCGTATAAGCCGCCTGCTGGATCCGATCATGCAGGAAGCGAATGGTGCTGTCTTGATCCAAGACAAGCCCGGCGCGGACGCCTTCCCAGAGGACCGCTTGCATGGCCTCGGGTGTTTTCCCGAGAACCCGGGAGAGAGTAGCGATCAGGGCGACGTTGCCAAGGCAGGCGAGCTGTTTCAGGGCTTCCTGGGTAGGGGTGGGGAGCCGCTCCAACTTGCTGGCCATAAGATCCGCCACGTTATCGGTGTAGCTCTTGGCGCGGATGCGATCGATGTTCCATTGCCACATTGACGCGGCTGGCTCGAATGTGAGCAACCCCTCGTCGGCCAAGGCGATCATAAACTGGATCGCGAAGAACGGATTGCCGGCGGTCTTCTCCTGGACCAGCTCAGCCAATGACCGCGCGCGTTGCTGACTGGTGCGGAGTGCGTCGGCGATGAGCCGGCCAACGTCTTCGAGCCGAAGCGGGGCTAGTACAATCTCATGCACTCTCGTGGCGGTTTTGCCGATTTCTTCTATCGAGTGCCGCAGCGGGTGAGCGCGACTGACCTCGTTGTCCCGATAGGCGCCGATTACCAGCAGGTGCTGAACTTCAGGATGCGTCACAAGATGTTCGAGGAGGTCCAGCGTTGCTGCGTCCAGCCATTGCAAATCATCGAGGAACAGCGCGAGCGGGTGCTCCTTGCGCGCGAACACGGCAAGAAAGCGTCGGAACACCATCTGGAAGCGGTTCTGTGCGTCTCGCAGCGTCAGGTCCGCGACCGGCGGTTGTTTGCCGATAACGAGCTCCAGCTCCGGAACCAGATTGACGATGAGCTGACCGTTCGGTCCAAGCGCGCCGCTAAAGGCTTCGCGCCACCGGCCAAGCCTTTCCTCGCTTTGGGTCAGGAGCGAGCGTACAAGGCTCTGGAATGCCTGGCCCAGGGTCGCGTAGGGGATGTCGCGCTTGTACTGGTCGAACTTGCCGGACGCGAACATCCCACGCGGCGGCACCAGCACCTTGTGCAGCTCATTCACCACTGAGGACTTGCCGATGCCCGAATATCCGGACACCAGCACAAGCTCCACGGCGCCGGTCGCCACGACCCGGTCGAAGCACCCGAGAAGAGTGTCAATCTCGCGCTCCCGGCCGTAGAGTTTCTCCGGGATCAGCAGCCGGTCCGATATGTCGTGATCACCAAGGGAAAAGGGTTCGATCCCGCCATGCGACTGCCACTCCGCCAGACAGCGCTTCAGATCAACCTCGAGGCCGACGGCGGTCTGGTAGCGCTCCTCGCCGGTCTTGGCCAGAAGCTTCATCACGATCGAAGAGAGCGGCCCCGGAACGCCAGCGACGCGCTCACCGAGTAGCACCGGTTGCCGCGCGATATGACAATGCACCCACTCCATCGGATCGGCGGCGGTGAAGGGTAGTGTCCCCGTCAGCATCTCGTAGAAGGTGACGCCCAACGCATAGAGATCGCTGCGGGAGTCCACCGAACGGTTCATCCGTCCGGTTTGTTCCGGCGCCATGTAGGCGAGCGTCCCCGCGATCACTTCTGGCGGCGCCGGGGCCTGACGCTCGCGGGGCAGACGCGAGGCAATGCCGAACCCAGTCAGCCACACCCCGCCGCTTACGGTATCAACCAAAATATTTGTAGGCTTGATGTCTTTATGAACGAGACCTCGCGCGTGCACCCGGCGCAGCGCGACCGCGAGCGGAATCGCAATGCGAAGGAAATGCGATACTTCCAATGGCTGGCCCAGCAGCCGATCGAGCAGTTCACCGCTGGAATTCTCAAGCACCAGCGCGATGCGGTCGTTGTGATGTGTCAGCGCGACGGGGCGCACTGCCCAGCCGCTGTCAAGTTCGGCCCTGAGTGCATATTCGTGTTGCAGCCGCTCGACCGCGCCGAGCGAGGCTTCGCCCGCTGCAGCAAGCAGGATCGACGCCAGGCCGTCGCCGGCGCCACGGTAGAGGGCGATCTCCCCGTCCCGCAGCGACGAGAAGTCGTAGCCTGAGAGGTCGTTCATGAGGGCCTCCCGCCAGGAGGACTACTTCAGTGCGTTGATTTTGGTTAGGTTTTCTCGGGCCCGTCAATCCAGAAATAGACGTCGAAAGAGGGGTTCCTTATCTCCGGCGTAACCGCAGATACATGACAAGCGCATGGAGCGTTATCCGTCGAACGGCCGAATGTTCTCGCTCTGACTCTATTCCGTTCTCAAAGAACGAATCGGAGTCAGGCAAATCGACGCGAACCAAATCCTAATGGTCGGTTACCTCACAACGGGCGGCTTCCACGTTTGTCGCTTTCCAGATCCGCCGACCCGTGACATGGTTTTCGGATCGAGACATGAACTCCTCGAGTGCAGACCGCATGATCAAGGCTACCGGTAGCGTCAGCGCGTTGCAGCTCAGCATCGACGGCACCCCGATCGCGGTGCTGGATCACGCCAGACTGGGGTTCACGCTGAACGGCCGGACCTACACGATCCGGCGAGCCGGCGTGTTCGCCCCGCTCTACGAGCTGTTACGCGACAACGTCGCATTGGTCTCGGCTCGACAGGTGCCGTTCGTGAACCGTTACACGGTCACCAGCGCCGGCCGCGAATGGAGGCTGAAGGCCGAGGAGATTCTCGCGAGGCGGTTCGGCCTGTTTGACGGCGACGCCAGGGTCGGGGGCATCACGCCGTCCAGCCGGTTCAACTTTACCCAAGACGTCAGCATCGATCTGCCTGATGAGCTGCCGCTGGAGGCGCGGGTGTTCCTGATGTGGCTCTTGCTGTGGAAGTGGGGCGATAGCTCGAGCTAACTACCACTCGCCGCAACGGCACCGTCATCCTGAGGTGCGAGCCTCTTGGCGAGCCTCGAAGGATGGCCGCACGCACGATGCTGAACACCATCCTTCGAGGCGCGCCGAAGATGGCGCGCACCTCAGGATGACGGGGTGAGTTGTCGCGCGGTATGGCGTTGGCCCGTGGAGAGCACCAGTTGATTATGCCGCCAGGGCAAATCACACGATGTTGTGTCCATCTCCTTTCAAACCTCCACCTCCGCGCCACTTCCGATTTTCCGAAATTATCCTTGACTCTTGACCCAACTCACCTGCTTAATCTTCGCCATCCCGTCCCAAGAGAGGGGCGTTGGCCATCGTCACTGACGTGGGGCGGGGAGCGGTGGACGCGGATGCGCTTTTGACGAACAGCGCGTGACGCGGACGGGCCCCGATGGCAGCCGTCAAATTCCTGAGAAGCAAGCTTCTTGGGGATGACGGTGACAAACAAGCCAGGTCTCGCCGGGGAGAGCACGATATAAGCCGTAAAACCATTGCGCAGGGAAGGCCGGACTGCTTCCGCTGAACCTGTATGCACGTGTGCAGTTTATCTTGAGGGTCGCGTTGCGCCCTCTGTTTTTCGGGGGCGGAATGAATTTGCAAAACTCGGGCGCATCGCGTCGCGAGAATGCGAAGTTACGCTCCGAACCATCAACGTCATTGCGAGGAGCGCTTGCGACGACCTGTCCGCCGTAGCCGTTTGGCGAAGGCGGAAGCAATCCAGCACTTCCTTGTGGCCTTTGGATTGCTTCGCTAGCGCTCGCAATGACGGCGTTGGACGGGGGCGCCAGACTCTCAACGTCATCGTCCGCGAAGGCGGACGATCCAGTATTTCGAGGCGTCGGTGATGGAATCGAGAACTCGCGGCGTACTGGATACTCCGCCTTCGCGGAGTATGACGGCAGTGGTGGAGCAACCTCGATCGTTCCAAAGCCAAAACAAAAAGGGCGCTCCATCGGGAGCGCCCTTTGATTTGGTGGCTGTCTATTCGCGGGGCGAAATCCCCGCGGACACATCACAGCGAGTAGTACATTTCGAATTCGACCGGATGCGGGGTCATTTCGAAGCGCGCGACTTCGCTCATCTTCAGCTCGATATAGCTGTCGATGAAGTCGTCGTCGAACACGCCGCCGTTCTTGAGGAAGCCGCGATCCTTGTCGAGATTCTCCAGCGCCTCGCGCAAGCTGCCGCACACCGTCGGGATCGCCTTCAGCTCTTCCTTCGGCAGGTCGTAGAGATCCTTGTCCATCGCCGAACCCGGATCGAGCTTGTTCTTGATGCCGTCGAGGCCCGCCATCAGCATCGCGGCAAAGCCGAGATACGGATTGGCCATCGGATCGGGGAAACGAACCTCGACGCGCTTGGCCTTCGGGTTGGAGGTGTAGGGGATGCGGCAGGACGCCGAGCGGTTGCGCGCGGAGTAGGCGAGCAGCACCGGGGCTTCATAGCCCGGGACCAGACGCTTGTAGGAGTTGGTCGAGGGGTTGGTGAAGGCGTTGATCGCCTTGGCGTGCTTGATGATGCCGGCGATGTAGGACAGGCAGGTCTCCGAGAGGTCGGCATATTTGTTGCCGGCGAATACCGGCTTGCCATCCTTCCAGATCGATTGGTGGACGTGCATGCCCGAGCCGTTGTCGCCATAGACCGGCTTCGGCATGAAGGTGGCGGTCTTGCCGTAGATATGCGCGACCTGGTGGATGCAATATTTGTAGATCTGCATCTGGTCGGCCATCAGCGTCAGGGTATCGAACTTCATGCCGAGTTCGTGCTGGGCGGAGGCGACTTCGTGGTGATGCTTCTCGACCTTGACGCCCATCTTGGCCATCGCGCCCAGCATTTCGGAGCGCATGTCCTGCACCGAGTCCTGCGGCGGCACCGGGAAGTAGCCGGCCTTGGTGCGGATGCGGTGGCCGAGGTTGCCGCCTTCGTATTCGGTATCCGAATTGATCGGCAGTTCCGAGGAGTCCAGCTTGAAGCCGGTGTTGTAGGGCGTGGTCTGGAAACGGACGTCGTCGAACACGAAGAATTCGGCTTCCGGCCCGACGAAAATGGTGTCGCCGACACCCATCGACTTGACCATGGCTTCGGCCTTCTTGGCCATGCCGCGCGGGTCGCGGTTATAGGGCTCGCCGGTGGTCGGCTCCAGCACGTCGCAGGTGATGACCATGGTGGTTTCGGCGAAGAACGGATCGATCGTCGCGGTGACGGGATCGGGCATCAGGCACATGTCGGATTCGTTGATCGCCTTCCAGCCGGCGATCGAGGAGCCGTCGAACATGGTGCCTTCGGCGAACACGTCGTCGTCGATCATGCTGACGTCGAAGGTCACGTGCTGCCACTTGCCGCGCGGATCGGTGAAACGCAGGTCGACGTATTTGACGTCGTTGTCCTTGATTGCTTTCAGGACGTCTTTGGCGGTCTTCATGAATTCCCCTTATGTCTGCGGGTCGGTTTCCAGGAGATGACGACGATTTCGCTAACGAAATCAGGCCGCCGAAGCAGCCTGTTTCTTGTTTTTGGGTCGCGAAAGGCGGGATAGCACCCGGCTCAGATAGCGTCCAGCCCGGATTCCCCGGTTCGGATGCGAATGGCTTCCTCGATGTTGGACACGAAGATTTTGCCGTCGCCGATGCGTCCGGTCTGGGCCGCGCGGCGGATCGCGTCGATCGCCCGTTCGACCAGGTCGTCGGAGATAACGATCTCGATTTTGACCTTGGGCAGGAAGTCCACGATGTATTCGGCGCCGCGATAGAGTTCGGCGTGCCCCTTCTGTCGTCCGAAGCCCTTGGCTTCGGTCACGGTGATGCCTTGCAGCCCAACCTCCTGAAGCGCCTCCTTCACCTCGTCGAGCTTGAACGGTTTGATAATGGCTTCTATTTTTTTCACTGAACGCCTCCCGGGCATTTCGATATGTCAGAGCGTAGCATCGTCCGCATGTTGCCTGGCGCGCTCGCGCTGGTTGTTCGAGGATTGTCCTGGCGAGCAGCCCGCACGCTTCCGATGCCGACCAGCCGGATGATCCGGAGCGGGCTTCCAAAGCTAGTTGTCAAGGCCGATTTCCAAGGCTGGCTTCCTTGCCAGAGTTCGGCTTCCTCAAAAGCAGGGTCTATGCCAAGTTGCTGGGGAGCCTGATATTGAAACGTTATCAGGCTTTTAACGGGTATCCTGCAGAGCTTGACACGGGAGCCTACGAAATCGGCGGCCTATCCGATAGGCAAACAGCTTAATCGGTATGCATTCGTCAAGGGGTTGACGACAAACAGTCGGGAAATGCCTCAGGAAGAGGCGCTTGCATCGGGAATTTGACATGGAAGTGCTGACCACGGCTGAAATGGAACGTGCCGATCGGCTGACCATTGCCGCAGGGACGCCCGGCTTCGCGCTGATGATGAGTGCGGGGCAAGCCGTTGCGGAAGCCGCGATGGAGCTGGTCGAGGAGGGGTCTATCCTGGTGGTCGCCGGCCGCGGCAATAATGGCGGCGATGGTTTCGTGGCGGCAGCCGAGCTTGCGGCGCGCGGCCGCGAGGTCTCGGTCATCCTGCTGTGCGAGCGTGACAGTTTGCAGGGCGATGCAGCGTCCGCGGCGCGGGGATGGAAGCATCCGGTGCTGCCGTTCAATCCGCAGGCGATCGGCAAGCCGGCATTGATCATCGACGCGCTGTTCGGCGCCGGCCTCAACCGGCCGGTTAAAGGTGACCCCTATGAGATGATCGAGGCGATCAACGCCAACGGCGCGCCGGTGCTGTCGGTCGATCTGCCGAGCGGCATCAACGGTACCTCGGGGGTGGTGATGGGCGTAGCGATCCGCGCCACCGAGACCGTGACCTTCTTCCGCAAGAAGCCCGCGCATCTCTTGCTGCCGGGCCGGATTCACTGCGGCGTTGTCCGCGTTGCCGATATCGGCATCGACGCGCCTGTGCTGGATGAAATCGCGCCGCGGACCTTCGAAAACCTCCCGCAGCTCTGGCACGGCGCGTTTCCGGTGCCGCGGATCGATGGCCATAAATATGCCCGCGGCCACGCGATCGTGATGTCGGGCGATCTCGCCACGACGGGAGCGGCGCGAATGTCGGCGCGCGCGGCGCTGCGGGCCGGCGCGGGACTGGTGACCGTGGCCTCGCCGCGTGATGCGCTGGCCGTCAATGCATCCGCGCTCACCGCGGTGATGGTGCAGGCGACCGATACCGTGGTCGAGTTTGCCGAACTACTGCACGACAAGCGTCTCAATGCGTGCGTGATCGGGCCGGGGGCGGGGGTCGGCGAGCGCACCTGCGATTTCGTCCTGACCGCGCTGTCCGCCAAGCGGCATTTGGTGCTCGACGCGGACGCGCTGACCAGTTTTGCCGGCGCGCCCGATCGGCTGTTCGAAGCAATCAAGTCGGAGCCCGACCCGCAGCTGGTTCTGACGCCGCATGAAGGTGAATTTCCAAGGCTGTTCAGCGACATCAGCAATAAGCATCCGCTTCGCTCGAAACTGGAGCGGGTGCGGGCCGCCGCCGAGCGCTCCGGCGCCGTCGTGCTGCTCAAGGGGCCGGATACGGTCGTGGCCTCGCCGGACGGACGCGCGGCGATTGCCGCCAACGCGCCGCCATGGCTCGCCACCGCCGGCGCTGGCGATGTGCTGGCTGGCGTGGTCGCGGGCATGCTCGCGCAGGGCGCGCCGGCGTTCGAAGCGGCTTGCATCGGGGCCTGGATGCATGGCGAGGCGGCGCGCGAGGCCGGGCCCGGCCTGATCGCGGAAGATCTGTCGGAAACGCTGCCGGCGGTGTTCCGGCGTCTCTATGACGCGTTCGGCGTCGACTATTGAGGTCACTATTGAGGTCTTGGTCTGCTTGCTTACTCCACAGCGTACCATCGCAGCAGCCGCGGCGCCGCCCAGTCCGCCGCGGTCGCCTCCAGCAGCCAGCGCCCGGGGGTGACGGCGGCGAAGGCGATGCGCTGGGTCTGACCGGGCTCGACGGCGAGCGTATCCAGCCAAAACGGCTTCCATCCGTCGTCGAGCCGGTCCAGGAGCCGAAAATGGTGGCCATGGAGATGGAAGACGGTGGCCTTGTCGACCGGGTTGGTCAGGGCCAGTACGACGATGCGACCGGCCTTGGCTTTGAACGCGGGCGCCGCGGATGCCGCGAAGGTCGAAGGCGGGACCCAGCCGGCCTGCGATCCGCTCAGCGGCAGCTCGATGCGCAGGGCACTTTTCAAATCCAGCCGCTCCGGCAGGCCGTTGGATGGCAGTGGCGGGGCGGCCGCCAGCGGTGCGGCGCGGACCGGCGGTTCCCGTGAGCCGATCAGCCGGGCGATCGGGCGAGCCTCGGTTCCGTCATGCAACAGAACAGATGATACCGCCTCCGGTGCCATCGCTGCGTCGATGAAGGCATCGACCCGTCCGCCGGGAGCGATCACCAGCGCGCCGTTGCGTGCTGGAAAGGGCTCTGACGGTTGCCCGTCGAGCGCCATCACCTGGACATCATGATTTTCAATTTTTATAGCGATAACGTTGCGTTGAAAGCCATTGATGAAGCGAATCCGCAAGCGCTCATGGAGGCGGGCGGGGATATCCAGCGTTCGCTGCCGATTGACCGCGTAGACCGGCACTGTGCCATTGGGGTCGGTACCCGGGCCGATCGCCGTTCCGTCGGGCCGCAGCCGCCAGTCTTCGCACAATAAGACTTCGTCGCGGTCGACCGCGACCGGCTCGTTCTCGGCGACAATCAGCGCGCATGCCGCCGATGGCCGCCTCTCACCGTCGCCCAGCAGCCTGAGGTCGCACATGAAGGTACCGGCGTGACGCAAGGGAAACGTGAGGCTTTGCGTGCCTTGGGGTGGGAGCGCCGGCTGGGCCAACAACGGCTCGGCGGCCGCGACGCCGTCGATCCCATGCCAGTTCAGCGCTACCGCTGCCGTCGTGTCGTTGGCGAGCCGCACTTCAAGCGCGTCGCCGCGTTTGAAGCGCAGGGCGTCCGGCATGGCCGTGCCTAGCGACCAGATCGGGGTGTCCGGCTGTCCCGGGCGAAGCGCGATCGTGTCGGCCTTGGCCTGCAGCGCCAAGGCGGGCCGCGCCTCGGCGGCGGCCATCGACGGCAGGCCTGGGCCGATCATCGCGGCTCCCAATCCAGCCATCAGTTCGCGCCGGTCAGGGCGGAAAATGCGGTTCACCATGGCAGGATGCGGACCATTTTCCACTGGATATGTCCAGTCGCCGTTGTTAGGTCTCACACGGCTTCCGAACGGGCATTTTTTTGCTGCGAACCGTCGGACATGATGCTATCGGCGGGCGTGGCGGAATTGGTAGACGCGCTGGATTTAGGTTCCAGTGACGAAAGTTGTGGGGGTTCGAGTCCCTCCGCCCGCACCAAGCGCTCATCAAGCGTTTGCACGAGATTGCCGGCGAGCCTTTTCTCTGAACAAGAGGGGGTTGGCCTAACCACTGGCGCAGGCTTAATAAGGTCGCGCGCCGACCAGATTGACAATGTCCTGGGCTTTGAGGCTCGCGACGAAAGCGGAAGAAGATTGACACCATGCAGGTCACAGAAACCCTGGCCGAGGGATTGAAGCACGAGTTCCAGATCAGCGTCCCGGCGGCGGATCTCGACGCCAAGGCGGGCGCTCGTCTGGTGGATCTCAAGGACAAGGTCCGTCTCAACGGCTTCCGTCCGGGCAAGGTGCCAGTCAGCCATCTGAAGAAGGTCTACGGCAAATCGGTGATGGCGGAGACCGTCGAGCAGACGATCCGCGACACCAATTCGCAGATTTTCACCGAGCGCGGCTTCCGCCTGGCGACCGAGCCCAAGGTCACCATGCCGACGGAAGAGAAGGCCGTCGACGATATCCTGACCGGCAAATCCGATCTGACCTACACGGTTTCGATCGAGGTCGTGCCGGCGATCCAATTGGCCGACTTCAAGACCTTCACGCGTCGAGAAGCCGGTTGTGGACGTGACCGACGCCGACGTCGATGAAGCGATCAAGCGCATCGCCGACCAGAACCGCAGCTATGCCGCCAAGGGCGAGGGCGCCAAGGCCGAAACCGGGGATCGGGTCACCATCAACTTCAAGGGCTCCATCGACGGCACGCCGTTCGAGGGCGGCACCGGCGAGGGCATCCAGGTCGTGATCGGCGCCGGGCAGTTCATTCCCGGATTCGAGGAGCAACTGGTCGGCATCGCCGCGGACGAGACCCGTATCCTGAAGGTCTCGTTCCCCAAGAACTACGCCAGCGAGAAACTGGCCGGTCAGCCCGCCGAGTTCGATACCACGGCGACCGCGATCGAAGCGCCGCAGGAGACCGTGATCGACGACGAGTTCGCCAAGTCGCTCGGCCTGGAATCGCTCGACAAGCTGAAGGAAGCCGCGCGCGAGCGGCTGAAGGCCGAATTCGCCGGCGCCACCCGTCAGCGCGTCAAGCGCACGCTGCTGGATCGCCTCGACGAAACCCATCGCTTCGAGGCGCCGCCGTCGCTGGTCAACGAGGAATTCCAGCTGATGTGGAATTCGATCAAGGCCGAGATGGAATCCAGCGGCAAGACCTTCGCCGACGAGAACACCACGGAAGAAGCCGCCCAGGAAGAATATCGCAAGATCGCCGATCGGCGGGTGCGGCTCGGTCTCGTGCTGTCGGAGATCGGCGAGAAGAACAAGATCACGGTCACCGACGATGAAGTCAGCCGCGCGGTGATCGAGCGCGCACGTGGCATGCCGGGCCGCGAGAAGGAAGTCTGGGACTACTATCGCAACAATGCCAATGCGCTGGCCCAGCTTCGTGCGCCGATCTATGAGGATAAGGTAGTCGATTTCATCCTCGAGCTCGCCAACGTGACCGAGAAGAAGGTCACGCGAGAAGAGTTGTTGAAGGAAGAAGACGACGAGAAAAGCGCGGCCTGATATCGGCGTCTGTGCCGGTACCTGGTCAGTTGGGCAGGTGCCTTTTCAGGTACCCCGCGTTAATGATGAACCGCGAAAGCGCTCTGGCGACGGCTTCCGTCGCTAGGCGCGGCGTGGCGAATCAGCTTGAACTTGGCCCACTCGACCGCGCCGTGCCCGGTCTTGTCACTGGGGAATTGGCCCATATCTGTGAGCCTGTCTTTGAAGTCCTGCATCACGGGACGTTCGTCCGCCGGCAATCCAGCCTCATGCCGATCTGTCGTAAACCCTTCGCACCTGCAACCCTTGGGGTGACTAATGCGCGATCCCGTTGAAACCTACATGAACCTCGTGCCGATGGTGGTCGAGCAGACGAACCGCGGTGAACGCGCCTACGATATTTTCTCGCGCCTGTTGAAGGAGCGCATCATCTTCGTGACCGGTCCGGTCGAGGATGGCATGTCGACGCTGACCGTCGCGCAGTTGCTGTTCCTGGAAGCCGAGAATCCGAAGAAGGAAATCTCGATGTACATCAACTCGCCGGGCGGCGTGGTGACATCGGGACTTGCGATCTACGACACCATGCAGTTCATCCGTCCGCCGGTGTCGACGCTATGCACGGGGCAGGCGGCCTCGATGGGTTCGCTGCTGCTGGCTGCGGGCGAAAAGGACATGCGGTTCTCGCTGCCGAACTCGCGCATCATGGTGCATCAGCCCTCCGGCGGTTTTCAGGGCCAGGCCACCGACATCATGCTGCACGCGCAGGAGATCCTGAATCTCAAGAAGCGGCTCAACGAGATCTACGTGAAGCACACCGGCCAGACCTACAAGGCGATCGAGGACGCGCTGGAACGCGACAAGTTCCTCACCGCCGAAATGGCCCGCGACTTCGGCATCGTCGACAAGGTGATCGACAAGCGTTCCGAAGAGCCGACGCCGAAAGCTCCCTGACCCAAGACAGCTGACGAGGCGCCCTGAACAAAGGGTGCCCTGACGAAAGGGCTTCGTAATCCCGCAATTCCTGGCTTTTGCTGGCGTCAACGAATGACGCCGCACCGGCAATTTGTCCGAAAGGCGGTACTTCGCTGCCGCTCGCTTGGGCACAAAGTTCCGCTTTCGTGCTGGTTTGGCGGCGTGGTAATCGCGCAACGCTTGGCTGATTTCCGTATTCGGCGCTCGCGCGACCGCCGCAAATCACGGTATTGTCACGGGTATCCCGAAGCGCTGCCGATTAGGGAATTCTTGATAGTCGGGTGTCAGCATGGTTGGCTAGGTCGGATAGGTTATGTTTGGTGGGGATTTGAGTTGGCCGCGATTCGCGGTATCGGGAGCGCAGGGGCTTTTTTGGTACGAATTTTGCTCTATCTATCATTCTGTGCCGGCGGTGCCGGAATGGGACACGGATAATAGCACGAGCGAGCGCGACGGGATCGAACGGCGGACGGAGATAAGAATGAGTAAGGTCGGCACGAGCGACTCCAAGAACACGCTATATTGCTCGTTCTGTGGCAAGAGCCAGCACGAAGTCCGCAAGCTGATCGCGGGTCCCACCGTGTTCATCTGCGACGAATGCGTCGAGCTCTGCATGGACATCATTCGCGAGGAGAACAAATCCTCGCTGGTGAAGTCGCGCGACGGCATCCCGACGCCGAAGGAAATCTGCAAGGTCCTCGATGACTACGTCATCGGCCAGAGCCATGCCAAGAAGGTGCTGTCGGTCGCCGTCCACAATCACTACAAGCGGCTCAATCACCAGACCAAGCACAACGACGTCGAGCTGGCGAAATCAAACATCCTGCTGATCGGTCCGACCGGTTCGGGCAAGACGCTGCTGGCGCAGACGCTGGCGCGGATTCTCGACGTGCCGTTCACGATGGCGGATGCGACGACGCTGACCGAAGCCGGCTATGTCGGCGAGGACGTCGAGAACATCATCCTGAAGCTGCTGCAGTCGGCCGACTACAATGTCGAGCGCGCGCAGCGCGGCATCGTCTATATCGACGAAATCGACAAGATCAGCCGCAAGTCCGACAATCCGTCGATCACCCGCGACGTGTCGGGCGAGGGCGTGCAGCAGGCGCTGCTGAAGATCATGGAAGGCACCGTTGCCTCGGTGCCTCCGCAGGGCGGCCGCAAGCATCCGCAGCAGGAATTCCTGCAGGTCGACACCACCAACATCCTGTTCATCTGCGGTGGCGCGTTCTCCGGCCTCGAGAAGATCATCTCGGCGCGCGGACGCTCGACCTCGATCGGCTTCGCCGCCCAGGTGCTGGCGCCGGAAGATCGCCGCACCGGCGAAATCTTCCGCCACGTCGAGCCGGAGGATCTGCTGAAGTACGGTCTGATTCCGGAGTTCGTCGGCCGCTTGCCGGTGGTCGCGACGCTGGAGGATCTCGACGAAGCTTCGTTGAAGAAGATTCTGACCGATCCGAAGAACGCGCTGGTCAAGCAGTATCAGCGGCTGTTCGAGATGGAGAACATCGAGCTGACGTTCGCCGACGAAGCGCTGGGCGCGGTCGCCCGCAAGGCGATCGAGCGCAAGACCGGCGCGCGCGGACTGCGTTCGATTCTCGAAAGCATTCTGCTCGAGACCATGTTCGATCTTCCGGGGCTGGAAGGCGTCGAAGAGGTGGTGATTTCGCGCGAAGTGGTGGAGGGGACGGCGCGTCCGCTCTACATCTACGCGGATCGTTCCGACCGCGCGGTCGAAAGCAGCGCCAGCGCCTGATCGCGCTCGGTTTGAGTACTCAAAAGAGGCGGCTGCGGGAGTTTTCCCGCGGCCCAAACGGCGTACCTCCACGCCTTTGCAAGCCTCGTGTTTAGCCCCATTTGACGGGCATTTCCCAGACTTGACACCCCCCCAGTCGATAGCCACCTAATGCAGTCGGCGGCGAAAATTCCAGTTTGAGATTCGTCGCTCAGCGAACCGGGGAAGTAGGCTCCAGCAACGCCGAACGACCCCATCCCGGCACCTTGTGGCGGTTGCGCAAAAGGGCGGACTGCGTGCAAGGGGGCACAACAAAAGGAATAGGCCATGACGACCCCAAAACCCCGGCCAACCATCGTTCACGGCGAAAGCCGCTCTTACCCGGTGCTGCCGCTCCGCGACATCGTGGTTTTCCCCAACATCATCGTGCCCCTGTTCGTCGGCCGCGAGAAATCGATCCGCGCGCTCGAAGAGGTAATGAAGAACGATGCGCTGATCATGCTGGCGACGCAAAAGAACGCGTCGGATGATGATCCGACTCCGGATTCGATTTACGAGACCGGCACGCTCGCCAGCGTGCTGCAGCTGCTCAAATTGCCCGACGGCACCGTCAAGGTGCTGGTGGAAGGGCTTGAGCGCGCGCGCGTCGAGAAATACTCCGACCGCACGGAATATTACGAAGCCACCGCGGTCGCGCTCGCCGACACCGATGCCAGTTCCGTCGAGGCGGAAGCCTTGGCGCGCTCGGTGGTGTCCGATTTCGAGAGCTATGTGAAGCTCAACAAGAAGATCTCGGCCGAAGTCGTCGGCGTGGTGCAGGCCATTACCGATTTCGCCAAATTGGGCGATCAGGTCGCTTCGCATCTGGCCGTCAAGATCGCCGATCGGCAGGCCATCCTGGAAACGCTGTCGGTGACCGCGCGCCTCGAGAAGGTGCTCGGCTTGATGGAGAGCGAGATCTCGGTGCTGCAGGTCGAGAAGCGCATCCGCTCGCGCGTCAAGCGCCAGATGGAGAAGACCCAGCGCGAATATTATCTCAACGAGCAGATGAAGGCGATCCAGAAGGAACTCGGCGACGACGAGGGCCGGGATGAACTCGCCGATCTCGAGGAGAAGATCGCCAAGACCAAGCTATCGAAGGAAGCCCGCGAGAAGGCGCAGCATGAGCTGAAGAAGCTGCGCCAGATGTCGCCGATGTCCGCGGAAGCGACCGTCGTGCGCAACTATCTCGACTGGCTGCTGTCGATCCCGTGGAACAAGAAGTCCAAGGTGAAGAAGGATCTGGTCGCGGCGCAAGCCGTGCTGGACGACGATCACTATGGGCTGGAGAAGGTCAAGGATCGCATCGTCGAGTATCTGGCGGTGCAGTCGCGCGCCAACAAGCTGACCGGCCCGATCCTGTGCCTGGTCGGCCCTCCCGGCGTCGGCAAGACCTCGCTCGGCAAGTCGATCGCGAAGGCGACGGGACGCGAATTCGTTCGCGTGTCGCTCGGCGGCGTGCGCGATGAAGCCGAGATCCGCGGTCACCGTCGCACCTATATCGGCTCGATGCCCGGCAAGGTCATCCAGTCGATGCGGAAGGCGAAGACCTCGAATCCGCTGTTCCTGCTGGACGAGATCGACAAGATGGGCGCCGATTTCCGCGGCGATCCGTCGTCGGCGCTGCTTGAGGTTCTGGACCCCGAGCAGAACTCGACCTTCAACGATCACTACCTCGAGGTCGACTACGATCTGTCCAACGTGATGTTCATCACCACCGCGAATACGCTGAATATTCCGGGACCGCTGATGGACCGCATGGAGATCATCCGGATCGCCGGCTATACCGAGAACGAGAAGGTCGAGATCGCGCGCAAGCACCTGATCCCGAACGCGATCTCCAAGCATGGCCTGGATTCCAAGGAATGGTCGATCGACGACGATGCGCTGTTGCTGATGATCCGCCGCTACACCCGCGAAGCGGGCGTGCGTAACCTGGAACGTGAGCTGTCGACACTCGCCCGCAAGGCGGTGAAGGAGCTGATGATCTCCAAGAAGAAGTCGGTGAGGGTCACCGAGAAGTCCCTTGAGGAATTTCTCGGCGTGCCGAAGTACCGCTACGGCGAGATCGAGAGCGAAGCTCAGGTTGGCATCGTTACAGGCCTGGCCTGGACCGATGTCGGCGGCGAGCTGCTCACCATCGAAGGCGTCATGATGCCCGGCAAGGGCAAGATGACGGTCACGGGCAATCTGCGCGACGTGATGAAGGAGTTGATTTCGGCGGCGGCTTCCTATGTCCGCTCGCGCGCGATCGTCTACGGCATCGAGCCGCCGCTGTTCGACAAGCGGGACATCCACGTCCACGTGCCGGAGGGGGCAACCCCGAAGGACGGGCCGTCGGCGGGTGTCGCGATGGCCACCACGATCATCTCGGTCATGACCGGCATTCCGGTCAGGCACGATGTCGCGATGACCGGCGAGATCACGCTGCGCGGCCGGGTGCTGCCGATCGGCGGCTTGAAGGAGAAGCTGCTGGCCGCGGCCCGCGGCGGCATCAAGACGGTGCTGATACCGGAAGACAACGCCAAGGATCTCACGGAGATTTCCGATGCGATCAAGGGCGGGATGGAGATCATTCCGGTGGCTTACCTCGACGAGGTCGTCGCCAAGGCCCTGGTGCGGCCGCCGGTTCCGATCGTCTGGGAAGAGGACACCAAGGTGCCGGTCAAGCCCGACGCCACCGACGAGGCTGCGGGCGGCCTGACGGCGCACTGAACGTTGCAACGAGACCAGGAGCGGCGTCCCGTCCGGGGCGCCGCTTTTTTATGGCGCCGACTTTGTCACAACCAGCTTTGTGACACCGGCTGCCGCTTGCGCCGGAGGCCACGGCGGGGCTAAACAGGGCGCGAGGGCGATTAGCTCAGTTGGTAGAGCGCTTCCTTTACACGGAAGATGTCGGCGGTTCGAGTCCGTCATCGCCTACCACGGTTTGACTTGGCCCGTTCGGCGAACCCTCCGCGACGCGACTTCCTTGTCGGCCAATTCAAGGTGGCCGGCTGACCGCGTCGACGAGCAATCTAGCTCGCGCACGGGCCGCGCTACGGTCCCATAATGGGAACCATCGCGCCGTATTTTGGCCATTTGATCTTACTTAAACGCCCGAGCCGGAATTGAGTTTCCGCGCATTACACCGCGCCGCTGGATGCTCTCGAGCGTCCCACTCAAGCGCTGTCTTGATCGCATTGAAGCGATCTCCCCTACGACTGAGGACTTGTATTGATGCGTACCATCTTAGCTGCAACGGCTGTGCTTTGCGCGCTCGCGTCGAGCGCGGAAGCCCGATCCTATCATCATCACCATCTGCGCTATGCAGGTCGGCACGCCCACTATGCCGGGCGGCCTGCGGCTTGGTGTGGGTGGTACATGCGCAGTCAGGTAGCTGGCGATCCCGGTCCTTCGTATAATCTTGCGCGATCGTGGGCCCACTATGGCTCGAATGCGGGTGGTCCGGCCGTCGGAGCCATCGTCGTCTGGCGTCACCACGTCGGAAAGATCGTCGGCGAAGAGAATGGTCAATGGATCGTTCAGAGCGGCAATGACGGCCACGCCGTGCGGACGCGTCCGAGGTCGCTTGCCGGTGCGATTGCATTCAGGAATGCGTATGCCGCCTTCTAGAGCAGATTCCGGCTGATGTAGGTCATCGTCTATATCCCGCATGGCGAAAATAGTTGGCGCACTGGTCGGGGACAAACGATTTTAGGAGTTTGCCGATCAGCCGCCCGAGTTCCTTCACGGTGCGCTTGGCGCCTTTGCGCAGTGCGGCTTTGAGTTTCGAGAATGCCATCTCGATTGGGTTGAGGTCTGGCGAATAGGCGGGCAGATAGCGAACTGTTGCGCCAACAGCCGCGATTGCTTCGCGCACTCCGTCGATTTTGTGGGTCCGCAGATTGTCCATGAATACAATGTCGCCTTTTGTCAGCGTCGGCACGAGCACCTGCTCGACATAGGCGATGAATGTGGCTCCATCCATCGCACCATCGATGACATAAGGTGCGCTCAGGCCGCTGACGCGCAACGCCGCGATGAACGTCAGGGTTTTCCAGTGGCCGTGCGGTACACTCGAAACGAGTCGCTCGCCGCGCGGCGAACGACCAGAATGACGAACCATTTTGGTTGTCACCGACGTCTCATCAATAAAGACGAGCCGTCGCGCGCGTAGAGACGATTGCTCGGCTTTCAACGCAGCGCGTGCCGCGGCGACATCAGGCCGATCCTGTTCGGCGGCGTGCAGTGTTTTTTTTGAACGTGATGCGGTGCCGCTCGTAAAATCGCCAAATCGAGGTTCTGCCGACCTTCAGTCTTTTGGCCGATGCGAGCCGTGTGCCGATCTCATCGAGTGTCAGATCGGGTTCAGCGGCCACCAGATCGAGCAGCCACCGCTCATGCGGCTCGAGCGGCGAGCGACAGTGGCCGGTGCCGGGCTTTGCTGCGACGCTACCGGTTGTATGCCAGCGATCCATCCAGCGGATAGTGGTCGAGGCAGCAAGATCAAGCAGGCGCGCGGCTTCCCGGCAGCTCTCGCCGCCCTCGACCAAAGCCACCACACGATCTCTCAAATCTGTCGAATAACCCTTTGCCATGATCGTCCTCGCCCCTAATGGTAGCGAAGACCGAATCTGATTTGTTGCAGTTAGGGAATCCCCCTGTGCACAAGCAGATTCACATCAGGCGGAAACCGCTCTAGGCCGCAATTGCGGCCTCTCTGATGGTTCCGACCTCGCTCGGCCGAGCCGGATTTGCGGAACAGCCAGAGGCAGCCGACAAAAGGACTCGCCGCGGTAATGCGGCGAGTCCAGAGTATGCGAGAACTTCCTCTGGGCCGCTGAACATTCCCAAGGTACCGTAAGCGAATTCGAACGGTCACTTCTGGTTGGTAAGCCATTCCAGATAGTGCAAGCCGGAGCGCGCGATATGGACAGCCCCACAGGCCACGATCAAAACGCCGATCAGATTGCGTACTGGAACGGACCGGGTGGCCAGCGCTGGGCCAGCCGGCAGCAGGCGCAGGATATCCTGCTGAAACCGGTGGCCGACATCCTGATCGATCGCGCCAGGCCTTTGGTGGGTGAGCGAGTGATCGATGTCGGCTGCGGCAGCGGCGCCACCACGACCGCGTTCGCGCAAAAGGTCGGACCGTCAGGTCATGTGCTCGGCGTCGATGTATCGGGGCCCATGCTGGAGCGGGCGCGGCAGAGCGCACCGAAGGATTTATCGGTTGAGTTCGCGCTCGCCGATGCCACGATCTATCCGTTCGAGCCGGCAAGCTTTGATTTGCTGGCCTCGCGGTTCGGCGTGATGTTCTTCGCCGATCCGGCCAAATCTTTCGCGAATATGCGCGAGGCGTTGCGCCCATCGGGCCGGGTGGCCTTCGCCTGCTGGCGCGAACCGCGCGAAAATCCCTGGATGATGGCGCCGTTGCAGGCGGTCTACAAACACGTCCCGAAACTGCCGCAGCAGGGGCCGGAAGATCCCGGGCCATTCGCGTTTGCTTCGGAGGCGCGGGTGCATCGGATTCTCGGCGAAGCCGGTTTTGCCGGCGTTGCGATGGAGCCGTGCCCGCTCTCGCTCGATATCGCGATCGGCGGCGGTCTCGACGCGGCGGTGCAGAGCGCGCTCGGAATCGGACCGGCCAGCCGGGCGCTGGAGGGAGCGCTGCCTGAGATTCGTGCCGCCGCCACCAGTTCGATCCGCGACGTTCTTGCGCCGCTGGTCAAGGGAAACGCCGTGCCGCTTCCGGCCTCGATCTGGATCGTGACCGCCCGGGCTTCTTCTTAGAGCGTTTTCGAGCGAAGTGGATACCGGTTCGCGTGAAGAAAACGCGTCAAAACAAAAACCTAGAGCCCCGTTCCGATTCCATCGGAACGGGAAAGGCTCTAGGCCCGCTCTTCCCAGATCGTCGCGAGATGGACGATGGTCTGCATGGCTTTTTCCATGTCCTGCACGCTGACCCATTCGGTGCGCGAATGAAAGGCGTGCTCGCCGGCGAAGATATTGGGGCAGGGCAGTCCCATGAACGATAGCCGCGAACCGTCGGTGCCGCCGCGGATCGAGGTCTTGACGGGCTCGAGGCCGGCGCGGCGGATCGCCTCCGTCGCGTGGTCGATGATCTCGGGGTGAGCGTCGATCACCTGCTTCATGTTGCGGTATTGCTGCTTGATCTCGAGCCGATATGTCGAGTGCGGAAAATCCCGCATCACCGATTTGACGATGTCTTCCAGCAGCAGTTCTTTGTCCTTCAGCCCTTGGTCGGTGAAATCGCGCACGATGAAGCTGACGGTAGCCCGCTCCAGCGCGCCTGAAATGCCGATCGGATGCAAAAAGCCCTGCTTGCCCTCGGTGGTCTCGGGCGAACAGGTGTCCTTTGGCAGGCGGTCGACGATGGCGGCTGCGATCTTGATCGCATGCTCCATCTTGCCCTTGGCAAAGCCTGGATGGGTCGAGACGCCCTCGATGGTGATGGTGGCGGCGTCGGCCGAGAAGGTTTCGTCCTCGATATTGCCGGCGGTTTCGCCGTCGATGGTGTAGGCGAAGTCGGCACCGAGCTTTTTCAGGTCGGCCTTGTCGACGCCGCGGCCGATCTCTTCGTCGGGCGTGAACAGGATCTTGATGACGCCGTGCTTGATCTCGGGATGGAGCATCAGAAACTGCGCCGCATCCATGATTTCGGCCAGGCCTGCCTTGTTGTCGGCGCCCAATAGCGTGGTGCCGTCGGAGGTGACGATGTCGTTGCCGATCTGGTCAGCCAGCGCCGGCTGGTCCGCGAGGCGGATGATTTGCGAGGGATCGCCCGGCAGCACGATGTCGCCGCCGCGATAATTCCGGACGATCTGCGGCTTGACGTCGGTGCCGGTGCAATCGGGCGAGGTGTCCATATGCGAGCAGAAGCAGATCACCGGGACCTTCTTGTCCGACGTCGCTGGGATGGTCGCATAGACGTAGCCGAACGCGTCGAGATGGGCGTCGGCGATACCCATCGCTTGCAGCTCGCTGGCGAGCAGGCGGCCAAGGTCCTTTTGCTTTTCGGTGGAAGGGCAGGTGGGCGACGCCGGGTCCGACTGGGTGTCGATGACCACATAGCGCAGGAAGCGCTCGGTGACGCCGTGGGTAAATTTAAGGGAAGAAGCCAGCATGACGACCGCGACAGGATCAAGAGACGGGACCGCTCTATAACAGAAAAGCGCCATTCCGTGGCCGCGTCATGAGCCGGAATGGCGCTTAAAAGTCGATCAGAAAGGGCGTCTTGTCAGACCGCTTCCTTGAGTTCCTTGGCGGCGCGGAACGCCACCTTCTTGCTGGCCTTGATGTGGATCGCTTCGCCGGTGGCGGGGTTGCGGCCCATGCGGGCGGCGCGCTTGCGCACCTGCAGGATGCCGAGGCCGACGATACGGATGCGCTCGCCCTTTTTCAGGTGCTTGGTGATCTTGCTGACGAGGTCGCCCAGGATCGCCTCAGCGCTCTTCTTCGATAATTCGTGTTCTTCCGACAGCGCCGCTGCGAGGTGCTTCAGCGTAATCGTGGCGGGGGTCGCTGCTTTCTTCGCCATATTTGGCCCTCCTCGTTGTTGATGGCTCAGGAAACTAAGACGTAGCAGGCCTTAAATGATTCGGTAGCCGGCTGACTACGCTGTTTTGCCGATAAAATGGGCCTTATTTGCATCGCGGTCGCTAAAAGGCCTGACGGGCAAGGGGATTCGCAACTGCCTTGACTAAAGGAGGACAGCCCTTTATGCCCTCGGTTCTGCGCGGATCAGCATCTGATTACGGCATCCGCGGGAGTAGCTCAGTTGGTTAGAGCGCCGCCCTGTCACGGCGGAGGCCGCGGGTTCGAGTCCCGTCTCTCGCGCCAGTCTTTTCAAATACTTACCCATCATTTTTATCCCCAATTCAACTCCCGGCGAAGACCGCGACTCGGCTCAATAGCCGCCCTTCGTTGTTCGAACCCGCCCGCGCTTCACGGCCGCGGAGACGGTCTCCGTCAGCGAATCTCACAACGGCGACGTGGTTCGGTTCTGAACCTCTCTTGGCCTGCTTGGTTAATATCGGTGGAGTTGGCCATCTTGCCGGTTCAATGGTCTGGCGATCGCCTCAAGCGGCCTGAATGGAGGTCATATGATCGGGAAGCTCTGTCTACTTATCGGCACAGTCGGGCTGTGTTCGGGCGCATTGGCTGATCCGCAAGCGATGGATTCCGCAAGGCCGGGCTCAGCCGTTTCGCCGAGAACCACCGCAACCGGCGAAGCCGCGGATTTTCGATCGTTGGTCTTTCCGATCAAATATCGTCGCGCGCGCGTCGTTGCTCGTAAGCGGGCGAAAGCGGCTTCTCGCGACGGCTACTGCAATTATGATGTATACCCATCCTGCTATTATGACGGCTACGCTTTTACCGGCAACGGACTAGCTATCGTCGGAGGTCTTCCTGTCGTTCGCCACGAGGGAAGGGATACTCGATTGTCACGGCCGTAGACGCTAATGCGCAACATGCACCGAAACGAAAAAAGCCGCCTCGGGGCGGCCTTGGTCGCACTTCCTTAAATCGAAGCCTCAGCGGACCTGCGTCGTATCCGAACTGGTCACGGCCACCGGCTTGCCGGCCTTAATCACATGCGCGGTCTGGCTGTAATCTGAATTGGTGCGCGCCGAGATACCCAACCCGGCCACGATAATACCAGCCACCAGAGCAACCACGACGATCTTGAGGTGCGTGGAACGGTCTGCGGAATGAAATGAGTGGTTCATTGAAGCCTCCGGGCGTCTTTGCCGCCATCTGTTGGCCCCACATCTATCCCGCGCGTGTTTCGAGAGGGTTTCGCGGGCTCCGCAAAATGGTTTCATGGCCCGCGAATGTGTGTTTCGTAGACTGGCTTGCAGTGCAGCGCGGCTCGGCCGAAACTGCCCATAAGTATCAGGGAGAGAAGCATTAATATGAAAATGACCCGAAGGGGCGCGCTTGGCGCGGCCTCGGCCGCCTTGGCCACCACCGTCCTCGGTAAACCGGCCAGCGCGGCCGCCGAATTCGAATTCAAGCTTGGCGTCGACACCCCGGACGAGCATCCGTTGACGATTCGGCTGATCGAGGCGGCGCGTGCGATCGGGTCGCAGTCGGGCGGCCGGCTTAACATCGCGGTTTTCTCGAACAGTCAATTGGGTGGCGATCCCGAAATGCTGTCGCAGGTGCGTGCCGGCGGCATTGAACTGATGGCCGCGCCCAGCCTGACGCTGTCGATCCTGGTGCCGCTCTCGGGCCTGCCCAGCATCGGTTTTGCTTTTCCCGGCTACGATCAGGTCTGGGCAGCGATGGACGGTGGGGTCGGCGATCTCGTCCGCGACGCTATCGGCAAGGCCGGGGTCGTGCCGATGAGGAAAGTCTGGGACAATGGTTTCCGGCAAATCACGTCATCGTCGAGCCGGCAGATCAACAGTGTCGAGGATCTCAAAGGATTCAAGATACGCGTTCCGGTTACGGCACTTCTGACCTCGCTGTTCTCCGGGCTTGGCGCTCTGCCGGCGAGCATCAGCGTCAGCGAGCTTTACTCGTCGCTGCAGACCCACATCGTGGAAGGACAGGAAAATCCGCTGGCGCAGGTGTCGACCAACAAGATGTACGAAGTGCAGAAATATTGCGCGCTGTCGAACCATTGCTGGAGCGGCTACTGGATCGTCGGCAACCGCCGCGCACTGTCCGCTCTGCCGGCGGACCTGCTGGAGATACTCAACGGCGGTTTCGATGCCGCCGCCGTCAAGGAGCGCGCCGACCTCGTGGCGATGGACCGCTCGCTGCAAGCCGAACTCACCGACAAGGGCATGATTTTCAACAGGCCGGACCCGGTGCGGTTTCGCGCGGCATTGGTCAAAGCGGGTTTTTACGCCCAATGGCAGAAGACCTATGGCGTGGAGGCCTGGGCGCAGCTCGAGAAATATACCGGGCCGCTGATCTGATATCCTCGGCGCCCTTACCTCCGGCGTAATCGCCGCCGCTACCGCGGCAGGGCATGATCCAAATCATCGGCAACAAGCAAACACGCCGACCGATCATGTCTTGCAAACGGAGATGCGCGATGACCCCTCGATCTGTGCTCCATGTTCCGGCGAAGGACGGCACAAAATTGTTTGTGCAGGATTGGGGCAGTGGCCGGCCGCTGCTCTTTCTTGCCGCCTGGACATTCAATTCCAGCGTCTGGGGCAGTTACATCGCCGCGCTGAACGCCAAGGGGTTTCGCTGCATTGCGCCGGATCGGCGTGGGCACGGCCGGTCCGACATGCCGGCAACCGGATATGACATCGACACGCTGGCCGACGATTTGGCTGCGATCATCGAGCAGCGCGACTTGCGTGACGTGACGCTCGTGACCCATTCGATGGGATCAATCGAGGCGGTCAATTACCTGGCGCGCCACGGGTCGGAGCGGATTGCGAAACTGGTGCTGTTGGCACCGACGACGCCATTCCTGGTGCAGACCGAAGACAATCCGGAGGGGGTTCCGCGTGCCGCCATCGACGCCGACAACGCGGCCTTCGCGCTGGACTTCCCGAAATGGATCGCCGCAAACGAGACGCCGTTCTTCATGCCCGACACGCCGGAGATCACGCGGGCCTGGATCCGGGAAATGATGCTGGGCGTGCCGGTGCCGGTCGCGCTGGCATGCCGCAAAACGATCTCCTTTGCCGATCTTCGCGCCGCCGCCGCCGGGATCGATCGCCCAACCTTGATCGTGCAGGGTGACCAGGACGCCAGCGCGCCTTTGCCGCTGACAGGCGCCAAGACGGCCAGACTGATCAAGGGCAGCAAGCTTGTTGTCTACGAGGGAGCGCCGCACGGACTGACGCTGACGCACACTGAACGGGTGGTTTCCGACCTGCTTGCCTTCGTGGGCTGAGTAGCAGCGGGTGGGCTAGCTCGCCCGCTGGATATCGGCACGGATCGAGCGCGCCGCGAGGGCGAACAATAGCGCGCCGAGCGTGGTCGCGACCGCGGCCGAGAGCAGCGAATAGCGCACCGCGTCGGCGCCGTAATCGTTTTTGAGGGCATCGTTACCCATGCCGACCGCTAGCGGGCCGATACCCTGGCCAAAACAGGTCGCGGTCAGAAGGATGATGGCGGAGGCCAGTGCGCGCATGCTCGGTCGCGCCACGGTCTGCGCGATCGCGAAGATCGGCCCGAGATGAAACCCGAGCAGAAACGAGGTCGCCGCCAGGGCGGCGACCATGGTGGCGAAATCCGGCGTCAACATGCACCAGGCGAAGGCCGGTCCCGCGAGACCTGATGTGATCGCGGGCGCCCACAATTTCCAGCGATCGTCGCGGCGGCCGATGCGCGCGACCACGAGGCCGCCAACCAACGTGCCTGCCATCCCGAACAGCCCCTTGAAGGTGCCGGCATAGGTGCCGATCTCAGCGCTATTGAGGTGATGCACCCTGGCGAGAAATGGCGGGATCCAGGCGGCGGTCGCGTAATTGGTATAGGTCGTCAGGCAAAACCCGATCAGCACGATGACGAAGCTACGCTGCGAGGCGAGAAAGCCGAGCGTCGGCCCGATCGGCTCCGGCGCAAATCTTTCCGCCATGACGCCGCGCCCTGGCTCGCTGACCGTCAGCCACAACACGGCGGCCAGCGCGATGCCGGGTAGCCCGGCCGAGAAGAACGCCATGCGCCAGCCGTAGTGCTGGTTGACATAGCCGCCGATGAAATAGCCAAGGAATATGCCGAGATAGGTTCCGATGGCGTAGATGCCGAGCGCCCGCGGTCGTTCGTTCTTGCCGAAGAGGTCGGCGACCATCGATTGCGACGCCGGCGTGCCCGCGGATTCGCCGATGCCAACGCCGATCCGCGCCAGCGTCAGCGTCGCCACGCTCGAGGCCGTCCCGCACAGCAACGTCATCGCGCTCCAGAACGCAACGGCCAGCGCCACGATATTGCGCCGGTTCAGCCGGTCGGCGATCCGCGCGATCGGAATGCCGAGCAGCGAGTAGAACAACACGAAGCCGAAGCCCGCAAGCAGGCCCATCGTGGTATCGCTGAGCGCAAATTCCTTCTTGATGGGCTCGATCAGGACGTTGAATATCGTGCGGTCGAGGAAATTCAGCGCATAGATCAGGGTGAGCAGCGCCAGTACGTAATATCGCCGCATCGGCGCGGTGACCGCGTCCGCTTGTTCGGCCATGCCAGGCGTGACATCGACCATGCTTTCCCCCGAAATTGCTTTTCTTGAAGCGATCGTACGTCTCTCACGCCTCGCGGATATAATTCCCGGCTTCTAATTCGACCGGCGGCGCGTGCTGGTCGAAGGAGACCCCGATCGGATCGTTGCCTTTGCTGAGGGCATCCAACTGGTCGCTCAGCATCCGACGGACCATCAGGATGCCCCGGTCGCTCTGGCCGAAATGCTCCTCGGAATGCAGCGTAATCGGGCCTTGACCGACCTGGGCCTCGTAATCGCCGGGGAATTGCTGGTGTTCCTGCTCGGTCATGTCCCACCAGAACTTGCCGTTGAATTTCGAGCGCATCCGGCCGATGTCGCCCGACTTCTTCACGCGGCCGGCGACATAGATCCGGAACGAGGTGTCGTCGATCGGCAGTGTCCAGCCGATCAACTCGACGCGAGCGAATTGCGCGACGCGCGGATTGGGAACCACGCGCAGGGTGGGGAGGGCGGCCTCGGTCACCCGATAGAACACCTTGCCGTCGTCCTGGTTACGGATCGAGCGCACCGTAACGCCGCGCGGCGACATCTCGAATGTCACCGCGGGCATCGAGGCCATCATGTTGGTGAATTGTGGACCGCTGAACGATCCATGCAGCACGGGGACATGGTACGGATCGACCACGTTCTCGAAGTGCTGCAACCAGTTGCAGGGAATGACGGCCGGACCGCCGCCGCCGATCGAACTGTCGTCGGCTTCGACGAACTCGCCGTCGTCCATTTTTTCCAGGGCTTGGTAGCGCGGCAGCACCGGCTTTTTGTCAGCCGGTCCCATATAGGCGAAGATCAACCCGTAACGTTCCACGATCGGGTACCAGGGCTGGCGCACCTTGTCCCTGAACAGGCCGCCGTCGGGTTCACAGGGCTGCTCAAGGCAATGGCCTTCGGTGTCGAACTTCCAGCCGTGATAGCAGCAGCGGATGCCGTCTTCTTCGACCTTGCCGTAATACAGCGTGGTGCCGCGGTGGCAGCACCGCGCGTGGAGCAGGCCGATCCGGCCATGCCTGTCGCGGAACAGGATGAGATCCTCACCGAGCGCACGCACCTTGCGCGGCACGTCGACGGCGTCGGTCGAAAGGCCGATCGGGTGCCAGTAACGCCGAAGCAATTCACCCATCGGGGTGCCGCGGCCGACCGCGGTGAGTTCGGTTCGGCTGGTCGAGGGCCTCATGGCATAGGCAGTGCCGAGTTCGCGATCCAACTGGGTGATGTTCACAGCCGCTTCCTCCCGCCGCGGCTGTCGGCCCACGGTCATTTGAACTTTGGCCAATTGAAGGGTAGATCGATGACAATGTCAACGATCTTGCCGCAGCACTGTCATCCTTGGCGGCAACCGGCTTTGCTGGCAGAGGTTGGCCAGAGGCTGGCCCAGGACTGGCTATGAGCGAGAGACCGAAACAGGAAAGCCCGACCAGCGCGGCGGCCGGCGTCGACGATGAACTGGCGCCGATCACGGTGATGATGTCGTCGCGGCTCATCGTGCTCGCCAATTTGCTGAGGCGCGGGGCCCTGCTGCGCTACAAGCGCATGGCGGGGCTTTCCTCGGTGGAATTCGGGCTGGTGGCCTCGCTCGGGCGCAGGCCGCCGATGAGCGTGGTCCGTTTGGCCGCGGCAGTCGGCATGGACAAGGGACAGATCAGTCGGGCGCTGGCCGAACTGGTTTCGCGCAAGCTGGTGGCAAAGGCGGTCAACCCGCGGGATAACCGCGAGGTCCTGGTCTGCCTGACCCGGGCCGGGCTGGTCGCGCATGATGCGGTTTTGGCGGGTGCGCTGGAGCGCAACCAACATTTACTGGAAAAGCTGAGCGAAGCGGAACTGGCAATGTTGCTGGGACATATCGACGGACTGACGGACATCGCCGCCCGGATGCTCGCGGCAGAAAAAGACTTGGATTGACCGAAAAAGACTTGGGCTGAAGGAAATTGCGCTGCCCGGAATGATTGCATCGGGAGACCGGCTCCGAGGTGGCGGGGGTGCCGGATCGGCCTGACTGATCGACCGGCTTTCGGGGTTTCCCACCGCGCCCGGGGACGGTGGGAACTGTCAAGATAGCTTGTCTTGCGCCCCTTGTTGCGCTGCGCTAAGCCTCAGAATAATTCCAATCAACGAATCTGCGGGACCAAAACCGCGGGAAAAGGCCTCGCCGATGACCGGCATCTTGCAGAACTACCTTCCACTTGTGGTGTTTATCGGGGTTGCAAGCCTGATCGGTCTGGTGCTGCTGATCGCTCCGTTCCTGGTTGCCTTTCAGCAGCCGGATCCGGAAAAGCTCTCCGCCTATGAGTGCGGAATTCAACGCTTTTGACGACGCCCGCATGAAGTTCGACGTCCGCTTCTATCTGGTTGCGATCCTCTTCATTATCTTCGACCTTGAAGTGGCATTCCTGTTTCCGTGGGCGGTGGCGTTCGGAAAACTCGGCGTCACCGGCTTCTGGTCGATGATGGTTTTCCTCGCCGTCCTCACCGTCGGCTTCGCCTATGAATGGAAGAAAGGCGCGCTCGAATGGGACTGAGCCCCGCTGCCACAACGGCAAGACCTGTATCGACAAGGCCCGCAGTCGCGCCTGCCGCGACCGGCATTATCGATCCGTCCACCGGAAGGCCGGTCGGCGCCAACGATCCTTACTTTCTCGAGGTCAATCACGAGCTGTCCGACAAGGGCTTTTTCGTTGCCGCGGCCGACGATCTGATCACCTGGGCGCGCACCGGCTCGCTGATGTGGATGACGTTCGGTCTCGCCTGCTGCGCGGTCGAGATGATGCAGGTCTCGATGCCGCGCTATGACGTCGAGCGGTTCGGCTTTGCGCCGCGCGCCTCGCCGCGGCAATCCGACGTGATGATCGTGGCGGGCACGCTGACCAACAAGATGGCGCCGGCGCTCCGCAAGGTCTACGACCAGATGCCGGAGCCGCGTTACGTGATCTCGATGGGGTCGTGCGCCAATGGCGGCGGCTACTATCATTATTCGTATTCGGTGGTGCGCGGCTGCGATCGTATCGTGCCGATCGACATCTACGTGCCCGGCTGCCCGCCGACCGCGGAGGCGCTGCTGTACGGCGTATTGCTGCTGCAGAAGAAGATCCGCCGCACCGGTACCATCGAACGCTAAGTAAGGGTTGTGTAATGGACGACGGCAGGCTCGACGCCCTGGGGCAGACGATTGTTAGCGCGCTTCCGGGTGCAGCGACCGGTCATGCGGTCGCGTTCAACCAGCTCACGGTGACGGTCGAGGTTGAGAAGATCGTCGATGTCGTGCGTTTCCTGCGCGACGATCCCGCCTTGCGCTTCGTCAATTTCACCGATGTGACCGCGGTCGACTATCCCGGGCGCGAGAAGCGCTTCGACGTGATCTATCATTTCCTGTCGCCGACACTGAACGCGCGGCTCCGGCTGCGCGCGCAAGCCAGCGAGACCACGCAGGTGCCCTCGATCATCGAGGTGTTTCCGGGCGCCGACTGGTTCGAGCGCGAGTGCTATGATCTCTATGGCGTGATCTTCGTCGGCCATCCGGACATGCGGCGGTTGTTGACCGATTACGGCTTCGACGGCCATCCGCTGCGCAAGGATTTTCCGCTCACCGGCTTCGTCGAGGTGCGTTACGACGACCAGGAGAAGCGGGTGGTGTACGAACCTGTCCGGCTCAATCAGGAATTCCGCAAATTCGATTTTCTCTCGCCGTGGGAAGGCGCTGACTATCCGCCGCTGCCCGGGGACGAGAAGAGAAGTGGCGAATAAGCGAATGGCGAGTGGCGAATAGGGATGGATTTTGAACGAACCATCGATCAATTCGTATCGGGACCTGAGGGTTTGGCAGGATGCCATGACCTTGGCGGAGTCTTGCTATCGATTGACGCGCCAATTTCCTCGCGACAAACTGTTCGGATTGACCTCACAAATCAGGCGTGCCGCGGGATCGATTCCGGCGAATGTCGCCGAAGGTCACGGCAGGGAAAACACTGGCAGCTTCGTGCAGCACTTGCGAATATCCCAAGGCTCTCTGAAGGAGCTGGAAACGCATCTGCTTTTGGCGGAGCGGGTAGGCATTATGCCAACGGTCGAGCTGCAACCGGTTCTTGCTCAATGCGAAAGCCTGGGCAAAATGCTGCGCGCGTTGATACGGTCGCTGCAAGACAAGTCAGCGAAATGATACAAAAAGCTATTCGCTATTCGCTATTCGCCATTCGCCCGCACGCGGACGTCACACCATGAACGAACAGAACCTCCGCAATTTTACCATCAACTTTGGGCCGCAACATCCCGCCGCCCACGGTGTGCTGCGTCTGGTGCTTGAATTGGATGGTGAGGTCGTGGAGCGGGTCGATCCGCATATCGGCCTCTTGCACCGCGGCACCGAGAAGCTGATCGAGACCAAGACCTATCTGCAGGCGATTCCGTATTTCGACCGGCTCGACTATGTCGCGCCGATGAATCAGGAGCATGCGTTCTGCCTTGCGGCGGAAAAGCTGCTCGACATCGCGGTGCCGCGTCGTGGCCAATTGATCCGGGTGCTGTATTGCGAGATCGGCCGCATCCTGTCGCATCTGCTCAACGTCACCACGCAGGCGATGGACGTCGGCGCGCTGACTCCGCCATTGTGGGGCTTCGAAGAGCGCGAAAAGCTGATGGTGTTTTATGAGCGCGCCTCCGGCTCGCGCATGCATGCGGCGTTTTTCCGGATCGGCGGCGTGCATCAGGACCTGCCGCCGAAACTGATCGACGATATCGAGGCCTGGTGCGATCCGTTCCTGCAGGTGGTCGCCGATCTCGAGACGTTGCTGACCGGCAACCGCATCTTCAAGCAGCGCAACGTCGATATCGGTGTGGTGACGCTGCAGCAGGCCTGGGAATGGGGTTTTTCGGGCGTCATGGTGCGCGGCTCGGGTGCGGCGTGGGATCTGCGCAAGGCGCAGCCTTATGAATGCTACGCCGAGATGGATTTCGATATTCCGATCGGCAAGAACGGCGATTGCTACGACCGCTACTGCATCCGCATGGAAGAAATGCGCCAGTCGGTGCGCATCATGAGGCAGTGTATCGTGAAGTTGCGCGCAGCTGACGGGCAGGGGCCGGTGGCCGTCCAGGACCACAAGATTTTCCCGCCACGCCGCGGCGAGATGAAGCGTTCGATGGAAGCGCTGATCCATCACTTCAAGCTCTACACCGAAGGCTTCCATGTGCCGGCCGGCGAGGTCTATGCTGCGGTCGAGGCCCCGAAGGGCGAGTTCGGCGTCTATCTGGTCGCCGATGGCAGCAACAAGCCGTATAAATGCAAGATCCGCGCGCCGGGCTTCGCCCATCTGCAGGCGATGGATTTCATCTGCAAGGGCCATCTATTGGCCGACGTCTCGGCCATTCTGGGCTCGCTCGACATCGTGTTCGGAGAGGTCGATCGGTGATGGCGCAAGCGCCAATCCAGTTTGACCGCGCCTCAGGGGCTCTCGAGGGGGCCAACCTGTGGGAGCGGACGGCTGCGCTGGCGCTGGTGACTGGTTCAAAAATATCGTCGCATTTTTCACACCGTGGCTACAACACTTGCGCCAATCTGTTGCGCAAGGCGCTGCGCAGTCGCGATATTGCGATCAAGCTCAATCCTGATGCGACGTTTGAATTCCCGTATGGCGACGGCTACTGGAGCAAATTGCTCAACCGCACGTTCTCTTACGAGGACGAGCTGGAATTGCTGTTTCTGGACTCGGTCGGCGTCGACTACATGTTACTCGATTGCGGCGCGAATTTCGGGTACTGGTCGGTGCTGGTCTCCAGCGCACCCTATGGTTCGCACAAGGCGATCGCGATCGAACCCTCGTCGCAGAATTTTGCCAAGCTCAAGAACAATTCGGAGATCAACGGCAAGCGCTTCGAAGTCATGAAGTGTGCGATCGGCGCATCGCGCGGCACCGCACGGCTTTCCGGCACCAAGCATGAGGCGTTCAGCATTGCCGGTGAACAAGCCGACGATGGCGAGGAAGTGCCGGTGCTGGCACTCGACAATCTGCTCGATGACGGCAAGATCTCGGCCACAGGTAAATATCTGATCAAGCTTGATGTCGAAGGCGTCGAAGTCGAGGCCATCAAGGGCGGCACTCGGCTGTTGCAGGCCGACAGCGTGATCCTGTGCGAGGAACACGGCAACGATCCGCGGCATACCGTGTCGCGCTATATCCTCGAACAGACCCCGCTGAAGCTGATCGTCTACGATCCCAGGAGCAATCGCCTGGAAACCGTTACCGAGCTTTCAATTCTCGACCGCATCAAGGTTTCATCCCACGTCGGCTATAACGTATTCGGCACCGCAAGCGCATTTTGGCAGGACAGGATCAACGCCCTGAACGCCAACGCCGCGCGCCGCTCGCAATGAGAGACTGAGAGAAATGTCCGTCCGCCGTCTCGCACCAAAGGAACTTCAACCCGCGAACTTCGAGTTCTCGGCGGAGAATCTGGCCTGGGCGAAAGCCCAGATCGTCAAATATCCGGAGGGCCGCCAGGCTTCCGCGGCGATCGCGATCCTGTGGCGGGCGCAGGAACAGCACGAGGGGTGGGTTTCGGAAGCCGCGATCCGCGCGGTCGCGGACCTGCTCCATATGCCCTACATCCGCATGCTCGAAATCGCGACCTTCTATACGATGTTCCAGCTGCAGCCGGTCGGCAAGAAGGCCCATGTTCAGGTGTGCGGCACCACGCCGTGCCAGTTGCGCGGCGCCGCCGACCTGATCGAGGTGTGCCAGAGCAGGATCCATCACGATCCCTTCCATCTGTCCGCCGACGGCAATTTCAGCTGGGAAGAGGTCGAGTGTCTCGGCTCCTGCGTGAACGCGCCAATGGTGATGATCTGGAAGGACACTTACGAAGACCTGACCAAGGACAGCTTCGGCAGGGTGCTGGACGGCTTCGCCTCCGGCAATCCGGTGCAGCCGGGGCCGCAGAATGGCCGTCAGTTCTCCGCGCCGCTGGGTGGACCGACCACGCTGAAGGAAACCACGTGATGCGTGTTCACGCGCAGTCTTATTCGTTGATCTGAGGAAAATTCACGTCATGCTCGACGACAAGGACCGGATCTTCAAGAACCTCTACGGCCTCCAGGATTGGGGCCTCGAGGGCGCGCGCCGCCGTGGCGCCTGGGATGGCACCAAGGCGATCATCGACAAGGGCCGCGACTGGATCATCGCCGAGATGAAGGCTTCCGGCCTGCGTGGGCGGGGCGGCGCGGGCTTTCCGACCGGGCTGAAATGGTCGTTCATGCCCAAGGAATCCAAGGACGGCCGGCCGAGCTATCTGGTGGTCAACGCCGACGAATCCGAGCCCGGTACCTGCAAGGACCGCGAGATCATGCGGCACGATCCGCACCTTCTGGTCGAAGGCTGCCTGATCGCGAGCTTCGCGATGAACGCGCATGCCTGCTACATCTATGTGCGCGGCGAATTCATCCGGGAGCGCGAGCATCTGCAAGCCGCGATCGACCAGGCCTATGAGGCCAAGCTTGTCGGCAAGGACAATGTCAACGGTTGGCCGTTCGACATCTACGTTGCCCACGGCGCCGGCGCCTATATCTGCGGCGAAGAGACAGCGCTGTTGGAGAGTCTCGAAGGCAAGAAGGGCCAGCCGCGGCTGAAGCCGCCATTCCCGGCCAATGTCGGCCTCTATGGCTGTCCGACCACCGTCAACAATGTCGAGTCGATCGCGGTAGCGCCCGACATCCTGCGGCGCGGCGCGGCATGGTTCGCGGGCATCGGCCGGCCCAACAATGTCGGCACCAAGCTGTTTTGCATTTCCGGCCATGTCGAGCGCCCCTGCAACGTCGAAGAGGCGATGGGCATTCCGTTCCGCGAACTGATCGAACGCCATTGCGGCGGCATCCGCGGCGGCTGGGACAACCTCAAGGCGGTGATCCCCGGCGGTTCGTCGGTGCGCATGGTGCCGGCCGAACAGATCATCGATACGCCGATGGATTTCGACAGCCTCGGCAAGTTGCGTTCCGGTCTCGGCACCGCGGCCGTCATCGTGATGGACAAGTCGACCGACCTGATCCGCGCCATCGCGCGCATTTCCTATTTCTACAAGCACGAGAGCTGCGGCCAGTGCACGCCGTGCCGCGAAGGCACCGGGTGGATGTGGCGGGTGTTGACCCGGATGGCCGAAGGCCGCGCCCATAAGCGCGAGATCGACATGCTGCTCGAGGTCACCAAGCAGATCGAGGGCCACACCATCTGCGCGCTGGGCGACGCCGCGGCGTGGCCGATCCAGGGCCTGATCGCACACTTCCGTCACGAGATCGAAGAACGGATTGATCAATATTCGCACAAGGCGGATATCGACGATGCCGGCATCCTCGATCCCACCCATATGGTCGCGGCGGAGTGATCGCGATGTCGCAATCGAGCATTTTCTGGTGGCAGAAATTCGGAACGCTGGCGCAGATGGCGCAGGCTGGCGTTGCGTTGCTCGGTTTTGTGGCGATCCTGTTCCAGATCAACGAAATCCGCGCCAACAGCCGCGCCGCGAGCGCCAGGCAGGCCTTCCTCGGCTACACCGACATGGCGTTCAGAAATCCGAAATTCTCCGCCCCCGACTACGACGTCATCAAGATCGGGGGCCGCGATCAGCGGGCGCAGTATGAGAGTTTTGTCTCGTATTTCCTCTATGCCTGCGAGGAGGCCACCGCCGCGTTCGCCGGCAAGCCGGAATGGCAGGCTTCCTGCGACTACGATTTGAAGCCGCATCTGCAATTCCTGTGCGAAAAGAACGTAGCCGAGCCGGCTTATCTCGCGACCTACAGCGCCGGCACCCAGCAATGGGTGAAGGCTTCCATGAAGACCGCCAGCATCACACCACCCGACTGCAAGCTCGGAAAGACTTGAGAGCGCAATGACCAAACTCATCGTCGATGGCAAAGAGATCGATGTTCCCGCGGAATACACGCTGCTGCAGGCGTGCGAGGCTGCGGGCGCCGAAATTCCGCGGTTTTGCTACCATGAGCGGCTGTCGATCGCCGGCAATTGCCGGATGTGCCTCGTCGAGGTGAAGGGCGGCCCGAAGCCGGTCGCAAGCTGCGCCTGGGGCGTTCGCGATTGCCGTCCCGGTCCCAAGGGTGAGCCGCCGGAAATCTCGACCCGCTCGCCGATGGTCAAGAAGGCGCGCGAAGGCGTGATGGAATTCCTCCTGATCAACCATCCGCTGGATTGCCCGATCTGCGATCAGGGCGGCGAGTGCGATTTGCAAGATCAGGCGATGGGCTATGGCGTCGACACCAGCCGCTTTGCGGAAAACAAGCGCGCGGTCGAGGACAAATATCTCGGAGCGCTGGTCAAGACCTCGATGAATCGCTGCATCCAGTGCACGCGCTGCGTGCGCTTCTCGGCCGAGGTTTGCGGCGCGCCGGAAATGGGCGCGACTGGCCGCGGCGAGGATATGGAGATCACTACTTACCTTAAGTCCGCGCTGACCTCGGAATTGCAGGGTAATCTGGTCGATATCTGCCCGGTCGGTGCGCTGACCTCGAAGCCGTATGCGTTCGCCGCCCGGCCGTGGGAGCTTGGCAAGACCCAGTCGGTCGATGTGATGGATGGCATAGGCTCGTCGATCCGGGTCGATACCCGCGGCCGCGAGGTGATGCGGATTTTGCCGCGCGTCAACGAAGCGGTGAACGAGGAGTGGATTTCCGACAAGACCCGTCATGTCGTCGACGGCCTGCGCACGCAGCGGCTCGACCGTCCCTATATCAGGGAGAACGGCCAGCTCCGCGCCGCATCTTGGCAGGAGGCCTTTGCCGCGATCGCGGCCAAGGTCGGCCGGATCGACGGCAAACGTATTGGCGCCATCGCCGGCGACCTCGCCGCGGTCGAAGAGATGTTCGCGCTGAAGGAACTGCTGGCGAAATGCGGCTCGGCCAATCTCGCGGTCCAGGGCGGCGACGCCTTCGATCCCATGGCCGGGCGTGCCTCCTATATTTTCAATCCGACCATTGCCGGCATCGATCAGGCCGACGTGCTTCTGATCGTGGGCTCGAACCCGCGCAAGGAGGCGGCTGTCCTCAATGCGCGGATCCGCAAGCGCTGGCGCAGCGGTCAGCTCAAGATCGGCGTCATCGGTGCCAAGGCCGACCTGACCTACGGCTACGACTATATTGGCGCGGGCACGGACTCGCTCAGCGAACTCGCTAGCGGCAAGCATTCCTTCGCCGATGTGTTTAAAGCTGCGAAAAATCCAATTGTGCTGGTTGGCGCCGGCGCATTGGCGCGGCAGGACGGCGCCGCGTTGCTGGCGCTTGCCGCCAAGCTCGCGGCGGATTTCGGTGCGATCAAGGACGGCTGGAACGGCTTTGGCGTGCTGCACGAAACCGCCTCGCGGGTCGGTGCGCTCGATATCGGTTTTGCCGCCGGCGCAAGCGGCCTGAACGCGGCCCAGATGACCACGTTCGGCACGCTCGACGTGCTGTTCCTGCTAGGCGCCGACGAGATCAAGGTGCCGGATGGCACGTTTGTCGTTTACATCGGCACCCATGGCGACCGCGGCGCGCACCGCGCCGACGTGATCCTGCCGGGGGCTGCCTACACGGAAAAGCAGGGGCTGTTCGTCAACACCGAAGGCCGGGTGCAAACCGCCAACCGCGCGGCGTTTCCGCCGGGAGAGGCGCGCGAGGACTGGGCGATCATTCGCGCGCTATCGGACGTTCTCGGCAAGAGGCTGCCGTTCAATTCGCTCGGCGCGTTGCGTCAGGCGATTTTCAAGGCGGTGCCGCATCTGATGCGCGTCGACCAGATCGAAGCCGGCAACACGGCCGACCTGAAAACGCTTGGCGCCAAGGGCGGTAGCGTCGAGAAGGCACCGTTCAAGACGCTGGTCGAGGATTACTATCTGACCAACCCGATCGCGCGCGCGTCGGCTGTCATGGCGGAATGCTCCCGCCTGGCTTCCGGGCACATGCTGACCGCAGCGGAGTGAGCGTGACCTGATGGCTGATTTCTTCGCAAGCGCATTCTGGACCGGCTTCCTGTGGCCGCTGATCATCATGGTGGCGGAGAGCCTGCTGCTGCTCGTGGTGCTGTTGATCGCGATCGCCTACATCCTGCTGGCCGACCGCAAGATCTGGGCCGCGGTGCAGATCCGGCGCGGCCCCAACGTGGTCGGGCCGTTCGGCCTGTTTCAATCCTTCGCCGACCTCTTGAAGTTCGTGCTGAAGGAACCGACCATTCCGGCCGGCGCCAACAAGGGCGTGTTCCTGCTGGCGCCCCTGGTGTCGTGTATCCTGGCGCTGGCGGCCTGGGCCGTGATCCCGATGAATCTCGGCTGGGTGATCTCCGACATCAATGTCGGCGTGCTCTATATTTTCGCGATCTCCTCGCTGTCGATCTACGGCATCATCATGGCCGGCTGGTCGTCGAACTCGAAATACCCGTTCATGGCAGCCCTTCGCGCGGCGGCCCAGATGGTGAGCTACGAAGTCTCGATCGGCTTCGTCATCATCACGGTGTTGCTCTGCGCGGGATCGCTGAACCTGTCGGCGGTGGTCGAGGCGCAGAATACCCGCGGGTTCGCCAGCCTGATCGGCTTGCCGCAACTGACCATCCTGAACTGGTACGTCTGGCCGTTGTTCCCGATGTTCGTGGTGTTCTACGTCTCGGCACTGGCGGAGACCAACCGGCCGCCGTTCGACCTGGTGGAAGCTGAATCCGAACTAGTCGCGGGCTTCATGGTCGAATATGGCTCGACGCCGTATCTGCTGTTCATGCTCGGCGAGTATGTCGCGATCACCACGATGTGCGCGATGGCCGCGATCCTGTTCCTGGGGGGCTGGCTGCCGCCGGTGGCGCTGCCGCCGTTTACCTGGGTGCCCGGGATCATCTGGTTCGTGCTCAAGGTATTTTTCATGTTCTTCATGTTCGCGATGGCGAAGGCGATCGTGCCGCGCTACCGCTACGATCAATTGATGCGGCTCGGCTGGAAAGTCTTCCTGCCGCTGTCGCTGGGGATGGTGGTGATTGTGGCCGGTGTGCTGCAATTCGCCGGCATCGCGCCGAAGTGAGGTCGCCATGAGTGTCAACATCAACGCCACGGCCCGTTCGCTGCTGCTGTCCGAATTCGTATCGGCGTTCTTTCTCGCCATGCGCTATTTCTTCAAGCCGAAGCCGACGCTGAACTACCCGTTCGAGAAGGGACCGGTCTCGCCGCGGTTCCGGGGCGAACATGCCTTGCGCCGCTATCCGAACGGCGAAGAGCGTTGCATCGCCTGCAAGCTGTGCGAGGCGATCTGCCCGGCGCAGGCGATCACCATCGAGGCCGGCCCGCGCCGCAATGACGGCACCCGCCGCACCGTGCGTTACGACATCGACATGGTGAAATGCATCTATTGCGGCCTTTGCCAGGAAGCCTGTCCGGTCGATGCCATCGTCGAGGGACCGAATTTCGAATTCGCGACCGAGACCCGCGAGGAACTCTATTATGACAAGGCGAAACTTCTCGCCAATGGCGACCGTTGGGAGCGTACGATTGCAAAATCGATCGAACTCGACGCGCCGTACCGGTGAGGTGAGGGCATGATCCTTCCCGCGCTGTTCTTTTATCTGTTTGCCGCCATTTGCGTCGCATCCGCCGTCATGGTGATCGTGTCGCGCAATCCCGTGCACTCGGTGCTGTTCTTGATCCTGGCCTTCGTCAATGCGTCCGGCCTGTTCATGCTGATGGGCGCCGAATTCCTGGCGATGATCCTGGTCGTGGTCTATGTCGGCGCTGTCGCGGTGCTGTTCCTGTTCGTGATCATGATGCTCGACGTTGATTTCGTCGAACTGCGCGAGGGTTTCAGCCAATACCTGCCGATCGGCCTGGTGATCGGCGGGATATTCCTCGCCGAATTGCTGCTGGTCGGCGGCGGCTGGGTCATCAACCCCGGCGTCGCCAAATCGATTACGTCGGCGATCCCTAGCAATGTCAGCAACACCGAGGCGCTCGGCCTCGTGCTCTATACGAAATACATCCACTACTTCCAGGTCGCGGGCATGGTGCTGCTGGTCGCCATGATCGGCGCCATCGTGCTGACCTTGCGCCACAAGGTCAACGTCAAGCGCCAGGACATCAACCTGCAGAATGCCCGGACGCCGGAACTGGCGATGGCTGTGCGCAAGGTGGCGTCGGGGCAGGGCCTTCAGGAAGCGGACGCGGCGGAGTGGGTGCAATGACGATCGGTCTTGGACATTACCTCGCGGTCGGCGCCATCCTGTTCACGACGGGGATTCTCGGCATCTTCCTCAACCGCAAGAACATCATCGTCATCCTGATGTCGATCGAGCTGATCTTGCTCGCGGTCAACATCAACCTGGTGGCGTTCTCGACGTTCCTCGGCGATATCGTCGGCCAGGTGTTCGCGCTGTTGGTGCTGACGGTAGCCGCGGCGGAGGCGGCGATCGGTCTGGCGGTGCTGGTGGTATATTTCCGCAACCGCGGCTCGATTGCGGTTGAAGACGTCAATCTGATGAAGGGCTAGCGCTTCCATGATCCAGGCAATCGTCTTCCTGCCGCTGATCGGCGCTATCCTCGCGGGGCTGATCGCGATATTCGGCGCGCATGCGCGCAATCCGAGCGGCGACGTCGTCGAGCATCACGATGACGCGCACGGCGCCGATGCGCATGCCTCGGATGCCCACGCCTTCGTTGCGCATGACGCTCATGCCGCCGACGATCACGGCCACGACGATCATCACGTGGTCGAGCCGCCGGCCGTGGGATCGCGCGCGGCGGAATTGATCACCACCGGCCTGCTGCTGGTCTGCGCGGGATTGTCGTGGTTCGTTTTTTTCGACGTCGGCTTCGGGCATCACGACGCGCGGATCGCGCTGTTCCCGTGGATTACCTCAGGTGACCTGCAGGTGTCGTGGTCGCTGCGGGTCGATACGCTGACTGCGGTGATGCTGGTGGTGGTCAACACCGTGTCGTCGCTCGTGCATCTTTATTCGATGGGTTACATGGACGAAGACCCGTACCGGCCGCGGTTCTTCGCTTACCTTTCGCTGTTCACCTTCGCCATGCTGATGCTGGTGACCTCGGATAACCTGGTGCAGATGTTCTTCGGCTGGGAAGGCGTCGGGCTCGCGAGCTATCTGTTGATCGGGTTCTGGTACCAGAAGCCGACGGCGAACGCCGCCGCGATCAAGGCCTTCGTGGTCAACCGGGTCGGCGATTTCGGTTTTTCGCTCGGCATCTTCTCGCTCTTCGCGCTGATCGGCTCGATCGATTTCGAGACCATTTTCGGTGGCGCGCCGGGCCTTGCTGGCAAGACCATCGATTTCTTTGGCTGGCACCCCGAGGCACTGACCCTGGCGTGCTTGCTGCTGTTCATGGGCGCGATGGGTAAATCGGCCCAGTTCCTGCTGCACACCTGGTTGCCGGACGCGATGGAAGGTCCGACCCCGGTGTCAGCCCTGATCCATGCGGCGACCATGGTCACCGCCGGCGTGTTCATGCTGGCGCGGCTGTCGCCGTTGTTCGAACTCGCACCGGGCGCCCAGGCTGTGGTGATGTTCTTCGGTGCGACGACGGCATTCTTCGCCGCGACCATCGGCCTGGTGCAGAACGACATCAAGCGCATCGTGGCCTATTCGACCTGTTCGCAACTCGGCTACATGTTCGTGGCAATGGGAGCAGGGGCTTACTCCGTCGGCATGTTCCATCTGTTCACGCACGCCTTCTTCAAGGCGCTGTTGTTCCTTGGCTCGGGTTCGGTGATCTACGCGATGCATCACGAGCAGGACATCCGCAACATGGGCGGGCTGTGGCGCAAGATTCCCTATACTTTCTCGGTGATGTGCGTCGGTACCCTGGCATTGACGGGCTTTCCGATGTTCGCCGGATATTTCTCCAAGGATGCGATCATCGAGTCCGCCTATGCCTCGCATAATCCATTCGCGACCTATGCCTATATCCTGACGGTCGCGGCCGCCGGCCTGACCGCGTTCTATTCGTGGCGGTTGATGTTCAAGACGTTCTTTGGCGAGCCGCACGATCAGGAGCACTACGAGGCGGCGCATGAAGCCCCGCTGACGATGCTGGTCCCGATCGGCGTCCTTTCGATCGGCTCGATTGCCGCGGGTTTTGCCTTCAAGGGATTGTTCGTCAGTCCGACAGGCGTCGAGGAGTTCTTCCGCGAGTTGGTCAAGATGAACCCGCATATCCTCGAAGACATGGAGCAGATGCCGCATCTGCTCGGATATTTGCCGTTTGTGATGATGGTGCTGGGCTTTGCCGTCGCGTATCTCTTCTATATCCGCAGGCCCTATCTGCCGGTCGAACTCGCAAACCAGCAGCCATTGCTCTACCAGTTCCTGCTCAACAAATGGTATTTCGACGAGCTGTACGACTTCATTTTCGTTCGCCCGGCCAAGCGGATCGGGTACTTCCTGTGGAAGGTCGGTGACGGCAAGATCATCGACGGGTTCGGCCCCGACGGGGTGTCGTCACGCGTGCTGGACGTCACCCGTAATGTGGTCAAGCTGCAGACCGGCTATCTCTATCATTACGCCTTCGCGATGCTGATCGGCGTCGCGGGATTGATCACCTGGTTCATGTTCGGCGTGGGAGGCCAGTGATGACAACCTGGCCCATTCTCTCGGTCGTCACCTTCCTGCCTGCGTTCGGCGCGTTCCTGATCTATCTCAGCCGCGGCAACGACGAGGCGGCGGACCGCAATTCGCGCTGGATCGCATTGTGGACCACGCTGATCACCTTTGCGGTGTCGTTGATCCTGGTCTGGCGCTTCGATCCGGCGCAGCCGGACTTTCAATTCGTCGAAAAGGCGCCATGGCTCGCCAGCGCCATCACCTACCATATGGGCGTCGACGGCATTTCGCTGCCGTTCGTGATCCTGACCACCGCCGTGCTGCCGTTCTGCATCGTCGCGAGCTGGAAGTCGGTGAAGATGCGGGTGCGCGAATACATGATGGCGTTCCTGGTGCTGGAAACGCTGATGATCGGCACGTTCTCGTCGCTCGACCTCGTGCTGTTCTATCTGTTCTTCGAGGGCGGCCTGATCCCGATGTTCCTGATCATCGGGGTGTGGGGCGGCCCGCGCCGGGTCTATGCCAGCTTCAAGTTCTTCCTCTACACGCTGCTCGGCTCGGTATTGATGCTGCTGGCGATCATGGCGCTGTACTGGAATGCCGGCACAACCGACATCCCGACCCTGATGCATACCGCGGTTCCGCGGTCCTTGCAGACCTGGGCCTGGCTGGCGTTCTTTGCATCCTTTGCGGTGAAGATGCCGATGTGGCCGGTTCACACCTGGTTGCCGGATGCGCATGTCGAGGCGCCGACCGCGGGCTCGGTGATCCTGGCCGCGATCCTGCTGAAGATGGGCGGCTACGGCTTCCTGCGGTTCTCGCTACCGATGTTCCCGCTCGCCTCGCACGACTTCGCGCCATTGATCTTCACGATGTCGGCCATCGCCATCATCTACACCTCGCTGGTGGCGCTGATGCAGGAGGACATGAAGAAGCTGATTGCCTATTCGTCGGTCGCCCATATGGGATTCGTCACGATGGGCATCTTCGCCGGCACCCTTCAGGGCGTGGCCGGCGGCGTGTTCCAGATGATCTCGCACGGCATCGTGTCGGGCGCGCTGTTTCTCTGCGTCGGCATTATCTACGACCGGATGCACACCCGCGAGATCGCGGCCTATGGCGGGCTCGTCAACCGCATGCCGCTCTATGCCCTGGTGTTCATGGTCTTCACCATGGCCAATATCGGTCTGCCCGGTACGTCCGGCTTCATCGGTGAGTTCATGACCCTGATCGGCACCTTCAAGGTCTCGCTGCCGACCGCGTTCTTCGCTACCACCGGCGTGATCCTGTCGGCGGCCTATGCGCTGTGGCTCTATCGCAAGGTGGTGTTCGGAGCGCTGGTGAGGCCGTCGCTGGCCAGCATCAAGGACCTCACGGCGCGTGAATGCCTGACGCTGCTGCCGCTGCTGGCCCTCACCCTGTTGTTCGGGTTCTATCCGAAGCCGGTGCTCGACATCTCCGCGGCATCGGTGCAGCAACTCGTTACCAATTACAGCCACGCGCTGTCGACGCAGGCCGCCGCGCTGTTGCAATGAAAAGACTGGTTAGGACGACGCCATGAGCTTCGAGAGTGCAGGTTATCAGTTGCTGCCCGTGCTGCCGGAGCTGGTGCTGGCCGGCGGCGCCATGGTGCTGCTGATGGTCGGGGCCTATCGCGGCCCTCAGACCACCGGCCTCGTTACCGCGCTTGCGGTGTGCCTGCTGATCGTGACCGGCGTGCTGGAGCTGACGCTGCCGGCCGGAAAACTCACCACCTTCGGCGGCAGTTTCATTGTCGATGACTTCGCCCGATTCCTGAAGATCCTGGCATTGATCGGCTCCGGCGTCACGCTGATCCTTTCCTCGGAATTCCTGTCCGACCCGTCCCGGCGCATCTTCGAATATGCCATCCTGGTCTTGCTCTCGACGCTCGGCATGATGGTGCTGATCTCGGCCGGCGATCTGATCATGCTCTATCTCGGGCTTGAACTGATGTCGCTCGCGCTTTACGTGGTGGCGTCGAGCAACCGCGACAATCTGAAATCGACCGAGGCCGGCCTGAAGTATTTTGTTCTGGGCGCTTTGTCGTCGGGCATGCTGTTGTATGGCGCCTCGCTGATTTACGGTTTTACGGGCACCGTCAGTTTCGCCGGCATCGCGGTCGCGGTGAAAACCGGCAGCATCGGTATCGTGTTTGGGCTGGTGTTCCTGCTGGCGGGGCTGTGCTTCAAGGTTTCGGCGGTGCCGTTCCACATGTGGACGCCCGACGTCTATGAAGGCGCACCGACGCCGGTAACGGCGTTCTTTGCGTCCGCGCCCAAGGTGGCGGCGCTGGCGGTCTTCACCCGCGTGGCGTTGACCGCGTTCCCGGGCATCGTGCCGCAATGGCAGCAGATCGTGGTGTTCGTTTCGATCGCCTCGATGGCGCTGGGATCGTTCGCCGCCATCGGCCAGAAGAGCATCAAGCGCCTGATGGCTTATTCCTCGATCGGCCATATGGGTTTTGCCCTGGTGGGGCTTGCGGCCGGTACGGCCGAGGGCGCCCAAGGCGTGCTGGTCTACATCGCGATCTATGTCGCGATGACGCTTGGCAGCTTCGCGGTGATCCTGTCGATGAAGCGCAACGGCCAACACTTCGAGCAGATCAGCGATTTTGCCGGGCTGTCGCGCACCAACCCGCTGCTGGCTTTCTTCTTTGCGATGTTTCTGTTCTCGCTGGCCGGCATTCCGCCGCTCGCGGGATTCTTCGCGAAGTTCTATGTCTTTATTGCCGCGATCAAGGCCGGACTGTTTACGCTCGCCGTGATCGGCGTGCTCTCCAGCGTCGTCGGAGCGTTTTACTATCTCACCATCATCAAGGTGATGTACTTCGACGAGCCGCTCGCCAAGCTCGATCCGATGCGCGTGGAAGTGCGCACGGTGCTGGCGGTCGCGGGCCTCTTCAACATCTTTTTCTTCGTCTATCCGGGGCCGCTGATCAGCGTCGCCACGGTCGCGGCGAAGTCATTGTTCTAGATAGATGGCATTCGCGCTCGGTTCACGAGCCATATCGGCGGGTTACCGGCTCGCTGCCTTTGATCAAATCGGCTCGACAAACGCGGAAGCGCTGCTGCGCGCGCGCGATGGCGAGGCAGGTCCGATGTGGTTCGTGACGTCGGAGCAGACCGCCGGGCGCGGGCGGCGGCATCGCGCCTGGATCGCGCCGCGAGGCAATCTCGCCAGCAGCATCCTCGAGGTGATCGAAATATCGCCGTCGATCGCGGCGACCCTGGGGTTCGCGGCGGGACTAGCACTTGAGACAGCGCTGCAAAAAGTAAGCGTTGAGGCATCGCTGAGATCAGCGGGATCGGATCACATGAAGTTTGCGCTGAAATGGCCCAATGATGTGCTGGCGGGAGGGCAGAAGCTCGCCGGCATCCTGCTGGAGGCCGAATCCGTTGGGGATAACCGGCTCGCCGTCGTGGTCGGGATCGGTACCAACGTCGTCGCTGCGCCCGAGGGCACGCCAACGCCCGCGACGTCGCTGGCCGGGCTCGGCGTCCAGATCGGCGCGGAAGAGCTGTTTGCAGCATTGTCGGACGCCTGGACCGAATTCCGCGGCATCTGGGACAATGGCCGGGGTTTTGGCGAAATACGAAAACGCTGGCTTGAACGCGCGGCCGGGCTCGGCGAGCGGGTTGCGGTCCAGACCGGCAACTCGGTCATCGAGGGTACCTTCGACACCCTGGATGAGACAGGCTGCATGATCGTCCGGGCACCGGACGGCGGGCGCCTACCGGTTACCGCAGGCGACGTCTATTTCGGCGCCGCAGCCTCCGTGGGGGCAGTCTGATGGCGCGGCCGGATGAATTGACCTTTGCGCCGCTCGGCGGCGTCGGCGAGATCGGCATGAACCTGTCGGTCTATGGGTTCGGCAACCGCCATCAGGGCTCGTGGCTGGCGGTCGATCTCGGGGTGTCCTTTGGCGATGAGGAGCATCTGCCCGGCATCGATCTCATCATGCCCGACATCCGCTTTCTGGAAAAAGAGCGCAAGAACCTGGTCGGCTTGGTGCTGACCCACGCCCACGAAGATCATTTCGGCGCCATCATCGACCTCTGGCCGAAGATCAAATGCCCGATCTACGCCACGAAATTCAGCGCCGCCCTGTTCGAGGCCAAATGCGCCTCCGAGCGCAATCCCCCCAAAATCCCGGTTACCGTGGTGCCGTCGGGCGGCCGCGTCCAGCTCGGACCGTTCAATGTCGAATTCATTCCAGTCGCGCATTCGATTCCGGAATCGCACGCGCTGGCGATCCACACGCCGGCCGGCACCGTGCTGCACACCGGCGACTGGAAGATCGATCCGACCCCGATCATCGGGCCGCCGACCGACGAGCGGCGGTTGCGCGAACTCGGCGATGCCGGCGTGCTGGCGCTGGTCGGCGATTCCACCAATGCGGTGCGGGAAGGGCGTTCGCCGTCCGAGACCGAGGTTGCCAAAACCATTGCCGAACTGGTGAAGGGCGCCAAAGGCCGGGTTGCCGTCACCACCTTTGCCTCCAACGTCGCGCGGCTGCGCGCGGTCGCGGACGCAGCCCGGCTTGCCGGCCGCGAAGTGGTGGTGGTCGGCCGCGCGATGGAGCGTGTGGTGCAGGTGGCGCGCGAAACCGGTCATCTCGACGGCGTGCAGAACTTCCGCGGCGCCGACCTCTACGGTCATTTGCCGCCCGACAAGGTGCTGGCGCTATGCACCGGCAGCCAGGGCGAGCCGCGCGCGGCGCTGGCACGCATCGCCAATGACGATCATCCGCAGGTGACCCTGAACAAGGGCGACTGCGTGATCTTTTCCTCGCGCACCATCCCCGGCAACGAGAAGGCGGTCGGCGGCATCATCAATGGCCTGGTGACGCAGGGCATCGAAGTCATCACCGACCGCACCGATCTCGTGCATGTCTCCGGCCATCCCCGCCGCGACGAGCTGCGCGACATGATCTCCTGGGTGCGTCCGCAACTGCTGATACCGGTTCACGGCGAGGCGCTGCATCTGTTCGAGCACGCCAAGCTCGCCCGCGCCGCCGGCGTGCCCAAGGTTCTGGTCTGCCGCAACGGCGACCTGGTCAAGCTCGGGCCTGGCGAGCCCGCCGTGATTGATCAACTGCCTGCCGGGCGGCTCTACAAGGACGGCTCGATCCTGGAGGATTCGAAATCGCGCGCCGTGGTCGAGCGGCGCAGGCTGGCGTTCGCCGGCTGCGCCTTCGTGGCGATCGCTGTGACCGAAAAGGGTGAGCTGGCCGACGATCCCGAGATTGATCTGGTCGGCATTCCCGAGAAGAATACGGCCGGTGAGGTCATCGACGAGATCGTGTTCGACGTGGTGGTCTCGACCGTGGAGGGCCTGCCACGCGCGCGGCGGCGCGATCCCGACGCCATGGCGGAGTCGGTGCGCCGCGCGGTGCGCGCGACGTTGAACGAGCAGTGGGGCAAGAAGCCGCTCTGCTACGTCCACGTTCTGACAGTCTGATTATTGGCTGCGGGTTCGGCAACAGCGGTCGCCGCTCTTGCGATCGCGATCCGCGCCAGCGACAGGGAGGAGATGCGCATGCTGGGTCGGCTCAATCATGTGGCGATCGCGGTCAGGGATGCCGAGAAGGCCGCCAGGATCTATGGCGCGGCGTTCGATGCCGACATTTCCGCAGCGGTGCCGTTGCCCGAGCACGGCGTCATCACCGTGTTCGTGACGCTGCCCAACACCAAGATCGAATTCATCCAGCCGCTCGGCGACAATTCGCCGATCGCCAAATTCGTCGAGCGCAATGCCGACGGCGGCATCCACCACATCTGCTACGACGTGCCCGACATCATCGCGACGCGCGACAGGCTGATCAAGGACGGCGCGCGGGTGCTCGGCGACGGGGTGCCGAAGATCGGCGCCCACGGCAAGCCGGTGCTGTTTTTCCATCCGAAGGATTTTTCCGGCGCACTCGTCGAAATCGAACAGGCCTGAGCCGATGGTCTATACAATCTCGACCGGGTTCGCGATCTACTTCGTCATCTGGTGGATCGCGCTGTTCCTGACCCTGCCGTTCGGCGTACGCAGCCAGCATGAGGAAGGCGAGGGCAGTCCCGGCTCCGACCCCGGCGCGCCGGTCACGACCTATATGGGCCTCAAGCTGATCTGGACCACGGTGATCTCCGCGGTGATTTTCGCCGCCGGCATGCTCGCCTATTACAAGGGTTATCTGAATGTCGAATGGCTTTCGCGGCTGATCGGGATGCCGTTCTGACCGCCTGATGTTGTCGGTTTCGCGGGGATGAGGAAATGACTTTTCAAAGAGTGATTATTGCGTTGCTGGTGCTGATTATCGCAGGCCTCGCCGGGGCCTTCTACATCGAATGGAAAATGTCGGTTCAGCTCCGGACCGTGAAAGCGTTCGTCGAGGGACACGTGTTCGCCGAAGCCGTCGCGGCCTGCGAGACGGCGCAGAGTTCGACGCCGTTCAAATGGAATGATGGCTCGCGTACTTCCATCATCGGATTGAACTCGGTCAAACTCGACAAATACAATGTGATTGCGAGCTATTCGCTGGTCGCCGACGGCGTTTATTGCGACTATGATCCGATCAAGAAGAAGGCTGATATCGGTTCGAGCTTCCTCGAGCGTGATTGAAGCATTCGGGTTTTCTATTTATGCATCCGTTCGAGTAACAACGCCCTCGATCTGCGACAGCAATCGCCGCCACGCCGTGTCCATCTCGGGTGACCAGTCGGAACCGAGAAGCTCGCGCAACGTCGCGGCGATGACGGCGAAGAAGTCGATGAACAAATGGCGCGGCGTGCCATAGGCATCGTGCGAGCACACCTCGCATTCGATCATGCGAAAATGCCCGCGCCGGTCGCCTGCGAAATCCAGAATCGCCTCGATGGTCAGCGCCAGCATCGAGCCCTTGACGGGATCGCTCCCCTCGCTGCGGAACATCAGCTGCGCCTCGGGGTGTTCATCGAACAGCCGGCGATACACCAACGGAGTCAGATCCTCGCAGCGTTCGGCGGCAAGTTTGAAACTGCGTTCGATCGGGTTGGTGGGCGGCATACGTCAACCCTGTTCGTCATGGCAATGAAGCGCTCGTGCTTCGTCGCGAAGCAACACCAACTTGAAAAAAACATCTCAAAAAAAAAGAGCAGGGCCCTAGCCCTGCTCCAAAAATTGTGTCGACCCTATTTCCCCGAAAAATTTGGATTTGATCTTGATTGACGGGGCGACGCCGCTTGTGCGCGTCAGGGCTCCTCCCGAGACTTGGACCACCAGACTTCGACCTTGCGGCCAGCCTGAGGTCGCAGTGGTAGACCATCTTTTTCGACTTGTCATCAATTTCAGCAACGATTGTTCAAAATTCATGCATTTGACGAAATGATCGGGATTTGACCACTCGGAGTTGCGATTCTGGCAGGCAATCGGCCGCTCGAGGCCAGGCGAGGGGCTGCGTCACGGCGCCTGAGCGGCGGCATTCGGCGACACCGGAACTAGCCGGTTATTTCGCGCGGACACCCAAGATATCGCCGGCGGCCTGCTCTCGACTCCGGGCTGGGCGGGTGATTAAGGTAGCGTGATCGGGAAGGTGGGCTGGTTGATGCGCCGACGGTTGCGGAAATTTCTTCCGATCGTCTTGATCGCTCTGATGGTGCAGATTTTAGCACCAATCGGTGCCTGCTGGGCTGCCAGTATCGCCGCCTCCGATCCGCTGGCTGCCGCGACCATCTGCCGGGACGGCGCCGCCGCAGCCGCAGGGCTGGCCAATGGCCCGACCGACCAGAGCGGCGGCCATCATATGCATGACGGCGGCTGCTGCATGGCCTGCGGCTCCCATGCGCCGGCGTCGATCGACACGCCCCATACGGCCATCGCTGTGCCCTACCGGCATGTCCTGCGGGTAGTCTGGCACGACGCCGCGCTGACCCTGCCGGCTTTCCGGTCCGGCGCACACGCCCAGGCCCGGGCACCCCCTTCCATTTCCTGACTGCCAAAAACCTCATGATCGGTGCGGCTGGGGCCATGCCGGTAACGCCATTGGGTAGGCTGGTCGTTGCGCCAGTGCCAGGAATTGCAGATGTTTCGTTTCTATGCCTTGAGTGGCGCCGGCACCCTCGTGCTGTGCGGCGCCATATTCGCTTCATGTCATCCCGCCATCGCGCAGACGTCCGGTAGCGCGCTGCCTGCGGTCACCGTGGAGGCCCCAAAACAACGGCCGGTGGCCCGTCCCGCGAAAAAGCCGCAACGTCAGGCCACAGCCGCCGCCAAGCGCAAGAGACCGGTGGCAACGGCAGTTGCCAATGCACCGGCCCCGCAGAGCGACAGCAGCGGAGTTATCGCCTCGCTGGGGACGCCACCGGTCAAGCAGCGATTCGCGCTGCCGCAGGAAACCTACAGCATCACCGCCAAGCAGATCGAGGACACGATCAACCTCAAGGACCCCGAGGACGCGATCAAGTACTTCCCGAGCCTGTTCGTCCGCAAACGCAACGACGGCGACAACCAGGCCGTGCTGGCAACCCGGACCTGGGGGCTGGCTTCCAGCGCGCGGACGCTGATTTTTTATGACGATCTGCTGGTTTCGGCGCTGATCGGCAACAACAATTCGGGCGCCTCGCCGCACTGGAATCTGATCCCGACGGAAGGCATCGCGCGGATCGACTTCCTCGATGGCCCGTTTGCCGCCGCCTATCCGGGCAATTCCGTCGGCGGTGTGCTCCTGGTCACCTCAAAAATGCCGGACCACGCCTTTGCCTCGGTGAAGGAAACGGTGTCGGTGATGCCGTGGAACCAGTACGGCACCAAGGACACCTATGCGAGCAGCGTCACCAGCGCCGCCGCGGGCAATCGTGAGGGCAAGTTTTCCTGGTTGCTCAGCGTCAACTACCAGGACAGCTATCAGCAGCCGCTGACCTACACCACCAACGCCACGATCCCGGCCGGAACCACCGGTACGTTTCCGGCGCTGACCAAGCAGGGAACGCCGGCCGACGTCGTCGGCACCGGGGCACTGGCGCATTCGCAGCAGACCTCAGCGAACCTGAGACTAGCCTATGATATCACGCCGCTGGTTCAGGCGACGTACTCGGTCGGCGTCTGGAATAACGTTCAGACCTCGAATCCGCAGACCTATCTGACATCAACTGCGACCGGCGCTCCGACCTTTGCCGGAATCTCCGGTTTTGCGAGCAACAAATACACCTGGGACCAGACCCATCTCAGCAATGCCGTTTCGCTCAAGAGCGACACCAAGGGGGTCTACGATTTCGATCTCTCGTTATCGAGCTACAATTATCTGCAAGATATCATGTTCAATCCATACACGGTGGCGCCGACAGGCGTCGGTTACTCCCAGAACGGCAAGATCACCCGCAATGACGGGACCAATTGGCAAAACGGCGATGCCAAGGGCATCTGGCGCCCCTACGGCTACGACGGCCCGCAGGAGATCAGCTTCGGCCTGCATGGCGACCGCTATTATCTGGATAATCCCGGCTACCTCTCCTCGACCTGGAACGTGACGTCCTCGACCGGTACCGGCCAGCTTTTCTCCGATAGCATCGGCGAAACCCGGACCGGGGCGCTGTGGGTACAGGACGCCTGGAAGATCGTCCCCGATCTGAAGCTGACGCTTGGCGGTCGACTGGAAAGCTGGGAGGCCGTTGATGGATTCAATCTCAACAGTATCGCCAAGTCCGGCACCGGCACCACGAGCGCGCCGGTTCCAACGCTGCTCGCGAATTCGGTCAACCAGCTGGGCCTCAACTCGACGAATTTTTCGCCGAAGGCATCGCTGTCCTACGATCTCAACAAGGACTGGAACATCACGACAAGTTTTGGCGAGGCCTATCGCTATCCGACCGTCACCGAGCTTTACCAGAACATCACCGTCAATGGGGTCGCGACCTTCGCCAATCCCAACCTTGTGCCCGAGCAGGATTTTAACGGTGAGTTCGTGGTCGAGCGCAAATGGACCGATGGCCGCGTCAGGCTGACGCTGTTCGAGGAGTATGTGTATAACGCGATCATCTCGCAAACCACCACTGCTACCGCTCCCAATGGTAGCCAGGCTGCCACCACGACCATCGGCAATGTCGACGCGATCCGTATGCAGGGCGTCGAACTCTCGGCGGAAAAGGACAATGTGGCGATCAAGGGTCTGCAACTGTTCGGCAGCGTGACCTACGTCAACTCCCGCATTTTATCGGATCCGACCTGGACAGGAACCAACCCGCTGACCGGCCTGCCCGATACTGTCGTCGGCAACCGGGTGCCCTATGTTCCGGACTGGCGCGCCAAATTCGGCGCCACCTACCGGCCGAACGAAAACTGGGCCTACACGCTAGCTGCCCGTTACAGCGGCAAGCAATACTCGACGCTCGATAACACCGACATCATTTCCCATGTCTATGGCGCCTTCGACAACTACATCGTCGTCGACATGAAGGTCCATTACAACACGACGGCAAACCTCTCGTTCGATTTCGGCATCGATAACCTGTTCAACGAGCAATATTTTCTGTTCCACCCGTTCCCGGGAAGGACCTATGTCCTCGCCGGGAAATACACCTTCTGAAACGCAAAATTCGAAAACAAGAAACAAGGAAGTTCTCATGAGAAAAATCGCAGCGAGAAAAATCGTGGCCGGACTTGTCGCTTTGTTCGTGTTCGCCAGCCTGATCGCAGCGCCGGCGCGCGCGGAGGAGGTCAAGGCCGGCGATCTCGTGATTACGCAGGCCTGGAGCCGCGCTACGCCGAACGGCGCGAAAATCGGCAGCGGATATTTCACCATCGAAAACAAGGGCACGGCGCCGGATCGGCTGATCGGCGTTTCAGCCGATGTCGCCGGCAAGGTCGAGGTGCACGAAATGGCCATGAAGGACGGCGTGATGACGATGCGTCCCCTGCAGGCGGGTCTCACGATCGATCCAGGCAAGGCCGTAAAACTGGCGCCGGGCGGCTATCACTTGATGATGTTCGACCTCAAGAGCCCGCTCAAGCAGGGCGATGCGCTGCCGGTGATGCTGGAATTCGAGAAGGCCGGCAACGTAAAGGTTTCGCTCGACGTGCAGGGCATTGGCGCGCAGGGACCGGCGGGCGCGGCGGCCGATGGCATGGAGAAGAAGATGCCCGACGGCATGAAGAAGTGAGGCGAGAAATGTCCAACACCCATCATTGCCGTCTTCCGATCGCTGGCGCGTTAGCGGTCGCGCTGCTCTCGGCGTCTTCAGCCAGCGCGCATATCACCCTGGAAAGCAAGGAGACTACGATCGGCGCGCCATTCAAGGCAGTGTTTGTCGTGCCGCATGGTTGCGCCGGTTCGGCGACGATCAAGATCCGCGTTCAGATTCCCGACGGCGTGATCGCGGTGAAGCCGATGCCGAAGCCCGGCTGGAACGTCGAGGCGATCAAGGGCAAATACGCCAGCGAATACGATTTCCACGGCACCAAGCTATCCGAGGGCGTCAGGGAAGTGGTGTGGAGCGGCGGCAAGCTGCCCGACGATTTCTACGATGAATTCGTCATCAGCACATATCTCACCGGCGCGCTCAAGCCCGATAGCATGCTGTATTTTCCGGCGGTGCAGGAATGCGAGCAGGGGATTAGCCGCTGGATCGATATTCCGGCCGATCCGGCCCACGCTCACGACAGCAAATCGCCGGCGCCGGGCGTGAAGCTGCTCGCAAAACCTTAAACGGCGATCTGGACGATGCGCCTGATCGCGGGCCTGGCAACGCTTTTGTGGGTCGCCTGCTTTGCCACCGGCGTCTCGGCGCACGCCTCGCTGGTCTCAGCGGAGCCAGCCGACGGCAGCGTGCTCGCGACGGCACCCAAGACGGTGCAACTACGCTTCAACGAGCCTGTGACCCCGGCGGTGATCAGCCTGATCGATGCCTCAGGCAAAATCCGCGACGACGTCGCGGTGCACGCTGTCGATCAGATCGTCACACTGATGCTGCCGGAGGGCCTGCCGCACGGCACCCAGATCGTCAGCTATCGCATCATCTCCGCTGACGGGCATCCGGTCGCGGGATCGCTGGTGTTTTCGATCGGCGAAGTGACGGGAGTAGCACTTGCGCCAGCCGCCGACGGCGCCCGTGCCGTTCTGATCTGGCTGGCACGGGTTGGCGTCTACCTCGGGCTGTTCGTGGGCGTCGGCGGGGTCTTCTTCGCGTCCTGGATCGGGCAGGGCGATGGCGCAACAAGCGCGGTGGTCGGCGCGCTCAGGACAGGTCTCGCAAGCGCGGTGGCATCGCTCGGCCTCCAGGGGCTCGACATATTGAACCTGCCGCTCGTTGGCATCGTGACGCCGGCGCCGTGGACCAGCGCGTTTGCCACCAGCCTCGGCACATCGCTGCTGATTGCGATTGCGGCGATGGCCGTCGCTTATTTTGCCTTGCGCAGACCGACCATGACGCTGTCCCGGGTACTCACGTTGGCGGCGATGGCAGGCGTCGGGCTTTCGCTGGCCGCGACCGGCCATGCCGCGACAGCGCCGCCGCAATGGCTGACGCGGTCGTCGCTGTTCCTGCATGGTATTGGCGTGGCCTATTGGGTCGGCGCGCTGGCGCCATTGGCCGCCATGGTCCAGCGGCGGGCGGACACGTTGCCCTCGGTGCTGCATCGTTTCTCCACCCTGGCGCTGCCGGTCGTCGGCGTGCTTGTGCTGACCGGCCTTGCGCTTTCGGTGATTCAGCTCGAAAGCTTTGGCGCGCTGTTGCAGACCGGATACGGCATCCTGCTATCGATCAAGCTTGCGCTCGTCGTCCTGCTGCTCGCGCTTGCCGCGCTGAACCGGTTTTATCTGACGCCGGCGATCGCGGCCGATGCCGGCAACGCGCGCGCCCTGCGGCGGTCGATCGTGCTGGAATGCGTCCTGGTGGTCGGCATTCTCGCCGCCGTCGCCGGCTGGCGCTTCACCTCGCCGCCGCGCGCGCAACTGGCCGCCCGGACGTCGGCGGTGGTGACGCCGCTCGCGATCCACATCCATACCGAGCAGGCGATGTTCCAGGTGCTGGTGACGCCGGGCAAGGTCGGTAGCAACAGCTTCGTGCTGCAGTTGATGAACGGCGATGCCAGCCCGCTCGCCGCGAAGGAGGCCACACTGGTCCTCAGCCTGCCCGAGCGCGGCATCGAACCGCTGGAGCGCGCGGCGACCTTGGGCGCCGACGGCGACTGGCACGTTCGCGACGTGCCGCTGCCCTATCCGGGGCACTGGCACATCCGGATCGAAGCCCTGGTGACCGACTTCAAGAAAGTTACTCTGGAAGATGAGCTTGATATTTCCCCGCATTAGAATTGCGCCATAAGCTTTTCTTCCAAAAGCTGGTTTGTGACGCGCTCGTGCCTTAATCGCACGCTCAATGTGACAGGCGAAATAGCCGGAAATCCGCCGCCGGAGCCGCTTTCGCAGGCCCGACCCTTGTGTTTTCCCGCACGATCCGGTTTCACTGCGGGCCTTCCGTGTTTCACCGATTCTTTGAGTGTACCTATGCGACTGTCGCGATTTTTTCTGCCGATCCTTAAGGAAAATCCGAAGGAGGCCGAGATCGTTTCGCATCGGCTGATGCTGCGCGCGGGCATGATGCGGCAGGAGGCGGCGGGCATTTATGCCTGGCTGCCGCTGGGCTTGCGGGTGCTGAAGAAGATCGAGCAGATCGTGCGCGAGGAACAGGACCGCGCCGGCGCGCTCGAGCTGTTGATGCCGACGCTGCAACTGGCCGACCTCTGGCGCGAAAGCGGCCGCTACGACGCCTACGGCCCGGAGATGCTGCGCATCACCGATCGCCACAAGCGCGAATTGCTGTACGGGCCGACCAACGAGGAGATGATCACCGAGATTTTTCGCAGTTACGTCAAATCCTACCGCAGCCTGCCGCTCAATCTCTACCACATTCAGTGGAAGTTTCGTGACGAGCAGCGTCCGCGATTCGGCGTGATGCGCGGCCGCGAATTCCTGATGAAGGACGCCTATTCATTCGACATCGACGAGGCGGCGGCGCGGCGGTCCTACAACCGGATGTTCGTCGCCTATCTGCGGACCTTTGCACGGATGGGATTGAAGGCGATCCCGATGCGCGCGGAAACCGGCCCGATCGGCGGCGATCTCAGCCACGAATTCATCGTGCTCGCGGAGACCGGCGAGTTCGGGGTGTATTGCGACAGCGACGTGCTCAATCTGCCGGTGCCCGGCGACAACGTCGATTATGAAGGCGATCTGACACCGATCATTCAGCAATGGACCTCGGTCTATGCCGCGACCGAAGATGTCCACGACGCCGCGCGCTTCGATCGCGAAGTGCCAGCCGAGAAGAAACTGCATACCAGAGGCATCGAGGTCGGGCAGATCTTCTATTTCGGCACCAAATATTCCGACACCATGAAGGCGTTTGTCGCGGGCGCCGATGGCGCCGACGTCCCGGTCCACGGCGGTTCCTATGGCGTAGGCGTTTCGCGGCTGGTCGGCGCGATCATCGAGGCCTGCCATGACGACGCCGGCATCAAATGGCCGGAGGCGGTCGCTCCCTTCAAAGTGGCGATCCTCAACCTCAAGCAGGGCGCAGAAGATACCGATGCGGCATCCGAAAAGCTTTATCGCGAACTCACGGCCAAGGGCGTCGATGTGCTCTATGACGACACCGACCAGCGTGCCGGCGCCAAGTTCGCCGCCGCCGACCTGATCGGTATTCCCTGGCAGGTCTTGATCGGCCCGAAGGGGCTCGCCGAAGGCAAGGTCGAGCTCAAGCAGCGCAGCGACAATGCGCGCGAGAACCTGAGCCTGGCGGAAGTGCTGGCAAAGCTGACCTCGTGACGAATTATCCACCGGTGCTGGCGGGATCGGTCACAATCAGCCCGAATCGTGTGACAATCGACCTATGGATGAAGCCATGAGCGAGCCAGTCCGGACCCCACCTTTCGCGGCCTTCGAATGGCTGCTGTCGGGACGCTATTTGCGCGCCCGCCGCAAGGAGGGTTTTATCTCGGTGATCGCCGGCTTCTCGTTTCTCGGCATCATGCTCGGCGTCGCCACGCTGATCATCGTGATGGCCGTCATGAACGGCTTCCGCAAGGAACTGCTCGACAAGATTCTCGGCCTCAACGGGCACCTTCTGGTGCAACCGCTGGAATCGCCACTGACCGACTGGAAGGATGTCGCCGACCGTATCAGCCAGGTGCAGGGCATTCGGCTTGCAGCACCCGTGGTCGACGGCCAGGGGCTCGGATCGTCGCCATTCAACGCGGCCGGCGTGTTCATTCGCGGCATTCGCGCCGACGATCTCAACAACCTCACCTCGATCGCCAAGAACATCAAGCAGGGCACGCTCGAGGGATTTGACGAGGGGCAGGGCGTTGCGATCGGCCGCAGGCTCGCCGATCAATTGTCGCTGCATGCCGGCGACAGTATCACGCTGGTCTCGCCAAAGGGCGCGGTGACCCCGATGGGCACTACGCCGCGCATCAAGCCGTACAAGATCAATGCGGTGTTCGAGATCGGCATGTCGGAGTATGATTTCGAGCTTCGTGTTCATGCCGCTGGCGGAGGCGCAGGCCTATTTCAACCGCAACAACGACGTGACCGCGATCGAGGTGTTCACCGACAATCCCGACAACATCGTCGCCTACCGCAAGGCGGTGACCGAAGCGGCGGGACGGCCGGTATTTCTGGTCGACTGGCGGCAGCGCAACTCGACCTTCTTCAATGCGCTACAGGTCGAGCGCAACGTGATGTTCCTGATTCTCACCATGATCGTGCTGGTCGCGGCGCTCAATATCGTCTCCGGCCTGATCATGCTGGTGAAGGACAAGGGCAGCGACATCGCGATCCTGCGTACCATGGGCGCCTCGCAAGGCTCGATCATGCGGATATTCCTGATTACCGGTGCCGCGATCGGGGTGGTCGGCACGATGACCGGTCTTCTGGTCGGGCTGTTGATTTGCTTCAATATCGAGTCGATCCGGCAATTCCTGTCCTGGCTGACCAACACGGAATTGTTCGATCCGACGCTCTATTTTCTGTCCAAGCTGCCGGCCGAGATCGATTTCGGCGAGACCAGCGCGGTCGTGATCATGGCGTTGACGCTGTCCTTTCTCGCCACCCTCTATCCATCCTGGCGTGCCGCGCGCCTCGATCCTGTCGATGCGCTCCGCTATGAGTGAGGGGCCGATGGCGCAGGGGGCGGAAGATGTGCCGGCCGTCTATCTCCACGAGATAAAACGCCAGTACGTGCAAGGCGAAACCACGCTGACGATTCTCGACGGCGCCAAGCTTGCGTTGTGGGCGGGGCAGTCGGTGGCGCTGGTGGCGCCGTCAGGCTCGGGCAAATCGACCTTGCTGCATATCGCGGGCCTGCTCGAAAGCCCCGACGATGGTGAGGTCTATGTCGGCGGCACCGCGACCTCAGGGTTATCGGATGTCGACCGAACCCAGATCCGGCGCACCGATATCGGCTTCGTCTATCAATCGCATCGGCTGCTGCCGGAATTCACCGCGCTTGAAAACGTCATGCTGCCGCAGATGATTCGCGGCCTCAAGCGCGCCGAGACCGTCAAGCGCGCCACCGAGATCCTGGCCTATCTCGGCCTCGGCGATCGCATCAAGCATCGGCCGGCCGAACTATCCGGCGGCGAACAGCAACGGGTCGCGATCGCGCGCGCCGTTGCCAATGCGCCGCGGGTCCTGTTTGCCGACGAGCCGACCGGCAACCTCGATCCCGGCACCGCCGATCACGTCTTCAAAGCGCTGATGCAGCTCGTCAAGGCAACGCGCGTGGGCATGCTGATCGCGACCCACAACATGGAACTCGCCGCACGCATGGACCGGCGGGTGTCGCTCGAGGGCGGCCGGGTGATCGAACTCGAATAGGCCCGCGTGGGACATTCTAGTACCTCGGCACAGTGATTATGACTGGCTGATTTTGAGCCAATCCAGGATGGGCAGGTCTTTCGGATCAACGAGAACCTGGATACTTCGGGCGACGCCGGGTTGACGCCGGATGAGACCGTTTCGCTCGAGCGTCACGATCATCTGATGCACCGAGGGCGGGCTGACTTGAAAGTGGCGCTGCATATCGGTCTCGGCGGGTGGGCGTCGGAACATGTGCGAGTAGGTGTAGATGAAAGCCAGGTACTGACCTTGCTTTTCGGTGAAGCCTTGGGCGCAGAGGCTGCGAGCGGCGCCTGATTTTCGATTCATTTGTCGATTCGTCCGGTCCTCCAACAAGGAGGTCGGGATGAATGTACGTTATCGGGTCGAATTGAGCCAAGCCGAACGCTGTGAACTCACCGCGATGTTGAGCAAAGGCAAACGAGCCGCCCGCAAGCTCAAGCGCGCCCAGATATTGCTGGCGGCCGATGCCGGCTGCAGCGATGAAGATATCGCGCGCACGGTGGCGGTAGGCGGTTCCACCGTGTACCGGACCAAGCGGCGCTTCGTGGAAGGCAATCTGGAACGGGCGCTGAGCGAGGATTCGCGTCCTGGGGCGGAGCGCAAGCTCACCGGCAAGCAAGAAGCCTTGCTGGTGGCAACGGCTTGCGCAAACCCTCCCAAGGGGCGCGCCCGATGGACGCTGGAACTGCTGGCCGACGCCATGGTCAGGCTCACCGGGCACGAGAGCCTGTCGAGCGAGACGGTGCGCCGGCGGTTGGCCGAAAACGGTCTCAAGCCCTGGCGCAAGGATATGTGGTGCATTCCCCGGGTCGACGGCGAGTATGTTGCCCGCATGGAAGACGTGCTCGACCTCTATGCCGAAGCGCCCGATCCCAAGCGGCCGGTGGTCTGCTTCGACGAGAGCCCGGTCCAACTGATCGGCGAGGTGCGCCGGCCGATCCCGGCCGAGCCGGGGCAACTGGAACGTTACGATTGCGAGTACCGTCGCAACGGCACCGTCAATCTGTTCGTCTGCGTCGACGTGCATCGGCCCTGGCGTAAGGTTAAGGTCACCGAGCGGCGGGCGGCAGAAGACTACGCCCAATGCATGCGCGAACTCGTCGATGTCCATTATCCCGATGCCGCGTGCATCCGGGTCGTCCAGGACAACCTGTCGACCCACTCGGCCGGCGCCCTCTATGAGGCATTCGCGCCGGCCGAAGCCCGGCGGATTCTGCGGCGCCTGGAGTTCCACTACACCCCCAAGCATGCCAGCTGGCTCAACATGGTCGAGATTGAGATCGGCGTGCTCCGCGGCCAGTGCCTGGATCGCAGAATCGACGATCCCAACCGCCTCATCAGCGAAATCGCCGCGTGGGAAAAACAACGAAACGCCGCCGGCGCCCGTATCAAATGGATGTTCACAACCGAAAAAGCCCGCGCCAAAATGGGCCGCGCCTATCCCGTTACGCCCAAAGAGTCATAATCACTGTGCCGGGATACTAGTTCGCGTGGCGGTGCCGCCGGTGGCGTCGTACGGGCGGCGGCCCCTGAGTGGCGTTTGCAAAATAGGGATTGACGATGCATTGCGCCCCGCGGCCCGACGCCGAGGGAGCGCACTCCGCCAATGATGCAAAGCGGCATTCGTTATAGTTGAACGGGCCGAACACGTGCAGGCAAACCGGGTACGCCGGATCATACGCCTGGGCGCGAACCGGCGTGGCGGCCGAAATAGCTCCCATCGCCAAACCTGCGAAAATCGCCAAAGCCGGACTGCGCATCACGTTCTCCGCCGCGATATGCGGCCTTCGCCTTCAAAACCGATCGAGATCACCGCGTCGCGTCTTCATCGCCGACAGATTCGACCGGTGCTGTCGCCCGCCAGCAGAAGGTTATCGTCGACCTTAAGTCAACTCATCTTCGCTGCTCGATGCGGCCGCCTGTGGAGGATCGCCTTAAAGCCAATCCAGCCGTCGCGCCGCGCCATATTCCGGTCAATTCACGCGCGTAGCCAATAGGGGTCGCTCGACTGTCATAGCCATACACTATGCAAGGCAGACGATGCACAAGTGCATGTTCGCCACATGAAAAAATCCGATATCATCTGCCCCAACTGCAATGCCGGCTATCGGCGCGTTGAGCTCGCAAGCGGCGCGCGAACCACCGGCGAATTCCGCTGCCTGCTGTGCGATCACGTGCTTGAAGTTTTCGATGGGACGGCCGAGGTCGCCATCCGCCTCACGGTGCAGCCCGAGAAGACCTTCCAGGGCATCAACAACTAAGATCATTCAAAACGGACGCACGCCGGCGACTTGGCTGATCAACCGATTTGATTGTGGCGGCGTGGCCGCCTAGCAATCGTCCCATTTTAGGGGCATATGAGCGACATGCGAAACAGACCTTTAATCCTGCTATCCGCGATCCTTCTGGCCGGCGCCATCCTGTTGGCGTTGCGGGGGGAGTTGCACGCCCACGGATCCCAACACGCGAACGGGCTGGCTGGCCCGCCGACGGAATGCGGCTTTTGGGGTCCTTCAATGGCAGATGGAATGTCCTGCCGATAACCACCGACGCTCCGGCGCCCGCTGGACACCGGCCGGCACTGCTCTGAACCGATAGCGTGATCCCGGATGCTGCCGTGCCGTCTGGCGCGATCCCGGTTCGTTCCGTTGGATTTCCCGGATTAACCAAGGGACATTTTTCGGGGTCAGTTTTCAAACTGACCCACTACCCCTGCTTGGGTAGTGGGTCAGTTTGATTGTGGCAGCCGGAATGCCTAGAAATCGACCCTGTTCGGGGGCATATTGGTTGGATGAAAAAATCTCCTCGCGTCGTATTCCAGCCTAAGCGGATCACAGACACAGATTGGCAAATTGAGGCCAGCATTTCGGGTTCCGAGATCAGGACTATCACCGGCCTTAGCAGCAAGGCTGACGTTGACGACTGGATGAACGGCAACCGAAAGATCGCGTGGCTCAGATCGCAGGGTTACGCAAAATGACCCCCAAACGCCCCCGCGACCCCAACCAACTCGCCAAGTCGATTATCGACATTGCGACGGGGCAGCAGCCTAGCCCGGTGGATACGCGCGACCCGGCCGCCGTGGCTATGGGCAAGAAGGGCGGGAAGGCTAGGGCTGAGAGTCTGACCGCAGAGCAACGGTCAGAGATCGCCAAAAAGGCGGCTAAGACCCGGTGGTCGGAGTAGGCTGAGCTTTAGGGAAGGGCATCACGTTGATGGCTCCAACTCGGTAAAGAACGCCTTCCCTCAAAACCCTAACCTTTATCAATCCCGGCTGATCAATGGTAAACGGTGAAAGAACCATGTTCGTGCCGGACAAATGGTAAAGCTTGCCATGCGCGTTGCTCAACTCAGCACTTGTGTCGAGTATCGGTGCCTGCAAATCGGCTTCTATTGAAGCCTTCTCATCAGAGTCTCCGGGCATAAAAATTCGTAAGCCCAAATTTGGCCTATAGAGGTCTTTTCGTTGGTAAAACGCTATTCCGAAACAGAATTTCGGAATTACGATTGGGAAGTCTGCCCTAACCAGCATAACGCCAGAATTATATGCGCCGACGTAAGTGATCTTCCCATCGATCTCTATTCGGATATCGTCACAAAAAATCGTGTTCCCGTAGAAATCAGGAATAGGGGCGGTCGTTAATTCGCTCATTAGGCCGCCGCCGCAGTTGATTCACGAGGGTTCAGCCCGATGCCATCCCGCCTGATCTGAACGTTTGAAATCTTTGCAAAACTTAAATCCGTTTCACTTGGCGCAGTTGATACTACCTTTGAATCCCCGGGCTGCGCCTTATAAAAAGAGATGCTTGCCTGATTTGGTTTTTCCAGCGGGCGAGTGACTGAAAATGTCAGAACGGCACCAGAGATTGCAAATAACAGCTCGCTGAATGTTTTTAACTCCCAATTTCTGGGACAATTCAACATCCGAGAAACAACCTCGGGTGCCTTTCCAAGACGTTTAGCCAATTGGGCCTGCGTTATCCCGCTGTCCTTGAGATCCTTGATCACCAAGCTATAGGCGCGCAGCAATGTGCGTGCGTTAATGTAGGCGAGCGTGCCCGCTGAAATCTTCGCGTCACCCTCAGGTTTAAGCAATTCGGTTTGGTTTGAGGTACGCATCTACATTACTCCCGCTATGTGGTTTTTCTGATGGGAAAAGATCATTCCAAGCTTCAATTGTCGCCGTCACTTCCTCATCGAAGATTTCAATTTTCTCTCGGTACTCCCAGCGAAGGGCGATGAATTCATTGAAGTCGCTGAATGCACCGAACGATCTGATTCCAGGAGTCTCCTCAGGGTCTGTTACGCGAACGCTCCAAAATTCTTCCGCCACGGGATGCACTCGCGCCAACATCGTTTCTGGTGGCTTACGGTCAGGATTCTCGGAAACGGATATCTCGGCACCTTCGAGAAAGGCATCGAACCAACCGCGCAATTCGCCAAGGCGTTCGCCTTCCGGTGTGTCAGCAAAGGGCGGCATGACATCTGCGAAGATGGCTGGTGCAACAATCATGGTTCTGACCGTCTCATCACCCGTCAACAGGGACGCCAGTTTGAACAGGCCGCGCTGATCCAGCAGTGTCTGCAATATTTGGTCTCTTGACATATAAGTCAATACCCTTCAGGTGAGTCAAATTGACTCACTCAACTAAAGGTAAAGGGAACTCGTGCAAAAAACAAACTGACCATAATTCTTGACCCTAAGCATAAAGGGTCATATAGTCCAGCCATGAACAAGCTGGACCGAAAGACCCGCGCCCAAATCCTCCACCTCCTTTGCGAGGGGCAATCGATCCGTGCTGTCACCCGCCTGACCGGGTGCAGCAAGAACACGGTCGCCAAGCTACTGGTCAAGGCCGGTCACGCCTGCGCCGCCTATCAGGACAAGACCCTTCGCAACCTGACCTGCAAGCGCGTCCAGATGGATGAAATCTGGTCGTTCGTTTACGCCAAGGCTTCCAACGTCAAGAAAGCCAAGGCCGCTCCGGAGACCGCTGGTGACGTTTGGACATGGACGGCCATCGATGCCGATACCAAGCTGATCGTTAGCTGGCTGCTCGCTGACCGGACCCTGGATAGCGCCATGACGTTCACCCATGATCTGGAAAGCAGGATCGCGAACCGTATCCAGCTAACCAGCGACGGCCATGCGCCGTATCTGCAAGCCGTGGATGCGGCGTTTGCTGGTGAAGTGGACTACGCCATGCTGATCAAGCTGTATGGCGCAGACCCGCAGGCTGAAATCCGTTACAGCCCGGCCAAGTGCATCGGCGCTCGCAAAGAGCCTAAGAGCGGCAACCCTGACAAGAAGCATATCAGCACGTCATACGTTGAACGCTCAAACCTCACGATGCGGATGCACATGCGCCGGTTCACCCGGTTGACGAATGCGTTTTCCAAGAAGGTCGAAAACCACGCCGCCGCGATTGCGCTCCATACGATGTACTACAATTTCGTTCGCATCCATCAGACGCTCAAGGTGACGCCCGCGATGGCTGCTGGCGTGTCTGAGAAGCTTTGGGAAGTGTCCGACATCGTCGAAATGCTTGAGCAATGGGAACTGGCCAACTTCAAACCCGAATACCAATTCGTGATCAGGAAATACGCGATTGGGAAGGGGCATTCCGTGAGCGTGATGTGGCGCGGCGGCGAGGTCGATACCATCTTCGGCTTTGAGAAAGAGGCAGACGCGATGACGTGGATTGCCGACAAATCGCAGGGTTGGCTCCTAGATCGTAAGAAGGGCCGATCTGAGATTGATTAGGTCAGTAATACTGCCTATTTAGAGAAACTTAACGTCAGTTGACGTCTGGTTGGTCTTCGGAACAGAATGCCCGCACAGGGAGCAAACAAAATGAACTCAGTTCGCATCGTTGCCTTCAAAGAAGGTGATACGTGGGTCGCCCAGTGCCTTGAGCATGACGTGTGCGTACAGGCGGCTGACCTTGATACCGTGCGTGCGCGCATGGAGGTTGTAATTGAAGCTGAATCGCCCTTAGATAGGCTGCCGAAGGCGCCAGCTCATTTTTTTGAACTGTGGGAGCGCAAGTCGGAGTTCCAGCAGTCCGGGAAGAGCGACGGTACTGAGTACGAAATGGCGCTCTGCGCCTGAGGCTTTATGGCGGCTCCGTTCGGCGGTCACCCCAATCTGGCGACCTACATCGCTTGGCTTAAGGACACGCATCAGGGCGTGTCCCAAAGTGGCTATAGGACGAACGGCAAAGGCCAATCGTTCGGCCTGACAAAACTATCGCTCCCGTCCGGAAAATCGGTCGTGGTTGTCGGCGTAAGCCAAGGCGAGTTTTTGACGCCTTCGATGGTCGGATACCTTGATCGTCGGCTGGCTATCAAATCGCCGTGGTTTTCGGTCTGACGCTTTCCCCTCTCCAGAATTAACCAAGCCTTTTATTTCGGGGTCAGTTTTCAAACTGACCCACTACCCCTGCTTAACTCCTGGAACAAAAAAGGAACAATGTTCTTCTTATGTTCCAATGGCGGGAGGCGGATATGTTGAGGGTATTCGTGGAAGAGGCGGCAGCACTGGCGTCGATCGTGTTGTTTGTCGGGATGATCGCGGTCTGGGCGCAACTGTTCGCCCAGATCTAAAGCCCCCGGTTGTGCTGCGGCCCAGCTCCGACGGGGGGCGGGCCGCCCCGGCCCATTGAGGCCGAACCAAGATCGGCGGTGAGTTGCATGGGCGTAGGTCTCGTTTGGTGCGTTCGGCTGGCTCTGGTGTTCGTCCTGATCGGCAGTATGTCTTTGGTGGCGGCTCTATTGTTGCTGGTCTGCGACATCGGCAGCGGTCTGCGGCGCATGCTAGGCGCCGTCGCCATTGGCTCCTTTGCGTCGCTGGTTTTGCTGGTCTCGGCGATGCTTGCCGTCAGGCTGGGCCATCAATTCTCGCTGCGGCTTCGTAACAGGATGAACCGCCGCGAACTGACATAGGCCCAACACGCGAGCATTCCGAACCGCAATAAACCTGCAGCCGTAAACCTGCAGCCATAAATCTGCAGCCCTGGGGAAAAGCAGGACGGCCGGATTTAATCGCGCGTTCGGCGTGGACAGCGTGGGTCCCAGGCTTCACCATCAGGGTGCGAGTCGGCCCTCTGGTTCCGCACCTGTCGTTCTCTTGGTCGTTCTCTTGGGGCTGGCGCGCGTACCCCTTGAGCCCGATAGCCGATCAAGTTCAGCCCGCCCGCACTCATGACCGAAAAGCCTGTCGCGACCATGCCCAATGCCGGATTTGTCCACCTTCACGTTCATTCGGCCTATTCGCTGCTGAAGGGCTCGATCAAGATCGCGAAGCTCGCGGAGCTCGCCAAGGCGGACCGCCAGCCGGCACTGGCATTGACCGACACCGACAACATGTTTGGCGCGCTGGAGTTCTCCGACAAGCTAGCGGGCAACGGCATCCAGCCGATCACCGGCTGTGAACTCGCGGTCGATTTCGGCGACCAGGACCCCAACGCGCGCAATGCGCTCGCCGCAGCCCCGGCGCGCATCGTGCTATTGGCCGCGCGCGAGCGTGGCTACCGCAGCCTGATGCGGCTGAACTCGCGCGCATTCCTGGAAACACCCGTCAACCAGACCCCGCATATCAAGTTCGATTGGCTGCAAGGTGACGCCGAGGACCTGATCGCGCTGACCGGCGGCCCCGAAGGGCCGATCTCGCTGGCGCTCTCGGCCGATCAGGCTGCGTTAGCGGCGACCCGCTGTGAGCGGCTGGCGAGCCTGTTCGGCGACCGGCTTTATATCGAATTGCAGCGCCACAACATCGACCAGGAGCGGCGCGTCGAGGCCGGCCTGATTGATCTGGCCTATTCCAAGGGTTTGCCGTTGGTCGCGACCAACGAACCGTATTTTGCCACCGCCGACGACCACGAAGCCCATGATGCGCTGCTCTGTATCGCGGGCGGTCGCCTGATTGCCGAGACCGATCGCTATCAGCTCACGCCGGACCACCGCTTCAAGACGCGGGCGGAAATGGCGGTGCTGTTTGCCGACATTCCGGAGGCGCTGGCATCCACGGTCGAGATCGCCGAGCGCTGCTCGTACCGCCCGCTGACCCGCAAGCCGATCCTGCCGCGCTTCACCGTCGGTGCCGGCGCCAACGCGGTCGATGCGCAGAGCGAAGAGACCGAGGAATTGCGCCGTCAGGCCGAGCAGGGGCTCGCCAACCGGCTCAAGGTCCACGGGCTGTCGCAAGGCACCTCGGAGGAAGACTATCGTGCGCGGTTGGCGTTCGAGATCGACGTCATCACCCGGATGAATTATTCGGGTTATTTCCTGATCGTTGCGGACTTCATCAAATGGGCGAAGTCCGAGGGCATTCCGGTCGGACCGGGCCGCGGCTCCGGCGCGGGCTCGCTGGTCGCCTACGCGCTGACCATCACCGATCTCGATCCGATCCGCTTTGGCCTGCTGTTCGAGCGCTTCCTCAATCCGGAACGCGTGTCGATGCCCGACTTCGACATCGATTTCTGCCAGGACCGGCGCGGCGAGGTGATCGATTACGTGCAGAAGCGCTACGGCCGCGACCAGGTGGCGCAGATCATCACCTTCGGTACGCTGCAGGCGCGCGGCGTGCTGCGCGACGTCGGCCGCGTGCTGCAGATGCCCTATGGTCAGGTCGACAAGCTGACAAAGCTGGTGCCGCAAAATCCTGCCGCCCCGGTGACACTGGCCGCGGCGATCGAGAGCGAGCCCAAGCTGCAGGCGTTTCGCGACGAAGATCCGGTGGTGGCGCGCGCCTTCGACGTCGCCCAGCGTCTCGAGGGCCTGACCCGTCACGCCTCCACCCACGCCGCCGGCATCGTGATCGGCGACCGCCCGCTCAGTGAACTGGTGCCGCTCTATCGCGATCCGAAATCGGACATGCCGGTGACGCAGTTCAACATGAAATGGGTTGAACCGGCCGGCCTCGTCAAGTTCGACTTCCTCGGCCTGAAGACGCTGACGGTGCTCGATGTCGCGGTCAAGCTGCTCAAGCAGCGCGACGTCCACGTCGATCTGCCGACCCTGCCGCTCGACGATGCCAAGAGTTACCAGATGCTGGCCAAGGGCGATGTGGTCGGCGTGTTCCAGGTGGAAAGTCAGGGCATGCGGCGGGCGCTGGTCGACATGCGGCCCGACCGTTTCGAGGACATCATCGCGCTGGTGGCGCTCTACCGTCCCGGCCCGATGGCGAACATTCCGACCTATTGCGCCCGCAAGCACGGCGACGAAGAGCCGGAATATCTTCATCCCATGCTCGAGCCGATCCTGAAGGAGACTTTCGGCGTCATCATCTACCAGGAGCAGGTGATGCAGATCGCGCAGGTCATGGCCGGTTATTCGCTCGGCGACGCCGACCTGCTGCGGCGCGCGATGGGCAAGAAGATCCGCTCCGAGATGGAAAAGCAGCGCGCGATCTTCATCGCAGGCTCGGTCAAAAACGGCGTGCCGAAAGGGCAGGCCGACACGATCTTCGAATTGCTGGCAAAATTCGCCGATTACGGCTTCAACAAGAGCCACGCGGCGGCCTATGCGCTGGTATCGTATCACACCGCCTATATGAAGGCGCACTATCCGGTTGAATTCCTGGCGGCGTCCATGACGCTCGATCTCTCCAACACCGACAAGCTGTCGGAATTTCGCGCCGAAGCCCAACGGCTCAAGATCAAGGTCGAGGCGCCCTCGGTGCTTCGCTCGGGCGCCACCTTCGAGGTCAGCGACAATACCATCTATTACGCGCTGGCCGCGTTGAAGGGTGTCGGCCATCAGGCGGTCGAACTGATCGTGGAAGCGCGCAAGGATGGCCTGTTCACCTCACTGGCCGATTTCGCCTCGCGGGTGAATCCGCGCGCGATCAACAAGCGCGTCATCGAAAGCCTGGCCGCCGCCGGCGCGTTCGATTCACTCGATTCCAATCGTGCCCGGGTGTTCGGCGGCGCCGAGGCGATCCTGGCGGCATGCCAGCGCAGCCATGAGGCGACGACCATGGGCCAGAACGATATGTTCGGCGGCGCGGCCGACGCGCCGACCATCATGCTGCCGCAGCTCGAACCGTGGCTGCCGGCCGAACGGCTGCGGCGCGAGTACGACGCGATCGGATTCTTCCTGTCGGGCCACCCGCTGGACGACTACGCCACCGTGCTGAAACGCCTGCGGGTGCAGAGCTGGGCGGAATTCTCCCGCGCAGTGAAGACCGGCGCGACCGCGGGCAAGGTCGCCGCCACCGTGGTGTCGCGCATGGAGCGGCGGACCAAGACCGGCAACAAGATGGGCATCATGGGCCTGTCCGATCCGACCGGCCATTTCGAGGCCGTGCTGTTTTCTGAAGGACTTGCGCAATATCGCGAGGTGCTGGAGCCGGGCGCCGCGGTGCTGTTGCAACTTGGCGCGGAATTACAGGGCGAAGACGTCCGCGCGCGGGTGCTGCACGCCGAGCCGCTCGACGCCGCGGCGGCCAAAACCCAGAAGGGGCTGCGGATCTTCGTTCGTGACACCAAGCCGCTGGAATCCATTGCCAAGCGCCTGCAGATGCCCGAGCCGACTTCACCGGGCGTGGCGTCGCCCCCGTTGGCCGCCAATGGCGACGTCTCGCTGGTCATGATGCTCGACCTCGAAACCGAGGTGGAAATGAAGTTGCCGGGCCGCTTCAAGGTCTCCCCGCAGATCGCCGGCGCGATCAAGGCGGTGTCGGGCGTGGTCGACGTGCAGACGCTATAGGCGGCCTCGTCGGGAGGGGGGGCCGCGCCGGCCTTGCTGTTGGCCGTATGTGTATAATATTATAGGTTTATACACATCGCGGCAGGGCTGTCATGCGCACCAATATCGACATCGATGATGCCCTTATGGCGGAAGCTCAGAAGGCTGCCGGGCATGCCACCAAAAAGCAGACCGTTGAGGAGGCGCTTCGGTTGATGATCCGGTTGCGCCGGCAGCAGCAAGTCGGCGCCGCCTTCGGCAAGTATCGTTGGCGCGGCGATCTGGCGCGGAGCCGAAGCGGGCGGGAAGCGGGTTGATCGTCGTCGACAGCAGCGTTTGGATTGATTTCCTCAACGGCCGCAGTCTGCCTCATGTTGCAGCGTTGCGGGCTGCCCTCGGCACGCAAGAGATCATTCTTGGAGATTTGATGCTTTGCGAGGTTTTGCAAGGGCTTGGTAGCGAGCGGGCTGCCGGTGAGGTCGAATCTCTTTTGCGCAGCTTCGAGATCGTGCCGATGGCCGGCGAAGCGATCGCGGTGGCGGCAGCTCGCAATTTTCGGTCTTTGCGCCGGCGCGGCGTCACCATTCGCAAGACCATCGATCTCCTGATCGGAACCTGGTGCATCGAACATCGCCGGCCGTTGTTGCACAATGACGGCGATTTCCGGCCGATGACGCAGCTCGGATTGATCGAAGTCCCAACAACGGCTTGATCGGGTTATCCGGACGTTGGCGCGATCGACTGCCCAAATAGGCCCCAGATCCGGCCGGAATGCCTTGCTTCCTGACGGAATCCCGCTATATAGCGGCCCATCTCACACGGAAACATGGCTCAAAAGGCCGTCCGGTGGCAACCGGGCCATAAGGCTCGTTTGCTCACACGTTTCCGGAGGAACCAACCGGAGAATTGAACTATGGCACTACCCGATTTCTCTATGCGTCAGCTGCTTGAAGCTGGCGTCCACTTTGGCCATCAATCGCACCGCTGGAATCCGAAAATGGCGGATTACATTTTCGGTGCGCGCAACAACATCCACATCATTGATCTCGCCCAGACCGTGCCGCTGTTGCATCGCGCGCTGCAGGCCGTCAGCGATACGGTTGCCAAGGGCGGCCGCATCCTGTTCGTCGGCACCAAGCGGCAGGCGCAGGACGGCGTCGCCGAGGCGGCGAAGCGTTCGGCACAATATTTTGTCAATTCGCGCTGGCTCGGCGGCACGCTGACCAACTGGAAGACGGTGTCCGGCTCGATCAAGCGTCTGCGCCAGCTCGAGGAAATGCTGAGCACCGGCGAGGGCGCGCAGTACACCAAGAAAGAGCGCCTGACCCTGCAGCGCGAGCGCGACAAGCTCGACCGGTCGCTCGGCGGCATCAAGGACATGGGCGGTCTGCCCGACATGATCTTCGTGATCGACACCAACAAGGAAGACATCGCGATCCAGGAAGCGCAGCGGCTCAACATTCCGGTTGCCGCGATCGTCGATACCAATTCCGATCCCAAGGGCATCACCTTCGTCGTGCCCGGCAATGACGACGCCGGCCGCGCCATCTCGATGTATTGCGATCTGGTCGCGCGCGCGGCCATCGACGGTATTTCGCGGGCGCAGGGCGATTCCGGCATTGACATCGGCGCCTCGGCCCATCCGGTCCGCGAAGCTATCCCGGCGGCGCCGCAGCCCGTCGGCTTCCAGGGTCTCGCCGGCCCGCGCGGTACGGCCGACGATCTCAAGAAGCTCACCGGCGTGTCCGGTGCGATCGAGAAGAAGTTCAACGACCTCGGCATCTTCCATTACTGGCAGCTCGCCGAACTCGATCACGACACCGCGCACAAGATCGGTGAAGAGGTCGGACTTCCGAGCCGCGCCGATGGCTGGGTTGCCCAGGCCAAGGCGATGACCGCCGACGCCGAGTAACGACGAGCCGGTTGACCGGATCGCTCCGGTCACCACTTCTCATTTGACCTAATTCCTGGTGGTGGGAGGCGGCGAGGCGTGAAGCCGCGCCGCGGCCGCCCTGACAGGCAAAAAGGATATTCAACGATGACGACGATCACAGCCGCGATGGTCAAGGAACTGCGCGAGTCGACCGGCGCAGGCATGATGGATTGCAAGGCAGCGCTGACCGAAAGCAGCGGCGACATGCAGACCGCGCAGGATTGGCTGCGCAAGAAGGGCCTGTCCAAGGCCGCCAAGAAGGCCGGCCGCGTCGCCGCGGAAGGCCTGATCGGCGCGCTGACGTCAGGCACCAAGGGCGTGGTCGTCGAGGTCAATTCCGAGACCGACTTTGTGGCGCGTAACGAGCAGTTCCAGGGACTGGTCAAGATGATCGCCCAGGTTGCGCTCAAGGTTGGCGCCGATGTCGAGGCCATCAAGGCCGCCAAGGTTGGCGACGTGAACGTGGAGCGGGCGATCTCCGACGCCATCGCCACCATCGGCGAAAACATGTCGCTGCGCCGCGCGGCTTCGCTCGAAGTCGGCAAGGGCGTGGTGTCGAGCTATGTCCATGGCGCGGTTATCGACGGCGCCGGCAAGATGGGCGTGCTGGTCGCGCTGGAATCGACCGGCAAAACCGATGAGCTGGCCCATCTCGGCCGCCAGTTGGCGATGCATGTGGCTGCGACCAATCCGCAGGCGCTGGAGCCGGCTGGGCTGGATCCGGAGGTGGTGCGCCGCGAAAAGGACGTGCTGGCCGATAAATATCGCCAGCAGGGCAAGCCGGAGAATGTGATCGAAAAGATCGTCGAGTCCGGCCTCAAGACTTACTACAAGGAAGTCTGTCTGCTGGAACAGGCGTTTATTCATGACGAAAAGGGCAAGTCGGTCGCCCAGGCGCTGAAGGAAGCTGAGGGCAAGATCGGCGCACCGGTGAAGATTACCGGATTTGTGCGCTATGCTCTCGGCGAGGGAATCGAAAAGCAGGAATCCGATTTCGCAGCCGAGGTCGCGGCGGCCAGCGGCAAGAAATAACTGCCGGAACAATCCTTCCGGCGTCAATCCTCCAAGTGATTCAATCCCTTGGAGACCATCGGCGCCGGAATTGGGCCGCCCGGGCTGACAGGAAGCGATCGCATCATGGCTGAGCCGGTCTATCGTCGCGTGGTGATTAAGCTCTCGGGTGAATACCTCGCAGGTAGCCAATCCTTTGGCATCGATCAGCCCACCATCGACCGGATCGCTGGCGATCTGATCGCAGCCCGCCAACTCGGCGGCGAAATCGCGGTCGTGGTCGGCGGCGGAAACATCTTCCGCGGCGTTGAGGTCTCCTCGCAGGGCGTCTCGCGCCCGACCGGCGACACCATGGGCATGCTTGCCACGGTGATGAATTGTCTCGCGCTGGAAGCCGCCATCGAGCGCAAGGGAACACCGGCCCGCACCTTGTCGGCGTTTGTGATGCCGGAAATCTGCGAGTTGTTCACCCGCGGCGCCGCCCACAAATACCTCGCCGAAGGCCGAATCGTGCTGCTGGGCGGTGGAACCGGCAATCCGTTTTTTACCACCGACACCACGGCAGTGCTGCGCGCCGCCGAAATCGGCGCCGAGGCCGTGCTGAAGGCCACCAATGTTGACGGCGTCTATAGCGCCGATCCCAAAAAAGACCCTTCCGCCAAGCGATTTGACCGCCTGACCCATTCGCAGGCGATCGAGGGCGGCTACAAGGTCATGGATGCGACCGCTTTCGCGCTTGCCCGCGAGACGTCGCTGCCTATCATCGTATTCTCGATTGCCGAGCCGGGATCGATCAGCGCGATCCTGCGCGGTACCGGTCACGGTACCATCGTCGCCGGTTGACGGACTTGCCAAGTAACAGGACCGCACGCCGGTAAAGGGCGGCGCGGTTGGTCTTTTAGGAGGGGAGAGCGTTATGCCCACACCTGGTTTCGACATCAACGAATTGAAACGCCGCATGCAGGGCGCTACCCAATCGCTCAAGCACGAACTGGGTGGTTTGCGCACCGGGCGCGCCGCGGCTTCGATGCTGGAGCCGGTGCAGGTCGAGGCCTATGGCAGCCACATGCCGCTCAACCAGGTCGCGACCATCAGCGTGCCGGAGCCGCGCCTTTTGTCGGTGCAGGTATGGGACAAATCGATGGTCAAGTCGGTGGAAAAGGCGATCGTCGATTCCAACCTCGGCCTCAGCCCCGCTACCGAAGGGCAGGTGCTTCGGCTTCGAATTCCCGAACTCAACGAAGAGCGGCGCAAGGAACTGGTGAAAGTCGCTCATAAATACGCCGAGGCGGCCAAGGTCGCGGTGCGGCATGTTCGTCGCGACGGCCTCGATACCATCAAGAAGCTGGAGAAGAATCACGAGATCTCCGAGGATGATCAGGAGCGTCTGGCCACCGATGTGCAAAAGGCGACCGATGGGACGATTTCGGAGATCGATCAGTTGCTAGCGGCCAAGGAAAAGGAAATCCTCACCGTGTAACGCCTCGCGGTCGAGTTTTGGGATTGAACGATGTCTAACGCCGCGGCTCCCGCCACTGAAGGACCGGATCGATCGGAAGGTCCGTCGCATGTGGCCATCATCATGGACGGCAATGGCCGCTGGGCGGCTGCCCGGGGACTGCCGCGCGCGGAGGGCCATCGCCGCGGCGTCGAGGCGTTGCGCCGCGTGGTTCGCGCGGCTTCCGAACTCGGCATTCTTCATCTGACGATTTTCTCCTTCAGCTCCGAGAATTGGTCGCGCCCGGCGACCGAGATCGGCGATTTGTTCGGCCTGCTGCGCCGCTTCATCCGCAACGATCTGGCGACCCTGCATCGCGATGGCGTGCGGGTCCGCGTGATCGGCGTGCGCGACGGGCTCGAGCCCGACATCTGCGCGCTGTTGAACGAAGCCGAAGAGCTGACCAAGGCCAATACCAAGCTCACGCTTGTGGTCGCTTTCAACTACGGCTCGCGTCAGGAAATCGCCAACGCCGCGCAGCGGCTGGCGCGCGAGGTCGCGGAGGGAAAGCGCGAGCCATCGTCGATCGACGCCGATGCGCTTGGGCAGTACCTTGATGCGCCCGATATTCCCGACCCCGATTTGATCATTCGCACCAGCGGCGAGCAGCGCCTTTCGAATTTCCTGATGTGGCAGGCGGCCTACAGCGAACTGGTGTTCGTGCCGATCCACTGGCCGGATTTCGACAAGGCGGCGCTTGAGGGGGCGATCGCCGAATATGCCCGACGGGAACGCCGCTTCGGCGGCCTGGTTGCGAAAACCGGATCGTGACCGAGGGCGAAGCCGCGCCGGCGGCGGCCGCAGAGCTGGGCGCGCGCAATCTTCTGATCCGCGTGATCGTAGCCCTGGTGCTGGCCCCCACCGCGATCGCGATGGCCTATGCCGGCGGATGGCTATGGACCGCGCTGGTGACGCTGGCCGCGATCGGCCTCTATGTCGAATGGCTGGCGATCGTGGGGAAAGCGCGCTCGACGCGCGTGGTGGGTGCGGGTGCAGCGGCGCTTGCCATCGCCGGGTTGTCGCTCGCACTCGGACGCATCGAGACCTCGCTCGTCGTGTTGATGCTCGGCCTCGTGGCGGTGGGGGCGGTGACGCCGGAACGCCGCATCTGGGCAATCGCAGGGTTCGGCTATGCCGCGGCCGCGGAACTGGCGTCTACGCTGCTGCGGCTCGATCCGAAAATGGGATTTACCGCGCTGATATTCGTCCTTCTCATCGTGTGGGTGACCGATATCGGCGGATATTTTGCCGGCCGCGGCATCGGCGGCCCGAAACTCTGGCCTCGGGTCAGCCCGAAAAAGACCTGGGCGGGCGCGCTTGGTGGCTTTGTGGCGAGCTTGGTCGTCGCCGCAGGATTTGCCGCTCTGGATCCCAATAAAGCGGATCCGCAGTTAATGCTGAAACTGACATCCCTGCTGCTGCTCGGCGCCGTTTTATCGATCGCCTCGCAATTGGGCGACCTCTTCGAGTCGGCGGTGAAACGGCGGTTCGGGGTCAAGGATTCCAGCCATATCATCCCCGGCCATGGCGGGTTATTGGATCGGCTGGACGGATTCGTCGCCGCGGTGGCGCTGGCGGGGATTTTCGGGCTTTTGCATGGCGGCGTGGATGGCGTCGGCCGCGGTCTTATGGTTTGGTGAAAATATGAGCGCAGTTCCGTTGCGTAGCAGCAAAGCAGTGGCGTCGGCCGCCCGTAGCGTCACCGTGCTGGGGGCCACCGGCTCGATCGGCGACAGCACGATGGATTTGCTGCGGGCGTCCCCCGATCGCTACCAGGTCGAGGCTCTGACCGCCAACTCCAACGTCGCGGCGCTGGCAAAGCTGGCGCAGGAGTTCGATGCCCGCTTTGCGGCTATCGCCGACCCAAATCTGCTGGAGGATTTGCAGGACGCGCTGGCGGGCACCGGGACCGAATGCGGGGCGGGCGAAAGCGCCGTTATCGAAGCCGCGAGCCGGCCTGCCGATTGGGTCATGGCCGCGGTGAGCGGCGCCGCCGGACTGAAGCCGGCGCTCGCGGCCGTGGATCGCGGCGCCACGGTGGCACTGGCGAACAAGGAATGTCTGGTTTGCGCGGGTGATTTTTTCATGCAGCGCGCGGCCAAGGCCGGAGCCTGCGTCCTGCCGGCGGATTCCGAACATAATGCGCTGTTTCAGGCGCTGGGTTCCGGTAATCGCGAGGAACTGGTTCGTGTCATCATTACCGCATCCGGCGGGCCGTTCCGCACCTGGAAAAGTGCCGATATCGAACAGGCGACCCTGGCGCAGGCGCTGAAACATCCGAACTGGAGCATGGGACAGAAGATCACGATCAATTCGGCGTCGATGATGAACAAGGGGCTGGAGGTGATCGAAGCCTCCTATCTGTTTGGATTGACGCCGGACCAGATCGACGTGCTGGTGCATCCGCAGTCGATCGTGCACGGCATGGTCGAATTTTCGGATCGTTCGGTGGTCGCCCAATTGGGCGTGCCCGACATGCGGATCCCGATCGCGCATTGTCTCGGATGGCCCGACCGCATCGTCGGACCATCCGCCAAACTCGATCTCGCCCAGATCGGACAGCTCACCTTCGAAGTGCCGGATTTCGAGCGGTTCCCTGGACTTCGACTGGCTTACGACGCGCTGCGGACCGGCAATGGCGCGACCGCGGTCTACAACGCCGCCAATGAGGTCGCGGTGGCGGCTTTTATTGCCGGCAAGATCAAATTCGGTGCGATTGCAGGGCTGGTCGAGGCGACGCTGGAAGACTGGATGCGCTCCGGCAATCAAGCGCCGCTGACGTCCGCGGATGACGCCATCGTCGTTGACCATATTGCCAGAAATAAAGCTGCCACCCTCTTGCCTCAAATTGCCGCAAAGGCATCCTAGAGCGTTGGGGCAGAGCCTTAGGCTCTGGGTGAGAGGAATCGGATGTCCGAGTTTTTTCTGCATAGTTTCAATACCTTAAGCCATGGCGTCGTTGGCTACATCATCCCCTTTCTGTTCGTCCTGACGATCGTCGTTTTCTTTCACGAACTCGGTCACTTCCTGGTCGCGCGCTGGGCCGGCGTGAAGGTGCTGACATTCTCGCTCGGGTTTGGTCCGGAACTGGTCGGCTTCAACGACCGTCACGGCACGCGCTGGAAGATTTCGGCGGTTCCACTCGGCGGCTATGTCAAGTTTTTCGGTGACGAGAGCGAGGCTTCGACGCCGTCTTCCGACCTGCTCGCCAACATGACCGAGGAAGAGCGCGCGGGCAGTTTCCACCACAAGAAAGTCGCGCCGCGCGCCGCGATCGTCGCCGCCGGCCCGATCGCCAATTTCATTCTGGCGATTGTGATTTTTACAGGCCTGTTCACGTTTTACGGCAAGCCGAACATGTCGGCGCGCGTCGACAAGATCGAGGCCGGTAGCGCCGCGGCAGCGGCGGGCTTCCAGGTCGGCGACGTCGTGACAGCGATCGACAATAGCCCGATCGAAAACTTCTCGGACATGCAGCGGATCGTCAGCATCCGGGCCGGCGAGAAACTTTCGTTCACCATCAAGCGCGGAGACTCTACCGTCCAGCTTCAGGGGACACCGGAACTCAAGGAACAGAAAGACCCGTTCGGCAACGCCCACAAGCTCGGCATACTCGGAATCACCCGGTCGTCGCAGCCGGGTGACGTCATCACCGAACGGGTGAATCCGGCGACAGCGATGTGGCTTGGCGTCAAGGAAACCTGGTTCGTGATCGACCGGACCTTGGCCTATATCGGCGGGATCTTTACCGGTCGCGAAGCGGCCGACCAGGTCGGCGGCCCGCTGCGAATCGCCCAGATTTCGGGGCAGGTCGCGACAATCGGTCTTGCCGCGCTGATCCATCTGGCCGCGGTGCTCTCGATCTCGATCGGGTTATTGAATCTGTTTCCGGTGCCGCTGCTCGATGGTGGTCATCTTTTGTTCTACGCCGTTGAGGCCGTCAGGGGCCGGCCATTGTCGGATCGTGCCCAGGAAATGGGGTTCCGCATAGGGTTAGGGCTGGTGCTGATGCTGATGGTGTTTGCCACCTACAACGACATCCTGCATCTGGCTGCGTCATGACGCCTTATTTCGGCGGCGTGGCGGATGGGCAACGTCTTGGAATGAAAATCAAATTGCACTGCAATCGGGCGTTTGCCGTCCCGGCAAAATTGTCTACAAGCAAGGCAACGAATGGGATTTTGTCGGCCCGCGGGGGTGCGAGCCGGCATTGGAATGACAAGGGCGCGTTGCGAATGAATCTTGGAATGCGAGTGCGGGGGGGCCTGCTGGCCGCTCTGATTTTGTTCGCTGCGCCGGTAGCTGCCTCGCTGGCCGCTATGCTTGTGTCTTCGCCCGCGGCCGCCCAGACTGTGGCGACGATAGAGGTTCAAGGTAACCGTCGTGTCGAAGTGGAGACCATCCGCTCGTATTTCAAGCCCGGCCCCGGGGGGCGTCTCGACCAGGGCCAGATCGATGACGGCCTGAAGGCCCTGATCGAAACCGGCCTGTTCCAGGATGTCAAAATCAACAGTGTCGGTGGCCATCTGGTGGTGGTCGTGGTCGAAAACCCGGTGATCGGGCGCGTTGCCTTCGAGGGCAACAAGAAGGTCAAGGACGAGCAGCTTTCGGCGGAGGTGCAATCCAAGCCGCGGGGAACGTTTTCACGGCCGATGGTGCAGTCCGATGCCGAGCGTATCGCCGAAATCTATCGCCATTCCGGCCGTTATGATGTCACCGTCACGCCCGAGATCATCGAGCAGCCGAACAATCGCGTCGACCTGATCTTTACGGTTACCGAAGGCCAGAAGACCGGCATCAAGTCGATCGAATTCGTCGGCAACGTCTTCTATTCGTCCTATCGTCTGAAGGATGTCATCAAGACCCGCGAGTCGAACCTGCTGAGCTTCCTCGGCGGTAACGACGTCTATGACCCGGACCGCATCGAGGCCGATCGCGACTTGATTCGCCGCTTTTACCTCAAGCATGGTTTCGCCGATGTGCAGGTGGTGGCCGCGCTGACCGAATATGATCCGGAAAAGAAGGGCTTCCTGGTTACCTTCAAGATCGAGGAGGGCCAGCAGTATCGGGTTGCCTCCGTCAACTTCCAGTCCGGCATCTCCACGCTCGACGGCAATACGCTGTCGGGTTTCTCGCGGGTCTATGTCGGATCGCTCTACAACGCCGAGGCGCTCGAGAAATCCGTCGAGGAAATGCAGATCGAGGCGTCACGCCGCGGTTATGCCTTCGCGGTCGTGAAGCCGCGTGGCGACCGCAATTTCGAGTCGCATACCGTTTCGATCACCTTTGCCATCGACGAAGGCCCGCGAGTCTACATCGAGCGCATCAACATCAAGGGCAACACGCGTACCCGGGACTACGTGATCCGCCGCGAATTCGATATCTCCGAAGGCGATGCCTATAATCGCGCGCTGGTCGATCGCGCCGAGCGTCGCCTGAAGAACCTCGACTTCTTCAAGACTGTGAAGATCACGACCGAACCCGGCTCATCGAGCGATCGGGTGATTCTCATTGTCGATCTCGAGGAGAAATCCACCGGCGACTTCTCCGTCTCGGGCGGTTACTCGACCACTGACGGCCCGCTGGCCGAAGTCAGTATTTCCGAACGCAACTTCCTCGGCCGGGGCCTGTTCGCGAAAGCGTCGGTGACCTACGGCGAGTACGCACGCGGCGTGTCGCTGTCGTTCGTCGAGCCGTACCTCCTGGACTATCGGGTCGCAGCCGGCCTCGACGTGTTCTATCGCCAGCAGCTCGCCAACACCTATATTTCGTATGGCACGACGACCATCGGCTTCTCTCCGCGGCTGGGATTTGCGCTGCGCGAGGATCTGTCGTTGCAACTGCGATATTCGCTCTATCAGCAGTCCATCACGCTGCCGTCCACGCTCGACAATTGTAACAATTTGAGCGGCAACCTGTTCACGCCGGCCTATATCCAGGCCAAATACGGTAGCCTGTTGAACGATCCGAGCGGCAATTTCCAGTCAGGCTTCCTGCCCGGCTGTTTGGCGGACGGCGAATCGTCCTTGCCGGTTCGTGAGGAACTAGCGAACGGCGCGGAATGGGTTTCGTCGGTTGGCTATTCGCTCAACTACAACACGCTCGACAACAACAAGAACCCGACTGACGGTCTGCTGCTCGACTTCAAACAGGACTTCGCCGGCGTCGGTGGCGACGTCAGCTACCTGAAGTCCGCGATCGATGCGAAGTACTACACGCCGCTGGTGGCTGACCTCGTGGGCTTGATCCACTTGCAGACCGGCATGCTGAACCAGGTGGGCAACACCCCGCTTCGCATGCTCGACAACTTCCAGATGGGCCCCAATCTGGTTCGCGGCTTTGCGCCCAACGGCATTGGTCCGCGCGACCTGACCTTCTTCCCCTTTACCGGTTCTGGCGACGCGCTCGGCGGTACCAAATATTGGGGCGCTTCAGCCGAATTGCAGATGCCATTCTGGTTCCTGCCGAAGGAAGTCGGCCTGAAGGGCGCGGTCTATGCTGACGCCGGATCGCTGTGGGACTATCAGGGGCCGACATCGTACGCCGCCACGGGTGAAATCAACGGCATCGTCAATGGCGTTAAATGTAACTGCGCCATGGTGTTTGATGATACCAATGTCATCCGCACATCGGTCGGCGTCGGCTTGATCTGGGCGTCTCCGTTCGGTCCGCTGCGCTTCGATTATGCGATCCCGATCACCCAGGGTAAGTACGACGTCGTGCAGCAGTTCAAATTCGGCGGCGGAACTTCGTTCTGAGTTTGACCGCGGGCCGGACCGCGACAGGTGGAATGGCGCAGCCGATATTTTTCGAACAACCCCCTTCGTCGACGTTGGCTGAACTGGCCGCGTTGACGAAGGCGCATCTGGTCGACGCGTCCCGCGGCGGCCTGAAGGTAAAGGGGCTGGCCTCACTCGACGAAGCCGGTCCGTTGCATCTGACTTTTTTTGACAATCTGAAATATGCCGATCAGCTTGCCTCGACCAAAGCCGGCGCATGTCTAGTCAGTCCGCGTTTCGAGGCGACCGTTCCCGCCCATGTGACGGTGTTGCGGGCCGCCCATCCCTTCCGCGATTTCGTGCAGGTCGCGCGTGAGCTTTACGGCGATACCCTTCGCCCGCAATCATGGTCCGGCAATACGGGTATCGCACCGTCCGCGATTATCGATCCGACGGCTCATCTGGAAGACGGCGTGATCGTCGAACCGCTTGTGGTGATCGGCCCTGGCGTCGAGATCGGTGCCGGCACGGTGATCGGCTCGGGCGTCGTCATCGGGCCCAATGTCCGAATCGGCAGGAATTGCAATGTCGGCGCGCGATGCGCGATTCAATGCGCCCTGATCGGCAATGATGTCCTGATCCATCCCGGTTGCAGCATCGGTCAGGATGGTTATGGCTTCATCTTCTTCGGGCCGGGCGGCCATATGAAGGTGCCCCAGATCGGTCGCGTGCTGATCCAGAACAACGTCGAGGTTGGCGCCGGAACCACCATCGATCGGGGCAGTCTGCGCGACACCGTGATCGGCGAGGGCACCAAAATCGACAACCAGGTCCAAATCGGCCACAATGTGAGCATCGGCAGGCATTGTTTGCTGGCCGCCCAGATTGGGCTGGCGGGCAGCCTGACGATTGGCGACAATGTCGCGTTGGGGGCCAAGGTCGGAATCAACAATCACCTTCATATCGGCGATGGCGCGCAGGTCGCGGCAATGAGCGCGGTGAAGGATGATATTCCGGCCAACGGCCGCTGGGGTGGTCATTTTGCCAAACCCACCAAGCAGTGGTTCCGGGAGATCGTCGCGGTCGAACGTCTGGTGCGTGACAGCGCGACCAATCCAAAGGGGGAGGAGCGGGAGTGATGGAGGAGGCCGCGGTTAAATTTGAACTCGTTGATATCAACGACATCCTCAAAACGTTGCCGCACCGTTTTCCGATGTTGTTGATCGACCGCGTTATCAATATCCGCACCGACTACAGCGGAATCGGTATCAAGAACGTCACCTTCAACGAGCCGCCGTTCCAGGGACATTTCCCGGACCGCCCGGTATATCCCGGGGTGATGATGATCGAAGCCATGGCGCAGACCGCCGGGGTGATCGGCATCAAGTCGGTTGAAGGCACCGAGAAACCGCGGGCGGTTTATTTTCTGACTATCGACAAGTGTAAATTCCGCAAGCCGGTGCTGCCCGGCGATACCATCGAATATCACATGAAGAGCATCGGCCGGCGCAAGGCCATGTGGTGGTTTCACGGCGACGCCCGGGTCAACGGCGTCACGGTCGCCGAGGCCGACGTCGGTGCGATGCTAACGGACTGACGGGGGCGCGAGACGTCTTCGTCGGAGAAGCTCGGTCTGGGATCGTCAGACGTTACTGGACAGTGCCCTTGTGTCGCGCTAACCACCCGAAAACCCCACATTTTATCGCGCAGCGATAGTAACGGATCGCGGACTATTTGATGAGCATGATCGACCCCACCGCGCGGATCGAAGATGGCGCTGTGATCGGCGAGGGCACGTCCGTCGGGCCCTATTGCATCGTCGGCCGCGACGTCGTGATCGGCGCGAATTGCAAGCTGATCTCGCACGTGCATGTGATGGGCCACACGTCGATCGGCGATGATTGCGTGATTTCTCCGTTTGCGGTGCTCGGCGGCGCGCCGCAGGATCTCAGTTATTGCGGCGAGCCGACGCGCCTTGAAATCGGCGCCGGTTGCACCATCCGCGAGGGCGTCACGATGAACGTCGGTACCGTGAAGGGCGGTGGCCTGACGCGCGTCGGAGACGGCGGCTTTTTCATGAACAACAGCCATGTCGGTCATGATTGCATGGTCGGCAACAACGTTATCTTCGCGTCGTCGGCGACGCTCGGCGGTCACTGCGTTATCGGCGACTTCGTCTATATCGGAGGCCTGTCGGCGGTGCACCAGTTCACGCGGATCGGCCCCCAGGTGATGATCGGTGGCGTCTGTGGCGTGCGCGGCGACGTGATCCCGTTCGGGCTTGTCAAAGGCCAGCATGGCACCCTTGACGGCCTCAACATCGTCGGCATGAAGCGGCGCAAGTTCACCAAGGCGCGCCTGGCAACGGTGCGCTCGTTCTATCAGAAGCTGTTTCACGGGACCGGCTTTTGGGCCGATCGACTGGCCGCGGTGCAGCCGCTGGCGGACGACGACACCGCGATCGGTGAAATCCTGACCTTCATCGGCGACGGCGGGCTGCATCGGACGTTGTGCCTTCCGCCTGGCGACCGCGACAAACGTTGACGACGGGGCAGCCAAAGCCATGACCAACGAGGCTTTGGATATTTCATCGCCGATTGGCGTGGTCGCGGGCGGCGGCGCGATGCCGTTCGCGGTCGCGGATTCGCTGATCGCCCGCGGCTTCGATCCGGTGCTGTTCGCGCTGCGCGGCGCCTGCGATCCGGAGCAGGTCAAGCGGTTTCGCCATCACTGGCTGGCGGTCGGCCAGCTCGGCCGGGCGGTGCGGCTGTTTCGCAGCGAGAACTGCCGCGATATCGTCTTCATCGGCAGCCTGGTGCGCCCGGCATTTTCGGAAGTTCGGCTCGATTGGGCCACGATTCTCGAGATCGGCCGCGTGCTGACCGCGTTCCGAGGCGGTGACGACCATCTGTTATCGAGGGTTGGGGACATTTTCGAACGCCACGGCGTCCGCCTGCTCGGAATCAAGGACGTCGCGCCCGATCTCTTGATGCCCGAGGGCTGCCTCACCCGCGCCGTTCCGGACAAGGACGCCGCCGCCGACATCGCGAAGGGACGGCAGCTCTTGCATGCGCTGAGCCCTTACGACATCGGGCAGGCCGTCATCGTGATCGATGGCCACGTGGTGGGGATCGAAGACATTGAGGGCACCGACGGGCTGCTGGCGCGCGTGGCGCGGCTGCGCGGCGAGGGGCGTGTCCGCGCCAAGGCCAGCCGCGGCGTGCTGGTGAAGGCCCCCAAGACCAATCAGGACCTGCGCTTCGATCTGCCGACCATGGGGCCGCGAACCGTTGCGGGCGCCGCCGCCGCCGGGCTGGCCGGGATTGCGATCGCCGCCGGCAACACCCTGCTGGCCGAGCCGCAGGCCACGATCGCGGCGGCCGACGCCGCCGGGTTGTTCGTCACGGGTTTGGCCACGTGATGCCGCCGCGAAACCCCGCCGACGTCGAGCGAAAAATTTTCCTGATCGCCACGGAAGAGTCCGGCGATCGGCTTGGCGCCAATCTGATGAAGATGCTGCGCCAGCGCCTCGGCGGCGCGGTCCGGTTTGAGGGTGTCGGCGGCCGCGCGATGACGCAGGAAGGTCTCGCCTCGCTGTTTCCGATCGAAGAGCTCTCGATCATGGGGTTTGCCGCGGTGATCAAGCAATTGCCGAGGATTTTGCGGCTGATCCGGCAGACCGCCGACGCGGTGACGGCAGCTTCCCCCGACATGCTCGTGATTATCGACAGTCCCGATTTTACTCATCGGGTGGCCAAGCGGGTTCGCGCCCGCGATGCGACGATCCCGATTGTCGATTACGTCTCGCCGTCGGTGTGGGCGTGGCGGCCCGGACGGGCGCGCGCGATGCGCCGCTATGTCGATCACGTCCTCGGGCTGTTGCCGTTCGAGCCGGAGGCGTATCGGACGCTGCACGGTCCGCCCTGCAGCTATGTCGGCCATCCCCTGCTCGAGCAGATCGCGACGCTGCGGCCTGACATCGCCGAGCAAAAGCGCCGGGACCAGGCGCCGCCGGTGCTGCTGGTGCTGCCGGGAAGCCGCCGCAGCGAAATCAGGCATCACATGGCCGTCTTTGGCGACACGCTGGGCCGGCTGCAGGCGGAAGGCGCGGCCTTTGAATTGATTCTTCCGACCATGCCGCATTTATCGGAGGCGGTCCAAGCAGGCCTCGCAGACTGGCCGGTGCAGCCGCGCGTCGTCGTCGGCGATCAGGAAAAGAAGGCGGCTTTCCGGATCGCGCACGCGGCTCTGGTCAAGTCGGGCACCGTGACGCTCGAACTCGCGCTCGCCGGCGTGCCGATGGTCGCCGCCTACCGGGCCGGCAGCGCCGAGGTATGGATCGCGCGGAGCCTGATCCGTGTCAGTTCGGTTATCCTCGCTAATCTGGTGGTCGGCGAGAATGTGGTGCCGGAGTTCATCCAGCAGGATTGCACACCGGAAAAGCTGGTTGCGGCATTGCACGAAGTCCTCGATGACACACCGCAGCGGCGGCGCCAGCGCGAAGCCTTTGCCCGGCTGGATACGGTGATGTCGACCGGCAACCAGCCGCCCAGCGTGCGCGCCGCGGATATCGTGCTGGAGACGATGCGTAAATCGCGGCGGGCAGGTTAGAGCGTTTTCGAGCGAAGTGGATACCGGTTCGCGTCAAGAAAAACGCGTCAAAACAAAAGCCTAGAGCCCGGTTCTGATTCTATCAGAACCGGAAATGCTCTAGCCCAACTTGCGCAGTTGGGGGGTAGTTTTTGCGATTTTGCGCGAGCTGGTGCGAGTTTAATCAAGGGGTTGGGCGGCGCGAAGGAGCGATTTGAGCGTGTAGTGCCGACCTTGGGTATTTTCTTTCGCTGCCGAGGTGTTCTGATGGCGCATGTACCTGCGCCACACGATTCGCAAGAAAGATGGAAAGGCTCACTGCTATTGGCGCCTGGTACGCAGCGTTCGTGTCGGGGGTCGTGTCATCCAGCAAACGATGGCACATCTCGGCGAACTCGACGAGCACGGCCGCATTGAGGCGCGGGCGCTGGCCCGCCGGCTGATCGGCGCACCCGAGCAAGCGCAGCTGTTCGATGACGGCAGCGAGCATATGACGGTACCGGTTCGTTTGAAGGGCATCCGCATCGAGCGCTCGCGTCGGTTTGGCGATGTATATTTGGCGTTGGCATTGTGGCGCGGGACAGGCCTTGCGGAGCTATGCGAGCGACTACTGCCGGCGGGCAAGGAGCGCATCTCATGGGCGAAGATGGCGGCCGTTCTGGTGGCGGCGCGGCTTTGCGAGCCGTCGAGCGAGCTGCACATTGCCGAGGATTGGTACCGCCACACGGCGCTTTCCGATTTGCTGCAGCTTGGGGACGATCAGGTCAACAAAGACCGGCTTTACCGCGCCCTCGATCATCTCATCCTGCACAAGGAGGCGCTCGAAGCGCATTTGTCCCGGCGCTGCGGCGAGCTGTTTGCGGTTCAGAACGAAGTGCTGCTCTATGATGTCACGAGCACATATTTCGAAGGCCAGGCGGAAGCAAACCCGCTGGCGCGGCGCGGCTACTCGCGGGATCATCGGCCCGATTGCAAGCAGGTGTGCATTGCGCTGGTCGTGACCTTCGACGGCTTTCCCTTGGGCTACGAGGTGTTCGCCGGCAACACCCACAACTCGCGAACCTTGCAGACCATCGTGGCCACTATGGAGGCCCGCCATGGCATGCTGGGCCGCGTGTGGATCAGCGATCGCGGCATGGCCAGCGCCGACAATCTGGCGTGGCTACGAAGCACTGGCCGCCGCTACATTATCGGCGCGCCGAAGTCGGAGCTGAAGAAGTTCAGCTCCGCGCTCGCTGCCGCGGACGGATGGCACACGGTCCATGAAGGCGTCGAGGTCAAACTCACGCGCCACCCCGAGACCGAGGAGACCGTGATCCTGTGCCGTTCCGCCGATCGGCGCAGCAAAGAGCGGGCCATGCACGACAAGTTCAGCCAGCGGATCGAAGAAGCGCTCCAGCGCCTGGCTGCGCGCTTGGCTCGTGCGAAGAAGCGTGTCGATCCGGCAGGTGTGAACCGGCAGATCGGCCGCATCCTGCAGCAAAACCAGCGATCCGCCGCCCGCTTCGCAATCACGCTGGAGCCGGATGGCTATCCCGCGGGTTTCCGCCTTGGCGTCGTTTACAGCGACGCTTTCGACGACTGGGCCGCGCTCTCGGAGGGCGCCTATCTGCTGCGCTCGAATATCGACGATTGGAGCGATCAACAGCTCTGGAAGGCCTATATCCAGCTGACGCAGGCCGAAGCCGCTTTCCGCATCCAGAAGGACCAACTCAACCTTCGTCCGATCTGGCACCAGCGCGAGGATCGCGTGCAGGCACATATCCTCGTCTGCTTTCTCGCCTTTGTGCTGTGGAAGAGCCTCGAGATGTGGCAGAGCCGCGCTGGTCTCGGCAATTCCCCAAGAACCGTGCTCGAAGAACTCGCGCGCATTCAATCGAATGATGTCGTGTTGCCAACCGCCTCCCACGGCCAGATCCGCCTGCGTTGCGTCACCCAACCCGATGCCGCACAGGCCGCTCTCCTCGACCGCCTCGGCATAGTCTTGCCAAAGCGCATCCGCCTCGCCGAACACGAGCGGCCGGCCCTCGCCGCAAGCGCCTGATCGCCAGCTCCTCGACCAAAAATGTAGTGCCGACTTTTCGGCT
>CAVWMD010000015.1:0-279109 GCA_963755895.1 uncultured Alphaproteobacteria bacterium
GCCCCGCTCTCGCGCAGACATGCGGAAACGCCGTTCTACCCTACGCTGAACGCGCATGGGCGACCGACAATCAAAATCAACGCATCGCCCTGTGCGATCTCGCACGTCACGATCCCGACGTGGTCAAGGCGCACCACGCCAACACCGTCGTTCCCGGCGGGCGGCATCACACGGTTTTCAGGAGTGCGTTCATCGTCAAGCTGCCCACTGCGCCGCAGTCCATCATCCGGCTGCTGGACGAGGACTACCTCATCTCGTCGACTATCCATTCCGCAAAGGGCCAGGAATGGAAGTGAGTCTACGTGCTCAACGTGGTCGATGGCTGCATGCCGTCGGACCTGGGAGCCGGCACGTCCGCTGAGCTTGAGGAGGAACGCCGCCTTCTGTACGTCGCGATGACGCGGGCGAAGGATGATCTCCACTTGGTGGTGCCACAGCGGTTCTTCACGCATGGGCAGCATTCGCAGGGCGATCGGCAGTCACGCGTCGCGGACCCAATTCATTCCGGAGAAGCTGCTTGGGCTCTTTGAGCGGACGCTGGCCCATGGCGGCGCCCGCCGCCGCAACGCGCGGTTCGAGCCAAGGCCTGAGGATCGACATTGGCGCCCGGATGCGCGGCATGTGGCGCTGATGGTCGGGCTTGAAGTTGCAGCATGACGAAACCCCCGCCAGATCCTGAGAAAATGAAGCAGGCCGCCGAGCGCCGCCGTCGACGGCTGTTGTATTCGCTCAACGATCTGCAGCAGGCACTTAGCGCCTGCTCATTTCTTTACGAATGCGACGAGCAAGGGACTTACTCGAAACCGGAGCTGCGCCGGTTCCGCTGCTACGAAACGACCCTCATCGTAGCATATGGACGACCATTCTCGCAGTCGCTCGCCGGAGGGATACCTCCGCTCTCGACAAGGATGATCGGGCTGAAACTTTCGCCGGAGCGACGGGCGCTGCACAACAGGCTAATCGGCATGCGAAACCAAATCATGGCGCATTCCGACGGAGAGATGATGCGGATGACCGTGAAGCCGTTTGACGTCTCTCTAGACGACGAAATTAGGCCGGTGGTTCTCCTTCAGACCGTTTTCGACGAGGGCGTCACGCTGATGGGTGGGCTGCTCGTCGAGACGAATGAATTGGTGCATGAGATCTATGCGGCAATCGTCCGATATCTCCATCGCGAGGCACAGCAAAATCCGGAGCTGTTCGACCTCAGAATCGACAGCGAAGAGGCGAGAACTGCGAGGAACCTTCGTGTGTAATCTATACTATGCCGACCTCTGGATTATGCCGACCATTGGCTCAGAACGGGCTCTGACGGTGGCGATCGCTGCTTTGGAGTCGGCATAATCACAGTGCCTCTAGAAATGCGAGAAGCTTGTCATTCGGTCGAAAACGACCGGGAGTAGCTATCGCTGGAGCTGTAGCGGCCAGTGCGCGTTCCTTGATTCCCATATCAGCGTGTAGGTAGATGTGGGTGGTTTCGACCTGCTCATGGCCGAGCCAAAGTGCTATCACGAAGTTTCCCGCCCGCAGCAGTCGCATCGCGGCGCTGTGACGCAACACATGCATGCTGATGGTTTTCTGTCCCAACGACGGACAGGCTCGGGTGGCTATTTGAATGTATTTCGCAAGCCGATGTTCAACGGCGTCACGGCTCAGTGACGTCCCCGATCGGGTGACGAAAAGTGGCTCCGCCGGATGACCCGCGCGCTCGGCGAGCCAAACACGCAGGAGGGCGACCATGCCCGCGGTAATCGGTGTGATCCGCAACTTCCGTCCTTTCCCCATGCAACTGACATGCGCGCCAGTGCCGAGATGAACATCGCTGAGGCGAAGGCCAATCAATTCTGACGCACGCAGGCCCGTTTGGGCCGCGAGCGTAAGCAGGGTATGGTCGCGCCGCCCGGTCCAGGTCGAGCGGTCGGGTGCGCGGAACAGCGCATCGAGTTCCGGTTCGATCAGGAAAGTGACGAGCCTCCGGTCGAAACGCTTGCGTGGAATGGCAAGCACGCGCTCGATTACGGCGGCATGCTCGGGATGTCGAAGCGCTGCGTACCGGAACAGCGAACGAACGGCGGCGAGTTGAGCGTTGCGGGTGCGCGCACTATTCTCCCGCTGCTTCTCAAGATGGTCGAGGAAGGCGCCGATGAGCGGCGCATCAAGATCATCGATGTCCAGCTTCGATGGCTCGACGTCTTTCCTCGCGGACGCGAAGACCAGCAGCAGCCGCAGCGTGTCCCGGTAGGCCGCAAGTGTATGGGGACTAGCCTGGCGCTGGCGGATGAGGCGTTCCGTGAAGAACGCTTGCAGGGTTGGGGCAAGTGCAGTCATGCGGCACCTCCGAGATGCCGCTCCAAACGATCACCAACCAGCGTCAGCAACTCCGGCGCAGCCGAGAGATACCAGTATGTGCTGACAGGATCGACGTGGCCGAGGTACGTCGACAGCAACGCGATCCGGTTCCCCGGCTCCCTGCCATCTCGATACCCGTCAAGGATGGTATTGACGGCAAATCCATGCCGCAGATCATGCAGCCTCGGCCGGCATGACGCCGACCGCGGTTTGAGGCCGGCGCGGTCGACAATTTGACGAAAGACAGGCTGGACACTCATGTAGTGGGGCCTGGTGCCAACCGTAGTGACCAGCAATGCTGGCGTATTCGATGAGTTTGTCGGACGGTCGCCTCGACGCAGATAATCAACTAGCGCGGCCACGGTACTTGGATGTAGCGGCAATTGGCGAGACTTGCCGAACTTTGCGTTCCGAATGGTGAGTAGTCCAATGACAGGATCGAAATCGTCGCGGTCGAGTCCGATCGCTTCCCCAACCCGCATTCCGGTCACCGCAAGCAAAGCGATCAATGTCCGAAATGTCGCCACGCGGTGCGGTGTCCGCAGCGTCCCGGCTGCGGCGATGAGGGCGGCGATATCCGACTCCGAATATAGGTAAGGCGTGGCTCGGCCCTTTTGCTGCACCAGCAAGTGTGTCGGGGGCACCTCGGTCGCGGGGTCGATCCCGCGCAGGTGCTTAGCGAAGCGGCGAACAACGGAAAGCCGGGCGAACGCCCAGGTTCGACCGCGCTTAGGGAGTGTCGCCCAAGCGAGCGCCGCCTCGGTTGTCAGATGATCTTCGCCGCGATCCTCGACGAAGGTGAGAAACTGACTGAGGAGCTTCTCGGCTCGATAGAGCTTAAAGCCGAGGGCGCGGCGAACCACAAAGTAGTCTGCGAGAGCCTTGCGGAGAGCGTTCATGCGACGACACCCGGCCAGGGGCGAGCGATCGACCGCAGAGCATCGCGATCGACCTTGGCATAGATCGATGTCGTAATGGCGTTGCGGTGACGCAGGAGTTGTCCGATCTCGGGCAGCGATGCACCGCCGCGTAGCATCAGCGTCGCTGCGGTGTGACGCAGCCGGTGAGCATGGATCGGTTCAAAGCCGCACCGTTCGCCAGCGTGGCGAACAATCTGCGTTACCGCGCCAGTGGTGAGAGCATGATGCGGGGCTGTGATCCGTGCAAACACTGTGCGGCCTTGCGTGCTTGCGGGACGGCCGTGACGCAAGTAAGCCGCGATTGCTTCGCCGACGTCTGCAGGCAATGGCAGTCGTTCGGAGCGATTGCCCTTGCTGTGGGCAATCACGATCTCGCCGCCTCGCCAATCGATATGCTCAAGCTGCAGTTTGGCGACTTCGCCTGCCCGCAAGCCCAGGCGAACAAGCATGGTCAGGACCGCGAAGTCACGACAGCCACTTCGGGTGCTGGTGTCGCAGGACGCCAGAAGGCGTTGCACTTGGTCAGCGGCCAATCCCTTCGGCAATCCGGTTAATCGCCGACCGGGAACGGTCGGTACCGCAGACACCAGCGACCGATCGATAGCGCCGTCGACGTAAAGAAAACCGAGTAGTGATCGAAGGGCCGTCACCGTCAGCCCGGCCGTCCCAGGGCTGAGGCGGGAGCACTTTGTCACCACAAAGGAAATGACATCAGCCGCTGTCAGGCTTCGAAGGTCCAGAGCAAGGCCGTCCGGCAAGACCTTGGTTTGAAGGAAGGGACGCATCAGTTCGATATACCGGGACGCTGACGCATCCTTGATGCCACGTTCAAGTATCAAGTAACCTCGGTATCGCGCCAGGGCCGCTTCAAGCACTCCGCTGGCCGGCGGCAACAAAGCCGCAGGTGCGGTCCCAAGACCGCGCAGGTAACCGAGGATCGGCTGCATCGCTCTGATAGAGCAAAGAAAACTGTAACCTGCTTCATGACGGCTGCGCTGAAACCGCTCTACTTCCTTTGCGCATAGTTCCCCTACATCGAGCCCCTCGCTCGCGAGCCAATTGCTCAGGTGGTTTAGCAGCAACAAATGAAAGCGGGCCTGCTGTGGGCTATAGCCTTGTCGTGTCATGTGGTCGGCAAACCCAGTCGCGAATGCCGAAAGCGGACCCGAAACCCTAACTCGTGACAGATCAATCAACATGAAAGCCTCCCTTCGATTGGCAAGAGGGAGGCTATACGCAGTAGCCATCAATCGGATTATGCCGACTCCATCGCAGCGATCGCCGCCGCCCGAGCCCGTTCTGAGCTAATGGTCGGCATAATCCAGAGGTCGGCATAGTATAAGTTATGCCGACGTCGGCATAACCTCTATTCGATGACGACGAACGTCGAAGCCATTCGCCGGCTCTTTCAGATCGAGGTTTCGAACGATCGCGCGGGCAACCTGCCCTCGATGCCGGGAATTTATCCGGACTACCCCGCGCCCATCGTGCGCAACTCGGCGGCCGGACGCGAGCTTGCGATGGCACGCTGGGGCATGCCGTCCTCCCAGAAAGCGCTCATGGATGCGACGAAGAAGCGGGCCGAAAAGCTGCAGGCGAAGGGCAAGACAGTCGACTTCACGGAATTGTTGCGGATGGAGCCTGACAGCGGGACCACCAACATCCGCAACGTGACGAGCAAGCACTGGACGAGATGGCTCGGAAGCGAGAACCGCTGCGTGGTTCCGTTCAGCAGCTTCAGCGAATTCAACAAGACCGAGGGCGGCGAGATCTGGTTCGCGCTCGACGAGACCCGCCCACTCGCCTGCTTCGCCGGCATCTGGACCAACTGGACGTCGGTCCGGAAGGTCAAGGAAGGCGAAACGACGAACGACATCTTCGCGTTCCTGACGACTGAGCCGAATGCCGAGGTCGGCGCAATCCATCCAAAGGCGATGCCAGTGATCCTGACCACGCCGGACGAAGTCGAGTCCTGGATGACGGCCCCTCCAGACGAAGCCCTGAAGCTACAGCGGCCGCTTCCCGACGGTGCGCTCCGGATCGTCGCTCGCGGCGTCAAGGAAGATCCGGCTGGGCCGGCGGCGTGACCGACGAGGCCGACGACGTGGGCGGCGAGCAAGCCAGATCGACGCTGATGACCCGAGGCAGAGATTGAACCCAACTTGAGGCAGTAGAGATAGCGCTGGATATGCTCCAGAAATTGGAACAATGTCCCCGACATCAAGGAATTGCATCAATGGGATATGCCCAAAGTGAGTGGCACTGAGTACGACAAAGTTTTCCCGTTTGGCGGCGGTGAAAATGGCGCGCTCATTCGCGCGCTCGATTGGTCGAAGACCAGTTTGGGGCAAACCTCCGAGTGGCCAGAGAGCCTGAAGACCACGGTCGCGACACTGCTGCGCTCACCAGTCCCCATCGTGCTCCTGTGGGGACCGGACGGCATCATGATCTACAATGACGCATACTCAATTTTTGCAGGAGGCCGCCATCCCCTCCTGTTTGGGTCTAAGGTGCGGGAAGGTTGGCCCGAGGTGGCCGACTTCAATGACAATGTGATGAAAGTGGGCTTGAGTGGGGGTACACTTTCATACCGCAATCAAGAACTAACGCTTCACCGTTCAGGCGTTCCTGAGCAGGTCTGGATGAACCTCGATTACAGCCCCGTGCTGGGCGAGAATGGCCGATCCGGAAGGCGTTCTCGCCGTTGTCGTGGAAACAACACAACAGGTTTTGGCGGAACGAGCTTTAGCGATAGCCGATGAGCGACTACGCCAAGCTTTGAACGCCTCCGGGATGGTGGGCACATTCGCCTGGCATGTGCAGTCCGACATTTTTTATTCCGATGCTCGATTTGCGGAAATGTTCTCGGTCGATCCTGCCAAAGGAGATCGGGGCGCCCCGTTGTCGGACTACCTTGCCGGCATTCATCCCGAGGATGCTCAGCGGATCGCCGATGCTATCAACCGCACCATGGTCACCCAGGAAAAATATGTGCAGGAATACCGGCTGCTGCAAAAGGACGGAAATATCCGCTGGGTCGAGGCCCGTGGCGAGTGCTTGTACAGTGAGGACGGCAAACCGGATCGCTTCGTCGGCGTGGTGGTGGACATAACAAGCCAGAAGAATGCGCAAGAGCGCCAACGGTTGCTTGCTCGGGAGGCGGACCATCGGATCAAAAACATCTTCGCCAATTTCCACTCAATGATTAGTCTGAGTGCCCGGTCCTCCCGCACTCCCAAGGAAATGGCCGAAGCTCTTCGTGGTCGGCTAGACGCGCTGTTGCGGGCCAAGGACCTTGTTCGACCCGGTGTCATGGGTACGGAACACGAAAGCAAGCATACGACGATGGATGCTCTGGTGCGCACAGTCTTACAGCCCTATGAAGACGGCTCGCCCGCCCGCATCATCCTAAACGGACCCGATGTGCATGTCGGGGCAAAGGCTGTAACGGGCCTTGCCCTTGCGTTGCATGAGACGGCGACGAACGCGGTTAAGTACGGGGCGCTCTCCCGGCCGGGCGGTTCAATCCGCGTCACATGGGGCGCACGCGGTGATGACTTGCATCTTGAGTGGGATGAAACCGGTGGCCCCTTGATCGATGGGGCACCGCTGGCGCGCGGCTTTGGAAGCATTCTTACCGAGCGCACTGTGACCGGAGAGCTGGCGGGCAAGATCGAGCACGACTGGCGGCGAAATGGCCTTAGATTGAAGCTAAGTGTTCCATTAGAACGCCTCGCAGCCTGAAGGCACTAGCATTACAGTTGTCGTTTTTTGAAGTGGGCACGTTGGGCGGCGGCCTGGTGAGCTCTGCGCCAGAGTGACCATGCGATGATGTGTGCGGGTCGGATCCGCTTTCGGGCGAGCCTGATGGCGATGCGGCGGACTTCCTGGATTGACCAGCGGATCAACGACGGATTGGCGATATTTTGAGTTTTGCCGTGGTTCGGCGTTTCGTTTTTTTGGGTGGCGGCGAATTGGCGCGATGGCGGATCACCGCCATCATGGCGAAGGCGAGCATCACCAGGGAAACGTGGCGATGCCAGCCATGCCAGGATCTGCTCTCGTTGTGATCGAGCCCGAATTCGGTTTTCGCGGTCTCAAAGCTGTCCTCGATCGCCCACCGATGGCCTTCGACCGCCACCAGCGTTTCGATGGATGTTCCCGCTGGACACCAGGTGGTGAAGAAGGCGAGATCGCCATCGGCGATATGACGACGGATCAGCAGACCTCGTGTCCAAAGACCATGATTTGCGCTGTAAAATTCTTCGACCTCGAGATCGGCCAATTCGAGATAGCACCAATCGTGCAGCCGCGGTCCTTTGGTTCCGGCCCCTGCCGACTGGCGTTTCCAATCGGACGCGCGCCGCGTCCGAGCGATGTCCGCGGCCGTGCCGGCGACCGATCGCCGCTTTCCCCAGGATCGGAATACATGAGCGCTGCTGACCCCGAGCACGTAGCCTTTGCCTGCCCGGCGTAATTGCTGTTCGATATCGCCAACACCGTAGACAGTATCACCGGCAACCCACTTGAATGGGACAGACGCGGCTATGGCGCGTGCGATCATGCTCGTTGCAAGCTTTGGCTTGGTCGCAAAGCCGACACCGGGAGGCACATAAGCGGCTTCCAGACGATCTGGATCGTCGGTCCATTCCTTCGGAAGATACAGCGCGCGATCGATGAACGCATGACCGTGGCGCGACACGTAGGCGGCGAAGACGCCGATCTGGCAGTTCGTGATCTTGCCGGCGGAACCAGTGTATTGCCGCGCCACCCCGCACGACGCCTTGCCCTGCTTGAGAAAGCCGGTCTCGTCGATCACCAGCACCGCATCGTCATCCGCCAAATGCTCGACGACATAATCGCGGACGATATCGCGCAGACCATCAGCATCCCAATCCCTGCGACCCAGGATCGCCTGTTGCCGCCAAGGACCGGGATCGCCAGCTGCCTCCGCACGCATCCAACCGGTCTTGCGTTGCTCATCTCCGAGCAGGCTTTCCAGAAACAAGCCTGCATTCCTCGCAACACGATCTTGATTGAACAACGGACGTATCCGCTGCTTGATCTCCCGAAGCGACGCCGCCCACAACGCAAGCGTCTCTTCAATCGACGCTGTCTGCGCCCACGATCTTCGAATCATGGTTGCCCATGGATTCAGAAATCTCCATAAAAGGCAACTGTAGTGCTAGGTCGTTCACTGGCATCTCCCTAAACTTGTTGTCTCGACCCTACGCCGCTTGCGCGACGGCCACATTAAATCGGTGTGACCCTTTCGAGGCGGCATTGCGTTCTATGGAAGAAGCGACAATTCGCCTGACAGATGTTTCCCGCAGTTGTAATTGATGGCCGTACGTTGCCAAGCGCGCTTACCGAGCCCCACTGCCTGTGTGTACCGAAAATCAGATTCTGCAATATTGATGGTGAAGGCCGCCAAGGACAGGTCGTGAGACGACGGCGCCGAGGCGCTCAATCGCGCGATGGAGAGGGGCGTCCTTGTTCAGAGATCGATGGGTCCTCGACACATTATAATAGTCGGCATACCCGCGCAGGATTCGGCGCAGGTGCGCTTCGCCAAACACGATCATGTGGTCGAGACATTCGCGGCGGATCGAGCCGATGAGTCTCTCAACGTAAGCATTTTGCCAGGGCGATCGGGGGGCGATCGGATGGTCCCGAATGCGAATTGCTCGGATCCGCTGCAAGAAGACCGGACCATACGAGGTGTCTCGATCCCGCGGCGCGTGGTCCCACGGGAACGCCTCGGTGACTTGGCGCGCGATCCACTCCGCGGTTGGGTTTGCCGTCACGCCAAACGACACCCAAACTCGTCGTCCGTGGCGCACAATGACAAGACAATACAGAATTTGGAATGCAATCGTCGGCAGCACAAAGAGGTCGATCGCCGCGATGCCGTCGGCGTGATTGCTGAGAAACGTCCGCCAGCCCTGAGACGGTGGCCGCGAGTGGCGGCACATGTACCGAGCGACCGTCGACTGGGCGACCTCGAAGCCGAGCTTGAGCAACTCACCATGAATACGCGGCGCGCCCCAAAGTGCGTTCGTACGGCTCATCTCGCCAATGAGCGTGCGTAGCTCAGCCGAGACCTTCGGTCTGCCAACACGGTTGCGGGATCGCCAGCGCCAATACGCCCGAAACCCTGCACGGTGCCAGCGAATGATGGTCTCCGGCCTGACAATCGCAACCGCCTCAAGGACGGACGGAAACCAGCGATAGAGCCAAACAAATAGAAAACGATCCGTATTGTTGAGGTGCGGTCGCTTCGGCGTTCGCCGGCGAAGCACATTGACCTGTTGGCGTCGGCGGGCGGGTAAGCAATTCTACGCAAGCCTAGCTTCGCCGATTGCCCGATAAAGGCTGATCAAGCCCACTATGAGGGACAGAATTCCCATGAGCGTCCAACCTAAGGGCGATCCCGACGCCATGGTGTAGCCCATGATCCAAACGCCAAAGGCAGCTATTCCTGCTGAAATCAACAACGAGAGCGCTCTATCCATATGCGTGCCTTTCCAAGGTCTCGCTCAGCAGCAGGCCGCCAACTGAAGTGGCTTCATCTAAACGCGTCGCTCTTTACTATGGTCTATGCGCCGCGATCTTCGGGCCGATAGTTGTGCTTTCCTGATCCGGTCGCGCAGCCTGTTCACTTCGCATAACCGAGCTTTTAGATTAGCTGCTGTGTCGGTGATCAGATCGTTTAGAGACCGTCCGCGCTAACGCACGAGAGCCGTCGGGATGTCCCCAGCGGTTCGCGCGTTTGCGTAGCGGTGTGGTGCGACGCGCAGCGTCGCGTGGTGGAACGTTGCGATGCGCCGAGGCGCGTCGCGTTTCCTACCGTGATGTCGATAAGTCCTACGCGTCCCATCGACTAAGCTCACATGGCCGGTCGCGAGGCAACTTCAAGACAGCGCTGCTGTCGTAGTCGTCATCTCTTTCGAATCGCGCCGAAATAGACACGACTGCTGGATCTCCGCACCACTATCGCTCATTTATTAGCCCTGAGAGAGGACGCACAGCCCTCAACTTGGTACGTTCGCGGTTATGACCTGAAGGGGAGAGTGACATGCCAGGCCCCAAAATGACAATGGAAGTACCCCCACAAGTGCGCGACTTCGCAATGAAGAGCGTCGACCAAGCTGAAAGAGCAATTTCGTCATTTATGGAATCGGCAAGCAAATCCGTCGCTGTCGTCCCGAGTCCGATGAATGACGCAGCACAACAGGCACTTGCAATCACCGAGAAGAACCTGAAGGCAACCTTTGTACATGCGCGCAAATTAATAAATGCCAAGGACATAAACGAAGTGATGCAACTGCAAACCGAATTTCTACGAAATCAGTTTGGCATAGCAACAGAACAATCCAAGCAGAGGGGTGGTGGAATTGCTTCCCCCGGGGGAGGTGTTGCGAAAGAAGAGTCTGACTTGATTTAACAATCCGCGCCGCCGCGCGGTTTATGGCGACGGTCATCAAGGCCATCGGACATCGCCAAGCACGGATGCCACTTCCGTTTCGTGCCGATAGTGTTGCAAAAGTCGAAAATCGAACGACGCCAAAAATCTCGCGAAAGCAGATTTCTAGTCAACTCTACCGCTGCAACGCTCTGCATCGCCGATGCGAGGGTCCGTGGTCGTTTTCGTGGGAAACAATGAGGACCCTCACATCGCCGTATACGAAACGCATCAGCAGTCCTAGGAAATTTCGTTCGTCACCCCAAAAAGAGTTTTGCAACAATATCCGCCAACAGGCGACATCGACTATGCAGTGAATTTACTATCGGCTGACCGATGAGGCGCATGTAGGGAACTTCAGCGGCGCTCGGCTCACTCAGCTCGCTCCCTTCATCCGAAGTTGTTTCATCGGAAGAATTTCATACGTCGCACCGACATCATCTAGAATTATCGGATCGGCGGCTGTCAGACGCTCTACCTCCGTTTGGTCCTTTGCAGAAAAGATCGACAGCCCCCACCCACCTTTGGGATCATCTACAGGGCCGTGACACACGATCGAACCAACTTCGGCCAGGCTCTGAAGGTAGTCGCCGTGAGCCTTCATGATATTTCTTTCGCTGTCGGTCATCGTTTGGGTGAAGTCCGAGCGCGGCAGGATCATTTTGCATAAGAAGTAGGTCATTTGTTGCCTCTCTAGAGCTGAGGTTCAACAGAGCACGTCTGCGGCTCGGGCGGTAGAACATTGTGGCCAAGGGCCGCCCGATGTCTGGTCCGGGTGTTAAGCTGAAAAGCTCGAAACTCGGACATTGCTCGACGCCTTCCGGCCCTTCTCAAAAGAGCCAACAGAGCACATCTCAGATATGTCGCCCGCGCAAGCAAGTTTGGGTTCAAGAAAACCCGTTTAGGCGCTACCGTGTGTTTTTCGAGGTTAGCTCGAACCGCCGCCTCGTTGCAGCCGACGACGGCGCGATTGCGTTCCGCTGGAAAGATTATCGCGTCGATGGCCCCGATCGCTGGAAGACGATGCAGCTTAACCCGCACGAGTTCATCCGCCGCTTCCTCATCCGCGTGCTGCCCAAAGGCTTCCACCGCATCCGCCAATACGGGCTCTTTGCCAATGCCAACCGCGCCGAGAACATCGCGAGAGCCCGCACACTCCTCAACGTCGCCCCGCCTGCCACCACCCCGCAAGAGCCTCCAGATATCGCTACCGACACGCCACGCGTACTGCCTTGCCCTTGCCCACGCTGTGGTGGCCGCATGATCTTGATCGAGACCTTCGCACCCGGCTGCGAGCCGAAGTGGCGCCCGATGCCCAGCAGGATCGACACATCATGAGCCAGACCTCCCGCGAGCGTCGCCAATTCCCCGTTCCGTTGCGCTGGCTCCAAGCCGGCAACGATCCCTCTCACCCTAGTCACCGTGGTCGACGCACCCTGAGCCCATCGATTAGTTCCCAGCGCTTGCACAGACGTCTATCGCACGCTTACGATCTCATCCGTGTGCAGATCCATCGGTCGCATTCTGCCGGCATCACATCCAACCCTGACCTCGGCGCCGGCATCAAATACCCATAGAGCCCGCTGCCCCGCCGCTACTCACCTCCCGCGACTTCGTGCCTTGGCGCTTTTCGGCCGCCGGCTGCCTCAGCACGTGGATAGTCCTGCATCCCGGCGGCCGAAAACCTGCACAAGAGCGGACCTCCTACCAAAATGGCGGCGACTATAGGTGATCTTGAGGGCTCGTCTTCTACCCCATGAAAACCGGCGGTATATTGATCGGAATCAAAAGATCGTGCTGAATAGCAACGAGTGTTCGAAACGAAATATGCGGGAGCTCAAATGAGAATACGCTGGTCAGTTGCGGCATTATTCGCGCCGATAATGGTGATGCCGATCGCGTTAGCCCAGTCAGGCTTTCCTGGACCGACCGGTGAAAGCTATGTCCCGCGACTTACCGAAATCATGAATGTAATCCAGTCACAGCACATGAAGCTGTGGCTGGCGGGCAGCGCTCGCAACTGGGATTTGGCCGCATTCGAGCTCACGCAACTAACGGACAGCCAGGCGGAGGCCGCCAGGTTTTATTCCGGCATTCCTTCAACGAATATCGCCAAACTAACGGAGCCGATCAAATCGATTTCCGATGCGATCGGCGCGAAGGACAAGCAGGGTTTTTCCAAGGCTGTCGAGGGTTTAACGGAGGGCTGCAATGCCTGCCATCGATCGATGGGACGAGCCTTTATCGTAATCCGAACACCACCAGCGGACCGCCCATTCGGCAATCAACTGTTTCCGCCAGAAGCTAAAAAATAGTGCCGAGCCGAGCAACCAGCGTCAACGGCTGTCTATAGGAATATGACGCCGACATCGGGTCACTCGTGAGGCAGTCCGACCGCTTTGCATGATTTTTCTACAGCCACGATGTCCATAGCCACGGTGTCCGAATTGGGTCCAGACTTTGTAAAAACGCGGAGATTGAGGTTGGCGGTTGAGGTTGGCAGCGATGAGGCGATCCTATGCCCGGATTGCCTCCATCAAGCCACCAACGCCCAGAATGCTGATTACCCTCTTCATATTGTAGGCCAGGACGTGTAGCGCCATTTCGGTACCGACGTTCTTAAGCGTTTTCATCTGGAAGTGCGTCGCTCCCATCCGGGACTTTATCGTACCGAAGGGATGCTCCACGGTTTGGCGGCGTTGGCGCATCTTAGGCGTCGTCCGCGAACTAACGCTGCAAGGCTCGGGCTTTTGGGCTAATTGTATAGTTCCATTCGCCGTGGAAATCATGGCGGGTGATGTTGACAGCAGCGAGTTCGTCGTCAGAAACCTTGATGCCGGCGGGGTAGGTCATGGGGTCGAGCTGGCAACGGACCTTGAGGCCGGCTTTGGTGGTCGTAGCGCCGATCAGCTGCACGATGACCTGATGGCTGATCAGCGGCTTTCCCCGCCAGTTGCTGGTGATGAAGGAGAAGAGGCGATGCTCGATCTTGTTCCATTTGCTGGTGCCGGGCGGCAAGTGACAGACGGTGATCGGGATATCGAGTTCGTCGGCCAGCTTTTGCAGCTCCAGCTTCCATAGCCGCACCCGTGAGCCATTGCTGCCGCCGCCATCGGCGGTGATCAGCAGATTTTTAGCCACGGGATAGCGCTCACGGCCCATCACTTGCCACCAGCTCCGGATGGCGTTGGTTGCGAAAGCCGCTGTGTCGTGGTCGATGCCCACGCTGACCCAGCCGGCGTTGCCGGCGATGTCGTAGACGCCATAGGGCACTGCTCGCCCGAGTTCGGGAATGACGAAGTCGTGGACGCGCACTTCTTCGGGTGACCCCTTCGGCCGCCATTCCCGTCCGCCGTTCTTGAAATCGCCAACCAACTCCTTCTTTTTGGTATCGACGGAGATCGCCGGGTTGCCGGAGGCAAGCACCTCTTTGACGCGATCGTTGATATAGTGGAATTGGGCGTCGCGATCGATGTGGTTCGATCCCTCGCGCGTCTTGCGGTTGGCCTGCAAACTATAATCGAGCTGGTGTAGTAGCTTGCCGACCAAGGTACGGCCGATCCTATGGCCCATCCGACCCAAGCTCTCCGAGAGCTTGCGCAAGCTCTTCGAGGTCCACAACATCGGCGATTGCGGATCACCTCGCGTCGCCGGTTCGACCAGTGAGCGCAGATCATCAAGAAGACGCGGATCGGTCGCAATCAGAGGCTTGCGTCCGCCACCCGACCTGCGGACCCGTTCTGGATCAGGCGCCTCGCCACTGCGCAATTCCTCAATCGCGCGCCCTATCGTGCTGCGCGCCACCCCGGTGGCCCGCGACACTGCGACGATGCCTCCGTGACCGGCCGTCAAGGCCTCCGCTGCCACAAAACGTCGCCGGCCGCGCTCGTCCAGCAAAGGATCGAGCGCCTCAAATCGCTGACGGATAGCCGATTCATCAATCACAAGCAGATGCTACAAGCATCATACCCGGACGGGAATCCCACCACTCGAAATCCCGAGCAAACGCAGATTCACTTATTCGTGGCCGAGGCCTTAGCCGGGTTCCGTTCGAGCCGCGCTGCACGGCCTCAAGGACCATCCGCGAGATTAACAAGGTGGCGATCGGACGGGTGGTGCTGACCAACCGCGACATCATCGCGCTCGAGCCGATGGACAAGGGCTTGATGGGAACGTTGCTGCGTTACCCTTACGAAGTCCGGGATCCGCAGGAATATTTCGATGACATCCAGGATGTCAAAGTCACCAAGGACATGCTCGATCTCGCCAGTCTGGTTGATCAGATCAACGAGAGCAGTTTCGTACTGATCCGGCCAAACGAAAGTCCCCCTAGTGACTCAGTAAGACCAGGGATTGTGAAGCATCCGGTGACGCCGGACGGTCGGTACTTCGTCGTCCGCGGCAGGATCTGGCGCATGGCAAATTCGGATCTCGCTAACGCCACGCGAGCAAATCTCGTTGGCCGGCTGATGGCGGCCCGGCGGGCGGTACGCGACGCCAACAAGGCGGCCGACCGAGATGCACAAGCCGCCGCGCCGCTCGGCGAGCGCGGTTCGGTGTGGTGGGACGACGGTTCGTCGGATCTCAACCGGCGCATGGCCAAGAACACTATCTACGCCGACTGCTATGCGGGACTTTCTCACGCCAATCGTGCATGGGCATCGTTCCAAAATCTCCGCCCCCATTTTTGGCGGGGACGGAGATGATGCCATGGTGAATATTCTCGGTAGCGTGGTGGTTAGCCGCCCCGTCTCGATGGCGTCCCGGACCGCCCGGTAGACTGCGTCGCCAGCGGCGTCCTTGCGGCGCGGTCGAGATCGATGGGCAGAGCGGCCATGGCGCAATGGTACGATCATTCCCGCCAATCTTGGTTCTGTTTCATGTCCAGAACCGACCACATCTACCGGCCATCGCCACGTGGGAAGCGTTCTTTTGGTTCCCAGGTGGTTCCCACCCGGCATAGCCGTGATCACGAACGGCCGAAACCAGACAGACGCTTTTCGGACCCGTCCGAGGTGTCTTGGCTTCGGGCATGGCACTAGCAATAGGATGTACGTAATGGCTTTCAACGATTCGTCGCTGCCGCCGGTATTGCCGGTGGATGCCGCGCCCCTCGTGGCCACGGTCGCGGGTTCAGTTCTACTGCCGGGCGACGCGGGATACGACGACGAACGCGCCGTCTGGAACCTCAATCACGAGCTAGTGCCCGCGATGATCGTGGTGCCGGAGAGCGCGGCCGATGTCCAGGCCGCCGTTACTTTCGCGGCGGGGCAGCACCGGCCGGTCCTGGTGAAGACCACCGGCCACCAGATAGTCGGCCAGGCGCACGGCGCCGTCGTGATCGCGACCCATCGAATGAACGACATAACGATCGACGCGGTCAGCCGCACGGCCCGGGTCGACGCCGGAGTGCTGTGGTCGGAGGTCATCGCGAAAGCGGCCAAGGCCGGGCTGGCCCCGCTGAACGGGTCGAATCCCACCGTGGGAGTCTCCGGTTACACCCTGGGCGGCGGCCTCAGCCCGACGCTCGGCCGCTCCCACGGCTACGCTGCCGACCACGTGCGCTCGCTCGACGTGGTCACCGCGGACGGCGAACTGCGGCACGTCAATGCGGAATCCGAACCCGACCTGTTCTGGGCGCTACGCGGCGGCAAGGGCAACTTCGCAGTGGTCACCGCCCTGGAATTCGACCTGTTCCCGGTCTCCCGCCTCTACGGCGGCGGCATCTACTTCCCCGGTGAGCGGACGGCCGATGTGCTGCGAGTCTGGACCAACTGGCACCCGAGCACCCCGGAGACCATGGTCACGTCGATCGCCGTGATGCGGATGCCATCGATGCCCGGAGTGCCCGAGCCTGTACGCGGGAAGTTTCTGGTGTCGGTGCGGATCGCCTACAACGGCACGACCGCGGACGGCGAGCGGATGGTAGAGCCGCTGCGGGCGGTAGCTCCGGCAGTCCTGGACACGGTGCGGGACATGCCGTACGCCGAGGTCGCGTCGATCCACAGCGAGCCGACCGAACCGGTGCCCTACTACGAACGGGGCATCATGCTGCGAGAGTTTCCTGCACAGGCGCAGGACAAGCTGATCGAACTCGTCGGTCCGGACGCCGAGACCTCCCTCGTGATCGCCGAGCTGCGTGCCCTGGGCGGGGCGTGGGACCGGGAGCCGGCGGTGCCCAACGCCGTAGCGACCAGGGGCCTGCCGTATAGCCTGCTCGGCGTCTCGGCCGGTCCGCTGTCGCAGGAGCAGCAACTCAAGAGGTCGGTCGCCGAGCTGCTCGAAGGCATGAAGCCCTGGCAGGGCGACCGGCGGTTCGTGAACAACCTCGCGCCGGATGAGGCGGCCGACGCCGCGGCGATTTACGGCCCGGAGCGCTACGAGCGCTTGGCGTCCATCAAGAAGACCTACGACCCGGCCAACATGTTCCGGCTCAATCACAACGTGACACCGGCCGCCTGATTAGACACTGGCCGACCGGGCGGGGCCGGACGTGATCAAGTGGATAATGTCCGGTGCCGCCGATGTCTCGGCCTGGCCCAAGCGCGCAGATATCCCGGCTGCCGCCGCCAATCCCATGGACGAGGCGATCCGCCTTCGGGCACGAAAGCTTTAACCAATTCAAGGTTGCGTCAATCGGATCGTCTATGCATTTTGGACGGCAAGCCTTCCGAGGTCCGTTGATGGGATGGTCCGGCCGTGCTCCTGCCCCGCCAGCAAGCGAAGCTGGCAAGGGGCGCCGAAGACAAGGAGCACGCCATGTCTCATACACCCAATACCGCGATCGCGGTGATCGGCATCGATATCGGCAAGAACTCGTTCCACGTCGTGGGCCACGATGCGCGCGGCGCTATCGTGCTGCGGCAAAAGTGGTCGCGTGGCCAAGTGGAAGCGCGGCTGGCCAATATGCCGCCTTGCCTGATCGGCATGGAAGCCTGCGTCGGCGCACATCACCTGAGCCGCACAGTTGCATCGTTGGGTCACGATGCCAGGTTGATGCCGGCCAAATATGTCCGCCCCTATAGCAAGGGACAGAAGAACGACTTCAATGATGCCGAAGCGATTGCCGAAGCCGTGCAGCGCCCGACGATGAAGTTTGTGGCGACCAAGACCGCGGAGCAACTGGATCTGCAGGCGCTGCATCGGGTGCGCGAGCGGCTGGTGTCGCACCGCACCGGCATCATCAACCAGATTCGCGCCTTCATGCTGGAACGCGGGATCGCCGTGCGCCAGGGTATCGGCTTCCTGCGTACGGAATACGCCTACGCCGGCGTCACGAATGCTTGATGAAGGCGCGGGCTCATAGAGCTCTTTTCAAATGTCGGAGTACGACGGAATGGGTTCTTCGCGGAACTCTTGGCAAGCATGCGTTGCGTCCACAGTGCTATCGCGCCAATTCCAAGAGCCGACGACAGTCCGCCGGCAGCCGCCGTTCATTGAGGTTGGCCACACCGAGCAGCAGTCCCTGCTGCCGTGGAGACCGCATGTACCACGGCGACAGGGGAGCTGGCGCCAAGCCAAGCTGCAGGGCGTGCGAAGCGATGTCCACGTCTGACGCATACTCGGGAAGCGAGAGCATAACTGCCAGACCGGCGGTTGCTTTCACCTTTATCGAGTCTGACGCCATCTCTCCGAGGCAACGAAGCAGGGCCTCCCGTCGGGCGGCGTAAAGCCGCTTCATGCGACGCAGATGGCGAAGATAGTGCCCTTCCCGCAGGAATTTCGCCACAGCGCGCTGCACAGCCGCGGCCGGCGCCGGCGCCAAGCAAGCAGCGAGCTCACCAAATCTACGACCCAGTTCCGGCGGCACGACCATGAAACCCAGGCGCAGCGCCGGGCTGATCGTTTTGCTAAAACTGCCGATGTGCAGCACCCGTCCCCCATGATCGAGAGATGCAAGAGCCGGCGCCGCCCGACCGTTCAGCTGCAGTTCGCTCAGGTAATCGTCCTCGATGATCCAGGCGTCGCTTTGCCGAGCCCAGGCGAGCAATGCAAACCGCCGCGGCAGAGACATCGTCATCCCGAGCGGCGCCTGCTGGCCTGGTGTCACGACTGCCAGTGCCGCTCCGGCGGCGGTTTGGACACCAGCGGCAACATCCAGTCCTTCCGCATCGACCGGGACTGCTGTCACAGCCATGCCAGCCAAGCCGAGCGCGGTGCGAGTGAGCGGAAAGCCTGGATCCTCGATCCAGGCTCCCATCCTTCCAAGCTGAAGCCCTCGGATCGCCAGACCGAGCGCCCCGGAGAATCCGCCCGTGACGAGCACCTGAGAGGCACTGCACCGAATGCCGCGGGCCAGCCCCAAGTAAGCCGCAACCTCCTTTCGCAGCTCCGGATCGCCACGCGGATCCGGATACGTCACCGGCGCCGCCGCGGCCCACCGGGTCTCGCGGGTCAGGATGCGTGACCACAGCTTGAACGGGAAGGCGTCTTGAGAGGGTACGCCCATCTGAAATGCCAGCGGCGCGCTTCCGAACTCGTAGAAGAGGTCTGGCAGAAGCGGGGCTTCCGGCGAACGGTCGTGCGTTGAGGATCGGGGCTGCCGCTCGGCCACACGGGTTCCTGCTGGCCCGAGACCAACCGCGAATTGCTCCGCGATGAGACGTTGGTAGGCCACACGCACGGTGCCGCGGGAGACGCCCAGCTGAGCGGCCAGATCTTGCCAAGAGGGCAACCGCGCGCCCGAGGCGAGCCGCCCGTTCTCGATGCCCTCTCGGATCGCCGAATAAATTTGGGCAGCCAGCGGAATCCTTCTGGCACGATCGAGTTGAATGGGAAGCGCAGCCATCGCGCGATGGTACAGTCAAAATTGGCAATCTTGGTACTTTTTTTTGACCAGGCGCAGCGCATCTATTCGTCTTGAACAACGGCCTGAGCGATAGATCAGGTCTCGCGGCAGCAGACGACAAAAAGCCATTGCAGCGCCAGCCGTCGCGCAGCCGGCACCCGCACGGCTTGTCGCTGTTGGTGCTCCGGTTGCGCAGATCGAAGGCGTCGCCTGGCCGAGGCTCGATTCTTCCAAAGGAAAACGCAGATGACTCAATGCATGGATTGGCGCAGCTTCGAGAATTCACTCAAAAGCGAGGCGCGCTTTTTCAGTCGGACGGCAGCAAATCATCTCACATCAATCTTCGATGGTATTGCCGACCTGCAAACGCGCGACGGCGGTCCACTCGTGGTGGATGCGGGTCCCGGAACGGATTTTCATACTCTCTATCGCGCTCGGGCGTTTCAACCTGACGACAAACTCGAAGCCGCCCTCGGCAGGCCAGACATCCACCTCGGCTCGCCACCAGCACCCCTGACGGCGGCCGGTCCCATGAACGCGCGTGGTATCTCGGTTTTCTACGCCGCAAACAATCAGAAAGCGGCTATTGCCGAGGTGCGCCCGCCTGTTGGTAGTCAGATCGTGGTAGCCCAATTCGAGATCGTCAGAAAGCTTCGACTGCTCGATTTGACCACCCTCAGTGACATCCGCGTCACCGGAAGCCTTTTGGATTTCGGGTTAGCCGGGAGGACGGAGGACGCCGTGTTCCTGCGGTCCCTGAGTGGGCGCATCACGCGGCCGGCAATGCCGGATGACGAACCGTTTGAATACCTCGCAACGCAGACCATCGCCGACTTTCTCGCGACGGAAGCTTCGGTGCCGATTGACGGCATTATTTTCCCGTCGGTGCAGACCGCCGGAGACGCTCTCAACGTCGTCCTTTTTCACAAGGCTGCCCGTGTCGAGGCCATGAACGTTCCCGAGGGAACGGAGATCGGCGCGAGTACGGGCCGCTGGGCCGAGGATGGTTGGCAGGAAGATTACGAGGTGCTTGAGAAAGTTCCATCGTTACACCAGGAGCTTGATCAGAACGCGCAAGAGCCGGGATCGACAAACTTCGCCACAATTGCGGAAGCAATACCTCTTGACCCGCGGGATGCCGATCGGCGCGACACAAGTCTCCGCATCGTGTCCGAAAGCATCGAGGTGCATCGCATAAAGCGCGTCGAATTCGCGACGGAGGAATTCACGGTGAAACGGCATCGTCGGACGGGATAGCATCGATTTTTAGGCGGGTCGGCAGAAGCGCACCTGTGCGGCCAGCGGTATCCATTTCGCACGATCGCGTTGGACGGGAGGGCCACCATCGCGCGATGGTACAGCCAAAATCGGTAATCTTGGTACTGTTTTATGACCAGGCGCAGCTCATCTATTCACTGACACCAGCGACCGCAGCGATCCCGATGCACCTGCATCAGGCTTCGTGCGAACCCCGGTGAATGCGGGCAGCGCAGATCGCAAACAAGGAGATAGGAGTTCGACAATGGCTGACGTTTTTTCTGGCATCAAGATCCCCGATAGCAAGATCGCTCGGGAGGCCACTGAGCTGGTGCGACAATACGAAACGGAGATGTTGTTCAATCACTCGGTTCGAGTGTTTGCGTTCGGCGCAATGAAGGGCGTCCGCCAAAATCTCAAATTCAATTCTGAACTGCTCTATGTCGCGGCGCTGTTTCACGACTTGGGGCTTGTCGACACTTATCATACCGACACAAAGCGATTTGAAGTTGATGGCGCCGACGCAGCGCGCAAATTTCTCCGAAGCCACGGCATCCCAGAGCCGAAAGCGGATCTGGTTTGGGAAGCCATTGCCCTCCATACCACGCCGGGTATCCCCCAATACATGCGGCCCGAAATCGCGCTCACAAACGCGGGTGTTTTGGTGGACGTCGTCGGGATTGGATATGATGAGTACACGCCAGAGCAACGCGACCAGGTGATCGCCGCTTTTCCGCGCGGTGATAATTTCAAAAATGATTTTATTCAGGTCCAGACCTGCTCGGCCTTGAAGAAGCCTTTGACGACGTTCGGTACCGTCAATTTCGATTACATCGAAGATCACGATCCCACGTTTCACAAACCAAACGCGTGCACTCGCATCCGCAACACTCCCTGGCATAGCTGAGCCGTTGTCGGCATTCGTCTGCGTGTAACGGCGGTTGCGGAAACCACATAACTCATCACTACCGCGCTTTTTGGTATGGCATCGATGTCTAACTCGCTTAGCTCGCTCCTCTGGTTAACCCTCGGCGCCTTTTCGATTGGCACCGAGGGTTTCATGATCGCCGGGCTGTTGCCTGCCCTCGCGCGAGACCTGAACGTCGGCTTGTCCGCCGCCGGCCAACTAGTCACCGCCTTTTCCCTCGCTTACGCCGTCGGGGCTCCCGTCATGGCAGTGCTGACGGCCAGGCTGGAGCGGCGCCGCCTGCTGGCCCTCGCGATTGCCGGCTTCAGCATTGCCAATCTACTCGCAGCGCTCGCTCCGAACTACGCCGGGCTGTTGGCGGCTCGGCTCCTATTGGCCTTGTCCGCCGCGAGTTTCATGCCTGCGGCCAGCGGGTATGCAGCCGCATCGGGCGGGCTGGAACGGCGGGGCCGCGCGTTGTCCATGGTGACCAACGGCCTGTCGTTGGCAATCGTCGCCGGCGTGCCGCTCGGTGTGCTGGTCGGCCAGAGGTTCGGCTGGCGCGCCACCTTTCTCGCCGTGGGCGGGCTGGCGGCGCTCTCGCTCGTCGGGATCCTTTTCGGAGTGCCGAAGCAAGTGCCCGGCATCACCGCCGAGTCTGGGCGAGCGCCTGGCACTAACCAGGCGCCCCGATATACTGGCGGTCCTGGCGACCAGCGTGCTGACGGTAGCCGGCACCTTCACGGTCTACACGTATCTAAGTGTCTTCCTTGCCGACGTCGCCGGGATTGGGCCGCAGGGGCTGGCGCTGGTGCTACTCGGATTCGGGGTCGCCAGTGCCGTTGGCACCCAGCTCGGCGGCACTGCCGCGGACTACTGGGGCGCGCGCTACACCGTGATCGTTGGTTGTGGGCTCACCCTTTTGGCGTACCTTGTCCTATCGCTAGGCGCCGCGCTTGGCCCGGCGCAAGCGTTACTGGCCCTGCTACCGGCTATCCTGCTTTGGGGCCTGGCCAGCTGGGGCTTGATTACGGCGCAGCAGGCGCGGCTGGTCGCGCTGGCTCCAACTCTGGCCGCGGTCAGCCTCTCCCTGAATTCGTCGGCTATCTATCTCGGCAGTGCCATGGGCGCGGCGGTGGGCGCGCTGGTCATCGCGGATGGCGCAGTGGGGCGGCTCGGCTGGGTGGCGGCGGGGTTCAGCCTGGCCGCGCTGCTGACGGTGCTGGCCAGCACAGCGGCGCGTCAGGTCGAGGTTGGCGCCGTCCGCGAGGATCGCGGTCGGCAGGGCGACGCGACCGAAGGCCGGCCGCCGCGCCAGTGGTGAAGCACTTCGAAAGAACGAGTTGAGAGATGAAAGACCTTTCTGCCTTCCTGATCACACAGCGCTGGTCCGCCAAACACCCGGACCGCTTGCAACTTTATTCATTGCCGACGCCCAACGGTGTCAAGGTCTCGATGATGTTGGAGGAGATCGGGCTGCCGTACGAAGCGCATCTGGTCGACTTCAACCAGAACGACCAGCGCACGCCGGAATTCCTCTCGTTGAATCCTAATGGCAAGATCCCGGCGATCCTCGACCCCAACGGTCCGGGCGGTGAGGCACTGCCCTTGTTTGAATCCGGTGCGATCCTGCAATACCTCGCGGAGAAAACCGGCAAGCTCTTGCCGGTCGATGCGGCCCGCCGTTATCAGACCATCCAGTGGGTGCACTTCCAGATGGGCGGGATCGGGCCCATGTTCGGCCAGGTCGGCTTCTTCAACAAATTCGCCGGCCGTGAGTATGAGGACAAGCGGCCACTTCAGCGTTACGTCGCTGAGTCAAAACGCCTGCTTGGCGTGATGGAAGCGCGTCTGGCCGGACGGCAGTGGATCATGGACGATGAATACACCATTGCCGACATTTCGATGCTTGGCTGGGTGCGCAACCTGATCGGCTTCTATGAGGCGCGCGAACTCGTCGAGTTCGACAGTTTTCGGGAAGTGCCAGCCTGGCTCGAACGCGGCCTGGAACGTCCCGCCGTGCAATGCGGGCTGACTATTCCACGAAGACCGTAAACAAGTGAGAGTTCAAACTTCTTGGACATGAGGATACGAAAATGCCAGCTTCTTCGAAAATCTCCCTGTTCTGCACCGTACTTGGCTTGACGTTGGCAGGAGCGCCGGCTGGATATGCGCACGAGGCTGAGACGGTAAAACCGGTTTTCCAGCACGCGATCCCAAACATCCCGGGAAAGAAATTGGTCGCTGTCGTTGTGAACTATCCACCCGGCGGGAAATCCCTGCCTCACCATCACGCAAAATCCGCCTTCATCTACGCGTACGTGCTTACGGGCGCCATTCGAAGCGTCGTGGGCACCGAGCCCGTCAAAGTCTACCAAGCGGGCGAGAGCTTCCACGAAGAACCTGGAGCGCATCACCGGGTGAGCGAAAACGCCAGCGAGACCGAACCTGCGAGTCTTCTGGCGGTCTTCGTCATCGATGCTGAGGACCAGCCACTGACCATACCAGACCCGAATTCAGACGCACGATAGTGCCCTGAGCCGATCCCATTGCGCCCGTGGAGTGCCGTGACTGGAACTGGGTGAATAGCCGACCCTGAAGATTGATGGCAATAAGGAGACCAGGATGACAAGTACCCTTGTCGGCAACGCGAAACAGAGCCCCGCTCCCTCCACGATGAAAGCCTGGCGCGTGCACAAGTTCGGCCCGCCGGAAGCGATGATTTTCGAAATGGCTCCTCGGCCAGACCCTGGTCCAGGCGAAGTCCTTGTCAAAGTTCACGCAGCAGGGGTCGGCCCCTGGGACGGATGGATCAGGGCGGGCAAGAGTGCGTTGCCGCAACCTCTTCCTCTCACGTTGGGCTCTGATCTGTCTGGCGAAGTCGCGGCTCTGGGTTCCGGGATTTCCGAGTTGGCGGCCGGAGACCAGGTTTTCGGCGTGACCAACCCTCAGTTTGTTGGCGCTTACGCCGAGTACGCGCTGGCGTCCGCTGGAATGCTCGCGAAGAAACCAAGCTCGCTTAGCTATGTCGAAGCGGCTTCGGTTCCCGTCATCGCTGTTACGGCCTGGCAGGGTCTGTTCGACCAAGCCCACCTCGAAGCTGGCCAGACGGTCGTCATCCATGGAGCTGCCGGGAACGTCGGAGCCTACGCTGTTCAGCTCGCTCGTCGCGCTCGCCTGCGCTGCATCGCGACGGCGGGGACCAAGGACATCGATTACGTGCGGACCCTCGGTGCAGACAAAGTGGTGGACTATCACACGCAACGCTTCGAAGATGAGGTCAAGGATGCCGACGCGGTGCTCGATCTCGTCGGAGGCCAGACGCAAACACGTTCGTTTCAGGTCCTTCGCCCGGGTGGCAAACTGATCTCCGCTGTGTCCCAGCCTGATCAAGACCGCGCAAAGCACCACGGCGTCACCGCGGCCTTCTTCTTGGTGGATGTAACCACCGAGCGGCTGCGCAAAATTGCGGAACTTATTGATCGTGGTGAACTGAAAACACGCGTCGGCGCGGTCCTCCCTCTCGCCGATGCGCGAGACGCCCACATGATGCTGGAAGGCCGACGACCGCAGCCGGGAGGAAAGATCATTCTCAACGTAGAAACCGCGGGCGAAGCGACTTCAGCCGCTTGAATACGTGGTGATCCTTAGCGTCACTGCAAGCAGGCGTCGAGAACGGCGTCGGCCCGCCGCGAGATCGATGGCAAACGGCCGACGAACGAGGCCAGTGCGCCTTCGATATTGCGTCTTGAACGCCGATTGACATCGCCGGCTCGATCACGCTTCAGATCCTCGACCAGCGTTGCGTCCCGGCTCGAAAGATCCGGTCGGCCAACCATTGCGGCGGATCCGGCCCTTCGGCAGCGGTGCGGCGTCGAGTTCTTTTTTTCCACGGCCGATGGTCGAGCGCGCAAGTCCCGTGATCTCCGAAACCGTCGCAAGGCCACCCATCCTGCCACCAGCGCTTCCCCGGCCGCAAACATCCGCCGGCCGCGCTCATCGAGCTTCGAGCCGCCTGCTCCCCACCTTCGCCGAATCGCCTGCCTGTCGATCATGCCGACGTGCATAGTGCCCCAGCGAACTCCAGGGAATCCCGCTAAGCCGAGTCAATTTATCGCATCGCCCCGGCAAAATATCCAATTCATTAATTTCGACGGCTATCCTAACTAGGCTCTCGAGGAAGCCATCTTTGGCGTCAATCCGCGAGTCCTCGAATTCCGTCCAACACAACTCGGGTGGCACGACAGTCATCCTCGTTGTATTCGAGTATGCGTTGCCGGATGATCGGGTCTCGTTCCCGACACCACCGGTCGAACCATTCGACGGAAGCAGCGCCGGAGGGATGCGTGTCGCGCCAAGTGAACCCGAGATGCTTGGCCAGAGTTTTGATTGAATGGTCCCGCGTGGGCCATTCAGTCGCCTTCAAAACCACATCTCCGTAGAGATCAACTGCCCGTCGTGGGTCGAACAATTGCTCAATATCCTCCGGCGTACAGATATCAGGATATTTTTGCTGGAGTTTCCGATAGATGGTTCGCTCATACTTGGAGTAATAATAAATGCCGGCTCCTACTCGAGAAGCAAAATAATCAAGCGCTCCGGCGAACGCATCGCGCTCGGCTTTCGGCGTCTCCTCTTCTGCGAAGAATGCGATGAAACGCTCAGTGTCATTGTCTCCATTCCGTCGCTCCACAAATCCATGCAGGTAGCAAACTCCCCTGAGCGGGTCGACTTCGATGTCGAAAAACAACTCGAGCGAAAAGGAATCGAGTCTAATTGGCGTGCGCAAATAGGCCTTGGGCGAAGAACCTTTGAGCATGACGGCACGCGCCTGCAATGCGCGGAAGCGATCCGCCCCTACCCCCGCGAACACAGTCTTCTTCCCCCTGATGAACGCATCCGGATTGATCGCCGCCAGAGATGCAATCGTGGGAATCTGATCAATCATCGTATCGCGGTCTGATCGTCGAAGAAACGGGATCAACGTTAGATCGTCAGAAGCCGCGAGCTGTTGAAGGCAGAAACTGTACCAGTGACAAAGCTTGCAGACACTGCCGTAGGCGGGCAGAGGCACGACTTGCTGAGCAAGTATTGACCGCGCTTCAGCGAGTGCGTTTTCGTAGTCGTCCCAAAGACTCGTTAAATTGCCGAAATCGTACCTTACTTCGTCGCCCTGGACGTCCCAGACGAATGCGCGACGCCCGGCCGACAGATCTAATTGCTCAAGAATAGCGACGTATAACGCGAGCCGGACGCCGTAGTGGCGCTTTGGCTTGCCGTCATGATCGTCATCTCCGCCTTCCTTGCCACGCCCTGATCTTATATCGCCGGGGATGTAGCCGCCGACTTCTTTGCGCAACAAGTCCGGTCTACCAAGCAGATCACCGGCCTTTATGCATCCACCATAGATCAGGGACTCGCCCTTGTTCATGGCGTCTAGTGTGAGCCACTCGCGATCGGCCTCGTTGGCATCTGAGAGATCGACGAAGGGGATTTGCAACTTGGAGATCGTTTCCTGCTCAAACAAACTGCCTCGTTCCCACAGCAGCCGTACAAAAGCGCTGATCTCGTCTCGCTTTGTGACATCGCCAAAGTTGTCCAAAGCCACACGTTGCGGACATTCGACGAGATTGTACAGAATTGAAGCCGTTACGGTCATCGCGTCATGCCGAAGAAAGCTACGCGGCCATTCAGCAGCCTCGCCCGGCCTTCCGTCTTACCAACCATTGTTCTATCACTGCCCATGCTGCACGACCTTCTTCAAGTGCGTTCTGCTTGATCTCTTTGATAACCCGGGGAGTCTCTTCGCAAAAAAACACTTATCCACGCCCGTCAGCCTACCTGATCGCGGTAGCCGTTCCATGCTGTGAGAGTCAATGGCAAGAAGTAAACATGAAGTATGCCTGATTTCTTCGCAATTTGGATCGTTCGTCAGTGTACCGCTTTCGCGCGGAGGTCCCGAAAGTCGCGTCTCGAAAGATATATTCATCTTACTGACTAGTCGGGATACTGGAATTTGCTTTCGACCGCCATGTCGAGAACGCCAATTCTTCTGGACACGCTCAAGCGCCGCTGCTGCGATCAACGCGTGGCTCCGGATCCAGGCCTATGTGGCCGTCACACCCTGACTGAGAGCCGCAACACCCTCATCTGGGAATTGTTGACGGGTCAGTATCGCAATCCGATTGGGGTTGTGGGCTTCAGCACGTTCGAAGGATGGTCGCAAGACGTATCCCACGACGTCGCCCAGGAGTTACGACGGCGCTGCGACCTTCACGGGCGCGATGTGCCGTCGGACCTTCAAGACTTCGTCGATCGACATGACGTGGTCGATCGCTTGCAGCTCTCGCTGCCGATGCGCCTAGTGTGACCGATGAAATGCCAGCTTGCCAGGGCCCTTGGCAATCCACATACGTAGCCCTGATGACGCAGATCCCGGGATTCTCGCTGGCCGCAAAATCCCGTGCTTACTGTCGGACATGTGATCTGTGTCTGGACACCGCCGAAGACCGCGAGAGTGGCCCCTTCCCGACCCCAGGAAGCCCGCCGGTGAGTCCGAGAGTTGCGAGGCTTCCTGAACGACCATTCATAAATTTCTGTTTGACGCCAGCAGACGATTTCGCGATCTTTTGAGCACTTAAAAATCTAATCCAGGGAGAAATTTTCATGAGGAACTTTGCTTTCGTTTTGGCAGCTATCGCGGCTGTTGCGTTCTCGTTTTGCGCGATTCCAAGTGCGCAGGCGTACCATCTCCCTCATCATCACCATCAACACTTCCACCACCACCACCACCACCGGTGATCTGAGAGATGCAGCAAGACGGATGGTCCTTCAAGCGGGCCATCTTTTTTTAGGCCGGTCGCCGCTCGCCAGCGATGCCCACATCGTCCCGGCCCGTGGCGTGGTGTCTGTGGTGCGGTGACTCCATTACCGGCTGTGGCGGGCCGCGTTAGGGTTTGGGGGCTCTCATGTGCCGGCCGATCGGCGCTGGCGAGCCGGTTTTTTATTGACCGGTTCCGATCTCAGCCAGTGCCGCGATTGCCAGCCGGCGGCGCCTGCGCTTTGAGGGGCCATGGCGCACGCCGCATAGGGAAACGAAGTGAGGGCGCGGGTCTGGGCCCACCGCGCTGCTGATAAACCATTCAGCAACCGTGCTTCTTCGTTTGACGCGCATCCTGTCTGTTTTTCTGCTAACAGGGGCCGAGGCTCGATGGAAAATTCGATGCTCAAAGACGGCAAATATTCGGTCTGGATGAAGACCCCGCTTGCGGAAGGTACGGGCGTCGTCACGCTTGCGCCGGACGGCAAGCTAAGCGGTCGCGATGCAATCATGTCGTACACCGGGGATTGGCGAGTTGAGGGCGAGCAGTTCGAAGCCAATATTTCGGCTGTCAGACACTCGACCGGCCCGGGGGCGTTCGGGCATTAGACAAAATCGATGTAACCGTGATCGGTCTGGCCAGGGGCGGCGTTACCGCCTCGTGCGAGGGCACCGCCAAACAGGCACCAGGGCTGAAGATGGAGGTCTCGCTCGTCCGCATGGCCGACGGCCAGATTTTACCAACGCAGCGCCCCTCTGTGCGTTCATAGGCGTGTCCCACGACCCGTAAATCCGAGACAAATACACCCGGGAGGTAAAAACCGCCCGGGCGGTGGCGCGCGATTATTTTGAACGTTTTCCCAAGGATCGATACGAAACTTCAGTGGAGAGTTGGCGGCACCGGCAGTGCGACAACTATGAATTCACGATGAAGCGGTTGCGGGAGCCGAAGCCTTCATGACTTGCAGCCTTTGCGAGGACACCGGCTGGGTGTGCGAAAGCCACCCGGGGATGCCTTGGGATGGCGACCACGCCTGCGGCTGCGGCGCTGCCGGAATGCCTTGCGTGCGCTGTAACCCGAGCGACCTAAATAATCCCCCGCGGCCGCCGGCCGGGACGCGTGTCGAATTCGATAAAGAAGGCTGGCGCCATTAGCGTTCCGCCGCCAGCGCTCGCAATCGTGAAGTGGAACAACAAAGCGAGCCCGGGCGTATCTGTTCACGATGGCTGGCCACCCGTCCTCGGATGTGTTCCACCCGCCGTCGGCGGCCTCAGCGACTCACCATGACGCTGGGGCCGTTTCTTTGAGGCCAAAGAAAATCCGTCGGTGGCTATCGTGAGTTCATCGTGAGCGCAAGATAGCACATTTCTAGAAAAGATTGTGAATTAAGCGGTATTCGCTTCAGGCGCGAACATCTCCCGGGGCCCTCTCGATCTCGCTGAGGCAACCCTCCGGGGCAGTTTTCCACAATCCGGCCTCTTTTATAAACCCTTCATGAATTAACACCGCAAGAGGAATTTGATTTGTTCCGGACGCGGTAGCCGTGCATTGGCTCGGCGTAAGCGGCACTTCCTACGGCGGAGCTCAACAAGACGATCAAACTTGCGGATAGAAGTTTTCATTGATGCACATTCGTCTCGCTCCGCAATCCATAGAAGCCCTCGCCATGGTCATTTCGGGCGGCGGCGGCAACGACCAGACGCCTCCGATCGGGATCTACAGGTCGGCCTCGAAGCTCGAATCCTTCATGCGCGGTTGCAACGTCGCAATGTCGGTCGGAGGCGGGTCGCGCTTGCCGACGCTCGTCGAGGCCCTTGATCGGGCGAACCGCGCCGGCGACCAGGCGATCCTGCGGACCATCATCGAACGTGCGGCGGACCCCCGCGACTTCCTTTCGGATCCCGACCGCCTGGAGGCCGTCATCGGCTACCTCAACGCCCGCCTTGCCTACGACGACCTCGAACTGCGGCGGACCGGGCAACAGGTGCAACTCGGTACATCGGGGGAACGCAAAGCTTGGACGCGAGGAGGAGGTGCAGGCCTTGAAACGCCTCGACGACCAGGCGCGTCGGCTCGAACGCACGGCCCGGGGACCATCTCTCGAATCTATCGTCGCAACTGAGCGCGCCGCGTCGCCGATGCTGGATGGCCGGTCGGTATTCGGATGGGAAAAGGATCTGACGCAGCCGAAGGCGGCGGGGTCGTCGCGATCGAAGATCTGAAGGTGACGAAGTTGGGCCGCTACACGGTCGAGGGGCCCGGGACCCCGATCAGTCAACGACCTTTGGCAGGTCCGCAATTCTCACGAGCCCCTCCTGACTGGTGAACGTGAGCGTCCGATCGGCACTTTGCGCCTGCGCGATACCGAAAATCCGATGGGATCCCGTATCGTACACAGAGAGGGCGCCCTGGTCGTCAATCACCAGCCGCCGGGTTTCGGGAAAAACCGCATATCGCAGATCGCTCTGCGCACCAACCGAGGCCGGCCTTCCCAATCGGGCGGGCCACCAATCCTCCGTCCGGGTCTGTGAACGATAACTGACCTCCGCTTCCGCACGTGCCCCGCCGGCTGTTACCAAAGCGTCCAGATGGGCCGCGATGTCGCTGCAGAGTGCGTCAAGTTTGGCCTTGAGCTGCGTGTTGAACATGTCGCCGACCATCGACATGCCCGGCGACCACTGCGACATCCCGCCGAAGTCGGCGTGGCTGAACTGGGCCATCCGGCCGCCTCCGCTCCGGAGAGCCGCGAGCACGACCTGCACCGCCGCGGGCGAGACCGAATGCTTTTTCGCCATCCCGTCGACCAGATCACCGTCGTTTCCTGACATTTCATGATTCCTGATTTGAAGTTCGCCGACGTAGCGCTCTCAGGCGGAAGTACGGACCGGTCCCGATCCTGCGTCACCGGATGACCGGAAACGTTGGTAGGCGCCGATGGCTCGATTGGAGCGTGGCAGCCGGCTGCGCTGGCCCCGACGGATCATGGCCTCGATGACGTCGCTGAGAAACCGACTTGCCGAAGCGCCGTCTCCCAGTTCGCCGCTCCGCTCAAGGTACTCCCAGGCGATCTGGAACGAATCCTCGAGGAGTTGGGAGAGCGAGACGGTCATGAACAAAAACCAACGAGAACCGTTCTCGTTCCCTGTCATCTCCGCTTCGCCGCCCGCTTTCCTACTCCGATCGCAACCGGCCCAGACCGAAAGACGACGTCGCCGAACACGTGGGACTCCGCCGCGTCCAGGGCATCGCAGACCGCGAAGCGCGGATTCCGCCAATCGTGTCCGAAGGCGTCGTGCATGGATGCTATCTGCCGAGCCTCCTCCTCGGTGTCCGCTGCTACTCCCTCGCCTGTCGCCTAGCGTTTTGCACAGGCAAGCGGAACACGTGGACAAGCCACAGCTCTTGCGAAAGCGAATCCCTGCTCTGTGCTAAGCGCCCGGAACCACCGCGCGGACGAATTGATTCGTTCAGGCAGGAGCGATCTCGATGCTGATGACGAAGGAACGGCTGCCGGCGATCCGGACACTGCGCGGATGGGCTATCTCGGTCCTGCAGGACGCCGGGGCCATCCGCGAATGCGAGGATCATGGTTGGATGCGGGATCGCGCCGACCCGCATGCGCGCGAGCGGGCCTTCGCCATCGCCCGCGAAGAGCCGCCCCCCGGGGTCTCGTCTGAAGCCGCCGCCGTCGCGGTCGCGGAGGTCCTCGACGGAATCGGCGACGCCTGTCCTGAGTGTGAAATAGCCGACAGCGACAGTTGAACAGCGTCTGCTACCCGCGAGCCCGCCGCAGCGCGGCCTCGAGTTTGGACCGCTCCTTTCCCCATCGCGCTTCTTCCGCCCGAGACTGCTCCTCGAGATCTTCGGTCTTGGCTTGAATGCCGGCCGCGTCCCGATCATGGCTTCGGCCTGGCTTTGCACCATCAACCCGAGTGCCGATGCGACCGCTGTCGGCACGAGTTGGGGATCGGTCAGCGCAGCCAGATCGATGAAGAACACCGCGTCATGGAAACCATCAATCAGCGTATAAGCGACCGAGATTGCCACGGTCGTTTTGCCGACACCGCCGGGACCGACAATGCTGACGAAGCGCAACGCCTGCAGTTGCTCCGCCAACGAACGAACGGTGTCATCGCGGCCGACCACCCGCGCCGGTCGTGGCGGCAGCCTTTGAACCCGTTCTGCGGGAGTAATCCCGGTAACCGGAGCCGTCTGCCCAGCGCTTGAGCGCATAACTGGCGCGACAAAGCAATAACCCCTGCCGGAAATATTGGTTACGTAGCGAGCGCCGTCTCGTCCGTCGCCAAGCGCCTTCCGAAGGGCCGCAATGTGAGCGCGGAGATTGGCATCCTCCACGGTCACACCCGGCCACACCGTTGAGATTAGCTCCTTGCGAGGAACAACTTCCCCGGCCCGCTCCGTGAGTGCGATCAGGACGTCGAGCACACGGCCGCCAAGCGGTACCGGCTCGTCAGCCCTCTTGAGCAGCCTCTCGGCCACACACAGGCTGAACGGACCAAAGGAAAGTACGTCCTTGTGCTGTGGGTTGCGGAGATCATCCATACGCGTTATCCGCCCTCTTGCGCAGCATCCGGAGGTCTGTAGCGGACGAAGTTCCTATTGGGCACAATTTGGAGGCTCGAACTGCCTTTTCGACGCATTTGCATTGAACGCCTTGTAGTAACCTCGGGCCGAATCTCTACCTCGGGCGAGAACCAGCACGGCAAGCTAGAGGCGGTCTCAATATACGCCGTCTTAACGTCGGTGCGCTGCCCTTCCTCGTCGAAATATTCGACGCGATAGGAGCTGTTATCGAGCTTGGTCGGGGTATGGTTCTGGTGGGCAGGAAGATTTGGCCGAGGGTGAGCGCAGTTTGGAACGATCGCCCCGCAATAGTGGATGCCGCCATTCTTCCTTTCCGACCTATCCCGGCAGTTTTGCAGCGAGAAGATCGACTTTCTCGATGACGGGCGGAGCCGCCAGCAACTCGTCGGCCTTGGACATAAGCGCCGCGGCGATGGCACCGCCGAGATGGGCCTGCCGGCCCGCCTCGTCGGCGAAGGCGTCAAAGATGCCGAACGTGCTCGGGCCGAACTGAAGCGCGAACCACACGGGCGTCGACACCTCACCCTGCGCCAGCGGCAAGGCGCTTTCGAGAAACGCCTTGAGGGTGGCTTCCTTTCCCGGCTTGGCTTCCAGGCGTACATAGAGTGCGAGTTTTACCATCGGTCTCTCCCATTGCTGGTGTAATGATAAGCCGAAAGATAGGACAAACACGCCGCTGATGCGCTTGGCAAGATCGACATTTTTGATACTATTCCCGCCATGCTTATCGACATTCTCGCGCTCGACGGGGTTTTCGACACCGGCCTTGCCGCGGTGCAGGATACGCTCGCGATAGCGGCTGATCTCGGGAGGGAGCAGCGCGGGTTCTCGGCTCCAGTCCTTACGCGCGTCGTCGGCGTCAGGCGCGGTGTGACAACGGCTAACGGCCTGAAGGTTCCGACGCAGATGGCGTCGGCCTTGTCGCGTCCAGACGTCATCGTCGTGCCGGCGCTCGGGGCCAAGACGCCACAGACCCTGGCCGGTGCGCTCGGCCACCGAGACGTCGCCAGGGCGGGGACGCTGCTACGCGCCCGGCAGACTGAGGGCGTAACGGCAGCAGCCGCCTGCACGGGCACCTTCGTTCTCGCCGAATGCGGATTGCTTGATGACCGAACGGCGACGACCAGTTGGTGGTTGGGACCATTTTTCAGGGCGCGCTATCCGAGAGTCGTTCTCGATGATGGGCGCATGGTCGTTCAATCCAACGACGTCGTGACGGCCGGCGCGGCGCTTGCTCATTTTGATCTCGCCCTCTGGCTCGTACGCCGGATCAGCCCGGCGCTGGCCGCCGTCACGGCGCGTTATCTGATGATCGACCCGCGATCCTCTCAGGCCGCCTATGCCATACCGGATCACCTCGCCCACACAGACGCGGTGGTCGAGCGCTTCGAGCGCTGGGCTCGTGAGAACTTGTCCAACGGATTTTCCCTGGACCATGCGTCACGCGCGGTCGGCGCCAGTCCACGCACGTTGGCGCGACGATTACGCGCCGTGCTAGGCAAGTCGCCGATATCCTACTTTCAAGGTTTGCGAGTCGAACGCGCAGTCCATCTGCTGCAGACGACCGACGAAAGTGTCGAGCGAATTGCGATCGAGGTCGGTTATTCCGATGCCGTAACCTTACGTAACCTATTGCGCCGCCAGCTCGGGCGCAGCGCATCCCAGTTGCGCAGGTTGGAAAGCTAACTCGCCCTCTCAATAGCGCTACGGTTGAAGTATGTGAATCTTCAGCTCGGGCGAAGCGATCACGAAATTTCGGAAAAAAAAGCCCATCACCGTGGCAGGGCTCGATGCTGCCTTCGCGTCATCACTCGCGCGCGCGAGTGTAGGTGCGAACTCGCCGGGTGTTCTCGTTTGCCTGATACAGGGCTCAACGTCCCGGCAAACACGAAGCTCAGCCGCGGCATATGCTTGCCAGGCGTCTACGACCGGTTCACAGAAGGATTGGTAACTGCAGATATTAAGCTATCGACACCTTCGTTCGTGTTGAGATGGGGATGGCCGAACGTTCCATTTTGTCGGAGCCCGGCTAATCCTCATCGGGAAGCGGAATCGCAAAGCCGTTTAGAGTCATGGAAATGAAGCAGTAATGTCCCACCAGATAGACGATCTCGCGAGTTCCTTCCTCGCCGAACGCTGCCAAGGCGCTTTCCCAGATTACCGGTGACAGAACGCCGCCTTTGAGCAGCGCGTTCGTCATGTCGTATGCCACGCCTTCTTCGTTCGTCAGGTCATCCGGTCGCAGGTTCGCGACGATCGTCGCCAGGCGATGCGAGTTCATCCCACTCGACATCGCGACGGCACCGTGAGCATAAATCTCGTAGGCGACGCCGAACTTCGTCCCGACTACCAGGATGACGATTTGCCGGATCACTTCCGGCAGATGCCGGAACGTGTCATGCCCTTAGTTGCTTCCCAGAGAGCACGACGGAGATCGGGATCGTGTAGCCAGGCGCTCTAGGGCCCCAATATCGCCCCGTCCCCGCGCGTAGTGGTAAAGTTGCTGTACTTGGCCGCAATCCCGACCTTCATCTCCTCATAAAGCGGCTTCTGTTCGGCGGAAAGCTCGGTGGGCGGAGGGAAAGACAAACGCATGACCGAGTCTCTCTCTAGTTGGGTACCGGCTGGCGCAAGGCGAGGTGCCCTGGAAGCTCGCACGAATTCTCAGCTCTCGTGTACCAGTGTTGATCGGTAGCACAGTCGATTAGCGACCAAGGCGTTCGGCGAAGCAGAGGATTTCGACGTCGTGAGGGTTCGAAAGATGCTGGACGGTGCACATAAGCAATGTGCCCGATGGCCGACGCCATGGCGTGTTGTATTCTGTGAAGATGTGAAAATCAGACGCAGAGTGCCGGATGGATCTGATTCGGCCGGATCTCCTATGTTGGCGATTGCGGATTCGCGCCGGCGCCGGAGAAAGCCGTGGCGCCTTACTAGCTCCTCAGCCAGGCCTGCCCCGCGTCCTTCATAGTCTTCTCCAAGGCACTGCCCTTCGTTGCGAAGACCCGACGCACCGGAAAGCCGCTTTTGTCCAGCAGATAGGCCAAGGCGGCGTACTCACAGGGGTACTTCTGGATGGTCTCCGGATCGAGATCGACAATCCCCAACGGAAAGGTGAATGAACCCATGTCATAGACCGCCTGCCGCTTGATGATCTTCCACACGCCAGCGCGCTTTTCGACCTCGTCATAGAAACGGCAATGCACGCTGCATCCGACCCGCAGCTTGGCGTTCTCGGCCATGACCAATTCCCCTGCTATGTTTTATGCTTGTGCCGTGCCAGCCACTCCTTGGCGGCCTCCTCCATCACGTCGGAGGCGGTCCGGTCCAGGTCGAGCGCCACCTGCTTGATGGCCCTAATGACGTCCGGATCCATGGTTGTTAAAAATTGCCGCTTTTCGCCTTCAGGGGGTTTTCGCCCCCTTCTTGGAGACGGTTTGTCGTCCGCCATCGCCCCTGCCCTTGCGTGATCTGATCCTGGAAACCTCCCACGGGTTGCTATCAGCGGCAAGCACGGGATCAAACGCTTGGTCCGTTTCCCCGACAATCTGGCCGACATCTCCACTCTGCCGCGGTGGATCTGCTCCTCCACGATCGCTCTGCCGAATATCTGTATAGGTCTATATAAAGCTATTGACTTCGAACCGATGTTCCTGATCTGTTCTATCACGTCGATGCGAAGTCCCTCGGGTTCGAGGAATAGTGGCATGGTGCGTAGTGAGCGTGATTGGCGGATTGATCTGATCGAGGCCTACCCGGACCTCTTTCACCCGTTGCCGACCGATCCGAGGGTAGCCGAGGCGTCACCGGAGTGCGGCTCTGGATGGCGCGAGCTGCTTGAGCGCGCGTGCGCCCGGATTCGGGCGGCGGTGCAGGCTGACGGCGGCACATTTACGTTCACCCAGATCAAGGAAAAGTACGCAACCGCGAGACTGGACTGGGACGGCGCGCTTTCTGTCGACGCAAACACCCGGATCGAGGAAATCATCGATCTAGCTTGGGCTCGTAGCGCCTGCACGTGCGAGATCTGTGGCGCGGAAGGCTGCCTGCACCGCGCTGGCGACTGGCTGATGACGCGCTGCGCGGCGCACGCCCAGGGCCACCCCGTCCCCGAGAAGGAAGGCTGGGAGAACGTCACCATTTCGCATGTGGTCGCCCGCGGCAGCAAGACCGTCATTGTCAAACGCCGACGCTACGTCCGGGAGACGGACCATTTCATCGAAATCAATTCTTTGGTCATCGGCGAAGGAGGATAGCGCCATGGCCAAGTTTCGCTGCCGCGCATGCGCAAGGAAGGCACCTTCGTCTTACGACCCGGAGCGTTACACGTGTCCGATCTGCGATTCGATTGACGTGCAGTTTGCGATCGGCATCGAGGAGTTGGACGACGACGATCCCCTCATCGAGGCGATGAGGCGGCGTGCGGAAGACGGCGAGAAAAACGGGGACTGACATGCGACTCTGGATTCTGTCCGATCTGCATGTTGAACTGACCCGCGGCTGGGATCTGCCTGCCGCGGGCGCGCGTCCACGCTTCGATGTCCTTATCGTCGCCGGCGATCTCATTACGAGGATGGAGCGTGGCGTCGCGTGGCTACGCGAGCGCGTTCCGGATTATCCGGTCATCTACGTGCCGGGCAATCATGAGGGCTACGGCTGCGACGTCGACAGGACTGTTGAGAAAGCCAAGCAAGCCGCCGAAGGCTCAAAGGTGTGCGTGCTGCAGAATGACACGGTCCGACTTGGTAACGTCACCTTCGCGGGCGCGACCCTATGGACCGACTTCAATCTGTTCGCCGCGCAGCGCCGCGCGATGGCGGTGGCTGCGGACCGCATGAATGATTTCCGAAAGATCAGACTCAGTAGGTATCAGGACCGCTTCCGGCCGCAGCACGCGCTCGCTCGCCACCTGGAGTCGCGCGCTTTCTTGGAAGCCGAAATGCGCAAAACCCGGAACGGTCCCTTGGTCGTAGTCACCCACCACGCACCGCATCCGGGCCTCTCCTTCCCTCGTTTTCAAACGGCGCGGTTGTCCGATGAGGAGCTCCTGACTGCGGCATATCGCAACGATCTGACCTCGCTGATGTGGCCCGCTCCGGTTGAAGACACGCGCAATTCTCTGCGACCGGCCGATCTCTGGGTCTACGGGCACACACACGAATCCGAGGATGTCACGATCGGCTGCACACGCGTCGTCTCAAACGCCAAAGGCTACGGTCCATGGGCACCTCAGCGTCGCGCATGGGACAATCCCCGGTTCGATTCGAACTTCGTCATCGAAATTTGAGTGAAGGCATCGGTTCCCCATCGCAAATAAACCTTGGAGGACAAAATGCTACGCGTCACCGTTGAATTATGGCCAGGTGGAGACGAAACGCGCGCCCGCCCGCTCGCGGTCGCCAACGTCGCGAACGTCAGTCACTTAGCGGATTTGAGCGACTACTCTGTGAGCGTGTCCGAAGGATACAACCCCCTGGCCAATACTCGAGCTTGGTCGCAGCGCGGGCACATCTATCAGCACGATCGTAAAACTTCCGTATGGGTGCTGATCGCAAAAATCGCAAACTGGGCAGCAGAAGAAGCGGGCAAGACCAGGCGATGATTCCTCGCGTACCGCCACCTTGTAGAGACCAGTGGCTACCGTCGTCAGATCGCGTGGTGAGAAGGCGCTTAAGGCCCGCAACATGGATGACGCCGGTTCTAGGATGACCAATGACGACTGACCCTGTCGACGATAGCGAGGACGTCGATCCACCTGCGCTCGAGGCTGATGCCGTCTCGACTGGCGCTGCGGCCAACTCGGCTGATCCGTACGGGCACCTGAAGGGGCTGCCCCGGCTCCTACGCTTCGCCATGATGATCAGCCACAACGCCCGTCCTATCAAGCACCGGCTGATCGCCGAGATCAGTGAGCTTTGTCCAAACTTGCCACTCAACGCGGCTTGGGCCGAAGCATCCGACGTGGGCAGCGGACTGGCGCTTGCCAAAGAACTGGACCGCCGTGCTGTCACCCAGAACGAGCCGGACCTGCGCAGCCTGGCCGACTGCGTGCGGCTGTTGTGCCTGCCGCTGCCGCGCGATGCGACGTATTTCAGTGAACACCGAAGGGTCGGCAAGGCGCTCGTCCGGGCATTTTACGCAACCTCCCGTCACGTAGCGGAAGGGCTCAGGTGCGATCTCGAGCGTTTCACCTTCGGTTGGGCGGCATTGCCAGCGTGCACGGACGTGTTAGCAGAGGATCTCTCGGCCGCAAGGAACGCAACCAGCCTCGGCGAGGGCATGGCGACGTACCGCATCGCTGCCGTCGAAGCAGCAGCCCGACGGCAGGCTGAAGCGGAAGAGGAGGAGCACAGGAAAGAGCAAGAGGACGAAAAGGCCGCCGAAGCATCCCAGCAGGTCGCCTCTCCTACGACGGAAGGAATTCAAGGTCACCAGCTCGTGGTGGCGCGCCTGAGCAGTGATGAGCTGAAGAACACGAAGCTGAGGGAACTTTTGGGACCACTGAAGAGCGTGATCAATACTGCCTTGCCGCTGGTCGAGGTGCCGCCGCTGCGTCAGGTGCGAGATACCCTGATTTTCGAATTCCCCTACGCGGTGAATATCATCGACCTAGCGCTGGCCGATCTCGTCGGCCGTACCACCATCCGGCTGCGGCCACTACTCCTCGTCGGCGATCCCGGCGGCGGCAAGTCTCGATTTGCCCGCCGTCTGGGAGAGGTCCTTGGCCTCAGTGTTTGGCGTGAAGACGCATCGCGCGCCGACGGCGCGGTATTCGCGGGTACCGATCGACGCTGGTATTCCGCTGAGGCCTGCCATCCGTTTCTCGCCATCGCTGCAGCCAGAATCGCCAATCCGCTTTTGTTGATCGAAGAGATCGAAAAAGCTGGCACGCGCAGCGACTATGGACGGCTGTGGGACTGCCTCCTCGGCTTTTTTGAGATCGAGACCAGTGCCCGCTATCCGGATCCTGCGCTGCAAACAAATCTGGATCTGTCTCAAGTCTCCTACGTGGCAACGGCCAACAGCGTGGATCCGCTGCCGAGTCCGATCCGCGACCGGATGCGCATCGTGACCTTTCCGAAGCCGAGCGCTAACGATCTTGATGCGCTCTTGCCCGCCGTAATTGCGGACCTCGCCAAAGAACGCGGTCTTGACCAAAGGTGGATGCCGCCGCTCGATGGCGTCGAATACGCCGCCGTCACCACGAACTGGCGCGGCGGTTCCGTGCGGCGTCTGCGCCGTATCGTGGAGGCCGCATTGCGCGAGCGCGACATTCGCGCCGCGAGGAACTGACTATGGTTCAGGAGGCGAGCGGATGACGAAACCGACGCAGCCGCGCCAAACTCTCCTGGAATGCCTCGTAATGAGGCTCGATCCCATTCGAACAAACTCAAAGTACGATTTCTTTGACGGCTGAAAAACGGTTCGCTGCAGATCGCGGCGAAGGGGGAACGGGCAGCCGATAGCCGCTCTTACGCTTTGTGAATGGCAGAGGTGAAGCGTGGAAGACCTCCATGACAATTGCGAATTCCAATCCTCTCTTAGCAGCCGCAATGATAGCCGATCGTGTCGAGCGACTCGCTCAAAGCCCAGTTCGACCGTGGTCTCGACCAGCACTACGCGAATAGTTGATCCGCGCCAAGAAAGGAGAGAGCTAATGTCGGAAGTGACCTACTACGTCGCCCTTCCCTTCGTCTCTACGGAAGACGGCATGGCGCCCGCCGAAGCCGTCGAGTGCTTCAATCCGAACGCGGCCGTCATAAAGGCCGAGGCGCTCTCCCGTAGGCCGGGCTACGTCGGCGCGATCGCTTTCAGTCGCACGGGAGATCCGGCGACGGGCAACTTCGGCGACGCAACCGTGATCCGGAAGTTCGGCGACCTGCCGAAAGACTTGAGCGCGCTCTGATGCTCGCCCCCAGATACGGCAGCGCGGTTGAAACCGCATTGCCGGAAGGCCCAGATAAGGATCGGCGCGGCCCAGATCGGCCTTCGCGGCGAGCCCGTACGGCTACCGAGACATCTCGAGACCACCGTTCCACCATGTGATCGGCAGGCAACGAGGATGCCTTTGGCTGGATGGCGGAGGAATTTCCTCTCGGGAAGAACGCCCGCATGTCTCTTCCGCGCGAATTGAGTCCACCGTAGAGCGATCAACTAGCTCTTTTTCGCTGACTTGCGCCGCTCCAGCCATTGTCTTGCGGCTTCTTCAAGGACGTTCCACGCCGCACGGTCGTCCTCCAGCGCGGCCTGCTTAATCGATCGGATGATGTCGGGAGACATCATGGTGAGGAATTGCCTGCGGTCGCCGACCGCGGACCTTAGTCCTCGTTTCGGCACTTTTTTTTCGGCCATTCCGGCGTCCGTGCTGAGCGATTCGCCCAGAAAAACGTCCCATGCCTTGCCCGCTGCGGCAAGCGCAATTGGCGTACGTCCCGGGTTGCTTCCTTGCTGAAAAAGGCATTCTGGCGGGCCCCTTGCGGAAGTTGGTCTTGCTATTCAACATCGGTTTAGTTATATAGTTATAGTCTTATATAATTCGAGTTCTGCTCAAATCAAGTTTCTGTAGGGGTCGGTCATGACGGCCATCGTCACGGATTGGCGAATCGATCTGATCAAGGCCTACCGTGGACTGTTTCACCCACCGGCAGGCGCCCCGGAGGCTGCGCAAGGCTATCCACGTTGCGGCGACGGATGGCGGGATCTCGTCGAGCGCACCTTCCCCAAGGTCGAGGCGGCACTTGAAGGCGGCACCTTCAGGGCGCTGAAGATCAAAGAGAGGAATGGCACCCTATACTTGTATTGGAGCGGCCAACTGTCGGATGAGGCCGAAGCCAAGGTTCGGGAAGCGATTAATCTGGCCGAAGCCCGATCAGGCTGCACATGCGAGCAGTGCGGGGAAGAAGGTTGGCTGTGCCGGGCCAGCGGAGTGTTAATGACGCGCTGCGCCGCGCACGCCAAGGGCCAGCCCGTCGTTGTCAAGCCGGAATTGCGGAACCTCCACCTCGTGCAGGGGATAGGCCAAGACGGGAGCAGGGTCATCAGCTGCCGCCGTTATGACCGCGCCAACGACACCTTCATCGACGTCTCACCCGACCCTTTGAAAATAGAGGAGTAGCTGGATGGTAAGGTTTCGCTGCCGCGTAAAGCACGTTCGTTCTGCGAAGCCAGAAGGGTCCGTATTGCGGCTCGGACCACGCCCCGCTCGCGATCTGCATCATGACAAACTAGCACCAGCGTTCGAAACCGCAACGATCCGAGTTGCTTCTCCCTGCGTCGCGGTGTGAGCATTTTCCCCATGTTCAACAAAGCCATGGAAAACCTTTCCGACCTCTTCGTTTCTCCCAAGGTCACGACCGCAATTCCGATAACACATCCCGCTATTCGAGAGGCGCTCATTTTGGCATCGCTCGATCCGCAAGTCCGCGCGATTGAATATGTTGCGTCAGCGGTTATTGCCTCCGGGCACGTGGTAGACGTCGGCGCCATCATCGTGCAGCGCGACGACGGACGCTTTCTCTTGGATGTGTTGCCAGGCAGACGCATCCGCAATGTCGAAGACGAAGGCTTGGCCTTGATCGCAATCGAAGAGCTTAACATCAAACCGTGGGCCATTTCCGCCAAATCTCTCCGGCGCGAGCCGCGTTTCTCCAACGCACTTTTTGTCTGGTTATACAACGAGCATCGCGTCCCACCAGAGCAGCGCAAGCGCATCCTTCGAGTTCTCACCGACAAGGAGCCAATAGAGCTTGGTCAACTCGAGCGGATCGTTCAATCCCGCCGCGACCCGTTCAATTCCGTCATGGCCTTGGCCTGTGCCGACCTCGTCGAATTGGATCTGGTTTCGCAGCCGATCTGTCGCAATACGATCGTGAAGTTGTCTCGCATGAGCAAACTGAGTCACGAGGGCTGATCTATGCGGAGACTTTTGGGTAGCTCGGAATCTCCCGGGTCGGCAACGAAAACGATCTTGGATACCGGCCCCTGGGCGGCGGGCCTCAACGGTTTCGCCGCACGCAGCGCCCTCGATGAGCCAAGTCATCCGCCCCGAAGATCCGCCGCTCTGCCCTTCATGTTCCTCACTCCGAAGTCCACCAGGGGAATTCTCGTCAACGTCCCGTTCTCCACGATGCGCTGCGCCAGGCCGCGTTAGATCGAGAGGTGACTCGTATCGAGTACGTCGCGGTGGCGATGCTAGGCACGCTATACCATCCACTAGATTGTGTATTGGTGGTTCGGAACGGCCTTCCCCAGATATGGGACCTAGCTCCAACGTGGAGCATCAACCGACATGAGCTTTTCTTTCTTGCCGCACAGCAGCCAGTTACAAGAAAAAAGCCATGAATGAAAACACTGGCAGCCAGAGCCTGAAGGATTGGACTCGCGCAGGAGGATCATGCCGATGTCTAAGGAACGCCGATTTGCAATCCGGACGCTGCGCGGCTGGGCGACCTCGGTGCTGCTAGAAGTGGGCGCGATTGCGGAGTGCGAGCAACACGGTTGGATGCTGGACCGCGCCGACCCCCATGCGCGCAGGCGTGTTCTTGACATCGCAGACCAGCATCCTCCCGCAGGGGTCTCTCGGGACGAAGCCATACACGAGATTCGGGACGTGTTGGATTCGATCGGCGACAGTTGCCCGGAGTGCCCGCCCGAGGTCTGCGAATAAGTGGGTCAAGCTGGGGTGTTTCTTGCGCACTCGGTCGGGCCGTTCTTGACGATAAGAAGGACGTCGCGCTGGTTATTCCCAAAAGTACGTGTGTTTTCCTTCGGAAGGATACGACGCGGATCCCCCATTGCCCGTCTGAGCGGAATGTTTCCCCGTTTCGCTCGAGGGATCTACGCGAGGCTTTATCAACTTCGAGGCGCTCCATCTAGCAAGCCGCCGTCTGTAGGTCAGTTCCTTGAGGGCAATCTTGGCCAAGGAACCGTCGTCCTCGGAAAATTTTTTGCTGAAGGGTTTTCACTCACAGGTTGCGATTTGCGGGCTTTCCGGTGCGATAATGAATCCTTGAAAACTGTTTTTTTCAATTTTTTCAAGGATTCGATTTCGCGGTTGGAACGTAAAAATGAATCCTCCGTGGATTTTATTCCTATAGGATTCATAGCTAGAAATGAATCTCTTGTGGATTATAATCCTATAGGATTCATAACTAGCTGAAAACTGTCATATTTTTGTGATATCAAGGATTGAATTATAGCTTGGAGGTCGGTCGCCGAAGGAGTATTCGTGGGAATAGAGCTGATCGCCATCTTGCCTCGACCTTCGTGCCTCAGCTCATCGCGTCAATCGCGAGGACCACCGCATGAGCAGGAAATTTCATAAGATCCACCGCCTTTATGCGCCGTCGCTGCTCGTCAAGCCCGCTAGGTACGCGGCGGGCGACATCGATCCAATCGCCGAGCCCTCCGTGGAGCAGGCCGGGAAAGAGTTCGCTGACGAGAATTCCCGCCTTCGGCAAACCATCCGCTCCGATCGGGATCCCTCGGCGGTGGTGATGGCGCTCGCCTGCACGGACCGCCCCGAAATCGATCTCCTTCTGGAGTCGCGCCCATGAGCAAGACCAAGAGAACCCCGCCTTTTCACGAGACCCGTTTCCGTCCAACCCCGAAACGGCAGATGCCGCCCGAATTGCGGTTCCTTTTGCGTAACGACGAATTCGGCACGGCCAAGCGCGTGAAGGGCAACGTTCTTCTGGACGACTTACCCGATGAGCATTTCGACACCGCTCGGGACAACGTGACGAAGCCGGTGTCAAAGAACGCGCGGCCCGACGCGATGACCGCCGTTGTCGGCGCTGCATTTGACGCAGCAGTGTCGAAGAAAATCCGTCGCAGGCTTATCCACCCACGACGGGCGTTGGCTGTGGTCGTCCTTGTTCCGACATCCGCCTGGGTGGCGCCGACTGCGGTCTACTTCAAGCAAACGTTCGGCGAGAGCTGGACGGAATACGTCGGGGACAGGTCCAACCGGAGTACTCATAAATCATCTGTGGGCTCGGACGAGGTTGCGGCCGATCTGTCGGGCGGACGCTGCGTGGTCGGGGTGGCTGCCAACCTGGGTATGCTTCCTGCCGCGCTGGTAACGTCCGCCGACGTCACGATCCGCCTGACGGTCCCGACCGGCTCGGTGCTTCAGAAGGCGATCACCATTTTCGCCAAACGTTCGCCGGGAGCGTTGACGGACGGCCACGCCCTTGGCCTGGACCTCAATGAGATCGTCGCGGCGTTCCGTCCGGGGTCGGGCCCGCGGCTCATCGCAAAGCACCTCATGGCGGCCGCCGCCGTCGTGAAGGGAGAGATGCCCGATGAGGTCTTGCCCGACCTGGCGAACGCCGTGGAGTACGGCAAGGCGCGGCAGTGGGGACTGAGTTTCGCGCGTGCCATCGCGGCCTATCAGGCCGGCGACATCGCATGGTCAGACTTACCGAAGGGTCTCTGTCTGCTTGGCGAGCACGGCACCGGGAAGTCCCTGTACGCAAGGATTTTGGCGCGGGCCTGCTCACTGCCGCTCGTCAACACGTCCGTTGCGGCGTGGCTCAAAAAGGGCCATCTCGATGACGTCCTTAACGCGATGAGTGAAGACTTCGAGAAGGCCGCGGCCCTTTCGCCCTGCCTCCTGTTCTTGGATGAATTCGACAGCCTCCCGAACCGTGCGACGCTGTCGCCCCGAAACGCAGATTTCTGGAAGCCAATTTTAGGCGCCCTCTTGCTCCACTTGTGCAATGCCGGCAAGGACACGCGCCGCGGCATCATCGTGATGGCCGCCACCAACAAAATGGCCGACATCGACGCCGCTTTGTTGCGCGCCGGCCGCCTCGAGCTTGCGATCGAAATCGAACGGCCCGATTTCGCCGGTACGCTCAACATTCTCAGGCACTATATCAGAAGCGACTTGCCGGAAGCGGAACTCGCGGAGATCGCCGCCCTCGCCGAACGCTCGACGGGCGCCGAGATCATGCATCTCGTGCGAATAGGACGAAGCATCGCGCGTGACGCCGGGCGGCACCTTGAAGTCGCGGATCTGCGCGCGGTGCTCATGCCGCGAGAGGACATCCCTCCGGACGCGATGTGGCGCATTTGCTGTCACGAAGCAGGCCATGCCATCGCCTCGCTGACGATCCCGTCCGGAAAGCTGCGCCGCTGCATCATCGGATCGAAAGGCCGGGCGGCGGGCCACACCCTGGTCGAGCACGACAACGGCGATCTGCTGACCCGCGAACGTATTGAGGGCCGCGCAATCTTCCTTCTGAGCGGACGAGCTGCCGAACGCGCCGTGACGAAGGCTGTATCCGTCGGCGCCGGCGGAGATGACGCGTCCGACCTGGCCCAGGTCACCAAGATGATCGCGGCGCTGCACGTTTCCGACGGCATGGGCCAGACCATCGCATATCTTGCCCCGCATGAGGAGGTGCTCGAGGCCATTCGCGCCGACCTCACGCTGCGCGATCGCGTCGAAAGGGATCTGCAGGACCTGCAGCGCCGCGCCGACCGGCTCATCCGCTGTCAGCGCAAGGCCGTCGTCGCCGTCGCGACCGCGCTGGTGGAACGGCGCCATCTATCGGGAGACGCGGTCCGCGAGATCTTCGAGGCCAACGCCGTCACGGCATCCGGAATACAGCATAACAGGAAGTCTAAGAAATGCTGCAGATCACGATTGAGCTAGTGCCGAGCGGATTCGCGCCGACGCGCAGGACTATCGCGTCCATGCGCATTCGAACATGAGCGATTTAGCCGATTCTTCGGACTACCGAATCGAAGCCATGGAAGCCGCGAACCCGTCGACCGGCGACCCGCCGCGCAATGCCGAATTGCATGGTGCTTGCGCACGACCGCCGGCAGAGCGTGTGGGCGCTGCTGGCCAAGGCCTGCGCGGTCCTGAAGGCAGATTTCGTCGAACTTTAACAACGCTGGGACGCCTGTGTCCCCACGAGCCCGTGAGCGGGGCGAACAATGGAAAGGCGCCGCAATGCCCGAAACTTGAAGACCAAAAAAGCAAAGCGCACGACGGAGGTCATGCGCTCGCTCTGAGATGTCATTGACGGGAATAGGCCTGGTAAACCCCACCGTCAGCTGACCCAGTCTCTGCGAGTTCGTGCCCGTTCGAGACACTGCCAAACTCGCGCGATTCTGGACTGCGGGTCAAGCTGGCACTTGTCTGAGACTCGTCCTGCGCTGTCACCGCGTTTTCCATCCCACCTCGGGTGAATTACGAAAGGAGCGCAGCCATGAGCACGTTTGGTAGATCCACATTTAGCGAGCTACACACTATTACGGATTTGAAGTCGCACATTGGCCAAACGTGGCCGCTTGCCGATGTGCCATGTCTCATTCAACACAATCAACGCGATCTGTCTGATGATTTCGCCGGTCTGGCACTATCAAAGTTGCTTGCCGTGCTTTGTGCCGAAGCGGTGAAATCCGCCGGCGACGGTTGTCGCTCCGAAGCCATATCTCAGGCGGCGCATACGTATCTGGGGACCGCTGAGTGCTCTGATCGATCCAGCGAACCATGTCCCGACGGTAATCGGGACCGGCATCAATCTGACTGTGCGCGGTCGCGGCTATCAGGCAAGGAGCCGAGCTAATGAAGGAAACTCGCAAGGGCGCGCGCGGCGCGGACAACCGCTCGTTTGTCTTCGATAGCGCAAAGCTAGAATGCCTGCTCGAGGACTCGGCGCGACGTTACTTGAATATCCTCATGGACGCTGACGACCACACAATTGCGCATAGCTGGATCAGCTTGAGGCGTCCAGATGCGCACGACCTGCAGAAAGAATTGACGCATTTCTTTTCCGAGTAGCGATCAAACAGATCGAGGAGAGGGAGATAATCATGCATCGACGCTATTCATAGACGGAACAAATTGTTGCGAAGCTTTTGCGAGAGGGCGGCGCGGTCTCGGATGAGATGTTGTCGATACTCATCGCCACCGAAGACTCAAGCATCGGGTCGACAGCATTACCGCCCCTGCTGCTTCGACCACGCCTTTCCTTCACAACGTCATGGAGGTTCTAATGTGGACGCCAAAACGCAGGTACCCGCGCGCGAAGAGCAAATTCAAACTCCGACGTACTGTCGAGCGCGATCCGGTTAGAGCCTCCCGTGATTGCTACGTCGGGCGTCTTCCCTCATACCGAGACGCCGACGCTGGGCTGCTGGTATTCGAGGGCCTTCTCGAGCGCGACCTTCTAGTACTGCTTGAGTCCGATCCAGGCACCACGCACATCTGGCCACAGCCGCTGACTCTCAGGGTACACTTTTTGGGACATGTGTATCGTCCCATTCCGGATTTCTTCTCCGGTCACAAATCAGGTGAACGAAGGCTGTGGGAAGTTCGCCCGGCCTCGGTAGTTCTCACCGACGACGTCATCCTACAGGGTGAAATCGATGCTTGGTATGACGCGGTCGCGGAAGAAGCCTACCGCCGCGGCTTTGAATATCACCTCATGACCGAACGGGACATTCGGATCGAGCCCAGATTAAGCAATTCGCGGCACATATTGCGTGGTGCTGGTGACCTCGTAGACAACAGCGCCATTTCTGCGGTTATGGCCGTGCTCCCCTGTCTTCCGGATCCAGTAACGATTGGTGCCGTTCGCGATGCAGCAGGACGCGATGTCAATTCATTCTGGGCCGTCATGCGCATGATCTACCGGGGCGAAATCAAAGCTGACATGAGCCAACCGTTCGGCGATCAAACCTATCTCACACGAAACCAGCTATGAGCAGCCAGGTCGCTACAGCTCGCGGTCAATGTGCGGTCCGCCTCAGAACGGGCGAGATCGTCCTCATCGACGGCCGACGCTTAATTACAGGTAGTCTTATTGGGGGCGTGCGAACTTTTACAGACTTTAGTCACCCAGAACTTCAAGTTCCGTACAGCCAGTCAGCAATTGATAACATGACCCGCGAGAGGCGGCTCCTGATCGAGGCGCGCTGTCATGATTTGCCGCGCCACCTGCGCGAAGCGCTGACCCGAGCGCTTGAAACGTACAGTCAGGAACACCTCGCGTATATGGACCGCGCGCTTGTCTATTGCAAAGACGTCGACAAAGCAGGCCCGCGTCTTCGACTGACTAAGAAGGGGCTGAGCCCAATTATTGCTGAAACGGCAATCCAAATCGACGACAAAGAGCCATGGTCGTGGAATACAATTCGGAAGCTTTATCTGAGGTGGATCACTTCGGGCCGCGATCCTCGGAGCCTCCTACCAGGCTGGGGGAGTCGGGGAAATCGCAATCGACGTAGGGATCATTGGGTTCACGAATTGGCGACGGACTTCCTCAACCGCAAGTGGCTGGTGAATACTGCGCCCAACATAGCGTTTCTAAAACCGCGCTTCCTCAAAGAATTAGCTGCGAAAGCGGCTGAACTCGGAGTTGCGACGCCAGAGCTCGGAAAGAATTTTCTTTATCGGAAAGCGGGGGAATATGAAGAGTATACCAAGCTCTATCATCGTCATTCTAAACGCGACGCGGATCATGCCATACGCAATGTCGGCCGCGGACCACAAGGAGAATTTGCTGGCGAAGCTTATGAGATAGACCATACACCGCTCGATATCATGGTGCGCGATGAGAAATCTGGCCTGATATTGCCGAAGCCATTCCTCACCGTCATTCTGGATCGCTACTCAAGGCTTATTATTGGTTTTTGCATCTCATTTCATCCGCCCTCTTGGCTCACGGTAATGCTCGCGCTGAAAATGGGGCTTGGCAATAAGCAGGCATGGCTTGCGCAATTCAATGGAATTAACGGACCTTGGCCGGACACGGGGGCACCGTTGGGCTTCGTATGCGATCGGGGAAAGGAGTTTGAGTCTTCCTCGATGGACACCACGATCCTCCGGATCGGCGCTGAGATTGTTGATCTACCCCGCCGCAGACCAGACCTAAAAGGAAAAGTTGAAGCGTACCTGGACACGCTTCAGAAAGGCACGATCCACAATCTCGACGGCACTACTTTTCGAAATATTGATAAGCGCGGCGAATATCTTTCCTCCAAAAACGCGATTTTTTCGGTTCGCAGTATCCAGTGGATCGTCACGAAGTTTGTAGTGGATGTTTCCAATCAGCGTCCTCACGCCGGCATCATGAACGAGATACCCTTGGCGCGGTGGAATGCAAGTGTGGAAAAGTGGGGCCGTCGTCCGAGCGTCGATGATCAACTCCTGACCGCCTTTCTTGGCAAGTCGGGGCAATCCCAAGCCGATCGGCGCGGCATCCAGATAGATCACCTGTTCTACAATTCGAAGAAGCTCGCGAAGATCCGTAGTGAGTGCGCCAAGCTTGGCGCCCGAACCGACAGCAAAAAACCCGTAAATGTCATGCTGTGGAGGGCCCGTGATCTCGTAAATCTCGGCGCCATTCAGGTCTTGGATCCGATCTCGGAAAGATGGATTTCAATTGAGTGCACATGGCCTGACTACGCGGAGGGGCGAACGCATCGCCAGCATCGGGTAACGGTGGATCGCCTCAATGCCCTAGGGAGAAAGATTAACGAGGAAAATCTACTGGAAGCGATGAATGCTATCCATGACGAGATCGACGATATCAAGGCGAATCGCAAGCGTTCAGGGCAGATGAAGGAGATCGCGCGTTTCGAAGATACTGGTCCGCGGCCACAGGATACAATTGAGCCTTCGCAATTCGACCCTGTTGCTTCCGCCGAGCCGCTCTCGGAAGGTCTCGGCAAACGCACAACGCGTGTGCGTCGATCTAAAGCGACAAAACCCAGCTACGGTCCCGACCCGCGTCCAGAAAAGTCTCCCGACGCATCGCCTCCCAAGAGCAGTGCCCCTTCGGACTCAGAACACACGGTCGACCCCTCTTCACCTACTATTTCGGTCGATGCGGCGGAAGCCGAGACGCCCAACCTTGACTCACAGCCGGGGACAATCGCTCGCGAGGCTCGAGCCAAGGCATTTCATAAAATAGAGGATCTTTAGCGCCGACTGCGATACCCGTGAAATCAAGGTAGGAGCATTAAGATGAATTATGATGCCATGACCTCCGACGAACGCAAGGCTTGTTTGGACGATATCACCATCACGCACCCGAAGTTTGTCGAGGCATTTCTGTTTATCAAGCGCCACCACGGAAACTACCGTTCTACAAAGAAGGGAAATTGCAAGTTTCTCGTTGGCGTCACCGGCGCCGGGAAATCCTTTCCGCTTGAGAAATATGTAGCTCGCTTTCCGGCAGAACGAATTGCCGGAAAAACCATTCGTAGAGTTGTGTACGTCTCGTTACCACCCCGCTCAGGAACGAAAGCGGTCGCAGTCGCCATCTTGTTGGCATTGGGTATAAGCGCGAAGGAGAGCTGGAACTATCCCAAGCTTCTAGGACTGGCCGTCTATCATCTGAAGGAACAAAAGGTTGAGCTTCTTATCCTTGATGAATTCCAGCATTGCGTCGAAGGTTTGACAGACGTGCGGGCGTGGGAGGGAGCAGACCTCGTCAAGGAAGTAATGGATATGGCGCGGTGCCAAGTACTGTGTGCCGGTCTCGAAGAGGCGAGCGATGCGCGGGAAGTAAACCCACAATTGGGTCGCCGCAACAGAGATAAATTGAGTCTCACACCCTACTCTAGGGAGAGCGAGCAGGATTGGCTCGACTTTCAGTCGGCCATCAGAGAGGCTGATAGGCTACTGCCGTTCAAAACACGTGCAGGTCTGGATAAAGGCCCGTTCCTCAGTGGCATCCATCTCGCATCCGATGGTCAATTCGGGCTGGCGATGGATATTCTTAAGGGCACGTCGGAGGATGCGATCGATGATGGAGGCCAAAGCCCCATGATTACGATGCGTCTGCTCTATCGCTTCTACAAGGGGTGGAAAGACGTTGAGGATGAAATGAACCCGTTCAAGCAAGATCCCGACCTTGTGCGAGCGCGAGTTGCTGAGGACGATCGGCAGACCAGAGAGTGTAAAGATGCTCCGGCATCTGTCTCCTCTCGCCGAGCCAGAAAGGGAGATCGGAAGAAAACGCCGGGTCGCGTCCCATGGTCCAAGATGAATTTCGGGCGTAGGGGCAGCCATGCGTAAATTGCCACTCTGGCTGACTAAATTTCCTCCTGGGGAGCCTGCTTACGGCGTCCTTCTGAGAATTGCAGAATTGAACCGCCTTTCCGCGACGGACGCTCTCGAAATGATTGGCGGCGAGCCCCGTTTGTTTTTTTCGACTCGCTCTACCAACGCCATCTTGGGGGAAGTTGAGGAGAAATTCTCCGATGTTGTTCGACAGTCGACGCCTCGGTTTGAGGGCAGAAGATATGTTCACGTGAACGGCGAGCGGCTTTCGGAGAGATTGCATTGGATCCGCGCAGCTCGCCGCCGATGTCCGCAATGCCTAATCGACTCTCCTCATCACCGCGTTTGGTGGGATTCGTCAGCCATCACAGGTTGCCCTCTTCACGGGCTTGAGTTGGAAGACAAATGTCTGGTCGAAGGCTGCGAATGCAGGATTGGATGGACCTCGGGATGTATGACCAAGTGTGAATACGGTCATGACCTTACCAAAACTAGCCGTGCTGTGTCAGCGCCCGAGCTTTCCGCCGAAGCTTATATTGCCGGGCGCCTTGGACTAGCGGGATATGATCCGGTTCCCTTTCTCGACGGAGCGTATCTAGATGAGGCTATCGAATTAATGGACAAAATTGGACGCACCGCTATCGACGGCAACCACATGAAGATGCCCACACCTCTAAGTTTGGGCGTATCAAGGCGCGCGACGATATTGAAAGGATTCGATATTCTCCGTCGGGGAGAGATCGGATTCGAAGATTTTCTCAACTCTGTCGCGCAGAACAACATTGATTATCATATAAGCTGCAGCCTCACGGCCCGATATGGTTGGTTCTTCAAGTGGCTTTCCCATCGTCCTCGATCTCAGATCCACGATGGGCTTCTTGCGCTTATGGTTCATCACGCTAAAGGCCACGTGCCTACCAAGGCGTACGATGATCCATTTTTAGCACTTTCTCTGGCGGCCAAACAGTTGAACATTACGCCCTGGCGACTGCGGCGACTTTTAACAACATTAGGTCTTGCGAGAGCCTATCATCGGCAGGGTGTATTGCTTGGCGTTCAGCAAGTGCATGTTGAGCAAATCCGGTCGATGCTTCATGTCGGCTCCAACCTTGCGGAGGCCGCCCGCCGTATTGGAGAAAGGCAGGAGATTTTGATCCGATTGGTAAAGTGCGGCATCTTGGCAACGCCGTTTCGCGCCGGAATGGGCGAGCACGCCTGGCATATTTTGAAGAAGGCCGACGTCGACGAGTTGATAGATCGCCTTACCGCGGGAGTTCCACAGGTAACGGTCGTTCCACGGAACTTAATATCTTGGGGAAAGATCGTCTTCAGAACATCTATGCCGCAAACTGAGATCATCGGGCTAATATTGGCCGGAAAATTAAAACCGGCAGCGAGATTAGCGGGAGCACCGCCGATATCCGGACTCTATTTTCACTGCAACGAGGCACACGCGGCCTACCTCTCCGAGACGCGGACAGCACTCACGTCAGAGGCAGCCGCGAGCGAGATCGGAATACATCATGGAGGGTTTCGCGCATTGGTTCAGGCCAAATACATCAAAACGGAAAGCCGGGTAGCATCAAAATGCCGCGTTGTCGCAATTAGTCGTGTCGAGCTAGATCGCTTCAAAGCAAAGTATGCCGCCGGCACCGAATTTGCTCAAATCCTAGGAACAAGCGCGTCTGGAGCCTCCACGCGTCTCATTCGGCTGGGCCTACAACCAGCAATATCGCGAGATAAATGTCGAAAGCTTTTCTTTTATCGCGAGGATATCGAACCGCTTCTCTCGCGCCTCAGGTCGCCTCGAAAATCGGGTAGGAACATTTAAACTTACGCGGACAAGGGGTTGCCGGTTTCACCGAGAAACAGCCGCAAGGACAACCTTGAAACGCGGACAAAATGATTATTTGGGCGCTCTTGGCAGGCTCGGGCCTTCTTCGGTAGGTAGTCATCATCTCGTACGGAACTCCCGGAAGCCTGTTGAATGTCTGGCTTTATCTTCAGACTGGGAAAGATGCTGCAATCGATGGACAGGGAGCGATTCGCTTTACTTGGGAATGGCCGGCGAAAAATGCGTCTGCGATTCAGGTTACCGGGGAAATTAGTCGATAATTTGTGGGCCAGCTCGACGAGATTGCAGCTGGTTTTCCGATTTATATTTTGTGATATACGGGAAAGCACAAAACGAGAGATTTTTCCGATGCGGATTTTTCCAATGCCGGTTCCCGGCCCCACGCCATGACCTTGCAGGAAACCGGCTCCGGCGTGGCATTGTGGCGGCAGGTCGCCGATGGCATCGAGCGCGGCATCGCTGACGGCCGCTTTGCCGCGGGCGAAAAGCTGCCGGGCGAAATGGAAATTGCCGAGACCTATCGCGTCAACCGCCACACCGTGCGCCGCGCGCTGGCAACGCTGGCCGAACGCGGGCTGGTGCGCGCCGAGCGCGGCAGCGGAACCTATGTCGAGGCAGCAAAGCTCGCTTATCCCTTGCGTTCGCGCACGCGGTTCTCCGAGATCGTCGGCGCCGGCGGCCATGAGCCGCGCGGCCAGTTCATCGATGCTTCGGACGACGTTGCGACACGCGAACTGGCGCGGGAGTTGGGACTGAAGACCGGCACGCCGCTGATCCGGATCGAATCAGTTCGGCTGGCCGACCGCACGCCGATCTGCGTCAGCACCACCTGGCTTTCCGCAGCACGCTTTCCGGATGCCGGGCGCGTCTTCGCCAGTACCCGCTCGATGACCAAGCTGTTGGAGCATTACGGCATCCGTGACTATCGGCGTGGCACGACTAAAATCACCGCCGCCATCGCCGACGCCGCCGACGCCGCGCGGCTCGATCTGGCGCTGGGCCGTCCAGTCCTCGTCGTCGACAGCACCGACGTCGATACCGATGGCAAGCCACTCGTGACCAAGCGCTCACGCTTTGCCGCCGAGCGCATCGAATTCGTGGTGGAGGGCGGCTAAGCGACTTAAGATGCAAGCACGCGCTTCTTCCCCTCTCCCCTTGTGGGAGAGGGTGGCTCGCATCGTCAGATGCGAGACGGGTGAGGGGTCGCGGCCTCTCGTTATGTTGCTACCCCTCACCCGCCTTCGCTTCGCTACGGCACCCTCTCCCACAAGGGGAGAGGGAAAGGGAAATCACGCCACCGCGCGCGGACCGATGATGGCAAAGCGCAGCTTGCCTGAGATCCAGTCGATCGCGGCCACCGCGATCAGGATCATCAGGATCAGGAACGACACCTTCTGCCATTCGAGCACGCGGATCTGTTCGGCCAATTGCAAGCCGATGCCGCCCGCGCCGACGATGCCGATGATGGTGGCCGAACGGGTATTGGACTCGAAGAAGTAAAGCATCTGCCCGGCGATGACGGGAAATACCTGCGGCATCAGGCCAAATCGAATCTCGTGCAGCGCATTGCCGCCGGAGGCGCGGATGCCCTCGACCTGCTTCCTGTCGGCGCCCTCGATTGCTTCCGAGAACAGCTTGCCGAGCGCGCCGAAATCCGACAATGCGATGGCGAGCACGCCGGCGAACGGGCCGAGACCGACCACATTGATCCAGACCAGCGCCCAGATCAGCGTATCGACGCCCCGGATGGTGTCGAGAAAACGCCGGATCGGAAACCGGAAGAAGTTCGACGGCACGATGTTTTTCGCCGCCAGCAGGCTGACCGGGAATGCGAACACCGCGGCCAGCGTGGTGCCGAGCAATGCGATCGACAGGGTTTCGCCGAGCGCCCTGAGATAAAGCGGCAGCGACGCGCCGGGATTGGGCGGCAGCATCATCAGCGAAATCCAGCCGAGCTGATGAATGCCGTTCAGCATGCGGATCGGCGAGAAACCGAGATGGACCAGGCCGAACACGAAGATTGCGAGAGCGCCGAGCAGCATCGACGGCCAGGCCATCCGCGAGGAGACCGGACGGTTGAAAACATCGGGATATTTGGCGCGCAGGCCCTCGGTCTCCAGCATCGAGCGTTTGGTCATACCCGCCGCTCCTTGCCGAACAGCCGCCCGCGCACCCAGCCGGTGCCGATATCGATGACGAACACCGTCAGGATGATCAGCAGCAGGATCGCGCTGACATCGGAGTAATAGAATTTGCGGATCGCCGTGATCAGCTCGACGCCGATGCCGCCGGCGCCGACAAAACCCATCACCGAGGCGCTGCGCACGTTGATCTCGAAGCGCAGCAGCGTGTAACTGGCAAAGCCGGCTACGACCTGCGGCAGCACCGCGAAGCGCATGCAGGCGATCCAGCCTGCGCCGGTGGAACGCAGACCTTCGACCGGCTTCATGTCGATATTCTCGACCATCTCGGCATACTGCTTGCCCAGCGCGCCGATCGAGTGGATCGTGATGGCGAGAACGCCGGCCATCGGGCCGAGACCGAAGGCGATCACGAAGATCAGCGCGAACACGATATCGGGCACGGTGCGGCAGAACTCCATCAAGCGCTTGACGATGAAACGCACCCACGGGCCCGGCGAGGTATTTTCAGCCGCTAGGAAATTAAGTGCAAACCCCAGCACCGCACCGAACAGGGTGCCGACATAGCTGATCAGGATGGTTTCGCCCAACAGCAGCGACCATTTCTTCCAGCCCCACAGCCATTCGGGGATGTTGGTCCAGACCCGGCTGCCGCTGTCCAGCGTGAGCAGACGATCGAAATAACTGACGAAATGGCCGAAATAGGTGAACAGCGTGCGCAGGTTCACTTCAGCGCCGATCGAGGCGATGACCAGCGCGGCCAGGAACACCGCGGCGCCGAGCGTAACACGCAGCCGCTTGCGCGCGACCGCCTTGCGATAGACCTCGTTCAGCGCGGCAAGCTGCTGATCGGGGAGTATCGAGACTGCGATGGTCATGGTGCCGCTATCCGCCGCGCATCGAAATAAAACGAAAGAGCCGGGTCAAAGGACCCGGCTCTTGCTTGGCTTCCCGTGATCAGGACGCCTTCTTGCGCAGGCTATCGACGAACTTAATCAGCTCGATGGTCTTGTCGTAGTCCTGGTTGGTCACCGACTGCCAGGGCCGGTTCTTGCCGTCCGACAGCTTCTTGAACGCTTCGGCATCCTTTTCCGGCGCATCGAGGAACGCCTTCTTGATCGCGGCCTTCATGTCGTCCGGCAGATCGTTCAGATAGGCATAGGGCGAGTTGATGATGAGGTCGGACTTCACGATGATGCGGAAGTCCTCCTTCTTCAGCGGCGTGCCGTCGCTCGACTTGACCATGTTCTTGGCGAGCATGCGCGTCAGGTTGGAATCGTCTTCGGCGTTCCACCAATTGGCGCAGACGTCGACGGTGCCCTGCGCCAGCGCCAGCACGGCGTTTTCGTGGCTGCCGGTGAAGACCACCTGGGAGAAGAACTTGTCGGGATCGATGCCCATCTGGTTCATCTTGAAGCGCGGCATGTTGTTGCCGGAGGTCGAGTTGGGATCGACCAGGCCGAGGTTCTTGCCCTTGAGGTCGTCCAGCTTCTGGTACGGGCTCTTGGCCAGCACGTAGAACACCGAATAATAGCCCTTGGAGCCGTCGGAATTGACGTCGATCACGAAGGCGTCGGTCTTGACGCCGGTCACGAGGGCGCGCGCAAACGACGCCGGACCGTAATAGCCGATGTGGATGTTGCCGGCGCGCTGGCCTTCGATCACCGCGGCGTAGTCGTTGGCGACGCGCAAGGTGACCTTGATGCCGAGCTCCTTCGACAGATAGTCCACGAACGGCGCGTAGCGCTCGGTGACGCCCGAGCCGTTCTCGGCCGGAATCACCGCGAAGGTGATTTCCGGATATTTTGCCTTCCAGTCTTCGGCGGACGTGGCGGAGCGGACGAAGGCCAGCGACGCGGCGCCGGCCAGAACAATACGACGATTGATCATGATGAATTCCCCTGTTGTCGTGATAAAGGCTGACGGGCCGCTACGGGCTTGTAGCGGCCGCTCTTGACAGTCGCGTTACTTCAGGCCGCGGCCGCGGTGCCCAGCGCCGGAACGGCGACATTGGCGGGCACATGGACCGGCGCCCCGCCCATGACGTCATTGGCTTCGAGATCGTAGAGTTCGCGCGCGATGTGGTCGGTCAGCATCGCCGGAACGTCGTCGAACACGACGCGGCCGGCCGCCATGCCGATCAGGCGATCGCAATAGGTCCGCGCCAGATCGAGCGAATGCAGGTTGCAGAGTACCGTGATGCCGAAATGCTTGTTGATGCGCAGCAGCGCATCCATCACGACCTTGGTATTGCGCGGGTCGAGCGAGGCGATCGGCTCGTCGGCCAGAATGATATCGGGCTGCTGCACCAGCGCCCGCGCAATCGCGACGCGCTGCTGCTGGCCGCCGGAAAGCTGGTCGGCGCGTTGCGCCGCCAGCGAGGCGATATCGAATTGCTCCAACGCCGACATCGCCAGCGCCCGATCCTGCTCGGGCCAAAGCTGCGCCAGCGAACGCCAGGCCGGGATTTCGGCCAGCCGTCCCATCAGCACGTTGGTGAGGACATCGAGCCGGCCGACCAGATTGAATTGCTGGAAGATCATCGCCGAACGGGCACGCCATTGCCGCAGCTCTTTGCCGCGCAACGCGGTCACGTCCTGGCCCTCGAACAGGATCCGCCCGGAGGTCGGCTGGGCCAGGCGATTGATCATCCGCAGCATCGTCGACTTGCCGGCGCCGGAACGGCCGATCACGCCGACAAAGCTGCCGGGTGCGATCGAGAACGAGGCATTATCGACAGCGGCTTTGGCGCCAAATCGGCACGTCAAACCTTCGACCACCAGCATGTATTGCTCCAGCAAGCCCGACCGACGGCTATCCGTTGCTATCGCTAGCTTCCGTATTCTACAGTTATGTGACAGTCGTGCTACGACCACACCGGGGGTCCACATTCGCGCACCGTCATTCAAATGTCACATTACCGTCATCAAGCCCGTCGATGACGGGAAGCAACTGGATCAACCAGCATCATCTGGAAGCCCGCATGGCCGGTAAAAAGCTCTCCGTCGAACCGACGATCGATCCCTCCGCAAAACTGAAGGACGTCAAGCTCGGCGCTTACACCGAAGTCGGCGCGCGCACGATCTTGCAGGAAGTGACGATGGACGACTATTCCTATGTCGTGAACGACGCCCAGATCACCTACACCACAATCGGAAAGTTCTGCTCGATCGCGGCGATGACCCGGATCAATCCCGGCAATCATCCGATGCACCGGGCCACGCAGGCGCATTTCACCTATCGCGCCAGCGCCTATTTCGCAGGCGAAGCCGATGATGCCGAGTTCTTCGACTGGCGGCGCGCGCATCACGTTGATATCGGCCATGATGTCTGGATCGGGCACGGCGCCGTCGTACTGCCGGGCCGCAACATCGGCACCGGCGCCGTGATCGCGGCGGGCGCCATCGTGACCAAGGACGTCGCCGCCTACACCATCGTCGGAGGCAATCCGGCGCGGGCGATCAAGCGGCGGTTTCCCGAAGCGATCGCGGACCGGCTCGCCCAACTCGGATGGTGGGACTGGGACCACGAGACCTTGCGCCTCGCATTGCCCGATTTCCGAAAACTGGCGGTCGAGGCGTTTCTCGAAAAATATGAAGCTATCGCAAGCGCACGGTGCACGGCTTCTCAGCGACAAAAGGCCGCGTCGTGATGCACATCTTCATCGAAGGCGGCCGGGCGTTGCTCGGCGGGGAAATTGGCGAAGCATCGCTTGAGATCTCGGACGGCAAAATCAGCGCCGTGGACGGCGCGGCGGCGCACGCCGCACTCAACATCGATGCTGGCGGACTTTTGGTGCTGCCGGGCATCATCGATCTGCATGGCGACGCCTTCGAGCGGCAGATGATGCCGCGGCCGGGCGTCGATTTCCCGATCGACGTGGCGCTGATCGACAGCGACCGGCAGGCGATCAGTAACGGCATCACCACGGTGTTCCACGGCACCACCTGGTCCTGGGAGCCGGGCTTGCGCAGCGGCGACAATGCACGGCAGCTGCTGGAGACGATCGAAGCGCTGCGGCCGCAACTCGCCGCCGATACCCGCTTCCATCTGCGGCACGAGACCTACAATCTCGATGCCGAAACCGAGATCATTCAATGGCTGTCCGGCGCGGCGGATCGATCTGCTCGCCTTCAACGACCACATGGATTCGACGGTCGGCAACCTCGCACAAGCCGCAAAAGCGCAGCCGCATGGTCGAGCGCACCGGCCTCTCCGACCGCGCGTTCGATGCGCTGGTCGAGCGTGTCGTCGGCCGCGCCCAGCGACGTGCCCGTATCGATCGCGCGCCTTGCCGAGGCCGCGCGAGCCGCCGGCATCCGCATGCTGTCGCATGACGACAATACGCCGGCGATGCGTCAGGCTTTTCGCGCGCAGGGCGTCGCCATCGCCGAGTTTCCGGTCAACGAGGAAACCGCGCGTGAAGCGGCCAAGGCCGGCGACTTCATCGTGTTCGGCGCGCCGAACGTGGTGCGCGGCGGCAGCCATACCGGTTGGACCAAGGCCAGCGACATGATCGCCAAGGGCCTGTGCTCGATTCTGGCCTCCGATTATTATTATCCGGCGCAACTGCTGGCGGCGTTTCGGCTGGTCGCCGACGGCGTGCTGGCATTGCCGGCGGCCTGGAATTTGATTTCGGCGGCGCCGGCCCGCGCCGCTGGCCTTACCGATCGCGGCGTCCTCGGCGCCGGCCACCGCGCCGATCTCATCCTGGTCGATGACGAAAAGCCGCTGCGGCCGCGCATCGTTGCGGTGATATCGGCCGGCCGTCTGGTTCATCTCACCGATGCAAGCCGCCTGAACCGGACTTCAGCGCCGGCGCGCAAGGCAGTTGCGGTAGCGTAATCCCACTCTATTCTGGCAATCATGACCGACTCGCCGCGTTATGCGATCTATTATGCCCCGGCGTCCGGCAGCGAGCTTGATCGTTTCGGCGCGCATCTACTCGGCTACGACGCCTTCAGTGGTGAAGCGCTGCCGTTTCCTGATGGGATCGCGCAGGCCCTGCCGGATTGGCGCAGAGATCACGCAGGATCCGCGCAAATATGGTTTTCACGCCACGCTGAAAGCGCCGATGTGGCTCGCGGACGGCAAGACCGAAGCCGAGCTTGTTGCCGCCTGCGAGGCCTTTGCCCGCGCACCCCGGCCAATGCCGATGATAAAGCCCGTCGTCAACGCGATCGGCGACTTCATTGCCATCGTTCCTTCGCAGCATTCGGCTGCAACTCGAGCAATTGGCCGCCGATGGCCGTCAGCGCATTTCGACAGTCTGCGCGCGCCGCTGACGCCGCAAGACCGCGCGCGCCGCAATCCGGAGCGGCTGACGCCACGCCAGCGCGACTATCTCGATCGCTGGGGATATCCTTACGTGATGGAAGAGTTTCGCTTCCATATGACGCTGACGGGCCGACTTCCGGCGCAACGGCGCGAAGCGGTGCTGGCGATCCTGCGGCAGCGCTTTGCGGCGCTCGACATCAATTCGCTTGCGATCGACCGCCTGGCGCTGTTCCGCCAGAGCGACGCCGATTCGCGGTTCGGGATCGTGCGGCAATACAATCTGACGCAGGCTTAGCGCCTGTCGTAGATAGCGGCCTGCTGGGTAGCCGTGTTCAAGAAGATCGTCACGCCGCCGGCACGTGATCGTCGACGGCGCGAATCCAGCTTTGGCTTAAATCAAAAGGGACCGCATTGCTGCGGCCCCCCAGCCGGCAGAATATTTGTACGGAATGAAAAAGGTGACCCGGCAAGAGCCACGTTAGTGTTTTTCAGAGGTCCTGAGGACTCCGGGAAAACACGGTGTTCCACTATCGGAACCGCCCGACCCGATACAGGCTACCTGTGCCCACACCCGATCCTGAGCAGCGCTCTTCCCCAAACGTGTTCAAAGTATCATATGGCCAGGCAACCATCGGAACATGCAGCGGTCTCTCCGCATGGCTTTACCAAGTTCTTGATTTGTTCATTTTTCAATGAAAAAATCGCCGAAGACGCGCGAAGCCATCGATAAGTCGTCAATGCAATGACGATCTCACTGCGGTGACGGACAAATCGCCGGGCGTCCTGCATGCAAGGGGGACTGCTCGTGTTGGCCGCGTTAACCGCTCCATATCTGGATACGCTCAACCCGCAACAGCGCCGCGCGGTCGAGCATGGCGTCACGGCCGATGGCCATGTCGGCACGCCGCTGCTGGTGATCGCCGGCGCCGGATCCGGCAAGACCAACACGCTGGCGCATCGCGTGGCGCATCTCATCGTCAACAACGCCGACCCGCGCCGCATCCTGCTGATGACGTTTTCACGGCGCGCGGCGTCCGAAATGTCGCGCCGGATCGAGCGCATCGCCCGCAAGGTGATGGGCGACAAAGCCGGCATCATGACCGACGCGCTGGGCTGGGCCGGCACGTTTCACGGCATCGGCGCGCGATTATTGCGCGAATACGCCGAGCAGATCGGGATCAATCCCGCCTTCACCATCCATGACAGAGAAGATTCTGGCCGACCTGATCAATCTCGCCCGCCACGAACTCGGCCTGTCGAAAACCGAAAGCCGGTTTCCGACCAAGGGGACCTGCCTCTCGATCTATTCGCGCTGCGTCAATACCGAAGCGCCGATCGAACAGGTGCTCGGAAAATTCTTCCCGTGGTGTTCGGGTTGGAGCAACGAACTCAAGCAATTATTCGCCGCCTATGTCGAGGCCAAGCAGGCGCAGAACGTGCTCGATTACGACGATCTTCTGCTGTATTGGGCGCAAATGATGTCGGATGCGGCGATCGCCGACGATATTGGCGGCCGCTTCGACCATGTGCTGGTCGACGAATACCAGGACACCAACCGTATCCAGTCCTCGATCCTGCTGGCGCTGCGGCCGGGCGGCCGCGGACTGACGGTTGTCGGCGACGACGCGCAGTCGATCTATTCGTTCCGGGCGGCGACCGTGCGCAACATCCTGGATTTTCCGGACCAGTTCACGCCACGCGCCGAGATCATCACGCTGGACCGCAACTATCGCTCGACACAGCCGATCCTGTCGGCGGCCAACGGCGTGATCGATCTCGCCAAGGAACGTTTTACCAAGAACCTGTGGACCGAGCGGACCTCGTCGGACAAGCCTCGCCTGGTCACGGTCCGCGACGAAGCCGATCAGGCGCGTTACATCGTCGAACGCGTGCTGGAGAACCGTGAAGGCGGCGCGCTGCTCAAGCAGCAGGCCGTGCTGTTTCGCGCCTCATCGCATAGCGGTCCGCTGGAAGTCGAATTGACCCGCCGCAACATCCCGTTCGTGAAATTCGGCGGCCTGAAATTCCTCGACGCCGCCCATGTCAAGGACGTGCTGGCGTTGCTGCGCTTGATCGAAAACCCGCGCGACCGCGTCGCGGGTTTCAGGGTGCTGCATCTATTGCCGGGCATCGGTCCTGCTTCAGCGCAGCGCATCCTCGACCAGATGGCGGAAGCCTCCGATCCGATTCAGGCGCTGTGCAAGCTGCCCTCGCCGCCCCGCGCCGGCGCCGATTGGAAATCCTTTACCGAGGCGGTTGCCGATCTGCGCTATTCGGAATGGCCGGCCGATCTCGAGCGGGCGCGGCGGTGGTACGAGCCGCATCTCGATCGCATCCATGAGGAAGCGGAGACGCGAAAGGCCGACCTGATCCAGCTAGAGCAGATCGCGGGCGGCTATCCGTCGCGCGAGCGCTTCCTCACCGAGCTCACGCTCGATCCGCCGGACGCGACCAGCGACCAGGCCGGCGTTCCCCTGCTCGACGAGGATTACCTGATCCTGTCCACCATTCATTCGGCCAAGGGCCAGGAATGGAAATCGGTCTATGTGCTGAATGTGGTCGATGGCTGCATGCCCTCCGATCTCGGCGTCGGCACTTCCGCCGAACTCGAAGAGGAACGGCGGCTATTGTATGTGGCGATGACACGCGCCAAGGACGATCTGCACCTGGTGGTGCCGCAGCGCTTCTTCACCCACGGCCAGGCGGCGCAGGGCGACCGTCACGTCTACGCCTCGCGGACCCGCTTCATTCCGGAACGATTGCTGGGCCTGTTCGAGCGCGCCAGTTGGCCGGCCTCGGCGGCGGCCCAATCCGCGCGCAGCATGGGGCCGCGAATCGACGTCGGCGCGCGGATGCGCGGCATGTGGCGATAGAGCATGATCCGAAAAAGTGGGTACCGGTTTTCCGAAAAGATCATGCTCAAACAAAAAAGATAGAGCGGGATGACGATTCGAAGAAAAGTCATCCGGCTCTAGGATCGCATTAGCCCAGGCTATTGACTGGTCCCTGCACCGTCACGAGATCGATCGGGCCGCCCGGCCTGTCGTCGTCGAACACCGCGATCACAAATCGACCGGTCTTCCAGGCGCGGGTGTCGAGGTTGCTGCGGCCCTCGTACAATTTCGGGCCATCGACAAAGGAGTCATGGCCATGCACGACATGGCGGCCGCCGAAGCCCGCGGCAGATCCTTCCGGATAGCGCTTCCACAGCAGCGTCCTTTCGGTTTGCCGGTCGAGCGGCAATTCCGGATCAAGGCCGGCATGCACGTAGATCCGCTGGCGGTCGACATGCATCAGGGCAAGCTGGTCCAGCCATTCGATATCGCGCGGCGGTACCTTCGACGGATCGCCGCCATATGATTTGATCGCAGTGTCACCGCCGCGCTCCAGCCAATATGGCATGCGGGAGGGATCGCGCAGCGCCTCGACCATCATCGCGTCATGATTGCCCTTGAGCGGAAAGAACAACCATCCCCGCGGCGATCCCGTCAGCAGGAAATCAATCACCGCCTTGCTGTCGGGCCCCTTATCGACGTAATCGCCGAGCGCCACGATGGTACCGAGCCGGCCGCCGGCGTGCCCGACGATACCGGCAAAACCATCGCGCAGCAGATCGATCCTGCCGTGAATGTCGGGCATGACGTAGGTAAAGCTCATGCGGCGCGCTTAGCCTTGCGACGGTCGCGTCCTGCCCGCCGGACGAAGTGCGTGTACATTCGAGGAGGCAGCCTCGATGCCATAGACCGGTTCGCCCAGCGGTACGCCGGCTTTCAGAAGTCCGTCGCGATAATGGGCGGTGTCTCCGGGCAGCTTCCAGCGGAAATTCCTCAGATGCCGTTCGACGGTGAATTCCGGAAAATTGCCGAGCAGGACTTCGACGGCTTTCACCGCTTCTTCTGACCGACCCAATTGCGCCAGCGCCGCCGTTCGCAGCGCCAATATCTGAAGATGTCCGGGGTTCACGTACAAGGCTTCGCGCGCCCATGACAACGAAGCGTCATATTGGCCGAGAAGGTAATGGCTGAAGGCATTCAACGTCGCCCATCGGTATCTGGGATCGGAGTTGCCCTGCTGCGCCGCCATCGAAAACAGCTCGATGGCCTGCCGATGCTCGCCGTTCACGAGATGACATATTCCGAGAACGCCGCGCGCGCCCATATCGTAGGGGTTGAGCTTGACCGCGCGCTGCGAGGCATCCATCGCCGCCTCATAGTGGCCTTCCATCGCGTGCAAATAAGACAGCAGTGAATAGGCAAAGGACGAACGGGGATCGAGCCGCACCGCGCTTTCGGCGTGGCTCATCGATGAGGCCCACAATTCGCGGGTGCTCTTGATCCAGCCGAACTGCACGGCCTGTACCTGGATGAGCCCGAGATAAGCGCGCGCAATCGAAAGTGTCGGATCGAGCGCGATGGCCTCCTTGAACAGACCGATCGAAGTTTCGAAATCGGCTTTGGTCTGCAGATAATAGTGGGAAAGGCCCTTCAGGAACCTATCCCACGCGGTGACATCGTTCGACGGCGAGCGCGGCGGCGCGGAAGCTTCCGCGCGATAGATCTCGGCGGCGATCGCAGCGGACAGGCTGGTGGTGATTTCATCCTGCATCGCGAACAGTTCGCCCATGTCCCGATCATATCGGCCGGTCCACAATTGCTCACCGCTTTCCGGCGCGATCAATTCGGCGGTGACGCGAATTTTGCTTCCGGCTCGCCGCACCGAGCCCTGGATCAAATAGGTCGCGTCGATCTCCCGCGCGATCAGGCGCGTGCTCTGGTTGTTACCCTTGAAGGAGAACGTCGAATTGCGGCTCAGCACCCGATAAAACGATTGCAGTGAAAGCGCGTGGATCAAATCCTCGGTCAGACCATCCGAAAAATATTCGTCGGCGCTGTCGCTGAGATTGGCGAACGGCAGCACGCCGACGATCGCCGTGCGATATTGCGCGGCCAGGCTCGTCATATCCTTCGAGGTGCGAAGTTCCCGGCCGGTCGTATCGGCACCGGCCGGCTCCCAGGTCCAGACATGGATCGGCTCGTCGATATTCTTGAAACGGTGACTGCCGGCGTCGACCAGGACGGCGCCAACATGCTTGCCGGCCTCGTGATAGGCCTTTGCCGAAACCGCCACGCCACCGGGGGCGGCCACCGCTTCAAGCCGGACGGCGATGTTCACGCCGTCCCCGAACACCTCGTCTTCATCGGCCATCACATCGCCCATGTGGACGCCGAGACGGAATTGCATGGCGCGATCGGCGGGCAGGTGGTTATTCCGCTCGGCCATCAGCATCTGCATCGCGATGGCGCCCTTGATGGCCCCGACCACGCTCGGGAACTCGAGCAGGAAACCGTCGCCGGTGTTCTTCACGACGCGACCGCCGTGATTGAGGATGATCGGATAGATCGCGCTCCGATGGGCCTTGAACGTGGCGTGCGTCCCCTCCTCGTCGCCCCCCATCATGCGCGAGTAGCCGGCGACATCAGCGCAGACGATAGCGGCGAGGCGTCTTTCCATATCTTCCCGCGCTCCAGAACCGGCAGCCAACATGGTACGTGGTCGGCCGGTCCAATCCAATGGCTTTATAACATACGGCTGCGGCAGAAAATCAGATCAATGATTGAACTGCGACGGTTTGACATCCTGGCCACCCTATTTCAGCCGACGCCAGACCGAGATCGGGATGTTTCCGTCCGGCCGTGCCGGTACGCGGTAGCTAAGTTCATCGCCGCTCAACTCGAAGGTACGCTTCTGCTCGGTTCCCTCCCAATTTGGGAAGGATGCGTTTTCGATCTTGAACGTGAGCGTGCCGGCCGCGGGCTCGACAACGATCGTGCCAAAGTGGGTGCTCGAACCCAGCACGGCCGCCTGGTACTCGCCCGGCGCCGCCGCCTGCTTGTCGCCCGAGGCGAAACGCGGCCGCTCGGCCTTGAATATCTGCAACGAATAATCCCCCTGCGCGTCGATCAGCAGCAACCCCTTGGGCGCCGCGCCATAGTCGGGGCCGCGCGTGCCGTCGGCATGCAGCACGTCGGCTGCAACCAAGGTCCAGGTCCCCGCAAGAGACACCTGCGCGCGGGCGATCGAAGCCGGGAGCGAAACGCTCATCAGACAGAACAGCCCAACGGCACCGGCTTTCGGTATAGCGACATTCATCCGAAATTCTCCAGATTGGACTGAACTCCAGAGATACAGACATTTGCGCCTGTTGGAAAATGCAGCCCGTCCAATCACAAAGGGTTGAGTCGGCGACATTCGTTCCAATCCAACATTGTTGTGCCTCAACACGCGCTGTTGTTTAAACAAGGAAGCGAACCGAGCCCGCGCTCCGACGGGCCGCGAGAGAAGAAACGGAAAAATGACGATAAATGCGCGCGCAAAAGCAAATCTCCCTTTGGATGTCTCTGGCTTGGTGGTAGCTGCGGTGGCGGCGCTGCTGGTCTGTTCGGCGGCACGGGCGGCCGAGCCCAAGCTCGTCGTCACCACCGAGCCGCGGTCGCAACCGGAAAGCTTCACCGAGGCGCCGGACGGCTCATTGATCATCGGCAGCGCCAGCAAGCCCGTGATCTACCGCGCCGCAAAGGGCGCGTCGCAGGCGCAGACCTTCATCCACGTCAGCGCCGCCGAGGGCGATGTCAGCTTTCTCGGCGTGCTGGCCGATGGCGCGACCAACACGCTATGGGCCTGTGAAATCATCGGCGCAGGCAAAAATCGCCATTCGATCCTGCGCAGCTTTGATCTGACCAGTGCTGCGCCAAAATTCCGCTGGCCGCTGCCCGGTGACATCAATTTGTGCAACGATTTCGTCATCGGGCCGGACAAAGCCCTCTATGTCAGCGACACTTTCGGCAGCCGGATTTTCCGCCTCAAGCCAGGCGCCGCGGAGCCCGAATTGCTGATCGAAGATCGCGCGCTCGACGGCATTGACGGCATCACCTTCATGAGCGGCGAGCTCTACGTCAACAATGTGATATCCAACAATCTGTACCGGATTCCGCTGGATCAGGCCGGCAAGGCAGGTTCGCCGGTGCAGATATGGCCCGACCACCCGATCAAGGGACCGGACGGCATGCGCGCCTATAATGGCAAGCTGTATGTGGCCGAGAACAGGAACGGCCGCGCCAGCATGATCACCGTCAATGGCGACCAGGCGACCGTCGTCACCGTGCTCGACGGCCTGACCCAGCCGACGGCGATCGAGCCGGCCGGCGATACCCTGTGGGTCGGCGACCGCGCCAAGGACAAGGCGATCGCGCTGCCGATGCCGAAGTAACCGGCCGTTAGTCGCGCCCGCATCGCTGCAATCGCGCCGCCGGTTTCAGCCGGCGGCCCTTTCCATGGATGGCGCTAACGCAACTTAAAAAAGTTTAATTCTTCGAGTGATCGCCGGGCATCATCGCGTCGCGTTACCGCGCTATAATTTCTCCACCAGGAAATCTGATATCGACCGGAGAATCTCGAAATGGCAAGTCGCACCACTCTCATCGCCACCATCGCATTCATGTCGCTCGCTTCGGCGGCGTTCGCCCAGGATGCGGATCGTCCGCATAACCGGGGAGCCTGCCGCGACGATGTCCAGAAGCTCTGCGCCGGGGTCGAGCATGGTGGCGGACACATTCGCGATTGTCTTGCCGGCCAGATCGACAAGCTCAGCGATAGCTGCCGCAAGGTGGTCGAGAGCCGCGCAAAATAATCAGAGATAGCGGCTCGGCGAAAACGCCGCGGCATCGAAGGATGGCGCCGCTCCGGCGATCATCGCCGCGATCGCAGCGCCGGTGCCGGGGCCGGTGGTGAAGCCGATATGCTGGTTGCCGAAGGCGAGCCACAGGCCGGAATGCCGTGGCGCCGGCCCGATCATCGGCAAACTGTCCGGCAGCGTCGGCCGCGACCCGCGCCAGGGTTCGCCGACGGCCTCGCCGAATTCGAGCACGCCGCGCGCGACCTCGGCACCACCGCATCGAGCTGGACCAGCGATGACGGCGCGTCGCGGGCCGTCAGCTCGACGCCTGACGTGACGCGGATGCCCTGCTCCATCGGCGTCATCAGGAAACTGCCGTCGGCGTCATGGATCGGGCGTTGCAACGAACGCGCTGGATTGCGGCTTGAACTCGCGATGGTAGCCGCGCTCGAAAGCCAGGGGTACGCGATAGCCGAGCGGCCGCAGCAGATCGGCCGACCAGGGGCCGAGCGCGACCACGATATGGCGCGCCGACATCACGCCTTCCGCCAACGCCACGCGCCAGCCGTCGCCTTCCGGCGCGATGGCCTTGATATCCGCCTGACGAATCTCGCCGCCGGAGCCCGCGAACATCCGCGCATAGGCCTTGACCACCGCGCCCGGTGAATCGACCGACGCGGTCTGGGTGTGCAACAGGCCCACCTTGTAGACCGGCAGGATGTTCGGCTCGAGCGCCGAAATCGCCTGACGGTCGAGCAACTGGCTGGCGATGCCATATTCCGCCAGCAACGCCTGCTCGGCTTTGGCGGCCGACACGGCGTCATCGCGCCATGCCTTCAGCCAGCCGGTCTCGCGGATGCGCTGTGCCGCATTGGCCTTGACGATCCATTCGCGATGCAGCTTCAGCGATGCGCCGATCAGCCCGTGCAGCGCCCTAGCGCGGGGCCTGGTGCGAGACGGTGTGGCGTTGGCAAGGAAGCGGACCACCCAGTCGATATTCCGGATCGCCCAGGCCGGATCCCAACGCAGCGCCGGATGGCGGTTGGTGAGGTATTTTGGCAGCGCATTCCAGAGCGAGGGATTGTTGAGCGGCGATATCGAACCGCTGGAGAGAATGCCGGCATTGCCATAGGAGGTTTCGCTGCCCGGCTCCCGCCGATCGACGAGGATGACGGACAGGCCCCGCTGCCGCGCGGCATAGGCCGCCGACACGCCGACGATGCCCGCGCCCAGCACGATCACATCCGCTCTGTTGCCCGTTGCGGCGTCCGTCATCCCCCAACTCACCCCAATGTCAGGCCGCGGTGCTCACGATGCGGCCCCCTGCACGGGGCTGCCGATCAACCCGCGACGCACCGCCTCCTGATATCCGTCGTCCAGCGCTGCCGACAGCGCGCCCACCAGTTCGTCGATCTGAGGTTTGGTGATGATCAAGGGCGGGCAGACGAATATCGCGTCGGGCGCGGCGCGGAGCAGAACGCCGCGATCCATCGCGCGCTGCTGGATCAGCGCGCCGATGCCGGCGGCGGGCGGCAGCGGCGTGCGATTGGCCTTGTCGGCGACGATGTGGATCGCGCCGATCAGCCCGACGCCTCGCGCCTCGCCCACCAGCGGATGGTCGGCGAGGCCTTGCAGCTTCGCTTGCAGATAGGGGCCGACCTTGCCGACCAGGCCTACGATATCGCGCTCGGCATAGATTTTCAGGGTTTCGACCGCGACTGCCGCGGACACCGGATGCCCGGCATAGGTAAAGCCGTGGGCGAAGTTGCCGAGCTTTCCGGAATGACGGGTGATCGCATCGGCGATCGCTTCGCTGATGATGGTCGCGGAAATCGGCAGGTAGGCCGAGGACAGCGCCTTGGCCACCGTCATGATGTCGGGTTCGATGCCGAAGGTCTCACAGCCGAACATTTTTCCGGTGCGGCCGAACCCGCAGATGACTTCATCGGCGATGAACAGGATGTCGTAGCGACGCAGCACTTCCTGCACACGGGGAAAGTAATCGCGGGGCGGCACGATCACGCCGCCCGCGCCATTGACCGGTTCGGCAATGAAGGCTGCGATGGTGTCCGGTCCCTCGCGGATGATCAGCTGTTCGAGATTGCCGACCAGCCGATCGACAAAGGCCTGCTCGCTCTCGCCCGGCAGGCCGTAGAGATAGTGGCTCGGGCAATCGGTGCGCAGCACGCCGCCCACCGGCAGGTCGAAATCCGTATGGTTCGGCTGCAGACCCGTCAGGCTGCCGGCAAACACGGTGATGCCGTGATAGGCGCGCACCCGGCCGATGATCTTCTTCTTGCGCGGCCGGCCGATCGCATTGTTGTAGTACCAGACGATCTTGGCCGCCTGATCGTTGGCCTCGGAGCCTGAATTGGCAAACAGCACCTTGCCGAGCCCCTTGGGCACGATCTTCAGCAGCGCCTGGGCCAGCTCGACGGTCGGCTCGGTCGAGCGGCCGTTGAAGATGTGATAGGTCGGCAGCTTCTCCATCTGGCGCACCGCGGCCTCGACCAGCCGCTTTTCGCTGAAACCAAGCGACGTGCTCCAGAGGCCCGCCATCCCCTCCAGATATCGTTTGCCGCTGTCGTCATAGACGTAGACGCCCTCGCCCTTCGCGATCACGGTCGGACCGATGATCTTGTGCTGCTCGAGGTTGGTGTAGGGGTGAATGACGGTTGCGATATCACGACCCGCGAGCGAGTTCGGATGAGAGGTCATGGTGTATCTCCGCAAGGTTCGGACGGCGCCAGGCCATCATCATGTGGCGCGATCTTGTGCCACATGGCAGCGAACAACAATGACAAATTATGCAAGGAACCTATGGCGAGGTGGGGCTTGAGCCCCCGTTGCGATGCGTATCGCGCCGTGCCTTTGCCGCCATAACGCGGGCGGCGTTGGAGAACTCCGCTTCGAAGGTGAGCGGTCCCAAAAATATCGAAAACAACCTGTGTGTACCGAAAATCAGATTTTGCAATATTGATGGTGAAGGCCGCCAAGGACAGGTCGTGAGACGACGGCGCCGAGGCGCTCAATCGCGCGATGGAGAGGGGCGTCCTTGTTCAGAGATCGATGGGTCCTCGACACATTATAATAGGCGGCATACCCGCGTAGGATCCGGCGCAGGTGCGCTTCGCCAAACACGATCATGTGGTCGAGACATTCGCGGCGGATCGAGCCGATGAGTCTCTCAACGTAAGCATTTTGCCAGGGCGATCGGGGTGCGATCGGATGGTCCCGAATGCCCATTGCTCGGATCCGCTGCAAGAAGACCGGACCATACGAGGTGTCTCGATCCCGAATGAGATATCGCGGCGCGTGGTCCCACGGGAACGCCTCGGTGACTTGGCGCGCGATCCACTCCGCGGTTGGGTTTGCCGTCACGCCAAACGACACCCAAAGTCGTCGTCCGTGGCGCACGATGACGAGGCAATACAGAATTTGGAATGCGATCGTCGGCAGGACAAAGAGGTCGATCGCCGCGATGCCGTCGGCGTGATTGCTGAGAAACGTCCGCCAGCCCTGAGACGGTGGCCGCGAGTGGCGGCACATGTACCGAGCGACCGTCGACTGGGCGACCTCGAAGCCGAGCTTGAGCAACTCACCATGAATACGCGGCGCGCCCCAAAGTGCGTTCGCACGGCTCATCTCGCCAATGAGCGTGCGCAGCTCAGCCGAGACCCTCGGTCTGCCAACACGGTTGCGGGATCGCCAGCGCCAATACGCCCGAAACCCAGCACGGTGCCAGCGAATGATGGTCTCCGGCCTGACGATCGCAACCGCCTCAAGGACGGACGGAAACCAGCGATAGAGCCAAACAAATAGAAAACGATCCGTATTGTTGAGGTGCGGTCGCTTCGGCGTTCGCCGGCGAAGCACATTGACCTGTTGCCGCAGGACCAGGTTTTCCGCTTCCAGCGTTGCTCTCGCCTTGAAGCGTGAAACCAGGATACCGAAAATCAGCCTGAACAGATCGGTCATCAGGATGCGAGCTTACGCCGTCCGCTTGCTGCGTCTACGCCGAATCGAGTTTTCGGTACACACAGCTGTCGCTGGAGCAGACTGAAGATCGTCGTCTGGCCCGCAACCTAAATCGCCTGGTCAAAATCCATTGCGAAGTCGCGCAGTCGCCCTTCGATCTCGCCGAGTTTCAGCTGCAACTCCTCTGCAGAGATTTACTCGAATCTATCGATGACAATAGGCATCTTCCGTTTCAAGTGCGTCGAAATTGTTTGACTGTCCATCGTTTGGATCCGCAGAGCAGGCCAACATTCAATGATTGCGTGCACGCTATCAAAGACCTCGAAGCATGGCTTTCGGAACTCGATCCTGAAATTCGACGAAAATTTCGAGGCGCTGCTCAGCTGCTCCAGTTAAGGGCGCCTTACATCGATGAAACCTGTCGTCGCTTGGGTCGCTCCTCTCCATTCGCACTGGAACGGGTCGATGATGAAGCGATCGCAAATCTACCTCTCTAACTTTTGCTCAGGTGCGTAGGGGATCGCCGCGATACGATCCACCGCCTCGCCTTGAGAGAAGCCGGCGTTGAACATCAGATTGCCGCCCGGCGCACAGTGGGCAGCGAAAATCGGAGACATCCTTAGTTGGTCGTCATGCGTAAGATGAAAGAAGCTGTCCCAGGCTAAGACCCCGTCGAATGTCCGACCGAGAGCCAAGGACCGCATGCCCCCCACCATCCACTCCTGATCGGGCATCATGCCCTGGCAGATTGAGACGAGTGTGCGGGAGCCGTCTATGCCGGTGAAGTGAAGCCCGCGGTGCCGTCTTCGCGAAGAGCGATCGGAGGGCTGAAGGTCGGATCGGCCGGCCTCCAAGGACAAGGCCTCTCTCGTCGGAGAAAGCGGGATTCCCATCCCCTATCCCGAAAATCAGCAAAAACACCGTAAAACAAGGCATTTCCAAAAAAAACGGCGGAGGTTTGCGACCACCGCTGTGTACCACCTTTTTGCGGTCGGCAAGGACTCGAATTTCAGGTCAATCGGAAGCAGACCGAGTCGGAGGGCGCAGCCTGGGCCCGATTGACGCAAATCCGACCGAAGCGACATGGTTGGAGACGATCCGTGCACCGGGTTCGACTAGAGACCCGTGATGTTTTTCGGCCGCGCCGCGTCGGGGGCTCGGCGATTGTCACGTTGGCCGCACTGCTCTCCGCACTACGCAGCTAGTTCAGTTGTTTGTTCCGGCGACAAGCGGGGCTCGTCCAGGAAATCGAAAGCACCGTCCTTTTCGACGGCATACATCTGCAAGCCGTCCTTGTTCACGAAAATCGCTCGAATAACGCCCAAGCCTCCTCGTTCCTTTTTCACCACATCTCCGAGTTTGAATCTCGCCATTGCGTAGTCCTGTAAGTCCTTCAAGAAGCCCCATCGAGAGCAAGCAAGAACGTGCGCGGATATGGTTAACGATACATTAACGCGCTTATGCACCAATAAAAAGGGCCGCTTGTTCGCAAGCGGCCCTTTGCTGTTTGCAGTGAGAAGAAACCTTAGGGTCGCCCGGGATCGAGATGCCGGGTTGCATTCCGGGTGTGTAGCTGAAGTCACACCGTCGCCTATCGAATCGTTTCTTCAGCCAGCCAACACACGGCGGATGTTTCGTTACGGCTGCGATTGAGCGCATCGGGGCGGGTCGCGCCTAATTCGGTTGAGACTTCAGCAGCGCGCGGATCTTGTCCGCATCCGCGGGTGTTGCAGGATTGTAGATCACCATGTTGAGGTCGGGCCGGCCATCGACGGCGAAAGCCGAAAACTCCATCGAGAGCGGTCCGGCGATGGGATGATGCAGGACTTTCACGCCATCGCCATGCCCTTGCACATCGTTGTCACGCCACATCGCCGCGAATTCGGGGCTTGTCGCGCAGAGCTCATCGACCAGCGATTGCACATTGCGCGCCGCACCGGCGCGCGCCACATCCGCGCGGAAGGACGCCACCACATAGCGCGCAACACTTTGCCAGTTGGGCTGCGCTGCGCGTACGCGGCTGTCGCGGAACATCATGCGCAGAACATTGCGCTGCCCATCCGGCAATGTGCTGTAGTCGGTGAGGACCGCCGCGGCGGCCCTGTTCCACGCGATCACATCCCATGTCGCCGTGCGAATAAAAGCGGGACTGTATTCCAGCGTGTCGAGCACGCGTTGCAGCCGGGGTGACATACCTTCGGGCGCGTGATAGCGGACTTCGGGTGGCCGGCCCAGACCGAGCAGAAACAGATGTTCGCGCTCCACGTCGGTCAGCATCATGGCGCGGGCGATGCGATCCAGCACATCGGCGGAGGGCGCACCGCCGCGCCCCTGCTCCAGCCAGGTGTACCAGGTGGCGCTCACATTCGCGCGCTGCGCCACTTCTTCGCGCCGAAGTCCCGGCGTTCGCCGCCGCTTTAGCGGAAAGCCGAACGCCGTAGGATCGAGCTTAGCGCGGCGATCCTTAAGATAAGTCCCAAGCGGGTTCGCGTCCGTCATGCTGTTAGCAATTATACCCGTATAATGTCACTACTTTACCCGAATGAGCAACGTAGCAATATCCCGGCGATCTGAACAGGGAGCCTTACTCATGCGCGTATTCGTCACCGGCGCCGCCGGATTTATCGGCACCGAAACCACCAAAGAACTGATTGCCAACGGCCATCAGGTCACAGGCCTGGCGCGCTCTGACGAGAACGTCGCGACGCTGGAAAAACTGGGCGCGAAAGTTTATCGCGGCTCGCTGCAGGACCTTGAAAGCCTGAAGCGCGGCGCAAAAGATTTCAGACGGCGTGATCCATCTGGCCTTCATCCATGATTTCACGAAATTCGCGGAGAATGGCGCGATCGACAAGACCGCCATCGAAGCCATGGGCGATGTGCTGGCAGGCACGAACAAGCCCTTCATCGTCACTTCGGGAACGGGCCTCGTCGCGCCCGGTGTGTTGACCACCGAAGATATGCGGCGCGATTCCAGCCCGCATGTCCCGCGCGTGTCCGAGCAGGCCGGGTTGGCCTATGCGTCGCGTGGCGTGCGTGCGATGGCGATACGCCTGCCGCAAGTGCATGGCGCCGACGGAAAAGCCGGGTTGATCACTTATCTGCTCGAACTCGCACGTCAAAAAGGCGCCGCCGCCTATGTCGGCGAAGGCGCCGAACGCTGGGCTGCGGCGCACCGGCTGGATGTCGCCCGCCTGTACCGCCTTGCGTTGGAGAAGGGCGAGGGTGACGGGATCTACCACGCCGTCGGCGAGGAGGGCGTACCCATGCGCCAGGTCATCGAAGTGATCGGCCGCGCGCTGAATGTGCCGGTCGTTTCGATCAAGAAAGAACAGGCGGGCGATTATTACGGCCCACTGTCGATGTTCGCCGGTTTGGACATGCCGGCCTCCAGCGCTTTGACGCAGCAGCGGTTGGGCTGGACGCCCACCGGGATTGGCTTGATCGCCGACATCGGTCAGCCGGGTTACTTCAAGGTCTGAGCCCCTGGCATTCGAGGTTGTCAAACACAACCTCGAATGCCGCGCGGCGGGCCGCCGCTGACGCAACCTTGAGCAACGCTGGTCAGATGCCCTACACTCCAACATCAAATGCGCGAATACCCGGGCTACGACGGACTGATAAAGAAGCAACAATAACTCTGCCCAAGCCACAGCCAGCCTGCAGCTTAGTCACTGTGATGGACAAGCATGCGGCCACGATGGAGGACGTGCAGGGCACGCGTGCAAGTCAAGTCGAAAAGTCTATGAGGCGGTCTACATTCCGGCGAGCACTCGGGACAGGTGTCGCCAATGGAATCCGAGACTTCCTGTATCTCAGCGGCCGCCGCATCCGGAGAGAGGCCGGACGGGGGGGTGAGGCGCGCGATATCGATGGTCCGCTCGCGCGCATGCGGACCGGCCCGGTCCTGCATCCAGTCGTGGTGCTCGCATTCGTGGATCGCATGCGCCTCTTTCAACACATTGATCCCCCAGCCGCGCAGCATGCGGATCGCCGGTCGTCGTTCCTTCGTCATCAGCATCGTTTTCGCTCCTGCCCGAAACGAGTCCTTGGGTCCGCTCGTTGGTTCCGGTCTGCTATCACAGGCAGGGATTCGAAATCGTCCTGGCACCCGCTTGTCCACGTGTTCCCCTCTGAACGCGGACGTTGCGGCACCTTCGCATTCGGGAGACGCTACATTTGGGGCTTCGCAACTGACCCGGTCTTAAGCGATGCGTCCGGAAACGGGCGCTGCAGCGCCTATCAAGCGAAACGAGAGTACCGCGACAGCCGGAAAAACGGCTCGACTTCGTAGGCCGGATCGATGGCGAGGCGGGCAAGCTTCTCACCGATCGCCGACGCAAACTTGGCGCCGTGGCCCGAGCAGGGGGAAGCAACGATCAGGCGGGAATTCGGCCAGCGATCGATGATGAACTCCTCACCTTCGTCCGGCCGATGGTCGGCCTTCAACGTGTTCGTATAGAGGCAAATGTCGCGATCGACGATCGGCCCCGCTGCGCCCGGAACGAGCTCGGAAAGAGCCTCGCCGACTGGCAGTAGTTCGGCATCAGTCGCGGGCGGATCCCAATCGTCGGCCCCCACCGTGGGTCCATGATTGTGAGGTGCCGCCTTCACGCCACGCTGTTCGAAATCCGGGAAGCCGTAAACGACATCATTGCGGTCGCGCTCGATGATGAAAAGCGGGAACCGGCCGGGCAGCACCGTCTCCGGTCGCGCCGGCTTAAACCAGCCGACGGCCTGCCGTGTCACCTCGAGCACGGAAGCCATCTCCGGCAGAGTGCGGCTGAGCCAAGGACCGAGGGCCAGGATGGCTCGCTGGGCGAGCACCTCTCGTGTTTTGGTCCGCACCAAGACGCCGTCCGGACGACATTCGATCTGGGCCGCCTCCGGAATCACGCGGTCTCCGGCGCGAGAACGCATGATCCTGAGCGCGACATCGGCTTTCAGAATGGCCCCGCCGTCCTGCACGACGACATCCCAGTCGGGAGGCAGGGAGAAAGCCGGAAACTCCCGATTAGCCGCCGCAGCCGACCACGCGGGGTCCGGATGGCCCTTGGCGATCGCCGCTGCGCGGGAAGCAGCCACCATGGCCGAACCGGGCCGGCCGGCCTCCAGCACCGGAGACGGTATGAGGATCGTTTCGCCGCTATCGGCTTCCAGCCGCATCCAGCCCGCGAGAGCCGCGTCGCTTAGGTCGGTGTAGTTGTCGTTCTCGAAGTTGAACCGCCGGAATACTCGACAGGAGCCGTGGGACGAGCCCCGATTAGAGCCAGGACCGAGGGGGTCGAATCCCAGCGCATCGACGCCGGCGTTCAGCAGAGCATCGAGAGCCGCGCTGCCCATCAGGCCGAGCCCCACTACGGCGACATCGCACATGCGCATGACGGCACCTCCCACCCTAAGGATAATGCAGCCGGCCGTCGGCAAAAATGATGCGCAGAGGGCTCGGTGCGGATTCGAACCCGGAGGGGCGATCCCGACTTCTGGTGCGCTCTTGAAGATGGAGAGGTGAAGGTGATTGGTGATGAGCCTGACAACGCCTGATAAGATCCGGAACCTTCAGAGAAAGCTCTACTGCAAAGCGAAGACCGACACGTGCCGAGGTGTCGTCGCCCGACACCAGCAATGAGCGACCGGCCGTCGTGTGCCTTGCGGTGAAGCCAGTCGGAAAGCCGGGTGCCGGAAATCGGCACGCCCGGTTTTTATCAAGGAAAGCGTACGCAACACGGGAAGCCCCATGGCGTGGTCAGCGATGACCAAACTGTATCCGCCTCTCGGTAGCCTTTCGGCGAGGTTCTCCGCCGACGACACAACCATCGCGCCCGTCGGTGCCGCCGCGACCTGCATTGCCGGGTGCCGGTCGCCGCGCTGCGGCTCGCCACGGCGTTTCAGGGAGATGAGTTTGCAAGATCGCCCGAGCGAGAAGGGAGAAGCTGATCGAAAGTCTAAACTTGAGTAATTTCTCACATCGACAGTTTACGGATTTCGGGGACGCGCCGGGCACGCAAATGTTCTTGTGCTGCCGATGCAAACTGGGCGATAGAAATCCTCTTGGTCGCCAACAAACGCGGCCGGTCGTTACAGCCATCCCCGCTCGCCGAATGAAGAAAGATCAACTCCCGGCGGAGCATACCATCCCCCGGTGCGGTAACGAGCACCGAGCTTCAGAGCGACCTCCTTGTTCCCATAAGGAATTCGTAGTGGTGTACCTGTTCCGAGATTTGGCGGAACAGGAGTCGCTTCGACGGCATCAGCCTTGTGTTTCCGAGACCTCTTCGTCGGCGCCGCCGATTGAGACGCAATTGATCCCGTCGACTTGCTTGCGGTCTTGCGACCGCTCTTGCGGCGCTTTGTGGCTTGGTTCGAGTTCGATCCACGCCGCCATGGCAGCCGAATTGGCCTTGGCCTCGTCGGGGATGACGACGCCTTTCCCGAGCGCGATTTTCTTGGCGTAAAACAACTGCGCCGGGCTAACCGATTTGGGTTCGAGCCGCCCAGCCGTTTCACCATCGGTTTTCTTGGGTGCGTGCTGCTTGAGAAACGCGCCGCAGATCGAAATCGACGTCTTGTAGCCAGGCGGCGGCTTGATGCCCTTTTGCCGAACCAGGCTGTCGGCAAAGCGTTTCATCGCAGGCGTGGGTGGATATGCTGCAGCACCGTTGCCGACTGCGGCACCAAGCAAGGGAGGTCCTCCGATGGGGGCGCCTTCCATGAGCTTGCCGATGATGCGCTGGGCGACATCACACACAGCGTCGATTGCGCCGACCATCTCCTGCTTGCCGACGACGACATCGTCGAGCAGGCATTCAAGTTGCGCCGTCACGCCCGGGTCGACCAGCGCCGGATCTGCCTGTTTGAGAATGCCGAACAGCGAGAGGCCGGCCTCGGTCGGCACGATGTGCTTTCCCTGAGCAATCAGAAAACCCTGCTTCTTCAGTCCGCCGATGATCTCGGCCCGGGTCGCCGGTGTGCCAATGCCCTTGGCTTCCTTCAGGCGCTCCCGCAGAACTTCATCGTCGACAAAACGCCAGGCGTTCTGCATCGCCTCGATCAGAGTGCCCTCGTTGTAACGCGACGGCGGTCGGGTTTCCTTGTCCTCAATTTTTGGATCCTGCAGCTGCACGGTCTCGCCGTTGCGCAGCGGCGGCAGCAATTGCGCCTCGTCGCCCTTTTCGTCCGCGGGTTGCCACTCCGGGAACGCTGCTCGCCAGCCGAGATCGATAGGCTGACGGCCGGCGGCGCGGAATTCGAAGCCGCGCACATCGAGGGTTGCGGTTGTCTGCCGGTAGCGAAAGTCAGGCATCAGGGCGGCCAAATATGCCCGCGCGATAACGTCGAACAGCTTCTTCTCGTCCGACGACAGGCGAGGCCAGACCTCCGGTAGTTTGTCGATCGTGTTGACGTTGGGAATGACGGCGTGATGGCTCGCACCCTCCAACGCCTTGTCGTAAAACGTGCCGCTCGCGCCTCTGCGGATAACCGGCGGCACGGGCACCGGAATCGCGCTGAGAGATTGGCCCGCCTGCAGGCCGCCCACGATCCGCGGCACGTCCGATATCAAGCTCTGCGGCAGGTAGCGCACCTCGGCGCGCGGGTAAGTGATGATCTTCTTGCCCTGACCGTCATAGAGCTCCTGCGCCACCTCGAGCGTCTTGCTGGCCGACCAGCCGAAGCGTGAGCCGCAGAGTTTCTGCAGCGACGGCAAATCATGCAGTTTGGGTGGTCCTTGACGCTTGTCTTCGACGCGCACGGCGAGTGCGCCCTCGAAGCTGTCGGCTGCTTTGACGACGTCCTCGGCAATCTCGCGTCGAACGATCCGGTCCTGCGGCGCGTGCCGCATCTGGAATTGGCCTCCCGCAACCTTCGCGGTAGCGACAACTTCAAAATAGGCGAGGGGCACGAAGTTCCGGATTTCCAACTCGCGTTTGCACACAATTGCCAATGTCGGCGTCTTCACCCGGCCGACGCCGATCACTCTCCGCGCACCTCGACCCAGGATGACGGTCGCCGTGCGGGTAAGGGACAAATTGTAGATCTGGTCGGCCTGCCGGCGAGCGACGGCGGCTGCGTAAAGGCGGGCGTATTCGGCATTTGGCTTTGCTCGGCCGAATGCGTCGCGGATGGTTTGCGAGTCCTGCGCGGTGAAAAGCACCCGCATAACTTCGCCGCGATACTTGTAATGCTCGAGAATCTCCTGGCCGATGAGCTGACCTTCGCGATCGCAATCGGTGGCGAGCCAAACCCGCTTGGCGCTGCGAAGGGCCTCGCGAATGGCTTTGAGTTTGGCGGCTTTGTTTCCGCCCTCTGCCGGGCGAGTGTCATAAAGGCCTTCCGGCCGCAGAAGTATCGGCGACCAGCGCTTCCAGGCCGGCACAACATCCTCAGGTTCGAGGAGGTCGAACAAATGGCCCTCGGCCGGGAGAATGTCTCCATAACGAGAACCGACGGCGCCGCGGACGTCTTTTGCCTGGCTGGTCTTTTCCGTGATGACAATTTGCTTGGGCATTAGAGGTTTGGTTGGGAGAAACGGGATGCGACGCGCGGGCGAATGGAACATACAGGGAACATTGTGAGCCCGCAAGCTACCGGAGAGGATGCTTTGGCTGTAACTGGGGTCCTTCTGATTGCGCTTGCCCGTGCGTGGCTTTAGGGGCTGGATAGGTAAGACGGGGTGGGTAGAATCGGGCTACCGATATAGAAGTGCTCGCGAAGACTGTAAGCCAGCCGAATGCAACAAGCGTCAATTCCTGACCACGACGTCCTCAGAGGTGATCAAGGCTGTCAAGCATACTGTCTTGCACGACGACACTTCCGCGTGGGAAGCAACGGGGAAGACCGCAAGGCAGTGGCTGGACCGGCGAAAATCCAAGGCAAAGAAGGCCTGAGCACGTAGTATGTCAAAGAGCGGCACTTTCGAGCAAGAACTTGATCTCGCGTGGCTCCTCAAGGTTAGAACCGTCGTCGCCCGTATCGGAGACCTGCGCCGGCAGAAAATTCCGCTCCCTGAGGAAAATGCCGGCGACGAAGGCCGTCGAGCGACGCGAAGCTGTCGTCGTCCATTCCGCCGTGAGGATGTAGGTCGTTTCCATGATCCTCAGATCGGCAAGCCGAGTTGCGGCTCTTCCCGATCCTCTCCCTGCAGCGAGGAGACCGAGACCCCCAGGAGGCGCACCGGCTTGGGAACGGGCATCTCGTTCTGGAGCAGTGCGATCGACAATCGCTCGAGTTCGCTGCGGCTCGAGACCGCGACGGGGATGGACCTGCTGCGGGTGATGATCTCGAAATCGTTGAACTTCACCTTCAGCGTCACCGTCCGACCCCGCGAACCTTTTTCCTCGCAGTGCCGCCAGACCTTGTCGATCAGCGGCTGCAGTTCGGCGACCATAACGTCGAATTCGGTGAGATCGCGGGAGAACGTGTTCTCGGCGCCGACGGATTTCCGGAGCCGGTTCGCGCGGACCTCCCGGTCGTCGACGCCCCTCGAGATCCAGTAGTAGTAGGCGCCCGCCTTGCCGAAGTTGGCCTGCATGAACTCGAGCGTCTGATTGCGCATGTCGAGGCCAGTGTGGAGGCCGAGCGAGTTCATCTTCGCGCTCGTCGCGGGACCGATGCCGTGGAATTTGCCGACGGGCAGCGCCTCGACGAACGCCGGGCCCATTTCCGGCGTGATGACGTATTGCCCATTCGGCTTGCGGTGGTCGGAGGCAAGCTTGGCCAGAAACTTGTTGTAGGAGATGCCGGCGGAGGCGTTGAGGCCGGTGACTTCCTTGATCTTTTCGTCGCTCAAACTTCAGGCTGTCGCACTGCCTTCAGCCAATTCGAAAGCATTGCTGGTTACCATCGATCTCTGCTTCAAAATCATTTTCAGGGGTAGTCTTAATTTCAGGCTTTTTCGACAGCGCCGAGCTCCTATCAAATTTGCGCGCCTTGGCACGTACGAGCGGCAGCCGGGCCTGGTCAAAACGCAGCATCTTCTTTGCCCGCCGGAATCCGTGGCGACGCCTGCCGTAGTGTTCGCCAGCAGTGCGATCACTGGCGTGATTAACGATCACGGCAATCTCCGCGGAGGAAAATCCGCTGGCCTTCAGGCACGAAATCGCGAAATGCCGGAATGTGTAAGTGCAGACCCTTTTTATTTTACACTTCTCGCACGCCCTTGCGAGGCGGCTGTTGATATTATCCTGTAGCTCCGCCAGTCCGCGGTAGTACGCTTCCCACTTGCGCGTATCAGCAATCCATTTGTCGAATTCGGAAGCTAAGGACACGTCCTTGAGGAGCCGAGACTTATCAAAGTAAGCGTCAATATCAATTTCGCAGGTATTCGTCAGACCGCGGCCGTTGGTGTGCTTTTCGGCGCCGGCCCGAAGAAAATGACCTTCGCGCTGCAGAATAAGCATTTCACCGGGACGCCAACCAAGGCGGGACGCAAGAATAATATATCCGGCAATCCAGAGCGAAAATTCATCGTCGCGCGAGCGAAAATAGCGGATGAGCTGGCGAAGCTCGGACACAGGGATCGATTTACGAGGTTTCGTCCTCTTTTTTTCTTGGCCGCCACTTTCTGTTGATGGGCGACCGCCTTGGCTTTTGCGGACTTTTTGGTTTCGACGACGGGGCTCGGCCGGTCGTTTTTCAGCCGCCGCAGCAGCAACGCTTCCTCGCTGTCCGGATCGAAGCTGTCAAACTCGAGCATCCGTCCCATCTCCTGCTCAAGCGCGTTGGCGAACAGCCGGATTGTGGTGCCGGCCCACCGAGCGTGCTCCTTCAGGAACCAGTCCACGGTCTGGACGAGTGGCGCCCGCGGTACATCGTCAGCGTTCTCGCGCTGGTACTGGGCGACAAGCCTCCCCGTCTCGCGTTCGTAGGCGGCGATCGTTCCGGGGCTCCTTTGGGCCTTTGCCGGCATGCTCCATCCTCCCGTTAGTCGATGCGCCAACTAACGACGGCGAATGGCAAAAGGGAACGGGTTTGTGAGAGCGGTTGACGCTTTCCGGATTACGGGGATCATGAGGAGGCGGGCACCTGAGCCCGCGTCAGATGCGAAAGGAGAACCAAGATGCCCCAGATCCAGGGCTATGATGCCACGGTAGAGGCCGCAAAACGGGCGCTCGAAGCGGCGCAGACTGCGTTGTCGCGCGACGTCGGGCAGGCAATTGGGACCGCCGGCTGGAGCTTCCTGCGGGACAAATGCGATGTGATCGCGCTTGTCGACGTGGTGAGCGAACTCGCCAACCAGCCGGACTTTGTCTCCAAATTGCACGCTGCTGCCGACAAGGTCCGCGTGCAACAGCCGCAGCGTGGCCGTCCGCCGAAGTTGAACGGCACCACGACCGACCCGAACTACAGCGCACAGCCGGACGGTGGCGGACGCGCCGCCGAGACCTAGCTTTTCCAGTTAATCCGATCTGCCCCAGCGGCCATTGCTGAGGCAACCACCCAGATGTATCATTGATGCATCCCTCACGCGCAACAGCGATCGGTCAAGGCGAGAGATTACAGGGATTTACCGGGAGTGTGGTAGCGAGAGAGGGACTTCGAACCCCCGACCCCAGGATTATGATTCCCGTGCTCTAACCAGTCTCAAACTTTTCGAAGACACCCTCATAGTAATTCCCGTCTGCATTTACTTCACACCGACGACATCTGTCCGTGGAGGTCGGCCGGACGACCGCATTTTGAACGCCAAAATACAAATTTGGACGAGACACTAACTGGACACCCAGTTTTTGAGTCCCACTAACTATCTGAAATAATGGCGCTCCCTAGGGGAATTGAACCCCTGTTTCAGCCTTGAGAGGGCCGCGTCCTAACCGCTAGACGAAGGGAGCGTACGGGGGAGGGAATAGCCTCGAAATCCGCTCGCCGCAAGGCACCGCTGGCGTTCTGTTGCGGAGATCGGACCGCCCGGCGGCCCCGCGCCCCGCTCAGGGCTCGGTGACGAATTTCAGCCTGCCGGCCGGTTTCAGGCTATGGGCGTCGAAGGTGCGGATTTCGGTCGTGCCGCCTATATCCAGCGTCACCACCAGCCGGTCGCCGGCGACCCCGGTTGCGACGATGCGGGCGCCTTTCGGCAGCGTGGCCGTGATGTCGGCGGCGGCCACAGTGCTTCCCTCCGACGCGGAAAAGGCGATAGCCGATGGCGATCAGAACGGCGGCCACCGCCAGCGCCGTGGTCAGGCCCGCGATCAGCATCATCCGCCGCACCCGCGCGAACAGCGCGGCCTGCTCGGGGGTCGGTTCGGGCGCAACAGTTTCAGTCATCGTCATAGGGCACTTCTTTGGAACAGGGTCAGTCGGGAATAGCGGTCAACAGCATCGTCGTCACCGTCGCCGGCGACGAGGGATCGACCCGGCTCGACCGCGTGCTGGCGGTGCGCGAGCCGGAGCTGTCGCGCTCGCGGCTGAAGGCGCTGATCCTGGCCGGTTCCGTCAGCCTCGGCGGCGCCCCCGATCCGCGACCCCGCTTATCATGTCGCCCCGGGCGATACGATCACAATCGACGTGCCGGAAGCGGTCGCGCCCGAGCCCGCCGGCGAGGATATCGCGCTCGATATCGTCTATGAGGACGACGACATCATCGTCATCGACAAGCCCACGGGCCTCGTGGTGCATCCGGCCGCCGGCCACGAGACCGGCACGCTGGTCAACGCGCTGATCGCCCATTGCGGCGCCAGCCTTTCCGGGATCGGCGGCGTCAAGCGGCCCGGGCATCGTGCACCGGCTCGACAAGGACACCACCGGGCTGATGGTGGTGGCCAAGAACGACCGCGCGCATCAAATCGCTGACCGAGCAATTCGCCGACCACGGCCGCACCGGCGCGATGCGGCGCGGCTACATGGCGTTCGCCTGGGACGTGCCCAACCGGCAGCGCGGCACCGTCGATGCGCCGATCGACCGCCATCCGCATGCGCGGGAGAAAATGGCGGTGCGCGAGGGCGGCCGCGAGGCCATCACCCATTGGGAGATCCAGGAAGCCTTCAACGGCCGCGACGGCAAGCCGGTCGCTGCACTGCTGGCCTGCCAGCTCGAGACCGGGCGCACCCATCAGATCCGGGTGCATCTTTCCCATATCGGCCACCCCCTGATGGGCGACGGCGTCTACGGCCCGCACTTCAAGACCAAGGCCAGCCGCCTCGGGCCGGCAGAGCCAGGCGGCCCTGACCGCCCTCGACCGCCAAGCGCTACACGCATACCTCCTGGCGCTGGAGCACCCCAGAACCGGGGAGATTTTGCACTGGGAGGCGGCTTTGCCGGAGGATTTGCTTCTCCTGCAAAGCGCGCTGAGAGCGGCGCTATGACGCAGGCGATTTGGGAAAGTCTTGCTATGCCAACAGGTTATGGCAGCCACACGGGGACGTGACGGCGGCTATCCTTCCAAATGCCCTCCGGTTTGGTGTATGTTGCACCTGCGTTGAATATCCAACGCGGAACATCGCAGAGCGACTGGCTTTAACACAGCGGCCGTCTGCCTGGCCCGCCGCTATCGGGGGCCTGAACCACTGGAGGGCGCTAAAATGGCCCGTACAGCTACCTTACCGGTTCTCAACGGAGAATCCGGTCTTTCCCGTTACCTCGCCGAGATCCGCAAGTTTCCGATGCTGGAACCCCAGCAGGAATACATGTTCGCCAAGCGTTGGCGCGAGCATGACGATCGCGACGCGGCACATCACCTCGTCACCAGCCATCTCCGGCTCGTGGCCAAGATCGCCATGGGCTATCGCGGCTACGGATTGCCGATCTCCGAGGTCGTCTCGGAAGGCAATGTCGGCCTGATGCAGGCGGTGAAGCGGTTCGAGCCCGAAAAGGGCTTCCGTCTCGCCACCTACGCCATGTGGTGGATCAAGGCGTCGATACAAGAGTACATCCTGCGTTCGTGGTCGCTCGTGAAGATGGGCACCACCGCGAACCAGAAGAAGCTGTTCTTCAACCTGCGCAAGGCGAAGAGCAAGATCTCCGCGCTGGACGAGGGTGATCTGCGCCCCGACCAGGTGCAAGCTGATTGCCAAACGCCTCGGCGTCACGGACCAGGACGTGGTCGACATGAACCGCCGTCTCGGCGGCGATGCGTCGCTCAACGCGCCGATCCGCGACGACGGCGAGGCCGGCGAATGGCAGGACTGGCTGGTCGATAATTCGCCCAACCAGGAAGCCATCATGGCCGAGCACGAGGAGTTCGATCATCGCCGCAGGCGCTGAACGGCGCGATCGGCGTGCTCAACCCCCGGGAACGCCGCATCTTCGAGGCGCGGCGTCTGGCGGAAGACCCGATGACGCTGGAAGACCTCGCCGCCGAATTCGGCGTGTCGCGCGAGCGCGTGCGGCAGATCGAGGTCCGCGCCTTCGAAAAGGTGCAGTCGGCCGTCAAGGGCACCATCGCCCGGCAGGAACAGGCCGCACTGGAAGCCGCGCACTAAGTTTACGCGGCCTCGACGACAGAACATCGAAGCCGGCGGCAACGCCGGCTTTTTTGTTGCTCAGGTCGTCCCTGCGAACGCAGGGACCCATAACCCCTGGCGCAAAAAGTGGAAAAAAGGCCTCTGCCACAGTGAAAAAGGGAATCCGCGCCGTATGGGTCCCTGCGTTCGCAGGGACGACCCGTTGAAAAGACCGCGCAAACCGAAAAATTTCACGCGCGCGCAGAAAATTCCATATGCGATACCCATCCCTGCGCCTCGGCCGCACCGCCTTGAACCTCGCAACCGCGTCGACCGACCAATGGCGACCCAGCGGGCTTTCCACGGGGCATTCGGCCGGCGTCATGGCGATCACCTTGCAATCGACCGTCGGCGGGTTTTCCTCCGAGTTCATGCGCAAGCTGCCGCAGCTCGAGCAGGCCATGCTCGCGCACGGGCTGGAGCCGTCGGAGTTCGTGATCTCAAAGGATCGCGCCTCGCCGGAGACGCCCTGGATCGGGCCGTTCTTCTACAGCTACACGGTGTTCATCGGCGAGGAGAGCTTTACCGTCACCGAGCCGAACGACATGCAGTTCTACGATTATTTCTACGAGCGCTGCATCGCCGAGGGCGACGATCCCCCGCTCGAACAGCGCGCCCGCGCCGCCCCGGCCTGATCAGCCGTCTCTTCCGCTGGATGGCGCAGCCGATCTGAGGGTCATGTCATTCCGGGGCGCATGCAACGAGCGAACCCGGAATGCCGACTATTGGTTGAGCCGCCCTACTCGCCCCACTGCCGCGCCAGCGTCGCCAGCGCGCAGCCTTCGCAATAGCGCGCGTCCTTGAAGTCGATCCAGTTATGGGCATAGACGTGATCGAGCGGAATGCCGTAGCGCGCGCGCAGCACCTTGACCAGGATCCGCCACGCCGCGATCTGCGCCTCGGTGGCCTCGCGGGTCACGTCGGGATAATTGCCGGCGAATTCCACCCCGATCGAAGTGTCCTTGTTGACCTGGTGATAGGTCTTGCTGTTGTCGATGTATTTGTTGTCGTTGCGGTCGCCGCCGTCGGTATGGGTCGGGACCAGATTGTCCGGCACCGCCCAGTACACCGTGCCGTCGGTTTCGACCCAGACCATGACGCCGCGCCGGGTCGGGTTTTTGGCCTGCTCCATGCGCGCCGCCGCGCGCCGAGCCGGCCGGCCCCTCGGTCTGGTGCACGATGATGTTGCGCCAGGGATGGGCCTTTGCGACGTCGCCCCACGGCGCCAGCCAGACCATCTTCAGGCCGGGAATGTCCGGCGTGCCCGACGCAGCGCGCGATGGCCGCGAGATCGGGCGTCTCGCGCGGCAGCCGATGGTCGAGATCGCGATCAGCGCAGAGCGCGGTCGCGAGCAGGCGCAAGATCATGGTTCGGTCATCCAGTTCAGCGCGCATCAGCGCTGACTAGCACGCTCAGGCGCTGTTTGCGCAGGGCCTGCTCCTGCAAGGCCGCTCCAGGATCGCCTCGTAGTCCGGGCGCCAGCGGCGGCGGCGCCGGATCGTAGACCGCGTGGCGGTTCCGGCCGTCTTTCTTGGCGGCATAGAGCGCGTGGTCGGCGGCGGCGATCAGCCGGTCCGGGAACGCGCCGATCTCGCGGGTCCATTGCGCGACGCCGATCGAGACCGAGATCGGGATATCGGCGCCGACGCATTGCGCGGCGTCCTCGCGGCACACATCGAGGATGCGGCGCGCGATCATCGCGCCTTCGCGCAGCGTCGAGGCCGGCAGCACGACGCAGAACTCGTCGCCGCCGGTGCGCGCCAGCATGTCGCCGGGCCGCAGCCGGGTCTGCGCCATCAGGGTGAAATGCTGCAGGCAGGCGTCGCCGGCGGCATGGCCGTGGGTGTCGTTGATCGCCTTGAAGCCGTCGAGATCGATCACCAGCAGCGCAAACGGCTCGTCGCTGCGCTCCGACCGCGCGCATTCCTCGGTCAGCCGCTGCAACAGATGCCGCCGGTTGCCGACGCCGGTGAGATCGTCGAGCAGCGCGAGATCGGCGACCTCGTTGCGCAGCCGGTCGATCGCCATCAGCAGGAAGCCGAAATTCCACGCCATCGACAGGAACATCAGCGCCAGCATCAGCACCGACTGCAGCGGGTTGGAGCGGACCGCCGAGAAGTCGCCGCCGAGATGAAGCAGGTAGCCGACCGCGCGGAAGGCATAAATGGCGATGATCAGGATGGCGACGATGCCGGCGAGCCGGGCGCCGGGGTTCTTGCGGCCGTCCTGCTGCGACAGCAGCAGCTTTAAGCGTCAGCGCCAGCGGCAGCATCGATCCCAGCGAATAGATCAAGATCCGCATCGCCATGCTGTCATAGCCGACAGATGAAGAACGTCAGGCCGGCGAGCGCTCAGTCCGGTGATCAGCGCGGTGCCGCGCCAGGGCACCGGCTGGTCGTAAAACCGCTTGATGCCCATCGCGGCGAGGCAGGCGGCGAAAACCAGCGACGGTGCCGCCGGCGATCAGCGGCAAGCAGCGAATCCGAAACGAAGCGCAGCATCGCCAGCGCAGCGCCCGGCGGCGGCGAAGAAAGCCGAACCGGTCCAGAACCGCGCGGCCTCGAATTTCGGATAGCTGCGCATCGACATAGGCCCAGATCAGGCCCAGCGCGAGAAAATTGATGACGAACACCGTCCACAGCGTCGGAACGTTCAGCATCGCTGATCCCAGAACGCGCAATCCGCGTTCTCCCCTGTTATCGATCACCCAGCCCGGAACCATTCCCCGTGGTCTTGCGGACAACATGCAGCCGCGCGCTTAACGGACTCTCACCCGCATCGGCAATCCACAGCGTGGTTTTGAATTGATGAAGAAGCTGCGGTGACGCCGGCTTCTGTTTCGCAGCGGGACGCAGGCGCGGGCGATCTTGGCGTCTCGTTAACCCTGACGCGGCGCGCGATCGCTGAGCGGCGCGCGGTGCATCGGATCACGGCGATCTGCCGAATTTAGTTCGAAATCGCGCCAAAACGCATAACAGCTGTGGATAACGCGATGACAGCGACGTGACAGCGCGGGGCAGCGGCCTCGCGAATCTGTTGGGATTGGCTTCGAGGATGTTGCGAGGTTGGCCCTCCGCCGAGCATGCCTCGTGTCGCGTTTCCATCCATTAAACCCAGAAGAGGATGCTATGGCTAAGAAAGCGAAGAAGGCTAAAAAGGCGAAGAAGGCAAAGAAGGCCAAGAAGTCCAAGAAGTGATCTTCGCCCGGGTGGAGCCTCGCTCTGCCCGGGCACCCACCTCCCGGTGAGGAGCGAAACGGCGGGCCTCGGGCCCGCCTTTTGATTTTGGGGATGCACAATGTCATTGACCTCTAACCCCGTCATTCCCGGACACGCGAAGGAGTTTGCCGAATGACTGCGATCCGTGGAGCCGCCGCGGCCGTAACCGGTGCTGCCAGCGGCATCGGCCGGGCGCTGGCGCTGGAGCTTGCGGCGCGCGGCTGCGATCTGGCGCTGGCCGATCGCGACGAGGCCGGCTTGCAGGCGGTCGCGGCCGAGATCGGCAAAGCTGGCGCGGGCCCGCGAAAAGTCACGATCCATCGCGTCGATGTATCGGAGCCGGAACAGATCGCGGACTTCGCGCAGGCTGCGATCGCAGCCCATCCCGGCCTCAACATCGTCATCAACAATGCCGGCGTCGCGCTGATGGGCAGTTTAACGAGATCGACCAGGCGCCAGATGGACTGGCTGATGAACATCAATTTCTGGGGCGTGGTGCATGCGACGCGCGCGTTCCTGCCGCATCTGGCGCGGCAGCGCGAAGCCCACATCGTCAACCTCTCGAGCATCTTCGGCATCGTCGCGCCGCCGGGCCAGACCGCCTATGCCGCGGCGAAATTCGCGGTGCGCGGCTTTTCCGAAAGCCTGCGGCACGAATTGCAGATGGCGGAGAGCCCGGTCAAACTGTCGGTGGTGCATCCCGGCGGCGTCGCCACCAACATCGCCCGCAACTCCCGCACCGGCACCGGCGTGACCGACAATGCCCGCCGCGCCGAGGCGATCGAACGCTTCGATGCCGTCGCGCGGACCACGCCCGCGACCGCGGCGCAGCGCATCATCGACGGCATCGAGAACAACCAGCCGCGCATCCTGATCGGCGGCGACGCTCGGCTTCATGGACATCCTGCAACGCTTGCGTCCGGCGACCTATTGGAAATGGCTGGCGAAGGTGTTTGCGCAGCGGGCGAAGGTGGAGAAGGATGAGAAGGCGAGCGGGTAAGAAAGCGCCTAAGTCCGTCATTGCAATGACGGTGAAAGCACGGCGCTTCTCCGCAACCTAAGTCGTCCCGGCCTCCGCGCCGGGACCCATAATCCCCGGCGTTAGTTGTTACGGAATGCATCTGCCACACGGCCGAAACGCGAGTCTCGCCGTATGGGTCCCGGCTCGGAGGCCGGGACGACGGCGGTGATGTTGATCGGTCGTGCGAAAACCTACCGTCCCACCAACTGATCGGCGAAATACGCGATGGTCTTGCGGTAGATCAGCGGCGTGATTCCATTCGTGCATGGCTTCGAAATTCGCGCTGCCTTCGCCGTAGGGCGCGCCCATCTTGAAGCCGTTGGTGTGCAGCAGATTGGCGGTGGAGGCGAGCACGTCGGCGACGCTGTGGCGCAGATCGACGCGGCCGTCGCCGTCGAAATCGACGCCGTATTTGATGTAGGACGACGGCAGGAATTGCGTCTGGCCGATTTCGCCGGCATAGGCGCCGATCAGATCGCGCAACGGAAGATCGCCGCGCTGCAGGATCTTCAGCGCCGCCAGCAATTCGCCCTGGAACAGTTCGGTGCGGCGGCAATCATGCGCCAGCGTCGCGAGCGTGCGGATCACCGGCAGCTTGCCCATGTCGCCCTTGCCGAAATCGGTCTCCAGCCCCCAGATCGCAACCAGGATCTGCCGCGGCACGCCGTACTTCGCCTCGATCTGCGACAGCAGCGCCGCGTTCCGCTGCAGCATCGCGCGGCCGCCATTGATGCGGCCCGGGCCGACGCGGGTCGAGACATATTGCTCGAACGTCTTGTTGAAGGTGTAGCGCTGGCGGCGGTCGAAATTCAGCACCGCCTGATCCTGCGTGACGCCGGCGAACGCCTGCGAGATCACGCGCTTGCGAGACGCCGGCGGCGGCTGCCTCCTGCGACATCGCTCGCGACGAAGGTGTTGAAGTCGCCGCCGCAGCGGGCGGCGAGGGCGGGGGTGGCGGCGATGAAGGCGGCGAACAAAATGGCCAAACCAAGCTTGCGCATGCGAATCCTTTGCGAAGTTTCAGAGTGATCATGCCATGGGAAGCGGATGTGAGAAACGGACGCGCCGCAGATATCTTGGCCGCGAACTTCAATGCGTCGTCCCTGCGAACGCAGGGACCCATACGGCGAGGATCTACGTTTTAGCGCTGTGGCAGAGGCCTTGCTTCTAATTTTCGAGGCCAGGGGTTATGGGTCCCTGCGTTCGCAGGGACGACGAGCTGAGAGGCCTGCCCGCCCCCTACTCGCCCGCCGTCGATCTGCCGGCCCATCATCGCGATCGCCTTCTGATAGACGCCGCGCCGCATTCCAGGCCTCGATCGCCGCGAAATTCGGCTCGCCCGGCTGGTAGCCGGCGCCGGCGCGCCAGCCATGGGCTTTGAGGAAATTCGCGGTCGAGGTCAGCGCGCCGGACGACGTCTCGAGATTGCCGACGCCATAGTCCAGCATGGTCTTGGGCAGAAATTGCGTCTGGCCGATCTCGCCATGCATCGAGCCGCGCTGGCTCGCCGAGAGCGTGCCGCGATCGATCAATTGCAGCGCCGCGTAAAGCTGGTCGGTGAAATATTCCGGCCGCCGGCAATCATAGGCCAGCGTCGCGATCGAGGAGAGCATGTTCTGGTTGCCGCGCTGGCTGCCGAACCCGCTCTCCATGCCCCAGATCGCGATCAGCGGCCCCGGCGGCACGCCGTAGCGCTGCTCGATCGAGGCAAACAGCGCCGCGTTGCATTTGCTTCATGCGAGCGCCCGCGCGCCACGATCGCCGCCGCGCCGCGCTTGGCGATGAACTGATCGAGCGACAGCTTGAAACTGTGCAGGCTGCGATCGGCGTTGATGGTGGCGCTGCGCGTAGTTCGTCCCCATCAGCGCCGAGATGCCGGCAGCGCCGACGCCCTTGGCCCGCGCTTCGCTGGCAAACTGCCTGCTTCCAGGCCTCGAACCCGCCGGGGCCGTTGCCGCATTGGGCGGCGTCAGCCCGTGAACCGAGGCCTGCTAGCAGGGTGAACGAGAGAGCCGCGGCGGTCATAAATCCTGTGCGCTTGGTCATCCAAATATCCTTTGGGCAAAAACGATTGCGCCCGGATCGTAGCATTTCCCGGGACATTTTGGTCCGAAAATGCCGTGTGACATCCTGACTGACCCTAAGCCGAGACCGCGGCGCGGTACGCCCGTTCATCGCAAGGCAGGCCGCCGTCATATGACAGCTATTTTCTTTGACAGCCGCCCACCAATCGGGGAAAAGCCGCCCATCATGGCCAAAAAACCCGGAACCAACCCCAAAGGCGAATTCGCCTTCTTCAACGTCGTCTATGAAGACGATTCCCAACGATCAAACCGGCGCGTGCCCGCCGAACTACTCGGCGGCCTCGACGGCGACGAACCCGCGCGCGGCTTCATCATGGAGCAGGACCGCGAGATCAGCGAGAAAGCGGGGCGGCCGGCGCTGGCGATCAAGAGTATTAGTCGGGTGGGTGCGAAGAAGAAATAGGGGGTGCCGCTATACGAATGGGCGACCGATGGCTGCCGGGGCAACTTTGATCGTAGGAATACCGATTTCGGGTTATCACGATCTGCCTTGACGCCAGCGTAGGGCTGCCGCCTCGTCCGGCCGGCACCAAGACCTGAAAACATAGTTGTTGGATTATCGAACAGTGTGAACACTCCACCGGCTAAAGCCGGTGGCTTCAGATTACGGCTGGAAGCCGGATTGATCGACCCTACGGGTCGATTTGTCAAACTACTTTGAAGTTGTCATCCGGCTCTTCTGGCTTTTGGTCTTCTATGTATTTCTTCCACACTTCGTCCGTGACGTTTCCGCTCGACGCAACCCAGTATCCCCTACTCCACAAATGCTGTCCCCAGTATCGCTTTCTGAGAGATTGATACTCCGTCAGAAGCTTATGCGAACTCTTGCCCTTAAGATATTGCACCGCACGAGACACTGACAGATGCGGTGGTATCGACAGCAGCAGATGTACGTGATCTCGGTTTATCGCCCCCGCATGAATCATCATTTCATGACTAAAAGCTATTCCCCGCAACAACTCCCGTGCCCGCAGACCGATATCTCCGGCCAAAACTGGATATCGATACTTGGTCACCCATACCAGGTGATATTTGCAATCCCATACCGTATGACTGCCAGACTTCGCCGTTTGCATCGCCGGATGCTAATGCATCCCGTCGCCTAAAGGCGAGGGGTTTACGGATCCCAGAAAAGGGACTAAGGGCTCGTTAAGAAATAACTGAGTCATTTTTATCACGCTCTGCAAGAATTATGGCTTGGGGATTCCCTGAAGAGAATTGGGCGCGCTAAATTCGTGGCGTGATAAACGCTTCTGTCATCAAAGCTCTTCGAAAACATTGGAAGGCGATGGCTCCGTTGCTTGATGAGCGGAGCCGGCGACGCTGGGCGGCGTCGGAAGCACATATGATTGGACACGGTGGCGTGAGCGCGGTCGCCAAGGCGACAGGTCTGGCTCGACGGACAATATATCGAGGGCTCGGTGATCTGGAAGATCGCGCTCCATTTGGGGATGAGCGGATACGCCGGCAGGGTGGCGGGCGTAAATCGAAGATAGCCGAGGACCCGACCCTCCTTGCCGACCTTAAGTCGCTGCTTGAACCGGCGACTCGAGGTGATCCGATGCGGCGGCAATTGTGGACGTCGCTGAGCCTGCGGAAGCTATGCGCGGAGCTGAACCGCAAGGGGCACGACATCAGCTATCCCGTCGTTAGGGACTGCCTGCACAAGCTACACTATAGCCTACAGGCCAACCGGAAATCCAACGAAGGAAGCGAGCATATGGACCGGAATGCTCAGTTTGAATACATCAGCAAAAAGGCTGGGAGCTTCCTGGCGGACCACCAGCCGGTCATCTCGGTCGATACGAAAAAGAAGGAATTGGTAGGCAATTTCAAGAATGCGGGCCGCGAATGGAGACCAAAAGGCAAACCCCAAGAGGTCAATGTACATGACTTCATTGATCCCAAGCTGAAGCGCGCGGTGCCGTACGGCGTTTATGACATCAACAACAACATCGGCTGGGTCAGCGTCGGAACGGATCACGACACCGCTGCTTTTGCGGTCAACGCCATCCGCCGCTGGTGGAAGACCATGGGGAAGAAACGTTATCCGAAACCCAAGGGCCTGTTGGTGACCGCTGACGGCGGTGGATCGAACGGCTATCGCGTCCGTCTGTGGAAAATCGAACTACAGAAACTGGCCGACGAACTCAAGTTCCCGGTCACGGTGTGCCACCTGCCGCCAGGAACCAGTAAATGGAATAAAATCGAGCACCGGCTTTTCTCTTTCATCAGCATCAACTGGCGCGGCAAACCATTGCGGAATTTTCGCACCATCGTCGAACTCATCGCCGCTACCACTACCGAGACGGGTCTGACTGTGCGTGCTGAACTCGACGAAAAGAAATACCCTAAGGGCGTCAAAATATCCGATGCACAACTCGCCGCCGTCAACATTTTTCCTCATGACTTTCACGGTGAATGGAACTACACCATCGCACCGAAAAACAAACCATCAAAAAAGTGACTAAGTTAATTCTTAACATGTCCTAAGTAGGCCGACGACGTTCACGCCGGCGAGGCGGAGGCGCCTCCGGCAGCCTTTTTGATTCTAGACCCCAGTTTTTTAGAATTACTTCTAAGTCTACGCCCCTCGACCTATCTGGGTGCCATTCCCAAAATGGAGCTGATGTCTGACTATAGGGCTCAAGAGTTGGTCGGTGAATTTGCACCCGAGTTGGAATATGAAATGCACTACCAAAACTGATAACTTCGCCTTGCGCCAAAACCATAATTTGGTCAAGCAACCGCCGCGCCTGTTCAGGAACGATAGATTTGAAATGCTCAATATCTCGAGAATTTTGCAATCGATGCATAAAGAAGTTCGCGCATTGGCTCAGGATCGTCTGGCTAATCTCGCTCGGCCATTGACTGGCAACGACAACCGACAAGCCAAACTTCCTACCTTCCTTCGCTATCCGCTCAAATAAGTCACGTGAGACCGCTGTTCCCTTATCTTCATCCTGAAGGCGAGGACGAACATAATTGTGAGCTTCCTCCAAAACTACGATCCATGGCTCTTTGAATCGACTATTGGCAGGAATCCGCTCTCTCAACTCAAGCAAAACCCTGCCGAATACACCGCATGCATAGGGTAGTACTTCGTGGGCTAACATGGATAGGTCGAGGACCTGGACCTGTGGTCCTTCAGCTCCGATACCTAGTCTGGCGAGCCATCCGTTAAAGTCGAGGTCTCCAAAATTGATGAAAGACGACCATCGACGGTCTGCGAGTCGGTTATCAAGCCGCAGTTGCAGTCCGACCAGCCAATTTGCGAGCTGACAACTCCCCTCCGCTTCGGCAAACGTATGAAGCGGAGCGTTACGCAACTTTGTCAGGTTGAACGCGATCGGTTTGTCCGCGGACTCTGTAATCGCTATCGGACCGTTGGACTTGAGACCTTCCATCAACTCCAACAGATGACTTGCAGCCAAACTGACGGAACCAGCTTTGATTCCGATCGCATGAGGAGGGAGCCCTTGGACCGCGTCATCAAGAATGGCGAGCGGCGCAGCCAGCAAATTACACTGCTCAGGATTAAGCAGACTTCTCATGGAATCCCGGGCGCTTACTATGTTCGCGCCAACAAATGCGGTTTCCATCCCGCTTGTCGCAAGATTTTTAATTTGCGTCACGTAGTTATGGTCTAAGCTTGTTCGACCACGGTGTCGTAGTTCAATGTAAAAACCTTCGATCGACCAAGACTGGGATCGCGCGCAATCAGCTTACCGAAGAAGGCGTGATGACCAGCCGGGTTTTCGCTGGGGTGATCGAGCATAAGCGAACAAAATCCGTAGACTGCGCTTTCGATGTCCTTCAGAAATTCATCAAGTACTTTGGTTTCGATCTCGCCCACCTTAAATGAGACGCTCTCAACGGGTGTCCCTTTTTGGGTCGTTAGGCTTGAAACGTTGCTTAGAATGGAAAGCCACTGTTCAAAACTAAGCGCTTCGGCACTATCCTTCTCTGCTTGCCTCGCTTCGATCAAACTCTTGATAGGTTCGTTAGCGCGCCATTTCTCTCTGACAATCGAAAGAACTGCATCTTCCAACTGCCACATGGTCTTGCCGCCAATTGACTTTGAGACGGAGCAGCCTGCCCCTAATAGGCAGACGACGTTCTCCATCCGCAACCAATTTGCGATAAGGGCTTGGAGGCGCCGATGGGCGTCGGGTGCATTCTTGAGCTGATCAACACCAGTTGCATCCAGTAGGCGATATCTCGATTTGGTAAACTCACTGGATGGCAATTCTGGGCTGTGGGTGTCTGACATCGATCGCTCGCAGTGGTAGTGACCAACTGAGGAAACAGCGATTGCGTTTAATTGTCTAGGACAGAATAGAAAAAGGCGGCCTTCCTGGCCGCCTTTTTGCAAAACAGTTCTGATTCGTAGGGCTAGTTGTCCAAAAAGCTCCGCAGCTTCCGCGACCTCGACGGATGCTTCAGCTTCCTTAGCGCCTTCGCCTCGATCTGCCGGATGCGTTCGCGTGGTGACGCGAGAACTGCTGGCCGACTTCTTCCAGCGTGTGGTCGGTGTTCATGCCGATGCCGAAGCGCATGCGCAGCACGCGTTCTTCGCGAGGGGTCAGCGAGGCCAGAACGCGGGTGGTGGTTTCGCGCAAATTGGACTGGATCGCGGCATCGATGGGCAGGATCGCGTTCTTGTCCTCGATGAAATCGCCGAGGTGGGAATCTTCCTCGTCGCCGACGGGCGTTTCGAGCGACAGCGGCTCTTTGGCGATCTTGAGGACCTTGCGGACCTTCTCCAAGCGGCATGCCGAGCTTTTCGGCGAGCTCTTCCGGGGTCGGTTCGCGGCCGATCTCGTTGAGCATCTGGCGCGAGGTGCGCACGATCTTGTTGATGGTCTCGATCATGTGCACGGGAATGCGGATGGTGCGGGCCTGGTCGGCGATCGAACGCGTGATCGCCTGCCGGATCCACCAGGTCGCATAGGTCGAGAACTTGTAGCCGCGGCGGTATTCGAATTTGTCGACCGCCTTCATCAGGCCGATGTTGCCTTCCTGGATCAGGTCGAGGAATTGCAGGCCGCGGTTGGTGTATTTCTTGGCGATCGAGATCACCAGGCGCAGATTGGCCTCGACCATTTCCTTCTTGGCCTGGCGCGCCTCGCGCTCGCCCTTCTGCACGCCGTGCACGATCTTGCGGAATTCGCCGATCTCGAGCCCGGTCAACGCCGCGAGCTGCTGGATTTCGCCGCGCAGTTCCTTGATGCGGTCCTTTTCGTGATGGACGAAATTCTTCCAGCCTTTGGCCGAGAGCTTCGAGACGCGGTTGAGCCAGCGCGGATCGAGCTCCGAGCCCTGATAATTGCGCAGGAAGTCTTCGCGCGCGACGCCGTGGCTGTCGCCGAGGCGCAGCAGGCGGCCCTCGAACGAGACCAGCTTCTTGTTGATGTCGTAGAGCTGCTCGACCAGCGAATCGATACGGGCCTGGTTGAGCCGCAGCGACTTCACCTCGACGATGATTTCGTCCTTCAGCTTCTTGTATTTGCGCTCCTGCGAGGGCGACAGCGTCTCGCTCTGCAACTGGTTGGCGATGTCCTGCTCCTGCAGGCGGCGCAGCTTCTTGTAGTTGTCGGCGATCTTGTCGAAGGTTTCGACCACCTTCGGCTTCAGCTCGGCCTCGATCGCGGCGAGCGACATCTGGTTTTCGAACTCGTCGTCATCCATGTCGCCGTCGGCGGCGCCTTCGCTGGAGACGCTCTCGCCTTCGGGGGCCGCGGCAGGCGCGGCACGGAACGGGGTCGGCGCCGGGGGAGCGGCGGGCGGCGCGATATGCGCGGGCGCGGCAGCGCCGTTGCCACTGCCGTTACCGTTGGCTTCCACCGGGATCGGCTGGCCGTCGGGACCGACCGGGGCCGGCAGCATCGCCGGGTTCATGTTGTTCTTGGCGTCGGGGCCGGCGTAGGTGGCTTCGAGATCGATGATGTCGCGAAGGAAGATCTTGCCTTCGTTGAGTTCGTCGCGCCAGATGATGATGGCCTGGAAGGTCAGCGGGCTTTCGCACAGGCCCGCGATCATCGCCTCGCGGCCGGCCTCGATGCGCTTGGCGATCGCGATTTCGCCTTCGCGCGACAACAGCTCCACGGTGCCCATCTCGCGCAGATACATGCGGACGGGATCGTCGGTGCGCTCGCCGGGCTCGGACTTCTTGACTTCGGTGACGGCCTTTGCGGTGACCTCGACCAGTTCGTTGTCGGTCTCGTCCTCGGCGTCTTCCTTGGTTTCTTCCTCGCTGTCGGCCTCCTCGGCCTCGGAGACGTTGATGCCCATGTCGGAGAGCATCGACATGATGTCCTCGATCTGCTCCGGCGAGGTGGTGTCGGAGGGCAGGACTTCATTGAGCTGATCGAAGGTCACGAAGCCGCGCTTCTTGGCCTGCTTGATCATCTTCTTGACGGCGGCATCGGACAGGTCGAGCAACGGCGACGGCGCGTCGGGCAAATCCTTCTCGGGCGCATCTGCTGCCTTGTCGTCTTTTTCCTTGTCCTTGACCTGCAGCGTCTTTGCCTTGGTGGCCATTCATTAGCTCCTAAAACGCGCTTATCGCAGGATGCGTTCACAGCACCCGCGCTCATGATCCAAACGTCACGTGTGACGCGCAAAGGGCGGCGCAGACTTCTCGCCACCCTCTACATTGCATCCAACCGGTTACGACCTCATAGCCCGCAGGCTCTTAAGCGTCGATTAACCGTGTTAAGCGTCGATTAACCCTGTTTTTGCAGCCAAACCATGGGTTTGGCGAGTCTTTTCGCGGCTCCGGCCCCGGCCGTCCGCATCAATTTTTCATCAGACGCTGCGCTGGAACCGGCCCGAGAATTCGCCGAAACCCTCGATCAGCGCCTCGGTGCCGTCCATTTCGGCCAGCCTGGCCTGGACGTCCCGCAGCCATGCCAGATTGGCCTCGCTGGCCTCGTCGCCCAGGGCCAGCTCGGCATCCTTCTTTTCCCTAAGTAAGGCGTGCGCCTTGTGATGCAAGGCAACGAGCTGCTGCCAGGTGGAAAGAACGTCCTCTCGCGCCGCGCCGGGTTGCGCGCCCCACACGTCCTTGGTCGTGAGCGCCCGCTCAACCATTTGAATTTGCTTGGAATATCCTGATTTCTCAGATCGAGGCGAGCAATCGTTCGGCTTCCGCTCGCCGGATCGTCGGTATGTGAATAATTGGCAAAGGCCGCGATGATTCCGGCGCGCAATTTGTGGGCTTCCGGATGGGCCAGTTCCAGCGCTGCGACCTCTTCCAGATGGTCGTGCAGCAGCCAGGGGTGGTTGATCAGGGATTGCAGGATCAGCGCCTCGCGGCGGGACATCGCGCTGCGCTGGCCGCGCATGATCGGGCTGGTCGCCAACTGGGGGCTGGCGGCCTGATAGGGGCCCGCGGCCGAGGGTCGGCGCGCCGGCTTGGCCGGGCCCGCGACCGCCGAATCGACCGGCTGGAACCGGCGCGCCGCGCGGGCGCAAAGCGCCGGCCTGATTCGCTGCCGCCAAAGCCGGTTTGGCCGCCGCCGCGGAAATTGCCCCTGTCGTAGCCGCCGCGGCCGCCTTCCGGCGCAAAGGTCCGTTGCAGCCGCTCGGCCAGATCCTGGCGATAATAGCGCCGCACCACCTCGTCGCGGATGCCGTTGGTGAGTTCGCCGATCCGCGCTTCCAGCGCCGCGCGCCGCTCCGGCGTGGCGTAAGAGCCGCCCTCGATCTCGCGCGACCAGATCACGTCGGCCAGGCCGCGCGCCGCCGCGATCACCTCCTCGATCGCGCGCGCGTCCGCCGGAGCGCGCGAGATCGTCGGGGTCCTGGCCTTCCGGCAGCAGCGCGAAACGAAGACTTTTTCCGGGCTTGAGATGCGGCATCGCCAGATCAGCGGCGCGCCACGCCGCCTTCTGGCCGGCGCTGGTCGCCGTCGAAACACAGGATCGGCTCGTCCGCCATCTTCCACAGCAGCGCGAGCTGGTTTTCGGTCAGCGCCGTGCCGAGCGGCGCGACGCTGCCGGCAAAGCCTGAGGTCACCATCGCGATGACGTCGACATAGCCTTCGACCACCACCAGCGGCGCGCCGTTATGCGTGGCCTGCCGCGCGGTCGCGAGATTGTAGAGATTGTCGCCCTTGTGAAACAGCGGCGTTTCCGGCGAATTGAGATATTTGGCGGGAACGTCCTTCTCCAGCGCGCGGCCGCCGAACGCGATGACGCGGCCGCGGAAATCCGTGATCGGAAACATCACGCGGTCGCGGAAGCGGTCATACGGCACCGGGATGTCGTCGCCGCCGATCAGCAGGCCGGTCTCGACCATGTCCTCGACCGGAATGCCCTGCGCGCCCAGATATTCCTTCAGCGCAAAGCGTTCGCCCGGCGCATAGCCGATGCGGAACTGCAGTTGCGTCGCCGGCGAAATCGCGCGGTCGCCGAGATAGCCGCGCGCCTTGGCGCCGTTGCGCGAGGCCAGGGTGTCGGCGAAGAATTTCGCCGCGAGCTCCATCACGTCGTAGAGCGTCTTGCGGCGCTGCTCATGCCGCGCGGCATCCGGCGTCACCGCGGGCAGCGCCATCCCCGCCATGCGCCGGCCAGCCGCTCGACCGCCTCGGGGAACGAGCACGCCTTCGGTCTCCATCACGAAGTCGAAGATGTTGCCGTGCTTGCCGGTGGAGAAGTCGTGATAAAACTGCTTCTGGTCGTTGACCGTGAACGACGGCGTCTTTTCCTGCTGGAACGGCGACAGCCCCTTCTATTCCCGCCCCGCCTTCTTCAACTTCACGCGCCGGCCCACGACTTCCGAAACCGGAAGCCGGGCACGCAGTTCCTCGAGGAATTCGGGCGTAAAGCGCATGGGTGATGTGTTGCCGGATCGGAGGCAGGTGCCAACCGATCATCGATATAGGGTGCGGAGGCCCAGAGTATCGAAGATTGTCGGGCGTTCTCCCGGCTATTCACAGGCACCGTCATTCCGGGATGGTCCGAAGGACGCAGACCCGGAATCCTTCGCAGCATTCCGGGTTCGATGCTTCGCATCGCCCCGGAATGACGCGTGTCAGTCACTTCTCCAAGAACCGCCCCGAGGCGATCCGGGGCAGGTGGTCAACGGGCCAGTTGTAGATGTAGGTCCAGGCTTCGCGCGACCGCGCCATCCTGCAAGCGTCACCGGCAGCATCCGCCTGATATATTCGGTCGGCTCGGCAAAGCCTTCGCCGCAGGCCTCGTACATGTCGAACTCGCGCAGCAGGGCCTCCGGCTGCGTGCAGCCGGTACAGTTCGCCGAACACGACATCGTCGGCCGTCGTCGGACAGCACCAGCCCGGGATAGTGCTTGACCAGATAGAGCCGGCCGCGGCAGCGCGCCTCGCCGATAAAATCGGCGCTGCGCGACAACAACTGCGCCATCGGATGATCGAAGCCGCGCATCAGGGTGCCGTAGACGAACAGAAGATCGGAATTCATGGGACAGTTTTACACCGTCATTGCGAGCGAAGCGAAGCGATCCAGCCTTACTCTGTGACTCTGGATTGCTTCGCTTCGCTCGCAATGACGAACGCGTCAAGCCGGCACCACCTCGTCGGTGACGACCACGAATTTCACCAGGTCCATCCGCCCGAAGCTGGTGGTCAGCGCGACGTCGGCGGCATCGCGGCCGGTGGCCATCAGGATGCGGCCGATCCGCGGGTGATTGTGGCGGGCATCGAAGGTGTGCCACTGGCCCGACAGATAGACCTGGAACCAGCCGGAAAAATCCATCGGCGCGGGATCCGTGGGCACGCCGATATCGCCGAGATAGCCGGTGCAATAGCGCGCCGGGATGCCCATGCAGCGGCAGAACGTCAGCGCCAGATGCGCGAAATCGCGGCAGACGCCGGCGCGCTGCTCGTAGACGTCATGCGCCGACTTCATGTGATGGGCGTGCTGATAGCCGAAGGTGACGTGGTTGTGCACGAACTCGACGATGGCCTGCGCCCGCGCCCAGCCCGGCCGGGTGTTGCCGAACAGCGACCAGGCGATGTCGGTGAGCTTGTCGGTCTCGCAATAGCGGCTCGGCATCAGGTAGAGCAGCACTTCATCGGGCAATTGGTCGATCGGCACCTGCTGCGCGGTCGGCACCACCACGTCGGGCAAGCCCGGAATCGCGCACCAGCGCGCTGCCGCGGAAGGTGACGCCGCCGGCGGGCGCCACCAGCCGGCCGCAGACATTGCCGAAGCTGTCGCGGTAAAACCCGATCGGCACGTTCGGCTCGGCGACGATGCTTTCGGTGCCGACGATATCGGCGAAGCGCGACGGATGGATGTTGAGCATCGTCACCATCGGCGTCGGCTGCACGGCGGCGTAGCTGATCTCAAAGCCGACCTTGATTTCCATGATCAGGCTCCCGTTTGCTTCACTGGCCGAGACGACATTGATACTGACATCCATGCCGACGAACGCATCGGCCGGCCCCAGATATGTGCCGTGCAACGGGATCGCCTGGCGCGGATCGCGCGCCACCGCGACGCGAACCAGATCGCGGGTGCCGATGATGCCGTTGGTCGGATCGAACTCGATCCAGCCGGCGCTCGGCAGATAGACCTGAACCCAGGCATGGGTCGAGCCGCCGCCGACATAGCCATGGGCGCGATCGCCCGGGATGAACAGATAGCCCGACACGAAGCGCGCGGCGATGCCGAGCCGGCGCAGCGCCTCGATCATGAACAGCGCATAGTCGCGGCAGGTGCCGGATCTCGTCTGCAAGGTATCGAGCGGATGCTGGGTGCCGTGCTCGTGCCGCTTGCGATAGGTAAAAGCCTCGCGGATGCCGTGGGTCATGCCGCTGAGGATATTGAAGGTCGGCGTCGTCCCCTGCTCATCGAGAAATCTGCGCGCCCAGGCCGACAGCTCGCCATCGGGATCGCCATATTGCGGCGTGATGAACTGAACGAGATCGGGGAACTCTTCGTCATCGTAGAGAAACGGATAGAAATAGGCGGGATCGTCCGCCGTCAGCGCGAATTCCTCGGCCGGGTTGTGCTCCACCGTCGCGGTGCTGTTGAAGGTCAGCGTCTTGGCGCGCGCGTCGAAGGTCGCGATCGCCACGCTGTTGCCGAACACGTCGTGGATCCAGCGCAGCGACGCCGGCTTCGGCTCGATCTCGAGGGTGCCCGACAGCACGCGCAGATCGTGGCCGTCGCGCGGGCGCAGCATGATGCGGTGTTCGCCGAACGCCACCGGGCGCGTCGTAGCGATATTCGGTCTTGTGATGGATCGTCAGGAGCGGCATCGTCGAATTAATCATCGTGATTTCAGGCACATTAATCTATACCGAAACATGCTTAAATCTAAATCGGCATGCCGCTTCGATAGGCAGCCATCAAGGAAATAGCTTTGAACAACGCCGGCGGCACATCACTACTCCTCGGCAGCACGGAGGTTCCGCCGGTCCACGAACTAAATGCAAGCGGACGCTCGCCGTTTCTGCTCACTTGCGACCATTACGGCCGCTTGATTCCGCGCGTGCTCGGCGATCTCGGGCTGCCCGAAAGCGAACTGACGCGGCACATCGCCTGGGACATCGGCATCGCCGGCGTCGCCGAGGCGCTGTCTGGACATCTCGATGCGCATCTGGTGGCGCAGCGCTATTCGCGGCTGGTGATCGACTGCAACCGCCCGCCGACGGCGCCAAGCTCGATCCCGATCATCAGCGAAGCGACCACGATCCCCGGCAATGAAGGCCTCGCGCGCGATGCCGCGCGAGGCGCGGCGCCGGCAGATCTTCGATCCCTATCATCGCCGCATCGACGAGGTGATCGACGCCGCGCCTCGCGCGACGGCATGCCGACGGTGCTGGTGTCGCTGCATAGTTTTACGCCGGTCTATGCCGGCATCGCGCGGCCCTGGCATGTCGGCACGCTCTATCACCGCGACACCAGATTGCCGCCGCTGCTGCTGAAACATCTGCGCGCCGAGGCCGATCTCGTGGTCGGCGACAACGAGCCCTATGCGGTCAGCGACGAGACCGACTACACCATCCCCGTGCACGGCGAAGCGCGCGGCCTGATGAACTCCGGCATCGAAATCCGCCAGGACCTGATCGGCGACGCCAGCCGGCCAGCAGCAATGGGCGGATCGGCTGGCGCGGGTTTTTGGCGAGATCGAAGCGACGTTGAGGGCGGAACGACTGATCTGACGCGAAGCGGCTACCTGCGCCCGGGTCAGCGCCAGCCAGATGCCGCCGCCGATCATGAAGCCGCCGGAGACGCGCGACAGCAAGCGGGTGCGCCGCGCCGAGAAGATCGCGCGGGCGCGGCCGGACAACAGCGCGTACATCGCATCCGTCATGCCCGCGATCACCATGAAGGTGACGCCGAGCAGCGAGACCTGCGAGAAGTGATCCTTGCTCATGTCCATGAACTGCGGAATGAAGGCGCCGAAGAACACCAGCACCTTGGGGTTCGACAGCAGCACCAGGAGCCCCTGCAGGAAAAACCCGCCGCGCGGCGGCGGTGGCGGCTGGTCGGCGCTGATGCCTTCGACCGGAAAGCGAATGAGCTTGATGCCGAGCCAGACCAGATAGGCGGCGCCGGCGAACCGCACCCAGTCGAACCAGTAGCCCATGGTCGCCATCAGCGAGGTCAGGCCGACCGCGACGACGCCGATCACGATCGCGAGGCCCAGTTGCGCGCCGGCGATATTGATCAGCGCCGCGCGGGTGCCATGCCGCAGGCCATTGGCGATCACCAGCGTCACCATCGGCCCCGGCAACAGCGCCAGCGCGATGCAGGCGGCGACAAAGGCGAGATAGACTTGAAGGGACATGATGGGGACTCGTTTAAATTGACGCGTCATGGCCAGGTTTATCCCGGCCATCCACGTCTTCGGACAACATTAAAGACGTGGATGCCCGCGACGTCTAGCGCGAAGATGCGCTTCTGCCCGGGCATGACGGTTGATGGCGCACAGGTTCATCTCAACCGCCATTCAACGCCACCGTCATCCAGCGCGCCATATTGTCCGAGCCGAGAAAATCCGCCGCGACGCGCTGCACGTTGTCCGCCCGCCCCTTGCCTTGCGCGACCGCGACCAAAAGATCGCAGCGCCGCGACAAGGCAAAACCGACCGCGGCGTGCTGCGAGCCATCGGTCATCTTGAGATCATAGCTGCGCGAGCGTCCGGCCATCTCGGCGACATGCACCACCTTGCCGGCTTCAACCGGCGAAAAGCGCGGGCTGATCAGATCGAGATCGGCGACGCGGTCGACCTCGTCGTCATCGGCGACGCCGCTGTCGCAATTGCAGAAGCCGATCTTCGGCCGCACGTAGAGTTCGACCGCTTCGCCGCACGCGGCGGCGTCGCAACGGAACGCGCGGCCCGCCGGCCAGCCGTCGCGCGGGAACGGCCAGGCGATTTCGCGCCAGTTGCCGGCGCGCGGCAAGCCGGCGTCCGCATGTGCAACCAAAGCCGCGGCGACGCCGGACAGCGTGCCGATCGCAACCCATGAAGCGATCAATAGCCCGCGCATGTCGCCTCACCCGCCATCAGGGCAGTCCCGCCGCGCGGCGTGCAGCGCCGGTCAGTTCCAGGATGTGCAGGCCGGTATTGGCGCGATCGACGATATAGATGTAGCCGCGCTCGTCGGTCTCGACATTGTTGGTCTGGATCGCGACCTTGCAGCGATCCTGGCCCTCGGCAGGAACGCAGCGCTTGTCGGTCGCCGCGGTGATCGAGGGGATGAAATAGCCGACCTCCCTGGGATGATAGGGATCGCGGATGTCGAGCGCGCGGACGCCGGCGTTGAAGAAGGCGATGAAGGCCATCTTCTTGTAATAGACCGGCGCCATGCTTTCGTTCGAGGAGTGCGAGCCGAACCGGCCACCGCGCTCGCAGAACTGGCCGCTGGCTTCCGGCACTGTAAAACTCGAGATCATCATCGGCCGGGTCTCGGTGGTGACGTCGGCGAACCACACCATCTGCCGCGGCTCGCCGCATTCATTGAGGATTGCCTCGTCGACGATCATCACGATGTCGCGGGTCTTGCCGTCCTTATCCCTGGCGAATTCGGCGATCGGCATGTCCTTCATCGGGAATGTCGTATGCGCGCCGTTGAACGCCGACATCGGCATCCGCGAGATTTCCGGGAAGCGCAGATTGTCCGGCGTCGGCTCCTTCGGTCCGTTGAGCAGCTTGTCGCGGTCGACGATCTGCATGATGCCGCCCTTGTCGGTGCCGTAGCCGAAATAGATCCGGTTGCCCTGCGGCCCGGTCGAGATCATGCCGTGCAATTCGGTCGGCACCGCGCCGGTCGAGCCCGGCTCCTGGCCGGGCAGACCGAAATCCCTGATCTTGACGGGATGCGCGGGATCGCTGAGGTCGTAAACCTGCGTCATGCGCCGGGTGCGCCAATCGGGCGCGCCGGACACCAGATAGGCAATGCCGGTATCGCATTCCCAGAAGTTCTTGTGGGTGTCCTTCAGGCCTTCGCCGATCCTGGTGACGAGAACCGGATTGGCGGGATCGGCGACGTTCCAGATCTCATGCCCCTGGCTGCCGACCGCGCGCAGCATGTAAACCGCATCGGCATCGCCCTTCGGCAAGCTCTTGCCGTCGCAGACGCGCACCATCTGCGCGCCGCCGGATTCGTATTTTCCTTCCTGGCCCGGAATGTGATGCAGATATTTCGGATGCGCCGGATCGGTGACGTCGACGATCGAGGTCCCGTTCGGTTCGGCGTTGCCGGTCATCGGATTGACCGGATCGGGAACAGCGTCGGTGCCGCCGTGATGTCCGATATAGGCGATCCAGCGGTCGCCCTGGTGATGGATGGTCGGCTGGTAGGCGCTGCGCGCCTGCAAATCATTGCTGCCGACCAGTTTCATATTGGAGGCTTCGGGCGGCGCCCCGATCACTTGCTGCGGCGCATTGGCCTGCTGCGTGGCGCCCTGCTGCGTCGTGCCTTGCTGCGTCGTGCCTTGCTGCGCATTTGCGCCGCCGCAGCAGGTGACGAGAACGATCGCACACCACGCCACGAATAAGGTCCGGCTCTTCATAGTCTTCTTCCACCCCAACCCTTCAAAACCAATCTTCGTTGTTGGCTGCGCGCGACGATAGCACGCGAAACAGGTTTGCAAAAACACTCTTGACATGCAACCATTTGGTTGCCTATGGTCCTGACCATGGATGAAGTCTTCAAAGCGCTGGCCGATGCTTCACGACGGTCGCTGCTGGATCGGCTTCACGCCAGCAATGGACAGACGTTGAACGAATTGTGCGACGGCCTCGTGATGACGCGCCAGGCCGTCACCAAACACCTTGCGATCCTCGAGGCCGCCAATCTCGTCACCACCTTCCGCAGCGGCCGCGAGAAGCTGCACTACCTCAACCCGGTGCCGATCCATCAGATCGGCGAACGGTGGATCAAAAAATTCGAGCGCGGCAAGCTCACGGCGCTCAGCGAGTTGAAACGGCAATTGGAGAGACGCGATGAGTAAACCGGAATTCGTCTACACCACCTACATCGAGACCTCGGCCGAAAAACTCTGGCTTGCCTTGACCGACGGCGACTTCACCGAGCGCTACTGGTTCGGCCACCACATCTCCTCGGATTGGGAAGCCGGATCGCCCTATGTCTTCACCCGGCACGGCGCCATCAGCATCGAGGGCAATGTGCTGGTGTCGGAGCCGTACACCCGGCTGGTCTACACCTGGATTCCATTGTCACCGGAGACAAAACACGAGCGAATGTCGCGGGTCACGTTCGATCTGGAACCGCGCGGCCAGGTCATCAAGCTGATCGTCACCCATGACCATCTCGACGAGGGCGGCAAGACGCGGCGCGATATTTCCGGTGGCTGGCCGATGGTGCTGGCGAGCCTGAAGAGTTTTCTGGAAACCGGCCATGCGCTGGAGATCGATCCGCCGTCCGCGGCTACCAGGGAGACGGCCTGTGCGTAAGCCCGAATTCATCTATGTCACCTATATCGAGACCACGCCGCAGGAATTGTGGGAGGCGTTGACCGACGGCGATTTCACCGAGAATTACTGGTTCGGCGTCCGCCTCAGGTCGGACTGGAAGGTCGGCGCGTCCTTCGAGATGGTCCGGGATGATGGCTCGGTCTCCGATGCCGGCAAAGTCGTCGAATACGACCCGCCGCGCCGGCTCGCATACACGTTCGTCAATCTGTCGGACAAATACCAGGGCGAACCACCCGCGCTGGCGACGTTCGTGATCGAACCCTATGGCAAGCTCGTCAAGCTGAGCTTGACGCATGAGGGCTTTGCCGAAGGCGGAAAATTCCTGGACGGCGTCTCCAGGGGATGGCCCGCCATCCTGTCCGGCCTCAAGAGCATGCTTGAAACGGGCAAGCCGCTGGATATCCCCTACGCCGCGCTGAAATTCGAAAGCTGATGACACGATGAAACTCGACAGCTTCAAACCGACGACGGTCTACACCATCTACATCGCCGCCACACCGGAGAAGGTGTGGCAGGCGCTGACATCCGCCGAATTCAGCCGCCAGTATTTTTTTGGCAATGCGGTCGAGATCGAATTGAAGATCGGCGGCGCCTTCATCGTCCGCGCCCCCGACGGCTCGCCGCATATCGGCGGCGAAGTGTTCGAATGCGATCCGCCACGAAAACTCACCGTCACCTTCAACGTCAACTGGCCGGCGCTGGTCGAAAGACTGGGCGCAACGCTGGTGACCTACGAGATCGAACGGGCCGGCCATGCCGTCCGGCTCACCATGACCGAGGCGCATGACCGTCCGATCGACGACGACATCCTGTCAGGCGGACGCCAGGGCTGGCCCGCGATCCTCTCCAGCCTGAAGAGCCTGCTGGAGACCGGCACACCGCTCGCGGTAGAGATGGCACCGCCGCAGCGGATGCTGGAAGCGCTGAAGCGGCTGGGGATTGCGACGCCGTAGCACTCCGTGGTCCCGGCCTTGCGCCGGGACCCACACCCCCTAGCGCTTATGTTGTCGTACCCCAGCGTCCTCAACTTGCGCCGCAGCACCTTGCCCGTAATCGTCAATCGGCGGATTGACATCAATCTCCCTGCATATAGCGGACCGGATTTTCCTTGTCCGCTTTGAAGATGTCGCCGACCTCTGCAAACAACGCGGCGGCGATCGCGGCATTCAAGTCGCTGAACGCAACAAAACTGAAATTGTTGCCGCCCGCCCGCAACTCACCGAGCCTGCCGGCATAGCAGGACACAAGCGGCTTGCCGCCGCGGGTCACCGCGACATAGACGCTGATGTAGTTCTTTTGCAGCGCCACCCCGATCACGGGCCAGACCGCCGTCTTGCCGGACTTGATCGCATAGCGAAACTGACCATAGCCGATCATGTTCATCCGCATGCCGGCCGCGCCAGCCGGCGTGCCGGCATGAAAATGCCGCTTCAGCGACGGCGCGGCCTTTCGCATCACCGCATGCAGTTGCTCGATATCCGCGGTCCGAGCGGGATCGAAGGCGAGGTAGGCTTCCAGACTGTCCGCAGCAACACGAAACACCGGAAGCCTCCGCCACTAGCCAGTCAGCGCCGCCTTCACGAGGCCGCTGGCTTTGCCGAAATCCATCTGGCCGGTGTATTTTGTCTTCAGCTCGGCAATTACCTTGCCCATGTCCTTCATTCCCGCGGCACCGGTTGCGGTGATGGCGGCGCCGATCGCGGCCTTCACATCGGCGTCCGACATCTGCTTCGGCAGATAGGCGGAGATGATCGCGATCTCCTCGCGCTCCTGCGCGGCGAGTTCGGCGCGGCCGCCCTTGTCGTAGAGCTCCACGGACTCCTGGCGCTGCTTGATCATTTTCTGCAACACGGCGAGCAGATCGGCGTCGGACAGCGGCGGCTTGCCTTCGCCGCGCGCGGCGATATCGGCGTTCTTGATGGTCGAATTGACCATGCGCAAGGTGGAGAGCTTGCGCTCCTCCTTGGCCCGCATCGCGTCCTTGACCGCATTGTTGATGTCGTCGCGCAGCATCGTTTTGTCCTCTTTGCAGCCTCAAGGCCGCGTCAAACCCTTGATCTAGGCCGTTCACGCCGCTGAAACAACCGTTCCGCGGCCGGCAGGCCCGCTTCCGGACCGCCAAATTTGCGCATTTCGCATGTGAATCCGTGGCTTTCGGCTTTGACGGCGCGGGAAGTGACGACTATGTAATGCGTTCATGACACCCCCTGAAAACGCTTCAGCTTGGCCGGATCACAAACCGACCGCGCTCCTCGTGCTTGCCGACGGCACCGTGCTGGAAGGCTTCGGCCTCGGCGCGGAAGGCCAGGCGGTCGGCGAGGTCTGCTTCAACACCGCGATGACCGGGTATGAAGAGATCCTCACCGATCCCTCTTATGCCGGGCAACTCATCACCTTCACTTTCCCGCACATCGGGAACGTGGGCACCAACGATGAAGACATCGAGACGGTGAACATGGCGGCGACGCCGGGCGCGCGCGGCGTGGTCCTGCGCACCGCGATCACCGATCCCTCGAACTATCGCGCCACTCGCCATCTCGACCAATGGCTCCGCGCGCGCGGCATCATCGGCCTCTCGGGCATCGACACCCGTGCCCTCACCGCGCTGATCCGCGGCAAGGGCATGCCCAACGCGGTGATCGCCCACGCCAGGGATGGCGAGTTCGACCTGCATGGCCTGAAGGAAGAAGCCCGCGAATGGCCGGGGCTCGAGGGCATGGATTTGGTGCCGATGGTCACCTCCGGCCAGCGCTTCACCTGGGACGAAACGCCGTGGTCCTGGGAAAAGGGCTTTGGCCGCCAGACCGCGCCGGAGTTCAACGTGGTCGCGATCGATTACGGCATCAAGCGCAATATCCTGCGGCTGCTCGCCGGCGAGGGCTGCAAGGTCACGGTAGTGCCCGCGACCACCTCGGCAGAAGATATCCTGGCGATGAAGCCGGACGGCGTGTTCCTGTCGAACGGCCCCGGCGATCCCGCCGAGACCGGCAAATATGCGGTGCCGGTGATCCAGAAAGTGATCTCGTCGGGCACGCCGACGTTCGGCATTTGCCTGGGACATCAGATGCTGGGGCTAGCGGTCGGCGCCAAGACCGTGAAGATGCATCAGGGCCATCACGGCGCCAATCATCCGGTCAAGGACGAGACCACCGGCAAGGTGGAGATCACCTCGATGAACCACGGCTTTGCCGTCGACCAGGCGACCTTGCCGAAAGGCGCGACGCAGACCCACATTTCGCTGTTCGACGGCTCCAATTGCGGCATCCAGCTCGACGGCAAGCCGGTGTTCTCGGTGCAGTACCACCCCGAGGCCTCCCCCGGCCCGCGCGACTCGCATTACCTGTTCAAGCGGTTTTCGGATTTGATGCGCGCGAACAAGCGGGGGTAATCCCGGCGCCTCCTGTAGCTCATCGCCGCCTCCACCGTCATGTCCGGGCTTGTCCCGGGCATCCATGTCTTTGCAGCCTCTCGGTGAGATGCAGACGTAGATGGCCGGGACAAGCCCGGCCATGACGGTGTGATGTGATATGTGTCGAACGCGCTGTTAAAATCCTACCCTGCCGCAGGAATTCCCCTGATGTCCGAGACCCCCGCCCGCAACAACGAATACGGCGTCACGCCGACCGAGATCATGGCCTCAATGCCCGGCCTCGATTTCGTCCGCGCGATCTTTTCAGGCAAACTGCCGGAGCCGCCGATCATGCAGACCGTCGAGCCGTTCGACTGCACGGCGGAGCCGGGCATCGTGGTGATCCACAGCGTACCGGGCATTCGTCACTATAATCCGATCGGCTCGGTGCATGGCGGCTATGCCGCGACCTTGCTCGATTCGGCGATGGGCCTTGCGGTGCATTCGATGCTGCCGCCGGGGACCGGCTACACCACGCTCGAATTCAAGCTCAGTTTCATCAGGGGCATGAGCAAGGATTCAGGCAAGGTCCGCACCGAGGGCCGTACGCTGCATGTCGGCCGCCGCACCGCGACCGCGGAGGCGCGCATCACCGACGCCAAGGGCCGGCTGCTGGCCCATGCCACCACGACTTGCCTGGTTTTCGAAATACCGAAGGGAACGTGACGCGCTGACAGCGACTTGATCCGCGGGTATTATTTTTTACGCGGAGCGCGATGTGTAGATCGCTAAAGAGCGCGCCAATGCATCCGCCAGCACCCTTGGTGCGACGAAATGTCAGCGACCGTGACCGGTTCCGGATGCTAGCGTAAGGCTTGTGGGGGTAGCCGACAAGTCGCTCTTCTACGGCTAGCTCCATAGAATCTAATCTCGGCAGCTCTGCCTCGATACTGCAGCCGCCATTAGCGTTTTGATGCAACCGACGTTGTCTGTTTTCTTACACGCGCGCCTCCCGTCCGGCGCGGGAGCTTGGAAGCCGAAAAGCCTCCGGCAGTGAGAAAGGCGTGCCGGACCGGGCCATCATTCACAACAGCAAACATTCAGAAGAGGAGAATTCGATATGTTTCGAGAATTTCTGACGCTGACATTGCCGCTCTGTCTGGGCGCGGCGGCGGCCCCTGCGGCTTTGGCTCAGGCCGCACCCGCCATCACCGAGCAGGACGCGCACGCTATCGCGGTAGACGCCTATGTCTACTTCTACTCCCTGATGTCGATGGATATCACGCGAAGGCAATCCACCAACGTCGAGGCGGGCAAAGAGAGCTTCAAAGGCCCGATGAACACCTTCGTAAATGTGCCCGAATACCCGCCGGCCAGACTTCAAGGGTGTTGTGCGGTCGAATTTCGACACGCTCTATTCCGCCGCGTGGCTTGATATGACCAAGGAGCCCGTCGTCATCTCGGTTCCCGATACCGATGGGCGCTATTATTTGCTGCCGATGCTCGACATGTGGAGCGATGTCTTCGCCTCACCGGGTTGGCGAACGACCGGCACCAGGGCGGGGACCTTTCTGGTGACACCCGCCGGCTGGCGGCCGGATCTGCGCGACAGGTTCGCGGACGAGTTCAAGCTTCCAAAGGACACCCAGCGGATCGAAGCGCCGACGCCTTATGTCTGGATCATCGGCCGCACCAAGACCGACGGCCCTGCCGATTACGATGCGGTCCATAAAATCCAGGCCGGCTACAAGGTCACGCTGCTCTCAGATTACGGCAGAGCGGCCAAGCCGGTCGAAGTCAAGATCGACCCCAGCGTCGACATGACGACGCCGCCGAAAGTGCAGGTCGACACCATGTCGGCCGGCGTGTATTTCGCCTACGCCGCAGAGCTGCTCAAGCTGCACCCACCCCATGTCACCGATGAGCCGATCATCGCGCAGATGAAGAAAATCGGAATCGAACCCGGCAAGAGCTTCGACATCGGCAAACTCGATCCCGTCGTGCAACGCGCGCTGGAGACCGCACCACAGGACGGGCAGAAACTGATGGCCTGGAAGGTGCCGACGCTGGCGCGGGTGGCGAACGGCTGGTCGATGAACACCGACACGATGGGTGTCTACGGCAACTACTATCTGAAGCGGGCCATTGTCGCGCAACTCGGGCTCGGTGCAAACCTGGTCGAGGATGCCATCTATCCACTCAATCTCGGCGACGAATCCGGCAAGCCGCTCGACGGCGCAAACAAATACACCATCAGCTTCGAAAAGGGCCTCGCCCCGCCGGTCAACGCCTTCTGGTCGATCACGCTTTACGATTCGGAAGGATTCCAGGTCGGCAACCCCCTGAACCGCTTCGCCGTCAGCAGCTGGATGCCGTTCAAAACCAATGCGGACGGTTCGCTCGATCTATACTTCCAGAACGAGAGCCCGGGTAAGGACAAGGAAGCCAACTGGCTTCCCGCGCCTAAAGGCGCCTTCAATCTGACCATGCGCCTGTACAGTCCGAAGTCGGAGGCGCTGACCGGGAAATGGAATCCGCCGCCAATCGTGAAGACGCAGACAACGATTGGCCTGTCGGCTCAGTAAAGGCTGACCGGAGGGCCGGCGCTTCGGCAGCAAGCGCACAGGTGGGCACGGCGCCAATGCGCCCTGCCCGTCCCACAATTCACTCGGCCAATTGAGCGTCGATCCCGGCCTCATCGACGCAACCACCCGTCTCCTATTCAAGATTGCCACGGAGCCCGCGACAGGGGCGTGAGCCGCTCGCATTGGAGCCATGAGCGGCGGCGCTGGATCAGCGGCGGCCATCGTGCTTGAGTTTGTTGACCCGAGATCAGGCCAACGTGATCCGGACGAACAAGAGGAAACGCCCGATGAATTCCGAACAAAACCCCGACATGACCATCCGCGACATGCGCGTGACGATGCTGCGCATGCCCTGGGCCGACGATCGCTGGCTCAAGGGCCATGCGCTGGGGCCGACGCGCGACATCCTGATCTGCGAGGTCGAGACCGCGGGCGGCATCACCGGGATGGGCTATCTGTTTCCGTTTCGCCCCGGCATGAAATCGATCGCGGCCTGCCTCGAGGAGTGCATCATCCCGCGCGTCAAGGGCAAGGACGCGACCGCAATCGAGGCGATCTGGCGCGATCTGTGGACCGCGACCATGACCTATGGCCGCGGCGGCATCGCCGCGATGGCGATGTCGGCGCTCGACATCGCGCTGTGGGATGCGGTGGGCAAGCGCGCCGGCCTGCCGCTGCACCGGCTGTGGGGCCATTATCGCTCGGAAATCCCGATCTACGGCTCGGGCTGTTTTCGTGGCGCCGGCGGCGACGGCATGATCGAGAAGGCGCTGCATTTCGTCAAGCAGGGCTACAAGGCGATCAAGATGCAGGTCGCGCATGTGCACACGCCCGGCGCAAGATCTCGACAATGTGCGGCGGATGCGCGAGGCGGTCGGCCCCGACATCGACATCATGATCGACGTCAACATGGGCTGGAGCGCCGATGTCGCGATCGAGATGGGCCGCAAATTCGAGCAATACAACATCTACTGGCTCGAGGAGCCGGTGCCGGCCGACGATTTTGCCGGCTATGCGCGCATCGCCGCTGCGCTCGACATGCGCGTGGTCGGCGGCGAGACCCATTTTACGCGGTACGATCTGCGGCCGTTCTTCCTCAATCCGTGCCTGCCGATCCTGCAGCCCGATCCGATGCGCGGCGGCATGACCGACTTGCGCAAGATCGCGACCTTGGCCGACACCTGGGGCATCACGATTGCGCCGCATCTGTTTCCCGAATTGAACGTGCATTTGCTGGCGTCGATCCCGAACGGGATCTGGTGCGAGAACATGGGGCTAATCGACGACCTCTGGGTCGATCCGCCCGACATCAAGAGCGGCATGATCACGGCGCCGGAACGGCCCGGACATGGCCTGCAATTCAAGGAAGAGGTGTTGAAGTTTCGGATTTAGCGGATTTGATGCGGTCCACCAATTCCCCGCCGTCATCCTGAGGAGCGGCCTCTGGCCGCGTCTCGAAGGATCGTGTTCAGCGTTGCAGTTGCGGCCATCCTTCGAGACGCCGCGCTTTGCGCGGCTCCTCAGGATGACGGCACAGAGAAGAACGGCGGAAACAGAGCTTACGCCTCGTTGCCGCCTTCCTGGCGGCTGGCTTCGAACAGGAACCAGGTGCGGCGTTCGGCGGCGTCGATGAAATTTTCCAGGATGCTGGTGGTCGCCGAATCGTTGTATTTGTCGGCGATCTCGTGCGCCTTGCGCATGTTGACCACGGTCTTCTTGTTGTCTTCCATCAATTCCCGCAGCATCTCGCGCGGCGGCACATAGTCCTCGTCGTTGTCCTGATGGTCTGCAGTTTACCGACCTGGCCGATCGAGCGCAGGGTGGTGCCGCCGATCTTGCGGACGCGCTCGGCGAGTTCGTCGATGCTGCCGAAGATCGCTTCGCCCTGCTCATCGAGCATCAGATGGTAGTCGCGGAAATGCCGGCCGCTGACGTGCCAGTGAAAATTCTTGGTCTTCAGGTAAAGCGCGAAAGCATCGGCGATCAAAGGGTTGACCGCGGCCGAGATCTTCGTCACGGCCTCGGGCGACAGATCGGTGGGCGTATCGAGATCGGGGGACACTTTGTCAGACTTGGCTTTGCTCACGATGAACCTTCCTGTTAGATACCCGGAAATTGGCGGCGATGGACAAGGCATTCCGGACCCTCTAACGCACGATACATCCCGCCGGTTCCGCGAACCGGAACCCTGTTTTACCGGACTACAAGCGACGATGGACGACTGGATCGATTATTACAATTCCACGCATACGATTTATGTCAGCAGACGGCACCGCGACCTGCATTTCGAGCTGATCGCCAAGGATATCATCGGCTACATCTCCTCTCCGGACGCCGTGGTGCTGGATTATGCCTGTGGCGAAGCGCTGTCGGCGGCGCGGGTCGCGGAGGCCTGCGGCAAGCTGTTGCTGGCGGAGCCGGCGCCCGGCGTGCGCGGCCGGCTGATCGCGCGTTTTGCGCCCAATACCAAAATCAGGGTGCGCTCGCTGGACGATGTGCGCAAAATGCACGAGAAATCGGTCGATCTCGCGGTCATGAACTCGGTCGCCCAATATATGACGCCGGCCGAGCTCGATGCCGCGTTCGCGACCATCCACCGGCTGCTCAAACCGAGCGGCCGGCTGGTGGTGGGCGATATCCTGCGCCCCGAGGTCGGCATGCCCAGGGACGTGATGGCATTGATGCGGTTCGCCGCGGCCCACGGCTTCCTGAAGGACGCGCTGGCTCGGGCTGATCTCGACCGCGCTGTCGGATTACCGGCAATTGCGCGCCAAGGTCGGCCTGCAACGCTACAGCGAGGCCGAAATGACCGCCAAGCTTGCATCCGCCGGATTTAGGGCGTCGCGGGCCCATTTCAATATCGGGCACAATCCCTGGCGCATGACCTTCGTCGCCCGGCACGCCTTCTGAACGCCGCCTCGGTTAGGGTTAACCGGTGGTAGGCATGGCCCGCGGCCGTGGGTTGGGTAATGATGAGCGCGGCCCGGTGGCGGAACGCGTCGACGCGAGAGCAGTGCATCGCTCTTTATCCTGGTTCAAATCCAGGCCGGGCCTCCACGCTTCGCTGTACGGGCTACGGTGGCGCAGCCACGCCGACGGCTGGCAAGCGTGTTCGGCATAGCCAGGCGAGCGAAAGCGTAGACGAACCGGGCTGCCCGTCGTCTTAGACGCAGCCTGATTTGCCCGTTGATGGCCCGTTTTTGACCCTTTCGCGGCTGCGGAATCTGGTCTAAAGACCACCCGCGCGCGAGGGGTGACCCGCGCTACGGCTTGAGGGACGCGCGGCAGGCGCGCCCTTTTTTTGTGCCCATTTTCCAACCGTTGAGACTTGATGCCCAAAAGAACCGACATCTCCACCATCCTGATCATCGGCGCCGGTCCCATCGTGATCGGCCAGGCCTGCGAATTCGATTATTCGGGCACCCAGGCGGTCAAGACGCTGAAGGAGGAGGGCTACCGGATCGTTCTGGTCAATTCCAATCCCGCGACCATCATGACCGACCCGGAACTGGCGGATGCGACCTACATCGAGCCGATCACGCCGGAGATCGTCGCCAAGATCATCGAGAAAGAACGTTACGTCGTTCCCGGCGGTTTTGCATTATTGCCGACCATGGGCGGGCAGACCGCGCTGAACTGCGCGCTGTCGCTGCGTAAACAGGGAACACTGGCAAAGTTCGACGTCGAGATGATCGGCGCCACCGCCGATGCCATCGACAAGGCCGAGGATCGCGGCCGTTTCCGCGAGGCCATGACCCGGATCGGCCTGGAAACGCCGCGCTCGATCCAGACCAAGAACCTGCCCGACGCGCTGCGCGCGCTCGACGACATCGGCCTGCCCGCCATCATCCGCCCCTCCTTCACCATGGGCGGCACCGGCGGCGGCATCGCCTACACCAAGGCCGAATTCATCGAGATCGTCGAGCGCGGCATCGACGCCTCGCCCACCGACGAAGTCCTGATCGAGGAATCGGTCCTGGGATGGAAAGAGTTCGAGATGGAGGTGGTGCGCGACAAGAAAGACAATTGCATCATCATCTGCTCGATCGAGAATCTCGATCCGATGGGCGTCCATACCGGCGATTCCATCACGGTCGCGCCGGCGCTGACCTTGACCGACAAAGAATACCAGATCATGCGCGACGCCTCGCTGGCGGTGCTGCGCGAGATCGGCGTCGAGACCGGCGGCTCCAACGTGCAGTTCGGCGTCAATCCGGCCGACGGGCGCATGGTCGTGATCGAGATGAACCCGCGGGTGTCGCGCTCGTCGGCGCTGGCTTCCAAGGCCACCGGCTTTCCCATTGCAAAAGTCGCCGCCCAGCTCGCGGTCGGCTACACCCTGGACGAGATCGCCAACGACATCACCGGCGGCGCCACGCCCGCGTCGTTCGAGCCGACCATCGATTACGTCGTGACGAAAATTCCGCGCTTTGCGTTCGAGAAGTTTCCCGGCGCCTCCACCACGCTGACCACCTCGATGAAATCGGTCGGCGAAGTGATGGCGATCGGCCGCACCTTCCAGGAAAGCCTGCAAAAGGCGCTGCGCGGCCTCGAGACCGGGCTGACCGGGCTCGACGAAATCGAGATCGAAGGCCTTGGCCGCGACGACGACAAGAACGCCATCCGCGCCGCCCTTGGCACGCCGACGCCGAACCGGATCCTGCAGGTGGCGCAGGCGATGCGGCTCGGCTGGAGCAACGAGGAGATCTTCACCTCCTGCAAGATCGATCCGTGGTTTCTCGCCGAAATGCGCGGCATCGTCGAAACCGAAACCAAGATCAAGGCGAACGGCCTGCCCGGCAACGCCTTCGGCATGCGCAGCCTGAAGGCGATGGGATTTTCCGACGCCCGGCTCGCCGTGCTCTCCCATGGCACCGAAGCCGACATCACGGCCAGGCGTCACGCGCTCGGCGTTCGCCCGGTGTTCAAGCGCATCGATACCTGTGCCGCGGAATTCGCCTCCCCCACCGCCTACATGTATTCGACCTATGAAACCCCGTTCGCCGGTCACCTCGCCGATGAAAGCGCGCCGTCCGACAAGAACAAGGTCATCATTCTCGGCGGCGGACCCAACCGGATCGGCCAGGGCATCGAATTCGACTATTGCTGCTGCCACGCCTGCTTCGCGCTGCACGACGCCGGCTACGAAACCATCATGATCAACTGCAATCCGGAAACGGTGTCGACCGATTACGACACCGCCGACCGATTGTATTTCGAACCGCTGACCGCCGAGGACGTGCTCGAGATCATTGCGACCGAACGGCAGAACGGCACCCTGCACGGCGTCATCGTGCAGTTCGGCGGCCAGACCCCGCTCAAGCTCGCGCATGCGCTGGAGGCGGCCGACGTGCCGATCCTCGGCACTTCGCCCGACGCGATCGATCTGGCCGAAGACCGCGACCGCTTCAAGCGCGTGCTCGACAAATTGCGGTTGAAGCAGCCGAAGAACGGCATCGCCTATTCAGTCGAGCAGGCGCGGCTGGTGGCCGCTGATCTCGGCCTGCCGCTGGTGGTGCGTCCGTCCTATGTGCTCGGCGGCCGCGCGATGCAGATCATCCGCGAGGAAAGCCAGCTCGGCGATTATTTGCTCGGCACCCTGCCGGAGCTGGTGCCGGGCGACGTCAAGGCGCGCTATCCGAACGACAAGACCGGGCAGATCAACACCGTGCTCGGCACCAATCCGCTGCTGTTCGATCGCTATCTGTCGGACGCCATCGAGATCGACGTCGATTGCCTGTGCGACGGCAAGGATACCTTCATCGTCGGCATCATGGAGCACATCGAGGAGGCCGGCATTCACTCCGGCGATTCCGCCTGCTCGCTGCCGCCGCATTCGCTGGATGCCGCGATGATCGCCGAACTCGAGCGGCAGACCCGCGAACTGGCGCTCGGCCTCGACGTGGTCGGATTGATGAACGTGCAATACGCCATCAAGAACGGCGAGATTTACGTGCTCGAAGTCAATCCGCGGGCCTCGCGCACGGTGCCGTTCGTGGCCAAGGTGATGGGCATGCCGGTGGCGAAGATCGCCGCCCGGATCATGGCCGGCGAAAAGCTCGCCGACTTCAATTTGAAGAAGCGCCAGCTCGGCCATGTCGGCGTCAAGGAATCGGTGTTCCCGTTTGCCCGCTTCCCGGGCGTCGATACCGTGCTCGGACCGGAGATGCGTTCGACCGGCGAAGTCATGGGCATCGACCGCTCGTTCGAGGTCGCCTTCGCCAAGAGCCAGCTCGGCGGCGGCACCCGCGTGCCGCGCAAGGGCACGGTGTTCGTGTCGGTGCGCGAGATCGACAAGACCCGGATCGTCGACGCGGTGCGACTGTTATTCTCGCTTGGGTTCAAGGTGATGGCGACGTCCGGCACGCAGCGTTTCCTCGCCGACCAGGGCGTCCCGACCGAGAAAGTCAACAAGGTGCTGGAGGGACGGCCGCATATCGTCGACGCCATCATGAACGGCGATATCCAGCTCGTGTTCAATACCACCGAGGGGCCGCAGGCGCTGGCCGATAGCCGCTCATTACGACGAGCTGCCCTCTTGCATAAAGTGCCATATTACACCACTCTTTCGGGTGCCGTGGCGGCCGCGCAGGGCATCCGCGCCTATCTGGGCGGGGACCTTGAGGTCCGCACCCTGCAGAGTTATTTTTCCGAAAGCTAATCGTTGGCCGGCTTTGCGTCCGGCAATTGATCGGCTTGTAATCCCTCATGACTGGAACTTACCGGCCACAAAGGGATTGCGTTTCGGCGTTTGTGCGTGCCGCGGATTGGTCCGCATAAGGTTAAAGGACAAGAGAGATGGTGGAAAAGGTTCCGATGACCGCGGGCGGCTATGCTGCCCTTGGGGTCGAATTGAAGAGGCGCCAATCGGAGGATCGTCCGCGCATCATCGAGCATATCGCGGAAGCGCGCTCGCATGGCGACCTTTCGGAGAACGCGGAATATCACGCCGCGAAGGAAGAGCAGTCGCATAACGAGGGCCGCATCGCCGAGCTCGAGGACAAGCTGGCGCGCGCCGATATTATCGACATCTCGAAGCTCTCGGGCGACACCGTCAAATTCGGCGCCACCGTCACGCTGGTCGACGAAGACACCGAGAAGAAAACGGTGTGGCAGATCGTCGGCGAGCCGGAAGCCGATGCGAAGAAAGGCCGCATCTCCATCACCTCGCCCCTGGCGCGCGCCCTGATCGGGAAGAGCAAGGGCACTTCCGTCGAAGTCATGGCGCCCGGCGGCTCGAAGGCCTACGAGATCACCAAGGTCGAGTGGCGCTAGTTACTTGCGGGTGACCTGTTCGAAGAAGCCGCGCGCCTTACGCGGCTTTTTTGTTGCGTGCCATCATGATTTGCGGTGGTCACCTGACGCTGACAGGATCGTGAGGAGAGCCGTCGCGGCCGGATTCATAATATGTGACATCTATAATGATCATGAATCATAACCAAGTGAATGCGGCGAGCAGCGGTACCTGCGGCCATCGGGAATGATTTGATTTCGCAGGTGTTGACATCACACGCCGGTGAAGAAGACCGTGTAACGCGGTAGAACTAACTCAACGTGTCAAACAAGGGGGTAAGTGACATGGACCAGACGTTATCGAAGTGGCAACCGACGGTGCTCAGCCTGTTCCGGTTCATCACCGGATTGCTGCTGTTTCAGTACGGCATCGCGAAGATTTTCAAATTTCCCGTGCTGCCTTACTTCGCCAACATTCCGCCGTTGATCACGACGGCCGGTGCGATCGAACTGGTGGGCGGCGCGCTCTTGATGATTGGCCTGTTCTCGCGCCCCGTGGCGTTCATCCTGTCCGGCGAAATGGCCTTCGCTTATTTCCTGGGACACATGTTCAAGAACCCGCAAGAGCCGGTGTTCCTGCCGCTGATCAACGGTGGCACCGCCGCGATCCTGTTCTGCTTCGCGTGCCTCTATCTCGCGACCTCGGGCGGCGGACCGATCAGCGTCGATGGGATACTGCGCGGGAAGAAGTAAGCAAGAGCGGCGGTTAGAGCCGTAGGGTGGGCACGGCGCAAATGCGCCTCTGCCCACCCCACGCGCTGAACTCCCGCCCTACCCCACCACCTTCATATCCAGCGGCACCGCGGCTTCGTATTTCGAGTTGTGCAGCACCAGCGATGTCCTGACATTGCGGACATGCGGCGCCGCGGTCAGATGGGTGACGAAATCCTGGAACGTCGCCATGTCAGGCGCCACGCATTTCAGGATGAAATCGACCTCGCCCGACAGCATCCAGCATTCGCGCACCAGCGGTTCGGCGCGGACGAATTCCTCGAACGCGCGCAAATCGGCGTCGGCCTGGCTCGACAGATGCACCGAGGCAAACACCGTGACGTCGAAGCCAAGCTTGCGCGGGTCCAATAGCCCGCGATAGCCCAGGATATAGCCGGCCTCTTCCAGCGTCCGGACCCGGCGCAGGCAGGGCGGCGGGGAAATCCCGACCCGTTTGGCCAGTTCCACATTGGTGATTCGGCCGTCGGCCTGGATTTCGTTGAGGATTTTGAGGTCGATTTCGTCAAGATTCTTCGACACGCGGTTCCGGATCCTGGGCTGACGGAGTTGGCGGTAATGATTGGCAACACTCTTAGCGCAGCGAACCGTGCATGCGCAATTTTATTGCGCGTGCAGTGCGATATTTCTCGCATCCGGGGGAAAATCCGCTGATATGGATTGCAATTCTTGCATAGCTCGCCAGATATCCTAGACTTGGATTTGACACTTTTGGCGCCGCCGCGAGCCTTTCCCGGCGCTTTCCGCTCAAGTCCTGACCAATCTCCCTTAAGAAAGGGAACTGCCCATGCCTGCTCCCATCCATGCCAAGGTCGTCATTATCGGTTCCGGGCCGGCCGGATACACCGCGGCGATCTACGCGGCACGCGCGATGCTCGAGCCGATCCTGATCCAGGGCATCCAGCCCGGCGGCCAGCTCACCATCACCACCGACGTCGAGAACTATCCGGGCTTTGCCGACGTCATCCAGGGCCCCTGGCTGATGGAGCAGATGGAGAAGCAGGCGGCGCATGTCGGCACCAAGATCGTCACCGATCTCGTCGTCAAGCTCGAGCTCGGGCAGCGGCCGTTCCGCCTGACCTGCGACAGCGGCGACGTCTATCTCGCGGAAACCGTGATTCTCGCCACCGGCGCGCAGGCGCGCTGGCTCGGCATGCCCTCGGAAGAGAAGTTCAAGGGCTTCGGCGTCTCGGCCTGCGCGACCTGCGACGGATTTTTCTATCGCGGCAAGGAAGTCGTGGTGGTCGGCGGCGGCAACACCGCGGTCGAGGAAGCGCTGTTCCTGACCAACTTCGCCTCGCAGGTGACCGTCGTGCATCGCCGCGATCATTTCCGCGCCGAGCGCATCCTGCAGGAACGCCTGTTCAAGCATCCCAAGATCAAGGTGGTCTGGGATAGCGCGATCGACGAAATCCGCGGCACCGAGAATCCGGGCAAGGTCACCCATGTCCGGCTGAAGAACGTCAAGACCGGCGCGCTGACCGAACTGCCGGCCGACGGCGTCTTCATCGCGATCGGCCATGCGCCGGCGACCGACCTCGTGGCCGGCCAGATCAAGCTGAAACCATCGGGCTATGTCGAAGTGGCGCCGAATTCGACCGCGACTTCGGTGCCCGGCCTGTTCGCCGCCGGCGACGTCGCCGACGAAACCTACCGGCAGGCGGTCACGGCCGCCGGCCTTGGCTGCATGGCAGCCCTCGAAGCCGAACGCTTTCTCGCACTTCGCGCGAGCGACCGCGCGGCGGCGGAATAATCATGGCTCGAACTCGCGACGGATTTACCGACATGGATTGGGACAAGCTGAAAGTTTTTCACGCGGCGGCGGAAGCGGGGAGCTTCACGCATGCCGGCGAGCAGCTTGGTCTGTCGCAATCGGCGGTCTCGCGGCAGGTCAGCGCGCTGGAGCAGGAGCTTTCGGTGTCGCTGTTTCACCGCCATGCCCGCGGCCTGATCCTCACCGAGCAGGGCGACCTGTTGTTTCGCACCGCGCATGACGTGTTCATGCAGTTGCAGGCGGCGCGCGCCAAATTGACCGACAGCCGCGAGCGGCCGAGCGGCGACCTCAAGATCACCACGCCGCCGGCGCTCGGCATCAACTGGCTGATCCCGCGGCTCGACGAATTCACCGCGCTTTATCCGGAAATCCGGATTTCGCTGATCGTGACCGACGAGGATCTCGACCTGTCGATGCGCGAGGCCGACGTCGCGATCCGCACCCGCAAGCCGACCCAGCCGGACCTGATCCAGCGCAAGCTGTTCTCGATCGGCTTCCATGCCTATTGCTCGCCGGAATACATCAAGCGCTTCGGCACGCCGCGCACGCTCGACGATCTCGACGCGCATCGCATCATCATGCTCGAGCGATTGACAGGTGCCGCCGCATCTGCAGAACCGCAGCTGGCTGATCGAAGCCGGCCGCAACGGCTCGGGTCCGCGCGAGGCCTATTTCAAGGTCAACAACATCCTGGGCTTGGTGCGCGCCTGCCAGCAGGGCCTCGGCATCGCCGCGCTGCCGGATTATCTGGTCGAGGAAAATAACCGCCTGGTGCAGCTGTTCGGCGAATCCGACTCGATCCAGCTCGACACCTATTTCGTTTATCCCGAAGAGTTGAAGACGGTCGCGCGCGTGCAGGTGTTCCGCGATTTCGTGGTCAGCAAGGCGCAGCGCTGGCCGTCTTGATTATCAATCGATAACCCCCGGACTCCGCATGACTGACATGCGGACTGGACGGTTGCCGCAGGGCACCAACGGGGATCATAGTGTTGGTACGCTGAGCATTCGCGTTGCGCATTTGTCCCCCTCCTCCAGTGGCGCGGACGTTCAGTAATCCCTCTTGGAAGGTGATTGTGTCGGCCTCACGTGGCCAATACCTTAAGCCGGGCTCCTTTGGGCCCGGCTTTTTTTGCGCGCAAGCCGCGCGTCTGGCGGGGGAAAGCCGAAATCGTTCCCGCATCCGCCGTTGCCAAGTTTCTTAGCTAAGTCCTTCATTGCGTTACCAAGTCCCTTGTTGCTGAGGGGGCGTTCGCGCGCTCCTTCATTTGCGCCGGCGGCGACGGTGGTTCCCGCCGGTACTACTATCGGTTGCATCGCACCATTGTCACCTTTTGATGCATCGCAGCGACCGTCCGTGCGCGAGGCGCGCCCTCGCGTTGACAAGCCCGGCCCGCTCACGCATCATCCAACAATGATCACGAATCCGTGCACGGTCGCGTTGTCGAAAAAAGTCTCCCCTCCCGGGGACTTAAGATCGACGCGCGCGACCAACTTCTCGCACCTTGCCGATCCCAAAACCCCGCCGTCTGGACGGGGTTTTTTATTGTCCCGTCTCCGGCTACCCCAAAGGAGATGGACCCATGAATAGATTAGATACCCGTAGATCAGATACGGATCGGCTGAATGCCGATCGAGCCAATACCGGTCTGCGCGACCAGTTGCAGGGCCTGTGGCTGCCGCTGGTGACGCCGTTTCGCAATGGCGAGATCGATGAGGCCTCGCTGCGCCGGCTGGTCGAACATTACGCCCGCGGCCCGGTCGACGGATTGATCCTCGCTGCCACTTCCGGCGAAGGCATGACGCTTGAGATGGCCGAGCTGGAGCGGATCGTCGCGCTGACGCGGGCCGCGATCGCCGAGCCCGGCGCACTATGCCGATCTGCCTCGGGCTATCGGGCGCCAGTACCGCGAAGCTGCCGGATACGCTGGATGAAACGGCGGCCTGGCCGATCGACGGCTATCTGATCGCAAGCCCGTATTACGTGCGGCCGTCGCAGCGCGGCCTGCTGCAGCATTTCAGCGCGCTGGCCGATCATGCCTCGTGGCCGATCGTGCTCTACAACATTCCCTACCGGACCGCGTCAATCTCACCAACGAGACGCTGCTGCGCCTCGCCGAACATCCGAACATCGTCGGCCTGAAGGATTGCGGCGCCGACCGCGCACAGTCGATCGACCTGTTGCGCCGGCGTCCGCCAGGCTTTCGCGTGCTGACCGGCGAGGACGCGCAATATTACGACGCGCTGACCGACGGCGCCGACGGCGCCATCCTGCTCGTCGGCGCATATCGAGACCGAGAGTTTTGCGGCGGTGCGCACGCTGTTGCGCGAAGGCGACCGCGACGGCTGCCCTGGCGCGCTGGGAGGCAGTCTCCGAACTGACAAGATTGTTGTTCGCCGAGCCAAGCCCCGCGCCGGCGAAATACTGGCTGTGGCGCAGCGGCCTGATCGACAGCGCCGAAGTGCGCCTGCCGATGGTGGAAGTGAGCGCGGAACTCGCGGCGCGGCTGGACGCGGAAATGGAGCGGCGGGCACTGGCGTTGCGGCGGCGGGCCTAAGTTCGTCATTGCGAGCGGAGCGAAGCAATCCAGACAACAAGCAAAACTGGATTGCTTGGTCGCTGCGCTCCTCGCAATGACGGTTGAAAGACTCGACTCAATCCAGTTTCGTCCGCGCCAATCGCAGCGCGTTGCCGATCACGCTGACCGAGGACAGCGCCATCGCGGCGGCGCCGACCATCGGCGACAGCAGGATGCCGAACACGGGATACAGCACGCCGGCGGCGATCGGCACGCCGGCGGCGTTGTACAGGAACGCAAAGGCAAGGTTCTGGCGGATATTGCGCATGGTCGCGACCGACAGACGCCGCGCCCGCACCAGGCCCGCGAGGTCGCCGGTCAACAGCGTCACGCCGGCGCTTTCGATCGCGACATCGGTGCCGCTGCCCATGGCGATGCCGACATCGGCCGCGGCCAGCGCCGGTGCGTCGTTGACGCCGTCGCCGACCATGGCGACGCGGCGGCCTTCGCGGCCGCAGCCGCTGCACCACCTCGCCCTTGCGCTCCGGCAGCACGCCCGCCTCGATCTCATCGATGCCCAGCGTCTTGGCCACCGCGCGCGCGGTCGTCATGTTGTCGCCGGTCAGCATCACGATGCGCAGGCCATCGCTACGCAGCGCCGCCAGCGCTGGCTTGTGCCGATGGTTTGATCGGATCGGCGATCGCGATGACGCCTGCCGCGCGGCCGTCGATCGCGACGATAGATCGCGGTGGCGCCCTGTTGCCGCGCCGCCTCCGCCGCATCGTCGAGCGCGTTGGTCGCAACATTCAGTTCAGCCATCAGCGCGGCATTGCCGAGCGCGATGGACTTGCCATCGACGGTCCCGGTCGCGCCCTTGCCGGACGGTGAGGCGAAATCGCCGACCGGGCCGAGATCCAGTCTGCGCTCGACGGCAGCTTCGAGGATCGCGCGCGCCAGCGGATGCTCGCTGCCGCGTTCGACGCTGGCGGCGAGCCGCAGCAACTCGTCTTCTTCGACGCCCTCCGCTGGAATGATGCCGACGACTTTCGGTTTGCCTTCGGTCAGCGTTCCCGTCTTGTCGATCACCAGCGTATCGATGCGCTCGAGCCGCTCCAGCGCCTGCGCATCGCGGATCAGAATGCCGGAATGCGCGCCGCGGCCGATCGCCGACCATGATCGACATCGGCGTGGCGAGGCCGAGCGCGCAGGGACAGGCGATGATCAGCACCGTGACGGCGGCGACCAGCGCGAATGTAAAGCGCGGCTCCGGCCCGAACGCCATCCAGGCCGCGAACGCCGCGAGCGCCGCCGCGATCACCGCCGGCACGAACCAGCCGGCGACGCGGTCGGCGAGGCGCTGGATCGGCGCCCGCGAGCGCTGCGCCCGCGCCACCATATCGACGATCCGCGCCAGCATGGTGTCGCGGCCGATGTTTTCCGCGCGCAGCACCAGGCCGCCAGCTCTGATTGACGGTGCCGCCGATCAGCTTGGCGCCAACCGCCTTCGAGACCGGCATCGATTCGCCCGTGACCATGGATTCGTCGACGAAAGACTGCCCTTCGGTGACCACGCCATCGACCGGAATCTTCTCGCCGGGACGCACCCGCAAGACATCGCCGACCGCGATCGCATCGATCGCGACATCCTCGTCGCCATGCGTGGTGACGCGCCGGGCGGTTTTCGGCGCGAGCCCCAGCAGCGCCCGGATCGCGCCCGAGGTTTGCGCCCGCGCCCGCAATTCCAGCACCTGGCCCAGTAGAACCAGAACCGTGATGACGGCCGCGGCCTCGAAATACACTTCGACGGCGCCATGCATGTCGCGGAACGCGGGCGGAAATAGCTGCGGCGCCAGCGTGCCCACCATGCTGTAGAGCCAGGCGACGCCGGTGCCCATCGCGATCAGCGTGAACATGTTGAGATTGCGCGTAACCAGCGAGCGCCAGCCGCGCGCGAAGAACGGCGCGCCGGCCCATAGCACCACGGGCGTCGCCAGCACCAGCGAGATCCAGTTCGACCACAGGCCCGGCACCAGGTGCATCAGGCCGAGATGACGGCCCATCTCGATCACGAATACCGGAACGGTCAGCGCCAGCGCGATCCAGAACCGCCGCGTCATGTCGATCAGTTCGGGGTCGGGCGCATCGTCGAGCGAAACCTGTTCGGGCTCCAGCGCCATGCCGCAGATCGGACAGCTACCCGGGCCTTGCTGCCGCACCTCGGGATGCATCGGACAGGTGTAGATGGTGCCGGCCGGCGCCGGCGGTTCGGCCTCGCGCGGCCTCAAATATTTCTCCGGCTCGGCCTCGAAGCGTTCGCAGCAGCGGCCGCCGCAGAACAAATAGTCCTGGCCTTGATAGGCGAAGCGATGCTTGGCAGTGGCCGGATTGACCTTCATCCCGCAGACCGGATCGATCGCCGGCGCGATGTCGGCCGGCGCATCGGCGCCGTGGTTGTGGGCGTGATCGTGATGATGGCCGTGGCCGTGAGCATGCACCGTCTGCGCCAAAGTCGTCTCCCGGCCTCTTGAATATGATACCCTAGGGGGGTATATGAGGCACATGCGCACCGAGATCAAGACCTCCTGCCTGAAACGGCTGAAACGAATTGAAGGCCAGATCCGCGGCCTCGCCGGGATGGTCGAAGACGACCGCTATTGCATCGACGTGGTGACCCAGATCGCCGCGGCGAAGGCAGCACTGCGCCGTGTCGAGGAGGAAATCCTGCGCGATCACGTCGCCCATTGCGTCGAGCATGCGATCAATTCAGGCGACAAGGCCGACCAGCGCCGTAAGATCGCCGAACTGATGGACGTGGTCAGCCGCGCCGACCGCTGATGCGCGCGTGGTTAATGTCTGCTAACCGCAGCGCATAAAATCCGCTCGATGCGGCGGCGCGATCTTTAGAATTTGAGGCTTATTGTCTTCCCATAACAAAAAACGGGGGAAACAATGACCACGCAGGCCAAATCCAATCCGAGATATCCGGTGTGCGAACGCGTGCAGCGCATGCAGGATTTCCTGATGCTGTCGTCGTTCGCACTGTGGGCGGCGGTGCTCGGACTGTCGCCGGTGCTGGCCTTTCATCTGCTCATGCGCGCGTGAAGAATCCGGGCTTGCCACGCGATCGTCGTTAACCCGCGGTAGCACCTGTGTTCAAATGCAAGCAAAATCGCGGCCGGCTTTTTAAAGCTCGATAGCTATCAAAGTCCCCGCAACACAAAACGCGGGATCGTCGTGAACGGCAAGAACAATCATTCACACCCTGAAAAACAGGGTTTCAGCATCCAGGATATTCTTTGGGCGCTCGGCATCTGGTCGGTGATCCTGACCCTATCGCCGGTCGTGCTGTTTTATGTATTGATGGTGAACTAAGAGCCTGATGAACTCCGACGCCGCTCTTCAGATGACGTCGGCGAAGGCTTCGCGAAAACACCACCACACAACGAAAAACGCGCGGAGCCCGCGCGTTCTTGTTATTCTTAATTCCGTACAGCCTTGCTTCCAGCCCTTACTTCCAGCCCGCGTTGTCAGCGGCCCGGATCAGGCCGCCTGCTTGTGCATCGCGCCGGTCGCCGAAGCCTGGCCCCGGATCGCCTTGATCGAACGTTCGATCGCGGCCCACAGCTTGCCGATCTCGGCCGCGGCACGTCCCTCGGCGTAGTATTCGCGGGCACCCTCACCCTTGCCGAGCGCCATCAGGAGATCGGCCCGGTTGGTGATCTGGCCGCCCCACACCGGAGCACGGAATTTGGCGAGCGATTCGCGCGCGATGGTGACGATGCGGCTCTCCACGCCGTCCCGTTGCGCGGGTGCGCCGTTGATCACCACCGCATAGGGCTTGCGCGCGCCGCGGCAGGTCTGAATCGTGTCCTGCACGGCGTTGACGTCGAACACTCCCGGCCGCGCCGGAATAATCACCATCGTGGCACTCTTGATGGCGTCTTCGACCACGGCCGACATATTCGGCGGCGTGTCGATGAATACCCATTCGATGCCGTCGCGCTTGGCGGCGGCGACAATTCCGCTGACGGAATTGACGGCGGTTTTGATGGCCGGCTCATTGGTGCCGCGCAGCTTGTGCCACAGCGTCAGTGACCCCTGCGGATCGGCGTCGATGAGCAGACATGGCTTGGTTGACTTGTGGACATGCGCGGCGAGATGAGCGGCCAAGGTACTTTTCCCCGAGCCTCCTTTACGCGACGCGAAAACAATGACGTTCATACGTTGGCCTCCAGATTGACCCCAGAAGGCGAAAATGAATCAGCACGGTGATTCGTCAAAGAAAAATTTACCGAAATCTTGACGAATGCCCTGATTTATCGGGGGAGCGGGCATTTAAGTCACACGCTGCGCCGCAGCAGACACGAAAAATCGAATCCGGATGCTGTTGAGGTCGTGATTCCGTGATCTAAGGCCGCACATCGCGACTCGATTTTCCTTCACTCAACCTATCCTTGTATCGGCGCCGCGGACTTTTTTTGTCGCAGCCCGCCGACATCGGCACCTGACGACGTGAACAAAACGAGTCCGGCGGCGGGTGCGTCCGCCCTCAAACAAGGCAAAATCGCGGCAGCGACCGCAACAACGCGTAGACATCAATTGCGCCTGACAGCGTGAGGATACGAACCCGAGAGCGCCGTTGATGTGCGCGGCGGCACGTCGGCGCGCACCAGCGGATTTGTTCCCGGCAACAGTCGCAAGAGGGCCCAAACAACCAGCAACCCTGGCAGGAACATCCAGGTTTTACGTCCGTTAGCGCACCTACATGCCGACGAGAGGTGCCGGATGGACGACTTCGCCAATGCTTCCTTTCAGCCAGACACCGTGGCCTTGATGGAGACCGCGCTCGCCAACGCGGTTGGCAAGCTGCCGCATCCCGTCAGTTCGGCTCACGTCCAGGCGATCGCACGGACCATCCTGCGCAGCGCCAGGGAAGGCGAACGGAATTCGTCTCGCTCGAGATGATGGCGCTGCTGGAATTGCAGATCGGTCCGCGCCTCGCCTAGCCGACGCACGCGCGCATGCGACTATTGCGCTTCATCTCGCCAAAACCCCTCATTTGCTCACCGAGGAGATTTTCGATGGGACAAGCCCAACCCTACAAGCGCGTTGCCCTGGTGGTGGAGGACGATCCGCTTCAGCGCGAGACCATCGTCATGCTGCTCGAAGAGAGCGACATGGATGTCATTCAGTGTGAAAGCGGCGAAGCCGCCGAGATGGTGCTGGAGCACGTCGGCGGTTGCCTGACCACGCTTTTGACCGACGTCAGCCTCGCCGGCAGCATGGACGGCATCGAACTCGCGCAGATCGCGCATGAACGATATCCCGCGCTGCATATCATCGTGATCTCGGCCAACCCACGCATCAGCCGCCTGCCCGACGGCACAAGCTTCATTTCAAAACCCTGGAGCCCGCTGGAGCTGCTGCGGCAGACGCAAATGACGTGGCATTAAACGCCGCGGGCGCCGGCGCTGTGCGTGGCCGGCCGGCGCCGGCGAGAGCCTTGATGGGATGCCAGATCCGCCAGAGGCGATTGCCCCTCCAGCCACGCTTCCGTCCGCGCCAATTCCTTCAACCCGCGCGCACGCCGGCGGGCAGCGCTTCGTTCGGGCCCGACCGGCATAGCCCGCGCCTCGCGCACCGCCATCGCAGCAGCGTGACGCAAGGCAAACGAACGGCGAATAAACAGCAGGTTGCTCATCTTCGCTGACCCTCGTTGTCCCTGAACACGATCATGATCGAGAGCGCATGAACCTCGCATGAAGGCGGTTTTCAGGTCGGGTTCACCGCCCGGAACCGGCCGCGACGTCGTGCGCTCTGCTCCGCGGCGAGGCCGTAACCTTCGGAAATTCTTGACTTTATGTGGGGCCGGGATCGCGAACCGGCAAGCGCATCGGTCCGCGCACGTGTCGAAACGTCGCAGGATGACGCCGCAGGGGAATATCGCCGGTCAGATCCCGAGTTTTCTGGTCACAAGACCCACGGACATAGGCGCCGGGAGTCAACAACCCCCAAGGCGGGAAGCCCCCGTTTCCGCCCGCAGTCGACTCATGGAGAAGACAGTCATGACCAAATCCAAAATCCTCGGCGCAGCCACCGTTGCAGGCCTGCTGATCGCCTTCGGTGCTTCGGCCAACGCCGCGACGGTGCATCACTACCGGACCCACCATCGCCATGTGGCCTCCCGCCTCGTCAACAGCTACGCGTATGAACCGGCCCAGGCCCAGGCCCGCTTCGTTGCGCCGAGCTACAGCGAAACGCCGAGCTACAACGATGCGTCGAAGTTCGGTGGCAGCACCGCGTTGCCGGCGGAGTAAGCCGCGGCGGCTTGAGCAAGGCCGATACGTCAAGAGCAAAATAAACAAAAAGCCATAAGACCTAATCGTTCCAATTGGATCAAAGCCGCCCCCTGACCGGGGCGGTTTTTGTTTGCGGTGCACTTGCCTTTCCCGCCGCCCCGAACCCGACGACACACGCCTCCAGGGGTCTTGCTTCGGATCGGCGCCTCCTATAAAATTATGATCATCATATTATGCGGGGAAGTGGCGATGAGTTTGGAAGATCACCCCACGGTCAGGACCGTGCGCGCCCGCAGCCGCGACGGCATCCCCGATAGCCCGGTGTCGGCCGATTTCATCAAGCAGATCGCGCGAGACTGTGGCGCCGACGACGCCGGCATTATCGAGTTCGATCGCGCGGCCATCTCGCCGCAGCGCGACTACATCCGGAAGGTCTATGGCCGAACCCGTTCCCTGCTCGCGATCGCCTGCCGCATGAACCGGGAGCCGGTTCGTTCGCCGACGCGCTCGGTTGCCAATGAGGAATTCCACGGCACCTATGATCATGTGAACGAAACCGCGCGCGCGATTGTCCGCGCGCTGGGGGAGCATGGCATTGCCTCGTGCAATTCAGTTGCCGCCTTCCCGATGGAGATGGACCTGCCCAGGATCATGATGGTCCAGCACAAGCCGATCGCGGTGGAAGCCGGACTAGGGCGCATGGGAATCCATCGCAGTGTCATCCATCCCAAGTTCGGAAGTTTTGTGCTGCTGGGCACCATCCTGCTGGGACGCGAGGTTGACGCCTACGACCATCCGATCGACTACAATCCCTGCCTGGAATGCAAATTGTGCGTGGCTGCCTGCCCGGTCGGAGCGATCAAGCCGGACGGGGCTTTTGATTTCCTGTCGTGCCACACCCACAATTATCACGACTTTCTCGGCAACTTCGCCCAGTGGGTCGAGAAGGTCGCCGATTTAACAGACGCGAAAGATTACCGGTCCCGCGTTCCCCGCACCGAGACGTTGAATGTCTGGCAGTCGCTCTCGTTCAAGCCCGGCTACAAGGCGGCCTATTGCATCTCGGCCTGTCCGGCCGGCGAAGATGTCATCGGACCTTTTCTCGAAAGTCGCGACAGCCATTTCGCGGAGGTCGTCAAGCCGCTGATCGACAAGGATGAGTTCGTCTATGTGATCCCGGACACCGATGCCGAGGACACGGTGACCCGGCGCTTTCCCCACAAGAAAGTCCAGCATGTCACGTCAGGCCGCCATACCGGCAGCCTTCAGGCCTACATGTTTTCTCTCGCCCTTGGTTTCCAGCGCGGCCGGGCGCGAGGACTCGAGCTGGTGACCCATCTGTGCTTCACCGGTACGAGCTCGCTCGACGCCACCGTCGTGATCAAGGGAAAACATTTGGAGGTAGTGCCCGGGCGGCATGTCGGCGATGCGGGATTGCGCATCACCGCCGACTCCCAGGCATGGCTGCGCGTTCTCAACCGCGACCTCGAACTCACCGAAGCGATTGGCTCTCAACTGATCACCCCAAGCAATGAAAAATTGCTCGCGGCTTACCTGCGGTGTTTCCCGCTCTGAGAGGCTGCTTCGCGGGCTAGTTCTGCAGGGTGACTTCGCAAAACTCGGCCCTTTGCCCCGCTGCAGCCCAGCCCATGACCGCCGGAACTATTGCCAGAGACCAGCATTAACCCGCGACAATCCCAGCGGAAAGCAAACGCCATGCACCTATCCAACCAGAGTCTGCTCGTCATCATCGTTGTCGGCGTGGTTGCCGGTTGGTTGGCAGGCAGGGTCATGGAGGGCGGTGGCTTCGGCTTGATCGGTGATTTGCTCGTCGGCCTCGTCGGCGCGTTCATAGGCGACTGGCTATTGCCCCAACTTGGTATCCACCTCGGCGTAGGCATCGTTGCCCTGATCATAAATGCCTTCGTTGGAGCCGTCGTGCTTCTCCTGATCCTGAGATTGATAAGCGGCGGGTTCGGCCGCAGACGCCGCTGGCTTTGAACTGGACGCCGGTAGCATCGAGGCCGTGATTGATTGGAGCCCCGAGCGTTGCCACAATCGGGCGATCCGTTCCGTTCGGCGGTTCGTCGGCGTTCTATAGGGCTTCAGCGTTCCGCGGCGGTGCGCGATCCGGATCGGAGGGAACGACGTCTACGACCTCCCATCCTCCCCCGAGGGCGCGATAAAGGTTGACCAGATCCGTCGCGATCTGTGTGTCGCTGTCCGCGAGATCGTTCTCACTTTGCAACAACTGCCCCAGTGCCGAATTGACGTTGAGGAAATCCAGCGCGCCCTCCGAGTACCGTTGACGCGCGGCTTGCAGCGCGGCCTGGTTCTGGACGACGGCGCGAGCGATATCGGCACGCTTGTGCTGAGCCTCGGCATAAGCGGTGAGAGCGTCGTCGACCTCTTGCCAAGCTCGCAATACCGTCTTCTGAAACGTGATCGCTGCCTCCCGCTGTTGCGACTCGCGAAGGGCCAACGCGCCTCGCAAACGTCCCCCTTCGAAGATCGGAATCGAAACATCCGGCCCGACGCTGAAGGCGGCCGAAGCCGGGGAAAACAAATTGCTCAGGTGCAGGCTTTCCACGCCGGCGGCTCCGTTCAATGTCACGTCCGGATAGAAATTCGCCACCGCGACGCCGGTCTGCGCCGTGGCTTCATGCAAGCGCGCCTCGGCCTCCCGCACATCGGGCCGGCGGCGCACCAGCGTTCCCGGCAGACCTACAGGAACCCGCCGCGGCACGCGCGGGATGGCGCTCGGCTTGCGTAATTCACTTTCAAGTGCGCGAGGCGCATCACCCAACAGCAGCCCCACTGCGTTGATGAGTTCGGCCTCCCGGGTCCGAAGCGGCGGCAGGGTTGCGGCGATGGTAGCCTGCTGCGCCCGGGCCTGCGCCAGGTCGAGCGTGGTGGCGACACCGTTGCCAAAGCGCGCGTTCACCAGATCCACGTTCTCCTCCGACAGGCGGAGGTTACGCTTCGCGATCCCGAGACGGTCCTGCGTTCCGCGCAATTGGACATAGCTTTGCGCCAGTTCGGCGAGTGCGACGAGCGCAACGCCGTGCCTGTTCTCCACGGCCGCCAGGGTCTCTGCATCGGCGGCTTCCACGGCCCGGCGAACGCGGCCGAACAAATCCAGCTGCCATGACGACGTCAGGCCGTCTCGAAACTGGGCATACTCTACGCTCGAGCCAGGCGCAGGTTGGAACTCGGAGATCGGGCCATTCGGGCTCACTCGATTATAGGTGCTTGATGACTGTCCTTCGACGTGCGGCAATCCCTGGGAAACAGCGACCTGACGCTGCGCCACGCTTTGGACCACACGTTCCGCCGCCGTCTTGAGGTCGAGGTTTTGCGCCACCAGCCTTTCGACCAGCGAGGACAGCCGGGGGTCCCGAAAAGTCTTCCACCAGGTCCGATCGATCTCCCCGTCGACCGTCCGGCTGGGCACACCCGCGGTCTCCGGCGATGTCCGCCTTGGCGCCTCGGCTACTTCCGGACTCTGGTAGTTCGGTCCGACACTGCAGCCGGCTATCCCAATGCCAAGCATCGGGATGGAGAGGTACGCCATCAGAGGCAACGCACGCATCGATCAATACCCGGTCACCGGATTGGTTGATCTGACCTGTTCAGCCACGATGTCCTCCAGGCCGGTGTGGATCGTGGTTTCCACCGACAGGCCGACGCGTAGTAACTTAGCCAAGGGCTGTCCGGACGTTACCACGATCTTGACGGGCAGTCGCTGCACGATCTTGGTAAAATTGCCCGTGGCGTTGTTCGGCGCGATCGGCGCAAAGGACGTGCCGGACGCCGGGGGAACGCTGTCCACCGTGCCGCGGAGGCTCACATTATAGGCGTCCAGATGGATGGTTACAGGCTGGCCTTTTCGGACGTGCAGCAGATCGACTTCGCGATAATTTGCCTCGATATAAACCTGGTCGAGCGGAACCACGGTCATCATTGTAGCACCGGGGCTTACGTAGTTGCCGACTTGTACCGACCGCTGCCCAACAAGACCGTCGATCGGCGCCAGGATCCGCGTATAGGACAGATTGAGCCTGGCCTGATCGAGTTGCGCCTGGTCGAGCCTGGTGGTTGCCTCCGCCGCGGATCGCTGCGCCGTCAGCACGTCCAGCTGCCGGCGGGCGGCGTCAAGCGAGGCCTGCGAACTATCCAGCGATGCCTGGTCCTGTTGCAGCGCCGCGTCGGCCTGCTGATGCTCTTGCAAACTGCCGGCCCCCGTCACCACGAGGTTGCCGTAACGGCGTGCGTTGGCTTGCGCGAAAGCGAGCGTGGCCTGCGCTGACGCGACGGCGGATTGCTGCTCTTCGATGATCGACGGCTGGCGGGCAACGCTGGCGGAGAATTCGGCGAGCTGAGCCGTGTCCCGCGCAAGCGCCGCCTCGGCGGAGGCCACCGCCGTCTGATTATCGCGCGGGTCGAGCGTCGCAAGCACCTCTCCTGCCCTGACCGTGTCGTTGTCGTCGACCGAGACCGTGTCGACCTGACCGGAGATGCGCGGTGCGATCGTGGCATAGTGCACCATCACATAGGCATCGTCGGTCCAGACGTCCGGTCGTGGCCCGAAAATGGTGTATAGAACCACTGCGACGAAGGCCGCCACGACGAGTCCGACCAGAAAGAAGGGCCAGCGCGGAGGAGGCTGGGAAGTTTTGTCGGCTCCCTGCGCCTTTCCATCCTTCGACTTTCGATCCTTCAGTTTAGATTGATCGTCGCTGTCGGGCGCCGGAACCAAATACGGCTTTTCGTTCCGCTCTGGCTCGACGGGACGCGTTTCGATCTCCGCTACATCCTCCGCCATATGGATTCCTAGTGCTTTGCAAAGTGGATACGCGGCGGGAACGCGCGGACCGGCAACGTCATCACCACGACCATCAAGAACACAGTCAGGGCGCCGAGGACCAGGAAGGTGTCGCTCGCCGATAAAATCGCGACCTGCTCCGCTACGGCGTGGCCGAAAGCTTCCAAGCTCCCTGGCGCGCGGGGCTGACCGCCTGGCATCAACGGCGGCGGATATTGCGGCAGCACGCCATTGCTCTGGATCACGCGCCAGCGGTCCTGGCCGGCCTCATCGACAATGCGGTCGGAATGCAGTGCGTTGCGCCAACGATCGATCAGTTCCAGAAACCATGCGCCCGTCGCCTCGGCGATGGCCCGGGATGTATTCAACAGTGCCGACGCGAGAGGGCCGTCGGCCGGACCGGTAACGGTGTTGGTGGCCTTCATCAAAAGTGGCATGACCACCATCGGCTGACCGATCGATTGGAACAGTTGCCAGATATAAAATTGATCTCGGTTCCAATAGACTGTGAGGAAAGACGAACCGATGCAAGATGCCAGGATGAATCCCAGCCCGACGACGGTGACCAGGCGCGAATCCACCTGCTTGTAGTCCAGCAACAGCGCCATGGCGGGCAGCATCACGAGCTGCAACGCCGCGATCTCCAGCGTGATCAGGTTGGACTGCAGCGGCCGGTAACCCTGGACTTCCTGCAGGTATCGTAGAGGCACGGTGGAGCCGGATTGGCCGATGATCACAAAGAGAAACAAACCGAGCACGCCGTAGGCCAGATTACGCCGGCCGAGCATCTGCAATTTTAGAAGCGGCAGAGGGTGGAACCATTCATTGACGAGCAGCAGCGGGATGGTGATCGCGCTCACCAGGGCCAGGACGCATATGACCCGCGAGTTGAACCAGTCCAGCCGGTCTCCCTGATACAACATGGTGCTCAAGGCGCCGACCCCGATCACCAGCAGCAGCGCGCCGCGCCAGTCCAGCATCCGGAGCCGCTCGTATTTCGGCTGGTCCTGGTCCACGCAGTACCAGACGAGAACACCGGCCAACGAGCAGAGTGGCATTGTCTGCAGGAACACGAAACGCCAATCCACGATGTCGGTCCAAAGCGCAGCCACCGTCTCGGCCAGTGCGGGCGTGAAGGTCGCGGTCAAAGCGTAGAGGGCCAGGCCGTAGAGCCGAATCTTCGGCGTGAGAATGCGAAAAGCCGTGCCCATCACGAGAGGGATAATCATGCCTCCCGCTAACCCCTGCAGCAGGCGCAAAGCATAGATCGCCTCGATGTTGGGGCTGAACGGAATCAGCACGCTCGACGCTCCGCACAACATGATCGCAAAAAGCGTCCAGCGCCTCAAAGTGAAGGTCACCAGCAGCCAGGGCGAGATTGCCATGCCGACGATCTCCGCCGACACATACAGGCTTTGGATCCAGGTTCCCGGATCGTGGCTGATCCCGAGCGCACCGCGGATGTCGGTGAGCGCGATCGATGTCACCTGGTCGTTGAATTGGGACGCCGTAGCAGCGATGAGGACACCGCCGAGGCCGAGTAAGGGCTTGATATCCACCGGGTCCGCTACCTCCCTTCGAGATGGGAATGGCAGCGGACCCGGGACATCGCTGATACACCTGACGCGCACGCGCGAACCACGGATCGCCCCTCTTGGAGAAAACGCCACTTCATCCAGAAGGATGGCCGGCATTGCCCGCGAATGCGACTAAAAACGGATTTACTTTTTTCGCTGCAACTCCTTTGACGAGGGTTGGCAGACGGCTATCAAATCTCGAACGGTGCTCGGCCGGTCAGCCCCTCCAGGCCGATCCGCGAATCACGCTGCAGAAATTGCCGCGTCTGAAAGCCGGGTCCTTGTCCGCGAGCACGTCGGCCTTGACGTTGCCGAAGGTCGTGTCGGGCTTGTGCTTGATGCCGTCGTAAAATGCCTGGATGATGTCTTCCTTGAATTGCTCGCTACGCGGATGCGCGTGCACGACCGCTTCGCGTTCCGCGTCACTGTATTCGGCATAGCTCAGCCCCAGCACGTCCATCTCGACGCCGGCCGTTACCAGAGCGACGACGGGATGCATATGCTGCGGGATGCCCGGCGTCGTATGCAGGGCGATCGCGGTCCAGACCGTGTCGATGTCGTGCTGCGCAATGCCGTGACTGCGAAGGAAATCCCGGGCGGCGTTGGCGCCATCGACTTCGAAGCGCTCGTGGGCGCTGCTATGCGCCGGAATGAGGCCCATGTCGTGAAACATCGCCCCGGTATAGAGAAGCTCAGGATCGAACTTGAGGCCGCGACGCTTTCCGGCGAGCGCGCCCCAGTAATAGACGCGGCTCGAATGGTGGAATAGCAGCCCAGGCTCGGTATCCCGGACCAACTGCGTGATCTCACGCGCAAGGCTACTGTCGGGAACTCGGATTCCTTCTACTGCAAATGTCTTCTCAGCCGCTATTACCATCTTGCTCCTCCTGCCAAATGATCTCGATTATGCTTCCCGAAGGTTCAGCGCGCTCCCAGCCAGGAAACGCGCCATTTCGACATGTTCATCCGCCTCCAATTGGCTTGCCTCCTTTGCCGCGGTTGGTCCGATCTTGCGCCAATTCTCCGCGTCGTCGCGCCGTGGTCGCGCGACCGTTGTGATGATCTGCAACGTGCACTGATGGATGCCTCTCGCTCGTTTGCGCGAGCTAACGCGCGAATATGAGGAGTTGCCAGTGAACGTCAGGAGCAACCGGCCGGCTATCAAGCGTCCAATCAGGGATCAGGAAAAATCCCGTTCGGCCGGACGCGCGAGCTGCGGAATGGCAACTTGCGGATGACCGGCTCGACGAAGCCCTCAGAACCTTTCCGGCCAGTGACGCGTTATCAATGATACGAAATGCTCGCGGGAGCTAGTTGCGTCGGTTCGGCGCAGGCGACCGCAGCGTTGATCTGACGGGTAATCGCAATAGCCTTCAATTTAGCACAACTAAACCTCTGTTTAATGGTATCGCCGATTGGCCAGACTTATTGTTGTGCAAGCAGTCCGGCCGCGTTTCCTCCCTGGTGCGGTATCGTATGGCTGCCAAGCGGACGGCTTGCGCCGCCTGTCGCCGCCCGCTAAGGCAGGCGCGAGCCGTCCGTCTCTTCAAGCAAACGACCGTGCGAGCCTTCGGACTTCTCACATGCGCCGCCGCGGGAACTCGATCCGTTACCGGCGGATACCGCATTCCTAAGTGTCCTCAAATGCGCCTTGACCAGAGAATTGCCGCGTGGCGCACTCTCGCACCGAAGCGTGATGGTGATTAAACTCCATTTTAGCTGATTTCCATCGTACCGACGCCAACTCTCCTGTGATCGAGGGCAGTGACGCCCCGAAAAATGAGGAGATCGGCTCATGAAGACAATTCTTGCCGGCGCGGCCTTTGCCACATTTCTCGCTCTCGCATTCTCTGCTCCGTCGCAAGGGAGCGAAAGACCGCGGGTCACAAAGATTTATCTGCAGCACAGGGAGCACGTCGGCTACCAGGGCCTGTACTTGCCCGCACATAAATCAAATCAGCTCACGCCGAGCTCGAATCCGATGGAGCAATGGCCGTGCAGCACAGCACACGATTTCTGTCCGGGCTTTCACGGCGACAACGGCTGACGTCAAACGCCTCGGAAGCCTGTTGCGAATCAGCTTCCCTTCAACTGACCAAACGCGGTGGCGAGGCCGTAACGCAACCCGGTATGACCTCGCCGCTGATTACCGTTTTGACCGCGCCCGATGGGAAGCAATGATCGGGCATTCCGGCGTGGAGATACTGAAACCAGGATAGCGACAATCCAGACCTCTGCGATCAAAATTGCAGGTCAAAGCTCCAAAGCCAGGCTCGCGTAGCGCTAAACAAAAGTATAAGCGGCGCAAACCAACGGAACGCTCAAACAAACCTCGGTACTATTGATCCACCGTCTCGATCGGCCTTTGGTTCAACGAACAGTGCGGTGGAGGCTCGAATGGCGGAGAGTCGTTCTCTTCATCATATGGTTACCCGACGAAAACTGCTTGGTGCGGCTGGCGTCGGAGCGGTTGCTCTCTCCGGGCGGTCCTGGGCGCTGACATCTGTCGATCTTCCGCTACCTGGCGGACCCGAATCGCGGGAGGTCACCTCCGCCTTCCCGCAGAAAGGGGCGATGATCCTGCAGAGGACCCGTCCACCTTTGCTGGAAACGCCATTTGACGTTTTCGACAAAGGCGTTTTCACCCCCAGCGATCAGTTCTATGTGCGCTGGCACTGGGCAGTGATCCCGACCGATATCGATCCCGGCAAGTTCAGCCTGAACGTACACGGCCACGTGAATCAATCTCTGTCGCTATCTATGAACGACATCCTGCATGGATTGCCGCGTGTCGAACTAGCCGCGGTAAATCAATGCTCGGGCAACTCGCGAGGCTTCTTCCAGCCTCGCGTACCCGGCGGTCAATGGGCCAACGGCGCCATGGGCAACGCGCTCTGGGCCGGCGTCCGTCTCAAGGACGTGCTGGATAAGGCTGGAGTGAAGCCAGGTGCCGTTCAGGTGCGATTTAAAGGGCTCGACGAGCCGGTCGTAGCGGATGCGCCGCATTTTATGAAATCGCTGGATATTGATCTTGCGCGCGATGGCGAGGTTATGATTGCCTACGCCATGAACGGCGAGCAATTGCCCCTGGTGAACGGATTTCCGCTGCGGCTGGTGGTGCCCGGCTGGTATGCGACCTATTGGGTAAAAATGTTGAACGATATCGAAGTGCTCAACCAACCCGACACGAACTATTGGACGAAGGTTGCCTACACCATTCCCGATACGCCGCATGCCAACGTCAAACCCGGCGAAACCAACGTCAAGATGATTCCCATCAACCGAATGGTACCGAGATCTTTCGTTACAAATCTGACCTCAGGCGCGCAGGTGAAGTCTGGTGCGCCGACGACGTTGCGCGGCATTGCATTCGGCGGCGATAGCAACGTGGCCAGGATGCACTACTCCATCGATCGGGGCCAAAGCTGGCGCGAGGCGCAGCTTGGAAAAGACGAAGGCAATTATGGATTTCGGCGGTGGCAAACCCAGCTCAAGCTGCCTTCGCCGGGAAAATACGGCTTGTTAGCCCGTTGCACGAATGGCAAGGGCGTGACGCAACCCGACGCTGCCAATTGGAATCCTGCCGGCTTCATGCGCAATGTCGTGGAAGGAATCGATGTGATAGCGGTCTGAGGGAGTATATTCCGATGTTTCGCAACAGCGTGGCGGCGACCATTTTCGTATTGAGCGTGGCATCGGCCCCGGTGGTTGCACACGCGGCCGCGCCGCTCGAGCCCAAACCCGTGAAGATCGACCTGCCAGACAGCGACAAGATGTTTCCCGATGGGCCCGGAGCGAACGCGATCAACAGCAACTGCCTGGCCTGTCATTCAGCCGACATGGTGTTGAACCAGCCGGCGCTGTCGAAGCTGGCATGGACGGCTGAAGTCCACAAGATGATCAACAATTACAAGGCGCCGGTAGCACCGGAGGATGTCGATCCAATCATTGATTACCTGACCGCACTCAAGGGAACGAAATAAGTCTCGACGTGCGCCTAGTCTAGGCCGAAACTCCACTTGAATTGCACTTCAAGAAGCTAAAACTACGATTTACCAGATCTCGCCATCGCGGACGTCGTCGGCGGCCATCGCCGTCTCACCGCGATCGCCTGACGCGTTCATATGGACTTCGCTTTTGAATACGTATGACCTGTCACACGCGGGACGAGAGAAGCAAGATAAGACCGCATCGAAATGCTCCTGACGAATGCCGCGCGAGACCATTTGCTGGTGAAATGGAGACAATTGGATGCGCCAAATACCGTTAGGAACGACAGGAACCTTCACGCTGCGGGTGCTGCCTGAGCATCTCGCCAATCAGTTCAAAGACGCGATGTTGCCGCAGGTGCTGGCGACCCCCGTTATGATCATGGCCATGGAGAACGCGGCTCTCAATGCGATAAAGCCATTTCTGGATGCAGGTGAGAGTGCGGTCGGCACGGAAATTGATGTTCGGCACCTCGCAGCGACGCCTGTCGGCCATGATATTCATGCAGCCGCCGAGGTGATCGAGGCCTCGGGCAATCGAATTGTGTTCAAGGTGTCGGCCAGTGACGAGACGGAGGAGATCGGCAGCGGGATGCATCAGAGAGCGGTGATCATCCTCCAATCGTTCAACCAGCGCCTCGCCAAAAAGAGCAAACGTAGATTAGTCGTTCGCTCTCGATTACCCACCGATCGATTTTTGCTTTGCGCGTCTCACTCTACGCGCGCTTTACGATTCGCTGGCGCCACCAATCAGGATTTCCAAAGCCGGATTTGCCCTGGTCGATGGGCGTTCGCCCATTGCTTCCAGGCGAGCGATCTGAAGGCGACTCGCCATTTTTCCTCAAGCTTAGGCGGAAATCGTTTTGAGCGGCTCCGGACAATAAACTCGAATTTAGCAGACCAATGCGCGAAGCCGGGGCAATGTTGGGTCGTGAGCGCGGTGCGTTCACATCCCTTAAGGCTCGGGGGAATTACCGCGTTTTTTTGGAATCACAGATGCGCGCGATTGTTAGAAGGATTAACGCATGAAGCACGCCATGATCGCGGAATCGACTTTCTTTGGCGATACCGATTTGAAGTCTACCGTACAGCCGCGGGGACGACCGTTGCTTACGGTGCTGGTGTCGTTTTCGGCTGCCTATTTCACCGGCGCTCTGGTCACCGATCTTGCTTATTGGCAGATGCCCGATGTGCTGTGGGAAAGATTTTCCATCTGGTTGATCGTTGCGGGGCTAATCGTGGCAGGTATGGCCATTATCGCTTACCTGGTCGGCCTTATTAGCCGCAAACGGATCGATAGGCCGGCCTGGCCGCGTGTGGTCGGCTACGCACTCGCTGTCTTGCTGTCGCTGATGAATGCTTTCGTTCATAGCCGCGATGGTTACACCGCGGTGGTACCGACCGGCTTGATGCTTTCGGGCCTTGTCGTCGTCGTTCTCTTGCTGACGTCCTGGGTTGGCACGACCTCGGCAAATCGCCCTCGTGTTGGAGAATGATCATGATCCACGCTCTCAGAATTGCACGTTCGCCGAAGCTACCGCGGCTCGCCGCTCTCCTTGTCGCGGTCGCCGGCTTGGGGCTCGCCGGCTGTGAGGATAATGGCGGCGATCCGAAAATACAGATCGGCGCCAATCCCGCGCTACCCGCGCTGCAGCAGTATCTGATGCCGCCGATACGGATCGCAAAAGCCGTCGGCTGGGAAAATAACCAGGCTCCCACGGTCGCGCAGGGATTGCAGATCCGTGCACTGGCGGCCGGCTTTGTGCATCCGCGATCCCTCTACGTCCTTCCCAACGGAGACGTGCTGGTGGTCGAGAGCAATGGTCCGAAAGCGCCGATTTTCCGGCCCAAGGACATCATCACCGGCTGGGTGCAGCGGTTCGCCGGCGCCAAGGCAAAGGACGAAAACCGCATCACGCTGCTGCGTGAAGGCAATGGCGACGGCGCTCCTGAAGTTCGCACCGTGTTTCTGGACCATCTCAATTCGCCATTTGGCGTCGCCCTGATTGGCCACGACCTTTACGTTGCGAACACGGACGCCATCGTTCGCTATCCGTATCAGGAAGGGCAAACCAGCATCACGGCCCCAGGTACCAAACTCACCGACCTTCCTGGTGGACCGATCGATCACCACTGGACCAAGGCTCTGTTGGCGAGCCCGGATGGCTCCAAGCTCTATGTCGGGGTCGGTTCAAACAGCAACATCACTGAAAATGGAATCGGCGCAGAGTATGAACGTGCCGCCATCTGGGAGGTTGACCGGGCCTCAGGCGCCCATCGCATTTTCGCCAGCGGCGTGCGCAATCCGACGGGCATGGCGTGGGAGCCCGAGAGCGGCAAGCTCTGGGCAATCGCCAATGAGCGTGATGAGATTGGGCCGGATCTGGTTCCGGATTATCTGACTTCGGTACAAGACGGCGGCTTCTATGGCTGGCCCTATAGCTATTACGGGCAGCATCTGGACCCGCGGGTAGAACCGCAGCGCCCCGATCTGGTCGCCAAAGCGATTGTGCCGGACTACGCCTTGAGCTCTCATGTGGCGCCTCTGGGTGTTGCCATGTACACAGGCTCCGAGCTTCCCGCCAACTACCGCGGCGGCGCGTTCGTCGGCGAACACGGAAGCTGGGATCGAACGCCTCTTAACGGCTACAAAGTTGTTTTCGTGCCGTTTAGTGACGGAAAGCCCAGCGGCCCGGCGCAGGATGTGGTTACGGGCTTCCTCGATGCGGAAAATCACGCCCGTGGCCGGCCGGTCGGTTTGGCAGTCGATCGGTCTGGTGGACTATTGATCGCCGACGATGTTGGAAATACGGTTTGGCGCGTGTCATCGCTCAAGTCCGGTTCTCCGCCAAAGCCGGCAACTTAGCTGGGTCAAAATATAATCTGTGTCGGCGATAGGTAGTCCTTCTACCCGGCCGGTTGATCGGGTAAACGCCTGCATCGCGTGGCGAAAGCGCGATGCAGCGACGTTTGCGGATCTCACTCGATGGATGCCATCCTCCTCGACAGACTCTGACGATCGTCACGGACGTCACCGTCGAAGCCGTTGCTCCACGGCGATTTCGCGCCCCATAATCAGATATCGTCGCACGCCCCCGTACATGGTAATCTGCTTGCTCAAGCGCTCCTGGGGCGATCCTCTGGAACGGATGGCAATTAAGTATCTTCTCACGACGTGGCGGTGGAGTCCGGCGGATGGTCCCATCCTCTCGGTTCGACGTTGGCGAGGAAAGTGACCTCCGGGTGGGGTGGGAGGACGGTGATCGCGTCTTCTTCAGGGGATCGCGCGGTGGCACCGATGGCAACCGGGACCCCGTCATCGTTGTGTTTCCCGCTGCGGAACAGCCAACTTCCGACAGCCTCAATCGCCTCACTCACGAATATGGGCTGAAGGACCATCTGGACGATGCGTGGGCGGCGCAGCCCGTCGCGCTGATGCATCGCAACGACCGCATGGGACTGGTGCTGAAGGATCCCGGCGGTACGCCCCTCGATCGACTGCTTGGCCGGCCACTGGATGTCTCCCAGTTCCTGCGCATCGCAATCCCCATCGCGGGAGCACTGCGCCAAGCACACGAGCGAGGCCTGATCCATAAGGACATCAAGCCTGCAAATATCCTGGTGGACTCGGCAAGTGGCGCCGTGTGGCTAACGGGATTCGGCGTCGCCTCGCGTCTGTCGCGCGAGCGCCAAGTCCCCGCGCCGCCCGAATCGATCGTGGGCACGTTGGCCTATATGGCGCCCGAGCAGACCGGACGAATGAACCGCTCGATCGACGCCCGCAGCGATCTCTACGCCCTCGGCGTCACTTTCTATCAGATGCTCACCGGCGCTCTGCCGTTTACTGCGTCCGATCCGATGGAATGGGTGCACTGCCATATCGCCCGACGACCGGAACCACCAAACGAGCGGGTCGTAAACGTCCCGGGGGCGCTCTCAACTATCGTGATGAAGCTCCTCGCCAAAACCGCCGAGGAGCGCTACCAAACCGCCTCCGGCCTCGAAGCCGATCTTCAACGGTGCTTGAGGGAATGGGAGACGCATGATCGCATCGATCCGTTCCCGCTGGGCGCGCACGAGCCGTCGGACCGGTTGCTGATCCCGGAGAAACTGTATGGGCGGGAACGCGAGATCGACGCCCTCCTCGCAGCCTTCGACCGTGTCTTGGCTGACGGCACAGCTGAGTTCGTGCTCGTGTCCGGTTATTCCGGCGTCGGAAAATCTTCCGTAGTGAATGAACTGCATAGGGCGCTGGTTCCCCCGCGCGGCCTCTTCGCATCCGGCAAGTTTGACCAATACAAGCGCGACATCCCGTACACGACCCTGGCGCAAGCCTTTCAGACCCTCGTCCGTCAGATCCTCGCGAAGAACGCAACGGAGGTGGCCCAGTGGCAGGAGGCGCTGCAAAACGCGGTGGGTCCGAATGGCCAGCTCATCGTCAACCTCATCCCCGAGGTGGAATTAATCATCGGTAAACAGCCGCCCGTTCCGAACCTACCGCCGCAGGATGCGCAGAACCGCTTCCAGATAGTCTTCCGGCGCTTCCTCGGGGCGTTCGCGCGCAAGGAACATCCCCTCGCATTGTTCCTCGATGATTTGCAATGGCTGGATGCGGCAACGCTCGACCTCCTCGAACATCTCGTTACGAACCCCGAAGTCCAGCACCTGCTGCTGATCGGCGCCTACCGCGACAATGAGATCGGTCCTTATCACCCGCTTCTGAGGTCGCTCGATGTTATCCGCAAGGGGGGAGCGCCACTGCAGGAGATTCGGCTTGCGCCGCTCGCTCGAGAAGATTTGGGGCGGCTCATCGCGGATACGCTTGGTTGCGAGCCGGACGCCACCGCCGTGCTGGCGCAACTGGTGCATGAGAAAACGGGCGGCAATCCGTTCTTCGCGATTCAGTTCTTTGCAGCACTGGCCGAAGAGGGACTGCTGCGCTTCGATTATGACGCGGCGCGCTGGTGTTGGGAACTCGATGGCGTTCACGCCAAGGGGTACACCGACAATGTGGTTGACCTCATGGTCGGGAAGTTGACCCGACTGCCCATCGAGACCCAGGCGGCGTTACAGCAGCTCGCTTGCCTAGGTAACGTCACCGAACTTGCAATGCTTTCGATCGTTCTCGGCAAATCGAACGAGGAGATCCACTCGGATCTCCGGGTCGCCACTCGTCTGGAACTCGTCGAATACCTGGACGGGTCGTACAGGTTCACCCACGACCGTGTCCAGGAGGCCGCCTACTCGCTTATCCCGGAACGGCTGCGTGCTCAGGCACACCTTCTAATCGGAAGGCTGCTCGTGGTGCATACCCCTGCGGAAAAACGCGAAGAGGCCGTTTTCGAAATCGTCAATCAACTCAACCGCGGGGCCGCCTTGATCACCGCACGAGACGAGCGTGAACAGCTGGCTGAGCTTAACCTGCTCGCGGGCCGACGCGCGAGGGCCACGACGGCCTACGCCTCAGCGCTTACCTTTTTTGCCACCGGTGCGGCCCTGTTGCCGGAAGACTCCTGGGAGCACCGGCACGGGCTCACTTTTGCACTGGAGTTGCACCGGGCAGAATGCGAGTTCCTCACCGGCGCGCTGGCCGAGGCGGAGCAGCGGTTGAACGCGCTTTCCACCCGCGTAGAAGGTACGGTGGAACGCACGACCGTCGTGTGCGCGTGCATCGACCTGTACACGACTGTCGGCCGGAACGCCCGCGCCATTGCCGTCGGGCTTGACTGCCTGCGGCAGCTAGGCATCCAGTGGTCCCCGCATCCGACAGAAGACGAAGCCAGGCGAGAATACGACCGGATCTGGTCGCGAACTCGGGACTCGACCGATCGAGGAGCTCGTTGATCTACCCATGATGACCGATCCGGCCTCTCTCGCGACTCTGGATGTTCTGACCAAGGTGTTTGCTGCAGCTATGTACACAGAAGCCAATTTGGCTTGCCTGGTTATCTGCAGAGCAGTCAATCTCAGCCTCGAGCGCGGTAACTGCGATGGCTCGACGTTCGCGTACGTCATGCTTGGCGCAATAGCAGGCGCGCGTTTTGGCGATTACCAGGCTGGTTTTCGCCTCGGCCAACTCGGTTATGAGCTGGTCGAGCAACGGCGGCTGACAGGCTCCCAGGCCCGGGTCTATAACCAGTTTGGGACTCACGTCCTGCCCTGGACGAAGCATTTCAGGGCCGGCCGCGATCTGCTGCGCCGGGCGTTCGAGGTGGCAAACAAGAACGGCGACCTGACCTTCAGCGCGTATAGTTGCCACGCCCTGAGCACGAACTTTCTCGCGGTGGGCGATCCACTTACCGAGGTGCAGCGCCAAACCGAACATGGTTTCGCATTTGCCGAGAAGACACGGTTCAGGGTGGTTATTGACCTCATTGCCATCCAGCTTGCGCTGATCCGGAATCTCCAGGGACTTACGCTGAAATTCGGTTGCTTTGACGATGCCAGGTTTGACGAGATTGCAATCGAGCACCGCTTGGCCGCTAACCCGGATCTGGCGCGTGCCGAGTTCTCGTATTGGACACGCAAGCTGCAGGCGCGCTTTCTTGCAGGCGACTATGCATCAGCGGCAAATGCGGCATTGAGGGCGCAATCGCTGCTCTGGATCGCGCGATACGCGGTGGAAGCGGCGGAATATCTCTTCTACAGCGCGCTTTCCCGCGCAGCGCTCTGCGACACAGCCGCGACCGACCAAGGCCACGTCGTGGCTCTAGGTGAGCATCACCGACAACTGGAAGTCTGGGCGGCGAATTGCCCGGACAATTTCGAAAACCGCGCCGCGCTGGTCGGCGCCGAGATTGCTCGTATCGATGGCCGCGGTGCCGACGCGATGCGCCTCTACGAACAGGCCATCCGCTCGGCCCGCGCCAACGGCTTTATTCACCATGAGGCACTCGCCAACGAACTCGCCGCCCGCTTCTACGCGGCGCGTGGATTCGAGAAGATCGCCCGTGTGTATTTGCAGGACGCCCGTTATGGCTATCTGCGTTGGGGAGCCGATGGCAAGGTCCGGCAACTCGAACAGCTTTATCCGCATCTCCGCGATGCTGCAGCTCCTGCGTCCGCCATCACTACCGTTGGCGCGACCATCGGGCAGCTGGACGTCGGAACCGTGCTCAAAGCTGCGCAGGCAGTGTCTGGCGAGATCGTCCTTGGAGAGCTCATCAAGACGCTCCTGCGGATCGCGGTCGAACATGCTGGCGCGGAGCGTGGTCTGCTCATTCTGTTCTCAGGTGACGAACCGCGGATCGAAGCCGAAGCGATGACCGGCCCCGGCCGGGTCGAGGTTTCGCTGCGCCGGGCAGCCGTGTCACCAGCCGAGCTGCCGGAATCCGTACTCCATTACGCAATCAGGACACGGGAAAGCGTGATCCTTGACGACGCTTTGGTTGGGAATCCGTTCTCAAGGGATGCGTACATCTCTCGGAAGCTCGCTCGGTCGATCCTCTACCTGCCGCTGGTGAAGCAGTCCAAGCTGATCGGGATGCTCTATCTCGAGAACAACCTGGCGTCCCACGCGTTCACACCCGCCCAGATTTCGGTACTGGAACTGCTTGCGTCGCAGGCCGCGATCTCGTTGGAAAATGCCCGCCTGTACAACGATCTCCAGGAACGCGAGGCTCGGATCCGCAGGCTGGTCGACGCCAATATCATTGGCATAATGACATGGGCCGTTGATGGCCAGATCGTCGAAGCGAACGACGCCTTTCTCGGTATGTTGGGCTACAGCCGTGAAGACCTTGTCTCGGGTCAGCTGCGGCGGAAGAGATTGACGCCGGCCGAATGGCACGACGCCGACGACCGGGCGATGGCAAAGCTGAAGGCGACTGGAACGGTCCAACCGCGCGAGAAGGAGTATTTACGGAAAGACGGCAGCCGCGTGCCGGTACTTGTCGGCGCGGCAAACCTGGAGGGGGAGCTGGAAGAGGGCGTCGCCTTCGTGCTCGACCTGACGGAACGCAAACGGGCCGAATATCTGGCTCGACTGGTGTTCGAAAGTTCACCCGATCGCATATCCATCGTCGGACGTGATTACCGGTACCAACGAGTGAATCCAGCCTACGAGCGCGCATTCGGTGTGCGGATGGAGGCGTTCATCGGCAAGCACATAGCTGATTTCCCCGGGGGAGCGGATTTCAAGCGGACGGCCAAGGCGCATTACGAACGGTGCTTCGCCGGCGAGGAAGTCAACTACGCAGCGTGGTTCAACCTTCCTTTCGGTCAGCGCTACCTCGCCGTGACCTACACACCTTTGCGGCCGGACCGGGAACGGGTGGAGGCCGTGCTCGTGACTAGCCGCGATCTGACCGAGCATGTGCTTGCCTCGGAAGCCCTGCGCGAGGCCCAGATAGCACTGGCGCACGCCAATCGCGTCGCGACGATGGGACAGCTGACGGTCTCGATCGCTCATGAAGTGAACCAACCGCTCGCCGCTATCATCGCCAACGCCGAGGCCTGTCTAAGCTGGCTCGGCCGCGAAACTCCCGACCTCAACGCGGCGCGCCGCTCGGTGAAGTGGATCATCAACGACGGAAATCGGGCGAGTGAGGTGATACGGCGCGTCCGTGCGCTCGCGAACAAGACCAGCGTTGATAGAGCAGCACTCGACATTAATGACGTCACCAGGGAGGTCGTCGCGATATTGCAGCGCGAACTAGCCGACCACCAGGTGTCGTTGCTGATGGAGTTGGCTCCTGCTTTACCCATGATCCTGGGTGATCGGGTCCAACTGCAGCAGGTGATTATCAATCTGGCGATAAATGGCATGGAAGCGATGCAACCGGTTACGGATCGGCCGCGCGAATTGGTAATCCGATCCCGTCACGACCCGGCACACGAAGTGCTCGTAGGGGTGACAAATTCCGGCGTAGGGATCTCCGGCGGGAATGCGGAGCGATTGTTCAACCCCTTCTTCACCACCAAATCCAGCGGCATGGGTATGGGGCTGTCGATCTGCCGTTCGATCATCGAAGCCCACGAGGGCCGGCTGTGGGCCACGGCAAACGCACCCCATGGCGCCACGTTTCAGTTTACCCTGCCGATAAGCGCAAATACCGCGTCGTGATCTCGCGCGATACGCATCCCTTTCTCCCTGCGCCAGTGAAGCATCTTCGGCAGCGCTCGATCGCAAGGGTACGCGCTGCGTTTCTCGGTGGGGACGTCCTCGGTCAACACTCCCGTATTTGCTCCTGATGAATGCGAATTTAGTCGAGACCACAAATGGATATCCCTATCTCCAGGATATCGCGACGTTGGCGTTACCTCGCTGAGACGCGCCAATGTCTGACAACCCGGGCGGAAAATCTGCCCATCTCAAATGGAGAATGTCATGAGAGGACGAATGATGATGATTTTGGCAAGCGCAGTGCTTGCCGGCAGCCTTCTTGCCACAGGAGTACAAGCCCGCGGCGGAGGAGGTGGAGGCGGAGGACATGGTGGCGGTATGGGTGGTTTTGGTGGAGGCCACATCGGCGGCTTCAGTGGAGGTCATATCGGCGGCCTTGACGGAGGTCGCATCGGCGGTCTCGGTGGAGATCGCGTCGATGGCCTTGGCGCCGATCATATGGCGCGCCTGGACCACGATCACCTCGGCGCTGGACGACGTCGCTTCGGCGGCGGCTACCTAGACGACTATGGCCCGGCTTGCCCTCCTTATGACGCGTTGTACTCCTGGCCGTGCTATTGAACGCTAGACCGATCCCGAAGCCGCTGACGGGCGGCTAAGCTGCCTTGATGGGCTCACCCGGAACGCTGGCCAACGCCGGCTCTGCCGGATGAGCCTGGCTTGCGAGACCGGCAGTCTCGATCCGGTATTTTCATCAAGCCGCATACGATGATCCCGAGCCTGAATTGGAATTTAAACTCCTAAACCTCAATTTAATGGCTCCTCCGCGCGCTGCGCCTATCATTTGGGAGTGAGATCGAATTTCAATCGGCGGAAGCCTTCCCAATTCTTGCGACGGAGCGACTGATATGGGCATTGAGGGACAATTCGCGGGCCTCGCAGCTCGAACACAGCCAGCATTTGCCAAAGATGGGCGCGGTAGAAGATATCTGCACGAGATCCGGCGCTTTGCCATGCTTGAGCGGGAGGAGGAGTATGAGCTCGCCAGGCGGTGGCGCGAACGCGGCGACCGCGATGCCGGGAATCAACTTGTCACAAGCCATCTGCGTCTCGCGGCCAAAATCGCCATGGGTTATCGCGGCTATGGATTGCCCGTCTCGGAAATCATCGCCGAAGGCAATGTCGGCTTGATGCAGGCATTGAACCGCTTTGAACCCGAAAAAGGCTTCCGCTTCTCCACTTATGCAGTTTGGTGGATCAGGGCATCCATACAGGATTACATTCTGCGTTCGTGGTCACTCGTTAAAATCGGCACTACTGCCAGCCAGAAAAAGCTCTTCTTCAAATTGCGCTCGGCCAAGAACAAGATCGCCGCATTCGAAAGTGGAGACCTGCGTCCCGATCAGGTCGCCTTGATCGCAAAGAACCTCGATGTCACCGATCAGGATGTCGTCGACATGAATCGACGCCTTGGCGGCGACAAATCAATCAATGCTCCGCTTCACGAAGACGGTGAAACAGGTGAGTGGCAGGACCATCTCGTTGATCAGTCGCCCTCGCCGGAAGCCATCGTCATTGAACAAGACGACAAGGAGTACCAGCATAACGCGCTGATCGCCGCGATTGAAGTCCTAGACGACCGCGAACGGCGTATCTTCGAGGCCCGACATTTGGTCGACGAACCCTTGACTCTCGAAGATCTTGCGGGGAAGTTCAACGTATCGCGCGAGCGTATCCGGCAAATCGAGGCACGCGCATTTGAGAAAGTCAGAAAGGCAGTCAAAAACCTCGTCCCCAAAGCGCCGGCGCCGATGCTTGGGACGTTGATCGCCTGAATTGAGATCGGACCCGCAGCTTGCGCTCGACAATCCGGGTTTAATAGGTTCAGGCTGCTGAGCTAAAGATCGATCCGCATACTTCCACCGATAGTATTTTGGACGCTGGAGCCCCGTTCCGATGGAATCGGAACGGGGCTCCAGTCTTTCGTTTTGGGCGCGCATTCGCGCGACCCGTTGGCTCGAAAACGCTTTAGCCCTCGCTTACCTTGCCTGAATTCCCGTGTTCGGCAGGGCCCTGTCGGCGATCGGGTCTATCTGCCTTATTCATTTGGCGGTCTCAAGCAGTCGGCGCGATACTTGATCGCTTTGCGAAGCGCGGAGCTGAACCGGAATCGACTTATAGGACGGCGTTCCGGATTTGACGTCGTAATGATCCAGCGTGACCAGGACATTCGCCTCTGGATAGTAGGCCGCGATCGAGCCCTGCGCGATGTTGTAGGCCACCGCGGTCAGGTTACGCATAACGCGCTTGCCCTGCTTCGATCCCGCATCAGGTACGACGCTGATATCCACGAGATCGCCGTGCTTCAGGCCCCGACTGCCGAGGTCGCGCTCGTTGACGAACACGACGTCACGGCGCCCCGTAATTCCACGATAGCGATCATTCAGGCCGTAGATCGTCGTGTTGTATTGATCATGACTTCTGATCGTCGTAAGCGTGAGAACTTCACGATCCGCGACACGCGGATCCTCCTCGAGCCCTGGGTAGACGAGGAAATTGGCCTTCCTGGTCGGTGTCAGCCACTCTCGTTCGGATGCAGCAACATACAGCCGGAATCCACCCGGCTTTTTGATGCGCGCGTTGAAATCGGCGAACTCCGGAAAGACCGCTTCGATGCAATCGCGGATCTTTCCGTAATCGGAGATCAGTTCCGCCCATCCCACCCGCGTGTTCGGCAATGTGGCCATCGCGATTTGCGCGATAATCGCCGGCTCTGATCTGAGATGCTCGGATGCGGGCTTCAGTCCGCCGCCTGACGCATGGACCATCGACATTGAATCTTCCACGGTAACCGACTGGCGGCCGGTCGCTTGAATATCGATTTCGGTGCGTCCCAGACAGGGAAGAATGAAGGACTGCTTCGCGAGCAGCAAATGGGAGCGATTGAGCTTGGTGGCGATATGCACCGCGAGATCGAGATTACGCATCGCCTTGAACGTGACTTCCGGATCGGACATCGCAACGGCGAGATTGCCGCCAAGACAGACCAGAGCCTTCGAGCGCCCGTCGCGGATCGCCTCCACGGCTTCGACCGCGTTGTGGCCCTTGTTGCGTGGTGGCTCGAATCCGAAGACGCGGGCCAGTCCATCCAGAAGCGCATCATTTGGTATCTCGGTAATGCCGACTGTACGATCCCCCTGCACATTCGAATGGCCGCGCAGCGGAGAAATGCCGGCACCCTCGCGTCCGATATTGCCGCGGAGCATCAACAGATTGACGATCTGCTGCACATTGCCCGTACCGTGGCGATGCTGGGTGATTCCCATGCCATAGTTGATGATGACCCGCTTCGCCTGGGCGTAGATATTGCCCACGAATTCGATATCGGATCGCGACAGACCCGATGCCTCCTCGATCGCGTCCCAGGAGGTCGCGTCAAGGTCGGCCAGCAGTTCGTCGATTCCGGTCGTATGATTCTGGATGAACTCGCGGTCGAGAACACCGTCGCCGCCTTCGGCGAGGCTTTCCGTATCCAGTGCCAACACGGTCTTCATGATCCCCTTCAGCACCGCGATGTCGCCGCCGACCTTCACCTGATAATAGGTCGAAGCGATCGGCGTCGAGCTCAATGTCAACATCTCAAGGGGATGCTGCGGCGACGTGAACCGTTCCAGTCCGCGCTCGCGCAATGGGTTGAAGACAATGATCGGTACTCCCCGCTTCGCGACCTCGCGCAGGGTGGTCAGCATGCGCGGATGATTGGTCCCGGGATTATGACCAATGCAAAACACCATGTCGCTGTGATCGAAATCCTCGAGGGTCACCGTTCCCTTGCCGACACCGATGGACTCCGGCAGGCCGACGCTCGTGGCCTCGTGACACATGTTCGAGCAATCCGGGAAGTTGTTGGTTCCGTATTCCCGCGCAAATACCTGATAGAGAAACGCGGCCTCATTTGAGGAACGGCCGGAGGTGTAAAACTCTGCCATGTCGGGATGGGCCAATTCGCGGAGCGCAGTGCCGATCTTCGCCAGCGCCTGGTCCCACGAGATCGGCACATAGCGATCCGTCGCCCGATCGTAGAACATTGGGTGCGTCAGACGCCCCTCATTCTCAAGGTCGAAGTCCGACCAATTCCAGAGTTCGCTGACCGGGTGCGAAGCGAAGAACTCCGGCGTTGTTCGCTTGGCCGTCGCTTCCCATGAAACAGCTTTGGCGCCGTTCTCGCAGAACTCAAATGAGGAGGTATGTTTTGGATCCGGCCAGGCGCAGCCCGGGCAATCGAACCCGTGCGGCTGGTTCATGCTGAGGAGACCACGGGTCTCCTTCACAATCGCCATCTGACCGCGAACGGCATCGGCCACGGCTTTCAGGGCACCCCACCCCGCCGCGGCTCCTTCGTACTCACCTACACCAACGACATCGTCTTCACTCATTGTGTGCTCCATGGTCGCGGTAAGTGTGGCCGGGCGAGATATTTCCGGACCAGATAGATGCCTTCGCTCAAGATGAACCATGAACATCAGCGCCGGACGAGGTCCGCTCAATTAAATTTATGTTTAGCTTCCAAAGTCGAGACGCGTGATCCCTTAAGGCGAAGCAACTCCGCGCTGACGGTCGCGGCACCTGCCCGGCGAGCGTTGAGGGTTTGCGCGGGAGCCAGCCGCGCACGGCGGCGTTGCCACGCCTGGACAATAAACACGTATTTAATTGAACAGGCCGAGCGAGCGGTCCACGTTTCGGCGCAGACAACTAGCCGCGCCAGAATGGAGAATACGAGTGAGGGTCTCGTTCATTGCGGTAATCGTTCCATCGCTCTTCGTCTGCAACTTTGCCATGGCGCAGGTTGGCGGACAATCTGACGCATCGGTCAGCCCCACCCCCATGGTTGGCGCGACCTCGCCGCTTGGCGTCGCGACAGGCGGGGCGATTTCTCCAGCCGGCGTCCCGTTCGGCGCGACCGAAATCAATTCTCCCGGGGTCAGTCCGCTGCCGACTGGAACGACGGGCACGATCACGATTCCGACCACCACGAGCAGCGCGGCATGTGCGACGGTTGCGACTTCACCTGCTGAAATGTTCGGCTCGAGCGCAAGCTTCGACGGCGGCGGAACGGGAATCGGAACCACGATGCCTGCCACCGCGACAAATTCGGGAACTGGCGCGATGTCGGAGCCGTCGGCGGCGCCAGTGACGACGGAACTGCCGATAAACTCCGGATCCTCGGGAATGCTCGACACGTCCGGAATGTCGGGAATGTGCGGCTCCGGCTCAAGCAGTGTTGCTGCATCGTCCACGCCAACGTCAACGGCACCTACCGCTCCGGGCGGCACCGCTCGAACTGGAATTCCGTTCGGATCATTTGAGATCAGCAATCTCGGCGTTAGCTCTACGCCGTCGGTACCTTTGCCAAACCTGTTACCCATGGTCAGCACCGTGGGGCCGAGTTCGTCGATACCAACGATACCCACTCTTTCAAGCACGACGACCTCAACAAACCCGACATGCACGGGGTCCGTCGCCGGGAATTTTGGAAGCGTAGGGTTAGGGAACGCCGGCGCCGGCAACGCAGGGATCTCTGGAACCTCGATTCCGGCGCTCATGCTCCAAGAGTCCATCCTCTGTCAGCGGCAATGAAAATGTACTTCATCAATCCCGCCGGATTACCAATTGCGGTGCTTGCGCCGCGTCTCAGGAGCCTTGTGCCCTATTACGGAGACCTGCCATGAGACCATTGTTAATCGCCGCGGTCGCGTGGCCCTTGTCGTTCTGCAGCCCCGCCCTCGCCCAGGTCGGGACGGATGTGCCTCCTCTCGGTGTCACCTCTTCGCTCGGAGCAGATCCCAGCGCTCCGGTCGGCACAAGCGGTTTAGCGCCGGGCATGTCAACTCTCGTCAATTCCCTGCCCAGTGGCATCACGGGCACGATTGTTGTTCCAAGCACAAGCAGCGGCGCGGGAGCCTGTTCGAACTTGGCGACTTCGCCAACGGGAACGTTCGGATCGCCCGCGACCTACGACGGTGGCGGAATGGCGATGGCGACCGGAACGACGACTGCCGCCACCGCAGGCACGATGGGCGGCGTAGCGCCGTCGGGAACATCTACGTCGTCGGGAATATCGACGTCGGCGGCAATCGCGACGACGTCGGGAGAAACGATATCCTCAGGAATGGTGGAAACGTCGGGGCTGACCGGAATGTGCGGCTCCGGATCGAGCAGCATCACGGCGTCGTCGAACCCTACATCAACCTCACCTCCCGCGTCGAGTGGCGGGGCCCGCGCTGGAATTCCGTTGGGATCCTATCAGATCGGTAATCTCGGGGTCAGTGCCGCGCAAATGATACCAACGCCAAGCGTATTGCCCATCGCCGGCACGATGGGATCGAGCTCGACGGTACCGATTGTCCCATCCACGGCGCCAAGCACAGCTCCTTGAACCCTTTTCCTTGCAAACGAGAGCGGCCATGAAAAACAAAGTCATCATTCCCGTTTTGCTGACAGCGGTGCTAGCGGCCGGCGGCTTATACTTCGCGCATAGCCAGGCCCTGGAAAAGGCCTCTGCCGTGACGCTGGCTGCACCACCGCCGGTGCCGATCGTCGCCGGCACGGTCGCACAGCATGACGTGCCGATCTACCTGACCGGTGTCGGCACGGTGATCGCCTACAACACGGACATCGTGCGCGCCCAGATCCAGGGGCAGATCATCAGCATCAACTTTACCGAAGGCCAGACGGTACATGCCGGTGATCTGCTTGCCCAGATCGATCCGCGCCCGTACCAGGCCTTGATCGAGCAGTATACCGGAAACCTGGAACGCGATCAGGCGCAGCTGAAGAATGCGCAGGCCAATCTGACCCGCTACACCACGTTGGGCGACAAGGGCTGGGCCACCCCGCAATTGGTCGAGACCCAGCAAGCTCAAGTGGGCGAACTGCAGGCGGCGATCAAGTCCGACCAGGCGCTGATCGACGCCGCAAACGTGCAACTCAGCTACACGCGCCTGACGTCGCCGATCAATGGCGTGGTTGGCATTCGTCAGATCGACGTGGGCAACATCATCAGCCCGTCAAACACCAACGGCCTCGTCGTCGTCACGCAGCTTCATCCGATTTCGCTGATATTCACCCTTCCGGAAACCAGCCTGCCGGAAATCCAGAAGCACCAGCAGACAGCCAAAACCGCGCTCACGGTTTTCGCCTACAATCAGGACGACACGATGCAGCTGGATCAAGGTCAGCTCGGCCTCGTCAACAACGAGATCCTGCAGACCACGGGCTCGATCCAGCTCAAGGCGAACTTCGACAACAAAGCGAACCTGCTCTGGCCAGGCGAGCTCGTCAATGCGCGGCTGCTCGTCAATGTCAGGCATAACGGCCTGACCGTTCCCGCATCAGTCGTGCAGCAAGGTCCGAAAGGACCCTATGCCTATGTCGTCAATCCGGACAACACCGTGGCAATTCGCCCGATCAAGGTCGCACAAATTGCGGATGGCCAGGCACTGATCGACTTCCGGCCTCGAGGCCAACGAACAGGTTGTGGTTGACGGACAATACAAGCTGCAGCCCGGCACGCGTGTCAGCGCTCCTGCACGGCAAGGCCGCAGAGGAAGCAGCCGCACAGCAAGCTTTGCAGGCGCCGATCCCGTGAATATTTCCGCACCTTTCATCCAGCGGCCGATCGCTACCGCTCTGATAATGGTAGGATTGCTCGTGGGCGGCCTGGTCGCCTATCCGCTTATGCCGGTGGCGTCGCTGCCCAACGTCAACTATCCGACGGTTACGGTAACGGCACAACTGCCGGGTGCAGACCCGCAGACCATGGGATCGACGGTCGCATCGCCACTGGAGCTGCAGTTCGGCGAGATTCCGGGCCTCACTCAGATGACATCGGCGAGCGCGGTCGGCTACACCCAGATCACTCTGCAGTTCGAATTAAGCCGCAACATCGATGGGGCGGTCAGCGACACGTTGTCGGCGATCCAGACTGCGTCTGCGTATCTGCCTTTGAACCTCCCGTATCCACCGATGATCCGCAAGGTCAATCCGGCCGACACGCCGATCCTGGTACTCGGCATCAGTTCGGACAGCTTGCCGATAACGGTCGTCGATGCCTATGCGCAGAATATATTGCTGCAAAAGATCTCGCAGATCTCCGGGGTCGGCCTCGTAGGTGTCGGAGGTCAGCAGCAGCCGGCCGTCCGCGTCCAGGTCGATCCGGAGGCGCTGGCGGCCCGCGGCATCAACCTCGAGGATGTGCGCACCGTGCTGGGCCAGGCCAATGTCGACTTGCCAAAAGGCCAGCTCAACAGCCCGCGTCAGACCTTTACGCTCAACACCAACGATCAGCTGTTCGATCCCGATAAATACGCCGATCTGGTCATCGCCTATCGCAACGGATCGCCGGTGCGCATCCGCGATATCGGACGCGCCATCAGTGCGGGACAGAACGAGCTGATCGCGGGGTGGGAAAATAACAAGCGAGCCGTCACCTTGGCGATTCAGCGTCAGCCCGGCGCCAACGTCATCGAGACCGTGAGGCGAATCAAGGCCATGATGCCGGTGCTGCAGGCCTCTATCCCGGCGGCCGTCAAGATAGACGTCATTTCCGATCGCACCGATACTATCCGCGCATCGGTTGCCGACGTACAGTTCACGCTGATGTTGACGGTCGCGCTGGTCGTCATGGTGATATTCATATTCTTGCGGAGCTTCTGGGCGACCGTTATTCCCGCTATCACGGTACCGCTGTCGCTGGTCGGCACTTTCGCGATCCTCTACGAAATGGGCTACAGCCTCGACAACCTTTCGCTGATGGCGTTGTCGATCGCAGTCGGATTCGTGGTCGACGACGCCGTCGTCGAGATCGAGAACATCCAACGACACATCGAAGAAGGCCTCTCACCGTACGATGCGGCAATGAAGGGGTCCGGAGAGATCGGATTCACCGTCGTGGCGATCACCTTCTCGCTTATCGCCGTGTTCATTCCCGCTCTTCCTGATGAGCGGCTATGTCGGACTGCTGTTCCGCGAGTTCGCGATCACGGTAAGCGTGGCTCTCCTTCTGTCGCTAGTAATCTCGCGGACGCTCACGCCGATGATGTGTGCCTACCTGCTCAAGCCCGAGAGCGAGGAGCACGGCCGGCTCTACCGTATATCCGAGCGCGGTTTTGACGGCCTGCTTAACGCGTATGAAGCGGGCCTCAAGATCGTGCTGCGGTACCGCTTCATCACGCTCATGGTGATGTTCGGTACCATCGCGCTGACCGGATACCTTTACGTCATCATTCCCAAGGGCTTCTTTCCTCAGCAGGATACCGGACTCATCCTCGGCCAGTCGGAGGCGGCGCAGGATATTTCCTTCCAGGCCATGACCGAGCGCGAGCAAGCCATGCTCGATGCCATCATGAAAGATCCGGCTGTGCAGTCAGTCGCCGCGGCGACGGGCGCCGGCGGCGGCCTCTACACGATCAACGATGGCCGTGTATTCATTCAGCTCAAGCCCAAAGCGCAGCGTGGCCCGATCGGCGAGGTGATAGCGCGGCTGCGAACGAACCTCGCCAAGATACAGGGCATTACGCTTTATATGCAGGCTGCGCAGGACATTACCATCGGCGCGCGACTGAACAAGACGCAGTTTCAGTACACCATGAACGATCCGGACCCCGGCGAACTTAGCCATTGGACAAACCTGTTCGTCGAAAAAATTAGGGCGCTTCATAGCGTCACTGATGTCGCCACCGACCAACTCAATGCCGGGCCGCTGCTCGACATCAAGATCAAGCGCGACGTTGCGTCGAGCTACGGCATCCTGCCCTACACGATAGACAATACGCTGGATGACGCCTTCGGCCAGCGGATCGTCTCGACGATCTACACGACCTTGCAACAATACCACGTCGTTCTGGAGGTCGATCCAAAATTCCAGTATGGGCCGGAAGCGCTCAACGGCATCTACGTCAAATCGTCGAGCGGGCAGCAGGTGCCAATCTCCACGCTGGTCGATTTGGCTGTAAAGGTCGCGCCGCTTGTGGTTAACCACACAGGCCAGTTCCCGTCGGTGACAATCTCGTTCAATCTGGCGCCTGGGGTTGCGATTGGCCAGGCGGTAAGCGACATTCAAGCGGTCGAGAAAGCGCTGCATCCGCCACTCTCCCTGCAGACCAGCTTTCAGGGCAATGCCCAGGCGTTCGGCTCGTCGCTGAAGAGCACGCCGATCCTCATACTCGCGGCGTTGTTCGTTATCTACCTGATCCTCGGCGTACTCTACGAAAGCCTGATCCACCCGATCACGATTATCTCGACACTGCCCTCGGCCGGTGTCGGCGCGCTGCTGCTGCTGCTGGCGGTGCACATCGATCTCAGCGTGATCGCGATCGTTGGCCTCATACTGCTGATTGGCATCGTCAAGAAGAACGGCATCATGCTGGTGGATTTCGCCATGCAAGCCGAAAAGGGCGACGGCCTGACGACCGAGGAAGCGATCTACCAGGCCTGCATCAAGCGCTTTCGCCCGATCCTGATGACGACGATGGCGGCGCTGCTCGGCGCCGTGCCGATGATGCTCGGCACCGGCGTCGGCTCGGAGATTCGACAGCCGCTCGGGTACGCCATCGTCGGTGGCCTGGCGCTGTCGCAGGTTCTTACCCTTTATACGACGCCGGTCGTCTATATCTACCTGGACCACTTGCAGAACTGGCTGTTCGCGGAAAGGAAGGCCGCGACCGCCGACCGTCCAGAGCCGGCACCTGCCGAGTAGACCGTCCTGGGCTCCCCCCCGCACGGCGGTGACGATTGCACGACCTCGATCGATTTGAGTGATCGTATTGATTTGTGGGGACGATGCTGCAGTTCCTCCACCACGAAGTCCGGTCTCGATTGGCGGATTGCTAAACTCCAATTTAGTGGTTCTCCCATTGGACGCCGCCTAACTTCCACTTGAGGATCCACATCGACCGGTGACCCCATGAGCTCTTCAAGCGCAATTCGTATTGTCGGCCCCGATGAATTCGATCGGGGGACAGCGCAGACGCCGGGCTCCGAACGTCAGGCCGCTATCGCGCCAGCGCTTGGCATTGCATCGGCAATCTGGGGCGGCCTGTTCGAGGTGACACCGGGATCCCGGACGGGAATTCACCATCATGGCGAACAGGAGACAATCGCCTACGTCCTTTCGGGCATCTGTGAAATCCGGTGGGGCGAAAAAGGCGAGTCGGTCGCGCGCGCAAAGGCCGGCGATTTCATTCACGTGCCCGCTTTCCTGCCGCACATGGAAATCAATCCATCGAAACAGGAGCCATTTCGATGGGTGGTCGTGCGCAGCACCGCCACGCCGATCGTTGTCAATCTTCCGGACGATACCTGGCCGTAAGCCGGCGCGGATGGCGGGATGACATCCGGCCGTAAGCCCGATGTCATCCTGCGGTCACGTTCACAAAACTGACGAACAAGGAGCAACCATGGACGAGCACGAATTCAAGCCGGCGCCGGATGGTCTTGAGATCACCCGCCGCACGGTGATCGAAACGGGCACCGCCGCGCTCCTCCTGACTACGCTGCCGCGTGCGGTTTTTGCGGCTGGCCCGGTCGATGACGACGAGCCGTCCCTTTTGAAGGTCGAACTTCTGATCAACGGTCAACCTCATCCGGTCACGCTGGACTCCCGCGCGACATTGCTGGACGCCTTGCGCGAACACCTCGCGCTGACGGGCTCAAAGAAGGGCTGCGACCACGGTCAATGCGGCGCCTGCACCGTGCTGATCGATGGACGCCGCATCAACTCCTGCCTGACGCTTGCGGTAATGCACGACGGCCAATCCATCACGACCATCGAAGGGCTCGCCGCGGGCGACAATCTCCATCCGCTGCAGGCAGCCTTCGTTGAACATGACGGCTTTCAATGCGGTTACTGCACCTCCGGCCAGATCTGCTCCGCGGTCGGAATGCTGGCCGAAAGCCGGCAGGGCATGCCGAGCTATGTGACGGAGGATCTGACGCAACCAGCCGCTGCACTCACCGAGATTGAAATTCGCGAGCGCATGAGTGGCAACATCTGCCGCTGTGCAGCCTATCCCAACATCGTGGCCGCGATCAAACAAGCCGCGGGAATGCCGACATGAAAGCCTTCACCTACCAACGCGCCGGCTCGGCTGCGCAAGCGGCCGCCGCCGTTAAGCCTGGCACAAAGATCATCGCCGGCGGCACCAATTTGCTCGACCTGATGAAGCTGCAGGTCGAGACGCCCTCCAACCTGGTCGACATCAACCGCCTGCCGCTCGACAAGATCGAAGAGATGCCGGATGGCGGCTTGCGTATCGGTACGTTGGTTCGGAACAGCGATCTTGCCGCCGACTCGCGCGTGCGGCAGCGTTACGCCGTACTGAGCCGCGCGTTACTGGCAGGCGCCAGCGCCCAGTTGCGCAACAAGGCGACCACAGGCGGAAATCTGCTGCAGCGAACCCGCTGCTATTATTTCTACGACGTCACAAAGCCCTGCAACAAGCGCAAACCCGGCTCCGGCTGTGCGGCGCTCGCCGGTTTCAACCGCATTCACGCCATCCTGGGTACCAGCGACCACTGCATCGCGACGCATCCGTCCGATATGGCGGTGGCGATGCGGGCGCTCGATGCCAATGTCGAGACGGTCAATCGCACGGGCGAAATCCGCGTCATTCCGATCGCCGAGTTTCATCGCCTTCCGGGCGACACTCCCGAGATCGAGACCTCGCTCCAGCCAGGTGAAGTCATCACCGCGGTGACGCTGCCGCCGCCTCCGCCCGGTGTGCAGATCTACCGCAAGGTACGCGACCGCGCCTCCTACGCTTTTGCGCTGGTATCCGTTGCCGCCGTGGTCGACAGCACGCGCGGCCGGATACGCTCGGCCCGGCTCGCCTTCGGCGGTCTGGCGCATAAACCGTGGCGTTCCCCACAGGCCGAGCAAACCTTGGTCGACGCGCCTGCGACCACCACGAGCTTCAATACCGCCGCAAATGCCGTACTCGAAGGCGCGCGCGGGTTCGGCGACAACGATTTCAAGATACCGCTGACGCGGCGCACCCTGCAGAGCGTGCTGGCAGAGACGACACGGACCTGAGGAAGCGATCTCATGGAAATGAACTCACCCGTCGGCCCTAATGCTCTCGATGCACAAGGCGTTGTCGGCAAACCAATCGACCGCGTGGACGGCCGGTTGAAAGTCACCGGCGGCGCACGCTACGCCTATGAGACGCAGCAGGAGAACGTGCTCTACGGCTTTGTGGTCGAATCTTCGATCGGAAAAGGAACGATTAGATCGATCGATACCCGTGCGGCGGAAAAGGCGCCCGGCGTCGCGCTGGTTCTAACCCATCGCAACGCGCCCGCGCAGGGCACTGGCAATCACCGCGAAGCGCATCCAGTACTCACCGGCCCAAAAGTGACCGGTTACGGCCAGCCGGTTGCGTTCGTGGTTGCCGAAAGCTTCGAGCAGGCCCGGGCGGCCGCTTACCTCGTGAATGTGAAATATGACCGGTCGAACGGGAAATACGCGCTGCGTACCAACCTCCATGAGGCGCGCGTTCCGAAGCCTGGCGATGCTCCGGCAGCCGACAGCGCCGTGGGGGATTTCGCGGCTGCGTTCGCCAGCGCCCCGGTGCAGCTTGACGTGACCTATACCACCCCTTTGCAAACTCACGCGATGATGGAACCGCATGCCACGCTCGCGATGTGGGACGGCGACAAATTGACCCTGCATACCGCCAACCAGATGCTCAACCAAGGTCAGAAAGTCATCGCGACAACCCTGAAAATTCCCGCCGAGAATGTACGCCTGATAAGCCCGTTCATCGGCGGCGGTTTCGGTGGCAAACTCTGGGTCAATGCCGACGCTATCCTGGCGGCGATAGCCTCGCGGCAGCTGAAGCGGCCTGTGAAAGTCGCGCTGACGCGGCAACAGATCTTTCATGTCACGACACACCGCTCCGACACGATCCAGCGCCTCCGCCTGGCCACGGATCCCAAGGGCCGGATTCTCGCGATCGGCCATGACGTGTTCTCCGGCAATTTACCTGGCGAACAGACCTATGAGGGCGCGGCCCTGCAAACCCGCACGCTCTATGCCGGACCTAATCGGCTGACTCGGCATCGGCTCGCACCATTGGACATTCCGGTTGCGTCGTCGATGCGCGCGCCCGGCGAATCCGTCGGTCTGATGGCACTTGAGTGTGCGATGGATGAACTTGCCGAAAAGCTCAGCCTCGACCCGATCGAATTGCGGGTTCGAAATGAGCCGAGTGAGGACCCGGAAAAGCATATTCCCTATTCCAGCCGTCACTTGATGGCCTGCATGCAGGAAGGAGCGCGCCGGTTTGAATGGGACAAGCGCAATCCGAAGCCGGGCAAGGTCCGTGACGGACAATGGCTGGTAGGAATGGGCATGGCTGCGGCGACACGCGGAAACCCGCTTCTGCTCTCTAACGCCAATGTCCGATTGGACCCTGACGGTACCGCCACCGTGCGAATGGCGATGACCGACATCGGCACCGGCACTTATACCATCCTGGCGCAGATCGCCGCCGAGATGCTTGGGCTGCCGACACAACGCATCCGGATCGAACTCGGCGATACCAACTTTCCGCAGGCGGCAGGTTCGGGCGGGTCGTGGGGAGCGGGCAGTTCGGGCTCGGCCCTGTTCGACGCCTGCAATACGCTACGCGAAAAGTTGGCACGAACCGCCGGCATGGATCCGGCAACCGCACGCTTCGCCGACGGCAGCATTTCGTCCGGAGAACAATCCAGAAAGCTAACGGACCTTGTCGGCGCAGGCATGGATGCTGACGGCAAAATCCAGCCGGGCAGCAACAACAAGAACTTTTCGCAACAATCCTACGGCGCGCATTTCGCGGAAGTCGGCGTCGACGTCGATACGGGCGAGGTGCGTGTGCGGCGCATGCTCGGTGTATTCGCCGCCGGCCGTGTCCTGAACGCAAAGACCGCGCGGTCACAGGCGATCGGCGGAATGGTGTTCGGCGTGGGAGCCGCGCTGTACGAAGCGATGACGCTCGATCCGCGCTACGGCTACTTCGTCAATCACGATCTCGCCGAATACCACGTGCCGGTGCATGCCGATATTCCGGCGATCGACGCCATCTTTCTTGCGGAGCTGGACGACAGATCCAACCCATTAAAGAGCAAGGGCATCGGCGAACTCGGGATCTGCGGCGCTGGCGCCTCGATCGCCAATGCGATCCACAACGCGTGTGGCGCGCGGATACGGGACTACCCGATCACCCTCGACAAGCTGCTTACGGCCCTGCCGGCGCGCGCATGAGCGATGAAGAGCCAGCGGATCGCCGGCGCCGCCCGATCCTGGTTGCGGTTGCCCTGGCCGGAGCGGCCATCCTGGCGATCGACCTCGCGACCTCGCGCAGCGTGGTCGCAGGACCAGAAGCGGCGCCCACGCCTCAAGTCACCGGATATCTGCCGAGCATCAGCGACCTGATGATCGCGACAATTCAACCGCGGCACGAGCGGCTCTGGCAGACCGAGCAGGATGGGAATTGGGAATTTGCAGCCTACGAACTTGGAAATCTCCACGGCGCATTCGATCGCCTCGGGCTTGCGCATCCGACCGAACACGACATCTCCTTTCCAGACATGATAGCCTCTGCGACGGAGCAGCCGTTCAAGGAATTGAAGAGCGCGATCCAATCGAAAGACGCAAGCGCATTTGCCCAGGCCTATGCGGGTCTGACCAACGCATGCAATTCCTGCCATCAGGCTCTCAACCACGGCACGGTCGAAATCCGTGTACCGAACCGGACGTCCGCATCGGATATTAATACCATCGGCGCGCCGCGAAATTGACGCTCGCCATGCCAGAGATTCAGATCGCCCAAGCCACAAGACATTCTGAACGCTAATTTAATGGCTCACAATAAACGCGGGGGCTATTTCTCAGATACCCAGTCGATTTTGCATAGGAGAGATGACATGTTTTCGAGACGCGATATGCTGGCCGTGTCAGCTGCGGGCGCTGTAGTGACTGCCAGCGCGGCACGCGCGGCCTCCTTCGGCAATCCGGACGAGCCGCCGCAAGGCGCAATCAACGCCAAGGCTCCGGGGAATCTCAAGGATCCCGGCCCGCAAAGCGAGGCCATCGGCAGTCAGTTTCCCTCGACGCAATTTCCGCCGGCAACCGATGTCGGCGGTATGCCGATGGACTGGGCATCGTTCAACAATGCGTCAAAGCGCATCCAGAACGGCGGCTGGGCACGCCAGGTGACGCAAAAGGACTTCGCGATCTCCGACACCATCGCGGGTGTCAACATGCGATTGACCGCCGGCGGCATCAGGGAATTGCACTGGCACCAGGCTGCGGAATGGGCGATCATGACTTACGGCAGTTGCCGAGTGACGGTTCTCGACGCCGTGGGTCGGCCATACGTCGCTGACGTCAACGAGGGCGACCTCTGGTACTTCCCGGCGGGCCAGCCGCATTCGCTGCAGGGGCTCGGCCCGGACGGTTGTGAATTTGTGATCTGCTTCGACGATGGCGATGCCAGCGAGTTCAATACGCTGCTGGTGACCGACTGGTTCGCGCACACGCCTCCCGAAGTGCTTGCCAAGAATTTTGGCGTTCCGGCCGAGACCTTCGCCAAGATTCCGCTGCAAGATCTCTGGATCTTCCAGGGCACGCTGCCCGGCGATTTGGCATCGGACCGCGCCGCGATCAGCAAAAACGCCGGCGTTCCACCGCATCCCTTCATCTTCAGGCTTGGATCGTCAGCTCCCACGAAGCAATCCAAGGGCGGCGACGTGCGGATTGCCGACAGCAGCAACTTCACGGTCTCAACGAAGATCGCGGCCGCGATGGTGACGGTGCGCCCGGGCGGCATCCGCGAGATGCACTGGCATCCGAACGCCGACGAATGGCAATATTATATCAAGGGCAAGGCACGCATGACGGTGTTCAATACCGGACCCAATGCGAAGACGATGGATTTCAATCCGGGAGACATCGGCTACGTCAAGAAAAATCTGGGGCATTATGTCGAGAATGTCGGCGACACCGACATGACCTTTGTCGCGGTCTTTAGAGCCCCGCGTTATGAAGAGGTTTCCCTGTCGAACTGGCTGACGCATACGCCGCCGGGGCTGGTCGCCCAGCATCTGAATGTCGAGGAGGCGACCATCGCGAAGTGGCCGGACAATGCTCCCAGCGTGATGCCCGATTCTGTAGACGGCGGCGTCAACGGACCTCTCGTCAAGTTACTCACGACACCAATGGCGACCCGTGCTGGCTTCTCCGCAGGCATGGGTTGCTTACCGGCTTTGGCGGCAATTCAACGTGCCCGTATCCGGCCGCCTCGCCAACCTTGCCCCTGAAGACGCTGTAGTTGATGAGCGTGTAAAGCAGCATCAACGGGAAGACACAGCGCGAGCACTAGTTGGAATGACAGCGAAGGCGACGCTTCGCCGCTCATCGGTCCAGCCTAACTTCAATGGTGTCCGTACCCGTCCGCCGCCCTCACCTTGCCCCTGAAGACGGTGTAGCTGATGATCGTGTAAAGCAGCATGAGCGGAAAGACGATCACACCGCAGCCCCAGAACATGAACGCGAGACTAGAGTGCGGCGCGGCGGCCGCGTCGATGGTGATGACGGAGGGGATCATGTAGGGCCAGAACGACAGCGCCAGGGTACCAAACGCCGAAATGAAGATCAATGACACCATGTAGAATGGCCAATGATCGTTGTGGCGCAGGATGCTGAGCGCGAGCACGGTCGCTGCGACCGCGCCGATAGCCGGAAATACGAACAGATACGGCCGCTCGGTCCAGCGATGCAGAATTGGAAGGTTTTCGGCCAATGCGTAGGCGAAGACAACAACAAGGAATGCCAGCACGCCGACCGCGAGGACTGGGATCTGGCGATGCGCCACATCCCGAACCTCGGCCTCGCATTTCTTCGCGAGCCAGCAGGCCCCAAGAAGCGCATAGCCAAGGCAAAGACCGACGCCGCAAAGGACCGCAAACGGCGTCAACCAACCGGTTTCGCCGCCGGAATATTCGCCGTTCGTGATCTGTAGTCCTTTGACCAGGGCACCGACGGTCATTCCCTGGATGAAAGTCGCGATCAAGGATCCGCCGGCAAAGCTCAAATCCCATATCCACCGCAGTCGCTGAGTCTTGTAGCGAAACTCAAACGCCACGCCGCGCAAGATGAGGCCCAGAAGCATGACGATCAGAGGGAGGTAGAATGCCGACAATAACGTCGCATAGACCACAGGAAACGCTCCCCACAAAATCACCGCGCTGACGACAAGCCACGTCTCGTTGCCGTCCCAGATCGGCGCGACGGCGCTCAGCATCGCGCCACGCCTGGCTTCACCGTTCGTCAGGCCAAACAGCAAACCGACACCGAGATCGACACCGTCGAGCAACACGTAGAGCAGAATGCTGATAGCCAAGAGAGAAACCCAGAACATGACCATGGTTATGCTCCTGCGAGGACGTAGAGCAAAATGCTCGCGGCGAAAAGCGAAAGCCAGAGCATGAACACGGCTATTCTCCAGCGACGTAGCTTGGTTCGGGAATTGGTTCGTCGTCGGCCAGCGACATCGGCCGGTTCGGCACTGCAAGATGCGGCGTCTCGAATAGCTTTCGCACGGGACCGTTGCGGATGAGCCGATAGATATAAAACGTGCCAAACAGGAAGATGAAAGCGTAGACCGTGCAGAAGATCACGAGCGAAATCGTCGCTTGGCGCGTCGTCAGGAACGGCGTCATGGCATCCGCGGTCCGCAGGACGCCATAGACCACCCAGGGCTGCCGGCCGACTTCAGCGGTAAACCAGCCGGTAATGATCGCAACGAAGGGGAGCGGAAAGCTCAGAAAGGTCAGCCATAGCATGGGAGGGCTGTAAGCCAGACGGTGCCTGTAACTCAGGTAGGTGCCGAACCAGGCGAGCCCCAGCATCACCAGTCCGCATCCCACCATGATGCGGAAGCTGAAGAACGGGACGACCACCGGCGGCCAGTTCTCCCGGGGGATGCTGTTGAGTCCGGTTTCCCCCGCGGTGAGGCTATCGGAATCGATCAGACTGCCGAACGGTGGGGGCAGCGTGATCGCGTACAGATTGCGCCGATTCTCCACATCGGGCCATGCGAGCAGGACTTCGGATCCTGGCTTCTCATCGTTCCAGCGTCCCTCGATCGCAGCCATTTTGGCGGGCTGATAGTTGTTGATGTAGATGCCGTTCAGATGCCCAAACAACAGCTGGACCGGCATCAGCACGGCGGCAAGACCTAGGCCCATGCGTACCATGATGCGGGCCTCGGCGTGATATACCTTCCGCAACAGATACCAGGCGCCGGTCGCGGCAACGCAGAAAGCACCGGTCAGATAGGAAGCCAGCAACATGTGCGGAAACCGCGACCACACCACGGAGTTGAAGATGATTTTGGTCCAATCATTTGGAACAAAGATGCCATTTTCCATGACATAGCCCGAAGGCACCTGCATCCAGCTGTTGTTGACCATGATCCAGAACGCTGAAAACGTGGTCCCCAGTGCCACCATCGCCGTTGAAAATAGATAGAACCACGGCGACACTCGGCCGCGGCCAAAGATGAGGACGCCAAAGAAACTGGCCTCGAGCATGAAAGCCGTAAAGGTCTCATACATCAGGAGCGGGCCCTGGATTGGCCCGGACATCTTGGACAGTACGCTCCAGTTGGTGCCGAACTGGAATGCCATCACGATCCCGGACACGACACCCAGTCCGAATGCCACACCGAATATCTTCAACCAGAATTCGAAGAGTACGCGGTAGACCGGCCGACCGCTTCTAAGATGAAGCGTTCCAAGGACGGTTAGCCAGGCTGCCAACCCGATCGTGAAGGATGGAAAGATGATATGGAAGGTGATGGTAAACGCGAATTGGATTCGCGACAGGAGAAGCGCGGTCATATCCATTGCAATTCTCCCGGCCGTCACTCCGCAATAGCTGGATGTCCGTGGCTCTTGACGTCGATCCTAGACGGCCGGAGCCACACCCTCAAAATAGCAATGGGAGACCGAAGGACTATTAAATTCGAGGTTAGGTTTTTGAGTCTCAAACCAGGCCGGTCCTGCGTTCTCCCAGCGGATCACGGCCATCGTCCAGCAGCAAATGCCCGGCGTGAAATGTCGTCGGGGCAGCTAGTGTTGCATCACGCGGCAACACTGCGTGCCGGCGGGGCCATGAATTCGGGGCCGACGGGATCGGTGATGGTCTCGCGCAGGATCTTCTCGATCTCCGCCTCGGCGGAAGGATCGAGCGACCAGCCAACCACCTCATCGACCGGCTGCAACTGATTGGGACGACGCGCTCCCCATAATGCTGTCGTGATGCCCTGGTCGAGCATCCACCGGACCGCCAGGTGAATAACACGCTTGCCGAAGCGTTGCGCGAGGCGATCCAGCCGACTCACGGCGGCCAAATATTGCGCGAACCGTGGCTCAACGAACTTTGGATCGCTGCGCCTCAGATCGTCGCCTTCGAAAGCCGTATCCGTCCGCATCCGTCCGGACAGAAGGCCCCGGCACAGCGCGCCATATCCCAGCATCGCGATTTGGTTCTTCCGGCAGTAGGGCAGAAGGTCGGCCTCAATTCCGCGTTCGAATAAATTGTACGGCGGCTGCAGCACATGCAGCGGCGCAATGCGGCGAAACCGCTCCATCTGAATGACCGAAAAATTGCTCACTCCGATAGCGCGGATCTTACCCTGGGCAAACAGCATGTGCATTGCATCAGCGGTTTCCTCGATCGGAATCAGCGGATCGGGCCAATGAACCTGATAGATATCGATGTAATCGGTTCGGAGCCGGCGCAGAGAGTCTTCGACCTCCCGCATGATGCGGGCGCGACTGGCATTGCGAGATACTTTCCCGCCCTCCCATTGAAGCCCGACCTTGGTCGCAATAAGCACTTCAGAGCGCAGCCGGCCTTCGGTGATCGCCTTACCCACAATCTCCTCGGAACGGCCGAAACCATAGACCGGTGCGGTGTCGACGAGGTTGATGCCGTGCTCGAATGCGGTCCGGATGGTAGCGACGGATTCGGCTTCGTCGGTACCACCCCACATCCAGCCGCCGATGGCCCAGGTGCCAATAGCGACGGGCGACACCCTGAGCGCGGTGCCTGGAATTTCCGCGAGATTCATGTTTGTTTTTATGGCTGCTGCCTGATCGTCCACAATTCCATTCCTTCTTAAATGCGCACCCGGGAGGTGCAGGCGGCGGACAATTCCGATCTCACTCGCTCTTGATTGGCGGCAATGGGACGAAGTCCGGCCTCCTCCGCGGCGATAAGCCCGAGGGCGGTCCAGTCGAGCTCGCCATGACCTCGCGCGATACCCGTGATCAGCCGGTCCCGGACCACGCCTACCGAAGGCATCGGGACACCTGCGTGCTCGGCCTCCGCCAACGCCAGGCGAACATCCTTGAGCACGAGCGGTAAGACAAACCCGGGCGTGTACGTCTGACTCGCGATCTTGTCGCCATAGATTTTATGTGCCCGGCCGCCGAACATCGTACTCGTCATAATGTCGATGAAAGGTTGCGGATCCAGCCCACGCTTTCGGACCACAGCAACAACTTCGCCAAGCATTTCCAGCGCCGTCGCGCTCATCATATTGCCGAGCAGCTTGAACAGGTTGGCGTCTCCAGGGACGTCACCGATCTCAAAGGTCCTCTGTCCGAGGCGGGCGAGGATCGGTCGGCAGCGCTCGATATCGCCCCGGGCGCCGGCGGCAACGATGAACAGCTGGCGCGCCTTGGCGGCGTCCGGATTCCCGAACACCGGCGCCGCGACGTAGCCTTGTCCGTTTCGCGCGTGCGTGCTTGCCAATAGCGACGCGGTCGCCGTGCTAATGGTACTCATCGACAGATGGATCGCGCCGGGGCTCAAACTCGCCGCCAGTCCGTCGAGGCCAATGTCTTCGCGACCGAACACGATGTCACGTACGGCATCGTCATCCGGCAACATACTGATGACGACCTCGCAGTGGAACAGGTCGCCGATATCCGTTGTGGGCCTGAGACCGAGCGCCTCGAGCTTGCCGATCTGATCGGGGCGACGGACATAGGCCACCACCTGTTGTCCCTCGGCCGCGAGGTTCCCGGCCATCGCCGCGCCCATGCGGCCAAGGCCAACAAAGCCGATTTCAGCCGGCGCGGGCCGGCGCGTAGTAGCCGATTTCGAGCCGCCAGAGTGCTCGCGGGACCGCGTTTCGGATGCAGCTCCGAAGATGCGTGGAGGGCGAACTTCGTGCTTGGACATCGGGGCTCCTGATCTGCCGCAGCCGCGCGGTCTGATATGCTCTCTTTGCGGCGGACACATCCGGGATCTGGTGATGAGCGTGAGTTTGGCTTGTCTCGGCTTGCTGCGCCTTAGCGCTTTTTTGCCTGGGCTCCTCGAAGAAGCGCTTCCGCTTGGTAGCCACCCGCCTATGCTCCATCGGAATGCGTGCCCGCCCGTCCTGAAAAATCAAATCTGGCTACCTAAACCGGAATTTAATGGTGCGGAAACCGCAGACATTTACTCTGGCGATGATAGTGCGGCGGACCATACCGCGTCCGTCTGTCGGCAATAGCGGTGGCTTTGTGACCGAGTGATCCCGTCACGATTTCCAAGCCCTCGACACAACGACACTGGTCGGCGAAACGAGCCAATTCATATGCCCTGGGAAACAGGAATGACCGACATCGGCCTTGACCTTTCGGGAGCCCGCTCCTCCCCTCCATCGATTGTCAGGATTACACCGCCCGATATCGCTCGCCGCCGATTGACGCATTGGGGTCCAATACAGGCAGACAACGTCGAACTCATCCGGCGCGAAACTTTCGAATACGGCTTTCAATCCCGGCGACATTTACTGATCGCTTACGAACGCGCGGAACGAGATGAAGGCGAGACGCTCATCGAGGGCTTGCCAAAATCGACCTTGCGCGAGTTCAATTACAAGCTCAGCTTCGTGCCTGCCGGGCATCGGTTCCACGGGTGGCAGACGCCGCGCGTGCTGATGCGCGTCACCTATATCTACATCGATTTACAGCATCCGTTGTTCGAGTTCGAATCTGGCGTTGCTCCCGCGATCAGCCCGCGCCTATTCTTCTTCGATCAGGCGATCTGGGACACGGCGCTCAAGCTCAAGGCCGAGGTCGGGAATTCCGACCCGGGAAGCCGCCAATACGCAGAGGCCTTGAGCCTCGTACTGATGCACGAACTTATCAGATTGGAACGCACGACATCGGGAACGGAGAGACCGCTCAGTGGCGGTTTACCGGCGTGGCAGCGCAAGCGCTTGGTAGAATTCATCGAGGAGCATATGTCGGAGGAAATTTCGTTGGCCACCCTCGCGCAGCTGGTTAATTTGAGCCGTTTTCATTTTGCGCGCGCCTTCAAACAATCCTTCGGCGTGCCTCCGCATCGCTACCATTCAGCCCGCCGGATGGATCGCGCCAGGAGCCTGTTGCAGAAGCCGGCGCTCTCGGTAACTCAGATCGGCGCGCAAACCGGCTTTCGGGAAACAAGTTCATTCACGCGGGCATTTCGCAGATTCACGGGAGTTACGCCGACCGAATATCGGTGTCAGTGGAAGGATTGACCAAGCGGAAGCGATCGAGTTGATCAAGATTGAGCAACTGAACAGCCGGTCTCGTCCGCACGGGCCCGGCTGGTTGTCATATCGGTATAATCAAAGGGCCGGTCCTGCCCAATGAAGGCACGGACAGCAGGGCTCTATTCAATAACGGACCGCTGCCAGCCCAGCTTGCGCGATTTTCACGTCGTGCTCCGGCGTGTCGAAGCTCGCCCCGGTGGCGCCGATCACCTCGCCATCGACGACGATAGGAAGTCCACCTTGCATTTCCGTGAAGCCCTGTGCCGTGACGGCAGCAACGCGACCGTGGTTGATCGCGTCCTCAAGCGCCAGCCGCAGCCGCAAGCTTCTCGGCCCGTTCGAGATGGTCGACGATCTTCGGCAGGGTCTGGCGCGCGAATTCCTTGAGCTCAGGATCGCTACCGTTCTGAATTTCCTGTTCGAACAACGCCGCATTTCCCTTTTGATACTCGACCTGGCCGTTGACATAATTCCGGTCGAACGTAACACCGCGGTCGGCATTGAGCGTGAAAATCATCGCGTCATACGCGCCATGCAACAGCGTGCTCGAAGGCGTGATATTTTTCTGTTTCAGGATCACGTTGAGCGCATCGACGACCGGAATATGGGTCGTGACCATCAGATGGGCGTAACCGCGGATTGCCGCATTCGTGGCCTTCGTTTCCGCCAACCGGCCGGAGTCGACCTGGAACGGCGCTCCCAGGTTTGCTTGCCCGACGAAGTTGAAATCGATGGCGTTAAGACTCGCGGGCACCTCTGGCGGTGTAGCGGTCTGCGCACTGGCTGCGACGGTCCCCGCCGACCAGAGCAGAGCCCCAGCCAGGCCAAGACCGGCGATACGACTTGATACGGATGTCCGTTTCATTTTGAGAGCTCCATTTTTGGTCGTGGCTATAGGGGTAGCCGGGCTGCCCGCGAGATTGATGGACCACGCCTTCGTCGATCAAGGAATTCGGTGTACCACCGCCGACGCCCCAGCAGCCGGGGCGTCGGGATCAGAACCGGAGCGGTTATGATCAATCGTTGTATTTCGGTCCGCCATGATAGCGGTAGGCATTGGACTCCACGGCCTGATGCGACATCACGGCGTTCGCGTTCTGCCGATCGCGATGGTAACTGCCGTCGGTGTACGGATTGCCAGGGCCCAGATTCAGGCAATTTGCGCCGAAGTAGAACTGTGCGCAAGAGCCAGGGTCTACGACGACCGCTTGCGCCATAGCGGGCGTTGCGAAAGCTGCCGCGGCAAAGGCGGCGGCGCCAATCAGTGCTGATTTCATCTTGTCGGTCTCCGGGTTAGGGCGATGGGATAGTCGGTCCAGCCCTACATCGGGTCGCGGTTGCACTTCCGCCAATAAATTCCTCTTCAGAATTTTCCTTTGTGGAGACGTCGGCGCGTTGATGCCATCCAAAAGATTTAATGGCCCTGAACTACGCCGATACCCATTTGACCGAAAGCAACAAGCAGGAGATGGCCGCCGTGAATGTTGTCACCGGAAGAAGGGGCGCGTTGAGGACATCGGCCTTGACCGGTCGTTCAAACATCCGGACTCCCTCGCCGTTTCGGTGACCCACGGTACGGGCACAGCTTGCGCTCTACGATCGAGCCATCTGGGACAAGTACCAACTCACCAGCCTGGCCCGTCGTCTTCATGTCCTGCCACAATGCAATTTGGGAACAAGCCGCGCTGCTTCTCAAATCCGGCATCAACCCTGACAAGCTTTCTCACTCCCGGCTGGTCGCGGAACTAACCAATCACCTGATCGACGGCGTCGTTCTAATTCCGAGTGCCACTGGCACACTCCCCGACTTACAACAGCTCGGCTTTTACGACGCCGCGTGATACCCGGCTCCGCGACAAGGCCGCGCGTTCTGTGATCCTCGATTATTCAAGCCGGACGCGTACGGCATCCGATCTCAACCACGCACCCGGGTCCGGGAACGATGGTTAATCGGAAGCCGTGCAGCCTGGCGATCGCGGCCACCAGATTCAGGCCCAGTCCCAGCCCCGACGTGTTACCCGCTTTATCCGACCGGTAGAAACGCCGCAGGACAGCGTCACGCTCGTTTTCGCTTATGCCCGCGCCAGTATCCTTGACCCGCACGATGCTTTCGCCTTGACCGGGAATTAGTCCGATTTCCACCTTCCCTCCACCCGGCGTGAATTTAACCGCGTTATCGACCAGATTGGCCACGGCCTCGATCAGCAAATCCCGGTCACCGTAGGTGGATAGTTCGTCCGGTGAATGAATGAGAAGAGCGATGCCTTTGTCTTCGGCAATGGGATCGTACATATCACCTACCTCGCGAATGAGATCCGCAAGCGCAACCGTGCCAAAGCCCGCCAACCGCTGACTTTTCTCTATTTCTGCGAGCCGCATAATGGCGGTGACGATCGCAAGCGACTGATCAATTCCCAATATTGTTTTGTCTGCAACCGTCTGTAGTTCCTCCAGCGTTGCGGCCTTGGATCGACCGCGCTCAAGCGTCAGCCGCGCCCGGGTCAGATGGCGTGCGCAAATCATGCGCAATGTCATTGCCTACCCCGGCAAGCGACTGAATGAGGGTTTCCATCTCGTCGAGCATGCCATTGACGATCATGGCAAGATTGGAGAAGGGATCGTCGCCGTTCCGGTGCGGCAGTCGTTCGTGCAGATCGCCGGCGACGATGCGCTGTACCCGCTGGTTGACCTCGATGATAAGTCTACGGCCACGCGTGCTCAGCGCCCAGCCGACGGAGAGGCAAAGAAGGACGGCAGGAACCAGACCCAGCGCGAGCGCCCCACCCAGAACGCGTGCGATCTCCTCGACTTCGTCTGCGTTTCGTCCGATCACAAGCAAATCACCATTCGGCAATCTGCGCGCGATCAGGCGGACTGCCTGTTTCTCCCGGCCACTCTCGTCCGCCCTGTCGACCACGGCGGTCTGGATCACATTATCGGTCCCAAGATTTGGCGGCAGGTGTTCCAGGTTACCGGCGATCCTGCGGCCGTCCGGGCCAAATAATGCTATGAGCTGAGCACGGCCGGGGTCCTGCTTCAGACCCTCGTCGATCGCGTCAAGCCTTCGTTCGGCCGACAGGTGCGCGAACAGTCCCGCTTGCGAGGCGATCATGCGATCCGATCGCATTGTCAAGTCGTTCCTGGTTTTCAGGTAGACTGATCCAAGCAACGCAACGATAAAAGCCGCGAACATGCAGGCCACGACCACGGTCCACCGCAGCGTTGTCGAGCGCGTGAACTCGGGTAACCGGAATGCTTCCCATGAGCGATTAAACAAACGCTCCAATTTTCTGCTGGCCTTTGGGGATACTTGCGAGGCATCGGACAAAAGGGATTCCGCCTTCGTCAACATGATCTATGCTTCGCATTTGACTCGTTGCTCGCGCCCGCCCGGCCCCATACTCAGTTGCGAACGCCAACCTAGTCTAAGCAACGGGATGGCTCGACCCTACAGAGGTCGTTTCGAATGTCATATTGGTTTACGATACCCTATACCTTGGTTTACAGCGTGAGGTTTCGCGGCAGGCGAGGCAGCAAAACCCTTCCAGATCATGCAACGCGGTGTCGGTTTTACGCCGCGCCAACGCTCGCTAACCTACTGACTGGTTCCGCCGTGATGTTGATTCAGGGCAGCTTCGAGGCAGTTGATCAAGGTGGGTCCAGCGAAAGGCTTGGCCAGGAAGCAAATGGCTCCCGCCTTCAGCGCGCGGGCGCGGACGCTCTCTTCGGGAAAGGCCGTGATAAAGATAAACGGCGCGGCGTATCCCTGGGCGCGCATATGGGTCAGAAGGTCCAGGCCGCTCATAGCGGGCATCTGCACATCCGCAATGACGCATGACGAGTCGTTTAGACGGGCCGACTGCAAAAACTCCTCGGCCGACGCGAATGTATCGACCAGGTATCCATGCGAACTGAGAAGATTGTTGGTCGCGGCACGGACGGATGCATCATCGTCAATGACTGAAATCACTGAAAGAGTTGACAAGGCGGGCCTTCCTGAAGTGAGAGCAAGGCGCTTGCCTTGGCACCGCACTCCAACCAATAAATGCGCCATGAATCGGGATTGCAAAACCATACTTAGGTTTGTGCGGACTAGGCGTTGGTTTCCGAGTGTTTCGGCCATTCTCACCAGATCGGCCAACGACCTCGCTCCCATTTTCCTCATGATATGCCCACGATGGAGCTTTACGGTAATCTCGGCAAGTCCAAGTTCGGCCGCTACCTGCTTGTTCATCAGGCCGGACGATACCAACGCCAAAACCTCCCGCTCGCGGGGGGTCAGGGTCTCAAAAAGCGCCTGCAGATGCGCGACTATCTTGTCAGATTCGCGCCGCTTTCGATCCCGTTCAATCGCCGTCACCACAGCGTCCAGCATCTCTTGTTCGCGAAACGGTTTGGTCAGGAAATCGACCGCTCCGCCCTTCATGGCCCTGACGGTCATCGGAATGTCGCCATGGCCAGTCATGAAGATGATCGGAATGTGAATGTTCGCCTTGGCCAGCTCGGTTTGGAAGTCCAGCCCGCTCAATCCGGGCAACCTGATGTCGAGGACCAGGCAGCTGGCGACGTCCGGCAGCTTGCTGTGCAGCATTTCGGGCGCCGAACCGAACACCTCAACCTTCAGGCCTACCGATTGAAAAAGATTGGTCAGCGCCCTGCGCATCGATTCATCGTCGTCGATAACAAAGACGATCGGCTCCTCGGTCGCCGGCTGGTTCCTGCGATGGTTTGAGCCGCTCGATCATGACGCATCCTCTTGATGCAAGGGCAGCACGAATTGAAACGTCGCACCCGGCCCCTCGTTGCGGGAAGCCGACAGACGTCCCCCGTGGGCTTCCACGATCGAACGGCAGATTGAGAGCCCCATACCCATGCCGCCGGACTTGGTGGTGAAGAAGGCCTTGAACAGCCGGTCCGCGTCATCGACGGAAATCCCAACGCCGCAATCCGTCACACTCAGGAACACTCGGCATGTCTCGTCCTGGCCTGATCGGATCACCAATTCGCGCGGCCGATCCGTCACCGGCTGCATTGCTTCGATGCCGTTCATCACCAGGTTGATAATCACCTGCTGCAGTTGGACCCGATCACCAAGGATCCTTGGGCGGAGCCGGTGCCAATTCCATCCGCAACGAGATCCGGTGGCTGACCAACTCGCGCTGTACCAGCGTCGACGGCCTCCCTGACGACATCATTGACGTCGAGCGGAACCCTCTCCGTGTCGGTCTTGTTCGCGAGCGCCCGGACACGCCGGACCACCTCGCTCGCCCGAATGCCGTCGTCTATCACCCATTCCGCCGAGCGGCGCGCTGCGTTCAGATCGGGATTCTCGCGGTCGAGCCAACCCAGACAGGCCTCGGCATTGGCGACGACGGCGGCCAGCGGCTGGTTCACTTCATGGGCGATGGAGGCCGTCAGTTCGCCCAGCGTGGTCAGCCGGGTGACATGCGCGAGTTCCGCCTGCGCGCTGTGCAGCATTCTCCTCGGCCCGTTTGGTCGCGGTAGATGTCCATGACCGCCCCAACGAATTCGAACTGGTTCGCCTGATTCTTCAGATGCCATGAGCGACAACGTGGACATACTTGATCGAACCATCCGGCATCAACAGCCGATGCTCGTAATCCAGGTCCTTTCCGTCCCGGGATGCACGGTCGATTGTACTTTCCACGAAAGCGCGATCGTCGGGATGAGCGCGCTGAAAAACCATCTCCTTGGTGACCGAGCGCGGGTCGTCGTATCCGAGAATTCTGAAGAACTCCCTTGATCCGTAGCGCTCTCCGGTCGCGTCGCTCCAGCCGAAGCTGCCGGTTCGGCTCAACCGCTGTGCTTCGCTTAGCTTGGCTTCGCTTCGCCGCAATTTCTGCTCTGCTCGCTTGCGGTCCTCGATGTCGGTGGACGACCCATACCATTTGACAATGTTGCCTGACTCATCGCGCAGCGGCACGGCTTCGAACAAAAACCAGCGATATTCACCGTCGAAACGCCGAAGCCGCGCTTCAAGCTCGCCTGCGCATGCCGGACTCCCGTATTGCACTCCACTTCACCAACATGTCCTTCTTGTCGTCCGGATGAAAAGCGCGAGGCCAGCCCGTTTCGGTTTGGTCCGGTGAGAGGCCGGTATAGTCGAGCGCCGGTTGATTGAGGAAATCGGGGACCCCGTCCGGTCCGGCGCGCCAGACCAGCGTCGGGATTGTATCGATAACCAGTCGAAGGCGATCTTCGGATTTCTTGATTTCGTCAAAGGCCTTTTGCAACGTTTCTTTTGCAGAGTATTGCTCGGTGACGTCCACATGCGTACCGATCAATTCGGTCACGTCGCCGTCTGCTGTTGATGACTGGGTGCCCGACGGAATGCACGCGCTTGATCGGATCCGTCCGGAAGCACAATCCGAAAATCGACTTCGAAGTCCGCTTTCTCCCGAATGGCTCGGGACGCAGCTTCGACAATTGGCTGCCCTGTCTTCGGGGTGGATGCGGTCCTGGAACGCCTGCAGCGATATAGGTGTCCGTTTCCGGATCGAAGCCAAATAGTGTGATACACTCCGGTCGATCGATACACGAACTCACGACGGCGCCACATCCCAGGCCCAACTACTGGTATGGCTCAAGCGCTGGGCTTCGTCCAAATAGGCCTCGCTCCGTCGCAGCTTCCGTTCCGCTTCCCTTGCAACCGTCACATCCGTCATCGCTCCGAAAAACTCGATGTCACCGGATGCATTCCTTACGGCATGAGCGACGGCGTGGACATATTTCACCGAGCCATCCGGCATCAGCAATCGATATTCATGGTCGAAATCATTGCCGTCGCTCGGACGCCGGTGGAATTGTTTTGCACGGCGGCGCGATCGTCCGGATGGGTGCGCTGGACGATAAGCTCCAGGCTCGGTTTCGCCGTTCGATCAAATTGAAGAATTCGGAAAATTTCGTCCGACCAAAAGATTTCTCCGGTGGAGACATTCCATCCAAAGCTTCCGGTGCGGCTCAGTCTCTGCGCTTCGGTCAAATACATTTCGCTGTGCAGCAACGCGGCTTCAATCCGCTTTTGATCCTTCATCGCTAGCCTGCAGATCATCGCCGGAACGCCGGAGAGCTTCCGTTGTCTTTTCTCTGCGCACGAAATCACAATGAAACAACGAGAGACGTAATTAGAAACAGGATCAGAGCGCGGCACCTCCGAGATATCCAGAACGAAAATATTATGCTTCCAGGTAAACGAATTGATCGGGGGCACCACGTAATAGTGGAACGCCAGACGGGCGAGTGCAATCGCCATCAGCGCCGGGCCGAAACCGCCAAACCATGCCGTGAAAATAACAGCGCACAGCATCGACGATGCGATGGCTTCAGCATGCAGTAGACGCGTTATAAATTCCGCAGCAACCATCGCCACGGCGACCGACAGGACCGCCATGGCATAGTACGAAATCGTGCGCGGCTTTGGCCGCTGAGGTAGATCAGGTTTGATCATTCTCCGCACTCGTCCGCTTCGGGTGATGAGACTGCTTGACGACCGCCGGAGTTGCCTCGCGACGCCACCCAACCGGGCTGGTAAATCCCTGAAATTAATAGTCTAATTACGCATCAATCCGCAACGCGCCCAGGTCTCCGGCGACCGGTATTAGAGCATTTTGGAAGAAAATCAGCAATTCGTTCCGGCTTCAACCGGCGCGTGGCGACGGTCCCGGCGCCCGTCGATCTGCGCGGATAATCGCCGCCACGGTGCCCGCGCATCGGGCCGCGAAACGGCTAACACCACAAACTTCCGTATAGCTGCTGCGATCCCTTTCTATACCGCGCGCTTACCTACGTACGATTGAGACACCAGCCTCAATCTCCTTAATGTCACGGCCAATCGGAAAGGCCGATTGCAGGTGACAGCATGTCCACGACCCCGAGTCAAAGAGACTGAGCGCAACCGAAGCGCGACCGCGGGGCTCGACCGCGTATCTGCTGCCTGGGCATACGACCTCCGTATTGGCGAGGCAGTTTGCTGCTTCGCCCTTGGAGGCCGCAGCATGAGAGTCAAGCTCTGTTCACGATGTCCCTATACGGCGCAGGACTTGGGAGATCATTACGATCCCGAAGGGGTTCTTCACGTCTGCGCGAAGTGCGACGGCGAAAACAGCGCGAGCACCAATCACTACCCACGCAAGGCCCACAGGAGGCAACAATGCGTAACAGCCCCCAATATCTCTGGAATGGCGCAGCCAAGCGTTGCGCGATTTGCGACGGAAGATTCGGCCTCGTACGGCACTACTCCTGGCGAACCGCCTTTTGTTCAAGGAAGTGCGCTGACCGCTTCAAGACACGCCAGGAAGACGACCTCAGATGGCTACGTCGACTTCACGCCGCCTGACGATCGCGGCGAACCTCTTGCGGCAATTCTCCGAAGTTCAGGATTCCGGAGCAAGGAGCCTGCACAGTGAACCTCCTATGCGAACTCTTCTTTGGTAGCTGTCTTTGCCTCGTGCCGATAAGGCGAGTGCGGGCGCGAGATGGACGGACCCAAGCTCGGCTGCGCCACTGCGCGTCCGGCACGATGTTCTGCTTCACATTGGGAGGCCCCACGTGAAATTCATCATGGTGAATGGGAGGACGCCCCGCCCCCGATCCTTGTGTGTGATGTGCGATCAAGCGGTCGGAGCACACTATCTGCGGGAGTTCGCGACGCACCTCATCTACTGCGATCAAAATTGCTACGAGGCTCATTGCAGAGGCGCCGTCCTGCTTCTCGATAATCAGGCGATCGCATCATGAGCCATCCGGTCGTTGGCACCGAAGTCCGCGGGTTCGAGGGAAAGGCATTGCGATGAAAATTCACAAATAGCATCCGGGCATCCGATCGGCCCAATGCTTCGGAGCCGAGATCAGGCTCAATTCACTTGCTAAATTCATCGACCAGAGCTGGACGCGACCAGAGCAACGTTCGGAGGCCGCGGGTACCGCCAAAATCGCGGAACGAAATGGCTGAACTTCTGACCGATATCGACGGTTTACCCGTTCTGGTTCGCCTGCTGATCAGGGACATGCCAGCGGACTTGCAATCCGAGTTTGTCTCCAAGGGAAACGATATTCATTCACTGCTCTTAAGCACCCTTGAGAACATGATTGGTCGCATGCGCGGTTCTTTCCCGCAAAACGACGCACCCTCAAAACCGCCGCTCGCAATGGTTGAATTGATATCGAGCCGAGACTCTTCGACCCGGCTGCCCGCGCTCCCCAACGAAACCGTGCTGCGCGTCGGACCGCTGGAGCTCGACCTCCTGGATCGAACGGCGAAGCGCGGCGATCGTAAGATCGATCTGCGGCCACGCGAGTTTCAGTTGCTAAAATACATGATGCAGCGAAGCGATAAATTGCTGTCGCGAGCAACCCTCTTGAAGGAGGTGTGGCGCTATAGATTTGTTCCGGAAACGAATCTTGTCGATGTTCACATGGGCCGACTGCGTCGCAAGGTCGACGCGTCAAACGAATCCCCCATGATCCGCAACGTCCGCGGCCTTGGCTTCATTCTAGATGCAACCCCCTGTTCGCTCGGTTCACCGTCGAAGCCTGTCCAACGATCCGGAAACCTGGCCGTCGCAGGTCAATTTCCCCGGTCGGTTGAAAGAGCGGTGCCGTGACCATCGAAACGACCGGACGCACCTAATACCGCATGCAGCCAAAGGAGCAGCCCACTGAACCTTGATTGCAAACGACCGCCGTTCTCGCCGGCCAGGATGCGTCCTTTCCGGCCCGACAATTTCTCCAGCGTGATCCACACCTCGGCCCGGCGAGGGTAACCTCGTCGCGTTTTCCAATCGAAAATTCAGGCGGTCAAGCTTTTGCGAGCACCGGTCAGAAAGCGACGACCGACGGCGACGCAGTAAGCCTCGCATCTTCAGCACACCACGAAGTCCAAAACCCAGGAGCCTACCATGTCCGACACGAAGCTATTCACCAACGCAACCGGAGCGCCGGTCGCCGACAACACCAACATCATGACTGCCGGCCGCCGCGGCCCGGCGTTGCTGCAGGATATCTGGCTGATCGAGAAGCTGGCGCATTTTGACCGGGAGGTGATCCCGGAGCGGCGCATGCACGCCAAGGGCTGGGGCGCCTACGGGACCTTCACGGTGACGCACGACATCAGTCGGTACACCAAGGCCAAGGTTTTCTCGAAGATCGGCAAACAAACGCCCATGTTCGTGCGCTTCTCAACCGTCGCCGGCGAGCGCGGCGCAGCCGATGCGGAACGCGACATCCGCGGCACCGCCCTCAAGTTCTATACCGAGGATGGCAACTGGGACATCGTCGGCAACAACACGCCGGTGTTCTTCTTCCGCGACCCGCTGCAATTCCCGGATCTCAATCATGCGATCAAGCGCGACCCGCGCACAGGGCTGCGCAGCGCGGACAACAATTGGGATTTCTGGACACTGCTGCCAGAGGCGTTGCACCAGGTCACGGTTGTCATGTCCGATCGTGGTATTCCGAAGAGTTTCCGCCACATGCACCTGTTCGGCAGTCATACCTTCTCGATGATCAATGCCGCCAACGAGCGCGTCTGGGTCAAGTTCCACTTCCGGTCCCAGCAAGGGATCGAGAACCTTACCGACGCCGAGGCTGCCGCCGTTGTCGCCGGAGATCGCGAAAGCCACGGCCGCGACCTGCTTAACGCCATCGAGGCCGGCAACTTCCCACGCTGGACGCTATTCATTCAGGTAATGAGCGAGGCTCAGGCGAAAACTCACAAGCACAATCCCTTCGATGTGACGAAGATCTGGCCGAAGGCGGAGTATCCATTGATCGAAGCCGGTTCGATGGAACTCAATCGCTATCCCGACAATTATTTCGCGGAAGTGGAGCAAGCCGCCTTCTCGCCTGCCAACATCGTGCCCGGCATCGGTTTTTCTCCCGACAAGATGCTTCAGGGCCGGCTGTTCTCCTATGGCGACACCCAACGCTATCGGCTTGGCATCAACTTCAACCACATCCCGGTCAACGCGCCCCAATGCCCGTTCCAAAGCTACCATCGCGACGGCAAGATGCGCACCGACGGCAACCTGGGAGACGCGCTGACTTTCAACCCCAACAGCGCCGGGCTTTGGGATAACCAGCCTGATTTTGCCGAGCCACCGATGTCGATCGAGGGCGATGCGGCGCACTGGGACCACCGCGTCGATGATGACCATTGGGAGCAGCCCGGCAACCTGTTCCGAAAAATGACGCCGGCACAACAGCAGCTTCTGTTCGACAACACGGCACGGGCGATGGGCGACGCCAAACGGCACATCAAGCAGCGGCACGTCGATAATTGCATGCGCGCGGATCCTGCCTACGGCGCAGGCGTCGCAAAGGCGCTGGGCCTCGAACTGAAACCGCGGACAGTCGCCGCGGAATAGGCGTCCCGGCTGGCGGCGGTAAGTCGCGCCGCCAGCCTTCCCCTACACGGAATTGTCGATCTCATTTTTTGGAGTCTGCGCCAAGGACCTTGTGCACCAACCGCTCGCGGAGCTGACACCGAGACCGCAGATCACCCCCGATCACCCAAGGGATTCTTGACAATGTTCGACTATAACCAGAGTTTTTCATCTGCCGTAGCCGCCCTGAAACGGGAGCACCGTTATCGCGTCTTCGCCGACCTCGAGCGTAAAGCGGGACAATTCCCTCACGCGCTCTGGAACAGCCCGAGTGGCCCACGGAATGTCGTTGTCTGGTGCTCGAACGATTATCTGTGCATGGGCCAGCATCCGAAAGTGATTGAAGCGATGTGCACCACCGCGCGCACGATGGGCGCGGGTGCGGGTGGAACGCGCAACATCTCCGGTACAAATCGGGCCCTGGTCCAGCTGGAGGTCGAACTTGCCGACCTTCATGGCAAGGAAGCGGCACTCGTTTTCACATCCGGCTACGTGTCCAACCACACAGGCATCGCGACGATCGCAAGGCTCCTTCCGGACTGCCTGATCCTGTCCGACGCGCTCAACCACAATTCGATGATCGAAGGCGTGCGTGCCGCCGGTTGTGCCAAACAAATCTGGCGCCACAACGACCTCGAGCAACTGGAAGAATTGCTCTCGCGCGCAGCGCCAGGTCGGCCGAAACTGATCGTGTTCGAGAGCGTCTATTCGATGGACGGCGACGTTGCTCCTCTCGAAGCGATCTGCGATCTCGCCGAACGCTACAACGCGATGACCTATCTGGACGAAGTACATGCCGTTGGCATGTATGGGCCGCGCGGCGCCGGGATCGCCGAACAAGACGGCGTGATGGCGCGCATCGACGTCATCGAGGGAACGCTTGCCAAGGCCTTTGGGACGCTCGGCGGCTACATCGCCGCCAGTAGCGCTGTCATTGACGCGGTTCGATCCCACGCTCCCGGATTTATCTTCACGACGGCTTTGCCTCCCGCAGTAGCTGCGGCAGCGACCGCCTCTATCGCCCATCTCAAGGCATCGGGTGTCGAGCGCGCGGCCCAGCGCACCGCCGTGACGGCGACCAAGGCGGCGCTGCGACAAGCCGGCCTGCCCGTGCTGGCGACCGAGACGCATATCGTGCCGGTCATGGTCGGCGACCCCCATCTGTGCAAGCAGGCGAGCGATATCCTGCTTGAGCGGCACGGAATCTACATCCAGCCGATCAATTATCCGACGGTTGCCAGAGGCACCGAGCGGTTGCGGATTACTCCGAGCCCGGCGCATGATATTCGGCTGATCCGACAGTTAGCCGACGCCATGATTTCCGTATGGAAGGAGCTCGATCTCCCTCTCGGAAAAGATAACCAGCCTATCGAGCAGCGTACACAGACGGTGGCTGCGGGAGGATAGCCTCGCTGACCCTTCACCTTCACGCTTGATTGTCGGGACAAATGATCTCTAACCGCGCCCCCTGGCCAGAGTGGACCGCGAGACGAAAGCCGTGCAGCTTTACGATTGCGGCCACCAAACTCAGGCCGAGGCCTACGCCCGGCGTACTTCGGATCTTGTCGGAGCGGTAGAAGCGCCGCAATACCGCTTCGCGCTCCTGCTCACCGATGCCGCAACCGGTATCGGTCACACTCACGATCGTTTCTTCATCGCTTCGCGTGAGTTCTATTTCAACCCGGCCGCCCTCAGGCGTGAATTTGATGGCATTATCGACGAGGTTTGCGACCGCTTCGAATAGGAGATCCCGGTCACCGCGAACATCGGACCGTTGCTTCACGTCGACCCGCAAGTGGATATTCTTGTTTTCGGCGATCGGTTCGTAGAGGTCGTAGACCTCGCGCAGCATTTCATGCAACGGGACCTTGCCAAACGCCGCTGATCTTCGGCTGTTCTCGATTTCGGCCAAACGTAACAGCGCCGTGATGATCGTCAGCGATTGATCGATATTTCCGATCGCCTTGTCAGTAGCCGTATGGAATTGCTCCACCGTTGTTGCGTTGGCGCGGCCGCGCTCCAGGGCGAGCCGTGCTCGCGTCAGCGGTGTCCGCAAATCGTGGGCGATGTCGTTGCCCACGCCTGCGAGCGCATGGATCATCTTCTCCATTTCATCAAGCATGCCATTGACGATGGCGGCCAGCCGCGAAAATGGCTCATCGACGTCGCGGTGCGGCAGCCGCTCACGCAAATCACCGGCGATGATGCGCTGCACCCGCTGATTTACCTCCTCGACTCGCTTCTGGGCGCGTATGCTCAGCCATGCCCCGGCCAGCAGACACATGCAAAGCGCCGGTAACAGACCCAGCACCAGCGCCTGACCGACGACATGGGAAATTTCCCGGGTTTCATCGACCTCTCGTCCAATCAGCAGCGCGTCACCATTCGTCATTCGCCGGGCGATCGCGCGTATCACATGGGTCTCCCGACCGGACGGAAGCAACCGGACGACCGAGACGCTTTGAACGGCATCATCCATCTTGAGTTCGGGCGGAAGCTGTTCCAGGTCGCCGGTTATCCTGCGACCTTCTGCGTCGAACAATCCAGCATATTGAACGCCACGGGAATCCTGTTTCAGATGATCGCTGATCGCGTCCAGCCGCCGCTCGCTGGGCAGAGCCGCGATAGCGCCGAGTTGAATCGCGATCATTTGATCAGATCGTGCAATCAGGTACTGATCGGTCTGCCAATCGATGAAGCCAAACAGAACCGTGACGAAAATCGCGAATATGCCGGCCACCGCCAGCGCCCAGTGAAAGGTAGTCGAACGTATGAATGGCAACTGACGCATTGGATCCCGCCGCGCGAATTTCCTGATCAGCGTCGGCGACGCGCCACTGCCGGCCATCTGACTCTTATGGTCCGGTGCGAAGAATGAAGCCGGCACCGCGGACATTATGGATCATGGGGGCTTCGTTCGGGCCGTCCACCTTGTGGCGCAGGCGCCCCATATGGACGTCCACCAGATTGGTCGCCGGTACGAATTTATATTTCCAGACCTCCTCGAGAAGCATGGCACGCGTCAGCAACTGATCGCTCCGTTGCATCATATATTCAAGCAGGCGAAATTCGCGCGGCAGCAGATCGATCACGCGATCGCCACGTTTGGCGGTGCGCTCGATCAGATCGAGCTCCAATGACCCTACCCGCAATGTCGTCTCGCGGGATTCCAATGGCCTGCGCAGCAACGCCTCTACCCTGGCGACGAGCTCGACGATCGCGAACGGTTTGGTGAGATAGTCGTCGCCACCCATCCGCAATCCGCGCACGCGGTCATCCACCGCGCCGAGCGCGCTCAGCACCAGCACCGGGGTGCGCACCTGCTCCTTCCGAAGCGCTTCGATTACCGTAAGGCCGTCCATTCCGGGTAACAGCCGATCGACGATCATGGCGTCCGGCCGGGATGATCGTGCCTTGTCGAGGCCCTCGATGCCGTTAGCCGACCATTCGATTTCAAAACCGCGATCGGTCAATTCGGCCGTGATTTCTTCGGCCGTCTCGCTATCGTCCTCGATCAGCAGCACTTTTGTCATCAATCGCTTCCCGGCTGTGGCGAAGAAAATCGCAGGGTTTGAGGTTGCTGTTCCCTCGACCGCACGCTTGCCTGAGACGACTGTCATGTCAACGTCCTGCAACTGCCTTTGGTTTCTCCGAAGGGAGCCGGACGGCGCCGCCAGTCTTTTCGGGGGACAAAAGACATGGCATGCGCCGGCCGCTCGGCGGCTATTTGCCCACCGCCTGAGGGGCGCGGTGGAGCCGCTTGTCAAAAAAGTAGGCCTGACAAGTAAGCCGCGCCACTAAATAGCATTTTAGAGTTGCCGTGGCTCAAGGCGGCGCTCGCAGCAGCGGCGCTGGGTCAGGATGCCTGTACGGCTATCCTGTCAGCAGCCTGGCGGAGATACGCCTGGCGTGGCCGCGGCGCCCGTGGCGTTGGCCGGTGCCATCGTGCCGGGGCTCGCCAGATTCATCGTCGTGCTCTCCGCGCATACCGACGTGTTCGGTGTTGGAACGACCGCCATAGTCGGATCGATACTGGTACCGCCAAGCTGCGCGACGTCCTGCTGAATTGTACCGGGTGGCGGATTCGCTGGAATTTCCGGCGTCGAGAGCGGCAAAGCTGCCCCGTTGGTCGGCGGGCCTCCCGGCATGGAGCTGCATACGGTGGTCGAGGAGCTGCCCAGCGGGGCCGCCGCCGAAATGTTTCCGATCGTGGTGATAACGATTGGCGTGGGAATGGTACCCAACGCTGCTGCTGGCGCCATCGCAGTTGGCGAAATCGTCGGTGCCAATGCCGTCATCGTGGCTGTGGCGCTCGGCATGGATGTGGAGAAGGTGCTCGTGACAGTCGACGGCGCCGGCGCGGGCACTGCACCAACGGAAGATGACGGCAGGGGCGGCAGCGCCGGCGGTGGCGGCGCCGGTATGGTCGTGCCCGGAATAACAGTCATGGCGGATGTTTCCGGCTGCTGGGTCCATGTCAATGGCGCGACCGCAATTTGGGGGAGTGCTGATGTCGCCGGTGCCGCGGGAATCGACGGCGCCGCTCCGGTCGTGTCAGCCGTTGAAGAGAAGGATATGACTGGCACTGCCGGAGTTCCGGGCGTGATTTGCCCAGTCGGTGTTGCACAAGTCACGACCGTTCCCGGAGTCGTAGGATCGGAAGCCAGTGGCACCGGCGCCAACGTCGTGTCGGGAGCCGCCTGGGTCAATGCCGAGAACGGGCTCGGACCATTGAGTGGAGAGGACTGAATCGCTCCGGGCGTCGATGGAAGGCCCATAGCTGTGCTGCCCATGGTGGAGACCTGCGCCAGACAGGCGTGGACGCCCGACAGCAGGACGAACGTTGTGAACAGCAAGCGTCGCATGGCCAATTCCGTCCTGCGTGAGGATTTAGTTCGTCCGCGTCTTACTCGCCGAGCGCACCGCTACCTTGCTGCCGTCTGCCAGGTCAACCATCGGATTGAGGATGACCTGATCGCCAGGCTTGACACCGTCATGCACCTCAACCTCCGTGCCGAAGTCACGCGCGATCGTGATCTTCCGCAGATGAGCGGCGCCGTTCTCGACCACCGCGACGTGCAAGCCGTCCTGATCGAACACGACGGCGTCGGCCGGTATGATCATCGATGGGGTCTTGCGCGGAATATACAATTCGACGGTGCAATAAATCCCCGGACTGAGCGCGCCGTCCGGATTGGGAACGTCGATCTCAGTCAACAGCGTGCGGCTGCCGGGCTGCAGCGCGCTCGCGATGCGCGTCACTTTGCCGGGAAAGCCGCGATCGGGAATCTCCGGTACACGGACCACCGCGTCGACGCCGGGCCCAAGCCCGAAAGCCTCGTCCTGGGGGACGAACACCTGGGTGCGGATCACGTCGGGGTGCATCAGCGTATACATGAACGTCGATCCGGACGTCACCAGGCTGCCGTTGTCGATGTTGCGTTGTGTGATCACACCGTCGAACGGCGCAATGACCCGCTGGTAGGCCTTCTCCTGTTCGAGGACTCGAATCTGGGCTTCCTGGGCGGCAATATTGGACTGAGCCACTCCCACCGCGGCTTGCTGCGCCTGCAGAGTCAGGCGGTCGTTGTCGCCCTGCTGAAGCGTGAGCCATCCCTGCTTCACGAGTTTGCTGTCGCGCCCATTGGTGACGTCTGCGAGATCGCGGCTTGCCTGCGTCTGCTGCAATGTCGACTGGTTCTGGGCCAGCGTCGCCTTGGCCTGGGTAATCTGGTGGTCGAGTTCGGGGGCGGTGATGTCCGCCAGCAGATCGCCGGCCTTGACCCGATCGCCGATGTCGACATAGCGCTTTTCGATGTAACCATTGGTGCGCGCGAAAATATTGGCTGCTTCAAACGCCGTCGTAGTGGCGGGCAAGGAGACGGTTATCTTGCCGTCGCTGGCGCGGACAACGGCCACGCGAACCACGGGTACAGCGCTCTGGATCTCATGTGCGGTGGTCGCGAGGGCAAGTTCGGCCTGGTAATGGTGCCAGCCGCCAATTCCAAGGCCGCCCAGCAGCAACAGCAGCGCGGATGCGCCGAACAACGCGCCTCCGTAGCGACGTCGCCGCTTGGGCGGCGCTGCGTTCGGTAATGCAACGACGCGATCGGTGTCGGGACCATGCCGGTCCTGACCGTCTTCGGCTCTCGGCCGCACAGTACTCTCACTCATTGTGGTACTTCCTCGAATACGCCATGATGAGGCTTTCCATCGTTGCCTTTGCGCAGCATGGCAAACAGGTAAGGCACGATCAGCAACGTCGTCGGCGTCGCAAACAGCAGGCCGCCGATGACGGCGCGCGCAAGCGCAGCGTTCTGTTCCTCGCCGGCGCCGCCGATTGCCATCGGGATCATGCCGACGATCATCGCAGCCGCCGTCATCAGCACCGGACGGATTCGGGTGTGGCCGGCGCTAAGCGCGGCCTCGAATGCGGAGTGCCCTTTCAGTTGCTGCTCGCGCGCAAATGTCACCAGCAGGATCGAATTTGCGGAAGCGACGCCGACCGCCATGATCGCCCCCATCAGCGACGGCACGTTCAGCGTCGTGCCGGTGATGAACAGCATCGTGACGATCCCGCAGAGCGTCGCCGGCAAGGCCAGGATCACGACGAACGGGTCGCCAAAATTCTGATAGTTCACGACCATCAACAGATAAACGAAGACGGCGGCGAACAGCAGCCCAATGCCGAGATTCCGGAACGCGTCGTTCATGCTCTGGATCTGGCCGGTCACCTGAATTCTATTGCCGGGCTTCATCTCCTTCTGCAGCTCCGTCGTCACTTTGTCGATGTCGGCTGCCACGCCGCCGAGATCGCGGCCCTGCACGCTGGCATAGACGTCGTAAACCTCCTGAACATTGCTCTGGTTGGAATTGGTCGGAACGGTGTCCCGCTTGAACGTCGCGATATTGCTCAGCATGCCGGGGACGACCTGACCGCTGACCGCCAGCGACGTCGATACCGGGGTGTTGGCAAGCGCGTTCAGCGAATTGACTCTGTATTCCGGTGTCTGCACGGCCAGATAATACGGAATCCCCGAACCCAGATCGGTCCAGAAATTGGGCGACACCTGCACCGACGAACTCAGACTGACATTGATGTTGGTGGCCACCGTGCTGGCATTGAGGCCAAGCTGGGCGGCCCGGGTCCGGTCGATTTCCGTGTAGAAATCCGGGCCATCCACCTCCTGTTGCAGGTGTGCGTCGGCGATACCTGGAATTGCCGCAATGCGCTGGCGAAGTTTCTTTGCCAACGGCAGGTTGTTCGGGTCGGAGCCCATCGTCCTGACGTCGATCTGCGCCGGTAGTCCGAAGTTCAGAATCTGCGTCACGATGTCGGCCGCCTGGAAATAGAACGTGTCTTCGGGAAATGCGGTGGGCAGCATCTGGCGCAATTTCTTGACATAGTCGGCGGTCGGCTTGTGCCCTTCCTTGAGCGCCACCTGGATGACACCGTCATTGATTCCGATCGTGGAACCGTCCGCGAATGCCAGATTGAACGCACGCGCCGGCAGCCCGATATTGTCGATAATGAGTCCACGGTCCTTGTCCGGAATGACTTCGCGGATCTTGTCCTCAACCGCCTGGAATATCGCCTCGGTGCTTTCGATGCGGGTTCCCGCGGGCGCGCGAACATGAAGCTGAATCTGGCCGCCATCAATGAGCGGGAAAAAGTCCCGACCAACGAGCATCGACATCACCGCGCCAAGGCTGAGTATCAACACAGCGACGACCGGAACAATGATCCGCCGACGAAGCAGAACAGTGAGAACGTTCATATAGCCATCACGAAGGCGCTCGAAGCCGCGGTCGAATCCGGCCGTCATCCGCGAGAAGATGCCTGCCGGGGTCCCGTCGTCCGTGCCATGACGCTCACTTCTGAGCAGCAAGCCGATCGTGATCGGTGTCAGGGTCCGCGACAATCCGTAGGACGCCAGCATCGCAAATACGACGGCGAGCCCAAGTGGCGTGAAAAGATATTTCGCCGGCCCGTCGAGGAACACCACCGACGTGAATACACAACTGATGGCAAGTGTCGAAACCAGCGTCGGCACGGCAATTTCGGCGGCGCCATGCAATGTTGCTTCAGGAAGCGACATGCCCTCTTCGGTCCATAGGCGATGGGTGTTCTCGATCGTGACGGTCGAATCGTCGACCAATATGCCGACCGCCAGCGCGAGGCCGCCGAGCGTCATGGTGTTCAGCGTCTCGCCGAGAAAATACAGCACGATGAGCGACGACAGGATTGCCAGCGGGATCGAAATCATCACCACCAAAGTCGAGCGCCAGGAGCCCAGGAAGACCAGGATCATCAGCGCGGTGAGGCCTGCCGCGATGGCGCCTTCGCGCAGCACGCCATTGACCGAGTTCGTCACGAATACCGACTGGTCGAACAACTCGTTGATCTGCATGCCGGCCGGCGCGGCGGCACGCACCGCCTGCAGCGCCTGCTTCACGCCGTTGACCACCGCCAAAGTAGAGGCATTGCCATTCTTGATGATGCTGAGCAGGACCGAGCGGTGGCCGTCCTCGCGGACGACGTTCTGCTGCACCAGCGATCCGTCGCGGACCTGCGCCACGTCCTTCAGCAGGATGGTGGCGCCGTTGACGAACTTGACCGGCATTTGGTTGAGATCGTCAATCGTCGCCGGCGTCGCGTTGGTTCGCACGGTATATTGGATTTTCCCGATCTTCGCGGTCCCCGACGGCAGAGTCAGGTTCTGGGTATTGACCGCATTCACGATGTCGAGCGGCGTCAATCCCCGGGACAGCAGCTTGTCCGGGTCAATATCGACCATGATCTGCCGATATTTGCCGCCGGCCGGCGTCGGCAGCGTGACGCCGGGAACCGGCGCCAGTTGCTGGCGAACGCGATAGATGCCGAAATCGTAGAGCTGCTGCTCGTTCAGGCTATCCGAATTGAGGCTTAGCTGCAGCACCGGAACGCTCGACGCATTGAACTGCACGACGATCGGCGGTTCGATCCCGGGCGGCATCAGTGCACGGATCGAATTGGTCGCGGACACCACTTGTGCGATCGCGAGGTCGAGATTCACGTCGGGCTGGAAGTAGAGCTTCTGGATCGACAGACCATTGAGGGTCTGCACTTCCATGTTCTTGATGCCGTTGACGTTGGCGCTGATGGAATACTGACTATAAGTGCTGACGCGCTGTTCCATTTCCGGCGTGGTAAGGCCGGTGTATTGCCAGATGACCGTCACCACGGGAATGCGGATCTCCGGAAAAATATCGGTTGGCATCGATCGGATGGCGGCGACGCCAAGAAAAATGATCAGGGCTGTCAACACATAGAAAGTGTGCGGAAACCTCAGCGCGAAGCGGACAATACCCATGATCTATCCTTGGAGATCGGCCCGCGAGCGGACCCCTACGACCAATGTCAGTTATCGAGACGTCTTCATTTTCATTCCGTCAGCGGCAATCGACCTATCGATCGGGGCCGCTGGCGCCGACAACTCCGCGTCGGGTTGCTCCGACGGTCGGGCCGGGGCCGATGCCCCGCCTGCCGCCGCGTCCCGCATCACCATGATCTCCTGTTGCTGCTTCGCAACGATCTGCTGAGCCAGCCCGCGGAGCTGCTCGTTATGCCCATATTTCAGCTCTGCCTTCGCCATGTCGATCGCGCCTTGATGGTGCGGCATCATCATCGCGACGAAATCGCGATCGACATCCCCGGTCGGCTTGATCATCATGTCCGCCATCATCCTGTTCATGGCGGCGCCTTTCTCCGATAGAAACGGCTGCTCCCCCAAATAATCTGGTCGATCCGCAACATATTGGATCGGCATCTGTCCATGCCGGTAATGGATCCTGTTCGGATGCTCTACAACTGCGAACGAAGTCGCCGCGACTGAAGCCGTGGCCGCCAACGAGATCATGCGCTTGCGAATGAAAGCGCGTGAAAGCAGAACCATCCTCATCTCCGGACACAGTGAGCCGCCGCGCGCGCGGACTTTCCCGCGGCCACGCCCCTGAGTTTCCTCGGTATCTTCTTGGATGGGTTGCCCCAGCAAGTCTCCCGGCAAACGGAAGCCCGTTCCGGGGCTCGCTCGAACATGGCGGTCACGCGCCAGGTTCTCAATTAAAAACCGATTTAGAATCCCGAAACTGGCGTTGAGCGTAGAGCCAACGATGCACGCATAGACCAATCAATAAATCTGTGATCGTTTTGACGCCTGATCGGCCTTGGGCATTTCATCCAGAGCTCAATTTCCGGTCGTTCCGCTTCTGCCTTGGAGAGCTCACAAACAAGGTGGTGCAATGGTTTTCAGCATATGAACGGATTATCGCCGACGTCGCAATTTTCTCCGTCCGGCGGCGCCGGCAATGCGCCGACACCGGCCGCCGGAATGCCGATACGGCCATCACTATAACGGGCAATGGGGTAGGTTCTGGTTTGGGCTTTGCCTGCGACGTGCCGCTCGGCCGAGTGGTCATCGCGAGCCATGGCGGGCGTTGCGAGCATGGCAGCAGCGATCGCTCCTGCCGACAACAGTTTGAATATGGTCATGGAATTTCTCCTTTATATGTGGCGGCTCAAAGACGTTTGGCTTCTCCAGCCGGTAAACGGACCAGGGGGGACCGGCGCTCGTCGATGACGTCGTCGCCGGATGCCACGCTTTCAATTAAAAACGGCTTCATAATTCTGAATTGGAATTTAACGTGCGACAAATCGCTGGCGCATCTTGCGAGCGCTTCTTAAACGCCGTGGTGAGCTTACCGGAGGGAAGTTGCGTTCTGCGGCGACCGCGCATAGTCGCTTGGATCCGCAACAGCGCCGCATTCACCAACGCAGGGCGCCCGACATCGAACCTACCTGGGCCAATTAATTCGTCCGCGCCGTGGAGCAGCCAGCCGTTCCGGCTAACTAGCAGGGCGCGTCGATTTTCTCCGTGCCGGGCTCCCCGGCATGAAGCGTGGGACTGGATGGAGCTATAGACACCCGCGTCCATTCCTCGGCCTCGTTCAGCCAGTATTCCATTTCTTTCCGGGCGACCGCGGCGCGCCGCCGGCACATGAGCTCCAGATCGTGAAACTGACGCTTCGAATACATTGCAAGCTCCGCCACAAGACACGGTGCTCCTTAGCAGCGTCATGGCGAACCCTGATTAAAGATTTCGTCATTCATCACGGCTAAAAAGCGACTGACCGTTTCCGCACATTTCTCATTGCGATGACAACCCGCCTGTTGCGTGGAGCAGACTCCAGGCCGTGAGCGAAGCTGGTTCAGCCGGCGCAAAGTGTGACGTAAACAACGAAGAGCTTTTTAATGCTCATACTCCCTCGAACACCCGATCAAGGTAGCGGTTGATCGCCGATACGCATGAGCCGATATGGATGCGTAATCGAGCGGCACCTCTGCGAGCTGTGAACAGCTTCGCTACCGCGCTAACCGATATTTTAATTGAACGAGCAAACAGGCTCCCCATGTTTTCGCTATCTAAAGAGAAGGAACACGCCATGAAACTTACGACAATCACGCTAGCAATTGCGTTCGCGCTCCCGGCCACGTTTGCATTTGCGCAAGGTCCCATGAACTTGGGAGGTTCCGCGCCTCACTCGTTCAGAGGCGTTACCGTCGGCACGGCAGGCGCCATCGCAACCAGGCCTCCGAATTTCTCGGGGAATACCCTTGCTCCGATCATGCATGATCCCAGCGGATCAACGTTAACTCCTTCGGCCATGAGCCGAGGCGGCTGAAACGAGGAAAGACCCCGCGCTTGCGCGGGGTCTTTTGTCGCAGTCACCAGCTCAAGCCACGCTATCCGGCAAAGCACAAACCGGCGCAGAACAGCTCAATTGGTCGAACCTGGGCTATCTCTGCCGGCGCAGGGCTTCGTCCGATACCACCTGACCGGAAAGTCAGCGTTTCCGCCAAACTCATGATCGCCGACAGGCCCGCACAAACAGTAGCTCGGTCACCTTTGCTGAGGTGTCTTGGGTGGGGGGCTCAGGGTTTCCGCCGCGATGGTCGCGATCCCGGTATCGCTTTCCTTGCTCAAGCCTGCGACACCCACGGCGCCCACGACTTCGCCGCTTACGCGTATCGGCACGCCACCGCGCAGTGCCGCGATGTTAGCGGTAATAAATGCCGTTCGGCCCCCATCGATGTTGTCCTCGATCTCGGCCGTCGGCCGTCGTAGCCGAGCAGCCGTCCGTGCCTTCCCGATCGCGAGGTCCGCGCTTGCCGGGCGAACACCGTCCATCCGCAGGAAAGCAAGCAGATCCCCGGCAGGATCGACCACTGCGATTGCTGAAGGCGCATTCCGCTGCTGCGCGCTCTCCCTCGCTGCTTGCAGGACCGTCTGGGCTCCGGCTTGATCGAGAACCATCACGTTGATGGTCTGTGCCCTGACCGACAGGCAGAACACCGTTGCCAATATTCCAACACCAATTCCAAGTTTCGTCATGGCGAGCTGATTTCGTTTCGTTAAAGTTTGGCGGCGCGAGGATGCGGTCGCTGCGAGCTTGCGTTACCGGCGCTCATGAAGCGCCTTTGGTGCGAGTTCAGATAGTCCACGATCGCTTTGGCGTCGTCAGGGCTGACAGGAGCCTTGTAAGCCGTGATCATCTTGTTGACGACTTCTCGCCATGCTTCGCGGGACAGTGAAGGCTGGTTCAACACATGGTCGGCCGAGTGGCAGGCGAGGCAGTTGTTGTTGATCGCATCCGATCCCGGGCCGGCGGGGAACATCGCATCGCTGATTGGAACATCCAGCTTCAGCGACTTCAATGCGGTGATCGTTGCGGCCTCGCCGGGATGCGGCAACAGAACGAGACCCAGAACGGCGGCCATCGGCAGAACAGCACGGAGCATTCCTGGTTCCTCCTCAGGCCGCGACCACATGGGTCGTTTCAATGGTGTTGAACATGTAGCCGGCCGGATTCCATATCCTGAAATCGGGCTGCGCCTCGTTTTTGGTGTTGGTGCAACGAACCATCAGGGTGCGCGCGCCGCGCGCGGGCAGCGTAAATTGCGTCTGCCATTGCCGAAAGCCGTAGGTCCCCTGATCGGCGCCGAGCTTCGTCGGCTGCCAGCTGTTGCCGCCATCGATCGACAAATCGACGCGGGCAACGCCGCAATCGCCGCCGAAGGCGATGCCCCGCGCCGAAGCCGGCGTCCCCGCCGGCACGCTGTCGCCGTCACGGATGTTGGTGATGAACGACCGGGGAACATTGCGGGTCACCGGCACCATCTTGAATCCGGTCTCGCCAGGCTTGACGGTATTGTTCGGCGTATCGGGCACGCGGTAGCCGGTCGCCGTCCAGTAATTGGTGTCGGGGTGATCCAACACTTCGATATCGTTCAGCATCTTGATCCAGTAAACCCCGCACCAGCCGGGCACGACGAGCCGCAGCGGAAATCCATTCAACAATGGAAGTTGCTCGCCGTTCATGCCGAAAGCGATCATCACCTCGCCGTCGCGGGCGTGATCGATGGTGAGCGACTTCAGAAATTTCGGCGCGTCCGGCATCGCCGCCTCGTCCAGGCCGCCGAAGCGGACCTGAATGGCGCCAGGTTTTACACCGGCACGGTCAAGCACATCCTTGAGACGCACGCCGGTCCAGATCGCGTTGCTCATCGAACCATTTGCCCATTGAGCGCCGGCGACGCGTGGCACGGCGTAGAAGCGCGAAGCGCCGGCGCACTGGTTGACGGCAGCGATATCAAATCTCGGCAAGCCGAGAATATCCTTGAGCGACAGCGAAAGTGTCTGATTGACCTGGCCGCGCACGGTCAGACGATAGGTATCGACCTCGATATCGCCCGGAAACGTCGCCCAGTGCCAGCTGACGTAATGCTGGTCGTTTGGTGTAAACACGCCCTTATCGAAGACCTCGAAAGGCGTCTCAAGCCATGGCGGGCTTGAGCGCTGCAGGATCATTCGGCCCTTCTGCGGATACGAAGTGGTGATCATCCGCGTACTCGGACCGCCCGGCACATGCAGGTCGACGGTCTCTTGCGCCGATGCCGACGAGGACATTAGCGCCAGGCCTGCGACCCCCATTCCACCCAGCACACTGCGTCGCGTCAGCCCCGATGGTTGCACGTCATCATCCTGCATTGCTATTCCTGTCCTGAGCCCTTGCGGTCGCTGGCCTTCCATCGAGATCCCGGTTCTTCGGCGGAAGCGAGATCTTGAACTAGGAAGAAAGGAGGACCCATGCTCATCACACTTGAGTGTTCGGCAACGCCACGGACGCTGAACGGAGTTCCGAAAACGCCTGAAAAACGAGGGAATACATCCTGGTTCCCTGTTTCGCCGCGCAGGATTCAATCGTTGGTGATGATATCGCCGAACATTGCTGCCATCACGAGAAATCGTGCCTCAACGTGGCTCCAATTGCTTCCAGCGCCCAGTTGACCTGGTCGCTGGTGATCACAAGTGGCGGAGCAACGCGGATCGTGTGTTCGTGGGTCGAAGCCGGTCTGGATCTCATCGAGGATCAGCATCACGTCGTGCGCGGTGCAGAAGTCACGGACCTTCGTGAAATAGCCGGGTGGCGGGATGATGACGCCAGCCTCCCCCTCGATCGGCTCGACGAGGAAGGCGACCGTGTTCGGCGTGATCGCCTGCTCCAGCGCCTTGGCGTCGCCGAAGGGGATGATGCTGAAGCCCGGCGCGAATGGCCGCGTGCCGACGTGTCAGTGCTAAAGCCGACGATCCCGAGGGTGCGTCCATGGAAGTTGTCGGCGCAGACGATGATCTCTGAAGGACGCAAACTGATCGCTGAATAATGAGTTGTGCGTCCGACGCGCAAACGCTGAGGCACAGCCCTACAGAGCTGGCTCCATGCCCTCTGCCACCGCTAAGCCACGAGCTGTTGCGGGTCCGTGATGCCCTCTTGAGCCGATCTGACAATACGCTGAGCCATCTTCGCCTTGGTCGCAGGCGTACGCGACGGCACCGGCACGCGATCAGTCGCGGCGTCCAGTGCGCGGCGCGTGGTGATAACGAGGTCGGGCGTGAAGGCTGAGGTGACCTGCGGCATCTTGGGTTTTCTTAGATTTCTCGCAGCAGTGGGCACTGCGGACGTAAGTCGGACATCGCATCATGTCGGAAAGGTGCCAACTAACTAGACCCTGGTCGGCACAAAAAGGCCGCAGATCATCTGTGCGACCTCCCTTTCTGGGCTTCAGCGTCTCACCTTGATCACCAACCGTAACGATACCCGCGATAGTACCGATGGCCGTAGTATGCGTATGCGGGATGAACCACGCGCCGGTACCCATATCCGCCGTAGTATGCCGGAGCGTAGCCGTACGCCGGGGCGTAGCCGTACGCTGGGGCGTAGCCGCCATAATAGCCGTAACCCGGTCCGCCGTAGTAGCCGTAACCGGGGCCATAGCCGTAGGCGCTGGAGGCTATGCCACCAACCACCGCTGCTCCAATTAGTCCGGCCGCTAGTCCACCACCCCAGCCACCTCGCCACGCTTGAGCTGGTGATGGGGCCACCAGGGCAGAAACACCGATGGTAGCAGCGGTCGCTAACGCCAATGCTGTTTTCTTCATGTCTGAAGCCTCCTTGTTCTCGGAACTTCAATCGATAACCCGGCTATAGTTTCCCCTCGACCGCCGTTGGCGGCGGGTTCCCGCGAAATTTAATGTTGATGTCTGCCGCGGCAAGGCCAAGAGCCTCACAACCAAAAATGGGGCCTCCTCCGGTCGGCCTACGGTCCTCAAATGGCCACGTCCCCGACTTCAAGAATGTCGGCTCCGCTGGCCAGCCGCTGCTGAGCTAAGACGAGCGGTGCGCCGCCCCAAGGTTTCCGGTCCGATGCTCGACTTAAAGGCGTCAGCCGCCGCCGAGTAACGGCAGGGGTGGTTCGCTTTCCAGCCGGTGGCTTATGTGGTGCCAAGGTTCTCGCTGGTTTCTGATGATCAACCCTCAACTCTTTCGCCGTCTTTGCCGCAGACACATTTGATTGAAGTGAGATGGTAGACCGCGCGGTTAGCCCCTACCTAAGCGTAGGAAAGGGTCGATCATGATGAAGATAAGGTTTGCGATCGCTGTTCTTGTGACTGTTGGGTTGGCGGGTGCGCCCTTTGCTGCTGAGGCCAAGAAACACCACCGTATCATGCACACTATTTCAACCCAGCAATCCGCAACTTACGGAAGCGCCGGCATTCCGACGACGCAGTCCAGCACTTACGGAACATCCGGGACTTCTGTTGGAACAGTGACCGCTCCGTCAGTGGGGTCGTATTATTGGCCCTCGGTTGGCGTGACAAACGCAGTCCCCACCTGGAGCAACACCGGTCCTCGGGTTCGGTAGCCATCTATCGGGACGGCGCTGGATGGTGTGGCCGAATGTGAACCTAATGTCCTGATGCTTCCAACGCGGTAAGAGGGCGATCACCACCGAGCTTACGACACAAGTACGGGTTTCCCAGCAGGCGGCCTATGTAGACCGAAGGTACTCGCTGGGCACAGGCTGTTGATGTTCGCTCTGCATCTCTTTGCGGGTATCACGCCACGTCCGAAAAGTGATCGCAGGAATGGCCCGATATGAAAGAGGCCACCAGCTCAAGCCTTCTTACCGTTTATCTCCTGCCCTGAGTTTCGCAATCTCCTCGCGAGTTTCTTCGACCGAAGCGCATTGCCTGCTGCATGAGGTAATACAAGCTTGCTACCCACCATCGGGCGCGATGACGGTTTGCAATAGGACCCGCATGACGAACCACGTGTACCAACGGCCTGCGAGGTGTGCCTATCGGAAATCAAGTCCGGAGATATTCGTGATGCAATCCGCCGAGGACCGGGCGGCAAAGAATACGCCCTGCCCTCATTACGGTGCGCGATAGGGGAGCATCCTTGTCCAAAGCCAAGTGCGTGCGCGTCTCATTATAGTAGCGGGTGTAAGATTTCAGAATCCGGCGTAGATGGGCCTCGCCCAAGACAATGATGTGGTCCAAACACTCACGCCGGATCGATCCGATCAACCGTTCGGCAAAGCCATTTTGCCAAGGCGAGGCCGGTGCGGTAGGCTTGTCCCGGATGCCCATGGCGCGCAGTCGACGTGTGACGACGGCACCGTAGATGCAATCCCGGTCCCGGATCATGTAGCGCGGAGCCTCGTTCCAGGGGAATGCCTCCGTTATTTGACGCGCGACCCATTCGGCGGTTGGATGTGCCGTGACGTTGATCCAGACAAGATCTCTGCGGTCTAGCCGGACGATAACCAAGGCATAGAGCAGGTCGAAACCGATAGTTGGAACAACGAACAGGTCCATGGCGGCAATGTCCGGCGCGTGGTTTCGCAAGAAGGTCCGCCATCCCTGGCTCGGCGGCCCGCGCCGTTTGGCCATGTACTTGGCAACGCTCGACTGCGCGATCTCAAACCCGAGCTTGAGCAGTTCGCCGTGGATGCGTGGCGCACCCCAAAGCGGATTCTCCATGCTCATCCGCCGGATCAACGCGCGCAGCTCCGTGTCGATCTGCGGTCGCCCTCCCAATGGGCGCGACTTCCAACGCCAGTAGCAAAGAAAGCCGGCCCTATGCCAACGCACGAGCGTCTCGGGCCGGATGATTGTGAGAACCTGCAGGATTGATGGAAACCAGCGATACAGCTGGATCAAGAACCAGCGATCATGGTTCGTCAGCCGGACGCGACCATGCAGCCTGCGCCTCAAGACAATCAACTGATGTCGAAGCACCGCGTTCTCAGCCTCAAGCCGCAACTGCGACTTGAATGGCGAGGCCAGGACGGCCAGAGCGAAACAGAGCAGCCCGATCATTCCGCCAGCTTAGGTGATTCCGTCGCGTTATCAACGGATAGGGTTTTCGGTACACACAGGGGAGCGTCGCATAGTTCAGGATCGGGCCGGGCTCCCAAGTGTCCAGGAACACATCGTAGTCGTCGCGATCAGAAGTCACGCGGGCTGGCTCACTCGCGCCGAAAGGCGGCGGTGCTCTACGTTGATATGCTGGAACAACGAAAACTCTTCGTCGGTCAGGAGCGCACGGTCGGGCTCTTCGTAGCGCGAGCGATCCGCTTGATTAACGAGATGGAATAGCTCCGCGTCCGCGTGCGCCGCTTCCTTCTTCACGAGCTCTGTGATTTGCGACAACGGAAAATCTCCGCCGAACTCGACCTCTGCGCTTGAAGAAGTCTGTCGATCGAGGAGGGCGCGCCAGGCGCGCTTGAGACCCACCGACCGGCGTCGATAGGCGCCGAGCTCTGCCCAGGCGTTTTCGAGCCGGTGCCGCAGATAAGGGGACACCGTACCGGTGCAGATCGTGACATGTCGGGTGAGAAACAGCGCTGCAAGTGGCCCATAGAGGTTACGGATCCGTTCCCGGTCAAGCGCGAGGGACCGACGGCGACGTTCAACAAGGTAGCCGAGAACCGAACCGCCCAGCTTGCATCCTGTAACGATGCCAGCCACGACAAGAGCCATCGGCACAACCGATCTGAGCAACTCCGGCAGTGCTGCCATGAAGGTCGGCGAGACCCAGACCGACAAAATGGAAATGCATAGGCCAACCAGCAGCCAAGTCGGTACTGATTTTAGAGTGTCGAGCGCCTTTTCGGTGGTCGAAATACCGGCCGCCGCGTCCATTTTAACCTCCCGTGTGAGGAACTGCATTATATCGGTATATCGGTGCAGCAACATATAGGTGCAATAACGGGCCTGCACGAGCCGACTACCATTCTTACCGAAGTTCGGAACGCCATCGATGCGCCGGTCCTCTGGCGCCCCGCGATCAGCCGATCGATGCCCGAGGCCGGGCCTCCACAGTAGCGCCCGGCGGCCCATTCCACGGCCGCCTATGCGTCAAATCAACCGCGCCACTACCCCTGCCCGGCCGACGTATCCAGGCGACCTTCCTAGACGCCGATTTCCGCACAGCGTCGCCACGTTTGTACGAAACAACAGGCAGGAATAAGTCCTACCCGCCAGCTTTCGGTACACGGCGCGCCGCCTCTGTCCGAAGTCGAGGTCGAAGGTCGAGCACCTTCGCCATCAGGTTCACGGTGCCCCCAAGTTCTTTCGAGAGCCGTTCAGCCTCGTCGCTCAGTAAGGCCATTAATTCTTCCACCCCGATTCTCTTACCGGTCTGCGGGTGATCCCATTGCCGGTCTGTTGCGATAGTGACAAGGAGACATCCCGCTCGGCAATCATCCGCCGCCATGTATTTCGTCAGGAGTTGATAGCGGATCGTATTTAAAAGATCGGTTCCCGTCCACGCGTCGCCAAGTTTGAGTTCGATGGTTCCTTGCTGCTTGGAGCCGGTCGATCTGAATCGAATGTCGGTTTCCTTCTCATCGGCAGTCACGGATTCCTGATCGATGGTGTAGCTCTGGTTCCCTGCGTCGCGCAGCGCGCGCGCCAATTCTCGCCGCATGAGACGTTCATCGGTGATGCTGGCCCATAGCTCGCGTGGCGAGATATCCTGGAGCAAGAGATCGTCGATATCGTCGAGTCGGTCCCGCATGAGGGCGAACATCGTCTCACGCGTCGAAGGAGGCGACTCCCCGGTTCTGTCCAAAACTAAAAACTCGGCCTCGGTAAGCGCAACGCTGTCTGCTTCCTCAGCGGCCCTTTCGTGCGCAAGCGCGACGGCCCGGTCCTTTATGTGAACAAACAAGGGATCGCCGGCCATTTCGAGCTTAACGGCCCAACCCTCGGGGCCTGTCGTCGAGAGCAGAGCATTAAGGACCACGTTTCGGCTTTTCTCCGCATTGTCTCGCGTGTCGGGTGAATAGGAGCCTTCGTGGCGCGCGTCGTCTACGATTCGAACATGTTGGTAGGCGAGCCGAAGAAGTCGAAGCAGGAGCGGCGGCGTAAATCCAGGCGCCCGGAGATCAACGCTGATGCCGCCGGTGTCACGGGCGAATAAATCTGCGAACAGTTGCACGCCCGCGCCCGTCTTCGAAGTCGCGCGGTCCTTGAGTCCCTATCTCTAGAGCCTCGACACCCGCGACCGCATTAAGGTGAAGAAGAGCAGGCAGCCACACGCTTGCGAAGGGAACCGTAAGGCCCTCGGTCAGACGTTGCCTCGCGGTCATCTCGATGAAACGGCAATCATCGTCATTGCCGCTTTTGACGAGCATTTCGATCGCTTGCCGAAAGTTCTGTGCGGATTGCGGGTTGTTGGACTTGGCATCAACCTGCGCAATTTCCGTCAGCCATGCACGAATACGTGGAATGAAAAGCGCCGCAATGATCGCCGATGCGTGACTTATGTTCTGCAAGGACATCGAATACGCGTTGGCATCCGTCACCTCGCGCAGCGAAAGACTTAATTCTTCCCCGAGGACGCGATCAATGGCCGCTGGATGCTCGACGGCAAGGCTTTCGAGCCACGACGGAAAGCCGTTCAGCTCCATTGGTGCATACCGACAGGCCAACTCAGCTTCCTGTTCGGTCAGCCGCTTCGCCCAGTTCGCGATCTTCGGCTTCCGCAGCAATCCCCGCGAGACCGAATTGCCACCTGACCAGAAACGTATCCTTCTCGCCGTCGGGACGTTCGCTGCGGAGCGTAGGCCTATCCTTGCGCCACGCAGCCATCATGGTTTCGCGAAGCCGATCGGCGACAGCCTTGCCAAACTGCTCCTCGATGAACCGCCGGTTCCATCCCGACGCCCGGCTTTCCCGGCCCGAACGCTCAACCGCCTGCCACAAATTCCAGGCCGTGTTCTCGGCGCGGTCCGCGGCAAAGACCGCGTCTGGGTCTCGCGCGATCTCGCGCCAAAACGTCACCCAACTTGCATGTGCCTTAGCCGCGCGTCGTTCGACCTGCTTGTTGCGCTTCGCGTTTGCTGCCTCCATTCGGCGCAATTCGGCGCTGCCTTCCTGCGGCTTCAAGCGGTTGTCGATGATCGTTGTCAGGCTCGGCGCATCCGAGACAAGCGGCTTGAGACTTTCAAGCAGTTCTCGATGATCGGTCGCTGCGCGGTTGAGCAGAAGCATTTCGGTCCATAGCATCATCTCTCGATGCTCCAATGGCTCGTTCGGATCGGCGAGCCGCCTTCGAACCCACGCGGCATCTTTTTCATCGTTGAGTTGGATGCCGCCGTAGCGCGAAAGATCGAAGACGCGGTGCCAGGCGTCCCTGGAGTGATGAAGATCTGCCAGAACGGCGTCTTCTTTCCAGAAAGCGGCTTCGCGCATGTCAGCAGGAAGCGCTGCGAGCGCTCGTCGCAGTTCTGCCAGAGCGTCTTTTTCGCTATGGTCCTCTTTCGAGAGACGAACCGCAAGGAGGCTCGACGTAATCCAGGGCTCGGTCCTGACACCTTCCGTCGCCTGCCGGCGGCACGCCGCAACGAACGCGGCCATCAGGTCGGGCCGCTTCGTCCGAAGATGCGGAAATTTATCGCGTTCCCATGCTATGCCGTCGATAATCAAATCCGTCAGCGCTTGGCGGAGTTGATCGAGATACTCCGGCGAAAAGTCTGCCTTTTCAATTTGATACGGCAACCGGTAATTTAGGTCGCCGACACTGTGCGGCTTTTCTCTCACGCGCCGCAGTATCTGCGACAGACGCGTGACGGGCATGAAGGTCGGGAAATAGGTCAAGCACCGCGTGGCGCGCCATCGCGTCCGGCCATCGGTCGGTATCGGTCTCGACCGAGGCCGAAAGCGCATCAAGGCGCGGGTCGTTCAACTGCAATAGAGCCTCGATGGCAAGGCTACGCTCGCGGACCGTGCGGGCGCTGTCCATGGCAGCCGCGTAGGCAATGTCGGCGCATCCGCCGAGCTTTCCGGCGGCAATGATCTGCAACAGGAGATCGCGGACTTCCGGATTTTCGATCCCTTCGTCCCATAGCCGCTTCACGCTGTCCGTGAGTTCCGGCGATGCAAAGCGGTGCACCTGAATGCGAGGCGTGCTCAGGCCACGCCACCCCCCACGACTATAACGATCCACATAAGATTCCAGCGCCCTAACGCGCTGCGCCGGGCGCAACGATTGCGGGTCGCCGTGATCCAGAACGACGCCCGGATCAAGCGTCACGATATCGTCAAAAATCGTATCGCGCGAAAGGGCCAGCCAAGCAGCCACAGGGCGCATCGACGGCCTGACCGTCAGGTACGCCTTGTGCAGTCTCCGTGAACAAGAGCCGTTTGATCGACTTGATCGAGACGCCGCGGGCGAGCAGCGCATCGAGCCGTTTCGCAGCAAGAAATTCCACCACCGACCGATGATGGAAGCGGACGCGGCCGTAACTTGCGAAGCCGAACAGCGGGCGCTCCAGCAACGTTGCCCGGGTCTCGGCACCCCAATTCCGCAAAATCTTGGACACATCGAGTGCGGCCTCGCTTGCATGAACGCTGTCGGAATCGGCGCTATGTCGCAGCGTGAGCTTGCGGGTCAGCATCGCGGCCAGCGCCAGTCGGCTGGCACCCTCGATCGCCGTCAGTTGCGACAGCTCCGCTCTCTCCTTGCGCTCGATGCTTGGCTTTAATTTCGTCGCGATGTTGGTATCGACCTGCTCACGATGAGAGCGGATGCGATGATGCTCGCGCCAATCAGAGCACAACTCGACCAAATCCTGCGGCCGCTCGGCGAATTCTTCGGCGTCACGTTGACGGATGTCGGCCAGAAGCGCATCAGGGTCGGGAACGCCTTGGAGCGCAGCAAACTCGCGCATCTGCGCGCGTGACAGCGGCATCAGACCCACATTGCGCCAGGCTTTCGGCCTTGCATCGTCGGCAGGCTTCTTCTTGCTGCGATCCATCACGATGTCGGCGAAGGCTTCCGCCGTGGGCTCGGCCTCTCCCGACACCGGAATCGGCAGATGTCTGACGATCAGCGCTCGGTCAATCGGAACGGGGCGGGTCGTAATAACGATCCGCGCGCGCGCCGAGCTGACCCGCCAGCGCCCTGTTGAGCCGCTTCAAAGCCTGATCGAACTTGCCGAGGGTTAGCTTCAATTCGTCGATGAAGTCCAAGAAAAACGTTGCGATCTCGGATTGGGAACGCAGCCAAGCGTCAAGCCGCTCTTCTTCGCCGTCCCCGCCGAGCATTTCGCGGACCGAGCTTCCGGCCAACGTCGCCAGGTCCAAAAAAACGCAGGCTCGCCTAACTTCCAGAGCTTGGCCTGTTGCGCTTGGCACTCGTACGTTTTGCCTGCGCCTGCTTCAGATACGATAAGAATGCGCCGAGAGCGCAGTAACTCGTCCCAACCGAAGCTGCCGGTCCAGCCGACCCCGGCGATAGCAGAGGCTTTCTCGATATCGGCAACTTCTGCGTCAGATAGGTCGCGGAAGGAGCGATCGATGGACGGCGGCTTACTAGTCGCTTCGGTTGTAGAGGACGACACCACGGTGTTGGTACGCCTTGCCAGAGGTCGGATGATTCGATCCGTTCTCAGAATAGCAGCGAAATATCTGGACAGGGCCTCCCTGACTTCGGTGACCGGTGGGAGGGCCCATCCCCGGCGCCTGCTCTGCCCGCCGAAGCTATTACGCGGCTTTGTGTCGCTTACAAATTCACTGCCTCCGTGTCTAAAGAATCGCGAATGCCAGCCGAATTCGCGTCCCAGTTCCCCGCGCCCCTTTGCCACTCGGTTCGCCACGTTGGCCGCAAGTGACGCGGTGGCATCGCGAGCGTCTCGGTTGCCCGCATGCGGCGAGAACTATGCTTGCGGCCTACTCGCCGCCGGAACAGCACATCCCAAGGCACCGGGTTTTGATGAAAAGGTCACGGGTCCTTCCCGGCCGGTGGCCGCCTACGGCCTAAGCGCGCCCCGGAATATCGCCAGCGGCGTTGTTTTCAATTTTGACCTGACGAAGTTGACACGGCTGCCATAACCGGCGTGCCCACGTCAGGAAGAGCCCGTGCCACCTGACAATGGCCGAAATGGCGGACGGCCGCGACGGCAGCGGACAGTAAGCCGCACGTATGACAAATCCGCATGGCTATTGATTTCCGGACGGGCCGGACGCTTTGGACGGCTCAATTTATCATTGAGAAAAAAATAGTAAGAACAGCGGCAGGCGAGCCCGCGCGCGTGCTGTGCGCGCATACTTAGTCGATAGCGCCAATCCCGGCCATCGGTGCGGCCGAATGTGGAATGAGGGGCGGAGAATTCGAATGCCGCACTCCCGAAATTCATCCGCCTGCTTGCAATCTGCTTGCATAAAATTGTGATCGACCGGACGTCACTTGGCGGCACAAGCCACAACATATTGTTTTTATTTGAGAATATGTGGTACAGTTGGGTGGGCTCGAACCACCGACCTCCTGTTCCACAGACAGGCGCTCTAACCAACTGAGCTACAACTGCATCGCTTGGGCAGACCCCGAAAAGGGGTGCCGAACGGGGCGGAAACTAGGTGCATCGCCCGGCTTTGGCAAGGCGGGAAAGCGTCGATATTGGGTGGTTATGCGTCCCGCCCGTGCGCAATTGCGCACCAGGCGGGGACGACGGAGAGTGTGTTTTCGCCGCCGCCGCCACACCAGACGAAAAGGCCCGGGCTTGCGGCCCGGGCCTTCTTGGAAACGTAAAAGCTTGGGCAGCGATCAGGCGGCCGGCTTGAAGGTCATCTTGGAGACGCTGGCCTTGATCGGCTCGGCGGTTTCGGTTGCGACCTTCTGGGCGAGCTCGGCGAGTTCCTTGGCCTGGGCGGTGAAGGTCTCGAACTGCTTGCGCGCGTGCGAGGTCCACAGCGTCCATCGCCTCCGAAGGCGATTTCACGCCGACCAGCTCCTGCGCGAAGTCGAGGTTGGCGGTGGCGCTGGCCTTCATCATCTCCATCACCTTGGCGGAATATTCCTTGGCGCCGCTGCTGAAAGCGGAAAACACCGCCTCGATGGTGCCGTTATGGGTTTCGGCGGCGTCCTTGAACTTGGCGTAGTTGTCGCGGGCCTGCGAAACGCCCTTTTCGGCGAACGCACGCACCTGCTCGGGTACTTCGAACGGGATAACGGAAGAGGAGAAAGGATCGGTATTGGCCATTGGCAAGCGTCCTTCACGGATGAGATGTGTGTGAGTCCCCCTCGCGCGCGCGGCAGCCCATCTAGCCGCGAACGTCGATATGGAATCACGTTGCGGATGTGGCCCTTTCGGGCAGCCACCATTAACCCTCATATCATGTCAATTTTGTGCATTGCAACGTAATTTAATGTGCGACGCCGCATTGGTGACGCGGTTTTGCCCGCGACATAACGCCGTCCCGGCCTAAACCGGGACGAAGCCACGGTTTTGCGAGCCAAAAACCGGTAATTCATCCTGTTTTGGGGATGAATTCGGCCGGTTCCCGACTGATTTTGGGTTGGTTTTCAGACTTTGGCTTTCGGCCCTGGTTTTTCAGCCCTGGTTCTTCGGCTTGGCCGCGTCCATCGCCGCGCGGCTGACGATCTGGCCCAATTCGCTGGCCTGCTCGGCCAGCGCGCGCATTTGCGCCTGCACATAGTCGCCGTGCAGCCGCATCATTTCGGGCAAATCCTTGGCGTGCAGCAGCGACTGGGCATAGTCGAGCGAGGCTTGCACGTTCTTCTCGGCATAGGACATCGCCTTTGCGCTGATATCCTTGGCGCCGGCGCGCACGCTGGCGCCGCGCTCCTCGATCGAGCCGGCGGTCTGCTGCGCGGTAGCGACGAATTTCTCGAGGGCCTGGCGGGCCTGATCGACGCTGGCTTCCGCCATCGATCGCATTTCCTTCGGAATCTCGAAAGTGCCCATTTTGGTTCATGATCGCACTCCCGTTGCGTTGATTAGGGGCCGTCGAACGACCCATTGCTCGTCCCGCTTCAGGCTAACGGCAAAGCGCTTCGCCGGTATGACGCGGCACGCTTTGCGGTCCCCCATCGTGAACCCTCGTGAACCACTTTGGGTTGGTAAACCCAAGGGGTTGCCGTTTCCGACGGCTCAACGCAAAAGACGGCCCGAGGTTCAGCTGCGCCACATTAAGGTTATCGCGGCATAGAACTTGTCAGCCGCTGTCAAGCCGTGGACCTGCCGCTCCGCGCGCGCGATACTAACGCCCCGTTAAGGCTGTCATTGTTTGGCCGCCGAGTTCTACCGCCATCCTCGAACCACAGCCTCATCCTGCCGGTCATGTCATTGCGATGAACCATTCGGAATTCCAGTTGCGAGGCGTCGGCGATCCGCGGCTGGCGGTGCATGCCACGAGCGCGCTGCCGGCCTGGCTGTGGTCGACCGACGGCACGCGGATTCTGTGGGCCAACCCGGTCGGCGCCCAACTGTTCGGCGCCGCCAATGGTGCGGCACTTGCGGAAAGACTGTTCGGACCGGCGGATCCCATCGGCGCCAGGTGGCGCAGCTTGCGAACCGGCTGCCATCGAACGGCGCAGTCCGGCTGGAACGGCTGCGCGGCTTCGGCGCGGCGCTACGGCCGGCTCGTGACCTGCGGCTGCGCGCGGCTCGATTTCGCCGACGGCAGCCACGGCATTCTGGTCGCGGCGGCCGAGCCGGTCGGACGCGCAATGCCGCTGGTGGAGCGCTTGCAGCGGCTGGTCGAAGGCGTCGATTCCCCGATCGCAGCGTTTGCCCGCGACGGCATGTTCATCGGCGCCAGCGACGCCGCGCGATCGCTGCTCGGTTTTCACAATCTCGGCGAAGCCGGCCTCGGCGAAGCGCGCAGCGACGCCCTGAAACAGGGCCGCGTCGAACTGCCGGTCGGCATCGGTCACCTGATCTTGCAGCGCGTCGGCCGCGGCGCGGATGTTGGGCTGGTGGCGCTGGCCGCCACCGGCACGCCGCCCGTTCAGGAGCCGCCGATTCAGGAACCGGCAAAGCCCGCGCCGTCGAACGGCGCATCGGCCGCCTTTACGCTGGTCGATGAATTCGCCGAGCCGCCGACCGCGACCGCGCAAGCCGCGCCGGCGGATCCCGTGTCGCCTCCGACACCGGATTATGAAGCGCCGGCGAACTCAGGCGAAGCACCGGCCGAATTTGCGCTGGTCGATGAACTCAGCTCGCAACCGCAACAGCCCATCGCCGAGACACCGCCGCAGGCGCCGGAGCCCGCGAGCGAGGCCCATCACGATGAACCTCGCCCCCAAGAACCTTTACTCCAAGAGCCTCCGCCCCAAGAGCCTTCGCCTTATGTCGAGGCGGTCGCCGACGAGCCGTCGCCTGAAGCTGCCGCTATCGATGCCGAAGCGGCCATACCGAACCACGATGAAGCGGCCGCCGCGGCGCCTGTCGCGTCGCCGCCGATCGAGACACCATCATGGCACGATGAGCCCACACCGCCTCCGCGCAGCGCGCCGCTGCGCTTTATCTGGCAGATGGATGCCGAAGGACGCTTCTCGCTCGGCTCCGACGAATTCACCGATCTGATCGGCGCGCATACCGCCGCGGGCTTCGGCCGGTTGTGGAGCGAGATCGCCGAGACCTTCGGGCTCGATCCCGACGGCCGCGTGCTCAAGGCGGCCGCCACCCGCGACACCTGGAGCGGCATTACGTCTTGACTGGCCGGTCGATGGCGGCGGCCGGCTGCCGGTGGAACTGTCCGGCCTGCCGCTGTACGATCGCGCGCGCAATTTTGCCGGCTATCGCGGCTTTGGCGTCTGCCGCGACCTCGATGCGCTGGCGCGGCTTGCCGCGTTGCGCCGTCACGAACGGTTCAACGTTCCACCACCGGCACCGCAGGCGCTGTCAGCCGCTGTCATCCCGCCTGAGCCGCCGGCCGAGTTGCCCGTGAACCTACCGGTCAGTGTGGCCGGCGGAGCCGATGTTCCGGACCCCGGTGCCGCGCCTTCCACCGAGTTGAATTGTCCGTGCCGATGACTTCAGAGACTTCACACCAAACCGATTTGGCAACACACGATTTGGAAAACCAAGAATTGGAAACCCAAGTGGACCCCGAAGTGGAATCCGAGTTGGAAACGCCCAAGAACGTGCTGCCATTTCGGCCGATCGGCGATACCAAATCGCCGGTGCTGACGCCGGTGGAAAACAGCGCCTTCAACGAACTCGCGCGCCAATTGGCGGAGCGGCTCGAACGCCAAAGCAGCACCTCGATCGAGCCTGAGCCAGCGGACGCAGCCTCCGAAACCCCGCAAGCCATTGTCGCGCAGCCGGCGGCCGAAGAGACCGAACAAGCGATCGAAGAAGTCGCACAAGAACCCGCCGACGAGCCGGTCAAGGAAAACGCTCACTCACAACCCGGCTGGCTGGCGCATCCCGAACCGCCGGCGCGCGGCGAAAGCCGCCGCGACAAGGCGCTGCTCGATCTGTTGCCGGTCGGCGTCTTGATCTACCGGCTCGACCGGCTGCTCTATGCCAATGCGGCGTTCCTGCAACGGATGGGCTATCACAGCCTTCATGCGCTGGAAGAGGCCGGCGGCCTCGACGCGCTCTATGTCGAGCCCGGCGTCTCCACCGCCAGCAGCACCTCGGACACCGGCACGCCGGTGACGATTTCCGGCAGCCAGAGTTCAGGGCAAGACGGATCACCGTCGGCCTCGGAAGCGCACCTCTACACCATCGCATGGGACGACGAGCAGGCGCTGGCGCTGATCTTTTCCGCCCAGCCTGCACAGGGCGCAGATATCGCGGCCGCGCTCGCCGAGCCCGTCATGGCCGAACCTGTGATGGCTGAACCTGCCATCACTTCCGAACCCTCGCCGGTCGGCCACGCCAATGCCGAGGAACTCGGCGCCATCCTCGACACCACCGCCGAAGGCATCCTGATGTTCGATGCCGAGGGCAACATCAATTCCTGCAACCGCAGCGCCGAAGCGCTGTTCGGCCATGACGGCGCCGAACTCGTGCAGCGCAATCTCGCCGATCTGTTCGCGCCGGAAAGCGCACCGGCGGTGCGGGATTATCTCGAAAGCGTCAAGGGCGCCGATATTCGCCAGCCTGCTCGAACAGGGCCGCGATGTGCTGGCGCGCGTGCGACGGCGGCGGGCTGATCCCGGTTTCGATGACGATGGGACGCACCCAGGCCCATGGCCCGAATTTCTTCGCGGTGTTTCGCGATCTGTCGCAAGCCAAGAAAAGCGAAAGCGAGTTGCGCGAGGCGCGGCGGCTGGCCGATCGCGCGGCCAACGCCAAGAGCGACATGCTGGCGCGGATCAGCCATGAGGTGCGCACGCCGCTCAACGCCATCATCGGCTTTGCCGAAGTGATGATCGGCGAGCGATTTGGCGCGCTCGGCAACGAGCGTTACGTCGAATACATGAAGGACATCCGCGCCTCCGGCGAGCGCGTGATCGCGATCATCAACGACCTGCTCGATCTGTCCCGGATCGAGACCGGCAAGCTCGACCTTGCCTTCGCCAACCAGAACCTCAACGAGCTGGTCGAGCAATGCGTCGCGGTGATGCAGCCGCAGGCCAATCGCGAACGCATCATCATCCGCACCTCGCTGGCGCATATGCTGCCGCAGGTGGTCGCCGACGCCCGCGCGCTGCGCCAGATCACGCTCAATCTGATCGGCAACTCGATCCATCTCGCCAATGCCGGCGGCCAGGTCATCGTCTCGACCGCGCTGTCGGATTTCGGCGAGGTGGTGTTGCGGGTGCGCGATACCGGCCACGGCCTCAACGACAATGAAGTCGCCGCCGCGATGGAGCCGTTCCGCACCACGGCGCCGTCGGACCAGGCCTCCGACTCGCCCGGCGTCAGCCTGTCGCTGACCAAGGCGCTGGTCGAAGCCAACCGCGCCCAATTCCAGATCAGGACCGGCGGCCGTTCCGGCACCCTGATCGAGGTGCTGTTTCCGCACGCGATGGCAAGGGCGTAGCTGCCCGCGTCACGCATCTCAACAGTCGTCCCGGCCTGGCGCGCAATTGCGCGTAAGGCGCAGGGACCCAGCGTGAACGCAATTGCGTTCATCGCGGCTGCGCGAACTCCCGTTTGGTGCCGCGGCAGAGGCCTTAATTACTTGCGAAGCCGGGGGTTATGGGTCCCTGCGTTTGAAGGGACGACCCGCTCCAAATTCACGCGGCCAAAAAATCGCCGATCGCGTCGAGAAACAATTGCGGCGATTGCAGTTGCGGCACATGCGCGCAGCCCGGGATGATCATAAGCCGCGCCTGCGGCAGGCCGGCGGCCAATTCGTGCGACATCGGCGGCGGCGTCGCCTCGTCATGTTCGCCGACCAGCACCAGCACGGGCACGTCTACCTTGCCAAGTTCGGGCCGCAGGTCGAGTTCGGCCAGAGCGCGCGCAGGCGGCACGGAACACGTCCGGATCGGTTTTCAGAAAGGCTCGCGGCGATCGCGCATCAAGTCGGGATGCGCAGCCTGGAATTCCGGCGCGAACAGCCGGCGCATCGCGACATCGGTGATCGCGGCCAGCCCCTTGGCCTTCGATGCTGCCGCCATGTTGCGAAAGGCCTCGCGGCCCGCTTCCGAAAACGCCGCGCCGCAATCGGCGAGAATGAGTTTGCGGCGATCCCCGGATGACGGATCGCCATTTGCAGCGCGACGAAGCCGCCATAGCCGTTGCCGAGCACGATCGCGTCCTGGCCGCCGGCCGCCTCCGTCACGGCCTCCGCCATCCGGTCGGCGACTGCGGCAAGGCCGCCGCTGACCGCCTGCGACCGGCCGAAACCCGGCAATTCCGGCACGATCACGCGGAACGACGTGCGACAGTTCCGGCGCGATGGCGTCGAAACTCGCCCGATCCGACAGCAGCGAGTGAAACAGGAACAGCGGCGGTCCCTCGCCTGACTGCGCCGCATTGACCGTGCCGTTGGCGAAAATGCCGATCCATGCGGTCTCTCTTTATTCAGGGGAAGCCAAGTTGTGCGGATCAGGTCGGATCCGCGACCAATTGATAAATCAAAATTCTGTCTTTTCAAGCCTTCGCAGCTTGACGTGATATTTCACGACTGCAAGAATAAGGCAGCTATCCAGGGAAATACTCGATGCTTTTGCGCGATAATGTCTACGAAAGCCTGCGCTCTGATATTCTGACCTGCCGCCTCGCGCCAGGCGATGATATGCGCGAGCAGGAGCTCGCCGAACGCTATGCCGTCAGCCGCCAGCCGGTGCGCGAGGCGTTGCTGCGGCTGGAGCGCGAGCATCTGGTCACGGTGCAGCCGCGCCAGGGCTACCGGGTCAATCCGATCTCGCTGTCGGATGCGCGCGATCTGCTTGCGGTTTCGCCTGGCGCTGGAGCCGGCCTGCGTCGCCGAGGCGATCGAGAACGCGCCGCGACGACACCCTGAAGGCGCTCGACGAGTTCAGGCGGTTCGCCGGCGATCATGAAGACTTCATCGCCTACAACCGCGCCTTTCACTCCGCGCTGGCGCATGCCTCGGGCAACCGCCGCATGGCGGCCTCGCTGTGCGACCTGATCGGACAGGCCGATCGCCTGGTGCGCGTCAGCGTCGCCAATGTCAGGGGGCACGATCCGACGCAGCTGGTCGCCGAGCATGTCGCGCTGATCGAGGCGATGCAGCGGCGCGACGCGCGCGACGCGCGACCGCGCCTCATCAAGGCGCATATCGCCCAAACCGAAAAACGCGTGCTGCCGGCGCTGAAGCGCAACGCCGTGATCGTCGAAGGAAGAAACCCATGAACATTCCCGCCAAGCCCGCCGCCACCGAGGTCGAAATCCACGGCAATTTCGTCGACGGCCGCGAGATCGAGGCCGGCCACGGCGCGATGCTCGACGTCCGCAATCCCGCGACCGGCGACGTGATCGCGCGGATCCCGAATTCGACCGCCGACGGATATCGACCGCGCCATGAAGAGCGCGCGCGCCGCCTTCGAAGGCAAAGCCTGGGGCGGCATGGACATTCGCGCCCGCGCGCGGCTGGTCAACCGGCTGGCGGACGCCTTCGAAGCCAATCTCGAGCACGCTGTACCGGCTGGAAACGCTCAACAACGGCCGCCCGGTCAACGAGACCCGCGCGCAGCTGTCGCGGCTGCCGGATTTCTTCCGTTACTTCGCGGGGCTGGCGCTGGCGCGGCGCGACTGCGGTGATCCCGGTCGAAGGCTCCTATCTGAACTACACCCTGCGCACGCCGATCGGCATCGTCGCCAACTGCACGCCGTTCAATCATCCCCTGATGATCCTGTGCAAATCGCTCGCCGCGGTGCTGGCGAGCGGCTGCGTCACCGTGGTCAAGCCGTCGGAATACACGCCGCTGACGACGTTGAAACTGGCGCAGATCTTCACCGAGGCGGGGCTGCCGCCCGGCGTGTTCAACATCGTGCTCGGCCTTGGCCCCAGCGCCGGCAAGATGCTGGCCGAGCATCCCGACATCAACAAGCTGGTGCTGACCGGCGGCACCGAAGCCGGCCGCATCGCCGGCAGCTGCGGCGGCAAAAGTGTTCGCGCATCAGACCATGGAGCTCGGCGGCAAGACGCCGGTGATGGTGTTCGACGATTACGACGTCGACCGCGCCGTCAATTATGCGGCGTTCGGCGCCTTCATCGGCGCCGGCCAGACCTGCGTCTGCGCCTCGCGCCATATCGTGCAGGCCTCGATCTACGACGAGTTCGTCGAGAAGCTGCAAGGCCAAGACGCAGACCATCCGGATCGGCGATCCCTTCGATCCCGCGACGCAGCTCGGGCCGGTGATCTCGGCGCGGCAGCGCGACCGCGTGCTGTCCTATTCGCAAGTTCGGCCACGAGGACGGCGCGCGGCTGGTCACCGGCGGCGTCGCCGCCAAGGTGCCGGGCCATGAAGGCGGCTTCTTCGTCGAGCCGACGGTGTTTGCCGACGTGAAATCCGACATGCGCATCTTCCAGGAGGAAGTGTTCGGTCCCTTCACCTCGGTGACGCCGTTCAAGGACGAGGCCGACGCGTTGCGGCTCGCCAATGATTCGCCGTTCGGGCTTGCGGCCGCGATCCGCACCCGCGACGTCGCGCGCGCCCATCGCGTCGCGTCAGCGGTCAAGGCCGGCATCGTCTGGATCAACGATCACCACCGGCTCGATCCGGCCTCGCCCTGGGGCGGCGTCGACAATTCCGGCATCGGCCGCGAATGCGGCACCGAAAGTTTCGACGATCATTTCAACACCAAGAGCGTGATGGTCGCGACCCACGACCAGCCGTTCGACTGGTACCGCGACACGGCGGCGCCAGCGACGATTGAATTGAAACCATAATCAACCGGCTGCATCGGGTCCGCAAGAAAGACCGGCAGCCGCTTCAACGAACAAACGATCAAGGGGAGAACGCACATGGCTACATCAGTAAACGCCGGCAGCCGTCTCGACCGGCTTCCGATCGGCCCATTCCACTGCCGCATCATGCTGGCTGATCGGCATCGGCATGTTCTTCGACGGCTTCGACATCTATATCGCCGGCACCGTGCTTGGCGTCGACCTTGAAGACCGGGTTCTCGACGCTGCCGCAAAACGCCTGTTCATCTCGGTGACCTTCGTCGGCATGATGCTGGGCTCGTTGGTCACCGGCTTTCTCGGCGACCGTTTCGGCCGCCGCTTCACCTATCAGTTCAATCTGCTGATGTTCGGCCTCGCCTCGCTGGCGGCGGCCTTCGCGCCGAACATGACGATCGCTGATCGCCTGCCGCTTCGTGATGGGCGTCGGCCTCGGCGCCGAAAACGTCGTCGGCTATTCGACCATGACCGAATTCGTGCCGGCCGAAGACCGCGGCAAATGGCTGTCGGGCTGATGGCGGTGTGCGTCGTCACCGGACTTCCGATCGCGCTGCTGGTCGCCTCGCTCGTCGTTCCGGAATTCGGCTGGCGGCGCGATGTTCGTGCATCGGCGGCATCGGCGCGCTGATCGTCTGGTATCTGCGCAAGAACGCTGCCGGAATCGCCGCGCTGGCTGGAAGCGCGTCGGCCGCACCGAGGAAGCCGAAGCGCTGATGCAGTCGATCGAGCGCGAAGCGGCGCAGGGCCAGCCGCTGCCGGCGCCTGCTGCTGCTTCCACGGTGCCGGTATCCAGCGATCTCGCGAACGGTGTTCGCGCCGCCGCTGCTGTCGCGGATGATCGTCGGGCTCGATCTGCCTGATCACCATCAACACGCTGCTCTATGGCTTCGTCACCTGGCTGCCGGTGTTCTTCATCAAGCAGGGGCTCAGCGTCGCGACCTCGTTCGGCTATTCGCTGCTGATGGCGCTGGGCGCGCCGGTCGGCTCCGCGATCGGCGCCCTGACCGCCGATCACTGGGGCCGCAAGCCGACCATCATCGGGGCGTCGCTGATCACGGTCGTGCTCGGCATCATCTATCCCATCGATCTCCGATCCGGTGCTGCTGCCCGCGGTCGGCTTCGCGCTGACGGTTCCGATCTACGTGCTGGTGGCGCTGTTGTTCGGCATCTACATCCCCGAACTGTTCCCGACCGAAGTGCGGCTGCGCGCCTCCGGCATCGTCAACACGCTCGGCCGCGGCGCCACCATCGTCACGCCGTTCCTGGTGGTGATGCTGTTCGAAGCCCGCGGCGTCGCCGGCGTGATGGCGCTGATGGTCGGACTGTTGGTGGTGCAGATCGTCACGGTCTGGGCGTTCGGCATCGAACCGCGGCACCGCAGCCTGGAAGAACTCAAGGGCGAAGAGCCCGCGCCTGCGCTGGTGAAGCAGGTGACGTGAGAACGGATTCCCGTCATTGCGAGGAGCGAAGCGACGAAGACTCCACCTCTATTGACGCTGCAAGATGGATTGCTTCGCTTTGCTCGCAATGACGATCAAAACGTTGGCTCATCCGGGCTACAAACTAACCCAACTTGCGCAGAATCGAGGGTCGGCTTTAGGCAAATCAAAGGCTTAGCCGAAAAGTCGGCACTACATTTTTGGTCGAGGAGCTGGCGATCAGGCGCTTGCGGCGAGGGCCGGCCGCTCGTGTTCGGCGAGGCGGATGCGCTTTGGCAAGACTATGCCGAGGCGGTCGAGGAGAGCGGCCTGTGCGGCATCGGGTTGGGTGACGCAACGCAGGCGGATCTGGCCGTGGGAGGCGGTTGGCAACACGACATCATTCGATTGAATGCGCGCGAGTTCTTCGAGCACGGTTCTTGGGGAATTGCCGAGACCAGCGCGGCTCTGCCACATCTCGAGGCTCTTCCACAGCACAAAGGCGAGAAAGCAGACGAGGATATGTGCCTGCACGCGATCCTCGCGCTGGTGCCAGATCGGACGAAGGTTGAGTTGGTCCTTCTGGATGCGGAAAGCGGCTTCGGCCTGCGTCAGCTGGATATAGGCCTTCCAGAGCTGTTGATCGCTCCAATCGTCGATATTCGAGCGCAGCAGATAGGCGCCTCCGAGAGCGCGGCCAGTCGTCGAAAGCGTCGCTGTAAACGACGCCAAGGCGGAAACCCGCGGGATAGCCATCCGGCTCCAGCGTGATTGCGAAGCGGGCGGCGGATCGCTGGTTTTGCTGCAGGATGCGGCCGATCTGCCGGTTCACACCTGCCGGATAGACACGCTTCTTCGCACGAGCCAAGCGCGCAGCCAGGCGCTGGAGCGCTTCTTCGATCCGCTGGCTGAACTTGTCGTGCATGGCTCGCTCTTTGCTGCGCCGATCGGCGGAACGGCACAGGATCACGGTCTCCTCGGTCTCGGGGTGGCGCGTGAGTTTGACCTCGACGCCTTCATGGACCGTGTGCCATCCGTCCGCGGCAGCGAGCGCGGAGCTGAACTTCTTCAGCTCCGACTTCGGCGCGCCGATAATGTAGCGGCGGCCAGTGCTTCGTAGCCACGCCAGATTGTCGGCGCTGGCCATGCCGCGATCGCTGATCCACACGCGGCCCAGCATGCCATGGCGGGCCTCCATAGTGGCCACGATGGTCTGCAAGGTTCGCGAGTGTGGGTGTTGCCGGCGAACACCTCGTAGCCCAAGGGAAAGCCGTCGAAGGTCACGACCAGCGCAATGCACACTGCTTGCAATCGGGCCGATGATCCCGCGAGTAGCCGCGCCGCGCCAGCGGGTTTGCTTCCGCCTGGCCTTCGAAATATGTGCTCGTGACATCATAGAGCAGCACTTCGTTCTGAACGCAAACAGCTCGCCGCAGCGCCGGGACAAATGCGCTTCGAGCGCCTCCTTGTGCAGGATGAGATGATCGAGGGCGCGGTAAAGCCGGTCTTTGTTGACCTGATCGTCCCCAAGCTGCAGCAAATCGGAAAGCGCCGTGTGGCGGTACCAATCCTCGGCAATGTGCAGCTCGCTCGACGGCTCGCAAAGCCGCGCCGCCACCAGAACGGCCGCCATCTTCGCCCATGAGATGCGCTCCTTGCCCGCCGGCAGTAGTCGCTCGCATAGCTCCGCAAGGCCTGTCCCGCGCCACAATGCCAACGCCAAATATACATCGCCAAACCGACGCGAGCGCTCGATGCGGATGCCCTTCAAACGAACCGGTACCGTCATATGCTCGCTGCCGTCATCGAACAGCTGCGCTTGCTCGGGTGCGCCGATCAGCCGGCGGGCCAGCGCCCGCGCCTCAATGCGGCCGTGCTCGTCGAGTTCGCCGAGATGTGCCATCGTTTGCTGGATGACACGACCCCCGACACGAACGCTGCGTACCAGGCGCCAATAGCAGTGAGCCTTTCCATCTTTCTTGCGAATCGTGTGGCGCAGGTACATGCGCCATCAGAACACCTCGGCAGCGAAAGAAAATACCCAAGGTCGGCACTACACGCTCAAATCGCTCCTTCGCGCCGCCCAACCCCCTTGATTAGACTCGCACCAGCTCGCGCAAAATCGCAAAAACTACCCCCCAACTGCGCAAGTTGGGCTAAATCCCTTGCGCAAATCGCCGAAAACCTGGCGCGCCGGTCAGCGCCTCAAACTGCCGGGTCGCGTTTCTCCTCGGCAAACGCAAATCCCGCCTTCGCGTAGCAACGCTCGGCCGCCTCATTGCCGATCAGGAACGAGATCGAGGCCTGTCGATATCCGGCCGCCTGGCCGACGGCGAGCGCGTGGTCGATCAGGGCCTGCACCAGCCCGCGTCCCCGATACGACGGCAACGCGGCGACATGCTCGACCATCCAATCGCTTTCGCCGCCCTGCACCCAGCAATTCTCGGTATAGCCGGAGCGCCGGACGATCGCCGACAGTTCCGACGCCTCCAATGCGCTGTCGCGCGCTACTTCCGCGAAGGCCTTTTGCGCGGCGGCGCCGGTCCCGGCTGCCGGCAGCGCGCACAGCGCCGCCGCCGGATGGCCATCGACTTCCGCGATGAAGAATTGCGAGGTGTGCCACCAGGATCGCGTCCGCGCGCGGGCGATCCGTTCCACAAACGACAGCACTTTCGGCTCCGGCCAGCCCAGCGTGATGTCGAACCAGCCGCGCGGCCGGTGGCCGCGCTGCGCCAGCAGGATATTGCGGGCGATGAAATCGCCATCTTCGGGAGCAGCAGAGCGGATCGTTGGCGACGACCGGCTCACGTGACCTCTACGCGTTCTTCAGCGCGACCCGGAATTCGGCTTCGGTCTTCGACTTCACTTCGTCGAGCGTGACGCCGTCGGCGAGCTCGATCAGCGCCATGCCGTCCTTGCCGTGCTTGTCGATGGTGAAGACCGCCAAGATCGGTCACCACCATGTCGACCACCTTCTCGCCGGTCAGCGGCAGGTTGCACTGCTTCAGCAGCTTGGCGCCGTCCTTGGCGGAATGCTCCATCACCACCACGACGCGCTTGACGCCGGCGACCAGGTCCATCGCGCCGCCCATGCCCTTGACCATCTTGCCGGGGATCATCCAGTTGGCGAGATCGCCGTTCTGCGCCACCTGCATCGCGCCGAGGATCGACAGGTCGATATGGCCGCCGCGCACCATGCCGAAGGAATCGGCGCAGGAGAAATAGCTGGTGGTCGGCAATTCGCTGACCGTCTGCTTGCCGGCGTTGATCAGGTCGGCATCTTCCTCGCCCTCATAGGGAAACGGCCCCATGCCGAGCATGCCGTTCTCGCTCTGCAGGTTAACGTCGATGCCGTCGGGAATGTAGTTCGAGACCAGCGTCGGAATGCCGATGCCGAGATTGACGTAGTAGCCGTCGCGCAATTCCTTGGCGGCGCGGGCGGCCATCTGTTCGCGGGTCCAGGCCATGATGATCTCCTGCTTGAGGTCGCGCTCAGGCCGCGGGACGCGGCCGCGTATTGCGGAATTCGATGCGCTTCTTGGCGCCGCCGACCTCGATGATGCGCTTGACGAAAATGCCGGGCGTATGGATGTGGTCGGGATCGATCTCGCCGGCCGGCACCAGATGCTCGACCTCGGCGACGGTGACCTTTGCCGCGGTCGCCATCATCGGATTGAAGTTACGCGCGGTCTTGCGATAGACGAGATTGCCGGCGGTATCGCCCTTCCAGGCGTGGACGATGGCGAGGTCGGCGAACAGGCCGCGCTCCATCAGATATTTCTCGCCGTCGAATTCCTTCACTTCCTTGCCTTCGGCGATCAGGGTGCCGACGCCGGTCTTGGTGTAGAAGGCCGGAATGCCGGCGCCGCCGGCGCGGATGCGCTCGGCCAGCGTGCCCTGCGGATTGAATTCGAGTTCCAGTTCGCCGGCGAGATATTGCTGGGCGAACAGCTTGTTCTCGCCGACATAGGACGAGATCATCTTCTTGATCTGCCGCGTCTCCAGCAGCCGGCTGAGCCCGATGCCGTCGACGCCGGCATTGTTGGAGACCACGGTGAGGTTCTTGACGCCGGAATCGCGGATCGCGTCCGACAGGGTCTCGGCGATGCCGCACAGGCCGAAGCCGCCCGACATGATCATCATGCCGTCCTTGAGAATGCCGTCGAGTGCCGATTTGGCGTCGGGATAGACCTTGTTCATGAGAATGCGACCTGATCGAGTGGGACGTGTCGGCCGGCAGCGTGACGGTTCCGGGACACTGGCCCGCGATTATTAGGCGAAATCTTCGCAACGCGTCAATGACGGGGCGTTTGCGCCAAAGGCGGTGGCCGAGAACACCGGCTATGGCCTTGAAAGCGTCAAGAAAACCCCTCAAGTTGCATGCGTTGGCATGGACCTTGGCATGGACCGAGGGTCCTGCCTGTCTTTATCAATAACGGCGCCGAGAACGAGCCCAGAACGAGCCGACGAGCGTTCCCAAGGCATCAACCCGATCAGGATATGTCATTGACGATGGCCCAAGGAATGAAGCGCCTGGGGATGCCGATTGCGGCGTTTCTCGGCGTGGTGCTGATCGGCCTGATCGCGATGTCCTGGTTGCTCAACCGGGACGCCCTGCGGCAGGCGGTGGAGGCCCAGATCCGCGCCGTGACCGGCCTCGATCTGGTGGTCAAGGGCAATATCGATGTCTCGGTGTTTCCCGCGCAGCTACGTCTCCTTCCATGACGTCGGGCTGAAGGGCGGCGGCACCGCCGACCCCGCGCTGTCGGTCGACGTCCTGACCGCGAATTTGCGGCTGCTGCCGCTGTTGCTGCAGCGTTTCGAGATCGCCGACGTCATGATGCTGCGGCCGCATATCCATGTCGTCCGCGACGCCGACGGCGACAGCAACTGGACGCCGTTCATCCAGACCATCGCGCGCACCATGAAGCCCGGCGCCGACAACCAGGTGTCGTTCTCGGAAATCCGGATCCAGGACGGCGTGCTGGCCTACGAGGATGCCGCCAATCAGCGTCACCGAAGGCGCTCGACGATATCGACCTGTCGCTGGCCTGGCCGTCGATCTCGCGCTCCTTTGCCGCGACCGGGCAATTCGACTGGCGCGGCGAACGCGTCGACGGCAGCATCAGCGTCAGCGATTTCGTCGCCGCGCTGTCCGGCGACCGCTCCGGCCTGAAGGCGCGGCTCGCCAGCGCGCCGCTGAAACTGGCGTTCGACGGCACCGTCGCCGACCGCACCAGCATGATGATGGAAGGCACGCTGACCATCGACTCGACCTCGCTGCGCAACGCGCTGCGCTGGACCGGCCAGGCGCCGCCCGGCAGCGGCGGCTTCGGCCGCTTCGCGCTGAAGGCGCGCGCCAATGTGGTCGGCGCCTCGATCGCGCTGACCAATGTCAATGTCGAACTCGACGGCAATGTCGCCGAAGGCGTGATGACCTACGCCAATAACGGCCGCCAGACGCTGCAGGCGACGCTCGCCGCCGGCGCGCTCGACTTCACGCCCTATATCTCGACCTTCCGCCTGCTCGCCAGCGGCGCGCACGACTGGAACCGGCAGTTGTTCGATCTGAATTCGCTGTCGACCACCGATCTCGACATGCGGCTGTCGGCGGCCAGGGTCACGGTCGGCCCGTCGAAACTGGGGCGCACCGCGCTCGGCGCCAATTTGCGCGGCGGCGCGCTGGCGCTCAGCGTCGGCGAGGCGCAGATCTATGGCGGCATCGCCAAGGGCTCGTTCGGGATCGCGCGCTCCGATGCGGTCGCCGACGTCAAGGCCCAGTTCCAGTTCACCGATGTCGACCTGCAGGCCTGCGCCAGCGAATTGTTCGGCATCAACAAGCTGTCCGGCCGCGGCAATCTCAACGTCTCGCTGGTGGCGTCGGGCTCGAGCCCGTTCGGGCTGGCGCAATCGCTCGACGGCACCGCGACCCTGACCGGCCATGACGGCGCGATCTCCGGCTTCAACGCCGAGCAATTGCTGAAGCGGCTGGAGCGCCGGCCGCTGTCCGGCGGCGGCAATTTCCGCAACGGCTCGACGCCCTACGACAACCTGACCGTCGCGGTGAAATTCAGCGACGGCGTCGCGACCGCCGAGGACGTCCGCATCGAGGGACCGGCCGCGCGGCTGACCCTGACCGGCACCGCGTCGGTGCCGTCGCGCGAATATGATCTGAAGGGCATCGCGAGCCTGGTCTCGGCGCCGAACGGCCCGCCCGGATTCGAACTGCCGTTCGTGGTGCAGGGCCCGTGGGACGATCCGCTGATCTTTCCCGATCCCGAAAGCCTGATCCGCCGCTCGCCGGCGTCGGCGCCGCTGCTCGACGCGGTGAAGGACAACAAGACCCGCGACGCGGTGCACTCGGTGATCGAGCGCTTGACCGGTGCCGCGAAAAAGCCCGCCACGCCCGACGCAGCGCCGGTCGCGGCAGATACCGCGAAGCCGAATTAGGCCGGTACTCAAAACTCCAGCCTCGTCGGCGCGGCGTTTATCGATGACCGCTGTCACAACGTCCGCGCGAAGAAGGCGACGACGTCGCGATCAAAGCGCTCATGGAACGCGGCGCGGTCAAAACCCGGTCTGCTGGTGCAGATCGCCGGCAGGCGCGCCGCCAGTTTCGCCGAGCACGGCGGCAAGAAGTCGTAATGCCCGGCGTCGGCCACGACGTGCATCTCCGGCGGCTGCGGCAAAGCGAGCCTGACCGCTTCGGCGTAATAGGGGTGTGGCAGGACCTCGTCATGTTCGCCCCGCCAGAGCTGTAGCGGCTGACGGACCGCCGCGAGAGCCTTGCGGTCGAAAGCAAAGCCGAGGGCGGGCGCGGCGGCGACCACCGCCTTGATCCGCGGGTCATGGGTCCAAACGATATCGGTTTCCAGCGGCAGCGACGGGTGCTGCTGCACGATCTGGCAGACCTCGAATGCTGGATGCGCCTTGCAGTGATCGGTGATGGTCGCAAGGTCCGGCTCGCCGCCCGCCGCCACCAGGACCGTGAAGCCGCCGGCCGAGAAGCCGAACGCTCCGACCCGGTCGGCATCGATGCGGCCATGATCGCCCCACGCGTCCAGCATGTAGTCAATCAGCAGCTTCAACTGGCGTGGCCGTTCCCAGACCGCTGTGGGATTGCCCGGATCGCGCCAGCTGTCTCCATTGTGCGAAAGCGCGGCGACGACGAATTCCGCATTGGCCAGCGCCGTCGCGGTGTCGAGATGCCCGGCGTAAAAACCTTCGTGACCGTGGGAGATGACCACCAGAGGCAGGCCGGTACCCTCGACCGCCGCGTCGCGGGCGACCATCTGTTGATTGCTCTCAATCGCCTCCTGCTTCGGCGCGGCGCCGGTAGGATACCAAACGCCGACCTCGATCGGCGGCCCTTGCGGGTCGGCGATGCTGAAATGCTGGAAGCCGACCGCGGCGTGAGCGGGGCCGGCGGCGGCGATGATGGCGGCGAAAAGTGCAATGATGGTGCGCATGGAACCTCTCGGCGGGTTGGAACGCCAAGCATCCTGCAAACGGCGTAAGCCTTGCGCCATCGATCGTTCGCCAACGGGCGAATGGGTTCGCGGCCGGGCCAATCGCCGCTGGAGCCTTTTCCGTTCCGATGGAATTGGAACGGGGCACGCTCTAGGATGACGTCATGAGCGAAACGCGCCGGCGTGATTTTTGGCGGGATTGGGCCATCGACCTCGCGGTCGGGAGCGTCTGTGCGATCTTTTTGGGCCTGATCGGGCCGTTCGGCAGCTATATGAACGGGCCGGCGTGGCAGCGCGTGGCGTTCCAGCTCGCCTGCTTCTGGCCGGGAATCCTGCTTTTCGGGTCGCTGATCCGGGCGGTGCTGCGGCTCCGCCTGAGGCCGGCGATGACGTGGATATCGATCGTCCTCGGCGTCGCCATCCTGAACGCGCCATTCCAGATCTGGGTCGCCTGGATCGCGGTATCGATGTGGCCGTTCCTGAAACGACTGACGCCGCTCGACTGGTATCTGCAGGGACTGATGATCGCCGCGCCGGTCGTGCTGGGTTTCACGCTCTGGATACAGGCACGGTTACACAAGAGGGAACAGGCCAAGGAAGCCGGCGAAGCGCCGCCAACGGCTTTCGGGCTACTCGGTGCGCCACCCTCCGCGGTGCTTTGCCTGCAGATGGAGGACCATTATGTGCGCGTCCATAGCGCCGGCAACTCCCGCCTGGTGTTGGCTACGCTCAACCAGGCCATGGCGGCGCTCGAAAATGCGGACGGCCTGCAGGTGCATCGCTCCTGGTGGGTCGCGAGGAAGGCGGTGGTGCGCGCCGTTACCGAGGGTCGCAATCTGCGTCTGCAACTGGTCAACGGAATCACCGCCCCGGTCGCCCGGTCAGCCGTCGCCATGGTGCGGGAGGCGGGCTGGTTGACGAATGAGAACCCGTCCCGGGATTCCGGCACCAGAACGGAAACACAATCGATATGACGAAGCCCGGAAACTTTTTTCGCGCGCGAACCGATCGAAAAGTTCTATCGCGCAGGCCGTTCGTTCAATGAGCGGGCCGAGACTTCGAAGTCGAACCCCTGACGAAATGGCTCATTAACAAGTTCGAAGTGCCACCACTCCCGCGCATAGGGACGAAATCCGGCCTTTGCCATGGTGGATTTCAAGAGCTGGCGGTTGCGCAGCGCGACCTCGCCGACCGACGCGTTCGAGGTATTTCCGAGCACATCCAGACAATCGTAGCCGGTGCCGAGATCGATCGTTCCGTCCTCGAACCTTTCGCCCTTTGGCAAGGTGCAGGCCTTGAGCGCCGGCAAGGGATTTGGCGGGGGTAACGAAAACGTGCTTGGGACCAACCCCAGATCCACCGTGCTGCCCCGCGAGTGAGCCGATCGTGTTGCGAGATAGCCGAGCGCGAACAGCTTTTGCTTATCGGTGCGCGGATAAAATTCGCCCCTCATCTCCGCGTGCGCTGGATCCCTGCTCCAGCGCAGAAAATCATCGACGGCCCGTCTCGGCCGATAGCAATCCCAGACGATGAGCGAGAGCTTTTTCTCCGCCAGCATGGCCTGCACCGTCTTGAGGGCCGTCGCGGCGCGATCGCTCAGGATACACTCCGCGGCGAGGTAGCCCTTGATGGGCCGTCCCACGAAGTTATGGGATCCGGCATACCGGATGTCCTGAACGATGGTGGGATCGGTATCGCGCAAATAAACCAAACCCCTGGGCAACGCAGTGCCTGCCAAAACCGGAACAGGCAGCGTCATCAGGATCAGGACGAGACCCGTGCGGATGAGCGTGCTGCGGCGCGATGAGCCGGGCATCGTCTTGTCTTCGCAATCAAGGCTCATCGCGATCCGGCTTCGGGCTTCGAGCTTTCCGCAGGATGATCCGGCGATGGCGCCTTCGCCGTGACATCGGCGTGCGCCGCCGACCGGGAATTGCAGAATTGCGTCACGGCTGTTGCAACGCCATCGCTGATGATGTCCCGACGCTCGGGCGAGTCCATCTTGAGCTCTTCGTCGCGGTTGATGATCGAGCCGGCCTCCAGCAGCACCGCGGGCATCTGAGTCTTTCTCAGCACGATCAGCTCGTCGTAGCTATAGACACCGGTTTCCTTGTTCAGAAGCGGATGCTGGTAGTGCCCCATGATGGCCTCGGTATATTGGTGGGCATAGTTCATGCCCTGGGCCTTCATTTGTCCGGCCAGCAGTTCGGCGAACGCAAGACTTGTCTTGAAGTCTGGATTGTTGCGGGAGACCCAGACGGAATAGCCGCTGAAGCGATCGCTAAAATGGCGCTTCTTGCCTTCGAATTCCCAGTCCTCGAGCAATTTGTTGGGCACCGAGTCATGATGGATCGACAGGAAGAGGTCCGCGGGCATGTCGTTGGCGATGGTGACGCGCTTGACCAGGCTCGGCCTTGAGTTGCCCTCGGTCACGAGCAGCCTGGTCGCCGCAAAGCCCGCGGCCTTCAATTTCTGCTCGATCCGCCGCGCCAGGTGCAGGTTGAAGGCGAATTCGGCCACGCCGCGGGCGCTGATGGCGCCTTCCGATTTGGCGGTATGCCCGACATCCACAACGATCCGGAATTTCGCGGGATCGCACGGGGCCGCGATCGGTTTCGAGGCGGCGGGGTTCGCTGCGGCACGCCGTTCGACAAGATGCTTTGGCAAGGCAGCAGACTTTGGCGAGGCAGGAGACTTGGCGCGGGCGGTTCGCGTCCGCGAGGTGACGAACTCTCGCGAATGGCCGGGCTTTGACGAATCTCTTGAAGATATCCGACAGCCAGCCGGCATCGCTGGCCTCGATCGGCAACAGCATCGATGCGGCGACCGCAGCGGCGACGATGCGGCGGCAGCGCCGAACGCCGATGCCTGCCTTCGCGAATGTTCTCCCTGACGATGGCAATCCCCACCTCACCCAGAGTGATTCGCTGCGCGCGCAGCCATGACAGCATGGCGGCACTGGATGCCCACTTCAATGCGCTTTGCGCGGCCTGATGTTATCAAACTCGGCTAGCGCCCGTTCGAATTTATCGTTGAACAGCCACATCGCATCGAGAATTTCGCGGAAGCTCGCAGAGGTCCGCGCCCGATCGGCCTGGCCAAAGGCGAAGACGCTGTTGTTGCGCAGGTATTTCATGATGGTCGGATCGGAAATACGATATCCGAGCAGGTCGCCTGACCTCAGTGCGGACCTGGTCGGCGCCGGGACGATCTGGATCAACTCGAAGAATTTCATTTGATCGATCGGATCCGGCAACGTCTTCACGATCTCGGGTATTTGCCGGAACAGTTCGGCATGGGCGTTCATCAGGCCGTCTCGCACCGCGGTCCAGTGATTATAGCGATGATCCAGCCGGCCGGCCCGTGCCTCCTGCTCGTCGTCGCGAGCGATCAATGCGGGATCGAAGGCTGCCACCTGCGGCTTGATTGCGGCCCACTTCTTGCGGCCATTTTCGTCTTCGGACGGGCCTGTCTGAAAACTTCCCTTGTAGGTGTTCGATCGCGCGTTTCCGATGTTCTGGTTGCCATTGGTCTCGGCGAAGAACAACCCCAGGCTGATGCGGCCAGCGGCCTCGGCATTTGAGGCATCGAGCCCCTTGGCGCGCGCGATGGCCATGCCTAGATCGACCACGTCCTTGAACGGCGCGGCTGAGTTTTGCGCGTTGGCGGGCGGCGCCTGCATGACGGCAAACAGATGGGTGTACGCATCGATCAACGGTTCATTGTCGGCGTCAAAATAGGCCGGCGGAATCTTGAACTTGTTGGGCCGCCCGATTTTGGACGGAAGCACGTCGGTAAGATCCTTGCGCGCGCCGATCATGCCGTTGCGCGCAAGGTAGAGTGCCTGCCCTGGCAGGTTCGGCAGCGCCTGACCGGCTTCGATCTGCGCGCGCCGTTCGCCCAGAACTTGTTCAAAGTTCTTCACGGCCTTGTTGTACGCCTCGAGCGCATCCGATTGTTTTTTCGTCAGTGCGGCCGGCTGAGCCGATGCTGGCGAGATCACACCGAGCGATGCGACCGCATGGCCAATCGCATCGACGGAGATCGAAACCGGCGGCGCGAAGATGATCCCGAGCGCGAGCGTAGCGGCAGGCGCGACGGTATGAATCCTTCTTCCCATCCAACCACCCAATGGGGCTAACCTGTCACGGAAATGACCGTGTCTCACTTAGGGGGTGCAGTCCAGCGCGGTCGCCCGTAATTCGGTGTGACGCGCCCGGCCCGCTCTCTCATGGGCATTCAGGCAAATTCCTGCAACAGGCGGCAATATCCATTGACGGGAAAGGCGCGGTAAATTACTGACTTTGGAGTCATTAACTGGTGCCGCCATGCCAAACCAACCGCCGAAACGGCGCAGGCGCAAGACCGACCGGCCCGCGGAAATCATCGCTTCAGCGCTCAACGTTTTCGCCGACAAGGGTTTCGCGGCGGCAAAGCTTGACGACATCGCGCGTCTTGCCGGGATTTCGAAGGGCACGCTGTATCTCTATTTCGAAACCAAGGAAGAGATGTTTCGTGCGGTCGTAGCTACGGCATTCGCGGCGGACTTCGAGAAGATGGAAGCTTTTGCCAATGGCTTCGAGGGTCCGACGACACAACTTTTTCCGATCGTCCTTTCCCACGTCGCCGCACTGGCGGCGAACAGCAGACTTCCGGCGATCGCCAAGATGGTCATCGCCGAATCGCGGAATTTTCCCGATCTGGCGCGGATCTGGCACGATGACATCGTGTCCCGCGTGCTCGATACGCTCACCAAAGCCATCGCCCGCGGACAAAAGCGCGGCGAACTGGTTTCCGGTGATGCACGCCTTCACGCCTTTTCGCTGGTTGGCCCGATGGTGATGGCCTTGCTTTTCCGCGAAGTCTTCGCGAGGACCGCTAGTAATCCACCTGACCTGCAAGCTCTGGCGCTGCAGCATTCCAGGACCGTCATTCGCGGACTTCAAGGCTCGACCCCGACAGCCACGGCTTCTGGAGGGAAGAAACGATGACACGCACCGATGTACTCGTTGTCGGCGCCGGGCCGACCGGCCTTGTGCTGGCGCTGTGGCTGACCAAGCTTGGCGTGAACGTGCGCATCATCGACAAGACTTCGCAACCGGGCACCACATCCCGGGCGGTCGCGGTTCAGGCGCGAACGCTCGAACTCTATCGCCAGCTCGATCTTTCCGATGCCGTCGTGTCCCAGGGGCATACGGTTCCCGCGATCAATCTGTGGGTCCAGGGCGAAACCAAAGCACGTATTGCATTCGACACCATCAATGCCGGGCTCACGCCCTATGGGCCGCTGATCTTTCCGCAGGACGAACACGAGCAACTCCTGATCGCGAAACTGGAAACCTTCGGTGTTCGCGTCGAGCGGCAAACCGAGTTGATCGAATTCAGCGATCAAGGCGATGGCGTCGTCGCGCGACTGCGCACCGCGGACGGTCAGGAACAGCAATGCCAATCAAGCTATATCGCGGGCTGCGATGGCGCCCGGTCCGTCATTCGTCACGGCATCGGGGTCGGCTTTCCCGGCGGAACATACCAGCAGGTGTTTTACGTCGCCGATGTCGAGGCGTCCGGACCGGCGATCGACGGCGAGCTGCACGTCGATCTCGATGAAGCGGACTTCCTGGCGATCTTTCCATTGAAGGGGCCGGGCCGTGCGCGCCTGATCGGCACCGTGCGCGATGAGCGCGCTGAGCGCGCCGAGACGCTGACATTCGACGATGTCTCCAGCCACGCGATCGACCACCTCAAGGTCAGGATAGAAAAGGTCAATTGGTTCTCGACCTATCGCGTCCATCACCGCGTCGCCGATCATTTCGCCAAGGGCCGGATATTCCTGTTGGGCGATGCCGCGCATATTCACAGTCCGGCAGGCGGCCAGGGCATGAACACGGGCATTGGCGATGCCATCAACCTCGCTTGGAAGCTGGCCGCCGTGATCTTTGGCCACGCTCGCTCCGATTTGCTCATTAGCTATGAGGAGGAACGGATCGCTTTCGCCCGGCGACTGGTCGCCACAACCGATCGTGCCTTTACCCTTGCAACCGCCGAAGGCCGGATCGCGGAAATCGTCCGGACGCGGATCGTGCCCGTTCTTGCGCCTGCTGCATTCAAGTACGACTTTGCACGCAGGTTCATGTTCGAGACGGTCTCCCAGATCACCCTCAACTATCGCGGCTGCGCGCTAAGCCAGGGCGCGGCAGGAGCCATCAAGGCCGGCGATCGCCTGCCCTGGGCGCCAGTAGCCGGCGCAGACAATTTCGATCTTCTCAGCACCATGAGCTGGCAGGTGCACGTCTATGGCTCGGCGTCTCCCGAGATCGAAGCATGGTGCACGGAAAAACACATCTCGTTGCACGCCTTTGAATGGCATCGGGAACACGAGGCGGCCGGGCTGGTTCGCGACGCCTTATATCTGCTGCGTCCCGATAGCTACCTAGCCCTCGTTACTCCTGCTGGCACGGCCACCGCACTTGAGCGCTACTTTGCAGGTCACGGAATCAAACCCTGGGGTTCCTGACGCCGGAGTTACGGTGATGGCGCCCACGGCGCCCTCGATCACGCATCGAGCGAATCCAGATCCGCCATCGCGGTCGTGATGCGCTCAATCATCGCCAGCGTGGTCTGTTCCGGCTGCATGCTCGGCAGCAGAGGCGAGTGACACAGCGTGATCGTCCACATCAACAGCGCATGCACGATTTGCTGCCGGTAATGCCGGAAGCTGGCATCGAAATCGGGCCTCGTGCCGGTGTACTCACCGAACCGCTCGAGATAGCGAACCAGCAGGTCCTCTTCCCAGTCGCGGCGATCGTCTGGCGTCAGCGCGGCGGTCACCGCATAGGCGAAATCGCGCGACCAATGGCCACGCGACAGACACTGCCAGTCGCACAGGCCCATCTTCCCGGCGCCGGTCCGGTACCAGTTCCCGATATGCACATCGGAGTGCACCAGACCCTGCGGTTCGCTGTCATGGACCGCCAGCGCCCGCATCGCCGCGGGCCACACCGCATCGCGCCGCGCCAGTATCTTTTCGGGGATGACGTGTGCCGCCGCCGCGAATGCCTTTCGCGTGTAATGCGCGAGACTCATCTTTTCCGCGCCGATCGTGAACCATCGCGGATAGCCGGCGAGCCAGCGGTATCGGGTTGCAAGCTCGGTATCCCCGTAGAAACGCGCGTGAAGCTGCGCCAAGAGATCGATCATGTCTTCGGCCATCGCGCGGGAAACATCGGTCGTGTGATTGCAGAAGGTTGCTGCCTTGGTCGCCACCAGATCTTCCAACAGAAGCATCGACGCAAAGGTCTGCCGATCGAAGGCGGCGTGGTAGCCGATCGGCGCCTCGATCTGAAGCTGCGACCGAATATCGCTGAAAAAACGGCCCTCAACCCGCGCCGTGCCGTTGAAACCACCGATCATGCGGGTGACGACGCTCGGCAGCGACTTGGTGAAGATCGAACCCGGCAGGCCGGCGCGACGACCCGCTTCATTATAGGTGAGGATCAGCCGGTGGCGCTCGTGCGTCCCGGCGCTGGCAGGTTTGACCTCGACCCCCGTCACGACGGCGTCCGGGACCTCCTTGCGGAGCACGGCCGTCAACCATTCCGGCGTAATCGCGTCCGGCGAACACGGCACATCCTCTCGTCGCCGCGCCTTGGGCCGCGTCAGGCGCTCGAAGGCGACCTGTCCGCCGATCCTCAACGCCGCCAGCGTCGTTGCGCCCTTGCTACCCATGATCTCTCCCCTGCCGCCATCTCCGTTCCTACGAAGCAACGGCAGCATATCGTACGCTTTAGTACGATATATATCATATGCCCCCCGGCGTTCAAGCTAAAGGGAAGCGCACGCGTGTCCGCGATGCACTTTCGCGCCGCAATGGAGACTGCAAGGGGTTGTGCCGCCGTACAACCATTTTATAGTATATGATACACAGGCGTACTGATTATGATGCAAGCGATACGAAAATCAGAAATAAGACGGGGGAAACCATGAAGATCTCGACACTGCTCGCCGTTTCGACCCTCGTTCTGGCTGGCGCCGCCACAGCCGCGATCGGCGCCGAAAAGCAGGTTGGCCCCGGTGTCACCGCCACCGAGATCAAGATCGGCCAGACCGTCCCCTACAGCGGACCGGCATCGGCCTTTTCGAGCTATGGCCGCGTCATGACCGGCTATTTCCGGATGCTGAACGAGAAGGGCGGCATCAACGGCCGGAAGGTGAACCTGATCTCGCTCGACAACGCCTACAGCCCGCCGAAAGCCATCGAGCAGACCCGCAAGCTCGTCGACGATGACGGCGTGCTGGCCGAAATCGGCACCGTCGGCACCGTTCCCAACGTCGCCGTGCAAAAATACCTGAACCAGAACAAGGTTCCCCAGGTCTTCATTTCGGCCGGCGGCCGGCGCTTCAACGATCCGCAGAATTTCCCTTGGACCGTTTCGTTCTATCCGCCGTTCGAAATGGAAGGCGCCACCTTCGGCCAATTCATCGCCAGGCACATGCCGAATGCGAGGATCGCCGTGCTCTACCAGAACGACGATTATGGCAAGGATTACCTCAGCGGCTTCAGGAAAGCGCTGGGCGATGGGAGTGCCAGGATCGTGGCGGAAACCAGCTACGAAATGAGCTATCCGACCGTGGATTCCGAGGTGATCCAGCTCAAGGCCTCCGGTGCCGACACGCTGGTCTATTTCACGACGCCAAAATTCGCCGCCCAGGCGATCAAGAAAGCCGGCGAACTGAACTGGAAGCCGGCCCAGTTCCTGGCGAGCCCGGTCAATTCGGTGCAGGGCGTGCTGGCCCCCGCCGGACTGGAGAACGTGCAGGGCGCCTACACCACGCAATTCGCCAAGCAGGTCGGCGATCCCGCCTGGGCCAACGATCCCGACGTGGCCGAGTATCTTGCCTTCATGAAGAAGTGGGCGCCGAACGACAGCCCGAACGATTTCATCGGCCTGTCCGGTTACATCATTGCCCAGGCCATCGCGCTCGGGCTTGAGCGATGCGGCGACGACCTGACCCGCGAAAACCTGCTGGCGCAGGCGACCAGCTTCAACAAGCAGCGCGTCGGCATGTTGCTGCCGGGAATCGAGCTCACCAACTCGAAGCAGAACTACTCGCCCTTCAACTCGCTGCGCATGGCGGTGTTCGAGAAGACGTCGTGGAAGCTGCTGGAGGAGTGAGGGGCGATCCCCGGAGCGAGCGCGGCGCGCGGTCGTATTTAGCGAACGCGCAATTTGCGCACGCCGGAATTGATCTGGACTGCGGGTGCCACCGGCACCGGCATTCCCCACGCCCTCATTTTTGGGCGGAAGAATTTCTAAACCGCGGGCGCGCTCCGCGTCGCGGGATGCCGCCGCATGTATGTCCTGCGACGTTCTGACCTCGCGAGAAGGTCGATCCCCACCCCAAGTTTGGCTCCGCGCTCTGGATCAGGCCGCGGCAATACGTTAGGCTTTTCCCCAACTGGTTAAAAAGCCAGAGCCATCAGGGAGAATAACGTGAGACCTAAGGGAATTCGCGCGCTTGCCGTTTCGGTTGCCGCACTCGGGCTTTTGTATGCCACAGCACCCGCTTTTGCCCAGCAAAAAACCATTACCGTCTGGTGGGGCAAGGGCTTCTACAAGTCCGAAGACGACGCGCTGCTGGACACCATCAAGAAATTCGAGGCCAAGACCGGCATCAAGGTCGAGCTGTCGCAATACGCGATCCAGGACATGATCCCGAAGACGGTCGCAGCGCTCGATTCCGGCACCGTGCCCGATGTCGCCTATTCCGACACCTATGACGTGCAGGCGCAGGGCAAGTGGGCGTTCGAAGGCAAGCTCGAGGACCTCTCCGACATCATGCTGCCGATGAAGGACGCATTTGCGCCGAACACGCTCGAGGCGGCCCTGCTCTACAACGACGTCACCAAGAAAAAGGCCTATTACGGCTTCCCGCTGAAGCAGCAGAGCATGCACGTCCAGATCTGGGGCGACATGCTGGAGCAGGCCGGCTTCAAGCAGGCCGATATCCCGACCACATGGGAGGATTACTGGTCGTTCTGGTGCGACAAGGTGCAGCCGGCGATCCGCAAGGCGACCGGCAGCCGCATCTACGGCGTCGGCCAGCCGATGGGCGTGGAATCCACCGACTCGTTGCAGTCGTTCTACACCTTCATGGACGCCTACCACGTCAAACTGGTCGACGACGACGGCAAGCTTCTGGTCGACGATCCCAAGGTGCGCGACGGCCTGATCCATGCGCTGAAGGATTATACCGACACCTACATCAAGGGCTGCACGCCGCCCTCCTCCACCACCTGGAAGGACCCCGACAACAACGTCGCCTTCCACAACAAGACCATCGTGATGACCCACAACTTCACGATCTCGATCGCGGCGAAATGGTTCGAGGACTCCACCAACCCGGCGCTGACCGACGCGCAGCGCGCCGCCGGCAAGAAGGCCTATGAGGAGGACATCATCACCGCGTCCTTCCCGAAGGCGCCGGATGGTTCGACCATCCGCTACCGCTCCGACGTCAAGACCGGGCTGATGTTCGCCGCCGCCAAGAACAAGGCGGAGGGCAAGCAGTTCATCAGCTTCCTGATGCAGGAAGACAACGTACGGCCCTATGTCGAGGGTGCGCTCGGGCGCTGGTTCCCGGTGACCAAGGCCAGCCAGGCGAGCCCGTTCTGGCAGGCCGACCGGCACCGCAAGGCGGTCTACAACCAGTTCACCGGCGGCACCGCGCCGTTCGACTTCACCAAGAACTGGAAGTTCACGATCCTCAACAACGAGAACGTCTGGGCCAAGGCGATGAACCGCGTGGTCAGCGAGAAGGTGCCGGTCGACAAGGCCGTCGACGAACTGATCGCCCGCATCAAGCAGGTCGCGGGGTAGGAGTAACCGATGCCGGCCGCCGCCGGCGTATTTTCTTCGTCGTCCCTGCGAACGCAGGGACCCATACGCCGCGGCGGTCGTTTTGAAAGATGCGGGTCGGTGGCCTTCCCGCAACAATTAAAGCCTGTGGTTATGGGTCCCCTGCGTTCGCAGGGACGACGGTGGTGTTGCGGTCGGCATCTCATTCTAAGAGTACAGCCATGGCGATCACGCTCTCAGCATCCGACGTCCCGAACGCGCCGTTCTCGGCGCGGCTGACCACCCCGCAGATCTGGGGCATCGTGCTGCTTGCGCCCTATATGCTGGTGTTCGCGGCTTTCGTGGTCTACCCGGTTTGCTACGGGCTGTGGCTGGCGCGGCATCCCGCGAGTTATGTCGCGCTTTATCACGATCCGATCTTCGCGCGCGCCGCGGTCAATACGCTGATCTTCCTGGTGATCGGCATCAATTTCAAAATGCTGGTGGCGCTGTTGCTGTCGGGCTTCTTCGTGCAGTCGCGCGCCTGGATCCGATGGCTGTCGGTGCTGTTCATCCTGCCCTGGGCGGTGCCGTCGATCCCGACCATCCTGTCGGTGCGCTTCATGCTCAATCCCGAATGGGGCATGGTCAATCAGCTGATCTTCAAGTTCACCGGCGATGACGGCCCGAACTGGCTCAACGATCCCACCGTGGCGCTGACCATGGCGATCGGCGTGCACATCTGGAAATCGCTGCCGTTCTGGACCTTGATCCTGATGACCGGGCGGCTGGCGATCCCGCAGGACCTGTTCGAGGCCGCCGACGGTCGACGGCGCCAGCTGGTGGCAGAAATTCCGCTTCATCACCTGGCCCTCGCTGCGGACGCTGTACCTGACCTGCACGCTGCTCTCGATGATCTGGACGCTCGGCGATTTCAACAGCGTCTATCTGTTGACCGGCGGCGGCCCTGCCGACCTCACCCATGTGCTGTCGACGCTCGGCATCCGCTATCTCAGGCTCGACCAGCTCGACATGTCGATGGCCGCGATCGTCTGCGCGCTGCCGCTGGTGCTGCCGCTGGTGTATTTCATGATGAAACGGCTGTCGCGATGAAAATGCCAACCCAACTTCCTTCCTGGCGCGAAGTCGGCATCGAGGCGCGGCTGCTGCTGATCGGCATTCCCGTCTTCATCTGGACCATGATTCCGATCTACCACATGTTCGTGTTCGCGATCTCGCCGAAGGAGGACGCGTTCTCCGGCAAGCTATGGCCGGACTCATCCGACGCTGCATAATTTCGAGATCGTGTTTCGCCAGCAGCATTACTTCCTCGGGATTTCTGGATTCAGTTCTGGAATTCGGTGGTGATCGCGGTCGCGGTCGGCGCGCTGACGCTGCTGATCGCCACCGCGGCTGCGTTCGCGATCTCGCGGCTGCGGATTCCCGGCGGCCGCTGGGTGATGAATCTGGCGCTGTTCACCTATTTCATCCCGGCTGCGTTCCTCGCGGTGCCGATGTACCGGACCATGGGCAATTACGGCCTGCTCAACAATCAATGGTCGTTGATTCTGGCGATGGTGACGATCGCCTCGCCCTACGCGATCTGGGTGCTGAAGCAGGCCTCCGACAAACTGCCGGTCGAGCTCGACGAAGCCGCCGTGATGGACGGCGCCACCATCCCGCAGATCTTCCGGCTGGTCTATCTGCCGCTGATGATGCCGTCGCTGGTCGCGATCGGCACCTACGCGCTGCTGCTCGCCTGGAACGAATATCTCTACGCATTCCTGCTGCTCTCCAAGGACACCGACATCACACTTCCCGTCGCGCTCGGCAACTTTCTCGCCGCCGACAATTCGCCGTGGGAATTGCTGATGACCACCGGCTTCATCTACGCCCTGCCGCCGGCCGCGATCTACTACGCGTTCCGGCGATATATGGTCGGCGGGCTGACCGCGGGCGCGGTGAAGTCGTGATTGAGCGACCAGTCCAACCGTCATCGCGAGGAGCCACCGGGTCGCGCGAATGCGCGCCCGATGACAGGCTCCGCGACGAAGCAATCCAGCTCTTCCCTTGGTGCCTTGGATTGCTTCGCTTCGCTCGCAATGACGGAAGCTCACAACGGCGCAGCGCTCTTGCCTTGCGTGCTCGACAGTTTCGAGGCGAACGACGCCACCACGATCACCACCGCGATGAACCCGATCACCAACGTGCAGATCGCATTGATCTCCGGCTTCACGCCGAGCCGCACCTCCGAATAGATCCGGATCGGCAAGGTCGCCGAACCGGGGCCGGTGGTAAAGCTCGCGATCACGAGATCGTCGAGCGACAGCGTGAAGGCCAGCATCCAGCCGGCGATGATCGAAGGCAAAATCAGCGGCAGCGTCACCGCGACAAACGCGCGGGCCGGATCGCAGCCGAGATCCATCGCCGCCTCTTCCAGGCTGCGATCGAGCGAACCGAGCCGCGATTGCACCACGACTGCGACAAAACACATGGTCAGCGTGGTGTGCGCGATCGTCACGGTCCAGAAGCCGCGCTCGGCATCCAGCGCCACGAACAGCAGCAGCAGCGACAGCCCGGTGATCACCTCGGGCATTACCAGCGGCGCATAGAGCATGCCGGAAAACAGCGTGCGTCCCTTAAACCGCTCGCCGCGCGACAGCGCGACGGCGGCGAGCGTGCCGAGCAAGGTCGCGATCGTGGCGGAAGACGCCGCGACCCGGACACTCATCCAGGCGGCCTCGATCATCGCGTCATCGTGGAAGAATTCCCGGTACCAGACCAGCGACCAGCCGCCCCACACCGTCACCAGCCGCGACGCGTTGAAGGAATAGATCACCAGGATCACGATCGGCAAATACAGAAACCCCAGGCCCAGCGCCAGCGAGGCGATGTTGAAGCGCGAGATCTTGCTGGTTGCGCTAGCCATCGGCGCTGCTCAACGCAACGGGAGACACTCCCCTCCCCCTTGCGGGGTCCGAGGCGAGCGAAGCTCGCTCTCGAGGTCGGGGGTGGGGGTCTCCAAGCACTGAGCTCGTTGCTACCCCCACCCCCGACCCCTCCCCGCAAGGGGGAGGGGAGAAGAATGCCGCTCGCATTTGATGCCACGCCGACCTCATCTTCCACCTTCAAGCTGGCGGCGTTGCAGGCGGTCGTACAGCAGCAGCGGCGCCAGCAGCAGGGCCAGCAGCAGCACCGCGGCGGCGGAGGCGACCGGCCAGTCCTTGTTGGTGAAGAACTCCAGCCACAGGGTCTGGCCGACCATCAGCGAATCCGAGCCGGCCAGCAGATCGGGGATCACGAACTCGCCGACGATCGGAATAAAACACAGCAACACGCCGGCGCCGACGCCCGGCAGCGACAGCGGAAACGTCACCAGCCAGAACGCCCGCCGCGGCGAGGAGCCGAGATCGGAGGCGGCCTCCAGCAGCGCCGGGTCCATCTTGGCCAAGGTCGCATACAGCGGCAGGATCATGAACGGCAGATAGGAATAGACGATGCCGAGATACATCGCGCTGTCGGTGGACAGCCACACCACCGGCGTCGAGATCAGATGCAGCGCCAGCAGGATTTTGTTGAGCAAGCCATCATGCTGCAGGATGTTGATCCAGGCATAGATGCGGATCAGGAACGAGGTCCAGAACGGCACGATCACCAGCATCATCGCGACGCCCTGCCAACGCCGCGGCAACCGCGCCATGCCATAGGCGATGGGGTAGCCGATCAGCAACAGGATCGACGTCGAGACCGCGGCGACGATCAGGCTGCGCAGGTAGGACAGCACGTAGAGATCGTCGGTGACCAATAGCCTGAAATTGTCCAGAGACAGTGCCGCGAACGCCGCCTTGATCGCGGCAAATCCCTGCGTCAGGTCGAACACCGGCAGATAGGGCGGCTGGGCAATCGCGGTCTGCGACAGGCTGATCTTGGCAACGAAACCGAATGGCACCAGGAAGAACAGCACCATCCAGACATAAGGCGCGATCGCGGCAAACCGCGCCGGGCGGGCGAAGATGCGGCGCGCGCTCATTGCTCCAGCACCACGCAATCGTCGGGAGTGAACCACGCCACCACGCGCTGGGTAACGCTATAGGCGTCGACGTCGAGCCGGGCCGTATTGGCCATTGAGGATCTCAGCACCGCACCGGTATCGAGCCTGACCTTGTAAGTCGTAAAACCGCCGAGATAGCTGACATCGATGACGATGCCTTCGAGCCGGTTGATCGTATCCGTACCGGCCGTATCCGAGGCCGGACCGCGTCGCGACAATTTCACCTTCTCAGGCCGGATCGCGACAAAGACCAGCGCCTTCTTGACCGGCTCGAGCGGCGCCGCGGCGACGATGGTGCCGGCGTCCCTTGTCGCAATCGCAAGCCGCCCGGCGGCGCTCGGCCCGACCTCGCCCTGCAGCATGTTGATGTCGCCGACGAACTCAGCGACCCAGCGCGAATTGGGTGCCTCATACAGCTTGCGCGGCGTCGCGACCTGCTCGAGGCGCCCATGATCCATCACGCCGATCCGGTCGGCCATCGTCATCGCCTCTTCCTGATCGTGGGTGACGATGATGAAGGTCATGCCGAGGCGCCGCTGCAACTCCATCAGTTCCACTTGCGTGCTCTCGCGCAGCTTCTTGTCGAGGGCGGCCAGCGGCTCGTCGAGCAACAATATCTGAGGCCGTCGCGCCAGCGAGCGTGCCAGCGCCACGCGCTGTCTCTGACCGCCGGAAAGCTGGTCGGGCTTGCGCTTCTCCAGCCCCCCGAGCCTGACCAGCGCGACCATCTCGGCGACGCGGGTGGCGATCTCGGCCCGCGGCATCCGCGCGCGCTTCAGCCCGAACGCGATGTTGTCCCGCACCGACAGATGTGGAAACAGCGCATAGTTCTGAAACATCATGTTGACCGGACGCTGGTGCGGCAGCACCTGCGCGATGTCGTTGCCGCCGAGCAGGATGGCGCCTTCGTCCGGGGTCTCGAAGCCGGCCAGCATCCGCAGCAGGGTGGTCTTGCCGCAACCGCTTGGGCCGAGCAGCGCGAAAAACTCGCCGCGCCTGATGTCGAGCGACAGCCGATCCACCGCGCGCACCGCGCCGAACCGTTTCGCCACGCCGTCGATCCGCAGCAGCGGCATGTCAAAAGCCGCAATCGGCAGCTCGGCCTTGGCGGGGAGTGCGTCCACCGGCGGTTCGGCTTTCGCCGAATCCGCCTCCGTTGCGATGTTCGCTGCGTCCTCGGTCATGATGCCGGCCTGCCCCGTCGAGATCAGCAAGCTAGCGGCGGAACAGTTCCAACTCAACCACGGCGCATCATTTACAGCGGCTTGATTTCGACCTTACGAAACTTCACCGTGCCGCCGTCCCTTTCGACGCCCTTGTCGTCCTTGAGGCCCAGCCCGTGCTGAAGCGCGACCTTGCCGGTGGCAAACTTCGAGTCTTGCGCGCCATCGACGGTCTTTTGCCCGTTGAGGGTCACGGTAAAGGTCGAGCCCTTGGCCGTGATCTCATAGACATTCCATTTGCCGGCGGCACGGGGCATCGGGTAGACCTTGCCGACATTGACGATCGCACCGGTGCCGTAGCTCGGATCCGGGCGCGCATCCCAGATGTTCACCTCATAGGCGCTGTTGGAGCCAATCTTGTCGGGATCGGTGCAGCGAATGAAAACACCGCTGTTGGCCTCGCCATCGATCCAGAACTCGGCCCTGACCTGGTAGTCGGTGTAGGTGTTCTTGGTAACCAGAAAGCCGTTGCCCTTGTCGGCAACCGCGGAGCCGTCCTCGATGCGCCAGTTGGCGTTGCCGACCTGGTTGAAATTGTCGAGGTTCTTGCCGTCGAACAGCGTGATCCAGCCGGCGTCGGTCTGGCCGGAGGCCTGGTGGGCATAGGGGAAAGCGGTAAGCCCGGCCACAAGCAAGGCGGCGCCAACGATGGATCGACGTTTCATGGTGATCTCCTCCCGAGATACTTTTTGAACCGGCTTCATTGCGAAACCCGGTGGGTTCTAACGACAAACGACCATAGCAAGCGGTAACGTTTTCCGGAAGCTCACGGCCTCGCAGGCAAACAAATCGATCAAGCCATGAAGGTCGCCAGCGCCTCGCGATCCGCCGATGGCATGGTCAGACCGAGCTTCGAGCGCCGCCAGAGAACATCCTCCGGAAAGCGCGCCCATTCCTGGCTCATGAGATAGCGCACCTCGGCGCCGGTCAATTCCGGGCCAAACGCAGGACCGAGGTCGGCCCGAGACTTGGCGTCGCCCAGCACCGCCGCCAGGCGCGAGCCATAGGCCGCGACCAGCCGTAGGGCCTGCGGTTCGGTGAGAAAGCGCCAGCGCTCGCGCGCCGCATCGACCTCGTCCCCGAACCTCGTCCAGTCGAAATCGCCGCCGGGCAGCGCCGCCTTTGAGGTCCAGCGCGGCGACATCGGATAGAACGGCGTCAGCCGGGAGACCGCCCGCTCGGCGCGCAGCCGCGACATCGTGATATCGCCACCGAACATCGTCAGCAGCGGCGCCTTGCCGCGCGATCGATCGAACGCCATCGCGCCATCCCGTGCCGCGCGCTTGGCCGCCGGGCCCACGACCGCATTGGCCCCGGACAGCGTCCGGACGACATCGGACGGATCAAGGTGCTCGCGGAAGTATCGATTGGCCGCATCGCACAGATACGTCACATCGTCCGCGGCCATCGACACGATGGCGGCATTGCCGGTGAATGCCCGTGCCGTGGTGCCGATCAGCGTAAAATCGCGCTCAAAGGGGCTGGCGAAGATCAGCCGGCCATCGTGGTTCTGGAACACATAGACGTTGTCGGTCTCGAACAGCCGCGGCACGACGATCTGGCTCATTACGACCGCGCCAAGATCCGGCAATGGCAGGCGCAGCACGGTCTCCGCGACCGACGGGGTCCAGGCGCCACTGGCGTTGGCCAGCGCCCTTGCCGTCATCACCCGGCGATGGCCCCGGTCAATCACCGCCAGCCGCCAGATATCGGACCGGTCGGCGCGAACGCAGCGCGCGCCGGTACGAATGTCGGCGCCGCGCTCCGCCGCATCGACCGCAATGGCGATCAGCAGCCGTGAATCATCCGCCGCGCAGTCGGAATATTCGAACGCGGTGCCGAACGGCCGCTTCAGCGGGTTGCCGACCGGATGGTGGGTGACGTCGACCGTCACCGAGGCCGGCAGCCGGTTGCGCGGCGCCAGGCGGTCGTACAGCAGCAACCCCCATCGCAGCAGCCAGGGCGGACGCTCCTCGGAATGGACGGGGATCACGAAGCGCAGCGGCCGCACCAGATGCGGCGCGTTCCGCAACCAGATGTCACGCTCGACCAGTGCCGCGCGGACCCGGAAAAAAACCCCGCGCTCCAGCACCGACAGATCGCCATGGATCATTCGCGATGTCGCAGAGGATGCGGCGGCACCGAGATCGCCCTGCTCGAGCAGGATGACCCGCAACCCCCGGCCCGCGGCATCGCGCGCAATGCTGACACCGTTCAAGCCGCCGCCGATGATCGCCAGATCGTAATCCGCCATGCGCTAGCTATAGCGTTTTCGCTTGACGTTGATACTGCATCGCGGCGGGAAAGCACCGAAAGGCGCTAGCCGGTCATGCGCACGGGCTTCATCGTATCGGCGCGGCCGACCAACGCAGAATACTGCCCGATCGGCAACGGCTTGCCGATGAAATAGCCCTGCACCGCATCGCAGCCCTCCTCGGCGAGAAAACTGAGCTGCTCCTGGGTCTCCACGCCCTCCGCGACGATCGACATTTCGAGGCCGTGGCCAAGGCCGATCACCGCGCGAACGATCGAGGCGGATTGCGGATTGCGCCCGAGATTCATCACGAAGGCCCGGTCGATCTTGATCTTGTCGAACGGGAACGCCTGCAGATAGCTCAACGAGGAATAGCCGCTGCCGAAATCGTCCATCGAAACCCGCACGCCGAGCGATTTCAGCCGCCGCAGCAGCGCGAGGCCACGGTCGAAATCCTCGATCAACACACCCTCGGTGATTTCCAGTTCGAGCCGGCCCGGCGACAGCCCGGTTTCAAGCAGGATCGAATGCACGAGGCCGACCACATCGCCGTGCATGAACTGCGCCGGCGACAGGTTGATCGCAATCTGCAACGGCAGCGGCCACGACGCGGCCTCGCGGCAAGCCTGGCGCAGGATCCATTCGCCCATCTCGACGATCAAGCCGCTTTCTTCCGCGAGCGGGATGAAATCGCTGGGTGGAACGAAGCCGCGCACCGGATGCAGCCACCGCGCCAGCGCCTCGAAGCCGATCACTTCGCTGGAGGCCACGGTATGGCCCGAGGCGGCTTGCGGCTGGTAATACAGCGACAGCTCGCCGTTCTTGATCGCCAGCGAAAGTTCCTGGTGCAGCGCGCGGCGGTCGCGAATTTGCTGGTCCATTTCGGGTTCATAGACCGAGATCGAGCCGCGCGATTTCGCCTTGGCGCGGAACAAGGCCGCGCCGGCATTGGCCAGCAGCGAGGCGGCATCGCCGCCATTATGCGGGAATACCGAGATGCCGGTGGTGATGCCGGTGCGAACCGATTTTCCGTCGATCACGAACTCGTCCGACATCGCCTCGGAGAGCTGCTCGGCCAGCGCCCGTCCGGCGGAGGGTTGCTTGCCATCGATGATCAATCCGAACTCATCGCCGCTCAGCCGGGATACCACGCCGCCGCGCGCCGCGGCCTGGATACGGCGCGAAACTTCGATCAGCAGCTTGTCGCCGATGGCATGGCCGAATACGTCGTTGACTTCCTTCAGGCCATCGAGATCGACCGACAGCACCGCAAATTCCTCATCGGTACCGGCGCAGGCTTCGATCATTTGCGCCAGCGCCTGCAGAAACGCCGCACGATTGGGCAAATCGGTCAGGCCGTCGTGATAGGCCATATGCGCCATCCGCGACTCGGTCTGGCGGCGATCCGTGACGTCCTCGTGGGTCTTGATCAGATATTGCGGCTCGCCGGCTTCGTCGAGCACCGTCATGCGCCGCGTCAAGAACAGCCGCAGTCCGTCCTTGGTGGAGATCGGGTGTTCTTCGGTGAGCAGGCCCCGCTTCCTGATCGCGGCTTCGTCGCGCGCGATGATCAGCTTGGCTTCCTTCGGATTGAAGATATCGGCAGCCGTCAAGCCGGTCGCGTCTTCGCGCCGCCGGTTGAGGATGGCCTCGGCGCTGCGATTGGCGAGCAGGTATTTTCCGTCGCTGACCCGCTCGACAATCAGCGAGACCGGAATGTTGTCGACCACCAGTTCGAGGAACTTCTTGGTATTTTCCAGTTCCTTGGACAATGATTTGCGGTCGGTGACATCGTCGAACAGCGCGATCAGGAATTCGGGCTGGTCGTTGTGATCGCGCGCGATCACGCGGTTGGAGGCGAGAATGCGCTGCTCCGAACCGCGCTCGACAACGATCTCGCTACGAAACTGCCCCTCCGGCGCATGCAGCGCGGCTTCGTCGGCGGCTTCGATACCCGCCGCGGTCCCGGGCGTGAAGATGTCATCGGCACGTTTACCGACGATCTTGTCGCGGGAAAAGCGCGAGAAGCGTTCAAACGCACGGTTGGCAAAAATATAGCGGCCGTCCTCGATGCTCTTCGCAGCCACACACATCGGCACATTGTCGAGCACGGATTCCAGGAACTGCTTGGTGGACGCCAATTGTCGCGAAAGCTTGCGCTGTTCGCTGCAGTCCTCATGCGTCGCGATCGAACCGCCGTTCGGCAGCGGGAAATACCGGACCTGAACCGATCGCCCGTCGGGCAGTTCGGTGATCAGCCCCTCCGCCGTCGCGGCATTGGCGTAGAAATCCTCGACGCCGACGTCGAGCACGCCGCGCTCGCGACGCAGCGTCACCAGTTCCGGCCCGGTCATGCCTTTACGGATATCGGAGCGCGCCAAGCCATAGATTTCGAGGTAGCGATTGTTGCAGAACACGATCCGCTTGCGTGCATCCGTCATCACCACGCCATGGCTGAGGGTGTTCAAGGCGGAGCGGACGAACGCGCTCTTGCGCAGTTGCGACCGTTCGGCTTTGCGCAGCGCCGAAAGGATCCATAGCGTGACAGCGGCGACAAAGCCGCACACGACCACGCCGCCGATCACCGCTTCCCAGACCACGTTGGGATCGGCCGAGCCGACATAGCTCGTCGGGGTAAACTTATCCGATATCGCCCGGGCGGCGCCGAACGGCACAAGGAAGCCGATCAGGCTCACGGCGGCCTGCGCGGGAATCAAGATCTTGCCGCCTGCCTGCCAATTCTTGTCAGCCATCAGTCACTCGCGGATTTCTGTGCCGGAGTGTCTGGCTTCACGGGTTTGGATCGGGTAAACGCGTACCCTCACAATTCAAAAATGTGACTTAAATTATGGCAATTGCCCTGACATGATTAATGCATCATTAACAGGAGCTCGGCCATATCGTCGCACCAACAAAGCGGCTCGGCCGGATCGAGTAAAAGACCAGCCGCAACAACGCGATCATGTGTGAATGTTACTAACCCCGGACGCGCGCTAACCCGCGAATCCAGCTTCGCCGAAATATCAACGATCCCGGACCAGAACTGCGAATGGATAAAGTCGATTGCGTCGTGGTGGGGGCCGGAGTGATCGGTCTTGCGGTCGCCCGAAAGCTGGCACAGGCAGGCCGCGAGGTCATCGTGCTAGAGGCGGCGGAGGGCATCGGCACGGTCACCTCGTCGCGCAACAGCGAGGTGATCCACGCCGGTATCTATTACAAGGCCGGCAGCCTGATGGCGCGGATGTGCGTCAGCGGCAAGCAGGCGCTTTACGCCTATTGCCGCGATCACGGTATCCCGCATCGCAATTGCGGCAAGCTGATCGTCGCGACGACCCCGAAGGAAGCCGAAAAGCTGCAATCGATCCGAGCCCATGCCGAAGCCAATGGCGTGCTCGACATGCAGACCCTCTCGGGCGATGCCGCCCGCGCCCTGGAGCCGGCGCTGAATTGCGATGCCGCACTGCTCTCGCCCTCCACCGGCATCATCGACAGCCACGCTTATATGCTGGCGTTGCGCGGCGACGCCGAGGACGCCGGCGCGGCCTATGCCTTTTACACGCCGCTGATCCGCGCCAAGGCGGCCGCGGGGAAGATCGAAGTGGACGCGGGCGGCGACGCGCCGATGACGATTGAATGCGATCTTTTCGTCAACGCCGCTGGCCTCGGCGCGCCCGCGGTTGCACGCACCATCGAGGGCATGCCGATCGAATTAATCCCGGTGCCTTATCTTGCCAAGGGCAATTATTTCAGCTGCAGCGCGCGGACGCCGTTCTCACACCTGATCTATCCGGTGCCTGAGCCTGGCGGGCTCGGCGTCCACCTCACCCTCGATCTGGCCGGACAGGCACGGTTCGGCCCCGACGTGGAATGGGTCGATGCCATCGACTACGCGGTCGATCCAGCCCGGGCGGAACGGTTTTATCCGGCGATCCGGCGCTACTGGCCGACGCTGCCGGATGGCGCGTTGATGCCGAGCTATTCCGGAATTCGACCCAAGATCGTGCCTCCCGCGGTAGCTTCGCAGGATTTCCTGATCCAGGGTCCCCGGGATCACGGTGTCGCCGGTCTGATCAACCTGTTCGGCATTGAATCGCCCGGACTGACGTCATCGCTCGCGATTGCGGATTACGTTGGCGAACTGGCGGGGGTATGAAACGCCACCTACCCGCCCGGGGCAGGCTTGGCTGCGGCCGGTCGGCGGACGATAGCGCATCCACTGGCGCCAGCCATTCATGGCGCTGGATGCGAAGACTGCAAGGATTTCCAGAAGGATTTCTAGTGCAGCGTTTCGCTGACAGTATGTTTAAGACGCTCGATCTCGTCCTTAACCATAAGTTTTCGGCGCTTCAGCTCGAGAATTTGCAGGTCGTCTGTGGAAAGATGTACCAGAGCTTCGTGCAGTTCGTTTTCGAGTATCTTGTGCTTACGTTCCAATTCAACAAGATGCGCCTGCATTGCCATACGAAACCTCCTCGGTGTGATTAAACCTCAGATGCGATACGGACGACTGAGTGTACACAAGTCGCTTGGTCTGTCGATGGGAATCGAAAACGCCCTCATATTTCAGTGTCATCTGTAACCAATCGTGAGTATGGAATCAGGCTTGCCCGGCCTGATCTTTGCTGCGCGCGGCCGCACCAAGCGTGCTTGCAGACCGGGCCGGCAGCAACGATATTGCGGGCAACGACTTTCGCAACCTCATCGCGTTTTCAGCCAACGTGCACCATGACCAACGAAGATGAGCGCGAACTGGAATCAGAACTCGCGCGGCTGCAACAAGAACACCGCGATCTCGACGCGGCGATCGATGCGCTGCATCAATCTCCCGCGCCGGATTTGCTGCGGCTGCAACGGCTGAAAAAGCGCAAGCTGCAATTGCGCGACCGCATCGCCTTTATCGAAGACCAGATCACGCCCGATATCATCGCGTAAGCTTCAAGTCGTGGGTTGATCTGGAGCTGCGGGCGGATCTGGAGTTGCGTTCCCTGAGCCCGCGTTTCAGCGGCCGATCGTCAACTCTCGCAGCACGCCGGTGACCTGTGCCGGGCTGTAAGGCTTCGGCAGAAACCGTCCGCCTTCAGGCAAATCCGTTTCCGAGAAGTTGAGGCGGCCGGAAGTGGCGATAATCTTGATCGGAGGCCACCGGCCCCTGACCGCCCGGGCGAGCTTCAATCCATCCATGGAACCCGGCATCTGGATATCGGTAAAGACCACCGTGATATCGCGACGCGCTTCCAGAACCTCGATGGCCTGATCCGCATTAGCGGCTTCGATCACCTCGAAGCCGGCGGCCCCGATCATTTCAGCCGCATCCATCCGCAACAGAAATTCATCCTCGACGATCAGCACCACGGGTCTCCTGGCTTCGACAAGAACCATGGTTTCCCCTCTCCTCACGGACAAGCGATAAGCACCGGATATTGTTTTCGTTCCCGCGTGGCCGACGATCGAGGTGACGGCATCGCCGCAACAAACGTGCTTTGCGTTTGGGGTGCCGCTTTGAGTGAGGTCCGGATCGCTGCGCTCCCGACCGGCGCGACGGATTTGTCGTGATCCGATAAAGGCCGATTGACCACCGCCCAGCCCGGAACAGGGATGCTGTGAAACCAGGCGGCCTCTCGCTTCGTATTTCGCGTGCGGTGGCAAGCGGTCCTCCAGATTAATGCCACGGCAGGCGGCCTCGCCTTCGCGGTGCCCGCGAAGCGAGGTCGCTTGGTTCTGTAGCCGGGTCAAGACGTCGAATAAGACTTCAAGTAATCTTTGGATTTCGCCATGACCGCCGACGGCCCCCTGGTCACCGCGGATGGCCTGATCCGGATCACCGAAAACGCGTGAACAAATCGCGGCTGACACGACCTGACCCTGTTTGACACTTGACTTTAATAGAACAAAATAGGAACATTATAGCCGTCGCTTTCAGCCACCGGGGATCATTCATGTCCGAACTTTCTGTGCCGCCCGAGATCAGCCATTACGAACAGGCCTGCGACCAGGCGATCGCAATGTGCGACGGCAACCTGCGCAGCACCATCAAGGCGCTAATCATGGCGAACGAATATCTGGAGACGGAGCTGGAAGAGTTGCAGGCGGCGGTCGATGCCGGCTGTGCACCGGCGCAACCGTCGCGCGTTCGCAACAACGCCGCCTGAACTTTTCTGGAGCAACGAGGCCTGAGCATTTTCTGGAGCAACGATATGGCCGATGTCACCTACTACGTCGCGCTGCCATTCCTTCAGGACGATGGCGGTTCACCGGTCGCGGGAGCCGCGGAGGAATGCCAGAGCTCGTCGGCGGCGCTGCGGCGCGCCGAGATATTATCAAGGGGCGAAGGCTGCATCGGCGCGCTGGCGTTCAGCCGCACCGGCGATCCCATGATCGGAGAATTCGGTGACGCCAAATTGCTCAGAAAATTCGGCAACGTACCGGACGATCTCAGCGCACTGTAGGGCATCCGCGCATCACGCCTCGTGCCGCCGTTGCGCCTTGCGCACATACATCGCGCGGTCGGCTTCTTCCAGCGCCCGGCCTGCGTCCGCCTGCGGGCCGAGAAGTGCGACGCCCGCGGATACACCGGCCGTGACGACATGGCCACTAAACTCGAAGCTCAACCGGTCGACGGCTTGTTCCAGCAGCGCGGCCTTGGCCCGGGCGTCGGTCTCGCTCAGATTCCATAACAACAACGCGAACTCATCGCCACCGAGCCGCCCGATCACGTCGGATGAACGCACCTGTTCCAGCAATGTACCTACGATGGCTTTCAGCACCTGATCGCCCGCCGCGTGTCCAAACAAATCGTTGATCGGCTTCAGGCGATCGACGTCGAGCACGATCAACGCGCCGCGCGCATGATAACGTTTGATGTAGGCGATCGAGCGATTGAGTTCGCGCTGGAAGCCGCGCCGGTTCGGAATATCGAGCAGGAAGTCGGTGTCGGCGGAAGCCTGCAGTTGGTCGATCAGCGCCTGCGCCCGCGCCAACTGGACCCGAAGCTTCCGAATGGCCGGCTTGCTGTCGTTGGGCGCGACCGGCGTCCGGGGCGCCGCCGAGCCCTTGGCCTGCTTGCCGCGGGGCGCAGCAACCTTGGACCCCCCACCGCCCGTTTTGCCGCGTTTGGCAGCCCCTGATTTTGCGGATTTTGAGCCAGGAGGCATTTTTGAACGGGGAGTCACCTTTGCGCCAGACCTGGTTTTCTTCTGCATGGAGGTGCCTGAAAGGCTTGCCGGGATTTACCAAGACAGGATAGTCCATTCCGAACCCCTTGCCACGCCTTGCCGATCCTTGGGCCGATCCTATAATCCGGCCTATGTTTTTGGATTCTCGAAAAGAATTGACCGCATGACCGCGCCCGTTGCCATCATCATGGGAAGCCAGTCGGACTGGGCCACCATGCGCCACGCCGCCGAGACCCTGACCGCGCTTGGGGTTCCCTGCGAAAAACATATCGTCTCGGCGCATCGCACCCCGGACCGGCTGTTCGCTTTTGCGAAGGGCGCCCAGGCGGCCGGCTTCAAGATCATCATCGCCGGCGCCGGGGGTGCGGCGCACCTGCCGGGCATGGCGGCGTCGCTGACCGAGCTTCCGGTGTTCGGCGTTCCCATTGAATCCAAGGCGTTGTCCGGCGTCGATTCGCTCTATTCCATCGTGCAGATGCCGGCCGGAATTCCGGTTGGAACGCTGGCGATCGGCAAGCCCGGCGCCATCAACGGCGCGCTACTCGCGGCCGCTGTACTTGCGCTCAACGATCCGGCTCTGGCCGGCCGGCTCGCGGCCTGGCGCAAGCAACAGACCGACGCCGTCAAGGAACGCCCGGAGGAATCGGCGTGACGGCGCCTAGTCCAGGTGAAACTGAACCCGGGCGATACCATCGGCATTCTCGGCGGCGGCCAGTTGGGCCGGATGCTGGCAACGGCGGCGGCGCGGCTTGGCCTGCGCTGCCGGGTGTTTTCACCCGATCCGGATTCGCCCGCCTTCGACGTCGTGATGGATGCGACCTGCGCGGAATATGCCGATGTCGAGGCGCTGGAGCTGTTTGCCGCGGATGTCGACGTCATCACCTATGAATTCGAGAACGTGCCGGCAGCCTCCGCGATGATCCTCGCGGCGCGGCGTCCGGTGCTGCCGAACCGCAATATCCTGGAAACGACGCAGGACCGCCTGGCGGAAAAGGATTTCGTCCGGCAACTGGGTATCGGCACTGCCGACTACGCCGATGTCTCCTCGGTGGCGTCATTGCGGGCCGCGATCGCCAGGATCGGCCTGCCCGCCGTGCTCAAGACCCGCCGCTTCGGCTATGACGGCAAGGGCCAGTCGATCATTCGCGAGGGCGACGATCCCGAACGGATCTGGGAGGATCTCGCGACCAGATCGGCGATCCTGGAGGCCTTCATTCCGTTCGAGCGCGAGATTTCGGTGATCGCCGCGCGCAGCGCAGGCGGCCAGGTCGAATGCTTCGACGTCACCGAAAACGAGCACGCCGACCACATCCTGAAGACGTCGCGGGCCCCGGCGGCGATATCCGACGCGCTGGCCGCGCAGGCCCGCGGCATCGCGGAGAAGATCGCAACCGCGCTCAATTATGTCGGCGTGCTCGCGGTCGAGCTGTTCGTGGTTACCGGCGACGGCGGCCCGAAAATCCTCGTCAACGAGATCGCTCCCAGGGTGCACAATTCGGGGCACTGGACCCTGGACGGCGCCTCGATCTCGCAGTTCGAGCAGCATATCCGCGCCATCGCTGGCTGGCCGCTCGGCAAGCCGGTCCGGCACGGCCCCGTCACCATGACCAATTTGATCGGGGACGAGATCAAGGATTACGAGCGGTGGCTCACGGTCCCGGGCGCCACCGTGCACCTCTATGGCAAGGGTGCGCCGCGCCCAGGCCGGAAAATGGGGCATGTGACGCAGGTTGCCCCAGTGCCGCCCAAAATCGCCTGATCGGGGCCAAATTACCGAATTAGGCCTTGCTGGGCCCGCATAATTGCAATTGCGCCGGTAGACATTGCCGGCTTTGTCTGATACATCCGCGCGCTCAAGGTTAAGGGCTAGGCCTTTTGCCAGCCCTTTGCTTTATCAGAATTCCAATCCGATCCACTGAAAGAGGATGCCGCGTGCAGGTTCTCGTCCGCGATAACAATGTCGATCAAGCCCTCAAGGCGCTGAAGAAGAAGATGCAGCGCGAGGGTATTTTCCGCGAGATGAAGCTCCGCGGTCATTATGAAAAGCCCTCCGAGAAGAAGGCCCGTGAAAAGGCCGAAGCAGTGCGCCGCGCGCGCAAGCTCGCCCGCAAGAAGCTGCAGCGCGAGGGCCTGCTGCCGATGAAGCCGAAGCCGGTATTCGGCGCAGGTCCGGGCGCCGAGCGCGGCGGTGCCGGCGGCCGTGGTGGTCCGGGCGCCGGTCCGCGCGGACCCCGCTGAACTCAAATTTCGGGGATTTGAATGCAATGACGCGGGCCAAGTGCCCGCGTTATTTTTTGCGTTGTCTTGATCGGCGCCGTGACTACGGCGCGGAGGCCAATCGGCGCCTGAACCGGTTCCAGCCTATTGCGGCACGACCGCGTGGAACATCGATTTCGCAGCCAACAGCATGTCTTCAGCCACGTTGTGATGTTCCTGCGCCGACGGGTCGGATGACTGGTCGGCACGAAGTTCGAGCGGCCGCCCCGGTGGAATATCGGCCGGTGGGACCGGGCGGCGGGGATCGTCATTCCGCGCGGCGACCGCGTTTGATTGCGACGGCGGCGAACCAAACGATTCCTCCGACGGTGGCACTGACACCATGATCGGCGGCGGCAGCGGGCGGACCGACGCAGGAGCCGCAAATTGCGGAACTGATGCCTGCTGAGGTGATGCTTGCGGAGCGGGTATTTGCGGCGGCGCTGACACGGCCCGAGGCGTTTCCGCCGTTCGCGGCGAACCGCCATTCGACGCGCGCAGGCGCTCGATCGCGGCACGGGCCAGATCATTGGCATCACGATCCGGAGCGATCGTGGCCTCAACCGTCGACGGAGGGTTTGCGGGAATCGCGCCCGACGCGGCGGGCTGAACCGCCATGGGAATCGTCCTGATCGCGGTCTTTTCACGCGGCGCGGCCGGTGGCCGCTTGGTGTCGGCCGGGATGCTGGCGGTCTCCGCGGGCTTGTCTTCCGACGGTTCGGCAGATTTCTCGGCCGACTTCTCCGCCGCTTTGTCGCGGGGCTTCTCGGCGACAGACTTCTCAGAGGTGGCCTTCTCAGGGGCAGATTTCTCGAACAGGGCCTTGATGCCCTTTGCCCGCACCCCTGCGGCCGGGATGTTGGCAACATCGCCCGACGCCGGATCCGGCTTTTTGGGGTTCGCAGGCGATACCGCGGCAGCTACCGGTGCATCCGCCGCCGGCTTGGACACGATGTAGTGATTGACGATGTAGGCGCCGATGATGGTCGCCGCCACTGACGGCAGAATATCCATCGCCATTTTGGAAACGTATTTCAGCATCCTACCACTCCCAGCATAGGCTTGATGCGGGAACTTTGAGGCACATTAAGGGATCAACTGCGACGGATCGGTGGCAATTCGATAAACGGAAGTATACGGCCATCAGGGTTTCAGTTCGACTTCGAGGAACACGATTTCATCCGCCGTCTCATTGAGCACATCGTGCTTAACACCGGCCTTACGGAAGTAGGATTTGCCGACCCCAAGCTGCGCTTTCGAGCGGTCGCCGTTGGGCGCCACGATGGTCATCTCACCCGCGGTCACAGGAACAATCACATAGTCCATCTCGTGGGTGTGATGACCGGTCGCACTGCCGGGCGCCAGCCGCCATTCGGTAACGCGGACTTCTGGCGTATCCACCTGAATGTCGGATTTGGCGCTGATCATGATCGTTTGCTCCCTCAAATCACCTACGGCGCGAACACCAGAAACACGAATACCGCGAACACCACAAGATGAAGCAGCCCGAACAGGATGTTGGTACGGCCGGTGCCGAAAGTGAGCATGCTGAGCACGAAGGTCAACAGCAGCAGCACGATCTCGCGATCGTCGAGACCGAGGATCAGCGTCTTGTCGAGCGCGTAGGCCGCGACCGCGACCGCCGGAATGGTCAGCCCGATGGTCGCCAGCGAGGAGCCCAGCGCCAGATTGATGCTCTTTTGCAGATCGTTCTTGCGCGCCGCCGCGAGCGCTGCAACGCTTTCCGGCAGCAGGATCAATAGCGCCACCAGAATACCTGCGAACGCCGGGGGCGCGCCGATCAAGGCCGCGGTGGCATCCACCACCAGCGAAAATTTCTTCGCCAGCAGCACCACCGCCAGCAGTGAAATCAGCAGCAATCCGATGCTCAGCGCCAGCCTCGCACCGGAAGCAGGTTCGGCGTGAACGGAATCGCCGCCGACGCCCTGCACGAAATAATCGCGATGCCGAATGGTCTGGGTATAGAGGAACACGCCATACAGCAGGATCGTCACAACGCTGACGAAACCGAGTTGGGCTTCCGAATACAACGGCCCCGGCGTGGTCAGCGTATAGTTCGGCAACACCAGTGTGATGGTCGCAAGCACCGCCAGCACCGACAAATACAGATTGGCGCCCGAGACCTGAAAGTCCTGCTCGCGGTAACGAAGCCCGCCGACCAGAATGCAGATGCCGACCAGGCCGTTGCACACGATCATGACCACCGCAAAGACCGTATCACGCGCCAGCGTGGGCACCGCCGTGGCGCCGAGCATGATGGTCGCGATCAGCGCGACCTCGATGATGGTGACCGCCAGCGTCAGCAGCAGCGTGCCGAACGGCTCGCCGATCCGCTCGGCGATCATTTCGGCGTGATGGACTGCCGCGAACACCGTGCCGAACAGCACGACCAGCAGCACCGCGGCGAATACAAGGCCCGCGGCCGACGGCGCGAACACGTAACCCGTCGCGGTCACCGCCGCAAACAGCAGCACCGCCAATGCAGGAAAAATCCACGACGATCGGGGCATCGGGCCGTGTTCGCTCATCTCGTCATCCCTCAACTGCGCAGCGGAGCATGGACTAAACCGGGGGGACCGTCAGCCGGCTGCCGCGTCAATAAACCGCTGGCCTGCTTCCAGTGCGCCGTAATTATCGAGATCGTCATGGCCACCTCCGTCGAACCGCACGAACTGCTTCGGCTGATGTGCGAGCGCAAACAGCCGTTCACCCAACGCGATCGGGATGACGGCATCGCGGCTGCCATGCATGATCAGGAGCGGCACGGTGACGCGCGCAATGCGTTGGTCGGAGCGGAACTGATCCCGTATCAGCCAGCGCACCGGCACCAGACGAAAAAGCGGCAGCAAGCTCGCAACGTCGGCGATCGAGGTATAGGGCGCTTCCAGGATCAGCCTGCCGATCGGATGATCGGCGGCCAACGCCACCGCGACGCCGGTCCCGAGCGAGAATCCCCAGACCACGATCTGATCGGTCCTGTACCGCGCGGCGGTAAAAGCGTACGCGGCAGCCGCATCCAGCAACAGTCCCGCTTCGCTCGGCTGGCCGCTCGAACCGGCATATCCGCGATAGGACAACGCGACGAGCCCGGTGCCGTCAGCGGTGAGCCTGCGAAAGCGGTCGACGAGGCCGGCGAGAAAATCGCCATTGCCGTGAAAGAACAGCACGACCGGATGGCCCGGTTTCGCCGGGAGGTGCCAGACGATGACCTTCACGCCATCGGCTGACGTCAGCAGATGTTCTTCAGCTTGCGGAAAGCCGGCGGCTTGCGGCGACGTGCGCCCGACCGGGGGAATCGGGAACAGGAATTCCCGCTGCCTGAAAAACAGCACGGCGAGCCCGCCGAGATAACCAACCAGCAGGAGAACAATGAACCATTTCAGAATGGTCATGATCCCGTGATCGGCGTTACATTGCCTTGACGATATTCTCGGTCATCTTCTTGGCGTCGCCGAGCAGCATCATGGTGTTGTCGCGATAGAACAGCGGATTGTCGATGCCGGCATAACCCGACGCCAGCGAGCGCTTGATGAACATCACGGTGCCGGCCTTCCAGACCTGCAGCACCGGCATGCCGTAGATCGGCGAGGTCTTGTCGTCTTCGGCCGCCGGATTGGTGACGTCGTTGGCGCCGATCACGAAAGCGACGTCGGCCTGGGCGAATTCGGAGTTGATGTCCTCGAGTTCGAACACCTCGTCATAGGGCACGTTGGCCTCGGCCAGCAGCACGTTCATGTGGCCCGGCATGCGGCCGGCCACTGGATGAATGGCGTATTTCACCTCGACACCCTCCTTCTTCAGGGTATCGGCCATTTCGCGCAGCGCGTGCTGCGCCTGTGCCACCGCCATGCCGTAGCCGGGCACGATGATGACTTTCTGCGCGTTCTTCATGATGAAGGCGGCATCGTCGGCCGAGCCGAGTTTTACCGGGCGCGCTTCGGCGCCGGCGCCGCCCGCGGCAGCGGTCTCGCCACCAAAGCCGCCGAGGATCACCGAAATGAACGAACGGTTCATCGCGTGGCACATGATGTAGGACAGGATCGCGCCGGAGGAGCCAACCAGCGCGCCGGTAATGATCAGCGCGGAGTTTCCGAGCGTGAAACCGATGCCGGCGGCGGCCCAGCCGGAATAGGAGTTCAGCATCGAGATCACGACCGGCATGTCGGCGCCGCCGATCGGGATGATCAGGAGCGCGCCGAGCGCCAGCGCGATAATCACGATCAGCCAGAAGTCGACCGCGCTGCCCGACATCACGAGACCGACGATGAAGACGACTAGCGCGATGCCCAGCAGGATATTGATGACGTGGCGTGCCGGCAGGATGATCGGCGCGCCGCTCATGCGTCCCGACAGTTTCGCAAACGCGATCACCGAACCGGTGAAGGTCAGCGCGCCGATGGCGACGCCGAGCGACATTTCGACCAGGCTCTGCGGATGGATGTTGCCGGCCGCGCCGATGTCGAAGGCCTCGGGCGCATAGAACGCGCCGGCGGCGACCAGCACCGCGGCCATGCCGACCAGCGAGTGGAATGCTGCGACCAGTTCCGGCATCGAGGTCATCGGCACCCGGCGCGCAATCACCGCACCAATGCCGCCGCCGATCGCGACGCCAAGGATTACCAGCACCCACGCGATACCGTCGGCCGGCGGATGCGCCGCCAGCGTGGTCGCCACCGCGATCGCCATGCCGACCATGCCGAAGAAATTGCCCTGCCGGCTCGAGGCCGGACTCGACAATCCGCGCAGCGCCAGGATGAACAGCACGCCGGCGACGAGATACAAAACCGAAGACAGATTGGCGTTCATGATTGGCGCGCTCCCCCGGCACCTTCGTCATGCCCGGCCTTGTGCCGGGCATCCAGGTCTAGCTTTATCTGCTCACGGAATTCGTGGACGGCCGGGTCAAGCCCGGCCATGACGAACGAAAGCACTTTGCGACCAGACATCGACGTGCAACTCACTTGGCTTTCTTCTTGTACATCGCCAGCATGCGCTGGGTGACCAGGAAGCCGCCGAAAATATTCACGCAGGCAAAGATCAGCGCGACGAAGCCGAAACCGCGGGCCCAGCCCGAGCCACTCGAGATCATGCCGACGCCGACCGCGAGCAGTGCGCCGACCACGATCACCGAGGAGATCGCGTTGGTCACCGACATCAGCGGCGTATGCAGCGCGGGCGTCACCGACCACACCACGAAATACCCGACGAATACGGCGAGCACGAAAATCGAAAGCCGGAACACGAAGGGATCGACGGCCTGCGCGATATGATCCATGGCTTCGCTCCTTATGCTTTCGGCTGGAAGTTCGGATGAATGACGGCGCCGTCTTTTGTCAGTGCCGTGGCCTTGACCAGTTCGTCGTCCCAGTTCACCGCCAGTGCCTTGGTCGATTTGTCGACCAGGGTTTCGATGAACGAGAGCAGGTTGCGCGCGTAAAGGCTGGAGGCCGAGGCCGCGACCCGGCCGGCGACATTGGTGAAGCCGACGATCTTGATGCCGTCGACGTCGCTGACTTCGCCGGCCTTGGCGCCCTCGACATTGCCGCCGCGCTCGACCGCGAGATCGACCAGCACCGAGCCCGGCTTCATCGACTTCACCATATCGGCGGTGACGAGCTTAGGCGCCGGACGGCCCGGAATCAGCGCGGTGGTGATGATGATGTCCTGCTTCTTGATATGTTCGGCGGTCAGGGCTGCCTGCTTGGCCTGATACTCTTTCGACATTTCCTTGGCATAGCCGCCCGCGGTCTGGGCGTTCTTGAATTCGTCGTCCTCGACCGCGAGGAATTTGGCGCCGAGACTCTCGACCTGCTCTTTGGTCGCGGGACGCACGTCGGTCGCGGTAACGACGGCGCCGAGCCGCCGCGCGGTCGCGATGGCCTGCAGCCCGGCGACGCCGACGCCCATCACGAACACTTTTGCCGCCGGAATGGTGCCCGCAGCGGTCATCATCATCGGAAAGGCGCGCCCGAAAGCTTCAGCCGCCTCGATCACCGCGCGATAGCCGGCGAGGTTGGCCTGGCTCGACAGCACGTCCATCGCCTGCGCGCGGGTGATGCGCGGCATCAATTCCATCGCAAACGCCGCGACGCCGGCATCCGCCATCGCCTTCAGCGCGGCGTCGTTGCCGTAGGGGTCCATGATCGCGATCACCAGCGCGCCGCGCTTGTAGTTCGCAAGCTCGGAGGCCTCGGGCCGCTTCACCTTGATGACGATATCGGCGTCCTTGACCGCGTCGGCGCTGACGCTCGCACCTACCGCGGTGAATTCAGAATCCGGCAACCCCGACTTGATGCCGGCGCCAGGCTCGACCGCGATATCGACGCCCAACGCCTTGAACTTCTTCACGGTGTCGGGGGAAGCTGCGACCCGCGGTTCGGACGGATCGATTTCCTTGGCGACGGCAATCTTCATGGGGCCTCCGGCGGCGCAACGGACGCGCGCACGAACAAGCTAGCGCTAATACCGCTGCGATGGATACCGGTTTCGCAACCGGAATGCAGGCAAATTTGTTCAGATCGCGCCGCCGCGTTGCAGCGCGAACGGCGATCAGGTCAGGAAGATCGCCATCATGGCGACGATGAAGATCACGGCGGCGCTGCCGTACTTCACCAGCTTGATGAAGCCTTCATAGGTCTGCTCATGGGCCGGATAATCGTTGCCGTCGGCGGTCGTATATGCGACTTCGTTATGCTCTGACATTGGTGTCCCCCAGTCGATATTCTCAATCTCGCGTCGAAATACCGCAAAGCCGCTGGCAGGGCAACGGCGGGCGGGGCCGTATCGGTCACTTATCGGGTCAATCGGACGGCCAATTGTCCCGGATCCAGCGGGTCAGACCCTCTTCGTTCACCTCTCCGGCCGCGAGCGCCAGGATCACAGCGGTGGCATGCGCCGGATCGGGAGCAAAGCGGATACCGTTCCCGCGCAGAAAGACCATCATGGCGTGGAATGCGGCACGTTTGTTGCCGTCGACAAAAGCGTGGTTGCGGGCAAGACCGAACGCGTAGGCCGCGGCAAGCGCGGCCAAGTCAGTTTGTCCATAGTGCCATTGGTTGACTGGCCGCAAAATTGCCGACTCAAGAAGACCCCGATCCCGAACGCCTTCCGGCCCTCCGAATATCGCCAGTTGCTCGGCATGCATGTCGACGACTTCATCGACTTCGAGCGAGATCGGCTCACTCATTTTGCAAGCGCGGCAAACGTATCGCGGTATTCGTGCATGATCTGACGGGCGATTTCCATCGTCCGCGCATGCTTCGGATTGAATGGTGAAAGCCGCAGGCTGCCGTCCGGCTGCTCGACCGGATAGAACTTGTCGCCTTCCTTGAGATTGAGCCGCGCAAGAAGCTCCTTCGGCAGGATCACGCCAACCGAATTGCCGATCTTGCGGATCTGGAGCGCGGTGTCTTCGAGCTTGAAATCGCGAGGGGCTTCGCTCATGCCGCGAGGAGTTTTGTTCATGTTACGTACTCCGTTATACAAACGTATAACACGCTTTTGCGAGCCGTTCAACAGATGTTTTACGCCTCACAGCCCTCGGACACACTTCCGCGTCCTCGCAGCGCCAAACGCCCGAGTTGTGATCAAGGCTCCCTCAAAAGAGAGGGCGCAGTGCGATCCCAAGAGGGACGCAGGGAAGACCGGGTGCGCGCTGCACCCGCGGTCTCGTGTGCAAAGATGCACATAGAAAAACGCACACGAGCATACAGGTTCAGCGGAAGCAGTCCGGCCTTCCCTGCGCAATGGTTTTACAGCTTATTTCGTGCTCTCCCCGGCGAGACCAGGGCTTGTTTGTCACCGTCGCCCGCGAGAAGCGTAAGCTTCCTCGCGAACTTGACACCAGCCATTGGGGCGTCAGGACCACACGACTTTGCCGTCCGCGTCAGCCGCGCTCGTCAGTCGCAGCTTTCGCGTCCATCGCATCCCCGACCCGCGTTTCGTGACGAATGCGCATACGCCCCTCTGGTGGGACGGGATGCGCAAGAAGTGAAGGTGATTTGCCTTCGCGATCAAGCAGCAGACCGCTGCGACACATTGGCACGACGGGCAAATCAGCAAAATGCCGTCAAGATTTATTTGAGGGCTTGATGTGTTTTTCTTCCCGTGTCGCCCTTGTGGGAGGGAGAAGCGAGGCGCTCGCTCAACCGATCCCTTCCAATTCGTCGATCATGCTTGCGATCACCGACAGGCCGCCGTCCCAGAATTTCGGGTCCTTGGCGTCGAGGCCGAACGGCTTGAGCAGTTCGGAATAATGCTTGGTGCCGCCGGCCGAGAGCATCGCCAGATAGCGTTCGGCAAAGCCGCTCTGGGCGTTTTCGTAGACCGCGTAGAGCGAGTTCACCAGGCAATCGCCGAACGCGTAGGCGTAGACATAGAACGGCGAATGGATGAAGTGCGGAATGTACATCCAGAAATTCTCGTAGCCCGGCCGGATGTCGATCGCGGGGCCCAGGCTCTCGCCCTGCACGCTGAGCCAGATCTCGCCGATCCGCTCGGCGGTCAATTCACCGTTACGCCGTTCGGTATGCAGCGCGCGTTCGAACGAATAGAACGCGATCTGCCGCACCACCGTGTTGATCATGTCCTCGACCTTGCCGGCGAGCAGCGCCTGGCGCTGCTTGACGCTTTTGGTCTCGCTTAATAGCCGCTTGAAGGTCAGCATCTCGCCGAACACGCTGGCGGTCTCGGCGAGCGTCAGCGGCGTCGGCGCCATCAGCGCGCCATTTTTTGCCGCCAACACCTGATGCACACCATGACCGAGCTCATGCGCCAGCGTCATCACGTCGCGCGGTTTACCCTGATAATTCATCAGCACGTATGGGTGCGCCGACGGCGTCGTGGGATGGGAGAATGCGCCCGGCGCTTTTCCCGGACGCACCGGCGCATCAATCCAGCGATCGGTGAAAAACCGCTCGGCGATATTGGCCATCTCGGGCGAGAACCCGCGATAGGCGGTCAGCACCATGTTCCTGGCATCGGGCCAGGCGATGCTGCCGGTGGCGGCAAACGGCAGCGGCGCGTTGCGATCCCAATGCGCCAGCTTCTTCTGTTTGAACCAGTTGGCCTTCAGCCGGTAATAGCGATGCGACAGCCGCGGATAGGCCGCGCGGACCGAACTCACCAGTGCATCGACGACTTCACGCTCGACGCGATTGTTCAGATGCCGGGAATCCGCGACATCGGCAAAGCCGCGCCAGCGATCGGAAATTTCCTTGTCCTTGGCGAGCGTATTGGTGATGAGCGCAAAGGTCCGCTCATGGGCCTTGAAGGTTTTCGCCAGCGCCTGTCCCGCCGCCTTGCGCTTTTGCGGGCTGCGATCCTGCAAGAGGTTGAGGGTTGGCTCGATCGCGAGCTCGCGGCCTGCAACCTTGAAGCGCAGGCCGGCGATGGTTTGATCGAACAACCGGTTCCACGCGGCATAACCACTCTGGGATTTTTCGTGAAACAACTGCTCGACGCGGTCTTCCAACTGGTACGGCTTGTCCTTGCGCAGGTCTTCGATCCACGGACGATAATGGCCGAGCTCGGGCGTCTGCATGGCGTGGTCGATCGCGGCGTCGTCGACCCGGTTGAGCTCGAGCGCGAAGAACAGCAAATGCACCGACGCCGCCGTCAGCCGCTCGGAAACGTCGCCATAGAATTTGGTGATCGCGGGATCGACGCTGTCGCCGGCATGCGCGAGGCCGGCATAGGATCCAAGTCTGCCAGCGAGATCGTCGATCGCCTCGTAACGCCGCACCGCTTCGGCCAGCCAGCCGCCACCGCCCTCGCCGGCGATGTGTTCGGCAAGTCTACCTTTGTAGTCGGTCTCAAACGCAGCGCATTCGGTGTCCATCCTCGCGAGGTCGCGGGCGATTTCCGGCGCGCCGATGCCGGAATAAAGGTCGGCCAGGTTCCATTCCGGCAGCTTGCCGGCCTTGTTTCCGGTCGCGCTCCTGGTCGCATTCTTGGTCGCATTCTTGGCCGGCTTTTTTTTGGCGGCGGATTTGCCTTGAGCGGTCGACTTGCGGAGGGCGGATGAAGAGCGCGCGTTCATCTGGTTCGAGCCTGTATGTGCGTTTTGACCTGAAACGGTCGGGCGAGGACGGAACGCCAACGTTTAAGCGGGCGTTAATCGGCTTCGGCGAGAGTGCCCCGATTCGAGACAGATAGTTGTAACGACCGAGGAAAGCCATGGTTGCCTGCATTTTGATCGCCGATGACGATGCCGTCCAGCGTCGCCTGGTCGAAAACATGGTGCAGAAATGCGGCTATGAAGCGCTCGTTGTCGACAGCGGCGACGCCGCCATCGCGGCGCTGACCGCACCGGATGCGCAAGCCATCGATGCCGTCGTGCTCGATCTGGTGATGCCCGGCCTCGACGGCATGGGCGTGCTGGCCAAAATCCGCGACGCCGGTCTCAATGTCCCCGTCATCGTCCAGACCGCCCATGGCGGCATCGACAATGTGGTGTCGGCGATGCGCGCCGGCGCGATGGATTTCGTGGTGAAGCCGGTCGGCCTCGAACGGCTGCAGGTCAGCTTGCGCAATGCGCTGAACGCCAGTGCGCTGAAGGGCGAGTTGCAGCGCATCCGGCACAGCCGCGAAGGCAGGCTGAGCTTCACCGACATCGTGACCCGCAGCGAAACCATGACAAGCGTGCTGCGCACGGCGCAGAAGGCCGCCTCCTCCACGATTCCGGTGTTGATCGAGGGCGAATCCGGCGTCGGCAAGGAACTGTTCGCGCGCGCCATCCACGGCAGCGGCGAGCGCAAGGCCAAACCGTTCGTCGCGGTCAATTGCGGCGCGATCCCCGACAATCTTGTGGAGTCGATCCTGTTCGGCCATGAGAAGGGCGCCTTCACCGGCGCCACCGAGCGCCACATGGGCAAGTTCGTCGAAGCCTCCGGCGGCACGCTGTTTCTCGACGAGATCAGCGAATTGCCGCTGACCGCGCAGGTCAAGTTGCTTCGCGCGTTGCAGGAGGGCTCGGTCGAGGCGGTCGGCGGCCGCAAGCCCGTGAAGGTCGATGTCCGCATCGTCTCCGCGACCAACCGCAAATTGCTCGACCGCGTCAAAGCCGGGCAGTTTCGTGAGGATTTGTTCTATCGCCTGCACGTGCTGCCGCTGACGATCCCGCCATTGCGGATGCGGCGCGAAGACATCCCGCATCTGTTGCGGCATTTCCTGGCGCGATTCTGCGCCGAGGAAAATCGCCCGATTACCGGCATCAGCGGCGAGGCCATGGCGCTGTTGTCGCAACTCGAATGGCCCGGCAACATCCGCCAGCTCGAGAACGCGGTCTATCGCGCCGTGGTCATGAGCGATACCGACCAGCTCGGCATCGACGACTTTCCGCAGGGCCTGCAATCGCAAGGCGCGCTGGAGACGCGCAACATGTTGGTCGAACCGCTGATTATCGGGCCCGATTCACATCCGACGGCGCCCGCCATGATCTCCGGTAACGATATACCTATCGCACCCTTGCCGTCGGCCGGCATGCTGACGATGCTGACGCCTTCGGGCGAAGTCCGGCCGCTCGAGGAAATGGAAACCGAGATCATCCGGTTCGCGATCTCGCATTATCGCGGGCAGATGTCCGAGGTCGCGCGCCGCCTGAAAATCGGCCGCTCGACGCTGTATCGCAAGCTCGACGAAGCCGCCGCCAACGATCCATCGGCCGGCGCCGCGGGTGATGCGGGCTAGGGCAAATGCCTCATGATGGCGCTTCGGTGCCAAGGCTTCGGTGCTAAAGGCTTCGGTGCCAAGGCCGGGCGGGCGGCGGGATACAGGCCGGGCCGGAACCTTTGAACCGTGTCTTGGCGGTGACAGACAAAGGCTAAAGCGCGTGGCAAATTCACGCATCCGTTGCAAAGCGGGCCTTGGCAGAGCAAGCCTTGTGAAGTCAGTTTGTCGTGAGTTGCCCCGTACCGCGCTGGCTGCATAATGGGGGCGCGTGTGTCGTCTGCGTATAAATCGTTGCGTGCAGGCGTAACTGGTTGCAGGCGTAACACGTTGAAAGAGATTTGGAGCGAATTCAGGCGCCAAACGTTGCTGTCACTGAATCCGCGGGAAACCGGCACTTTGGCAAAAGCTGACAGGCGGACGCTCAAGACCGGCGATTAACTAGGACTGCTCCATGCCGGGGCAGTTCCACCCAAGGGGTGCGATAATGCGAGACAGTTTGAAGAACCGCGGCGGATTTGACCGCGTGCTGATGGCGGTGGCGGCGACTTTCCTCACGGTATCCGCAACATCGGCGCTGGCTCAGAGCGATCCGGCCCGCAACAGCGCCGCAGAGCTCGCGATCGACGCGGCCGTTCCGCGCCCCGAACCCGCCAACGTTCCGCCCCCGACCGCCAGCGATTTCAAGCCCGATACGGCTAAGGCCGATACGGCAATTTCTGCGCCCGCGGCGCCCACGGCCAAGGCCGATGCGGTGAAACCCGCGGAAGCCAAACCAGCCGATGTCGCCACCGCGCCGGCGCCCGCCGCTGCCAAGCCCGATGTTGCCACGACGGAACCGGCGAAAGTTGAACCCGCCAAGAGCGATACCGCAACCACTGCTCCCGCCGCGCCGCCGACGGCGACCGCTGCCGCTCCGGCCGCCGAGCCGGTCAAGGCCGCCAGCAACGTCCCGGCCGCCGATCAGCCGGTCGCCGACAAGCTTCGCGACATGCTGGGATCGAAATCGCTGCGCTATTTCGACCGCAAGGCCGAACGCGCCGTGGTGGAAAAGTTCTACACCGCGCGCGACTTCGCGCCGCTGTGGACCCAGGGCGGCACGCCGACCGAGACCGCCAAGGGCGTCATCGCGCGCCTCAAGGATGCCGCTTCCGACGGCCTGAACGCCGCCGATTACCCGGCGCCGGATTTCGCCGCCGCGACCACGCCGGACGCGCTGGCCGAAGCCGACCTCAAACTGACCGACAGCATGCTGGACTATGCGCGTCAGGCGCAGAGCGGCCGGATGCACTATTCGCAGGTCTCGGGCGACATCCAATACCCCGAGCATCCGACCGATCCGGCCGAAGTTTTGGCCAACGTCACGTCGGCCAAGGACGCATCGGCCGCGCTCGACAGCTACAACCCGCCGCAAAAGCTCTATCGCGAATTGAAGGCGAAGCTCGCCGAATTGCGCGGCGTCGGCAACGGCCCGGCGATCGAGATCGGGCAAGGCCCGGTGCTCAAATTCACTGCCCCCGGCAGAAAGCAGCAGGCAGCAGCCGCGATGGAAGATCCGCGGGTGCCGCAGCTTCGCGCCAAGCTCGGCATCAGCGAGAACGCCGACGATACCCATTACGACGCCAGGGTCGCCGAGGCCGTGCGCAAATTCCAGGAAAGCGTCGAGCTGCGGCCGACCGGCGTGCTCGACGATCAGACCGTGAGGGCCATCAACAGTCCAAAGCGCGACAGGCAGATCGACACCGTGGTCGTCAATATGGAGCGCTGGCGCTGGCTGCCGCGCGACCTCGGCGCGCCCGCGATCGGCGACGCCTATGTCATCCTCAACATCCCGGACTACACGCTGAAGGTGATGCAGCACGGCGCGCAGGTCTGGACCACCAGGGTGGTCACCGGCAAGCCGGGCATTCATGCCACGCCGCTTTTGACCGAGACCATGAAGTACATCACGGTCAATCCGACCTGGAACGTGCCGCCGTCGATCGTCTATGGCGAATATCTGCCGGCCTTGCAGCAGGACCCGACCGTGCTACAGCGGATGGGATTGCGGCTCGATCGCAATCCCGACGGCAGCGTCCATATCTCGCAGCCACCGGGCGAAGCCAACGCACTCGGCCGTATCCGCTTCAACTTCCCGAACAAGTTCCTGGTCTATCAGCACGACACCCCGGACAAATACCTGTTCGCCAAGGAGGAGCGCGCGTACAGCCATGGCTGCATGCGGGTTCAGAACCCGGATCAATACGCCGCCGTGCTGCTCGGCATCACCGAGCCAAACGAGCACTACACGGCGGATCGAATCCGCAGCATGTATGGCCACAGCGAGATCGACCTGAAATTCCCGACCCCGATCCCCGTCAACATCACCTACCAGACCGCGTTCGTTGACGACGCCGGCAAGCTGCAGATCCGCAAGGACATCTACGGTCGTGATGCCACCATGGTCGCGATGCTGCGCAATACGCACGGCAAGGATATGGAAGCCGTGGTGGCGCATTCTCAGCCGAGCTATTCGCATCCGGTCGGCAATCTGCCGACGTCGGTGAACTATGCCAGCGCCAACTCCTCCGGCCCGTCGTTCTTCGAGCGGCTGTTCGGAGGCCCGAGCTTCGCGCCGCCGCCCCCGGGCCGCCGGCCGGTGCCGCCGCGAAATGTCTACACCCGCTGATTAAGGACCGTTTCGACCCTTATCGGACATTCCTCAACAAGATCAACGGTCTCGCCAACAGCGCGAGACCGTTAATGTTAACCATTGTCCATCGCGGTTTAATCGGTGGGCTATTTTTCGCCACACTCAACGGGTTAGGTTAAGGCCTGACTTTGGGGGTGGGGCGCAAGTCTCGTTAGTTAAGTCTCGTCCGTCCCACTTGAAACTGCTGCTTTCACCGCGTGGGGCAGTGAAAGAACTTCGCGATCGGTCGGGAACTGCTCCGGTTGATCGTCTTGGGTGGGCTCATACGTGCTGGCTGGTTTCGCACGCCAAATCAACTTGCTGTCGTTGCCGAAAGCCGGAGCCAGTTTCGGCTTGACTGGCTTGTTGCTGCTCGCCGGCGCCGGAACGGTGCACGATGCCGCCGCGCTGAACGAAACCCGCACCCTTTCGTTCCATCACACCCATTCCAACGAAGACCTCACCATCACCTTCAAGCGCGACGGGCGTTACGACGAAGCGGCGCTGAAAGAAATCAATCACTACCTGCGCGACTGGCGAACCCAGGACCAGACGGTGATGGACCCGCATCTGTTCGACATCATCTGGGAAGTCTACCGCGACGTCGACGGCAAGAAGCCGATCCAGATCATTTCCGCCTATCGCTCGCCCGCCACCAACGCCATGCTGCATCGCCGCTCGTCCGGAGTGGCCCGCTTCAGCCAGCATATGCTCGGTCACGCGATGGATTTCTTCATTCCGGGCGTGCCGCTTGAGGAGATCCGTTTCGCCGGCCTGCGGCTGCAGCGCGGCGGCGTCGGCTTCTATCCGACCTCGGGATCGCCGTTCGTGCATCTCGACACCGGCAGCATCCGGCACTGGCCGGGCATCAGCCGCGATCTGCTCGCCAAAGTGTTCCCTGACGGACGCACCGTGCATATACCCAGCGACGGCAAGCCGATGAAGGGCTATGAGCTGGCCCGCGCCGACATCGAAGCCCGCGACGGCAACGATGGCGCTTTGAAGAAGAGCAGCCCGAGCCTGTGGGCCAGGTTGTTCACGCATAAATCGAACGACGATGAGGACGACGAGGCGGTCTCGACCCCGGTGCCGACTGCCCAGCAGGTTGCCGACGCAGCCTCGGCGATATCGGCGGCCAACAAGGCGGCCGACGCCAAATCCGCCGAGATCAAGTCCCTCGAGACCAAGTCCGCCGACGCCGTATCGACGCCGCGCTCAAAACCCTCCGCGTTCCAGTTGGCCTCGGCCGACATGCAGGTGGTGCAGCCCGCGAAACCGAAAGTAGCGGCATCGGCCGATACCGCTGAGGCAAATCCGCAATCGCCGGCCGATATCATCAACGCCCGCGGCTTCTGGGACGATGCCGCGACCGCGCCGAAGCAGGCAACGGCCGCGCAGGTCGCCGCGCTGAAGGCGCGCCAGGCCGTGACGCCGGCGGATCCGCAATCGACCTCCAGCATTCCCGCCGCGTCGCAGGCGCTGGCCTACGCGCCGCCAGCCAACTCGCCGGTCGACCGCGCCAATATCGTCGCCGCCAGCGCGCCGATCCCGCGCAGTGCGCGGCCGGCGCCGCGCAATGCGGCTGCGACCGCAACCGGGATCAACAGCGGTGCCACCAAGGGCGCGCAGGGTCAGGATGGCATCGTCGCGACCTCGGCGCGGATTGCCGCGGCCAAGGGCAATGACGTCTGGCTGCGCGTCGTGATGCTGACGCCGAGCGCGAGCAACTCGATGTTCACGACGGTGCTGGGCGATACCGATATGAGCTTGATGCGCGCTTATTTCGTCAAGCCGCAGGCCGCGATCGCGATGAGCTTCTCGGATGATCCGCAGATGGGATTGCTCAGCGAGCGCTTTACCGGATCGACCACCGCGCGGCTACAGACGACATCATTCGTGCTGCAGACCGCCTCGCTGCATTGAGCGCGTAGCGTAAATTCACACGGCTTCCATACGCTCGGCGTCGTCCTCGCGAACCGCGAGGACCCATAAACCCCTGGCTTGGCCAGTGAGGTTTGGAGCGGGCTCCATCAATTCTTGTAAGCGCCGGTGGCTATGGGTCCCGGCGCAAGGCCGGGACGACGAGAGTTTGGCGTGGCGAAGGGGCTTTGCGTGCCCGCCTCACAGCATTCCCAGCGCCTGCATATAGGTCTCCAGGATGGTTTCCTGCTCGGCACGCTCGTTGGCGTCCTGCTTGCGCAGGCGAACGATGGTGCGCAGCGCCTTGACGTCGTAACCTAATCTACCCCACGAAAATTGTCGCCTTAACGTCGCCATTCGCAGGCCAGGGGTTGCTGAAGAGCGCGCGGCGCGTCTCTGGTGCGATTGGGGAAAACTCTCGGTAGGCCGCTCGCGAAGCGCGCTCCCCCCAATAGCGCCGTAGCGAGCGAGCGGCCGAGCGCGCTGCATTTATGTTATTGCGACGAGATTAGTCGCTGAACAGGCAACAGAGGTTGAAGGCCTTGTTCAAAGTTGAGATGGATTCAGAGATGTTTGCAAACGAACCTAATGCGCCCGAGGATCCGATAATTTCCAATTAGCGACTCGGGGGTCATTAGGTGTTCGGCCGAGGTTAAAATCCAGACCGAGCCGGCTTTGATGGCGCGGCACGCAAGGAGACGGTCTTCTATTTGAGCAAGGAACAAACCCTCGTGGACAAGCGTCTGATCTTTCAGATCAACAAGAACCTCGCCAGAATTTCCTACGATCGGTCCCAAATCAACATTTCGGCCCCCCAGCGCTCCTAAATCATGAACGTCCCCCTCAAAACGTTCCAAAAGTGACGTCTGGACCAAAAACCACTCACCTTCAACTGGCACAAGGCTGATCTTCTTCCGAGCACTAGTTTTCGGAATAAGGCGACGAAGGAGGGTGGTCCTTTCGTGAAACTGCTGATTAGGCATTCCCTTGCCTGTCACGAGCCACTCCCAACTATACCCAATAGTGTCGCCGATAGACGACATGGTGGCAAGAGACGCTTCACGGGATACTCGGCCGCTCAGGATATCGTGAAGCCATTGTCGTGACACTCCAACTCGCCTGGAAAAGTCCGTAACACTCTCATTTCCCAAGAGCTCTCTTAATCGCTTGCCAATTTCCTTGGCTTGGTGGGCATCGATTTGGCTTTGTTGCTCAGGAGACGGCATGGGCCTGCTTGCTAAAAAAGGGTTTGACGTCGCGCCAAATCTGGTTAAATGTCGTTGATAGTCTACTGTGATTCCTCGCGACGCCGTCAAATCCTTCATCTGTCTTCGCGCTCGTCAAGCGGGTTCCTGAAAATTGGAGACGGCGATGCGCCTGCTTCCGGTTGGAGATTTGCACCTGGAGCGTCGGAGTTTGGATGATATCCCACCGTTGGACGACGAATCCTTCGATGTGCTTGTTGTGCGGGCGATCTTTGGGAGGGGCAACCGGAGAAGGCCGTTCAGAGTGTGGTCGCGATCGCGCGGGGCAAGCCTTCGATCATGGTTCGCGGCAATCATGATGTGTACACGTTAGGTCCAGATGACCGCCGCACCATTTCCGATTTCGACCGGCTCCTACGCGATGAAGCGGAGCGTCAGAATGCGCGGGCCAATCGAGACATCGTCACCGTGTTGAGTGCGGAAGACCCGGTCTGCGAAATTGGGCAGACGCGGTTCATCGGCCTTACCCTCTGGACAGATTGGGCCCAGGCCAGCCGCTGGGTGCCGAACCGCGCTCCTCAGGTCGTTGAATTGTCAGCGGCCGAGGCCCGCGCAGTGGCTGGGCACTGGCGCAGCGGCGCGCGCGAGTATGGCGCTATCAGAACAGAAAAAGGTAGATGGTCACCGTACGATGCTGTTGCGGAGCACGCGCGCGAAAAAGCGATGCTGCTCGATGAGTTGGTTTCCTACCACCACGGGCCGACCGTCGTCGTCACGCACCATTCTCCACTGGCCGATTGTGCCGATGCATATCGCGACCGCGGCCTGCCTTGGTGGGCACCAGCCTTTTATGGCTCGGATCTGCTTCCCGTTTTGCCTGAGGAGATTCGGCCTGACGTCTGGATCTTTGGTCATGTGCATGCGGCATTCGACGTCCGATGTGGGAAGACTCGGGCAGTCTGCAATCCCGTCGAAGGCGGGAATTTCAACCCTCACCTCATAATCGAGATCTGAGCAATGACCAAAGAAACAGAGTGCTCAATTCCGTGCAGAGTTGTCGACCCCAACATGGAACCCTTCATTCAAGGAGGACGCGATGAATGGAGAACCGCGATCGTCACGACTTACCCTCGATTATTTCATCCGCCGATACGCCTGCCAGAGTGTCGCGAGGGGTGGCGGTATATCATTGAAGATGCCTGCAAAGAAATCGGGGATGCGCTTAGACCGGAAGAAGGCGACATCATCAACTTGGTGAAGATCATGGAAAACGGCGGCCTCCTTAACATCTTCTGGGAAGGTACGCTGTCTGCACGCGCGAGAGTCGAAGTCGAACAAGCCACAGAACGGGCGAATATGCGTTCCGCCGATGAGTGCGAAATCTGTGGTTCTCATAATGCCCGTCTCTACAGCAGCAATGGTTGGCTCCTGACAGCCTGCGCCGGCCACGGTAGGGGAAAGCCAGCATCGTGGAAGAGAAGGCAAAGGTTTCTACGCATCGTGCACGGAACGGTAGACGGACAGGATCGCGTCCTGTCTTGCCGACAATTCGATCCCGAAGACGACGGTTTCTTCGACGTCCCGCACAAATTTATTGAGGTTTGACGGTTGGCGAAGGACTGGAAAATCGAATTGATCAGGGCACACACGCGCCTATTTCGCCCTCCGAAAGGGTATTTGGAGAGAGCTCAAGGCTATCCAGAATGCAACGAAGGGTGGCGCGATCTGATTGATCGCGCCTGCGTCAGGATCGAAAATGCTCTCGACAATGGCGATCCCGTCAAAATTGTGCAGATCAAGGAAAAGTACGGCACCCTGCGCTTCTACTGGAGCGGCCGCCTCCCGAGCGAGACCGAAGCGAAGGTCCGCGAGGTTGTCAGCCTAGCGGAAGCCCGCTCCGCCTGCACCTGCGAAATTTGCGGGGCGGAAGGTCGTCTGTACAACCGCGGCGGTTGGTTTGCGACAGCCTGCAGCGTGCACGCCCGGGGCGAACCGGCGCCAGTCAGGCCGGGATTCGAAAACCTTCAGGTCGTTCGCAGGCTCGGCGCTGGCGGACTCCAGACGGTGTCTTGCCGCCGTTACGACCGCGCGACGGACGCTTTTGTCGACGTCGACCCCGGCTCGCTCGGTATCGAGGAGCAGTGACATGGCGCCCATCGTCAAGGACTGGCGGGTTGTCTTCATGCAGGCGCATGAACGCCTTTTCGATTTGATAGCCGATGAACCTCAGCGCTCGTTCGGCTACCCGCTTTGCGACGCCGGCTGGCGGGACATCCTGGAGCGGCTCTGTATCAAAATCGAAACCGCGTTGCAGGAGAACGATGCGTTTGAATTCGTTCGCATCAAGCAGAAATTCGGCGTGCTTGGGCCCGACGGAGACGGCGAGGTTTTGAACGACACCAGGGCCAAGATTTCGAGGCGATCGATCTCGCGGTCGCCCGCTCGGGCCTGCACCTGCGAAATCTGCGGAGCGGAAGGTCGCCGTTACGACAATCGCGGTTGGCTGGCGACGGCCTGCGCCGAGCACGCGGTGGGCTATCCCGAACTTGTAGGGCCGGGCTTCGAGAATATCCGCAAACTCCGTCGGGTCGCCGGCAAGCCGGGCATGTACTACGTGCGCTACGGACCGGGAGGCCGACACCTTGACCGCGGTGTCCCCAAATTCGATCGGACCGGAGCAATAGCGATGGCTAGATTTCGGTGCCACGTCTGCGGCGAGGAAGGCGCCGTTCTCTGCCGCGCCGGCCGCAAATGCTGCGGTGCCACTCGATCGAAATCCAGTTCGCCATCAGCACCAGGGATTGCTGGGCGAAGACCCCGCTTGTCGAGACGACGAGGCATCGGTCAAGGAAGATGAAAACGAGGACTGACGTGCTGCTCTGGATATTGTCCGATCTGCATCTAGAACTGACGCGAGGCTGGGACCTGCCGTCCGGGGTCGCGCGCCCGCGCTTCGACGTCCTCGTGATCGCCGGCGACCTGATTCCACGCATGGAGCGCGGCGTCGCCTGGTTGCGCGAGCGCGTTCCAGACCGTCCTGTCATCTACGTGCCGGGCAATCTAGTGGGCTACGGGTGCGACGTCGACAGGACCGTCGAAAAAGCGAAG
>CAVWMD010000016.1:0-11949 GCA_963755895.1 uncultured Alphaproteobacteria bacterium
AAACAGCTTGTGCCAGCGAGGGCGCGCGTTCATCCAGAAACCGAATGAGATTGCTGGACGTGGGCTCCACCACCTCCGGTGCTTCAATTTGGGGCGCTACCGCAGGGGGAAGGCTGTAGTAGATCGGCCGCTGAGCGTGAATGACGCGCTCATAAATTTCCTGCACCGCTTCCAGGTGAGCGTTCAACTCTTGCAGCAGTTTTTCCCCGACGGCGCTCCTCCCGGTTGCGCGCTTGGCATCTTTCTCGCCAATAGATCCAGATCGCGGGGCGAGGTGGGCAGAGTATGGGTCTGGCGGTCTTCGGCGAACTGCAGCCGGTGCTCCAGATTGCGCAGGAACTGGTAGGCCGAAACCAGGCGGCCGTATTCGGCCGCGGAAAGCAGATCCTTGTCGCTCAGACGCGAGAGCGCCAGCATGGTGCCGCCGTGCCGCACCCAGGGAACCCGGCCGCCATGCAGGCGCTGCAGGCACTGCACCAGAAATTCGATGTCGCGAATGCCGCCGGGCGCCAGCTTCACATCAAACGCCGATTTGCCGAGCCTTCGCCGGTTCAGTTTTTCGCTGATGCGCTCGCGCGTGGCGGAAACCGCTTCCACCGCCGAAAAATCGAGCGTGGTGGAGTAGATCAGCGGCTCCACCGTGATCCAGCAGCTCGCGCCCGGCGTCGGGATCGCCCGCGGCCACGCGCGCCTTGATCAGCATCTGCAATTCCCAATCGCGCGCGCGGGTCTGATAGTATTTCCTGGCGCCGTCGAGCGAAATGCAGACTTCGCCCAGGCTGCCGTCCGGCCGCAGACGCAGATCCACGCGGTAGCACAGGCCTTCGGCCGTGTAGGTGGAAAGCAGCTCGGTGTATTGGTTGGCGACTTTCTTATAAAATTCTTTGTTCGAAATCGGATGCGCGCCGTCGGTCTCGCCGTTGGCCGCGTAGACGAACATCAGGTCGATATCGGAGCTGTAGTTCAGCTCGCGTCCGCCCAGCTTGCCGAGCGCGATCACCGACATGCCGCACTCCCGCACTTCGCCGTCCTCATCCACGTATCGCGGCGTCGCCGTGCCGCGCCACCAGCTCCGCGCGAATGCGCTTGTAGCTGATATGCAGAATGGCATCGGCCAGGTTGGAGAGTTCTTCGGTGGTTTCCGACAAGCTGCGCAAGCCCCAGCACGTCGCGCAGCAGGATGCGCAGAATCTGCTGGCGGCGGAACAGCGCGAGCGATAAAGCCAAGGGCCTTGCATCCGGCTGAGCTGCGCCGGCTGATCCTTGAGAAATTTTCCCAGACGCTTTTTGTATTCGGCTGCCGTCAGTACGCGGTTCATCCCGTTGACTTCTTCCAGCCATTGCGGATTCTGCAGGATCTCTTCGGAAAGGAACCGGCTGAACGAACCAACCGTGATCAGGTACTTCAGGACGGCCGGCGTTCGTACCAGGCGGTGAAAAGCATCCGGCTGTTGTTGCCTTAAGCTCACCAGATAGTGCACGGAGGCATCGGGATCCGCCGCCGATGCCAGCAACGCTTTTACCTGATCTTGTATTTCGGTGGAAAGCCCCAGTGATAGAAGGGCCGCCTCTCCGCGCGCGAGAGCCGGCCTGCGGAGGGGCATGGTTTCTAGCAACATTCCCGATTTACGTGGCGTTTTAGACAACTTGGTCTACTAGCTCGATTATATCCTTGGGACGAATGAAACCGCTCCTTAACACCCGCGCATAGAATCCCGCCAGCCCCCAGCGCGGCGTGGAAGCATCGCCGTCGTTCACCTTCGCATCGTAGACGGCGTTCTTGATGGAAGGGCCATAGACATCCAGCGTTGTGCATGGGCTGCGCATTTTCGTGATTTCGAGCATTACTTCGCCGACGCGATAGCGCTGGCCAATCCGCATCTGGCGCCGGTCCAGCCCCAGGGTTGTCAGGTTTTCGCCCAGCGCGCCTGGAAAGACCGGATAGCCTTGTGCGATCAGTTGGCCGATGCCCTCGCTTGTGATCAACAGAATCGCTTGGTTGGGGCCGCCATGAATTTCGGGATGCGCCCACGAGTCGCCACGGATGCCCTCAGGCGTCACCTCGGCCTCCGCGATGGGCTGTTTGGGAACACCGCCCGGCGAGATGCTTACTTGAAGGATGGACCCCGTCATTACTTCTATTCTATTTCGTTAGACGGTCCACCTTCCGCAGCGACGGAAACAGCCAGCTCCACGCGAGCACCACCGCGATGGTTCCCACCCCGCCCAACACCACCGCCGGAACCGTCCCGAACCATTGCGCCGTAATTCCCGATTCGAATTGGCCGAATTCGTTCGACGCTCCGATGAACAGCATGTTCACCGCGCTCACACGGCCGCGCATCTCGTCGGGCGTGGCGAGTTGAACCAGCGTGGAGCGTACAATCACGCTGACCATATCGAATGCGCCCGTCAGCACCAGCGCGATGAACGACAGCCCAGAGCTGTGCGAAAGCCCGAAGACGATGGTGAACACCCCGAATCCGAAGACGCAGTACAGCATGCTCAGGCCGGCCCGCCGCCGCAGTGGATAGTGCGCCAACAGAATCGCAACGGCAACGGCGCCTACGCCAGGGGCCGCCCGCAGCACTCCGAGTCCGTTGGCCCCGGTGTGAAGAATCTCGCTGGAATACACCGGTAACAGAGCAACCGCGCCGCCCAACAGCACCGCGAAGAGATCCAGCGACATGCAGCCGAGAATCAACTTGGTGCGCCAGATGTAGCGCAGCCCGTCCAGGATCACGCCGGCCGGCTGTTCCACCTTCTTACGCGCCACGATGTTCGGTCGAACGGCCGACAAGAGCAGCACTGCGGCGCAGTTTGCGATGAACGCGCAGACGTAGACCGGAACTGGGCTGGAAGCGAAGCCGTAGATTAAGCCGCCGGCTATCGGCCCGAGGATGGTTGCGGTTTGAAAAAATGAAGAACTCCACGTCACCGCGTTTGGAAAATGTTCCGTGCTACCAACTGCGGAAGAAAGGCCTGACCCGCCGGTCCGCTAAATGCTCGTACGACCCCATAGGAAAGCAGCACGGCGTAGATCGGCCAGACCGACGCGATGCCATGGACACTGAGCCCGAGCAAGCAACCGCGCATAGCACATATCCGATATAGCAGACCCTCAGGATCGTCTGACGCGCCACCCGGTCCGCCGTGTGTCCCGCAATAGAAACAGCAGAACGCCCGGCGCGAATTGCGCCAAACCCACCAACCCCAGATCGAGCGGCCGATGCGTGAGCGCATAAATCTGCCAGCCCACCGCCACCGAGATCATCTCCGACGACACAACCGCCAGGAATCGAGCCGCCATGTACAAGCGGAAATTCGGATAACGAAAGGCGACGCGCGCAAGCGCGCCGGAACTTTTCTTCTCCAATTGATCCAATTGACAGGTTACACACGTACAGGCCTGGGTCGTGGCAAGCCAATTGCACAAACACCAGGAGGGGCCATGGCGAGCAAAGTCCGGTAGAAATTTCCTGATTGGAGCGCGGCGGTAGTTTTGTTGACGGGTTCGCATGGCCGCGAATCATCACCAGCTGAACGGCGTCTGGCAATTGACCCCGGCGCGCAGCGAATTTAACGGCGAAGCAGTCATCCAAACCGGCACCGTAACGATCAACGACCGCCAGGGTAATATCTTACGTTCAGCGCAATTTCAGTTTCGACGCTCCGAATCAGTCCACAGCCAGCAGCTTCAGCACCGATTCGCCGTCACAATGCCACCATTAAGCAGCCCGGACTTAGGAGCAAAGCGAAGTGGGACGGCCACGTGCTAAAAGTCGACACCACGCGTGACGGCGAGACGACGATGGAGCGCTACAGTCTGCCGCGATGACGGCACGATGATGCTGCAAGCTCGATCGGCCCGGCCACCAGCCCGAAACTCTGTACTTCCAGCGCCAGTAACGGCTAAATGTCGTAGTACAGCGCAAACTCATACGGATGCGGGCGCAGACGGATCGCGTCCGCCTCATTGTGCCGCTTGTAGTTGATGAACGTCTCGATCAGCTCCTCGGTAAACACGTCGCCCTTGAGCAGGAACGAATGGTCATCCTCCAAACAGGCCAGCGCCTCTTCGAGCGATGCCGGCATGGACGGGACTTTCTTCATCTCTTCCGGCGACAGATCGTAAATGTCCTTGTCCAGCGGATCGCCCGGATCGGCCTTGGTGAGAATTCCATCCAGACCCGCCATCAGCATCGCGGCAAAACGCCATATACGGATTCGCCGAGGGATCCGGCGGCCGGAACTCCACGCGCTTCGCCTTGGGACTCGCCGAGTACATCGGAATGCGCACCGCGGCCGAGCGATTGCGGCGCGAATACGCCAGATTCACCGGCGCTTCGTAGCCCGGCACCAGTCGCTTGTAGCTGTTCGTCGTTGGCGCGATCATCGCCGACAGCGCCCGCGCGTGCTTCAACAGTCCCGCAATGTAATACAGCGCCATCTGGCTCAAGACCGGCATATCCATCGCCCGCGAATAGCGGCTTACCGTCCTTCCACAAGCTTTGATGCGTGTGCATCCCGCTGCCGTTGTCGCCAAACAGCGGCTTCGGCATAAACGTCACGGACTTGCCGTATTGATACGCCACGTTGCGGATCACGTATTTGTACAGCATCATGTTGTCGGCTGATTTGACCAGAGTGTCGAAGCGCTGATCGATCTCGCACTGTCCGCCGGTGGCCACTTCATGGTGACTGGGCGTCGAAGGCGTCGACCGGGTGATGCTGCTGCTGACCCTGGCCGTCAGCATCGTCACCTTCTCCAGCGGCCGCACCAACGTGCTGCAGGGGGCCGTCCACCTGCTGCTGTTCGCGACCTATCTGCTGCTCATTTTCGAGGGGTGAGAAGCGCCGAACGGCCGAGCCGCCGCTCGCGGCGGCCTGGGGAAGTGGTGGAGGGGCTTCTCCCGGCGTGAGAGGTGTTCCGCACACGGATCTCTTCCCCCCACCCTCCAGCTTTCGAACCGCCGGGTTTGTCCATTGGACAAATTTCCACGAAATACGCAGTGTTCACGGAAGCGAATCCTGGCTGACAACCCCAGGACCTATCGGCTCCCCGCTATGAAAGCTCACAGCTATTCATGCGGGGATACAAATGAGGATCGGTTTCAAAAGCCTGGGCCCTGGCTGGCGCCAGTACCTGTGCTCTCGGGATGACGGCCCTGGCCTCGCCCAGCCTTCGCCGCGGACGCGGCGGCGGCAGCGGCCGCGACGGCGCGCAGAGGCTTACAACGCCCGGCGCTGCTGCCACGACGGCGGCACTGGCCTCAGGAGGTGGTGGTCACCGCCCAGAAGCGGTCGGAGAACCTGCAGAAGGTCCCGATCTCCGCTTCGGTGATGAACAATCAGGACCTCGAGGACCGCCACATCCAGTCCCTGGACGATCTGATCGCCGGCGGGATTCCCAGCCTGCGCATCGTCCCTTACGCCTCGCGTCCCTTCAACCTGATCCTGAGCATCCGCGGCGTCGGGGTGATGACAGACACCAATCAGCCGGCGCGTGACGAGGGCGTCGGCGTCTATGTCGACGGGGTCTATCTCGGCCGCCCGCAGGGCCTGGACGCGGCCTATACGACGTCGACAGCATCGAGGTGCTGAAGGGGCCGCAGGGCACGCTGTTCGGCCGCAACACCGAAGCCGGCGCGCTCGAACATCACCACCAAGAAGCCGACCGGCCAGTTCCACCTCGACGTGACCGGCGGCGTCGGCAACTACGGCAGCTACGAGACCGAGTTCCACCTCGACCTGCCCGAGTGGCACGAATTCAGCATCAAGGTGGATGGCGTCGACACCTCGCGCGACGGCACCGTCCAAAATCCGCTGCCGGGCGCTTCCGGATTTCGGCGCCTACGACCGCCGCGGCGTGCGCCTGCAGGTGCAGTGGCAGCCGACGCCCAATTTCACCGCCAACTATACCTTCGACACCAGCTACGACGCCGCGACCACGATCTTCGGTCAAACGGTTCAAGCGGGCACGGACCCGATTGCGCCGGTCCTGCCGGTCCTGCCCAATCGCGTCGGCGTCTCCCCTGTCGGCGTGCCGCAGCAGCCCAGCATCGGTCTTCAGTCCGGCCACGCCCTCACCCTGAAATGGGAGGCGACCCCGAATCTGCACGATCAAGTCGATCTCGGCCTATCGCAAACTGGACCAGAACCAGTTGACAACAGCGCCGTGGACGAGTCGGTCTTACGAACCGAACGGTCAGTTCTCCCGCTACAGCCTCGCCGAATTCGGCCAATATCAATTGAGCCAGGAAGTCCAGGCGATCGGAGAAACCAACCAACTGAAATATGTCGTCGGTGCGCTCTATTATGACGAACACGTGCACGACCAGGCGCAGGCGTTCAACTCGATGCAGTTCAACGCCAACGGCACCGCCGCCACCGTGATACAGTACGGGCCGGATAATCTCGTCAACAACTACGGCCTGCCCATCACAAATCTGGTCACGCCCCTGTTTCCTTACGCCGGGGTCGACCGCGCCAGCCGGGTCCGTACGCAGAGTTACGGGGTCTACGGCCAGGGGACCTGGACCCCCCACATCTTCGGCGACATCTTCCACCTGACCGGTGGCTTGCGCTGGACGGACGACATCAAGAAGGGCGAGCTCTACGACGTCGACAACACCTTGCCGGTCAACGAAACGGCCGTATCGGGGCCGATCGGCCTCTCGAAGAACTGGTCGCGGGTCGACCCGATGGTCAACCTCGCCGTCGATATCTCGGACGACGTACAAGCCTATGCCAAGTGGGGCACGGGATATAAATCGGGCGGGGCCAATTCGCGCTCTTTGGATTATCTGGCCTTCAATCCTGAAGAAGTCTCGATGGAAGAAATCGGAGTCAAGAGCGAATTCTTCGACCATCGCGCCCGCCTCAATATCGCAGCCTATGACGGCGACGATGAACAACGTCCAATCGGATTTCTCGGCTCCTTATTATACCTTTGGTGCCAACGGCAGTGAGCCCCTCGGCTCGACCACCCGCACGACCACCAATACCGTCAATGCCCCGGGCACCGGCCATGTGAACGGCATCGAAGTCGAGGGCGCGCTGAACCCGCTGGCGGGGCTGACGCTTAGCGGCAGCTACGCCTATAACTACGTGCACATTCCGCCGACCGTTAATCCGTTCCCCACCTATGTCCCCGGGTCGGCAAGGTAGTCAACACCACGCCGGTTGCGATAAATCAGGTGTTCACGCCGAATGACACCTTCTCCGGGTCGATCGATTATCAGCGGAAGTTCTGAAACTTCACGTTCCGGGCCCACCTCGACGGCAACTGGGACTCCGGGTCTTATAGCAGCGACGTCGCGTATGTCGCCCGGGCATACCGCAGATCAAGAGCCAGCCCGGCTTGGTGTTCAACAGCCGGATCTCGCTCGGCGGCATCAAGGTTGCTTCGTCGGACGCGCACGCTGACCCTCTCGTTCTGGGTGCGCAACCTGTTCGACGAGCAGCACCTCTACATCCGCGCGTACAGTCATCACGAGGGGGTCAACGGCGTCTACAACGACCCGCGCACCTTCGGCTTCCAAGGCCGCGTCCGCTTTCTGATCTCCACCCCAGGTCCTGCCCAGCCTGGGGGAAGGGGGCTGTTCTCGGGTCCGGCTGTGCGGCCGGACCCGAGGGCGGGCTCTCCGCAGGCATGCCCCTCGGGCGCTTCGCGCCGTCTCCCCCACGGGTGGGAGCTTTGCACAAGTCGGCGGTCATGATTCCCTGAGGGTGTCAGGGAGATCGAGATGAGCGTTCGCAGTTCTCAGCGCGGAATGGCCGAGGCGTTTCTGCACCCGACGGTAGGGCGCAATGGGCGCCTGGAAGCGATTGACGACCAGATCGACTGGAGCCGTGTGGAGACGGTGCTGGCGGGGCTGAAGCCGGGCCGGATGGGGCCGCCGCGCTATCCGGGGCTGTTGATGTTCAAGGCGCTGCTGCTGCAGCAGTGGTACGGCCTGTCCGATCCGGGCCTGGAGGAGGCGCTGTGCGATCGGATGTCGTTCCGCCGCTTCGTCGGGCTGGCGGGGGATCAGGCGGCGCCGGACCACGCCACCTTGTGGCGGTTCCGTCAGAGCCTGGCCAAGGGCGGGCTGGACCAGGCGGCCTTCGAGGCGGTGGCCGGGGAGTTGGACGCGCGGGGGCTGATCGTGCGGCAGGGCACATTGATCGACGCCAGCCTGGTGGCCAGCCAGTCGCGTCCGCCCTCGCCGCCGGCCGAACCGACGCCCGGGGTCAGCCGCTTAGTGGGCCGCGAGCGGGAGCCGGACGCCAACTGGACCCGGCGCGGCTCCAAGCGGATCTTCGGCTACAAGGTGCATGTCGCTGTGGACCGGGGCTCGGGACTGGTGCGGCGGGTGCTGATGACCCCGGCCAGCGTCAACGACACCGTCCCGGCCGACGATCTGATCCTGGGCGACGAAAAGGAAGTGTGGGCGGACAAGGCCTACGACAGCCACGCCCGCCGCGACCATCTGAAGGCCCTGCGCATCAAGAACCGCATCTGCCGGCGGGGCAACAAGCACCACCCGCCCTCGCCCTGGTCCGAACGGCGCAATGGCGCCATCGCCCGGATCCGAGGTCGGGTCGAGACCCTCTTCGCCGTGCTCAAACGCCACTACCACAAGGGCCGCGCCCGATACCTCACCCTCCAGCGAAACCACACCGACCTGATCCTCGCCTGCCTCGCCATCAACCTCAGACGAGCCCTGGTGCTCTCCGCCTGACGTCAGGCCGCCTGACCTAGAACCGAGACCGCTTCCCAGCCCAAGCCGGCGGCACACGCCGCTCTCCCGCGCCACCGGCTATCCTCGCCTGACTCATGCAAAGCTCCCACGCAGTGGGGGAGAGCTGGACCTCTAGATCCTCCCTAAGCGAAGCTTGGGGAGGGGGACCACGAAGTGGTGGAGGCCCTTTTCAGCGCCCCGCCTGTTCCGCGCTCATGCCCAGCTGGTCGAACAGGAACGTCAGCATGTCCGTCTGCTCGGCGATGCGCTCGTTGAGCGAGACTGCCGATGCCGTGGCCGGAATTCGGCGCTGGTGCGCAGCAGGATCGGCGCGGTCGCGAGTCGTGGCCGCCTGCAGCGCGCGCCGCCAACTTGCGCGAGTGCATCGGGTTGACCCGGCCGTCGTTGGCGCCGGTGAGCAACAGCACCGCCGGATAGGCGTGCCGTCCTGCACGTGGTGATAGGGCGAATAGGCGTAGAGCGCCTTGAACTGCGTCCGGGTCCTTCACCGTGCCGAACTCGGTCACGTTGAAGGCGCCGTTCGGGATCGAGCTCGACGCGCAGCATGTCGTAGATGCCGACCGCGCGAGACCACCGCGTGCGCAAGGCTCGGGATGCTGCGTCGATCATCGCGCCCATCAGCAGGCCGCCGTTGCGAGCCGCCCATCAGCGCGAGCTTGTCGTGCGAGGTGTAGCCTGTCGTCGATCAGGTACTCGCGCGGCCGCGGCGAAGTCGTCGAACACGTTCTGCTTGTGGGTGAGCATGCCGGCCTGGTGCCAGGCCTCGCCGATATTCGCCGCCGCCGCGGATGTTGGCGATCGACATAGATGCCGCCGCCGTCGAGCCACAGCCGCGCGCGTCGGCGCCGAGGAAGCCCGGCGTCATGGCTGATGCCGTAGCCGCCATAGCCGTAGAGCAGCGTCGGGTTGTTGCCGTCGAGCTTGCGTGCCCTTCTTGCGCGATGATGTTGAGCGGAACCTGGGTGCCGTCCTTCGACGTGGCGAAGGCGCGGACCACCTCGGCATCGGCGAACGAGATCGGGCGAGGTCACCTTCAGGTTGGTCTCCTGCGCTCTTGCCCGTGGCCGGCGTCCCAGCGCGCGTAATAGCGCGGCCGCAGATAGGTCGAGACGTCGAACAGCACGTCGCCGTCGGGCAGCGGCTCGATTTCGCCGATTGGCCGCGATCTCGGGCAGCGGCAGCTGCCCTGCGGCTTGCCGTCGAGATCGAAGATGCGCACCCGGCTTGGGCCGCCGACGATGTCGCGCACGAACAGGCGGTCGGCGAGCGTCAGCGGCATGGCCGCTCGCCGCCGTCGAGGATGGCGACGCCTGCGATTCGGGGACGACACTGACGCTTGGCCAGCGCGAAGCCGCCATAGGGCGCCGCCAGCTTCAGGATCTTGCCGTTCGGCGCGCCGGCGCGCGAGACGCCATAGATCGCGTCGTCGGGGCCGATCGTCGCGGAGACGATGCGGTCCTCATAGCGTGCGACCTGCTGCGGCGCTGCCGTCCGGCGCAGCACATAGACGCGCATTCGCCGCCGTCGCCGCGCTGCACCGACGCCAGCACCGCGGCGCCGCCGTGCGGTTGTCGAGAAAGATCTCGGAGACGCGCTCGAGGCCGTCCTTGGCGCCGAGCACCAGCGGGTCGTGCTGTCGGATCGCGCCGAGCGGTGGAAATAGACCTGCATGTAGAAATGCCGGTCGGCTTCCGGCGCTTTCGGCGCCGGGATAGCGCGTGTACCAGAAGCCCTTGCCGTCGGCCGTCCAGGCCAGGCTGCCGCCGGCGGTCGGATATTGCACGCGCGGGATCGGCTGCGTCGATCTCCTTGCCCGTGGCGACGTCGTAGACATGCAGCGTGCCGTCCTCGCTGCCGTTCTCGACAGCGAAACCGCGACCAGCTTGCCGTCCGGCGAGGCCACGAACCAGTCGATGGCGGTGTGCCCTTGGCGTCGAGCGCGTTGGGGTCGAGCACGACCGCGCGGCTGGCCGGGATCGGCCGCGCGTTCAACGCGCACCAGCATCGGCTGCTGTTCGCCGGGTCGTTATAGAGCGCGAAGACGGCGATCGCCCCCGCGCCTGCAGATCGGAATAGGCGGGCGAGGTGGCGGTGATCAGCCGCGTCAGCTTCGTCTTGACGGCGCCGCGGCCGGGGAGTGCGTCGAGATAGGCGCGCGTGCGCGCGTTCTGCGCGTCGCTCCAGGCCTGCACCTTCGGATCGCTCGCAGTCCTCGAGCCAGCGATAGGGATCGGCGACGCGGATGCCCTGGATGACGTCGACCGTGTCGCCGGCCGGGAACGCAGGCGGGGAGGGGACTTGTGGCGCAGTGGTCGGAGGCGGCCAAAGCGAGCAGCAGCAGTTTCATCCGGAGTCCCCGAGAGAAGCGTGGAAAGTTGCTAGCCTAGCCGGAAGCGATGGCGCGGCGCATCTGCGAGATGCGGTGGCCTGAAGTGCGTGCTTCGACACGCGTCCCTTCGGGCCGCTACTCAGCATGACGAAGGTTTTGCGATCCACCCAAGCCCGTCATCCTGAGTCGGCCGCGCCAGCGGCCGTATCGAAGGACGCAGGGAAGGCGGTGCGTGCTTCGACACGCGCCCCTTCGGGGCGCTACTCAGCATGACGAAGGTTTTTGCGATCCACCTAAGCTCGTCATCCTGAGCCGGCCGCGCTAGCGGCCGTGTCGAAGGACGCACGATCGTTCGCTGCCCGGGCCCCAACCTGTCCCCGAGTTAACTGGCGTCGCCTTCACCCCACTCGTGCTCCGCTCATCCCGTACGATCGGAACGGGAGGCCGGGGTGGGATGGTTGTTTCGCGCGGTGATCTTTGCGCAGTGCAGTCCAGGCCGCAGCCGCCATGGCTGAGCCGGTCATCGCCGACGCCGGCGCGATCCAGGGCGTCCACGCGGGCGAGCACCATCTACAAGGGCGTCCCCTTCGCCGCCCCGCCGGTGGGCCGCCTCCGCTGGCGCGAGCCGCAGCCGGTCCAGCCCTGGACCGGCATCCGCAAGAGCCGACACCTTCGCCTCCGCCTGCATGCAGAACGACGTCTCCATGCCCGGCGAAACGCCGCCCCCCGTCAGTGAGGATTGCCTCTATCTGAACATCTGGACGCCGGCGAAGGACCCGAACGAGCGTCTGTCGGTCATGGTCTGGATACCCGGCGGCGGCTTCACCAGCGGCTGGGCGGGCATGCCGCTCTATGCAGGCGACCGGTTGGCGG
>CAVWMD010000017.1:0-117058 GCA_963755895.1 uncultured Alphaproteobacteria bacterium
TCTTCCGCGGCATTCCCGGGCTCGAAAAGGCCGAATTCGCCCGGCTTGGCGGCCTGCATCGCAACACCTTCCTGAATTCACCAAAACTGCTGGACACGCAGCTGCGGCTCCGGGCCGACCCGCGGCTGCGTTTCGCCGGACAGATGACCGGATGCGAAGGCTATGTGGAATCCGCCAGCATAGGCCTGATCGCGGGCCTCTATGCCGCGGCCGACGCGCGCGCGACCGCACTGCCGCCACCGCCGGCGACGACGGCGCTGGGATCGCTGCTCGGCCACATCACCGGCGGCCATATCGAAACCATCGACGCCGGTCCGCGCTCGTTCCAGCCGATGAACATCAATTTCGGGCTGTTTCCGCCGCTGGCCACGCCGCCCACCAAAAAGCCGGACGGCACGCGGCTGCGCGGCAACGAAAAGACGGTGGCGAAGAAACAGGCGATCAGCGCCCGCGCGCTGGCCGATCTCGACCGGTGGATCGCCGACAATTTGCGCGTTGCGGCCGCGGCGTGAGACTTTCATGAGCCTACCCAAAGACGATGCCGCCGTTTTGTCGGCGCGATGGAACGAAGGCGTCCTGCTCAAGCGCGACGTGTTTTCGACCGTCGAGCGCGGCCGCTTTCGCAGCGATCAGGCGAAGTCGACGCGGTGCTGCGCCGGCTCGATCAGGTGCCCTGGTGGTCCGCTATTCCGGCGCGCCATCTGTTCGCCCGCGAACGCCGCGCGCTGGCGCTGGCGCGCGACCTCCACGTCGGGCCGGAACTGCTATGGGGCGGCCACCGCGCGCTGGTGCGCGGCTTCATCAACGGCGTCGCGCTGCACCTCGCGAAGCCAACCGGCGATGTCGCCTATTTCCGCTCGGCCAAGCTTGCGTTACGCAAGCTGCACCGCGCCGGCATCTGCCACAACGATCTTGCCAAGGAGCAGAACTGGCTGCGCGGCATTGACGGACAGGCCTACGTCACCGATTTCCAGCTCGCGGCCTGCTTCAAGACGCGCAGCAAGTTGTTTCGCATCGCGGCCTATGAAGACCTCAGGCACCTGCTGAAGCACAAGCGAAGTTACGCGCCGGAAGCGCTGACGCCGAAGGAGCGCAAAATTCTCACGCGCAAATCGTTCGTGGCGCGGCTCTGGCTGATGACCGGCAAGAAGGTCTACCGCGCCATCACCCGCGGCCTGTTCAATTTCACCGACCGCGAAGGCGGCGGCAGGCGACTGGTCAACGATGCGCCTGTGCTGGCCGATCTCATCCGGCGAAATCCGGATGTTCGCGACACCGCTATCGTGGCGTTCGCCGACCGGCGTACCGGCGTCGGGCTTTACGCCTTCGTCGAGGCCGATCGGACGGCCTTGGAAACGCAATTGCGCAACGAACTGAACGCGGCCAAAGGACCAAAACCGCCGGAGCATATCCAGGTGGTGCAGGCCCTGCCGCGCGACCGCGACGGCAAGCCGCGCACCGAGATCCTGCAGCTCGTGGCGATGAACCAGCTCGATTTGATCGAGCCGATGATGGCGAGCGACACCGATCGCGCGTTCCTGAAGAGCATCCTGGAGTTGCGGAAGAATTTGCGCGACCGCTTCAATTTCGAATCCGTCGATCACACCATGCCGTCGTAAGGCGTTCTCGTCCGCACGCGGTGGGACTTTCCGGTTGCCCGGAGCCCGACCAATTGCCCCGAACATCCGTCATCGCGCGCTGATCACCGCCTCCATGCGCGGAGCGGCCCGCTGCCATGCGCTTGGTATCCCAAAAATACCAACTTTGGGATACCAAATTGGCATATCTAACCCAACTTGCGCAGAATTGAGGGTCGGCTTTAGGCAAATCAAAGGCTTAGGCGTCGTCCGCGAACTAACGCTGCAAGGCTCGGGCTTTTGGGCTAATTGTATAGTTCCATTCGCCGTGGAAATCATGGCGGGTGATGTTGACAGCAGCGAGTTCGTCGTCAGAAACCTTGATGCCGGCGGGGTAGGTCATGGGGTCGAGCTGGCAACGGACCTTGAGGCCGGCTTTGGTGGTCGTAGCGCCGATCAGCTGCACGATGACCTGATGGCTGATCAGCGGCTTTCCCCGCCAGTTGCTGGTGATGAAGGAGAAGAGGCGATGCTCGATCTTGTTCCATTTGCTGGTGCCGGGCGGCAAGTGACAGACGGTGATCGGGATATCGAGTTCGTCGGCCAGCTTTTGCAGCTCCAGCTTCCATAGCCGCACCCGTGAGCCATTGCTGCCGCCGCCATCGGCGGTGATCAGCAGATTTTTAGCCACGGGATAGCGCTCACGGCCCATCACTTGCCACCAGCTCCGGATGGCGTTGGTTGCGAAAGCCGCTGTGTCGTGGTCGATGCCCACGCTGACCCAGCCGGCGTTGCCGGCGATGTCGTAGACGCCATAGGGCACTGCTCGCCCGAGTTCGGGAATGACGAAGTCGTGGACGCGCACTTCTTCGGGTGACCCCTTCGGCCGCCATTCCCGTCCGCCGTTCTTGAAATCGCCAACCAACTCCTTCTTTTTGGTATCGACGGAGATCGCCGGGTTGCCGGAGGCAAGCACCTCTTTGACGCGATCGTTGATATAGTGGAATTGGGCGTCGCGATCGATGTGGTTCGATCCCTCGCGCGTCTTGCGGTTGGCCTGCAAACTATAATCGAGCTGGTGTAGTAGCTTGCCGACCAAGGTATGGCCGATCCTATGGCCCATCCGACCCAAGCTCTCCGAGAGCTTGCGCAAGCTCTTCGAGGTCCACAACATCGGCGATTGCGGATCACCTCGCGTCGCCGGTTCGACCAGTGAGCGCAGATCATCAAGAAGACGCGGATCGGTCGCAATCAGAGGCTTGCGTCCGCCACCCGACCTGCGGACCCGTTCTGGATCAGGCGCCTCGCCACTGCGCAATTCCTCAATCGCGCGCCCTATCGTGCTGCGCGCCACCCCGGTGGCCCGCGACACTGCGACGATGCCTCCGTGACCGGCCGTCAAGGCCTCCGCTGCCACAAAACGTCGCCGGCCGCGCTCGTCCAGCAAAGGATCGAGCGCCTCAAATCGCTGACGGATAGCCGATTTATCAATCACAAGCAGATGCTACAAGCATCATACCCGGACGGGAATCCCACCACTCGAAATCCCGAGCAAACGCAGATTTACTTATTCGTGGCCGAGGCCTTAGCCGAAAAGTCGGCACTACATTTTTGGTCGAGGAGCTGGCGATCAGGCGCTTGCGGCGAGGGCCGGCCGCTCGTGTTCGGCGAGGCGGATGCGCTTTGGCAAGACTATGCCGAGGCGGTCGAGGAGAGCGGCCTGTGCGGCATCGGGTTGGGTGACGCAACGCAGGCGGATCTGGCCGTGGGAGGCGGTTGGCAACACGACATCATTCGATTGAATGCGCGCGAGTTCTTCGAGCACGGTTCTTGGGGAATTGCCGAGACCAGCGCGGCTCTGCCACATCTCGAGGCTCTTCCACAGCACAAAGGCGAGAAAGCAGACGAGGATATGTGCCTGCACGCGATCCTCGCGCTGGTGCCAGATCGGACGAAGGTTGAGTTGGTCCTTCTGGATGCGGAAAGCGGCTTCGGCCTGCGTCAGCTGGATATAGGCCTTCCAGAGCTGTTGATCGCTCCAATCGTCGATATTCGAGCGCAGCAGATAGGCGCCCTCCGAGAGCGCGGCCCAGTCGTCGAAAGCGTCGCTGTAAACGACGCCAAGGCGGAAACCCGCGGGATAGCCATCCGGCTCCAGCGTGATTGCGAAGCGGGCGGCGGATCGCTGGTTTTGCTGCAGGATGCGGCCGATCTGCCGGTTCACACCTGCCGGATCGACACGCTTCTTCGCACGAGCCAAGCGCGCAGCCAGGCGCTGGAGCGCTTCTTCGATCCGCTGGCTGAACTTGTCGTGCATGGCCCGCTCTTTGCTGCGCCGATCGGCGGAACGGCACAGGATCACGGTCTCCTCGGTCTCGGGGTGGCGCGTGAGTTTGACCTCGACGCCTTCATGGACCGTGTGCCATCCGTCCGCGGCAGCGAGCGCGGAGCTGAACTTCTTCAGCTCCGACTTCGGCGCGCCGATAATGTAGCGGCGGCCAGTGCTTCGTAGCCACGCCAGATTGTCGGCGCTGGCCATGCCGCGATCGCTGATCCACACGCGGCCCAGCATGCCATGGCGGGCCTCCATAGTGGCCACGATGGTCTGCAAGGTTCGCGAGTTGTGGGTGTTGCCGGCGAACACCTCGTAGCCCAAGGGAAAGCCGTCGAAGGTCACGACCAGCGCAATGCACACCTGCTTGCAATCGGGCCGATGATCCCGCGAGTAGCCGCGCCGCGCCAGCGGGTTTGCTTCCGCCTGGCCTTCGAAATATGTGCTCGTGACATCATAGAGCAGCACTTCGTTCTGAACCGCAAACAGCTCGCCGCAGCGCCGGGACAAATGCGCTTCGAGCGCCTCCTTGTGCAGGATGAGATGATCGAGGGCGCGGTAAAGCCGGTCTTTGTTGACCTGATCGTCCCCAAGCTGCAGCAAATCGGAAAGCGCCGTGTGGCGGTACCAATCCTCGGCAATGTGCAGCTCGCTCGACGGCTCGCAAAGCCGCGCCGCCACCAGAACGGCCGCCATCTTCGCCCATGAGATGCGCTCCTTGCCCGCCGGCAGTAGTCGCTCGCATAGCTCCGCAAGGCCTGTCCCGCGCCACAATGCCAACGCCAAATATACATCGCCAAACCGACGCGAGCGCTCGATGCGGATGCCCTTCAAACGAACCGGTACCGTCATATGCTCGCTGCCGTCATCGAACAGCTGCGCTTGCTCGGGTGCGCCGATCAGCCGGCGGGCCAGCGCCCGCGCCTCAATGCGGCCGTGCTCGTCGAGTTCGCCGAGATGTGCCATCGTTTGCTGGATGACACGACCCCCGACACGAACGCTGCGTACCAGGCGCCAATAGCAGTGAGCCTTTCCATCTTTCTTGCGAATCGTGTGGCGCAGGTACATGCGCCATCAGAACACCTCGGCAGCGAAAGAAAATACCCAAGGTCGGCACTACACGCTCAAATCGCTCCTTCGCGCCGCCCAACCCCTTGATTAGACTCGCACCAGCTCGCGCAAAATCGCAAAAACTACCCCCCAACTGCGCAAGTTGGGCTAAATCGGTACCGACCTCCGATCACTTCGAGGCGTCCGATGTCGCAGATGTTCCATATTCACAGCCAACTGCGCGAGATGATTCTTTCGCTCGATCTGACGCCGGGCGAAAGGCTGACGGAGCGCTGGCTGGAGGGCCGCTTTGAGGGGTCGCGCACGCCGATCCGAGCGGCGCTGGCGCGACTGGAGAGCGAAGACCTGGTGCGGCGCGACGGTCGTAATTGGATGGTGGCGCCGATCGACCTCAGTGAACTCGAAGCACTGGCCGAGTTCCGCGAACCTGTGGAAACCACCGCTGTCCGCCTCGCCTGCGCGCGGGCGAGTGAGGCGGATCTGGTAGCGATCGACGAGATGCTGGATGCCTGCCAGCCCGGCGTACCCCGGGAAGAATGGCACCGGGTCGGCACCGATTTCCACGTCGAGATCGCGCGGCTGTCCGGCAACCCCTTTCTGGTCAAGGCCATTGCGGGCGTGATGACCCGGCTGTCGCGCGCCCGCTGGCTGGAGGTCTGGACCGAACCGTCGCGTGAGCAAGCCTGGGCCGAACATCGGCGTATTCTCGGCTTCATCCGGCACAATGAGCCTGAGGCGGCCGCGCGCGAGGCGGCTGAACATATCAGGGACACCCGCGATCGCCTGCTCGGCTCGCTGAACGAGGATCGCCGCGGCCTGCGCGCGCGCGGCTTCGCCGTCATTGGAAAGCGCTAACGATGGATATGACTAGAGATCGCGAGGCGATCATCGACGCCGGTCCGTGGAAACGAAATCTGATCGTTTGCGTGTTCGGCTCCTTCACCACGATCCTGGCGATGACGCTGCTGCTGCCTTTCCTGCCGATCTATGTCGAGCAGCTCGGCGCGACGGACCACGCCGCCATCGTTCAATGGTCGGGCATCGCCTATGGCGCGACCTTCTTCAGCGCGGCGCTGACCGCCCCGCTCTGGGGGCGGCTGGCGGATCGCTACGGCCGCAAGCTCATGCTGATCCGGGCAAGTCTCGGGATGGCGGTCGCGATGTCGCTGATCGGCATGGCCCATAGCGTCTGGCAACTGGTTGCGCTGAGGCTGCTGGCCGGCCTGCTCGGCGGCTATGCCTCGGGCTCGATGGTGCTGGTCGCAGCACAAACTCCAAAAGCCCGTTCCGGCTGGGCGCTGGGCGTTCTCTCCGCCGGCATCATGGCGGGTAATCTGGTGGGACCGTTGATCGGCGGCGTGCTGCCGCCGTTGATCGGCATCCGCTCGACTTTCTTTCTGGCGGGCGCCGTCATCTTCGTCACCTTTCTCGGCACCACCTTCTTTATTCGCGAAGAGGCGCGGCCGGCCCAGGCCCGTGCCCGCAAGCCGGGCGGCGGCTGGTCGCTGATAACGGACAAGCTTCCGATCGTCGCCATGCTGGTCACCGGCCTTCTCTTGATGGTCGCGCAGATGTCGATCGAGCCGATCATCACCGTGTATGTCGCACAACTCGTCGAACCGCCGCGGGTGACGTTCGTCGCGGGCGTGGTGATGTCGGCGGCGGCGCTGGGCAGCATCCTGTCCTCCTCCCGTCTTGGCAGACTGGCGGACCGGATCGGCCACTGGACCGTCATCACCGCGAGCCTGGCGGTGTCGGCGCTGCTTGCTGATCCCGCAAGCTTTCGTCGACGGTGGGTGGCAACTGATCCTGCTGCGCTTCCTGATGGGCCTCGCGCTCGGCGGACTGCTGCCATGCATCGCCGCCGTCATCAGGCACAACGTGCCCGAAACCATCGCCGGCGGCATCCTGGGCTACTCGGTGTCGGCGCAATATGCCGGCCAGGTGATCGGGCCGCTTGCCGGAGGTTTTGTTGGCGGACACATCGGCATGCGCGCTGTATTCCTCGGCACCAGCGCACTGATGGCCGCGGGAGCCATCGGCAATTTCATGGCGGCGAGGCGGCGCTAGACCTGAGCGTCTTCGAGCGAAGTGGATACCGGTTCGCGTGAAGAAAACGCGTCAAAACAAAAACCTAGAGCCCCGTGCCGATTCCATCGGAATGGGAAAGGCTCTAGGATCGAAACTGCCGCGACCGCGACGCCCGCCACAGGGTCCACAGCGTCCGCAGCCTTGACGCGGGCTGCGCTGTAAAGAAATCACAGTCCGTCCGCGACATGCGATCGAGATCGCGGCGAACCACCGCCAGCGGCAGGAACAGCGGTCTTACATCGGGCGGCACACTCGAAAGCAGCGCCAACGCCGTCTCGAGATGCTCGCGCGCCTCCCCGGCTAATTGATCCAGTGCGGCCCGCAATTTCGGTGTCTGCTTGCCGGCGAACACCTCCTCCATCCCGATGCCGTGCGCTTGCAACACTTGCTGCGGCACGAACAATTGCCGGCGCGACGCGTCGAGAGGCAGCGACGCCAGCACCTGCGCGATACCCCTGCGCAAGCCCGGCATGGCGCGCCAGATGCTCGATGGCATCGGAGTGCCAGCCTGCGATCCGGGCAGCGAGCGAAAACAGCACCGACGAGGTGTCGTCGATATAACCTTCCAGCGCCGCCATGGTCGGCATCGGGTCGTTGTAGAGGTCGAACTGATGCTCCTCGATCAGGCGCGACAGCCGCTCGACCGGCAGCCGTCGCGTTCTGGATCGCCAGCAACAATTCGGCCGCGACCGGATTGCCCTCGATCCCGCCATGGCCGGCGCCTGCGAGCATGTCGGTCCACCATTGCAGGCGCATTTCGCCCGGCAACGCCTGGCTGACCTGGAGGCGCACCCGGGAAATCTCGACATTGAAAGCGTAGACCGCCAGCAGCGCGCGGCGCTGCGCCGACGGCACGAACAGCGTGGATGCGTAGCGCGTGAAATCGTGGCTACGAACCAGCTCGGCACAGAAGCCGGCGGCATCCTTGTCGGCCGCAGCCTCGCTCATGGCACCGCGATCAGCGCCGCGGCGACCCGCCGCCGCTCGCCCATCATGATGTTATAGGTGCGGATGGCCGGGCCGGTCTGCATCGCATCCAGCACCACCCTGACGGCCCGCAGCGCCTCGCGCAGCTCCCGCGGCGGCACCCAGACATCGGTACCGGTGCCGACGATCAGGGTATCGATGCTGTTGGCGGCCGCGAAAACGCGCTGCAGGGAATAGCGGTCGATCTGTTCCGGCCGGGTCACCGGCCAGGCCCACATCGCATCCGGCAGGCACAGCAGCGAGCCACGATGCGACATGGCATCGAAGGCAAATCCGCCCTTGCCGTAGGCCTCAATCGGCGCCGATCTCGGGAGATGTGGGGCGTCCGAACGATCGTCTTTCGTTTTGATCATGATCTTATCCGAAAACCGGTTCCCACTTTTCGGGATCATGCTCTGACATTATTTTTTCTTCGCAGGCTCGTCCGGCGCTTCGGCCCGATGATCGCCAACGCCGAGATAGATCAGGATCGGTGCGGCGATGAAGATCGAGGTGTAGGTACCGACCAGCACCACGCCGAACATCATCACGGCAGTGAAGCTGTGGATGGCGTTGCCGCCGAACAGCAGCAGCGCCAACAGCGCCAGTGTCACTGTGACATGGGTGATGATCGAGCGCGACAGCGTCGAATTGATCGATTCATTGAGCAGTTCCGGCATCGGCATTTTCTTGTAACGCCGCAGCATTTCTCGGATCCGGTCGTAGATCACGACCGTGTCGTTCAGCGAGTAGCCGAGAATCGTCAACAACGCCGCGATGCTGGTGAGATCGAAATCGACCTGCGAGATCGACATGAAGCCGATGGTCAGCACGATGTCGTGGACGTTGGCGATCATGGCGCCCAGCGCGAACTGCCATTCGAACCGGAACCAGAGATAGATCAGAATCGCGAAGATCGCGAGCATCAGGCCGAGCATGCCGTAGGCCAGCAATTCGCCGGAAACCCGTGGTCCCACCACTTCGACGCGGCGGTAGTCGACGGCATCGCCGAGCGCGCCGCGAACTTTTTGCACCGCATCCTGTTGCGCGGCGTCACCGCCGGGCTGTTCAGCTACCCGGATCAGCACCTCGTCAGGACCGCCAAACTGCTGCAACTGGATATCGCCGAGCCCGAGGCCGCCGAGCGTCGCCCGCATCGCGGCGAGATCGGCGGTGCCCGACTTGGCCCGCACTTCCAGCAGCGTGCCGCCCTTGAAATCGATGCCGAAATTCAGTCCATGGGTGAAGAACAGCGTGATCGCGACGATCGAAAGTGCTGCCGAAATCGGAAAGCTGATGCGGCGAAACCGCGTGAAATCGAAATGCGTGTTGTCGGGAACGATCCGCAGCGACGGCAGCCAGCCGAAGCAGCTGACGACCGTCAGCACGACAATGAGGGCGCCCAGCCCCAGAAGAACGAAATGTGTCACGACCGGCTCCGCCTTGTCAAATTGGCACGCTTTGCGGCCGCTTCCACCGCACCCAGGTCGCAACGATCAGCCGGGTCAGCGTAAACGCGGTAAAGACCGTGGTGATGATGCCGATGCCGAGCGTCACGGCAAAGCCGCGCACCGGGCCGGTGCCGATATAGAACAGCACCGCGGCGGCGATGAAGGTGGTGATGTTGGAATCGAGAATCGTCGACAGCGCCCGCTTGAAGCCGGCGTCGATCGCCGAGATCGCGGTGCGCCCGCCCCTCAACTCCTCGCGGATACGCTCGTAGATCAGCACGTTGGAGTCCACGGCGATGCCGACCGTGAGCACGATGCCGGCGATGCCGGGCAAGGTCAGCGTCGCGTTCAACAGCGACAGTACGCCGAAGATCATCGCCACGTTGATCGCCACCGCGATGTTGGCGAACACGCCGAACAGCCGGTAGGTCAAAAGCATGAACACGATGACCATGATCGAGCCGACATAGGCCGCCAGTTCGCCCTTGTCGATCGAGTCCTGGCCGAGCCCCGGACCGACGGTGCGCTCCTCAATGATGGTCAGCGGCGCCGGCAGCGCGCCGGCCCGCAGCAAGATCGCAAGATCATTGGCGGCCTGCACGGTAAAACTGCCGGAAATCTGGCCAGAACCGCCGGTGATCGGCTCGCGGATCACCGGCGCCGAGATCACCTTGTTATCCAGCACGATGGCGAAGGGCTGGCCGACATTTTCCGAGGTGGCCTGCGCGAATTTCCGCGAGCCCGAGGTGTTGAATTTGAAGCTGACGATCGGTTCGTTGGAGCGTTGGTCGAAGCCCGGTTGCGAATCGATCAGATCGCCGCCGGACACCAGTACCTGCTTCCTGACGACATAGGGCGGATGCCCTGGCTCGGCGCTAGGCAGGATTTCCGAATCCGGCGGCAACTGGCCCGCCGCCGCCTGCTCCGGCGAGACGGTGCTGTCGACCATCCGGAAATCCATTTTCGCGGTCTTGCCGAGCAATTCCTTCAGACGAGTGGGATCCTGCAGACCCGGCACCTGCACCAGGATGCGATCAGTGCCCTGACGCTGGATCAACGGTTCGACGGTGCCAAGTTCGTTGACGCGGCGCTCGACGATCTGAATCGATTGCTCGATCGCCTGCCTGATCCGCTCGGTGACCGCGGCTTGCGGCACGGTCAGGCGTATGACGCCACCGCCGGCGTCGCTGACGTCAAGGCTGCGCTGGCCGTTGGAGCCGAGCAATCCGCCCAGCGGCTGCGACAGCTCGCGCAATTTGCTCAGCGCGGTCGCCTGATCGGTGTCCTTGGTGATGCGGACCTCGACGCTATCGCCCTTGGTCGCAAGGCCGGTATAGCCGATCTTGGTCTCGCGCAGGGTGCGGCGGACGTCGTCGCGAACCTGATCGAGCTTCTCTTTCTTCACGTAGTTGGAATCGACTTCAAGCAGCAGATAAGAGCCGCCCTGCAGGTCCAGGCCCAGCACCAGACGGCGCTGCGCCCAGGCCGGCCAGGTCTTCACCCGGGCTTCGGGAAAGAAATTCGGAACGGCGCAAAGACACACCACCAGCGCGATCAGGATGATCCCCAGCGCCTTCCACCGCGTGAAATACAACATCGAGTTGACCCGTCAGAATTCCGGCAGATTTTTGAACGTGCGCTGTTAGCTTGAGAAACGCGCTAACTCGCCGAGGAGTCTTCCTTGGCGTTGTCAGCCTTTTCCTTGGCTGGTTCACCCTTGGCGCGCACGCCCGAAATCATCTGCCGCATTTGCCGAACGCGGACCCCGTCGGAGATCTCGAATTCGATCTGGTCGTCATCGACCACTTTCGTCACCTTGCCGACCAGACCGCCGGTGGTCACCACGGTGTCGCCGCGGCGGATGTTCTTCACCAGTTCGTTATGGTCCTTCACCTTCTTCTGCTGCGGCCGCAGAATCAGGAAATACATGATCACAAAGATCAGCGCGAACGGCAGCAGCGACATCAACATGCTGTTGGTATCGCCACCACCCGCGGCCTGGGCAAACGCAGGAGTAATCAGCATGCGAACGATCCTCGTGGAAACGGGAATAGACCGGCGACGCGTCGGCGTCAGGCCGGTTCGGCTAAATTCGGCGGGACTATAGCGGCCGCGGTCCCAATTGCAACGCCGCCAGACCGCTCATTTGTCCTTCCTTTGAGGCGCTTGCGGCCTCCCCGAAGGCTCGATATGGGTGCGTCGTCAGGAACCCCAAAAATGTCAAAAAAAGCCCGAAAAACGCCCCCTCGTGCCGCCTCCAAGGCTGCCGCACGCAAGCCTGCCGCAACAGCGGCAAAACGCCCGGCATCAGCTCAAAAGCCCGGCACCGACGAGCGGATCGCAACCGCGCTCGAGGCCATCGTTGCACATTTGTCGGCCGGCACGCCGACGCCCGAGACGGCCGACCCGTTCGACGGCGCCGATGCCTTTGTCTGGCACCCCGACGGACGGCTTTCGCCGGTGCCGCGCGTCAGCCGCGTCGAGATCGGCCTGCTCAAGGGCATCGAGCGGATGCGCGATATCCTGATCGAGAATACCGAACGCTTTTCCGATGGCCTGCCCGCCAACAACGCACTGCTCTGGGGCGCCCGCGGCATGGGCAAGTCATCGCTGGTGAAGGCCGCCCATGCCAGCATCAATGTCAACCGCGAGCCGGCGGACCGCCTGAAGCTGATCGAGATTCATCGCGAGGATATCGAAAGCCTGCCGCAGTTGATGGAGCTGTTACGCAGCTCCAGCTTCCGCTTCATCGTGTTCTGCGACGATTTGTCGTTCGACGGCAACGACGCCTCCTACAAGTCGCTGAAGGCGGTGCTTGACGGCGGCATCGAGGGACGGCCGGACAACGTCATCCTCTACGCCACCTCCAACCGCCGGCATCTGCTGGCGCGCGAGATGATCGAAAACGAGCGCTCCACCGCGATCAATCCCGGCGAAGCGGTCGAGGAAAAGGTGTCGCTGTCCGACCGCTTCGGGCTGTGGCTCGGTTTCCATCGCTGCAGCCAGGATGAGTACCTTGCGATGGTGAAGGGCTATTGCAGCCATTTCGGCATCAAGCTCGCGGAAGACGAACTCGAACGCGAAGCGCTGGAATGGTCGACCACCCGCGGCTCGCGCTCCGGTCGCGTCGCCTGGCAGTTCACGCAGGAATTGGCGGGACGGCTCGGCGTGCGGATCAGCGGGAAGTGACGACCGTGCAGGTCGTCATATGCGGGCTTGACCCGCGTATCCATCAATCCAGGTAATATCTCTTCCTGCGATGAATTGCCGGGCATAGGCGAGCGCGAGCGACGCCGTCCTTCGGACGGCTATGCCCGGCAAGATAAAACTCGCTCACGCCCCGTTGAGAAACTGCAGCGGGTCGACCGGTGACGATCCCTTGCGAATCTCGAAGTGCAGCTGCGGAGATTGCACCTCGCCCGACTGACCCGATTTGGCAATGACCTGACCGCGCTTGATGGTGTCGCCGCGCTTCACCATCAGTTCGCTGGCATGGGCATAGGCGGTGACGTAGCCGTTGGAATGACGGATCAGGACCAGATTGCCGTAACCCTTGAGCTCATTTCCCGAATAGGCGACGACGCCGTCGTCGGCCGCCTTGACCGGCGTGCCCTCCGGCACCGCCAGATTGATGCCGTCATTGGCCTTGCCGTTGGCCTTGGCGCCGTAGGCCGTGATCACCTTGCCGCGCACCGGCCAGCGGAACGTGGGCAGCGCACCGGTGGTTTCCGCGGCTTTTACCGGCGATGCAACCGCGGGTTCTTCCGCGTTCGGCGCGGCCTGCGCCAATCGCGCTTTTTGCGGGGTATCGGCGGCGGCCAATTTGGTCACCGGCGCTGCTGGTGCGGCAAGTGGCTGAGCAGCGGCAACGGCCACCGGTGCGGCGGCCGGCGTCGCTGCCGCAGCCGTTTTCGCGCCGGGAACGATCAGCTTCATGCCGAGGCTCAGTTTGGCCGACGGTTCGAGATGATTGGCCCGTGTCAGTTCCGCCACCGAGATGTGGTTGCGGCGGGCGATGCTGAGCAAGGTATCGCCGTGGTTGACGACATGGACGCTCGGCGGCGCAGCAGCCGCGACCGCAACCGGCTTGACGGCCGGGGCCGCCGGCACAGGCGCGGCGGCGACCGCCGCTTGATGCGGAATGATCAGTTGCTGGCCCGGCGACAGCGTGCGCGGCCCCTTGTAGCCATTGGCCTGCATGAGCGCGGCCGGCGAAATATTGTACCGGCGCGACAGGATTTCGAGCGTATCGCTGGTGCCGACGATGATGGTGGTGCCGCCCTGCACCGGAGCGTGGGTGGCCGCGATCGAGCGCGGCGCAACGCTGCCGGTCGTCTCAAGCGGCTGACGGGCCGGCGGAGCATAGGAGCCTACGCCGCGCCCTCCTCCGGAAACCCCAGCGCTGGCGCTCGAGTAAGGCTGCGCGGCCGGATAAGACTGCGGTGCCGAGATCGGCGGCGGCAGGGCCGCGGACTGATATTGCGACTGGGGCCGCGCATATTGCGGAAGCTCGCGATGCGGGGCCGGCTGCACCGAGCCCGTGGCTTCCGGCTGCGAGGCAAAGGGATTGGAAAATTGGTCCTGAGATAAACGCGTCGACATGTCGGCACTGCAGCCGGCAAAACCAATCGACATCAGCGCCAGTGCCGCGACCTGCGGAACGCGGCGCGAGTAAAGCAACTCGACGACACGGGACATGGTTACTCACTCGTACGCAACTAGATACTGTTTTGAGTAAACACGTCCCCAGTAAACAACCGCTTAACCCTTCGAATAAGATGTTGGCGGGACAGCCGATCCGGACTTCTTAGAGTTCGCGGGCAATGCCCGGCAGCGCCGGGACGAAACGCACCTCCACCAGATTGCGGCGCTCGAACCCCGCCTCGGTCCTGACGGTGCGTATCAGGGTTTGGGTTCCCTGATGCGGGCCGACGGGCGCGATCAGGATACCGCCGGTTTGCAGCCGCTCCAGCAGCGCATCGGGGATTTGCTCGATCGCCGCGGTCACGATGATGCGGTCGAATTGACCGCCCGGGATAGCGGATATATCGAGCGCGTCCCCCAGCAGCACTTCGACATTGTCGCAGCCGAGCTCTTCGAGCCTGCGGCGGGCGCGGTCGGCCAAGGTCCGGTAGCGCTCGATGGTCAGCACCTGCCGGCAGAGTCGCGACAGGATGGCGGCCTGGTAACCGGAGCCGGTGCCAAGCTCCAGCACGTCATGCCCCTTCTGCAACTGTAGTTGCTCGGTCATATAGGCGACCACGAACGGCTGGCTGATGGTCTGCCCGCAGGCAATGCCGAGCGCGCTGTCGCGATAGGCGCTGTCGCGATCGGCCGGCTCGACGAACATCTCGCGCGGAATGTCCTCCATGGCGCGCAGCACGGTCTGATCGCTGATCCCGCGCCGCCGCAGGTTGAGCTGAAACATCATCTTTTCCGGCGGCTTTTGCGCTGCGGGCATGGCACTCTCGTAAAAAAGAATTGCTCAAAAACAAGGACCGCGCGAAAACCGGCGTCCGGTAGAGCCTTATGCGACTCGGCCGCGCGACGATACGATCAGCCTGATTAAGTAATAACTCTTGGCAAATTGGCGTTTCCGCCCCGGCCACGGCACCTGATGTGGGCGGGACCGGGCGATCCAGTCCCGCCTGATTGAACACAACCGCGTGCGATAACCGGCTCGGAGCCGTCTATCACCACCTATCACCCAGTCTTGGCGGCTATCCCCTCACGTTGACGTTGCGTAAATCGGCGTTATTTGCCAACCTTAGCCATGGGACAGGCTAGGACACTATCATGACTGCGACGCAGCCGCCGGGCGGTTCTGTGTTCCTCGTCGAGGACGAGGTCATGATCAGGATGATGGTCGCCGACATGCTCGAGGAATTGGGCTACCGCGTCGTCGCCGAGGCCGGCGAGATCGGCGAGGCCATGAAGCTGGCGCAGACCGTCGAGTTCGACATCGCCATCCTCGACGTCAACGTCAACGGCAAGGTGATTTCCCCGGTGGCCGAACTGATCAGCGCCCGCAACCGCCCCTTCATCTTCGCCACCGGCTATGGCTCATCCGGCCTGCCGGAAGAATTTCGCGACCGTCCCGCGCTGCAAAAGCCCTTCCAGCTCGAAACCCTGGCGCGGATGATCGACGCCGCCCTGAAGAGCCCGGCGGCGTAGCAGCGCGTCGTCCCGGCTATTTCAGCGTCGAAGCCAGCGCTTCGGAAAACGCCTCATCGGTGCGATCGAGGCGCAAGGGCGTCACCGAGACATAGCGCGCGGCCAGGGCTGCGAGGTCGGTGCCTTCGGCGGGCACCTCAATCTGCGCCAGCCGCTCGAAGCCAATCCAGAAATACGGATTGCCGCGGCCGTCGCGGCGCTCGTCGACTTTCAGGAAACCGAAATTACGCTTGCCCTGCCGCGTCACGCGCACGCCCAGCACATCCTGCGGCGCGCAGGCGGGAAAGTTGACATTGATCACCGTGTCCTTGGGTACGCCGGCATCGATCACCTTGCGCAGGATCTGCGGGCCGAATTTCAGCGCGGTTTCCCAGAGCGGCGCGTGGCGGGTTTCCACGCTGAATTCCTGGCTCAGCGCAAACGACGGCAGGCCGAGGATGGTGCCCTCCAGGGCGCCGGCGATGGTGCCGGAATAGACCACGTCTTCGGCGACGTTACGGCCCTTGTTGACGCCCGACAGCACCAGATCGGGCTTGGTCTCGCCGAGGATGTGACGCGCGCCCATGATCACGCAATCGGTCGGCGTGCCCCGGACCGCGAAATGCCGCGGGCCCACCTCGCGCAGCCGCAACGGATCGTTCAGCGACAACGAATGCGAGACGCCAGACTGGTCGAGTTCCGGCGCCACCACCCAGACGTCGTCGGACAACGCCTTGGCGATCTCTTCGACCACCTTCAGGCCAGGGGCATGAATGCCGTCGTCATTGGTGCAGAGAATTCGCATCCGGATAAATGCCTTTTTTGCGATTGCAGGGCCGCCGATGCGCCGTCTTATCCGCCCGGCGGCGTCGAGGCAAACCCGACAACGCCGTCAACGCCTGATCCGGATCCGCCACATCGGCGTGAATTTCGCGCTTCCGCCTTCGAGGCGCATGGCGAATTTCGCAACGACCGGTTTTACCGGCTCAACTTCCGGCACGGGCTTCGGTAGCCGAGACCAAGGCTGCGGTTTCGAAGGCTGGATAGTCACACCTTCCTTCAACGGTGAAACAGCCGCGCACGGTGGCGCCGGCGCGGCCTTGCCTGGCGGCTGCAAAATCCTGTCTGCGCTCGGCGTGGCGGTCGGCGATGGAGTTTTGGGCTTGACGTCTCCCTTGGGCTCTCGCCCGGCGTCGGGCTTTACTGGCTCAACCTTAGGCGCCTGCTTCACCCGGTGCGGCGGTTCCGGATACCGCGCCCGCGCAACGGCCAGCGCCTTATTAAAATCCTCACTATTGAACCAGCGTTCGCCCGACACGCCATCCAGCAGATCGTCGTCCCACAGCCGGGCGATATCGATGTCGAATTTGCTCTTCTGCTTCTGGTCGACCGCCTGCATGCCATGGCCGGTCACGGCCCATTGCCGGCCCACCCAAAAGATGTCGCTATGTAAAGGCATTTAAAAAAACTTCGTTTCCGGACAAAAGGCCGCCAGGACGGAAACGAAGATACCGGTGCGGGCCGCCTCCGCAACAGCGAAGCGGCCCCGAACGGTTGATTGCTGCCGCTATGTGTCTTTTTCGACCACCTTTAGCCCGCCCATGTAGGGCTGCAGCACGTCGGGAATAGCGATCGCGCCGTTATCCTGCTGGTAGGTTTCCATCACCGCGATCAGGGCGCGGCCGACGGCGGTTCCGGAACCGTTCAGCGTATGCACGAAACGCGGCTTGCCGTCGGGTCCACGATAGCGCGCATCCATGCGCCGTGCCTGGAACTCGCCGCACACCGAACAGCTCGAGATTTCGCGGTAGGCGCCGCCCTCGCCCTGCCCTGGCATCCAGACCTCGATGTCGTAAGTCTTTTGCGCGGCAAAACCCATGTCGCCCGCGCACAGCGTCATCACGCGGTAATGCAGGTCGAGCCGGCGCAGCACTTCCTCGGCGCAGGCCAGCATCCGCTCATGCTCGTCCTTGCTGGTCTCGGGCGTCGTGATCGAGACCAACTCGACCTTTGTAAATTGATGCTGGCGAATCATGCCGCGGGTATCGCGCCCCGCGGCTCCCGCCTCGGCGCGAAAACACGGCGTCAGCGCAGTCAGGCGCATCGGCAATTCTCTTTCGTCAAGGATGGATTCTCGGACGAGATTTGTCAGCGGCACTTCGGCGGTGGGGATCAGCCAATATCCATCGCCGACCGGAAACTGATCCTCGCGAAACTTCGGCAATTGCGCCGTGCCGAACATCGCTTCACCGCGCACCATCAGCGGCGGATTGATTTCGGTGTAGCCGTGTTCTCCCGTATGCAGATCGAGCATGAACTGGCCGATCGCGCGTTCAAGTCGGGCGAGACCCTTCTTGAGCACCACGAAACGTGCACCGCTGAGCTTCGCGGCTGCGTCGAAATCCATGTAGCCCATCGCTTCACCGAGATCGAAATGCGGCTTCGGCGTGAAGGCATAGTTTCGTACCGCACCAAACACGTGGCGCTGCACGTTGCCGTGCTCGTCTGCTCCTTCGGGGACTTCGCCCAGCGGCAGGTTCGGTATGGCTGCGAGTTCTTTGCTCAACTCGTCGTCGGCGGCTTTGGCCGCGGCTTCGAGTTCCGGCATCGTGGTCTTGAGTTCGGCCACTTCGGCCATCAGCTTCGCCGCGCGCGCCTCATCCTTCGCCTTCTTGGCGTCACCGATTTCCTTCGATGCGGAATTGCGCCGCGCCTGCGCCTGTTCCGACGCGAGAATCGCCGCGCGGCGCTTCTCGTCGATCGCCAGCAGCGACGCCGACAACGGCTCCAGCCCGCGCCGCTCCAGGGCGGCATCGAAGGCAGAGGGGTTGTCGCGGATCGATTTGATGTCGTGCATGGGTCATCTTCCCGTCATGGCCGGATTTATTCCGGCCATCCACGTCTTGAGGCAAGGTCTGTAAAAGACGTGGATGCCCGGGACAAGCCCGGGCATGACGAATAAGTCCCTACTCAGCCGGAGTCGTGGTTGGCGGCGGCGGGGCGGCCGGAGGCGGTGTGGTGGCATTGGCGGCTGCGGCGGCCCGCTTTTCGACGATGCTCACCGCGATGATCGAGCCTTCGTAGAGCGCGAGCAGCGGCAGCGCCAGCGAGGCCTGGCTGAGCACGTCGGGCGGCGTCAGGACGGCGGCGATGATGAAGGCGACCACGATGAAATAGCGGCGCTTCTCGCGCAACATCTTCGAGGTGATGATGCCGATCCGCCCCAGCAGCGTCAGGATCACCGGCAACTGGAACGCGATGCCGAACGCGAAGATCAGCGACATCATCAGCGACAGATATTCGCCGACCTTGGGCAGCAACTGGATTTGCGCGGTCTCGGCGCCGCCGGATTGCTGCATGCCGAGCGAAAACCGCACCAGCATCGGCAGCACCACGAAATACACCAGCATCGATCCCATCACGAAGAAAAACGGCGTCGCGATCAGATACGGCAGGAAGGCGCCGCGCTCGTGCTTGTAGAGGCCGGGCGCCACGAATTTGTAGATCTGCGTCGCCACGATCGGGAACGAGATGAAGCCGGCGCCAAATAGCGCCAGCTTCAACTGGGTGATGAAATACTCCAATAGCGCCGTGTAGATGAATTTCGAATTCTCGGCGCCGGCGACCCAGACGAACGGCCATACCAGGATGTTGTAGATCTGCTTGGCGAAGAAGAAGCAGAAGATGAAGGCTATGCCGAAGCCAAGCAGGGCCTTGATCAGCCGCGAACGCAGCTCGATCAAATGGTCCATCAGCGGCGCTTTGCTGGCCTCGATATCTTCCGCGCTCATGACGCTTTGGCGTCCCTGGCGATTTCGGACGCCGCGTGCGGCACGACCGGCTCTGGCTCGGTCTCGGGCGTGATCACCAGAGGTTCCGACACCGCGCTGTGGGTGGTCGCCTCGACCAATGTTTCAGGGGTCGGCGCTTCCGGCGTGGTCGGCGCCGCCAGCGCGTCACTTGACGTCGCCAGCGCATCGCTATGCGATGTCGCCAGCGCATCACTGGTCAAGGCGGCCGTCGTCTCGTTCGACGACGCCACCTGCGGGTCCATCGGCTTGTCGGGATCATCGATTCGCAAGGCGCTGGTGACGTCCTTTTGCAGCGACGTCATGATGTTGCCGCCGGCAAATCCGCTGGCGGCCTCCTTCACCTCGTCGAAGCTTTTCTTAAGGTCGGCCATTTCGGCCTCGCGCATGGCTTCCTGGAATTGGCCCTGGAATTCGGCTGCCATCTTGCGCGCCTTGCCCATCCATTGCCCGACCATACGCAGCACGCCCGGCAATTCCTTCGGGCCAATGGCGATCAGCGCGACGACCGCGATGACCGCTATTTCACTCCACCCGATGTCGAACATGAAAAATCCCGCTCACGCCAAGCGATCACACGCCGCGATGGCTTTGCCGCAAGCCCTGTTTAACAAACAAGCCTTGTTTAAACAGTCCTGTTTAGACAACAAGTCTTGCCGAGGCAGCAAGTCTTAGCCAGACAGTCCTGCTCAGACGGCCTTGCTGCCGACATCCGACCGCGCCGGCGCGGACGGCTGGGCGCTATGATCGATCGACTTCACGGGCTCGGACTTTTCCGCAGTCGTATCGTCGTCCTGCATGCCCTTCTTGAACGCCTTGATGCCCTGCGCGACGTCGCCCATCAGGTCCGAAATCTTGCCGCGGCCGAACAACAGCAGGACGACTGCGATCACGATGATCCAGTGCCAAATGCTAAGCGAACCCATCCTGCAACCCTCCAAACGTCTGGATCAGCGACCCAGCCTCATCTCAGCGGAAAGTAGGCTTTGGAGGTGTCAAAAACAAGGACTTAAGCCCGCGTCAATTCCCGGTTAACGCGCTACCGTTAACCGGGAATATTGCGGCCAACGTCCCGGTCTAGCCCTCTTCGCCGCCGGTTTCCGGTTCGGCTGCCGGCGCCAGCAGCAGTTCCAGATTATCGCCGATCTCCAGCGGATCCTCGTCGTCGCGCAGCGCCGGATCATCCGATGGCGCTGGAACGCTGAATCCGGAAGGCAGCCGCGAATCCAGCAGGCCCGTTCCCTTCAGCTCCTCAAGGCCCGGCAGATCGCCGAGCGCTTCCAGACTGAACTGGGACAAGAAGGCCTCGGTGGTTCCGAAGGTCAGCGGACGGCCCGGCGTCTTCCTGCGGCCGCGCGGGCGGATCCAGCCGGTTTCCAGCAGCACGTCGAGCGTCCCCTTGGAGGTAACCACGCCGCGGATTTCCTCGATCTCGGCCCGTGTCACCGGCTGGTGATAGGCGATGATCGCCAGCATTTCGATCGCCGCGCGCGACAGCCGCCGCGTCTCGGTGCTTTCGCGGGTCATCAGCCAGGACAGATCGCCGGCGGTGCGGAACGTCCACTTGTTGGCGACGCGGACCAGATTGACGCCGCGCAAGGCATAATCGGCCTGCAATTGGGCCAGCGCCTGCTTGATATCGACGCCGTCGGGCATCCGCTTGGCGAGCGTGGCCTGATCGAGCGGCTCGGTCGATGCGAACAGCAACGCCTCCAGCAGCCGAAGCTCCTCGGGGCGGGATTGCGGATCCACCGGATGGTCCTCGTCGTCGACTATGTGTTTTTCGGCCAGGCTAGCCATGGCTCGTCTCCTTCTTCCACTTACTCGACAGGTAGATCCGGCGCAGACATTGCGGCGGTTACGGGCGCACGCTTGCGAAAATAAAGCGGTGCGAACGCCTCTTTCTGGTTCAGTTCCATCTCGCCTTCCCGCACCAGCTCGAGGGCGGCGGCAAAGCTCGATGCAAAGACGGTTGCTTTTTGCGAGGGATCGACGACGTAGTTCAAAAGATATTCGTCGAGGCAGCTCCAGTCCTCGGCGATACCGACCAGCCGCTCCAGCGAGGCCCGCGCTTCCGCCAGCGACCACACCGTGCGTTTTGCCAGATGCACCGTGGTCAGCACCCGCTGCTGGCGCTGTACCGCATAGGCCGTCAGCAGATCGTACAGGGTCGCGGTAAATTTGGGATGCTTGACCTCGGCGATCGCTTCGGGATCACCGCGCGGAAAAATATCGCGCTGCAATTGCGGGCGGTTCATCAGCCGGTTCGACGCTTCGCGAATGGCCTCAAGCCGGCGCAGCCGGTTGGCGAGCGCGGTGGCCATTTCCTCGGCGCTCGGCCCGTCAGGGGTCGCCGGTTCCGGCAGCAATAGCCGCGACTTGAGGAATGCCAGCCAAGCCGCCATCACCAAATAATCGGCTGCCAGCTCCAGTCGTATTTTGCGGGCCGCCTCAATGAACACCAGATACTGGTCGGCGAGCGCCAGAATGGAAATCTTGGCGAGATCGACCTTCTGTTGCCGCGCCAGCGCCAGCAACAGGTCGAGCGGGCCTTCATAGCCCGCGACATCGACGACCAGCGACGGCTCGCCTTCGACGATCTCGGCCGGTCGCCCGGTTTCAAACGATAGAATTTCCGCGCTCATGCGCCCTTCATCCCCGCCCGATCCAACAACGCATCCAGTTCCGCCCGCGCCGCCAGCCGATCGAATGGCTGCGGCGGCTTGCGCGACGCCAGCGCGCGTTTGGCGCGCTCCAGCGGCTTGCCCGACAATTCCGGCGTCTCACCGGCAACTTCCTGCATCTCGTCAAGCTTGCCGTTGCAATGCAGGACCATGTCGCAGCCCGCGGTGACGATGGCGCGGGTCCGCTCGGCAATCGATCCCGCCAGCGCATTCATGGACACGTCATCACTCATCAACAAACCTTGGAACCCGATCACGCCGCGAATCACCTGTTCGATGATTGTCGCAGAAGTCGTCGCGGGATGAACCGGGTCCAGCGCGCTAAACACAACATGTGCAGTCATGGCCATAGGCAGATTCGCCAACGGCTGAAACGCCGCAAAATCGGTCCGTTCCAACTCCTTTTGCGACGTATCGACCTCCGGAAGCCTAAAATGAGTGTCCGCTGTGGCCCGTCCATGCCCTGGAATATGCTTGAGCACTGGCAGGATGCCGCCTTGTTCCAGGCCGTCGGTGACGGCGCGGGCGATCGCAGCGACTTTGGCGGGCTCGGTTCCGTAGGCCCGGTTGCCGATGACCGCGTCGGCGCCATCGATCGGCACATCCGCCAGCGGCAGGCAATCGACGCTGATGCCCAACTGGGTCAGATCGTCTGCGATCAGACGGGCGCTCAACCGCGCCGCCGCAAGACCAAGTACCGGATCGATGTCGTACAGCGCGCCAAACACGGCGCCCGGCGGGTAGGCCGGCCAATTCGGCGGCCCAAGGCGCTGCACCCTGCCGCCTTCCTGGTCGATCAGGACCGGAGCGTCGGGCTCACCACTCGCAGCCCGTAGTTCCGCAACAAGCTGAGTGACTTGGGCCGGAGTTTCAATATTTCGTTTGAAGAGGATAAAGCCCCATGGGCGTTCGCCACGGATGAATTGGCGCTCGGCGGCGCTCAATTCCAGTCCGGAGATACCCGTGATGAAGGCCCGCGTGCTCATGAGGGGCCGATTAGCCCTCTGTTAACCCTGGGGTCAAGGAAACGGCCATTAATTCCTTTGGATGATGCATTGCGGCCCGCCGGCCGCCTTCAGGCTACTGCACACCTGCGTCGCCTGATCGACCGAGCTGAACGGGCCGGCAAACGCCCGGTAGTAGATCCCCTTCTCCCCGAGATCGACGCGCTTCACGAGCACCGACTGTGAGCCGAGCACGCTTGGGTACTTGCCTTGCAGCACACGGTAGGAAGACTCGGCGTCGGCTTCATTCTTCTGCGACGAGACCTGCACCAGATAGCCGCCACCAGAACTGGCGGCAGCGGGAGCAATCGGCACGGGCGCGTTGGTTGCCACCCGGCTTGGCGCGGCCGGTGCTGGAGCCGGCTGAGCCACGGCCTGCGGCGACAGCGACATTGGCGCATTGGCGATCGAGGCACTGGCATTGGCGTTGGCAGCCGAGGCTGCGGACGGCGTTCGTGACGCATGCGCCGCGGTGGCAGCGGCAGGCTTGGCCGCCGTGGGCTGCTGGGACGCCGAGGCAGCGGGCGTCCCGGAGGCATCCGGCTGGTCGCCACGGACCGTAAACGTCTTGATCGCGCGCGGCTGGTTGTTCGGCATCGTGCCGTTGGCCGCGTTCGCCGGCGGTAGCCCGTTCGTCGAAACGCTCGCGGGCGATGGCGGATTGGCATTTTGGTTAAGCGGCGGAAACACCATACGCGGCCCGGACTGGGTGTTGGCATTGACGTCGACCGGCGCCTCCTCGCGCGGGACGATCTTTTCAGTGCCGTCGCCCGCCGCCAGGCGATCCGGCACCTTGCCGGTGCTGTCGGCCGCCGCGGGTACGATCTTGGTCGGACTGGTATCCGCCCTGATGATTGGCGGTTCGCCGCTGCGGGGCGATCCGACATAGGTGCGATAGGCGAACGCGGCCCCCGTCCCGACCACCGCCAAGGCGAGAACGACGATGACGGTGGCGAGGCCGCCGCGGCGCTTCTGGACCGGCTCTTCGCCGTCGTCATAACCATCCTGATACGCGTAGGCGTCATCCTGATAGGCTTGGTCCTGCGGGTTGTCGTGACCAGCGGCCACCAGTTCCCCGTACAACGCATCGTCGTAGCGCGCGGGATCGAGCGGCGGATCGGCCTCGGCATAGGCCGGCGCGGGATCATATTCTTCGTGCTCGGGCTCAGGCGCGGGCTCGGCATGCTGGGCCGCATAGCGCCGTAACGGATGCTCCGCAGCCGGATAGTCCGGCTCGGCATGGTCTTCTGCTGGATCGGGATCGTCGTGATACGATGGCGTGGGCGTTTCCTGCCGTGCCGCACGTTGCATCCAAGGCGGCGGTCCGGCGGGAGGATCCTCGTCCGTCTGCTCCGATTGGTATTGATCGCGCGGCGCACTGCGCGGCGGCACCTGCTGATTAGCGCGGCCGATATTAGCAAACGGATCGGTCTGGCCGATCAGGCGCGCGAGTTCGGCCAGCGGATCGCTCTCGGCTCTCGCAGGCGCATGCTGATCGTCGCCGTGACCGTAGCCGTCGTCGGCGGGAAAATGTCTGTCCTGATATCGATCAACCATCGTGATGATGCGTCCCCTTCGGGAAAGCCGCCAACTCGCTTCTCAAAAACGAACTAACTGCTGCCAGATGCTCTCACACCCCCATGTGAGAGACTTCGCCCCTAACTATCGCATCTCGTCTGGAGCATGGACGCCGAGAACGGCTAAGCCAGATGCCAGAACCGAGACGACGCCCTGGACCAGAGCCAACCGCGCCTTTGTAATCTCTGCATCATTATTGATAATGAAGCGTAAATAGGGCAAATCCCGCCCCCTGGTCCACAGCGCATGAAATTCGCTGGCAAGATCATAGAGGTAAAAAGCGATTCGGTGTGGCTCATGGGCCGCCGCGGCGGCGTCAATCAGGCGCGGATACTGCGCCAGCTGGCGCAGCAAACTTAGTTCCGCGGGGTCGGTCAATCGCTGCACTGCCGCATCGCCCAGGAAGGCCGCCCGCGCCCGGTCTTCCTCCGGTAAATCCGGGATCACCTCGCGCGCATTCTTGAAGATCGAGTGGCCGCGGGCGTGGCCGTACTGGACGTAGAAAACCGGATTGTCCTTGGACTGTTCGAGCACCTTGGCGAGGTCGAAATCCAGCACCGCGTCGTTCTTGCGGAACAGCATCATGAACCGCACCGCGTCGGAACCGACCTCGTCCACCACCTCGCGCAGCGTGACGAAATCGCCGGACCGCTTTGACATCTTCACCGGCTCGCCGTTGCGCAACAGCTTTACCAATTGCACGATCTTGACGTCGAGCGCCGCGCTGCCTGCCGTCACCGCTTTCACGGCGGCCTGCATGCGCTTGATGTAGCCGCCGTGATCGGCGCCCCAGACGTCGACCAGGTTGCGAAAGCCGCGGTCGAACTTGTCCTTGTGATAGGCGATGTCGGATGCAAAATAGGTGTAGCTGCCGTCGGATTTGAGCAGCGGACGATCGACGTCGTCGCCATAGGCGGTGGCGCGGAATAGCGTCTGCTCGCGATCCTCGTAATCCTCGACCGGCGCGCCCTTCGGCGGCGGCAGCCGGCCTTCATAGACGTCGCCCTTGGAACGAAGATAGTTGATGGTCTCGGCGACACGGTTGTTTCCGGTTTCGATCAGCGACCGTTCCGAGAAGAACACCTCGTGTTTGATGTTGAGAGCGGCGAGATCCTGCCGGATCATCGCCATCATGTCAGCGACCGCCTTGGCGCGCACGGCCGGCAGCCATGCCGCTTCCGGCGTCGCCAGCAGTTTGTCGCCATGCTCGGCGGCGAGCGCCTGGCCTACCGGTTTCAGATAGTCGCCGGGATAGAGCCCCTCCGGAATCTCGCCGATGTCCTCGCCGAGCGCCTCGCGGTAACGCAGAAACGCCGAGCGCGCGAGCACGTCGACCTGGGCGCCGGCGTCATTGATGTAATATTCTCTGACGACGTGATGGCCGGCAAAATCCAGCAGGCTCGCCAGCGCATCGCCGAACACCGCCCCCCGGCAATGGCCGACATGCATCGGTCCGGTCGGATTGGCCGAGACGTATTCGACGTTGACCTTCTCGGCTACGCCCGCGGCACCCCGTCCGTAGGAAGCGCCCTCGCGCACCACGGTGCGCAGCGCATCGGCCCAGGCCTGCGGCTTCAAGGTCAGATTGATGAAGCCGGGTCCGGCGATGTCGACCGAGGCGATCAAATCGTCGTGGCGGAGTTTTTCCGCAATCTTCTCCGCAAGCTCGCGCGGTTTCGCCCGGGCTTCCTTGGCCAGCACCATCGCGGCATTGGTCGCCATGTCGCCATGCGCGGCGTCGCGCGGCGGCTCGACCACCAAGCGCGACAGATCGATGCCGGCGGGCCATGCGCCCTCGGTTGCAAGCTGCCCGCAAACGGCGTGCACGCGCGCCAATACATCGGCAAACAGGTGTGGAGACGAGCTGCTTTCTGGCATGGCCGCCGCCTAACGCAAATCGGGGGTCGAGTCAAAGAGCCGCTGATGCTCGGTCAATGCGAAGCGGTCGGTCATCCCGGCGATGAAATTACCGATCCGCCGGGCGCGCGCCGTCTCCATTTCACGCTCCGCACCTGGCGGCGGCAGCCATTCCGCAGGCAGGTCGCCGGGCGTCTTCTGATACCGCGCGAACAGGTCGAACAGGATGCTTTCGGAATCGCCCATCACCCGCATCACCCGTGGATGGCGGTACATCCGGTGCTTCAGGAACGCCTTGATCTCGGCTTCGGCCTGTGCGGCGGGTGGCGAAAACGCGATCAGCCCGTCGCCATAATGGCGGACCTCCTCGGCCGTTTCAGGGCGTGCGATCTCCAGCCGCCGGAGCGCTTCTGCGACCACCGCGCCGATCAGATAGGAGATCAGTTCGCGGACCAGCTCGGCGCCGCGCCGGGCGTCATCGAGATCGGGATAACGCCTGTCGATGTCGGCGATCATGCCTGATGTCAGCGGCATGACCTTGAGGTCGTCGACCCGAAACAGGCCGGCGCGCAGGCCGTCGTCGATGTCGTGGGCGTCATAGGCGATATCGTCGGCGATCGCGGCGACCTGGGCCTCCAGCGAGGCGAAGCTCCACAGCTCCAGGTCATGGCTGCCGACATAGTCCGAGATACCGCTGGGGATGCCGCGCTCGCGATAGCGACCAAGGGCCGCGCCATCGCGGGTGGTCAGCGGGCCGTTGTGCTTGACGATCCCCTCCAGCAATTCCCAGGTCAGATTGAGCCCCTCGAAGGCGGGGTAGCGATGTTCCAGCGAAGTGACGACGCGCAAGGTCTGGGCGTTGTGATCGAAGCCGCCGTGCTCCTTCAGGCAGGCATCGAGCGCCCGCTCGCCGGCGTGACCGAACGGGGGATGGCCGAGATCATGTGCCAACGCCAGCGTCTCGGTCAGATCCTCGTCGAGCCCCAATTGCCGGGCCAGCGCGCGAGCGATCTGCGCAACCTCCAGCGTGTGGGTCAGCCGGGTGCGGTAATGATCACCTTCGTGGAATACGAACACCTGGGTTTTGTGCTTCAGGCGGCGGAACGCGGTCGAATGGATCACCCGGTCGCAATCGCGCCGGAACGCGCTGCGGGTTTTGCTCGGCGGCTCGTCGAACAGCCGCCCGCGGCTGCGATCGGCGTCGCAGGCATAGGCTGAACGAGGAGCAGCCATTCCGACCGACACAGTGTATTGATCCCTTTAACGGTTTGATTCCGGTCCCCGGCGCACTTAACTTAGGCTTTGCGCCGGATACCAGAGATTTTGGCATCACACCGGCCATTCGGAGATTTGTCATGACCGCAGCCATCACCGTCAGCGAGCGTGCTGCCCGCCGCATCGGGCAAATCCTCAAGAGCGAGGGTGACGGCGCGATGCTGCGGATCAGCGTCGAGGGCGGCGGCTGTTCGGGCTTCCAGTACAAATTCGACGTCGAGCGGGCGCAAGCCGAGGATGATCTGGTGATCGCGCGCGACAGTGCGGTGGTGCTGGTCGACCCGGCCTCGGTGCCGTTTTTGGCGGGCTCCGAGGTCGATTTTGTCGACGATCTGATCGGCGCGTCGTTTCGCGTGGTCAATCCGAATGCCACCGCATCCTGCGGCTGCGGCACCAGTTTTTCGATCTGAGCAACTGCCCGCTTCATGAGAATAGCCACCTGGAACGTCAACTCGGTCAGGCAGCGGATCGAGCATCTGGTGACCTGGCTGAAGGATTGCTCGCCCCACGTCGTTTGCCTGCAGGAAATCAAATGCGTCGATGATGCGTTTCCGCGGCTGGAGATCGAGGCGCTCGGCTACAATGTCGTCACCCACGGCCAGAAGACCTTCAACGGCGTGGCCCTTTTGTCGAAGCTGCCGTTCGAGGAGACCAAGTCGGGGCTGGCCGGCGACGACGAGGATTCGCACGCGCGCTTCCTCGAGGGCGTGGTGCCGCTGAAGCGCGGCGTGCTGCGCATCGCCTGCCTCTATCTGCCCAATGGCAACCCGCCGGAGACCGAGAAATATCCCTACAAGCTCAAATGGATGTCGCGGCTTCTTGAGTATTCGAAAGAGCGCCTGAAGACCGAAGAGCCGCTGGTGCTGGCCGGCGATTTCAACGTCATTCCGGCAGCCCGGGACGTGCACAACCCGGCCGCCTGGATCAACGACGCCTTGTTCCGGCCGACCACCCGCGAGGCCTTTCAGTCGCTCTTGGGCTTAGGCCTGACCGACGCGCTGCGCGCGGTCACCGATGAGCCCAACCAATACACCTTCTGGGACTATCAGGCCGGCGCCTGGCAAAAGAACCACGGCCTGCGCATCGATCATCTCTTGCTGTCGCCGCAGGCCAGCGACCGCTTGGTCGATGTCGGCGTCGATAGTTACGTCCGCGCCTGGGAAAAACCGTCCGACCACGTGCCGGTCTGGGCCGACCTGGATTTCGAGACGGCGTAGGTCGATCAATCCTTGCGGCCCTGCACCCAGTGCTCGAGCATCTGCAGCGCCATCGCGCGGTCGTCATCCGACGCCTTGGCGAAGGCCTTGTTGTAGCTTTCCTTGATCCAGTTCTCGTCCGGCGCAGCGTCGCGCGCCAGCGTAAGCCACATCAGCCCACGCGCGGCCTGACGCGGCAATTGGTCGCCGTTGAACAGCAACTGGCCGAGCAACGCCTGGGCCTGGTGCTGGCCTTTCTGGGCGGCCAGGCCGAGCCAGCGCGCGCCATAGCGGAAGTCGTCCCGCGAGGTGCCGCCGCCGTTGAGGTATAGCCGGGCCAGGTCATATTGCGCATCGGCATTGCCGAAATACGAGGCGGCATAGGAGAACATCTCCCTCGCCCGCTCCGGATCCGACTTGATCTTCGAATTGGGAATGCCGTTGAGGTAATAGCGCCCCAACGCCACAAAGGCGTCGGCGACGACGCTGGCCTGCGGCGCCGACGGGCTGTCTTCCGCATGGGCATTGGCGATGCGGCTGAAATATTCGAACGCGCGCAAATCGTCCTGGGTAACCCCGTTACCGTCGGCGTACATCCGCCCCAGTTTCCACTGCGCGATCGGATGACCGCCTTCGGCGGCATATTGCAGCGAGGTCAGCGAACTGTCCTGCGCCAGCGGGGGAACCACCTTTTTCAGGGCGGCGGGAGACCCGGGCTGCGCCGCGACCACGGGAATCGTCGCATCCTGGTTGGCCGGCGCCCCGTCGAAGGCGAATCCCAGCGAGGCCACCGGGGTGGCCCCTAACAGCAACGCCAAAATGATACGCCTAGATGTCCGCATAACACTGTTTCTCGTACGCACCACCCGGATGGGTCACCGCACCATCCACTGCCGGCCCAACCTGTTGGGCATATTTCCATAGGACGCCTGACGTATGGTTGGTCTCGCGCGGCTGCCATTTGGTCTTACGTTCGGCCAGCTCCGCGTCGTTCAACTTTACGTTAAGAGTCCCGACCTCGGCGTCGATTTCGATGATATCGCCGTCCCGCAGCAGCGCGATCGGGCCACCGACCGCCGCCTCCGGTCCGACATGGCCGATACAGAAGCCGCGGGTGGCGCCGGAGAACCGGCCATCGGTGATCAGTGCGATTTTACCGCCCATGCCCTGCCCGGTGAGCGCCGCCGTGGTCGAGAGCATTTCCCGCATGCCGGGACCGCCGCGCGGCCCCTCATAGCGGATCACGATGACCTCACCCTCTTTGTAGGTTTTCTTCTGGACCGCCTCGAAAGCATCCTCTTCGCGGTCAAAGCACCGAGCCGGACCGGTAAACTTCAAGTTCGACATGCCCGCGACTTTCACGATCGCACCTTCTGGAGCGAGATTCCCCTTCAGGCCCACCACCCCGCCAGTGACGGTGATCGGCTTGTCGGCGGAACGCACCACGTCCTGGTGCGCATTCCATTTCACGCTTTTGAGGTTTTCGGCGATCGTGCGGCCAGTGACGGTTAAGCAATCCCCGTGCAGGTGGCCATTGTCGAGCAACGTCTTCATCAGAAGCGGTATCCCACCAACTTCAAACATGTCTTTGGCGACATAACGGCCACCCGGTTTCAAATCCGCGACATAAGGAGTCTTTTTGAAGATTTCGGCGACATCGAACAAATTGAATTTAATTCCGCATTCGTGCGCGATCGCCGGCAGGTGCAATGCAGCATTGGTCGAGCCACCCGACGCCGCCACAACCGCCGCCGCGTTTTCCAAGGCCTTCCGTGTAACGATGTCGCGCGGGCGGATATTGAGCGCGATCAACTCCATCACCTTTTCGCCGGCGGTCATGCAGAACGAGTCGCGGATTTCGTAAGGCGCGGGCGCGCCGGCCGAATAGGGCAGCGCCAGCCCAATCGCCTCGGATACCGTCGCCATCGTATTGGCAGTGAATTGTGCGCCGCACGCGCCAGCCGACGGACAGGCCACCCGCTCGATTTCATCGAGATCCTCGTCCGACATCTCGCCGACCGAATGCTTGCCGACGGCCTCGAACATGTCCTGCACCGTAACCTGCTGGCCGCGGAAATTGCCGGGCAGGATCGAGCCGCCATAAATGAAGATCGAGGGCACGTTGAGCCGCACCATCGCCATCATCATCCCCGGCAGCGATTTGTCGCAGCCGGCGAGTCCGACCAGCGCGTCGTAGGCATGGCCGCGCATGGTCAGCTCGACCGAATCGGCGATGCATTCGCGCGACGGCAGCGACGAACGCATGCCGTCATGACCCATCGCGATGCCGTCGGTCACGGTGATGGTGCAGAATTCGCGCGGGGTGCCGCCGGCGGAGGCAACGCCCTTCTTGACCGCCTGGGCCTGGCGCATCAGCGAAATATTGCAGGGCGCGGCTTCATTCCAGCACGAGGCCACGCCGACGAACGGCTGGTGGATCTGGTTGGTCGTCAGCCCCATCGCATACAGATAGGAGCGATGCGGCGCGCGCTCCGGACCTTCCGTCACATGACGGCTCGGCAGCTTTCCCTTGATGTTGGTCTTGGCGTCCATTGCGACCCTGTTCCCCGGCCCGATTTTGCTTCGCTTTCGCGGAGCCCGTGGCCGGTTCGTCTTGTGAAAGATGATTTCAGGGAGGGGTGTGGCAAAAAAGCGGCGAGCACAAGAACCGCCTGTGATCAGGGTTAAATGTTGCCTCGGTGTTGCGGCCAAGCAACAATCGTGGCGTGACGGCAACCATTTGGAATGCTTCCAGAGTGCATTTTTCAGGCATGTTCTGAATCCACTCTGGTAAAGGCGTCGCCTTGGGGCAGCGCGCTGGCACGCTCCGCGGCGTGTCCCTGCCCGGCCACCACCGGGAGGCGGTCGATCGCCTTGAAGCCCGCCCGCTCGCGCCATCTGATTTCCTTCTCGTCCACCGCGAGCGCGAGGCCCGGCCAGCGCCCGAACAGCGATTTCAGCGCGCACCGGGCTTCCATACGGGCCAGCTGGTGGCCGAGGCAGAAATGCACGCCGGTGCCGAACGCGATGTGCCGGTTCGGCTTGCGTTGCAGGTCGAGCCGCTCCGGATTGGGATTGGCCGCGGGATCCATATTGGCGGCGGCCAGCATGGCCATCACCTTGTCGCCCCTTCGCAGCCGAACGCCGCCGAGCTCGACATCCCTGCGCACGTAGCGCGGCTTGGTGAACTGCACCGGCGTGATGAACCGCAAAAACTCCTCCACCGCGAGGTCGAGGCGGCTCCAGTCCTGTTGCAGCCAATCGCGCAAGGCCTGGTTTTTCAGCAGTTCATGCACCGAGCCGCTGATCAAATGGGTCGTGGTTTCGTGGCCGGCAAACAGCAGCAGGAAAACCATCGCGACGATTTCGTTCGGGCTGATCTTGTCGCCCTCCTTGCCGCCCTCCTCCTCGACCCGCACGATCTCGGCGATCAAGCCTTCCCCGCCCTGCCGCCGCACCACTTCCAGATGCCGTTCGATATAGCGCTTCATGGCCATCGCGGTCGGGATCATCGCGAAGATTCCGAGCGGGCCGGCGGATCGGGTGAAGACACTCGCCCAGGCGGTGAATTTCGGCCGATCGGCCAGCGGCAGACCGAGCAATTCGCAAATCACCGACAATGGCAGCTTGCGGGCATAGCGCGCGACCAGGTCGGCCGTACTTCCATCGGTGAACAATTGACCGGCGAGCTGGTCGCCCAGCGCCTGCACGTGCGGCTCCATGTCGAGCACGGCGCGGCGGCGAAACGCCTCGTCGACAATGTCGCGCAACCGCCGGTGATCCGGGTCGTCCATCGACAGCATGCTGTTGGCCAGCGTGCGGATGATCGGCGGCATCCACCAGCGCAATCCCACGACGGTGCCGTCGTCCTGCCGGATCGTGAAGGTCGCGCTGTCCTTGAGCACCTGATCGGCCAGCGCCTGCGTGGTGGTGGCCCAGACCGTGCCGACCATCGGGAAGCGCACTTGCACCACCGGCCCCAGCGCGCGGAGCTTCGCGATCGAGGCTGCCGGATTACGAAAATAGTCCTGACTGGAGAAGTCTGCATGAACCGTCATGGCCGGCTCCTTGGCGATCAAGGATCGCGCGCGGTTGCGGCATTTTGAGGTCACACGCGCATCCGGAAAACACAGTTCCGCGATCTCGCGGAGCAATACGCCCGAGGTTTGACAAATTCGTTCGCCCTGAAAGAGAGAGGGCGCAGGCGCCCCTCAAAAGGGCGCAGGGAAGACCGGGTGCGCGCTGCACCCGAGGTCTCATGTGCAAAGGCAAACAAAAGTACGCACATGAGCATACAGGTTCAGCGGAAGCAGTCCGGCCTTCCCTGCGCAATGGCTTTACGACTTATTTCGTGCTCTCCCCGGCGAGACCAGGCTTGCTTGTCACCGTCGCCTTGCGGATGTTGGCGCGTCGCAACCCGGTCGGGCCGATGCACCTCCATAAAGCTTGACGCACCTGCCATTGGGGCGTCAGGACCACACGACTTCGCCGTACGCGCTTGCCTCGTTCGTCCTGCGCGCCGGTTGTCGCTCACAGCCCGTAAGAGCCGCCCTGCTAAACCCTGCGCGCGCGAGCCACCGCGTCCACCGCATCCCACCGCGCGTTTCGTGACGATCGCGAGCCGCCCCTCGTTCGGGTGAGACAGCCATCATTAAACAAGTGATTTGCCCAAAAGGAGAAGCGAATTATTTTTTGCGCGAGGTCTGGACAGGGCAAATCAGTTTGAAACGGCTGGGGAAATTAGATTTTAGGCGCAAGGGGAAGCGCGGATGAAAATGACCATTTAGGATATCGCGGACAATTCCGTGGGGCATGGCTCTGTGAGCATCGGGCGTTGATCCTCAAATCATCGTGCCGCGTGTGCCGTCTTTCGAAAGCGCTTATAGCGTCTTTTGAGTGCCTCGCGGCTGGGAGCATACCTAGTGTCATCTGGAATGGTGATGCGGCGGCCGCGAAATTTCGCATATTCTTTTTCCTTGATATTAGCTGAAAGCACAATCGTGAGGCGTTCAGGATTGATCGTCCACAGGCCCAAATCAAAAAGCGTATGCCAATCGGCTCTGAGGAGGATGCCGTTACTCGCTTCGTAACGCCCCCTGTCTCTAAAACCGATTATGTGAGCAGCTTCGAGGACGTTTCTTTCATCGCAGCCGGTCACAGCACATCTGCCCCCATAAGCTGACAGCAAAGCCTCTCTGAATTTTTGTTGGCCGCGGCGCGCTATGATCGCAAGATTGACGCGCTTTCTTTCAGCGGGCGCACTGAACCCTGTTGGCACTTCGTCATCTTCCATCTTGTCAAGCCGCTTATAATCAGGAGATGGTTGGTCACGTTTAGTCCCGATGATTTTCAGTTCTTGAAGGGCCTTCACCGCCTCGGCGTGCAGTTCGAAGACTTTCAGACGCCGTTGGTGGCGATCTTCGACAGTGTAGAGTCTCACCAAGAGCCCCACATAAAAGGGTAGATAGCCCGGTGGCTGGACCTCCCGTTTGATCTGGGGTGGCATGCGACGCCAGAGTTTCGTCTTGATACCAGCGCCGACAGCGAGCCACACATAGCCGCTGGGTTGGCGGCCAATTTTGATAGGCAGGTTGTAGACGGGAACGTTGGGATTTTCCCAGATCAAACGCAATGCTTGATTTTGTGGCTCGGTTAGATCGGCAAGCCCAGCCTTCAGTGCTTTATAGAGCTCTTTATCAAATGCCATTAACTGGCCCTCGCGTGTTACAAATCATCGAGAGTGTTCACAAAGATGAGGGACGAAGTCATCCATCCGCTGGAGACAGCGGTGCGCATCGGTTAAAGTGCTGACCGACCTCACTTTGGGTCGTTTTCATTCCAGTGACTTCAGCATCATGCGAATGCGCCGCTCGTCCGACCCAGATTAGTCGCACGGCCCTCTCGCGTTCGGCGCAAGAGGCAGGCGGGCATGCGCGCTAGGAGGCTAGATCGCATAGCTGAAGAAACTGTGGAGAGAAGCAGACATGCACTTTCTCGCCGTCCAACCGTAAATCGTAGCTATGTAGCTCAACCCCGCATTCACGGATCGCTGCAACCAGCGGGTCGGAAGGCGAGCGGGGAAGAAGAAGGATTCGACGGTGACCGGAAAGCCGCGGCAATAACTTCGGATAAAGGATTAGCTGGCCTATGCCAGTGTAGATGTCTGCTGCTGTGCTATCGGTCTTAATCTCAAGTAGCAGCTTCTCGGTTTGGGTTTCGATTTCGCCATCAACCTCAAAGCGGGCGGACCTCGGTTTAACGAGACGACGCCCATCGGTGACCAGGAGGGCCTCAGCTTTTGCCAAACCTCGCCCTGAATGCGACGCCGCTGATTGAGATTAATGGTGGGTTGCCCGGCGATTTGACCACCTTGCTCCGGCTTGCCGAATAGTTCGGCGAGACGTTCGTCGTCGTGCTTGGCCGTCACCTCGGCATCTGCGTCCCTTGCGAGGTTACACCGGTCCACGAAGGCAGCAGTGTTCCGACAAATATCCAACGACGGGACGTCAAGTGCCGTCACGATGAACCAAGAGCGCTTAGCCCGGGCGCCATTAATCGTTACGTCAGCGGGATTAAGGCCGGTTCGCTCCACGAACAGAGGTTCATCTATTCGGGCAGATTGAGCGTTTTTCTGTAGTGTACCTTGTCTAAGCAAATAAAGTCGCCCAGTTCGATCTCGCGCGACGCCCGATAGGGAATTCTCAGTTCCGTACTGCAACGGTTCATTCAACTCGACGGTCGCGTTCTTGCCAGCAGGGTCTAGGCCGAGCACGACGGATTGATCGGGAGTGGCCTCGTTTCGGTTGGCGCGAAAGAATATTTTTCGCTGGGGTAGCCACCGGAGGCTATCGCGCGAGTCCCCATGCTCCATCAAGGCATCGCTCCAATTGGAGAAGGCCTCGTGGATTTTATTCGAAATCGGTCAACATTTGAAGCTGAAGCGGCTCCGGCACTTTTCACCCTTCAAGTTGTGTGTTACCTGATAGATATCGAACTTTATTGGTGCGTTCCAGTCCAGACGTTCGGCAGATCTCGGTCAGCCTGCAAGTGAGTTTGAAAGACTGGAACGAACGCGTGCTGCCGAATTCCCGGAATACGCATGCAAACTTTCTGACGGTTTTGCCGAGAAACAGCGTTTAGAGCTCGCAGGGCGGATTAGCCGAAGGCGCAATCCGCCGCCATGGCCGTCGATTTGCGACATCAAGAGCGCTACTGCGCGAGCCGTTGCATCGTGCCTGCTGGCTCATTTCGAGCAGCGGACGGATGGCCTGACCGAGTTCGCAATTGCGGATTACACCTTCCGCCTTCGCGCGTTGCGCTACGGCGGACGGGATCGGCTAATCTGCACTGAACATCAGCCAACAAAACTACGGCCCCGGATCCGGAGCGGACCGAGGCCGTTTTAGGCGTGTCGCGATCGTCGTGCGGGCGCGAACTCAACCCGCCTTGAACTTGCCCTTGGCTGCGACGCAAGCTTCCTTGCTCATGGTGGCAAAGCCCTGGCCCTTGCAGGCGTTTGCGCCGGGACCGGGAGACTTGCCGCCCTTGCAGGCGCTTTGGCCCTTGCAGGCGTTCGCACCCATGCAATGGCCGTCAGCGGCCTGTGCATCGGATGACATGCTCATGCCAGCGAGAAACAGCGTGGCAGCGGCTGCGGCAATGGCGGCACCGGACTTGGAAGTGACCTTCATAAGCGCTCTCCGAATTGGCACTTGCTAAGAATGCATCCGCTCTGGCCCGCAAAGGGTCGACAAAGCTGCATCCCGGGCAAACTACGTTCGAAACCGACTTTGGTTACGCCTGCGGAGAAAATATTTTGCTCACGCAGACCGTCGCGCCTTCCCGGACGTGATCCGCCTACGGCTTGTTGATCCCGGCTTCGCGAACGATCCTGCTCCCCTTCCCGGTCGCGCCGTCGATGAACTTGCCGAACTCCAGGCATGGCAGATAGTGCACGTCCAGGCCCTGTACGGAGCTTTTGCTTGATCGTGGCATCCGACATCGCATGGGCGATTTCGGATTGCATGCGCTCGATGATGGGATCCGGCGCTGCCGCTGGCGCCGTGATGCCATACCAGCCGAAGGCTGTGACATCCGCGCCTTGCTCGTGCAGATCGTAGCCTCCGGATAGCTCGTGGGGCGCTGATCCGCCCTGCGCGCTTGGTCATTTTGCCGCGCCCCGCGAGGATCACGTTGAGCGCCGCCAGGTTACAGTGAAGTTCTCAAACTTGGCCGGCTATGCTAAAGGTGTCTTCGTCTGGAGGGCTTCGACATGGAGGCTGAGCGCAGGCAAATTACTGTCCTCTTCGCCGACATGGTGGGCTTCACGGCTTTTTCCGAGCGGCGAGGAGAGGAAGCCGCCTATTCGTTGATGCGAAGCCTGTCCAAACTCATGGGCGAAAGCGTCAATGAGCAGGGTGGCATCGTCGAGAGCTTTACCGGCGATGGCATCATGGCGGCGTTCGGCGCGCTTGAGGACGCGCCTTTACGCGCCTGTCGTGCCGCCGTCACGATCCTGGAACGTCTCAAGAAAACCGGACCCGACCTTGAAGCCAAACACGGCATACGGCCGGAGATACGCATTGGCCTCAACACCGGTCCAGCCGTGATCGGTGAAGTGGGAGGGTACGCCCCCGCCGGACTGTCATTCCACGGTGATACGATCAACTTTGCCGCCCGTTTGCAGACACTCGCCGCGCCCGACTCCGCGGTCATGAGCGAAACGACGCACCGACTGGTGCGAGGGATGATTGAAGCAAGTTTTGCCGGTGAACACAGTATCAAGGGGAAGTCTGAACCGCAAAAAGCCTATCGGCTCAGCGCCGTTCGCCCGGGGGCCAAAAGGTTCGATATGGCGATGAGCCGGGGACTCGGCGCCTTCGTCGGACGCGAACGCGAATTTGAAGTCCTCGAACAAGCGCTTACCGAGGCAGCGTCGCAACTTCGTGTGGTCGATCTGATGGCCGAGCCGGGCATGGGCAAGTCGCGGCTTCTTTACGAATTCCGCCAGCGAATTTCCGAGCAACGCGTCGTTATCTTGACAGGAAACTGCTCGCCCTACGGCCAGCAGACGGCATTTCTTCCGTTCATCGAAGTGGTGCGCGGCGCGTTCCGAATTCGGCCAGGCGATGCGGAGGAAGAGATTGCGGAAAAATTGGCAATGGGGCTGACGGGGCTCGGGCTCCATACGGCGCTAAATCTTGGGCTGCTCCTGCATCTGCTTGGTCTGAAAGCTCCCGATCGCGCCCTAGCCGGGCTCGACGGTGTGCTGATCGGCCTTCGCACGCGCGACCTTTTGCAGCAGCTGGTCGAAGCACGGAGCCAACTTTCACCCCTCATTCTGATCATCGAAGATTTACACTGGATCGACAGCGTATCCGAGGAACTGTTTGACAAGTTCGTCAACAGCACACGCAAGCTCCGGCTTCTAATCGTTCATTCACGCCGGCTTGATTACGTGCCGCCATGGCTGGACCGGTCGGTCGTGACCAAATTGCATTTGGAGCCGCTCCCCGCCGGCGACGTCCGCCGGTTGGTTCAAGCACGGTTGGGGGTAGACATCCTGCCTGAGACGCTCGTTCGTCAGGTGGAGGAGAAAGCCGAGGGCAATCCGCTCTTTGCCGAGGAGATCGTGAGCTTCCTCACGGAACGCGGTGTCCTGCGCACGGCGATGGGCAAGGCGGAATTCGACGCAAATACGATGGCCGCGGTGCTGCCAGCCAGCCTGCAGAGTCTCCTGACGGCTCGGGTAGATTGCCTTTCGCCGGAGGACCGCAGGCTCTTGCAAGCAGCCTCCGTCATCGGAAGGCGTTTCGATACGGAATTGCTGGCCGTCGTGGTCGACGACACCGGCGACATTGATGCCCGGCTCGCGGCGATGCAGGCGCTCGATCTGGTCCGCAGCCGCGGCAAGTCGAACGACTATTCGTTCAAGCATGCGCTGGTTCGAGACGCGCTCTATGAAAGCCTTCTTACCGAGGCGCGCACGGCGCTGCATTTTGGCATCGCCGAGGAAATCGAGCGTCGCAGCGGCAACCGTTTGATCGAAGTGGCCGAGGCCCTGGCGTATCATTACAGCCAGACCGATCACGCCGGCAAGGCTTTCGCCTACCTCTCCATGGCCGGCAGCAGAAGCCTCAGCGTCTATTCCCTCGAGGAAGCCGAGGTCCATTTCTCCAAAGCGATTGCGCGGTTTGAGACCAACCCGGGATGCGCCAGCGATCAACAGATCGCGGATGTGCTCGTGGAGTATACCCTGCTTCAAAATGCATTGGGCAAAAACAGGAAAGTCGTGGAGATCGCCGACAAGTTCGCAGCACAGCTGCGTAACCTGGGCGACTGCACTCAAACCGTTTTGGTTCTGCATCAGAAGGTGTTCAGCCTCTGCTTTATGAACGAGTTTCAAGCGGCCCTCGCGGAACAGGAAAACATTACCCGAATGGCCGAGAGGCTGGGCGATGACCGATCGAGGGCATATTCCCTTTCAGGTCAAATACTCGTTTCGTCGGCGGTCGCGCCCATGACGCTTGCAGACCAAAAGCCGATCGTGCGAAGCGCGCTCAAGGCTGCTTCAAGGACCGAGGACGTTTACATCAGGAGTGTGGTTCGCTGGGTAATCGCGATCGATGAAATCGGCCGCGGAAGGATGGGTGTCGCGCGCAAGATCGCCGAGAAGATGAGCAAGGTCGGGCGTCGCCTGAACGACCCTCGTCCGATGGGAATGGGAATGGGGGTTCTCGGTTGGATTGCGCTGACAAGCGATGATTATGCAAAAGCACTCAGCTGTGCCGAAGAATGCCTGCAAATCGCCCACACGCCCCAGGAGCGGATGAATGCCCTGGGTGTGAAAGGTTCGGCTCTCGCGTTGCTAAAGGAGCTGGAAAAAGCAGAACCTGTATTAACCGATATACGAAGGCAGTTAACTGAGCTGAATTGGCGTTATGAGCTCATTCTATTAAACCCGGCATTCGGTATTTTGGCCGTTTTGAATGGAAAAATAGCAGAGGGAATTCATATTATCGAGAATGTAATCGTAACGGCGCGTCGGGATGGGTGGCGCGCGGCGGAAGACTGGGCGAAGCTCTTTCTTTGCGAGGTTTATCTCGAGGTAATGTTTCCGAAGGACAAGGCTCCGTTGGGTCTTCTCCTTAAAAATATTTCCATATTGATCAAGATTTTATTTGTTGGGCGCTCTTCGATTGAGTCACTTGTTTCCCAGGTTCGAAGCAACCCTCATTTTGATGTTAATGGTCATCATATCGGCCGCGCTGAAATGATCCTCGGCCTTCTCTACAAAGGCAGGAAAAAGCGCGCCCTCGCGATCCGGCATCTGACCGAGGCCGATCGGATTTTTTCCCAATTCGGACAAACTCCGATCCTCGCGCGGGTCCACGCGGCTCTCGCGGAGCTCGGGCACTAAAGCGGGACGACTTACCCGGTCGTCATCCCGCTCTGCTCTATTGTTTGAGCATGATCTCCGGGCAGCGGTATTGCCTGCGTTACGTCAGGTCTGCTGCCAACTTAAAGCGATCGAAATAAAGACCAAGATTTTAAATCAGGCCACTATGTTTCTCAAAGGTGAAAACGGCGCATACGGGCAGGTAGTCGGAGCGATGTTTCCCGTCTGGAACAATAGGTGAAAGAGGCGCTGAAGCGAGTTTGCCTTGAAACCATTGCGCCACCTGGATCCCGGTGCTCAATGTCGCTTCAATGGCTGTCGTGTTTCCATCGGTGAGTTGCAGCGCGTTCGCCGGTGCAAACACCACGTCCGGAAATGAAGTAAAAAGCTGAGTAAACAGGATATGGATAGCCTGTTGCCCGGTAAACTGCGGACCGCCGGTCGTTAAGCCGATGTTCGGATATCTGGGATTGCCTGGCGGATTGTCCGGGACAAACAGACTTTGCAGGAACGTAATATTTTGTCGCTGCGGCGACGATCCCGGAGGACCAACGACTCCAAAGAAAGCGGCTATGGTGGCGCTCGACATGATCTACCTCCCTCAGCTCTGATGAAATAAATTTTAACTTCGCAACCGGAGTTAAGCGCCGGATTGCCTGATTTGCCAGCAAAATTAAATTCCAAGCCGCAGCTCTGCGGGACGCCGCGTCTTCAACGACAGAGAGGTGGCAAATGCGATGACGTAACGCGGCGCCGACGACACCCGAGCAGCGGCGGATGTAAAGCCCCGTCGTTTTTGAACGTGCCATCGGCTTCCATGCCTACACCCCATCTGGTTACTTTCTTTTAATTTTCAACCGCTAGGTTCCCCTCGCTTAGTAAGACCTAGAATAGGTTGAGTAATGTCGGGTATCACGCTCTCCGCATCGGTTCGCCAGAACCTGCTCTCGCTGCAGTCCACCGCATCCCTCCTCGCCACCACGCAAAACGATCTCGCGACCGGCAACAAGGTCAATTCGGCGCTGGACAATCCGACCAGCTTCTTCACCGCGCAGGACCTCAACAACCGCGCCGGCGACATCAACAATCTGCTGGACCAGATCGGCAACGGCGTGCAGGTTCTGCAGGCCGCCAACACCGGCATCACCTCGCTGCAGAGCCTCGTCTCGAGCGCGCAGTCGATCGCCAACCAGGTGTTGCAGGCACCGACCGGCTACAGCACGAAGTCCTCCGTCTCCTCCACCGCGATCAGCGGCGCGACCGCGGACGATCTGCTCGGCAGCTCCACCGCGGCGACCTCCGGTTCGGTCACAGCCGGCGCCTTCACGACCCTCGACGTCGCGGGTACCGGAGGCCCGACAGCGGCAACGACTGTTATCGGGGGCGCCTTCTCGAATATCGACCTCAGCGGCAGCAACACTGCGAGCTTTACCCTGAACATCGACGGAACGACGAACTCAATCTACCTCACTACCAACGCCGTCACCGAGTACGAGGGCCTCGGTGGCACTCTCAGCGGCACCATCTCTGACCTCAGCGCGCAGGACATCGCCCACATCATCAACTACCAGTCCGTTGGCACTGTCTCCAGCGCCGGCCCGGTGTCGGTGGTCAATGGCAATCTCGAAATCTCCTCCGGCACGACCGGTACGGACTCGGAGGTGGAAATTACCGGCTACACGGCCAATCTGGGCACGGGCTCGACCGGTTTGGGCGACGTCCCCTCCAACACGGGTGCGGCTTCGGCCCCGGACTCCGAGAGCTTCTCCGTCAATGTCGATGGCGCTGGCCCTCAGAGGCCGACCCGAAATTAAGCTGAGTGATTTCAGTCATTTGTGATTCAGTCGTGGTTGCGAGCTACGACGGAGGCACAAATTGGTTTGGACTGAAATCACTCGAGCGAAATATTGTCGAGATGGGCTGCGGTATGCAAGCGATACCACGGATGAAGAGTGGGCGATGATCGCTCCCTACATGCCTTGCAAGAATCGTCGCGGCCGGCCACGTGTGACGGCGATGCGGGCATTAGTGAATTCGATCTTTTTCATCGCTCAGAGCGGTTGCCAGTGGCGGTTGTTACCGAAGGAGTTTCCGCCTTATACGACGGTGCAGCGGTACTTCTACCGGTGGCGCGATGACGGCACCTGGCAGAAGATCAACCACCATCTCGTCATGATGGCGCGTGAGGCCGATGGCCGGGAGGCAAGTCCCACGGCAGGAGTGATCGACAGCCAGTCGATTAAAACGACCGAGGCAGGTGGTCCGCGCGGGTTCGATGCCGGCAAGAAGATCAAAGGACGCAAACGGCACCTTCTCACTGACACCGCGGGCTTTCTGATCGCAGGCGTCGTGCATGAAGCCAGCATACAAGATCGCGACGGCGCACCTGCGCTTTTCCAGTTGATCCGAAGTGCTTTCCCCTGGTTACGTCATGTCTTCGCCGATGGTGGCTATGCCGGTCCGAAACTCAAAAAGGCGCTTGCCTCAATCGGCCGCTGGACCATCGAGATCGTCAAACGATCCGATGCCGCTAAAGGATTCAAATTATTGCCACGCCGCTGGGTCGTCGAACGAACCATCGCCTGGCTCAACCGCAATCGTCGTCTTGCAAAGGACTTCGAGGCAACGATTGCGAGCGCCGAAGCATGGCTCATGATCGCCAGCGTCAAGTTGCTCTCGCGCAGACTCGCCAGAGCATGATCCGCCCGGATACATTATAAGTCGGACTCTCAGACCGTCACGCTCTCCACCGCTGCTGTCACGGCCTACAACAGCGCCAAGAGCGCTTCGCTCAACGCTGCCAGCCTGAGCGCAACGGATGTCGCCAGCCTCATCAACTATCAGACTGGGAGCACCGTCGCTTCGGTCGCGGGCGGCAAGTTGGTGTTTACGTCGGGGACGACGGGTACGGACTCCAGTGTCGTCCTCAGCGCCGTGACCGGCACGGCCACCAGCGGCTCGACCGGCATCGGCGCGGCGAGCGGCAGCGGCACGGCTGGCTCCGGCGGTCTCAGCGGCGAAACGCTGACGATTCCGCCGACCCTCACCGGTGGTACCGCAAGCACGATCACCTTCGGCACCGGCGCCGGTCAGGTTTCGACGCTCAACGATCTGAACACGGATCTGGCGGCGAATGACTTGCAGGCCTCGATCGACAGCAGCGGCGTGCTCACCATCTCCACCACCAACAACGCCGCCTCCTCGACGGTCGGCGGCGGTGTCGCGCTCACCGGTTCGGCCGTGGGATCGAGCGGCATTTTCGCCACGGGTACCGCCGGTGCCGCTCCGGTCGCCGATCCGAACTCGCAGGCGACCCGCGCCAGCCTGGTCGCGCAGTACAACCAGGTGATCCAGAACATCACCACGACGGCGCAGGACTCCTCGTTCAACGGCATCAATCTGCTGAACGGCGATACCCTCAATTTGACGTTCGACGAAACCGGCGACTCGAAACTGTCGATACAGGGCGTGACGTTCGATGCCACGGGCCTCGGTCTCTCGACCTTGACCCAGGGCACCGACTTCCTCGACAACAATTCCGCCAACAAATTGTTGACGACGCTGACCCAGGCCTCGACCACGCTGCGCACGGAAGCCTCCGCGCTCGGTTCGAACCTCTCGGTCGTGCAGATCCGTCAGGACTTTAACAAGAACCTGATCAACGTGCTGCAGACCGGCGCGTCGAACCTGACCCTCGCCGACACCAACGAGGAAGCGGCCAACAGCCAGGCGCTGTCGACCCGCCAGTCGATCGCGGTGTCCGCGCTGGCGCTCGCCAACTCCTCGCAGCAGAGCGTGCTGCAATTGCTGCGCTGAGCATGAGCCCGATTAGCCCGGCTCGGGCATGCTCCGGCGTAACCTGCCGCGGAGTTCTGGCTCGCGGCATTGTTGGCCTCGGCGCTGAGCCTGATATAAATGCTCGACATAGATGCCGATGCCTGACCTGCCGCGCCAGCGGCTACCGTCCGGCTGAGCAACAGGTTTGAGGACGTGATGACCAAACTGTCGGAATTGACCGCCACCGAGGCGGCGGGTGTCGTTCGTAACGGCGACGTTTCGGCCGAGGCGCTGGTCGAGTGCCTGATCGGACGCGCCGAGAAATACCGCCATCTCAATGCGTTCATTTCGTTCGATGCGGACCGGGCGCGCGAAGCGGCGCGCGACGCTGACAAGCTTCGGTCCCGGGGCGGACCGATGGGCCCGCTTCACGGCGTGCCGCTATCGCTCAAGGACAACATCGACACCGCGGCGTTCCCGACAACGGCGGCGACGCCGGCCTTACGCAACAACCGGCCGTCAAGCGATGCGCCGGTCGCAGCCGCGCTGCGCGACGCCGGCGCCATCATCCTCGGCAAGAACACGATGCATGAATTGGCGTTCGGGATCACCTGCAACAACCCGGCCTTCGGCGCAGCGCGCAATCCCTACAATCCCGCGATGATTCCGGGCGGCTCGAGCGGCGGGACCGGCGTGGCCGTGGCAGCCCGCCTGTCTGCTGCCGGCATTGGCAGCGATACCGGAGGATCGGTGCGAGTGCCGAGCGCGCTTTGCGGGGTTGCGGGCTTGCGACCGACGCTCAAGCGGTGGTCGCAAAAAGGTATCGTGCCGATTGCATCAACGCGCGACACCGCGGGCCCGCTGGCACGCTGCGTCGCCGATCTCGCGCTGCTTGATTCAGTCGTCACCGGAAGCACACCAGGCGCACCCGTGGCGCTGTCGGGGCTTAGGCTCGGTATTCCCAGGCATTACTTCTGGCACAACCTCGACGACGATACCGCAAGGCTCTGCGAGGGTGTGCTGGCGCGTCTGCGAAGCGAGGGGGCCGAATTGGTCGAAGCCGACCTTGCCGGGATCGGCTCCCTCAATGAGTCCGTCAGCTTCGTCATTGCGCTGTACGAGTTGAGGAGAGATTTGTCCGCCTATTTGTCGGAGGCTGGCGGCGCACTTAAATTCGAGGAACTCGTCGCGGGCGTATCCAGCCCGGATGTGCGGGCAACGATGGAAAGCATGCTGAAGACCGACACTCAAGTGCCGCACGATCTCTATCTGCAGGCACGGGACCACCACCGACCCCGCCTCATCGCGGCATTTACCGACTATTTCGCCAGGCATCAGATCGACGCCACGGTCTTTCCGACCACGCCGCTGGTTGCAAGGCCGATCGGCGAGGATGACACGATCGACTACAAGGGCAGCCGTTTGCCGACTTTCCCAACCTTCATCCGGAATACCGATCCCGGCAGTAACGCGGGCATTCCGGGCATTAGCCTGTCCGTCGGGCTCAGCACCGACGGCCTGCCCGTGGGCATTGCGCTGGATGGCCCACCGGGATCGGACCAGCGCCTGCTCTCGATCGCCGCCGCGATCGAGAGCGTGTTACCGAAGATGCCGCCGCCGCCGCTCTGACGAAGGCGCGCGCCTGGACGTCATGCCTTCGCAAGCCGTCTCGCCTTCTTGCTGGTGACCGGCGGTTTCGGCACCTTGCCGGTTTCCACCGGAATTTGCTTCAGGCGATCGACAAACCATCGGCCGGCGGGACCGGGCGGCGACTTGGTCTGCCACACCGCCGACATCGCCAGCATCAAACCGTCCGGCGGCACGTCCTCGATCGGCAGCACGCAAAGCCGCCCGTCCTCCAGATCCTTGCGCACCGCATGCAACGGCATGCCGCCCCAACCCAGACCATTGAGCAAAAAATGATGCTTGGCGAAGAGATCAGCCAACCGCCAGCTCGCAGCCGACATGACGCCGAATTCGCGGCCCGCGGATAGGTCCGACCTGTCGGTGAGAATGATCTGGGTATGTTTTGCCAGAACTTCCCTGGGGATTTTGCCGCGGTAGGAAGTCAGTGCATGATCGCGGGCCGCCACCATCAGAAACGCGATACCGGGCATCCGCTCGTGGGTCAGCGTATCCGGAATCACCGGGAGCGATCCGACGACGCCGATGCTGCAACGGCCGTCGAGCACGGGTTGAATGGCTCCTCCGAGCGCCTCGACATAGATGCGGAGCGCCACGCCCGGGTATTTGTGCCGAAACTCCTTGGCCACCTGGGTAATCGCGTCGATCGGATAGAAGACGTCGATCACCACGGACAATTCCGGCTCCAGGCCAACCGAGATGCCCTTCGCCCTCGCCTTCATCAGGTCGACCCCGGTGATGATGCTACGCGCATCACCCAGAATGACCGATCCCGCCGCGGTGAGCTTGGGATAGCGGCCGGAGCGGTCGAACAACTGCACGCCGATCTGGTCCTCGAGATTACTGATGGTCTCACTCACCACGGACTGCGCGCGCAACAGCTTGCGGGAGGCGGCGGAAAAGCTCCCTTCATCGACCGCGGCGATGAAGGTGCGCAGTTGATCGAGCGAGACGGCGTCGAGCATGGGGCCTACCTACCGAGCAAACCGATACTAAAGCCCATGATATACCGCCCGGCGGGTCGTCATATCAATCATCGGCTTGCGGCGCGTGGCAGGACGCCCTGGTTATGCAGGCGGCGGCCGATATCGGCGATGTTGCGCTCGCCAATTCGCAAGGAATCCGCATTGGTGTGCACCGAGTAGTGGCCGGTCACCAGATCGTAGGGGTGTTTTATCGCGGAGCCGAGGATGAAGCCGGCATCGGAGATCGCTTCAAACGCGATCGCCTGATCGCCCTCCTCGAACACCGCGAGTTCGCCCCTCGATATCGGCTGCGGCGTGGTCACGCTGCCCTGGTGCAAGGCGATCCAGGCGACGTCGTGGCCCTTGGCGGGCTGAAAGGTCCAGCGCTCGCCGGCCTTGAGGCGCACATCGAGATAGGTGATGCCATCAGGCGAGCCGACAACGCTTTTCACGCCATCGTATTCGCCGGCGATCACCCGCGCGGGGCCGGCAAAATGGAAATCGGAAGCGTCGAGATATTGGCTATGGGGTTCGGCAAGCTCAAGCTCGGGCGGCATCGCGACCCAGAGCTGAAAGCCCTTGATGCGCTCCTCGCCGAACATGCCGCCGGTGTGCCACACGCCACTCGAGGCACGCATCCACTCGACACCGCCGGTCTCGATGACGCCTTCGCGGCCGGTGGTCTCCTTGTAGTTGGCTTGCCCGGACAGGATGACGGTGAGGGTCGCAATTCCCGAATGCGGATGGAAGCCGAATTTGGGTGCGGTCGCCGGATCGGCCTCGAAGTAGTCCAGGAAGACGAACGGCTTGATCCGTTCGCCGATGTCGCCCGGGCTGACCAGCCGGGTGACGCGGCCATGCGAGTGTCCACGCGTACGCAGAGCAATCTGCCGGGAAGTCTTTTCAGCGTGGTTCGAACGCGTGAACACTGCAGTGGTCGTCATTGTCAGTCTCCTGAAGTTTGGCAATCGTTGGGTTTGAAGGCTCAGCCCTTGACGCGGTTAAGCAGGGCAACGAGTTCGTCACGCCGCAGGTAGAGCACCGCTACGTTGAGCAATCCGAGAACGACCGCAGCCGCCGGGCTGCTGTGCAGGACGAACAGATGGGTCGCGACCGCACCGACCATGGTGCCGCCGAGCCACAGCGCGCCGATCGAGGCGAGGCCCGGAATCAGCAGCGCGACGGCGCCTGTGACTTCGATCACGCCGGTCACGACGCGGAACCACTGGCCGAGGCCGATCTGCGTAAACACATCGACCATGAAAGGCACGCCGGCCAGCTTGGCAAAACCCGCGGCAAAGAACGCCGCCGCGACAACACCCTGCAAGGTCCAGGCGCCAATGCGACGGGAAGGACGGACGGTTTGAACAGAAGTTGCACTCATGTTGGTCTCCATTTGTGTGTGTGGTTGAAAGTGATTGGAAGTTAGGAGCGTGGCCGCAATAGCGAAAGCCGATTTATTTCGACGATATCCATCGGTTCTACCGATATATCGCCAGTGTTTTCCGGCCGCGGTCATCTCGGGGACGGATGGCCGGGGCCTGCGATCTGGCCGCGTTTACACAGTTGGCGGGGTCGCAGCCTGCCGCTTCGGAGAAGACTGTTCGAGCAATCTGCAGCGCGTTCGCAGCAGCAGCAAGCTGCGTGAACTGAAATGTCTGACGTCATTCCGAGGTGCGCGCCACCTCTGGCGCGCCTCGAAGGATGGTGTTCAGCTTAGTTACTTGCGGCCACCCTTCGAGGCTCGCAAGAGCTCGTACCTCACGGGTAAGATGACGTCGGAAATAGTTTCACAGACTCTCAGGATGACGTTGGATAGGCCCTGAGTTCGCGAAGTGCTTCGGCCTACGGACCGCGCTTCAGGCTCATCGCCTGTTGCGCGGGCGTGTCGGGCGGCAGTTCCTTGTCGCCCTTGGGGTAGCCGTTGGCATCGAGCAGGAAGGCTGCCAGGTCGGCGTAGCTCTGGTCGGTCAGGCTGCCCGGGCGGTCCGGCGGCATCTTCGCCTTCATGAAGCCGACAAGGCCGGCCACTGAACCCTCACCCCAATGCTTCTTGAAGTACGATCCGTTCAGCGGTGCGCCGCCGAATTCACCATTGTCGAGCGTGTCGCCGTGGCATTGGACGCAGCGATCCGCATAGATGTCGGAACCGTGCGTCACCTGGTCCGCGGTGAAACTGACCCGTGCTGCTCCTGCCGTCGCGGTCGCCGGCCCGCCGCCACCGCCGGCCGTTGCGGCCCGCAGCGCATAGACCGCAGCCGAAGTCAGCTCGGGTTTGCGCAGCGCCTTGATCTCATCGGCCGTAAACGGCTTGTAGCCTGGAGGCAGCGACTTGCCATTGTCCCAGGCGCTGCTGACATAGTTGAGCACGGCCGCGATGTCGTTGTCGCTCAGCGCCTGCCACGACGGCATGGCGCCGGCGTAGTCGCCGCCGTTGACGGTGATCGCGCCCTCCAGGCCGAACAGCAGCACCTTCCCGATATAGGCGCGGCCATCCGCCGGCTTCAATAAATCCGGCACGTGCCCGGCGAGCGGCGGAAACGCGCCGGCGAGCCCTGTGCCGCCGGCCTGATGGCAGGCGGCACAGTTGGTGGCATAGATGCCTGCGCCCGCATCGGTGCTCGCCGCGCTGGTTTGAGCTTGTGCGGAGAGAGCCGCCAACAAGATAGCGGCGGCGCCGGCGACGGTAACCAAACCGCGGAACGAGCCTCGTTGCATCATTTGCCTTGCGGGAGCGCGAACACGAACAGCGCCGAGCCGCCGTCGGGAACGCCGATCTCGGGCGTCAGCGTGGCCAGCGAACGTGCCTGGCTGGAGCCGTTGCCGACGGCGACCGCGACATACTGCCGGCCCTTCACTGAGTAGGTGATAGGAAAGGAGTTGACGATGTTCGAGGCACGCGTCTGCCACAGGATCTTGCCGGTCTTGTCGTCATAGGCGCGGAAGTAGCGATCGAGCGCGCCGGAGAACACCAGGCCGCCGCCGGTGGCGAGGGCCGCACCAGTCTGCGGCGCGCGGGTGCGGTCGGACCACACGGCCTTCTGGCTGAACAGGTCGACGCCGTCCATGCGGCCGATATTGCCGTCGCTGTTCGGGATCTGCCGGCGCGCAAAGATCGCACGGCTGCCGCCGGTGTAGGTCTTGCCGTCCTCGATCGGGATCGGCGTGGTGTCGGAACAGTACTCGTTCAGCGGAATGTACAGCATGTGGGTGCGCGGGCTGTAGGCGGTGGCGGGCCAGCCGCGGCTGCCGGGATCGGCCGGGCAGTTGGTGGTGGTCTTGCCGATATGCGGCACGGCATCCTGGTTGATGGTCTTGGCGCCGGTCTTCGGGATCGATCGCCGAGACGACGTTCTGGTACACGGTCTGCTTGGACCACAGCCATTGGCCGTTGGTGCGGTCGAGCACCTCGATGATGCCGAGCTTGCCCACCGTCACCATCGCCTTGCGCACCTTGCCGTCGACGGGAATGTCGACCAGCACGCGCTCATAGGCGTAGTCGAGGTCCCAGGTGTCATCTCGGAGGTGCTGGTAGTACCACTTCAGCTTGCCGGTATGCGGGTCGAGCGCCAGCGTCGAGTCGGTGTACAGCGCGTCATTGTTGGCGCCGTCCTTTTTCGGCAGCAGGCCGCCGATTTCGGCGATATGGGGATAGGGCTGGCCGACGCCCAGGAACAGCGTGTCGGTTTCTGGGTCGTAGCTGCCGGAATTCCAGGTCGAGGCGCCGAAGCGCTTGTCCAGCGGCAGGCCGTTCCAGCTATCGCCGCCAGGTTCGCCCGGCTGCGCCACGGTGTGGAAGCGCCAGAGCTCCTTGCCGGTGTTGATGTCGTGGCCGGTGATGAAGCAGCCGCCGGGGTTGGCGTTGCCGCAGCCGGTCATGCCCTGCACGATGACGTTGGACGCCACCAGCGGGCCGCCGGTGTAGCGCCAGCCCTTCTTGTAGTCCTCGGTCTCGTGGTCCCAGATCACCTTGCCGGTCTTCATGTCCAGCGCGATGATGTGGGCGTCGGTGGTGGCGACGATCAGCTTGTCGTCGACCATCGCCATGTTGCGCTTGGCGCCGTTGTTGCCGTTCTGGCGCGCGACCTCGGGCGGGATGTCGCGCTTGTATTCCCACAGCAGTTCGCCGTTGGTGGCGTCGAGCGCCTGCACCTTGTCGAGATAGTTGTAGAGGAACAGCACGCCGTCATGGACCATCGGCGTGGTCTCGGTGGCGCCCGGCGTCATCGCCCAGCTCCAGGCCACCGTCAGGTTCTTGACGTTGTCGGTGTCGATCTGCTTCAGCGGGCTGTAGCCCCAGGCGTCATAAGTGCGGCGCCACATCAGCCAGTCATTGTCCGGCGGATTGAGCAGCATCTTTGCCGGCACCGGCGTCAGCGCACGCAGCGGACCGTCGTGCGGCGGCGGGGTCACTTGCGCCGGCGGTTGCTGCGCCGCGGCCAGCGACATGCCCAGCCCCAGCGCGCCGGCGGCCACCGCGCCGGCGCCGAACCAACGTCCCATCCAGTTTGCAACCGGCCTTTGCGTCGGCATGTTCATTTTTGATTTCCTTTTATTGTCGTCGGACTGCCGGATGCATCGGCGGAGGGCGGCTCGTGCGATATGTCTGGATGTCTATAGCGGACCGCGCGCAAGTCCGCTCATAGGGCCAGCGCATCGCAGTCATGTGACGGCATGCAATCGCGGGTGCCGCTCACTCCATCTTGATATTGGCGGACTTGATCATCGGCCACCATTTTGCAATCTCGGCCTTCTGCCAGGCGCCGAGCGCCTCCGGCGAGAGCTGATCGTTCGGCGGCATATCGAGGCCGAGATCGCCGAGCTTCTTCCGCACCGCCGGATCGCTCAACGCCTCGACCGCGGCGCCGTTGAGTCTTGTCACGATGTCTTTCGGCGTGCCTTTGGGGACCCAGAATCCCGACCACAGCGTCATGTGAAATCCGGGCAGGCCCGCCTCGTCGGTGGTCGGAATCTCCGGCGCGGAATCGACGCGCTTGTCCGCGGTGACGGCGTAGGCGCGGATGGTCCCTGCCCGCACCTGGGCGATCGAATTGGAGGTTTGGTCGACGATGATGTCGATCTGTCCGGCGACGAGGTCGGTCAGCGCCGGCGCGGTGCCGCGATACGGCACGTATTGCAGCTTGATGCCGGTGACGTTTTCAAAATACAGCCCGGCGATATGGCTGCCGGAACCGGCGCCTGCGGTGCCGGCGGTCGGCGGCGTCGGTTTTGACTTCAGCCACGCCAGCAATTCCCTTAGGGTTTTGGCCGGCACCGCATCCTTGCTGACGATGATCATCGGGTTGCTCGGCAGCATCACCACCGGCTCGAGATCGGTCACGAGATCGTAGCCGAGTTTGTAGATCGCGCCGTTGGCGACGTTGGTGCCGAGATGGCCGAAGCCGATGGTGTAGCCATCGGCGGGCGAACGCACCACCCGGCCGACGCCGAGCGAGCCGCCCGCGCCCGTGACGTTCTCGATCAGGATGGTCTGGCCCAGCGAGCGCTGCATGCGCTCGGCCAGCACCCGCGCCATCGCGTCCGACGGGCCGCCGGCCGAGAACGGCACCACGATGGTGATCTGGCGCGACGGGAAATTATCGGCATGCGCGTTGCTGGCGAACGCCAGCAGCGCTGCTAATGCGGCCCACATCGTTGTTCGCATCACATCCTCCAGCGCCGCATGACGGCGAGACAAACACACGATACAAACTCAGACGTCATCCTGAGGTGCGAGCTCTTGCGAGCCTCGAAGGATGGCCGCACGCACAGCGCTGAACAACATCCTTCGAGACGCGCGCAAAAGCGCGCTCCTCAGGATGACGGTTTTTATAATTTCGCGTAGTCGATCGGCTGATGGCGGTCGAGCGTGCGGGTCACTGGCGGCAACGGGTATTTCAGCCCGGTCGCGCAGTTGAACAGCATCACGCGATCATTTTTGCCGACGCGGCCATCGGCGAGACTTTGCTTATAGGCCGCATAGGTCGCAGCCCCCTCCGGACACAACAGCAGGCCTTCTTCCCGCGCGACTTCGTTCAGCGCCGTCGAAATCTTGTCGTCGTCGACCGCGATGGCAAACCCCTTGCTCTCGCGTACCGCGCGCAGGATCAGAAAGTCGCCTACCGCCTGCGGCACCCGGATTCCGGAGGCGATGGTGTGCGCGTCTTCCCAGCGCGGCGCATGCTCGGTGCCGTTCTCGAAGGCGCGCACCATCGGCGCGCAGCCTGATGCCTGCACCGCCACCATCCGCGGCCGCTTGGCTCCGATGAAGCCGATCGCCTCGAGTTCGGCGAACGCCTTCCACATGCCGATCAAACCAGTGCCGCCGCCGGTCGGATAGAAGATCACGTCGGGCACGTCCCAATCGAGTTGCTCGGCGAGCTCAAGCCCCATCGTCTTCTTGCCCTCGATCCGGTACGGCTCCTTCAAGGTCGAGGTATCGAACCAGCCGGCCTTGGCCTTGCCTTCGCCGACGATCTTGCCGCAATCGTCGATCAGGCCGTTGACGCGGTAGACGGTGGCGCCCTGCAACTCGATCTCGCTGACATTGATCTCGGGCGTATCGGCGGGACAGAAGATCGTGGTCCTGATGCCGCAGCTGGTGGCATAGGCCGCGAGTGCCGCGCCGGCATTGCCGTTGGTCGGCATCGCCATGTGCTTGATGCCGAGCGCCTTGCCCATCGACACCGCCATCACCAGACCCCGGGCCTTGAACGAGCCGGTCGGCAACCGCCCCTCATCCTTGACGATGATCTCGCCGCCGCCGATTTTCTTCGCAAGCTTGGGCAGCCGGATCAACGGCGTCGTCGCCTCACCGAGGCTGACGATGTCGCCGACCTTGCGCACCGGCAGCATCTCGCGGTAGCGCCACAGGTCGGCCGGCCGCGCTTTCAGCGCGTCCTTGGTCAGCGCCTTCTTCACGCCGGCGAGGTCGTACCGCACCAATAGCGGCTTGCCGGCTTTCGACAGGTTGTGGATCTGATCGGCGGGATAGTGATCGCCCTCCATCGCGCATTCGAGATGGGTCACGAAAGTGGGGCGCTCGATGGTCAGGTTGTCGTTGTCTTTCACGATCTACTTCTTTCTTCTTGCGGTAACGGCGTTTCCTCCGTCATTGCGAGGAGCGGCAGCGACGAAGCAATCCATGGTGCCGCAAGCGGATAGATGAATTGCTTCGCGGAGTTTATCATCAGGCCGGCTAGAGGCCGAACCCGTTGGCTCGCAATGACGCAAGCCTTACATATTCAGCGCCTGGCCGTAGGCGTCGAGCACGGCTTCCTTCATGGTTTCGGAAATGGTGGGATGCGGGAAGATCGTATGCATCAGTTCTTCCTCGGTGGTTTCAAGGTTCATCGCCACGACAAAGCCCTGGATCAGTTCGGTCACTTCGGCGCCGACCATGTGCGCGCCGAGCAACTGGCCCGTCTTCTTGTCGAACACCACCTTGACCAGGCCCTGATCCTCGCCCTGCGCGATCGCCTTGCCGTTGCCGACGAAGGGAAAACGTCCGACGCGAATTTCGCGACCAACTTCCTTGGCTTTGGCTTCGGTCAGACCGACCGAGGCGACCTGCGGATGGCAATAGGTGCAGCCGGGAATCAGCAGCTTGTCCATCGGATGCGGATGCATGCCCTTGATGGCTTCGACGCAGATCACGCCCTCATGCTCGGCCTTGTGGGCCAGCATCGGCGGTCCCGCGACGTCGCCGATGGCGTAGATACCCGGCACATTGGTCTTGCAGAACGGATCGATCACGATGCAGCCACGATCGGTCTTGACGCCCAGTTTTTCCAACCCAAAACCTTCGATATTGCCGACCACGCCCACCGCCGAGATCACCCGGTCGACTTCGATCGTCTGCGGCTTGCCTTTGCCGTCGTCGATGGTGGCGACCACGCTGTCGCTCTTCTTCTCCAATTTCGTTACCTTGGTACCGGACATGATCTTGATGCCCTGCTTCTCAAACTGCTTGCGGGCGAAGCCGGCAATCTCCGCATCCTCGACCGGCAGGATCTGCGGCAGCACTTCGACCACCGTCACCTCGGCGCCCATGGTGCGATAGAACGAGGCAAACTCGATTCCGATGGCGCCGGAGCCTACGACGAGAAGTGATTTCGGCATCTTGTCCGGCACCATCGCCTCGAAATAGGTCCAGACCAGTTTCTTGTCCGGCTCGAGGCCGGGCAACGCCCGCGGACGCGCGCCGGTGGCGACGATGATGTGCTTGGCCTGATAGGCGCCCTCGCCCAGCGCGCCCTTGGGAGCCGCGGCTTCGGATTTCTTCACCGTGAATTTTCCGGGCGCATCGAGCGTCGCTTCGCCCCAGATGATCGAGATCTTGTTCTTCTTCATCAGGAATTCCACGCCGCCATTGAGGCGCTTCACGACAGCGCGCGAGCGCTCGACCACGGCCTTCGGGTCGAACGAGATATTGTCCGCCGACAACCCGTAGTCCTTGGCGTGCTTCATGTAGTGGTAGATTTCGGCCGAGCGCAGCAGCGCCTTGGTCGGAATGCAGCCCCAATTGTTGCAGATGCCGCCGAGATAGGATTTCTCGACGATCGCGGTCTTGAAACCAAGCTGCGCCGCACGGATCGCGGTGACATAGCCGCCGGGACCGGAGCCGATAACGACGATATCGAAGGATGTGTCAGGCATGGCAGGCTCCCCTTACCTCAGGCATAAATCGTGCGGCGGCGCATCGATCCTGGATTTTTTCGAATTCATGTGGAAGCGGCTTTCGCGAGCACGGCCTGCCGCGAGAAATATATATGCAGGATCAACCATTGTACCAGCGCGACGGTCCATAGCGGCGTGAACGTCTGGACCATGCCGACGCTCTCGCGCGGCCAGTTGATGTTGTGAATGCCGTTATCGGCGACACCGAGCACCACGATCAGAAACGGCACCAGCAACAGCACATAAAGCGCGCGCTTGAGGTGCCGCTCGCGATCCCGGCGCCACACCGCGACGCCAAATAAAATCATACTCAGGATCACATAAGTCAGCGTCAGCACCGCGCGAAACACCTCGCCGAGGCCGCGCCCGGCGGGATCGTCCCAATCCGGCAGCAACGACGCCGCGGCATAGACCAGCAGACCGGCGACGGCCGAGGCGACAAAAGCCAGGATGAAAACTCCCGCTGATCGCATGATCGCCCTTGTGACCTTCCGAAAGACGAGAGCCCTACACCATCATCATCACGGGGTTTTCGATCAGCATCTTGAAGGCGCCGATCAGCTCCGCGCCGAGCGCACCGTCCACCGCGCGATGATCGCAGGACAAGGTCACGCTCATGATGTGCGCCGCCTCGATCTTGCCAGCCCTGACGACGGCGCGTTCCTCGCTGGTGCCGACGGCGAGGATGGTGGCGTGCGGCGGATTGATCACGGCGGTAAAATCCTTGATCCCGTACATGCCGAGATTGGAGATCGCGGTGGTGCCGCCCTGATATTCCTCGGGCTTGAGTTTGCGCGCCCGTGCCCGCGCCGCGAAATCCTTCATCTCGGCCGAAATCGTCGACAGCGATTTGGTTTCGGCGTTGCGGATGATCGGCGTAATCAGGCCGCCCGGCATCGCCACCGCGACGCCGATATCGGAATGCTTGTGCTTGAGCATGCCGGATTCGGTCCAGCTCACATTGCAATTGGGAATCCGCTGCAACGCGATCGCCATCGCCTTGATGACGAAGTCATTGACCGACAATTTGTAGAGCGGCTTCTTTTCCTTGTCCTTGGGCGCCGAGGCGTTGATCTCCTCGCGCGCCGCCAACAGCTTGCCGATGTCGCAATCCATCGTCAGGTAGAAATGCGGCACGGTCTGCACCGATGCGGTGAGGCGCTGGGCGATGGTGCGTCGCATGCCGTCATGCGGCACGATCTCGTAACTGCCGGGCTCGAACAGCGCGAGTATCTGCTTGTCCGACATCGATGGCGCGATCGCAGGCGCGCCGGCCGACGGCGCCGCGGCCGGAGCCTTGAGGCCCTTGCCGGATTTCGCCTCCGCGACGTCGCGGGCGATGACGCGGCCGTGCGGGCCGGAACCGGTGATGCGCGCCAGCTCAATGCCGGCTTCCTTGGCGAGACGCCGGGCCAGCGGTGACGAGAACGTGCGGTCGTGGCCGTTGGCTTGCGGCGCGGGTGCTGCGGCCTGCGGCGCGGGAGCCGGCGCCGCAGCGGGCGCAAGCGCCTTCGCAGCCGGTGCCGCGGCAGCAGGTGCGGCGGCAGGCTTCGGGGCCGGTGCTTCGGCCGCTTTGGGCGCGGGTGCAGCCCCCGCTGCCGCCGATTTCACATCCTCGCCGTCGCCGGCCAAGACCGCGATGACGTCATTGACCGGCACGTCCTGGGTGCCCTCGGGCACCAGGATCTTTGCGATCGTGCCTTCGTCGACCGCCTCGACCTCCATGGTCGCCTTGTCGGTCTCGATTTCGGCGATCACGTCGCCCGACTTGACCTTGTCGCCCTCTTTCTTGAGCCACTTGGCCAGATTGCCCTTTTCCATCGTGGGCGACAGCGCAGGCATGAGAATATTGATTGGCATTGTCAGTGACCTTGTTGCGACCGCGGCGTGGTGGTGCCCGTATCGGTCGGCCGCGCGATTTCGGCTTCGAACATGTCGACGATGCGCGTCAGCGCATCGTCCTCGGTGTAGCCGCTCTCGCGCGCATAGGCTCGAGCGGCGTGGCGCGCGATATCGACCAGCAGCAGGCCCCACATATCCGGCTCCTCGAACGCGCGCGTGAAGGCGATCGACAATCCGCCATCGATCACGAACGCACGCAGCACTTCGGTGGCGTCATCGCGGCCTATCACATCCGGAGGCAATGGTTGCTCCCTGGGACCCGCCATGGTTCACCGATAGCAAACGGCTTTGGCGGCCTCGACCACCTCCGCCACCGAGGGCAATGCCAGCTTTTCGAGATTGGCCGCATACGGCATCGGCACGTCCTTGCCCGACACCCGCGCCACCGGCGCATCGAGATAATCGAACGCGTGCTCCATCAAGCGGGCAGCGATTTCGGCGCCGACGCCGTTCTGCTGCCAGCCCTCTTCCACCGTCACGGCGCGGCCGGTCTTCTTCACCGAAGCGACCAGCGTGTCGGTGTCCATCGGGCGCAGCGTGCGCAAATCGATCACCTCGGCCTCGATGCCTTCCTTTGCGAGTTCGTCGGCGGCCTTCAGCGCGTAGGACATTCCGTTCGACCAGGAGATGATCGTGACATGGGTGCCGGAGCGCACCACGCGCGCCTTGCCGATCGGGATCACGTAATCGTCGAGCTTCGGGACCTCGCCGGAATGACCGTAGAGCATTTCGTTTTCGAGGAAGATCACCGGATTGGGATCGCGGATCGCCGCCTTCAGGAGACCTTTGTAATCGGCGGCCGAATACGGCGCGATCACCTTGAGGCCCGGGATCTGCGAGTACCAGGCCGAGTAGTCCTGGCTATGCTGGGCCGCGACGCGGGCGGCGGCACCGTTGGGTCCGCGGAACACGATCGAGCAGCCCATCTGGCCGCCCGACATGTACAGCGTCTTGGCGGCGGAATTGATGATCTGGTCCATCGCCTGCATGGCGAAATTGAAGGTCATGAATTCAACGATCGGCCTCAGGCCGGACATCGCGGCACCGACCCCGATGCCGGCAAAGCCGTGCTCGGTGATCGGCGTATCGATCACGCGCCTTGCACCGAATTCCTGCAACAGACCTTGGCTGACCTTGTAGGCGCCCTGATATTCCGCGACCTCTTCCCCCATCAGAAATACGTCGGGGTCGCGCCGCATCTCCTCGGCCATGGCGTCGCGCAGCGCGTCGCGGATCGTCATCGTCACCATTTCGGTGCCCGCGGGGACTTCCGGATCGGGCTCGGCAACGGCCGTTGGCGCGGTAGGCTTGGCTTCCGCCGGCGTTGACTTCGCTTCCGCGGCAGGCGCCTCGGCGGCTTTCTCCGGCGCCTTCTCTGCCTTGGGCGGCGCCGCGGCCGCCTTGCCGAGATCGGCCGCACTCTCGCCATCCGACAAAATGGTCGCGATCGGGGTGTTGACCGCGACGTCGTTGGTGCCTTCGGGGATCAGGATCTGGCCGAGTGTGCCTTCATCGGTGGCCTCGACTTCCATGGTCGCCTTGTCGGTCTCGATCTCGGCGATGACGTCGCCGGATTTGATCGTCTCGCCTTCCTTTTTCAGCCATTTGGCGAGGTTGCCCTTTTCCATGGTGGGCGACAGCGCAGGCATCAGCACTTGAATGGGCATATCGACTCCGAAAATCAGCTTGCGCGCTTAGCGATAGATGTCTGTGTAAAGTTCAGCCGGGGCCGGTTCGGGATCGTGCTGCGCGAAATCCGCGGCGGCATTGACGATCTCGCGCACCTCGGCGTCGATCGCCTTCAATTCCTGCTCGGTCATCTTGGCCGCCAGCAATCGCTCGCGGACCTGCTCGATCGGGTCCTGGTCGTGACGGACCTTCTCGACTTCCTCGCGCGTGCGGTATTTCGCCGGGTCCGACATCGAATGGCCGCGATAGCGATAGGTCTGCATCTCCAGGATATACGGCCCCTTGCCGGCACGGCACCACGCCACCGCCTCGTCGCCGGCAGCCTTCACCGCGCGGACGTCCATGCCGTCGACCTGCTTGCCCGGAATATTGAAGGAAATGCCGCGCCTGGAAAAATCGGTCTGCGCCGACGACCGGATCACCGAAGTGCCCATCGCGTAGCGGTTGTTCTCGATGACATAGATCACCGGGAGCTTCCACAGCTCCGCCATGTTGAAGCTTTCATAGACCTGGCCCTGGTTCGAGGCGCCGTCGCCGAAATAGGCCAGGCTGACAAAGTCGTTGCCGCGATAGCGGTTGGCGAAGGCCAGACCAGTCCCGAGCGACACCTGTGCGCCCACGATGCCGTGACCGCCGAAGAAGTTCTTCTCCTTGCTGAACATGTGCATGGAGCCGCCCTTGCCGTGGGAATAGCCCCCCTGGCGACCGGTCAGCTCGGCCATCACGCCCTTGGCGTCCATGCCGCAGGCCAGCATATGCCCGTGGTCCCGGTAACCGGTTATGACCTGATCGCCGGTCTTCAGCGCCATCTGCATGCCGACGACGACCGCTTCCTGACCGATGTAGAGGTGGCAGAAGCCGCCGATGGCGCCCATGCCATAGAGCTGGCCGGCCTTCTCCTCGAACCGCCGGATCAGCAACATGTCGCGCAGCGCGCCCAGTTCCTGCTCTCTGGTGAATTCCGGCGGGGCGTCGTGTTCCTTGTCCTGTTCAGCTTCTTTCGCGGCGGTCTTTTTCGGTGCGGCCATGGCAATTCCGGATGAGAGAGCGAATAGCCCTCTCTAGCTCAACTCAAACCGCCATGAAAGGATTGCGTGAGCCCGCGGAGATTTCGCTATGCCGCAGTGCAACGCGACACGAAACTTTCGATATCGAATTCGCAGCGTTTTGAAATTTGCGGATTAGTTCGGATTGATCCGGACCAGATCGTGGGGATTGACGTAGTCGAGCTGGTAGCGCGCGCGCTCGTCGAGCATGTCGGGATCGACCCTGTCGGACCGCAACAGCGAGACCCGCTGCTCGCCCTCGGCGCGCTCGCGCTTCAGCCGCGCCAGCTCGGAGGTCAGGGCGACGATCTCCTGGTCGAGCTCCTGCTGCGCGTTCAGGCCGTATTTACCGGTGTATGCGTTGACGCCGAAATAGCCGATCATGGCCGCCGCGATCGTATAGAGCGCGAGCCCGGTGAGAACGGATTTGAGTCGGCTGCGAGAGACCATAATCCGGAGCATGCGACGGCTCCGGTTAATGGAATGCTAAAAAAGAGCCCCGCCGGAACCAGCCGGCGGGGCCCGTCTCGTCTAGCGATGGTGCCTTTCCACGAACGCCGCATAGGCGTCGATATACTGCTTCAGCACCGTTTTCAGCAAGTCCTTGGTCAATTCGCCCTTGTCGTCGAATGCGTCGCCGACATTGTTCAGATAGACCTCCGGCTGGCCCAGGATCGGACCGGTAATGCCCGGCAGGACGTTCTGCAACGTCTTGGCGGCGCTGACGCCACCCAGCGGTCCCGGCGAGTTGCTGATGATGCCGGTCGGCTTACCCAGGAACGAGCTCTTGCCGTAAGGGCGCGAGGCAACGTCGATGGCGTTCTTCAGCACGCCCGGGATCGCGCGGTTATATTCAGGCGTCACGAAGATGACGCCGTCGGATTTCTGAATCTTTTCGCGGAACGCCACCCAATCGGCGGGGGGCGCGGCTTCCAGATCCTGATTGAAAAAGGAGATGCCGTTCAAGGTGGCGACGTCGAACTTCAGGCTGGCGGGTGCCAGTCTGGCCAGCGCATTGGCGATCTTGAGCGTAAAACTGTCTTTGCGAAGGCTGCCGACGATCACGACGATATTATGGATGGCCATGGGATTTCCTTTGTAGGCTGAAACGGCTGGGCTCACTTAAGGCGCGCCCGGCAGAACATGCAAGTGCATGAACCGAGCAAATTCGGAAACGTTGTGTTTGCATAAAGCAGCTAGTGTCTGGAAAGCAAAAAAGGCGTCACACTGCTGTGACTTGCGATCAGATCACCGGATTCCAGGCGATCGGCACCAGCCGGTATTTCGCGCCGTCTTTTTCGACATGGCCGATCGAGGGGAAGGTGAAATGGAAGCCGACCACCGTCGCCTTCTCGGCCGCCGCCATGTCGTAGAATTTATGGCGGGTGGTTTGCGCTAGGTCGCCATCGACGTCGTAGGCGACATGCCAATCCGGATTGCGCAGGAAGAATTCGGGAATGTTGGTGACGTCGGACTGGATCAATATCCTCGAATTGCCCGATGCGATCGCAAAGGCGGTGTGCCCGGGGGTATGGCCCGGCGCCTTGATCGAGGTGATGCCGGGCGCCACTTCCTTGTCCCAGTCGTATTGCGTCACCTTGGACTCGATTCCGGCAAAGGTCTTTTTCACATTGGCGAAATAATTCTTCATCATCTCGTCGGACTGCGACTTGGCGGCATTCTCGTCGCTGGTCCAGAACGCCCAATCGACCGACGGCACCATTATCTCGGCGTTCGGAAACGCCATCGAGCCGTCGGCGGCCCGGATGCCGTTGGTGTGATCGGGATGCAGATGCGATAGCAGCACAACATCGATCTTGCCGGCGTCGACGCCGGCGGCGGCGAGATTTTGCAGCGTGCGGCCGATCGCGCCCTTGCTCGGCTCCAGCTTGGGGGCGCCATTTCCGGTGTCGATCAGGATCAGCTTGCTGCCGGTGTTGATCAGTTGCGGGTTGAACGGCACCGTCACCATGCCCTTCGGCATATAGGCGGCTTCCGCGGCAGCCAGCGCCGTTTCCTTCGGGACGTTGCGCACGAACGTATCCGGCAAGGGAAACGAGGCCGCTCCGTCGTTGATCGAGGCGCATTCGTAGGCGCCGACCTTGTAGCGATAGAAACCGGGCGCCTGGGCGCCGGCCTGCGGCTCCGCGGCGCGCGCGGCCGTCCCCAGAGATGTCAAAGCGCCCGCGGCGCCGGTTGCGGCAGCGCCGGCAAGAAGATGGCGGCGGCTCAAATCGATCATGGCGATTCACCCTAAAGATTGCGTTTGATAGGCCGTGCACTCATAGGCCTGTATCCGGATCGGGCAAGGCACCGCCCGATCACATCGTCGGCACAGAGCGACGCCGGGGCATCGTGCCCCGGCTGGGGATGTCGATCTATCCGGACCTGCCCTACCCGGCCTTGTTCGGATTGATCAGGAATTTCTCACCGGTGGAACGCTTGTTGTAGATCGCGATGTTGGAAAGCTGCAACGCTTCCTGCAGCGAGACCACCTGCGTGTAGTGGCTGGCAAAAGTCGTCTTGAGCTCGGCGACCACGCGCTGACGCAGCCTGGCGCCGTCGGCCGCTCCGATCTTTTGCAGGAACGGAAACAGCAGCCAGCCGCCGACGCCCCAGGCCATGCCGAAGGCGCGGTTCAGTTCGATCGGGCGCGTATCGAGGCCACCATAGACATAGACCTGCTTGTGCACGTTCGATCCGTAGCGGCTGTACTCCTTGGCGGTCTTGTTGATCGCGATCTCCATGCAGGTCAGGATTTGACCCGCGAGCTTGCCGCCGCCGATGGCGTCGAACGCGATGGTGGCGCCGGTTTCCACCAGCGCGCCGGTCAGGTCGTCCATGAAGCTTGGGAGGGACGAATCCACAACGTGTTTGGCGCCGATCTTGTGCAGGATGTCCGCCTGCTCCTTGCTGCGCACGATGTTGACGAGGCCGATACCATCCTTGAGGCAGATCTTGTTGAGCATCTGCCCAAGGTTCGACGCGGCCGCGGTATGTACCAGCGCCTTGTGGCCCTCGCGTCGCATGGTCTCGGTCATGCCGAGCGCGGTGAGCGGGTTGACGAACCACGAAGCACCGTCGGCGGCCGTGGTGCCGGCTGGCAACGCCATCGCATCCTTGGCCCTCACCACACGATATTGCGCGTACATCGCGCCGCCGATGATCGACACTGTTTTGCCGAGCAGCGCCTGCGCGCCTTCGGACGCGCCGGCCTTGACCACGACGCCCGCGCCTTCGTTGCCGACCGGCAGCGATTGATCGAGCCGCGCCGCCATCCCCTTCAGCGCTGCCTCGGGCACCTTGCCGGTTATGACAGGGGATTCCTTGCTGCCGGAAGCCGTGGCGACGGACGTGTCGGCGGGGCCGAACAGCAGCCCGAGGTCGGACGGATTGATCGGCGTGGCCTCGATCCGAACGACGATTTCGTCATCCTTCGGTTCGGGCGTCGGCACACTCGCCAGCGATACTTCGAGTTCGCCGTTGCTTTTGATCAACGAACGAAGCTGCAACCCGGTCTTGTAGTTTTCGGCACTCATGTTGAATCCTCCTGATGCGGTCGTGATCGACCTTTACGGTTCTCAAATTTTCGTTGTCATTCCGGCGGTCCAGGTCGATGGCTTGCCCTCGAAGGCGGATTTGGCGCGCTTGCCGAGCCAATAGGAATAAGGCGGCGGCACCAGCTTGAAATCGGGATCGGCGCCGAGCTTTTGCGCGGCATCCATCGGCCAGTTCGGATTGTACATGATCTCGCGCGCCAGCGCGGTGAGATCGGCGCGGCCCTCTTGCAGGATCGCCTCGGCCTGGTCGGCGTGCACGATGTGCCCGACCGCCATGGTCATGATGTCGGCTTCTTTCCGGATCCGCTCGGCATAGGGAACCTGGTAGCCGTATTTTTTCGAGCGCTCACCGTCCATCGGCGAATATCCAAGCGTGCCGCCGGACGAGCAGTCGATCACATCGACGCCTTGCGCTTTCAACAGCTTCGCCAGCCGCACACTTTGGTCCGGCCCGAAGCCGGCGTCGTCCTCGCAGGACAGCCGCATGAACAGCGGCTTGTCCGACGGCCAGGCCGCGCGCACGGCTTCGGCGACCTCGATCGCAAATCGCGCCCGGTTGAGTTCCGAGCCGCCATATTCGTCGGTTCTGACATTGGCGACCGGCGACAGGAATTGATGGATCAGATAGCCGTGGGCGCCATGGATTTCCAAAACGTCGAAGCCGGCGCGGTCGGCGCGCGCGGCGGCCTCGCCCCATTTGGCGACGAGATCTCGCACCTCGTTATGCGACAACGCGCGCGGGGTCGGCGATTTCTCGGTATGCGGCACCGCGCTCGGCGCCACCAGCTCCCAGCCGTCCCAATCGAAAATTCCGGGCTCGTCGCCGCGCAGCGGCTTGCCGCCTTCCCACGGGCGCGACAGCCGCGCCTTGCGGCCGGAATGACCGAGCTGGAGGCCGGCCACCGCGCCGTGCGCCTTGATGAACGCAGCGCAACGCGCCAGGTTTGCAATGAAGCCGTCGTTCCAAAGCCCGGTATCGCCTACCGTGCCGCAGCCGTTGCGCGCCACCTTGGTCGATTCCATGATGACGAGCCCGGCGCCGCCTTGCGCGTATTTGCCGGCGTTGACGAGATGCCAGTCGGTGGCAAAGCCTTCCACCGCCGAATATTGATGCATCGGCGCGACCACGACGCGGTTCTTCAGGCGCACGCCCCTGATCTGAAGTGGAGAAAACAGCATCGGTTGCGCCATCGCGTGTTACTCCTTCAGATAAGGCGTCACCACTGGCGCCGAACGCCAGTCTTTTGTTTTGACGCGTTTTCTTTACGAAAACGCTATGCCAGCGCCTTGAACGCCGCCCTGCCCGCATATTTCGCCTGGCTTCCCAGTTCCTGCTCGATCCGCAGCAACTGATTGTACTTCGCGGTACGGTCGGAGCGCGCCAGCGAGCCGGTCTTGATCTGCCCGCAATTGGTGGCGACCGCGAGATCGGCGATGGTGGAATCTTCGGTTTCGCCGGAACGGTGCGACATCACGGCGGTGTAGCCGGCCTTGTAGGCCATCTCGATCGCATCAAGCGTTTCCGTCAGGGTGCCGATCTGGTTGACCTTGATCAGGATGGAATTGGCGCAGCCTTTCTTGATGCCGTCGGCGAGCCGCTTCACATTGGTGACGAACAGATCGTCGCCGACCAACTGGCACTTGCTGCCGATCAGGTCGGTGGCGAGCTTCCAGCCCTTGAAGTCGTCCTCGGCCAGGCCGTCCTCGATCGAGACGATGGGGTAGCGGGAAACCAGCTCGCCCAGGTATTTTGCCTGCTCTTCGATCGAGCGGGTTTTGCCTTCGCCCTCATAGACGTAAGCGCCGTTCTTGAAGAATTCGCTGGAGGCCGGATCGAGCGCCAGGGCTACGTCTTCGCCGGGCTTGTAACCGGCCGCCTCGATCGATTTCATCACAAAGGCGAGCGCCTCGTCGGCTGATTTGAGATTGGGCGCGAAGCCGCCTTCGTCGCCGACATTGGTATTGTGGCCGGCATCATGCAGCGCCTTCTTCAGCGTGTGGAAGACCTCGACGCCCATGCGCAGCGCTTCGGAAAACGTCGGCGCGCCGATCGGCAGGATCATGAATTCCTGGAAGTCGATCGGGTTGTCGGCGTGCACGCCGCCATTGATGATGTTCATCATCGGCACCGGCAAGGTCCGCGCCGAAGTGCCGCCGACATAACGATAAAGCGGCATGTCGAAGGATTCCGCCGCGGCCCTGGCGACCGCGAGCGACACGCCGAGAATGGCGTTGGCGCCGAGCCGGCTCTTGTTGGGCGTGCCGTCGAGATCGATCATGATCTGGTCGATCTGCACTTGTTCCTCGACGGCCATGTCGGCCAGCGCCTCGAAGATATCGCCATTGACGGCGTCAACCGCCTTCTGGACGCCCTTGCCGAGATAGCGTGTCTTGTCGCCATCGCGCAGTTCCACCGCCTCATGCGCGCCGGTCGAGGCGCCTGACGGCACCGCCGCGCGGCCGAGCGAGCCGTCTTCCAGCACCACATCGACCTCGATGGTCGGGTTGCCACGGCTGTCGAGAATTTCGCGGCCGATGATGTCGACGATGGCGGTCATGGGAGCCTCTTTGGAAAATGCCGGGATGGGGTCGATGGCGCTGCTTCTACAGCAACGCACGGGAGCGGAAAAGGCCGCCTCGCCGCGTGACGCTGGCAGCCGAATTGTCTAATAAGCCGGCAACGGAGACGTCATCATGTCGAAAACACCGAAGAAATCGTCCAAATTCGAGGGATTGCAGCTCGGCCACGCGGTCGAATGGCCGCAGACGCCGGAGCAGGCAAAACTCGACCGGGTGCCCAATCCGCAGGCCGACACCAATTACGTGGTGCGGTTCACGGCGCCCGAGTTCACCTCGATCTGTCCGGTTACGGGACAGCCGGATTTCGCGCATCTGATGATCGACTATGTGCCGGGGCAATGGCTGCTGGAATCCAAATCGCTGAAGCTTTTCGTCGCAAGCTTCCGCAATCATGGCGCGTTCCATGAGGACTGCACGGTGCTGATCGGCAAGCGGATCGCCTCCGCCGTCAAGCCGAAATTCCTGCGCATCGGCGGCTACTGGTATCCGCGCGGTGGCATTCCGATCGACGTGTTCTGGCGGACCGGCAGACTGCCAAAAGACATGTGGATGCCGGACCAGGGCGTCGTGCCCTATCGCGGGCGGGGATGAGCCGGCCATCCTTCTGCCCGAAATTTCTTCGACCGCGGATTCAACTGACATGACCGACCACCCCCGTGCACCCAAGACAAAGGATTATTCCGTCGTTCCGGGTTCATCCGGTCCGCGCCGTGACTTTCGCATCAGCGTCGGCCTGCGCGAGGGGTGGGATTCCGAGGGCCGTGTGTTCGACGTTTCGGAGGCGGCCCGCACCGCGCGTGCCTGGATGAAACGCCGCGTCGAAGCCGGCCTGCCCGCATTGTCCGGAATGTTCACGCGTGCAGAGGTGACCTATGCGTGGCCCCGCTCCGACGGCACGGTCGGCTCGGACCGCGAACCGGTGGCGCTGTTCACCGGCGAAGCCGTCCACGCCTATTTGGGCCACCTACCCGACGAAACCATCGAAGCGATGTTGAACGAATTGTCGATCGAGCTTGGCGCAGCGCTTGGGCAGGAACGGATTTACGTGGCCTTTGCCGACAAGACCTGGATCCTGGACGCCGGAGAACGCTAGTTCTGACGTCATCCTGAGGAGCCGCGCTTTGCGTGGCGTCTCGAAGGATGGCCGCATGCACTGCGCTGAACACCATCCTTCGAGACGCGGCCAAGAGGCCGCTCCTCAGGATGACGGTCTCAATGTTGCAGATGTTGAAGCACCACCCCGCTTGGTGCGTGCCGTCACTTCACCAAGGTGAGCAGCGGCTTGCCTTTTTCGACGACATAGGTGGCGAGTTCACTCGCGGTGCCGCTGCCGACGTTCTTCGCCGCGTGGATCGTTCCAGCCGGGATAAAGAGCACGTCGCCGGCCTTGAGCGTTTCCGGCGGCTTGCCCTCGATCTCATACTCCATCGTGCCCCCGAGCACGTAGATGATCTCTTCGCCCGGATGCGTGTGCTTGGGGAAGGCCACGCCCGGCTCGAGGTCGACCCGCACCTGCACGGCCTCGTACCCGGGGACGCTGAGATCGTGCCGCTGCAAGTCGGTTCGCTTGACTCCCGCCTGCTGAGCCTGCGCCACCGGCAACGTCAAAATGTTTCCGGCGATCAACGCCGCTGTCGTCAGCGCCGCTATCGCCATAACTCGGGTCGTCTTCATCAGAATGCTGTTCATGTCGGGCTCCTCGGGGCTTGGGGCCGCACCGGACTGCCTCGGCCGAACTCAAAGTTGAGCCGGCCGAGGCTGGCCTGGGCCGCCCGGTGAGCCACCATATTGGCGCAGAAGCCCGCCAACCACCCGTTATGCGTCGTTAGCAGTTACGAGCGGCGGAAATTGCCCCGGCGCCGCCACAGGCCGCCCCCATCGCTCCCGATCAAGCGTTGGTGCCACCGTCCACCGTCAGGCTCGCGCCGGTGATGTAGGATGCCTCCGGACTGGCGACGAACGCGACCAACGCGGCGACTTCGTCTACAGTCCCGTAGCGATTAAGTGCCGTGTTGGCCTTTTGCGGCGTTGCCCAGTCGCCCGAAGCGGGATTTAAATCCGTATCGATCGGGCCGGGCTGGATGTTGTTGACCGTGATGGCTCGGTCACCGACTTCTCTCGCCAGCCCCTGCGTAAACATCTTGATGGCTCCCTTGGTCGCCGCGTAGGCCGCGAGGCCGGGAGTCATGTTGCGCTCACCCACGCAAGAGCCGATCATGATGACGCGGCCGCCGTTGTTCAGGTGCTTCAGCGCGGTCTGCGTCACGATGAACGCGCCGCGAAGGTTGATGTCAATGACCTGATCCAATTCCTCCAGCGTGGCTTCTTCGAACTTTTTTGGAATGGCCGTACCGGCATTGTTGACGAGCACGTCCAGTTTGCCGAAGGCAGCGACCGCTTTTTCAATCCCGGCCTTGACGGCGCCGGCGTTGGTGGAGTCCGCCTGGATCGCGATCGCTTTGCCACCGGCGCTTTCGATGGCCTTGACGACCGACGCGGCGGCATCCGCACCCTTGGTGTAGGTGATCGCCACCTTGGCCCCGTCGCCGGCCAGACGTTTGGCGATCGCAGCGCCGATGCCGCGCGAGCCGCCGGTCACGAGCACCGTTTTGCCTTCGAGTTTCTTCGACATGGTGATGTTCTTTCTGGGGTTTTTCCGGATTTCGTCCATAGGCAACCGCCCACACAGGTGCGCGGTCGTTGGCTATCCGGTTTTGAGGTCCTGCGGGTTGAGCATGGCCCTGGAAGTCCACGGCCGCTCTCGGCGGCACTTTTGTCCACCCTCGCCTATTTTGAAAAGACTTTGTAACTTGGGCCTCATGCCTTCAAGGTATGACTGGTTTCAAGGTATGATTTATTTCAAGACAGGGCTTGCACTGTGGAGCTACGACACCTTCGCTATTTCGTCGCGATTGCCGAGACCGGAAGCCTCACCTTCGCCGCCGAGAAAAGGCTCAACACGGCGCAGCCCTCGCTGAGCCGCCAGATCCGCGATCTCGAGCAAGAGGTCGGCGTTCAGCTCTTGATCCGCAGTCCGCAGGGCACGGAATTGACCGCCGCCGGTCGCGCTTTCCTCGATCACGCCCGGCTTTCGCTCGGTCAGGCCGAGGCGGCAACCGAAGCCGCGCGCCGCGCCGCGCAACCCGCCAGACCCACGTTTTCCATCGGCTTTTTAACCGGTCAGGAAGTCGACTGGCTGCCGCACGCGCCGGGCATTCTGCGCGACCAACTTCCCGAAATCGAGATCAGGGTTTCGAGCGGATTTTCGACAAACCTCGCCGATGACCTGCAGCGCGGAAAGATCAACGTCGCGTTCCTGCGCCGCGAACCGAAGCCCGATCTTGAATACCGACTGGTGCGAAAGGAACCGCTGGTCGTCATCCTGCCCAGCCATCATCCACTCGCTGGAGACGGGGCGATCGATCCGCGCGACCTCATGACCCATACATTTATCGGGATTTCGGATATCGCGCCCGTGCTGCGCGCCGCGATCCAAGATTATCTAAGGCGGTCCGACGTTGAAATCATCGCAGCGCTTGAGGTCGACAATTTTGCGATGGCGATGTCGCTGGTGACGTCGACCGGCGGTTTGGCGCTGTTGCCGGCCTCTATCGAGGGCTACTTGCCGCGCTCCATCACGAGCCGTCCGCTGGCTGGCGAGCAGCCGACGGTCGATCTGGTGATTGGATATCACCGGGCGAATACGTCACCGCTGCTAAAAAAGTTCTTATCCGGAATCGATGGCCTGGCCGATCGGATTTACAACCAGGCGCGCGCCGCGCGATGAACCGAAAAAGTGCCCGCCGGTCAGGCGGGCAAGATAGCGCTAGAATGCCGATCGCTGCGCCACCCAGCGCCGGTACTGGCGGGTGCGAAATGCGATCGCGATCTGCTGGAAGGTCAATGCGCGCAGCGGCGACACGTTGGGGTTGGGCGTTTGACCCTTGCTGAGTTTATTCAACTGGAACTTGACCACGGCCATATTGGCAAGAGAGGCCAGGACCTTGTTGTTCCAGGTGATCGGCGCCAATTCCGGCGCCCTGTCTTTGCCCAAACGCCAATCGCGCGGCAGATAAGGATCGATTGCCAACGCCGTGGCCATGCCGACCATGTCCACGTCCGCGCCCAGCACCTGCTCGACGATTGGCCGGCGGCGGATGCCGCCGGTGACCATCACGGGCATCTTTGCCACCGCCTTGATGTCGCGGGCGAACTCCAGGAAATAGGCCTCGCGGGCCAGCGTTCGGCCATCGCGCGCCTGCCCTTGCATGGCCGGCGCCTCATAGCTGCCACCCGACAATTCCACGAGGTCCACTTGCAGCCGGCCCAGCATTTCCACCACCTGCCGCGCGTCATCGGTGGTGAAACCGCCGCGCTGGAAGTCCGCTGAATTGAGTTTGACGGCAACCGCGAAGTGCGGAGAAACCACTGCACGAACCGCGCTGACGATTTCCAGCAGCAGCCGCGCCCTGTTCTCCAGCGAGCCGCCCCATTGATCGGTTCGCTGATTGGTCAGCGGTGAGAGAAATTGATTGACCAGATAGCCGTGCGCCGCGTGGATCTCCACGCCGGTAAAGCCGGCCTGCTCGCCGAGTTCGAGCGCTGGTTGCGAAGCGCCCAATCACTTCCGCGATCAAATCGGTTGTCATCATGCGAGGCACGGCGAAACGCTTGGACAGCTTTCCCAAATCCAGTGGCACGGCTGAAGGCGCCCAGGTTTCCTGCCCGAGATTGGCCTGCATCTGGCGGCCGGGATGGTTGATCTGGAGCCAGAACTGCGCGCCCTTCGAGCGGCCGATGCTGGCCCAGCGCTTGAACTTGTCCAGATGCCTGTCGTCTTCGAGCACGACGCCGCCGGGCCCGGTCACGGCGCGCCCATCGACCATCACGTTGCCGGTCAGGATCAAGCCCGCCTCGCCATCCGCCCAGGACTGATACAGCCGCATCAGTTGCTCCGACGGCGCCTGATCGGCGTCGGCCATATTTTCTTCCATCGCGGCCTTGGCGATCCGGTTCGCAATCACTGAACCGTTGGGCAGCGTCAGTCTCTCAAACATTTTCATGGAACACTTTTTCGTGCAGCACTTTTACGATGCGTATTCGGCTTGATCCTGGATCGACCCTACCCTTAAAGTTAACTTGAAGGTCAATACACTTGTCGAGGTGCGGCATGAGAATCGGGGAACTCGCGGAACGCAGCGGTCTGACCGCTTCCCGTATCCGGTTTTACGAGGCGAGCGGTCTGATCAATGCGGTCGAGCGCAACGCGAACGGCTATCGCGAATACACCGCGGAAGCGGTTGTCACCCTGGACATCGTCACCAGCGCCCAGAAGGCGGGGTTCTCGCTGCAGGAGATCCGCAGCCTGCTGCCGACAAAACTGGGCACCTGGCAAGAGGACAAGCTGCTGGACGTGCTCAAGAAGAAGGTTGCCGATATCGAGAGCTTGCGTGAGCGCCTGGCCCAAAGCAGGGCCCAATTGCTGGGGATCATCAAGACCATCGAGACCAGCCCTGAAGGACTGTCATGCGAGGACAACAGGAAGCGCGTGCTGAACCGCATTCCAAAGCATCGCATGGCGCGTCCGAAGACACGAACAATTGCGAGCCCCGACCGGTAGCGCAGCCATGTCGGCGGCGAGGTTTCAACACATCCCGGCGTCGGATAACGTCCGCGCGATCAACAGGAAAATGACATGAGCTTGTCGGGTATTTTTGCACAATTCGTCGCGCTGCTCGGCGGCGCGGCGTTGCGCTGGCGCCGTTTGCAGGGCGACGCGCCAGCCCCGGCCTGGGGCAGCGCGCCGACGGTTCCGGCGGCAAAGCCACAGGGCGCGTTGCCGACGCTGAAGATGCCGTCGGCAAAAGGCTGGAGCGACGGACAGAAACCGGTGGCGGCGCCGGGCCTCAAGGTCAATGCGTTTGCAACCGGGCTGCGACATCCGCGCTGGATCAACGTGCTGCCCAATGGCGACGTGTTGATTGCCGAGTTCGAACCAGGTCGCCGGACCGGTCAGGAGCGTGTTCAGCTACGCGATGCAAGCGACGATGCGACGGGCCCGCGCGCTCGGCGACAGCGCCAACCGCATCACGCTGTTGCGCGACACCGACGGCGACGGCATCGCGGAGCGGCGCGAAACTTTCATGGACGGACTGAACCAGCCGTTCGGCATGGCGCTGCTCGGCGACACCTTCTATGTCGGCAATACCGACGGCGTGATGGCCTTCCCCTATGCTGATGACGCCGACCGCATCACCGCACCGGGCAAGCGACTAGCCACCTTCAAGCCAAGCGGGCACTGGACGCGGAGCCTGTTGCCGAGCGTGGATGGCCAGAAGCTGTATGTCGGGGTCGGCTCGCTGACCAATATCGCCGATGAAGGCATGGCAGCCGAGCAAGGCCGCGCCTGCGTCTACGAACTCGATCTCACCACCGGCACGAGCCGCATTTTCGCCGGCGGCCTGCGCAACCCGGTCGGCCTTGCATGGGAACCGCGGACCGGCGCACTCTGGACCGTGGTCAACGAGCGCGACGGTCTCGGTGACGAGACGCCGCCGGATTACCTGACTTCGGTTCGCGACGGCGGTTTCTACGGCTGGCCCTATTGCTACTGGGGGCAGACGGTGGACGACCGTGTGCCGCAGGATGCGGCGCTCGTCGCCAAGGCGATCAAGCCGGATTATGCGCTGGGCGGCCACACCGCCTCGCTCGGTCTGTGCTGGCTGCCGGCCGGAACCCTTCCCGGCTTTCCGGACGGCATGGTGATCGGCCAGCACGGCTCCTGGAATCGCAGCACGCTGAGCGGCTACAAGGTGGTGTTCGTGCCGTTCGTGGACGGACGCCCGGCAGGTCCCGCGCGCGATATATTGTCGGGCTTTCTCGCCCCGGACGAACGGGAGTCCTACGGGCGACCGGTCGGCGTCACGCTCGGCCCCGACGGCGCGCTTCTGGTGGCCGACGATGTCGGCGATGTGATCTGGCGGGTCACCGGCGCGTAACGGCCAAACAAACCCGCGACCGCGATCATGCGGGCAACAGCAAGCCCGCTCCGATCAGGACATCGTCGCCATCGCTGTCGCTTTGTTTGGGGCTAATGGCACCACGCTTGCGGCGACCGCTCTCGCCGCTGGCGCGGCGATGACGGAAATCCAGCCGCCGCAGGCTGCTGAGAACACCGCCTGCGCCCGCGATGGCGAGTTCTATCGCCCGCTCCAGAACATACACGACCGTCTCGACCCGTGCGATCATGGCGAGCAGGAATATCATCGCGAAGACATCGATATAGGCCAGCAGATCGCCGACCAGCAGCAGTTCGGGCGGGATCGGTATCCGGTGCATGTAAGCGAGCACCAGGATCACCACCGGGATAAAGGCGATGATTTTTCGCACCTCGCGTCCCAACCCGTTCACGGCTGCAGCGACGCAAGATAAGCGCCGACTGAAATCATGTCGTCGCTCGAGAGTTTTGCGACCACCGGCTTCATCGCTGCACCCGCATCTCCGGCCCGGTTGCCTTGCTGGAAGTCGTAGAGCTGGCGCACGACATAACTTGGCGAGCGTCCGGCGACGCTGGGTATCGCGCCGAGACCCTTCAAATCGGGACCATGGCAGGAGCCGCAGGCGATGGTCTTGCCCGAGAGGCCGGTTTTGACCAGCGCCTCGCCCTTGGCGATGCTTCCGGCCGGAACGTAGGCGGTGAATTGCGCGCGTGAATCGCGATGCTCGAACTGCGCCATATCCAGGGGGATCTCGAGAATGCGCGGTCCAAGCGGTTCGGTCCCCGCATCCGGCAGCGTCGTATAGAATACCCGCGCGATCTGGCTTTTCGGTACCGTATCGGTTTCCACCACCTTGATGTTCCGCGTCGGCTTCAACGACGAGAAATAATTGGCCGCGGCTTCTACCTCGGTGTCTGTCGCGGCCGTGGCAATCGCGATCATGAGCGTTTCCGGGCTTCGCGGCGGCCCTGAGAATTTCCGTGCGCCGCTTTTGAAATCGGCCATTTGCTGCGTGATATATGCTGCCGGAAGACCGGCGAGGCTGGCATTCTCCGGTCCGCCGGTCCCCGACGCTCGGTGACAAGACCCGCATGCCCGCACCTCGGCGCGTCTGCCCTGCGCGACGATGTCGGGCATCCGCGGATGATCGCCAGGGTGCCAGTCCGGTGCAAAGAACAGATCGCGTTCTTGCGTGATCGTGAAGGCGGCATCGCTGTCAGGCACATGCCGTGGGACACCATCGTCGGGTGCACTCTTGAAATCCGGCGCCCAGGGATAGGCCCAGGCCGGAAACGACGCGGTGGAGTTGGCCACCGGCGCCGCCGGTTGCTGTGCTGATGCCACGAGCGGCCACAGGGTCATCGCAATCGAAACAAATCCAAGGCGCAGCTTCATGTTCATTCCCCCCAGACGATGAGGGCAGCGTAACTGCGAACCGGGCGATCTGGAAGGGCACGCGCATCGCCCGGGCGGCACCTTGTCCGGAGGCTCGATCCAGGCCGTCCACGGCGTGCATAAGAAGTCAGGGCGGCGTTTCAATTTTTGAAACGCCGCCCTGGTGTTGTCTTTGATGTCGATGCTCGAATGCGAAGCTTAGCCGCGTTCGAGCGCCGTTCTGTCGAGATCAAGCAAGATCAAAGCGATCCGCGTTCATCACCTTGGTCCAGGCCGCGACGAAATCCCTGACGAACTTCGCCTTGGCATCGCTGCTCGCATACACTTCCGCGAGCGCGCGGAGCTGCGAGTGCGAACCGAAGATCAGGTCGGCACGGGTGCCGGTCCACTTGACCTGCTTGGTCTTGCGGTCGCGCGCCTCGTACACCTCGTCGGAGCCGGCGGCCGGATCCCACACGATGTTCATGCTGAGCAAATTGACGAAGAAGTCGTTGCTCAGCGTGCCCGGTCTGTCGGTGAATACGCCGTGCTTGGACTTGCCGGTGTTGGCACCGAGCACCCGCAGGCCGCCGACCAGCACCGTCATTTCCGGCGCGGTCAGCGTCAGCAACTGAGCACGGTCGACCAAGAGCGCCTCGACCGGCATCGGGTGCTTGCCGCGGATATAGTTGCGGAAGCCATCGACGGTCGGCTCAAGCGCGGCGAACGAATGCGCGTCGGTCTGCGCCTGCGAGGCGTCGGTGCGGCCCGGCGTGAAGGGCACCTTCACGTCATGGCCACCGTCCTTCGCGGCCTTTTCGACCGCGGCAGCGCCGCCAAGCACGATCAGGTCGGCGAGCGAGACCTTCTTGTCGCCCTTCTGCGCCGCGTTGAACTCCTTCTGGATGGCTTCGAGCTTCGCCAGCACCTTGGCGAGTTCGGCCGGCTGGTTGACGTCCCAGTCCTTCTGCGGGCTCAGACGAATACGTCCGCCATTGGCGCCGCCGCGCTTGTCGGAGCCGCGGAACGTCGAGGCCGACGCCCAGGCGGTCGAGACCAGTTCGGAGACCGACAGGCCCGCGCCGAGGAGCTTTTCCTTCAGCGCCGGCGATGTCCTGCTCGCTGACCAGCTCGTGGTTGATCGCCGGAATCGGATCCTGCCAGAGCAGTTCCTCCTTCGGCACCAGCGGGCCGAGATAGCGCACGATCGGGCCCATGTCGCGGTGGGTCAGCTTGAACCAGGCGCGGGCGAACGCGTCGGCGAACTGATCCGGGTTCTTGTGAAAGCGGCGCGCGATCTTCTCGTAGGCCGGATCGAATCCGAAGCGCCAGGTCGGTGGTCAGCATCGCCGGCGCGTGACGCTTCGACGGGTTGTGGGCATCCGGCACCGTGCCGGCGCCGGCGCCACCCTTTGGGGTCCACTGATGGGCACCGGCCGGGCTCTTGGTCAGCTCCCATTCGTAGTTGAACAGATTGTCGAAGAAGTTGTTGCTCCACTTGGTCGGCGTCGTGGTCCAGGTGACCTCGAGGCCCGAAGTGATCGCGTCACCCGCGATGCCACTGGCGTATTTGCTCGACCAGCCGAGGCCCTGGGCCTCGATCGCGCTGCCTTCCGGCTCGGGACCGACCAGGGTCGCATCGCCGGCGCCGTGGGTCTTGCCGAAGGTGTGACCGCCGGCAATCAGCGCGAGAGTTTCTTCATCGTTCATCGCCATGCGCGCGAACGTCTCGCGGATGTCGCGGGCTGCCGCGAGCGGATCCGGCTTGCCGTTCGGGCCTTCCGGATTGACGTAGATCAGGCCCATCTGCACGGCGCCGAGATGGCCGTGAAGTTCGCGGTCGCCGGAGTAGCGCTTGTCGTCGAGCCACTTGGATTCAGGACCCCAGTTGACGTCCTGCTCGGGCTCCCAGACGTCGGCGCGGCCGCCGGCGAAACCGAAGGTCTTGAAGCCCATCGATTCCAGCGCAACGTTGCCGGCGAGGATGAGCAGATCGGCCCACGAGATCTTGTTGCCGTATTTCTGCTTGACCGGCCACAACAGCCGGCGCGCTTTGTCGAGGTTGGCGTTGTCGGGCCAGCTATTGAGCGGCGCGAAACGCTGCTGACCGGCACCGGCGCCACCGCGGCCGTCACCGATGCGATAGGTGCCCGCGCTGTGCCAGGCCATGCGGATGAACAGCGGGCCATAATGGCCGAAATCGGCCGGCCACCAGTCCTGCGAATCCGTCATCACATGATGCAAATCCTTGATCACCGCATCGAGATCGAGGCTCTTGAATTCCTTGGCGTAGTCGAAACCCTCGCCCATCGGGTCCGAGAGGCTCGACTGCTGGTGAAGAATGCCGAGATCGAGCTGGTTCGGCCACCAGTCACGGTTCGTGGGTTTGCGGGTCGCGTGCACGACCGGGCACTTGCCGGCGTTGTCAGCATCATGTCCATCCATATTTTTTTCTCCGATTGTGGCTACGTTGATTGGACTGTTCTTGAAACCGTTCTCGAAACCGCTCTTCGAATTGTTCCTTGGACTGTTCTTGGAATTGTTCGTGGATCTGTTCTGAGCCAGTGGTCCTGACGCGAGGCGCCGATATGGCATCGGCACCGTTCCGTCTCCGCTGGAACGGTTCTAGCATAACCAGTTTATCAGTTTAAGTTTGATTTTCTGATTGCGCTGATAAGATCATGTTATGACAAATCTGACACTCAAGCAGCTCCGCTACTTCGAGGCGCTGGCCCAACATGGCCATTTTGGCCGCGCGGCGGATGCCTGCGCGATCTCGCAGCCGGCGTTGTCGATGCAGATCAAGGAACTGGAGGAGCAACTGGGCGCCGCGCTATTCGAACGAGGCGCGCGACAGGTCCGCTTGACCCGTTTCGGCGAAGAATTCGCGCTGCGCGCCCGCGGCATCCAGCGTTCGGTCGACGAACTGGGCGACCTCGCTCGCGCCTCGCGCGACCGGCTGATGGGGCGCTTAAGGATCGGCGTGATCCCGACCATCGCGCCCTATCTGCTGCCAACCATCATCGGCAACCTGACCCGCGTACATGCCGGGCTCGACATTCACATCCGCGAGACCGTGACACCGAAGCTCATTCAGGAGCTGGCGGAGGGCCGGCTCGATACCGCCATTGTGGCGTTGCCGGTGTCGGAGCCATCGTTTGCAGAGGTTGCGCTGTTCGATGAGGATTTCGTGCTGGTGCGGCCGGGCCAGGACGAGGGAAAGCCTGTGCCCAATGTCGAAGCGCTCGGCAAAATGCGATTGCTGTTGCTGGAGGAAGGCCATTGTTTTCGCGATCAGGCGCTGTCGTTCTGTAACCGGCATTCGGCGCTGCCACGGGAGCTATTGGATTGCAGCTCGCTGTCGACGCTGGTCCAGATGGTCAGCGCCGGCATCGGCGTCACCTTGATTCCGGAAATGGCGGTCGCGGTGGAGACCCGCTCGGCGCCGGTCTCGGTGACACGCTTTCGCAATCCAAAACCATCGCGAACCATCGGCATGATCTGGCGCAAAACAAGCCCGCTGGCCAAACAACTCCAGCAGATTTCCAAAGTCGTGCGTCAATCAGGCGAAATGTTGCGCAAGCGGCAAAATCCGGTGGCGCCGTCGCGCAAACCGCGGGCGTGATGGCTCAAGCTTCTCAGGCCAGCGCGATCGCGTCGATCGCCACACACGCCGGGGATATCGGCGCCGAAGCGCGCCATCGCGCGCGCCGGCTTTGGACCCGGGAAGAATTCCGCGTAGGCCTCGTTCATCTCCTGGTAGAGGTCCGGGCGCGCCAGCAGCACGGTGACCTTCACCACACGGTCGAGCGAACTTCCGGCGGCTTCCAGAATGGTCCTGACGTTGCTCAGCGCCTGGCGCGTCTGTTCCTGCATCGTGGCGCCCGCGATCTCGGTCGTTCGGCCGCCCGGCCTCACCGGGATCTGGCCCGAAACAAACACAAAACCATTGGCGACGACGGCATGCGCGTAAGGCGAATGCGGCGCCGGGTAGCCAGGGACATCGACGTGATGGATCGCGTTCATCGTTGGCCACTCCTCGACGCCGGTACGAACGTGGCGGCAAGTCTATGCGAAGTCGGGTATCGTCGCACTATTCTGCCGGCTGCGACGGCGCTACTCCGCCGCTTGAGCCCTACCGCATCGGCCGTTTTGACTTGACGAACACATAGCTCGCTGGTTATACATTAATCCATAGCCAGCGGGTTATTAATTCATGCCTGATACTCACGACGTGCTGTTTCGAACGCTCGCCGATCCGACCAGGCGGGCGATCTTCGAGCGACTGTGCCGCGAAGGCGAGCAGACGGTCGGGGCGCTGACGGCTCACGCCGGCGTCTCGCAACCAGCGGTATCCAAACATCTCGGGGTCCTGAAGCAGGCTGGCCTCGTGCGCGATCGCCACGAAGGCCGCCAGGCGCATTATCGCGCGCAGCACCATGCGCTGGCGCCACTGCTCGACTGGACCAGCCACATGGTCGGGTTCTGGCAGAGCCGGTTCGACGACCTCGAAGATCTCCTCAAAAGGATGGACCAATGAGCGAACCTGAGACCGAAACGCTGTCCGTCGTTGTCGAGCGCGAGATTGCTTTTCCGCCGGAAAAGATCTGGCGCGCCCTCACGCAACCACATTTGATCCAGGAATGGCTGATGAAGAACGACTTCCAGCCCGCGGTGGATCACCGCTTCACTCTCCGCGGCGACTGGGGCAGCGTTGACTGCAAGGTGCTGGCGATCGAGCCGAACAAGACGCTGTCTTACACCTGGGATGCGATGGGCCTCGAGAGTGTCGTGACCTGGATTCTCACGGCGACGGATACCGGAACCCATTTGCGCATGGAGCAGGCGGGCTTCCGGCCCGATCAGCAGAAGGCCTACCAGGGCGCCAGATACGGCTGGCAGCAATTCCTTGGAAACCTGGAGCAGATCCTGGCGCGGCCGGACTGACGCCGGCGCAACTAGCCCGATCCGCTTCGCGATTATCGTCAAGGGAGGTTGAGCATGAACCTATGGATTCGTCAGGGTCACCGCTGGCTATCGATCATCTTTACGGCAACCGTCATCGCCAATTTCGTCGCCCGCATATGGGGGGAACCTGCGCCCTGGCTGACCTACTCGCCGCTGGCCCCGCTGTTCCTGCTGTTGTTCAGCGGGCTTTACATGTTCGTGCTGCCCTATACTGACAAACGGCGCGGCAGCCGCCGCACCGGCCTCCAGGGCTAAACGCGATGAGCAAGACCGAGTCGCCGAAAGACATGTCTGCGTCGGAAAACATCGACCGGCTGATCGCAGGGCTTAAGGACTGGCGTGGCAAAACGCTCGCCGGCATCCGCAAGGCGATCCTCGAGGCCGACAATGAGATCGTTGAGGAATGGAAGTGGATGGGAAGCCCGGTGTGGTCGCGCCACGGAAACATCGTGGTCGGCAACGCCCACAAGGACAAGGTGAAGCTTACGTTTGCCCACGGCGCGAGCCTGCCGGATCCCGAAAAACTCTTCAACAACGGCTTCGGCGGCAAAGTGTGGCGGGCGATCGATGTTTTCGAGGGCGACACGGTCGATGCGCGCGCGCTGAAGAATCTCATCCGCGCCGCGATCGATTACAATCAGAGCAAATTAGAGAAGAAATCAGCCGCGAAGAAGAAAGCGCCTTTAAAGAAACCGTCCGCGAATAAGCAGGCGACGGCGAAGACCGCAAAACGGCGCGCGGGCTAAGGCGCCACGTCGGGCCGCGCCGCCGCATCCGCCGGCCGGGTCTGCCGCAACAGCCGTGCACAGACAATGCCGAGCGTGACGATGACGACCGCACTGGTCAGCAGGGCCGGAATCTTGCCGGCATTCAGGATGCCGAACCCGTAGGCGATCGGGCCGACGGTCTGGCCCATGAAAAAGAAGAACGAATGCAACGACAGCGCGGTGGCGCGGGCTTCCACCGACAATTCGCTGGCGAACACCTGCAACGAGCCGTGGAGCATGTAGAACCCCGCCCCCATCAGCACGAAGTTGAACGCCTGGAACTGCCAGCGCGGACCGAAGGCGATGATGGCGAGTTGCACGCCCATCAGCGCCGCGCCTGACATCATCATGCCGTTGACGCCGATCAGCGGCAGCAGCCGCGATACGGTCGCGGTGTAGAACAACCCGCCGACCGCGAATCCGGCGATCACCAGCCCGCCGATCGAAAGGCTGGTGACGCCCTGCTCGAACAGGAACGAGGCGATGTAGGGAAACAGGCCGAGCACGCAACAGCCTTCGATAAAGACCGCGCTGTAGCAAACCTTCGCGTTGGGATTGGCGAAGATGGTGCGATAGCCGTGCTTGAGCACCGACAGATCGATCTTTGCCGGCGCCCGGGTCAGTGCCCCGCCGCGAAATCCGAGCGCGACCGCGATCGAGGCCACCACCGCCAGCGAGCCGAGCACCGCGAGCACGCCGCGCCAGCCGAGGAAATCGCCGACCAGCCCCGACAGCGAGGCCCCCAGCAGATTGCCGGTCATCGAGCCCGCTAGCGTTCTGCCGATCGCGATCTGGCGCTTCTCCGGCCCGACCAGATCGCTGGCCAGCCCGAGCGCGATCGGAAACACACCGCCGGCACCGACGCCTGCCAGAATGCGCGTCGCAAACAGCATCGGAAACGACGACGACAGCGCACCGAGCACGTTGGCCGCGCCGAGCAGCACGAGGCAGATGATCACGAGGCGCGCCTTGCCGAACAAATCCGCCGCAGCGCCCAGCGCCGGCTGGATGATGGCGAAGGTGAAGGCGAACACCGAGGCAAAGCCCGCCGCGGTCGCGATGCTGACGGCAAAATCGCTGGCGACATGCGGCAGCACCGGATCGAGCGCCCGCGCCGAGAGGCTGGCGGCAAACGTCGCCAGCGCGATGATGTTGAGGACTGGCGGCATGCGCGATTGGTCGCCGCCGCCAGGCGTCTTAATCAGCAAGCTTTTGTTCATTACGCCGCCGGGCTTTTCGCCAGGCGGTCGAATGCCATCAAGGTTCGCAGCAGCCCCTCGAACTCGCGCAGAGGCACCATGTTCGGACCGTCGGACGGCGCGTGATCGGGATCGGGATGGGTTTCGATGAACACCCCGGCAACGCCGACCGCGACCGCGGCGCGCGCCAGCACCGGGACGAACTCGCGCTCGCCGCCCGACGATGCGCCCTTGCCGCCCGGTTGCTGCACCGAATGCGTGGCGTCGAAAATCACCGGCGCGCCGGTGGTGCGCGCCAAAATCGGCAGCGCCCGCATGTCCGACACCAGCATATTATAGCCGAACGAAGCGCCGCGCTCGGTGACCAGCACATTGCGATTGCCGGATCCGGTGATCTTGGCGACCACGTTCGCCATGTCCCACGGCGCCAGGAACTGGCCTTTCTTGACATTGACGACCTTGCCGGTCGCCGCCGCCGCGACCAACAGATCGGTCTGCCGGCACAGAAACGCCGGGATCTGCAACACGTCGACCGCCTGCGCGACCTCGGCGCATTGCGAGATTTCATGGATATCGGTGAGCACCGGCAATCCGAGCGAAGAACGGATTTCGGCGAAGATCGGCAGCGCCTGTTGCAGGCCGATGCCGCGCGCAGCCGAGGCGCTGGTGCGGTTGGCCTTGTCGAACGAGGTTTTGTAGACCAGGCCGACGCCGAGCCGCGTCGCGATCTCCTTCAGCGCGCCGGCGACTTCGAGCGCGTGCGCACGGCTCTCGAGCTGGCACGGTCCGGCGATGATCGAGATCGGCAGGTCGTTGCCGAATTCGACCGTGCCCGCTGTGACGACCGGTGCGGCTGTGGGGGTGGTGCTCAAAGCGCTTTCCTTGTTCGGGCCGACCATGCCGGGCCGTTTCCCGAGGATCAACCCTCTCAAGCCATTTCGGCAGTTTTGAATATCAGGGTTGTCCGATCGACACGATCACGGGCGTAGACGGCGAGGCTGCTCGACATACTTAGCGCCCCCGCATCGCGTGCGGGACGCGCTTTCGCTGCAAACGTGCTTTTTCGTGAACGCGGTCACTTCACCGACGAGAACGAGGTCGGCACCAGCAACTGATTGACGATGTTGCCGACGATCTGGCCGTCTTCCTCAGTCTTGGCACGCGCCGAGATCCAGTCCGGATCGCTCTGGAACGCGGCCCATTTCTTCTCGCGATCGGCAAGCAATTCCCAGGCCAGCAGATAAGTCAGTTCCTGGTTGGATTCGCCGACCAACGTGGTGAAGAAACCGGCCTGCTTGATGCCGTGCTTTTCCCACAGCTTCAGCGTCGTGTTCTCAAAACGCTTCAACAGCGCCGGCAACCTGCCCGGCAGGCAACGATAAACGCGTGTCTCGTAGATCATAGGTATCCTCCCTGTTCTTGCGCGGCGTTTATAGCCGGAGGCCCGAAGACTGTCTTGAGGGGATACGCACATGGCACCCCTGCCGAGCTTGACCGAAGCATCAACAAATCGTATATACAATAAACGGTTGGCTTCGATCCATCGAAAGACGCGATCAATCTGGCCAAACACGGCATATCGCTGGCACGCTGGGTCGACCTCGATATTACGACTACCTATGTCGACGATCGCTATGATTACGGCGAGATCCGCTACCGCGCTTATGGTTTGATCGACGGCCTCGCATATTGTTTGACGTTCACCGAACGAAACAAACAGGTGCGACCGATCAGCTTGCGACGTGCGCATGCAAAGGAGATGACGCGCTATGCCCCGAAGAGCTAAGCAGCCACCCGTCGTCTTTGACGATGACAACCCGGAATGGACAAAGGCGGATTTTGCCAGGGCGCGTCCGCCGGCTGAAGTTTTGCCGCCCCACTTATTGGCTCAGTTCAAGAAGACGAGAGGAGCGCAGAAAACGCCACGCAAGGTCGCGGTATCGATCCGTCTCAGCCCGGAGGTCGTAAAACATTTCAAGGCCAAAGGCCCCGGCTGGCAGTCGCGGATCGATGATGCCTTGCGCAAGATCGCAAAAAAGAAGGCCGGCTGATTCGAGTTAAACCAGCCTCGACTGCACCACCGCTGCCTGAATGAACGACGCGAACAACGGATGCGGTTCGAACGGGCGCGATTTCAGTTCGGGGTGGAATTGCACGCCGATGAACCAGGGATGATCCTCGTATTCGACGATCTCCGGCAGCACGCCGTCGGGCGACAGGCCGGAAAACCGCAAGCCGTGCTGCTCGAGCCGGTCCTTGTAGGCGGTGTTGACCTCATAGCGATGGCGGTGACGTTCGGAAATCTCGGTGGCGCCGCCATAGACTTCCGACACCCGGCTGCCACGTGTCAGTGCCGCGGGGTACGCGCCAAGCCGCATGGTGCCGCCGAGATCGCCGGCCTTGGAGCGCTTCTCCAGCTCATTGCCGCGCAACCATTCCGTCATCAGGCCGACCAGCGGCTCCTTGGTCGGGCCGAACTCGGTGGAGTTGGCCGCCTCGATGCCGACCAGATTACGCGCGGCCTCGATCACCGCCATCTGCATGCCGAAGCAAATGCCGAAATACGGCACATTGCGCTCGCGCGCGAACTGCGCCGCGCGGATCTTGCCCTCGGCGCCGCGCTGACCAAAACCGCCGGGTACCAGAATGCCGTTGACGTGTTCGAGGAACGGCGCCGGGTCTTCGTTCTCGAACACCTCGCTCTCGATCCAGTCGAGATTGACCTTGACCTTGTTGGCGATGCCGCCGTGCGACAGCGCCTCGGTCAGCGACTTGTAGGCGTCCTTCATGCCGGTGTACTTGCCGACGATGGCGATGGTCACCGCGCCTTCCGGGTTGCGCACCCGCTCGTTGATGACGTTCCAGCTCTGCAGCGCCGGCGGAATCCGCGCCTCGATGCCGAACGCCGCCAGCACCTCATCGTCGAGACCGGCGGCGTGGTAGGCCTCCGGCACCGCGTAGATGTTATCGACATCCCGCGCCTCGATCACGGCGGTCTCGCGCACGTTACAGAACAGGCCGAGCTTGCGCCGCTCTTCCTTGGGGATCGGGCGATCGGTGCGGCACAGCAGGATGTCCGGCTGGATACCGATCGAGCGCAGTTCCTTGACCGAATGCTGGGTCGGTTTTGTCTTGAGTTCGCCGGCGCTTGGGATGAACGGCAACAGTGTCAGATGAATGTAGATGGCATGATCGCGCGGCAAATCGCTCTTGATCTGGCGGATTGCCTCGAAGAACGGCAGCCCCTCGATGTCGCCGACGGTGCCGCCGATCTCGCAGAGGACAAAATCGTAATCGTCATTGCTGTCGAGGATGAAATCCTTGATCGCGTTGGTGACGTGCGGAATCACCTGGATGGTGGCGCCGAGATAATCGCCGCGCCGTTCCTTGGTCAGGATGTCCTGATAGATGCGCCCGGTGGTGATGTTGTCGGCCTTGGTCGCCGGACGTCCGGTAAAGCGCTCGTAATGGCCGAGATCGAGATCGGTCTCGGCGCCGTCATCGGTGACGAACACTTCGCCGTGCTGATACGGCGACATCGTTCCCGGATCGAGATTGAGATAGGGGTCGAGCTTGCGAAGCCGGACCTTGTAGCCTCGTGACTGCAACAGCGCGCCAAGCGCCGCTGAAGCAAGACCTTTTCCGAGCGATGAAACCACGCCGCCGGTGATGAAGATGTACCGCGCCATGGGGCCTAACCTTTAATGCCAGTGGCATGATTCGCCAAAACAAATCGTGCCCCGCGCCGAACATCCGGCCGGGCTGTGGGTGACGTGAAATCTGAAGTATTGTCAGGGCATTGATGGGGTCTGCTCATGCAGGACGCTAGGTGCGATCCTGCATGGCCACCAAGCTTTATTGGGACTTCGGCGCTTCCGGGCCTGACGGAGCGGGCGGATTCTGCGGCTGGTCGGACTTCTTCAGCGAATCCAGCACCCCGCCGCTGGTCGGCGCGATCGGGGTTGGGCCGCCCGCCGGCTGCGACTGCGATGCCGGTGTGCCCAGGATCGAGGTCGGGGCGCGGTTGTAGCTCGCGATCCAGTTCAGAAACAGGCTGGTGACGAAGAAGCCGACCGCGAGGATGGCCGTGGTGCGGGACAGCAAATTGGCGGTGCCGCGGCTCGACATGAAGCCGGCGCCGCCGCCCATGCCAAGGCCACCGCCCTCGGATTTCTGCAGCAACACGGTCGCGATCAGAACCGCGACGATCATGAGGTGGATGACGATAACGACAGTCTGCATTGCTACCTTCCGTCGCAAACCAACGAGGCCGGGGCGCCGGCTGCATCAACGGGCTTGCGGGATTTGAATTCGCGGCCGTGTTACACGATCGGACCGGGCATTGTCACCCCCCGCGCGATCCGCACCAGATAGTTGCTTTACAGCCATTTCGCGAGTGCGCCGGGGGAAAAACAGCGGACCCGGCAGCATTTTTACAACTTATGATTTCCAATTGAGATAAAGACAATCCCGCTTAAGGACAACCCTGTGCAATCGCCAGGAAATCCGACGCCTTCAGGCTGGCGCCGCCGACCAGCGCGCCGTTGACGTTGGCAACCGCCATCAGTTCCGCCGCGTTGGAGGGCTTTACCGAGCCGCCATAGAGGATGCGGATCCGGGCCCCCTCGCCCTTGAACCGCGATGTCAGGCAATCCCGGATAAAGCGATGAACCTGCTCTACATCGGCCGCCGTCGGCGTCAGCCCGGTACCGATCGCCCAGACCGGCTCATAGGCCACCACCAGGTTAGCTGCCGTGGCGCCGTCGGGCAGCGATCCCGCGAGCTGGCCGCCACAGACATCAAGCGTCTTGCCCTGATCGCGCTGCTGCTGGGTCTCGCCGATGCAGATGATCGCGGCAAGACCGGCGCGCCAGCAGGCCTCCGCCTTCAGCCGCACCAGCGCGTCGCTCTCGCCATGATCGGCGCGGCGCTCCGAATGGCCGACGATGATGGCGATGGCGCCGGCATCCGCCAGCATTTCGGCCGAGAGGTCGCCGGTATGGGCGCCCGAGGCCTTGGGATGGCAATCCTGGGCACCGATCGCCGGCGTTTTGGCTCCGCGTGCTCTATCGGCGAAGCTGGCGATCAGGGTTGCCGGCGGGCAAACCAGGAGATCGGCCTTGGCGGCGACGCCCGCGGCGCCGGCGCACATGGCGTCGAATTCGGCGAGGGAGGCCTTGAGGCCGTTCATTTTCCAGTTGCCGGCGATCAGCGGCCGGATGGCGTCGGTCATATGACTTTCCCGCGATCGTGTGACGTCGGTATCAGCTAGCAGAGCCGCTGCGCCTATTCCAGAGAGCAGTCTTCCGGCATCCCCGCCGGTGGGACTTTCGATCATCGGCGCGCACGGGTCGGATCTTGATCTGCTGCGCCTCGCCGTTGCTTTCGAGGCGCAGGTCGCCGAAAAGGCGTAGACGAATATCCAGGAGAACAGCGATGAGTTGGGAGAATGAGACGGGCAACTTTGCCCTCGGCGATTTTGCCGTTGAAAAAGGCGGCGTGATCCGCGAGGCCCAGCTCGCCTGGCAGCGCTTTGGCACGCTCAACGGCAAGCGCGACAATCTCGTCCTCTACCCCAGCAGCTATTCCGCGAGTCTTTCGGATATGTCCTGGCTGATCGGACCGCAGGGCATTCTCGATCCCACGCGCTGGTGCATCGTCGCCGTGGGCATGTTCTCGAACGGGGAATCGTCCGGCGCAGCGGATACGCCGGATTATCCCGCGCTTGTCACGGTTGCGGACAATGTCCGCGCGCAACACAGTCTCGTCACGGAAATGCTCGGCGTCGACAAACTCGCCGCCGTCTATGGATTTTCAATGGGCGGCATGCAGGCCTATCATTGGGCGGCGCTCTATCCCGAAATGGTGGCACGCGCCTTCGTCGTTTGCGGCAGCGCCCGCACCGCCGATCACAACAAGGTTTTTCTGTCCGGCCTGTTGCGCACGCTCGAAGCCGCCCCCGAGCATATCGGCGATGGCCGCTTTTCGAGCGAGCCGTTGCCGGCGCTCAGGGCCTTTGGTCACATTTATGCCGGCTGGGGCCTGAGTCAGGATTTCTACCGGGCCGGCCTCTATAAAAGCGCGCTCGGCGCGCCCGATCTCGAAACCTTTCTCCGCGTCAATTGGGCCGAGCGGTTTTCACAATGCCGCGCCGCGAACCTTTATGCGCAGGCGCACGCCTGGTTTCACGGCGATATCAGCGACAACAGACGTTATAACGGCGATCTCACGCAAGCGCTCCGGTCCATCAAAGCGCAAATGCTGCTGATGCCGAGCGAAACGGATCTGTATTTTCGCGTTGCCGATAATGCGGCCGAGCTGCCTTATCTGGCAAACGGGACCCTGCGGCCGATCCCGAGCGTGTGGGGTCATCGCGCGGGCAATCCCAGCGTCAATCCGGCAGATACCGCGTTTCTCAGGGCGGGGGTCGCGGATTTGCTGCCGGGGTAAAGCCCTATTCTTGGTCCAGTACCGCCTGCTCTTGGCGTGGCTTGCCCCCCTGATCAGGCTCCCGCCTGGGCCACTGGTCCGGAGGCCCGGATGGCGATGCCGTGCGCCAAAACGCCAGCCGCAGCAGGCTTGCAGCGGGGGCCATCGGCGAGCTAGACCGTGCCTAGACCGAAGATAGAACATCCATTTCCCGCACCCACGGCTGAGGTGCGGGCCGGAACTCGGAAAAGCGAATAAAATCAGCCTCTTAATTTTTAGATAGAAGACACACCCATGCTTCGAGGAATGCGGAAAGCCTCATCAAACTGGCTCGGCAAAACCATCATGGCCGTGGTGATGGGGGTCTTGATCATCAGTTTCGGAGTCTGGGGTATTGCCGACATCTTCAGGGGGTTCGGCCAATCGACCTGGCCAAGGTCGGCCACACCGAGATTTCGGCCAATGAATTCCGCCAGCTCTACACCGATCGGCTGCAGCAGCTCGGCCGCCAATTCGGCCGGCCGCTGACGATGGACCAGGCCCGCGCCTTCGGCATCGACCGCCAGGTGCTGCAGCAGACCATCGCCGAGGCCGCCCTTGACGAGGAAGCGCGCCGTCTCGGGCTCGCGCAGTCCGACGACGAAACCCGGCGCATGATCTTCAGCGACCCCAATTTCAAGGGAGCCAACGGCGCCTTCGATCCCCAGCGTTTCGAGGCCGCGATCCGGCAGTATCGGCTACAGCGAGGCGCGCTATGTCGCCGATCAGCGCAAGGTCTCGCTGCGACGCCAGATCGCCGGCACCATTTCGGCCGGTCTCGAACCGCCGAAACTGATGATCGATGCGCTCAGCCACTTCCAGAACGAACAGCGCTCGGTCGAATACGTCAAACTCGACGCCGCCCAGGCCGGAACCATCGATCCGCCCTCGCCGGAGACGCTGGCCGGCTATTTCGACGATCACAAGGTCCAGTTCCGCGCGCCCGAATATCGCAAGATCGCCTTTGTCGCGATCACCCCGGAAGACATCGGCAAATGGACCGAAGTCTCCGACGATGACGCCAGGAAGCTATACGACGTGCGCAAGGACAGCCTTGGCAGGCCGGAAAAGCGCGAGGTGTCGCAAATCGTATTTCCCAACAATGGAGGAAGCTACTGCGGCGCGCGCGCGCATCGCCTCGGGCCTGTCGTTCGACGATCTCGCCAAGGAGCGCGGGCTGAAACCATCCGACGTCGAACTCGGTCTGGTCTCGAAATCCGAGATCATCGATCCGGCGGTGGCCAATGCCGCTTTCACGCTGCCGTCCGGCGAGGTGAGCGAGCCGGTGGCAGGGCAAGTTCGGTGTCGCCTTGGTCAAGATCGGCAAGATCGAACCGGGCGCCGCAGTCCCCTATGAGGCCGTAGCACCTGCCCTGAAGAAGGAAATCGCCACCGAGCGCGCGCGCAAATCGGTCGGCGATCTCCGCGACAAGATGGAAGACGAACGCGGCGGCGGCGCCAGCGTGGTCGAGGCCGCCAAGAAGCTCGGACTGAACGCCGTCACCGTCGATGCGGTCGACCGCTCCGGCCGCCGCCTCGACGGTCAGCTCGCGACCGACATTCCCAAGGGGCTCGATGTCGTCACGCAGGCCTTCGGCAGCGACGTCGGCGTCGACAACGATCCGATTTCGTATCAACGGCGGCTATGTCTGGTACGACGTGCTCGGCATCATCCCGTCGCGCGAGCGCAATCTCGACGAGGTCAAGGACCAGGTCGAGGCGAAATGGCGTGACGACCAGATCGCCAGCCGGTTGCGCGCCAAGGCGACCGACATGGTGCAAAAGCTCGATTCCGGCGCCAAGCTCGCCGACGAGGCCGCAAGCGCCGGACTGAAAGTCGAGACTGCCGCCGGTTTCAAGCGCGAGGCCACGGTGCCCGGCGTTCCCGCCGGCCTGATCGCGGCGGCGTTTCGCACCGCCAAGGACGGCGCCGGACAAACCGCCGGCGCCGGCCAACAACGAGTGGATCGTGTTTCGCGTGACCGATGTCAGCGTGCCGCCGGTCGACCTTGCGTCGGACGACATCAAGAAGATGAAGGACCAGCTTCAGCGCAGCCTCGAGGACGAACAGATCGCGCAATACGTCACCAAACTCGAAGCCGACATCGGCACCACCATCAACGAAGCCGCCTTCGCCCAGGTGACCGGCGCGAGCAGCAGCGACAACAACGACAGCAACAACTGAGCCTGAATTGAAAATCCAAAGCTGCCCGCGCCCGTTCCGGAGCTTGCCTCATCCTGAGGGACACCCTGTTGACCGCGTCTCGAGGGATGGCGCAACAGGCGCCTGCTCACCATGCGGTTCCTCTTTTCTGAAAGCACGCGATGGACGACCTTAAATCTATCATCGGAAAAGTCGCGACCGGCGCGACGCTGTCGCGCGATGAGGCGGCGTCCGCCTTCGACAGCATGATGTCCGGCGAGGCTACGCCCTCGCAGATGGGCGGACTGTTGATGGCGCTGCGCGTTCGCGGCGAAACCGTCGACGAGATCACCGGCGCGGTATCGGCGATGCGCGCCAAGATGCTGCGGGTCGAAGCGCCGGCCGACGCCGTCGACGTGGTCGGCACCGGCGGCGACGGCTCCGGTTCGGTCAACGTGTCGACCTGCGCCTCATTCATCGTCGCAGGCGCCGGCGTGCCGGTGGCCAAGCACGGCAATCGCGCGCTGTCGTCGCGCTCGGGCGCCGCCGACGTGCTGTCCTCGCTCGGGGTCAAGATCGATATCACGCCCGAGCAGGTCGGCCGTTGCGTCGCCGAGGCCGGGATCGGCTTCATGTTCGCGCCTTCGCATCATCCCGCGATGAAGAATGTCGGCCCGACCCGGGTCGAACTCGCAACCCGCACCATCTTCAATCTGCTGGGCCCGCTGTCCAATCCGGCCGGCGTCAAGCGGCAGATGGTCGGGGTGTTTTCCCGGCAATGGGTGCAGCCGCTGGCGCAGGTGCTGAAGAATCTCGGCGCCGAATCCGCCTGGGTGGTGCACGGCTCCGATGGCCTCGACGAAATCACCCTCACCGGCCCGACGTTTGTCGCAGCGCTCGAAAACGGCGAGATCCGCACCTTCGAGGTGACGCCGGAGCAAGCCGGCCTGCCACGGGCCAGCGGCGATGCGCTTGAAGGGTGGCGACGCCGCCGCCAACGCGATCGCGCTGCAAAGCGTGCTCGACGGCAAACCGAGCCCCTATCGCGACGTCGCGCTGCTCAACGCGGCGGCGGCGCTGATCGTGGCCGGCCGCGCCAAGGATCTGAAGGAAGGCGTCAGCCTTGGCGCCAAATCGCTCGACAGCGGCGCTGCGGCGGCAAGACTGAAGCAACTGATCGCGGTCTCCAACGGCTGATCCGAAGGGTCTCTCGATGTCCGACATCCTGACCAAGATCGAGACTTACAAGCGCGAGGAAATCGCCGCCGCCAAGCGCGCGCATCCGCTCGCGAGCCTCGAAGCGCTGGCGAAATCCGCCCCCGCGCCACGCGGTTTTGTCGCGTGCGATCCGCGGCAAGCTCGCTGGCGGCGACTACGCGCTGATCGCCGAAGTGAAAAAAGCCTCGCCCTCCAAGGGGCTGATTCGCGCCGATTTCGATCCGCCTGCGCTTGCCAAGGCCTATGAAGCCGGAGGCGCGGCCTGTCTCTCGGTGCTGACCGACACGCCGTCGTTCCAGGGCCATCTCGATTTCATGGTGGCGGCGCGCGCGGCGACCGCACTGCCGGTGCTGCGCAAGGATTTCATGTTCGACACCTATCAGGTGGTCGAGGCGCGCGCCCATGGCGCCGACTGCATCCTGATCATCATGGCCGCGCTCGACGACGGCGCCGCCCGCGATATCGAGGACGCCGCGATCGCGCACGGCATGGACGTGCTGATCGAAATCCATGACCGCGGCGAACTCGATCGCGCCCTGAAACTTCGCTCGCCGATGATCGGCGTCAACAACCGCAACTTGCGGACGTTCGAGACCACGCTGGCGACCAGCGAGGCGCTGGCGCCGCTGATCCCCGGCGACCGGCTGATGGTCGGCGAAAGCGGCATCTTCGCTGCCGGCCGATCTGGCGCGGCTGGCGCGGGTCGGCATGTCGACCTTCCTGGTCGGCGAAAGCCTGATGCGGCAGGCCGACGTCACCGCCGCGACCCGCGCTTTGCTGGCGCGCGGCGAACCCGTCAGCGCGACGGGGACGCGCTAGACCATGGCGCGCCAAACTTCCAAAGCCAAGTCGGGAAAACCTCGCAGCAAAAACCCGCCCTCACCCACATCGACGCGTCGGGCGAAGCGCGGATGGTCGACGTCTCGGCCAAACCTGCGACCGAACGCACTGGCGGTCGCCGAGGGCCGCGTCGTCATGAGCAAGGCAACGCTCGATCTGATCGTCAGCGGCAACGCCAAAAAAGGCGACGTGCTCGGCGCCGCGCGGATCGCCGGCATCATGGCGGCGAAGCGCACTTCGGAGCTGATACCGCTGTGCCATCCGCTGGCGCTGTCGAAGGTCACGCTCGACATCGTGACGGACAAAAAGCTGCCGGGCTGCATCGTCCGCGCCACCGTCAAGGTCACCGGCCCGACCGGCGTCGAGATGGAAGCGCTGACGGCGGTGTCGGTCGCGTGCCTGACGATCTACGACATGATCAAGGCGGTCGAGCGTGGCGTCCGCATCGAAGGCATTCATCTGATCGAGAAAAAAGGCGGCAAGTCCGGCCACTATCGCGGCTAATCTAGAGCCTGATCGTTTCTGATTGAAATCAGAACCGATCAGGCTCTAGGTTTTTGTTAGACGCGTTTTCTACCGCAGATAAGTCTACGCAATCTGCGCAGATTGCTATGCGAACCGGCTGCCACTTCGCTCGAAAACACTATAAGGCAGACGCGAACTCGCGTTCACCACCGATGGCTATCTCAGCGAGGTGCTGATCGAGGTGAATTTGGTTTTCAGGTTGCTGCCGACCCCGTTAACGGTTGTAATAATCACAAGCGCGATACCGGCTGCGAGCAATGCATATTCGATTGCCGTTGCGCCGGATTCGTCGGCCAGAAAGTTTTTGAATACGCGCACCATCGCTGTGATTTCCTCATTACGCATCCGAGATCTATCGACGTATAACTCGCAAATGGCGTGCCAGATCGACGACGTGTGTCATCAACGGATTAGATGGTTAAGTTCTGATTGATCGGCGTCGATGCGGAATCTAATTCCGGGCATCGTGCTGCACGCCGGCAAATAATGCCGGCATCGAATTCGCTTCGAACCCGGATGGAACTCGATGGAACTCAAGCGGCGCCGCGATGGCGCGCGCGATAGGTTCGGGTCTTGATCCGGTTGCCGCACAGCGTTGACATGCACCAGCGCCGCGTCGCCGGCTTCGAGCGGTCGAAGAATACCCTGCGACATTCTTCGGCAGCACACATCTTCAGCCGATCGAGAGTTCCATTGATGGAACCGTTGTAAAGCTCGGCGACGACGACGGACAAACCAGCCAGCGCATCCTCGCGCGCGGCCCGCAGCGTCAGCGCTTCATCGCCGCGCGCATCCGCGACCAGCGGAAACCCCCTCAGCGCGTCGTTGAGGCGGCCGGCGACACGTCCGTTCCTGCGCCGCTCGACCGGATCGCATCCCAGATAATCGCGCAGCTCGGCACGCAGCCGTAGTGCGGCGCCGAACATCGCCGGCGTGATCTTGACCGCGCCCTGCGTCAGCAATCCCCGCCCCGCCAGCCAGGCTGCCGAGTTCCGCGGGCTCCGTCAGTTCGTCGTCCTGCTGGTGCTGCACGCCATGATGCGTGAAGCGCCTGACATCGAGCGAGTTGGCGAAATCATAGAGATTGGCCAATTGGTCCGGAACTTTGAATTTTCTGGAGAGTTTTCGACATTTCAACACCAGTAAATCATTTTTACTGGTGTGATGCAATAGACACCGATATAATACTTTTACTGGTGTCGAAACCACCAATCCCGACAATCCAGAATGGAGGCCGCCATGAGCAGCCAAGCAACGACCGCTCCCCGCATCTTCTACGGCTGGTTGGTCGTCGCCGCGGCCTTCGCGGTGACGTTCGTCGGCTTCGGCAGCGCCTATACGTTCAGCGCTTTCGTCGAATCGCTGCAGCGGGATTTCGGCGCCTCGCGCGGCTCGGTGTCGCTGGTGTTCTCGCTCGCGGGCTTTCTCTATTTCGGTCTCGGGATCGTCAGCGGTCCGCTCGCCGATCGCTTCGGCTCGCGCCGCCTCGCCGTCGCCGGCATGATCCTGACCGGCCTCGGCCTTGCCGCGGCGAGCCTGGCGCGCAGCCTGTTCGAGGTCTACGCCGCCTATGGACTCGGCGTCGGCCTCGGCGTCGGCTGCGCCTATGTGCCCGCGATCGGCGCGGTGCAGCGATGGTTCGTGCGCCGCCGCGGCTTTGCCTCCGGCCTCGCGGTCAGCGGCATCGGCGTCGGCACGCTGGTGATGCCGCCGCTGGCATCGCTGTTGATCGAGATCTGGGCTGGCGCGGCGCCTATCTCGTGCTCGGCGCTCTCGCCGCGCTCATCGGCGGCGGATTGGCGCTGCTGATCGAAAACGATCCCGCGCGACCGCGATCTCGGCCCCGACGGCGATCCGCCGCAATCGGGCGCGCAATCGGCGCGGCCGGAAGGCGCGTCAGTCAGCGAGGCGATCCGCTCGCGCCGTTTCATCAGCCTGTACGCGGCCTGCCTGATCTGCGCGTTCGGCGTGTTCGTGCCGTTCGTCCATCTCGTGCCCTACGCGCGGGATCACGGCGTCGCGCCCTCCTCCGCCGTGCTGCTGCTCGGCGTGATCGGCGTCGGCAGCACCGCCGGGCGGTTCTTTCTCGGCGGCCTCGCCGACCGGATGGGCCGCCAGCTTTCGCTGTTGCTGATGTTTGCCGGCATGGCGCTGCGCATTGGCGATCTGGGCGGTCTCGACCGATTTCTGGTCGCTCGCCGCGTTCGCGTTCGTCTACGGCATCTTCTACGGCGGATGGGTCGCGGTGCTTCCGGCCGTGGTGATGGATTATTTCGGCGGCCGCAATGTCAGCGGCCTGATCGGCATTCTCTACACCAGCGTGGCGTTCGGCACGCTGATCGGCCCGAGCGCCGCCGGCTTCGCCTTCGACGCTCAGCCATAGCTATACGGTGCCGATCCTCGCCAGCGCCGGCGCCAACATCATCGCCGTCATGATCGTGGCGGCAACTCGATCGAGCGCTGCGGAACGGCGTCCCGCCCAGCGGATCGCCACTGACCCCGTCAGGTCGGCCGGTGATCCCGGAACCTGCTCGGGCTCTTTTTTACGCGCAAGTTTACTTGATGCGTTTGCTTGGCGGCTTGAGCCAGTGGCGTTCGGGCGCACATCGCGCCGGTTAATCCCCATTAACTCAACTTCCTAACGTCACTTCCATTTCGGCACGGTAACCATGTGTGGGCTGGGGAGCGAAACTGCTTCCGGCGAGCCTTGTCGGAAAGACCTTGGCAGCAACACCAATGACGTCGATGGGAAACGCCTCGTTCAACACCAGAGCCCTGCTGCGCGGCAGTCCGATCCGCTGGCTGATCCTCGGCGGCGTGTTGCTGGTTGCCGGCATCGTCGTCGGGACCGCCATGATGGTCGGCGTGTTCCGCGAACGCGCGCTGCAAAGCGCCGAACGCGAACTGGATAACACCGTGTTGTTGCTGGCGCGCCATTTCGATCAGCAGCTCGAAGATTTCGTCACCATTCAGAAGGGAAATCGCGACCCAGGTCCAGCTCGGCAAAACTAACGACGCCCGAGGCGTTCAGGGCGCAGATGTCGACCCCTGAAATGCACGAGGCATTGAAGGCCAAGGCCAGCGGGCACGCCGACGTCGCCGGCGTCAATGTGTTCGATGCCGACGGCAGGCTGATCAATTCGTCGGAAAACTGGCCGCGTCCGCCGTCAACATCAGCGATCGGGCCTACTTCAACGCCTTCAAATCGGGCACGGCGTCGCAGACGATCCTGATCGAGCTGGTGCACGGCCGGTTCTCCGGCGGCTGGGCAACGGTGATCGCCTACAAGATCGCGGCACCGAACGGCGAATTTCTCGGCGTCGTCACCCGCGCGATCACGCCCGCCAGCTTCGAAAAATTCTTCGCCTCGCTGGCGCTCGGCGAAGACGCGCGCGATTTCGATGTATCATCGCGACGGCACGCTGCTGGCGCGTTATCCGCACGTCCGAGAACGATGATCGGGCATGAATTTCGCCGACGGCCCCGTCCATCGGCAGATGTTGTCGAGGTCGGACCACGGCACGATACGGCTGACCAGCCCGATCGACGGCATGCGACCGGCTGGCCTCGGCGCGCGCCTTGAGCGATTTCCCGATTTCGATCATCGCGACCACGACGGTATCGGCGGCGCTGGCCGATTGGCGCGAGCAGACCCGGTTCCTGATCGCGGTCGCCGTCCGTCTCCGTGCTGCCTGATCGCCGGCATGCTGTTCCTCGTGGTGCGCAAATTGTCGCATGCAGCATCGGCTGGAAAAGCAGCGCCTCGACACCGCCGTCAACAACATTCCGCAGGGCCTCGTGGTTTACGACAGATCGGCCCACGTGACCGTTTGCAACCGGCGCTATATCGAGATGTTCGGGTTATCGGCGGACGTGATCAAACCGGGCTGCACCATGCAGGATCTGATTTACCATCGCAAGGAGACCGGATCGTTTGACGGCGACGTCGACGAGTTTTGCGACGCGATCATCCGCGATGTGTCGCTCGGCAAGGTGACCAACCAGATCACCGAGGCTCCGGGCGGCCGGGCGATCCAGATCATCAACCAGCCGCTGCAAGCCGGTGGCTGGGTGGCCACGATCGAGGATGTCACGGAACGCCGCGACGCCGAGGAGCGGATCACGCATCTCGCGCATTACGACCCGCTGACCGATCTGCCGAACCGCGCCCTGTTCCACGAGCGGCTCGAAGCACGAGCTGACGCGGATCGCGCCGGGCGAGCAACTGGCGGTGCTCTATATCGACATCGACGAATTCAAGAGCGTCAACGATACGCTCGGGCATCTGATCGGCGACGAGCTGTTGAAATCCGTCGCGGTGAGCCTTAGCGGCTGCATCACGCGGCGACGGCTTCGTCGCGCGGCTCGGCGGCGACGAATTCGCTGTCGTGCAGACCGCGGTCAAGTCGGAGGCCGAAATCGTCGACCTCGCCGCCCGCATTTTCGATGCGATCCGCACGCCCTATGAGTGCCTCGGCCATCAGGTCACTACCGACGCCAGCATCGGCGTGGCGCTGGCGCCGCAGCATGGCAGCGATTTGAACCAGATCCTGAAGAACGCGGATATGGCGATGTACGCCGCCAAATCGGCCGGACGCCGGACCTATCGTTTCTTCGAACCGGACATGGACGCGCAGGTCAAGGCGCGCCGGCTCCTGGAAATGGATCTGCGCCGGGCGATCGTCGGAAGGCGCGCTGGAGGTCTACTACCAGCCCTGTGTCGGCCTTCAGGACAACAAGATCACCGGCTGCGAAGCGCTGTTGCGCTGGCGGCATCCCGAACGCGGCATGGTCTCGCCCGCCGAATTCATTCCGATCGCGGAAGAGACCGGCCTGATCAACCAGATCGGCGAATGGGTGCTGACGACGGCCTGCGCGGAAGCCACGACCTGGCCGGAGAATATCAAGCTCGCGGTCAACGTTTCGCCGGTTCAATTCAAGAGCGGCACGCTGGCGTTGAAGATCGTCGCGGCCCTGGCGGCCTCGGGCCTGGCGGCGAGCCGGCTGGAGCTGGAGATCACCGAGGCGGTCTTGATTCGCGATGACGACGCAGCGCTCGCCATCCTGCATCAGTTGCGCGACATCGGCGTGCGGATCGCACTCGACGATTTCGGCACCGGCTATTCGTCGCTGAGCTATTTGCAGCGTTTTCCGTTCGACAAGATCAAGATCGACCGCTGCTTCATCACCGATATCGAGGAGCCCGAGGGCTCGTCCAGCATCGTGCAGGCGGTGGTGAATATCGCCGCGGCGCGCCACATGACGACGACCGCGGAAGGCGTCGAGACCAGGCAACAACAGCAACTGCTGCGCGTGCTCGGCTGCTCGGAAATGCAGGGCTATTTGTTCAGCAAGCCGAAGCCCGCCGCCGAGATCAAGCAATTGTTGTTCTCGCACGACGAGAAAATCGCCGGCGGTCGCCTGATCCGATCGCCTCAAGCAGGATGACCGATCCAAACGAAATCGGGGCGGCTTGCGCCGCCCCGACCAAAACCTTCGTTGCGATTTACAAAATTCAGTTTGGAACCGTCGTCTTCGCCGCCGACCGGGACGTCCGCCTTGAGCGTGACGCCGCGCAGGAAGTCGAAGGCAGCGGCAAGCGCCTTGTCGTTCTTCTCGTCCGGCGGAACGTAGGCCTGCGAGCCGGTCTGCTCGGCGCCTTCTGCCGAGAGATGGCCGCGCATCGACGCCTCGCCCTTGGTGTCGACCCGGCCTTTCAGATCGTCGGGCACATCCTGCAGCACTTCGATGTCGGGCGTGACGCCGAGCGCCTGGATCGAGTGACCCGACGGCGTGAAATAGCGCGCCGTGGTCAGCGCCAGCGCGCCATTGCCGGTGCCCAGCGGGATGATGGTTTGCACCGAGCCCTTGCCGAACGAGCGGGTGCCGATCAGGGTCGCGCGTTTGTGGTCGTGCAACGCGCCCGCCACGATCTCCGACGCCGACGCCGAGCCGCCATTGACCAGCACGACCAGCGGCTTGCCCTTGGTGATATCGCCGCCATGCGCGGTGTAACGCTGGGTTTCCTCGGGGCTGCGGCCCCGCGTCGAGACCACCTCGCCTCGCGCCATGAAGGTGCTCGACACCGAGACCGCCTGGTCGAGCAGACCGCCCGGATTGTTGCGGAGGTCGACGACGTAGCCGGCGAGCTTTTCCTGAGGAATTTCTTTCGAGATGTCGGCGATCGCCTTGCGCAGGCCATCGGTGGTTTGTTCGTTGAACGAACTGATCCGGATATAACCGATGTCGCCGCCTTCGGTATGGAAGCTGACCGGCTTGACCTGGATGATCTCGCGCTCGATCGAAACGTCGATCGGCTTGTCCGCGCCCTTGCGCTCGATCTTCAGCTTGGTGCTGGTATGCACCGGTCCCTTCATCTTGTTGACCGCCTGCTCCAGGGTCAGGCCCTGAACGGCGTCGCCGTCGATCGTGGTGATGAAATCGCCCGACAGGATGCCGGCCTTCGCCGCCGGCGTGCCGTCCATCGGCGAGACCACCTTTACCAGGCCGTCTTCCATCGTGACCTCGATCCCGAGCCCACCGAACTCGCCATGGGTAGTCTCCTGCATGTCTTTCCAGGCCGCCTCATTCATGTAGCGCGAATGCGGATCAAGCGAGGTGACCATGCCGTTGATGGCGCCCTCGACCAGCTTGGCGTCGTCAGGCTTCTCGACATAATCGGACCTGACCCGTTCGAACACGTTGCCGAGCAAATTCAGTTGCGTATAGGTGTCGGCGCTGGTAGCCGCGCCGGTCGCTGCCTTGGCCGCCCGGACCCAGAACTCGTTGCTGGGGCCGGCGACGAGAAGGGTCAGGCACGTGCCTGCTAACGCACCGAGGAAAAAGGTGGAATTCTTGCGCATTGTTCTCGGAACCTTCTCGCTGTCAGTTATCGCACGCCCGGATCAGGCAAATCTGGCATCAGACAATTAGTGTCATGGTTCTCAGATAGGGTCGACCAAAAGCCTCACAATAACTTTCTGGTGTCATTGAGGCGGTTTGCCGCGGCGATGCCGTTTTCGGCTAATAAGGCAGCGTATACGCGCCCGGGCCGAGCCGAAAGCCGGAATTCGCTTGATGGCCAATTTTTAACGCGCCGGATGGTCGGGCTCGATTCGGGGGCGCGACCCCGCTGCACAGATTTGAAGCAGCCACGGAAAACCCGGGTGGCCGCGGCGCCCACAGCCCCCTGCGCATGGGTGGAAAGCGCACGGTTGTCGACCACCGTTTCACCGAAACACCCGGCCTTCCCTGCGCATGGACTTAACGGTTTCCTTCGTGCTCTCCGCGGTGACCGTCGCGATCATTAAAGCGCTGACGGACAGCGACGACGCGGACAACTCAGTAGTCACCCGCCGCCGGTTTTCCATAGCGGCCAGCAAATAAATATTCCGACGCGGCGCATCATTGGGATCTGGCGCCAATAACCCTGCGCGGCCACATCCTGCGCCTGCAATTCAGGGCTGCAAAGCACCAGCCGCTGAGTTGCTTGGTTGCAATTGTCGGAGATGGCATATGGACATCAATGGCTTATTACCGGGGTTAATTCAGCCGGCCCAGTGGGTCGTCGCGATTGTCGCAGTTCTCGTCCTGCTGCGCGTAGCCAATATCTTTCGATACATACCGAACAACCAGGTCGGGATCGTCGAAAAGCTCTGGACCACCAAAGGCTCGATCAAGAGCGGATTCATCGCCCTGCACGGTTGAAGCCGGCTACGAGCCGGAGGTGCTGCGCGGCGGCCTGCACATGTTCTTCCCGTTCATGTATCGCATCCACAAATCCGATCTCGTCACGGTCGGACAGGGCACCATCGCCTATGTGTTCGCACGCGACGGCGCACCGCTTGGTGCATCGCAGGTGCTCGGCGCCAACGACACCGAAGACAAATCGGACTATCAGGATGCGCGGCGATTCCTGCTGGGTGGCGGCCAGAAGGGCCCGCAACGCAAGATCCTGCGCGAAGGCACCTACGCGATCAATACCACGCAGTTTGCCATCATCACCGACGACCGCGTTTACGGTCACGCGTTGAGCGGACAGGAACGCGGCGTGCTCGACAGCATGCAGCAGACCATTGCCGACCGGGGCGGATTCGCGCCGGTGGTGCTCGCCGCAGGCCACGACCTCGTCGGGATTGTGACCGTGCACGACGGTCCGTCGCTGCCTCCCGGCGAGATCATCGCGCCGGAGGTCGGAACCGATTTGCGCGCCGACGAGACCTTTCACTATAATTTCCAGGAGCCCGAGAAATTCCTGAAAGGCGGCGGCTATCGCGGACGGCAGTTGCAGGTCATCGTCGAAGGCACCTGGTACATCAACAGGCTGTTTGCGACGGTCGAGGCGGTAGCAAAGTCGGTGATTCCGGTCGGCAATGTCGGCGTTGTCATCTTCTATACCGGACCGCAAACAGCCGACGTATCCGGCGAGAAATACCGTCACGGCGAGCTCGTGCTGAACGGCAGCCGCGGCGTCTGGCGGGATCCGCTGCTGCCGGGAAAATACGCGTTCAACACCTATGCGGGCAAAATCGAGATCATTTCCCACGGTCAATTTCATCCTCAAATGGGTGCGTGGCGAAGTGGGCGCGATGAAGCTGGACGAGAACCTGTCGGAGATTTCGCTGATCACGAAGGACGCGTTCGAGCCGACGCTGCCGCTCTCCGTGGTGATGCACATCGACTACAAGAAAGCGCCGATGATCATCCAGCGCTTCGGCGACGTGAAGAAGCTCGTCGAGCAGACGCTCGATCCGATGGTCAGCGCGTTCTTCAAGAACATCGCGCAAAAAATGACCTTGATCGAATTGCTGCAAAACCGCGCCGCGATCCAGCAGGAATCCGCGGCCGAGATGAAGGCGAAATTCGAGGCCTATTCGCTCGACCTCCAGGAGGTGCTGATAGGCACGCCACGGGCCGCCGCAACCGACCACACGATCGAAAACATCCTGATCCAGTTGCGCTCGCGCCAGATCGCCCGCGAGCAGGTCGAGACCTATCAGGAACAGGAAAAGGCCGCGATCCAGGAGCGCACGCTCAATGAAGCCAAGGCCACGGCCGCGGCGCAGTTGGCGCTGACGCAATCGCTGATCCAGGTCAAGGTCAACGAAAACGAGGGTGCCGCCGCACTGGCGCGCGCTCAAAAGGACGCGGAGACTCGAAAAGTGACGGCGGCCGCGGTCGGTGAGCAGTCGCGGCTCGAAGGACAAGGTGAAGCCGATCGGGTGCTGGCGGTCGGCGCCGCCAATGCCCAGGCCACAAAACTTTCGGTCGAGGCTTACGGTGGTCCGGAATTCCGGCTGGCCGAGCAGAATTTCACAAAGTTCGCCGAAGCCCTGACCAAGATCAATCAGCCGCTGGTGCCACAGTTTCTGATGTCCGGCGCGCAAGGCCAGGACAACAGCAACGCCGGCCTGATCCCGACCGCGATGTTGAGTTCGATGTTCGGCCGGATGATGCCCGATGCGCTTGAGAAACTGAAAGACGAAGCGCCCAAGGCCAGTCGCAAGGCCAACGGCGCGTGAGCAGCAATCGCAAGGAGTATGATCGTAAAATCATACAATGTTTATGGGTTCGTCTTCCTGGAGAGAAGACACGCGTCTCGTTCATGGCCGGGCCTCGTCCCGGCCATCCACGCCTTTTCCTTTTACGTCCGGTAAAACGTGGCTATTGCGTGATTCGCCGTACGGGGCGTGCTTATCGACCGGCCGATCGTCGTTTTTTGAAATTTCATTGGCTGTTCCCGGAACGCTATCGTTGCTGAGCCATTCCAGAGGGACACCGTCTCGCAGCGAGCGAGACACGACACGGGTGTAAGGCCGAAGGGATTGAGTTCCGACACGAACTGGCGAGCACTCGGTGTTCGCGACATGGACCACTAAATGGCCGGGCGGATTTCCCGCGTCACCGCCAGTACCCAACCCCTGACATCCCCTGACGAACAGGAGTAGATCATGAAGCTGAATTCAACCCAGACCGCGCACGCGCTCAGCCAGTTCGAGGCTCAGGTGCTTCCGGAAGATCATCCGGCGCGAAGCCAACTGAGCGGCATTTTCGGAGATCACACGTTCTTTCTGGACAGCAGTGGCCTCAACGTGCTGGAGCCCGCGGAAACCGCCGAAGCAGACACCCAAACGGGCGAAATCGTAAGTCTTGCCAGTTGGGGCGATGAAACGCTCACGAGTTCTCAGACCGCACGAACCGGAGCCCACCGGCGTCATCGTCACGCTCGAGCGAACGCACTGACAAATTGGGGTGCGACGGCTTCGCCCGTCGCTGCATCCGGGCAATCCGGCGAGACGCGCACCGCCCGTCTCGCCGGAACTTCAGGCAGAGATGATCGGCTTTCTTGTCCCACTCGCCTTCTCGGTTTGCGAGCATCAACGCCCCCCGAGCCGATCTATTCACCAATTCACCTTGAGCCGCGCCTGGGTCTTGAAGTCGTACACCGGGTAGTCCTTGATCATGGGAACGCCCACTTCGAGCGACAGCGCGATGGTATCCGAAAGCTTCTTGCCGACCCTAATATCAAAGGGAACGAACCACCGGCCCGTCTGTCCCGTGATCGGGTCGCCGTAATTCACGCGAATGTCAGGGCTTGGAAAGAAGGTGACGGACCACCGGTCGTGCAGCCCTATATTGAGCATGGGCGCAATCTGCAGGTTGCTGATGTTCCTCTTGGTTGGATCGCCGGCGATGCTGACGTCATAGCGAAACAGCGGCTCGAAGTAGCTTGAAGCGTTGATTTCAGCCAGGCCGTACCGGGCGCCGATGATCGGCATGACTTGCCATTTGCCCGAACCGAGCGCGTCATCGCCCGTCGGCGCAATCAACCGCATGCCGAAGCCGAACGCCAGGCGGGAGTTGACATTGCGGATCAGCGCCGCCTGCGCGTCAGCGTCGCCGTTGCCGTAGACGTAGTCGCCATCCGGGTTGTTTGCGTTGATCGGGTTCTTGGCCAGCAAAGGAAGATCCCACCGCGTCGCAACCATCCATCCTGATGGCAGATCGAAAGCGTGGTCATAGCGCAGGTTCAAGGTCTCGGTGGTGACGTCACGGGTAGAGCCCGGCGCCGTCTTGTACTCCGTCATGGCCTGAAACATGTTCGGCGGCGGCCTGAAAAAGTCCGGCGCGGCGGTGTCTTCCGCGAGGTTCTGTGTCGTGGTTTGCGACGCGGCGGGAGTCGAGAACAGCAGAGCGGAGAGTACGCAGATGGCGAAGCCGCCGGATCCTCGTCGCCACCGCATTCGTAGATTGTCCTTCATGGCGGCTCACACAACCACGGACGTTTTCGAGCTTTCAGACAACGCGATATCTTCACATCGTAGAGGGCGGCTTGGACGAGCAATGATCGTACAATAAAATACGCACGCTGGTTGGTCGATTGTTCGTTTCGCCCTTTTTAGGCCGTCGGCAGCGTGTCCGATTTATATCCATAGTGTTGAAAAAAGTTCTTTTCCTCAGGGAGGCGCCCAGCGACGGCTTGCCACGCAATCGTCGCGTTTCAGCCCGCGTACCAAGGTCACCACGCCAAACTCCGACTGCCTTTATGCGCGGACCAACAATGTGTTCGTGTTCTACCGCGGGTTTTTCACGGAACCAAAGGCCTTAGCGGCGCCAACCAATTGATCGCCAGCACCCCATACCCTTAGGGCAACGCGACAGCGCGGCTGCGATGAAATTCCCCCGACGGCTCCGCGACCCCCGCCAATACGCTGTTTCCGACCGACGGCTCTTATTTTGACATGCTCAAAGCTTCGGTCGCCGTCTGCAGCGATCACTGGGCTCCCGTTGCCGCCATCCGCTGCATCCTGCTGCGCATGAAATCCTGGCTTAACTACGTCCTCTGATGAGCAGGAATCGCTGGCGGCTCTGACATGCCCGGCACGGTTCCTTGGAGCCGAGAGCGCCTGAATCCGTCGAGTAGCCCGTCGCGTCGATTGAATTACGGTGACAGTGCTGGACTGGATTGCGCCTTCGCTCGTTGCGCTTCGGCGGACGAGTCGCTTCGCTCGCAATGACGATGCCGTGAAGCGGGTGCGACATAACAACCCGTCGGGCAAATCACTTCGCTTGCGCAAAAACCTGTCCAGCCCCTTTGCGAAAAATTTTTCGCTTTACCTGGCTACCCGATACACTTCAGAACGAATCCATCCCGCCCGATGAGAGGGGCGTTGCGCACGTCACGACACGCGCGGTGGGATGCGGTGGACGTGGAGCTTGCGAAAGACGATCGCAGGCGTTCGCGGACGGCGAAGTCGTGTGGTCCTGACGCCCCGATGGCTGGTGTCAAGTTCTCGGGAAGCTCACGCTTCCTTGGGGGCGACGGTGACAAACAAGCTCTGGGGTCTCGCCGGGGAGAGCACGGAATAAGCCGTAAACCATCGCGCAGGGAAGGCCGGATTGCCTCCGCTGAACCTGTATGCTCGTGTGCGCCTTTTTCGCTACTTATGCACGCGAGACCGCGGGTGCAGCGTGCACCCGGTCTTCCCTGCGCCCTCTTTATTCAGCGAGGGCCGACGAATTTGCAAAAGCTCGGGCGAAACGCGCCGCGAGAACGCGAAGCCACGCGCCTGCGTCGTGCCCGCCACCGGGTCGCGCGAATGCCGCCGTCGGGCCGGTCGGGGCCGGCTTTCCCGGCGGTATCGGGTGATACCAGCCATAGCATTTTTGGGATGGTGCCGACGCCTCGGACGCGATAGGCGAAAGGAAGGCAAAATCCGATGCAAAAACGAAGCGTTATCAGGAGGAAACCATGAACGACGCGACCTCGATCCGATCACCGGCAATGGCCCAGCTCGCCGCGAGCGGTGAAGAGTTCCAGAACCTTCACGAATTCGTTCGCAAGGCGCGGGCCAATCTCAACCAGAATGCCTGGGACTACATCGTGGGCGCCGCCGAGACCGAGACCACCATGCGGCGCAACCGCATGGCGCTCGACGAGATCGCGTTCCGGCCACGCGTGTTGCGTGACGTGTCCAGGGTCGACGCCACGGTCGAGCGATTCGGCCGCAAGATGCGGCTTCCGGTGATGATCGCACCGGTTGGCGCGCTCGAAATCTTCGACCCCGAGGGCGCTGCCGCGGTGGTGCGCGCAGCCGGCAGGTTCGGCATCGCGCATATGCTGAGTTCGGTGTCCGGGCCGGGCCTCGAGAAGGTCGCCGAGGCCGCCCCCGACGCCTTGCGGATCTACCAGCTTTATGTCCGCGGCGACGACGCCTTCGTCGAAGACAGCGTCGCCCGAGCCATTGCCAACGGCTACACGGCGTTTTGCCTGACCGTCGACACGGCGCATTACAGCCGGCGCGAACGCGACATTGCCAAGCGTTATGTCCGCGCCACCCGCCTGCGCGTCAGCGGCGGCGACTTCCAGATGGCGCTGGACTGGCGCACGGTGAAACTGATCAAGGACAAATACAAGATCCCGCTGATCATCAAGGGCATCGCGACCGTCGAGGACGCCGAGATCGCGATCGAGCACGGCGTCGAGTGGATCTATGTGTCGAATCACGGCGGACGTCAGCTCGATCACGGCCGCGGTTCAATGCATGTGCTGCCGGAGATCGTCGATGCGGTGCGCGGCCGCGCCAGGATCATGGTCGATGGCGGCATCTGCCGCGGCAGCGATGTGGTCAAGGCCATCGCCGCCGGCGCCGACATCGTCGGCCTCGGCCGCCTGCAATGCTGGGCGCTTGCGGCGGGCGGTGAAGCCGGCGTCGAGCGGATGCTGGAATTGCTGGAAGACGAAGTGATCCGGACGCTCGGGCTGCTCGGCGCGACCTCGTTCGCCGGCGTCGACAAATCCAGCCTGCATCCGGCCACCGCGACCAATCTGCCGAGCGTGTTCAGCGCCTATCCGCTGCTGGACATCGAGCCCTATCGGTACTGACGACATCTTCGCCGATGACCACGCCCCTGCTCACCCCCGGCTCCGCCGACGCGCTGCTGTTCGATCTCGGCCGCGTGGTCATCAATATCGACTTCAACCAGACGCTGGCGTGCTGGGCCGGGCACGCCGGCCGGCCGCTGGCGGAGTTGTCGGGGCGGTTTGGGCCGGACGAAACCTTCCGGCGCCACGAGACCGGCGAGGCCAGCGACGCCGAGTTCTTTGCGGCGCTGCGCAAGACGCTGGGCGTCGAATTGTCCGATGCGCAGTTCCTGGAAGGCTGGAACGCGATCTTTGCCGGTGAGATGCCTGAGATGAACGCCCTGCTCGCGCGCGCCGCCAAACGCCTGCCGCTGTATGCCTTCTCCAATACCAACCGGCCGCACATCGAACATTTCTCCAAGGCGTTCGCGGACATCCTCGGCCATTTCCGCGAAATCTTTCTTTCCTCCACGATCGGGCTTCGAAAACCCGACGCCGCCGCCTATGATCATGTGGTGAAGGCGATCGGGGTACCCGCGCAGCGCATCGTGTTTTCCGACGATCTCGCCGAGAATATCGAGGGTGCGCGGATGCGTGGCTTGACCGCCGTTCACGTCACCTCGCCCGATGACGTGGCGCGCGCGCTCACGGCGCTCGGGATTTAGTACTTTGGAGTTTAGTCTAACGAAAATGAGCTGCTAAAATCGAATTTGAGTTCGTCATTGCGAACAAAGAAGTCCCGACTTGCGGAAATTCAGGAGCATTTGCTTTGGCATTGATGCCGGTCACTGAGGCGCTGTCCGCCATTCTCGCCGGCGCCGACCCGCTAGCTGAAGAAATGGTCGCACTCGATGCGGCCCATCATCGCGTGCTGGCGCGCGACCTTGCCGCGCTGCGCACGCAGCCGCCGCAGGCGATGTCGGCGATGGACGGCTATGCGGTACGATCGGCCGACGCCAGCAAGGCCGGCGCGCGATTCAAGGTGATCGGCGAAGTCGCGGCGGGACGGCCGTTCGATAAAGCGGTCGGGGCCAACGAGGCGGTGCGGATCTTCACTGGCGGCGTCATTCCCGACGGCGCCGACGGTATCGTGATCCAGGAAGACACGGAAGTCGACGGATCAAACATCACCATCAGCGAGCCGACGAGCCCCGGCCGGCATATCCGACCCGCGGGCGTCGACTTCAACAAGGGCGATGTCCTGTTGGCCGGTGGCAGCCGGTTGAGCGACCGCGACCTGTCGCTGGCCGCCTCCATGAACTATCCGGAGCTAGCGGTGCGCCGCCGGCCCAAGGTCGCGGTGCTCGCCACCGGCGACGAACTGGTGATGCCGGGATCAGAGCCGGGTCCCGGGCAGATCGTCTATTCCAATGGCTACGCGCTGCGCGCGCTGGCCCGCGCCGAGGGGGCCGAGACCGTCGATCTCGGCGTCGCCGCCGATACAATTGAGGCCACCACCCACGGCATCCGCCGGGCCCGCGACTCTGGCGCCGATATTCTCGTCACCACCGGCGGCGCCTCGGTCGGCGACCATGACCTCGTCAAGCAGTCGCTGGAGGCCGAGGGCGTCGCGATGGCGTTCTGGCGCATCGCGATGCGCCCGGGCAAGCCGATGATGCATGGGCGCCTGGGCGGCATGCGGGTGATCGGCCTGCCCGGCAATCCGGTGTCGTCTTACGTCTGCGCATTCCTGTTTCTGGTGCCGTTGATTTGCGCGTTATCGGGCCGCGCGAGCATTCATCACGCACGCGAAACCGCATTGCTCGGTCGCGATCTCGCCGCCAACGATCAACGCGAGGATTATCTCCGCGCGCGCCTCGATACGCGCGACAACGGAGCGTTGATCGCGACGCCGGTGAACCATCAAGACAGCTCGCTGTTGGGGAATCTCGCTGCGGCAAGGGCACTTCTGATACGCGCGCCGTTCGCGCCGCCGGCCGCTTCCGGCTCGGTTTGCGACATCGTGCGGCTGCCGTTCTGATCGCCAGCGACAGCTCGTCTTACTGACTAAACTCAGGCTGTTCATCAGAAATTAAGTGGTTGCGGAACACATATGGAACATATAGTGTCCGTTCATGATTTGTTTCGAGTATTGACGGCTACAACTGCAGCTTGGAGTTTTTAGAACTCCCGATTCTCTAGGACCACAACTCGCGAAGCGAGGCCTTCGGTCTTCTGGAATTGAACGACACAACCGGGGACTGGTCGAGATGCTCACGCGCAAACAGTACGAACTCCTGCGTTTCATCAATGAGCGGCTGAAAGAGGCCGGCGTTCCGCCCTCCTTCGACGAGATGAAGGATGCCCTCGATCTACGTTCGAAGTCCGGCATTCATCGCCTGATCACCGCGCTGGAAGAGCGTGGCTTTATTCGCCGCCTGCCTAACCGGGCTCGCGCCATCGAGGTGATCAAGCTGCCGGAGCTTTCCGGCAATGGCAATGGCCGCCGCGGCTTTACGCCAAGCGTCATCGAAGGCACGCTGGGCAAAGTCCGCAGCACCGGCAACAACAACGCCATGGCGGAGGACGACGGCAACCACCCGGTCGCCGTGCCCGTGATGGGCCGCATCGCAGCCGGCACGCCGATCGAGGCACTGCAGACCCGCAGCCACACCATCAGCGTGCCGCCGGACATGCTCGGCTCAGGTGAGCATTACGCGCTCGAGGTCCGCGGCGACTCGATGGTCGATGCCGGCATCCTCGATGGCGACATGGCGCTGATCCAGCGCAACGACACCGCGGAGACCGGCGACATCGTGGTGGCGCTGATCGACGAAGAGGAGGCGACGCTGAAACGCTTCCGCCGCCGCGGCGCGTCGATCGCGCTGGAACCCGCCAACACCTCCTATGAGGTGCGGATCCTGCCGCCCAACCGGGTGAAGATTCAGGGCAAGCTGATCGGGCTTTACCGGAAATACTGAGCGAACGAGCCTTGCGGATCTTCGCCCAAATCCCGCCCTCGGATCGATGTTCCGGGGGCGATGCAGCCGGTTCGACAGCGCGCGTCCGCCACCTCGGCGCGTCACCCCGTGACGCCGGTGTCACCCCGTGACGCCCGTCATCGGCGCTAAGGCTGGATTATTCGGTCCTGATTGATAGTCCTTCTCCATCTCCACGGATTATCAGATCGCCTGCCTCGCTCTACCTCCCACGCATCGCAAGACGAGGCCAACGCTTCGCGAGGCGAATGGCGAAGGGAGACTACAATGAAAAAGACAATCCTGACCGTACTGGAAGCTACTTTGATGGTTGCCTCGACTGCACAGATCGCCGCGGCTGCGGAACATCATCGCGCCAGGAAAACGGTCCGGGCTCCGGTGAGCGATCAGTTCCGCAACGCCAATAACGCGGTGGCGCAGCCCGGCACCTATTCAGACTACACCGACGGCCACGCCCTCTCGGTGCCCGCCGGCCGCTAACCGATCCGATCGCTAAAAGGGCCCCGGTGTGAGCTCGATTGCCTAATCCTCGACCTGCTGATCGGCTTCAGCCGGCGTGGCATCCACCGCGCGCGGCGCGGCCGGAGCACGCACGAGATTCGGTTCGGCTTCGGCATCGCCGGCGACCGCCGGCGACCACGGCCGATCAAAGCCTTTCGGCTTGACTGCCTCGACGACAAAGCCGTCGCGGGTTCGCCGCAACGCCAGCACGCCCTGCCGCCGCAGGCGGTCGAGCGTGATCACCGGCGCCGCGCATGTCGGCGGCGCCTGGCTTGCCGTCACCACCAGCACCGCACGCGCGCAATCATCCGCCAGCGCCTCCGGCCGCAGCGCCAGCGTCACCAGCGCGTCACCGGCCATCGGCGTCACGCATCCCGCCTCGTCGCAAGCGACGCCGTTCGCCAGCGACGCATCCGCAGGCAGCCGGGGATCGGCATCGGCGGCGAGCCATTCCTTGACCAGGAACGCATCCTTGGCGCTGCGCATCAGATGCAACCGGCCGTCTTTTTGCCTCGGACCCCGACATGGTGGCCGTCGCCGGAGATCAGTACATCGGGCTGCGGAACCAGCAGCGCCCAGGCCGTCGCCAGCAGCAGGATAACCGCGCCGGCCCAGCGCAGCGGCGTCCGCAACATCCCCAGCAAGACGATCCCGACGCTAGCTGCGATCAGCGGGCCGATGCCGAAGGCGGCCATGCGCCCGATCGCGCCCGGCAAGGCCGCGACCCATTCTGAAGACTTCTTCACCCTCTACGCGACCTCTGATCCAAGTTTGGACCACAATGCTGTCGTACGGCCTCCGGCCGCGAACGGATGCAGAATTACGCATCGGTGCTTACCCACGCTTCAAGAAAGAGCTCCCATTGACCGGCCCCGAACTCAGACAACTTCGTACCCACCTCGGCGAAGCGATCGGCAGATCGCTGACGCCTGCCGACATGGCAAAGCTATGCGGCCTCACGCCCGCCAATGGCGGCGACACCATCCGGCGCTGGGAGATCTCAGGCCCCAGCGGGCCGGCGGGCGAGTTGCTGCGCATCCTGGCGATGGCCTGCGACAGCTATCCGATCCTGGACAATTTTAACGTCTTCGACCGCTTCAACATCCCAGAGGCGGAACGGCCGGCGCGCCGGGAAGAGTTCCGCGAAAACATGCGCAACGAGGTTCGCCGCCGGCTCGGCTGATCGCGCAACGGTTCTTGGTTAATTATCCACTGCCGTGAACGCAGGCAGCGTAGACCTCCCGCGTCCAACGCTTGCGTGTGTCGATGGGTTGCGCGACACTTGCTCCCGGATGGGTTGAGTGAGATCGGGGCCATGAATAAACCGGACGCGGGATTTGACCACGACCGTTATCGCAAATTGCTCGCGGAAGCGGACGACGAACCGAAGCGGCTCGCCTTCATCAATATCTTGATCGAAGAGAAAGCCAGGGCCAGCCTCGCGCGACAAGCGCTCCGCACCACGCTCGCGGGCATGGGACTGACAAAGCCGAAAGCGGATTGAACGAGGCCGATAGGCCAGTTCGCCAAGCCTGGTCATCGGCGGGGCTCGGGCTGCCTCGCCGGTTGGTTTCAACAAAAAACATTTGCGGCAAAAAACATTGGGGAGATGAACATGCGGATTTTCGCAATCGCAACGCTTGCCATCGTGATGGCCACAGCCTCGGCGCCGGCCCCCGCACAACAGACGGATCATCCACCCGCAGGCTTACGCGCGAAGCTCAAGGAAAAATATCTCGAGCGACGCGACCGCTTCATGCACCGGGTCAAGGACATCTATTTTGCCGTCGGCTGCAAGGTGCTGGCACGCGAGGCCGGCATCTTGCCGTCGACCAGCGCGGAATCGTATCTGGCGTATATCGGCGATCAAACCATCATCGATATCAAAGACGAAAACCTGCGTCAGGCTGCGATCCATGAAGGATTGGACCGCGCGGCAAAGCCCGGCGAGTGCGACTATTACCACAAGCATCCCGAGGCGGCGGAAGCGCTGCGCCGCGAGGCCGCCGCAAAGCGATAGCTAGCCCTTGCCGCCAACTTCCTTGGCAAACGTATCGCGCAGACCGATGGTGCGGTTGAACACCGGATGATCCGGCGTCGAGTTGGGGTCGCGCACGAAATAGCCCTGGCGCTCGAACTGCATCACTTCCGCCGAATTGGTCTGCGCAATCGCCGGCTCAACCCGTGCGTCGCCGAGAATCTCGAGCGATTGCGGGTTAATATCTCCGGCGAAATTGGCGGCGTCCGGCGCCGGGTTCTGGAACAGCTGATTGTAGATGCGGATTTCAGCCGGCACCGACTGCGCCGCTGACAGCCAATGCATGGTCGCCTTGACCTTGCGTCCGTCCGGCGCGTTGCCGCCCTTGGTCGTGGGGTCGTAGGTGCAGCGCAGTTCGGTGACTTCGCCGGCGGCGTTCTTCACAACGTCAGTGCATTTGATGAAATAGGCGTAGCGCAACCGCACTTCGTTGCCGGGCGACAGCCGGAAGAACTTCTTCGGCGGTTTCTCCATGAAGTCGTCCTGCTCGATATAGAGCTCGCGGCTGAACGGAATGCGGCGGGTACCGGCCGCGGGATCGTCAGGATGGTTGATCGCTTCCAGTTCCTCGACCTGGCCCTCCGGATAATTCGTGATCACCACCTTGAGCGGCCGCAGCACCGCCATCCGGCGCAACGACGTGCGGTTGAGGCATTCGCGGATCGAGAATTCCAGCATGCCGAGATCGACCACGCTGTTCGACTTGGCGACGCCGATTCGCTTGACGAATTCGCGCACCGCTTCCGGCGGCACGCCGCGGCGCTTCAATCCGGCAATGGTCGGCATCCGCGGATCGTCCCAGCCGGCGACATGGCCATCGCGCACCAGCATGGTCAGTACGCGCTTCGACAGCAGCGTGTAGGTCAGATTGAGCCGGGCGAATTCGTACTGGTGCGGTTTTGACGGCACCGGCAGCTTGTCGAGCAGCCATTCGTACAGCGGCCGGTGATCCTCGAATTCCAGCGTGCAGATCGAATGCGTGATGCCCTCGATCGCGTCGGACTGGCCGTGGGCGTAATCATAGCTTGGATAGATCGACCATTTGGTTCCGGTGCGCGGATGATGGGCGTGCAGGATGCGATAGAGCACGGGGTCGCGCAGGTTGATGTTGCCGGACGCCATGTCGATCCTGGCGCGCAGCACGCGCGCGCCGTTTTGGAACTCGCCCGCCTTCATGCGCCGAAACAGATCGAGGTTTTCTTCCACCGAACGGTCGCGGAACGGGCTGTTCCGGCCCGGCTCGGTCAAGCTGCCGCGGTTGTGTCGGATCTCTGCCTGGGACTGATCGTCGACGTAGGCGTGCCCGTCACGAATCAGGGTCTCCGCCCATTCATAGAGCCGATCGAAATAGTCCGAGGCGTAAAACAGATCGGAGCCCCAGTCGTAGCCGAGCCAGCGCACGTCGGCCTGGATTGAATCGATATATTCCTGCTCCTCCTTGGTCGGATTGGTGTCGTCGAACCGCAGATGGCAGCGGCCGGAAAACTCCTGCGCGATGCCGAAATTGAGCGCAATCGACTTGGCATGGCCGAGATGCAGATAGCCGTTCGGCTCGGGCGGAAACCGCGTCACGATCCGGCTGTGCTTTTTGGAGTCGAGATCGGCCTGGACGATGTCGCGAATGAAATCGCGCCCCACCTCTGCCGTCGCCGCCGGTTCTGTCGTCATTCGGGTTTCCTGTTCGGGATCAGCCGACCTTCTGCCAAATTCGCGGCTCCCAGCCAAGCCCGGAGCGCCGCTATGGCCGACCCGAGGGCTTATATGGCAAGGCTTTAGTTATGCACCGCACCTGCTATACACCACGGCCGTTAGACAAGTGCGTCATTCCGGGGCGATGCGCAGCATCGAACCCGGAATCTCGAGATTCCGGGTTCGCGCTACGCGCGCCCCGGAATGACGGCGCAGCAACCTCCACGCATAGGCCCCGTTTCCCGCCATGACCGATACCATCATCACCCGATTTGCCCCCTCACCGACCGGCTTCCTCCATATCGGAGGCGCCCGCACGGCGCTGTTCAACTGGCTCTATGCGCGCAAATTCGGCGGCAAGATGCTGTTGCGGATCGAGGACACCGACCGCCAGCGTTCGACCAAGGAGGCCATCGAGGCCATTCTGGACGGGCTGAAATGGCTCGAGCTCGATTGGGACGGCGAAGTCATCTACCAGTTCGACCGGGCCGCGCGCCACCGCGAGGTCGCGGAAGCATTGCTCGCCAGCGGCAAGGCCTATCATTGCTACGCGAGCGCGGATGAACTGACCGCGATGCGCGAAAAGGCCCGCGCGGAGGGCCGCACCCGGCTCTACGACGGCCTATGGCGCGACCGCGACCCGTCGGAGGCGCCTGGTGGAATCAAGCCGACCATCCGGCTCAAGGCGCCGCTGTCCGGCGAAACCGTGATTGAGGACCAGGTGCAGGGCCGCGTGGTCTGGCAGAACGAGAACCTCGACGACCTCGTGCTGCTGCGGGGCGACGGCAATCCGACCTACATGCTCGCGGTGGTGGTCGACGATCACGACATGGGCGTCACCCATATTATTCGCGGCGACGACCATCTGATCAACGCCGCGCGCCAGCGCCAGATCTACGACGCGCTTGGCTGGAAGGTGCCCAGCATGTCCCACATTCCCCTGATCCATGGGCCCGACGGCTCGAAGCTCTCCAAGCGCCACGGGGCGCTGGGCGTGGATGCCTACCGTGCCATGGGATATTTGCCGGCTGCGCTGCGCAATTATCTGGTCCGGCTCGGATGGAGCCACGGCGACCAGGAGATTTTTTCGACCCAGGAAATGATCGACGCCTTCGACCTCGCAGGGATCGGCCGCTCGGCCGCGCGCTTCGATTTCGCCAAGCTGGAAAATCTCAACGGCCACTACATCCGTCACGCCGACGATCAATCTCTCGTGACCATGTTCGAGGATGTGCTGAACTACGTGCCGGATCGCTCCGACATCAAGGCGAAACTCAACGACGCCACGCGGGCGCAATTGCTGCAGGCGATGCCGAGCCTGAAAGAGCGCGCCAAGACGCTGATCGAACTGGTCGACAGCGCCTATTTCATCTTTGCCGACCGGCCGCTTCAGATCGAACCGAAAGCCGCCGCGCAGTTGAGCGCCGAAAACCGCGAACTGATCGGCAGGCTTCGCGCGGCCCTCGAAACCGTCACGCCCTGGACCGCCGAAACCACAGAAGCCGCCATGCGCAGCCTCGCCGAAACCAATAACCTCAAGCTGGGCGCCGTGGCGCAGCCGTTGCGTGCTGCGCTGACCGGGCGCACCACTTCGCCTGGAATATTCGACGTCCTGGCGGTGCTGGGACGGGAGGAATGCCTGGCCCGGCTTGCGGATCAAGCCGCCACATAGCCCTCCGCATCACCCTTGGAGATCAGGCTACCGCGCAGGACGGCCATGCCCAAGGCGCCGTCTTGCAGCGCACACGGCAATACGATACCCATTTGGACGACACTTCTAGACAATCCGAATGGCCTCGCTATCTCCTAGGAGAATGCCAAGGCAAGTCCGGTTTTCACAACGATTTCATCGGGGACCTCACGATGGACGCAAAATCCAGCTCCAAAACCGCAACACTGACGGTCGGCAACAAGACCTACGATTTCCCGATTTTGAGCGGGACCGTCGGGCCCGATGTGATCGACATCGCCAAGCTCTATGGCCAGGCCGGGATGTTCACCTACGACCCCGGCTTTACCTCGACCGGCAGCTGCCAGTCCAAGATCACCTACATCGACGGCGACGCCGGCATCCTTGAATACCGCGGCTATCCGATCGAACAGCTCGCCGAGCACGGCGACTTCCTCGAGGCCTGCTATCTGCTGCTCTACGGGGAGCTTCCGAGCGCCACCCAGAAGAGGGATTTCGACCAGCTGGTGATCCATCACACCATGGTTCACGAACAGATGGCCCGCTTCTACCAGGGCTTCCGCCGCGACGCGCACCCGATGGCGATCATGGTGGCCGCGGTCGGCGCGCTGGCCGCGTTCTATCACGACTCCACCGACATCAACGATCCGAAGCAGCGCAATATCGCCTCGATCCGGATGATCGCAAAAATCCCGACGCTGGCGGCGATGGCCTACAAGTACACCGTCGGGCAGCCCTTTGTTTATCCGAAGAATTCGCTGAGCTTCGCCGAGAATTTCCTGCACATGTGCTTCGCGGTGCCGTGCGAGGAGTACAAGATCAATCCGGTGCTGGCCGACGCGCTCGACAAGATCTTCATCCTGCACGCCGACCACGAGCAGAACGCCTCGACCTCGACGGTGCGGATCGCGGGCTCCTCCGGCGCCAATCCGTTTGCCTGTATCGCCGCCGGCATCGCCTGCCTGTGGGGACCCGCACACGGGGGCGCCAACGAAGCCGCACTTGCGATGCTGTCCTCGATCGGCTCGGTCGACAAGATTCCCGAATTCATCAAGAAGGTTAAGGACAAGAACAGCGAAGTCCGCCTGATGGGTTTTGGACACCGCGTCTACAAGAACTACGATCCGCGCGCCAAGATCATGCAGAAGATGTGTCACGCGGTGCTGGCCGAGACCGGCCATGGTGACGACCAGATGCTGAAGGTCGCGCTCGAACTCGAAAAGATCGCGCTGAACGACGAATACTTCATCGAGCGCAAGCTTTATCCGAACGTCGACTTCTATTCCGGCATCACCCTGAAGGCGATGGGCTTCCCGACCTCGATGTTCACTGTGCTGTTCGCGGTGGCGCGCACGGTCGGCTGGATCAGCCAGTGGAGCGAGATGATCGAGGATCCGCAGCAGAAGATCGGCCGGCCGCGCCAGCTCTATACCGGCGTTGCCCGCCGCGATTACGTCGATATCGGCAGCCGCAAGTAACGCTCTGCCGATCTCAGGTTAGCTCGAGGAGCCGGATGCGATCATCGCGTCCGGCTTTTTCGTTTTTGAAACCTA
>CAVWMD010000018.1:0-37439 GCA_963755895.1 uncultured Alphaproteobacteria bacterium
AAGTTGATGGCGCGTCACTGTACCGTGAAGGTCGCTTGTCGCCACGCCGATTCGTCCTGCGGAGTCGGTGGCTTGGATTTCGAGTCGGTAAGATCCTTTTGGCAGCTTGTCAATTGCGAGCCTCAGTCCAATTGGAATCACTGCGTTTCTCGGCACAACCCAGTCGGCCGTGCTCATCGGGCCGGGTTTTATCACCAACGGCGCCATCTGTCTTTAGATCAGTAAGTCTCAGGCTGTAGGAAACGTCGACCTTGTTCGCTTCCAGTAGAGGCTCGTAAATTTCGAAGTAAACGGAAAGCGGCTTTTGCTTTCCGATCTGCGCATCGGGCGTCGGCACAAACTGCAAGTTCTTGCTGATCAGCGAAGCCGAACGAGTGGATCGGGGGTTGACCCTCGTTGCATCACGAACAACCCAAGACGCGTCGCGGAGGATGCTGTCGAGTGCAAGATCACTCACGGTGAGCCCGTTGGCATCCAAGGGCTCAACCGCGAAATGGGCTCGTGCACGTCCGAATTTCTTTCCGTCACTCACGATGACACGCAGTTCGTAGTCGCCAGGGCGTAATTCAACTTGCGTGTCGAATAGCGTGGGGACAAGGACGGTATCAAAAAGGTTCTTGATCGGTTGAATCGCGGGAGAGTCTCGCATGGCGCTGCATCCCCATGTGTCGTCAAACTGGCCCTCAAGCCCGCCGCTCGACGCGTAGACCGTTCCAAGAATGTGGATGGCCGCATTCTTAGAGCATGGGTAATTCCACAGCTTGCCGGGCGAGCCGAAATCCGTAGCGATCTGCACCGTCGCAGGTGCTTTGGAATCGTGTACCTCGACGACGTAGGTGAAGTCCGTTGCTGGGAGCACTGGTGCCGCTTCAGTCGACGGACGTTGCGTAGCAAGGGACAGCACGCCGGAAGACCAGAAAGCGAAAGCCCGTGTGGAAACCTCTATCGCTCCTCGCCGCGTGGAATTTGCGAAGCTCCGCATTTCGCGCCTCAAGTTTTGGATCCATTGCGGTTGCCGCGTCGGAATGTTTTACCGCGCAGTACTGTTTTGACTCCTTACTTGAACGTAGTGATTTGGCACGACGATTTGTACAGCGCGGCATTCGCCGGATTGAAGCGCTGGCAATATAGCCGATCAAGTAAGTCGCCATAGGTGGGTATGGGGGGCGCGTCCCCAGTAAAGCCATAGAGTTCCCAGATTCCGCGTGGAATGGGGTCGACGATCCACGGGCTCGTCGTCCAACTTGCGGCAGAAAAATCAGACTCCCTCAAGTAATTGATTCTTTGCTCCACGCCATTGTCAAACACGTGAAAATCCTTCGCCGTCAAGTCTGGCGCCGCGGAGCATACGTTTAAGAAGCTCTATGATCCTTGCCCCATTGTCGGGGGCGTCGGGCAGAGATTGCGGAATCCAGGAGGTATCGCCCGGATGCTTCTTATCGACGGGCTTCCAAACGTCTGCCTCAACAACTACCTGCCGCGAGTGCGTAAAACGTCGGGATTCCAGGCGTGGAGTTCGACGTTTGTGGCGCCTGATCGCCGATTGGCGCTTGTGCGCCCGCGCCGGGCGGCAGCAAAAGGGCAAGCCAGACAAGCGCACAGAGGAGTGGACGTGACCGCATTGCTGCCCAGTATAGCGCCGGGAATTCACCTTCGATCCGCTCGCGTCAGGTCACGACCTTGGTCGTGCCAAATGCGTTCTCAGAGACAGCAGGCTTCAGCCCCTGCAAAAGCCACTCCCAGGGGCTAAAGCCCGGATCTTTATTGGAGCGTTGCGGCACGACTTGAGTGTCTGCGTGAGAACCCTGTCGTCCCCGGGGGACTTGATCGCCTTTTACCACTTACCCAGCGCTGAAGCGCTGGGCTTTCCTATTTTGCGCCCGAGGCGCTGGTTTGTTGGCTACTCAACCATCGCGACGTTCCACCACGATTTTGCAAACCCAGTTCTCACGCAGACACTGAAGTCGTGCCCTGACACAAACCGGTCTCTAGGCGACCCAACTCCTCCGCCCCTTTAGCGATTCTGCTTTAGTTCCGATAACTGCCTGACCGTCTCCCCAGGCTCGGGCCGGATCGTGTAGTCGGCGTTCACATCGGCCGAGCGAATGATTCCGCCGCTATCGATGATGAAGCGCGCCGGCATTGGCAAGCGGTATTCCGATTCGTCGTTGAACTTATCCAGCGTGACTCCAAAGCCTTTGTAGAGCTCGCGCAGATAATCCGGAAGCACGTAAATCAGCCCGAACTGTTCAACTGTCTTGAGGTGTAGATCGACAAGAATGTCGAACGTCAAATTCGACTTCCCGTGGACGAGGCGAGTGTACCGTTCCAGCTCAGGAGTTATGGCAACGATCTGCGCGCCCAGCGCTCGGATTTCGGAATGAACTTCCTGTAGAGCCTCCAGCTCCATATTGCAATAGGGTCACCATGTCAGGAAGAAGTCGACTACCAACGGGCCTTGTCGAAGAAGCGCGCTGGAGCTCGCCTCGACATGGTCCTGATTAAACAAGTTGAAATCGGGAGCGCGGTATCCGACCTTCAGCGCTTTCTGCGCCAGGCCCGAAGCTTCTAGCTCCCGTGTTGCGCGATGCATGGTCTCGATTGATTCATGGGGTGCGTTATAGGGTGGAGCGCCGGATTCAAACGAGGCTTTGAACTGATCCAGACGCTCTTGCAGCGATGGCATGGGTCTGCCTTTCTCAGGGATTTGCACTGCAAACGATTGGATGCGAGCGCGCTACACAGGCTTCGAAATTGGGCTGGGGTCGCCGGCACTTCTCGCTGACAAACAAAAGAAGCCTCCTCGACTGTACCGCTTGTGATCGCACTGTACATCCCGAGCGGAGGGAGCGAAAACGCGAACAACCTCACTCCGGCTGCAGCTAATTGCGTGGTGCGGCTGGTTTTGCAATTGGTGTGGGTGTGTACGCGAACGTGCGTGGTCACGTGTCCGCCGTCATCGGTGACATCGGTGACGTCCACTACCGGTACTTCCATGTTGTTCATCTGCACGGATGGGGCAAACTGGCTGGCGTCGATCTGCAGCCTGATGTTAGCCGCGGCAAGCTTGGCGGCGAGGGCGGCAGTGTCCGGAATGCGGACTTGTACATTTGGAGCTAAGGGCGCGAACGGAGCCGGAGGCGCGCTGATGTAGCCGACCGAGTGCGTCAACTGCTGCTGCAAGTGCATGGCGTCGCGATAAGCGCGCTCGGCATCACGCATTGCCCGCTCGCGCGCACACTGTTCAATGGCCTGGTTCTGGCGCGACAACTGCTCGGAGACGCTCGACTGCATGTTGGCCAGCGGAACGTTCATCTCGGCCAGCAGCTGCGCCTCTTCAGGAATTCGCGGACGCAGATAGTGTGGATCTTCGCCAATGCGCGCGCCGCTATGCTGGATGGGCACTGCTGAGTCGCCAAGGTCTGCGCGTGGGCCGAGTGCACCAGCGAAACGCGCTCCAGGGCGCGGAAGCCGCGGGACGTGATCGCGAAGGTTCCAATGAGAGCGATGGCTGCCACCAGGTATCTGCGTTCCATACTGCCTCCTAACCCTTTCAGACGTGAGAACCGGCAAACCGTTAGAGGATTTGGGGTTAACTGCACGACAAGCGGGGCCACGATGGCAAGTACACGTGGCGTGCCGATCTAGATTGCCGGCAAGATATCTGTTTTCAACCGGTTACATCGGGAGTGGGGACGGGGTTACGTCCAGAATCAGAACAGAATGTCCGTCGGCGGACAAGCTATCGATCTGACTGTTAGCGGCATCGTGAAGTGCAGCCACGTCGGCGATGTCCTGCGGCCTGCCAGCTGCCAGCTTTGCGGTTACAAGGTCGGCAGCGGATATGAAACAACGGTGAGGCCCTCTTCGGGTCGATCGCCGCCTCCACGCGCTTTTCCCACGCGGCATCAAACTCGACGCCGTCAATGGCAGGAAGGATGTCGACAGCATGCGGCTCGAGCCCGAAGCGTATGAAGTTGCGCGGATCGACGAGATCCTCTGCACGAAGTTCCGAGCGGAACGCCAAAACTCGCCAGGGCGGCATACGCCGCTCTTGCATTCGCCGCATCGGCTTTGATGAACAGATCGATATCCTTGGTGGCACGAGGCTGCGCGTGGAAAGACACGGCGTAACCGCCCACAATCAGGTACTTAACGCCGTGGGCGTTGAAGGCAGACAGGAGGTCCTTGTAGTCTTGAAACATCTGCGTCCTCCAAGCCCTTCATCTGGTAGGTAGCTCGAATAATCTCCTCGACCGCATCCATCCGCTCGTGGGCGGGCCGGCTCTGCCAATACCGATATTCGTCGGCTTTCATTTCGTCATGGCTGTGGTAAATACGGACACTGCGCTGCATGGGTTGTTTGTAACACACAACGGAAGGGGCGGAAAGTTTTTCTGCGGTCGGGTAGAGTGGGCTATTTTGAATCGCCTTCCCATTTCCTGAGCGTCCGAACTGTGGCATCATGGGTTCATGCCCAAGCGGATTAAGCAGCAACACCCCTCGGATATAAACGAAGCTGCGTTCCTGCAGGTGCAGGCTACCACGCAGGAGAGGCTAAAGTAAACGAAACCCCAAGCAAAAAGGAAATCGAGAATTCCTGAATCGGTTTCTGAGTATATGGCGAAGATCGGCAGCAAGGGAGGAAGGCGCAGCGGTAAGTCCCGCTTGAAGTTGATAGACCCTGAAACTCGGCGAGAGATCGCCGCCAAAGCCGCTCGAACGCGGTGGGCGAAACGCAATCCTTCGACGTGAGTAGCCGCCCTAGGAAATACTTAAGGGACTATATATAAAAGTTAACTAAGTTTCTCACCACTTTAAACTTAAGGTACTTATTAATATACATTTAGGCAACTCTCTTAAGGAATATTACACTAAATATAAAGCTGCTGCTAAATAGATAAAGTAACTTTTTAAAGAGATACTTTACTTAAATATAACTTATACTAGGCCTATATAAAATAGGGTAATAGATATTTAAATAACTAGTATCTTCCTTTATAACTTAGGTAATTACTATTAGAACTTCTATAATAGTAAAATTATACTTAGTTATAAAGAGAACACGCCTCCTACTTTTAATAATTTTATTATAGAACTCCTTAGCCTTAAACTCTATAAAGAAGCTTATTAATTAGTTAATAATAAGCCGTCTATAATATTACTAGGTACTTAGCTACTCCTAAATTAATCTTATATAGTACCTGTCGCTACACCTAATAAAAAATAGTGTAATTTTTATAAGTTACCTAATTACTAGACTTGCAACTGTAGGGCTATAAAGACACCTACTAGTAAACCTAAAAGTAAGAAAAGGTACTTTACCTAAAATAAAACTCTACTTAACTAAAGCAATAATTAACTAGCTAACTTTTTAAATAACTATAAAAGGATCTTTATACTTTATAATACAGTAAATCCTTAACTAAATAGATAGTACTTTAATACTAAAGCAATATACTATACTTATAAGGATTGTAAGCTTTTTAAAACCTTTTAAGAATATAAAATTAAAGTTAACTCTGCCACTAGCATCACCTACACTACTAGGTACGGCGATATTGATATTATTATATCTTTACTATAGGGTAATAATATGCTTAAACTTTATAATATACTTTATATTTTAGACCTCTTTATTAACTTTATATCCAGCTCTACCTGCTAAAGAAATGGGATAACTATTAATACTGTAGACGAGGACATCGACCCGTTCAATCTCAACCAGGTCATGTGGGCGATATCCGTGAGGGCCAATCCGTCAGGCGATGTGGCGATCATCCCCAACCTTGCGGAGAACTTGCTCGATCCCGCTGGTGAACCCACCGGAATGGCCCATAAAATGATCATCGACGCTACCACGCCGAAGGCGCCGGACCGGCGCGGTGATTACGGTCAGGTCCTGGACACGCCTGAACAGACCGATGCCTGGCGCAGCAGATTGCTGCCGATGATCAAAGCTCTCAAGACGTGAGTGACACCATGGCATCCCCTTCATCCCCAATTTGCCCCCGATGCAAGTCTGCAACGACGAGCACACGCAGCACATCTCCTGTCGCAGGAGTTTGGACCGTGTTCGGCTGCGACACGTGCTTCTACACGTGGCGCTCGACAGAACCAGCCGAAAACGCCAACGCAGACAATTATCCTGAGGTATTCCAACTGAAGCCGGAGGATCTCATGAGGTTCCCGCAAGTGCCGGCCGTTGCACCCCTTCGCAAGAAGACCAACTGATCGAGTGGCTACGGACGTCGGATACGTCGCTTCGAGCGAGATCGGCGCCAGCCGTTGCATCGCAACGTGGGCGGATCGCGAGGACTGTTGCCCGGACGCGGAGGTCCGGTCGGGGTAACTGCGATGGACAATTGGCCGTCCGTAGCCTTCTGACCAAAGCCAGGCGACTGTCGCTTCGGGCGGCAACGAAAGATGCTGCGGCACCCTGTCAAATCCTCTGTGCCGGAGCAGTGGTTCATTGAACAGCGTCGACCTGGCTTCGCGCGCCGGCAACGCAATGGCGGCGTGGCGACGCCGGCCCGAGCGTTATGCCGCGCGGCACAAGGCTGGAGCGGATAGACGCCACCGGGTTCTTCCGGTTAGCTCGCTGCCATCGATCCAGGCAAGGAGACCGGCATGAGCGCGGCAACCGGGGAACGTCAGGCGTATCCGCATCCTCACGTCAACGAAGCGTGGCTGGGCAAGCTGCGCGAGGACATCATCGAGCCCGCGCTGCCGATAGTGGACGCGCACCATCATCTGTGGGAACGCCCGTCGGGCCGGTATCTGTTGGATGAGCTGCGGGCGGACCTCGCGGCGGGTCACAATGTGCGGGCGACGGTGTTCATTCAGTGTGGGTTCGCCTATCGGCCGGATGGGCCAGCGGAGCTGCGGCCGGTGGGCGAGACCGAGCGTATCGCCGCAATCGCCGCCCGGGCGGAAGCCGACGGGGTGCGCGTCTGTGCCGGCATCGTCGGCTATTGCGACTTCCGGCTGGGCGAGCCGATCGACGCGGTGCTGGAGGCGCATATCCAGGCTGGCGGCGGGCGGTTCAAGGGGATCAGGCAGAGCGCCGGATGGGATGCGGCGGTGGTGATGACGACGTCCTCGCCGGCGCCAGCGCATTTGCTGATCGATCCGGCGTTTCGGGTTGGATTGCGGCGGCTGGGGAAGTTTGGATTGTCCTACGAGTGCTCGCTGTATCACCCGCAGTTGCCGGAACTGATCGACCTGGCGCGGGCGCTGCCGGAGCAGCCGATCCTTGCCAATCATTGCGGTGGGCCGATTTGCGTCGGACCGTATCGCGCGCATCCGGGCGCGACGTTCGCCAACTGGCGGCGCGATCTGCGCGAACTGGCGAAGTGCCCGAACGTGGTGCTGAAGCTGGGCGGTCAGGCAATGACGATACGCGGCTTCAATTTCCATGAGGAAGTGTTGCCGCCATCGTCCGGGGAGTTGGCCGCCGCATGGCGCCCATTCATGGAGACGTGCATCGAGGCGTTCGGGCCGGCGCGCTGCATGTTCGAGAGCAACTTTCCGGTCGATAAGGGGATGTGCAGCTATCCGGTGGTGTGGAACGCGTTCAAGCGTCTTGCGGCTGGGTGTTCGGACAGCGAGAAGGCGGCGCTGTTCCATGGGGTGGCGGCGCGGTTCTATCGGCTGGGCGACATCGCCTGACGCGTGTGTGTTTGGCGTGAGAGGGGACGCTGTGGTGGCGCCGGTAGGTGAGATGTGAAGATACTTGTATTACTTGTCGCGTTGCTGACGAGTGCCGCGGCGCATGCGGCTGATCCGCTGCGGCTCGGATTGCTGCATACGCTGTCGCCAGCGCCGTTCTATATCGCGCAGGAGCGCGGCTATTTCCGTGACGAGGGAATCGACCTGACGTTCCGGTTCTTCGAGGCGGCACAGCCGATCGCCGCCGCCGCCGTGGCGGGTGATATCGATGTCGGGCGTGACGGCGCTGACCGGCGGGTTCTTCAATCTGGCGGAGAAAGGCACGCTGAAGGTCATCGGCGGCGGGCTGCATGAGGAGCATGGGTACGAGGGGTCCGCGATCCTGGTGTCTAACCAGGCGTTCGACGCGGGTCTGACCTCGCCGGCCAAACTGGCAGGGCGCAGCTTCGCGATTACGCAATACGGGTCATCGTTCCACTACATGGTGGGACGCATCGCCGAGGCCGAGCATTTCGACATGGCCAGCGTGACGCTGCGGCCGGTGCAGCAGATCGCGAACATGGTGGCCGCTGTCGGCAGCGGACAGGTGGATGCGACGATTGCGATCGCATCGATGGCGAAGCCGCTGGCGGCGTCGGGCCAGGTTCACATCATCGGCTGGGTCGGCGATATCGTGCCGTACCAGATCACCGCGGTGTTCACGACGGCACCGATGATCGCACAGCACGCGGATTTGCTGCGCCGGTTCGCGCGTGCGTACCAGAAGGGCGTGGCGGATTATCGCGCGGCGTTCCTGCGGCTCGATGCGCAGGGCAAGCCGATCGTCGATGCGGCTACGGAGGCGGTGATACCGCTGATCGAGAAATACGTGTTCACGGGCGATCCCAAGGCACGCGAGAAGATCATCAGCGGGGTCGGCTATTACGATGCCGGTGGCGCGCTCGACGTGGGCGATGTCATCGCGCAGCTCAACTGGTTCAAGGCGCAGGGACTGGTGAAGGGCGATGCGCGATCCGTCAATCGGTGATCGATACGCAGTTCCTGCCGACGCGATGAATGCTGGATTGCGGTTGGTGCTGCGCGGCGTGCGGCACGCTTACGGTGAGCTCGCCGTGTTGGACGACATCGACCTGGTTGCCGAACCGGGCGAGGTGACGGTGCTGGTCGGCCCATCGGGGTGCGGCAAGTCCACGTTGCTGGGCATCATGGGTGGGATGCTGGCGCCGACTGCGGGCAGTGTGCGTGTGCGAGGGCGATGTTGCGGACGATTGCCTCAATCCGCTGACCTATGTGTTCCAGGACTTTGCGCTGCTGCCGTGGCGCACGGTTGCCGGGCAATGTCGCGTTGGTGCTGGAGGATCGGCTGCCGCGCGCTGCCTGTGCGGCGCGGGTGCGATGAGGTGCTGGCGCTGACTGGACTGGCGGAGTTCGCCGATGCGCTGGCCGAGGCAGCTGTCGGGCGGCATGCGCCAGCGTGTCGGCATCGCGCGCGCGCTGGCGGTGCGGCCGGCGTGCCTGCTGATGGACGAGCCGCTATCGGCACTGGACGCGCAGACGCGCGACCTGCTGCTGGAGGAGTTCGCCGCGCTGATCGAGCGCGCGGGGATCACCACGGTGTACGTGACGCATAATCTGGCGGAGGCGGTGCGGCTTGGCCAGCAGATCGTCGTGCTGTCGCGCCGGCCGGGGCGCGTGCGAGCGGTCCTGCGCATCGATCGGCCGCTGGCGGGGCGGGCGGCGATGGACGCGGACGCTGCGGCGATCGAGGCGGAGCTGTGGCGGCTGATCCGCGACGATGCGGCGGCGGCAGAGCGGGAGCGGGTCGATGCGCCGGCTTGACGGCAAGGTGCCGTTCCGCGGCGGCGGCTTCGCGCCGGCGCGACATGCCGGTGCGGCGGTCGCGACGCTGCTGGGGCTGGTCGCGCTTTGGCAGGTCGGCGCTTCGGCCGGGCTGATCTCGACGATGTTCCTGCCGGCGCCGATCGCGATCGCGATCGCGCTGTATCATCTGACGATCAGCGGGGAGTTGTGGAAGCAACTCAGTGCGTCGCTGTCCCGGCTGGCGGTCGGGTGGGTCATCGGCACGGTGTTCGGCATCGGGCTTGGGCTGGCGGTGGGGCTTTGGTCGGCGTTGCGCTCGCCGGGCATGGCGGTGGTGTCGGCGCTGTTTCCCGATTCCGAAGATCGCGCTGGTGCCGCTGTTCATCATCTGGTTCGGGATCGGCGAGGGCTCGAAGATCATCACGCTGGCGTTCGGGGTGTTCTTCCCGACCGTGATCGCGACGGCCGGCGGGGTGGACAATGTGCCGCGCGTCGCTGATCCGAATGGGGCAGAGCTTCGGACTGTCGCACGGGCGATCGTGCGCAAGATCGTGCTGCCGGCGGCGCTGCCTGCGATCCTCAACGGGTTTCGCGTGACGGCCTCGATCGCCATCGTGCTGCTGGTGGCGGCTGAGATGATCGGCGCGGACCGCGGGATCGGGGCGTTCGTGCTGTCGGCGGGCAATCTCTACGATACCGACAATCTGCTGGCGGGCATCGTCGTGCTGTCGGTGCTGGGGCTGGTAGTGTCATGGATGATCGGCTGGGCGGAGCGACGGTTGCTGGCCTGGCGGTAAAGGGGAGCGAGCCTATGGAACGGATCGATCTGCGCTCGGATACGGTGACGCTGCCGACTGATGCGATGCGGGCGGCGATGGCGAATGCGCCGGTGGGCGACGATCAGTATGGCGAGGACCCGACGGTGCGCGCGTTGCAGGAGCGTGTGGCGTCGCTGCTGGGCAAGCAGGCGGCACTGTTCGTGCCGAGCGGCACGATGGCGAACCAGATCGGACTGAAGCTGCTGACGCGGCCGGGCGACGACGTGGTGGTGGGCGACGAGGCGCATGTCGTCTGGCACGAGTCAGGCGCGGCGGCGGCGAATTCCGGGGTGCAGTTCACCGTGGCGGGGCGCGGCGGGCTGTTCACCGCGGCGGAGTTTCGCGCGGCTTGCAAGCCTCGGGGGCACGTCATTTTCCCGCCGACCACGCTGGTGGCGGTGGAGAACACGCATAATCGCGGTGGTGGCGTGGTGTTTCCTCAGGCGGAGGCGGAGGCGATCTCCGCGGCGGCACGTGAGTTGGGGGTGGCGACGTATCTCGATGGGGCGCGGCTGTTCAACACGGCGGTGGCGAGCGGGCGGTCGCTGGCGGAACTGGCGGCGCCGTTCGACGTGGTGTCGGTGGCGCTGTCGAAGGGGCTCGGCTGTCCGGTGGGCAGCGTGATCGCGGGCAGCGCGGACGACATGGTGCGGGGCGTGCGGGCGCGGCGGATGTTCGGCGGCGCGATGCGGCAGGCGGGGATCCTGGCGGCGGCGGGGCTGTATGCGTTCGACAACAATATGGCGCGGCTGGCGGAGGACCATGCCAACGCGCGGGTGATTGGCGAGTGTGTGGCGGCGACGCGGGCGGAGATCGATCTGGCGACGGTGCAGACGAATATCGTGATCTTCCGGCTGCCGGAGCCGTTGCCCGATGCGGCGACCGTGGTGCGCCGGGCGCAGGAGCAGGGCGTGCTGGTGTCGGCGTTCGCGGCGCGGACGGTGCGGGCGACGACGCATCTGAACGTGGACGCGGCGCAGTGCCGGCTGGCGGGCGAGGTGCTGGCGAAGGCGGTTGGGGGCTGAACCGGCTGGTTGGGTCGGGAGGTCAGTCCGCTTTCAGGCTGACTGGATTTTCCTGATACGTCTTCCGGACCTCGAGACCTTCGCTTGGCGGCGGTGAAGTCGTGGGCGCTCGCGACCCTCGGCTTCGCCTGGCTTTCGCCGGGGCAGGCAAGCTCGAGTATGATGGGAAGCGGTCTCCGCGGCGGGGGCGGTGCAGCAGGTGGTTGCATCCCCTGGCGGCGACGATCGCGGTGATCGCAAAGGCAGCGCCGGCGAAGAGGTCCACCAGGTAGTGGGCGCCCATCGGCGGGATCGATGGCAGCATGAGCAGGTTCAATGCAGCGATGCTCCAGCCAATCGGGCCAGTGCCTCGGAAGGCGTAGGCGAACAGCACCGCCAGGACGGTGTGATACGACGGCATTGTGATGATGCCCTGCATGGCGGACAGATCGAAGCTCCATGGGCCGGGCGCACGCAGGGCAAGGAAGTCAGGGACGTGCACGGCGTTGGGGAGCGTGCCGAGAGCTGGCCACAGGGCGGAGATCGCCGCGGTCGGTAGGAGCGTCAGCGCGGCGAGCAGCAGCAGTTCGGAGTTGCGGTCAGCGCGGCCAATCGCCGGGAGGTAGATGATCGACAGCACGATCTGCGGCAGCAAGCTCGCATAGGCGGCGGTCAGCAGGAGATGCAGTGGCGGGTGGTTGAGCACGACGTTATGCCACGCCCGCCAGTCGAACCCTAGCGCCGTATCGGCAGCGGCAAGGGCGGCGTCCTGCAACGGGCGCGCGATGGAAGCGCAGAGATAGGTCAGCGCGCAGGCGGCGGCAGTGAAGGCGACCCAGAGCGCGGCGGCCTCGGTGGATGCGGCGATGGACGAGCTGCGGCGGCGATAGGCGGCTGACAGCGAAAGGAGGCCGAGGCAAGCCAGAGCGGGCATCGCGATACCGTGGATCGCGAGGTCGGCTTGCGCGCTCCACACCCAGTCCAGCGCGATGATGCCGGCGATTATGGTCCAGGCGGGGGCGGTGCGCGGCTGCCCGGCGGTGGCCGGGGTGGCGAGGCTGGGAGCTAGCGCTGCGCTGTTCATCGTGAGCGGGGATTTTATGGCGGAGGCGTCAAGGAACTGTTGCCGGTGCCGTCGTTGGGCGTGGCTGGGATGGTTGGGCGTAGACTGGTTGGGGCTTGCTTCGCCTTCGGCTCGGAATGACAGGTGACGGGAAGGGGGTGAACGGGAGCGATAATTCCTTAACCATTACGGTGCTGAGTGTGGCGGTCTGGCAGGGACCGACCGTCATGAGCGGCAGCGTGCGTTTGCTGGGGTTTGACTTCCTGGACGCGGATGCGGCGGCGGCGGCGGATGTGGTGGCGCGACGACGGGCGGACGAACCGTTCGGCTATGTCGTGACGCCCAACGCCGATCATCTGGTGCGCTTGCATCGGCGGCCGGAGTTGGTGCCGCTGTATCGGGGCGCCATGCTGCGGCTGCTTGATTCGCGCGTAGTCGCGCTTACGGCGAAACAGGTGGGGCTGCGCGCGCCGGGCGTTGCACCGGGGAGCGAGGTCACGGGGCTGCTGTTGCGCCGGCATCTGGCTCGAGGGGAGAGGATCACCATCATCGGCCTGTCCGCGCACTGGTTGCCGGCACTGGTGGCGCGATGCGGGCTTGCGGTGGTGGCGCATTACGATCCGCCTCGGGGGTTCGAATACGATCCGGTGGAGATGCGGGCGGCGGTGGATTTCGTTCTGGCGCATCCGGCGCGGTTCGTGTTCCTGGCGGTTGGCTCGCCGCGGCAGGAAATGCTGGCCGCGGCGATCCTGGCGACCGGGCGGGCGACGGGCACCGGGCTTTGCATTGGCGCCAGCCTGGAGTTCGTTGCCGGGGCTCATGCGCGGGCGCCGCATTGGATGCAGTGGGCGGGGCTGGAATGGCTGCACCGGCTGGTGCATGCGCCGAAGCGGTTGGCGCGGCGCTATCTGGTTGATAGTCCCGCGATCGTCCCGCTGCTGTTGCGCGAGCGGTTCACGGAGCGGCCGTTGTCCTGACCCGGAAGCAGGCGCAGGACCTCGCGACAGGCGGCAAGCAGCCGGCTTCCGCGATGCGATCTGTCGTTGGTCTGAAGGTATCGCGCGCGCCTGGGCCGACTGGCGCTGGGTCGCGCTGCCGGACGACATGCGGATCGCGGCGGGGAACGCTTGCAGGGTCTGCGGCAGCACGCCGTTGCGGGCGCCTTTCAGGAGATAGAACAGGAAGCGCGGCAGCAGGGGGAGCCAGCCGGCGCTCCACTTGCGGCCGATGTAGAGGCGGTTGCGGACGTAGTGGAACCAGCGGGTGCCGGACCAGGCGACGCGGTGCTCGGGGCTGACCTTGTGGCGCACGGCGATGTCGCCGCGATAGCGGATGCGCCAGCCCTGCTCGATGGCGCGGAGGCAGAAGTCAGTTCCTCCCAGCAGAAATGCAGGGCGTCGTCGTAGCCGCCGCATGCGTCCCAGGCGGTGCGGCGGATGGCGTGGCCGGCACCGACGAAGGTGGTTGCGTCGAACGTATCGGCGGAACGGGCGAGCAGGCTGGGCGGGTAGCCCCAGGAGGACAAGTCGTCCGCGCCGTTGGCGTGCAGCACGATGCGGCAGCCGATGGCGGCGAGGGTTGGGTCAGTGTCGAGCGCGGCGACCGCGCGGGCGAGCGTGGTGGCGGTGGCGAACTCGGCGTCGTTGTCGAGGCCGAAAATGACGCGGCCATGGCCGAGGGCGGAGCCTCGGTTGCGGCCGCCGGCAACGCCGTGGTTGCGGTCGAGCGCGACCAGCGTTGCGTCCGGGCGGCTGGCCACTGCTGCCGCCAGAGAGGGCGAGGTTGTGCGGGCTGGAGCCTTGGTCGACGACGAAGACATGGCGCGAGACGCCGAACTGCGACAGGGCGGAGTGGATCGCGGCGACGGTTTCCTCGGCCCGATCGAGCGCGAGGATCAGGATGTCGGCGTCGTAGTCCTGCCGGTGGGGGCGGCCGGGGCGCCGGCCATGATGGCGGACGGTTGGGTGCTGATCGCTCATCGGCTCCTCGAAAGCGCGACCTTGCATGGTGCCCCCCGCTTGCGCGGGGGTGACGGGTGGGCGCGCGGGGGGTGACGGGTGGGATCAGTAAGCGTTGCGCATGGAGAACACCGAGATCACGGTGCGGGCCAGGACGATGAAGTCCAGCACAGCGACCAGTTCTCGATATATTCCAGGTCGGCGGCGACACGGCGGAGAGCTTGTCCTCGGTCTCGGTCTCGCCGCGCAGGCCACGAACCTGGGCAAGCCCGGTGATGCCCGGCCGCACCCGATGGCGTCGGGGTAGCGCGGTGTCACCAGCTCGAAAGGTTTGCCGCCGGCACAGGTGCCAGGTGCATGTGGGCGCGGCCCGACCAGCGACATATCGCCGCGCAGCACGTTGAAGAGTTGCGGCAACTCATCAAGCGAGAGGCGCCGCAGAGATGGCGCCAATCGGGGTGACGCGCGGGTCGTGGCGTGTCGTCTGGCGCAGACGACCCTGGTTGGGCACGTGATGGTACATCGTGCGGAACTTCAGCGTTTCGAAGGGCAGATTGCGGTATCCTGTGCGGCGCTGGCGGAACAGGACGGGGCCAGGGCTTTCGAGGTGGATCAGTAGGCGATCACAAGCATCGGCAGCGCCAAGACCGTGAGAAGTGCAGCAGGCCGACGAGGATGTCGATACAGACGCTTCGCCGCACCGTTGCACCCTCTGGCCGAGTTGCAAACAGGGGTTCGGCATAGGAAATCGAGGATGAAGTTGAAGTCCGCAGCGTTGAACAGGGGGTTGCCGCTGGACGCGAACATGGGTGTGCCCGTGGTTGGTCGGGATGGGTTGTGTTTTTCCCGTGTATGACTACTTATGGTTGTAGGTTATCGCGCAAATGATTGACCGCTCGGTTAACGAGACCGAACGACGATAATATGGAAGAATCGTGGGGCGGGAAGCGGTGGTTGATGAACGGCGACCAAACGCGGATCAGCGGAAGACGAGTCGCGCGAGACAGGCTGTAGTTCATGAACATGCCGGCGATGGCACCCGCGCCGACCGCGTAGACCGGCTCCTGCGCACATAGCGGTACAAAGGTGACCAGGATGGCGTAGGTGCCGCGATTCAGCACGAAGCCGGCGAGATTTACCCCAAGGAAGCGGGCCCATTGCTGATGTACGGGGCCGCTGCCGAGGCCGCGGAAGGTCCAACGCGGTTGAGCAGCCAGGTGACGGTCGCGGCGACGACGTAAGCGACCACGCCGGCGCCGTAGAGGCCGAGCGAATGGCGCAGCGCATAGACGACGGTGGTGTCGACCAGGAAGCCAACGTGCCAACGGTGCCGAACATCAGGAACTGCACCAGATGGCGACCGGGCGGGCGTGGCGAGATGCCGCGCCGGCGACGGAAGCTGGGTCGCGATGCGGAGAAGCAGGGCTTGCATGCGGCGGTCACTACAGAAACTCGGGGCCGCGACCAAGCCTGTTCGGGCTGGTCAATCCTCCCTTAACCGAACTGTTGCATTGATCGGGCGCAAATATGCATTCGGGGAGACCCCATCATGCTCCGCGCATTCGGCGATCTCAGTGTCCGCGTCAGGGCGATTGGTTGTGCCGGTGGCACTGGGCGGGTTCGCGGTCGAATGAAGGCGCTGGCGAACCAGATAGGCAAGGCGACCGAGGAGAGTGGCAGCCAGATCGTGCAGGCCAGGAGGCGACACGGCAGGCGGTCAGCCCCATCGAAGGGACCGTCGCGGCAGGCCCCGAGCAACTCAGCGGTGAGGTCGATCACTTCGTTGCGGGCGTGAAGGCGGCCTGAGGCGGTAACTCATGCGTGGAAGGAATTCCCATGGCGGTTGCTCAGAGACGTTTCCTTACCTTGCGGGTCATCGGCGACCGCAGCATCCGCTTCAAAGTCATCGCGGCATTTGGCGTGGTGCTGGCGATCACCGTGGGTCTTGGGCTGTTCGCCGTGGAGCGATTGGGCAGCGTGAACAGTGCGGCGGCGACATTAGCGGCAACTGGATGCCCAGCATGGTGGCAGCCAGCCGCTTGGAGAGCCGCCTGGAGAGGACTATCGGCTGGCGTTGGCAGCGGCACGTGTGGTCATCCACCGACTTTATGAGCCTGCTGGCGATCGAGAAGGAGCTGAAGGCGGCGCGCGCGCAGGTGGAGAAGCTGCGCGCCGGACTACGAGCCCTTGGTAGCTGCCGGCCATGAACGCGATCTGGCACGGCGGTTCGACCGGCAATTTTAAGGCTTATGTGCGAGACGGGGGAATCCGATCCTTTCGGCTGTCGCGACAATGGCTCAGACAAGCTGACCGCGGGGGATCTGTTCAACGGCAATCACGCGACTGTATAGACGCAGCGGGCAAGGCGTGAGGCGATGCGGATATCAATACAACGACAAGGGCGCGCGCGAGGCGGCGGACCTGGGGGCGGCGACGTACGTCGGCACGCGGCCTGGATCTTTCGGCGCGCTGGCGATCGCGGTGTTGCTGTGCGTGGGGGCCGGCTGGCTGATCGTGCATGGCGTGTCGCGGCCGATTGCGGCGATGACGCGGGTGATGCGACGGCTGGCGGGGCGTGACATGGCGGTGGAGATCGCCGGGTTGGGCCGCAAGGACGAGATCGGCGCCATGGCCGAGGCGGTGCAGGTATTCAAGGACAACATGATCGCGGCGGATCGGCTCGCGGCGGAGCAAGCGGCGCAGGGTGCGGCCAAAGTGGCGCATGCGCGCTCGATCGAGACGCTGACACAGAGCTTCGAGGCGAAGATCGGCGAACTGGTGGGCGCGGTGGCGTCGGCGGCAACGGAAATGGAAGCGACCGCCCAGTCGATGGTGTCCACCGCCGAGCAGACGAACCAGCAGTCGGTTGCGGTGGCGGCTGCGTCGGAAGCAGACCTCGGTGAACGTGCAGACCGTGGCGACGGCAACCGAGGAGCTGGCGGCGTCGGTGCAGGAGATTGGGCGGCAGGTGGCGCAGTCGACGCAGGTTGCCGGCAAGGCGGTGGAGGAAGCGAAGCACACCGACGCGACTGTGCAGACGCTCGCGGCGGGGGCGCAGAAGATCGGTGATGTCGTGACGATCATCCACGACATTGCGGGCAAGACCAATTTGCTGGCGCTGAACGCGACGATCGAGGCGGCACGGGCCGGTGAGGCGGGGAAGGGGTTCGCGGTGGTGGCGTCGGAGGTGAAGGCGCTGGCCAGCCAGACCGGGAAGGCGACCGAGGAGATCAGCAGTCAGATCTGCAGATACAGGGTGCGACGCGCGAGGCGGTTGCGGCGATCCAGCACATCACGGTCACCATCGGCGAGATCAGCGAGATCGCCGCGAGCATCGCCGCCGCGGTGGAACAGCAGAGCGCGGCGACGCACGAGATTTCGCGCAATGTGCACGAGGCGGCGCGAGGGACGCAGGAGGTGTCGAGCAACATCGCCGGGGTGAAGCAGGCGGCGACTGAAACAGGCGCTGCGGCGAGCGAGGTGCTGGGGGCGGCGCGGCAGTTGTCGCGGCAGGCGGAAGAGCTGACCGGCGAGGTCGACCACTTCATCGCCGATGTGAAGGCGGCCTGAGGGCTGTTACGCGAGACGCGGGGTGGCGTTTGCTCGGAGACGTCAGGCAAGCGGAGGGGTTTGCCAATCCCTGGTCCTACATAAAATCATACCTGGCCAGTCACAACTCATGACTTGACGCAGAATTGGACAGGCGATGCACGGAGACATATTATTCCGTCGCCAAAGGAAGATTGCGCGCAACTGGTCGGGGTACGTCATGCGAACAATCATGTTTGCCGTCGCCATGTTTGCCGCCAGTCCTGCGATGGCGCAGCAGCTTTGGTATCGGCAGGGCGATGTGACTCCGTCGAATACCACCCAATCGCCGGCCAGCAATCCGAGGTTCAAGTTTGGTGGCTACTCTGAAGCTAGCCCCCATGACAAAGGAGCGTTGGGACCGGGCTTGTACCAGAACCAGCCTAACCCCGGCGCCGCCGATGCCTTCCCGTTTCGGCGGTGACTCTGCTTTGATTGCTCCGCACGGCTCCGATCAGCCTCAAACTCGTGTGCGACGGATGTGCCGCTACTCCATCGCCGATGTGAAAGCGGCCTGAGGGCGCACCGGATTCTGCCTCGCATCATCAGGTTGCAACATGACTGGCGTTTCCGGCGCGTCTGGTGCAGGCTCCCCCTCGTCGGGGCTGGGAGCCTGGCGGACCAGCAAAAATTCGGGTGGAGGCTAGGGCAGGCGATGCGTTTTCGGGGATTCATGGGGCATGACAGCGGTGCCGCTGCTGGCAGCGCGGCACATTACCCAGGCATGAACATTGCATCGGGCGTGGGCATGAACCAAGCCAGTGCACTGATCAGAGACCCGACGCGATGTTCGCCTACGTCATCCGCCGCATCCTGGCCACCATTCCGGTGATGCTGATCGTCGCATTCTGCGTCTTCAGCCTGCTCTATATCGCGCCCGGCGATCCGGCGGCGATCATCGCCGGCGACCAGGCGACGCCGCGCCGATGTGGAGCGCATCCGCGCCTCGCTCGGCCTCGATCGGCCGTTCCTGGTGCGGTTCGGCGAGTGGCTGTGGCAGATCCTGCACGGCGACCTCGGCACCTCGATCTTCACCAACCTGCCGGTCAGCCACATGATCGCGCAGCGCATCGAGCCGACGCTGTCGCTGATGGTGCTGGCGATCGTGTTTGCCGTGGCGGTTGCGATCCCGCTCGGCGTGCTGGCGGCCTGGAAGCACGGCTCGTGGATCGACCAGCGCGGTCATGGTGGTGGCGGTGTTCGGCTTCTCCACGCCGGTGTTCGTTGTCGGCTACGTGCTGGCCTATGTGTTCGCGCTGCAGCTCGACTGGCTGCCGGTGCAGGGGTTCAACTCGATCAGCGCACGGCATGTGCCGTTCCTGCGCAACATGGTCCTGCCGACACTCGCGCTGGGCCTGGTCTTCATCGCGTTGCTGGCGCGCATCACGCGTGCGACGATGCTCGACGTGCTGAGCCAGGACTATGTGCGCACGGCGAAGGCGAAGGGCGTCGGCCAGCGCGGCGTGCTGTTCGTGCATGCGCTGAAGAACGCCGCGGTGCCGATCATCACGGTGATCGGCAATCGGCGTCGCGTTGCTGATCGGCGGCGCGGTGCTGACCGAAAGCGTGTTCGCCATCCCGGGTCTCGGCCGGCTGACGTTGGATGCGATCCTGCGGCGCGACTATCCGGTGATCCAGGGCGTCGTGCTGCTGTTCAGCTTCAGCTACGTGGTGGTGAACCTGCTGGTTGATCTGGCCTACACACTGTTCGATCCGAGGATCCGCTATTGAGTGCAACCACGCCAGATGGCCACCGGCCTCGCGCAACGTGCCGGCTGAGGCTATGCATGGCCCGCGACCCGCACGGCATTATACCGCGGCGGCGCCCCTGGCCGACGTCTGCCGCCGGCAAACAGCGCGGCAGGGTGATGACGTTCGTGCGGCGCCATCCCGGCCATCGCGCTCGGTGGGACGCTGCTGGTGATCATGATCCTGATCGCGATCTTCGCGCCGTTTCTGGCCACGGTCGATCCGACCGCGATCTCGCCGGTGAAGCGCCTGCGCGAGCCGTCGGCGCAGTACTGGTTCGGCACCGACATGCTGGGCCGCGATGTGTATTCGCGGGTGATCTACGGCTCGCGCGTTTCGCTGCTCGTCGGGTTCTCGGTCGCCGCGCTCGCCTCCGTCGTCGGGTACGTTCATCGGCCTGGTTTCCGGCTTCATCCGCCTGATCGATGCGGTGCTGATGCGGGTGATGGACGGGTTCATGTCGATCCCGTCGATCCTGCTGGCGATCGCGCTGATGGCGCTGTGGGGCGCCTCGGTGGAGAACGTGATCGTCGCCATCAGCATCGGCGAGTTCCCCCGCGTCTCGCCGGCTGATCCGCGGCGTCGTGCTCAGCCTGCGCGAGCAGCCGTACGTGGAGGCGGCGGTGGCGTCAGGCACGCGGGTGCCGATGATCATCATCAAGCACATCCTGCCGAACACGTTGGCGCCGCTGATGGTGAACGCGACGTTCATCTGCGCCGCCGCGATGCTGACCGAGGCGGCGCTGTCGTTCATCGGCGCCGGCACGCCGCCGATCATCCCGAGCTGGGGCAACATCATGGCCGAGGGCCGGGCGCTCTGGCAGATCAAGCCCTATATCGTGTTCTTCCCGGCGGTGTTGCTGTGCGTCACCGTGCTGGCGGTGAATCTGCTGGGTGACGGGCTGCGCGACGCACTCGATCCGCGGTTGGCCAAGCGGCTGTAACGATGGCGCTGCTCGAGGTCGAGAATCTGCAGACGCATTTCGCCACGCCGGATGGCGTGGTGCGCGCGGTGGAGGGCGTGTCGTTCCACATCGATGCCGGCGAGACGCTGGGCATCGTCGGCGAGTCGGGCTGCGGCAAGTCGGTCACGGCGATGTCGATCCTGCGTCTGGTGCAGGAGCCGCCGGGCAAGATCGCCGGAGCGATCCGCTTCGAGGGGCGCGAACCTGCTGGACGTCGCGAGCAGGAGATGCGGGATATCCGCGGCAACGCGATCTCGATGATCTTCCAGGAGCCGATGACCAGCCTCAACCCGGTGCTGACGGTGGGGCGGCAGATCGGCGAGACGCTGCAACTGCATCAGGGACTGTCGCCGCGCGATGCCGAGAAGCGGGCGATCGAGATGCTGGTGCTGGTCGGCATTCCGGCGCCGCAACGGCGCGTGCGGGAGTATCCGCATCAGCTTTCCGGCGGCATGCGGCAGCGCGTGATGATCGCCATGGCGCTGGCGTGCAATCCGAAGCTGCTGATCGCCGACGAGCCGACGACGGCGCTGGACGTGACTATACAGGCGCAGATCCTGGACCTGATGCGCGATCTGAAGAACCGGCTGGGTTCGGCGATCATGCTGATCACGCACGACCTCGGCGTGGTGGCGGAGATGTGCGAGCGTGTGGTGGTGATGTACGCCGGGCGCAAGGTGGAGGAGGCGCACGGTGGCGGAGATCTTCGCCCGCCCGCTGCATCCGTACACGCGCGGGCTGCTCGGGGTCGGTGCCGAAGCTGGGTTCGTCGCTGGTGCATGGGGCGCGCGAGCAAGCTGGCGGAAATTCCCGGCCTGGTGCCAAGCCTGCGGCAGCGGATCGTCGGTTGCCCGTTCGCGGGGCGGTGTCCGATGGCGACGGAGCTGTGCAGCCGCGTGGCGCCGGCGATCGAGACGAAGGCGCCGGGGCATCTGGTGGCGTGCCACTACGCGGAACGGCGGATGGCGGCGTGAGGGGCGTGGTGGTGCGCGAATATGCAATACTCCCCCTCCCCTTGCGGGAGGGGGTTGGGGGGAGGGGGCGCATTCCGCGTCCCAACGTCCTTACTGGCGTCGCCCCCTCGCCCCGTCCCCCTCCCGCAAGTGGAGGGGGAGAAGCGGCCATGCTGATGAACAGCGAGCGGCCGTTGCTGGAAGTCAACGGGCTGAAGAAGCACTTCCCGATCCATGGCGGGATTCTCGGGCAGGAGACGGCGAAGGTTTACGCGGTCGATGGCGTAACGTTCTCGATCGACCGCGGCGAGACGCTGTCGCTGGTGGGTAAGTCAGGCTGCGGCAAATCCACCGTCGGCAAGGCGATCCTGCGGCTGTATCCGATCACCGATGGCGAGGTGTATCTGGCGGCGAGCCGGATCGACAATCTGCCGGCGCGCGAGCTGCGGCCGATGCGGCAGCGCGTGCAGGTGGTGTTCCAGGATCCGTTCTCGTCGCTCAATCCGCGCATGAAGGTGCGCGACATCCTGGCCGAACCGCTGATCAATTTCGGCGTGGCACGCGGCGGCGCGCGAAATCGACCGAGCGGGTCGAGCAGCTGATGGACAAGGTGCAGCTTCCGCGCGATGCGATCGGCCGGTATCCGCACGAGTTCTCCGGCGGGCAGCGGCAGCGTATCGGCATCGCCCGCGCCCTGGCGCCGGGGGCGGATCTGATCATCTGCGATGAGGCGGTGTCGGCGCTCGACGTGTCGGTGAAGGCGCAGATCATCAACCTGCTGGTCGATCTGCAGGATGAGCTGGGGATGGCGCTGCTGTTCATCAGTCACGACCTGGCGATCGTCGAGCACCTGACGCACCGCGTGGCGGTGATGTACCTGGGCAAGATCGTGGAGCTGGCGGATCGGCGGACGCTGTTCGCGCACGTCGCACCATCCGTATACACGCGCGCTGCTGTCGGCGGTGCCGGTGCCGGACCCGACGGCGAAGCGGCAGCGCATCATCCTGACCGGCGACGTGCCGAGCCCGATCAATCCGCCGAGTGGGTGCCGGTTCCATACGCGCTGTCCGTTCGTGTTCGATCGCTGCCGGGTGGAGGAGCCAGTGCTGCGGCCGGTGGGCGACGGGCACGTGTCGGCGTGCCACCTGGATCACGTGCCGGGCGGCCACGTGGTGCCGATGGCGGCGTGAGTCGCGGGGCTGCCTTGCTATGCCGGTTGCGGGAAACGATGCTGCTTGAACCAAAGCCAGGTCGAAGCGACGATGAGCAGGGCGAAGGCGATCGGTCCATGCGGGCTTGCGTGGCTGGTTTGCAGCTCCCAACCGAATGCGACGAGCAGGATGAGTGGCGGCCAGGTTGATGGACGCCAGAACACCAACGCGAGTGCGGCGAACAGTGGCGCGGCGAATGCGGCCCATGAGCCGGTCTGGCTGATGAAGGAGCCAACACCGCCGACCCAGGGGTCGGTCCACAGGGTGTTCAACAGCAGGATGACGCCTTTGAGCTGCTGCGGGTCGAGTTGGCCGCTCGACGCGAGAGATTGCGTGATGAGGATCGTACGGCCGAGACCGATCCCGCCGGTGGCGTCGAGGGCAGTGTAGTAGATCACGAAGATCAGCGTCGCGGCGCGGGATAGCCAGGCGAGGATCACCGCGGACGCGCCGGCGGGGCGATCGATCGGGTCGACCAAGAGCCACAGGCCGACGGCGACCAGACCGACCATTGGGGTCTGGATCATGTGGAGCTGGAACCACCAGGTGGGGCCGAAATACTCAATGGCTTTGAAGTGTGCGTCGTGGGCGTGGGGCTCGGAGAGGAACTGGTACATGCCGGGACTGGCGGTGAAACCGGCGGGATGGAACAGCTCAATGGCGATGAGCACCGCGGGGGCGGCCACGAGGCAGATCCACCAGAGGACGGACTTCACAGCTTGATTGGACATCGGGGCGCGTGGGTGGGTGTCGCTTGGTATCAGTTCTGGGACGGCAACATTTCGTTCTGATCTTCGGTGTAATCGCTGATGAGGTCAATGTCCGCGTGGATGTCCGATAGCGGCAATTCAACGTCGATCTCAGACATGCGCAGCACATCCTGCGCGGTGAGCGCGCGCGTTCCAGTCGGTGTCGTGGCGTGCGAAAACCGTCGCGGCGATGTTGTCCTGGCGGCCCAACGCCGCCGCATCATCGGTCACGCCGTTACCAAACGTCGCTGGCGCCAGGTCCGGTCCCAGGTTGAAGTCTCAACGCGATCTCGCTTCGGAAAACGGAGGGTTTTCCAATGGCTGATGCCCGATGCAGTTGCGGCGCTCTCACACTAACGCTTCCAGGACCATCAAGATTGGTCGTCGCCTGTCATTGTCTCGACTGCCAACGGAGAACCGGCGCGCCATTTGGCGTGGGCGCCTTTTATCCGGTGGACGCCGTCGCCATTTCTGGAACTCCGAAAGAGTTCACCCGCGATGCAGCAAGCGGCGGGAAGGTCCACAGCTACTTTTGTCCAAACTGCGGGTCAACGATCTATTGGAAGGCCGACAACCTGCCATCGCTGATCGGCGTTGCAGTCGGCGCGCTGGCAGACCCAAAATACCCCGCCCCGGTCAGATCGATATTCGAGCAGTCGAAACATAATTGGGTTCAATTTGATGGTGCCGTCGAACACTTCCGGCAAAGCAGCGTGGCAAAAAGTTCAAACTGATACCAAGTGGCGAAGAGGCTGACTGTCGATCCTTGCATTTTCCGTCATGGCGGGCGAAGGCCCGCCATCCACGGATTTGCTGATCGCAGCGAAGAAAAGTCGTGGATGCCGACCGGCCTTCGCTCGGGGCAGGCACTTCGTCGGCATGACGGGGACGTAACGGTCGATGGGTCAATCTTTCCGATAGCTGGTATGAGACACCACCCGCGCCCGGCTTCGAATGAAGCGATCAGCCGTGGCGACAACCGTGCCTGCCATCACAGCGCGTCATTCGGCGTTCGATGGCATTCTCTGATGGTCGACTGCCCACTTGATCAAGGCGGCCATGCTCGTGATGCGCAGTTTGGTCTTCATCTGCGCTGCAATGTAAGCGGATGTCCGATAGCTGACTTGTAGCTCGTCCGCGATCTCCGCGAGCGTTTTGCCTTCACCCAGCAGAACCAACACCTGGCGCTCGCGGCCGGACAGCACCCGCAGAGGATCATCCTCCGGAGCAGCCGTCATCAGCGCGAGCTTTTCAGCCATGGACGGGGTCAGAAATTTCTTTCCAGCATCGACCTTGTCAATGGCTTGCAATAGCACGTCGGGATCGTCGCTCTTGGTCATATAGCCTTTCGCACCCGTCTCAAACGCGCGTGCCGCAAAAACTGGATCTTCGTACATACTGAACACGATGACCTTTCGATCAGGCGCGTGCTCCATCAACGGTCCGATAAGGTCCAGGCCGTTGCCATCCGGCAGTTTCAGATCAAGAACGATGATGTCAGGTTGGAACGCAAGAGCCATGCTCAAGCCATCCGCCGCCGTGGCTGCTTCCGCGATCTCCATGCCGCTTCTCGCCTGAAGCAGGCGACGGCAAGCCGTCCGGACGATGGGATGGTCCTCAATCAGCAGGATCCGCATGTGCTGGCTCCACTGTAATGCTTGGTGCTACCTCGGGAATGGTAACCTCGACCATGGCGCCCGGTCGCGTATTGCCGATTGTTAGTATGCCGCCGAGCTGGCGAACGCGCTCCATCATGCCGAGCAATCCGAAGCCGCGGCGCGGGTTGACTGGAAAGCCTCTTCCGTTGTCCCGCACTGACAGGAATATCTCACTGGCAGCAGTTGTCGCGGTCGGATCCCGCGCTTCGCCGGCTGATCGCCGCCTTAGCCGGATGTCAATTGCGGATGCCTCAGCGTGCCGGATGGCGTTGGTCGCACTCTCTTGTACGATCCGATACAGCGTCATGCTCATTGCCTCGGCGGGATTGCGAAAACCCTGCGGCACATCCAATGACCAGATGATGTGGGGATATCGGGTCTGCCAGGAAGTGACGAGCTGCCGCAGTGCGTCGGGCAGTCCCATCTGCTCCAAAACCAGGGGCCGCAGCCGGTCCAGCATGCGATAATTGACCTTTTGAATCCCGTCTGTCAGTTCAGATATAGAGTGTGCACGCGCATGGAGCTCCGTATCGGGTGACACCGACTTCATGATGCAGGCGGCTTCCGTGCGGATCCCAAACAGCACCGGCCCGAACTCATCATGCAGTTCCGCGGCCAGTTCCTTTCGTTCCTGGTCCTGCATCGATAGCAATTTGTCGATCAGATGGTGATTGTCGGCAGTCACTCGGCTCAGTGACTCTGCGAGCCTGTTGAACTGATGACCGACCCGTTCGAGCTCGGCAAGAGGGATTGGCGCGAGCGGCCGAAAGTCTCCGTGTTCCAGACGATCGAAACCTTCGGCCAGCAACTGCACTGGACCTAGTGAGCGCCATACGGTCCACAAAAGACCGCCGACGATCAGCAGGCACAGTCCCAGGAGTGCGCTCGCAATCAGCTCGACTTCGCCAATGATCTCGGCAATCTCGTCCGCGGCGTTCGAATGCAGGCGGAGCTCGCCGACGGTCTCGCCACGCACGACGACCGGGAAAGTCTGTTCGACCGGCGGGGGAGATAAGAGTTGCGCCAGCAACGATCGCGAATGGAGTTGCGTCTCTCCCAACTGCAATTGGCCGGCATCGAACGAGGTTCCCTGGGCAGGAACCAGCTCAAATCGTACGTGCCGCACCCGCGGCAGGTCCTGGGCCAACGTGTGAAGGGCCACTGCCGGGCTGGCAGCATTGGCCACGTTGCGCAGGGCGGTCGCCACCAAATCATCGCCGAGCTGCAGGCCCGATGTGATCTCTGCCGCAATTCGACTTTTCGCATTGAGCAGCACAACCCCGACGGTGCCAAGAAGGCCCAGCAGCAGAACTGCCGTCGGAATGAGTACCAACCGGCCGCGAAGGGACGAAGGCCTGCGCCGTCCCTCAACAACGTGTTGCATGGCTGCTTCCTCGATACTGCCCGGACATCATGAGTTACCCCATATCCCGGCCGCACATCACTCCGCCGGCCTCGTGTGTTGCACAGCCCGTTCGCGCCGCGCCCCCGGCGCGGTTGGCGGACAGTCGATGCGTCGATGCAAAACGCGCAAACGCGGTTGCATTTTCTGCCAAACTTGTTGCACTTTTTGCAATAGACGCAAAGCATGTTGTTGCGGTTACTTACCTCCCAGAACTGCGACTTCATGAATCGGCTTTTCTGCAAAAGCCTGGAGTGAGGCCGTTCGCGCCTGTACCGTGCAAACGCGGTGGAGAGCGCCAAGAACTGCAAAACAGGCTCGGGGAGGGTGCCATGAAGCATCTCGTGGCCATTGGTGCGTTGTCGCTGCTGCTGCCACACGTGGCACTGGCACAGGCTACCTCGCAGGCTACGCCAACCCCGGCAGCGAACCAGTCGTCCGCGAACCCCGGTGCCGCTCCGTTCGGCGCCGCCGAGGTACCCAACATAACCCTCCCGCCAATCAATGTCATCGCGCCAACGCCGCTGCTCGGGTCCGGTGTGGACCGCAACAAGGTGCCGTCACAGAATCAGGTCCTGACGAACCAGGACATCACGCTTCAGGGACCGCCAAACTATCTGTCGGCACTGCAAGACCAGGCGCAGGGGGTGCATTTGGACAGCGCCGCCGGCGGTCCGTTTCAGCCGAACCTGTTCTACCACGGCTTCCAGGCGGCGCCACTTCAGGGCACGCCACAGGGGCTGGCCGTCTATTTGAACGGTGTCCGCTTCAACCAGCCGTTCGGCGACACCGTGAATTTCGACCTCATCCCGAGCATTGCGATCGACCAGATGAACCTGGAGGGGGCAAATCCGGTATTCGGGCTCAACGCGCTTGGCGGATCGCTCGCGATCCAGCTCAAGAACGGCTTCACCTATCAAGGAGGTGAGGTCGATGTCTATGGCGGCTCATTCGGGCAGTATGCCGGCGCGATGCAATATGGCGTGCAGGCGGGCAACACCGCGGCCTATGTTGCTGCCTCCGGTCTGCACGAGAACGGCTGGCGTGATTTTCAATCATCCGCGCTCAAGCAGTTCTATGGCGACATAGGCTGGCGCGGCGACCGCGCCGAGGTGCACCTGAATGTCGATCTCGCCCAGACGACACTCCAAGCCCCTGGGACAACGCCCGTGGAGTGGCTGGCGGTTGATCCGCGCGCGCAATTCACCGGGCCGAGCCCGATCAATAATACCTACGCCCTGATCAGTGCGAATGGCAATTCCAGATCAATGACACTACCTCGGTGCAGGCGTTGGCCTATTACGATTATTTCCTGCAGCGCGTGGGCAACGGCAACGTCGCGGATTTCGGGTCGTGCGATACGATCACCGGGTTTCTGTGCGAGGCGGACACTAATATCTTGCCACCGGACGCGGTGGCAACTCCGATCCCGGACTTTCTGAACGGCGGCCCCTATTCCGATTGGGACAGCCGAAACGACCAACACCAACGGCTATGGCGTCTCCGCGCAGATCACCAATCGAGGACGAGATATTCGGCCACGGCAACCATTTTTCGGCCGGTATGAGCTTCGAGGGTCCAGTGCCTTGTTCGGCGCCACGACTGGGGTTGGCGGGCTGGATCCGGTGAGCCTCAACTTCATCGCGCCGGCTGGGATTCCACAAGGGATTATCGTCGACCAGGCGGACGGTACGACGCGCCTGTCGACTGTCGGCGTCACAACTGGATATTATGGCGTCTATCTGACCGATACTTCGATATCACGTCAAAGTTGTCGGCGAACCTTCCGGGCGATTCAATGTCGAGCAGATCGACCTCAACGATATGTTGGGAACCGGCCTGACAGGCAATCACAGCTACACGCATTTCAACCCCGGCGTCGGTGTGACCTACCGGTTTGCGCCTGCCTTCAGCGTCTATGCATCGTATGCGGATTTCGAACCGCGCGCCGACACCAGCGGAACTGAGCTGTGCCAGTCCAGCCAGCCCTTGCAGCCTTGCCAATTTCTTTACCGGCGATCCCGATCTGAAGCAGGTCGTGGCGCATACCATCGAAGCAGGGTTTCGTGGCAGGTTGACACCCTCGTCCGATGCCAGGGTGGACTGGAACGTCAGCCTGTTTCACTCAAACCTGGATGACGATATCCAATTCGTACAGAGTGTGGTGCTGGGTCGTGGGTTCTTCCAGAATGTTGGCGCGACCCGCCGCCAGGGTGTTGACGCCGGGGTGCAATTCACCAACGACCGTTGGAAGGCTTGGCTCAGCTACACTTACACTGACGCGACTTTCCAAACAGCATTTGCCGAGTCGAGCCCGAATAACCCAGAGGCCGACATGGATGGCAATATTCAGGTTCAGGTTGGGAATCGACTGCCTGGCATCCCGGCTCACATGGGCAAATTCGGGGTCCGGTACCAGGGTGACCGATAAATGGACGGTTGGAGCAACCGCGATCGCGACGAGCGGGCAGTACTCGTTTGGTGATGAGGCCAATCTCACGAAGCAATTGCCGGGGTGACTTCGACCTCAATCTGAACACCAGCTACCAGGTCACCAAGAACGTCCAGATCTTTGGCATGGTCCAGAACGTTCTGGACGCCAAATACTATATCTATGGGACATTTTCGCCGACCTCCTCGATTACGTTCCTCCAGGCACCAGGCACCACCAATACGCGGAGCTATAATATTGCCGCTCCCATCGGAGGCTTCGGCGGGGTTCGTGTGACGTTCTGATGTCCGCTCAAATGCTGCGGTCGTCAGGGAGGGGCCGACAGCGTCTTCAGCAAAGACGCCGCGGATCGAAGGTCGGCGGTCTCGAAGCCCTCGGAGAATTCGCGATAAACCGAGGCCACGGCGGTATGGGCATCATGCAGTCTGGTCTGTGATATCCGGAGGTGTGCCAGGCTCAACGCCGCACGCAATTGAAAGGCGAGCGCACCCTGGCGATGAGCCTCGTCGATCGCTCGTGATAACAGCGTTTCGGCGAGCGTCTCGGAGCGGGAAGTTTCATCCGACAGCAACAGATCGGCTTTGATTCGAAGCAGCTCCGGCACGTACCAACGCTCCTCGCGTGCTTCGCTGCGTGCCAGTGTCTCGTCGACGCGTCGAATTGCGTGGTTGATTTCGCCAGCTTTGCCCAGGAACCGCGCGTATTCACCCTGGAGCAGCAGGAAGCGTGGAAGGAATTGGGCATCCCCGGCCTGTTCCAGTCCTCCACGCAAGGCGCGTGTTCCGCTTTGGATATCGCCGCGCTCCGCCGTCACGAGACCGATGAAACAGCGCGCCCAGATGTTCCAAAGGCGCACGGAATGACGCTCGGTATGGTCGAGCAGCATCAACCCGTACCGCTCAGCCGCGGCAAGATCTCCGGTCAGAAGCGCGACTGGAGCAGCACCCTGACCAAGCACGCTGCAAAGCGTCAATGCCTGACCGATCCTCAGCCCTTCCTCGATATTTTCGACGACCAGGCGCAGCGCCCGGTCCGCGAAACCCTGCAGCCAGAGGATTCGTGCGAGGAAATAATGTGCGGAAACCCGCAGATCGATCCCCGCGCCCACGGCTCGCGATTGCAATCCCGCCTCGGCGTCGTGCATCAGCGCGCGGTCGATGTGGTCGCGGGCACTTTTCTGATCGCCCAGGTAATGCAGCGCGACGCCAAGCAACCGATCACCCATCATACGCTCGACCGGGTTGCTGGACGTCTCGACCTGGGCAGCGAATTTCTGAGCGAATTCCAGCGATGTGCGGATGCTCCCAGAGTTGAGCTGATCGATGCACAGGCCCCACAGCGCGTGCCGGCGATAGGCGGCGTCATCCAGCAGTTCCGCAAGTCGCAGTGTTGTTGTCCAGGCAGCCCTTGCCTCCGGCGCGCGTCCCACGCCGTACATCAATGACCAGCCAAGCGCGGCGGATAGTCGCATGCGCGAGTCCGCGGCGTCAGGCGCGCCTTCGTCACTGCTGACGAGCGCGCGTTCCGCCCTCGCATGGCACTCACTCAGCAGCGACAGCTCGATCCAAAGAGGCACGGTGGCGATGGTCAGCGCGACGCCAAGTTGCGCGTCACCATCCGGCGAGAACGCCCAGTCGAGCGCAGTCCGCACATTGTCGATGTTCCTGCTGTATGCCGGAACCCAAACGTCACGTGGCTGCGCTGCGTGTTTCTGTTCCGCCGATGCGAGCAAGTCACGGTAGTGGGTGGCATGTCGTCGTCGGATCGCGTTGGTCTCGCCGCTGTCGGCAAGCCTCTCGAATGCGTATTCCCGCGTGGTTTCCAGCAAACGGTACCACATGGCGTCGCTACTGAGATCGCTCGCGATGAGCGATTTGGACACAAGACTCGTTACGCAATCGAGGATACCGGCGTCGGGGATATCGTCACCTCCGGCCACATCGCGCGCTGCGCCCAGGCTGAAGTCACCACGAAATATCGCCAACCGCCGCAACACCATGCGTTCAGTGGCAGGCAGCAGTTCGTAACTCCAGTCGAACGTCGCGCGCAGGGTTTGCTGCCGCTTGGGCACGGTTCGGTAGCCCTTGGTCAGCAGGCCGAACCGGTCGTTCAACTTGCTGGCCAGGGCCCGGACGCCGAAGACCGCGACCTGGGCGGCTGCCAGTTCGAGTGCCAACGGCAAACCGTCCAGTCGGCGGCAGATATCGCTGACGGCCTCGGCGTCCGCGTCTGTCACGGCGAATCCGCCGCCAAAAGCGGCGGCCCTTTCCCGGAACAATTGCACGGCCGAATGCGACAGTGCCTCGGTCGCGGTAATGCCGCTCGACCTGAACGCGCCACGAGCTGGCGTATCCAATGGGCTGACCCGGTAGACGTGCTCGCCCGCTAGCCGAAGTGCCTCGCGGCTGGTCGCGACGATCGTCGTGCCCGGACAAAATCGCACAATCGCTTCCACGAGTTCAGCCGTCGCGTCGAGCAGGTGCTCGCAGTTGTCGAGCACGAGCAGCAACGGCTGGTAACCGATCGCACGGGCGACTGCGTCCGGGCTCTCCGCCCCGGCCAGCCGGAGTTTCAGCGTGCGAACGATGGTGGAGGGCACCAGCGAGGGTTCCGACAGCGGCGCGAGCTCAACGAGGTGGACGTTACCGTGGAACAATGGCGCCACCTCATGGGCGATCTCCACTGCCAAGGAGGACTTACCCACGCCGCCGGGTCCGGTCAGCGTGACGAGGCGATAGGCCGAAACCAAGTCACGCAAGGTCTGGATGGCCGCGGCCCGCCCGACCAGAGCAGTTATCCGAGCAGGCAGATTGCCGTGAATGGGCGCCACAGGCGTAGGCCCGCTGAATTGGTTCGGTGGGGAAACGCCAGCTTGGTGCCTGTCGCGCGCGATCCAGGAGCCGAGCAACCGGTAGCCGCGGCCTGACGCGGTCTTCAGCAGGGCGCGATCGGCCCCGAGCGCCTTGCGCACTGCGGAGATGTGCACTTGGAGCGTGTTTTCACCGGCAATCGCGCCTGACCAGAACTCGACTGATCAGGTCATCCTTGGTGACGAGTTGACCGGCCGACCGTACCAACGCCTCGACGATATCGAAGGCCCGACCGCCAAGGGGTACCGGTGCGCCTTGGTTGCGTAACTCCCTGTGTCCCAGGTCGACCTGCCATGAGCCGCACTCGAAGACCGGCTGCCCTGTCGGCTCGGGCACGATTCCTCCCCTCCTTGGAGCTTCCAGGCTAATTCAGAAATCGCCGAGTGCGCAACGCATCCATTTCGCCGGGATGCTGAGCGGTTGAGCCGGTGCACCGGTTCTGTCACCTCGCAACCGCGCAATCACCGACTCGCCGGAAGATCAGGCCAGTCGCGACAACGCTGTCGTGCCGACGAAGCTTGGCCTCACTCCGCCGCCTGGGCGTAGGCCTCCAACGGTGCGCAGGTGCAGACCAGGTTGCGGTCGCCGTAGACATTGTCCACGCGCTTCACCGGCGGCCAGTATTTCGCCGCGGCGACCCACGGCAGGGGGAAGGCGGCCTGCTCGCGCGAATAGGCGTGCGTCCATACGTTTGCCATGACATCGGCGGCGGTGTGCGGGGCGTGCTTCAGCGGGTTGTCGGATTTATCCAGCTTGCCGGCGGCGATCGCTGCTATCTCGGCGCGGATTGCGATCATCGCGTCGCAGAAGCGGTCGAGTTCGGCTTTGCTTTCGCTTTCCGTCGGCTCGATCATCAGTGTGCCGGCGACCGGCCAGGACATGGTGGGGGCGTGAAAGCCGAAGTCCATCAGACGCTTGGCGATGTCCTCGACCATGACGCCGGCTTCCGCCTGGAAGCCGCGGCAGTCGATGATGCACTCATGCGCGACCATGCCGTTGGGGTCGGTGTAGAGCACAGGGTAATGGCCGCGCAGGCGGCCCGCGACGTAGTTGGCGCTGAGGATCGCGACCTCGGTGGCGCGCTTCAAGCCCGCGGCGCCCATCATGCGGATGTACGCGTAGGAGATCGGCAGGATCATCGCGCTGCCGAACGGGCCCGCGGAGACGGGGCCGACGCCGGTTGACGGGCCGGCGTCCGGGCGTAGCGGGTGGTTCGGCAGGTACGGTGCGAGGTGCGCGGCGACGCCGATCGGGCCGACGCCGGGCCTCCGCCGCCGTGCGGGATGCAGAACGTCTTGTGCAGGTTCAGGTGGCACACGTCGGCGCCGATGATCGCGGGACTGGTGAGGCCGACCTGGGCGTTGAGGTTGGCGCCGTCCATGTAGACCTGGCCACCGTGGGTGTGGACGATGTCGCAGATCTCGCGGATGGCGGCTTCGAACACGCCGGGCAACTGTTGGCGAAGCTGTAGCGCCGGGACGTGTGCGGCGCAACCATCGGCGTGCCTTCTTCCGCGGAACCATCAACCTCGCTCGGAATCTGCAGCCCGTGCCAGTGGACCAGTTCCGCTATGTCGGTATCGTTGACGACCTCCATGGTGACGGTCTTGCCTTCGGGAACGCGGAGCATCGGGCCGGGAACCATGCCGTTGTATCCGACCGTGCGCACCATCTTGCCTTTCACGGGCTCGACGGTAACCGGCCCGATGCGCAGAGTGAAATCGGGTGGGGTGTCGGCGAGCGCGGTGGCGGCGAGAAGTCCCAGAAAATGGCGGCGATGCATGTGCGAGCGCTCCATATTCCACGTTAGAGCATTTTCCCAGACTCGCGGATTGGCAATCCGCTTGGCTGTGGAGCGAAACCGACGAGGCCGATTACCAATCGGCGCAGGATGCCATCCTGCCCCACATCAAATGCGCCAAAGCTGAATGCGCGGGCGATACTCGCGCGCGCGGGCCGCCACTTCTTCCCGGCCGCCGTTCGCGAATCCTTCGTGCAACCGCCGCGCCAGCGCCCGCCGTTCGGGGCCCTCCAACGCCTTGGCCAACAGCGTTTCGATCCCGCAGCCGGGCTCACCGATCTCGGCAAGCAACGCTATCTCCGCTTCCCTTTCGCGCGCGAATCGTTCGAACGCGCCCAGCGAATCCGGGCCCGGCGAACTGCCCGTCGTCGAAGCCCACGCAATCGAGCGAGCCCGGATTCGCAGCACCGTGCGCAGATTCTCCAGATTCATCGGCCGCGCGCGATCGACCTCGCGCTCGCGCGCCGCAGCACCAGATCCGTATAGAGAGGCTCGGCGCAGACAAACCGCATCGCGCCCGGCTTCAGATCCGCCTTTTCCGGATGCCGCAGCGTGTCCGCGTAATGAACCACGGAGTACGGCTTTGCCTGCGCCCCGACCATATCGAACCGGACTCCCAGCAGTGCAATCGCCCGCGCATCGCCATTCCGCACGATCACGGAATACGGCAGCGCGGGTTTGAGCACGTCATCCGGCGCGCGACCCAGAATCGATTCAAGGCTTCGTCGAACTCGGCGGCGTCCGGTCCGAATCAACTCCACGTTCGGGACGCTGCTCGGGTCAACCATTTCCATGGCTCTATGATTGTAGACGAAAGTGACAGAAGAGAAAGAGTTTTCACGTAAGCTCACGGCGCACGTGAAAGCCGCCGGTTGAGCGTCCAAACTGAGTCCAAAGTTGTTGGACAAAGTGCTCAGCGCGATGCCGCGAATCGCCAATCCGAACGTCCTGGTCGGCTTCGACACCGCCGACGACGCCGGAGTGTATCGATTGACGCCCGATCTCGCGCTGGTCCAGACCGTGGATTTTTTCACCCCGATCGTCGACGATCCATTTACCTTCGGCGCCATCGCCGCCGCCAACGCTCTGAGCGACGTCTACGCCATGGGCGGAACGCCGATCTCGTCGCTTTCGATGGTCGCGTTTCCCGCGGACGGCGATACCGACGTGCTGGAAGCGATCCTGCTCGGCGGCCTCGAAAAAATGCGCGAAGCCGGCTGCGCGGTGCTCGGCGGCCACAGCGTGGCGGATGCCGAAATCAAGTTCGGCTACGCGGTGACCGGCACGATCCATCCCGGATCGCGTAAAGCCAACAGCGGCGCGCGCCCCGGCGACGCGCTGGTTTTCACGAAAGCCATCGGCACCGGCGTCATCGGAACAGCGCTGAAGCGCGGCATCGCGCAGCCGGCATCCGTGGACGCCGCCATCGCGTCGATGCTGACGCTGAACCGCGCGGCATGCGAGGCGATGCTCGAGTTCGACGTGCACGGATGCACGGACGTCACCGGCTTCGGCTTCCTCGGCCATGCGCGCGAGATGGCGCTCGGCGAGCGGCGTCACGCTGGAAATCGAACCGCGCGCGATCCCGCTGCTTCCCGGCGCGCTCGATGCCGTGCGCGCCGGAGCCGTACCCGGCGGGCTCAAAAACAATCGCGAGTTCGTATCGTGCGCGGTCGACGCCGATGCCGATATCGACGCCGCACTGCTCGATCTCCTCTACGATCCGCAAACTTCCGGCGGCCTGCTGATTTCACTTTCCGAAGCCGATGCCGTCGGGCTGCAGCGCCTGTTTCCCGCCGCCCGCCGCGTGGGACGAGTAGCTGCCGCGCGACAATAAAAGCCGATAGTCCTCAGATGACAAGCTGACCGCGTGGCCCAATTCGCTCCCCATATCGCCGCTTTCCTGGCCCACTACGGATACTTCGCCATCTTCGGGCTGCTGACGCTCGGCATCGTCGGCCCCTGGATTCCCGACGAAACCATCCTCGTGCTCTCCGGGCATCGCCGTCCATCGCGGCGAACTCCAGCTCGAACACCACGATTTCCGTCGCATTCGCCGGCAGCCTCTGCGGCATCACGCTGAGCTACCTGCTCGGGCGCACCGGCGCCATCTACGCGCTCGAACGTTTCGAACCCCTGCACCGCTGGGTCGGCCGGCATCTCCCGCAGGTGGAAGTCTGGTTTCAGCGCTACGGGAAATGGACCCTGTTCTTCGGCTATTTCATCGCCGGCGTTCGCCACTTCACCGCGCTCGCCGCGGGCATGAGCAAGGTGAAGGTCCGCACCTTCGCGCTTACGCTTATCCCGGCGGATTCGTCTGGGTGGTTTGCTTCGTCTCAATCGGATACTATCTGGGCGCGGAATGGGAGAAGCTGTCCCACCGATTCAATCGGGGAGCGATCATCGTGGCCGCGGCGATCGTGGCCATCGCGGTCGCGGGATGGTTTCTTCGCCGCAGGAACCGGATCGTTTAAGGCAAGCGTCCGCATGAGTGCGGCACGCGGCAGGCTGCGAGCCTGCGCCACGCTTCGGCCGGGTGGCGCAGGCAAAGTGCCCAATGCCACTTAAAATTTTCCCTCATTGGTTGGTCTTCCGCTTGGGGAAACCCTGCGGCTTGGGCCAGACGAGGCGGGGCGCAGGTGGCCGGTGGCGTTTGGGCAGTTTGCATTGGGAGATGGAGCGCAGCAGCAGTCGCCAGTAACGATCAAACTGTGCTTCCGAATCAGCGTGAGCGACGGCACGCACGAAGGCCCAGAACGCTGCTCGTGAACGGGAGAAGCTGAGCCGCCCTGGTTCGATGTGGACTTGCTGCGCCACCTCCGCCATGACAGCGCGAATCAGGTTGTAACTGGTAATGGCGATCAGCAGTTCGCAGGCCACCAGATGGGGGGAACGGGCCGGGATCGTGTGCAGCCTCACCTGTTCTTTCAGCGAGCGCAGATCGGTTTGTCGGGTAAGGGACTGGCGCGGTACGATGATTTCGCGCCCGTTTCCAGCCCCTCCCCATAAGAACTGCTCGTGAGGTTTTCCCTCAAGCAGCTCACCCAGCGAGTTTCATCCAAAGGGTTATGCGTCCGGCCGTCGACGGCCGCTTTCACTTGACCTCCCGAGCCGGGCAGGGGCTGGATTTTCCAGTCCCAGTACAGTCCCAGCACGTCGTAGAGATATTCGTTACTCCACCGCCGCCAGCCGACACTCGACTTTCGCCGCCGTTTCCGCCGCGTCAGTAGAGTACGGACCTTCATCTCGACGTAGTCGCGGACCTCGCTAAAGGCGCGACTGGCGTTGCCAACCCGGAAGTAGTTGACCCAGCCGGCGAGCGCGGCATTGATCCGTTTCACCAGTTCCGCCGCCGGGGTTGCTCCCCCGCGTGCGACGATGTCACGAACTTTCGCCTTGATCGCCTTGCGGGCCTTCTTCTTCGGAGTCATCAGGATGAAGTGTCCGTCTCCTGCACGGGCTTGCGTACACGGCGCAGATCAAACCCCAGGAACCCAAAGGCTTCGCCCTTCAGCGTATTCACCATCCTGGTTTTCTCCCGGTTCAGTTCGACCCCAAAGGCGCGAACTGTTCCTGGAGCCGTTGCAGAGCGCGTTCCGCCCAGCCCCGTTTGGTATGGTGGCCGCTGACGGTGATGACCAATATCATCGGCAAATCGATGATAGTTCATCGCCTCATAGTCCCCTTCTGCCGTTTTGCGGCGAATC
>CAVWMD010000019.1:0-15184 GCA_963755895.1 uncultured Alphaproteobacteria bacterium
GGTCTTCAACGCCACGCAGGTCGATGGCTTGCCGCGGGCACCGACGCCGCCAGTGTTGGCCGAGTGGGAGCGACACGACGGTGCGGACACGATCCTCGCCCACTCGGGTGCCGCCATACGTCACGTGTCCGGTGACCGCACCTTCTATCGGTTGGCCGAGGACGCGATCACCCTCCCGGGGCGCGGGCAATTTCCGTCCGAGGACAGCTATTTTGCGGCGGCGCTGCATGTGCTCGGCCGCTGGACCGGCCACCCGTCGCGGCTGAACCGCGACCTGACACATCCCTTCGGGTCGGAAGGCGACGCGCGCGAGGAACTGCGCGCGGGGATTGCCTCGCTCATGCTCGGCGAGCAGCTCGGGATCGGCCACCATCCAGGCCATCACGTTGCCTATGTAGGAAGCTGGATTCGGGTGTTGGAACGCGACCCGCGCGAGATCTTCCGTGCGGCAGCCGACGCCGAGCGGATCGCCGTTTGCATCCGCGCCTTCGAGATCGAGCAGGAACTTCGAGCGACCAGGATCGGGAGGCGGGTGGTTTCCAAGCATCGGATACGTCCGCGGCCGTGTCCGGGCCCGACGATCTTGCAACGGCGGCACCAGCCGCCACTGAGGTACGTGCACCGACCCTTATCCGGGAGGACCATCCTGCGATGACAACGAGCGAGGATCGCACCTACCTCGCAGTGCCCTACGACGAGAAGGACGATGCCAAAGCGCTCGGCGCGAAGTGGGATCAGCAGGCGAAGGCCTGGTACGTGCCGGCCGGCGTGGAGATTGATGCCTTCTCCGCGTGGCTGCCGGCGCGCGGGCAAGTGCACATCGCCGTGGACGCTGATCCGCGCGAAGAATTCGCGCTGGCGCTGCGTGAAAGCGGCCTTCGGATCGAAGGGCCGCCGGAGATGGACGGCGCGATGCATCGTGTCTCCGTCGAGGGGGATAAAGGGCGCGAGCGCAGTGGCGCGTATGTCGCGCACCTTGACGGCCGGCCGGCCGGCTTCATCCAGAATTTCCGGACCGGCCAGCGAACGAACTGGAAGGCGTCTAGCCGTGCCGCTCCGCTCGACGCACAGGATCGGGCGCAGATGGCGGCGGAGGCGGCGCAAAAGCGGCAGGAGCGGGCGGCCGAGCGCGAGCGGATGTATGAGCGCACGGCGCAGGAGGTGGACGCGATCTGGACTGTTGCGACGCCGACGCAGGCGCATCCCTACCTCGCCGAGAAGGGGGTTCAGTCGCACGGCTTGCGAGAGGATGCGGTTGGCCGGCTGTTGGTGCCGCTGTACGACGCTGACGGCAAGCTGTGGAGCTTCCAGCGCATCGGACCAGATGGGTTCAAGCAGTTCTATGAAGGGGGGCGGGTCGAGGGTGGCCACTATGTCGTCGGCGATCTGCAACGCCCGGGGCCGGTGCTGATCGCCGAGGGCTACGCTACGGCGGCGACGCTGCACGAGCTCTCCGGCAAAGCGACGATCGCCGCGTTCAATGCGGGGAACCTGATACACGTCGCGGAGACGTATCGGCGGCTTTATCCAGATCGGGCCATCTACATCGCCGGTGACAACGACCATCGGCGAGAGGCTCAAGGGAAACCAAATGTCGGGCGTGAGAAGGCCGAGCAGGCCGCTGCGGCGATCGACGGTTTCGCGCTGCTGCCGAACTTCGCGGAGGATGACCTCGGATCGGATTGGAATGATCTGATGCGAAGCCAGGGTGTGGACGCAGCGCGCCAGCAGCTTGGGGTGGCGATGGCCATTGCGGAGAGAGAGCGGATCGTCCGGGATATGTCCACCGTGCAGGACCGCGAGCTGAACCCGAGCCAGGCGGTCGCAATCGCGTCGGCCCTGGACCGCAGCCAGACAGCGGAGATAGACCTGGAGTGGTAGGATCGAGGCGTCGGGCTGGAGGGTGGTCATGCGTGCGATTGGACGGTTTGCCGGCGAGCTTCTGGGCGTGTTCTCGTCCGGCGTGCTCGGATTCTTTGCGATGCTGCTGTTGGCAGCCGGCACGGTGCTCGCGTGGCTGATCGGGTGTGCCTCCGCGCTATTACTTATTGTTGCCTTGGCTGAGTTGGCGTGGTGGCTGCACACGCACAGCCACCACGCGGCAGTGACGGCTCTCGGCTTCTACGGATACGCTGCGGCCACCTTCGCGCTGATCCCCGTGCTGTTTTGGCTAAAGGACAAGCTAACCGGATGGCCGGAACGACGGCGCCAGTCAGTGGTTTAGTGCGAAGCTAGACAGCCGAATGCGGCTTGCGCAGATACCGTCCTCGTACTCATGTCACGAGGCATACCCTGTCAAACCTGCAAAGCACCGTGTCTGGCGTTAAACTGAAGCCGAAGCCCGCAGACGCTCGCGCAAGCGACCGCTTTGCGCCCATGCAAGGCCGTTCAGACAGGCGGCGCCGTTACTCCAGAGCAGTCGTTCATGGCGGCAGCGGCAAATGGCTGGGATGGGTGGATTTCCGCCGGTCCGCTTGTGGTGCGGAAGCGCTCAAAGCGGTCGCCGCGATGGCCGCGCGGCCAAGCTCAGCGGTTCTTGTCGGCACATACATTCATCTATGGCCAGGGCCGCCGCCAGATTGTCCACCAGCTCCCGGCCGCGCACGAGCCTCTCCTCCTAGGTCGTCGTCAGACCCAGAAACACTTTCGTAGCCGCCCACACGCCCTTCAGATCGTACTGGCCCTGGTAGACATCCGGAGGGGCGGGACCGCGCTTGAGCAGACGATAAATCGCTTCCCAGGCCGTGCGCGTGGAGTATTCAAACGTGAACGCGATGTCCCGTTCAAGCTCGACGTACTGACCCAGGAGGCCAAGATTGGTCACGCCCTCCGGAACCACGGGCGGCCTGTCGCCACGCTTGCGGCGCAGCCAGATGTTGTTCACGTAGGGCATGTTGGAGGGAATGCAGATCGACGTGCGTACGATCTCTTCCGTCTTCGACTCCCCTTTCTTCAGACCGAGATGTTGCAGCAATTCCCTCAATATCTCCTCGCCTGTGCATTGATACATGGGCTTTGGATAGAGGTTGCCTTCTTTCTCCGGAAGGAGCCCATAGCCCCACCAGACAAATGTACCTGGCGGCTGGCTGAGGACTTCAGGCTGCTCGAAGATCGACAGCGAGATCACCCAGTTCGAATCTTTCAAAGTCAGGAGCCCGCCGCTTCCCGGGTCGCTGTGGGTCAAGTTGGTGATCTCATCGAGGAATTCCGTGCCGGTCGTGGTCACGGTGAACGTCACCCAGCGCGAATTGGCGATCCGGTCGTCGCCAAAGAATGCATCCGGATTGCCGAAGCCTTTGTGCTTCCCGGCCAACTTCTTCCACAGCGCCCATGACCGCCCGGGGTTAGGCGGCGGCCCCGGTGGCGTGTCCATCGTTCCAGCCGAGAGATCGGCGGCTTGCGAGCCGGTGGTCACGAACACGATGTCGTTCGAGGCGATGTCGACCGACATCGAAGCGCCTCCGCGTTCGTATTTAAGTCGATTGACGGTCATGCGGCCAGGTGATTCGGTGAACTCGATGTCGCTGACGAAGGCGCCCTTCAAGAAGTTCACCTGCTTCCTTTCAAGCCAAGCGACCAGCGGTTCGACGAAGGCTTCATGCTGGTTGAATTGCGAGCGCAGAACATTTGCCATGGTCGACAGGTCGGGAAACAAATAGACGAAGCGGTTCAGGTACCGCCGGAACTCGATGATGGTGTGCTGTGGCAGCGAACCCATCAGCGTCGACCAGAGCAACCAAAATTCCGTTGCGAAGAACCTTGGGGAAAACCAGTCTTTAATGAGCTGACCGTCCAACGACGCTTCGCGGGTGAGCGAAAGCTTCGCGAGACGGAGGCCGTCGCTAAGGTTCAGCCCATACCGCTGGTCATGCATGCGGCGGAGGTTCCGATCGACGATATGGGTTTGGTCGACAAACGGGTGTTCTTTATTGAAAGTGAGGAATTGCTCTGCAACATTGATATTGGAATAAGCTTGAGTGGGGATCTTTGCGAGCAGATCCAAAGCGCAGCGGAACTCCCTATCGAAGATCGAGCCAGGCAGGTTGTAGCCGCTTTTCGCATCGCCAGCCAAAAAGAACCCGCCGCCAAGCTTCTCGTCTGCCTCGTAAATCGTAATGTCCGGACCGGACATGTCAGCGTTCCGGATGAGTAACGCCGCCGCCGCCAAGCCCCCGAATCCGCCGCCGACAATATGCGCCTTCATTTGTCCCCTCCCAGGAACTCCGGGTTGGGAGCTTCTCCCGACCCGCGGCTGCCCCGGCAACCGGCGAGGGCCGGAGCAAACATCAGCGTCGGCGGAAACCGACGCTGCTGGCTGTTATCGCGCCGCCGTGGACGTTATGCCAACGGTCGCGCGCGATCGCACAACGAGTGACCGCTTTCGGGACCGACATTCGGCCGGCTGAGTGGCCAGGATGGGTCGAAAGCGGCCGAACGCTTGGGGCAGAAGAACGGCAGGTTACAGGCCCTGCCCGCTCGAGAGCTCTCATTCCGATTTCGGCCAGGACCGGCCATGGCGCCGGCGCATCCCGAGGTCCCTCTTTGGCGCAACGAAGTCATCGACAGGCGGTCCTGCAAGACAAACCCTTAGCCAAGCAGAGATCACTGGATAGAGGTGTGACTATTGCACCACCGGCCCAAGGTTGATCGGAATGGTTCCGCCGGCCGTGCGGTGATCGACGTAGGGCCGCAGGTGCATGTCCTTGTTGACCATCACCACGAAACGATAGCCCGGCCGAATTTCCAGCGTGTTCGGGATGGACAGGCCGGCGCGCGCGTATTCCTGTCCCAACTCGCCGAACTGTTGACCGAGCGAAGCCGAAGCGATCTGCTGCGAGCTGTAGTAGCCATTGACCGGTGCCTGCGGCTGCGAAAGCTGGACACCGGCGCCGGCGATTGAGATGAGCAGGGCGTTGCCGATCTTCGACCAGAAGTGGGTGTTGACCTGGTCGTGGAAGCCGGCGTAGCCGCCCTGGTCTGCGCCTTCCATCGAGCCGAGGTCGATCAACTCGGTGTCGGGGAAGATGACGCGATTCCAAATTACGCCGACACGGGTTTGCCCATTCGACACCATGTTGTCGTAGGAGCCGATCAGCCGCGACCCTTGCGGGATCAACAGGAAGCGACCGGTCGCCGTGTCATACACGTTCTCAGCTACCTGCCCGATCACCATGCCTGGCAGGTCGAGTTGATGCCGCCGACCATCACCGCCGAAATCGCGGTGCCCGCCATGACGAGGTAGGGCGAGGATGGATCGCGCAGCGTCGCCTGCAGATCGTCTGAGGTGCCTGTCACGTCGCCGGGTTGGTTGAGGAAAGCCTGCTTCTCTCGCTGCGCGCTCGCGTCCACACGCGTCGGCGGATAGGTCGGAAGGCCAAAGCCGCCCGGATAGGTGCCCGGGGCCGTCACGGCCGGCTGGACTCTCCGGCGCCGGCCCCGCCGGCCGCAATGCCTGGGGCTGTAGAAGCCGGAACCGCGCCTGCGTTGGAGGCGAACTGCTGCCCGCCTTGGGTATCATTCAGGGTGGTGCCCGCGGTCATCGCAGACGTGGCGGCCGTCAGATGCTCCTTCTGCACCTCGGCGAGCTGCTGATAATAGTTCTGCCAAGCCTCGCGCCGAGCCTTGGTGGCTTCGTCCTCCCCCTGTGTTTGGCCGCCGCCATTGTCGGACGGCATCGCTGAAGGCTGCTCGGCCGGCTGAGTTTGCGGCCGCGCAGTGTGCGTGGACAGAGGCATCTTGGCGACCGCGGGCTCGACCTCGCCGCCAAACGGCGCGTTGCTCAGCACGGCCGAGCCGTTGGCTGGTTCCGGCTTGTGCGAGGCGGCCTGCTGCGCGCTCGCCGCTGCCTGCATCAGGCGATCGCGGTAGGTGTAGCCGATCGCAGCTACCACCAGCATCGCGGCGCTGACGCCGAACACGATCGGCAGCCTGTTCAATCGGCGCACGCCTGCGCCGCGTGTCGGGGGAGGGGCGAGAAGTCCCGGCGAACGCTCGGGGGTATCCGGTGTGCCGCTCACCGTGACGCGTCCGTCTGCGTCACTGTGAAGGGGCCACCGGCCTGTAGCCCACCGGCGGTGTTTCGCACGAAGAACCTCGACCCTTCCGTGCTGCCGTCGATGGTCAGGCGGGCAAGATCGCCGTTGTCCAGCGGCGTCACCAGGTAGCGGACGTGATGCGCGCCTGCCGGCACTGGCTGACCGTCCTCGGCCACGGCGAACCCACTGCGTCGGAGCGCCGAAGCGAAGGCAGCGGTGAACGCATTGCCGGACTGATCGGATGGCGTCGGGTCGAGAACGACCGTGCTGGACGCAGCTGGTAAGCGCATGGAGACGAATTCGGCCATGCCATTGGCCAGGACATCGACATCTGCCGGCTGCTGAAGCTGTGCGACGTAGGATGTGTTCGGCCCCACCGTACAGGCGGCCAGGGCCGCCAGAAGGAAGGGCAGGGGGAACGCATCCAGCGGGTCATCGCGCACCGTCCCGCGTGATCAGCACGCGCGTTTGCCCGCCGCCCACGCCGGACACCAGTTCGGCGCGATCCAGTACACGATCCACGATGTATCGGTCACCGGCGATCCGATAGTTCACCATCTCCTGCGACGGGCCGGAGAACCAGCCGCCGTCGTTGTCCAGCCCGACAAGGGCGGGGGCAGACCCAAAGGCCATGCTCTGCGGGAACTGGATGTACGTCTTCGCTCCGTCCGTGTAGACGCGCAACGGGCGCCAACTCGGATCATCGCCACTGAGCCGGAAGCCGAAATCAAGGTTCGCCACATTCTCGCCGGTAGGCAATGTGGACGCTGCGGCACCCCAGGCCGCGTTCTGCTGATATGCGCTCCATTGGCGCTGCATATCGTCGGGATAATTGAACGCGACCAACGGCATCCACTCGTGCTGGGTGGACACAAGCTTGATCGCGTAGGTCCGCCGGTTCGTTTCGATCGTCATGCTCGACACGAGGCCGGCATCCGTAGGCTTGATGATGAGATGCGTCACCTGGCCCGCCGGCGAGCCGGAGAGGCCCGGCGAGACGTTCCACCGTAATTTGTCGCCCACGTTCACATTGTTAACGATCTCGCCCGGCTGCAGCGCCAGGTCGCAGACCTGGAGCGGCGCACAGACCACGGTTGGGAGTGTCGCGCCATAGAGGAAGCGGATGACGCCATCTTCGCCTCGCTGCGGCATCTCTGCCTGCGCCGCCCATCGCCGTGCCAACGCCACAGCCTGCCGTTCCTTGTCGTTCAACGGAGCTGACGGCGACACGAGGGCGACTGTCGGCGGCATGCTCGCGAGCGTATATCTACCGGCAACCTGCGTGATGCGGGCCGCATGATGCGAGGGCACCGGTCAGGACGCTGACGCCGACGCTGTAGCGTCCGCACGTAGAATTGACGGCACCTGTGTCGGCTGGGCCTGCGCGTGCGCGAGCGTGGGTAAGACGATCTGAAGGGCTGCTCTCAACGCCTTCTTCATTCGCTTTCTAACCCGGTTACTGGCGCTGCGACCAGTCGAACAATTCAACGTAGAGCCCGGTCAGATTGACGAGGATCGTCGCATCATCGGAGCAATTGCCTGTTCCTGGCTCAGGCGTATTGCTCCGATGATGCGACGATCCTCGCCCATCCGACGGGGCTCTACGTCGAATCCTTCGACTGGTCGCAGCGCCAATAACCGGGGGAGAAACCGCATGAAGAAGGCATCTGGGAGCAGCCCTTCTGATCGGCCTGCCCACACTGGCGCACGCGCAAGCCCAGCCCCGCACAGGTGCCGTCGATCCTGCGTGCGGACGCTACAGCATCGGTCGTCTCAGCGTCCGGACCGGTGCCCTCCGATCATACGGCCGGGGCGACACAGATTGCCGCCGGCCCTGCGCCCGCGACCATGCCGCCGCCGGTCTCCCTCATGTCGCCTTCGGCTCCGTTGAACGCCAAGGAACGGCAGGCGGTCACATTGGCGCGGCGATGGGCAAGCCGGGCAGAAATGCCGCAGCGAGGCGAGGACGGGGTGATCCGCTTCCTCTATGGCGCCACGCTTCCGACCGTGGTCTGCGCGCCACTCCAGGTCTGCGACCTGGCACTGCAGCCGGGCGAGATCGTCAACAACGTGAACGTTGGCGACAAGGTGCGGTGGAACGTTTCGCCGGGCCTCTCCGGCTCACCGGCAGGCCAGATCACGCATCTCATCATCAAGCCTACGGATGCCGGCCTCGTGTCGAGCATGACGATCGAGACAAACCGGCGGACCTACGCGATCAAACTCGTGTCCACCCAACACGAGTGGATGCCGCTGGTCGCATTCAACTACCCGGACGACATGCAGCGCCAATGGAGCGCCTATCAGCAGAATGCCGCCTGGGGCGCCGCAGCGTCCACACTGCCCACGGGCGAGAACGTGGCGAACCTCGATTTCGGCTTCCGGCTCAGCGGCGACGATCCGAGCTGGCGCCCGTTGCGCGTCTACACCGACGGAGCGAAGACGTACATCCAGTTCCCGCAGAGCATGGCCTTTGGGTCTGCCCCCGCCCTTGTCGGGCTGGACAACGACGGCGGCTGGTTCTCCAGCCCATCGCAGGAGATGGTGAATTATCGGATCGCCGGTGACCGATACATCGTGGATCGCGTGCTGGATCGCGCCGAACTGGTGTCCGGCGTGGGCGGCGGGCAGACGCGCGTGCTGATCACGCGGGACGGTGCGCGATGACCCGCTGGATGCGTTCCCCCTTGCCCTTCCTTCTGGCGGCCTGCTGGCCGCCTGCACGTGGGTCCGAACACATCGTACGTCGCACAGCTTCAGCAGCCGGCGGATGCCGAGGTCTTGGCAAACGGCATGGCCGAATTCGTCTCCATGCGCTTACCGGCCGCGTCCAGCACCGTCGTTCTCGACCCGACGCCATCCGATCAGTCCGGCAACGCGTTCACCGCTGCCTTCGCTTCGGCGCTCCGCGCAGCGGGTTCGCCGTGGCCGAGGACGGCCAGCCGGTGCCGGCGAGCGCACACCACATCCGCTACCTCGTGACGCCGCTGGACAACGGTGATCTTGCCCGCCTGACCATCGACGGCAGCACGGAAGGGTCGCGGTTCTTCGTGCGCAACACCGCCGGCGGGCTGCAGGCCGGTGGCCCCTTCACCGTGACGCAAGCCGAGGCCGCACGATGAGCGGCGCACCGGATACTCCCGAACGTTCGCCGGGGCTGCTGACGCCTCCGCCTACACGCGGCGCAGGCGTGCGCCGACTGAACAGGCTGCCGATCGTGTTCGGCGTCAGCGCCGCGATGCTGGTGGTCGCGGCGATCGGCTACACCTACCGCGATCGCCTGATGCAGGCGGCGGCGAACGCGCAACAGGCCGCCTCGCACAAGCCGGAACCGGCCAACGGATCGGCCGTGCTGAGCAATGCGCCATTCGGCGGCGAAGTCATGCCCGCAGTCGCCAAGATGCCGCTGCCCGCCGCACACCGGGCTGCCGCCGACACAGCCCGTCCAGCAGCCTTCAGCGATGCCGTCCGACAATGGCAGCGGCCAAGCACAGGGGGAGGATGAAGCCACCAAGGCTCGGCGCGAGGCCTGGCAGAACTACTATCAGCAGCTCGCGGAGCTCCAGAAGGAGCATCTGACGGCCGCCACGTCTGCGATGACCGCGGGCACCACCCTGAATGAGACCCAAGGCGGCCAGCAGATGGCGTCCAACGCAGGCGCGGTGCCGGCATCGTAGGCGCCCAGGCATGGTGGCGACCGGCGGGACCGGCGCCGGAGCGGCCCAGCCGGTCGTGACGGCCCCGGGCATCAATCCGGGCGGCTTCGGCCTTCCGAACTATCCGCCGGCGCGTGTGGACGCGAGCGCGCAGCGCGAGAAGCAGGCATTCCTCAACCAACCCGGCGACGTGACAGGCACCTCGGACGATCTGCAGGCGACGCTGCGCGATCCATCCTCGCCCTACCTTGTCATGGCTGGCACCGCGATTTCGGCGGTGATGGTCGGCGGCATCAACTCGGACCTGCCTGGCATGGTGATCGGGCAGGTAGCTGAGAACGTCTATGACACGGCGACTGGCCGTTTCCTGCTGATCCCGCAAGGGTCGCGGCTGATCGGCTCCTACGACAACATGGTGTCGAACGGGCAAACCCGTGTCGGCGTGATCTGGAACCGCGTCATCTTCCCCGACACTGAGTCGATCGACCTCGGCTCGATGGAAGGCGCGGACCAAGGAGGCTACGCCGGCTTCCATGACCAGGTGAACACGCACTTCTGGTCGAAGATCGGCAACGCGCTGCTAATCTCGATTGCCGGCGCCGGTGTTCAGCTTTCGCAGCCACAAGCGCCGGTCAGCGGATACTACAGCTCCCAGCAGATCGCTGCTGCTTCGCTCGGTCAGCAGTTCGGCGAGTTGGGCCAGGAATATGCGCGCGCCGGCCTATCCATCCCGAACACGCTCGAAATTCGGCCTGGCTATCGTTTCGTGGTCATGGTCAACAAGGACATGCACCTGCGGCCCTACGTGGATCACCGCACGGCCGGCGGAACCATTCCGATCAAGCTCGGGCCAGTGGTGCAATAGTCCCCCTCTATCGAGTGATCTCTGCTTGGTCATGGGCGTGTCTTGCAGCGACCGCCTGTCGATGACCATGTCGCGCCAAAGAGGGGTCTCGGGATGCGCCGGTGCTATGGCCAGTCTTGGCCGAAAGCGGAATGGCAGCTCTCGAGCGTGCAGGGCCGGGAACCTGCCGATGAGTTCGGCCTCAAGCGTTAGGCCGGTTTCGACCCATCCTGGCCACTCAGCCGGCCGAATGTCGGTCCCGAAAGCGGTCACTCGTTGTGCGATCGCGCGCGACCGTTGGCATAACGTCCACGGCGGCGCGATAACAGCCAGCAGCGTCGGTTTCCGCCGACGCTGATGTTTGCTCCGGCCCTCGCCGGTTGCCGGGGCAGCCGCGGGTCGGGAGAAGCTCCCAACCCGGAGTTTCTGGGAGGGGACAAATGAAGGCGCATATTGTCGGCGGCGGATTTGGGGGCTTGGCAGCGGCGGCGTTACTCATCCGGAACGCTGACATGTCCGGTCCGGACATTACGATTTACGAGGCAGACGAGAAGCTTGGCGGCGGGTTCTTTTTGGCTGGCGATGCGAAAAGCGGCTACAACCTGCCTGGCTCGATCTTCGATAGGGAGTTCCGATGCGCTTTGGATCTGCTCGGAAAGATCCCCACTCAAGCTTACTCCAATATCAATGTTGCAGAGCAATTCCTCACTTTCAATAAAGAACACCCGTTTGTCGACCAAACTCATATCGTCGATCGGAACCTCCGCCGCATGCATGACCAGCGGTATGGGCTGAACCTTAGCGACGGCCTCCGTCTCGCGAAACTTTCGCTCACCCGCGAAGCGTCGTTGGACGGTCAGCTCATTAAAGACTGGTTTTCCCCAAGGTTCTTCGCAACGGAATTTTGGTTACTCTGGTCGACGCTGATGGGTTCGCTGCCACAGCACAGCATCATCGAGTTCCGGCGATACCTGAACCGCTTCGTCTATTTGTTTCCCGACCTGTCGACCATGGCAAATGTTCTGCGCTCGCAATTCAACCAGCATGAAGCCTTCGTCGAACCGCTGGTCACTTGGCTTGAAAGGCAGCAGGTGAACTTCTTGAAGGGCGCCTTTGTCAGCGACATCGAGTTCACCGAATCACCTGGCCGCATGACCGTCAATCGACTTGAATACGTACGCGGAGGCGCTTCGACGTCGGTCGACATCGCCTCGAACGACATCGTGTTCGTGACCACCGGCTCGCAAGCCGCCGATCTCTCGGCCGGAACGATGGATACGCCACCGGGGCCGCCGCCTAACCCCGGGCGGTCATGGGCGCTGTGGAAGAAGTTGGCCGGGAAGCACAAAGGCTTCGGCAATCCGGATGCATTCTTTGGCGACGACCGGATCGCCAATTCGCGCTGGGTGACGTTCACCGTGACCACGACCGGCTCGGAATTCCTCGATGAGATTACTAACTTGACCCACAGCGGCCCGGGAAGCGGCGGGCTTCTGACTTTGAAAGATTCGAACTGGGTGATCTCGCTGTCGATCTTCGAGCAGCCCGAAGTTCTCAGTCAGCCACCAGGTACATTTGTCTGGTGGGGCTATGGGCTGTTTCCGGAGAAAGAAGGCAACCTCTATCCAAAGCCCATGTATCAATGCACAGGCGAGGAGATATTGAGGGAATTGCTGCAACATCTCGGTCTGAAGAAAGGGGAGTCGAAAACGGAAGAGATCGTACGCACGTCGATCTGCATTCCCTGCAACATGCCCTACGTCAACAACATCTGGCTGCGCCGCAAGCGTGGCGACAGGCCGCCCGTGGTTCCGGAGGGCGTAACCAATCTGGGCCTCCTGGGTCAGTACGTCGAGCTTGAACGGGACATCGCGTTCACGTTTGAATACTCCACGCGCACGGCCTGGGAAGCGATTTATCGTCTGCTCAAGCGCGGTCCCGCCCCTCCGGATGTCTACCAGGGCCAGTTCGATCTGAAGGGCGTGTGGGCGGCTACGAAAGTGTTTCTGGGTCTGACGAAGACCTAGGAGGAGAGGCTCGTGCGCGGCCGGGAGCTGGTGGACAATCTGGCGGCGGCCCTGGCCATAGATGAATGTATGTGCCGACAAGAACCGCTGCGCTTGGCCGCGCAGCCATCGCGGCGACCGCTTTGAGCGCTTCCGCACCTCGAAGCAGACCGGCAGAAATCCACCCAACCCAGCCATTTGCCGCCGGGCCCATGAACGACCGCTTCGGAAAAACGGTGCCGCTCGTCTGAACGGCAGGCATGGGCGCAGAAGCGGTCGGTTGCGTCAACGTCTGCGGGTTTCCGCTTGAGTTTAAGGCCAGACCAACGCTTTACAGGCTCAACAGGGTATGCCTCGTGACACTAGTACGAGATCGGTATCTTCGCAAACCGCATTAGGCTGTCTAGCTTCCCATTAGACCACTGACTGGCGCCGTCGTTCCGGCCATCCGGTTAGCTTGTCCTTTAGCCAAAACAGCACGGGGATCAGCGCGAAGGTGGCCGCAGCGTATCCGTAGAAGCCGAGAGCCGTCACTGCCGCGTGGTGGCTGTGCGTGTGCAGCCACCACGCCAACTCAGCCAAGGCAATAATGAGCAATAGCGCGGAGGCACACCCAATCAGCCATGCGAGCACCGTGCCGGCTGCCAGCAGCAGCATCGCGAAGAATCCGAGCACGCCGGACGAGAACACGCCAAGCAGCTCGCCGGCAAACCGTCCAATCGCACGCATGACCACCCTCCAGCCCGACGCCTCGATCCTACCACTCCAGGTCTATCTCCGCTGTTTGGCTGCGGTCCAGGGCCGAAGCGATTGCGACGGCCTGGCCTGGATTCAGCTCACGGTTCTGCACGGTGGACATATCCCGGACGATCCGCTCTCTCTCGGCAATGGCCATCGCCACCCCAAGCTGCTGGCGCGCTGCGTCCACACCTTGGCTTCGCATCAGATCATTCCAATCCGATCCGAGGTCATCCTCCGCGAAGTTCGGCAGCAGCACGAAACCGTCGATCGCCGCCGCGGCCTGCTCGGCCTTCTCACGCCCGACATTTGGTTTTCCTTGAGCCTCTCGCCGATGGTCGTTGTCACCGGCGATGTAGATGGCGCGATCTGGATAAAGCCGCCGATACGTCTCCGCGACGTGTACCAGGTTTCCCGCATTGAACGCGGCGATCGTCGCCATGCCCGAGAACTCGTGCAGCGTCGCCGCGGTAGCGTAGCCCTCGGCGATCAGCACCGGCCTCGGGCGTTGCAGATCGCCGACGACATAGTGGCCACCCTCGACCCGCCCCCCTTCATAGAACTGCTTGAACCCATCTGGTCCAATGCGCTGGAAGCTCCACAGCTTGCCGTCAGCGTCGTACAGCGGCACCAACAGCCGACCAACCGCATCCTGACGCAAGCCGTGCGACTGAACGCCCTTCTCGGCGAGGTAGGGATGCGCCTGCGTCGGCGTCGCAACAGTCCAGATCGCGTCCACCTCCTGCGCCGTGCGCTCATACATCCGCTCGCGCTCGGCCGCCCGCTCCTGCCGCTTTTGCGCCGCCTCCGCCGCCATCTGCGCCCGATCCTGTGCGTCGAGCGGCGCGGCACGGCTAGACGCCTTCCAGTTCGTTCGCTGGCCGGTCCGGAAATTCTGGATGAAGCCGGCCGGCCGACCGTCGAGATGTGCGACATACGCGCCACTGCGTTCACGCCCCTTGTCGCCGTCGACGGATACGCGGTGCATCGCGCCATCCATCTCGGGCGGCCCTTCGATCCGCAAGCCGCTCTCGCGCAGCGCCAGCGCGAATTCTTCGCGCGGATCAGCGTCCACGGCGATGTGCACTTGCCCACGCGCCGGCAGCCACGCGGAGAAGGCGTCAACCTCCACGCCGGCCGGCACGTACCAGGCCTTCGCCTGCCGATCCCACTTCGCGCCGAGCGCTTTGGCATCGTCCTTCTCGTCGTAGGGCACCGCAAGGTAGGTGCGATCGTCGCTCGTTGTCATCGCAGGATGGTCCTCCCGGATCAGGGTCGGTGCACGCACCTCAGTGGCGGCTGGTGCCGCTGTTGCGAGATCGTCGGGCCCGGACACGGCCGCGGACGTCATCCGATGCTCGGAGACCACCCGCCTCCTGAGCCGGGTCGCTTTGACGTTCCTGCTCGATCTCGAAGGCGCGGATGCAAACGGCGATCCGCTCGGCGTCGGCTGCCGCACGGAAGATCTCGCGCGGGTCGCGTTCCAACACCCGAATCCAGCTTCCGACATAGGCGACATGATGGCCTGGATCGTGGCCGATCCCGAGCTGTTCGCCGAGCAGGAGCGAGGCGATCCCGGCGCGCAGTTCCTCGCGCGCGTCGCCCTCCGACCCGAAGGGGTGTGTCAGGTCGCGGTTCAGCCGCGACGTGTGGCCGGTCCGGTGGCCGAGCACATGCAGCGCCGCCGCAAAATAGCTGTCCTCGGAAGGAAACTGCCCGCGTTCCGGTAGTATGATCACGTCGTGGTCGAACCGGTAAAAGGCCCGATCATCGGCGACGGAGCGGATCGCGGCACCTGAATGGGCGAGGATCCTTTCGCACTCTCTTGCCGCTCCCACATGGCCGGCACTGGCCGCGCCGGGGTGGGGACGGCAGACGATCAATCTGCGTGGCGTTGAAGACCAC
>CAVWMD010000020.1:0-20203 GCA_963755895.1 uncultured Alphaproteobacteria bacterium
CCCAATATGTTAAGTTAAAGTCCACACATCAGGAAAGCACCCTGGTTCATCCATTGTTTTATTGTGCCGAAGGGATGGACGCTTCGCCAGCCGAGCCTGCATCCGGTCCGCACCGCTTCGTTCTCAAGCCGAGAAACCGCGCGGAACTTGCCGTTTGTGCAGCGTGCACGGATTGCGCACTCACTGCGGGCCTGCTTGTTCACGTAGTGGGTCCTCTTCAATTCGCGCTGCATGGACGAAGTCGTCGGCGCGCATTTCGTCCGCCGTCAGCGCTTGCGCAGCTCCGCGGGCAGGAAGCTGCCGTCGTTGTCGCCGACCTCGCGCGCGATCAGCCGATTCAAAAGCTCGTTCTGGCGCAGGATGAGTTCGCGGTTGGCGACGGTGTCGACGGCGAGATTGACCATCTCGTCCGGATCGTGTTCGAGGTCGAACAGCTCGAGGTCGTTGTTGCCCACCAATTCCTCGAAGGTCGTGGGCGTGTTGAAATTGTTGGGCGCGTAGTAGCGGGAAAACTTGTAGCGACCGTCAAAGCAGAAGCTGACGAAGCCGCGCGGCGTCATCTCGGGCCGCAGCTCACTGAAGGGGGGGCATGGCCGGTCCTCGCCGAGGTCCCGGGCCGTCCGTGTCATGTAGAGCGCATCAACAGTCCACAGCCCGACATAGTTGAACAGCGCACCCTCGCGGATTGCCGTGAAGGAGGCCTGCTCGGGCGCCTTCAGGAGCGACAGTGAAGTCGCGGCCGGGCAAGCCTGCGAGCGCGGTGGCGCGTTGCTGCGTCTCGGCGTTGGTGAGGCCGGCGAGCGTCGGCACGAGGTCGATGTGGCTCGTCACTGCCTTGCAGGTGCGGCCGCCGGGATATTCGGGATGGACCACGACCATCGGCACGTGGGTCTCCTGCTCGTAGGGCAGCGGGCCCTTGCCGCGGAGCCCGCCGTGCGAGCCGCCGAGCTCGCCGTGGTCGGCGGTGCGCACGACCGCGGTCGAGGGCCAGAGGTCAAGCGCCGAGATGGTATCGAGCACGCCCTGCAGGGTGCGATCGTTGTCGCGGACCATGTTCAGATAGAGGTTGTAGTAGTCGTTCCACATGGCCGTGGCGTCGCTCGGGATCTCGCCCAGCCAGGCCGACCAGCCGATGTTGTAGGCAAGCTGCGCGCGCGGCCGACCGGGCTTGTCCAGCGGCTCTAGCGCGCTGGGAGAGGGCGGGAACTTCCAGCGCGTGGCGAAGGCAGCGTTGGCGGGCGGCCGCGTGAGCTTCCCGCCCGTCAGCGATTTCTGCACGTACCTGGCCGGGCTGGTTGACGTCGGCGTACATGATGTCGTGGGGCGAGATGAAGCTCACCACCAGGAGCCAGGGGATGCCTTGCCGGTTCAGCGCCTGGCCCTCCGTGCGCAGCCAGCGCACCGCTTCGCCCGCCGTGTAGATGTCGGTGTCGTAGCCCTGGTCGGGGGCGCCCACCTTGTCGCCGTCGGGCTCGAAGCTCTCGAAGCCGTAAGCTGTAAGCGCGTCGCTGTAGTTCACGTCGCGCTTGGGCGAGATGATGTCGCGGCGCAGCTCGAACTTGCCGAAATAGGCGGTGCGGTAGCCGAGCTCGCGGAAGACGGTGCCCATGCTCGGCCGGTCGGTCCTGAGGCTCGGCACGTAGCCCGTCTCCATCTGGTCGAAGACGCCGTTCACCTGCGGCGGCTGGCCGGAGAACATGACGCCGCGCGACGGCGTGCACATGGCCGAGCCGATGTAGTGATTGAGGAAGGTGGTGCCGCGCCGCTGCAGCTCGGCGCGTGCCGGCGTGGCAAAGCCTTCGGCGGCGCGCAGGTGATACGCCTCCTCGTCGGTGATGAAGAGGACCACGTTGTACGGCCGGTCGAGCGGCCCGTTGCGGCTCGCCGGAAACGGTGCCGTTGAGCCCGCAGGCGGTGGTGCGGTGGGCGTCTGGCCCTCTGCGCTTCCTGGCAGAGCGGCGAGGCTTGCGGCACCCAGACCAGCGCCAAGACCGCCCCCCAGCACGGCACGGCGGCCGACGCCTTCAGGTTGTTCAGGCTCGCCATTCCGCTGGTCCATTGCCCTCCCTTCACGCAGCCACCTGGGCAGTGTGTGGAAGTCTCTACATCGTTGCAAGCGGGGAGACTGGCACGTGTCGAGGGCGCGTCACTTGTCCTCCTCTCGAAGTGCATGAGTTGTCCGAGCTGTTCGTAGCCTGTTCTGGAGACTGCGGATGCGTCGGACACAAGTGCTATGGGAGGCGTACGTGACACGGTTCGAGGATGCTTTTGACCGCTATGAGAAGCACCGCCTGACGGCCGACGAAGCGGGTGAACTGCTTGGCCTGTCCGGGCGTCACTTTCGGCGCCAGTGTGCCCGTTACATCGAGGAGGGTGTTGACGGATTACGTGACCGGCGGCTGAGCAAGGCTTCACCGCGGCGGGCGTCTGAGACGGAGCTGGAGCGCATGCACCGGCTGTATCGTGAGGAATACGCCGATTTCACGGTGAAGCTTTCCACGAAGACCTGCGCCAGCGGCACGGCGATACATTGGGCTATACGGTGACGCGGCTGTCGCTGCAGTCGGCGGGTCTGGTGAAGCCGGCGCCCTTGCGCTGACTGGCGCTCGGACAGCATCCCTGTTAGGAGCCATCAGCTGTCCGTCTCCAGACCTTGGATCAGGTGGGTCGGCTGCAGATCGTCGCGAGATAGAGACCAACGTCACAAGAGCGATGCAAATTAGCATCGATCGGCTCAGACTTCTCGCAGCCATTCGTATTCCTTGGCTTTCCAATATCTCGAGCGCAGCCAACCCTAATTGGCCCTTCCGGATTATGTGCATTGGTTCGGTACCGTCGCATCGGTTGATTGGAAAAACCCCGGCCTCGTGCATTGGCTCAGTCCGGTGTTCCGGAGGTGGAATACGAAGCGTTCCCAAACAGGCTGCAATTGATTCCATCGATCTCGTAGGCAGTACGTCAATGGCGACGAAGCCGTACACGAGATTCGGCCTGCTCACATCCCGTGTCGGAAGCTTCTCTCACAAGCCCTCGGCAGGTGGTTCTACTGGTAGGCCTCTGCTCCGCGGCACGCGGCCTGATCAGCACTTCGCTGCAGATAGAAGCAGGGTCGCGCGGCGAGAGGTGTAGCGTAACGGCGGGCGAGGCCCGGTCGTGAACTTCCGTCGGCTGGTTGTCCTCAAGTGACCGGGCCAATACAGAAACGATTTGAAGACTGCCACGAGGCAGAGACTGTGGCGAGGTAAAGAGGCTGAGGACCGCGACGGCGCTTACCCTTAGCGCGAAATTTTTTGCAAGGATCATCACCCTGTCTCCTGATGAAGGCGTCAGTCCCCTTTTGCGCTTTGATTCGCCGACGCGTCCGCGGTGCTGACCGTTATCTCATCGCAAGTCGCCTGCGTCGGGCTTCAGATCACCGGTCTCCTCAGCGATCTCATGCTCCAATGCTGGTCGGTCGCAATCGCCGCCTCGGTGAACCGCACCCGTCAGATTGCCGCGCCGGCGCAGACCTTCCTCATACGCCGGCCAATTCGTTAGCCGACGCTTCTGCTTCGGAATGTGGTGGCGGCACTTGGCGTTGGCCTTGAACGGCGCGGTGGGTATCCAGATCCGAGTTGCGGCCTGCCGGCCTGCCCCGATGTCAAAATGCCTGTTATTCGGTTCCATGCATCAACGCCTCGCCAGATCACGCTGTTGACCGCGTAACGCAGCCAGTTTCCCGCACGGGCTGATCGACTACTAAGTTTAGGTGGGGCTTCAACCCAATTAATATCAAACTTGCCATCAGTAGTAATGAAGTATAGCGCGTCCTCATTAGGTGTAGTCCAAGCCTCATGGATCATCCTTGCCGGCATCCAAGCAAAGGAACCTGGCTGGTCCAGAGCTACCCGTTCGTCGCTGCCGTCATGCTTCAGGATGAAGGTGCCGTAAATCATAGTGATAGTCTCGTTGGCGGAGTGCCAATGCCTATCCACGTGGAAGTTCTTTGGACTTCGGAGTAAAAGCTCCGTCTCTTGGAGACTTTCGTGGAGTATTGAGATTTCCGGTGATCTGTCGCCTAGCTCAGGGTTGGTTTTCTCCCATTTAAGGTCTTTAAAATTTAGGAAGGCAGCCCGAGCAGCAGCATCGTGAGAGGGCATCTGCGCGAGCACTGACGGTGGGAACGCGACTGCGCTTATCAGTAGTGCGCGTAGCAAGTTTTTCATCATCTCCTCCGGTATATTGTATCGTTTTGATTATGGTCGATTTGATCAGCCAGCACCGGTCGGTGCAGGAAAGACGATCGCTGGCGAACGCTGCATTTGGATCCCTGTCACAAACGTAGCATCAGCAAGACCGAACGTCGTTGTAGCGAGTGCTGTTACATTTCGCTCGTGTCTATTTTTCCGATCAGCTAGGGCAGTCGGGATCGCGTTTCGAGTGAGCCTCGATGATGCGTGTGATTTGGTGATGTCGTAACGGTAACTTCGGTGTAAATCCTGACCGCCGATCGCTTTGAGCGAGCCGGCCCGAGAATTGGTGCGAGGCAATGGGAAACCGGACATTAGTCCCGATAGAGCTACAGAGCGGCTCAACACCTGAACGCTTGCCATTCGAGGGGGGTTTCACGCTCGACTTGGTCAGCCGGACTTTGAGTGATGCCTCCGGTAAGGAGGTGCCACTCTGGCGCTCAGAGTTCGCCTTGCTCGCGACCTTCCTTCGCGCCCGGCCGCGCCTTGAGCCGGGGGCAGCTGCTGGAAGCGGTTTCCGGCCGCCGCGCCGAAGCGTTCGACAGAAGCATGGACGTTCTGGTGGGACGGCTGCGGCGAAAGATCGAAGCGGACCCGAAAGCGCCGCGGCTGATCAAGACGGTGCCTGGTGTCGGATACAAGTTTGCCGTCAGGCCGCACGCACCTCCCGCGCCGGCAGTCGATGCAGAACCAGAGGTGCAGGCACCCGTCGAGGTGCTGCCAGGGCGCCCGGCGGCGGAGCGGCGCAACCTGACGGTTCTGCAATGCGCGATCATCTCCTCGGGCGAACTTGCTGGCGCGGTGGATCCTGAGGATTGGCGTGAGATTGTTGCGGCCTTTCATGCCTGCTGTTCCGAGGTCATTGAAAATTTTGGCGGAGCGGTCGCCAGATCCTCCGATGACTGCGCGGTCGCTTGGTTCGGGTACCCGCAGGCGAGCGAGTTCGACGCCGAGCGCGCCGTTCGCGCAGGATTGGCGCTCATTTCGGCCGTGCCGAAGCTGCGCGTCCGGCGCCGGCGCGCCGTTGCGAGCGCATGTTGGGATTGCCAGCGGCCTCGTGGTGGTCGGGGAGCTCGCCGCGACTGCGCAGCCGTTTCGGGCCGCATTGGGCGAGCCATCGAAACTTGCGGCGGCACTGCTTTCGCAGGCACCGACCGATGCCGTGTTGATCGCGGCCAGGACGCGTCGGCTGGTTCGTGGGCTTTTCGAACAGCACGCATTTGGGCCGGTGCTGGCGGAGGATTTCGTACAACCGATCGAAGCCTGGCGAGTGAGGGGATGCAGATGCCGCTGCGAGCCGCTTCCTCGCGTTGCGTTCGCCAAAGTTGTCGCCGCTGGTCGGTCGTGACGAGGAACTCGAATTGCTGTCGCGTCGCTGGGAACAGGCAAAGACCGGCTGCGGACGGATCGTGCTGATCTGCCGGCGAACCCGGAATTGGCAAGTCGCGCCTGCTGCGCGAGTTTGAACATGCGGTTGTCCGGAGATGCCGCAATCATCTGGCGGTACTCCTGCTCCCCGCACCACGCCGACAGTGCGTTCTTCCCCGTCATCGATCAGTTGGAACGGGCCGCAGAGTTCTCGCATGCGGATTCCGCAGCCCAAAGATTAGCCAAGCTGGAAGCGCTTCTCGCCACGTCGGAGGCGAGCGACGAACAGATCGGGATGATCGCGAGCCTCCTCGCGATCCGGACCGGCGGTCGCTATGTCCCTCCCGATCTGTCGCCACAGCAACGCAGGGACAGGACGTTGTCGGCGCTGCTTGCGCATCTTTCCGGCCTGGCTGCGCGACAGCCCGTGCTCGTTCTTTACGAGGATGTACACTGGATCGACCCGAGTTCGCTCGAACTGCTGTCGCTCACGGTTGAGCGTATCGCGCACCTCCCGATTCTGGTGCTGGTCACGGCCCGCCCCGAATTCCGGCCGCCTTGGGCGGAGGAGGCGCATCTGACGACTTTGACGTTGGGGCGGCTCGATCGACGTGAAGCCGAGAGTCTCGTCGCGCGTGTGGCGGCCGACAGGCGCCCTCCCGCCGAGGTCATTAAGCAGATCCTGACGCACGGCGAAGGGGTTCCGCTATTCGTCGAGGAGCTGACCAAAGCGGTGCTGGAGGCCAAACCCGAGTGCACTGGCGAGGCGCAGAATGGCACCAGATGCAGCCTGCTCATGGAGGTGCCTGCAAGCCTGCACTCCTCGCTTGTTGGCTCGCCTCGACCGCCTCGGGCCGGCGCGAGAGGTGGCACGGATCGGCGCGGTGATCGGCCGCGAGTTTGATTATGAACTGCTGCGCGCCGTGGCCACGATATCCGAGGCCGACCTGGCATCCGCGCTCGAGCTGCTTTGCGACTCGGGTCTGGTATTCCGGCGTGGCCATCTGCCAGAAGCCAGGTTCCTGTTCAAGCACGCGCTGGTGCAGGACGCAGCCTACGGATCGTTGCTGCGAGCCGAGCGGCGAGACGTTCACCGGAGAATTGCCGAGGCACTGGAATCTCATTTCTCCGAAATCACGGAAATTCAGCCCGAACTACTGGCGCATCATTTCACGGAAGCGGATATGGCCGAGCACGCTGTCCGATATTGGTTGAAGGCCGGCCAACAGGCGCTGGGACTGTCGGGAATGGTGGAAGCGGCGGCACTACTCAGAAAGGGGCTGAGCCTGATATCAACAGTGCCGGACAGTATCCAGCGCCAGGAGCACGAGCTCGATCTGCAAATCGCCCTCGGCCAAGCAATCATCGCTACGCAAGGTTATGCTGCGCCGGCGGTGAGCGAAGCTTACGCTCGCGCGCGCGAGCTTTGTGAGCAGCTAGAATGCGCGCACAAACTGTTGCCGATTCTTTATGGTCAGTGGGCTTATCACTCAGTGGCCGATCTGATTCAGGCGCGCAAATTCGCCGCGGAAATCCGGCATTTCAGCGAGACGCAGGACAATACTGTCGTTCGCGTGATGAGCTGCCGCGCAAGCGGGCTTACACATCTGATGCTCGGGGATTTTGCAGTCGCGCATGACGTATCTTGAGCAGGGTATCTCGCTATACGACGCAGCGGAGCAGAATTCTTATGCATCGATCTATGCGACGACAGATCCATTGATCTTTTTCCAGTCATACTTGTCGCTGGCGCTCGTTTGTTGCGGACATTTCAATTGGGCGCAATTCGCGCTCTGATTTGGCTGTTTCGCATACGCCCGCAGTCTCTCGCACGCACATTCGTTCGGTTTTGCACTTCACTGGACTTGGGTGGCGCGCCGGTGCGCTGGGTCGGAGCCGAAAGCATTATTGTCGCAAGCAGACGAACTCATGACCCTTTCCGATAAGCACGCCTTTGTGATGTGGCGGGCTTTAGGTCTGTGCATTTCGTGGCTGGTGTTTGGCGGCCTTGGGTCAGCCGCGACAAGGGAATTCCACTTATTGACGCCGGCTTAGCTGAGGTCCGGGCCAGCGGGAATACTGCACGTGCCACATATTCTGACGTTCTGGGAGACGCTCATCGGATGGCTGGCCAACCGCAAACTGCTCTTGCATGTGTCGCCGAGGCCGAGCAGTTTGCCGAAGCCACGCACGCCAAATGGCTTCAGGCTGAGACGCTTCGGTTGCGGGGCGATTTGCTGCTGATCATCGGGGATTTCGCCGCGGCTGAAGCAAGCTTTCTCGATGCCATTTCACTGGCACAGCGACAGGGCGCCAAGCTGTTCCAGTTGCGTGCCAGCTCAAGCCTCGCCCGCCTCTGGCGCGACCAGGGCAAGCGCGCGGAAGCCCGTGATCTGCTGGGTCCGATCTACAATTGGTTCACCGAAGGTTTCGATGCGCCGGACCTGAAGGACGCGAGGGTGCTGCTGGACGAGTTGGCGTAGTGGCCGACCCGTTTTGGCCGCAGCCCTGCGTCGGTGTCGGTGACCGCATAACGCGAAATTATGTCAAAACCCATTTCTATTGCGTTATACCAGTATTCGTTCGACCTCATCGAGGCTGAGTTCCTCGCGCCGGCGGTCATAGAGCTGCGTCGTGCGCGTGCTGGCGTGGTTCGCCATCTGCGCCGCCTTCTCCAGCGTGCCGCCGTTCTTCAGATACGCCGTGATCCCGGTCGCGCGGAAGCTGTGATTGCCGAGCTTGGTGGCGATGCCGGCGGCCGCCGCGCGCCGGCCGATCATCCGATAGGCGTTCGCCTGGGGCAGCGGCGTGCGCGTCAGCAGCGCCGGTGCCGCGGCCGATGGTGCGGAACAGCGGCCCCTTGGGATCGTCGGCGAGGCCCGCGCCCTCGATGTAGGCGGTGAGATAGGTCTCAAGATTGTGGTGGCACGGCATGGCGTGCGCCTTGCCGCCTTTCTCGCGCAGCCGCACCCAAAGCCGGCGGTTCTGCGTGAACACGTCCTCCACCTTCATGCCGAGCGCCGCGCCGATGCGCGCGAAGCTGAAGACCATCAGCCCGATCAGCGCCCGGTCGCGCAAGCCGGCCGGCGTCGTGATCTCGATGCTGTCGATCAGCGCGCGCGCTTCCTCCGGTGCCAGCACCGGCGTCTTGCCGGCCTTCACCGATATGCGACGGGCCGCGCACCGAGCCGGCCGGGTTCACCGGCATCGACCTGGCCCATCACCAGCCAGTCGAACAGATGGCGCAGCGCCGCCAGGCGCAGCTTGGCGGTCGGGGCCGCATGCTCGCGCGTCTGCTGCTCGATCCAGGCCGCGACATGAAGCGGCTGCACCGCCGTGATCGACGGCACCCGGTTGTCGTCGCACCAGGCCAGGAACTCCGCCACGGCGCGGCCGTAGGCCCGGCGCGTGTGCGGATTGCGGATGTTCGCCGCGAAGAATTCCAGGAAGCGGAAGCGAGGCGCGGTCGCCGGCGGCGGCGATCAGCGCCGGCACGACATGCGCGCGATCGGCACCGATGATCTTCGGTGCGGTCGATGATGGCGGGAAGCTGCTCGGTCATTGGCGTGGTCTCACGATGCTTCCCGGCGGCACACCCGCAAAGTTCGTCTTGCGCTGGAATTTAGCAGCGAGTGCGTCTCGATCCGGGCCGGCGGGACCGCATTCGATATGCCGGTGAAGATTGTCGCGGGCATGGCGCGCGGCGCTTTTCCAAGGCCCGTCGTCGGTCATCGGACCTTCGACGGAAAAGAAAGCCTTGGTCATGGTCCGCGACGATGAGGAAGAACTGCCCAGACGGCTCGGGGTCGGATGCTGGCTCGTCTCCCACGACTCTGAGCGGCGGCACGGTCATGCGGCAGCCCAAGGTGGAAAGTTGGCGGCGGCCTGCATCGCGAAACCGGCGAGGATAATGCCGAGGCCGATTTTCGACATCCGCTTGTGGCGGTGCTTGTTCTGTTCGGCGTTGGGTCTTAGTGCCGTGTAAAGGACGGTGCCAGGTTCGAACGATGGTTGAGGCGGCCCCCATATAAAGATGAGAACGCCGCCGACCGTGGCGAACAGGATTCCGGCTTCGTTGAGCCACGCCAAACATGAGTGTGCCATGCGGCGATCCTAGCTTGGTGAGCCTTTCCGCTGGCGTGTCCGCGTGCTGGAAGCCGGCCGCTCTCTCCCGCTGCGCGATCACCGGATAAAGGGCGCTGTCCTGATGGTGCGGCGAGCAGAAGTAGCGCAGTCGGGTGTGCGGCTCAGTGGCGATCTGCTCGGCCAGTGCCTCGGCCACTCGGGACTTGCCCACGCCCGGCTCGCAGGATATCAGCACCACAGGGGCAAGTGGCCGGTTGAAGTCCGTCCGCGTGGCGCGCGCCTGGGCGTTAGTGTGGATCGGCAATCTGATCGGCTCCCTCGGCATTGCACTGCTCGCGCTGCTCGCCGGCCATCACCTGTTCGGCGCAGGACAGCTCGGCCTTACAGCGCTGCGCACCGCCGACGCGAAGGCTGCGTTGCCGTTCGACCGTGCGTTCGTGCTGGGCATGCTCTGTAACACGCTGGTTTGTCTTGCCATCTGGTTATCGCTCTCCAGCCGGCTCCCAGCCCACCGCGCGATACTTACGGTGTTGCCGATAGCCGCCTTCGTCGCCGCGGGGTTCGAGCACGCCGTGGCTAACATGTATTTCATCGGCTTCGGTTTGATGGTGAAGCACGCTGCGTCGGATGCCTTTTGGGACATGGCGCACGCAACGCCCGCCATGTTTCCTAACCTCACTTTTGCCGGGTTTGCAGCCAATCTAACCGCCGTGACAATCGGGAACATCGTTGGCGGCGCCATGCTGGTGGCAGGCGCGTATTGGTTGTTGTATCGCAGACCGGCACGCGAGGGATAGTTTCCTTCGATGCGTTCGTTGGACGCATCGACGCATCGAATGAGTGCGTAGGCCGAGCCGTCGAGACCGTGCGATTGCAGCATCGCCGATTGCTCGACCTCTGTCACAGCTGATCGGGGTTGCCGACCCAACTCGGCGTTCTTCCGATGATCATATGACGTCGCAGGAGCCACCCCGCGGCGAGCGCGGTGCGGCGCCGGAACGTCATCAGCGCCGATGAGTTGCGTGTCAGCGCCCGGGTAAATCCAACGGATTGCGCATGATCGCCCGCCATACAAGGACGGTGTTTAGGCCGTGTGAGACCGGACAGGAGCCTTCTCTTATGTCCTGGATCCTACACCGGTCCAGTCTGCGCCGGCGCTTTTGACCCGCCTCCCTTGGAACCTCACCCCAGACGAAACTGGTCTACGGTGTCGACGTCAGAACGTGCCCGCGTATTCAGTACGGTGGCGGGGACACATATCCAGGCGGATAGGTCGGGGGAGGAGCTGCATACGTTGGCGTACTAGCTGCGGAATTTACAGCTGCACCAAGCACGGCCCCGGCTGCAACGCCGGCAGCGACGCCACCCCAACTTGGTCCGCCGTTGTAATCGCCGTAGCAGCAGCCGCCGCTTCCATTGACATTCACGTTGCGGTTCGCGGTGATATTGGCGTTGCGGTTCGAATTCGCGCTCACATTCCGGTTCGTAGCCGTGTTGCGGTTGCGCGTGTTCGAGGCGTCACGATGAAAGTTGTTGCTATCGAAGCCACCGCGATTTGCCCCGCGCTGGCCACCACCGCCGCGCTGAGCGCCGCCTCCACCGCCCGCGGCCCTTGTGATCGAAGTCGTGCCCCATTCCATAGCCGAACGAGCCACTATAAACAAACGCAGCCTGCAATCCGAAATGCAGATAACCTGCGTCGCGAGATCAATCACCGCTTGGCCAATCTTTGGCTGGTCGACCACATCGGAACACTCGAAGGCCTCACCTGACATTACGCCAAGTTTGCGGATACCCGTCATGAAAGCGTCGTCCGCGTCGCTCCCTTTCTTTGGACCACCGTCCGCCCATGCATGTGCAGCGAAACTGGCTGTCAAAAGGCAGGCACCAAGTATCGAGCGCATATTACCCTCGCTATTTTATTTCGGCGGACACACCTCATCCGTTGCAGATAAGTGTCGTAACCGTCAACCTGGTTGAGCGCGGGATCCTGGCGGGCATTGATAATCATGCTATTTGCTGTGGCGGTTCAGGCGCGATCCTAGTGGTGACGTCGTGGATGGTCGCGGATCAGCAGCCTGGGCACCAAGCGTCAGGTATTCAGGCCCTCCTGCAGCTTGGCTTCCTGCTCCCTTGTCAGGTTAGTGTGCAAGACCTTGCCACCAAAAGCCGCCATTGCGGGCAGCACCTTATCGGCTGTGACCTTGCGCACCAGCACGCACAGCGCCGCCTGGCCGGGCGTCAGCGCCTCCGCGGCGGCCTTCATGAAGTTGTCATCGATGCCGATATCGGTTGACCGGCCACTAAGGGCGCCAGCTCCCGCACCCACGGCTGCACCAAGTAGCGGATTAAGGAATAGGAGGCCGATCAACGCGCCCCACATGCCGCCATAGGCGGCGCCAGCGGCCGTCATGTTGACCAACTGATTCAGCTTCACATGTCCATCGGGCTGACGCACGGCAACGACAGCATCGCCAAGTTCGATGAGACCGTCCCAAACATGGGGGCGATCATGCTGCCATGCGAAATGAGCGGCGACGCCGGCTGATGTCGCGGTGATCCGCGTCGAACGTGCCGTTGACGATGGCTGTCCGGACCTGAAGCATCAAATGAGCGCCACGTGGCGACCACCGCATTTGCTGCCGCGCCCCCATCCGGCGATGCAGCAGCCACTGCACCGCGCCCTCCGTCGGCGACGTGGAGAACGGCTCGTCATCCAGCCGCGCCGACGCATAATCGATGATCAGATCGGCGAGGCCGGACACGTAGGTCTCCAGTGCGACCAACGCCTTCGTCAGCTTCGCCGCCGATCTGGCCGCCGGCGGTTTTTCCTTCCGCCTTCGCTTTGACGGCCGCCAGTGTGCGCTGGATCAGACGGAGCGCCCGCGCGGTCTGGCCATGCCAAAGGCGCCAGCGGATGTGCTCGACCGCATCGGCGAACCGCGCACCGTCCCGGCGGCCGCCGGACCGTGGCGTCCGGCCAGCCGCTGGCGCATTGAGCGGCGTGCTGGATGCGCATCGCCAGGTGGAACCAGTCGAGTACATGAAAGACGGTCCCGGTGCTCGCGGCCTCTCCCAGAGATCGGGGGCCGTCGGCGCCGTCGCTCAGGATCGTCACCTCCGTATCCGTCGTCATGCCGAGACCGGTCAGCACGCCGTTCAACTGCGTGCGCTGCTGGTCGGCCTCGCCGGGCACGCCACTGAACAGGACCAGCTTTCCATCGTCATTGCTGACCTGGGCCGCCATCACCTCGAACGTCCTGCCCTGATGACCACGCGCCGTCCGGACATGCCCGGCGTCGATCGACACCGTCATCGTCTCCGAGGGCGGTCACCGGCCGCGGCGATTTCGCCCGCGACAGGGTTTCCCGTTCGATACCCGCCCCAACCCTCGCGGTCCGGCGGCGGATCGTCTCGTGCCATGGAAGGTCATCGCCGATAGGGAAGAACTCGGAGAGGAACCGCCGGGCGCGGCGGTACGGCAGCCAGGCCCCCATCTTCGCCAATGTCCGCTCGTATTCGGGGGTGCAGCGGTCGGGGATGAGTTCCGATGCCGGGCAAAGCGTCGACCGCGCCGTGACCGCGCATGGGCAGGGTTTGAAGCGCGGCGCCGGCACCTCGACCGTGCCGAACAGCGAATTCAACCGCCGGGTCCGCGTGTCCTTCAGCGCCCGAAGGTGCCGGCAACGCGGGCAGCGGCGGCGCACCGCGCAGTACTCGGAGACCCGGGCCTGAACCAGATGCCGCTGCACGCCCGCCAGCAGAGCTTTGCCGTCGTCCAGTGTCAGGCCGAGCGGATCGAACGTCGAATGGGGATCGGCGCCGCCACCGCGAGCGACTTCGTGGGTCTGCGTCGTTCCATCGGCGCCACTCAATTCGATCGTCACACGCCATTCCATTCCCGCCCCCTGGTCTTCCGCGCGGCAACGGTAGCACCCCCATGTTTGGGACGGTCCTCCTATTCGGTAGGCGGACAGGCGCAGGACACCGGCTTCACGCTTTACTTCTTCAATTCCATCTTCATTGCTACTGTCAGTATCCTGCTCGCCCTCATCATCGGCACGCTGGCCGCCTTTGGTTTCTCCCGGTATCCGCTAAAGGGCAACGACACCTATCTTTTCATCATCCTGTCGACGCGCATGCTGCCCGCGATCGTGGTTATCATTCCGATCTTTCTAATGTTCCGCGTCACCGGCCTCGCCGGTACCTACCCCGGCATCATCGCACTCTACACGGCCTTCAACTTGCCGTTCACGATTTGGATGATGAAGAGCTTCTTTGACGAACTGTCACCCGATGTGGAAGATGCCGCTCGGATCGACGGCTCTTCCGATGTGCGTGTCTTCTTCAAGATCTGCCTTCCGCAAGTTATCGCGGGCCTTGCGGCGACCGCCGTGTTCGGATTGATCCTTACATGGAACGAGTTTCTTTTCGCGCTGCTGTTGTCAGGCGTCGAGACGCGCACCGTGCCCGTGGCCATGGCCCAGACCATCGGCGGCGACATCGGCGTGCGTTGGGGACTTCTGGCGGCCATTGAGACATTGTTCCTGATCCCCGTCATCATCGTGACCTTCGCGTTGCAAAATCAGCTTTTGCGCGGTGTCACTTTCGGCACCATCAAACGTTGAGCGAGAAGCACGGATGTCGACGATTGAGCTCAGGCAGATCACCAAGCGTTTCGGTAGCTTTACGGCCGTGCGTAACGTCGATCTGTCGGTGGCGGCCGGAGAGGTCGTGTGCCTGCTTGGGCCCTCGGGCTGCGGCAAGACGACGACGCTGCGCATGATCGCCGGCCTTGAACGGGCGAGCAGCGGTGACGTCATCATCGCTGGCAGGCGCATGAACAACCTCAAGCCCGAGCAGCGCGACATCGCGATGGTGTTCCAGTTCTACGCCCTCTATCCCGCTCTCACCGTGGGCGAGAACATCATGTTCCCGCTGTATCGCGAACGGCTGAGCGCGGCGGCTGCCAAGGCCAGGGTCGCCAAGGTCGCCGACCTTCTGCATCTGCAAGGCGTGCTCGACCGGCAGCCTGGCCAAATCTCCGAGGGTGAGAAACAGCGCGTGGCCGTGGCCCGGGCGGTGGTGCGCGACCCCAACTGCTTCCTGTTCGACGAGCCGCTGAGCCGGCTCGATGTCGAACTGCGCCAGTACATGCGCGGCCAGATCAAGAGTGTGCTGACGCAGCTATCCAAAGCCACCGTCATCGTCACTCACGATCAGCTTGAGGCGCTGACCATGTCCGATCGCATCGCCATCATGCGTGACGGCGTTATCGAGCAAGTGGCCCCGCCCCACGAGGTGTTCGCCAAGCCTGCCAATGTCTTTGTCGCCAGCTTCATCGGCACGCCGCAGATGAACCTATTGGAAGCTCATTTTGAAGGTATGGCTGACGGCAAGGCGTTCGTTCAACGTAGAAGGCAACTCCCTACGGCTGCACGTCGATCCTGCCCTGCAGCGCCTGCCGAAAGGTAAAGTCACCATCGGCATCCGGCCACGAGCCCTTATGCCCGATCAGGACGCCTCGCCTGAAGCGCTCACCAGCCGTGCCGAACTGATCGAGCCGATGGGGGCTGAAACGCTTGTTCACGCCCGAACCGGCACGGGCTGCGACATTCGTGTCGTAGTGCCGCGCGAGGCGCGCGTCAAATCCGGGGAGATGTTGCATCTGAAGAACCGATGTAGAGTCAGGTTCACGTATTCGATGCCGAAGGAAGGGCGGTGCGGACATGACCGAGCAGACGAGTATTGCAAATTTCGGCGGCCGATCCCGCCGTTGCAGGCTCCGAGCAGGGGATGAGCGCGCAAACCGCGACGCGGGTCGAATTTGCCCTCATCGGCCTCTCCATCGTCGCGCTGGTTCTCATTTTCCAGCCGTTCAGCCTGGCACTGTTCAGCGTCGGCTGCGGCGTCGTGGTCGTTTCGGGGCTAGCGAACAATCTACTGCCATTGTGCGAACCAGGCGTTCCCGTCCGCTCGCTGGTTAATTGCGGCCTTATTGTCGGCGGTATTTTCGTCGTGGTGCTGGTCATCGCCATCGCGTCCGCGTATCTGTACGGACGGTTTTTCGTTGGTCAATGAGGGGTGGGAGGCTTCATGCCAATAGGCGGATAGAACCCCCGAATTGCCAAAGGAAGGCATTTTCACCGCGCCATTACCGATGGTGTTGCAACGCGCGTCGGCCTCTGAAGCGCGACCGAAGCAGCCAGGCACCCGCCGACTATTACCCCGCGATAGCGGTCCATGCCGCATCCTGCCGGCCGGACTTAACCGCCGCGGTGATGAATCGCATGCCGCGCAGCCCGTCCTCGATGCCCGGCACCAGCAGGCTGGCCGGATCGGGCGCGCGTCCCTCGATGCGCGCGGTGATCTGTTCGGCCAGGTCGCGGTAGAGCTGCGCGAAGGCTTCCAGATAGCCCTCCGGATGGCCGGCCGGGATGCGGCTCGCATGCGCCGCGACCGGGGACGCGCCGGCGCCGGCCCGGCGGATCGTTCGGGGCGCCTCGCCGAACGGGGTGTGCAACAGCACGTTCGGCTGCTCCTGCGCCCATTCGAGGCCGCCTTTCTCGCCATAGACCCGCAGCCGCAGCGCGTTCTCGTTGCCCGGCGCGACCTGCGACGACCACAGCATACCCCGGGCGCCGCCGGCAAAGCGCAGCAGCATGTGCGCGTTGTCGTCCAGCGCCCGCCCCGGCACGAAAGAGCTGAGATCCGCCGCCAGGCTTTCGCAGCGCAGGCCCGTCACGAACTCCGCCAGGTTGAACGCGTGCGTGCCGAGATCGCCGACGCAGCCGGCGGCTCCGCTGCGGGCCGGATCGGTGCGCCACGCCGCCTGCTTCTGGCCGGTTTCCTCCAGCCGCGTCGTCAGCCAGTCCTGCGGATACTCGACCTGCACAACGCGCACCGCGCCGAGTTCGCCGGCAGCGACCATCTCGCGCGCCTGCCGCACCATCGGATGGCCGGTGTAGTTGTGCGTCAAACCGAAGACGATGCCGGCGCGGCGAACCGCATCCGCCAGGTCCAGCGCATCCTCCAGCCGGTGCGCGAGCGGCTTGTCGCAGATCACATGAATGCCCCGTTTGGCGAACGCCAGGGCCGGCGCGGCGTGCATGTGGTTCGGCGTCACGATCGCGACCACGTCGATGCCGTCCGGCCGCTGCGCTTCCTTCTCGGCCATTTCCTCGAAGCCGCGGTAAGCCCGGTCGGGTGCGATATGGAGTTCGGCCGCGCTCGCCAAGGCGCGGTCGGGATCGGTTGACAGGGCGCCGGCCACCAGCTCGTACCGGTCGTCCAGCCGGGCGGCGATGCGGTGGACGGCGCCGATGAAGGCGCCCTGGCCGCCGCCGACCATGCCCAGGCGCAGCCGCCGCCCGGCGGCCCTGCCGGCTCCGCCCTCGATCGCCATCTCAGCCGATCCCCAGCAGCTTGCGGTTGGTGTCCATGTCCACGCCGCTGGCCGCGAAATCGTCGAATGCGCGGGACGCCACCTTGATGATGTGGCCGGCGATGAACGGCGCGCCCTCGGCCGCTCCCTGCTCGCTGTCCTTGATGCAGCACTCCCATTCCAGCACGGCCCAGCCGTCGAAGCCGTACTGCGACAGTTTGGAGAAGATGGCGCCGAAATCCACCTGCCCGTCGCCGAGCGAGCGGAACCGGCCGGCGCGTTTGGCCCACGGCTGGAAGCCGGAATAGACGCCCTGCCGGCCGGTCGGGTTGAACTCGGCGTCCTTGACGTGAAACATCCGGATGCGCTCGTGGTAGATGTCGATGTAGTCCAGGTAGTCGAGCTGTTGCAGCACGAAATGGCTCGGGTCGTAGAGAATGTTGCAGCGCGGGTGGTTGTCCACGCGCTCCAGGAACATCTCGAAGGTGATGCCGTCGTGCAGGTCCTCGCCGGGATGGATCTCGTAGCAGAGATCGACGCCGGCTTCGTCGAAGGCATCCAGGATCGGGCGCCAGCGCCGCGCCAGCTCGTCGAACGCGGTCTCCACCAGCCCGGCCGGGCGTTGCGGCCAGGGATAGATGAACGGCCAGGCGAGCGCGCCCGAGAACGTGGCGTGCGCCGTCAGCCCGAGGTTGCGCGACGCCTTGGCGGCCAGCAGCAGCTGGTTCAACCGCCCAGGCCTGGCGGGCCGCGGGATTGCCGCGCACCTCCGGCGGCGCAAAGCCGTCGAACGCGAGGTCATACGCCGGGTGGACGGCGACAAGCTGGCCTTGCAGATGCGTGGACAACTCGGTCAGCTCCACGCCGGCGTCGCGCAGGACGCCCTTGACCTCGTCGCAATAGGTCCGGCTTTCGGCCGCCTTCGCGAGATCGAACAGCCGCGCGTCCCAGGACGGGAATCTGCACGCCCTTGTAGCCGTGCCGCTGCGCCCAGCGGGCGATCTTCGGCAAGGTTGTTGTAGGGCGCTGCATCGCCGGCGAACTGCGCGAGGAAAATCGCCGGTCCCTTGATTGTCCGCATTGCGATCAATCTCTTCCCCATTGCTGCATCCCTGGTGGCTCAGGGGGCATCTCGGCTTTCGTATAACGCAAAAACGTTCACATTCGTTGCGGCGCGGATCCGGGAACTGCCCGAGGCCGGCGTGCCGTCGGCTCTCGCCTCACGCTGCCCTCGCATCTTCCAGGATCATCGCTGCCGCCTTCTCGCCGATCATGATGCTGGGCGCATTGGTGTTGCCGGCAACGACCGACGGCATGATCGATGCATCCGCTACACGCAGGCCGCCGATCCCGTGCACGCGCAGCCTCGGATCGACCACTGAATTCGTTCCGGTTCCCATCGCGCAGCTGCTGGTGACATGGTTGTCGAACCGCCGGTCTGGCGCACAAAGGCCTCGATGTCGGCGTCCGAGGTCGTTGCCGGCCCGGGCACGACCTCCTCAGCAATGTAGGGGCGCAAGGCCGGTTGTGCGGCGATCGTGCGGGTAAGCCGGATGCAGGTTACGATCGCACGCATGTCGTAGTCGGTGCGCAGGAAGTCGAACAGGATCGATGGCGGTGCCAGTGGATCTGGCGTGGCCAGCCGCACCGTACCGCGCCCATCCGGTTTCAGATGCACCGGGCTCAGGGTGAAGGCCGGGAAACCGGTGCGGCAACAATGCGATCCTTGGTGCGCTCCTGGATGCTCCATTCGAACATGTGGATTTGCAGGTCCGGCCGTTCCAGTCGGGGATCGGAGCGGCTGAACACGCCGGCATGGATGCCGTTGCTCGCCATCGGGCCAGAGCGGAACAGGCCGTAACGAATGGCGGCAGTGATCTTGCGCGGCCAGGAGTTCTCCAAGTCATTCAGGGTGATCGCGCGGGTGCAACGCCAGCTCATGGATGTAGTTGAAATGATCATGCAGGTTGGAGCCGACGGCAGGCATGTCGCGCACCACCTCGATACCCATTTCCTGCAGATGCTCGGCAGGACCAAGTCCCGACAGCAGCAGAAGTTGTGGCGAGCCGTAGGTGCCGCCCGAAACAATCACTTCGATCCGTGCCGTCGCGGTTTGGCTGCCTTCGGCGGTCATGTATGAAACGCCGGTTGCGCGGCCGTTGTTCAGCAGCACGCGGGTGGCATGGGCGCCGGTGCGGATGGTGAGGTTTTGCCGTGAACGAGCGGGGTCGAGGTAGGCCTTCGCGGTGCTCCAGCGGCGGCGGTTTGATGTGGTGGTCTGGTAGTAACCGCAGCCCTCCTGGTCGGCGCCGTTGAAGTCGGGGTTCCGCGGGATGCCGGCCTGCTCGCAGGCCGCCAGCACCGCGTCGGTCAATTCGAACCGATACGGCTGATCGGAGACGTTCAATGGGCCGCCGGTGCCGTGGTATTCGGCTTTCGCCGCGCGCCTGGTTCTGCGCTTTGCGGAAATAGGGCAGAACGGAGTCCCAGTCCCAGCCAACACAGCCGCGTTGCCGCCACTCATCGTAGTCGGCGTGGTTGCCGCGGATATAGACCATGCCGTTGATCGAGCTGGTGCCGCCGAGGGTCTTGCCGCGCGGCAGGTAAAGCCGGCGGTTGGCCAACGCTCGGCTGCGGCGTGCTTTCGAACTTCCAGTTCACGTTAGGGTCGATGTAGGTCTTGGCGAAACCGAGCGGGATGTGGATCCAGGGATTGTTGTCGGGCGGCCCGGCTTCCAGCAGCAGGACGGTGTGGCGGCCGGATTCCGAAAGCCTGGACGGCGACCACGGCGCCGGCCGATCCGGCGCCGGTGACGATGAAGTCATAGGTTTCCTGTTGCATGTTTTCGGTGTCCCCTCTGCTGCTTATTCTGAGCCTTGCGGCCGTAGCGGGCCAGGTACGGGGACCGGCTTTCGGGGGAAGCGGGGTTGGTGCACTTGACCGGTGCAGGGCGAGATAATCCAAATCCCAAGCGGCTATGCGGTGACCGGTCGGCGACGGACGGAATTTGGGCGCCCGGTCGCCAACATCCGGTTCAGCACAACCACACCGATGGCAGCCTCGGTCTGTTGGGCAGCAAAGCCGCGGGCGGGCAACGGAGGCCCGATCAACATGCAGAATCCAATTCATCGCGGC
>CAVWMD010000021.1:0-13203 GCA_963755895.1 uncultured Alphaproteobacteria bacterium
ACATGCGCTCGCACCAGCGGACGCGGATGTTGTCCCGCACCAGCGTGACGTCAATCGGATTGTCCTGGCCCTTGCGAAGGATCTTGAGCTTGATCTTGGTGTTGACCGGGCCGCGCATTTTCTCGACCGCCTGGTTGAGCGTGAGGCCCTGAACCGCCTCGTCGTCGAGATTGGTGATGATATCGTTGGCCATGATGCCGGCCTTGGACGCCGGCGTGTCGTCGATCGGCGAGACCACCTTGATCAGGCCGTCTTCCATCGTGACTTCGATGCCGAGCCCGCCGAATTCGCCGCGGGTCTGCACCTGCATGTCGCGAAAGCTCTTGGCGTCCATGTAGCTCGAATGCGGATCGAGGCCGGACAGCATGCCGCTGATGGCGGATTCGACCAGCTTGCTGTCGTCGGGCTTCTCGACATAGTCGCTGCGCACCCGCTCGAACACGTCGCCGAACAGATTGAGCTGGCGATAGGTATCCGACGTCGCCGCGCGCGCGCTCGACCCATCACACCGAACGAGGTTGGGTCACGAAAAGCGTCAATGCCGCGCCGGTGGCGGCGCTCAGCAGAACTAGAGAAGTCTTGCGCATCATCCGCGAACCTTTTCGCCTTCATTTGCGGCCCACCATGGACCTGGATCGATTGGAGTGCCGTCCTTACGGAACTCGATATAGAGCACGGGCTGGCTCGCGTTGGTCGCGAGGATGGATGCAACCTGGGACGTCGTCCCCATGGTCGCGACCGGCTCCCCCGTAAGAACAAACTGGCCGATGTTGACCGAAATGCGCCCCATCCCGGCGATCAGGACATGATACCCGCCCCCGGCATTGAGGATCAAGAGTTGTCCGTAGCTGCGGAACGGGCCGGCGTAAACAACCCAGCCATCACACGGGGTTGTGACCTGCGCGCCGGCCCGGGTTGCCAAAGAAATGCCTTTTTCTACGCCACCTGCGCCATCGGAACCGCCAAAGTCGCGAATCTTGACGCCGTTAACCGGTAGCGCGAATAAACCCTTGGCGGAAGCAAAAGCGATCGCCGGGCTCAGCCGGGACGGGTTTTTCAGGCCGCCCAATTGGGCTTGCCGTTGAGGGGCCGGGCGCTCCCTGCAGGGTGGCGGTGGCGGCGGCTTTCGCCGCGCTCTTCACGTCCTGTTCCATCTTGGCGATCAGGCCCTGAAGGCTGTCGACCTGTCTGGACAGCGCGATGGCGCGTGCGCCTTCCGCCTCAAGGTCTTTCTCGATCGCGCTTTGTTTTCGCTGTCGCTCGTCGACCAGGGCCGCGAGCCGGGTCTGGTCGTCCTCAGTTTGTCGCGGTCGGCGGCCAGGCGGTCGCGCTCGGCGGCGATGGTCTTGCGAAGCGCAACCAGTTCGCCGAGATCGCCGGCCAATATTTCGCGCGCGCGCGTGCAATTCGGGCACCACGGATCCGAGCAGCATCGCGGTGCGAAGCGATTGCAGCGCGTCTTCCGGCCTTACCAGCAAGGCCGGCGGCGTGCGCCGTCCGGCGCGCTGCAACGCCGCCAGCACTTCCACAATCTCGGAGCGGCGCGAATCGAGCGAGTCGCGGATCTGCTGCTCGCGGCGTCGAGCGGGCGCAACCGCGCTTCGGCGTCGCCGATTCGGGTCTCGACCCCGCGCACCTGGGCCGCGATATCGATCAATTGCTGATTGAGCTTGCTGCGATCCTGCCCGATCGCGGCAATGTCGGCCTTGAGTTTCTGCTGCAATTCGGCCGAGTTTTTTTGCTGCGCGCGGGTCGCTTCGAGTTCTTGCTCGCGCTGCTTGATGGCGTCGGGCGAGGCGGCTGTTTCTGCGGCGTGGACGGCCGGCGATCTGTGCCGACGCGGGCGAACAGGCTCGAAGCCCGGCAAGACCCGCGGACAACAGAGCAATCGAAAGCGGAAAGCGGAACGCGCCGAGGCGACCGCGCCGGGAGGTGTAGAGTACGATGAATGTCCCGATCTGGTTGCATCGAATCCGAATCAGTGCTTTCGTTGCTTTTGCGATAAGCGGCTTACGCGCGGTGATAAGGGTGCCCCGCCAAAATGGTCGCGGCCCGATAAATCTGTTCTAGAAGCATGACGCGGACCATTTGGTGCGGCCAGGTCGCGGAGCCGAACGCAATGCGAAGCTTTGCTTTGCGCCGCAAATCGGGCGAAAGTCCGTCCGCGCCACCAATTGCAAAAATAGTGTTGGCGACCTGATTGTCCCGCCAGCCGCCAAGGTGCCGGGCAAAGGCGTGCTGTCGATATTGTCGCCGCGCTCGTCGAGCGCCACCAGGACGGATTTTTCGGGAATGGCGGCCGAAATCGCCGCGGCTTCCTCGGCGATCCGGGTTGCCGGGTCGCGGGCCCGGCTTTCCGGAATTTCATGGGTCTCAAGCCCGCGAAAACCGAGCTTGCGGCCGATGTCGTCGAATCGTTCGCGATACCGTTCAGCGAGCTCCCGCTCCGGGCCCTGCTTGAGCCGCCCGATGGCAATGACGAGGCGCATCGAACATTATCCCGGCGGCACGCCCCTCGAAGTCGGTTCGAGGGAAAAGCCGGCTTGCGGCAGAAAATCAATCACGCGCGCGCATTCCGGTCGCGATGCGCGACACGCTCGCCACGTGCTCAGCCGGCTCTCACCGGCTGGTGGCCCTAAATCACCTTCGCCGCCCGGGCTCTGCGTCCACAATCTTTCCAGATTGTAGAACTCGCGCACCTCGGGCCTGAAACATGCACGATCACATCGCCGGAATCGATCAGCACCCAGTCGCAATTGGGCATGCCCTCGACATGAATGCTTTTGATTCCGGTTTCCTTGAGACCTTTGGCGACATTTTCCGCGATCGCGCCGACGTGCCGGTTGGCCCGGCCCGTGGTGACGATCATGTAGTCGGAAAATGCAGATTTGCCGCGAAGGTCGATGGTGACCGTTTCTTCCGCCTTCATATCGTCGAGGCGGGAGAGGATCATATTCAGCGTCTTGTCGGCGTCGGGTTGCGCCTTCAAGGCCGCAGCTTGTGTCGATGTTTTACGCGCGGGTTTGGGTCTTGGGTAAAACAGACTTGGACAATACAGACGTGGCCAGGGACCATTCCTTTCACTGTATCGCGAACGCCAAATCTCGGACGCCCGCTGCCTATACTACGCATGTGGGGTTAACGGTTTCAACATCCAGTCGCATCCGTCACTGTCACTTCTTTGTCTTCCAGCTGCCGTCCGGGTTCCGCAGACCGGTCGACGACAGGTTCAATTTCATCCCGGTGAGAAAGACCCAAGCCGGGGCGTGCTGTTCCGCCAGCCTGCCGGCCTGATTTTCGGGCAGGCGATAGCGTCTGAGCGCCTGTGCCGCGGGCGCCGCCATCGCACGAAAACTCTGTGGCGGACGGTCGATCACGGCGATCGGGACTTCGGATGCGATGCGTCGCCAATTTTGCCAGCGATGAAATTGCGCGAGGTTGTCAGCGCCCATGATCCAGACCAGGCGCAGGCCGGGGGCGCGGCGGCGCAAATATGTAATCGTGTCGGCAGTGTATCTCGTTCCGATGACAGCTTCGAGACAACTCACATCGATGCGCGGATCGTTGGCCATGCGACGCGCGGCGTCGGCGCGTTCTTCGAGATCATGCAAGGCGCCGTGATCCTTGAGCGGATTGCCCGGGCTGACCAGCCACCACACGCGATCAAGGTTCAATCGCTTGATCGCGAACAGGCTGATGGCGCGATGAGCGATGTGCGGCGGGTTGAACGAGCCGCCGAGCAGGCCGACACGCATGCCGTCGGTATAGAGCGGGAGGACACGGGAGGCGGATGGGGCCGCAGCCGAATTTGCCGTCAACTGGGCCACCGCGCGTGTAATGTCGTGGCTTTTCCGATCAAAAACGCGTTGGTGTTCACGGCCGGGTCTGTCCAGTGCCATGAACGCGGTATTTGAAACTGGTCAGCTGTTCGGCGCCGACCGGGCCCCGGGCGTGAAATTTCCCTGTGGCGATCCCGATTTCAGCGCCGAAGCCGAATTCGCCGCCATCGGCGAACTGGGTCGATGCGTTGTGCAGCACGATCGCCGAATCGACCTCGTTGAGGAATTTTACGCGCGGCGTCGGCATCCTCGGTTATGATCGCATCGGTGTGATGCGAGCCGTGATGGTGAATATGCGCGATGGCTTCGTCGACACCATCGACCACTTTCGCGGTAATGATGGCGTCCTCATATTCGGTATCCCAGTCTTCGTCAGTAGCCGGCTTTACTCTGGTATCGGTACGCTGCACGGCGTCGTCGCCGCGTACCTCGCACCCGGCATCGATCAGCATTTCGACCAACGGCTTGAGAATGGTCGCGGCACCGGCACGATCCACCAGCAAGGTTTCGGCCGCGCCACAGACCCCCGGACGCCGCATCTTGGCGTTCAGCACGATCGACTTCGCCATTTCCAGATTGGCGGCATGATCGACATAGACGTGGTTGACGCCTTCCAGATGCGCGAACACCGGCACCCGTGCTTCAGCTTCCACGCGCGCCACAAGGCTCTTGCCGCCGCGCGGCACGATGACGTCGATGCCGCCGTTCAATCCGCTCAGCAGCAGACCCACCGCCGCCCGGTCGCGAGTCGGCACCAGCGTGATGGCAGCCTCCGGCAGATCGGCCTCGCGCAATCCCTGCACCAGGCTGTCATGGATGGCGCGGCAGGAGCGAAAACTGTCGGAGCCGCCGCGCAGGATTACCGCGTTGCCGGATTTCAGGCACAGCACGCCGGCGTCGGCGGCGACGTTGGGCCGGCTTTCGAAAATCACCGCGACGACGCCAAGGGGCACCCGCACGCGCTCGATGGTCATGCCATTCGGGCGCTGCCAGCTCTCGGTCACGACCCCGACGGGATCGGGGATATCGCGCACCGTGGCGATGCCGTCCGCCATCGCGCCGATGCGCGCCGGGCTCAGCGTCAGCCGATCGATGAAGGCGCCACTCGCGCCGCTGGTGCGGGCTTCCGCGACATCCTCGGCATTAGCCGCGAGGATCGCCGGCGCATTGGCGCGGATGGCGCGCTCCATGGCGTCGAGCGCGCGGTTTTTCTGTCCGGGCGACGCCAACGCCAGCACCCGCGCGGCGGCGCGGGCGCGCCTTGCCAGGTCGGCCATCAGATCCGACAGATCGGCGCTTCCGTCGATGGCTTTCAGCGGCAAGGTCATCTTAAGTCCATTGTCAGTTAAGGTCATGTCCTAGCACGGAAATCCTCGTTTTGCGAGGTGCCTTCTCGGCGATTGGCCGAGGCTCGCGGACATCATCCGCCGCTCGGGCCGACCACAAGGTCGTCGCGGTGGATCATTTCAGCGCGCCCCGAGATGCCCAGGATGACCATGACGTCGGGCGAGGAGCGGCCCTTGATCCTGTCGGCGTCCTCGGCGTCATAGGCGACAAGACCGCGGCCGATTTCATGGGTATCCGGTCCCCGCACGACCACGGCATCGCCGCGGGCGAATTGGCCGTCGATCCGGATCACGCCCGCCGGCAACAGGCTCTTACCCGCGCGAAGGGCGCTCACCGCACCCGCATCGATGGTCAGCGTGCCCTTGGGCTCCAGCGAGCCGGCGATCCATCGCTTGCGCGCGGTGACGGGATTGGCCGGCGTCAGGAACCAGGTGCAGCGCCCACCCTCGGCGATCGCCCGCAATGGATGCTCGATCTTGCCGGATGCGATCAGCATATGCGTGCCGGCCGTGGTCGCGATCTTCGCGGCCTCGATCTTGGTGTGCATGCCGCCGCGCGACAGTTCGGATTCCGCGCCGCCGGCCATGGCTTCGATTTCCGACGTGACGGTTTCCACGATGGGTATCAGTTTGGCGTTCGAGTTGCTGCCCGGCGGCGCATCGTAGAGGCCGTCGATATCCGACAGCAGGATCAAAAGGTCCGCGCTCGCCATGGTAGCGACCCGCGCGGCGAGGCGGTCGTTGTCGCCGTAGCGGATTTCGTTGGTGGCGACCGTATCGTTTTCATTGATCACCGGCACCGCGCGCCATTCCAGCAGCTTGGCGATGGTGGAGCGCGCGTTGAGATAGCGGCGGCGTTCCTCGGTGTCCTGCAGCGTCACCAGGATCTGTCCGGCGCCGATGCCGTGATGTCCCAGCACTTCCGACCAGATTCGCGCCAGCGCGATTTGTCCCACTGCCGCGGCGCCCTGGCTTTCCTCGAGTTTAAGCGTACCGCGGGGCAGCTTCAGGCGGCTGCGTCCGAGCGCGATCGAACCGGACGACACGATCAACAATTCGCGGCCCTCGCCGTGCAGCTTGGCAAGATCGGCGGCCAGCGCGGCGAGCCACGAGGCCCGGACTTCGCCGGCCTCCGAATCGATCAGCAGCGATGAGCCGACCTTGACGACGATGCGGCGAAAATTTCTTAAGGCGGGGCGGGCCATGGGTGCTGTCTGACGATGCGAAGGTGGGGTGAGGATGCTGGAGTTTTGCAGTGGGGCGAAATCAGCGCAAGTCGGGCTTATATGTCGGCCTTCTCATCAGCCCGTTAAATCAGCTCTGCGGCGTTGTCGGCGCCCACGGCGCGGTCTGCGCCGCGCCCTTGGCCTTGACCGATACCGGGGCTTCGCCGATCACCTCGACCAGCGCCCGCAACGCGTCTTTGACGCCGGCGCCGGTGATGCCCGATATCAATAATGGCGTTTTCTTCGCAGCGCGTTTCAGCCGGTCCTTCTGTTTCTTGAGTTCGTCCGGGGTCACCGCGTCGATCTTGTTGAGCGCCACTATCTCGATCTTGTCGGCGAGCTGTCCTTGATAGGCATCAATCTCGGTCCGCACCGTCTTGTAGGCTTTTCCTGCATGCTCGCAGGTCGCATCCACCAAATGCAGCAGCACACGGCAGCGCTCGACGTGGCCGAGAAAACGGTCGCCAAGACCGGCGCCCTCATGCGCGCCTTCGATCAGTCCCGGGATATCCGCCAGCACGAATTCACGGCCGTCGACATCGACGACGCCGAGTTGTGGATGCAGCGTGGTGAAGGGATAGTCGGCGATCTTTGGCTTGGCGGCGCTGACCACCGAGAGAAATGTCGATTTGCCGGCATTGGGCAGGCCGACCAGACCGGCGTCCGCGATCAGTTTCAACCGCAGCCAGATCCAGCGCTCCTCGCCGGGCTGGCCGGGATTGGCGTTGCGTGGCGCCCGATTGGTCGACGACTTGAAATGCGCATTGCCAAAGCCGCCATTGCCGCCTTCGGCCAGCACGAACTTTTCACCGAGCGTGGTGAAGTCGTGGATCAGGGTTTCGCGATCTTCATCGAAAATCTGGGTGCCGACCGGCACCTTGAGCACGATCGGTTTGCCGTTGGCGCCATGGCGGTCCTTGCCCATGCCGTTGGTGCCCTTCTGGGCCTTGAAGTGCTGCTGATAACGGTAATCGATCAGCGTGTTCAATCCATCGACCACTTCGATGACGACGTCGCCGCCGCGGCCGCCATTGCCGCCGCTCGGGCCGCCGAACTCGATGTACTTCTCGCGGCGAAACGCCACGCAGCCATTTCCACCGTCGCCGGAGCGGATATAGACCTTTGCTTCGTCAAGAAACTTCATGGCCTACAGGTATCGCAGGGGCGCGGATGCGGCAACCTCTAGATGCCAGATATCGCCGAAAAGGCCACATTTTTGGGCCTTTTTGCGATCCTGCACACTTTTTCTGCGAGTCTGTTATCGCTCGGCGCGAGGCCTGTTATCGCGCGGCGGAGCGGCGGCGGATCAGAAATTTCTGCAGTCCTTCCAGCACCAGCTCGCGACGCTGGTTGAACACAGTGCTGCGCAGCGTCACGGCACCCGTGGTTCGGCCGGGCGTCAACTCCGTCACTTCAAGCGCCGGATAGATCGTGTCGTCGGCGAAGACCGGTTTTAGGAACCGGCTCGACTGTTCGAGGAAACCAACCAGCGATTCCTCCACCATATAGGGGAACAACCCGCTTCCCGGCGCGGTGTGAACCAGCGTCTGGAAACCGTGCGCGAGCAGGTTAGGCATGCCGCGCGCGCGACAATATTCGATATCGTAATGCACCGGATGAGTATCGCCGCTCGCAGCCTGAAAGGCGGCGAATACCGCAGTCGTCATGGTGCGGCTCGGAATCACGAAGCGTTCGCCGACAACGAAGTCCTCAAACCAGCGCTGTTCGGGCACCATGCGATGCTGGGCGGGATCGAATTCGGTCATGGCGGATATCCTGCGAGAGAGGCTGACGTGTATCGGTATCGCAGCGATGCTGTGGCGACAATTGGTTCAATCGTCATGCCGGACATAGCCGTCCGAAGGACGGCGTCGCTTTCGCTTGCCTATTGTCTCGCGCATCCACGTCTTTAAAACGGTGCGGCCCTAGCGACATAGATGGCTGGAACAAGTCCGGCCATGACTGAGAATACGAGCCAACGCCAGCATTCCCACATGGATCTATTCGCAAAAATTTCGAACGTCCCGGACGAGCGCTCCGCGCGCCTCGTCGGCATCGGGCTGATGCTGGTATCGGTCGGCACCTTTGCGTTGGGCGATACGCTTGGCAAATTCATTGTCGCGACCTATTCGGTCGGGCAATTGCTGCTGCTGCGCGGCGCCGCGGCGCTGCTGGTGCTGCTACCGTCGATGTGGCTGCACCGCCGCGAGTTTTGGCGGCTGGAACGGCCGTGGCTGCAATTGTGGCGCGTGATCCTTTCGACGCTGGAAGTCGCGGCCTTTTTTCTCGCAACAGCCTATATGCCGCTCGCTGATGTCGTCACCTATTATCTGGCAACCCCGATCTTCGTCAGCGCGCTGTCGGCCTTAGTGTTGCGTGAACGGGTCGGCTGGCGTCGCTGGAGTGCTATTCTGGTCGGGTTTGGCGGCGTCCTGATCGCGCTGCAACCCTCGGCGCAGCCGTGACATGGCCGGCCATGATCGCGCTTGCCGGCAGCCTCGCTTTCGCGGTGCTGATGCTGATTACGCGCTCGTTGCGCTCAAGTCCCGATATCGTGCTGGCATCGTCGCAATTCATGGGCACGCTGGTGTTCGGCGCGGTGCTGGCGCCGTTCGGCTGGATCACGCCGAGCTGGGCAAGCCTGAGTTTCTTTATCGCCGCCGGCTGTATCTCGGCCGCGGCGCTGTTCTGCGGCAACCGTTCGCTCAAATTCGCTCCGGCATCGACCGTGGTGCCCTATCAATATTCGATGATCATTTGGGCTGTGCTGTTCGGCTACGCCGTATTTGGCGACGTGCCGTCACTCGCGACCATCGTGGGCGCGTCCGTTATCATCGGCGCAGGGCTTTACATTTTCCTGCGGGAGCGGGATCTGGGGCACAGCGAGCCCGTGGTTGGCTCGCCGGTGTAGAAATGATTGTCGTCCCCGCGAAGGCGGGGACCCATAGCCCCTGGCGATATTGATCTGCAAAGAGCTGGAGCAGCACTTCGATAAATCACCAAGCGCATGTGGTTATGGGTCCCCGCCTTCGCGGGGACGACCATTTTTCGGTGTCAAATCAGCTACCGAATGACTACCGCGCGTGTCGCGTTGAGCTGTTCCAGTTTTTCAGCGACGACCAGACACTGCGCGAGAGCCTGAAGCAGTCCACCGGCGTCGACGATCCAAGCGCCTCGAAGCGATGCAGCTCGACGCCGCTCCACTGGAAGCCGCATTTTTCCAGAATGTTGCGTGACGACGGATTGGTGACCCGCGCACCGGAGTACAGGTGCTCGATCTCGAATTCCTCGAAGGTGAAATCGATCGCCCCCCGCGCCGCTTCAGTGGCAAAACCCTGGCCCCAGTGCTCGACACCGAGCCAATAGCCGAGTTCCGGCGCGTCCGGCCGGCGCCAGTCGATGCCGACAACGCCGATCGGCGTGCGATTGTTTTCGATCAGGAACACGGTCTCGTATGGCGCGGTCGCCATCGCGCGAACGAATTCGATGGCATGGTCCTGCAGATAGGGATGCGGCAGGCGGCGGGTATTCTCCGCGATGCGGCGGTCATTGGCGAGGCGCGTAATGGCTTTTACGTCCGCGAGCGTCGGCCTGCGCAGCATCAGCCGTTCGGTCTCGAGGACGCAGCTACTCGCTTCACGCAAGGTCGGGGTGGGGATATCCTGCAGCATGTCGGACTCCTATGATGCAGCTCTCGGACGATGCCGCGTGTTCTGGCCGCAAAACTGGCATTCGTTTTGCGACCAGAACACGCGCATTAAAAAAGGAGGCCGGTTTCCCGCCTCCCCTTAAGAGCCTCTGGAGCTCCGCCGGTTGAACAGGACCCGGCGGACGCATGGTGTCCACCGTTTACTCGGCCGCGGCCTCGGTCATCGGAATCACCGACACGAAGGTGCGGCCGTTGGCTTTCGCACGAAACTCGACATGACCTTCAACCTTGGCGAACAGGGTATGATCAGTGCCCATGCCCACATTAAGGCCGGGATGCCAGGTCGTGCCGCGCTGACGCGCGATGATGTTGCCGGGAATCACGTGCTCGCCGCCATAGGTCTTGATCCCAAGGCGCTTGCCCGCCAAATCGCGACCATTGCGCGATGAACCGCCTGCTTTTTTGTGAGCCATTGCCCGTCTCCGACTTCTATCGCTTCTCTAGATCAATTCCTTGACGGAATCATTTCACTTTGTGTCGCGCTTCACTTTGTCGCGCTTCACTTTTTCTTGGCCGGCGCCTTGGTGGTAGGCTTGGCGCGCGGCCTCGCCGCTGCTCTCGCCGGTTTTTTCGCAGCCGCTTTCTTGGCGGGCGCCTTCTTCTTCGGCGCCTCGTCGTCGCCATCGACCGGCGTCACCACCGGCTTCTCGCGCTTCGGCCGCGGACCGATGGTCGGCTTGTTGTCGTTGGTCAGGATCTCGGTGATACGCAGCACCGTGATCTCGTCGCGATAACCGCGCTTGCGGCGCGAATTCTTGCGGCGGCGTTTCTTGAACGCGATGACCTTGGGGCCGCGCTTGTGCTGCAGCACTTCGGCCGCAACCGAGGCGCCGGCAACCGTGGGCACGCCAAGTATCGGCAACTCACCGCCGACCAGCAGAACCTCGCCAAGCTGCACGATCGTCCCGACATCGCCGGCGATCTTGCCTATCTCGAGCACATCATCCGGAACGACGCGGTATTGCCGGCCGCCGGTTTTGATGACTGCGAACATCGTTTAATTCCTTCGTGTTCGATCCCGGCCTCGGACATTGATCCGGGTCGGCTTTTTCTTCAGTCGTTATGGATTCGATTTCCGCGCGATCGGGGAACGAGCCCCTAAGCCACGCAAAAACAAGCGGCGCGAGGAAATCCCGCGCCGGCTGGCGGGACTTATAGCCCGTGGCGGCTCCAAGTCAAGATAAAGCGTCCCAAAAACCGGCCGAATATAAGGTATTTAGCGCATTTTTCGCCTATTCCGCCGATTTTGCGGCCGCGCGATCCCGCCAGTGAAACCAATGGGTTCCCCGCCCGTTGTCATGCCATTCCGGGCATGGGCAAAGGCGAAAATGGCTGAGGACACACTGACGACCTCCGGCATCGGCAGGCACGGCGCGACACGGCTGCCTTCAGTGGACGTGGATAGCTTCAATATCGAGTTGAAGGATGACGAAGGCTATCTCGGCGACCGCGCCAGCAAGGGCGCGTTCCGCAAGATCCTGGATACGCTGCGCGAGCCGCTGAAGAAGAACGGGGACGATCCCTTAGGGGACAAATCCGCCGACGCGATCGGCAAGGGGACGCTCGATGAGGCGCTGGTGGGCGACGACGTCGGCGCCGCGGCCCTGGTGCATGGCGCGATCGAGGAATTCGCGCAGGAACTCGCCTATGTCACCTCGCGGTTTCTCAAGACCAAGGCCTGGGCCGACACCGACCGTATCGTTGTCGGCGGCGGCTTTCGGCAAAGCCGGGTCGGCGAACTTGCGATCGCGCGCAGCGACGTTCTGCTCAAAGCCGACGGATTGAAAGTCGATCTGGTGCCGATCCGTTTTCATCCGGATGAGGCCGGCCTGATCGGCTGTCTGCATCTGGCGCCATCGTGGATTTTCGAGGCCTATGACAGCATTCTCGCGGTCGATATCGGCGGCACCAACATTCGCTGCGGGGTGGTCGAGACCCGCTGGAAAAAAGCGCGGGATCTGTCGAAGGCCTCGGTCTGGAAGTCCGAACTCTGGCGCCATGCCAATGACGAGCCGACCCGCGAGGGCGCCGTGAAGCGGCTGGTGAAAATGCTGAAGGGACTGATCGACAGCGCCGACGCCGAAGGCCTCAAGCTCGCGCCGTTCATCGGGATCGCCTGTCCCGGCGTGATCGATGAGGACGGATCGATCGAGAAGGGCGCCCAGAACCTGCCGGGCAATTGGGAGAGCAGCCGGTTCAATCTGCCGGCCAGCCTGGTCGAAGCGATCCCGCGGATCGGCGATCACGACACCGCCGTGCTGATGCACAATGACGGCGTGGCTCAGGGCCTTTCCGAAGTGCCGTTCATGCAGGACGTGGAGCGCTGGGGCGTGCTGACCATCGGTACCGGCCTTGGCAATGCGCGCTTTACCAACCGCAAGAAAGAGAAGGACAAGGACAAGGACAAGGACAAGGACAAGGACAAGGACAAGGACAAGAAGACGACAAGGACAAGGACAAGGACAAGGACAAGGACAAGGAAGACAAGAAGAGAAAAGGCCAGGGATTGAGACCACCGGTTGATGCGGCAAGCTTTGCGGGCGAGTTTCATTTTGTCTTCGAAAGAGTCGGGCGGGTAACCTTGACTGGTTAGGTTAAAATGCGGATCGCGTTGCCGGTTGCGCGCGCTTCGCTATCGTCGCGCCGTCGCTCAGGCTGGCCCGCGAAGCCGCACTTCCCGGCCGCCATTTCAATGGGCGGCACGGGACCGCCGGTTTTTATCGCGTCTGGCGGTCCCACTCTTATCGGAGCGTTTTCCAGTGAAAGCCTGCCCCGGAATTGATCCGTGACGGATGCCGGTTCGCGTGAGGAAAACGCGTCAAATAAACGGGCAGAGCCTCTATCCGTTCCGGTTCAACCGGCGCGGAAACGGCAGTTGCCACTTCCCTGGAGACTTGTTCTTCCTGAAATTCCCTGCGGAATTCTATCCCGCCCCGCCTTGTCTGGGCGGCCTTCCTCGCCTAGAACTCGGCCCGACCGTGGGGCCTGTCGGCCCCAGATGGCGCCTGGAGAGGTGGCAGAGTGGTCGAATGCACCGCACTCGAAATGCGGCATAGGTGCAAGCCTATCGGGGGTTCGAATCC
>CAVWMD010000022.1:0-728506 GCA_963755895.1 uncultured Alphaproteobacteria bacterium
CATTTCCCATTACCTGCCGCAACCGGCACTGCCCGAAGTGCCAGGCCGCCGCAGCCCGCGAGTGGATGGCGGCGCGCGAGGCCGATCTGCTGCCGGTGCCGTACTTTCATGCGGTATTCACGCTGCCGGCAGCCATCGCGGACATCGCCTATCAGAACAAGGCCGTGATCTACGACATCCTGTTCACGACCTCGGCCGAGACCATGACTACCATCGCGGCCGATCCCGAGCACCTCGGCGCCCGCGTCGGCATTACCTCGGTGCTTCACACCTGGGGCTCGGCCATGACCCATCACCCGCACGTCCACATGATCGTGCCGGGCGGCGGCATCTCCATCGATGGCACGCGGTGGGTAGCGTGCAGGCCAGACTTTATCCTGCCCGTAAAGGTTCTCTCGTCCATGTTCCGGGGATTGTTCCTGGCCAAGCTCGTCGCCGCCCACCGGGCCGGACGTCTCAAGTTTTTCGGCGTCCACGCCCGCCTCAATAACATCAGAGCCTTCAAGGCGTTTCTGGCGCCGCTGCGCAAAATCGATTGGGTGGTCTATGCCAAGCGGCCGTTCGGCGGCCCCAGTGCCGTGCTCGCCTATCTGTCGCGCTACACCCACCGGGTCGCCATCTCCAATCACCGTCTGATCGCGGCCGACCACACCGGCGTCACCTTCCGGTGGAAGAATTACCGGATCGAGGGGCCTGGCCGCTATCAGACCATGACGCTGTCGACCCACGAGTTCATCCGACGCTTCCTGATGCACGTGCTGCCCGGGGGATTCCACCGCATCCGGCACTACGGACTGCTGGCCAGTGGCAGCCGTGCCGCCAACATCGCCCGGGCGCGCCAGCTGCTCGCCGTGCCGGTGCGATCCGAACAGCAAGATACCTCAGAGGCCCAAGCACCCGACGAACCCCGCATGCTGCCACGACCGTGCCCCAGCTGCGGCGGACGCATGTTCATCATCGAGACCTTCGCGCGCGGCAGCCAGCCAAAGCATCGGCCAACGCCGGCGCCCGCGATCAGGATCGACACCTCATGATGCCGTCATCGCTGATCCAGCACCGCACCGAAGCGCGCCATTCTGGCCGGCTCTCGCCCGGCACCACACCCGCTCGCTCCGATCCGCCAGACGGCCCCGTGATCGCACCGCAATTCCTGTCGAGCAACGTGCGATCCGCTCGTTCGCGCCAGCACGCACGCCCAAAATCCAGCCTAAAGCGATCCGATCATCAGCGTCGGCTCAACTTCCCCAACACTCACCCCGACGCCAAATCCCCATAGCACCCGCTGCACTGTCGGTGCCCCGCACCCCGCGATTTCCTGCCTTGGCGCTTTTCGGACGCCGGTTGTCCAAGCGTGGGGATCGCCTCCGCATGCCGGCATCCGAAAACCTGCACAGGAGCGGAAGATGACAATCGTCAAGTGCCTGCCGCGACGGAGCCCAGTGGCACATCCAGCGAATAGATGAAGCCGGACGGTTGGTAAGCGAGCTGAACTTGGCCGCTCAATTGTTGGCCGAGAGACTTCATCATGCGGGTGCCGAAGCTTTGCCGTGTCGGCGGCTCAACCGCGGGTCCACCGCTTTCAGTCCAGACAATGTGAAGCCTTCGTTTGGGTTCATCGATCGTCCACGCGATTTCCACGCGCCCGGCAGGGACGGAAAGAGCGCCAAATTTGGTCGTGTTCGTGCACAGCTCATTGAAAGTCATCGCAAGCGCAATGACCGCGCCTGAGGTAATTCTGAGATCCGGCCCGTTGAAATGGAAGCGCCTGCCCCCTTGGCTGTCGTAGGGCTCCGTTGCGCTGCTAAAGGTGTGGGTAAGACTTGCGCTCGCCCAACTGACTTGCATCAGCAGATCGTGGGCTCGGCCCAATGCGGTTAGCCGCCCCTCCATGGCCTTCTGGCCGATCTCAATACTGGGCGCTGCACGAAAGCTCTGGGACGCGATCGCGCTCACGGTGGCAAGCGTATTCTTAATGCGATGATGTAGTTCACCAAGGATCAGCTTCTGCAACTTGTCGGCGGCTTCGCGCTCCTTGGCGTCGATGCCGGCCTGGATAAGTAAGGTCTCAGCATCGATGCCGGCTTGCTCCAGCAGGAGCCGGAGGCTGTCGTTTTCTGCCGACAACACGACTTCCTGCGCGGAGCGGGGCGACGGAGCAATCGGTTCTGCACTGAGCAGCGCCACATTCATCGGCAATATCGTTGTGTCAGGAACAATTCTCAATGCGCCTGCGCCAACCATGTCCTGCAATTCAGCGATCATCTGGTCGACGCTCAGCGGTTTGCCAAAGAAGCGACTGTTCGCAGGTCTTTCCGCGTCTGATGGCTTCACTTGACCGGAAACTAGGATGATCTTGACGGAGGGCCAACGGTCGTGGACCGCGTGTGCAAGCTTCAAGCCGTCGATGCTACCCGGCATTTGAATATCGGTGAAAAGCAGGGAAATGTCCGAACGGGATTCAAGAATTGAAATTGCCTGGTCGGCGTTGACCGCCTCGACCGGGTTAAACCCCGCATCCTCCACGATATCGACCGCGCGCATGCGCAGAATCATCTCGTCTTCCACGATTAGAACGTTCGGCACCGGTGTTAAATCTGTCGACACGGATAGCCTCGCTCGTTATGCAGCCGAACACAGATCAGCCCCTGGCGTAGTTGAAAGAATGTGTCAAAGGCGGAGATAGCAGTCGTTCTGCGTCCCACCGCAGACTAGTTGCGAAAATCGAGGCTGCGGAGAACGATGCCGCGCGGAGCTCCTTCGAACTCCTGCGCCTGGAATTTGCGGGACGCGCATTGTTCGATCTGATCGCGCAACCGCAGGAATTGTTCGTCGCGCTGATCCGGCTTTGCCTTCACGCCACGCTCCAGATCGTCCATCGCCGAACTGCTGATGGCGCAGGATATTTCCCTGCCACCATGCATCATGCGAAAACAGCATCACCATCCGGTCATGGTCAAAGCCTCTGGGGCTGCCGCGCTCTAGCGTCATCGAACTAGTCCGGTTTCGGCTTTCACTGCCGGAGGATTGATTTCGGCGATCTTGCGCAGGCAGTCGGCTTTCGAATCGTGCGGGCCCGAGACGAAGGTTCCGCTGACCTTGGTCGAATACCACCCGGATACGACCCCAAGGCGAAGCGATTCTTCGGTATTTACGTGACGCGGCGAGAGATTTTGCATGAGATGCTTTCGGTTGATCGAACGCATGAGGCGATTTTTTCGGCTTTCAGAAAGGTATTGCCGGTCTGGTTAAGCCTCACCGGAGAGCCGGCTAAAATCCGCCAGCACCGCCGCAACCAGGTCGAGGTGATGGGTATCGGCCGGCGCGAGCTGGTCCGCGTATAAATTCAGCACGTAACGCGCCTTGGCCGCGGCCTCGACCCATGAAAGGGCAGGCACGGCCAGCAGTTGAACTTCGACAACGCCCTGATGGTCGCGCAGCAGCCTTGCATTGGTCTCGACGTCGGCGAGTATGCGGCGGATATCGGTCGCCTTTTGCGCGGCCATGCCACGATGCTTGTCGAGATCGACCGGGTTATCATTCATGCCCTGCACTCGCATCATGGCGTTGTACATCTGACAGATCGACCGAATTGATCGAGATCATTTTCATCGAAGATTTCGCGGTTCCACCCCCGGGACCATGATCATGGTGGCGACGCGACGGGAGTTTGCGAATGACAGGCCCTCGATCATCTCCTCGTCGGTGATGACTTCATAGGCGCCCGGCGCCAGCAAGCGATCGATGCCCTTGATCAACGGATGCTTGAAATGAACCATCTCCCGGCGCGAGCGCGTGGTCATATCGACAGACCGGCGTTTTTGCGCGTGGGGACGGCAACATGTTTGGACATTCGCTCATCGTGCGCGCTTTCCCGGCAATTAGCTATCGCTTTCTCCAGCGATGCGCGCATTTGACCGAATAAAGCGGCTGATATCAGCACGGGCGGCTTGTATTCGGAGGCTTCATAGCCACCTCAGATATGCAGCTGGGAAGGCATTTCGAATGAAACTTCGCGTCGGGTTCGAAATGAACTACAATTTCCCGCAACCGACGCCGATGATCATGGTGTTGGGAATGCATTTCACGCGCGCGTCCGACATCATCGTGCCCGATCATCTCACCACCACGCCTTCGGTACCGATCGCGCCGTATCGTGATGGTTTCGGAAATTGGTGCAGTCGTATCGTGGCGCCGGCCGGATCGATGCATTTGGCCGCCGATGGCATCATCCATGACAGCGGCCTGCCCGATCCGGTAGTTACCTCGGCTATTCAGCATTCGATCGAGGACCTGCCATCGGATACGCTGGTTTATCTCTTGGGCAGCCGGTACTGCGAAACCGACCGGCTGTCAGAAACCGCATGGCAATTGTTCCAGAACACCCCTCCGGGCTGGGCGCGGGTGCAGGCAATCTGTGATTTCGTCCACCGCCATATCGCGTTCGGCTATGAGCACGCCCGCGCGACCATGACGGCGTGGGAAGTCTACAATGAAGGCAAGGGCGTCTGCCGCGACTACGCCCATCTCGCCATCGCATTCTGCCGCTGCATGAATATTCCGGCGCGCTATTGCACCGGCTATCTCAGCGACATCGGCACGCCGCAACCTTGGGCGGTCGGGGATTTCGCCGGTTGGTTGGAAGCCTATATCGGCGGGCGCTGGCAAATGTTCGATCCGCGCAACAACGTGCCGCGAATCGGTCGCGTCCTGATCGCGCAGGGCCGCGATGCGTCCGATGTTCCGATAACCCAGACGTTCGGGCCGAATACGCTGGTCAGCTTCAAGGTTTGGACGGACGAGGTCGCATGACGAATGATCGCCCCCTGGCCTTAAGCCCAGAAGAATTCGATTCGCTGCGCGAGGTCAGCAAGGGCGACGCGCAGCGCGAAATCCCCCAGTTGCACTGGGAACGTCTTGTCGGCCTAGGCTATGCGGTGAGACGGCTCGGAGAGCTTGGCCTGACCGCATCCGGCATTCGTCGTCTCGCGGCGGGCAAATAATCACTTCTCAGCTTTTACTGCTCACGACCGCTTCGGGTCAATATCGGAAGTGGGTAGGGTTGACAGCTCCGGGTGACCGATCAAAGCGCGCGTGAGCACGACGCTTGAGGCGCGCCTTTTCGCTAAATGGCCTGCTACTTTTTGCCTGCGCGCGTGACTACTCGTTTTCCATCCGACGAGATTTGACGTTTTTCTCGTCGGTTTTCTGTTTCGGAGTTGTTGGCGTTTCCGATGAGTATTCGCTGTCCACCGGGCTTGGCTGGTGACCTGTCACCGCGTCGATCATCGACTTGGCCTGCGCATTTGGGTCTAAAACCGGATGTGGGTAAGTCATACTCATTGACCGACCTCCGTCTTCAACGCCCCCAAGCTGCATCCTAGCTGATTAGTTCCGGTTTAGATACCGGAACCTCTCTGAGTACGGCCTTTGAAAACGGGGTCCGAATAGTTGTTCACAGCCCGTTCGCTTGATGAACAAGTTAGGCGTGCTACTAAGCGGCCTCACCTTCACTCTGGAGAGCATGAAGTGGCGAAGAAGACGAAGAGCAAGCGCAAAGAGTATACGAAGGACGATGTGAAGCTGCTCAAGGCACATTCCAAAGCCCGCACGCCTGTCGTCAAACTTTCGAAATTGATGAAGAGGTCCGAAGGTTCGTTGAGGCAGAAGGCTCGCACGCTGGGCATTGGTTTAGGTCATCAGCGCTAACTGAAGGCCAGCTACAAGAGAAAAAGGCCCCGGTCATAAGCAGACCGGGGCCTTTCAAGATCATCGGGCCGGGTACATCCGCCGCGCCATCCGAACGTCTCAATCGCCTCCTTGCTGGTGCAGATCAGCATGGCAAGCTCACGGGCCTGCCGAAGATCGTCGGCGGGCGGCGCAGCGTCGGCCTCCAGCAGCATACGTTCCGCAGCTCGACCGGCCATCAGCTCGATGCAGTGAGTATGCACATTGCCGAAAACATCTGAGACAGAGCTGCGGTCTTCACCATGCTGAACGAAAAGCAGGTCTTGGAGATCGTCCCGGTCGGTCGCACCACGCTTTACCGTATGGAGAAGGCAGGCCGGTTTCCCAAATCGACTTACATCTCGCCGAACCGGGTGTGGTTCGAAGATGAGATCATCGCTTGGCAGAGCGCGGTTGACGAATTCAGTCCGAACCGGGGACGCGGCAAAGGGCGTCACCGCCGCGTCGCCTAGTGCTCATAGGGTATTTACTCAAAAACCAAGCGACTTCTGCTCTTGGGGGCGAAGCAGACGCGCGTTGAAGACCCCGGGGATGTCGCCGTTTGACCCAAAGCGAACGGGATGGCGAAGATTAAGCAGCTGATTTGCCCTCGAAGAAAACAGAATTTTTTTTGCAAATCGGGCTGGACACAGCATCGTGTGATTTGCCTCACCCCAAAAATCAATCCGGTGATTTCTTTTCGTCATGGCCGGGCTTGACCCGGCCATCCACGTCTTTCTTGCTTGACTGCAACGAAGACGTGGATGCCCGGCACAAGGCCGGGCATGACGAGCTTTGCCGAATGTGCCTGACGTTGTTGGCTGCTTATTGGGTCAGCCTCTCGGGAACAGGCAGACCATCGATCACCCCACCGCGATATCCAGCCAGCCCAGCGCGTTGACCGTCAATCGATCTCGCGCACCGATGACGACCGTCGTCGTCTCGGCCTCGATAATCGCAGGACCGACGAAGGTGTGGCCGTGCCTGAGGTCGTCAAGCGCATAGACCGGCACGTCGATCCATTCGCCGAACAACGCCTTGCGCGTCGAGCGCGGCACGCTGGCGGCGCTCGACGGCACGAGCTTCTCCGCCTGCCCGACTTGCGGAACTTCGCCGACCGCCGCAACCCGCGCGTTGACGAATACCACTTCCTGATCGCGCGACGCGTAGGTGTAGAGCTCCTCGTGGCGGCGATGAAAGCGATCTTCGATCTGGTCGACCAGCGACGGATCGTCCCACCCAAGACCATCGAGCGAAACATCGATCTCGAACACCTGCTCACCGTAACGCATCTCGGCAGATCGCTTCACCGCAATCGATCCATTGAACCAGGAACGCAGCCGGCCGCTGGCCTGCTGCTCCAGTCCCGCAAAGATATCGCGCACCTCCTCGGGCGAAATGCGCTTTCCCGTGCCGTAATGGGTCCGGCTCACCTCGTAGCGCAGATCGCAGGTCAGCATGCCCCACGCCGACAGCACCGAGGCCGCGGTCGGCACGATGATGCGCTTGATCTCGAGTTCGCGCGCGACCTCGACGGCATGCGCGCCGGCCGCGCCGCCGAAACTCAACAGCGCAAAGCGCCGGGGATCGACGCCGCGGCGCAGCGTCATCAGCCGGATGCCATCAGCCATCTTCAGATTGATGATGCGGTAGATGCCCGCCGCGGCTTGCTGCAGCGAAAGCCCGAGCGAGGCGGCGACGCGTTCGACCGCGGCAGCCGCAGCCCTGGCATCGAGTGGACGCTTGCCGCCCATGAAGGCTGCGGCATCGAGATAGCCGAGCACGATGTTGGCATCGGTCACGGTCGCGGCTTCCCCGCCATTGCCGTAGCTGGCCGGTCCCGGCACCGAGCCCGCGCTTTCCGGACCGACCTGAAGCGTCCCGCCGGCATCGACGCTGGCGATCGACCCGCCGCCGGCCGCGATGCTGGCGATATCGAGGCTGCGCAGCGCGATGCGTTGCCCCGCCAGCATGCCGTCCACCGACAAAGCAGCCTGGCCGTCCGAGATCAGCGAGATATCGGTGCTGGTGCCGCCCATGTCGAACGGCACCAGATCAGGAAGGCCGAGAATATCGGCGCAGCGCCGGCCGCCCGATATGCCGCCGGCGGGTCCCGACACCACCGTGCCGGCAGCCAGCCGCGATGCCTCTTCCACCGGCGCCATGCCGCCATGCGACAGAATGATAAAGAGACTGCCTTTGAATCCGGCCTCCGTGAGGCGCTGCTCGAGCGTGGTCAGATAGTGCCGCACCAGCGGCGCGACATAGGCATTCACGATCGTGGTCGAGACCCGCTCATATTCCTTGATCTGCGGCAGCACGTCGCTGGAGCGCGACACGCTGACCTCGGGCAATTCGCGCGTCAGCCGCTCGACGGCGGCAAGTTCGTGGATCGGATTGAGATAGGCGTGCAGAAAGCAGACCGCGACCGAGGTCGCGCCGGAGCGCTTGATCGCGGCGATGGCGTCGCCAAGCGAGCGATCGTCGAGCGGGATCGCGATTTCGCCATTGGCCCTGAGCCGCTCCTTGACGCCGAAGCGACAAATGGCGCGGCACCAGCGGTTCCGGCGGCGGCGACCGCAGATCGTAGCGGTTGTCCTTGAGGCCTTCGCGCATTTCGATCACGTCGCGATGGCCTTCGGTGGTGAGCAGCGCCACCTTGGCGCCTTTGCGCTCCAGCAAGCGCATTCGTCGCCACGGTGGTGCCGTGCACGATCCGATCGGTAGATGCCAGCATCTCCGCGCGCGTCAGCTTGAGACGCCGCGCCAGTTCGTCGAGACCCGCCATCACGCCGATCGACTGGTCCGCCGGCGTCGACGGTGATTTCGCCGAACACGACCTTTGCGCTTTCGTCGATCGCGACCAGATCGGTATAGGTGCCGCCGACATCAATTCCGATGGTGAACATCATTGGGCATCCCGGCTGGCCGGCGCATCTGTCGCGGTCAGGCCCTGCTCGCGGTCATGCTGCCGCGCCAGCCGAGTTCGCTTCGCCGGCGGTCCCCAGCCGCCACCGCCGGATGAGCGTATTTCCAGGCAATCGCCGGGACGAATTTCGATGCCGACTTCCTTGGTCTTTAATACGCGCGGCGGCTGTCCTTCCGACAACAGTCGATATGCATGCGGCGCGCCGTCCTCGCCACCGAGCATGCCGCACGGACGATGGCGAATGCCGTCGCCGGCGGTGTTGCCGAGCGCCGGCTTTTCGGTTTCCAGCATCAGATCGAGCGACACGCCGAGGCCGCCGCGGAATTGGCCATCGCCGCCGGAGCCCTCGCGGAATTCATGCTGCCGAAAATGCAGCGGGAAGCGCACCTCGGCGACCTCGATGCTGCCGAATTTGAGGCCGCCGGCCGAATGCCACTCGCCGATCGACGAATAGCCGTCGCCGCCCGACGAGGCGCCGCCGCCGGGCCGCGCCTGAAACAAATGCCAGATGAACTGCCGCCCGGTGCGCGGATTTTCGCCCTGGATCGCGATCCGAAACCTGCGGCTCCAACCGGCCATCGCGCGTTCCGGACAGGACGCCGACATCGCCTTGATGATGGCTTCGACGATCTCGTTGGAGGGATGGCTGGTGCACAACGTCACCGGACGACCGGGGTCGGCCCAGACGATCGGTCCCCTGTTTGGCGATCACCTTGAGCGGCCGCAGCGCGCCGGTGTTCTTGGGGATTTCGGCGTCGATCAGATAGGCAAAGGCCATCGCCACCGCGGCCTGCATGTTGGCGTGCGATGAATTGACAAAACTGGTCGATTGCGGATCGGACCCGGACAGATCGACCTCGATGTCGCTGCCCTTCTTGGTGACTTTCGCCGCGATCCGGATATCGCTGCGGCCATGGCCGTCATCGTCGAGAAACGCCTCGCCGTGGAACACGCCGTCCTTCCAGGTCGAGACCACCGCGCGGGTCTGCTGCTCGGTGGCGTCAAGGATCGCCTCGATCGCGGCTTCGACCACCGGCGCGCCGAACTCGCCGAACAGTTTTGCGACGCGGCGCTCGCCGAGATGCGCCGCGCCCAGCATCGCGGCGAGGTCGCCGCGAAACTCGCGGGGATTTCGGACGTTCAGCGCCAGCAGATCGAGCAGATCCTCGCGCGGCCGGCCGGCCTCGTAGAGTTTTATCGGCGGAACACGCAAGCCCTCCTGCCAGATCTCGGTGGCGCCGGGATTGTAGGCGCCATGGGTGGCGCCGCCGATGTCGCTCTGATGGGCGCGGACGATGGTCCAGAGCAGGCGCTTGCCGTCGGCGAATACCGGCACGAACGCCGTGAGATCAGGCAGATGGCTGCCGCCATAATCGGGATCGTTGAGCAGGATGACGTCGCCAGGTGCGATGTCCTTGAAGCGCTCCTCGACCGCGAGTGTCGCCCAGGGCAACGCGCCGACATGCACCGGCAAATGATCGGCCTGCGCGATCAGCCGTCCTTTGGTGTCGCAGATCGCCAGCGAGAAATCGCGGCTGGAGTTCAGGATTTGCGAATAGGAGGTGCGAAGCATCGCCTCGCCCATTTCCTTGACGATGGAGCTCAGCCGATGCTGAACGACGGATCGCGTGATCGGATCGATCCTGGTCGAGATATTGGGCGGCATGGGACGTTCTGCCTGAAGGAGAAAATTGAGGTGATCGACGCGGCGTTGGTCAGCCCGTTGGTTCTAGTCGCTTGTTCAAATCATGGCCGACACTTCCGCCAGCGCGCCTGATGCCGCCGCGATGATCGCCTCGACATCGGCATCGGTCATCGGCGTCGACAGCGCCATCAGTCCGTAGCCGGCGGCCAGCACGCCCCGATTGAGCATGGCGCGATGGAACACGGTCTGGCGCTTCGTCTCCTGCTCGGTCAGATAGGCCGAGCGGTAATCGCGGACCGGATGATCGGCAAAATGAATCTTCAGCAGCGAACCGAGCGCCGACCGTGCCGCCGGGCACGCCGTTCTTTCGAAAGGCCTCGTCGATGCCGGAACGAACGGCGTCACCGATGCGCGTCGAGGCGCGCAAACGCCGCGTCATCGAGCAATTCCATCGCGGCGAGCCCCGCGCGCATCGTCACCGGGTTGGCGGAAAACGTTCCGCCATGCGGCAGCGCCGGCTTGCCCGACCGGGGATCGAACACCGCCATGAATTCCCTGTGGCCCGCGACCGCGCCGACCGGAAAGCCGCCGCCGATGATCTTGCCGAGCGTCGTCAGATCGGGATCGATGCCCCACAGCCCCTGCGCGCCGCGATAGCCCAGCCGGAACGTGATGACTTCATCGAAGATCAAGAGCGCGCCGACCTCGCGCGTGATCCGGCGCAGCGCCTCCAGATAGTCGGTGTCGGCCGGCGCCAGGCCGGCCCGGTTCGGCATCGGATCGACCAGGACGCAGGCCAACTCCGCGCCGTGTTCCCGGATCAGGCTGACGGCGGCTTCGGTATCGTTGAAGGGAATGGTGATCACGTCCGCCAGCACGTTATCGGGCGTGCCCTTGGCGTAAGCCACAGAAACCGGGGCATTGCCGCCCCATTGTTCCGGTGTCGGATCGAGACTGACTTCGGCATAGTCGTAAGAGCCGTGATAGGCGCCCTCGCATTTCGCGATTTTCGGCCGTCCGGTAAAGGCACGGGCGGCCTTCAGCGCCATCATCACCGCCTCGGTGCCCGAATTGGTGAACCGCACCTGCTCCACCGACGGCAATCGCTGCGCGATCAACTCGGCGAGGTCGACCTCGGAGGCCGTCGGCAGGCCGAACGCCGATCCGATCGCGAGCTGTTTGGTCGCAGCCTCAATCAATTGCGGATGGGCGTGGCCGTGGATCAGCGAGGTGAAATTATTGATGCAGTCGATGTAGCTGTTGCCATCGACATCCCAGACCCGGCAGCCCTCGCCGCGCTCCGCATAGATCGGATACGGCTTCATGTAGACGGTGGTGCGGGTGTTGCCGCCGGGCAGGCTGGACAGAGCCCGGTCGTAAAGCTGATGCGAACGCGAGGTCGGATCCGGATACATCATGACCCGATTAGATATCGGCGTTGAATTCGATTCCAGCGGTTATTTCCTGATATCGCTGAAGGCCTCATCCAGCCGGTCCAGCGCCTCGCGGAGGATCGGACGCGGCGTGGCGAAATTGAAGCGCAGCCAGGTTTCACCGCCGGGCCCGAACTGCGGTCCGGGACTGACAAAAATCCGCGCCCGTTCGCTGACCCGCCTGGCGACGTCTTCGGCTTTAAGCCCTGTGCCGGAAAAATTGACCCAGGCGAGATACGTCGCATCGAGCCGCATCGAACGCGCCCCAGGTGCTGCCGCCTCGATCCGCGAATCCAAGAGGTCGCGGTTGCCAGCGAGATAGGGCACCAATTCGTCGAGCCAGGCGTCGCCGGTGCGCCACGCCGCTTCGGTCGCGATCATGCCGAAAGCGGCATAGGAACCGAGCCCGCTGGCGGCGATCCGCGCATCGAGCTTGCGCTTCAATTCCGGGTTCGAGGTGACGCAGGCACCGACATGGGCGCCGGCGAGATTGAAGGTCTTGGTCGCGGCAAAGCAGGTGATCAGGCGATCGGCGACCTCGGGCGCGGCCGTCATGGTCGGAATGTGCCTGGCGCCATCGAGCACAAGGTCACAATGGATTTCGTCCGACACCAAAATCAGATCATGCTCGATGCAGAAGGCCGCAAGCGTCCTGATCTCGTCGGCCGACCACACGGTGCCGCCCGGATTATGCGGGCTACAGAAAAACACAACCTTGGTGCGCGGCGTCAACATCGCGCGAAGCGCATCGAGGTCCATCACGTAGCGGCCCTGGCGCTCGACCAGTTGTGCATCGAGAATGCGGCGCTCGTTGGCGAGAATGATCTTGCGGAACGCATGATAGGCCGGCGGAAACACCACGACCTCATCGCCCGATGCGCTGACGGCCTGCAAGATCAGGCCCAATCCGGAAACCACGCCCGGGGTGGGACTGACCCACTCCGGATCGATCGACAGGCCATGCCGGCGCGCCAGCCAGTCGGCGAGCGCCTTGGCCCAACTGCCGTTGTCGGCATAATAGCCATGAACGCCGCGCTCGACCACGGCCGCCAGCGCCTCCGTCACTCCGGGGGGAGCCGCGAAATCCATATCCGCAACCCACATCGGGATGCCATCCGCAGCCTTGATGCCCGACAGTTTGGTCATCATGTCCCACTTCGTCGCGTGCGTGCCGCGGCGCTCAATTACACGGTCGAAATCAGACATCGGGACGGTGGCTCCTTGAACTGGGATTTCCTTAAAGCACGTTTATAATGGCGACAGGAAGCGACCCCGCCGCAGATCGCGGCCGCAGCGGAACATGGCTGGGCGGAGCAATACCTCAGGTCCCGGGATCGATGACTAATCGCTAGTCCGTTCGCTTGAAAAATGGCCTGTCGCGAGCTGCAAAAATCGGCTTTGTTTTGCCCCAACGCGAATGGATCGGAGAGATCAACATGAATGGACTTGGCGGCCTCAACAAATCGCCTGAAGGCGTCGTGCTCGGGCTGGTTCAACTGCAATTGCCCGTTGTCGTGACCAGGGCGGACCTGGCACGGCAGACCGAGCGCATCGTGTATATGGTCGGCAAGGCGCGGCGCAATCTCGGCACCATGGATCTCGTGGTGTTCCCCGAATATTCCTTGCACGGCCTGTCGATGGACACCAACCCTGAAATCATGTGCCGGCTCGACGGGCCGGAAGTGGCCGCGTTCAAGCAGGCCTGCATCGACCATAAAATCTGGGGCTGCTTTTCCATCATGGAATTCAACCCCGATGGCAACCCCTATAATTCGGGCCTGATCATCGACGATCACGGCGAGATCAAGCTGTACTACCGCAAATTCCATCCCTGGATTCCGGTCGAGCCGTGGGAGCCCGGCGATGTCGGCATTCCCGTGATCGAGGGACCGAAGGGCGCCAAGCTCGCACTGATCATCTGCCATGACGGCATGTTCCCGGAGATGGCGCGCGAATGCGCCTACAAGGGCGCCGAGATCATGATCCGCACCGCCGGCTACACCGCGCCGATCCGCGAAAGCTGGCGTTTTACAAATCAGGCCAACGCGTTCCAGAACCTGATGGTCACCGCCAATGTCTGCATGTGCGGCTCCGACGGTTCGTTCGATTCGATGGGCGAAGGCATGATCGTGAATTTCGACGGCAGCATCATCGCGCACGGCACCACCGGACGCGCCGACGAGATCATCACCGCCGAGGTACGCCCCGACCTGGTGCGCGAGGCGCGGATCCACTGGGGCGTCGAGAACAACATCTACCAGCTCTGGCATCGCGGCTATGTCGCGGTGAAGGGCGGCGCGATGGATTGTCCCTACACCTTCATGCAGGACATGGTCGCCGGCACCTTCCGCCTGCCCTGGGAGGACCAGGTCAAAGTCACCGACGGCACGCCTTGCGGTTTCGCCGCACCGACACGAATGTTCGGGGCGAAGGCGGCCAAGGCGGCGGAGTGACGGGCGGCGATACAACATTCGGATGAAATCGTCGTACCCCGCGAAAGCGGGGTATCCGGTACCCGCAGCTTCCCGGCTCCATCACAAGCTCTTCGAATACTGGATCGTCCGCCGGAGCCTGTCATCGGGCGACGCACACGCGTCGACCCGGTAGCGGGCGATGCCGGCTGAGCGCGAGCGACGGCAGGACGACTTGGCGCGACAGTTCAAATGCGTGACATCGGCACCGAAAGACGACGCGACCTGCGGTAACTTCATTTATCGCGATTGGATTGGTCAAAAAACAGAGTCGAAAGCTGCCTGATCAAGCTCGCGGCCTTTTCCGCTTCAAGTCCAAGTCGAGCACACAAAAGCGATTTGATCGGGGGAAGATCGGGCAGATAATATTCCCGTGCGATGACCAAATCCGGTGGCACGATTCGCGCTGGAATTGCGCTCAAGCCGATACCGGCTCTCACGGCGGCCAATTTTGCGTGGTAATCAGGGCTGTTAAACACAATATTGTAAAGAATACCCCGCTTTGTCAGGGTACGGATCATCCAATCATCCCCCGGCCACGTCAAAATCGGAACGGGTGCCCCCGGACTTAAAACAAAACTCTTGGCTCTTACCCAAACCAACGGGTCATCGCGCTCGTTGATAATCAGTGCTTCGACCTTTTCATCAATTCCGTGATTTTCAAAAATGCAAGCAACATCGATGTACCCGTCCACCAGTCCTTTCGCGATCGTCGTGGAATGATCGGTGTGAATAAAAATGCCTGACAGTAAATCCGCGGTTTGATGCTTGATAAAATCTTCTGCGAAAAGAGTGCTGAGGCCCAATCGAAGCGGTTGCGGTCCATCCTTATTGCCACCAAGCCGTAACATCTGATCGTTCAATTCCAGTACACGCCGGGCATGATGCAGTGCGATCTTGCCGAGTTCCGTCGTCTGTGTTCCGCTCGCACCCTTGGAAAACAGTGAGCCTCCAATGATCGTCTCTATGCGTTTCACTTGCGAGCTTACGGCTGGCTAACTCAGCCCCAGCCTATCGCCGGCTCTGGACAAGCTCCCCGTCTCGGAAATTGCGACGATTGTCCGCATGATTTCGATGGGGATATTGATATTTTGATGCCGTCTATGCAATCAACCTACCCCTTGAAATAGTATGTGACCCTACAATGCTGCCTTTAGTTGTGCGGCAATACAAGTTGCTTCTTTGTCCACCTTTCAGTTATGGATGCTCCGAGACCGCGAAGTCGCCAGCAATCTGGTCGACTAGCAACCAGTCCAGGCGGCGGCCGATCTCGAATGTCAGAGGACGTTCCCGGTCCATCCGTCTTTCGATCACCGCGTCGACCTGTTCGGCGAAGCGCTCCTGTCGGCCGCGATCGCTTGTTGAAGGTTGCCAAATTCCTCGCATGGAACGAGGCAGATTTGCTTCAACGCGGTGAGTTGCTCTTCCGCTTGGGCCGGCTCGTTCAGCGCCAGTAAAAGTTCGCCGAGATGCTCGTGGGCGCCGCGATGGCGCGGATTGAGCAACAGCGCCTGCTGAAAGTGGCCCATGGCAGGCCCAAGCTGGCTTAACCGTCGATAGGCGTCACCGATATAGTTATGAATGTCGGCATTGCCCGGGTCGCGTACCGCCGCGAACTTGAGTGCCGTGATGGCGTTCGTCCAATCGCCCCTGTCGAGCGCCTTTTTGCCGGCGGCGAAATCAGGATCGAGTTCGGCCCAATCGGGTTCCGAACCAAGCACCCCTGTGGAGCTGCAAATCGGGGCGTCTTCGATCGCGCGTTTAGCCTCCGCCGTTTCGGATGCTTCGCGCCCGGCAGCCATCGCGTTTCGCCACCCCGGCTGGCCGGCCGCGTAAATGGACCCCAGCCCGGCCAGCGCGCCCAGCGCCGTCGCCAATGCAATCGAGCGGATCATTTTAGCCATGCGCACCAACGTCCTTATTTACTGGCAAGGAACGTTTTGGCTTCCTGGGTTTCTGGCCGATCGGTGTCGGCGTTCTTCGCCAAGATTAGCAGCTTGCCGTAATAGTCGGAAGCCATTTGGCGATCGCCTGCCGCGTTGGCGGCACGGGCGATCCCCAGCAGCACCCGGTAACGGTTCGGAGTGGCCTTGAGTGCGGTGTTGAACTCGCTCAGGGCGGCAGTCGGCTGGCCCATATCGAGCAGCAGTTCGCCTAAAAGTTCGCGGAAAGGATAAAGGCGGTTCTCCATCGACACGTTCTTGACGCTGCCGTCCTCGCCGTCTGCGGCGGCGCGCATGAACTTCAGCGATTGATCGCGCTCGCCCTCCTTGAGCGCGATCCAGGCTGAAATCGCGAGGATCTGTTCTTCCGACCGATCGGCCCAATAGGACTGGTTCGCCTTTTCAAGCGAGCTACGGAGCGCCTTGATCGCCTCGATCTCCGCCTTGGCGCCGCCGAGATCGCCGCTTCGCGCCATGCCCAGACCGCGTGTAAAATGGATAATCGAGTCTGCTGGCGGATACTGGCTTGGCTTGAACGGCAGCGCGGCGGCGCCGGCCCAATCGGCGCGTTCCAGCGCATATCGCGCCGGCATCGCGTTCTTGGCGGTAAAGTTGGCCAGAACAATCGGTCGGTCGCCGCGATCGGCGGCAGCAATCGACTTCTCGGTTAGCGCCCTCGCCTTGGCGTCCTGCGACAATTGCAGGTAGGCGTAAACCGAAAAATCCGCCGCGTGATAGTAGTCGGGCTGAATCTCGATCGCGGATGCATTTGACGCGATGGACTCCTGCCATAGACCCATCATGGAATAGATGTGCGACGGCATGTGACGGGCGTGCGGAACCGCCGGCGCGATGCCGGCATAGCGCCGGGCGGCAGGGACGCCCTTTTCGGCGAGCGGTGCAAAATCGTAGCCGTGAATAATGTAGTGCGTCACGCCCGGATGCAGCGGGTTTTGCTGGTACAGCTTCTCCAGGATCGCCACAGACTTGAGCTGGTCGGTGTAGGTCGTGTCGGCGGGAGATGCGGCCGCCTGCAACGTGAGGGCATAGTATGCCTGGACCTCGAAATCGTCCGGATAGCGCGCAGCCATCCGCTCCATCGCGGTTCTGTAGGCCACCAACCGGACATCGACCGGCGTTTTTTCGTGGTCGCGATAATAGGCACTGAGCGCTTCGATCCAGTCGCGCTCACGATCGGTCTGCGGGCTCGTCGCGCGCGCTTTCTCAAGTTCCGCCCATGCGGCGTTTGCGCCGTCCCGCGTCGGTGGCGCGACAAACATATTGCCGAGGATGTCCATGGCCACCCCCCAATGGGCCATCGCGCAGTTGGGGTCCTCGCGCAACACACCCTCGAACGTCCGGCGCGCGACGGTGAACCAGTACGAATGAAGCATGGCGACGCCGCGTTCGAACTCAGCCTGCACTTTGGGATCGCAGGACGTGGGAAAGCTGAGCTTGCCCAGGCCCTCTTCCTGCTGGGCGAACGCGTTGGTCATCGCAACCATCGTGACGGTTGCCAGCATCGTCGCGCGTATCGATCTCACATGGGCCTCCCACCGGGTGCGCGCACAGGGTGCGCGAAGCACAGCAAGTCTGCCATCCAGGCGCCAGGGCGCCGTTCGCTTCGGCCTGAACTCCTAGCTCGGACAGTCGGCAGCGGCGTTAGATTGGCGCCAAATCGACGGCGAACGCAACCCGCTTCGCCGCCCTTGTAACCTTCGCAACAGTGAGCCGAACGCCGTCGCGGACGCTGTCGCGCTGGAAATTATTGCGTCGCGGCATAAGCGTTGCCGGCTTTCTGATCGATAGATTGTTTTGCTGATCTTTACATCAACCGAAGATTGATGATTGCGCTTGGCGCGAGACAAGATCATCCTCGGCTAACGGGACAACAACCGTATACGAAACCTGCAGTTCTGTTTTGTTTGGGTTGTTCCGGACCAAATGGAGGATGCAATGTCCAGATACCTTGCCACCGCGGGCGCGCTCGTTATTCTCTTGGGATCAACGCTGCCGTTCGACCGCGCCGCCGCCGGAGCGTCGGCAAGTGCGCCGTCGAAGTACTCGCAGACGAAGCCCGTCAGCACAGTCCATGTCGCGTCGACCAATCGACATATCCGAAGCGCAGGTTCCGAGATTACGGAATACTCTTCGTCGTCGGCGAAAACCTCGTCGGTGCCAAAGCGGTAGCGCGAGCAACGCTGGAAGCTGCTGACGATCAATCCTGACGGGCTTTGCCGGGGTCAGATGAGTTGACCTCCGTTGACCGCACCAGAGCGGTCACGGACTGTTTTGGCGTTGCAGCAGATCCACGTCGATCCGGTTCGTCATGCTGCTGCGCACGCCGCGGCGGGTTGACGCTTGCCACCCACGCCCGCGCGGCCGGGAAAATCGTGGGCAATACTTGATTGACGTCCTCTTCGGTCATGCCCGGGCGAAGCCGCGGATCGTAGAGGATGTTCAGAAGGTACTGGTCGTAGACGTCGAAGAAACCCATCTGGACATCGTCATTGAACATGGTCCAGGGAACAGATCGGTCGTCATTGATGGCCCCGAGCGCCTGCAACATCTCCTCATAGGCGCAGTCATAGAAGGCAAAATCGCCGGCATCGACCGGCAGGATCACCTCGGCCCGGTGAATGCGATAGAGATTGTCCTTGCCGATGCCGGAGAGACATTGCGGGCTGAGCGACTTCTGGATTTGCGCCGCGCGGTTGCTGCCGTAGAGCGTGCGGATCGTTTGCGAAAAATGGCGCTTGGCGACCAGCCTGACGACGAAATTGGCGGCCTCGCGATCGTTCGTTACCGCGAGGTCGAGGTGATTCACATGGGCTTGAATGTCGGCGACGATCGCCGCGATCTCAGGAGTGCGATCGGGCAGCCCCTTGTTGATCACGAAAATCCGGACCGGTTCATCGAACTTACGCAGGCGCTCGACGCGCGCGTCGAATTGCAATTCGGCATGGAACGCGATCTTGAAGAAGCCGTTCTTGATCTCGTCGTTGGTGAATTCGGTTCGCTCCGAAGCGCGCCGATTGCTGATGTTGGGATCTTCGGCATGCGCGGGACGATCGCCGACAGCGGCGAGCGCCGTCGCGGTCACGATAAGGATCCCGGCAACCGAACCATTCCACCGACGAAAAAACATGCGGTATTCCCTGCCTACCGGACTGCGTCTGGCAACCTCGACGAGGCTGATGGAGCAACATCCATGCCCGGCCGCGAGAGCCAGGCGCGTTGCCCATCTCCGGGCACCCGACGCGCAGTTCCACCTCCCGGCGCCCTATCGGCGGCCACCAATTTACGCCGGACTGCATAGGATTTCGGGATGGAAGGACGGTTCTTATTATAGAGATTTCATAGCAATAGAGCGTCTGCTCAAACCGCCGCGATGGCAGCCGAAGAATGCCAGCCTCGCGCCAAATGGCAGCGCTAGAATTGCCGGTTGGCAGAAAACACGCGCGGCGAGCCGCCTTTTGGAATTTTCCTCTAGATGATTGCCCTCTCTCCACCATAATTTCGGGTGATTTATCCGTTACAGAATCGTAACGTTGCGTACTACAAAAGCAAAAAGACGATCCGGGAGATAAATGCCGATGAAACGGACGTGCTGTTTCGTTTGGAGACGCTTTGCTTGCAAGTCTCAGCTGGTTTGCAAGTCTCGCTCAGCCTCCAGGTCTGGGCTAACCCTGCCTTCCCGGGATCACATATCGGCTGAGACGTAGCCGATGACTGCCATAGCGACATCGAGTGTTGATGGCGCAGCTTTTGTTCGTAAGGGTCGTGACCGCAAAGGTCTTGATTACCGCGAGCGGGTTGGGCTGTTCGACAGATCGGGATTGTTTGCGATCGGACTGGCTACCGCTGGACTTGTTGCGGCGGCATTTGGGCTCGCGCCCGGATCCGCCGCGGCGGGCGATACGCTGCAAGTGACGAATGCCCGGGTACCCGCCTCCGATCAGGTTGGAATCGATCTTCCGCTGCTGATGACGATCAGGAACGATGGGGCCGAAGCCGACGCCATATCGCGTGTCCGCTGTCCGATCGCGAATTTTTCCGAGAAGCACACCGTCGATCGCGGCGAAGGCGCGCCCGCCATGCGCGCGGTAAAATCAATTCCGATACCCGAAAACAAGACGGTCGAACTCACGCGTGAGGGATATCACGTGATGCTGCTGCAAACGCGGCAGAAGCTCGTCGGTGGCGAGAGGTTCACGTGTGCCGTCGTTTTCCAGAACGCCGGGAGCAAAGAAACGGAGGTGCAGGTTTCACCAACGCCCTGATCACTGGCAGCGGACTGGTGAGCCCGCTGAACATGACCGAACATCCGGATGCGGGTATTCGGGTCGCAAGAATTCCAATTCAACAAGAATTCGCCAACAGGAGGAAGCTACTCATGAAACGATCTTCAGGTCACGGAAAGGTCCCCACGCGGGCGGGTTTGCTCGCCGTTGCGGTCGCTGCCGCAGCGATGATAGGCACACCGGTCTCGGCCGCGGACGAGGTCACCCCGGAACGCCTGCTCAACCCTGACAAGGAGCCGGGCAACTGGCTTCATCATCACAAGGATTTTGCGGCTCACCAATTCTCGAGCCTGAAGGATATCAACCGCGATAACGTCAAGAATCTGAAGGTCGCCTGGACCATGCACCTCGGCGGCGTCGAAGGCGGCGGCATCTGGAGCCACGGCGGGCTGGAAGGCACGCCCATTGCCGAAAACGGCTTCCTCTACGTTACCGATGGATGGGGCTCGGTCTACAAGATCGACGCGCATGGCGGCCACGGCACGCTGGTCTGGAAGATGGATCCCAAGACCGACCATGACTGGGCGGGTGCCGTCTCCTGTTGCGGGGTCGACAACCGTGGCGTCGCCCTGTGGGGCGATCTCGTGATTTCGCATACCCTTGATGGCCGGTTGGTCGCGACCAACAAGGAAACCGGCCAAGTCGCCTGGCAACGCACTGTGGCCAATCCGGATAAGGGCGAGGTCATTACCGGCGCTCCGCTGATCGTCAAGAACATGGCGATCACGGGCGTTGCCGGCGCGGAGTACGGCATTCGCGGCTGGATCGCCGCCACCGACCTCACGACCCAGAAGGAGGTCTGGCGCACCCATACCATACCGGGCAAAGGCGAGCCCGGCAGCGAAACCTGGAAGGATGACAAAAGCGCGAGCGCTTCCGGCGGCGGTTCGACCTGGGTGACCGGCAGTTACGATCCCACCACCGACACTATCGTCTGGGGCGTCGGCAATCCAGGACCGGACTGGGATAATGCATACCGGCCGGGTGACAATCTCTACACCGACAGCTCGCTGGGTCTCGATGCCTCGACCGGCAAGATCAAGTGGCACTATCAGCACACGCCGAACGATCCTTTCGACTACGACAGCGTCGCGGAAAACGTGCTGGTCGATATCCCCGGTCCCAGCGGCCCGCAGAAGCTTTCGCTCGAAGCGGACCGCAACGGCTTCGCCTATGCGATCGATCGCACCACCGGCAAGTTCGTCTGGGGTCTTCCGTTCGTCAAGAAGGTGACGTGGACCAAAGGCCTCGACGCGGAGACCGGCAAGCCGATCGAATACGATCCGAACAAGTCGGTGCAGGCCTATCAAGCGTCGGTGACGCCAAGCCGCACCAATCTGGAAACCGACATCTGCCCCGGCAACATGGGCGGCAAGAACTGGCCGCCAACGGCCTACAATCCGGAGCTGAAGCTCTGGTACATCCCGGTGATCGAGAGCTGCAATCACATCAAGGTCGAGGTGTCGGATCCCAACAAACTGAAACCGCGGGAGTTCTGGACCGGCGGCGGACCGAGCCAGAACGTCAAGATCACCGGCAGCGTCACTGCGATCGACGTCACCACCGGCAAGGTCGCCGGCAAGATGGAGACGCCGTACCCGAATCTGGGCGGCATCCTGGCCACTCCGGACCTCGTCTTCTCCGGTCAGCCCTCCGGCGAAGTGATGGCGCTTGATGCCAAGTCGCTACAGAAACTTTGGGAGTTCAATACCGGCGGCGGCGTCAACGCACCGCCCATGACCTTCTCGGTTGACGGCAAGCAGTACGTCGCCATCCTGGTCGGGTTGGGCGGTGCCTGGGACAAGTGGTTCATCGATGCAACCCCCGAGCTGAAAAAGATGCAGCCGGGATCGATGCTCTACGTGTTCGCACTCTGACACCCACACGGGAGGGCCCGCGACAACCGGGCCCTCCTGCTTTCTCCGACAAGAGACGTGATGATGAAGTTCAATGCCTTCCCGGCCACGATACGCATGCTCCTTGTAAGCGTCATAGCCCTGAATAGTTCGATCGGATTTTCCTACGGCCAGTCGGCGCCGCCGGCCGCGGATCCAACCGACGCCGGAAAGGCGGTGTTCAAACGAGCCAACTGCATGGGCTGCCACAAATGGCACGGCAACGGCGGTGGCGGCTATGGCGGCGACGCGCTGTCGCTGCGCAAGACCGAACTGACACGGGATCAGATCATCGAAACCGCCAGCTGCGGGCGACCTGGCACCGGGATGCCTTTCTTTGTGCGCGGCGCCTACGATGAGGTGAAATGCTACAGCATGACCCGGCAGGAAGCCGGGGCACAGATGCCGCCGGAGGGCGGAACATTTCTGCGGCCCAAAGATATCGAAGCGGTCGCCGACTATGTGCTGGCCCACATCAAGGGAGCCGGCGATCCCACCTACGCCGAATGCATCGCCTTCTTCTCAAACTCGTCGCGGGTCTGCGACATCTACAAGGCGCCGTCGCAGAAGGCAGACGATGCGGCCGCCGATACGGGGAAAAGCCAGTGATGAACCAATCAAGGCGATCGGGAATTCTTGTCGCGATGGTGCTGGCATGGCAGGCGATCACGCTTGCGCACGCTCCGGCCCGGACCGAAGAGTTCAGCGGCAACGATCTGCGCGACATCCGCCTCGGCATGCCGGCATCCGAGTTGGCGAAATCCGGCTATGTCGACTTTGCCTGCGCGGCGGATCCGAAGCATAGCCTCCCCGGCTGGGACAACTGGCATGACTGCCCGGCCGATGCGGGCGGGATTCGGGCAATCCGATTTGGCTTCGATCCAACGACCAGCCGCGACGGCACGATGGTGGCGGGCCATCCGGCGATCCTGACATTGCTGATCGCCGATGGCGGCACGGTCACCGGTTTGCAGATCGAGACCGATCCGAAGGCGCGGCTCTATATCAGGAAGAAAGCGTTTCTGCTGGGGATACAGGCCAAATCGCGCTACGGCTCGGACGGATGGCAGTGCACCGAAGGCGAGGCTGGCGCGGGCGACCAGCCGGTGGGCGGCGTCTACCTCCGCGAACGCTGCACCAAGACGATTAGCGGCCGCGTGCTGGTCGTCGAACGCAATCTGTTCCGCCGAGCCGAGCAGGACATCAAGGATTTCGTCGACGAAACGCGTGTCAGTATCGTGCTTGCGGAGCATTAGAAGTCACATCGGGTGCAACTGCGGAGGCGGCCTTGTAAACGACGCACGGCCGCGCTTGAGGCCCCATAACGGCTGCGCCAGTGTCGCGATCGCCTCGGCCGGGGCGCGCGCATCGAGGCAAACGAGATCGGCCGGTCCGCCGACGCCGATGCCGTAATCGTCGAGCCGCATCAGCCGCGCCGCGGCTCCCGTGATCATGTCGAGGCAGCCGGCAAGGTCTGACGGTCGCGAGACGTGGCAGACATTGGCATAAAGGTTGGCCATCCGGATCAGCGAACCATCGCCATAGGGCGTGAACGGATTGAGCATGTTGTTGGTCGAGATCGAGCAGGTGACGCCGGCCTCCCGCAACGGTCCGGCCGCGCACCACGCCGCGCGGAACCGCATGATCGTGGCTGCGGCCCATCAGATGCAGATCGGTCGACGGCAGGATCGTCACTGCGACGCCGGCGTCGGCCAATTTGGCCGCGATCGTCGCGAAAGCGGTCCGGCGGTAACAGCGACATCTGCGTGGCGTGTCCGACCGCGACCCGGCCGCCCCAGCCATATTCCTCGGTTTTGCGGCAGACATATTCGATCTGCATGCCGTCAATGGTCTCGGCAAGATCGAGATGCATATCGATCTCGGCGTCGAAATCGCGCGCGATTGCGAAGATGCGATCGATCTGGCCGCGCGGGTCGGTGTCGAAATACGGCACCGCGCCAATCGCGCGCGCGCCGCGGCGCAGGCCCTCGATCAGCAATTCCTCGGTGCCGGGATTATTGGTCAGCCCTTCCTGCGGAAACACGCAGAGTTCGACATCGATGCGCCCAGGCGTAATCGCGCGCCAATTGCTCGACCGCGTCGAACCCGATCATGCCGATGCCCGGATCAAGCTCGACATGGGTGCGCATATGCATGGTGCCGTGGCTGATGCAGCGCTCCAGCGTCTTCTTGCCGCGCGCGTAGACGTCCTCGACGGTGAAGTTGCTTCTTGGCCGCCGCGGTGATCCGCACGGCCTCGGCGACCGTGCCTTCCTCGATATGGCAGCGATCGATGATGCAGGTCTTGTCGAGATGGATATGGGTCTCGATCATGCCGGGCACCACGAGGCAGCCCCCGGCGTCCAGCTCCGGCGCGTCGGCGCCGAGCGCCGGCGCGACAGCGCCGCGATCTTCGTGCCCTCAATGCCGATATCGGTGACGGCAAGCGCGCCCTCGATGCAACGATGCAGGCGTTCCGAACGATCAGATCCATCAATTCACCATCAGCGGGAGCGGCGCCAAGATAGGCTTCATCCAGCTTCGCATCACGCAACTCCGTCGGCAGCGCCTTGCGCCACCACGCGGCCGCCGCCGAGCACATAGCCGCGATCGGCAATGGCCAGCACATGATCGGCCATCTGATCGACGATCAAAAGCGTCATGCCCTCATCGCGCAACCTGGCGAACTGCTCGAACAACTCGTCGGCGACCGCGGGGGCCAACCCCAGCGACGGCTCGTCGAGCAGCAACATATCCGGCCGCGCCAGCAAGCCGCGCGCCACCGCCAGCATTTGCTGCTCGCCGCCGGATAGCAGACCCGCCGCAGTGTGCAGGCGCGGGCCGCAGCCGCGGAAACCGTGCGAGCATCGGCTCGATCTCGGAAGGCTCGAAATCATCGCCGGCGCGTCGCGCCGAGGCGAAGATTTTCCGCGACCGTCAGATGCGGGAAACACCTGGCGTCCTTCGGGAACCAGAATCAGACCCGCGCGCGCCACCAGATGCGCCGGAAGTTTCGACAGCTCGGCGCCGCCAAAACCGATCCTGCCGGTCAACCGGGCGCAACAGGCCGCTCAGCGCTTTCATCAGCGTCGATTTGCCGGCGCCGTTGGGGCCAAGCACCGCGATGGTCTCGCCGCGCCCGACCTGCAAGCCGATGCCGTCGAGCACGCCGAGCGCACCATAACCGGCGCATTGAGCTCGCGGACATCGAGCACGGACGCGCCGGGCTGTGCGCGTGATCGTCGATCGCGCCGGCGTGGCGCCGCCGAGATAGGCCGCCTTGACGGCGGGATCGGCGCGCACGACGGCGGGCGTTCCGGCCGCGATGCGGCGGCCGGCATCGAGCACGACGATCTCGTCGGAGATCGACATCACCAGCGACATGTCATGCTCGACCAGCACCACCGCGAGACCGGCGCCGCGCCAGCCGCTGCAACAGGGCGCCGAGCTTGGCGGTATCGGCATCGTCGAGGCCCGGCGGCCGGTTCATCCAGCAGCAGCACCGCGGGCGCGGTGCCAAGCGCGCGCGCGATCTCGATCAGCCGGCGATCGACATGCGGCAGCGTCGCGGCCAGCCGTGTCTCCGATCCGGAATAGCCGACCAGCGCCAGCAGCGCGCGCGCCAGTTCGGTCGACGCCTCGCCACGCCAGTCGCCGCGCAACAGGCCGAGGCGGACATTGTCGAGCACGCTGAGATTGCCGAACGGCTGCGCGGTCTGGAACGTGCGGGCCAGCCCGTTCTGCGCGACGTCGTCGGCCGGCTTGCCGGTGATCTCGTTGCTGCCGACCTGCACCGTGCCGGCATCCGGCCGCTGAAATCCGCTGACGAGATTGAGCAAGCGTGGTCTTGCCGGCGCCATTGGGGCCGATCACGCTGGTGATGCGGCCGGCTGGCGCCGTCAGATCGACGCCCGCGACCGCGACGACACCGCCGAAGGCGACGCGAACGCCTTCGGCGACGAGATCGCCGCGCGCACTCGCGATATGGGCGAGCGCAAGGTCGATATCCGGCGGCGGGGCCGGTGCAGATTTTCGCGGCCTCGATGAAGCGCGCGATGCGCGCCGGCGATGCCGCCCGGCGCCAGCCAGAGCACGATCAGCAATCCCGCGCCGAACACCAGCAGGCGATATTCGGCAAGGCTCGCCAGCGCTTCCGGCAGCAACACCACCACCGACAGCGCCGAGCAGCGGGCCGAGGGTGCGGCCGGCGCCGCCGACGCACCACGACCAGCAGAAACAGGATCGATTGCGAAAACGGAAACGAACTCGGCGCAATGAAGCCGGTCAGCGCCGCCTGCAATCCGCCGGCAAGACCGGCCGCGGCCGCCGACAACACAAAGGCGACGGTGCGCACCGGCAGCGGCCCGATGCCGACGCTGCGCGCGGCGGCCGGCGCCGAGGCCGTCGCCTGCATCGCCAGCCCAAGCGGGCTTTGCACGAACCAGTAAAATGAAACCAGTGCCAGCGCGCAGAAGCCGCACGCCAGCAACGCGGTGCCGCCGGTGCCGAACGGCGCCGGAATGCCGCTCAAGCCGCTGGCGCCGCCGGTGAGGTTCGCCATTCCACCGACACCGACTCGACAATGAAGCCGAACGCGATGGTGACCATCGCCAGATACGGCCCGGTGACGCGAAGCGCGGGGATCGACAGCACCGCCGAGATCGCCGCGACCAGCAGCACCGCGAGCGGCAGCGCTTCCCAGAAATTCAGACCGGCTTTGGTGGTGAGAATACCGACGCCATAAGCGCCGAGCGCGAGAAACCCGGCCTGCCCCAAGCGACACTTCGCCGGCGAGGCCAAGCAATACGTTCAGGCCGACGCCGACTAATGCGGTGGTCGCCAGCGTGCCCAACAGATAGCCGTAATAGCCGGGCGCAAACAGGCAGATCGCCACTGCCGCGGCGATCAGGATCGCGCTCATCGCGATGGTCACAGCCTTCATAAGCCCGCCTTCATACCCGCGCCTTGGTCCGTCCGCCGAACAGGCCCGACGGCGCCAGCGCCAGCGCGGCAATGACGGCGGTGAAGGTCACGATCTGGGTGCTGCGCGGATCCGAGCCAGGTGGTGGCGCAGGCTTCGACCAGACCATAAGCAAGGCCCGCGATCACCACACCCCAGGGATTGGTCAGTCCGCCGAGGATCGCGACCGCAAAAGCCTTGATGCCGAACAGCGTCCCCATGTCATAGGCACACATTATATAGCGGCGCGATCAGGATGCCGCCGATCCCGGCCAGCAGCGCCGCCGCCGCATAGGTCAGCGCGACCAGACGCGTCACATCGATGCTCATCAGCCGCGCGGCGTCGGGATTATCGACCGCCGCGCGCAGCTTCAGGCCCAATCCGGTCCTGACCATGCCGAGATGAACCAGCCACGCCAGGCCCAATCCCACCACGGGAATCAAGACCTGCAGCGGAAAGATGCCGACTTTGCCGATCACCCAGGGATCATCGGCCAAGGCCGATGGCAGCGCGCGCGGCTCCTTGCCGAAAAACACCATCGCGAGGTTGTCGAGCACGATGCCGAGCGCGACCGTCGCCATCAGCCAGGAATTGGTGCCGCGCGCCACGAATGGCCGCACCGCGATGCGCTCGACGATCAGCCCCCAGATCGCGCAGGCGAACAGCGCCACCGGCACCGCCGCCAGCATCGGCCAATGCAGGCCGATCGCCAGCGCGTGGCAGATCACGGCCCCAAGCATCACCGAGGACCCTTGCGCGAAATTCACCGTGCCGGAGACGGCAGAACGTCAGCGTAAAGCCAAGCGCGATGAGGCCGTAGATGCTGCCGAGGCTGAGCCCCGAGACGAGTGCGGTCGCAAGCATGAATGATCCGGTGCAGGAACTGGCCGGTGACTAACCGCTAACTAGCCGGTAATGGGCTCGATCTGATCTCCGTTGTAGCGGACCATCACGTAATCGTTTTCATTCAGACGCGTCATGGTTCTCGTCGGTGAAGGGTTTTGCGTAGTTCTTGATCAGGCCCTGATAGCCGTCGATCGCCAAAAAGCCTTCGCGCAGCTTGGGGCCTTCGGTAGCACCGGCTTTGGTGATCGCCAGCGCGGTGAGTTGCATCGCGTCATACGCGTTGGCAACGCCGACCGGCGGCGTCACGTCGCCGGGGCCCTTGATGTCGGGATACTTCGCCATCAAGCGCCGCGAGCACTTTCTTGCCGACATCGTTCTGGGTGCCGAAGAAGCTGTAGGTCTGCACGAAGTGCACCTTGCTGGCCCAGGAGCCGGCAAGTTCGGGGAAGCGGCCGCCGGAAATGCCCCAATGCGACACCACCGGCACGGCCCAGGCCGACTTCTGCAGCGATTTGACCACCTGCGCACCCGGCGCGGCGTTGCCGACCAGGATCACGGCATCGGCGCCGGCGTCGCGCAGCCGTTGCAGTTGCGGCGTCATGTCGACGTCCTTGTCTTCGAACTTCTCCGCGCCCGCGAGCTTGATGCCGGCGGCGCCCGCGGCCGCGGTCAGGCCGCCGAGATTGGATTCGCCCCAGCCATTGTTGACCAGCATCAGGCCCGGCGTCTTGGAACCGAAGCTCGTCATCGCATGCTTGATCAGCGCGCGGTCGACCAGCACGTCGACGGCGGACACGCGAAACACATAGTTCGGATTGGCGCCGTTGCGGGTGATGTTGGTCGCCGCCGCCCACACCCCCATGAACGGTACCTGCGCCTGGTTCACCAAGCGGAACGATTGCCTGCGATACCGGGCTGTCGATGCCGCCGAACAGGATCGCGCAGCCTTCCTTGTCGATCAGCTCGCGCGCGGCGGTCTGGCCCTTCGCCGGGTTCGATTCATCGTCGCGGCGAACCAGTTCGAGCATCCGCCCACCCAGGACGCCGCCCTTGGCATTGATCTCATCGATCGCGATGGTGAGGCCGCGGGTGATCCCCTCACCCGATTTGGCGGATTGTCCGGAGAGTGCCGCGACCAAGCCGATTTTGACGGGCTCGGCGGCGAAAGCGGGACGACCGATCAGACTTCCCACGGCGATCCCGGCGGGAATCGCGAGAGCTTGGCGGCGTGTTAAATGGGTCGGCATGTCAGACACTCCACGTTCAAAGGTACATCTGGAAGAAGCTTTTGAAGTTCAGGCCCGGCAACCGCAAAATTAGCAGATGCCGGTACGGTCTCAAAGGGCGGCGCCGGCAGCGGAACACCGGGTATGGCGGTCATTTCGAGGCTCGCTTCCTGCGCTTCGGCAGCCGCGTGACCTCCAGCGAACCCGCGTTGTCCTCGACATAGCGCGACAGCACCGCGCCAAGATCGAACTGCCCGTCGCGAACCTGGTCGAGCAAGGCGCGCTGCTCCACCGCGCCGAGATGGTGATCCATCACAGCGATCGCGGCCGCGGCATCGCGCGCGCGCAACGCGGCAACGACTTCGCGATGCTCGCTGACGGCGCAGTCGGCCGAATGCGGCCGGCCATAGAGCGCCAGGATCAGCGACGTCCGCGACACCACCTCGCCGAGATAGCGGGCGAGCAACGCGTTGCCCGACAGCGCGCCGAGCCTGGTGTGGAATTCGCCCGCCAGCCGGATCGACACCCGTTCATCGCCGCCGTTGCGCGCGGCGTCCTCCTCACGGACGTGACCTTCGAGCTCGGCGCCGAATTCGGCGCGCCAGCGCAAAATGACCAGCCGCACCACCTCGCGCTCCAGCGCCCGGCGAACCTCGAAGACTTCCTTGGCCTGTTCCAGCGTCGGCTTCGCAGTGGTCGCGGTACGGCGCGGCGGCGCATCCACCAGGCCTTCGGATTGCAGTTGCGCCAGCGCGGCGCGAACCAGCGTCCGGCTCATGCCGAAGCGCGTGCCGAGTTGATCCTCGGGCAGCTTGGTGCCCGGCGGCAATGCCTGCTCGATAATAGCCTGCCGCAGCGCCTTGCAGGCGAAATCGACGCGGGTGGACTTCTTGCTCATCCAGGATGGCTCATCCGAAAATGCCAGCACGCTTTCAGCGCGCCTGACCTCACGCTCTGCGCATACGGTAATTGTAAATTGCGTACACAGGATGCGGCAATGTTGTTCGACGCGCTCGAAGATTCGGCAGCACAATGCCTAAACTTTACGCTTCGATAACGCCTTAAAACCGGAAATAATTGGCTGGCCGTCCAATGCGTACCGTGCGCATACGGGGGATATTGCGCATCGGGCAGCGTAGATGGCCGATCCGAAACGCGAAATCCAAGCCAAATCGCGTATACAATTTCAAGCACCGGATATGTCGTTCAAGCCCACCGCGCTCAACACCGGCCTGACGGAAGTATTTACGGTCGGCATCGTGTCGCGCGCGACCGTTGATTTCGCGGCATGACCGCGCGCCGCACCATCATTCGCGGCGGCCTCGTGCTCGATGCGGCGGGCGGAGCCGCCGCAAAGGACATCCTGATCCAGGATGGCCTGATCCTGGCGATCGACACTCCCGGCTTCAGCGTACCGGACGACACAGAGGTGTTGTCGGCCGCCGACCGGATGCTGATTCCGGGCCTGGTCAACGCGCATACGCATTCCCACGGCGCACTCAATCGCGGCGCGGTCGACGACAAGGTCTCGCTCGAGATGTTCCTGACCGGTGCGGGAGCCAGCACCCGGTCGCGCGGCATCGACGACAAATATCTCAGCGCGGCCTTGTCCGCGGCCGAGATGATCCGCAAGGGATGCACCGCCTGTTTTGATCTGGCCGTCGAATTCCCGGGGCCTTCGCGCGAGGGCATTTCCGCGGTCGCCCGCGCCTACCGCGATGCCGGCATGCGCGCCGTGGTGGCGCCGATGATTGCGGACCGCACCATCTATCAGGCGCTGCCGGGTCTGCTCGAAGCATTGCCGCATGAAGTGCGCGCGCATTATGCAGATATGCGCGCTGCGCCGATCGATCAGACATTTTCGGTCTGTGAGGAGATTCTGGCGAATTGGGAATTCGACCGCCGCTTTATCCGGCCGGCGCTCGGCCCGACGATACCGCTGCATTGCTCCGACGAATTCCTGATCCGATGCGCGGATCTCGCACGCGAGCACGGCGTGGCCCTACAAACCCATCTGGCGGAATCGCGCGCGCAAGGCTCGATCGGGCAATCGCGCTACGGCCGGAGCCTGGTCGGACATCTCGATCGCATCGGCTTCCTGTCCGAGCGCCTCAGCGCTGCGCATGCGATCTGGCTCGACGACAACGACATCGCACGGCTCGGCCAGGCCGGCGTCAAGGTCGCGCATAATCCGTCGAGCAATCTTCGCCTCGGATCGGGTGTGGCGCCGCTGCGCCAGATGCTGAAAGGCGGCGTCACGGTTGGCATCGGCACCGACGCCAGCAACACCTCCGACGGACAGAACATGTTCGAGGCGACGCGGCTCGCATCTTATTTGTCGCGAATCGAGGGTCCGGCCACCGAGCAATGGATCTCCGCGCAACAGGCGTTTTGTCTGGCGACCGAGGGTTCGGCCAAATTGTTGGGCTTCGACAAAATTGGCAGGCTGGCGCCGGGCTACGAGGCCGACATTGTCTTCCTGCGGCTCGACAGCCCGCATTTCGTGCCGCTGCGCGCGCCGTTGCTGCAGATGGTATTCGGCGAGAACGGCGCGTCGGTCGACGCCGTCATGATCGGCGGCCGCGTGGTGTTTCGCGAAGGCAAGCTGTTGACACTCGATGAAGCCGTGCTGCGGCGGCGAGCGCAGGAAGCGGCGAACCGGTTGGACCATGCCGATGGCACCGCGCGCGCCTCGACTACCGTCGTTTCGCAACTGGTCGGCGCGTTCTGCGCTGCGCAAGGCTGTCTCGGCCACAAGCTGCCGCGAAAGCTCAACCTTGCCTGCGAAGGCTGAGCGTTCGCTGACAGCGGGAGCTGCGAAAGCGGATTCCAACCTCCTTGCGCGGCTTCAAACGACGGAGTCACCCGCCAGAAGCGCTAGGCCTGCTTAACTCTCTTGCATACAATATAAAAAATAAGCCTATTTTTTAATCCACCCAAACGCCGCTTAAAATTTTCACCTGATGAACGTTCTCAGGTTACCATCAACATTTCAGGTACTTATAATAATTTGTTCCTCAATTAGGCATTGGCATGAAGATTGCGAATCTGGCCCTGGGCTCCGCCGCTCAGGCGAAGCCGCAGGATGTAGCGGCGGTCCGTCCGCCAGAGGGAGCAACCAATGGATTTTGGCAGGATTTCACGACGGCATCTCTTGCAGGGGGGCGCCGCGCTGACGCTCGGGTCGGCTTTGGGCGTGCGTTCGGCCGCCGCGGCCGACATGACGATCGGTTTCATCTATGTCGGCTCGCGCGACGACTACGGTTACAATCAGGCGCACGCGCAGGGCGCGGCGGCGCTGAAGAAGATGCCGGCCTCAAGGTGGTCGAGGAAGAAAAGGTCCCCGAGACCGACGCGGTCGAAAAGACCATGGAATCGATGATCAATCTCGACGGCGCGACGCTGCTGTTTCCGACCTCGTTCGGCTACTACAGTCCGCACGTGCTCAAGATGGCGGCCAAATATCCGAAGGTCACATTCGAGCATTGCGGCGGCCTGTGGACCGACAAGGATCCGAAGAACGCCGGCAGCTATTTCGGCTATATCGACGAAGCCCAGTACATCTCGGGCATCGTCGCCGGCCACTCCACCAAGACCGGAAAGCTCGGCTTCGTCGCGGCCAAGCCGATCCCGCAGGTGCTGCGCAACATCAACGCCTTCACGCTCGGCGCGAAACTTGCCAACCCCAAGGCCACCACGCAGGTGATCTTCACCGGCGACTGGTCGATGCCGGTCAAGGAAGCCGAGGCCACCAACAGCCTGATCGACCAGGGCGTCGATGTCCTGACCTGTCACGTCGACGGTCCGAAGACCATGGTCGAGAACGCCGCGCGCCGCGGCGCGATGGTCTGCGGCTATCACGTCAACCAGTCGCCGCTGGCGCCGAAAGCCTACCTCACCGGCGCTGAATGGAACTGGGAAGCGCTGTATCCGAAGTTCGTCAAGATGATCCAGACCGGCGAGAAGATCCCGAACTTCTACCGCGGCGGCCTCAAGGAAGAGATCGTCAAGTGCTCGCCCTATGGCGAGGCGGTCTCGGCCGAAGCCCGCAAGCAGGCCGACGACGTCAAGGCCCAACTGGTCGCCGGCAGCTACACCATCTTCAAGGGTCCGATCATGGACAACAAGGGCAAGACCGTGATCGCAGCCGGCACCGAACGCGGCCAGAAGGATCCCGAACTCGAGAAGATGGATTATCTGGTGGAAGGCGTCGTCGGAGCGACTTCGTGACCACTGACGTGGCGGAGCCGGTCGACGCGGTCGCGGTCGCACCGGCCGCCGATCCCGGATTCCTGCAACGCTACGGCACCTCCATCGAATACATCCTGATCCCGGGCGCGGCATTGATCGCCGCGCTCGGCGTGTTCGGCATCTTCGTGTTCCTGTTCGGCAAGAACCCGCTCGACCTGTATTTCTACATGTACCAGGGCGCATTCGGCACCTGGTTCTCCTGGCAGAACAGTCTGACCCGCGCTGCGCCTCTGATCCTCACCGCGCTGTGCACGGCCCTGCCCGCGCAGCTCGGCATGGTCATCATCGGCGGCGAAGGCGCGCTGTTGATCGGCGCGCTGTCCGCCACCAGCGCGGCGCTGTTGCTGCAATCGGCGCTCTCCTTTGGTGGTGCAACTGGCGATGGCTTGCGCCGGCATGATCGGCGGCGGCCTCTGGATCATGCTGTCGGGCGGCTTGCGGCAATTCCGCGGCGTCAATGAAACGATATCGAGTCTGCTTCTGGTCTACATCGCGCTGGCGATCCTCAACCATCTGGTCGAAGGTCCGATGCGCGATCCCGCCAGCCTCAACAAGCCGTCGACCCGCGAGATCGGCGCCGCCAACATGATCGGCTCGATCCCCGGCACCGAGGTGCATTGGGGCCTGGTGTTCGGCATCATCGCCGCGATCGCATCCTATATCCTGATCTATCATACCGTGTTCGGCTTCGCCGCCCGCGTCGCCGGCGGCAACATCCGCGCCGCCAAGATCGTCGGCCTCGGCGTCAGCAAGCTGATCCTGACGATCTGCTTTCTGGCCGGCGCGTCGGCGGGTCTCGCCGGCATGGTCGAGGTCGCCGCGGTGCAGGGCCGCACCAACGCCAACCTCGCCGCCGGCTACGGCTTTACCGGCATCCTGGTCGCCTTCCTGGCGCGGCAAAATCCGCTCGCCATCATTCCGGTCGCTATTTTGCTCGGCGGCATCAGCGCCAGCGGCGGGCTGCTGCAGCGCAGGCTCGGCCTGCCCGACGCCTCGGTGCAGGTGCTGCAGGGCATCATCTTCGTGTTCGTTCTCGCCAGCGACGCGCTGTACGGACGGATCGGCTTCCTGAAAGGAAAATCCTGATGGCGGACGGAACGATCGGGCTCTGGACCGTACCGCTCGCGGTGTTCGGCGGCGCCATCCGCGTCTCCACGCCGTTCCTGTTCGTCAGCCTCGGCGAATGCATCACCGAGCGCTCCGGGCGCATCAATCTCGGCCTCGAAGGCACGCTGGTGATGGGCGCGATGAGCGCCTACGGCATCTCCTACCTGACCGGCTCGCCCTGGCTCGGCGTGCTCGCCGCCGGCGTCGCCGGCGCGCTGCTCGGCGCGCTGCATGCCGGCATCTGCTCGCTGCCGCGCGTCAACGACATCGCGGTCGGCATCGCGCTGATGCTGTTCGGAACCGGGCTGGCGTTCTATCTCGGCAAGCCGCTGATCGAGCCGACGCGCCGCAAGGCTGCCCGCGATCGATTTCGGATGGTGGAGCGATATCGCGCAGGTTCGCGCCGCGTTGCGCATCAACGTGCTGTTTCTGATCGGCGTCGCGCTGGCGCCTGATTCTTGACTGGGCGTTTCGCACCACGCGCTGGGGCCTGTTGATCCGCACCGCCGGCGAAAGCTCGGACTCCGCGCGCGCGATGGGATATTCCGTGCTCGGGATCCGGCTGCGCGCCACCATGGTCGGCGGCTTCCTGGCCGGCATCGGCGGCTCGTTCCTGTCGCTGTTCTATCCCGGAAGCTGGAACGAGGGCCTCTCCAGCGGCCAGGGCATCACCGCGGTGGCGCTGGTGATCTTCGCGCGCTGGGATCCGATGCTGTGCCTGTGGGCGTCGCTCGCCTTTGGCGGCGCGGCAGCGCTTGGACCGGCGCTGCAATCGGTCGGCGTCACCTCCGGCTATCATCTGTTCAATGCCGCGCCCTACATCCTGACGCTGGCGATCATGATCATCACCTGCTCGCCGAAGCGCACCCTGACCGGCGCGCCGGCCGAACTGTCGATCACAAGGTAATCGCACGTCAAAAGAGCTGAGGACAACAGCAAGGACAAAACCATGGCTGAGCGCTATCTGAAGTCCGAACCCTATGCGTGGCCCTATAATGGCGATCTGCGCCCGCAAAACACCGCGCTGATCATCATCGACATGCAGACCGACTTCTGCGGCGTCGGCGGCTATGTCGACAAGATGGGGTACGATCTGTCGCTGACGCGGGCGCCGATCGAGCCGATCAAGAAGCTGCTCGGCGGTGATGCGCGCGCAGGGCTTTCACATCATCCATACCCGCGAAGGCCATCGCCCCGACCTCACCGACTTGCCCGCCAACAAGCGCTGGCGCTCGCGGCAGATCGGCGCCGGGATCGGCGATCCCGGCCCGTGCGGCCGCGTGCTGGTGCGCGGCGAAGCCGGCTGGGAGATCATTCCCGACCTCGCGCCGCTGCCGGGCGAGCCCATCATCGACAAGCCCGGCAAGGGCTCGTTCTGCGCCACCGACCTCGAATTGATGCTGCGGCTGCGCGGCATCGAGAACATCGTGCTGACCGGCATCACCACCGACGTCTGCGTCCACACCACGATGCGCGAAGCCAACGACCGCGGCTTCGAATGCGTGCTGGTCGAGGACTGCTGCGCCGCCACCGACAAGAGCAATCACGACCACGCGCTGAAGATGATCAAGATGCAGGGCGGCGTGTTCGGCGCGGTCGCAACCTCCGGGGCGTTGATCGAGGCGATGTCATGATCATCGGCGAGACGCCGCTCCCGGAGGGCGCACTCGGCGTCGATGCGCTGGCGATGACCATGCGGTTCGGCGACTTCCTCGCGCTCGACAATGTCGAACTGAAGGTGCGCCCCGGTTCGTTCCATGCGCTGCTCGGCGAAAACGGCGCCGGCAAGAGCACGCTGGTGAAATGCATCATGGGCTATTATCACGCGACCGAGGGCGATATCATGGTCGGCGGCCGCGAACAGGCGATCGCCAACCCGAAGGACGCCCACGCGCTCGGGCTCGGCATGGTGTACCAGCATTTCACGCTGGTGCCGGCGATGACGGTGGCGGAAAATCTGGTGCTGGCGCGCGACGACGTGCCCGCGATCGTCAACTGGGCCAAGGAGAACAAGGAGCTCGAAGCGTTCCTGGCGCGGATGCCGTTCAAGGTGCCGCTCAAGGCGCGGGTCTCCGACATCTCCGCCGGCGAACGGCAAAAATGCGAAATCCTCAAGCAGCTCTATCTGAAGCGGCGCTTCCTGATCCTGGACGAGCCGACCTCGGTGCTGACGCCGGGCGAAGCCGACGAAGTGCTGGGCATGCTGCGCGCCATGGTGGTCAATGGCGACCTGACCATCCTGATGATCACCCACAAATTCCGCGAGGTGATGGCGTTCGCCGACGACGTCACCATCCTGCGCCGCGGCAAGCTCGCCGGTCATGGCCGGGTCGCCGATCTCACGCCGGACGACATGGCGCGCACCATGATCGGCGCCGAGGAATTGACGGTGCAGCCGGCGCGTACCGGCGAAGTTACCGCGGCGCGGCTTGAACTCGACAAACTGAACGCGCTCGACGATGCCGGCGCGGTCGCGGTGCACGACGTCTCGCTGTCGGTCCGCGGCGGCGAGATCGTCGGCATCGCCGGCGTCTCCGGCAACGGCCAGCGCCAGCTGGTCGAAGTGCTGGCCGGCCAGCGCGAGGCCGAGAGCGGCGAGATCCGCGTCGATCGGCGAGGTCTATCACGCCAGCCGCGAGGAAATGCGGCGGCACAAGATGTCGCTGCTGCCGGAAGAGCCGCTTGAAGAACGCCTGCGTCGGCGGCATGAGCGTCGCCGACAATCTCGCATTCCGCGAATTCGACCGCAGCCCGTTTGCCAGCGGCGGCTGGTGGCTCAACCGCGCGGCGTTCCGCGACGACGCCGAGAAGAAGATCGGGCTCTACAAGATCAAGACCCGCGGCCCGGATACGCCGATCTCGGCGCTGTCGGGCGGCAATGTGCAGCGCGCCGTGCTGGCGCGCGAACTCGGCGGCGACGTCGAAGTCCTGATCGCGGCCAATCCCTGCTTCGGGCTGGATTTCGCGGCGGTGGCGCAGATCCATGCCGAGATCATGGCGGCGCGCAACCGCGGCGCCGCGGTGCTGCTGGTCAGCGAGGACCTCGACGAACTGCTGGAGCTGTCCGATCGCCTGGTGGTGATGTTCCACGGCCAGTTCGTCTACGAGGCCCGCGCCGGCGAAGACCGACCTCACCGAGATCGGGCGTCACATGGCAGGGCATTGATGAGCGACATCGCACGTCTCAACCCGAGCGAGCGCGACGAACACTTCCTGCGCCGTTCGTTCGATGTTGCCCGCCGCGCCATGACCCACGGCAACCACCCCTTCGGCGCCATTCTGGTCGATCGCAGCGGCAATGTTCTGATCGAGACCGAGAACGGCTACATGCCGGCGCATGACGGCACCGCGCATGCCGAGCGTTTGCTGGCGACCCAGGCCTGCACGACGCTGAGCCCGGCGACCCTCGGCGCGGCGACACTGTATTCGTCCGCCGAGCCCTGCGCGATGTGCGCGGGCGCGATCTATTGGGCCGGCATCGGCCGGCTGGTATATGCCCTGAGCGAACACCGCCTGCGCGCCATCACCGGAAATCATCCGGAGAACCCGACACTGAATTTGCCCTGCCGCGAAGTGTTCGCGAGCGGACAGCGTTCGACCGAGGTGGTCGGGCCGCTGCTGGAGGACGAAGCCGCGGCGCTGCATGACGGCGTCTGGACGAAATAGACGTTCGATCTCCCGCGTCAATCGACAGTTTTCTTGACTGGATGACGCCGCCGTCGCGGCTCGGCAGCGACCGGCTCCGGACGGAACCACGGGCTCACCGCATTATTGGTCGGCATCGATCTGCCGCTTAGGTAGGCGTCTCGCGCCGCCAACCCCGCGCGCAGGTCCGAACCTGGAACGGGAGCCGCATAGTCAAAGGTACCCTGCGCAAAAGCCTGTGCTGTGGAGCCGAGCAGCAACGCAGCGAGGATGGCCGGGAAAGCTGACTGGAAGCGCATGTTGAACCTTCTCCATCGATAGCGGGTCTGCGAATAGCGCATCGCGTCCAACCTGATCCGCGCCAGCGCGCGGACCTTATCTCGCATTATTTTCGCACGCTGTCGCGCGCGAAAAGCGAATGTCGGTTGGGCAATCGGCAGGCGAGCAGAAATGGCGCCGCGGGGAACATCGCGGCGCCATTTTTAGCAGTTGGTGGTGGTCTTCAGATCAGAGCTTGGAGGTTCAGATCAGAACTTGCAGATTTAGAACTTGCAGACTTAGAACTTGGCGGTAACGCCGGCATACAGCGACTTCTCGGTGCAGGAGCGGTTGTTCACACCATTGGTGTAGCAGACAGGATTGTTCGGGTTCTGGTCGTCCAGGCCGAACTTGTTCTCCCAGAAGCGATAGGCAACCCAGACGTCGAGGAAGTGAGAATACTTGATGCCACCGGGGTAGAAGGCCTTGCTGGCATCAAAGGTAAGACGGATCGGTTCGGAGTTGATTTCGATCGCGGTATTGTTGAAGGACTGCACGGCAGAGGGAGTTGAACCCGCTCCCTTCGGTCCGTAGAAGCCGGCGCGGCCACTCACGGAGAAGTAGTTGATTTGTTCAGGCAGGAAGCCGAGGTCCATGTAGTAGTTGATTTCCAGGGCCCAGGTCGCCGTGAACTGCGTATTGCCATCGTCGATACCGGTGCAGAAGCCATTGACGTTGACGCAGCCCGATCCAACCAGGCCAGGCGTGAGATATGCGTTGTGATTCCACTCCTGGTAATAGAGGGGAGCGATGTCGATGAAGCCCTTGTACGGCAGGTCGAACGCGAACTGCAGACCGGCGACGATGTCTTTCTTGTTCGGCGCCAGGTATTGGTTTTCCGTTTCGCCATCGACACCAACCTCGAACGAGATGTCATTCAGGATGCCGCCAACGGAGAACATCTTGGTGTTGAATAGCTCGATTCCAGCCCAACGTGCTGCGGATCAGGCCGTAAAACTCCGCCGCGCCGGCGCAATTGCCGACATTGACGTTGCTGGCGAAGGGATCGCCGCAGGGCACGGCCGGATCGGCGTGATCGGACTTGGCCAGCGACAGCGTGATGAAGTTGGTGCCGTAAGCCCAGACGTCGAAGTGGGTATAGGCATAGACCTGCTTCACGGTGTGGGCGGTGACGCCCGGACTGGTCGCATTGAACTGAACGGCGTAGGTGAACAGATTATCGTTGACGAAGAAGAACGGCACATCGGCGACCGGCTTTGCCTTGGCCTTGACCGGCGGCAGATCCGCCGCGCCGGCGAAGCTCACCGGCGCGACTGTGGCAATTGCAGCAAGTGACAGCGCCGCGGCTGCAATTGCTTTGGTGCGGTAGAACATTCTGAATACCCCCAGAGTTAACGAGCACAACGATCAGGGCCCTTGCAAACGACACTTGCCTTGTTCTCGCGAAGTGCGAAGCCTCAAGTTTTTCCATGTGTTGCTGCAAGTTTCATCATGAACTCGCGATCGATCGTTGGATGATCTGCTGCTTGAACCGCCGCATGCGGCGAAAAGAGTGCACGAAAGTGCGCGCCGGAAGTCACGCACATCGCACTTATGCCTATTTCAATTGGCCTTCCGGAGCGTTCTACAGCGGCGCAACCTTAGTCCTTCGCACCCCGCTTGCGGCGAAGCCGTGACTCCGCAAGGAAGGAGATGATGTTGCTCACATTGACGGCAGGCGTGCTGCGGCGGTTCCGATTTGCATCGACCGTTACAATTCTGCAACACGATGTTGACGCTCTCGTCACCAACGATGGCTCGCTCGACCGCCGGCGACGATTTAACTAATTAGTTTAACGCAAGCGCTGGCTTTTCTGATTGCTGAAGAGTTAGGCAAAGACTGGCGCTTTTTCACTACTTACGGCGACGCCCGAATTAGCCCAGTATTGAGGCAGGCAATCAATTCCTCACACCCGTGATCGCGAATGTTGGATCCAACACCAAGTCCTCGCCCTGACGAAGCGCCGCTGCTTCAGACGGTGGGCCTGACCAAGCGCTACGGTACGTTTCTCGCCAACGACGCGATCGATATCGATATCTGGCCGCGGCAAATCCATGCGCTGCTGGGCGAGAACGGCGCCGGAAAGTCGACGCTGGTCAAAGCCATCTACGGATTGATCCAGCCGAGCGAAGGCGAAATGCGCTGGCTGGGCGAGAAGATGGTGCTGTCCGGACCGTCGGAAGCGCGCAGCCGGGGCATCGGCATGGTGTTTCAGCACTTTTCGCTATTCGACAACCTCACCGTCGCCGAGAACGTCGCGCTCGGGCTCGACGGCAAGGAATCCTTCAAGGACATGTCGGCGCGCCTTCAGGAAGTGTCGAATGTCTATGGGCTCCCGCTCGACCCTAAACGCGAGGTCTGGCAGCTATCGGTGGGCGAGCGTCAGCGCATCGAAATCGTCCGCGCCTTGATGCAGAACCCCAAATTCCTTATCCTCGACGAGCCGACCGCGGTGCTGACCCCGCAGGAAGCCGATCAGCTGTTCATCGTGCTGGAGCGCCTGAAGGCCGAGGGCCGCGCCATCCTCTACATCAGCCATAAGCTCGAAGAGGTAAAGCGGCTGTGCGACACCGCCACCATCCTGCGCGGCGGCAAGAAGGTCTCGACCTGCAACCCACAACTCGAGACCGCCGCATCGCTCGCGCGCATGATGGTCGGCGTCGATATTAAGGAGGTCAGGGCTTCCGCCGGGCGGCAGGTCACGATCCCGCGGCTGGTCGTCAACGATCTCAGCCTAGAGCCCGACGATGCCCACGGCGTCAGGCTTGAACACATCTCGCTCGAACTGAGGGGTGGTGAAATCCTGGGCATCGCCGGCGTCGCCGGTAACGGCCAGGATGAACTTTTCGCGGCACTTTCCGGCGAGCGGCCGTCGCGGGACCCTGGCACGGTGGTGATCGACGGCATCGCCGCGGGCCATCTCTCCATCACGCGGCGCCGCAAGCTTGGCGCAGCCTTCGTGCCCGAAGAGCGGCTCGGGCACGGCACCGCACCGCGCATGAAATTATCCGAGAATGCGCTGCTGACCGGACACGCGGCCAGCGGCATGGTACAGCATGGCTTCGTTAATACCGCCGCGATGCTGTTGACGGTCGACCGCGCCACCGAGACGTTCGACGTGCGCAAGGCCAAGCGTGATCCCGAGGCCGCCAGCCTGTCGGGCGGCAATCTGCAGAAATTCATCGTCGGCCGCGAGATCCTGCGTAACCCCGCCGTCCTGGTCGTGAGCCAGCCGACCTGGGGCGTGGACGCCGGCGCGGCCGCCGTGATCCGGCAGGCGCTGCTCGATCTCGCCGCCAATGGCGCCGCCGTGCTGGTGACGAGTCAGGACCTCGATGAACTCGCCGAGATCACCGACCGCATCGCCGTGATGTTCCACGGCCGCCTCTCCGAGCCGATGCCGACCGCGGAGGCCAGCCGCGAGAAGCTCGGGCTGTTGATGGGCGGCAGCAGTCTCGAGCCGAAGGAGGCCGCGCATGCAGTTCGTGCTTGAAAAGCGGACCGAGCGATCGAACACCATCGCGCTGGTTTCGCCGCTGATCGCGATCGGCCTGACGATCGTGACCATGAGCATCCTGTTCGCGATTTTGGGAAAAAATCCGGTTTCCGCGCTCGGCGTTTACTTCATCGATCCCTTGACCGACAGCTATTCGCTGCAGGAAATCGCGGTGAAGGCGACGCCGCTGGTGATGATCGCGGTCGGCCTGTCGCTCTGCTACCTCGCCAACGCCTGGAACATCGGCGCCGAAGGCCAATTCCTGATCGGCGCGGTCGCCGGCAGTTGGATCGCGGTGAAGACGCAAGGCACCGATGCCGGACATTGGGTGCTGCCCGCGATGCTGGCGGCCGGTGCCGCGGCGGGCGCGCTGTACGCTCTGATACCGGCGATCTGCAAGGTCAGGTTCGGAGCCAGCGAGATCCTGACCAGCCTGATGCTGGTCTATGTCGCGGATCTGTTCCTGGATTATCTGGTGCGCGGTCCGTGGCGCGATCCGGCCGGCTTCAATTTCCCAACCACCGCGGAGTTCGATCCGGTCGCAACCGTTCCGGTATTGATCGCCGGGGGCCGCCTGCATCTCGGCGCCATCATTGCGCTGATCGTCGTTGCCGCCGCCAGCGTGCTGCTCGGACGCACCATCAAGGGCTTCGAAATCCGCGTCGTCGGCGCGGCGCCGCGCGCCGCGCGTTTCGGCGGGTTCAATTCCGACCAGTTGATCCTTTTGACCTTCGCGATCTCAGGCGCGCTGGCCGGGCTTGCCGGAATCATCGAGGTCGCAGGACCGGTCGGACATTTGCAGCCGGGCATTTCGCCCGGCTACGGCTTCACCGCGATCATCGTGGCGTTTCTCGGTCGGCTGAACCCGATTGGAATATTAATTGCAGGCCTTTTCCTCGCGCTCACTTTTATCGGCGGCGAACAGGCCCAGATCGCGATGAAAATTCCGTTGGACGTCACCAAGGTGTTCCAGGGCCTCCTGCTGTTCTACGTGCTCGCCTGCGATTCCCTGATCCTCTATCGCTTCCGGCTCATCTTCGCATCGAGGCAGGTGTCCCGTGGAACTGGCTGAAGCCATCATCCTGTCGGTGCTCGCGGCATCGACACCTCTGCTGATCGCGGCCACCGGCGAACTGGTGACCGAACGCTCCGGCGTTCTCAATCTCGGCGTCGAAGGCATGATGATCGTCGGCGCGGCGTGCGGCTTCGGCGGCGCATGGCTGTCCGGCTCGATCATCGTCGGCGCGCTGTGCGGGGTAGTCGCCGGCACCCTGCTGTCGCTGATCTTCGCGATGATGACTCTCGGCCTCGCGGTCAACCAGGTCGCCTCGGGTCTCGCGCTGACCATCCTCGGCATCGGACTATCCGGCCTGATCGGCGCCGGCTTCGTCGGTGAACGAATTACACCGGCGCCGCATCTGCACATCCCCGGCCTGACCGACATCCCGCTGGTCGGCCGCATCCTGTTCGGCGAAGACGCGTTCGTTTATCTGTCGCTGGTGCTGGTGGTCGGCGTCTGGTGGTTCCTTTACAAGACGCGCGCCGGTTTGGTCCTGCGAGCTTGCGGCGACAACCATACGTCGGCGCACGCGCTCGGCTATCCCGTGCTGCGGATCCGGATGTACGCGGTGATGTTCGGCGGCGCCTGTGCCGGTCTTGCCGGCGCCTATTTGCCGCTCGCCTATACGCCGTTCTTCATTCCCGGCATGACCGCCGGCCGCGGCTGGATCGCGCTGGCACTGACGGTGTTCGCGTCATGGAGACCGGGGCGCCTGGTGATCGGCGCTTATCTGTTCGGCGCGGTGACCATTCTGCAATTGCATGCGCAAGGCGCCGGCATCGGCATTCCGTCGCAGTTCATGTCGTCATTGCCTTACCTCGCGACCGTGATCGTGCTGGTGGCGCTATCGCGCGCGCGCACCGGCGGATCGACCGCGCCGGCGGCGCTGGGCACCGTGTTCGTACCCGATCGCTGAGTTGATATTCCCGGGCGTGCGTGATGGGGCGCGCCGTCCTGGACTGTATCCCCCGATGGTTTGGAGAAATTGACGATGAGGAAGACACTTCTTGCAGCTGCCGCGGCGTTTCTGCTGGCCGGCAGTATCAGCATCGGCGCCGGTACCGGCGCCTGGGCCGCCGACAAGCTGAAGGTCGGGTTCATTTATCTGGGACCGGTCGGCGACCTCGGCTGGACATACCAGCACGAACTGGCACGCCAGGCGGTGGCCAAGGAATTCGGCGACAAGGTCGAGACCACCTATCTCGAGAACGTCCCCGAAGGCCCCGACGCCGAGCGCGCCATCGAACAACTGGTTCGCGCCGGCAACAAGCTGATCTTCACCACATCGTTCGGTTATATGGATCCGACCCTGAAGGTCGCGAAGAAGTACCCCGACGTGCATTTCGAACATTGCTCGGGCTACAAGCGCGACGCGAACATGGCGACCTATTCGTCGCGCTGGTATCAGGGCCGTTACATCCAGGGCCAGATCGCGGCCAAGATGTCGAAATCGGGCGTGCTCGGTTACATCGGCTCGTTCCCGATTCCCGAAGTCGTCTCGGGCATCAACGCCACCATGCTGGGCGCGCAGTCGATCAACCCCAATATCAAGGTCAAGATCATCTGGGCCAACTCGTGGTTCGATCCGGGCAAGGAAGCCAACTCCGCCAAGGCGCTGCTCGATCAGGGCGCGGATGTGATCATGCAGCACACCGACTCACCGGCGGCAATGCAGATCGCCAGCGAGCGCGGCAAGGTCGCGTTCGGCCAGGATTCCGAAATGATCAAGTTCGGACCGAAGTCGCAGCTCACCTCGATCATGGATACCTGGGCGCCCTACTACATCTCGCGCGTGAAGGCCCAGCTCGACGGCACCTGGAAATCCGGGGATACCTGGGGCGGGCTTGAAACCAAGATGTTCCAGATGGCGCCCTACACCAACATGCCTGACGACGTGAAGAAGATGGCCGAAGACACCGAGGCCGCCATCGCCACCGGCAAATTACAACCGTTCAAATGCCCGGTGTTGGACCAGGACGGCAAGGAAGTCGAATGCAAGGGCGGCGACCGTCTCGCCGATCCGCAGGTGCTCGGCATGAACTTCTACGTCAAGGGCATCGACGACAAGATGCCAGGCAAGTAGCGGCTGGGCGTTAGCGCGCAAGGAAAGGGTCCGGGCGGCGATGCCCGGGCCCTTTTTAATGGCTGATTCCGCGACCCGTCCCGACACTGGAGATCGTCATGCGCGGGCTTGTCCCGGGTATCCACGTCTTAACTGCACCTGAGTAAGAAAGACGTGGATGGCCGGGACAGGCCCGGCCATGACGATACATCACCCCACCTGCATTGCATGCGCGGCGGCGCTGTGGCGGCGGATTAAATCGGGGACATCGAGGCCCGGGATCGCACCATCGATGACCGCCCATTTGCCGGCGACCATGACGCGGTCGGCGCGATGCGCGCCGCACAGCACCAGCGCGGCCAACGGATCGCCATGGCCGGAAAAACGCAACTCGTCGAGCTTGAACATCGCGAGGTCGGCGGCCTTGCCGACCGCGATCTCACCTAGTTCGGGCCGGCCGACGCAGGCCGCCGATCCCTTGGTGGCCCAGCGCAGCGCGTCCTTGTGGCTGACGCGGCCGACGCCGTAGCGCGCCCGTTGCAGCAGGAACGCGGCCCGCACTTCCTGCATCAGATTGGATTCGTCGTTCGAGGCCGAGCCGTCGACCCCGAGGCCGATCGAAACCCCCGCTTCCTCCATATCGCAGACCGGACAGCAGCCCGACGCCAGGATCTGGTTGCTGCAGGCGCAATGGCTGATGGTGGTTTTGGCCTTGCCGAGCCGCTTGATCTCTTCGGAATTGAAAAAGATGCCATGGGCAAGCCAGGTCCGCGCATTGAGCCAGCCGCATTGCTCGAGATAATCGAGCGGCCGGCAGCCATGCACCTGCTCGCAGAATGTGTTCTCGTCTTCGGTTTCCGCCAGATGGGTGTGCAGGCGGACATCGAGTTTCCCGGCGAGTTCGGCGGTGGCGCGCATCAGCGATGTCGTGACCGAAAACGGCGAGCAGGGCGCCAGCGCGATCTGCACCATGGCATCCTCGCCGCGCTGGTGATGTTTGGCGACCACGCGTTCGCTGTCGGCCAGGATCGTGTCTTCGTCCTGCACCACGCTATCGGGCGGCAAGCCGCCATCGCGCTGCGAGCGGTTCATCGAGCCGCGCGTCAATAACACCCGCATCCCAAGACGCTTGGCAACCGCGACCTCGATATCGATGGCGTCCTCGAGCCCTGCCGGAAAGACGTAATGATGATCGGTCGTGGTGGTGCAGCCGGACAGCAATAATTCCGACATCGCGACGGTGACACCGAGCTCGAGGTTTTTCGGCGTCAGCCGCGCCCAGACCGGATACAGCGCCTGCAACCATGGAAACAGCTCGCGGTCCAGCGCCGCCGGCACCGCCCGGGTCAGCGTCTGGTAGAAATGGTGGTGGGTATTGATCAGGCCGGGCACAACCACATGGTCGCCAGCCTCGAAGAACGCGGCGGCGGTCGCGGGTTGACCGCCCCTGGGCACCAGTTCGACAATCCTGCCGTTTTTGACGACGATGCCCCGCTCCGCGCCTTCGGCCAGAATAGCCAGGGGGTCTTTGATCCAGATTGCGTGGGGATGGTCCATGGCCTGCGGCGTCTCCGTAATAGGGCTCAAGAGCGTGGCTTACGTTACCTGCACTCAAGGACCAACCGGAATCTGTTTGAAACTTGGCGTCGGTCTTGCAACGCACTTGTGAGCTGGCTTCATCGCTCTGAAATCATACGAGTATCCATGGATTTGAATACCATTGCCGAGGTCGCCCATCCGCAAAGCCGGGAACAATTGCCGCTTTGGACGGCAGGCGATGCTTGGCTCGCGGGCGGGACCTATTTGTTCTCGGAGCCCCAGGAGCATCTGACGCGATTGATCGACCTCACCGATCTGAAGTGGCCCGCGCTGACCGTCGGCGACGCCGCGCTCACGATCGCGGCGACCTGCACCGTGGCCCAGCTCGACGGCTTGATTTGTCCGTCGGAATGGATCGGCTCGCCGCTGATCAATCAATGCTGCCGGGCGTTCCTCGCCTCCTTCAAGATCTGGAAGACCGCGACCGTCGGCGGCAACATCTGCATGTCATTGCCGGCCGGCCCGATGATCTCGCTGGCGACCGCGCTCGACGGTGTTTGCACGATCTGGAAGGCCGATGGCAGCGAGCAGACGATCGACGTCGCAAACTTCGTCATCGGCAACCAGCGCAATGTGCTGGCACCCGGCGATCTGTTGCGGCAGATCGAAATTCCAATCGCGGCCCTGAAACGGCGTTCGGCGTTCCGCCAGATATCGCTGACCCCGGTCGGCCGCTCCGCGGCGTTGTTGATCGGCAGCCTGCATAGTGGAGGCGCCTTTGCGTTGACGGTGACGGGCTCGACCAAGCGGCCGATAAAATTGTCCTTTGCGGGAATCCCGCGAACGGACGAATTGCGCGAGATGCTGCTGCAGTGCATCCCCGACGCGCTCTACCACGACGACATCCACGGCAAGCCGTTATGGCGCAAGCACATGACGCTGCGGCTGGCCGAGGAAATCCGCACCGAACTGCAAGGCCCGCGCAGCGAAATACAAGACCCGCGCAGCGAACTACACGGCCCGGCACGACCATGACCTATCAGATCAACGGCACCGAATTTTCGGAAACCCCGCAAGCCGGACAATGCCTGCGCACCTTCTTGCGTCAGCTCGGACATTTCGGCGTCAAGAAAGGCTGCGACGCCGGCGACTGCGGCGCCTGCACGGTGCTGCTCGACGGCGAACCGGTGCATAGCTGCCTGATCCCGGCGTTTCGCGCCAACGGTCATGCCGTCACCACCATCGAGGGCCTCGCGCCCGCCGACGATGCCCACCCGATGCAGCAGGCCTTTCTCGATGCGCAGGCGTTTCAATGCGGCTTCTGCACCGCGGGCATGATCCTGACCTGCGCGTCGCTGAACCAGGCGCAGCGGCAGGATTTGGGCAGCGCGCTGAAAGGCAACATCTGCCGCTGCACCGGCTACCGCGCGATCGAAGACGCCCTTCAAGGCAAGACCAATATCGAGCAGGCCGAAGCCGGCAGCGCGTTCGGCCGCAGCCTGCCCGCCCCTGCCGGCCCGCAAATGGTGCGCGGTTCCGTGCGCTACACGTTCGACGTCGCAATGGAAGGTACGCTGCACCTCAAGATGCTGCGCTCGCCGCATCCGCACGCCAAAATCATCGCGATCGACAAGCGCGACGCACTCGCCGTGCCGGGCGTGCACGCGGTGTTGACCCATGAAGACGCACCAGACCGGCTATTTTCGACCGCGCGGCACGAAAGGGACTGGATGGACCCCGACGACACCCGCGTGCTCGACACGGTCGTCCGCTTCATCGGGCAAAAGATCGCGGCCGTGGTCGCAGAGACCGAAGCCGCCGCTGAGCAAGGCTGCCGCCGCCTCAAGGTCGACTATGAAATCCTGCCCGCGGTGGTCGACGCGGTACAGGCGATCGCATCCGGCGCGCCGGTGATCCACCCCGACAAAACGCCAGAGCATCGCGTCAGCAATGCGCCGCGCAATATCGTCGCCGAAACCCACGGCGAGTTCGGCGATGTCGCGAGCGCGCTGGCCTCGGCGGCGGTAACCTACGAAGGCACGTTCACCACGCAACGGGTGCAGCACGCGGCGCTGGAGACCCATGGCGGGCTCGCCTGGGTTGATGCAAACGGCATCCTCAACGTGCGCTCCAGCACGCAGGTGCCGTTCCTGACGCGGCGGGCGCTGGCGGATATCTTTGATCTCGCGCCCGACAAGGTGCGGGTGTTCTGCGAGCGCGTCGGCGGCGGCTTCGGCGGCAAGCAGGAAATGTTCGTCGAGGATATCCTGGCGCTGGCCGCGCTAACGACGGGGCGTCCGGTCAAGTTCGAACTGACGCGCGAAGAGCAGTTCATTTCCACCTCGACCCGGCATCCGATGCGCGTGACGGTGAAGGCCGGCGCCGACGAGGACGGTAAATTGACCGCGCTGCAGCTCGATGTGCTCTCCAACACCGGCGCCTATGGCAACCATGCCGGCCCGGTGCTGTTTCATGCGGTCGGCGAATGCATCGGCGTCTATAATTGCCCGAACAAGAAGGTCGATGCCGTCGCCGCCTATACCAACACCGTGCCGTCAGGCGCGTTTCGCGGCTATGGCCTGCCGCAAACCATCTTCGCGGTGGAAGCCGCGATCGACGAACTCGCAAAACAGCTCGGCATCAACCCGTTCGAGATGCGCCGCCGCAACGTGGTGAAACAGGGCGATCCCATGCTGTCGCCACCGGAATCCGAATATCACGATGTGCATTGTGGCTCTTACGGTTTGGATCAATGCCTCGATCTGGTCGAGCGCGCGTTGGCCGAGCCCGGGCCGAAAGTCGAGTTGTCAACGGACTGGCTGACCGGCGACGGCATCGCGCTGACCATGATCGATACCGTGCCGCCGGCCGGGCACTTCGCGGACTGCAAGATTACGCTGCGTGACGATGGCGGATTCGAGCTGACCGTCGGCACCGCGGAATTCGGCAACGGCACCGCCACCGTGCATCGCCAGATCGCCGCGACGGCGTTGGCGACCACGGTCGATCGAATCAATCTACGGCAGTCCGACACCGCGAATGGCGGTCACGATACCGGCGCTTACGGCAGCGCCGGCACCTTTGTGGCCGGGCGCGCGACGATGGCAGCGGCGGAAAATCTCGCGCGCGACCTGATCGCGCTGGGCTCGCACATCGCCGCAGCCGATCCGGCCTCCTGCGCCCTGGAGGACGAGGCGGTGGTCTGCGGCAGGCAACGTTTGTCCTTTGCCGAACTGGCCAGGTCGGCACGTGGCAACGGCCGGACGCTATCCGCCAGCGGCAGCTCCGAGGGCTCGCCGCGTTCGGTCGCCTTCAATGTGCAGGGTTTCAGGGTCGCGGTGAACAAGGCCACCGGCGAAATCAGGATTTTGAGAAGCGTGCATGCCGCGGATGCCGGCAGGGTCGCCAATCCGATGCAATGCCGTGGCCAGATCGAGGGCGGCGTCGCGCAGTCGCTCGGCGCCACGCTCTACGAGGAAATGGTAATCGACGATGACGGCCGCGTGATCAATCCGAATTTCCGCGATTATCATCTGCCCTCCTTTGCCGATGTCCCGCGCACCGAAGTGTTCTTTGCCGACACCGTCGATAGCATCGGGCCGATGGGCGCCAAGTCGATGAGCGAGAGTCCGTACAATCCGGTCGCGGCCGCGCTCGGCAACGCCATCGCCAACGCCACCGGCATCCGATTCACGAGCGTGCCGTTCAAGCCGGACCGGTTATGGCCGGCACTGCATGAGAAGTTCGGGAAGGCCTAGGCCTACCCGAGTACAAGCTCCATGCACACCTCATTGCGAGGAGCCAACGGGTCGCGCGAATGCGCGCCCGATGACAAGGCTCCGCGACGAAGCAATCCAATCTGCGTTTCGTAGCCTATGGATTGCTTCGCGGCGCCTGTCATCGGGCGGCCGTTCGCCCGACCCGTTGGCTCGCAATGACGAAAACATCACCCCCGTCCCACCGTGCATTCGATCTGGCCGTGCGGTTCATCGGTCGGCAGGAAGACGTCGTTGTTGTTATCGAGCCCGAACGCCGAGAGGTTCATCGGGATGAAATGCATGTTCGGGCAGGCCATGCTGATCTCGGAAATTTCCGGCACCGCCGCCAGCACCGCCTCGCCCATCCGGTACAGGCTGTCCTGCACGCTGGAACTATAGGTGGTGCTGAACACTTCCAATGCGGTGGTGAGGATCTTCGCATTGGTCGCGGGATAGTTTTGCGGCTTTGCCGACCACTTCCATGACGCGACCATGCTGGTGGCGCAGATCCGGTCGTCGGTTTCCTTGATCGTGGTGTAGGGGTCCATCACGTATTTTTCCCAGCCCGACTGGGTCGCCTTCATGAAGGTGAAACCGTCGATGCCGGAAGTCATGGTCGATCGCTGGCGCGTCGCATGCACTTCGACGAACGGCTTGCCGTTGCTGTCGAGGATGAAACTATGCGGATGCGGCTTGCCATCAAAACTCAGCCGGCTCCATTTGGTCTCATGCGCGGTGATCTCCACCGAACTCACCTGCGGATAGGTGTCGAGATATTTCTTCGCGAGTACCTGGCAGAACTCTTCGGTGCCAAGTCCGGTATTCTGGCGCGCCACGATATTGACGACGTTCTTGATGGTGTCGGTCGATACCGTGTTGCCGTTGTCGGCGTGGGTATAGGTGCGGGCGAAATCGCCCTCGATCATGGCCTGGACGTTGAGCTGACTGACCTCGTGCCGATCACCCTCGCGGTGAAGCCGCATCACCCGGACCCGGCCTTTGCCATACTTGTTCTTGATCAGCGGCACGCTCGCAACCTCCCGTTCGACCGGCGGCGATCCTGAACTCGCGCCGGGCCCGAAAAGATAATGAGCAACGTTCGTGCCAGCGAGCAAGCAGATATTGCCGCCCGCTCCGCCTTTCCGCCCAGGCGGCATTGCCGGTTTCTTCGGCATCGTTGCTCACGCCTCGCGCACCGGTCGCAGGCTTGGCCTACACGGCGAACCGCTAACTTCCCCGATAAGTCGCGTAACTCCACGGCGTCACCAACAGCGGCACGTGGAGATGGCCTTCGGGATCGCTGACCGAAAAGCGCAAGGGAATCTGATCGAGGAACGGCGGGTCCGACAACGCAATGCCCCGCTCGGCGAAATATTTCCCGACCCTGAATGTCAATTCATAACGGCCGATCGGGACCGGCCGGCGGCCGATCAAGGGCGCATCGGTGCGCCCGTCGGCGTTGGTCACGGCGCGTGTCACGACGCGGCTGATGCCGAGTTCGGACAGTTCGACGAGTTCGACCGCGACGCCCGCAGCCGGCCGGCCGCTATGGGTATCGAGCACGTGGGTCGATAGCCGCCCATGCACCTTGAGCCGGTCGTCCGACTCGACCAGGAGATCGAGGCGCAGCGCCGCGATCCGGCAGATCTCCTCGACCGATCTTTGCGTTTCGGTTGTGATGTCGTTCGGCAGGCGGCGTTCGAAATCGCGCAGCACGGAATCCTTGGTCTGGCGCCGCACGCAGACGACATAAGGAAAGCCGAACCTGGCGCGGTAGGCATTGTTGACGCGCTCGAACGCCTCGTATTCGGCATCTGACAACCGGTCCAGTCCGAGGCTGTTCTGTTCGGCGCTGGATTCCGCGGTGAGCCCCGCGGCGCGTTGCGTCTTGTCGGCGAGATCGGGATGCGCCTTGATCAGTGCGAGGCGAAGCTCTGATGCCGCGCTATCGACGGCGGATTTCATCGCGTCGAACAATTGGGTCACGCCGGCGAAAGGACGCGCCGCGGCTGCCTGTTCGGCGATCCAGGGCGAGTATTCGAAAATATTCACCAGCGCCGTGACGAAGTCGCCCTTGCTGCACGCATTCAGGTCGGAAAGATTCTTTTGGGACATCTACGCGGTCCTATCGGGCGATTGGCGCATTGGCGGCAAGATGCGCGAGGTTAGCGTGCCAATGCTGCGCGATCTGCAACCGCGTCGGCACCCACACCCGTTCATGGCCGGCGATGTAATCGAGGAAGCGGATCAGCGAGGCCGCGCGGCCCGGGCGCCCGACGACCCGGCAATGCAGGCCGACCGACATCATCTTGGGCGACGTGGCGCCTTCGGCGTAGAGGACATCAAAACTGTCTTTCAGATAGGTGAAGAACTGATCGCCGCCGCCAAAGCCCTGCGCGTTGACAAAACGCATGTCGTTCGCATCAAGGCTGTAGGGAATGATCAGGTGCGGTGCGGCCGGTCCTGCGATCCAGTACGGCAGATCGTCGGCGTAGGAATCGCAGGAATACAGGAAGCCGCCAGCCTCCAGGATCAGCCTTACGGTATTGATCGAGGTTCGCCCCGTGTACCAGCCGAGCGGACGCTGGCCGGTGACTTCGGTGTGCACGCGGATCGCATCCGCGATCTCAGCGCGCTCCTCGGCTTCCGACATGTCCTTGTGTTCGACCCATTTCAGGCTGTGGCTGGCAATATCCCAACCGGCCTCCTTCATCGCGGCAACCACTTCGGGGTTTCGCTTCAGGGCCGTCGCGACGCCGAACACGGTGGTCGGAAGCTTGCGTTCGGTGAAAATCCGCCATAGCCGCCAGAAGCCGGCGCGCGAACCATATTCGAACATCGATTCGATATTGGCGTGGCGCTGCCCGGGCCAGGGCTGCGCGCCCAGTACGTCGGAGAGGAATGCTTCCGACGCACGGTCGCCGTGCAGAATATTGTTCTCGCCGCCTTCCTCAAAATTCACCACGAACTGCACCGCGACCCGTGCGTTTCCCGGCCAATGCGGGTTCGGCGGGGTGCGGCCGTAGCCGCGGAGGTCGCGAGGGTAATCGGCGTCGCTCACCTCAGACTTCCTCGAACCGGATCTTCTGCGCGCCCTTCCACAACACGGTCTTGCCGAAGGCCGTCAGGTTCTCGATACCCGAGGTCAAGGTGATGAAATGATTGCCGGCGAGCTGGCCCATCTTGCTCGCGAAGTGCACGCCGCCATAGGCCAGCAGGATTTCAGTCTCGCTGATGCCACCGGGATAGAGAATGATCTGGCCGGGCGCGGGATAGCTGGTGTGGTTCTCGTAGGAGACGCCGAAATCCAGATCGCCAAGCGGCATCCAGACCCCCTCGCCGCTCCAGCGCACGTGGATCGCCTGGCTCTCGAACGGCATCGCCTTGCGGAACGCCGCGACGGTTTTCGGAGCCAGTTTTTCCTCGAAACGACCCTCGAACTTGAAGTCGCCGGCGTGGACAATGAGTTGGCTCATACGTCTTTCTCATGATCAGGGAATTAGGTGTTATCGGTCGCAGCCGAAGATCGTGGAAGCAAGCACCGTTCCAGCCAGGGACGGTAGGAGCCACCGGCTACTGATCCGGCTGCTTCCTGGTGTAGGACAGCCCAAAAATCCCGGTGCGCTGCACTTCCGGCTCCGGCGGCGGCGCCGGGGCTGCTTCCGCCTGCGGCGGCGGTGCAGGCGTCGGCAGATTGTCGCACTTCATCGAATAGACCAGGGTACCATTCGCAGTGCGGCCGATCGGCGCGCAATTGTCGACTGCGCGCGCCGTCGCGGGCTTCGGTGTCAGCTTGGTCTGGGCCAAGGCTGTCCGCACCAAGCCCGGCGATGCAATCACGACAATTGCAGATACAATCGCAGGTGTCAGTCTCTTCATCGGTTTCGCTCGCAACTCACGCCCCCTTCCTGATTGAACAGGGCGGATTGGAATGAGTCTATCAGGCCGAACCGTCGATGGCTGCTGAATTTTTGGTCGAAAAATTTTTTGACCATTAAATTTGCTCGCCGCTTCGTGATGGCCCGTCATGTAATAATTTGCATGATTCATCGTTATCTCGGCCGGATGCGCGGGTTCGCGAGACGCCCATGTCTCGCAGCAAAACAGCGCAATATCCGGGAGACAAGAAAATGCAAAAGACCGTACTGACCATCTTGAGTTCAGCCCTGATCGTCGCTTCGGCGGCGCAGGCCGCCTCCGCCACCGAGCATCATCGCCTTCACCGCGTCGCGCGCGCGCCCGCTCAAATCAGCGAGCCCGTTCGTAACGCCAATGCCTCCGTTCCGGCGCTGACGCAGGACGACTGGTCGCGATATCAAAACGGCGCGTACTCGGCCCCCGCGGGGCGCAACTAAACCGAGTTCGACGCCGCATGGAGCCGGCCGCCGTTGCGGCCGGCTCTTTGCGTTAAGAGCACCGCTCATCCCAGCGCTTCCTCGCGTCATGAACTCACGCCAGTCGAGCCCGGCTACCCGAAGCGCGAGACTTACGAGCGATAGCCCGAGCATGACAGCGAGAGATGATCAATCGCCGCGGTCCCGCGTCGTGCCCTGCCCCAGGAAGTGCTTCTAATTGCAGCGAAACCCTGCTTATTATTATCTCGGCGTGCGCAAACATTGGGCGCGCCACCGCTGGCGGCTTTTGCCACACTCTCATCATGGCATCGCCCGAGCTAAGCATGTCAGTCCTCAGCGAACCGGCAACCAGGCTGCGTCCGGAACATCACGTGTCACCTCTTACGTCGGTCAAATTGGCTCACTCGTCCTCGCCATCGGAAGCGCCACCATCGATCGACCCAGCGCCGAAGCGGCTTGTGGTCGACGCGCAGGATATTTCGCTGACCTTCGACACCGCCGACGGCCGGGTCGAGGCGCTCTCCCATGTCAGCCTTCAGGTTGCCGAAGGCGAATTCGTCTCCTTCATCGGCCCATCGGGCTGCGGCAAGACCACGATGTTGCGGGTGATCGCCGACCTTCAGCAGCCCTCGTCGGGATCGCTCGAGGTCAACGGCATGAGCGCGAAAAACGCCAGGCTGGGGCGCAGTTACGGCTACGTATTCCAGGCCCCGGCGCTGTTCCCGTGGCGCAACATCGAGAAGAACCTGAAGCTGCCGCTGGAGATCATGGGATTTTCGGAAGCCGAGCAGCAGCAGCGGGTCGAGCATTATCTGTCGCTGGTCAATCTGACCGGTTTCGAGCGCAAATTCCCCTGGCAATTGTCCGGCGGCATGCAGCAACGGGTGTCGATCGCGCGCGCGCTGTCGTTCGATCCGGCGATGCTCTTGATGGACGAACCGTTCGGCGCGCTCGATGAAATCGTGCGCGATCACCTCAACGAACAGCTGCTGCAATTGTGGAAGTCGACCGAAAAGACAGTGCTGTTCGTCACCCACTCGATTCCGGAAGCGGTGTTTCTCTCGACCAAGATCGTCGTGATGTCGCCGCGGCCCGGCCGCATCATCGATATCATCGATTGTAATTTTCCCCGCGACCGCTCGCTGGAGATCCGGGAAACACCGGAATTCCTCAAGATCGCCCAGCGCGTCCGCACCGGCCTGCGCGCGGGACATTCCTATGACGAGTAGCTCGCTCGCGCTGCCCTTGCAGGCACAGCGATCGCCCCTTCGCCATCCGCTGGTCGCGCGCTACGCGCCTGTCGTGACCATGGTGCTGGCGCTGGTGGTGATCTGGTACATTGCCGCGGCCGCGATGAACTGGACGCTGGTGCGCGACGGGTTCGAGCGCGAGGAAACGCCCTACACGATGACCGACGTGCTGGCGGGAACGATGAGCGCCGAGCGTCCGCTGCTGCCGGCGCCGCATCAGATCGTGTCGACCTTCGTCGATTCCGTGTTCGGCTATCCGCCGCTGGCCCCGCGCAGCCTGGTCTATCATTCGTTGGTGACGTTATCGGCGACCCTGATCGGGTTCGCGTTCGGTGCGGTGTTCGGAACCCTGCTGGCGCTGATGATCGTGCACAGCCGCGTGCTGGAGCGCAGCCTGCTGCCGTGGATCATCTGCTCGCAAATGGTACCGATCGTGGCGCTCGCGCCGATCTTCATCGTCGTGCTCGGCGCCATCGGGCTGACCGGGCTACTACCGAAATCGCTGATCTCCGCTTACCTTTGCTTTTTCCCCGTCACCATCGGCATGGTGAAGGGCTTTACCTCGCCCGATCCGCTGCAACTCGAACTGATGCAGACCTGGTCGGCAACGCCGCGCCAGGTGCTGTTCAAGCTGCGCTGGCCTTCGGCGGTCCCCTACCTCTTCGCCAGCCTCAAGGTCGCGATTACGATCTCGCTGATCGGCGCGATCGTCGCCGAACTGCCGACCGGCGCGGAAGCCGGCATCGGCGCAAGGCTTTTGGCCGGCTCCTATTACGGCCAGACCATTCAATTATGGGCCGCACTGGTCGCGGCCGCGGTGCTTTCTTCCGGGCTGATCGGGATTGTCAGCCTGATCGAGCGTGGCGTTAACCGTCGCATGGGAGCCCATTGATGGACCCGCGCAAGCTTCGCCTCGGCCTCGTGTTCGCCGCCGCGGCCATCGTCCTTGCATTCCTGCTGCCGCTGGCGCCGGACCAGCCACGGCTTCTGATGCGCTCCGTTGTTTGGCAGACCATGGCGGCGGCCGGGTCGTTGTTTCTGCTGGCTGCCTGGTTCGCCGATGGCCGGGCGACGGTGCCGGGCCTTCTCGGCGTGGCGCTGGCCGCGGCCAGCTCGCTGGTTCTGCTTCGCGACCCCGGGGTTGAGGGATCGGCGGCGGGCGGGTTCTGGGCGATCGTGACAGCGGTTTGGCTGGCCTCGGCGATGTCTGTGGTCAGCTTGGCCGCCATGCGCCCAATACGAGCCGAGCGGCGGCGGGCTCTCAATCTGCTGGTGCCGCTGTTGTTCGGCGCGATCGTGTTCTATCTCTGGGAAGTCGCGGTGCGCGGCTTTGGCGTGCCGCCGGTGCTGATGCCGGCGCCGAGCGCCGCGGCGGCGCGGTTTGCGATGTCGCTGCCGACCTTGGGCGCGGACTTCTTCCAGACTTTCGTCAAGGGCGTGCTGATCGGCTATTTGATCGGCTGCGGCGCCGGATTGCTGGTCGCGATCCTCGCACATCGCTTTGAATTCCTGGGCCGCGGGCTGCTGCCGCTCGGCAATTTCTTCTCCGCGCTGCCGCTGGTCGGCATCGCGCCGATCATGGTGATGTGGTTCGGGTTCGACTGGCCGTCGAAGGCGGCCGTCGTGGCGCTGGTGACGTTCTTCCCGATGCTGGTGAACGCGCTGGCGGGCCTGTCCGCCTCCGGGCATATCGAGCGCGACCTGATGCGGTCCTATGCGGCGAACCACTCGCAAAGCCTGACCAAGCTGTATCTGCCAGCGGCGCTGCCGTTCATCTTCAACGCGCTGAAGATCAATGCCACGCTGGCGCTAATTGGCGCGATCGTTGCTGAGTTTTTCGGGACACCGACGCAGGGCATCGGCTTCCGCATCTCCACCGAGGCGGGACGGATGGCCATCGACATGGTCTGGGCTGAAATCGCCCTCGCTGCCCTCGCCGGAATGGCTTTCTACGGACTTGTCACGCTGGCCGAACGCGCGACGACTTTTTGGCACCCTTCGTACCGGACCTAGATCGGCTAGGTCGATGAATTGGAGTTTTCGATGAAACACGAATTGCTATTGGCCGCGGGCTTGACGCTGGGCCTGTCGATGGCGAGCGCGCAGGCCGCCGATTCCGTCACTATCCAGCTCAAATGGGTTTCGCAAGCCCAGTTTGCCGGCTACTTCGTTGCCAGGGACAAGGGCTTCTATAAGGAAGCCGGCCTCGACGTCACGATCAAGCCGGGCGGACCGGACGTCGCTCCGCCGCAGGTGATCGCGGGCGGCGGCGCCGATGTCGTGGTCGACTGGATGCCGTCGGCGCTGGCGTCGCGCGAAAAGGGCGTGCCGCTGGTCAATATTTCGCAGACCTTCAAGAAGTCCGGCCTGGAACTGACCTGCCGCGCCGACACCGGCATCAAGAAGCCCGTCGACTTTAAGGGCAAGACCATTGGCGTCTGGTACGGCGGCAACGAATATCCGTTCCTGTCGTGGATGTCGAAGCTGAACTACAAGATCGATGGTTCGGCAGGCGGGGTGAAGGTGATCAAGCAGGGTTTCAATGTCGATCCGATCCTGCAGAAGCAGGCCGATTGCGTGTCGACGATGACCTACAACGAATATTGGCAGGTCATTGATGGCGGCTTCAAGCCGAGCCAGCTTGTGGTCTTCAAATATGAAGACGAAGGCGTCGCCACCCTCGAAGACGGCCTCTACGTCCTTGAAAAGAATCTGAAGGACCCGGCGTTCGTCGCCAAGATGGCGAAGTTCGTCAAGGCCTCGATGAAGGGCTGGGAATACGCCAAAACCCATCCCGACGAGGCCGTGAAGATCATTCTCGCCGCCGACACCACCGGCGCCAAGACCGAGAAGGACCAGAAGCGGATGATGGGCGAAATCGGCAAGCTGCTCGGCGACGCCGACGGCAAGCTCGACGTCAAGGACTACGATCGCACGGTTGCGACCCTGATGGCCGGCGGCTCCGACCCGGTGATCACCAAGAAACCGGAAGGCGCCTATTCCTTCGCGATCTATGACGCGATGAAGTAAGCGCGCATTTATGGGAAGCACGGGATTTCGGTCCCGTTCTTTTTCCTTTCCCTGAGGGAAGCCGTCATACCCGCGAAGGCAGGGTATCCAGTACGCCGCGACATTTCGGTTCCATCACTGACGCCTCGGAATACTGGATCGTCAGTGATCTTTCCGGAACGAACACTTCGCGGACGATGACAAACGTAGGCAATCTCGCGACACGATGCGCCCGAGGTTTTACAAAATCATTCGCCCCAAAAAGAAGAGGGCGCAGCGCGACCCTCAAGAGAGGGCGCGGGGAAGACCGGGGGCACGCCGCACCCGCGGTCTCGTGTCCAAATAGGCACATAAAAAAACGCACACGAGCATACACGTTCAGCGGAGGCAGTCCGGCCTTCCCTGCGCAAGGGTTTACGGCTTATATCGTGCTCTCCCCGGCGAGACCTGGCTTGTTTGCCACCGTTGTCGCGCGGATACCTCCGCGCAACTTGACACCAGCCAACTGGGGCGTCAGGACCACACGACTTTGCCGTCCGCGAGTGCTTGCGTTCGTCTGTCGCAAACTCCGCGTCCACCGCATCCCACCGCGCGTTTCGTGACGTGCGCAACGCCCCTTTGTCGGGTGGGACGGAACAAGAAGTGAAGGTGATTTGGGTCAAAAGCAAAGCGGAAGCCGAGAAGGCGCACCTCAGTGGAGTATCTAGCAACTCGAACGCGCTCAATCCGATGTCAACCGAATACCTAAAGCCATTTGCTCGCTATAAGCAGTTGCACAGTTCCGAGGGGATTGTTTGGAACGTCTTCGATAGGGAGCGAGTGGACTCCCAGAAACTTACTTTCGATAACCATATCGAAATCGTGCTCCGACTCACGAAAGAGGCAAGCGCCTCGGAAAAGCTGATATCAGACATTCGTAATTGCTTGCTAGACGAGCCTTTGCGTCTCCCACATTCTACTTCAAGCGCCGAGGAACCATCCCAGACGGAGTGATGCTGTGCATCAAGTTGGAGTTGCGTCGTGGCGTAGGCGGCGATGCAGGCGTTGTTACTGGACTGGTTGCAGAACATGACGGACCGACGATGTTCGCCCGGATCGGCGTCATGCGGGCATTAAACCGTCACGTCGAGCGCGTGTTCAACCCCGACCGGAAAGACCAGCATTGAGAACGCCGGAAGCTGACGCGGGATCGATGACGGAAACTCGGAATTAACGCGGCTTCGATCCTGACGGCGTGGCCGAAGCCGAGGCTGATCATTTCATGAAGTGCCCGGGCTGCGGAGAATGGTTCGACATGCGCGACCTTGACCAACTGCTGGAGCACGTCCACGACGCGGAGATTGAAATATGCGAGGGACCGACTCCGCCGAAGCCAACTGAAGGCGTGGACCGATGCGCCGTAAATGGCTTCGCGTGACTTGGTGCGCATGCGAGACAGGATGCGCCGGGCCGCGCGTGACAGGCAAGCCGCTAGAGCTTGAAGTGGGTGACGTACCGTCACCGCCTCTGGGCGATCAAACAGCGCCAAGCAGGTGATGACGGGGTACCGGTGAAATCAACAGTACTCCGCACGCGGTTGATCATCATGACCGATCACTGTGAACACCCCGGCGCGCGCTCCGTGGCCGCGCCGCATAGTTCTCCCGATCTGTCATCGCCGTCTCGACGAGCAGCTCAGGCCGTATGTCGAAGAGAACTTCCATAGTGCTTGAAGAAGAGATCAAGCTTCACAGGTTCGCCGGTATCTCGCCAGAACAGTCTTTTACCGAGGCTGGCCGCCACCGCGAGGCGGTGGTGGCCGCCGATTAGAATATGGTCATCCGTCGCTTTGGCGATGATCTCACCGGCTTCGTCCACGATGTTTTTCATGGGCCGCCTCCAATCCAACGCGCCGGTCAGCGCCGCCCGCGATGGCGCGCGATCTTATCTAACCTCGTGCACGCCCCGGCGTTCCAACCCCCCATGAAGATCACGGCTTCCGTATTCGCAACGCAACCCGGAAAACCGCCGATCCAGTATCTGAAAAGGTTGCTGTCGCGAGTCACCGATAGAAGCCGAAGGCGAGGCGGTGATGGCTATGAGGATAGGCCTCGCCCATGTGGGAAGCGAGCTAATTCCGGGTTCCGCTCTGCGAAACAAATATGAAATTAGGCCACTGCCAAATTCTTAATAGGCCACTGAGGGTTAAACTAGGCCAGTACCCGGTCTTAATGCGCCAGCACAAACGCAAAGCCGCCGATCAGCACGGCCAGCCAGATCAGTGAGAGTCGAAAGTAGAGGGTGTTGTGGTTCATGTTGTGAATGCTGTGCTGAGCCGGCTGCTAACTGAGGCGGCCTTTCTGCACCTCGGGATGCAGTGCGGCTTTCTCTGCCAAGTAGTTTTTCAGGACTTCTGCGAGGCCAGCAAGATATACCTTGTCGGTCTTTTCACGCTGGAGTTGCGCACAATGCTCAATCTGCGCGTCGATCTCTTTGCACCTTTCGCACATGATTTGCGCTCCCGCATCACGCCCGACGCTTGATGCTAAGCAGCGATCCTGACACCAACCTTACAAATGCAGCACAAAATTTGTGCTGCATTCCAAGCAGGCAAAGGTCGCGGAGGCGGCGAGTCAAATCAGGCCACTGCCAAATTCAAATAAGGCCACAAGGGGTTAAACTAGGCCAGTACCGACAGGCCCATAGGTACAGACCGAGAAACCAGAACTTTCGATGAATGAGGCGAGCGGTAAGTTAGTCAGGCGTCCCGACTTCAACCGTCATTGGCGGCCATGGTCCAATTTTCACTCCCTTGAACCGGCCGGTGCATCGGGCGGACGAGGACCGCGTTGGCCGTGCGTCACGACGTCCGATTTCATGGGACCGTGCGGCATGGAGACCCTGCGCCGCGTGGCCTCTCGTCAAGGCTGTCTTGAAAGAGGCCGCCAACATGAGGCGGCGGCCTATAGTATGAAGGCCGCAAAGACGAATGCCGAGATTAATGCGACGACGGCTATTGCGATAAGGGCGAGGAAAAAATGGGTCATGCGGGGCGACGCCGGAATGGCTATTTCGTTCGACCGGGAGAAGTTGCCCCGCCAACTGGGCGGCCTTCTAGGGGGACGGGCGATAATCCTGCTTTTCGCAGTCGTCTTATCATGACCAATATTAGCGATCCCTTGTAGTCGTTGTCATCGAAGAACACCGCATAGGTGCGGACCCGACTATATTTCAGATCTACACCCCGTATGCACAATACAAAGCGGCCGGGACCGTGATCGGTTTCGGGTAAGTCTGACATCTCTATTGGGCCGGTGAGCTTTTGAGTCGTTCGTTGTTCAAGGGCATGCGGGAGCACTTATGATACCGCGCTACCAGTCAGGCTCTCATAGCGCACGGCGACCACGGGCCCAAGCTGTAGCGACTTCACAATCCATCAAATCGGTGGGATAGGACTTTGCGCTCGCCAAGGTCCGCTCTGGAGCGCATTACGGACTAAAGTCAGACATCGTGCCGAGTTGGAAATTGTAGAAACAACGTTGCGGATTTGTAAGGTCTCGGGCCCACGCGGCTTAACTATGGGTGATTAGGCATATGGTGCTTTAGGGAATGGCGAAGTCTTCGAAACTGGTGGCTGCGAAACGTGGACGGGTGCTTCTCGTAAGAAGGAAGCGCGATGGGCTTTGGATGTTTCCCGGAGGGCGCAAGCTCGCGCGAGAAAGCGATAAGGATTGCCTGCGGAGGGAGATAAAAGAAGAACTTCCGAAACTCAAACTTGGACGCCTGAGGCTTTGGAAGGAAGTTACAGCCAAGAACCGTCGTTCGGGCCGGAAAATGAGTGACGCGATCTTCGTGACAGCGAAAGCGTCCGGTCGCCTGACAATCGGCGACAAGCAGGAAATCGATAAGGCGACTTGGCGCAAGCCGCGTGGCATTCGCCTGACGCCAACGTCGCGCTACATCAGGGATAAGCTCTTTCCTAAATCGAACTAAGAAAATCAGAACCGCCCTGCGCGTCCGCTGGCGCGGGTGCTGATCGAGCGGCGAATAGGTACGGCCACGGGGATCAAAGCCATGGTGCGGGCTGACGCGGCAACCGACGCATATATCACGTGAACAGCGGGCAGATGCGAGGGTGCACCACGAGGCCGCCATAGAAAAGCCCCGCCAGTGAGGCGAGGCTAAGTCACATTGTCAGAGAAGACGCGCGACATAGGGGTGTCACGCAGCCAATGAAATCCGGCTACTGCGATTTTTAATATTGGTTCCGTCAGCGCCGTTTCGTGCCGCGTTTTTTCTTCGACTTCTTTGATTTTTTCAGCATGTCGGCCTGACTACGATACGCTTGAGCCAAAGCGGAAAGGTTCTGCGCGGCTTCGATGTCCGACAATGCACGCGACATGCGTTCGGCTTTTTCGGCCTGCTTCCGATAGAACTTCGCTTCCTTGACCATCGCTAAAGCGGCCTCGGTATGTATTCGAGGGCGACAAAGGTCCCGAGGACGATCATGAAGACGGGCATTCCCCAACCGAAGAAAGATTGCATGCGCATCTCCCTCATCGCTGATCGGGATGTCTTGCCCGCATGATAATCCAAAATAGGCCATTGCGAAATTCAATTAGGCGACAAGGGGTTAAATACGGACAAGGGCGGACCGCCGACTTGCCCCCCGATGATGTCGCGCGGGACGTCTCGTCGAGATCAGGGAACTTCATCTGATCACCTCAAAAAAATCGGGCCCCGGATTGCTCCGAGGCCCGATCCTATACGGTGCGGTGTACATCCGACCGCCGCCATCTCTGTTCATACTGCCACGACCATCGCCGCTGTCAAACGAAGGCTCATTTAGTCGGGGGCCTGTAGCTAAATTACAGGTCAAATATGTCAGGTGTACTGACTTGCCGATGAGATTGGGTACATCCGACGATACTGGCTCACGCAATCTCGCGACCTGATCATGCGCTGTACACGGCAACGATGCGTCACCAACGTGATCTTATTCCGTCGGAAAGCTGCGGGCAGACAGCTCGCGTTTGTGCCAATCGGCGCGCCGACGGTGTTCAACCACCCGCGATTTCTGCGACTGCACATCCGAGATGATCTTGTCGATCTCGCCGCCGTCCAACGTCCGCTTGATCCGCAACACAATAGACAACGTCATCACGACATCGCCGTAAGGCAACAACAGATCGCGCGCCGCAACATCGCAGTGCGCTATGAACGTCTCGATTGCCTCCTCGCTGGAGCAGATCAGCGGAGTCAGCTCACGTGATTGCCGAAGATCGTCGGCGGGCGGCGCAGGCTCGGCTTCCAACAGCATACGTTCAGCAGCTCGACCGGCCGCCAGCTCGATGCAGTGAGCATGCACATTGGCGAACACATCTGAGATAGAGATGCGATCCTCACCCGGCTTCGGCATCATCGGAGCCAGCGCTCCCCGAACATCCGACGCGTCGCCGCGCCCTTGCGCGAACGCCTGCGTATGCCCAACGCCCCAGCAGAGACCTTCGTAGCCGTTTGCCGGGGTCACGGTCACGCCGCCAATCTCATGTCCGAGCAGCCGCCCAGCAACGGCATGCCCAGCTTCATGGACCGCGACCCGCTCATCCTCGTCCTCTGTGCGACCGAGCGCGGCAAGCAATTGATCGTATTCATCGACCTCCTCGTGACCGCCGCCAATGTCGGCGTTGCCAACTCCGACGCAGGCAGCGGTCACCGTTCCGGCCGGTGAGGCGGCAAGCTGCTGGGGGACCTCATCGGCCGGAATTCCTTCAGTCATGACAAAATACCTTCCTGTGGCGGGTCGTACATGCGGGCGCGAATATCGGCGATGTTGTCATCGCCGAACTGCGGCATTGCCCGGGCGATCATCTCCGCGACGACGGAAGGGATGCGATCCTCATCGTCGGGATCGATAAACCAGCCATCGATGCGAGAGACGATCTTATTGGGCTCCCAGCCAGGAGGCCCCGCTTTCACGGCGTCACCTTCAGCGCGCGGGCGGGTCCGCGATCAATCACGGTGAAGTTGGCCTCGCGCAAAGCCGGATCAGCAATATGGACGCCGAGGTGCGGCGCACCCTTGGGTTCCTCGATGGCATCAAGATCGACAACATCAGGTGCCAGCGGACGGTAGTCGCTGCCGCGCGCGCCACGGAGCTGGGCGCGGCGCGGATCAGCAACCGACACCGCCACGCCATGGCGCAATGCCCGCTGGGCGGTCGGAACCGGCATCGTTGCATCTTCATACTGCCCGCCGAACCGCGTGCGGCCGGTTTCGTCCTGGTAGTTTGCCGACCGCAGCATGAAAACCGTCATCGTCGGCGTTGGCGGCTCGATCACCGTGGCAGGATCGGGCGCAGGCTTTGGCGCAGGGATTGGCGCGGAGCCATCACGGATCGCGGTAACCATGCCGCGCAGCTCGGCGAGCGTAAAGCCCGCAGCCACCTCGACCTGCGCTGTGGTGTTGCAAACGAAGCGTGCCATTTCGTTGGACTCGTAGTGGAAATGGATCGCCTCCAAAGCGCCAGCCAAGCGGCGAGCCAACTCCAGATAATCCGGCAGCGTCCGCTCGACCTCATCGAGCTTTCCCGCAAGCTCTTTACCGGCTGCTTTGCGCTGGACGAGGGCGCGTTCCACCGCGATCTTCTGCTCAATATCGGTGATCTTCGCCTGCACCTCATCGAGCACATCGGAGTAACCGTCGCGCGTCACAGCGCAGGCGGCGACCGCCGCCTCCATCTTCGCGCGGGCCTTGTCGTCAGCATCAAGATTGGCGTCGAGATGATGGCGCTGGAGCTTGGATTTCGACTCCAGAAACGCCGTGTCTGCTGCCGCATGGCGGCTGCTCAAGGTCTCAGCGCGGGCGCGGAGCGCCGCCAGTTCGGCTTCGAGTTTTTCCACAGAGGTTTTCCGTTTGAACAAAAGTGCCATACCGTAAGTATTGGCATATCGAAGTGATTTGTGGAGAACGGAGTTGTGGCGTGCGCCACATGGCGCACCCTTTGTTGTGGCGTCCGCCAATCCTGTGCCCCGGGTGCATCGGATCACTGCTCATCGACGGAGAAATTCTCCCGCTGCCCCTCCTTCCGAGGCCCTCTCCAAAGGAGTATGGTTTAGTGCTGCTTTTGAGCTGCCAGCGGGACGTGCCGAGGTCCCCGTCCTTTTTAGCGGCAGCGGCCGTGCCACCGGCAGGCACTGAGCCTCAGACCAAATCCCTTTTCGCGGTCGTACTGCACTCGATCCATCGTGTGCATCGGCACACTCATTTTGAGGAGACTTCAATGGACAAGCGCATCATCGTTACTGCTGTCTGCTCTACCCTCGGCTTTGTCAGCGCAAGCGGATTTGCGCTGGCGGAAACGATTGGGCGATATGATTGCAGCCTCGTCGGCACGGCAAGTCAGGACCCCATCGGTGATAAGGATGGGCATCGGCTCGTCACCGTCCAAATTTCCTGTTTTGGTGTGGACGGCTTGTTCAAAGACGCGCTGTACTCAGGTTCTTCGATCAGTGAGTGGGATGGTCCTAAAGGAACGTATTTCGCTGGGGACGGAATAACCCGAGCGCCCCGCGGACTATCGGTTGGTCAACTGACGGAGGGCGTGGGGTCTGTTATCATGAAGGACGGCATGCCTGTCGGTAACGAAGCGTCTGGAAAAGCGGTGATTAAGTTCGCTTCCGGTACCCTTGCCGAACTTTCGGGAAAGACGGTCAGATGGGAGACCAAACCGGCAGGCTTTAATCGATTTAGTCTCGAAGTCATGACTGACACCGAAGCGGGCACTGTCGGCAAGAGCAAGGAATAGCCACTCACGACGCAAGCGGGCCTAGTGGGGTGTCCCCGGTCTTGAGTAGCGAACTCTTCATCTCAAGCTGGGGACGCCATATTAGGCGGCGTTGGAGCCAAGTCCCGCACGCTTGAGCGGCCCCTGCGGTCGAGCCCAACCCTCATACTTGCGTGCCCGCTCGTCGGCGCGTCGCCGTGCATCTATGCCGCGACGACTGCCGAGCTTGCCATTTTCGATATCGTCGAGCAGTCGCGCTTTACCCACTAGCCAGCGTGTCGCCCATTTGACGCCCATTGGCCTGTTCGTCATGGCGGCCAGCTCACACGCCTTTCGAATTTTCTCATCCGAACACTCGGCCACGTCGGCGGCCTGATCCAGCGTCAACAACTCGCCAGCAAAAATGAGTTCGATAGGCGAGAAAGATGCCGGGCGCGATTAGCGCGGTGTAGGGCTTCTTGCGAATTGGGAGCTTCAAGCGATTGGTGCGATTTTCAAGTGATGCAGAACGTGTACGACGGGCCATGACTTCTAGCGGTGTCCCACAAAATGTCCCCAACATGGGGGTGAAGGAGCGTGGGGTGCAGTATACCTACAGTGGAGAGTTTGCGAGCACATACAATCACTTATGGTCTATTCGCGACTAGTCATGACGCGTCGTGGATGGACCAATTTCTCCCCTTGTGGGAGAAGGTGGCCATAGGCGGCCTCCGGCCGCCGTCTTTGAATAGGACGCCGATGCTTCGCATCGGCTGCGCGAAGTCCGTGCCGGATGAGAGGTCGCCACACGCACTACCCCCCGTCTCGAATTCGCCAGGGGATGACGTCGAAATATCTTCATAGCCTCCCAGGATGATGGCGCGGTTGTTGCGGGCGCAGCTTCATCCATGCTCGGCCACGTGTTTGAAAAATAAAATTAAGGGCGGGGAATGAGGGGACGACTTTCGAGGGCCGCAGCGGCGGTCGCGGTACTGCTTTGCACTTTCTGCGGCGCAACCGCCCGCGCTGACGATATCGGTACCCGTTCCGCCCCAACAATGGGCCATGAGCTTCATGCTACAACGTCATCTGAAGGCTGAGCATATATGTCCTTGGCGTGCCGAGGTAGGCGGTATTCGCACCAGGACTTCCAACGATGTTTCCGTCGGCGATTGACGAATAGTAGAACGTGTTTCCGATGTTGAGCACCTGAAAGCGCCCCGTAATGATGTGTTTGTCGACCGTCGTGGAATACCGAACACCCGCGTCGAATGTCGTGTAGGACGGCGCGAAAGAGTTGTTGATATTGGTTGCTGCTCGCTCGCCTTCCGCGTGAACGCCACCCGTCAGCGCGAAGCCGTGCCAGGCTCCGGGGTGGAAGTCGACAGCCATATCGGATTTGTATAGCGGAACGCCCACGACCAGCCCGCCGTCGGTCGAAGCGACTCCCGTATTTATCAGCCTGGCATCTATGTAGCTGATGCCACCGAAGACGGTTATGTCTTGATACACATCACCCTGGAGAAAGAGTTCTGCTCCATTGTTCCGTTGGGTGCCGACGACCTGGAAAACGTTCGTCGCGGCGACCGTCTCTGCAAGCGGCCTTGTCATATGGAACAGCGCGAAGGTAGCGAGCAAGCGCGGAGTAACGGCGTATTTTACACCGACTTCGTATTCTTCGTCGGTGTAGGGCGAGAGAAATGCGTTGGCATTTGCCGTGCCGACCGGCGCCTGATCGCTCTGTTCGACACTGTTGGCCCAGGTCGCATAGGTCGTAATCTTGTCAAATGGCTTGTAGATCAGGCTCACCGTCGGACTGACGACTCCATCGGCGGACTGCTGGCTTGTGACGGCGCCACTGGTCGACCAACTCTCGGAATGGAGGAAGGACGTACTGACGACGCCTTGCACCGCCCACTGGTCGTTGAAGTGGAAAGTGTCGCCCGTGATGATCGTCTGATCCTGCAGGATCGCAGACTTGTATTGTCCGCCATTGTTGGGAATAGGCTGCGTGGGCAGGACGGTGGGATTGGCCAGATTCCCGGTGCCGAGCGTGGTGGTGATCGAATTGCGGTAAGAATATTGGCCGTTGAAGAAGCCGTTGGTCCCGATCGTCAATTCGTTCGTGAAACCGAACAGATCGAACTTGCCGTTCAACGAGGCCGTGTTGCTGGCGATGGTGAAATGAGGCACCGCGGCGAAGTTCTTGGTGACCGTGTAGTCCCCCTGGTCGTCGGTCAGCGTGTTGGTGATGCCGAAAAGATTGCGGACCGCGTCCTGATAAAGGCCGCCGATTTCGAAATTCCAGTCGTTATTGAACTCATGTTTGAGCTTGACGAGGCCCGTGTTGGTGATGAGGTCCGTGCCGGCGCCGGGTTGTCCATAACCCAGCTTTGTGGGGTCAACTGCCGCCGGGAGTACGGGAAATTTCGGACCTCCAAAATAGACGATGCTGCCCGGCAGGCCGGTCGTATTGGTTTCGTAATGACTGAAATTCGTTTCGAGGACGGTTCGATTGCCGAGGTAGAAGTCCAGAGCTCCGCTCGCCAATGTCCTGTTAGATGCACTCTCAGGCGCCCAGCTTTCTCCTTCGCCATGAACGGCGTCTATTCGGTAACCGACCTTTCCGTCAGGCGTGCGGCCGCCCACGTCGATATTCTCGGTGAAAACAGAATTCGAATCATAACCTTGGGTATAACTCGCGTACGGCGTATCGGTCGGTCGCTTCAGGACGTAATTGAATACACCCGCTGGGGTGGCCGGCCCGTAGAGCGATCCAGCCAGGCCATTGAGCACCTGAATGCCGGAGAGGTTTTCGGCCGGGATCGCCGTCGTCCCGATAACATTCAAACCGTCAAGCCGCGTGTTTTGAACGATGGTGCTTTGAAACCCGCGTGACTGCGGACGAGAAACTTCGAACCCCTGCTGATTGCGGATCTCTACGTCAGGCAAGTATCGAAGCGTGTCGTTGACTGTTTTCAGCTGCAGGTTTTCCATGAAATCTTGCGAGACGGCAGTAATTGAGAACGGCGTGTTGAGAACATTTCGGTCCCCCAAGGGACCGACGCTTACCGTTCGAACGTCGTAACTGGGGTTGGTCGCTGCATTGTGGACACTCCCCGAGCCAGCCAGCGCCGGTTCAACGCTAACGGCAGTAACTGCTGTCCGGGTCGACCGACTTGCTGACTTTTTCCTCTTATGGATCGCTCCGTTCTGCCGAGCCGGCTGTTGGTCTTGTTGCCGATCGCTTCCCGGTTTTGGAGGTTCAACCGTGACCGCTGGCAGCGGCCCTTGCTGGGCCTGAGCTACCTGCACACAATCGCACGCCAAACCCGCCAGCAAGACGCCGGCAACCGCCCCACACTTCATGCCTCTAGCTCCGCTAAAATCTCTCCGGGATCGACGTCGATCCCGAAGATATTTTATCGTTATATTTATAGAGACATAACGTCGTATAATGAGACACTTTTGTGCAACACTTGAAATCTATTGAAATCGCGGTGAGTCATTCGGAAATGAAAACAACGCTATCAAAATGAAAAAATGACCCAACTTCGTTCGCGCCTGCGGTTGGATTGCCGTCGCTGCCATGGTTTGGATGCCCGCACGTGCTGATGCATTTAAAATGACAGCCGCGGGCAGTTTGCGCGCGGCGATAGGAGATCTGCTGGAGCACTTTCCACGACAGTCCGACGACGTCGGCGTTCCCAAGTTCGGAACCAGACCTCACATATGCGATGATGCGAACTTCTGTTTCACATCATTAGCGCGGGACATCACAGGGTGCTCCGTCAAAGCGGACGCGCGCGGCATGGATATCGGAATAACGACGGTCGGCCCAATCGATCAGGCTCGCCATCGGGTCCAGCAGGGATTGGCCTAGCGGGGAAAGGCAATATTCAACGCTCGGCGGCTTGGTCGGAAAGACATGGCGGGTGATCAGTCCGTCGCGCTCCAAGTCGCGCAGCGTCTGGGTGAGCATGCGCTTGGAGATGTCGCGGATGGCGCGGTGAAGCTCGCTGAAACGCTGCGGTCGCGTCGCGAGGGTCATGATCATGAGCATGCTCCATTTATCGCCGATGCTGTCGAGGACGTCGCGCACCGGGCAATGTACGGGTTCTACTGACTGGGCGTCGTCCGATTGATATCGGCTAAATCGCTCGATCGCGCTCAATGCGTCGCTCATTCCGGTTCCTTTTTCTCTCCTGGTTACAAAAAACTGCCTCCTTACGGTGCAGGTCCAAGGTCTTTATATGAGACCTACCCTAGAATATAGACCATTCAGCACCGGGAGAATACGCATGTTTCTAGTCGTGGGAATTACGGGAAAAGTAGGCGGCGCAACAGCCACACATCTGTTGGGGCAAGGTAAGAAAGTACGCGCGCTGGTTCGCGACCGCGCGAAGGCGGCAGGCTGGACGGACCAGGGCGTCGAACTGGTCGAGGGCGACTGGAACAATGCGGCCGACATCGAGCGGGCGCTCGACGGCGTCGACGGCGCGTTCGTCATGCTGCCGGCCGTCTGGGCCCCCTCGCCGGATTTCAAGGAAGCCAAGGGCGTCATCGCGAACTATGTCGAGGCGCTGACCAAGGCCGCGCCGCCGCGTGTGGTCGCGCTCTCGTCGATGGGGGCGAACCGGACCAGCGGGCTGGGAATGATCACCGCCCTGTCGCTGCTGGAGCAAGGCTTTCGCGACTTGGCGTCGCCGGTCGCTGTCGTGCGTGCCGGCGGGTTTTTCGAAAACTTCCTTTACGGCCTGCACGTCGCCCAGGGCGGCACGCTCCCCGTCTACTACAACCCGACCAACCGGAAATCGACCATGGTCGCGACGAACGACATCGGCGCCGAGGTGGCGACGCTGCTAACCGGGCCGGCGTGGTCGGGGCAGCGAGTCATCGAGCTCGGTTCGATGGTCAGCGCGGATGAAGTCGCCGCACAATTGGGGGAAGTCCTGCAGCTCGACGTCAAAGCCTTTGCCGTCCCGCGGACCGGTTGGCCAGCTGCGTTCGAGCAGTTCGGCATCCCGAAGGGCCAGACCGGACCGGCCGAAGCTATGTTTGAGGCCGTCAACTCGGGCTGGATGGACCTTGGGGTCGAAGGTACGGAGCGCGTCGCGGGCACGACGCTTCCCCGCGATGTCTTCGCGGCGGCCCAAAAGGCTGCCACGGCGTAGGTCCGCGGATCAGCGATGAGATGCGACTTTCGAACCTGCTCCGGAAATTCGCATCTCCTTCGGGATGAATGCGTCGCGGCCGGCCGTCTCTTGGCGCGACGCGCCCACATCAGAAAAGGATGGACAAATGTCAAAGATTTCCTGGCGCCAAGTCTCGGCCTTGGCGCTTGCAGCTTTCTTCGTCGTGGGATCGCTCAGCAACATCTTCGCCCCTGGGTCTATCTACGAGGAATATCTGCGGTGGGGATACCCGCCATGGTTCCATTTCGTGACCGGATCGCTGGAAATCACGACCGCTGTTCTGCTGGCGCAGGCGCGGACGCGGCTGTGGGGCTCGGCGCTCGGCTGCACCGTGATGTTGACGGCGCTCGCGACCGTCACCCTCCACGGCGAATACGCGCACGGGGTGCCGCCGCTTATCGCGGCGACACTAACGATAGTCGTCGGCTGGAACGCCTGGCCGAAGCGGCTCCCGCGCTTGGCATGACTGTCGTCGATAGCGGCCATCAAGATGATCCATATACCCTACGTCTTGGCTAGGGCGAACCCTATAAATCTATAGTGGTCGGCGGAGGCCGCCTTAGTGCGCACAACGGAGTCAAGTCGGACATCGCTCCATTTCCGAGACGTGCCACACAAGCTGACATCCGCACCTGTTGACGACGTAAAGTGCATCCGCGCGACCACTGAGCGATGAGCGGCCCTCCCTGTGCCGCGGCGGCGATGAGGCTCCCGCTCGGCCCGCGGGTGCGCTATCTCCTGCCAACCATTCAACGGAAATTTACTGGTTCTTCGGCGGCCGCGGCCATGTATTTCGAATAGAAATGCGCAATCTGCTCGCGCCACATTGCGACGAACGCCCCCGATGTCAGCTTATCCACCGATTTCCACACGCCTTTGACGGCAGGAAGGGTATTCCGCCAGATCGCGCGCTTGCACCATTTTTCGCCTTTCTCCCTGCCTTCGCTGGTGGCACACATGGATTTCCAAGCGATGCGATCAGGTTGGCTGATGTGCTCGGCGGCGCCTTCCCAGCCTTGTTGATGGATCAAGTAAAGATCACTCAAGGTCGGCTTCTTCTGCGTCACCCACTCGAACAGAATGCCTTCGGTAATGAACTTGTAGGCTGCCGCAATGGCATTGTCGCGGGAATTGAGAATCTGCCCGGAGCCGAATTTGTTGAACTCATATTTGCTCAGTTGGAACAGGCCGATATACGACCCGGTGTGTTGCTTGGGATCGAAACCGGACTCGATCCTGGCAACCGCTTTCATGAAATTGAAATCCAGACCGAAAGCGTCGGAAGCGCGCTTGATCTCCTCGACCGGCGCTCCGACCGGGGTGTCCTTGAGTGACCTTAGGACGATATCCGCCGGTTTCTCGGCAGGCCGCAGTTCGGACCAGACGTAATAGATGAGATACCGAAAATCCTGCGTCTCCGGCGCCGGGTTGGTGGCATTGCGAGGCGATGGACAAAGATTGGGATGGGTCACATTTACTGGAGCTGGTGCTAAATGCGACATCCTTATCGCCGCTCGCGACTGCCAAGGCTCTTGGCCTCGACATCCCGCCCACGATGCTCGCACTCGCGGATGAAGTCATCGAGTAACGAGTAACCCGCTACTTCGCCTTTCGGTCAAAGGCGTCGATTTGAACGCCGCCCGCCCATTTCCGATCTACCTGCAACTCCGAACATATCGCTGCACTGCGCTATCTGACGCGATGTGCCGTGAACAGACCTTCACAAAAAGCATGCTCTCTGCTTTCAGTCGCGCGGGTTAGTCTATAGACTTTCGAAGAGTACAAGTGACATTCCATATTTGGAGGGCGGTCATCAGTGGCGCCTGAGGCCCGTTCTTGGACCAGGCGGCTTCACGTCTGCCCAGGAGTTTTGTTGTGCAAAATGCAAGTCGAGTTGGACGCTTCGCGCCGCTCCACCCGCGGCTTGCGGCAGCGGGGTTCAGGGCCGCGCTACCGCTTGCAGAGTGGTACTTCCGGCATAAAGACATTCATCGTCCGAACAGCCAAATCGCCGCCGAGCGGTCGCAGGACTTGGTCGCAAGACTGGCGCGCGGCGAAACGGCCTATCTCGTTGGCATAAGCATCGGCGGATACCACAACACGGGAGTTGCGCTCGTCGAGGTGACTCCGGCTGGCGGTCCCCGGATCATCTGCAACAATGAGGAAGAACGCTTCTCGGGCCGAAAGCATACCAACGCCTATCCTCGCGCATCGCTCGAAGCGCTCACTGAAATCATGAAGGGTTCGGGCATTGGCCCCGAGCGGATCGTCGCTTGTCTCGCGACTTACGATTACCCTCTGCTTATGGCCGCGGGACTTCGGTCCGTTCTGGAGGAATTTCCCGCAAGCCTGCACCTGGCGTTCCAGGGTAACGCCCCGGCCTTCGACGGCAACCAATTGAAGGAGGGATTTAAAGCCCCGGCCCGGTTGGGTCAGCTTTTCGGCCTCGATTGCGGCGTGCCAATCATTGGCATGCCGCACCACGACAATCACGCATGGTTCTCGTATTTGGCCTCGCCTTTCGCCAGAGAGCGGCAAAAGACGATGATCGTAGTTGTAGATGGTTCGGGCGACTTCGCCTCGACCACGCTCTATCTCGCTGAGCACGGCGTCGTTCGGCAAATCCGGAGCAACGCCAGCATATTCGACTCGCTTGGAATGTTTTACGGCGTCATCAGCTCGACGCAGGGCGGCTGGACAGCGCTCAGCAGCGAAGGCCGTTACATGGGCGCGGCGGCCTATGGCGACATGGACCGTTCGACCAACCCTTTCTATCGGCAGCTGCGAAGCATCTTCGATCTTCGGGCGGACGGCGACGTGTATCTCAACCGGTCGCTTGCGAATTGGCCCCGGCGCATGCTTCATCGGCCCTATACCCAGGATCTCACCGAGATCCTGGGGCCGCCCATCGCGCAAGAGGAGATGTGGAACCCCGATGCGGTCCTGCGTGTCGAAGACATCCATCACCGGCCGAATACGCGGGAAAGGCTCGACAAGGCGGCGGCCACCCAGATGGTTTTCGAGGATGGTCTCGTCCACATCATTGACGGTCTGATCCGCATGACCGGCAGCGACCGGCTGGTGCTGACCGGAGGCGCGGCGCTCAACGCAGCTGCGAACATGCGCGTGCTGGAGCATTTCGACGCAGGCTACTATGGCCGCGTCCTCAAGCGTTCGACGCGGCTTCATTTATGGACGCCGCCTGTGCCGAACGACGCCGGGGTAACAGTAGGAGCAGCTTACGCATTCGCCGCCGCCGCGGGGGTGGGTCTCGGGCCGCCCCTCCATCACGCTTTCTATTGCGGTCGCGCGCCCCGCATTTCCGATATCCTCGGCGTTCTGGAGGGGGCCGCCGATGTGGCCTGGATTGGTGTCGGCGATGCGTCGCACAGATCCGGAATAGAGGCCATCGCCGACCTTATGGCGTTCATCACCGCGAGAGACGGGATTATTGCGATCTTCCAGGGACCGGGAGAGACGGGGCCGCGGGCGCTGGGTCACAGGTCGATCTTGGCCAACCCTTGCAACCCACGCACGCGCGAACTGCTTAACGAGCGCGTCAAATATCGCGAAGCGATCCGGCCGCTCGCACCTATGGCGACGCTTTCGGCGGCAAAGGCTTTGTTCGACTTGTCTGAGGGCGCCTCGGACGATGAATACAATGCCTATAACTACATGGTCCTGACCGCGAGAGCCAAGCCTCAAGCGCGCGCTCAAGTCCCCGCCGTCATTCACGTCGATGGAACTGCGCGGCTGCAAATCGTGCGCGAACATACCGACGCGGTAACGCACGCCTATTTGAAGGCGCTTGGAAGGCGAATCGGCGTCGAAGTTGCAGTGAACACATCCTTCAATGTTGGGGGGCCGATCGCGCAAACCCCGGTGCAGGCGCTTGAAACCCTGCGTCGCGCGAAGGGCATCGACGGTGTGTTCATGTTCTCAGAGGAAGGACAGGTTGTCGTGGCCTGGACAAGGGAACCTGCAAGCCGAGCCGCGGCGCGGATCCCGGGATGGCTGGTGGAGTGGCAAAGCGAAACGAACGCCGCTGTGGGATCGGAAGTGCGGTCGTGTTGAAACGCGTATCGTCGGTATCGACCTGCGAAAGCGATTGGTTGGAGGCGGCGCATTTTTGCCGCTTCTGCGAGTGAGAATCAGCCTGCACGCGACGTCAGATATCGACCCGGCGGAATGTCCCTTTCGGGTCAATCGCGTCGATTGTGCCGGTTGAAGATATCGGCTTGGCCGCGATTCCAGCGGCCAAACGCGGGCCTCGTTACGCTCCCTTGCGACCGTTTTTCTCGGTGGCGCGGCGCAGGGCTTCGGCGAGCGCGCCGCCCGAATTCTCCTGCGGCTTGCGAGGGGCCGACGACGTCATCTGCGCCCGCGAAATCTCGCGCGGCTTGCCTTGAGCGGGGCGATCGGCCTTGGCGCCGACTTCGTCGTCGAGCCGCAAGGTCAGCGCGATGCGCTTGCGGGCGACTTCGACCTCCAGCACCTTTACTTTGACGATGTCGCCGGACTTCACCACCTCGCGCGGATCCTTGATGAAGGTCCTCGACATCGCCGAGATGTGCACCAGCCCGTCCTGATGTACACCGATATCGACGAAGGCGCCGAACGCCGCGACATTGGTCACGGTGCCTTCCAGCACCATGCCGGGCTTGAGGTCCTTCAGGGTCTCGACGCCCTCCTTGAACACCGCGGCCTTGAAGGCGGGACGCGGATCGCGGCCGGGCTTTTCCAGCTCGCGCAGGATGTCGGTCACCGTGGGCAGGCCGAAAGTATCGTCCACGAACGATTGCGGCTTCAACTGGCGCACGATCTCGGCATTACCGATCAGCGCCTTGATGTCGCTTTTGGTGACGCTGAGAATCCGCCGCACCACCGGATAGGCCTCCGGATGCACGCCGGACGCATCGAGCGGATCCTCGCCATCGTTGATACGCAGGAAGCCGGCGCATTGCTCGAACGCTTTCGGTCCCAGCCGCGGCACGTCCTTGAGGCCCTTGCGTGACGTGAAGGGGCCGTTGGCGTCGCGGTGCTGCACGATGCTTTGCGCCAGCCCCGCGCCGATGCCGGAGACCCGCGCCAGCAATGGCGCCGACGCGGTATTGGCATCGACGCCGACCGCGTTGACGCAATCCTCGACCACCGCATCGAGCGAGCGCGCCAGTTTGGTCTCACCGAGATCGTGCTGGTATTGCCCGACGCCGATCGCCTTCGGATCGATCTTGACCAGTTCGGCCAGCGGATCCTGCAGCCGCCGCGCGATCGACACCGCGCCACGCATGGTGACGTCGAGTTCGGGCAATTCCTCGGACGCAAAGGCCGACGCCGAATACACCGACGCGCCGGCTTCCGACACCACGATTTTCGACATCTTAAGATCCGGCAGCAGTTTTACCAATTCCATCGCCAGCTTGTCGGTCTCGCGCGAGGCCGTGCCGTTGCCGATCGCGATCAGATCGACGCGGTGCTCCACCGCAAGCTTGCCCAGGATCGCCAACGCTTCGTCCCAGCGCTTCTGCGGTTCATGCGGGTACACCGCCGTGGTGGCCTTGACTTTGCCGGTGGCATCGACCACCGCGACCTTGACGCCGGAACGAAAGCCCGGATCGAGGCCCATGGTGACGCGCGCGCCGGCCGGCGCGGCCAATAGCAGATCGCGCAAATTCGAGGCAAACACCCGTACCGCTTCGGTCTCGGCCGCCGTCCACAACCGCATCCGCAGATCGATGCCGAGATGCATCTGGATCTTGGTGCGCCACGCCCAGCGCACCGTCTCCACCAGCCAGCGGTCGCCGGGGCGGCCCTGGTTGGAGATCGCAAAGCGCTGCGCGATCTTCATTTCGGCGGAGCTTTGCACATCGGCTGCCGCGGGCTGCGCTTCAGGCTGCAATTGCAGATCGAGTATCTCTTCCTTCTCGCCGCGGAACAGCGCCAGGATGCGGTGCGATGGCAGTTTGTTCAGCGGCTCGCTGAACTCGAAATAGTCCGCGAACTTCTCGCCCTCGGTTTTCTTGCCTTTGCGCACCGTGGACGCCATCATTCCGTTCGACCACATCTGCTCGCGCAACGCGCCGATCAGATCGGCGTCCTCGGCAAAGCGCTCGACCAGGATCGCGCGCGCCCCTTCGAGGGCGGCTGCGACATCGGCCACGCCCTTCTCGGCATCGACAAACGCGGCGGCGACGATTTGCGGATCGTTTTTCGGCTCGGTCAGCAATTTCTCGGATAACGGCTCGAGGCCGGCTTCCTTGGCGATCTCGGCCTTGGTGCGGCGCTTCGGCTTGAACGGCAGATAGATGTCTTCCAGACGCCCCTTGCTGTCGGCCGCCATGATCGCGGCTTCCAGCGCGGCATCGAGCTTGCCTTGTTCGCGCACCGATTCGAGAATCGCGGCGCGGCGCGCTTCGAGTTCGCGCAGATAATTCAGGCGCTCTTCCAGCGTGCGCAATTGCGCGTCGTCGAGCGCGCCGGTGATTTCCTTGCGGTAGCGCGCCACGAACGGAACCGTCGCACCGCCGTCGAGCAACGCCACCGTCGCCTCGACCTGCTGCTCGCGGACGCCGAGTTCTTGCGCAATCTGTCGATGAATGTTTACCACGCGAAATCCTTCTTGAAGTCGTCGCGGCCAGCTCTCGCAACCGCGGGGACGCCGCTTATGGACCATCATCCGTCGATTCATCAACCCGACGCAAGAAACAAAATGTTCTGTGGATGGAGGTCTTTCGGCTCGGCCGGCGATTGTGGCCGCACAAAACAGCTCACTTATTGCGCGACAAGATAAAGGTGGATCGATGGCGCTTTAATGTGTAGACGGACGCTCCCTCAGGACGCTTCCAGCGTCGAAGCCCGGATCAAACTCCCAGGTCAAATTTCCATGTCAAATTTCCATGTCAATCTGCGGACTTGATTTCGGAACGTCGAACACGACGCTCGGCACGATCGAGAGTAGCGTGCCGGTTCTGGCCGCTCTGGAGACCGACCATATCACGATTCCGAGCGCGATCTTCTATGAGGTCGACGGCGCGGTTCTGATCGGCCGCCGCGCGATCGAAGCCTATGTCGAGGGCGCGCCCGGCCGGCTGATGCGCAGCCTCAAATCCGTACTCGGCACATCGCTGATCGAGGAGACTACCCGGCTCGGGCGCGAACGGGTTCGGTTTCGCGACGTCATCGCCTACTACCTGAGCGCGGTGAAACGCCGCGCCGAACAGGCCACGGGCCGCGAGTTGCGCGACGTGGTGCATGGCCGCCCCGTGCATTTCGTCGACAATGCGCCGGATGCCGACCGCAAGGCGGAGCAAACCCTGCGCGAGATCGCGCGCGAGGTCGGCTTTGACGAGGTTACCTTCCAGTTCGAACCGATCGCGGCGGCGCTGGACTATGAACGCCTAGATAGCGACGGAGGAAGTCGCGCTGATCGCCGATATCGGCGGCGGCACTTCGGATTTTTCGATCGTGCGCCTCGGGCCGCAGCGCCACGGCAAAGCCGACCGCTCCGCCGATATTCTCGCCAATGACGGCGTGCGGATCGGCGGCACTGATTTCGACCGTCAGCTTAACCTCGGCGTGGTGATGCCGCTGTTTGGCTTCGGCAGCGCGATGAAGCGCGCCGGGCTCGACGTGCCCTCGAGCTATTTCCACGACTTCGCCACCTGGTCCAGCATCAACCGGATGTATGAGCCGCGCGTGCTCGCGGATATTCGTCAGGTCCGGCAGCAGGCGAGCGAACCGGAGTTGCTGGACCGGCTGGTGCGGGTCGTCGAGGAACAGCGCGGCCATACCCTGGCGATGGAGGTCGAGGACGCCAAGATCGCGCTGTCCGAGCAGCGCCGGGCGGAGATCCCGCTGGAATGGGTGGCGCCTGGTCTTGCCGCCAGCATCGGCCGCGCCGATCTGGTCAACCACACCAAGAGCCTCGCCGATCGCATCACGGCCCGCATCCAGAACTGTCTGGCGCAGGCGGGTTTATCCGCTGACGGCATCGACGCCGTGTTCCTGACCGGCGGCTCGGTCAAGCTCGCCCATGTCCGCAAGGCGATCGCCAACGCGGTGCCATCGGCCCGCATGGTCGATGGCGACACGTTTGGCGCGGTCGGCAAGGGCCTGACGCTGGAGGCGCTGCGGCGCTACGGACCGCGGGACTGAGACGCGCCTTCTCCCTCCCCCCTTGCGGGGGAGGGTCGGGGTGGGGGGTGGCCACAAGCTCAGTGCTTGGAGACCCCACCCCCGACCCCTCCCCGCAAGGGGAGCAGGACCAGCCGCTCTCGATATAATTTCAATTCAACTCGCCTCGTCATTGCATCACGAAAAATCCTGCCGCAACGCGGCTTCGATCCGTTCCAGCGCCCAGTCGACCTGATCCCTTGAGATCACCAGTGGCGGGGCGATGCGGATGGTGTGGCCGTGGGTGTCCTTGGCCAGGATGCCCTGGCCCTGCAAGGCCTCACAGTAGCGGCGTGCCTCGCCAGCTTCCGGATTAAGCTCGATCGCCAGCATCAGGCCGCGACCGCGCACCTCACGAATCGTGTTGGTGCGGATGCGCTTGAGGCCGTCGAGCAGGCGCGCGCCCTGCACGGCGGCATTCTCGATCATGCCTTCCTCGACCAGCACACGCAAAGCCGCCCGCGCCACCGCGCAGGCCAGCGGGTTGCCGCCGAAGGTCGAGCCGTGCTGGCCCGGCTTCAGGGTTCCGAGCACGGCGTTGTTCGAAAGCACCGCCGATACCGGATAGAAGCCGCCGGACAACGCCTTGCCGAGCAGCGTCACATCCGCCTCGATGCCGTCATGCTGCTCGGCGAGCAGCTTGCCGGTGCGGCCGAGCCCGGTCTGGATCTCGTCGAGGATCAGCATCACGTCATGCGCGGTGCAGAGCTCGCGCACCCTGGCGAAATAGCCCGGCGGCGGCAGCACGACACCGGCTTCGCCCTGGATCGGCTCGACCAGAAACGCGACCGTGTTCGGCGTGATCGCCGCTTCCAGCGCGCCGGAATCGCCGAACGGAATGATGCGAAAGCCCGGCGCGAACGGCCCGAAATGATCGCGAGCCGATGCATCGGTGCTGAAGCCGATGATGCCGAGGGTGCGGCCGTGGAAATTGTCGGCGCAAACGATGATCTCGGCCTCGCCGTCCGGCACGCCCTTGACCTCGTAGCCCCACTTACGCACCGACTTGATCGCGCTCTCCACCGCCTCAGCGCCGCTGTTCATCGGCAATACCTTGTGGGCGCCGGTCAACGCCGCGATCTCCTGGTAGAACGAAGCCAGCTGGTCATTGTGGAAGGCGCGCGAGGTCAATGTCAGCCTGCCCGCCTGCTCGATCATGGCGGCAAGGATTTTGGGATGGCAATGGCCCTGGTTCACCGCCGAGTAGGCCGAGAGGCAATCGAGATAGCGGTTGCCTTCGGTGTCCCATACGAAGACGCCCTCGCCGCGTGACAGCACGACGCCAAGCGGCTGGTAGTTCTGGGCGCCGAGGCGCGCCTCGGTCGCGATGAAATCGGTGACGGGCGGCATCATGCTTCGTCGCTCCGGTTGCCGCGAACGCAAGCCCCGGCCGGAGTATAGCAGCAAAATCGAAATCGTAGGGGTCGTGATCGCTGCGAGCCGGCGGCGGGCGAAGCGCCAGCCGCCGGATTTTTAAAGTCCGGTTCGCCTATTATTTCCCGGGCTCGGTGGTCATCCAGAGCGGAGCCTTGCTGGTCTTCTCGTAGGCCATGCCTTGCGGATAGCTGATCAGTTCCATCTGCAATCCCCATGGCGTGAAGAAGTAGAGGATGGATTGCCCGGCCGCGGGGCCTTCCTTGATCGGAATCGGGCCCTGCAACGTCCTGACGTTCTTTTCCTTCAGATACGCAGCGGCCTTGTCGATATCATCGACATAGAGCGCGATGTGATGGCCGCCGATATCGCTGTTCTTGGGCATCTCGGTCGCCTGTTCGGGCGCCTTGTACTGGAACAGTTCGATGTTCGAGCCGTAACCGCAGCGGACCATGCTGATCTCGTCGATCACGGCGCGCGGGTTGACGTTGACGACATCCTGCATGAACGTGCCCTTGTCGTCCGAGAACGGCCCGAACGACATCGCATGGGTGCAGCCGATGACGTCGGTGAAAAAGGCGGTAGCCGCCTTCACGTCCGGCACGGTGATGCCGGTGTGGTCATGGCCGCGCAGGCCGGGAATCGAATCCGCCGACGCCGGCCCCGACGAACAGCCGACTGCCAACGCAACGCTTGCCGCAACGAATAATCCAGACCTGGTCATGATGGTATCCTCGCTTTTCGATTTTGCTTAATGGAACCGCGCTTAACCCGGTGAAGCCAATTGCCGTTCGACGCCCTTGGGATCGCTGGCGAGCCCTGCGGCGAGACCGCGCGCCATATCGCCGACATAGATTTCCTCCTCACCCTTTTCAAAGCCGTCGAGAATTTCCGTCGCCGCCTCGGCCGGCGACATCTTCGGGATCGGCAGTCCCGCGGTCATCCTGGTATCGACGGCGCCCGGGAGAGCGGCGGCGACGCGCACGCCCTTGCCGCCAAGCTCGGCGCGCAGGCCTTGCGTCAGGCTCAGCGCCGCGGCCTTGGACGCGCAATAGGAGCCCATCAGCGGCAGATTAACGCGGGACAGGATGGTCAGCATGTTGAGCACCGCGCCCTTGTTGGCGATCAGCGCCGGCGCAAAGGCCCTGACAACGCGCAGCGGCGCCAGATAATTGCATTCGAATTCCTCGCGGGCGATCGCCAGATCCGCCGCCAGGAGAAATGCGGTGTTGTGGTTGACGCCGGCGTTGTTGATCAGCAGCGTCACGTCCTTGGCTTGCGCGGCAGCCCGGTTGACGTCGTCGTCGCTGGTAACATCCATCTTGATCGGCACCAGCCGGTCCGACGCAGCGAGGCCGGAGACGTCGCGCGCGGCGGCATAGATCCTTTTTGCTCCCCGCGCGTTAAGGCCCGCGATCAAGGCTTGCGCGATCGCACCTGTTGCACCGGTAATGAGAACGATGGAGTCCTTGATGGTTTCGGTCATGCCGCTGATCCCTGGTTTCGAGGAATGGAAACGTCGCGTGCCGGGTCGAGCCAGCCGGGCTCGACGTCCGGCAATGGAATCGACGACAGCAAATTCTGCGTATAGGCGTGCTGCGGATGTTCGAATATTCGCGCGACCGGTCCGGTTTCGACGATCTCGCCGTGCTGCAGGATGGCCACGTCATCGCAGAGAACACGAATGACCGACAAATCGTGACTGATGAACACCATGGTGACGCCAAGCCTTTGGCGCAGCTCCTTGATCAGCAGCAGGATGTGCGCCTGGGTCGATACGTCGAGGCCGGAAACGATTTCGTCGGCGACGATGAAATCCGGCTCGAGCGCCAGCGCTCGGGCGATGCCGGCGCGCTGCCGCTGACCGCCCGAGAGCTCATGCGGATAGCGGTCGACGAAATGCGTCGGCAGGCCGACCAGGTCCAGCAACGAAGCGGCGCGATCGCGTTGATCTCGCCTGCCCTTCAGCCGTCCGAATATTTGAAGCGGCCGGGTCAGCGTGACGCCGAGCCGAAGCCGCGGGTTCAGCGACGATTGCGGATCCTGGAAGATCATCTGGATACGCGATCGCAGCGGCCGCAGTTCGGCCTCGCCGAGATCGCCGATTTCGACACCGTCGAATTGAATGCCGCCCGAGGTCGGCCGCAGCAACCTGACCAGCAGGCGGCCCAACGTGGTCTTGCCCGAGCCGGACTCACCGACCAGGCCCAGCACCGAGCCTTTGGCAACGGCGAGATCGACGCGCTTGACGACCTCGCGCAGCACCGGGCGGCGAAACAGCCCCGACGCCCGCTCCGGATAGGCGAACGTGAGGCCGCCGGTCCTGAGCAGAATGTCGCTCATGTCCGCCCCACGATCGACAGCCGGTCCAGACGGTGAGCCTCGCTCCACAGGCTTTCGATCAGCGCCGGCGGCACCGGGCGCAGCGCATCGGCCGGCCGGTCCGCGCGCGGCGTGGCGGCAAGCAAGCGCGCGCGTATACGGATGTCGCGGCCGCGTCAGGACATCCGCGGTCTCGCCGTCCTCGAGAACACGTCCGGCATGCATCACGGTCATGGTGCGGCAGATCTTGGCAACGACGCCCAGATCATGCGTGACGAACAGGATCGCAGCACCCCGGCGCTCGCGCAACCGCTCGATCAGTTGCAGCACCTGGCGCTGCACGGTGACGTCAAGCGCGGTGGTCGGCTCATCCGCGATGATCAGGCTGGGATCGCAGCCAAACGCCATCGCGATCAGCACGCGCTGCCGCATGCCGCCGGAAATCTCGTACGGGTAGAGACCGAGCACGCGACTTGGATCGCGGATCGCGACCTCGGCGAGCAGCTCGGTGGCGCGTTGCAAGGCCTGACGCCGGGACAGCGCGAGGTGGCGCTGTAACAGCCTCGCGATCTGGTCGCCGACTCGCTTGACGGGATTGAGCGACGTCATCGGATCCTGCGGAATCAGCGCAATCTGGCGCCCCAGCAGATCGCGCCGCTCGCGCTCCGGCAAATTGAGGAAATCGCGGCCCGCGAACGCGATTCCGCCCTTGCCGATGCGGGCATCGGCCGGCAGCAATCCCAGCACCGCGCGCCCCAGCATCGACTTGCCGGCGCCGGACTCGCCGACCAGACCTCTGACTTCGCCGGGCTGCACTTCGAGGCTGACGCCGCGCAGCACGTTGGCCGCGCGGGCGCCGCGGCCGATCGTGACATGCAGGTCCTGGATCGACAGTACCGCGGTCATCGGCGCTGCACCGGATCGAGCGCCGTGCGCAGTCCGTCGCCGAGCAGATTGAATCCGACGACGCTGACGATGACGCAACCGATCGCAAACGCCATGACCCAGGGGGACTGGTAGACGATCTGGCGTCCCTCGGCGATCATGCCTCCCCATGTCGGCGTGTCGCCGGCCACCGAAATGCCGACAAACGACAGGATGACCTCGACCAGGATCGCGACCCCCATCTCGACGGCCAACAGGGTCACCACCAGCGGCACGAGGTTGGGCAAGATTTCCAGGCGCAGGGTCTGGCCGCGGTCCAAACCAATCACGCGGGCGGCCATCGCATAGTCGCGCTGAAGCTGCACGGTAGTCTCCGCCCGGATAATGCGGGCAAATCGGGTCCAGTCGACGACCACGATGGCGAGGATCACGGACGTCAGTCCGGCGCCAATCACTGCCGCCAGCACGATCGACAGCAGGATCGGCGGGAACGCCATCCAGACATCGATCAGGCGCGAGGTCGCCTGGTCGATCCATCCGCCAAAACTGCCTGCGATCAAACCCAGCGTGATGCCGATGGCGCCCGCCAGCAACGCCGCGACGAACCCAACCACCACCGCGACGCGCGCCGCATAAATCAAACGCGACAGCACGTCGCGGCCGAGACTGTCGGTGCCCAGCAGATAGCTCGCATCGCCGCCATGCATCCATGCGGGCGGCAATTGTGCCGAGAGCAAATCCTGCTCGATCGGATCATGCGGCGCAATCCATGGCGCCAACAGCGCCACAAGAATCAGCGCTGCGGCGATCGCGCCGCCTACCCAAAGCCGCGCGCCGCCGCGCCGCAGCCCCATCGCCCATCGCGACGGCTGCTGCATGGTGGCGCTGACGGTGACATCAACCATGGCGAAGCCTCGGATCCAGCAGCGTCACCACGACATCGACCACCAGATTGAGCGCGATGAAGAGCACGGCGAAGGTCAGGATCAGCCCCTGGATCAGCGGAAAGTCCCGGTTGATCACCGCATCGATCGCCATGTTGCCGATCCCCTCATAGGAGAAGATGCGTTCGACCAGCACGGTCCCGCCGAGCAGTAACGTGATCTGAACCCCGCCAAGCGCAATCGTCGGGATCAGCGCATTCGGGAACACCTCGCGCAACAGGACCGAAGGCCGCGCAAAGCCGCGCGCCCGCGCGATCTGCGCATAGTCCTGGTCCTCGGCTTCCGACAGCGATGCCTTGAGAAGCCGGGCAATCAGCGCCGCGAACGGCAGCGCCAGCGCGATGGCCGGCAGCAGCATGTGCGAGAGCAGCGCGCCGACGACATCGAAACGCCCCGTCAAAAGGCTTTCGAACAGATAAAAATTGGTCCGGAAGCTGACGTCAATTTGCGGGTCGATCCGCCCCGATGTCGGCAGCAACGGGACCAGCACGCCAAACGACAGCAGCAGGATCAAGGCCCAGAGGAAATCCGGGATGGCGAGAAACACCCCGATGCCGCCGTCAACGGCCCATTCCAGGCGCCGGCCACGAAAATAGACGCCGGTCAATGCGACGGCCAATCCGAGCGCAATGGCGATCAGCGTGGCCACCAGCGCCAATTCCAGCGTCGCCGGGAGCCGCGCCAATATCAGTTCGGACACGCTCTGACGCAGACTGATCGAACGGCCGAAATTACCGCTCAGCACTTGCCCGAACCAGGACACGAACTGTTCGGGAATCGAGCGATCCAGCCCGTAGAGCGCGCGCAGCCGATCGATGTCGGCAGCCGAGGCGCCGGGCGGAATCATCATCGCGATCGGATCGCCCGGCACGACGCGCAACAGCACGAATACGATCACGCCGACGCCAGCCAGCGTCGGGGGGATCAGGACGAGCCGCTTGATGATCTCGCCCCATCGCATCACTGTTGCGCCTCGGTTTGTTGCCTTACGCCGGTGTTATCAATTGCGGAAGAATCATGCCGTTCGCCTGCGGCACGAGCTTCAGCCCCTTTTTGTGAATGATCGGCTGCACATACTGGAACAGCGGGATCACCTCGCCTTCCTCGGCGATGTATTTGTCGACGGCCTTGTAGCCGGCGATCCGCTTGGCCTCGTCCTTTTCGCCCCACAACGGACCGATGCGCTCGACCAGATCCTTGCCCTTCCAGGCGCAATGCGGCGAAGGACCGAACATCGCAAAACCGGTCGAAGTCGAGGGATCGCCGATCGCGTTGCCCCAATTGTAGAACGCCGCGGGCGCCAGCGCATGACGGGCGCGCAGTTCGAAATGCTGGGCGATCTCGTAGACTTCGATGTTGGCATCAATGCCGACCTTGCGCCACATCCCGACGATCGCCTGGATCATCTCGTAATCCTTCGGCTTGAAGCCGCGGGTGGTCTGGATGGTGAATTTTACCGGCTTCTCCGGCGAGTAGCCGCTCTTGGCCAGCAGGCTCTTTGCCAACTCGGGATCGTAAGCCACCTTGATCGAGGGATCGAAGGCGGCGTAGCCCGGCGCCTCCAGGGTGGAAATCGGAACCCCGTAGCCCTTGAGCAACCGGTCGACGATCGCCTTCTTGTCGATGGCGTGGTTGGCCGCGAGGCGAACGTTGCGGTCGAGCATCGGATCGATGTCGGTGATGAAGATCATGGCGATGTCGGAGACCGGCTCGGTCTGCCCGACCAGGCCGGGTTTTGCCTTGAGGCGATCGAATTCCTCGTAAGGAATCTCGAAGGTGACGTCCGATCCGCCGGACTCGACTTCGGCGACGCGGCTGGTGGGATCGGAGACGAATTTGAACACCACGGTTTCGAATGCGGGCTTCGGACCCCAATAGCCGGGATGCGCCTTCAGCCGCAGGAACGCATTGCGCTCGAAGGTGTCGACCTTGTACGGGCCGGAACCGATCGGCGCCTTCTCAAATCCTTCGGCGCCGACCTTTTCGAAATAGGCCTTCGGCAGCACGTAGCCGGTGAGGAAGGCCATCCACTTGAACAACGTCGGCTCGAATTCCAGCACATCGCCGGTGATTTTGTTGCCGTCGATCTTGTAATTGCCGACCTTGGACCAGACGAACTGGATCGGGTTGCCGCCTTTTGGATCGGCTGCGCGGGTCAGCGACCACACCACGTCTTCCGGCGTCACCGGCGTGCCGTCGTGCCACTTGGCGCCCTGACGCACCTCCAGCATGATCTTGGTCTTATCGTCGTTCCAGCCCCATTTGGTCAGCAGTCCCGGCTTGAAGGACAGATCCGGCGCCTGGCCGATGTAGGGATCGAAGATAGATTGATAGATCGACTGGATGGTCGGATTGACCGCCGACAATCCGACGGTCGGATCGAACGACGGCAGGTTCACATTGTAGGCGATCGTCAGCGTCGAAGCGTCGGCGCGCGCCGCGCCAGCGAAAAGACCGGAGGAAAGCGGCAGGCTGGCTGCGCCGGCAAATTGCAGAAGGGTTCGTCGGGATAGGCCGCGGGATACCATGACAACTACTCCCCAAAGAGAACGGCGCCCGGGAGTGGGCGCCGATGATTGCAGGCAAACTATGAAGCGGCTTTCGGTGCGCTCTCGGCCCAGCGCGCCATCAGCGTGTTCGACGGCAGCGTTTCGTCCACCAGCTTCTTGGCGGTCGCGATGCCGGCAACCGGCAGCAATGCCGGGTCGAGCAGCCCGATCTGGACCAGCACCGAGGCCTGATCCCAGTAGATGTGCTCGTTGTAGAGCTTGTCGCCGCGGAAGCGCACGATGGCGATCAGCGGTACTTCGACGTATTTGCCGGTCGGGGCCACCCCGGGCAGCATCCAGTCGATCTCGATGTCGTGGGTAAAGCTGAACAGCATCTCGTCGACGATGCGGTCTGCGCCGATCGTGCGCGAAATCGGAACCAGCTTGGTGTCCTGCGGCGTCTTCGGAATGAAATGATTGGCGTAGAAGCGAAGGAGGTCGCGGTAGCCGACGCCGCCGGTCATGGTCGGGATATGATTGACGTAGGGCTCCGCCACCATGGTCGCCATGGTCGCTTCCGCCGAGCGGACGCCGAATTCCAGTTCGGTATGACGATCCCAAAGCGCGGAGAGATCGTAGTGCGGCCCCATCACCTTTCGGAACAGCGCGATCGAGCGCGAATGCGCCATCAAGGTCGCAGGCTTGTTGAAGCTCGTGCGTTCGTGGGCCGCAAAGGCGTGGTCGCAGCCCGGATAGAGGTAGAACTCGGCATCCGGGCGCTTGGCGAAAGCGGCTTTGACCTGCTCGCGCGCCTCAGCCGGCGCGAACCGATCGAGTTCGGCGAAGTGGAATGCGATCGGACACTTGATCTGCGCGGCCTCGCCGATGTCGGCCTCGATGCCGACGCCATAATAGCTGACCGCACAGTCGACGTCGGTGCGCGCCGCGACCAGATAGGCCAGCTTGCCACCGAGGCAAAATCCCAACGCACCGACCTTGCCGACGCATTCGGGGCGCGCGCGCAGCACTTTGAGTGCGTCCGCCAAATCCTTGATCGACTGATTGGCGTCGAAGCGCTGATAGTAGCCCATCGCCTTGCCGAAATCGGCCTCGGTGTAACCGAGATCGACACCCGGCTCCATACGCCAGAACAAATCGGGGGCCAGCACGACGTAGCCCTCCTCGGCATAGTGATCCGCAACTTCCCGCATCGAGGCGTTGACGCCGAATATCTCCTGCAACAGCAGGATTCCGGGCCCGGACCCCGACGCCGGAATTGCCAGATATCCCCTGAACTTGCCGCCATCGGCGGCCGCGATTTCAATCCATTGTCCAGCCACTGTCGACCTCACTGCTGCGCGCAACGCATGCCTGCGTCCCCGGGGATTTCATCGTGTTTTCTTAATTGAATTTTTAATGTAAGAATCGCAGATGTAAATAGCATAGATTGAGCAGGCCCTGCCCAGGCGGTAAGCCGAAGCGAGGAATCGGGAGCCGATATTTTGAAGAAGAGCACTGCAAAGAAGGCCGACAGGTCTGCAATTGCGAAATCTGAAGCGGCCAAATCTGGAGCAGTCAGGTCTCGCAAATCGTCCGCCGCGTCTGTGGTCTCGGAACGTCCGGGGTCGTGGCATCTGGCGCGCACCGAGACCGAACGCCAGCTTTCCGACTTCGAATTCGGCCTGGAGCGCCTGGCGCAGGCCTACTACCGGTGGAAGGCGGCTTGCCTGTCCGCGGTGTGCGACGTGCCGCTCTCCGGCGACGACGTCGCCGTCCTGAACGTCGTTCGGATGGGCGACGAGCCGAAACGGCTTTCGGAAGTCGGACAATTGCTGAACCGGGTCGATGTCCCCAATCTGCAATACGCCACGCGCAAGCTGACCCGCGCCGGCCTGATCGAAACCGAGGGCTATTCCTCGCGCAAGGAAACCCGCTATCGCGCCACGGAAGCCGGCCGCGCCGTGACCGAAGCTTATGCTGCGGTCCGCGCCGCGACGCTGCCGCCGATGCTGGAGGCGCTCGAGGGATGGCCGATCAAGTCCGAGGCGAGCCGGATACAGCTTGATGTTCTAGCCAGCCTCTACGCGCAAGCCGCCCAGATCGCGATCACCCGACGCCACCAGCCCTGAGCTTCACGCACGGACGGGTTCGGACATCACGGACAGATCCCGCCCGTGGGTTTCCGGCAGCAGCCACAGCGCTGTCAGCAGAAGCAGATAGGCCACGATCGTAAAGACGCCGATCGCGGTTCCAAGCCCCATCGATTGGCTGAGATATCCGATCAGCCCCGGGAACAGCGCGCCGACGGCACGGCCCGCGTTATACGAAAACCCCTGATTGGTGGCTCTGCTTTTGGTCGGGAACAGTTCTGTCAGGTAAGGACCCATCGGAGCGAACATACCATTGGCGAAAAAGCCAAGCGGAAATCCCAGCACCAGCATCAGCTGATTGTCGATCGGTGACAGCATATAGACCATGATGATGAGGCCGGCGCACAACGCCATCAGCAGGAACGTCTTCTTCCGACCAATGGCATCGGCGAGCCACGCCCCCGCCAGGAAGCCGCAGAACGCGCCCAGGATGACGAAGGCAAGATAGCCCGAGGAGCCAAGCACCGTCAGTTTCCGCTCGGTGCGCAGAAAGGTCGGAAGCCAGGTGTTGACGGCGTAATAGCCGCCTTGCGCGCCGGTGGTCAGCAACGACGTCAGAACCGTCAGGCGGATGTTGTCGCGCGAGAAAATCGCAAATAGCTTGGTCGCCACACTCTCGCTGTCGGTGGCGCGTGATTTCTCGAAGATTTCCGGCTCGTCGACGAAACGGCGAATATAGATCACCAGCAGCGCGGGCAAAAGCCCGGTCCAGAACAACACGCGCCACGCGATGTCCTGCGGCAGCAGCGAAAACACCAGCGCGAACGCCAGCGTCGCAGCGCCCCAGCCGACCGCCCATCCGCTCTGAACCAGGCCGACGGCGCGTCCGCGATATCTGGCGTTGATGACTTCGCCGATCAGCACCGCACCGGCGGCCCACTCGCCGCCAAACCCAAGCCCCTGCAAGGCGCGAACCGCAAAGAACTGGCCGAAATTGTTGCAGAACCCGGCCAGGAACGTAAAGAACGCAAACCAGACGATGGTGATCTGCAACACCCTGACACGCCCGTATTTGTCGGCCAGGGTTCCGCTGATCCAACCTCCGAAGGCGGACAGCAACAGGGCGACGGTCGCGAGAAGGCCGGCCTCTGACATCTTGAAATTCAAGGTGACGAGCAGCGTCGGAATCACGAGCGCATAGAGATTGACGTCGAATGAATTGAGCGCCCAACCGCCAAAGCACGCGACAAGTGTGCGCCGCTCTTTGGCGTTCAAATCCCCCAGCAATGCAGCCACGCTATCTCCCCCAGATTCGTTTTCTTCGATCGCCGCTATTTCTTCACGAAGGAAATCGGCCGATCGACGAACACTTGATACTTCTGGGATTTTGGCTTGGCCTTGTCTTCCTCATGGGCATAGCGGATCGAGCTTTGCCCAAGCAGCGCGCGCGGCAGGATCATGGTCCGGATGAACCGGCTGGGGCGGGCCGGATCGGCTTGCGCGAATACGGTGTCCGGTCCGGTTTCGAACCACGCGCCGCCGGGTCCATACGACGTCGAGTGTCCGTGCGTGTCGATGCGAATTCCGCCTTCGATCATGCAGCGGATCCCCGGCCCCTGATGGGTGTGCGTGAGCGCCGTGCCACCGGGCGGAAACGCGACGCTATCCCCGCGCAACAGCAGTTCGCCGTCGGGAAGCGTATCGAGGTTCGCCGACAGCTTCATCCTGCTGGAAACCCCAGCGGCATTGACGGCCGCGGCCTCGCCCTGCGAGAGCTCCCAGCGCCAGACCGTCGCGCCCTCGGTGCCACCGGTGCAGGTCACCGTCCCCTCGCCCGACCACACGCCACCGCTTGTTATCTCTTGCCCGTCGATCAGGATCGCGCCGTGCACCACAAAAAAGAACCGCGCGCCGGCAGGCAGGCCAGCGGCCGCTTCATTCCGGTAGACATCCTCGAAAAGGCTGAGACGGGCCGACATCTGTTTCTCCCTGACCGCGTTGATGCGATGATTTTCTTCTCGCTGGTGAGCGGAAGTTTTGCCCCAATAAACCACGCTTGGCGTTAGCCAGGCGTCGGCAAACTTACCAATTCGTCCGATTTTGCGGGCTGGATCGCGATCGCGTCCTCCGGCTATGATCGCCTCGGGCGGAGACAAAACCATGAGGAAAGGGGAACCGCGAGCGTTCCAGGGCCGTTTCGGACGCGCGGTGCTGTTTGACACCGACACGCCGGTTGTCGCGCACGCCCATTCGCAGTGCCACATGCTGATCAAGTGCGGCGGCGCCGACGGCCGTTATTACGTCAACGACGAGCGGGTGCCGTTCCGTGACGACACCATCGTGCTGGTAAATCCCTGGATTTCGCACCACAACCCGCGCCCCGCCGGCGGCCCGGCCAGCCGCGTTCTCGCGCTTTATGTGGAGACCGTCTGGCTGTCCGAACGATGGACCGACATCATCTCCGGCCGAACGAAACTCTTCCCGCAACCTTCCGCGCCAATCTCGACCCTGGTCCGCTCGCTCGCCGATCATCTTGCCGCGACGATGATCTCGGGCGCCAGCTCCGAAATCCGGCTGGAGGAGATCCTTTACGATCTGATCGACCGCACGCTTGCGAGCTATGCCGACGGCAAGACGCGAAGCGACCTTCCGAGATCCACGGCGACGCTTGACTACCGGATCCGGCGCGCGATTGCGCATATGCGCGACAACGTCTCCAAGCAAACCGAGATGACCGATCTCGCGGAGATCGCGGGACTGTCGCGCTCGCGCTTCTTCGAACTGTTTCGCTCCTGTAGCGGCGTTTCACCTCGCCTCTACATGGACGCGCTCTGCATCGATGCTGCCACAAGGGCATTGGCAGGCACGACGCGCCCGCTGACGGAAATAGCGAGCGGTCTCGGCTTTTCAGCGCCCGGACATTTTTCCAGGTTCTTTCAGCAGCACACCAGCGTGACGCCGCGGGACTATCGCAGGGCAGTGACGACGCTGCGCCAAAACTGTGACGTCTGTGTGTTTGAAGCCGGCACATTACCAAGCCATTGAGGTTGACCTCAGATATCAGCCGCAAATCGGCTAGGTTTCCACGAAGGGTTACTCCTTAAAAGTAGTAGCGCTTGCGCTGACCGAGACGGAAAGTTGTAGCTGGAACACATCTTCCGAGGACTGAACCGAGCTGTCGCGGGCGGCTCCAGGTGCGGCGGGTTCCATGACGTTCGAAAGGCAGCCACTCCAGTTCGAATCGACGTCGTCCGCTCCGGCTCATTGCCGAGGCCGGCTCGTTGGAGGCGTATGCCGGCTCGTTGGAGGCGTATGATGATACGCCTCTTGACCGTGGCGTGCTTGTGCGCCGCCAGTTTGCAAATAGGCATTTGGAGCGGCCTCGTCTCGGATTGGAGCACGCTGGCCGGAAGGTCGTTAGGAGATGCAACGACGGAAGTGGAGCGGGCGACTGAGCCGCGCCCTGCTCCGACAAGGGCGCGCCCTGGCGAAGCCGAGAAGAAAGTGTCTGACGCTGGCGCGGTGGAAAAGCAGGAGCAGGAACACGCGCGAGCGGAGTCTCTTGACCGTGTTCTCGCCGCGGCCGATCAGGAGATTCAGACGCTTTTTGAGACGCGTCAGAGCGACGGTGCTCAGCAGGTTTCGGCTGCCGAACGAGAACTGGAGCAGGAACGCACGCGAGCGGCTCTTGACCGTGTTCTCGCCGGGGCCGGTCACGAAATTCAGACGCTTTTTGAGATGCGCCAGAGCGACGGTGCTCAGCAAGTTTCCGCCGTCGAGCAACAATTAGCGCAGCAACGCTCGCGAGCCGAGGCCCTCGCCCGTGAGCTCGCTGCAGCCGGCCAGAAGCCTCAGACGCTTGAAACGCGCCAGAGCGACGGTGCCCAGCAAGCTTCGGCCGTCGAGCAACAATTAGCGCTGGAACGCGCGAGAGCGGAGACCCTCGACCGTGATCTTGCCGCAGCCCGACAGAAGATTCAGACGCTTGAGACGCGAGAGAGCAACGGTGCTCAACAAGTTTCTGCCGTTGAGCAGCAACTAGCGCAGGAACGCACGCGAGCGGACACCCTCGACCGAGATCTGGTTGCGGCCGCTCAGGAGATTGAGACGTTTGCGGCGCGCCAGAGCGATGGTGCACAGCAAGTTTCTGCCGTCGAGCAACAATTGGCGCAGGAACGCGCGCGAGCGGAAGCCCTCGACCGTGATCTCGCCGCGGCCCGTCAGAAGAGTGAGACGCTTGAGAAGCGCCAGAGCGACGGTGCTCAGCAAGTTTCTGCCGTTGAGCAACAATTAACGCAGGAACACGCGCGAGCGGAAGCCCTCGACCGTGATCTCGCCGCGGCCCGTCAGAAAAGTGAGACGCTTGAGAAGCGCCAGAGCGACGGTGCTCAGCAGGTTTCTGCCGTCGAGCAACAATTAGCTCAAGAACGCGCGCGTGCGCAGGCCCTCGACCGTGATCTCGCCGCGGCCCGTCAGAAGATTCAGGCGCTTGAGACGCGCCAGAGCGATGGTGCTCAGCAGGTTTCTGCCATCGAGCAACAATTGGCGCAGGAACGCGCGCGAGCAGAGGCCCTCGACCGTGATCTCGCCGCGGCCCGTCAGAAGAGTCAGGCGCTTGAGAAGCGCCAGAGCGACGGTGCTCAGCAAGTTTCTGCCGTCGAGCAACAACTGGCGTTGGAGCGCGCGCGAGCGGATGCCCTCGACCGTGATCTCGCCGCGGCTCGCCGGGAGATTTAGAGCCGCAAGGTGGACCAGGCCAAGGTTGCCCAGAGCGCCTTGCGTAACTCCAATGATCCCGAACCAACCAGCCCCGTCATGGCGGCAGCGGTCCCCAGCGCCAACACGTCGGCTGCTGTGCAGCAGACAGGTGCGCCGAGCGAGGTCGAAATCCACGATGCGATCCCGGCGGATGCGATCAACCACCTCGATCCTGATGAAATCGCCTCATTGCTCAGGCGGGGGGATGCTTTGATTGCGAGTGGCGATCTTGCCGCGGCTCGCCTCGTGCTGCGGCGCGCGGTTGACGCCGGAGATGCGCGCGCCGCCATGACGCTCGCCGAAACCTACGATCCCGCGACGCTTGAGAAGATGGGCGTTCACGGCGTCGTACCGGATTTCGCGATGGCGCGAGGCTGGTATGAGAAAGCGAAAAAGTTCGGGGCGATGGAGGCGACTCAGCGGCTCGAACTGCTCGCAAGCAAGCAACATTGACCGGCGTGTCTCATGACGCGTCTCCAGGCCACCATCACTGCCGAGGCATATCTGCCGCAAACAGACAAGTCCAACCGATTTCGTATGCGGCACTCACTTCATGACAGAGGACAAAATCATGGGCATTCCCACCGCGACTGTTAGAAATATCTTCGTGTGCCTGTCGTTCTTCTTCTTTCTTGTATTCTCAACTGTGCCGTTGCGTCCGGCTTTGGCCCAAAGCCAAAAGCCGACGGTCAGCTATGAGGAAAAAAAGCGTCAGGCCAACGATATCGCCGTAAACATCGTGGTGTCCGGCATCTCCTGCACATGCGCCAGGTTCGCCGAGGACATCCGCAACGTCGTGAACGATTTAACGCCGGATGGGATCCGCGTGCTGCCCGTTCTCGGCGTCGGCGGACTTCAAAACCTGAATGATGTGCTGTTTCTCAAGAACATCGACATGGCGGTCGTCGACGAGGACAATCTTCGACTCCTGAAGAAGAGGGATCCGGTGCTGTATTCCAATATCGAACAGCGCGTCCAATATATCACCAAGCTCTACAATTCCGAGTTTCATGTTCTCGCGCGAAACGACATCAGGACCTATGACGATCTGAAGGGCAAGAAGGTCAACTTCAACCTCAAGGATAGCCAGACCGAAGTAACCGCCGACACCGTTTTCAATACGCTCGATATTCCGGTGCAGCGCTCCTACTACGACAATGATGAAGCCGTTAAGCGGCTGATGTCGGGAGAAATCTCGGCAATGATCATCCTCACGGGAGCGCCGCAGGCCACCCTGGCGAAGGTGAAGAAGGAAGACGGCCTGCATTTCCTCCCGCTCGATCAGGAAAGCCTGCCACGGCACGAGCTACACGATCTGTTCGCGAACTATCTTCCTGCCGAGATCACACACGAACACTATCCGAATCTTGTCGCCGAGGGGACCACCGTCCCGACCATTGCGAACCGGGCGCTGCTCGTCGCCTACGCTTGGCCGGAGAATTCCCAGCGGTACAACAAGGTTGCCAAGTTCGTCGATGCGTTCTTCAGCAAGATCGATCAATTCAACAGCCCGTCGAGGCATCCCAAGTGGCGCGAAGTCAATCTTTCTGCCGAAATGCCCGGCTGGGTACGATCCAAGCCCGCGGCCCAATGGCTTGCCGCTCACCGAAATCAAACCGTGTCTGCCAATCCGGACAGCAAGCCCGGCCAATCCTCTCCGGAACTGAAGCTGGCATTCGAGAAATTCATGCAGAGCTACGCCTCTTCGTCCGGAGGGAAGACGCTCTCCCCGAAGGAACGGGAACTGCTTTTCGCCAGCTTCATCAAAACTCTCGCTGACTCCAACACCGAAGCGGCGGCACGTTAGGGAAGCAGGAATGTCACCGGAAAAGATATCCGCGGCCGACCGCCGGAGCCTTTAGGGCCGCTCCGGATCGTCGCGGGTAACAACAGTTGAAAGGGGAGAAACGCGATGATCGACCGCCGAAGCCTCATAAAGCATTCCGGGGTTGCCCTCGCGGCGCTCGGTGCGGGATTGACACCCCGCTCTTTGCGCGCGTTCGCAGCCACGGCGGCGCTGCCGTTCGAAAATGGGGAACGACCGCTGGTCAAATATCCGCAAAAGCGTCCGATGATCGGCCTGACGAGCAGACCGCCACAGCTGGAAACGCCATTCTCAGTGTTCGGCACGAATGTCATCACGCCGAACGACGCTTTTTTCGTTCGCTACCATCTGGCGGACGTTCCGCTCACCATCGATCCCGACGCGTTCTCGGTCGAGATCAAGGGCAAGGTCGACAGGGCCTTGAAATTATCGCTGGCCGACATCAAGAAGATGCCGGCCATCGACATCGTGGCGGTCAACCAGTGCTCCGGCAACAGCCGCGGATTCTCCAATCCCCGCGTCGCCGGCGGGCAACTGGGGAACGGCGCTATGGGCAATGCGTGCTGGAGGGGGGTGCCGCTCAAGGCGGTTCTCGACAGAGCCGGCGTCCAGGCAGGCGCGCGGCAGGTCACCTTCAAGGGCATGGACGGGCCCGTGATGGCCAAGACGCCGGATTTCGTCAAGGCGCTCGACATCGACCACGCGCGCGATGGCAACGTCATGCTCGCCTATTCGATGAACGACGTCGATCTTCCCATCCTCAACGGGTTTCCGCTACGGCTCGTCGTCCCCGGCTACTACGGCACCTATTGGGTAAAGCACCTCAACCAAATCACCGTCATCGACAACGTCTTCGACGGATTTTGGATGAAGACCGCGTATCGCATCCCCGACAACGACTGCAATTGCGTCGAGCCCGGAACAGCCCCAAAAGCAACCATTCCGATCAACCGCTTCAAGGTACGCTCGTTCGTCACCAGCGTCGCGGATGGCGCAAAGCTGAAGGCCGGCGCGGAGATCACGCTCAAGGGTATCGCATTCGACGGCGGCAAGGGCATCAAGAATGTTGCCGTCTCGACCGACGGCGGCAAAACCTGGGCGCAAGCCCGCCTTGGCAAGAACTTGGGGAGATACTCCTTCCGCGAGTGGCAGATGCCGGTGAGGCTGGCCGCCGGCGCGCACGAACTCAAGGTGCGCGCGACCAGCAATGTGGGCGAGACGCAGCCGATGGAGCCGCTCTGGAACGGAGCGGGCTACTTGCGCAACGTAGTCGAAACCGTCCGCGTCACGGCGGCTTGAGGAGACCGGCCATGAAGTTATCGACATTCGGCGCACTGACGCTAACCAGCTTCGCGGCGCTGATGACCGGCATCTGCAATTCAAGCCCGTCCGGAGCGGGCGCCAGGCCGGTCGCGTACAAGCTTCCGAACGAGACGGCAACATTCAAGCCGGGCCCCAATCTTGAGATCGTGCAGAGCAACTGCACGGCGTGCCATTCGTTCGATTATGTCCTGACCCAGCCCAGGGGTCCGAAATTCAAGGAAGACTTCTGGCGGGCCGAGGTAACCAAGATGATCAAGGTTTACGGCGCGCCCATCGATGACGCGGACGTCGGCAAGATCGTGGAGTATTTGGCACAGACGTATTGATGCCCGGAAGGGCGAAAGAGCCCCGGCCTTACATTCAGCAAATCCGGCCGCAAGGCGAACGCATTGACCGAGATCCGCGGCGGCGAGATGCGGTGATCGCGCGCAAGAATGGCCTTGGTCTCCTCCTCCGGGATATTGCGGAAGATGGTGTAGCCCGTGTCGAATTAACCGTCGCTGAGGCCGGTGATGAGCACGTCGCCGATCCCGCGATGGTAGACGCCGGCGATCTGGGTCCGCGGCAGATTGTCGATCTTTTTCACGGGGCAATCCTCCTTTAGTGCGTCGACCCGATCGGCGGTCAGGCGCAGCATTGCATCGATCGAGCGATGGGTGGCATCGCGGGTGGATATATTATTTGCCCTGAAAGTTCGGCTTGCGGCGTTCGTTGAAGGCGAGCACGCCTTCCCTGCGGTCCGCTGTCGAGACCAGGCGGTTGTAGGCTTCGATCTCGAAGGCGAGGCCGTCGGCCAACGACATCTGCAAACCGCGATGCACGGCCTGCTTGGCCTGGCGCACCGAAATCGGGCCGTTGGCGGCGATGCGGCCGGCAATGGCGAGCGCCGCCGGCAGCAATTGATCCGGCGGCAGCACCCGATTGACCAAACCCCATCGCTCGGCCTCGTCGGCCGAGAACGGCAAACCGGAAAGGATAAGCTCCTTGGCGCGGCGCTCGCCGACTGCCCGCGCCAGCGTCTGCGTCCCGCCACCGCCCGGCATGATCCCGAGTGTGACTTCGGTCAGCGCAAAGCGCGCATGGGTCGCGGCATAAACGAAATCGGTCGCCGCTGCGATCTCGCAACCACCGCCATAGGCCGCGCCGTTAACCGCGCCGATCACCGGTATGGGACAGCCCAGAACGGCGCGCAGCATACGCTCGAAAACCAGATGCTGCGCCTGCCAGGCTTCGTCGGTCATGCCGTTGCGCTGTTTCAGGTCGCCGCCGGCGCAAAACGCCTTGTCGCCGGATCCGGTCAGGATCACCGCCCGCAATCCCTCGATATCCGTGGAGAACCCTTCGAACAGTTCCACGAGATCGAGGCCCATCCGGGTGTTCAGTGCATTGGACGATTCCGGCCGGTTCAAGCTGACGACCAGGATCTGATTTTCGCGCCTCTCGACGATGATCGTTTCGAAATCACTCCGCATCGGCTACTCCCTAGCAGGCAGGTATACGAAAGACGGCATTGTGCTGGTCTAGCGCGGGCGCCGGCGTGCGCGCGCGAGGCCGCGAGCCGTCGAAGGCCAGCGTATGCCGACAAGTTCGATGTCGTCATCCGCGCAGCGCACCATCATGTCGAGCGCACGGGTTTACGGATGCTTCGCGACTTGATCGACTGTGAGAAGCAGCGCGTGGCAACGCCGGCTGCCTCGATTTGCGGGATCAACCGTTCGCGGCCACGGTGACCGAGTTCGACCACGGTGATGCCCGCCAACGGTTTGTCGACATCGGCCATCAGAATCTCCCGGCTGCCGACGTGGAAAGCGCCCACCTCTTAATCTCGAGTTCGACGATTGCCCCAGGATGCGTGCCGATATCGTCGGGACACGGTCATTCGACCTCAGAACGCTACGCTGGCAAGAAATCTCCGTCAATGTAACGTTTCATTGAGTAGAGTGCCCTCCGACCTGCGGCAAAACGCAATCTGGCTTGACTTATTTGGTCGGGTTAGCACCCTTTATCGTCTCGGTGCCACGGCCACATAAAAACAACAATCAGGCTGGTGGAAGGCTGCGCGCTCATCGTTTCGGGTTGCGCCCGCGGATATGGTCAAAGCCTTGCTTGATTGCGGCGAAGCGCGCTTCGATCATCGGCTCAAATTCGAGGTCGGTGAAGATATATGGCCAGTCCTTTTCGACGCCTTCGCGGACGAGTTCACCGGCATAGATGGGATCAATGCCCTGAGCGACGCGTGCCCGGACCATATTGATCTGCAGGGCAAGTGGGCTGGTCCCCGAAGTCGGCAAGGCAGGGACCGCCCCCTCGAAGCGCTTGGGGAGATTGCGTCTCGAGTTCATGATTTGAGTGCGGACAAACCCTGGACACAGCACCGATACGCCAATCCCGCGGGGCGCGAGTTCGCGCCGCAGGCCCTCGGACAGCGCGACAACGCCATACTTGGAAACGTTGTATGCATTGCTCTCCCCTGAAATAAGGCCAGCGATCGAGGCTGTGGAGACGATGTGTCCACCCTCGCCATGCTGCTCTATCAACGGCCCGAAAATCTCGATCCCCCAAATGGTCGCCATCAGGTTGACGCCCATGGTCCAATTCCACGACGCCTCGGTCCATGTGCCATAGGGCCCACCGCCGCCGACGCCCGCGTTGTTGACGAGGATATGCACCTTGCCGTAGCGGGCAGTCGTGGCTTCGGCGGCGGCCACGAGTTCGGCTTTGAGTGAGACGTCCGCTTTCACGCCGTCGACATCAACGTTGGTGAGCCTCAGCTGCTTGAGCGCCGCGGACAGAGCCGCTTCTTCAACATCGCAAAGCATGACTTTCGCCCCCGCCTGGGCGAAAGCGGTCGCGATCCCCAGTCCAATGCCTGACGCTGCGCCGGTCACGAACGCGGTCTTTCCAGCGAGTTCTTTCACGTGCATTCTCCCGCAAGCCGAGACCCTCGCCCCAAAACGCCAAGTGTCCCCGGACGACATATGACCGCACTTTCGAGCGATTGGGAAGCGTGCGGACGTCCGCTTCTGCGCAAGGGCCATCTGGGGTGCAGTGTTGACGGGCACCTACAGACATGGAGCGATGTCCTACTTAAGTTCCTCTGTGCGCACCAAAGCGGACTCGACCGACTACTACAGATTTATAGGCTCACAGCGAAGCTTCTCGAATTGGTCCTTGAGGACACGCCGTACGACATCCGGCTTGACGCCACGATCGGTGAACTCGCCTTCAAGACTGCTCATCATGGCATCGACGTTTGCGATTTTCGAAATCCGGGCAAATCGCTCTTCACGCTCGCGCGAGCCCATCGATCGGTCGACCAGGGTAAGGTAGTTTACGAACTCCAGGTTCCCGACGCTTTCGCGAGATACGCTCGAAATTTCGCACTGGCCCGGCCCTCCCCGTCATGTTAGGCGATCTTGATGGGCATGGTTTGCGTCGGCAGGGAATGATGATCGAGGCAGTGATCTGGGATTTTGGCGGCGTACTCACGACGTCGCCGTTCGAGGCTTTTGCCCGGTTCGAGAGCGAACGCGGCCTGCCCGCCGATATCATCCGGCGCACCAATGCGGCGAACCATTGGGAGAACGCCTGGGCCAAGTTCGAGCGCGCCGAGGTCGACATCGAAACCTTCGACCGGTTGTTCGCGGCCGAGTCGCTGGCGCTGGGCGCCGAGGTCCGCGGCAAGGACGTGTTGCCGCTGCTGTCGGGGGATCTGCGGCCGGAGATGGTCGAGGCACTCCGGCGCGTGAAGGCCAAATTCAGGACCGGCTGCATCACCAACAACCTTCCGGCCAACAGCATCGGTAGCCGGGGCGGCCGGTCGCTCTATGTCGCGGAAGTGATGGCGCTGTTCGATCATGTGATCGAATCGGCCAAGATCGGCCTGCGCAAACCCGATCCGCGCATCTACCACATGATGATCGAGGCATTGGCTGTCGATCCCAGGCGCTGCGTCTATCTCGACGATCTCGGCGTCAACCTGAAGCCCGCGCGCGAGATGGGCATGACCACCATCAAGGTGCTCAACGCGCCGCAAGCGATCCGCGAACTCGAGGCGGCGACGGGGCTTTCTCTTCGCTGACGCGCGGAAGATCGATGGTGAGCCGCGATGCGCCGCACGACCAGCTACATCCTGATTGCAATCGCGCTCGTGATCGCCGCGGTGACGGTGCCGGTGCTGGTCAATTTTTCGAGCCTGTATCCGCGGGTCTACGATGACCGGCGTTTTCCGGCCCTGAGCCGGTACGTCCTGGAGCCGACGCCCGATATCGTGCTGGTCGGCAGTTCAATGACATTTCGAATCTATGAGGGGTATTTCAAAACACGTCTGCGCAATGTCTCGATATCGGGAGGGTCGCCGTTGACCGGGCTTGCGATACTCGCGAGCTATCCCTCGGTGCCGCACGTCGTGCTGGTCGAAACCAACATCATGTCCCGGGCACCCGAATCCGATCTGATCGAAAAATTCGGCAACAACGACGCCGCGGCTTTTCAGTGGTTTCGCCCTTATCGGGCCGTGATTTCCTTCGCCTATTATTGGCTCAAACATAGATCCGAGGATGTTGCCGCGCTGCGAAATTCCGCCCCTGCGACCTACGACATCTCGACCTCTGTGGAGCAAGCGGCGGCGGAATACGCCCGCTCGAACTTCGACGGCGCGATGGCGGAAAACACCCAAACGATGGCGCGCCTCGTATCGACGTTGGAGCAGCGCGGATGCAAGGTTTATTTTTATGAACTGCCCTACCCGGGAGATCTCGGTAACTCCCATTTCGCCGTAACCGCGCGAACCCTGGTGCACCGCGCGTTTCCAAACCCGGAACAATGGCCGCGGCTGGATTATCATTTGCCGACCCTGCGCTGGGTGGACGCCGCCCACATGGATGAACGCTCCGCCGCGATCGTGGCGCAGCAAATGGACGGTGTTTTGGACGGACTCGGCCGCAGGATCGATTAACGCTCGATAGCCATCGGGTGACGCGCGGCCCTCCGGCGGCGACGATCACGGCGATGATGACGAGGCCGGTCACGAGCAGCCGTACGCCGGCGCTGACTCCGAAGGTGTTGAGCAAGCAACATCACCGGGAACAGCAAGGCGCCCCAGACACCCGTAACATTGGCCTTGCCGCCCGTAACCGAGGTGCCCCCGATCACCACGACCGCGATCGAGGTGAGCAGATATTCGTTGCCGATATCGAGCGAGGTCCCGCGGAAACAGCCCGCCAGCAGCGCGCCGCACAGTCCGCCAAGCGCGCCGCTCAGCGCAACCTGAGCGTATATCGCAAATCAATTACCCTCTCGGCAACTTATGATTGATATTGCCGCGCACATAATTTCAAGCCAGACAAATCAGCCGTTTCAAATGCCTGGACCGCTGCAGCGTCGGTTTGACGTTGCCCGCCCAGACATCGGCGTTATCCAATGAAGCCGAATTGAGGGTTTCGCTCCCTCCCCTGCGGCAACGGCGATCGCGAGCCTGTGCTCAGGTGTCGGGACGAACTGGTGAAATTGCCAACGATACGCGTCGTCGCCGCAACGGTCCCTCAGGTGCAGCCTCGGCGATGGTCCATCAAAATCAAACCAGAAGCTGTCGAGGGGAATAGACATCCCCATGCCACGCGCTTTTATATAGGACTCCTTCAGCGTCCAATAGGAGAAGAAGCGATCACGCCGACTGCTGGCCGGGCATGAGCGGAGACCCCTCAATTCCTCCGAGGCAAACACCGTCGGTGCCAGCGCTTCAACGTCCAGAACACGCCCGGTATTCTCGACGTCGATTCCAACGCCAGAGTCCCTTGCGACCGCGCACACCACCAATCCAGTCGTGTTTGACAGGTTGAATTGAATGCGATGCTTCGCCTGCGGGCCCGAGATGTGAGGGCGACCGTAGCGATTGACCTCGAATTCCCAATCCTGCGCAGAAACTCCGGCATATCGTGAAAGGGTCGTCCGGACCAATGCGCGGGAGACGAGGTACTGCAGCCGAGCATCCTCCGCAACGAAGCGGTTCCATTTTGCCCGTTCGACCTTGCTCAGAAACTGCAAACAGTCGGAACTCCGGGTCCCTGCACATCTCGCACAAGCAAGTCAGCCACACATCAACCCGGCCGCTCCCCGAGGCGAGTGTCGGCTGGCCCGCCAAGCCTTTGCTCACAAGCCTTTACTCATATGCGCGGCAACCGCTTTTGCGACCGTGGATCTACTTTCCATCCTGCGCCTCAAATCGATCCGCTACCACCAGCTGCATAACCCTCCACCACTCTTTGCAAGGCGTCCGGTCATTGCGCACTGCACAACATGATTAGACGCGGCTTCTTGAAATACCCATCAAGGGCACACTAAGGCGTCGATGCCCCGTCGACATATCCAGGAAACCCCGCCATGATCCAGGATCAGTCGTCCTCACGGTCGGCCACAGGTGGGAAGAACATCAACATGCGCTCGAATGCCATCGGAATTTGTACCGCTGCCCTCACCCTTCTTGCGGCGAGCGCCGCGTCTGCCGGAGACAAGAAGTACGATCCGGGCGCCAGCGATACCGAGATCAAGATCGGGCAGACGATGCCCTATAGCGGTCCCGCGTCAGGCTATGGCACCCAGGGAAAGGCTGAACTGGCCTACTGGAAGATGATCAATAGCAAGGGCGGCATCAATGGCCGCAAAATAACGCTGCTGACAATGGACGATAGCTACAGCCCGCCCAAAACGGTCGAGCAAACCCGCAAACTCGTCGAGCAGGATGAGATACTTGCGGACATCGGATCATTGGGTACCCCCACCAATTCCGCGATTCAGAAGTACCTGAACGGCAAGAAGGTGCCGCACATCCTTATCTCGACAGGGGCAGCAAAATGGAACGATCCGAAGAACTTTCCCTGGACTACTCCGTTTTACCCGCCGTACGCACAGGAAGCAAAGATCTACGGCAAGTACATCGTGAAGGAACTTCCGTCGGCCAAGATCGGCGTGATTTACCAGAACGACGACTTCGGCAAAGATTACCTGAGAGGATTTAAGGAAGGCCTCGGGGAGAGAGCCGACTTGATCGTCAAAGAGCTCACGTATGAAGTGACGGATCCGACGATCGATTCCCAGATCGTCGCGTTGAAGTCGGCCGGCGCCGACGTCGTGCTGACGGTTGCGACGCCAAAATTCGGTGCACAATCAATCCGCAAGATCGCCGACCTCGGCTGGAGGCCTACCCACTTCATCGTCTCTGTTGCCAGCTCGATCGGAGGAGTGCTTGAACCGGCAGGGCTCGAAGCTTCGACCGGACTGATCACGGCGCTATCTAACAAGGTTATCGGCGATCCCGCATGGGACGATGATCAGGGCGTCAAGGACTATCTCGCCTTCATGAAGGAGTGGTACCCTGAAGGAAACCCAATCGATGGGAGCAATCAGATCGGCTACGGGTCCGCGCAATTCACGGCGATCATTTTGAAGCACTGCGGCGACGAGTTGACACGCGAAAACATCCTTAAACAGGCCACCAATTTGACGGACATCTCGCTGCCGCTTCTGCTGCCTGGTATTACGCTTTCCGTCACTCCCACTGACTATTCCACGTTCAGCACCTTCCGCTTGGCCAAATTTGACGGAAAAACCTGGAAATTCTTTGGCGAAAACATAAGCACCGCGTCTCGTTAGTAGCTCGTCACGCATTCTCAGGCTTCAATCATAATTTCTTCGCACGACAGCGCCCGTAACGTGACGCGTCTGCCGCATGCGGTTTCTCATGATTGCAATAAGCCGAATATGACGGCGCCGTTCTGCCCCGAAAGCACCCTCCCCGAAATACGGCGTCGAGGTGTATCGCGGCACCGCGCGAGCTGCCGGAAATTGAAGACCTATCGGGCTTTTTGCGCTACGATTGGCAAATTGACCCGACGAACCGCTTACGCAAAATCCTGCTAAAGAGATCTCTGATTGTGTTTACCAAACCGCACAAGTTAGACGCTCCTCTTTGAAACGCCGTTCTTTACGAATCAATTCCCTACCAGAGGGAGAATGCCAAGGGCGAAACGAGTTCCTCCCTTGGCCGCCTCGTTTGAAACTCATCGAGCCGAACAGCCGCGCGCCTGGAACCGATAGGCATCTCATATGGACCAACACGAATTCGAAGCAACTGAAGGCGGATGGTTACCAGGAAATCGAAATGCAGACGCTGGCCCCCCGCCCCGGCAAGGGCCGGCACAGACATCTATTTGCGATCCGGGGTTTGGTCCTCTCGGGCACGTTTCTCGTGACCAAAATTGGCGATCCGGTCATCTACGGGCCGGGACAAATTTTTTCCGTTGCGGACGGAGAACTTCATGACGAATCGATTGGACCAGAAGGCGCGTGCGTTCTCGTCGGTCGAAAGTTTTCGGAGACGACAATACGAGATGGGTAATAATGATCACACGCACGTCAATTTCGATGCGCCAGCCAGTCTTCGAAAATGGCCTTCATTCAAAAACGAGCGTCGTACCGATGGGTCTGGCCCGTATTTGATCGTGGACGCCACTCTCGGTGAGTGCATTCGGGAATTCATGGCCAGGCCCGCCGCCACGCGACACCTGTATGACATCCAGACCGCGGCCCAGCCTCCGCTTGTGAGTGCCATCCTGTCTGAGGAAATCGTCGTTGAACTCTCGCGGCTGCGGGATTTTCTCTAAGACGACGTCAGTCCCTCGTCTTCACACTTCGGTGGCGTGGCTCTTCAACGTCTTTTCAGAAGATTGCGTTGCCGGAAAACAATACAATTTCGTCAACGTACTCGGCTAACGCCATCGCATCGACCGCCACCTCGATGTCCATCTTGCCTTTGAATTTTCGATAGCCCCCAGCGTCGATGACTTTCTTTGTCGGTTTAGTGACGACTGCGTAGCCGTTGTAATCGAGCCAATCGAGAAGAGGCTTGATTGTCGAATAGCGCGCGTCACCTAACCCAGAGCCATCGCGATGGCATCGACTCTCGGTGCGATCCGCCCGAGGAACTGTAGTCAGCCCGACCGAAACGCCTCGAAGGCGTGGGCGACCAGAATTGCGATGCTGAGAACGACTAGTATGCCTGCTATATCTGCCCACATGAGCTATATCCTCGCCGATCCCCCGACTAAGAAAGCTCGAGCTTGCACAGTCAAAGTGAATCTCTGATTTCGGCGGAAATTGCGAGCACCTTGATGATTTTGAGCAACAGAAGGGGCTCATTCCCCGACTCAGCAAAAAGTGTTAGCTCGCTACAACAAGCAGAATGAGGGCGCATGGCCCGCAAACCCATTACTCGGGAAGTTCTTCTGGGCGCGATCCTGGACATTGTTATGGGGCTCGCGCTTACGGTTGGCACGATATACGTGGCCAGTCTTTGCCTAGCTCGACCCGGTTAACGCCGGCCGAACCCGGCCGGAATCACGGAAATCGAGGCTGGCGGCAACCTTCAGCACAATCAAAGATTTCATTTCTGCTGCTTAGAGGCCGACCCGAAATTAAGCTGAGTGATTTCAGTCATTTGTGATTTAGTCGTGGTTGCGAGCTACGACGGAGGCACAAATTGGTTTGGACTGAAATCACTCGAGCGAAATATTGTCGAGATGGGCTGCGGTATGCAAGCGATACCACGGATGAAGAGTGGGCGATGATCGCTCCCTACATGCCTTGCAAGAATTGTCGCGGCCGGCCACGTGTGACGGCGATGCGGGCATTAGTGAATTCGATCTTTTTCATCGCTCAGAGCGGTTGCCAGTGGCGGTTGTTACCGAAGGAGTTTCCGCCTTATACGACGGTGCAGCGGTACTTCTACCGGTGGCGCGATGACGGCACCTGGCAGAAGATCAACCACCATCTCGTCATGATGGCGCGTGAGGCCGATGGCCGGGAGGCAAGTCCCACGGCAGGAGTGATCGACAGCCAGTCGATTAAAACGACCGAGGCAGGTGGTCCGCGCGGGTTCGATGCCGGCAAGAAGATCAAAGGACGCAAACGGCACCTTCTCACTGACACCGCGGGCTTTCTGATCGCAGGCGTCGTGCATGAAGCCAGCATACAAGATCGCGACGGCGCACCTGCGCTTTTCCAGTTGATCCGAAGTGCTTTCCCCTGGTTACGTCATGTCTTCGCCGATGGTGGCTATGCCGGTCCGAAACTCAAAAAGGCGCTTGCCTCAATCGGCCGCTGGACCATCGAGATCGTCAAACGATCCGATGCCGCTAAAGGATTTAAATTATTGCCACGCCGCTGGGTCGTCGAACGAACCATCGCCTGGCTCAACCGCAATCGTCGTCTTGCAAAGGACTTCGAGGCAACGATTGCGAGCGCCGAAGCATGGCTCATGATCGCCAGCGTCAAGTTGCTCTCGCGCAGACTCGCCAGAGCATGATCCGCCCGGATACATTATGAGTTCGGACTCTTAGAGAATTACAGCTTGATTCATTCGCCGTCTGGAGGACCGATGTCAAACCGGTAACCTCCTCCGCCGGCCCCCGATAAGCCGACGATTGAGGCCATCGCCGTAGTGCGACCGTCGGATGAAAGACTTATTCACAGACATGACACCGCGACCGCAATGCCCTAAGTGCCAGATCGGATGATTACGATGCCGACGCCGCCGCCTGCCAAGTTCGAATGCTTGCGGTGCTCCTATCGTGAGCCGAAGGCTGAAATTAAGTCAGCGGAACTGTCGTAATCTGCATGGCTGCGGCCGACCATGTGAGTACGGATATCGCAATCGCAGCGCGATCCGTACTGAGCGGCGTGCCTAAATTTCCTTGCCGATCTACTTGCCCCAAGTCCGAATGAATATGTTCGGAACCGCATCTGGAAGCAAAAAAACCTATGAGTGCACGCGCTGCGGCCACGTCGAGATGCGAAAAGAAAAAGAGTAACGCCGCCTCAGTTGATCCTGTTCGCGCAACATCGAAATGCTGCGTGCGCTGATCCGGCCCGTTGACCCGACGCCGTTGTTTTGGGCCACGTCAGACACTCCAGCCACCTGTTGACCGAACCGTTCTTTGCGCCGCCTTGTCAGAACTGCCGGACCGAACAACAGCCTGCCGCAGATCCAACTCCAGAGCACGACGAGCCCGCATAGCGCACCCGTCTCTATCCGGCGGCGAGCAGCAGATGTTGTCGATGGCGAGAACCCCTTCGCTCGGCCAATCTCGGAAAACATCTCGTAAGCTTCGGCGATCGCATCGCGCGAGCGATCCTTTAATCCTACCGAGAGATTCTGCGCCGCCATCAAGAAGCGAAAGATGCCACAGGTCTGCGGAACATAGCCTAGATGTGAGCTTTCCCGTTCCGATGGAATCGGAACGGGGCTCTAGGTTTTTTTTGACGCGTTTTCTTCACGCGAACCGGTATCCACTTCGCTCGAAAACGCTCTAGGCACAAGAGCACGATTATTCGGAGCATGTTTCATGCGCGGAGAGCCATCTACGAAGGCCCGAGAGACGCAGCAGTGCTCGCCGCGGCGGAATGGAATAGACAGAATTCCGAGAGTGTCGGGACCTTCGTCGTTAAACGCCGGGCACGCCGCTCAGATTTTAATTCCTGCCAGTATTGCCCGGCTCTGATCCGCCAAAACTCGAGCTTCCGGTCCCGCTCAGCGACGTCGGGCCTCCAGGGCTACCGTTGGGGTTCCCATAATGGCTCAGATGATGATGATGATGCCTTCTATGCCCGTGCGCAAACGCGAATGTGCTGGAAAGGGTAAGGACGCAAGCCAATGCAATGGCGCTCAGTTTCATGATGTTTCTCTACCAGTTGGTCTCTTATAACCTTCGGGTGTCACGGTCTCGAATTGCATTAACGAGCTGTGCGCGATCCATGCCAATCGGCGACGATCATGGGTCTCACCTTTTCGGTGCGGCCGATATCGACCACGGCCGCAGTTGGCCGGGCGCCCTTTGAGAAGCGGAGGCCGCGTAAACGACCTTGGGTTTGCAGTGATCATCGACTGTAAGTTAGATTAGTTACGACCGGCTGGGGCCGAGAATGCATGGGCAAAACCGTAATCAGACCAGTATTGTTTTGCAGCAGCGGATGGCCAAACCTCATATGGCAATCCCAAGGAATCGTTAGCGCCGCGAAACTGCTCCGTGGAAATGGGCGTGCGATGCGCGTTACGCACGTGACGCTGGGCTGCTTTGGCAATTTGAACTGTCGACGTCGCAATCAGCAACGCGCCGAGAATGGGCAGAACTTTCTTTAGCATTGTGGTCTCCGTTAAGGCTCCTCCAAGAGGCAATTGCGCCGCGTCCTGGGAGAATAGGTTCCAAGTAACGAGAACTCGACATCATCTGCGGAATCGATGTCGATATTTTGCAGTAGTATCCGGCGGGCGCTTCAGCGGTATTCTTCGCCGTTGTTCTTGCCGAAACGTCTAAGGCGACCGCGCGCGGGTCCGCCGTTACGGAGGCTTCTTCACAGTCTTGCCTGCTTGAGCCTCTCGCGTCGCGGAGAGAAGTCCACTGTGGACGTCAGCGCATCAACCTATAGAAGTCACCTCAGGTGGTGCTGTTCCTTACGAAGGCCTGCGAAGCCGCCACAATTTTTTGATATGGGTTCGAAATTCGCCGGCACCACTAACTTTCGTTTTAGACTCCAAGACTGGCCGGTGGCCTCGATTCCATTCGTCCACGCGATCATGGATCCACAAACTCCAATTTGATGGTGTCGGTGGATAGCGAACCCAGATCAGCCCCACGCGGATCGGCGTTCAACCACCACGTCGATGGCGAGTTCGAGCGAGCCTCGGTATAAAATCCGCCTTTTGCGTCACCTTCTCCGCTCGCCTCCCGACTAACGCCGCGCTTGTCCAGAGCCCTGACGACACAGGATCGCACATGTCGGGCGCCAGATCCCAAAGGCACGCTTCTAAGGGTGCTCCTGCGGCCACTCGCCGCGAGCGTTTCCATCCGGACGTTGCTTGTGCCAGGGCGGCTTGGCCGGTGGGTTTCAGGCTCTACCGGTAGCACACAGACCACCGGTCACTGCGAAATCCTCTGGCTCGGTCGGTCCCATGTCGCGCAATCTGGAATTTATGTCCGGCTCGGTCGGCGGAGCTGATGGGCTCCCTACCCTTTGCGGCTCTGAAGCCTGCTCCCTTTTCTTTGGCCAACACGCGCCGGCCAAAGGTGGCGAAACGTAGTCGGGACATCCCTGCAGGTGGTGGTGGCCGCAACGACAGGAACCGCGGCCGGCGGCGGCGCGGGCTCTGCGGCACGCGATTGCCATCCGAAATACGCGAAGCTGGCGCCTGCCAGGACGGCGGCCAATGCCACAGCGCCGATGATGATATTTCATCTCATGACCGTGTTCCCCTTTGAGGCAGGATCTCGGGGACTGCCCGCGTTTGGGAACGCATGTCCTGCCGTCGGGCAGCACCATCACTCAGTGCCGTTGCGCTCGCAGGATGGCTCTCACGGAAGCAAGCGCCTGTTGGCAAGCGGCGATGTCGCCTGTGCGGTCGGCAGCGCGGGCCCGATCGAGTGAATCGAGCGCCACCTTGAAATCTCGCCCACGGGAACCTTCCGTCGCCGCCAACGAGAAGGGGGTTGGCTGATAGCTGCGGGTCGCGTCGAGGCTCTCCGGTTTCCAACCATGCTTGCCCGCATTCCTCTCGATGGCTGCATCGACCTTGGCCTGAAGAGTTGCGATCGAAGGTGCGCAGGAGGCTGCGTAGATTGGCGATACCGCGCATAGCCAGGCAAGAACTGCAAAATTCAACCTCACTGTTGTCCCCATGTGTCAATCCCTTTCAAGACGGAATTCTTCCTTTTTTATAGCATGAATAGCGCCGCTCGTCGTTATGGAAAGAGCGTCATCCAGCCCCGCTGAGGGAATTTCAGCGTACCCGACGCGCTCTCGTCACGTCGCATCAGACCAGGCTGCCATTGCTTGACACGAGATCCCATGCGGTTCTGATCGCGGCGACGCGTTTAATTTCTCTCACGGGTCCGAAGCGGACACTCGCCAGGGCAGACGAAATGTGCCGCGGCACAAACGGCAAAACGCGCTACCCGGGTATACTCTTACGATTCTTTCCTACACTTGGGCGCTACCCGCGTACAATTGGTCGGCGGACACAATCCTCTTAGTCTCACTGCTACTCGGAAGAGCCATTGCGGGAGCAAGCGTGTCCACGATTCCAGCCAGAGAACGAAACTATAGCAAACCAGGCAGCCGGTATCCCGCATCCGTTTCCTTCGGCGTTGCAAGGGATCTACTGCTTCGCTTCACGCGCGGACGCAGGCCGACAAATATGTGACGAGCACCCGACCACCGGACCTGCTGAACTTTCACCCAAAGTCCGGTCGATGGGATACGTCCCGGCAATCGGAAATAGAGGACGCTGCGATGAGAGGTAGTGACAGCACCCGCGTGATACGCGATCGGATGGAATCGGTTGTCTTCGGTCCCGATCCGAGAACCGCAGAGCCGAGATCGACATATCTGCTGAATTCATCAACCAGGCCTCGACAGCATCGAAGCTTTGTTCGGCGCATGCAGATGCCAGTGACATTGGGGGATGGCAAAGTGGAGATTCTGGCCGATATCGATGGCTTACTTGTTCGGCTTCGTGTGCTCGTGAAGGATATACCCGCGCAGATACAGTCGGATTTTGTCTCGAACGATGTCGACATTCAGTCGCTGCTGGCGAGCACACTCGAGAAGATGGTCGACCGGCTGCGCGGACCCTCTCAGCGAAGTGACCGCCCTTCAAAACAGCAACTCTCGATCATGGAACCGATAGCCGACGGAGAACCTTCCACCGAGCTCCCTGCCCTGCAGCGCGAAACGGTGCTGCGCGTGGGGCCACTGCAAATTGATCTTCTCGATCGAACTGCAACGCGCGGTGACCGGAAGATTGATCTGCGACCGCGCGAGTTCCAGTTGCTCAGGTACATGATGCAGCGGAGTGACAAATTGTTGACGAAAGCAATGCTCTTCAAGGATGTATGGCACTATAAATTCGTCCCGAGCACAAACCTTGTCGATGTTTATTTGGGCCGGCTGCGTCGCAAGGTCGACGGGCCAAATGAGACGCCCATGATCCGCAACGTTCGCGGCGCCGGTTTCGTTCTAAGCACGGCTCTTGTCTCCCAGGCTTTCACCGGCGAGAACGGTTCCAGAGATGGCGCACGCATGGCTTTTGCGCCGCGACTGCGGGATTGATCGATGGCTAACTTGCCAAGCGAAGTCATCTAGAACCGATCGAGATGGGTGCCGATCACAATTCCAAACATATCCACCCGCACTGCATGTTCGACGGTGGCAACTCCACCCTCGGAGATGTTCGGATCAACCACGAGCTCCGCCCGGAGCGCTAACCGTTGGACTGGACGATGCAGCAATGCTGTTGATGACGACCATGGCGGGCGCTGCTCCGTGGCGTCCCGATGATGGTCGGTACGGGGGTCGGCTCCGAAATCCGCCATCGCTCAGTTACGCGATCGTCGACGAGTGCGTCGATGGGCATTTCTAACTTTTAAGTTAGTGGGACCACGAAAAGCTCGCGACTATCTTTCGATCGTGCAAATTTCTCTCGCAACGAGGAGTGAACGACGATGTTCTCCAGACGTGACATGTTGGCGGCGACGGCCGTGGGCGGAGCGTTGACTGCGGCGACAATGACCACGGCGGCGAATGCCACTACAGGGTCGGATACCACTCCGATCAAGAGCGATATCAGTTTCGGCAACCCGAACGATCCACCGCAGGGCGCCATCAACGCCAAGAATCCACGGAGTGCCGTCGATCCGGGTCCGCAAATCCAGCGATACGGGACCAGTTTCCGAGTGCATTTTCCCCGCCGGCGACCGACGTCGGCAGCATGCCGCTGACCTGGGCGTCATTCAACAACGCGCCGCGGCGCATTCAGAATGGCGGCTGGGCGCGCCAGGTCACACAAGACTCCTTCGCGGTTGCAGACACCATCTCCGGCGTCAACATGCGGCTGACGTCGGGCGGCATCCGCGAGATGCACTGGCACCAGTTTGCCGAATGGGCCTACATGACCTACGGCACCTGCCGGATCACCATCCTCGACGAATTGGGCCGGCCCTACGTCGCAGATGTGAAAGAGGGCGACCTCTGGTATTTCCCCGCCGGCCTGCCGCACTCGCTGCAGGGGCTCGGCCCGGACGGCTGCGAATTCCTGATCTGTTTCGATGAAGGCAAGGCCTCCGAATTCACCACCCTGCTGGTCTCGGAATGGTTCACGCATACGCCGCCGGATATCCTCGCCCAAAACTTCGGTGTTCCGGTCGAGACGTTCAAGGACATCCCGCTGCGAGACCTCTACATCTTCCAGGGCAAGTTACCCGGCGATCTCGCCGCGGACCGCGAAGCGGTCAGTGGAAAGGGCGCGCCGCCGCACCCGTTCACGTTCTCGCTCGGCTCGGGAGCCCCGGCGCGCGAGACCAAGGGCGGTACGGTGCACATCGCCGACAGCCGCAACTTCACCGTTTCCACGACGGTTGCCGCGGCGCTGGTAACGGTGCGTCCGGGCGGCTTGCGGGAGATGCACTGGCATCCCAATGCCGATGAATGGCAGTACTGGATCAAAGGCAAAGGGCAGATGACGGTTTTCAACACCGGCCCGAACGCCGTCACCATGGACTTCAACGCGGGCGACATCGGCTACGTCAAAAAGAACCTCGGACACTATATCAAGAACACCGGCGACACCGACCTGCAGTTCCTCGAGGTATTCAGGGCTCCCTATTTTGCGGATGTCTCGCTGTCCGACTGGATTACCCGTACGCCGCCGGCGATGGTTGCCCAGCACCTGAACGTGAGTGAGTCTACGATCGCAAAATTCCCCAGGGACAAGCCCGAAATCGTGCCGGTATGAACGCAACAGGGGGCGGCTTTTCCGAAAGGCAACGCGCCGCCCCCTCGGAGTGTCGAGGCCGGGCTTACCAGGTTTACTCAAGGGTTGGTATCGGCGCACTGGATACCGCCACCCTTGGCATGGCTGAGGACCGCATCAACGCGACCGATACGTGGTTTCTGCTGTTGAAGGCATTTCACGACAAGTCGCGCACCATGATGCGGATGGACCTGGATCTCGCCGCTATGCAGATGCCCAGCAGCTTCTGTTCAGACATCTCAATGGTCGATACACGTACCAACCGTTCAAAATGGCCGTGACAATCTTGCGCTTGTGTTCTCGGCATGCGGTGTGTTCGTTTTCTCGCCAAAGGATGAGAATTGTGTATCGGATGGTCGCGAGATGAGCGGCACGAATCGTTGCGTTCCAGGTCTACAATTCTTGTATGCGAGCCATCGACTTCGGAGTGCGTCTTAGAATGTTGGACGAACAATACGGCTTGACCCGAACAGCAGCAAACGTTCATCGCGGGATGAAGTCCGCTGCGGACGCGGTAGGCATATTGCTGGTTGATGGATTTCACTATTTGGCGCTCTTTGCGATAGGCGCGACAACCGTCTGGTCTGCTCTTGCGGCTTTCATCAGCATGTTAAATCAGGGGCGCGCTGAACTCTCGGACATCCTTCTTCTGTTTATTTATCTGGAAATCGGCGCAATGGTTGGAATCTATTTCAAGACGACCATGCTCCCTGTTCGCTACTTGATTTATATCGCGATGACCGCGCTGGGCCGGGTCTTGATCGAGGTTGGGGGCGCTGAGCACAAGACAGGGAAAGATCTTCTCATCGTCGCAGGAGCGATTTTTGTTCTGTCCGTTGCTGTGCTGGTGCTGCGGTTCGCCTCCGGCAAGGAAGACCCCTCCGATACGCCTGGTTACTGGCGTCATCTAGATCAACATATTGATTCGCATCAGCAGCCGAACGACGACCCGATTTCGTGAAAATAACGACTTGAAGTTAGCGCCTCATGCGCGGCGATTTGAGCGATTGAGTCGCTTCGCGCCAATGGAAAACAAGGTGCTGTTGATCATGGGTTTGGGCTTTAGGGAGCGAGACTTGCCGAGCGGAGAAGCGCTTATCTTGCACAAGAGCATGCCATGCGAACGAGCAAGTTGCGTGACTCCCATTCAGGAAAAGTGGCTCGATGCCAGGCCGTTCAGTGTTGTCACCGCCTCCCGGTCACCCCTGGTCTAAAGCAGTATTCAAAGACGTCAGCGGATTTCGCACCTACTTCAGAAATCGAATCGGACTTCGAGCCGCGAATCGCATGTATCACTGGCCTGCTTTGTCTTGAACGACGGGGCGCCGCTTACCTCCAAGAGCGCCTCGGCCAAACCTGCCAACTCAAAAGCATTCGCGCGATTGAGGGAAAACAACGATACAGCCCCGTATCGGAAGCAGCCTTGATCGCCTTACGTTTTAGAGTTTCTAGCTCCTGTAACGGCTTCGGAGCAATCACAGTCGAGACACGAATCTCGTTGGTCAACGCATACGCCTTCGATCTGCTATCCCCAAGGCAGTTGGCTAAACTAGGATTTAATTGAAGACATCACGATGGTTCTTCATCCTAGGCATCGCTAGGCGCCGACGCGAGGGTTCTTTCATTGTCTGCGTCAAAATCGCTGACCATTTTCACGCTCGCATCGACCGGGCGATCGTTTGCCGGTCTCTCAAGGAGAAACATCAAGGAGGACGCCATGAAAACCCTGAAAATCCTTGCCGGACTGGCGGTTGCCGCCGTCGGCTGCGGCCTCGCCTACGCACAGCAAAGTCCGAGAGGCAAGTCGAGCTATATGGAGGTCGAGATCAATGAGCCGTTCTCGGCGATCTTCGCGCGGTTGTCGGGACAGAAACCCGAAGTCACGCGCGAGCACATGGCGCTTCTCAACGAGCGGTACGACCTGAGCAATCGGCCGGCGGCCGGCGTCACGATGGACCGCAACAAGCCGGTGCAGGAAGGGGTTCGCGTCAAGCTCCCGGCGGGAAAGACATGGGAGGCTCTTGCGAATATGAGCCCGGAGCAAATTCGCGAGCAGAACGCGTTTCCCAAGGGGTTCTATCCGTTGCCCCATCCGAAGCATTCGGCAGGCGGCTTCGTGTTTCCGCACTTCGTGATCGACGAGATCAAGCGGCAGGAAGGTCGCGATCTCGCGCGCTTCGACGTCGAGTACGACATTCCCGATCACTTCTTGCCGGAGTTCCCGCCGCCGATGTATCTCAATCAGCGCACCGACCTCGGCGACGTCTCGCAAGGCAAGCTCGTCACCATCGAGAACTATTACGAACTGTTCAACGGCATTATCCCACCCAAGCAGCTGGACGGCCTGCGCCTGCTCGTTACCGCGTTCCCGCAGCAGCAGTTCAATCTGACCGAAGACCGCCGTTCCGAACTGCCGAGCCGCGGCTCGGCGTGCTTCGACTGCCACTCGAACGGCCATACCAACAAGGCCACGCACCTGGCTCCCGATGCCCGCCCCGAGGAATCCCGCCATCGCATCGTCACCCCGAGCCTGCGCGGCGTGCAAATCCAGCGGCTGTTCGGCTCGCAGCGTGCGCTCAAGACCATCGAGGATTTCACCCAATTCGAGCAGGCCGGAGCGTATTTCGACGGTGACAACGTGATCGCCACCAAGAAGGGTCTGAACCCCCTCGATCGGATCAGCCAGGTCGACCTGATGGCGGAATTCCAGGAGGAACTGGGCTTCCCGCCAGCACCGAAGCTCGACGTGTTCGGCAAGCTCGATCCCGCCAAGGCCACGCAGGCCGAACTGCGCGGCCAGGAGATATTCAATGGCAAGGGCCGATGCGATGCCTGTCACGCCGCGCCCTACTATACCGACAACCTGATGCACGATCTCAAGACCGAGCGCTTCTTCAAGCCGGAGATGGTCAACGGCATGAGTGAAGTCGGCGACGGAGCGGTCAAGACCTTTCCGCTGCGCGGCATCAAGGATACGCCACCCTACCTGCACGACGGACGCCTGCTGACGCTCGATGATTCCGTCGAGTTCTTCAATTTGGTCCTGGGCACGAAACTGACCGGCGAGGAGAAGCACGATCTGGTGGCGTTCCTTCGCACCCTGTGACCGTCGCTTAGCGATCGCGGCCATAAGCCGCGATCGCTGCCAAGCGCAAGCGTTAAACCGTTTAATGCTTATATATTCGAGCACGGTGGAAATGGTCCCCGTGTAGCCACTTGGCCCGGCGGAACTCCCGCCCAACAGCAAAGCGATGCTGGCGGGGGCCCAAAGACAGCCCAATAAATCCAGCTTGGTATGCACCGCCATGGAGCCGTTTCGTCGCGGCGATCTCCATGCTGGCGAAATAGTGCAACTCTCCGGCCGCATTGCGCAAGCTGTCGATATTATGGATCTCTCGATCCTGACGTCCGCACCTCCGGCAACAAATCAAACTTATGTATTCCGCTGGACTAGCAGTGACGAGGATTGAACACCGACCTGTATACGCTTTCGGATAGGATAGGAACGGCACCCGGAGCCACGGCACCTGCTGCCGCGGCGACAACAGATCCCGCGGCGATTCCAGAAACATCGATATCGTCGGAAATGTCAACTCCGCCGGGAATGTCGACAACGTCACCGGGCACCTCGGGAATGTCGGGAATGTGCAACTCGGGCTCGAGCGGCAGCGTTGCTGCATCTTCAATTCCAACATCAACGGCGCCCAGTTCAGGTCACTGCGTAGTGGACACATCATTTTGTTCCGAAGCGCGCCTCCAGCAGATCGACTTCCCTAACGAGGTTGCGAGCGGTCTCGTCCGAGATCTGGTGGGACCGCGCGATGCGATAGAACTCGGTTCGTTCCGCCCTGAGGCCGACGAGACGGAGCTTGCGTTCGATCTCGTCAATTCGCCGAGCCAGCGCCCTCTCATGCCCGATCTTCGAGCGCCCGTCGATACGCTGTCGGTAGAGTTCCATGATCCGCGCGCCAGCATCTGCATAAAGATCGGTATCGTCGCGGCCTTCTCCCATGTCGTGCTGCGCTAACTCGATCGTTCGAATTGCGGCTTTCGCCGCTGCAATGCGCGCCCGATCCTCCTCCTCTTGCTGCAATGGCTCGGGCGGCAGCTCCAGGCCTTGAAGAAGATACGGCAGGCCGAGGCTTGCCGCGATCAATGAGACAATTATTACGCCGGCGGCGAGGAAGATAGCTAGATCCCGTGCTGGAAACGCACACCCGTCGTACATCGTCAAAGGCAGAGTGAGCACGCCTGCGAGCGTGATGGTTCCCCGCGCGCCGGCTAGTGAGATGGCGGTAATCAGGCGCCAGCCTGGCACGATAGGCTTGTGATCCGTCAGCGCGGCGCGAAACAGCGTGAAGCGCAGCGAGGTCCAGACCCACAGGAATCGCAATGCCGCAAGGGCGCAATTGATGGCGACGACATAAATCAACAGCCAGACCGGCTGATGGTGCCCTGTCTCGCGAACCACCTGCGCCGCGCCGGTGACGATCCGCGGAAGTTGTTCGCCGAGCAGCACAAAAATGATGCCGTTCGCGGCAAATTGAACCGTGTCCCAGACCGCGCTGCGACGAACCCGGGTAACGGCGAGTGCCTGGCCGGTTTGTTCGACGTAACCCATGGTGACGCCGGCGGCCACCGCGGCGAGAATGCCCGAACAATGCAGATGCTCTGCCAGCAGATAAGCGCCGAAGGGTATCAGCAGGCTGATCAAAATCTCCGAGCTGGGTTCCTCGCCGAAGGTCCGGGATAACCAGTTCTTCGCCGCCGTCACAATCCAGGTAACGCCAACTCCAAGTGCGATGCCGCCAACCGCGACCAACAGGAACGTGCCCAGAGCGTCGACGAGCGAGAACGTCCCGGTCAAAGCCGCGGCGACGGCAAAACGCATGCAGACCAGACCCGAGGCGTCATTGAGCAGGGACTCACCCTCGAGGATGCGCATCAAACGCTTGGGGATCGATACGCGGGCGGCGATTGCGGATAGGGCAACCGGGTCCGTCGGCGAAACGATTGCGGCGAGAGCGAAGGCGATGGCGACCGGCATCTCCGGGATCATCCAGTTGACGAGGAAGCCAACACCCACGACAGTAAATACGACGAGGCCGAGCGCGAGCTCCAGGATTGTTCCCTTGTCGCGGAAAAGGTTCTCCTTGGGAATGCGCCAGCCGTCCAGAAACAGAAGCGGCGGCAGAAACAGCAGGAAGAAGATATCCGGATTCAGGGCAACGCCGAGATTGGCCACGGAGGCGATGATCGAGCCAAGTGCGATCTGAACGAGAGGTCGCGGCAGCGGCATCGGGGCCATGCGCGCCAACGCGCCGCTGACGACGACGGCGAGAAGGAAAAACAAGACAACAGCGATAGTCTTCACGCGCTATCTCGCGATGCTCGAGGTCGCCGAGAATCCGGCAGCTACTCGCCAGTCTGGCGGGTGTCCGCTTTGCAGCGTCGGAAATCTTCGCGCACTTACACAATCTCCATCTTCGTGAGGACGCTGTCGATCCAATTCGAATTTAATTCTTAGGACTTCCGCCCTTGCAAACCGCGGCGCTATTGCGAGCAGTCGAACAGTTGCAGGAATATCTCGCCTGTTGCGAAGCTACCGAACGTCGATCAATCCTTTGGCGGGACGCATCAAGCTTCAGAAAGTCAGCGGCGGCAATTGTTCGATTTCTCGTCCGGTGCCGGATCCAACTTCTGTTGTTCGAGCGACGCCAAATGGGCGTACAATACGTCCATTTGCTTCAACTCACGGCCAGTTGCAGTACGGATACGCCCCCCCGTACGGGTAGCAGGAGTCATAAAGTCCACCATATCCGCCATATCCGCCAGCCCACCCGGCGCCGTAATGCCGGAAGCCGTGGTTTCCAGCGAGGTGAACATGGTTCCCACCAACGTGCACATGGGCCCCGCCCCCGCCGAAGTGAGCGACGCCGATGTGACCGCCACCAAAGTGGCCTCCACCAAAGTGACCGCCGCCAAAGTGGCCTCCGCCAAAGTGACCGCCGCCGTGTCCGCCACCACCGTGACCGCCTCCACCGCGAGCAAAGGACGTGGTCGGGATTGCAGAACCAGCCAGAAAGAGAGCGGCGGCGAGGAACAGTGCTTTTCGCAGCATCAAAATCTCCTTCACAATGGTGTTTCGAGCGCTTCACGTTACAGGCGCACTTTTTCCGTCATCGTCCCGATGTTCAGGACAATGCTCGACGGCAAGTTACGACCTGTACCATGCGGAAATCGAGCGCGAGCGCCTCAGGCACAACTAACTTCGGTGTTAGATCCGGATCTTCACGCGGATATCGTCGTTCGATTTCGCACCGATCGGAGATGCTGAGCGGGCGGCTGCTGGCCGCTGCGGTCGCGGGCCAGTCCGCAGGCTTCGGTAATCCTGTTGCCGGCCGAAATGATCGCCCGCGGTCGAACAACCAGGCTAGTAGAAGTATCTGAGCGAGGTAAAGGCGACGGTGTTGTCAGTCGATACAACGCCGCCGATGCCGGGGAAGGACGTACGCTTGAGGTACTCCAGTTCGGCGCCGACCGCGAATCGCCCATAAGGCCCCTTGTAGAGATCCTGCCAGAAGCCGATCTTGGCATCCACGAGACGCTTGTTGTCGGCGACGCACATCGCCGACGTGTCGGTCGCGAAGCTTTCGGCCGTTGGGGTCATGCAGCTGCTGTTGTCGTAGGCAGGATTGCCATAGCCGAACGCGCCGAAGTAGCTCGCCTTGTTCTGCTCGATGCCGGCATAGCCATAGAGTACCAAACCCTCCCACGGATAAAATTGTATCCCCGACCAGGCATGGAGTGCGGTTAGCGGGACGAGCGAGCCGTCGGGGCCAATGGTCACGTCAGGCAAACTCCCCGCCCCGTAGCGACCAATTCCGTCGCCATACATAATGCCGCCCATCAATTCGAGATACTTCGGAACAACCCGCAGCAGGAAATTTCCACCCACACTGGCGCCGAAGGTTGTCTTCTGGTTGGTTGCTCCGAGCACGCAGCCGGTAGGCGCCGTGGTCACGCACAAAGCGTTGTCGGTAAAGAACCGTTGCATCGCGAGCGCCTCAAGATGACCCCAGCCGGGATCCCATGCCACCTTTTCGATAATGTCAGGCGCCTGGTTCGGAGTGACCGGCACGCCGTTGAGGAAACCTCCGGTGCCGGTATTTGTGACATTGACGGCCAGACCGTTGACGGTGTCGGGAATGCCTGGAGCGAGGTTTGTCGCGGGGTTTTCGATTGAAAGGCCCAACCAAACGTTTTTGTCAAAATCCTTCACCAGCCGGATCTGCCAATTGTCGGTAAAATTATAGCCGACGAGATAGTTCGCGTTGATCGTGAGCGGAATAAGCTCCTTTCGGGGCATGATCCCGAACTCCTGGGGCATTATCATGCTCCATTGCTGCCCGGCGAGGAGGTGGAAGCCCCAGTCGTCATTATCGTAGGTGAGATAGCCGTGGCGCAGGCGCGGAGCCCAGTCGTTGGTGGTCAAGTAGCTTGATTCTTGACCGACGCCCAGAAAGTCTGTCTCGATATAGGCCGACAGCTTCTGCGTGGGATCGATGTTGCCCTCCGCCAGGAAAGAGAATTGGCTCTGCCGCGCGCTGCCGTGGAATTCGTGCTCATTGTAGAGTGGGGAGTAGGGATAGGGGATAGCGTTGAAGACGGTCAACATATCGTTGACTTGATTGTGGTCGCGGAACACCCCTGCGGCTTCGAGCCAGCCCCACACACTGATCTGAACCCCGCTGAATTTCGCCACCGGCCCGGGTATCGCTGGCTGCGTGCCGCGGATGATTTCTGCCGTCGTTGGAACGTACGGGGGCGGCTCCGCCGGTTTGCTGGTGACCGATGGCTCGGGCTCCCTGTTATTGACCGATGGCTCAGACCTCTTCGCCAACTCGGTCTCCTTCTTCTCGGGTTTCTTTTTGGTTCGCGCGACTTGCTCTTGCAGCTCCCTTATCCGGTTATTTTGACGACTCATCTGCTTTTGCAGGAGTTCGGTCTGCCGTTCCAGACGCTCGATCTTGTCGGTGTCGGATGGCGACTGCGCTGCGACAGAGTCCCATGTCAGCACGCAGCTCGCGACCAGCGCACTACCCATCGCGCCGTGTCTGGCGATTCCTGTCTTCCGTGTTGAAAGAATGGCTCTAGCCCCACCAAGCAGCCTGGAGGTGCCGGAACCGAAGGCGAGCGCCAGCAGCGATTGTCGCAAAACGGGATACTTCATGCGGCTTTCCTCCTGGGTGTTATCAATCTCCCGGCGTTACGAATGTTTTCATGCAATTGTTGGTCGCCCAGAATCTCCAGCTCGATACGCCCGACGGGAATTGTATTTTTATGCCCGTGAAGACCTGGAAGCGTGGCGCGCCCACCCCGGCGCGATAGCGTGATCAGCCCTTGGTGATCAGCGATGTCTGCTGCGGAGCAGGCTTCCAGAGAGGAACGATCATGCGAAGCCAGCCGCGCGTGTCCGTTCCCCCGTAGTTGTGCTCGAACACGTCCGTAGTGGCATAAGCCTGCAGCTTGATCGGACCAAAGTCGTAGCCTAACAACCCGCCGGCGGCGAACTGACTTTGCTTCTGATAGCCGGCAATCGGACTTGTGAGGTCAGTCGAGCCATAGGCCACGGCTCCGAACTCCCATTTGCCCAACTTCTTGGTGGCCGTCAGGTCGAGGTTGAGGAAGTCCGGGTTACAGCCTTTGAGGCCGAACGGAACCGGGCACGGCGAGATTTGCGGCTGGTTGGTGAGGATGTCAAGCTGGGTACCATAAATGAGATTGGCGGTCAGGTCCCAGTCATTGCCTATATAGCTCAGCGCGAAGCGCTGGTTGAATGACGTCGAGCTAAACGCAACCGCTTGATCCACGCCGGCATAAGCACCCAAGGCATAACTAACGCCGAATCCATTGCCGAGATTCCAAGCCAGTTGCCCGAACAGAGCCGGATTGAAAAAGCTGGCATCGTAGGAAGTGTTGGAGACGCCGCTCTCGGCCACGGGCGTCACCGAGAAGAACTGCACTCTCGCGCCGAGGAACGTCCAGGGCGTCGACCAGGTAACGATTGGAATCGTGATGCCGAAGCAACTGGTTGGAGTTGTATTCCGGCAGCCCCAGTCTGCGGTATTCGTGAAATATAGACCTTCGGGAAGCGGGGCGCCGGCCGGGACGCCGACCGTTTCACCCGGTTGGGTAACAGACCCGGCGACACCCGACGAGGTGCCCATACAAATTGACAGGACACCACCCGCAACCACAGTCATCAATCTGCTTTGCATGTTCAGTCTCCGGTGAAGAAGCCGAAATGAAGAGGCCGATGGCTGCGAGACTAAGAGGATCGAGACCGATGGCTCAATTCTACGCAGGTAGGCGTCCAAAATACGAAGGAATTGGGCGAGTTATACGGAAGTTGCGCATGCCTGCGGGACCTGTTGCCGCGGTCGTTCTTGGAAAGGCAAGTGTCCTCCCGCAACCTCGAAAACGATCAGCCCCGCCGATAAACCTTCAAGTCTGATCATTTCAACTTCTGCACTGACTACAGAAGCAAAACATTTTGGCTGCTGCCTTGGAGATGGTTGGAGAGACCAGAAATTTGAAATAAATTATTGGTCAGCTGTCCGAACCTGGATTGGGTGGCCGCACATGTCGGCTCATTTAAGCCGCCGCCATCATGCTTCCTTCACGGCGATCTGGAGACATTGGACAAGGCTGTCACCATCGAAGGGCTTGGTCAGGTAGCCAATCGCGCCGGCCCCAAGTACATGCGCACGAACCCGCTCCTCCGGGAAGGCCGTGATGAAAATGAACGGCACATGGTTCCCTCGCGTAAGTAAGTGGGCTTGCAGATCGACGCCGCTCATACCGGGCATTTGGACATCCGCAACCACACACGAGAAGTCATCGACCCGTTTCGACCGCAAAAACTCTTCGGCGGATCCAAACGTATCTACGGCGTACCCGAGTGACCTCACGAGACTGTCAGTCGTGGCGCGTACCGACGCATCATCGTCAACGATTGCGACTAGCGGAAGCTTTGACAACGCGATCTTTCCTCGACGCGGAGACCGGAAGCCGCAGCGTCACCGTCGCCCCAACCGCAGATTGCATCACAGTTTGGGTTTGGAAAACGATACCTTGAGTTTCGAAAACGATACTTTGGTATAATCGTTAGCGATTTGGGCGAAGCATACCGAGCAGGTGACCCATTTCTATCAAGTCTGCCAGCGAGCGCGCATTCATTTTTTGCATCAGATGGCCACGATGGACCTTCACGGTTATCTCGGCGAGGCCCAATTCGACCGCGATCTGTTTGTTCATTAGTCCCGCAGCGACCAGTCTCATCACCTCGCGCTCGCGTGAGGTCAAGGAGTTCGAACAGGATTCGCAGCTCCGCTACGACCTTCTCGCCATCGCGTCTTTTCTGATCTCGATCGATCGCCCTGGTCACGGCATCCAGGATATCCTGTTCGCGAAAGGGCTTCGTCAGAAAATCGATAGCTCCTGCCTTCATTGCCCTGACCGACATCGGGATATCGCCGTGGCCCGTTATCAAGATGACCGGGATGCCAATATCCGCCTCGGCCAGTTCGGCTTGAAAGTCGAGACCGCTAACCCCGGGCAGCCTGATATCGAGGACCAGGCAGCTTGCAACGTCCGGCATCTCGATCTGTTTGAATTCGCGGGCCGAACCGAACAGCTCGACCCGCAAGCCGACCGATCGGAAAAGACTGCCGAGAGTCGTGCGTACCGCCACATCGTCGTCGATAACGCAAACGATCGGTTTCTTGGCGCTCGCGGGTTCATGCGATGATTTGAGGTGTTCGGACACGAAACATCCTCTTAATGCAAGGATCAGGACCAATTGCTCCGATGAAACGTCGTACCCCTAGAGCATCCCGGGTCTCCCGGACGAGCAAGCTTAGAGCATTTTGGGGGAAATCGGCAAATTGCAGCCAGCGAAATTGCTGAAGGCCCAGATGCTACCCTGCCGTGTAACTTTGTAACTTTCCGATCCGTTTTGATCGGTCCAGCCATACGTCGTCGAGCCATAATAGGGGCATCGATCATGACCGGATCTGGCCGTTTTGGCATCTGTTTCCTGATTGACGGACGAGATCAAACGGAACTTAATTAGCATGCGAAAATAGTCCCCTGCCGAGAGGCCCTCGTGAACGAGCTCTTGAGCTACGTGTTCGCGCCGCTGCGGGATGGAGACATGGCTCTCCGCCGGGGCTCCGGGCCTGGCTTGGCGCCGATCCTGCTTGTTGCCGCGGATGAAAGCTCGCCCGGTGGTGTCGAGCGGCTCGAACATGAATATGCGCTCAAGACCGAACTTGATGCTGATTGGGCCGCGCGGCCGGTCGCGTTGACGCATCACGGCGGTCGCATGACGCTGGTGCTTGAGGATCCGGGCGGTGCGCCGCTCGATCGACTGCTTGGCCGGCCACTGGATGTGTCGCATTTCCTGCGCATCGCGGTTCCTCTCGCAGGCGCGCTGCGCCGGGTGCACGAGCGTGGGCTGATCCACAAGGACATCAAGCCAGCAAATATCCTGGTCCACGCAGCAGACGGTCGCGTTTGGCTAACGGGATTCGGCATTGCCTCGCGTCTGCCGCGCGAGCGCCAAGCGCCGGCACCGCCGGAGATAATTGCCGGGACGCTCGCCTATATGGCGCCGGAACAGACCGGCAGGATGAACCGCTCGGTGGACTCCCGCAGCGATCTCTATGCCCTTGGCATCACGTTTTACGAAATGCTGACGGGGCAGTTGCCCTTCACCGCCGCCGATCCGATGGAGTGGGTACATTGCCATATCGCGCGGCAACCGATGCCGCCTAGCAAGCGGGTCGGAGGCGTCCCCACGCCACTCTCGGCAATCGTGATGAAGCTTCTCGCCAAGACTGCCGAGGCGCGCTACCAGACCGCCGCCGGTGTCGAAGCCGATCTACGGCGCTGCCTGGCGGAATGGGAGTCTCATGGCCGGATCGAACCCTTCTCGCTCGGCGGTCGGGACGTATCGGACCGGCTGCTGATCCCGGAGAAGCTTTACGGCCGGGAGCGCGAGATCGAAACGCTGACCGCTTCGTTCGACCGGGTCGTGGCGAGCGGCAACGTGGAGCTGATGCTCCTGTGCGGCTATTCGGGCATCGGCAAGTCCGCGGTGGTGAACGAGCTTCACAAGCTGCTGGTCTCGCCGCGCGGCCTGTTCGCGTCCGGCAAGTTCGACCAGTACAAGCGCGACATCCCCTACGCGACCCTGGCACAGGCCTTCCAGAGCCTGGTCCGCTCGCTTCTGGGCCTGAACGAGGCCGAGCTTGGCCGGTGGCGGGACTCCCTTAGCCAGGCGCTGGGCCCAAACGGTCAACTCATCGTCAACCTCGTTCCCGAGCTGGAACTCGTCATTGGGAAACAGCCACCAGTCGCGGATCTGCCTCCGCAGGATGCGCAGAACCGGTTCCAAATGGTGTTCCGCCGTTTCCTCAGTGTTTTCGCGCGCAAAGAGCACCCACTCACCTTGTTCTTGGACGATTTGCAGTGGCTGGATGCAGCAACGCTCGATCTCCTCGAACATCTGGCCACTCACACAGAAGTGAGGCACCTGCTGCTGATCGGCGCCTACCGGGAGAACGAGGTCGGCCACGCCCACCCGCTGATGCGGACGCTGGAGGCGATCGCGGTCGATGTGAAGGTGCACGAGATCGTGCTGGCGCCCCTCCAACTCGACGATATCGGCCGGCTTATCGCCGATGCGATGCATTGCAAACCGCAGCACGTGCACTCCGTAGCGCAACTGGTGCAGGAGAAGACCGGCGGAAATCCATTCTTCGCGATCCAGTTCTTCATCGCACTGGCCGAAGAAGGGCTGGTCGTGTTCGATCCGGTCGCGCCAGCGTGGACCTGGGACATCGATCGCATTCGCGCCAGGGGCTACACCGACAACGTGGTGGATCTCATGGTCGGAAAGCTGAAGCGGTTTTCTCCGACCACCCAGGAAGCCCTGAAATACCTTGCCTGCCTGGGCAATGTCGCCACGATCGCCACGCTAACCCTCGTTCACGGGACGACGGAGGCGGCTATGCACGCGGCGCTCTGGGAAGCGGTTCATGCCGGGCTCGTTCTTCGCGAGAACAGCGCCTACAAATTCCTGCACGATCGGATCCAGCAAGCGGCGTATTCACTAATTCCAGAAGAGCAGCGTGCCGAAGTGCACCTGCGCATCGGCCGTGTGCTGCGCTCGAACCTGACGGCGGAGGAGCACGCCGAGCATTTGTTCGATGTCGCGAACCAACTCAATCGGGGCGCCGCGCGACTGGTCGACCGCGACGAGAAATCGGAGGTGGCGACGATCGACCTACGTGCGGGGCGAAAGGCGAAGGCGTCGGCGGCCTTTGCGTCGGCGCGCGCGTATTTTGCGGGCGGTATGGCCGTACTCGACGAAAGAGACTGGGGCCGCGAATACGAATTGATGTTCAGCCTGTGGCTCGAATGCGCCGAGTGTGAATTTCTGAGCGGTGACTTCGATAAAGCTGAGCAACTGATCGCGGAATTGCTGAAGCGCGGGGCGTCGAAAGTCGACCAGGCCGCCGTTTACCACCTGAAGGTCCTGCTCCATGTCAGGAAGTCGGAGAACGCCCAAGCCGTGGCCGGCGCGCTCACGTGTTTGCACCTGTTCGGCATCGACCTCCCGGCACACCCGACCTGGGAGCAGGTGCAGGCCGAGTACGAGATGGTCTGGCGGAATCTCGATGGGCGCCCGATCGAGCACCTGATCGACCTGCCGCCGATGACCGATCCGGAAATGCAGGCGGCAATGCGTCTACTCTCGGCCCTTCACGACGCCGCCTACGTTACCGACCTCCATCTGTATTACTTGCGCGTGTGCCGGATGGTGAACGTCAGCATACATCACGGGACGAGCGCCGCTTCCACGCACGGGCTGGCCAGCTTCGGGATGGTCCTCGGCCCGGTGTTTCACCGTTACCGGGAAGGTTATCGTTTCACCAAGCTCGCATGCGACCTGGTCGAGAAGCACGGCTTTATCGCCCGTCAGGGAGTCCACTTCACGATGGGAATAGTTGCTATGTGGACCCAGCCGATCGCAACCGCGATCGATTTCACGCGGATGGCCTTTCGCACCGCTTCCGAAACAGGGGATCTGACTTACGCCTGCTACAGCATGTCCCAAGCGGTCGCGAGTCTTCTCCTGCGCAACGATCCGCTCGACGTGGTGTGGCGCGAGTCGGAGATGGCCCTGGAGTTCGCCCGGAGAGCCAGATTCCACGACATGGCGGACGTCATCGTGAGCCAACAGCGCTTCGTCGCGGCCATGCAGGGCCGGACCGCGACCTTCTCCACGTTCAGCGACGCGCATTTCGACGAGGCAGCATTCGAGGCGCAACTGACGGGGGACCGGCTGCCCACGATGAGTTGCTGGTACTGGATCCTCAAGCTCAAGGCGCGCTTCCTGGCGGGCGACTACGCCGAAGCTCTCGCGGCCGCCGACAAAGCGAGGGTGCTGCTTTGGGTCGCGACCCTCCAGACCCGCGTGCTCGACTACTTCTACTACACCGCGCTGACGGTCGCGGCGCTCTATGAGAAGGGTTCTGCCGACGAGCAGAGCGGGTGGCGCGACCTCCTGATAACGCACCGGGAGCGCCTGCACGAGTGGACCGACAACTATCCACCGACTTTCACCGACAAGCACGCGCTAGTCGCAGCAGAGATCGCCCGCCTCGAAGGGCGGGACGCGGATGCGATGCGTCTGTACGAACAGGCCATCCGGTCTGCTCGCGAGCACGGTTTCGTGCAGAACGAGGGGGTGGCCCTCGAAGCGGCCGCCCAATTCTATGCGGCGCGCGACTTCGATACGATTGCGGATGCCTATCGGCGCGAGGCGCGGCGCTGCTACCTTCGATGGGGCGCAGCCGGCAAGGTGCAGCAACTCGAACATCTTCATCCGCATCTCCGCGACGCACCAATCCCCGCATCATCCGCCACCATCGGAGCGCCCGTCGGGCAACTGGACGTCGGGACGGTACTCAAGGCCGCGCAGACGGTATCCGGCGAAATCGTGCTCGGTGATCTCATCAAGACGCTGCTGCGGATTGCGGTCGAACATGCCGGCGCCGAGCGCGGTCTGCTCATCCTGTTTCCGGAGGACGAGCCACGGATCGCGGCGGAAGCGACCACCGGCCGAGGCCAGTTTGAGGTTACGCTTCGCGACACAGCCCCGTCACCGGCCGAACTTCCCGAAGCCATACTACATACCGTGATCCGGACACGGCAAAGCGTGATCCTCGATGACGGTCTGGCGCAAAATCCGTTCGCGGCGGATCAGTACATCTGTCAAAAGCAGACCCGGTCGGCTCTGTGCTTGCCCCTGGTGAAGCAGTCCAGGCTGGTCGGGGTGCTCTATCTCGAGAACAATTTGGCATCGCACGTGTTCACGCCAGCCCGAATCTCGGTACTGGAAATGCTGGCGTCGCAAGCGGCGATTTCACTGGAGAACGCACGCCTGTACAACGATCTCGGGGAACGGGAGGCCAGGATCCGCCGCCTCGTCGATTCGAACATCGTCGGGGTCGTGATCTGGGACGTTGATGGCCGGATCATCGAAGCCAACCAGGCCTTTCTCGATATTGTCGGATATACCCGGGAAGATCTCGTCTCGCTGCGATGGACGGAACTGACACCCTCCGAATGGCGCGACGCCGACGATCAGGCCGTGGAAGAACTGAAGGCGGCTGGAACCGTCCGGCCGCGTGAGAAAGAATACTTCCGCAAAGACGGCAGTCGCGTGCCGGTGCTGATCGCCCGCGCGCTCTTCGAGTGGAACAAAGATGAAGGCGTCGCCTTCGTGCTGGATCTCACGGAGCGCAAGCATGTCGAAGAGGCATTGCGCGACACGCAAGCCAATCTGGCCCATGTCACGCGCATAACAACCTTGGGCCAGCTTACCGCCTCGATCGCCCATGAAGTGAACCAGCCGCTCGCCGCCGTCGCCAATGCCGCGGCGGCTTGCCAGCGTTGGCTGGACCGCCCTACCCCCGACCTCGACGAAGCGCGTAGCGCTGTGGGATGGATCACGAGGGAGACCAATCGGGCGAGCGAGGTGATCCGACGTGTCCGGGCACTCGCCAACAGGACCAGCATTGAGAAGGCGCCACTCGACGTCAACGACATCGTCAGGGAGGCCATCGCCTTGGTGCAGCGTGAGCTAATCAGCCATGGGGTATCCTTGCAAACGGAGTTCGCACCCGCTCTACCCGTGATCCTTGGCGATCGGGTTCAACTGCAGCAGGTGATTATCAACCTGGTGATGAACAGCATTGAAGCGATGCAATCGCTCACGGATCGGCCGCGCGAACTGGTGGTCAGATCAGGACAGCGCGAGACCCAGGCGCTCGTCAGTGTGACCGATAGCGGCGACGGGATCGCCACCGAGAATGCGGACCGGCTGTTCACCCCCTTCTTCACCACCAAACCCAGCGGCATGGGCATGGGGCTTTCGATCTGCCGTTCGATCATGGAAGCCCACGGTGGCCGATTATGGGCCACGGCAAACCTGCCCCACGGCACCACGTTTCAGTTCGCACTGCCAGCGAGCACAAATACTGCGTCGTGAGATTGAGCGCATGAACCGTCCAAAGAACAGGCGGCGGGTCCGGTCGCTAGAGCGTTTTCGAGCGAAGTGGATACCGGTTCGCGTGAAGAAAACGCGTCAAAACAAAAACCTAGAGCCCCGTTCAGATTCCATCGGAGCGGGAGAGGCTCTAGGGAGCAACCTTACGACGCAACGTCTGCGTTTACCGGCAGGATGAACTGAAACGTGGCACCGTGGGGCAGGTTTGCCGTGGCCCACAGCCGGCCACCATGGGCTTCAATGATCGAACGGCAGATCGAGAGTCCCATACCCATGCCGCCGGATTTGGTAGTGAAGAAGGCGTCGAACAGCCTGTCCACACTCTCGGCGGCGATCCCGACGCCACAATCCACCACACTGACGAGCGCGTGGCCTGGCCGGTCCTGGCCCGATCGGACCACCAGTTCGCGCGGCCGATCGGTGACCGATTGCATCGCTTCAATGCCATTCATCACGAGGTTGATGATTACCTGCTGCAACTGGATCCTATCGCCAAAAATCATGGGTAGAGCGGGAGTCAACTCAATTCGCAATAAGGTCTGGTGCCGGACTAACTGGGAGTGCACGATCGCGATAACTTCCCTGACGACGTCGTTGACATCGAGCGGCGCCCTCTCAATGTCGCTTTTGTTGGCGAGTGCCCTAACGCGCCGGATCACTTCACTCGCACGATTGCCATCGTTAATAATGCTTTCAGCCGACCTGCGTGCTGCATCCAGGTCTGGAGTGCCGCGGCTGAGCCAGCGTAAGCAGGCCTCGGCATTGGCGACGACGGCTGTCAGTGGCTGGTTTACCTCATGGGCAATTGAGGCGGTTAGCTCGCCCAAAGTCGTTATGCGCATAACATGCTCCAGATGCGTTTGCGTGTCACGCAGCGCCCCCTCGACCCGCTTCCGCTCCGTTATGTCGACTACAAAGGCAACCCCCTCATCTCGTTTCGATTCGAAAAGCGCGCGTCCGACCAGAACCGGCACGCGGCTGCCGTCTTTGCGAAAGTACTCTTTCTCACGCGGTGGGACTGTGCCAGCCGCCCTCAGCTCTGCGAATGCCTGGTCGTCGACATCGCGCCACTCGGACGGCGTCAGCTCTGTCCATCGCAATGAGGCTAGATCTTCCCGGGCATATCCGACAATATCGAGAAAGGCTTGGTTGGCTTCGATAATCCGGCCCTGAAAATCCCAGATCGCGATCCCGACGATGTTCGAATCGACCAGGCGCCGGATCCTGGTCTCACGCTCCTGGAGATCGTTATACAGACGGGCGTTCTCCAGCGAGATCGCCGCTTGCGACGCCAGCAGTTCCAGTACCGCGGTTCGAGCCGGAGTGAACGCGCACGACGTCAATGTATTTTCGAGGTAGAGCAGCCCCGTCAACCTTCCTTGCTTGATCAGCGGGAGGCAGAGGATCGACTTGGTTTGTCGGCCGCGCAGATAATCGTCCTCAAAGGAAAAATTTGACCTGGAGACATCATCGACAATCACGCTTTCGTGCGTGCGGATGACATAGCGCACGAGGGACGTGGGACAGGCGATCCCGGTGATTGACTTTTGGCACAGCACGACCTGGATCTGATCGCCGGTGGACCGGGCCTCTGCCTGAATTAGATGGTCATCCTCTGATGGCAGGATCAGAAGGCCGCGATCCGCGCCTGCGTTCTCCAGCGCGATCGTCATGAGCCGCTGGATTAGTTTGGGTAAGACGATCTCGCTGGAAGCTGCCTGAGAGGCTTTGACGACACTCGCTACATCGAGCTCCTGGACCGTAGAGCCAATGGTCGCCGTCGGACGGCGCCCTTCCGGATCGGCTAAACGCGGATAAAGCCGATCGAGCTGGCGGACCTTGCCTTGGGCGCCCCACCGCAGATAACAGTTCCTTGCGTTCCGTAAATAAGCATGGGCTATCGTCTCGAAGCCGCGCGCCCGGTAGAACCGCGCGGCCACCTCGTGGGCCAGGCCCTCGTCCTGGACAAAGCCGTTGGCACGCGACGCTTCGATCGCGTCTTCGTAAAGACGCTCGGCGTCGAGCTGGCGATCCTCGATGCGAGCAATCTCGGCACCGACCAATGCAGCGCGGCCCCTGAAGTTCTCGGGGCAGTTATCCGCCCAACGCGTGAGCTGTTCGTGATGGGCGAGGAGCACCTGCGAATGGCGCGCCCGGTCCTTGGCGCAGGCCGCGCCGCCGTGGGCTGCCCTCGCGAGCGCCCCGTAGAAATGGTATTCGGCCTCCTCGAAATTCGACTGAGAAGTCCAGAGAAGCTGTTCCGCCTTTGATGCTGCTGCGGCGGCAGCAGCCCATTCGCCCGCATGAAAGCGTGCTTGCAGTTTGCGGATCCAGTACCAGCAGGCGGCGATCGCGGAACGCGCACTTTCCTCTACATCGTGCTCAAACCGGCTCTCGTCGAATTCCCCGTCGTCGAACCATCCGAATTGCTCGGTCAATCCGCGGAGCGTGCGGATGAGCTGCAGCGAACCGGTCATCATGTCGGCGACCAGACGGAAGCCCGACTTCCGTACGAATGCAATCGAGCTGTCGCCCTCCCCCTGCAGTGGGCCGAGGCTATCGCCGGCCGCTAGACCGAGACTGATCAGGGACATGCTGGCATAGGCCGCAAAGGTCAGATCGCCGGTCTGCTTGCCGGCATCGAAAGCACGCCGGAGCAACTCGATGCTGGTGCGTAGCTGATCGTTCCAGGGACTAATCGAATGCCCGAACACAAGGTAGACGCGGGCCTTGAAGCGGTCCATACCGCGTTCATCCACCAGATTGAGGCCGAGCCTGCCGAAGCGGTACCCGGCCTCGAACTCGCCGAAACGGGTCAGCAACTGGCCTACCCAAACATAGCCGAGGGACGACGCATCGCTGTTCCCATGGTCGAGGCTGAGGTTTGCCATGCGACCGGCGAGAAGGCGGGGCAGATTCTGGTCGGTGAACCGTGCCGGTGCCTGGAGCGACGTGAGCACATCGAGAGTTGCCCGGCATACCCGGTCTTCGATTGGGGGTAGGTCGGCGAGATCCTCGATCGATCGAGTCCCGAGTTTTCGCCACATCCGCTCGTATTCGAGCAGGACCTCATCGTTCGTCGGATGCGGCGACCAGTTGATATCGACACTGCGGAGGTAGTCCAGGCATATCTCGACGGCGCGATCGCTCCGGTGCAACGTCGTGTACAGCTCGAGCAGCAAGCGCGTCACGGCGACCTTGTCGAGAAGGCTTTCGGCGCGAGCCCACAGCCGCAGCAGACTTTCTTCCGCCGCCGCCAGGTCACCGGTCAGGAACTCGCACTCGGCACGGTGAAAAGCCAGCGCGAAGGCGAGATCGTACCGTCGCTCCCAGCCGTCCTTCTCGAGCAGCGCGGCGCCGGCGACGAGGTAGGTCAGCGCCGACACGTAGGCCATGGAGGATCTGGCGCGCCTGCCTGCAATGAGATTAAGCTCGGCGACCCGATCTCTTTCCTCGATCGTTCCGATCAACGCCGTCGCCCGGTTGAAGTGATTGACGATCTCGAAAATCGCCTCCTCAAGCTCCTGCGGCGGAGTTCGTGACGCCAGCACTCTGCCGATATGCAGGTGCGAAGACGCCTGCTCGTCTTCGGAGATCGACGCATAAGCCGCCTCCCGGACGCGGTCATGGACAAACGCGTACGCGCCCTCCAGACGAAAGATCAGCCCCGCGCGCACCGCCTCCACCAACGATGCGTAAAGTTCTTCCTCGGACTGTCCGAGGACCATTCCTAATGCTGAGGGCTGCGCACTGATCCCCAAGCAGGCAAGACATTTCAGGATCTGCAATGCGGCAGCTGGAAGGCGGCCAAGTCTGCCCGCCATGAGATCCGCCAGGTTGTCGGTGATGCCCTTGGCACGAATCCGATCGAGGTCCCAGCGCCAGGCCAAGGTGTCCGGGTCGAATGCGATCAGGCCTTCGTCCGCCAACGAACTGAGAAATTGTATGGCGAAGAACGGATTCCCCCCGGTCTTCGCAAACATGAGCTCGGCCAGAGGTCGCACTGGGTCTGGTTCCGTTTGCAGTGTGTCGGCGACCAGCCGCCTGGCATCGTCAGATGTGAGTGGCCCCAACCGAAGCTCTTTTATTTCACCTCTCGCGTCAGCAATCGTTGCGAACATCCGCACGAGCGGGTGCGCTGGTCCGACCTCGTTGTCCCGGTAGGCGCCGACCAGCAACAGGTGCCGCAATTCGGAGTGTGAAACCAAATGGGCGAGGAGGTCGAGTGTTGCTGCATCCAGCCATTGCAAATCATCGAGGAACAGCGCGAGCGGGTGCTCCTTGCGCGCGAACACTCCGACGAAGAGCCGGAACACCATCTGAAAGCGGACCTGCGCATCTCGTGGCGGCAGGTCCGCGACTGGTGGCTGTTTCCCAATCACGAGCTCCAGCTCGGGAACGAGATTGACGATGAGCTGACCGTTCGGGCCCAACGCCTCGCTAAGCGAATAGCGCCACCGGCCAAGCTCGGCCTCGCTCTGGGTGAGGAGCGAGCGGACCAGGCTCTGGAAGGCCTGGCCCAGAGTCGCATACGGGATGTCGCGCTGGTACTGGTCGAACTTGCCGGATGCGAACAGGCCACGCGGCGGGACGAGCGCCTTGTGCAGCTCATTTACCGCTGAGGACTTGCCGATCCCGGAATAGCCGGACACCAGCACGAACTCCGGCGTGCCATTCGCCACCACGCGGTCGAAGGAAGCGAGCAGCGCGTCAATCTCGCGCTCGCGGCCGTAAAGCTTCTCCGGAATCAGCAGCCGGTTCGATACGTCGTGCGCGCCCAGCTGAAATGGTTCGATGCGGCCGGTCGCCTCCCATTGCGCCAGGCAGCGCCGAAGATCAGCCTCGACACCGGTGGCGGTCTGGTAGCGCTCCTCGGCGGCCTTGGCGAGGAGCTTCATGACGATCGCAGCGAGCGGCAGTTGGATGCCCGCGACGTGCTCGTCGAGCCGCGCCGGTTGTCGGGCAATGTGGCAATGGACCCATTCCATCGGATCGGCCGCCGTAAAGGGCAGCGCCCCCGTAAGCATCTCGTAGAAGGTGACACCCAGGGCATAGAGATCGCTGCGGGAGTCCACCGAGCGGTTCATCCTGCCGGTTTGTTCCGGCGCCATGTAGGCGAGCGTCCCCGCGATCACCTCTGGCGGAGTGGGGGCCTGGCGCTCGCGCGGCAGACGCGATGCAATGCCGAACCCGGTCAACCACACGCGACCGCTTGCAGCGTCCACCAAGATGTTGGCCGGCTTGATGTCCTTGTGAATTAGGCCACGCTCATGCACATGGCGGAGCGCGCCCGCGAGAGGGATCGCGATGCGAAGGAAAAGCAATACCGCCAGCGGCTGGCCGAGCAACCGATCGAGCGGCACACCGCCGGGATCCTCCAGCACCAGGGCCATACGGTCGTTGTGGTGCGTCAGCGCGACCGGTAGCGCCGCCCAGTCGGCGTCAAGTTCGCCCTTGAGCGCGTATTCGTGTCCGAGCCGCTCGACGCAACCCAGCGACGTCTCTTCCGCAGCGACAAGCAGGATCGGCGCCAAGCCGTTGCCGGAGCCCCGGTAGAGACCGATGTCGCCCTCGGTCAGCGGCGAGAATACGTAGCTCGAGAGCTCGTTCACGAAAGACCTCCTGCCGGGAGGACTACTCTAGCCCATTGATTAAGTTACAGTTGTTTGGGCCCGTCAATCCGAAAACCAATACCAAAGTGCAACCGGACACTGTCCGTCCTACATCATGGCTAGATGATCTAGATGGTGACGAGCTGCAAATTCCCCAAGCCGACCATCCCGAGCCAACGATGGGCGAAGACGTCGCGGGGAGAAAGGCAAAGCGCGGCGTTCAGATGCGCCTCAGTCTCCGCGCCGCGACCCATGCAATACTTGGCAGAGATGAGTTGCCCAACCGTCTCAGCCAACGCGTGGCCAACTTCAGATCACGTCAGCAAAAGATGACAAGGGACGGGAAGAGTTCTGCGCGCGAACAATGGCAAGAGCGCTGACGCAGTACAGGGGCTCAAGCCAGGCGAGGCGTAGCGTTCCTTAGGGCCCTCCTTCACTTTGGTGGGACCAAGTCAGGCGGCCTGTGATCTAGATGACTCTTCTACGCCAAGAGATATGTTAACTGAGGCCCTCGCAACGATGATGAACCATGGAGCTCGATGTTGTGCCCGCGTTATTCGACCGGCCTTTACCGCGAATATCGCCGTGCACGCCTCGCTGAAATGCGTTCCAACGGGAGGGCCACACCATGCCGAGACTGTTCGGATCTCCAGTATTAGCGCCCAGCGGCGATGGCCGCCTTGAGCTATTCATTTTTGCGATCGACGGCACTCTGTGGCACATCTGGCAGACAGCGTGGAGTAACGGATGGTCCGGATGGGCCTCCCCGGGTGGCACCTTTGGTGAGTGGCCTGCCGCCATTGCCCGCAATGGCGACGGGAGACTAATCGCGCTTGCCGTGAGCGGCGCACTCGAACAGATCGAGCAAACGAGCTGGTCGAACGGGTGGTCGGGCTGGACCTCGCTCGGCCTCCCACCCGGCGGTACGATCAACCCGCCGACTGTTGCGGCGAACGCGGATGGCCGCTTGATTTTGTTCGCAAGCAGCACCGGGCAGGATGGCCCTCCTCAACTGTGGCGCCTCGAGCAAGGTGTTTGGGGCGGATCGTGGAATCCGACGTGGTTGCCCCATTTCGCGCCCGAAGGACAGCTCATTACCGGTCCGCCCACCATGATCCTTGATGCACAGGGTCGTTTGCAGGTCTTCGTCTTGTCCGACACCGGCGAAATGTGGAACATCGGCCAGACTGCTCCGGCTGGCCCGTGGACCGGTTGGAATTCGCTCGGCTCGGCTGGCGCGGGCTTCAGCGATCGTCCTGCGGTGGCGGCCAGTGCCGATGGCCGCTTGGAATTATTCGTGCGCGGCAATGACAACGCACTGTGGCATTCCTGGCAAACGGCGGTCGGTGGCGCGTGGTCGGGGTGGGTTTCTTTTGGCGACGCCGGTGTTGGCTTTCAGGATCATCCCGCGATGGCACCGAGCGCGGATGGGCGGCTGGAGCTTTTCATAACGGGGCTCGACGGAAATCTTTGGCACGCCTATCAAACTGAGGCCAGCAATGGATGGCTATTCTGGTTCTCGCTCGGCAACGGCGGCGCCAGATTGCTCAATGGGCCGGCGGTCGCGCCGAGTGGAGACCTTCGCCTGGAAGTTTTCGTCCTCGGCTCAGACGGCGCCCTCCACCATATCTGGCAGACGGTAGCCAGTAACGGGTGGTCCGGTTGGGCTTCACACGGCACGCCCTAAACGGCTTAACACTCTGCTTTCGGAGCTAAAAAAGCGATCCCCGAGGGTGTACGCGGTTGCCGCGATCCCAAGGGAAGGTTCCGAAGCGATCAATGCGCAGATCGTGGATGCGGCTGGCTCGACACCTCGGGTCGCGGGCGATATCCTTAGGCCGTGAAGAACGGACTTTATTCCATTCACATGCACATGCTCGACGGCGTGAAGGGCCGCGACAGCGGCGTGCTGATCCTGCGCGACGGCACGCTCCTCGGCGGCGGCCCGTATTTCTGGTCGACCGGCTCCTACACCTGCGGCAACGGCACCTGGAAGGGCGAGCTGCGCACCAACCAGCATACGCGGCTCTCCGATCCCTTCGTCCGTCCGCTATCCGGTGGCCAGGAAGTCGCCAGCGGGTTTTCCGGGACCTTTGCCGGCGACCAGGCCGAGGTGTTCGGCACCAGCCTGGTAGGCACCCGAAGCTTGAGTTTTCGCGCCACATTGAAGCGGCTGGCCGATAACTGATTGTCGCGGTAAATGTTGCAGCTCGATGCTCTTCGTCTGAAAAACGCCGGAACCACCCTATTTCGCCGTCGTGTTCACTTCGATCAGCGCCGATGTTGATGCGGGCGATGAACCTTGGCGCCGATCGGATGTTTAATCCCGACCGCAAGGACACGCATTGGGGGCAAGCGGAAGCTGCAGCGTAACGAGGCAATCGCGTAAACAGGGCAACCCCGGAGTTAACTCCAGGGTCGCCCCGGGCAGCGCCTGACCAAGACTGGGAGTCAGGAAAGTCTGGCACCCCCATTTAAGTAGGCTGGAGATTCGTGTCCTAATTTGTCAAAATAGGTGTCCTAATTAGGACAGTGACTACTACTTCCACTCAGAAAAAAGGACGGCAAGCATTGCATCATTTGCTCAGCCCGACCGAAACGCGTCGAAAGCGTGGGCGATCAATATTGCGATGCTGAGAGCGACTAAAATGCCTGCTATATCTGCCCACATGAGCAATACCCTCGCCGATCCCCCCAACTAAGAAAGCGCGAGCTTGCACAGTCAAAGTAAATCTATAACTCCGGCGGGAATTGCGAGCTCTGTGATGATTTTGAGCAACAGCAGGGGGCTCATTCCCAAACTCAGCAAAAAGGTGTCAGCTCCCCACAACAGGCAGAACGAGGGTGTATGGCCCGCAAACCCATTACTCGGGAAACTCTTCTGGGCGCGATCCTAGACATTGTTATGGGGCTCGCGCTGACCGTCGGCACGGTATACGTGGCGTGCCTTTGTCTCGCACGTTTTGGTTGATTGCAGGCCGCAATCGCCAACGGAACCGATCATTGATCGGGCCATGCGCGCGATACCCATGCTCAAACGGACAGCGGGGGCGTGCAGCCATTTCGGACCTGCTGCCGACTGAGGCTACCTAAGGCCCAACGCCTCACTCGTCGAAGGGCGGCGACGCCTGATCTTCCGACCAGTCGATGACGTCGAAAAACATTCCGCGCTTGAGCATTTCCGACTCCAGTTCGCCGGCGTGCCGTTTCCACTCGGGTGTCTCCCGAACGCAAAACCGGGTTTCCGTGCCTTGTCGCTTGAGGGCGTCGTCGGCCGACAGCGCACCGCGGACGGCTTCGTACATCATCGTGAGACTGTCGTTCGTGAATGCCGCGTAATTCATCCGGCGCCCTTGAAAAAACCGCCGCCGGGTTGAGACATCGGCGACGGCTTTTCGTTACGCACTCAACACGGACCCATCCAGAAGGTCTAACAATATTGTGGGCCCGATCGGTTAATTGGCGGTTAGCCCCCGCCATCTTGGCCGCCAAGGAATGGCTCCGCGGCTCAAAGCTGGGACCGCCGTAGGCCGTGCAAGCGGCCGATTGTAGCGTTGCTGGCGGTTGCCACCAAGGCGAATGCCGATGGCAGAGGAAAGTCGAATCGTACCGCGCCGCCGCGTCTTAAAAGCTGGCTCCATCAGTTCGGCGGCGGCGCAATCGACTGCACCGTTCGCAATGTTTCGGACGCCGGCGCCACTCTCGAGGCCTTAACCCCACAATTCATCCCCGACCGGTTCAAACTGATCATCCAATCTGACGGCCTAAATCCGGCCCTGTCATATCGTCTGGCGGAAGGAACGGCGCATGGGGATTGCGTCTGATTGAAGCCTGGAAAAACCTGAACCCGCACCATTTTGGAAAGAACGAGCCCAATTGTGAACCAGTTCACAGTTCCCCGGTGTGGCGCCCGCTATGGTTCTGGCGCTGGGGATTTAAGGGGCCCAGTTGAAGGCGCCGCCGGGACACGAGTTTTCGAGCCCGACGGCGTAACTTATTGGACTTACCTTGCCCTGCGGAGTAGCCGGCGGCGGCGTGACGCAACCCGCTGCCGGTTGGGCTTTAGGGCGATCGGCGGCCCGGTTGCTCTTCCGACTCTAAGAAGGCCGACTGGGTGGTCTTGGCCACCGTATGGCTCGCCACCGTGGCCCCGGCCAAACGCAAAAGCCGGCCGGGCATTACTCCGCGCGGCCTGATACCCGACTGCTGGTTCCACAGTTCCGTCGCTCCGGTCATAAGCGGCGGCGAGCGCAAAAGTTCCGGACTGCTCAGGAGGATGAGGCCAGCGCGCGTGGCTGGCATTGGAAAGTCGCTGAGCTGTTGGTGGCCTATCGTGAACCTTCTATCTCACGTGATGACCCAACTTCAGGACGAGTTGAGTCCTGAAGGAGGAAATCATGAAAGTCCGTTACACAGTCGCGTTGGCAACGTTCGCAAGCTTTGGCCTTGGCGCAGCAGCGGTTCAGGGACTTCATGCCCAGGCTAAGCCACCTGTCTACTCTGTCGCTGAAATCGATATCGTAGATCAGGCGGCGTATTCGACCTATGTCCCGAAGGCTCAAGCTGCGATCAAGGCGGCCGGGGGTGAGATTCTTGCCGCCGGCGGCACCATCACTACGGTAGAGGGTGAGCCGCCGAAATCGCGCGTTGTCATTCAACAGTGGGATAGTCTCGAAAAATATCAAGCGTACCGCAATTCAACGGCGTTCACGGATCTTCTTCCGATGCGCGAGAAGGTGGCCAAATGGCATACCTTCGTCGTCGAGGGTGTCCCGCAGTAGCGGCCGCTGATATGCCCACCTGCGCCACCTGTAGCGATAGCGGCTGGCTCTGCGAACGCCATCCGGAGCGATCTTGGGATGGCGATGACGCCTGTCGCTGCGGGGCGCCAGGAGCGCCCTGCCCGGCCTGCAATGCCGCCAACGACGGCCAAGCGCCACGGATGCCGTCTGGATTTGCCGCCAGTTCGACAAAAACGGGCTGGCGCCATTAGCGCGGCCAAATGGTCCCGCGAGCAATGCTTGCGCCGCCGGTGTGAACCGGCGGCTATGTTTGCAACATCACGCTTATCATCGTTGCCGGTCAACCGGCGAGGTTCGCCGAGTGAGACGCTTTCAGCCCACTCTCAGGTTTTCCGCAGACGTCTTGCCGCGGTTTGCCACCTCTTCATAGCTCACTTTGGCGCCCTCGTTGAGGCTGCTAAGACCAGCCTTTTCCACCGCCGAGATGTGAACGAACACGTCTTTACCGCCACTGTCCGGTTGAATAAATCCGAACCCTTTAGTCGAATTGAACCACTTCACTGTACCTGTCACCACGTCCGCACTCCCTTTTGAAACAACGCAAACGACCATGAGGGCTCGCGGGGCGCGCTGCAAGAAAAACCTCCACGGTTGAGACGGCAGGTTGCCTCCCGCGAACCCTACGAAACCATTTTGTCGTCCCAGCGAAACTCTACTGAAACAAACGATGGCTACCAATTCCTGACTATCCAGACGGGAGGTCGCTATGAATCAGATGGTTGCAAATGTGCTCATGCGCGAAGCGGCCAAGGCTCAAGCCGGCTCTGAAACGCTCAGCATCCTGATTCTCTTTTCTAGTTTGGGCCTGCTGGCTTCGTTCTGCATGATGTCTCTGGGCTTTGATGTCAGCGGCGGAATTTTCTGATGCGGTGGATCCAGATCGCAGTCTTGGCTCTTGTGGTCGTCATGTCGGTTTCGGCCGTGGTCCACGCGAAAAAACGACCTCACGTCAGGTTAAGGCCTACGGTTGAGATGCCCGCGGTCAATGTGCCTTGAGACGAACCAACGCTGAAGCGCCGACAGCATCGCCGCGCTGAGGCCGCGATTTGCCTCGCCTCATGTGTCGGGTCAGCCATCATTACGTCGCTGGCCCGGATCATTTATTGCCATGAGCCCCTGCCGCCGGCCTCAGCCCCAAGCAAGCGCGCGACGATATCCCCGGCCGGCAGAATGCCGGGGTTAAGCACGGCGACCTTCCCACAACTCCCCCATTTGCGGAACTCATCAACTTGCCGCCCGTTGATCACCTGGCCGCTCGGCTCGTTCCATCGTCGACCAGCGACCCGCACGGCCTCGACGCCTCGTCCCGAACTTGCCGGCGGGGCCGTACTCGGTTTGCCCATCCTCGCAAAACCCCAAAGGGAATCCTGCAATGAAGTCCGCGACCACCAGAAAAGATCCACTGATGGGATTCCGTGCCTCGCCAACGATGCGGGCGTCAGTCGTTCGGTGGGCTGAACGCCAGTCGGACAATCCAAGTCTATCGGAGGCAATTCGCCGACTGGTAGAATTGGGCCTGACCATAGGGGCGCGGCCGAAACAATCCGCCGCTGCCCGCGCTGAAAGAGCGAAAGACCTCGCCGCCAAGGTCATCGATGGCTTCCCCGTTCACACGACCGACACTGAGGAAACGGCAAGCCGGAAGCGTCGCCTGCTCAAGGGGCCGGAGGAGTTCCGGGACGCCCGCGTCGATCGGGCGAATAAATGAAATGGGCCAAAGATCCAAGGGTATTGGTCTGCATCATCGCCGCTTTGATCTTCGTCGTGTGGATGGTTTTGCAGCAGCAATATTATTAAGGGTCCGCTGCCTGGTCGAGCCAGAACTTAAGGCAAAGAAATGTCAGATAAAGAAGACCAGTTAGCCGGCTTAGGCCTCGAAAGGGCCATCCGCCTCCGCTGGGTATTGCGCGACATTAAAGCCAAGCGGACAAAGTTCTCGCCCGCGAGCCCTGACGATCTTCAGGCCTTGACTGAAATGGGCCTCATCGAGATACGGGATGAAGCCCCATTGATCACAAACGAAGGTGAGCGGGCACTCGATTGGAGCTGAAAGCGCCTTACGCTCGCCGGGGGCGCGCGCAGTCTGGCACAGAGACGGCCGTCAGCTCACGGACTTCCGCTTGCCCAACGGATTCCGGAGCACTTCGAGCGCCGCCCTCGCCGCTTGAACGACGGGCAGGCGGGCTGAGCCCTTCGCCGAGGCGAGGCCGTCGAGCTGCTCCGAAACGACGCGCTGCGCGGGTTCCGTCTCGCCCCGCGCGCTCCATAGGCGCGCAAGGCAGGTGGCCGCGCTCAGCGCAGCCAGCCGCGCACCCTGACGCTGCGCGAGGTCGAGCGAACGAGCGAAGAGGGCCTCCGCGGTCGCGACGTCTGCCGGGCGCTCTTGACGTGCCAGCAGCAACTCTCCCTTCACTCGATGGATGCTCGCGGCGTCAAAGTTTTTGTCACCCAGAGACTCGCTCATCGCGATGCTCTCGTCGATCGATCGCAGCGCATCGGCGTGCCGCCCGAGCGCGCCGTACGTGCGCGAGAGCAACCGTAACCACATCACCGTGCCCTGCTCGGACCCGGTCACTCGAATCCCGTCGATACCTTGCAGAAGCAGCTCAAGCCCTTCCAGCGGACGGCCTTGCTCCGTGAGCGCCCCGCCGAGAAAGTTCGTCGCCATCGCGCGCCAAAACGGGAATCCATACTGGGTCGAGACCGCGATCGCCGTCTGAGCACAAGACTGCGTGCGCATCGCGTGACCGCAAACGCAGTGAAACCACGCCGCGAACGTCCACGAGAATGCGAGGCTGAACGGGTGGTTGGCCCTCTTGGCAATCGCCAGAGCGGCTCGCAGTTTCTGCTGACCCTTGGCAGGTTGTCCCATGTAAGCCAGAGAGCAGGCCTGATACGCAAGACACGCCATTCCCGGCTCCTGTCCGTACAGGTATGCATGAGAACCGTGGCGGTCGGCGTCATAGAACGTCTCCATCCGCCGGAACTCCTCCAGGGCCGACGGGAAGTCGCCCCCGTAGTAAATGGCTGCGCCCAGCGCGTAGTAGGCCTCGATGAGGAGGTCGGGGTCGCCGACACGTCGGGCGAGCTCCACGAGCTCTTTGCCGAGGTCGTAGGCGGTCTGAACGTCTCCCTTCACGAGGTGAAAGGATCGCAACCTGAACAGGACCGGAAAAAGGTCACCGGTCGCGTGCAGAACACCGCAGAGCTCTCGCGCGCGGGTGAATATCGCTTGCACCTCCGTCGAGGCGAACCCCTTGACCGCGATCAACGGCGCGCCGAGCGCCACTTGAAGGGAAAGCTCCTTCGAATCACGCGCGGCTGATGGAGGAAGCTTGCGTAGCAGCTCCAGGCCCGCGCGCAATTGATTGACGGCCTCGGCATTGGCCGACCTGCGCACCGCCTGCTCACCCGCCTTTTGCCAGTAGTCGATCGCGATCTCCGGCAGCTGGCCCTCTGCGCAGTGATGCGCCAAGAGCTCGGGCTGGCTCCGCTCGATCCCCTCTCTCTTCTTGAGAACCTCGGCCACCTTACGATGCACCTGACGCTTGCGGCTCCGAAGCAGAGAATTGTAGGCCGCATCCCGGATCAACGCGTGACGGAAGGTGTAGCGAGACGAAGGCGGCACGCCGTACTCGTGGAGCAATTCGGCGCCACAGAGGCGCCGAAGCTCGCGCTCCAGCGTCGGGTCGTCGTATTCGCCTACTTCGCGGATGAGCCCATACTCGAATTCCCGACCGATGGTCGCGCCTATCTGAGCAACCGTCTTCGCGCTCTCGAGGCGGTCGAGTCGTGCCATGAGAGAGTTCTTGCAAGGTCGACGGGACGTCCGTATCCGCGAGGTCGCCGGCCGTGACCTCCCGCAAAGCCCCTGTTTCCAACAGCATCTTCGTCAGTTCCTCGACGAAGAGCGGCACGCCATCGGTCTTTGCGACGATGCGCTTCACGGCAAGGAGCGGCAAATCGCGAGCCTTGGCGACCGCAAGGACCATCAACTCCACTTCGGCGTCGTCGAGCCGATTCACCTCGATTTCGGTGACGTGCGACCGCTTCGACCAGGGGGAGGCGAACGTGCGCCGAAAAGTAAAGGCGGTCATGATCGATACCCTGGGAAGGCGCTCGATCAGCATGCCGAGCAATTCCAGCGTCGAAGGGTCGGCCCAGTGCAGGTCCTCCCATATGCCCAGTACCGGATGTTCGGCCGCCCTTTCGCAAAGCCACGCGACCAGCAACTCGAGGGTGCGCCGCTTCTGCAGGGCCGGGCTGCCCATGAGGCTCGGGTACTTCTCGCCGACCGGAAGCGACAGCAGATTTGCCATCAGCGAAACGACTTCGGGCCCGCAAAATTGGTAGCCGGTCAACGACGCCTCCAGGCGCGCGAGTTTCTCCACCGGCGAACCGCATTCGTGAAATCGCATGAGCCGCTGGAGAAACTCGACGACCGGGTAGAGCGCCGTGCTGCGGTGTTCGGGTGAGCATCGAAATTCGCTGCACGCCGAGGGCTGCACCCCGGCGCGCTGCTTCAGCACCTCCACGAGCCGAGTCTTTCCGATGCCTGCTTCGCCGGAGAGAAGCACGGCTTGGCCCTCGCCGTCCTTGGCCTTCCCCCATAAATCCAGCAGCAGTTTGATTTCCTCGTCACGTCCAACAAGCGTGGTGAGCGCCCCACGCATCGCTTTGAAACAACTCTCGACGGAACGGGCGCGGACAACCTCAAAGGCTCTTGTCCCACTTGCAATACCCTTCAGTTCCTGCGCGCCAAGGTCATTTAACTGGAAGAGATCGCCGATTAAACGGCGCGTCGCTTCAGCAATGACGACACTGTCTGGCTTGGCGATCCCTTGCAGACGAGCGGCCAGATTTGGCGTGTCGCCTACAACATCTCGCTCACGCGACTCGCCCGAACCGATGATGTCCCCAACGACCACTATCCCAGTTGCGATGCCAACCCGCACATGCAGCGTTTCGCCAAACGCATGCTCTAGTGTGGGGGCGACTTCCGTGATCGCAAGCCCAGCTTGCACTGCATGCTCGGCGTCGTGCTCGTGCGCCTTTGGGTAGCCGAAATAGACTAGAATGCCGTCTCCCATGTATCTTGCAACGAAGCCGTCGTAATCTTGAATCGCCTTGGCGGCAGCCTTGCGGTAGGAACTGATGATGATACGCATGTCCTCGGGATCGAGCCGAGCCGACAATGCTGTCGACCCAACGAGATCGCAAAACATGACCGTCAGCTGACGCCTCTCCAGATCGGTCCTCACCAATTCGACGGACACATTCTGACTAACCGGGTCGGCGGATGCCCCGCACTGAGAGCAAAAGAGGGCCGTTCGGGTCAGTCGATGCCCGCAGTGAGAACACTGCTGGAGCCGCTGTGCGCCGCATCGCTCACAGAAGCGGGCCCCGTAGTCCGCGTCACTTCCGCATGCGGTGCAGCGTAAGCCGCTCATGACTGGCCGTAGTCCGCCGCGGGGATGGGCCGCGGGTCCAACTTGGGGGGCACACAAGTGATGTTTCGGGACCGAGGGACCGGCAATTGGAGTGGGGCGAGACCCAGGGCTTCCACCGTTCGATTCCCCTCCCGGAAGGACCAGCGCGACTCCGCGCTCACCCGTTGCAGGAGCGCCTCCTCGCGCAGCGTACCGTCGTCGTCGTAAAGGTCCCTCTCGACCTCCTGCAGAAATGGGACGTACTCCACCATCGCCTTTCTGACCCTGTGCCACGAGTACCAATGTAGAAACTTCCCTCGCGCCGAAGGGAGAGCGTTCCGCCTCACCGCCCGCACGATCTCCGCCGGTCCGTACAGGTTGTCGTAGGCGTCGATGACGAGCCGCTGAAGCCGCGACGGGGGCATGTGGAGGGGATAGTGCGTGACGAAGTTGCCGTCGCTGTATTTCCAGCTGTGAAAGATGCTCCGGTACCAGGGCACGATCGTCCGGTATCCGTTCATCTGCTCGGGGTAGTGCCCCCAAATTGGAAAAAAGTAGGCGTAGGTCAAGTTTTGTCGACGCACGAATTCAACCGTGTCTCGGAGGCTGTCGAGGGTGTCGGTATCGGCGCCGACGACGAACGAGCCGAGGATATCAAACCCGTGCGCATGGAGCGTCGAAATCGCCGTCTCGATCTGCGCGAGCGTTTGGTGCTTCTCGTACGAATCGAGCGTGTCGGCGCGGATCAACTCGTACCCCTGATATACGCAGGTGACGCCCGCCTCGCGCATCAGGTCGAGCAGTTCCTTGTCGCGGGCGATCTCCGTCCGCGCGAAAACGACGAATTTGTATCCGAGCCTTTCTTCGATGATCCGGCGTAAGAGCTGCTTGGTCGCCTTCCTTTTCATGGTGAAGTCGTTGTCTACGAACATCAAGTTGGAGCCGTACCGCCGCTTGTCCCGAAGGTCCGCGATTACGCTTTCGATGTCTCGCTTCCGGTACCCGGTCGGAAACATCGTATTGACGATGCAAAACGTACACTTGAACTGGCAGCCCCGGGACGCCTGCGCCGTCAAGAGGGGCCGCCGCCGCTGGCGCAGCATGTCGAGCATTGTCATCTGCCTGTACCCCTCGATCAGGCTGAAGTCGGGGGACGTGTCGAAGCGCTCCGGCCCCGGTCGGGTCGGCGTGCGGTGCGTGCGCTTCCCGTCGCGAAAGGCGATGCCGCGCACGTCGGCAGGGTTGCCCTTTGCGCTCAGCGTCGCGACGAGTTCGACGATCGTCTCGTCGCCCTCTCCGAATACGACGTAGTCGCAGTGCTCCAGCGCGGCCTCCGGGTAGTAGCTCGCGTGCGTCCCGCCGAGCACCGTGGGAATCCCCAACTCCGCGCGGATTCTTCCAGCGAGCTTGTAGACTTTGTCGGCTCCGGCGTTCAAGGTCGAGAAGCAGACCAGATCCGACTGCCGAATCGCTTCCCAGCTCGGCGGTTGAACGTGCTCGATGAAGATACGGACGTCGTAGCCCTCCTTCGCGAGGAGCGTTCCAATCAAGGGCAAACCGTAATCCGGCATCACCAGCCGATGCGTGAAATCGGGAAACTCTCCGTGCATCTGAATGCATACGATTTTGCGGATCATGGGCACCTCGCTGATTTTGGCCTGTTCGGCGGACTGGGTGTTTTTCGGGATACCTTACCCCTCGGGTTCGGACGGCACGGCGTCGGCTGGTGCGGCATCGCTGGCTCGCGCGATGGAGAAAGTAGGAAGAGCGATCTCATTCGAAACGGTTTCGAACTCCACCTTCAAGGGGAGATCGAGGGCCAGCCGGGCGTTCGGCATGTCCGACTTGGAGAGGCGCGCGATCAGCCTCACACCCTCCTCCATCTCGCCGAGAAGAATGGCGTAAGGAACGTCGGCCGCGAACGCCGGATGGAACGCCTGGTGCACGATCGTCCAGCTGTGAACTCGCGCCCGGCCAGTCGCAGCCACCCATTCCCAACGAGCCGAATGGCACCGGGGACACATCGGCCTCGGTGGGTGTCGCCAGCCGGCGCACTTTTCACAGCGCTGGAAGCGAAGCTCCCCACGCGCGCAGTGCGCATAGAAAGCGGCCCACATCGCGTTGTCGGAAGTCGGAACCGGGCGTGCCACGACCGTCATCGGATTCATCCTCTTCCGAGAATCGCCACGCTGCCGTCGCCGAAATCGCCCCAGCCGGTGACCAACCCGAGCTGCGCGTCTGGGACCTGCGCCCCGCCTGCTTCGTGCCGGAGCTGGCGGACGGCCTCGACGACGTGGTTGAGGCCCCAAGCGTGACCTTGGGACAATAGACCGCCGTGGGTGTTAATCGGGCAACGCCCGCCAAGCTCAATGCTGCCGCCTTTCACGAAATCTCCGCACTCGCCCGGGCCGCACAACCCGAGTGCCTCGATTTGGAGCAGCACCACGTACGTGAAACAATCGTAAATCTCGAAGACGTCGATATCGCTCAACTTCACGCCCGACGTCTGCAGGCCGCGCCGGGCGGCGAACGCTAGGCCGACCTTTAGCAAATCCGCCCGGGATGCGATGTCGTCGGCGGGCGTCGGGCGTCCTTGCGCTGCGCCGAGGATGAGCACCGGTTTCGTGCGAAGGTCGCGCGCGCGGTCCTCGGTGCTCACGATGATCGCGCATGCCCCGTCGGTCTCGAGGCAGCAGTCGAAGAGGCGGAAGGGCTCCGAAATCCAGCGGGCGGCGAGGTACGTTTGCATGTCGAGGGGCCGCCCCCGCATCAGCGCGTGGCTGTTTTGCTGGGCATGCTTGCGCGCGGCCACGGCGACGGCGCCCGTGGCCTCGTCCGGTATTCCGTAGAGCTGCTTGTGACGCATGGCCAGCCAGGCGTACCACTGGGCAGGCGCGGTGGCACCCTGCGGATTGTAGTAGTCCCGCAGCGTCGTGGAGAGCGCCTCCAGGCCCTCGCCCAACTTGAGCGGAGCCGCCTTGCTGCCTCGCTTCGGACGAATAGCCGAATAACCGTTCCAGCCCATCACCACGAGAACGTTGCGGGCTACGCCGTGGGTCACGATGAGGGCCGCGGTTTGGAGGGCGGCGGTGGGGCTCGCACCGCCTTGTTGATGCGTGACGGCGTAGCTCATCTCGACACCGAGATTCGCGGCGAGTTCGTCGGCCGTCACGAATGCAGGCGGCGGAAGGATCGCATCGATGTCGCCGAGCGAAATTCCGGCATCCTGCGCCGCGCGACTCGACGCGGCGAGCATCAGCTCCAACGGAGTATCGTCGGTCCCCCTCGTGTAGTCGGTCTCGCCGACGCCGACGATTGCAGCCTTCCTATCCATCGCTCCTCACACGATATTCTCGAGCTGTTTCTACGTCACCTCACCGCTTCGCGGCTCGGGCAAGCGGCTCGCAGACCGCTGGCGGCGCGAACGCAGCGGAATCAGGACCTCCGCTGAAACGTGCGAGGGCAGGATGTGCTCGCTCTCGGGGCTGCGCGCCAGATCCTCCTGCATTTCCGACAGCAGCGGCGAGAGCGTGCGCACGAAATCATGCAGATGAACGTGCCAGATCGCGAGGGCCACGGCGAGCCCCAAGCGACTCGGTTTGCGCATCAGCGTCGCTGCAAACAGAGAAATGCTCAGGGCCGCGCGCGACCTATCGGCACGGAGAACGCAATACCAGAGAAAGCGAAGAAATACGTCGACGTCTCGCAGGGTAGACGGTGCGCCCGCCTTGCCGATGTGCCGGATGAGAGCCAGTGCCCTTCGCCGGAAACGTCTATGGTCGTAGAGCTCCTCCAGCAGCTCGCGGTAGCCACGATAGAGCTCCAGCCGGCTCATCCGGGCGGGGACGATGTTGGTGAACACGAATTGATCCCCGGTCGTCTCTCCGAGCAGCCGCCCTTCACGCCCAAGCCGCTCGTGAAGGGGCGTCTTGGGGAGGGCATTGAGGAGGCCGGTCATCGAGACGGGTATCCGTGCCTCTTCGAGAAACCGTGAGTGTTCCTCGAATATGCTCGTATCGTCGGCGTCGAACCCGACGATCATGCCGGCCTGCACTTCGACGCCGTACGATTGAATCTTGTGGACCGCAAGGACCATGTCCTCGCGCGCGTTCTGAACTTTGTGCGTCTCGTCGAGGGACGCCTTGCGAGGACTCTCGATGCCTATGAATACCGACCTGAAGTGGGCGGCACGCATCAAATCGAGCAACTCGTCGTCGCGAGCCAAGTTGATGGAGGCTTCCGTTTGAAACGTGATCGGGTAGCCGCGGTCCTTCTGCCATGGGGCAAGGGCGCGCAGAAAGTCCTTGGCGCGTGCGCGGTTGCCGATGAAATTGTCGTCGACGAGAAACACGCTCCTCGCCCCGAGTCGGTGCAGCGCCTCGACCTCCGCCATGGCCGAAGGTACCGATTTCGTCCGGGGCTTTCGCCCGTACATCACGATGATGTCGCAGAACTCGCACTCGAACGGGCAGCCGCGCGCAAACTGCATGAGCATCGTGCGATACCGGCCCGTGCGCAGCAGGTCGAAGCGGGGGACGGGTCGGGAAGATATGTCGGGCAACTGTGGCGCGCGGTAGATGGGCTCCCAATCCCCTCGCGAATAGTCTTCCAGAAAGCGCGCCCAGGTCTCCTCCGCCTCCCCTACGAACAGCACGTCGACTTTGCCTTGGAAGTCTTCGGGGCAAAGCGTGGCATAGGACCCTCCGGCGGCTACGCGCTTGCCTTGCGCCTTGAACCCCGCAATCAACTCGAACATGCGTTCCCTGTGAACGATGAAGCCAGTTATTCCGATCAGATCCGCATCGACGCGAAAGTCGACGGCTTCGACATTCTCGTCCACCAGCTCAATCGTGTGGGGCGGGGGAGTGAGTGCGGCAATCGTCGGCAGCGCGAGATTGGGCAGGACGCACGGCTTTCCCAGCACGGGGAGAGACCCGTCGAGGGTCCAGAAGCTCCGCGGGTTTCTCGGCGATACAAGCACGATGTGCATGCGAATTGTCCCCCTCGCGACCAATACGCGCCGGGCAATCCCGGTGGAGCTTAGCATCGTCTTCGGGGCCGAGCTATGTCGTAAAGCCAAGAAAGCAACGGATTGCAGCGAAGTGCTCGCGACGGCTCGACGGCTTCCGACGGGCCTCGATCGTTGACCGGCCATTAAATGTCGATATGTCTGCGGCGGCAACTCGGTGGCGATTCTGAGCAACAAAAAGGCCGCCCCTCGAAGCGGCCTTTTCATTTTCTGCTGCTAATACAGCACCTTAATTGGTTGCGGGGTAATAGGAGCAAAACCCGTGGCGTCAGCCGGACGCGCAGCGGTGGCGGACGAGGTCCGGAAGTTGCGGGACGTTGGGCAAGTTCGAGACAGTGAGCCTTGAGCCGAGATAGTGCCAGAAGGCGATGCCGAGCTTGGCGCAGGTCTTGCTGAGGCCGAGGAAGGCGTCGCGGCAATCGCGTCCGGCATCGCTTCGTGTGCCGGCGCTGACCTTACGCTTGGTGACCTGGCAGCGGATGTCGTTCTCCGAGCCGTTGGTGTTCAAGGGGATCTCGGGCCGGTCGAGCACCATGAGCAGCTCGCTCTTGTTGGCATGGAGCCTTTTGAGCAGCCGGTCGAGAGTGATGAAGCCAGTGTTTCGGGTGAAGATGCGGTCAAAGCGGGCGCGCAGGGCAGCCTTGCGCTGCTTGCTGGGGTTCTGGCGATAGGCCTTGAGATCGCGATAGAACCGCCAGACCAGATCACGAGTTTTGCGCTGGGCTTCGCGTTGCTCATCGGTGAAGGTGTCAAGCTTGTGGATCAGGCGCTCGGCATGGACCCAGCACAGGGCGTGCTGTCCGACATTGAACTGGCCGGCGTCATCGCTGACGATGACGGTATTGGGCAGAAAGTCATGCGCCTTGATGCTGCCCCACAACGCGCCCTCGGTGGCGGTCGTCACTGGATCGGGGTTGACCTTCAGGGCCGAGATGCCGAGCTGGTCGAGGTGCACGTTCCAGGCGGCTTGATCGGGGAAGCACCGGTTGGGGTGTTCGGCCAAGCGGGCAACGACTGGCCCGGAGAGTGCGCGCTGGCGCATGTAGGCCAGCGCCTCGTCGCTGATCACGTAGTCGCTGTGGCCGGCGCGCATCAACTCGGAAAGTTGCTGCGGCTCTTCGAGTCGGTGGAGCCGAACCAGGTAAAATGCGCGTTGCCGATCTGGGTGCAGAAGCCGTTCGCAGCCTTGTGACGAGCGCCGGTGTCATCGACCGTAATCCAGGTCGCATGCGCCAGCCCGGCGCGCAGTACATCACGGGCCTCGTCGAGGAAGCAGTCCTGATCGGCGATCAGCAGGCGCATGAGCTGGCGTTTGGAGATGACGATGCCAAGCGCCTGCAACAGCGCTAGAAGTCGCGGCACCGTCACCTGGCCCTGGTGATACTGGGCCAGCACGAAGCGGCGCAGCTCCGGCCCGAAATGCCCGCTAACGCCGGACGGCAGCGGGGCTGTGATAACCTTGTCATCCGGGCTCTGCCAACGCTCGCAGCGGAAATGCGTCACGTAGGGGCGGATCACCAGATCCTGCACCACATAGCTCGTGTAGCCTTTGAAGCGAGAGCCCTGTGGCGCCACCACCACCTTAACGGTCTCCTCCGCGTCGATCACAAGCTTCGATCTCGTCTCGCCCCGCCCACGGCGCTGCTCGCCCGAGCCTCCGGCTGGCTTCGGTTCGGTCGCCTTCTCCATGCCGCTTGGCTTGATGTTCGGCCGGCCTGACCCACCCTTGAGCCGCGCAATCTCATCGCGTTGTGCCGCAACCGTTCGCCGAAGCTCCGCCATCTCTTCCAATAACTTCAGCACCAAGCCCTTCAGCTCGGCGTGTGGCAGGCAGTCAAGATCATCGGGCGGTGACATGCCCAGAATGAATCTGACTCGCCCCTTCCCGTAAATCGTATAATCATACCGATGCCACGCCTTCTGCTCCTATTACGTTGCGGGGGGTATGAGACTGACGAATGGTGGACCGACCGGGAGCCTCGCTTACGGACGTGATTGAATATCTCGGTAGGATGCAGCGCGGTCGCGCCGAGCCGCTTCTGCTACCAGCCGCCGCTCGATGTAGTCGTTGATCGATTTGACCGTTATCGCGGAGCCAGCCGCACAAGCTTCTATAACGCTAGTCGTTGTTTTGCTGTCGATTCGAACAATCGGGTACAGAGGACAACGGCGATCAGGTCGCGCGAGGTGACAATCACCGGAATCGAACAGTTCAATCTCCGGCAATGCACCCGCCGCCTGGATGCCGCCGGCCATACGGCGGATGTTGCGCGGCGTATTGATGACGACCTCGCCGCCCGAGTTCATCCACTGCGGCGCCGGCCTGGCTCGCAGCGATCGCACTATCGGCGATCTGCTGCGGCGTAATCGGCAAAAAACGCGACTGCTCCCACTTCGTCAGATTGCCAATCAGAGCGCAGGTGATCACCACTTGCTTTGGGGCTTGTGGTTGCTCATCAGAGGTGCCTTCCGCCGTCGACCTGGATGACGCTGCCGGTGGAGAACCGCAGCGTGGTGGCGCAGCCGAGTACCGCTGCAGCAACGTCCGGCGGCGTTACAGAGCCGTTTGAGCGGCGTGGTCGCGGCGGTCTTCGCGCGCGCTTCACGGTCTCGACCCGGCACGAAGTCGGTATCGACAACCCCAGGCGAGACAGAGAGAACGCGTATATCCGGTGCCAGCACGCGCGCAAGCGCCATGCCCATCACGTCCATTCCGGCCTTGGCCGCGCAGTAGGCGATGCAGGAGCCGACCGCCGTGGTGGCGGCAATCGAGGAGAGCTGCACCACGAGACCATCGCCCCGCGCGCGTAATTGCGGAGCGAAAGCCCGGATGGCGGAGAAAGCAGCCCGTGTGTTGACGGACAGGATACGGTCGAACGTCTCGTCGTCCAGCGCATCCAGATCTGCATGGGGAATGGCACAAGTGAAGCCGGCGCAATTCGCGAGGATGTCCGCGCCGCCCGTGTCGATTTCGATAGCCTCTGCAAGGGCGGTAAGTTCGGCCGTATTCTCGATTCGACAGGCGTAGCCGTGATGGCCTGCGCCCATGAGGGTCGCGGCAACTCCTTGGGCTCTGGCGACGTCTCAACTCGCGACGACGGCGACGGCCGCACCGGCTTCCGCAAACATTTGGGCGACTGCGAGCCCGATCCCGCCCGTGCCACCCAATACGACGGCCGTCTTGTTAAGTAGGGGATTTGCATCGAGGGACATGATCGCCTCAGCGAATGGGAGGGGTCGGCAGACGGCTTTCGCCGCGCGCGAGCGACAGGTCGTAGACCAGCGAGCACCAGGGAGCGGTGAAGCCTTCTGGCGCATCCTCGAGCGTGGCGTGCTCTTTCAAGAGACCGATCAGTTTCGGCGTCACGGAGAAGGTGACGTCGTTTTCCAGGTGCTTGGTGTCGTCGACGAAGACCTGCGTGACCAACGTCTTGAAGCCGGGCTTAGAGACCATGTAGTGGACATGCGCGGGTCGGAACGGCGAACGGCGCTGCGCCCGCAGCAATTCACCGGATGGACCGTGCATCGGTACCGGATACCCGGCAGGACGAACGGACAGAAAAGTGTAGCGACCGTCGGCGTCGGTCCGGAATTGGCCGCGCAGGTTCATGCCCTCGAGGCCTTCGATCTGGTTGTCATACATGCCGCGTGGATCGGCTTGCCAGATATCCACGATGGCATCCGGGACCGGTCGGCCCTCGCAAATCACCCGACCGCTTACATGAAGCAGGACACCGGGTGTCCCGTCTCGTGCGATCGAGGCGCCAAGGGGGAGTTTGGGCGAGTTCATTCGCCAGAACGGCCCGAGCAGCGCGGCCTCGGTCTCGCCACCCCACGTGGGGTTATTTTGCATGCCGACGAGCGTGCTAAGGCCAAGTATGTCGGCCGCCAGGATGGTCTCGTTATGGCTGTCGTTGGTCATCTGCCCGAGTCCGGTGACGAATGCCAGGCCTTTGTCCCATTCCTCTTCGGTCGGGCGGGCCTCTCTCACAAAGGCATGCAGGTGTCGCACCAGGGCGTCCATCAACTCGCGCAGGCGTTGGTTAGGGCTGGTGGCCATGTCCGCACGGACCGCTTCGGTGACCATGGCTTCAGTGTGAATGATCATGGATGCTCCTTGCTGCGCAGCGCGCTGCTTCGATGTCGCAGAGCTAATTCAGCCGATTGGATTGCGAAAGATGCGGCAGCGGAACCATTGTTTGCGCCCAGCGGAAGCATCGGTCGGAAACAACGGCCAAAATAGCTCCCGCTCGTCGTTTTCGTTCCGTGCAATGATCGCTATGGCGTTAGGTGACGCTGTCACCGCAGCCGCCAGTAAGCGCGGCGCGCGGGATCAAGATTTCGTCATACGCGAGAAGCCCAGAGAATTGGCCGACGGTGATGGGCACCCCCGAATATAAACAGCGCCGGGGCGTAGCTACGCCCGGTAGCTGAATTACAAAAAACCCCAACAACGGTCGGTGCCACCGGGGCGGGTTATCTGTGAGATCGGAACATTTGAGCGCGATCGATTTACCGGGGAAACTTCCTGGCCTTGGAGCCAAGACGATGTGAACTGGAAACCTTTGTAGTTGGGGCTTCCGGCCGACAGCACTGGTTCTGATGAAGGCTGACAGGTGGATGCATTATGCAACTCACAAAGAGTTCACTATCTCATCGATCACGACAACCCATCTAGAGGTGACGATCATGGGATGCGTTGCCGATGGCGAAGCTGTTTCTTATCACCGGCGTTTCGTCAGGTTTCGGACGAGCGCTCGGCGTGGTCGCGCTGCGCAAGCGCCGCATGAAATACAGCAATCAGCTTGGCGATCCTCAAAAAGTCGCGCGTGCTATGCTGAAGCACGCGGCTTCCGATAGTCCGCGGGCCCACTTGCTGCTCGGCAGCGACGCCGTGTGGCTGGTCGGCGAAAAGATGAATGCGCTGCAATCAAAATTCGCGGCATGGATGGGTTTGTCGCTATCGACCGATACCACAGAATGTTTGGAACCCACACATGAGCCAATTCGACGCCGGCAAGTCCGGCAGCTTTAAGATCGGCGGCGACGTCGAAGTTCACCGTCTTGGCTTCGGCGCCATGCGTATCACCGGCGACGGCATCTGGGGCGAGCCGAAGGACCGCGCGGAAGCTGTCCGGACGCTGAAGCGGCTGCCGGAAATTGGCGTGAACTTTGTCGATACCGCGGATTCCTACGGCCCTGATGTTTCGGAAAAGCTGATCCGCGAGGCACTGCATCCCTACAAGGGCGTGCTCGTCGCGACCAAGGGCGGTCTCGAACGCCCCGGACCGAACAATTGGGCGCCAACTGGCCCTGGGGCCGCCCTAAATCCCTCCATCGCATCCGAAGGAGTTTAAAGTCATGAAATCACGTCTCACGCATCCCGGCCGCAGCGCGGCCATCTCGGCCACGGCCGTCGCCATCATACTGGCGGCGGGAGCCTCACTCGGGCCGGCGGCTGTGCCGGCCTTGGCCGCTCCCGCTGCCGCCTGCCCGGGCGCTGACACCGGCATTACCCTTTCTCCCGGCTTCTGTGCGACGGTCTTTGCCGACAATCTGGGGCATGTTCGCCACATGGTGGTCACTGCCGACGGGACCGTCTACGCAAACACCTGGAGCGGCCGCTATTATCACAACGACACTCCACCGCTCGGCGGGTTTCTGCTGGCGTTGAAGGATAGCGGGGGGACTGGGCATGCCGACATCGTCAAGCGGTTCGGCGATGGCGTGCCAGAAGGCGCCGCCGGGGGCACCGGGATCGCTGTGTACAACCATGCGATCTATGCCGAGGTGAACGACAAGATCGTGCGCTATGTGCTCAAGGCGGGCGAGATGGTGCCGAGCGGAAAGCCCGAAACGATCCTTTCGGGCATGCCGCTCGGCGGCGACCATCCGATGCATCCATTCGTGATCGACGCCAAAGGCGAGCTGTTTGTCGATATGGGCACGGCGACCAATTCCTGCCAATCCGAGAACCGGATGCCGGATTCGTCCGGAATCAAGCCCTGCACCGAGTTGGAGACGCGGGGCGGCACCTGGCGCTACGACGCCAACAAGACAGGCCAGACTTTCTCGCCCGCCGGGCGCTTTGCCACTGGTCTGCGCAATGGCGAAGGATTTGCGTTCGACGCCGCGGGCCGTTTGTTTGCGACCCAGCACGGGCGCGACCAGCTGTCGCAGAACTGGCCCAAGCTCTATACCGTTGAACAGGGCGTCGAGCTACCAGCCGAAGAGATCGTGCAGCTTCGCCAAGGCGGCGATTACGGTTGGCCCGAATGCTATTACGACCAGAATCAGAAGAAGCTGGTGCTGGCGCCGGAGTATGGCGGAGACGGCGGCAAGACCGCAGGAGTCTGCGCCGAGAAACTGCCCCCCGTTGCGGCTTTCCCCGGCCATTGGGCGCCGAACGACCTGCTGATCTATAACGGCACCCAGTTTCCCAAGCCCTATCGCGGCGGCGCCTTCGTCGCCTTCCACGGATCGTGGAACCGGGCGCCGATGGCGCAAGGCGGCTACAACGTGGTTTTCCAGCCGATGGCCGAGGGCAACGCGTCCGGGCCCTTCATCGTCTTCGCCGACGGCTTTGCCGGCGCCCACGAGGATCCCGGCCGGGCGGCGTTCCGGCCAACCGGGCTGGCGATGGCGCCGGACGGTGCTCTCTATATCTCCGACGATGTGCACGGACGGATCTGGCGCATCACCTACCAGGGCGGCGCGACGGATCAGCTGGTGTCGGCGCCCCACCCTGCCGTGACAGCCACTTCAGCCAATTCGCCGCTGCCGCCGGAAGGAATTCATCCGGATGCCGGCCGCCAGACGGCGGCGCTCCCCTTGCCGCCCGGCGCGACGCGGGAGCAGGTCGCCCTCGGCGATCGCATCTTCCACGGCGAGGCGAGCGAGGGGACCTGCAGCGGCTGTCACGGCACGGATGCCGGCGGCACCTCGGTTGGGCCACCTCTCAACAACGGCATCTGGGTGCAGAGCGACGGCAGCCTGGCGTCGATTGCCCACATCATTGACACCGGCGTAACCCATCCCAGGAACTATACCGGGGTCATGCCTCCGAAAGGCGGCGCGCCGCTTTCGGACAGCGATGTCGCCGCCGTTGCCGCCTACGTCTGGGCAATCGGTCACACTGCCAAGGAGGGACAGCCATGACACGTCTTTTTTCTTGCCTCGCCGCAATGCTGGCTTTCTCGTTCGCGGCCGCGGCGGCGGAGTCCAAGCTGGTCGTCACGACCGATCCACACTCCGAGCCGGAAAGCGTCACGGTGGCACCGGACGCTGCCGCGCTGACGGCGGGAAGACACGCTGTCGCCCCCATCGGCACTCCTTGGAGAACCGTGAGGGAGGTTTTCAGGTGATCGGGACCACCTCACGACAGCGCTTGTCGGGTCCGTCCTCCTAGGCAAAGGCACGATTGCTTCGGCAATTCCCGGACACGGATTTCGGTACTTCGCGGACAGCGATTTCAGTAAATCCGGGACATTCCGCTAAATGAGGAGATTGAGCGCGCTGTCTGGCGCGGCTGCCGAGCGCGCCATTCGACAGAAGCTGAAAACCGATTCAGGAGGTGGCATGACACATGGGACCGCAAGTGCCGTCGCAATCTTTTTGCTGGCGAGTTCTCCGGACGTCGCGAGCGCTCACGTGAGCTGCGACGCGATACCTCACGGACCGGCACGCACCGACTGCTATCTCGCCCTAAGTCAGTTCTATCGGGGACAATCAGACCTTGCCGCAGCCAGAGCGCGCATTCAATCAGATGCTGCGTGGTATCGGGCAATTACTGGTACACACCCGCCTAAACATAGACTGCAGCTTCAGCAATAAACCTGTCGATGCCTTCAAGGTGAGGTGGTGTCGGCACAGGCCTCCTAATTCTGGCTAGAAGTCCACCGTAGATCACCTCGCGTCGCGCACCGCCTGTGCCACTTTCGTCGACTGCGACACCCGCCCGATTGTTGCACCTGTAATGATCTTTCTTCGGCGTATGCTCGGCTTCGGCACCATGCCTTCGTTCGCGGTAGCTCCGGCAGCGGGATACGTCGTGAAGTTCGCGGCTCGATGCATTGCGAGAGCTTTTCGAGCCGCTTCGACATGCGCGGTCCGAGCTGCCAGCTCGTGAAGACGCCTGAACTCATTGTTCACTCGCTTTAGCGCCGCGGCGAACACTTGCTTGCGTTGCAATGCATGTTCGGCGGTTGCTGGAAAGCTTGCTCCGCGAGCCTCGCCTTTTCCGCGCCCTTCTCGCCGTTTTTGTCGGCCGAGCGTTCGCTCCTTATCGCGCATCTTGCGCAAGCGGGGTCGCATGGCCTCAAGCTCAGCCGCCTCGATGTCATAGATGGCGGGATGGTGCGTGAGGCGGATCGTCTCGTATTCTTCGTGGCTGAGGAGGCTGCGTTCGAACTTGCAAGGGATCGACATTTTCCGTTCCTCCATTTGATTTCATGAAGTTCAGGCAGGCGGACGATGTTACTACACGTGGGCGTTGCTTGGCCAGTGTCGAACTCGGAACGTCGTGGAGGTCTCCTGTTGGTCACAAACGGCATTCAAGGCGATGCCGTGTTTGCTTCGGGTCCTACTCCAGGAGCCGACATAGCCAATGTCTTCATTCGGTGTTCAAGCACTACGCGGCGACGGTGTCTTCCTTGCCTGCCCCTCGCACGACAATCTTCAGTGCGTCCTCCGGTAAGGGACGTTGGAGGCCTTGGCTTCCTCCCCTGGCGCACGCATCCACACATCGCGCTCCTCGGCAGTCGTGAGGATCACAGGCATGGCCTTGGGATGGATTGGTTCGACCGCGGCATTTGGCGTAGTAGTCAGGAAGCCATAGACAAGGTGCGGTCCGAGGGATCGGCTTGGACCAGCTGCCATGGTAACCCATCTGAGATACCTCGGATTTTCCGACCCGCCTCATTGCGTTGGTGCGGTGGCGCATGGAACAATTGAGTCCCCGAGAGCCGATCGCCCGGAGCCGAGGTAATGCGTCGCTCGCCATCCATCGTGCCGTATGACGTCGATCACGACACCTATCTGGTACTGAACGATTTCGGAAAATTAGGACGTGCCTGGTGCGAGGTGGATGAGAACGGCACTGACCGAGCCACGCTAATCCGTCGTCTACTAGAAGACCACTATAGCTACCCGGTGCGTATCGTGGCCTTCAACACGGCCGAGGGTTGGTCGCGCGACGTCACGGTCGATATAGCGGACGAGTTGCGCCGTCAGTTTGTCGAGCACGAAAACGTGCCCCGCTCCGTGCAGGAGTTTTTAGAAACGACGGGACGGGGCGATGGGCAGTAAATGGCCGACTCTCCTGCTCGGCAAGGTTACCGCTCCGCCGGCCACCACGTCGATGGCGGATCGTTCGCCGAAATCTTCGTGCGCCGAAGCGCAACCAGGGCGGCTACGCTTGTACGGGTAACTGCTGATGGCCTTGCAATTCCACCGTGCCGTCGAGGGCATGGAAATCTGGAGCGCGAGCAGCGACGGCTTTTCGTTCGTGATCACCTTTGAGAGCCTCGCCGGTCCCGGCTTTCACGGGCGCCGCGGCTATGTGGCGTCATGGCGCCCGCTCTATCAGAGCAGTGGCGCGGTCAGGATCGGCGGCTCGCCCTTCGAAACGTTTCCCGAGGGCGAGGAAGGCTGCGAGGCCATGCTGAAACATCTGATCAAGCAAAAATGATGTGAGGCTTGGGACCAAGTTGCGAAAAGGCCGCGCTGTTGTCTATTCGCTTGGAGAGATGAAACATAGCCGAACTACATAGTCGCCGATATCGTCATGGGCGCCAATGTCCAGAGCCGAAGCCCTCATGAAATTCGGCGCCGCGCGCTTCTTACGTTAAGTTCACTCAGGCCGGTTCGCTTAGGGAACAAATCGCCCGCGGCGGCCTTAAATCCCGGTTCCGTAGCGTGGAGTTGAGTGCATGCGTAGATCGAGCCGGACGCCTTCGATCGTGCCCCATGGCGACGATCAAATCGTCTACCTGGTTCTGGATGATCTTGGCCGGCTCGGCCGCGTCTGGCGCGAGACCGACGAACACTCCAATCTGGAAAGCGTCATCCGGGAAATGTTGACGGGTCAATACCGCAATCCGATCGGGGTTGTCAGCTTCAACACATTCGAAGGATGGTCGCAAGACGTCTCCCACGACGTCGCCCAGGAGTTGCGACGGCGTTGCGATCTGCACGGGCGCGATGTGCCGTCGGACATTCAGGACTTCGTCGATCGACACGACGCGGTCGATCGGTCCCAGCTATCGCTACCGATGCGCCTCGTCTGATCGATGGCATGCGATCTATGCGAAGGTAGCGGCTGGGTTTGCGAGGAGCACCCGGGCAGGCCTTGGAATGGACCGCACGCCTGCCCCTGTGGCGCCACGGGCGCGCCCTGTCCGTGGCGCAACGAGCCGCAGGACGGTGAAGCCCCGCGGATACCGGACGGTTTCAAGGCCAAGGTCGACAAAAAGGACTGGCGGCATTAGTGCTCCGAAATGGTCCCGCGAGTTCGAAGATCCGATCGTCCTGGCCGACGGCCGGAAGCTTACGACGCTGAGGGGCGCCGCGACCTTCATCACCAAATTGCCAAAGGCAGAGCGGGATCTAGAGATATGGCAGATCGCGGTTGAGCACCTGATCCGGGCCGCAGAGACCGGCGGCGGCTGGACCTGGCTGGCGAGCATCGGCGTGCTCAAGGCGCTTCATCGCGGCGTGGTCCGGAAGTTCAATACCGATCGCAAAGAGACGCATTGGGGAAAACGGAAGTGAAGCGAGATCTATGATCCCGCGACAGCGACGGGCGGCTACTTACTTCTGATCAGCGCTGGTCTTTGAACCTTCGGGATGCATGTTTGGCGGAGTACCGCCCTGGGGACTGGCGGCCGTCTGACCGCCGCTACCGGTGGTGAGTGGGCCGGTAGGCCCCTGCGGGGAAGGTTGCCCCTTGTCCTCGTCAGGCGAGCCAGCACTCCCGTGGATGGGCTGAGATGCGCTTAATCGGTTTAGATCGGGCTGGGTCTGAGCACATGCCATCGAGGCGGAGGCAGCGATGCAGAGCGCGGCGAGTACAAGGCGCATGTCTGGATATCCTAGAAGTTCGCCCCCTTATTTAACCTGGCGCGTTAACGTTCGTTCCTGCGTCCCGCACTGGGAAATTGAATGGGGGCGCGGCACTGAGCCCCCGATCCTGCAAACAGGCCACCAAACGCAAAACGCCTCCAAGCCGAATATTGCCTGGTGGCGTTCCGCCGAAGCTGGAAATTGCAATCCCCCAGCGTGTATCCGTCTCTATGAACGATGCCGAGGTTCAATGGGAAGGGCTGGCGCCGGGGATCGTTACCCGGCCGGTGCCGCTGCGACGACCCGTTGGCACCAAACAACCTTCACGGCCTCGGTGCTTCTGTGACGCTGGGGCCGTTTTCTTTTGGGGCTTGGACGCTGGCCTGTTTTATCCCTTGGGTGGCCTATTTTCACGAATGTTTCGCAGAGCGGAACCCGGAATTAGCTCGCCTCCCGTCAGAAGCTGGGCGTACAATCAAATCATCACCGGCCCACGCTCGGCAACGACCGGTGACTGGGAGTGTTGTGCTCCCGCCTGATCCAAGGTGTGCAGCATGTCCGATACACAATCGAGATCTACCGGACCGTCGCTGACGACGATTGAGCATCCGTCTTGTCCAAATTGCCGGGGGGCCCGAATGAGCTTGGCCAGGATCGCTCCCGGACCAAAGGGCTTTGACGTCCGAACCTTCGAATGCCCTAACACTACAGTTGCCATTTATGGAATTTTCTGAATCCATAGGCAACCATGATTCGAAGATCGTGGGCGCAGACAGCGTCGATTGAAGAGACGCTTGCGCTGTGGGCGGCGTCGCTTCGTGAGATCAAGCAACGGATACGTCCGTTGTTCAATCAAGATCGTGTTGCGAGGAATGCAGGCTTGTTTCTGGAAAGCCTGCTCGGCGATGAGCAACGCAAGACCGGTTGGATGCGCGCGGAGGCTGCTGGCGATCCCGGTCCTTGGCGGCAACAGGCAATCCTGGGTCGCAGGGATTGGGATGCCGATGGTCTGCGCGATATCGTCCGCGATTATGTCGTCGAGCATTTGGCGGATGACGATGCGGTGCTGGTGATCGACGAGACCGGCTTTCTCAAGCAGGGCAAGGCGTCGTGCGGGGTGGCGCGGCAATACACTGGTTCCGCCGGCAAGATCACGAACTGCCAGATCGGCGTCTTCGCCGCCTACGTGTCGCGCCACGGTCATGCGTTCATCGATCGCGCGCTGTATCTTCCGAAGGAATGGACCGACGATCCAGATCGTCTGGAAGCCGCTTATGTGCCTCCCGGTGTCGGCTTTGCGACCAAGCCAAAGCTTGCAACGAGCATGATCGCACGCGCCATAGCCGCGTCTATCCCATTCAAGTGGGTTGCCGGTGATACTGTCTATGGTGTTGGCGATATCGAACAGCAATTACGCCGGGCAGGCAAAGGCTACGTGCTCGGGGTCAGCAGCGCTCATGTATTTCAATCCTGGGGTAAGCGGCGATCGGTCGCCGGCAACGCCGCGGACATCGCTCGCACGCGGCGTGCGTCCGACTGGAAACGCCTGTCCGCAGGAGCCGGGACCAAAGGACCGCGGCTGCACGATTGGTGCTATCTCGAATTGGCCGATCTGGAAGTCGAAGAATCAAATGACACAAATCCGGGTCTTTGGACACGCGGTCTGCTAATCCGTCGTCATATCGCCGATGGCGATCTAGCCTTCTTCACCACCTGGTGTCCGGCGGGAACATCCATCGAAACGCTGGTGGCGGTCGAAGGCCATCGGTGGGCGATCGAGGACAGCTTTGAGACCGCGAAAAACGAGTTCGGGCTTGATCACAACGAGAGCAGATCCTGGCATGGGTGGCATCGCCACGTTTCCCTGGTGATGCTCGCCTTCGCCATGATGGCGGTGATCCGCCATCGCGCCAATCCGGTTGTGCCAAAAAAAACGCAACGCCGAACCAAGACAAAAACAAAGACGTCACCACCCCGTCATTGATCCGTTGGTCAATCCAGGAAGTCCGCCGCATCGCCATCAGGCTCGCCCGAAAGCGGATCCGACCCGCACACATCATCGCATGGTCACTCTGGCGCAGAGCTCACCAGGCCGCCGCCCAACGTGCCCACTTCAAAAAACGACAACTGTAATGCTAAGTGCGAGTACGTTCATATTCTGAGCGTCGCAATCGACCCGATGAAATCGAGCGCAAAGCGGTGGCTGGCCGCAGACTTGAACCCGCCGAAATAATCTGAACCTTTTGCATCACCATCCGTCGTATCTACGGAGGTGACGCAATTGGCTCACAAAACGAGCGCATTGAACTCGAAATGAAGATCATCAAGTATCGCCAGATGGCTGTTCTGGCTGTCTCAGACGAACTAAGCAAACAGCGCATTGCCGCACTGGTCGCCGAACTGGAACAGAAGCTTCGCCAGATCGACGAGTAAGGCCGCCTTAGCTGGCGGCCTCTTTAAAATCCACCGGCGAGACCTTCGGCCGCTGAGCGTCATTCATCGCAGACATACTTTTCGGAGCGCCCGCACCGCTTGCACCGGAAGGTAATGAAGTCTGGCTTGGCTTCCCCGACCTCGTGCGCGGCTACGATCATGAGTGTGCCGCAATCCAGGCACGCCGGGTCCTCGCCAGTATCCAACGGATAGAGCAGGAATTCCTCGTCGCTGGCCATGGCGGTGCTCCTGAGAGGACCTAACCTGCAAATCTGCCGTTGGTTGCGACGGCCGTTCTGGCCTGCTCTACGTGATCCTGCTCGCCACGCTGTGAGAGGCCCATCTAGGCAAGAAGAAAGCGGCCGAGTCACCCCGGCGGCTTCGTCGATGCCGCCGGCGCGGTCTCTAGTTAACGCGTGTGAGCCTGATCGACACATATCAGGCTCGCACTGCCGATCGAAGGGGCTGGAAGCTCCATCCTGGCTATGGGCCAGCGTGGTGTCGCTGATGGGGAGCCATGAGATGGCTTATCTCGAGCATTGCAGACGATTTGCGACGCAAAAGCCCGTTTGAGTTTGGATAAATCCGCCGCTTCACCGAGCTCTCGCAAGATATTTGGCTGTCCGGCTCTGCTGGGTGGGCGCGACCCGTTCCGGCGAACCCGATACCACTATCCATTCGCCCTCGTCAGGAGTTCAGCGCCAAACAGCCCTCATCGGGGATATCCAATCCGAAGCAATATGGCCTATGGTCGCGGTCCGAGGTCTAGGCAGGCCATTTAATCGAGATCCTTATGACCCTTGTGAAGACGTCAAAAATTGTGGGTTCCGCGGCAAAAGCCCGGCATTCAGCTGAAACCGCCCGGTTGGCGCCCGCAACGCCGCCGCCGGCGCCCCGGAATCGCAGACCTGGGAAGACGTTGGGAAAGGACAAGGTGTCCGAAAGGGTGGCTGCGGCCACGGAAGAACTGGCCAGCGGATTGGCCGAGGCCTCGGCGGCAGCGGAGCAGCTTCGACGCTCCATGCAGCAGATTGCGGCGGGCGCCGACGAGGCCGCAGGGGCATCTCAGGAGCAGTTGACGGCGATCAAGCAGGTCACGGCCAATCTGACCACCGCCCGCGGGGAAGCCGACAATTCACGCCGCAGGACCGAATCCGCCCAGCTTCTGCTTGCCGAGACCGCCGCGCAGATCGGCACGTCGATCCAATCCATCGAGCGAAATTCCGAACGTCAGGTCGCTTCGGGCACCATTATCAGCGAACTCGAACGCCGAGCCAGAGATGTGAGCGAGATAACCGGTGCGGTCAGCCGGATTTCGGATCAAACGAACCTGCTCGCGCTCAACGCTGCCATTGAAGCTGCACGTGCAGGCGACCATGGACGTGGGTTTGCCGTCGTCGCCGAGGAAGTCAGGGCTCTGGCTGACGTTTCGGACAAGAGTGCAGTCCAGGTGCAGGGACTTGCGGAGGAGATCCAGAACAATGTTCGGGAAGCGGCCGCAACAGTCAAGGCGGCTGCCGGTGCGGCGGTCGAACAAGCCAAGGCGGGACGCTCCGTAATCGAAACGCTCACGGGCTTGCGGCAGAGCATGGTCGAACTCGCCACCGGAAGCCAGGAGACGCTTACGGCTGCGATCGAGGCCGAGCGCGCGATCCAGGAGGCACAAAAGGGCGCAGAGCTTGTGGCCGGCGCCGCGGAGGAACAAGCATCAGCGGCAAGCGAGGCTCAATCGGCCGTCGGGCAACAAGCTCAATCTCTTGAACAGGGTCAGGTCGCCGCCCAGTCCCTGGCGTCGCTCTCGGAAGATCTTCGGGTGGGGACTGCCGGCAATTCAGCCGCAGAGCAAATCGCCAGCACGGCGGAGCAGCTTTCGGCGACCATTCAGGAACTTTCGAGTGCCGCCAGCCAGATCTCGACAGCGGTCGAGCAGATCAACCGCGGTTCGCAACAACAGGCGGCCGCAGCGCAACAAACCTCGGCTGCACTGACCCAAATCGAGAAGAGCGCACGCGTCGCACAAGATAAGGGCCGGTTGGCGACCGACCGCATTTTGACCATGGCAAAATCACTCGCCGACGGCCGCAAGGCTGTCGAAAGCTTGATCGAAGGCGTCGGCGCAGCCCTCGAAACCACCCGGGCGAGCCTCGAAACAATCGTCTCGCTGGAAGGCATCGGTCGCAAGATTGAAAAGATCGTCGACGCAATCACTCTGGTAAACATTCAGACCAACATGCTTGCGGTAAGCGGTGCCGTGGAAGCCGCGCGAGCCGGCGAAACCGGCCGCGGCTTCGCGTTGGTGTCAAATGACATCCGCTCGCTGGCCCGCGAAGCGTCAGAGAGCGTCGAGCGCATCAGGGATACGGTACGGGGCATTCTCGACCAGATCGCCTTGCTGCGCCGTGATCTCGAGCAAATCATCTCCGCCGGGGAGATCGAGGTTCAGAACAATCGCGCCGTGATCAAGACGCTCGAAGACATTACCGGCGAGTTTGTCGCACTGGGAAACGCCAACACGGCCATCCAGCACGGCGCCGATGCGATACTGGCCGCTTCGGGAGAGACCGCGGCGGCGGCGCGGCAGATAGCTGCCGCCGCCGAGGAGGCAAGCGCCGCATCACGTCAAGCTGCCACGGCTTCAGCCGAACAGGCTCAAGGCGCGGACGACCTCGCCGCCGCGGTTGAAGAAATTGCTTCCCTTTCGGACGAACTGAAGAAGCAGAATGGCTGATACCGCCAAGACGACCGGCAAGGCTATCGGCTTGGCTGACGAACGTTTTCTGACGTTCAAGAGCGAGGGGCGTTTCTATGCGCTTCCTGCCGCTTCCGTCTCAGAAGTAGCTCGGATGCCCATGCTGGCGCGTGTCCCTCAGGCTCCGCGCAGCCTTCTAGGCCTCGCCAACCTTCGGGGGTCCGTCGTCCCGGTTGCGAGCGTTCGCGCCCTTCTCGGACGCGAGGATGCGGCGACTACCCATTCTTCCCGTCTTATCGTCCTGGAAGGCGCAACACCCGTCGCGCTGGCGGTGGACGAAGTCACGAGCCTGGTTCGTGTTGAATTGGAGAAAGTAAGGACGGCGGAAGCCGAGGTCGCGTCCGAAACCGGCGAACATCTGCAAGGTGCGTTCGACAGCGGCGCACATGTCATCAAAATTCTGGATATTCCCGAGTTGCTGCGGCGGGGCTTCGCACAGAGCGCGCCAAAGCGGCAATCGCTCGCCAACACGTCCCGCGCGACGACCGTATCGGACACAACGGTCGAAATCTCTCGTCAACGACTGGTGACATTCGATGTTGCGGGCCAGGAATATGGCCTTCCGCTCGAAATCGTCCGAGAAATCGTCACGGCTCCCGACAGCATGACTTTCATACCCGGGAGCGACGATGCGGTACGCGGCGTCATGCCCTATCGGAACGGGTTATTGCCTCTGTTATCGCTGCGCCGGCTTCTCGGCCTGCCATCAGCGGCCCTATCACGAGAGAAAGTATTGATCGCTGCGATCGGCGATATTCTGGTTGGGTTCGTTGCGGACCGTGCCTGCGCGGTACTTTCGATCGAACCCAACCGCGTCGAACCGGCGCCGCCTGTCCTCGTCGCGCGAGCCGGCGGAGAAATGCAGATCAAGGAAATCTATCGAGCGGGACACGGCAAGCTCGTTTCAATCTTGGCGCCGGAGCGGTTGTTCCGGGAAGACGTCATGCAGAAACTCACGCAAGGCGACCCAACCATGAATACGAAGGTCGAGGATAGGCGGGGCAAGTCGGCCGCAGACGAACACCGTTTTCTGGTTTTCCGACTAGACGACGATGAGTTTGCGCTGCCGATCGAGGCCGTCGAAGAGGTTGCGCGGGTGCCGGATCAGATCAGCCGTCTTCCGAAGACACCGAAATTTCTCGAAGGGGTAGTCAACCTGCGAGGCGAAGTCCTTCCCGTCGTGGACCAGCGTCGCCGCTTTGATATGCCGGCCACGACCACGGGTACGAACAGGCGGCTTGTGGTGGTTCGCACCGAACAACATCGCGCCGGGCTCATCGTGGACAGCGTGTCGGAGGTTCTGCGTTGCTCGCCGGACAGGATCAAACCTTCTCCCGACCTCACCGGCGACGCGTTAAGCGTCGTCCATTCAGTCATCAATCTTGAGGCATTGGGCAGGATCGTCCTGCTCCTGGACCCGTCCGAATTGCTCTCCCGGACCGAGAGAGGTCTGCTGGATTCATTTAGCAAGGAAACGCGCGGTAAAGAGAGCCGGCAGACGAAGCCGTGATCAAAGTACTGGTAGTCGACGACTCCGCGCTTGTCCGGAAACTGATCGGCCAAGCGCTTTCGACGCAAGCCGATTTCGAGGTCCAGTTCGCCCGAAACGGGCGCGAAGCGCTCGCGGCGATAGCGAACGCCCGGCCCGACGTTGTTACCCTCGATGTTCACATGCCGGAAATGGACGGGCTCACTTGCCTCGACCGGATCATGATCGAGGCCCCCTGCCCCGTGGTCATGGTGTCGTCGATGACGGCGCACGGCGCCGACGCCACGCTTGAGGCATTACGTCTGGGAGCGGTCGACTTCGTGGCAAAGCCGACCGGCGCCGTCTCGCTTCGGTTTGATGAAGTGGCCCGTCCACTGATCGAGAAAGTCCGGGCCGCTGCGGGTGCCCGGCTGAAAACGAGCTTGAGACTGCGCGAGAAAGTCCGCTTCCGAATGGGTGACGGCAAGCCGTCGACCCCGCATGCCACCATTAGAAAAGCCAAGTCCGTACCGAAAGGCGAAGGCTTGGTGCTGGTCGGGACCTCGACCGGGGGGCCGCCCGCCTTGGAAGCGCTGCTCACGGGGCTTCCGGCGTCGTTTCCATGGCCGATCGTCGTTGCCCAGCACATGCCAGCGACCTTCACGGGGCCCTTGGCGCGTCGCCTGGACGGAATTAGCCGGCTTGATGTGCAGGAAGTTCGGGATCCAATTCCGCTAAAGCCGGGGAACGTCTACATCGGCCGTGGCGACGCCGACGTAATCGTCTCGCGGCGAGGAGCGGCGCTCGTCGCCATGGCCGCGCCCGTCCAGGCCGACTATCCGTGGCACCCGAGCACCGATCGATTGGTCCGTAGCGCGCTGAACTATATGGCGCCAAGTCAGTTGATCGGCATACTTATGACGGGCATGGGAAACGACGGGGCCGGGGCGATGGCACTCATCCACGCAGGCGGCGGCCGGACGATAGCGGAAGCGGAGGAGACAGCGGTGGTCTGGGGCATGCCGGGAGAACTGGTCAAGGCAAATGGCGCGGATTTCGTGGTGCCGCTCCAAAAGATTGCAGCCCAGTTGAAGAAATTGGTGGGTTGATGCCGCTTGTAAAGAGACCATCTCTTACCACGGAGGCGCCCGCCCCGGACGTCCGAAAAACCTTTGAAATACTTGCTGAGGGCTCCGACGACGAGCGATGGAACGCTGCGCGAACCGCCCCGACGCTTCCTGACGCGCTCCCGTTGTTGACGAAAGCCCTGTCCAGAGAGCGTGTCCCGCGGGTCCGCGAAGCCATCTTTACGGCCCTGGCCAAGATAGGTTCGTCCGATAGCGCCGCCGCCGCCCTGCCCTATATTCGCTCGGACGACGCGTCCCAGCGCACTGCAGCGCTTGACGCTTTGCGCGCCATGCCAACCGCTGCCGCCGTACATCTCCCTTTACTGCTGAAGGATCCCGATACCGATGTTCGCCTGCTCGCATGCGAAATTGCCCGCTCGCTCCCAGCAGACGACGCAAGCAGAATGCTCGGAGAACTCCTTGAGCGGGAGGTCAACGCCAACGTCTGCGCCGCAGCGGTCGAAGTTCTGGCAGAGACCGGGAACGCTGCAAGCTTGCCGATTTTGGCACGATGCGCGGCCAGATTTCCCGATGATCCGTTTCTGACGTTTGCCGTCAAGATTGCACGTGACCGCATCGGGTTACGCTGACAGATGGCTGATGCGCTGCCACCGATAACAGAAGATGAATTACGAAGGCTTGCCGAATTTCTCTATCGGCGGACCGGCATGGTTTTCACGGAAACGAAGCGTTATTACGTCGAACGTCGGATTTCGGAGCGGATAGTCGCGACCTCGAGCCAGTCGTTTTCAGGTTATTTCGCCTATCTCCGCAGCGACGTACGCGACGAGGTCGAACATCTCATTAACGCCTTCACCGTCAACGAAACGTACTTTTATCGCGAAGACCATCAACTCGCATGCCTGAGTGCCGACCTGCTGAAGGAGCGGGTGGCAGCGAAACGGCCTGGCGATACAATCCGAATCTGGTCAGTTCCGTGTTCGACGGGAGAAGAACCCTATTCCATCGCGATCTGGTTGCTGGAGAACTGGAAGGACGTCGACGCCTACGATATCGAGATCGTGGGATCAGACATCGATACCCGCGTGCTTGAATCAGCCGCGGGGGGTGTTTTCGGCAAACGGGCTTTGATGAGATTATCGCCCGAACTGATCAACCGATACTTTCGCGGGCTCGATGACGAACGGTGGCAGATCCTGGACGATCTCCGCCAATCGGTCCGCTTTTCTCGTGTAAATCTGATCGAGACGAAGGAAACCAGGCCGCAGGGCCGTTTCGACGTGATCTTCTGCAGAAACGTGCTGATCTATTTCGACGACGAATCCCGCCGCGTCGCGGCGGAAAACCTGTACGATAGCCTTTTGCCGGGCGGTTTCATCTGTCTCGGTCACACCGAATCCATGAGTTGCATCTCGCCGCTGTTCGAGGTCTGCCGATACTCGGGGGCGATTGTTTACCGGAGACCGCAGGAGTTGCGCGCGTGAGCGAGTTTTCCAGGAAAAGGATTCTTGTTATCGACGATGCCGCGCTCGTCAGAACATATTATCGCTCCGCGCTGGAGGCGCGCGGCTTCGTCGTCGAAGAGGCGCTGAACGGGTTAGAGGGTCTGGAGAAGCTACTGTTGCAGCCGTTCGATTTGGCAATCCTCGATGTCAACATGCCGCAAATGGACGGAATTACGTTCCTGCATACGTTGCGATCGAAAGAGCTTCCCGTGTCGGGCATCCCGGTCCTCGTGGTCAGCACGGAAGCCGGCTTACAGGACTTGGCAGCAGCACGACACGCCGGCGCAAACTACTACCTTGTGAAGCCGATCAAGCAGGAAATGCTGGCGGAATACGCAGCCATCTTCTGCGGAGTGCCGCGATGAACGAGTTCGTCGAACAGTTTCTTCTTGAATCAAGAGAGCTCGTCGCCCAGGCAACCGACGATTTGATGGCGCTTGAAGAAAAACCGAGCGACAGGGAGAGGTTGGATGGCGCATTTCGCGCATTTCACACCCTAAAGGGAGCGGCCGGTATTGTAGAGTTCGCTGCCATGGCGAGAACACTGCATGCCGCCGAAGACATTCTGGCGACACTTCGTTCGTCCGCACGACCCATAGCTTCAATCGTTCTCGACGAATGTCTCGCCTGCCTCGATCTCACTTCTCGTTGGCTGGACGCCATGCAGACGACGGGCGAGACACCTCCGGCTGCAGACATCGACGCAGACGGCATGATCGCCCGGCTTGTCAATTCGATGGACGCTGAGGAAGATTGGAAAATCGCCGATCCTGGTCCGACCGGCGGCGATTGGTTGGGCAGGCTGCGCGTCGCCGCCGGAGACCAGTTCTCTGGGGCGCTCACCGCCCTGCGTTTCGTACCGGATCCGGAGGCCTTCTTCAAAGGAGAAGATCCATTATCGATCATCGCGTCGCTGCCTGAACTCGTTCTTGTCGACTTGGCTCTGACAAATCGAGCGGTTTCTCTTGAGACGATGAATACGTTTAGTTGCAATCTGCAAATTCTGGCGTTGGCGAAAGCTCCCGTCGTGGAGGTTCGAAACGCGCTTGGTGCTTTCGCCGACAGAGCGGAATTTCGGGAATTGGCTCGGTCCTCGGTTCCTGCTGGAGGCCAGGATTATCTCGCGCAATTGACATCCGTGCTGGAATCCCAGATCGCATTGCTGCGTGAGGATGGACTTGAGGGCTCTTTGGGCCGCCTCGCCTCCGCAGGTCGCACGGCCGCCAACGCCCTGTTGTATCTCGGCAGGAGCGGACCGGCTGCGGACCTCGAAAAGGCTATGGCGACTGCACTGGCGCAACGGAAGGCCGATCCTTTGATCGCCGCGATCGAAAAGGCATTGGAGGGCGACACCAAACCAGAATACGCGACCAATGTGCCCCCCGTTCAAATCGTGGCTCCGCGCGCGTTGCGCGTCGACATGGATCGGATCGATGCCCTCGTGAAGCTGACCGGCGAATTACTTGTCGTCAAAAATGCAATCGGGCACGCAGCAAAACGAATTCAGCACGGTGTAGATCCGGCAGCGGTGGTTTCGACCTTGCGCGATCAGCATGCCTTGTTGGATCGATTGGCAAGCGAACTTCAGGTGGCTGTTCTCCGTATTAGAGTCCTGCCGTTGCGCACGGTCTTCCGCCGGTTTCCGAGGTTGGTGCGGGAGATCGCCGGCAGCGTCGGCAAGACCGTTAGATTGATCACCGAGGGCGAAAACACCGAAGCAGACGCCACCATTGTCGACGCGCTCTTCGAGCCTTTACTTCATGTGATGCGGAATGCCGTGGACCACGGTATCGAGAGTCCGGAGCAGCGGGCGTCTGTGGGCAAGCCAGTGATGGGAACCCTTGTTCTGCGGGGTCTGCGCGAGGCCGAAAATGTTCGCATCGAGGTCGAGGACGACGGGGGCGGTATCGACGTTGACCGGGTGCGTGCGGTCGCTGGCGCGCGGGGAGTCGCGACGGCGCAAGCCTTGGCGGCCATGAGGGACGAGCAGGTTATCGACCTGATCTTTGCGGTGGGCTTTTCGACCGCGGCGACGGTCACTGACCTGTCCGGGCGCGGCGTTGGGATGGATTCCGTGAGAACCGCCGTGGAACGTTTGGGTGGAACGGTCACGCTGCAAAGCCGACCTCGATTGGGAACCGTCGTCAGCTTGATTTTGCCGTTCAGCTTGATGATGACCCGACTTATGACCGTGGAAGTGGCCGGTCAGGTGTTCGGGCTTCCGCTCGAAAACGTCGTTGAGACGACAATCGTCGGTCGTGACCTCATCGTCCCGATCGGCTCGGGCCGAGCGTTCCTGCTGCGCGATCGGACGCTCCCCCTGCTCGACCTCGCGGACACCCTCGGGATCGCCCGCGATGTATCAGATCAGAAGATAGCAAAGGTGGTCATTGTGTCAGCAGCCGGACAGATCGGCGGGATTGAGGTCGACCGGCTCGGTGAACGGTTGGACGTCATGCTCAAGCCTATGGAGGGCTTGTTAGGCGGCATGAGGGGCGTGGCGGGAACTACATTGCTGGGCGACGGGCGCGTTCTGGTCGTGCTGGACGTACAGGAGATGTTGAGGTGACTGTTGTACTGCACGACGCCAATACCATCCGACTCATCGGTGCCTGTCCTGCCGAGGACGGGGAAGTTCTGCTACAGGAACTACTGGCCAACCCAGCGGCCGAAGTCGACTGGCGGGGATGTGAGAGCGCCCATGCCGCCGTCATCCAAGTTCTTTTGGTCTCCGAACGCCCACTTCAGGGAACTCCTGCCGGCCACTTCCTGCAGCGATTTATCGGTCCCGCCCTCACCCGTCTAAATCGCCAAGTTTGACCTTTCCCCTTCGTGCTGGAGATGCGAAAACATTGAGGAATTTGGTTCCTCTTTGGGAGCCGCCGCGGAGTATTTCATGCCCTACAAGCTCCTGATCGTCGACGACAGCAAGCTCGCCAGAATGTCTGCCGCCAAGGCTCTAAGCGTCCTGTATCCGGATTGGAGCCATGTAGAGGCAGCCAATGCAGACGAGGCGTTGTCGCTTGCCAAGCAGACGCCTTTCGATATTGCCCTTCTGGATTTCAACATGCCCGGGCGCGACGGCCTCGAACTGGCCGCGGAGCTGCGGGCGCTTTACCCTTCGACGCCGCTTGCCGTCGTGTCGGCCAACCATCAAGACGAAATCGTCACCCAAGCAAGAAGGATCGGGGCCGTTTTTCTCACCAAACCTCTGAACGAGCAGGCCTTCAGCGCGTTCCTCCAGGACGCGGTACGGCGGCTCGAACAGGGGAAAGCATGACCGCAGCATCCAGGGAATTGCTCAACGAGCTGCAACTCGATGCTCTTACCGAGCTCGTGAATATTGGCGTCAGCCGCGCGGCCTCCAGCCTCCGAGAGATGGTCGGTTCGCAGGTGCTTCTGTCCGTGCCGAACGTTTCGCTGGAGACGCGCGCCGGCGCCATTGCCATTCTAGCCGAAAGAGAAATCTCAAATCTGGTGGCGGTTCATCAGGTTTTCGAAGGTGACATTACCGGACGAGCGCTTCTGATCTTTCCCGAAACCAAGAGCTTGGAGCTCGTCCGCGCGATCACTGGCGGTGACCTGCCGCTTGAGGATATCATCGAGCTGGAACAGGAAGCATTGGCAGAGACGGGCAATATCCTTCTCAACAGTTGCCTCGCAACGATCGCCAACATGCTCCAGCGCAGTCTGAAAATGTCACTTCCGGAAGTGCTCCACGGAAATGCGGCAACCTTCTTCAGCCTCGCGCCACCTCCAGAGGCAGGCGACGTCGTAATGTTCCTGTATATCAACTTCGCCATCCGGGATCGAGACATCAGCGGCTACATCGCCATGATCATGGATCTTCCGTCCCTCACCGCCTTGACGCATCTGCTCGACGAATTCATCGAACGGGCGACCTGAAACGGCACATTCCTCAATGATCCGACTTGAGATTGAGCAACTTGTCGCCGCTTTCGACGCTTTGGACTCGGGCGTCGTCGTGCTGGACGTTGACCAGCGGGTCGTATGCTGGAATTACTGGTTTGCGTCGGCGAGCCATATTTCTTCCGAGCGCGCAGTCGGTAAGACGTTGGATCAGCTATTCCCGGGACGCCCATTGGTTCGTTTGACGAAATCGGTCGCCGAGGCGCTCACTCTCGGCTCGTCGGCGTTACTGACGTATATGCTCAATCGGGATCTGCTGCCGCTCCGAACGAGGGCCGGCCTGCCCTTGATTTACAACATTTCAGTCCGACCTTTTGGGGCACGCCCCTATTCGCACTGCCTCATTCAAGTTTCAGATGTTACCGGTGCCGCGCATCGCGATCGCGTCCTTCGCGAGCGTCAGAATGCACGTTACGATGCTGTCGTCGAAAGCGCTTCTGACGCCATTCTCACGCTCGACGCCGACGGCTTGGTCCAATTCGCCAATTCCGCATCAGTGAGCGAAACAAGTTTCGAGCGAGCCGAACTGGTCGGACGCCCTTTGGCGCATTTGTTTGAAGAGCCTGCGCAATGGCAAGAGCTTTGGGACAAGATCCTGGCCGGCGGCCCTTCGTTACGCGCGGTTGAACTTATTGCGCGGCGTAGGGATGGTTCCCGAGCTTTCCTGGACGTATCGGCGTCCCGATGGAAGAGCGACGGACGGGTGTTCGTAACCGCTATTCTGCGAGATATTACCGAACGGCATGTCGCAGACGAAGCGCTTCGGGAATTGAACGCGAGTTTGGAGCAACGCGTTGAAGAGCGAACGCAAGAGCGCGACCGGACGTGGCAAGTCAGTCGCGACATGCTCGGCGTAGCGACCGCCGACGGCACCTGGATCAGTATTAATCCGGCTTGGACGACGATTCTGGGCTGGCTGCCGGATGATATCCGTGGAAGGACGTCGGAGTGGCTCGAGCATCCAGATGACAGGCGCAAGATGCGTGATGCTGTCGCGGCCCTGGCGCTTCCGGAACAGAACGCGGAGTTCGAAAGCAGCTTCCGTACCCGGAAGGGCGAGTACCGAATCCTGTCATGGACGGCGGTCAACGTCGACGGATTGCTCTATTGCGTCGCTCGCGACATTACCGAGCAACGCCGCCAGCAAGATGCCCTTGGCAAGGCGGAAGACGCATTGCGGCAGGCCCAGAAAATGGAGGCCGTAGGCCAGCTAACCGGAGGACTTGCGCATGATTTCAATAACCTTCTGACCGGTATTTCGGGTGCGCTCGAACTGCTGAAAATCCGGATATCCCAAGGCCGTTACAAGGATGTCGAACGTTACATTTCGACAGCGCAAGGTGCCGCAAACCGAGCCGCGGCGCTGACGCACCGGCTATTGGCTTTCTCTCGTCGCCAGACGCTGGATCCGAAAGCAACGGACGTAAATCGGCTCATCGAAAGCATGACGGACCTCATCAGAAATACCCTTGGTCCGGAAATAGAGATGACGATGACCAGCGCCCCAGACCTCTGGACGACGCTGGTCGATCCGAACCAATTGGAAAACGCACTTTTGAATCTTTGCATCAACGCACGTGATGCGATGCCGGACGGTGGCAAACTGAAAATCGAAACGGCCAATCGTACTCTCGACGGCGTCGAAGCATTTTCGTTTGAAGTGCGTGCCGGCGATTATGTCTGTTTGAGTGTCGCAGACACTGGGACCGGAATGAGCGATGAGGTCGTTCAGCGAGCCTTCGATCCGTTCTATACGACTAAACCTCTCGGCCAGGGCACCGGCCTTGGCCTCTCCATGATCTACGGCTTCGCCAAGCAATCCGGCGGCCAAGTCCGAATCGACTCCGCTCCTGGCTGCGGCACCACTATTCATCTCTTCCTGCCTCGACACTCGGAGCAGGAAACGACCGTCGATACTTCCGCGGGATTTTCATCTGTCCCCCGCGCTGGAGTTGGGGAAACCGTGCTTATTGTCGATGACGAACCGTCGGTTCGCATGCTCATCACGGAGGTTCTCGCGGAGCTGGGCTACACAGCCATCGAAGCAGCCGACGGGGCCAGCGCTTTACAGGTCCTGCGCTCGGACACCCGCATCGATCTACTCGTGACTGACGTCGGGCTGCCCGGCGGAATGAACGGACGGCAACTGGCGGACTACGGAAGAACCGCAAGGCCTACCCTTAAAATCCTGTTTATTACCGGATATGCGGAGAAGGCGGCTATGGGAATCGATGGCCTGGATAAAGGAATGGCCATCCTCACCAAGCCATTTGCAATGGACGGGCTGGCTGGTCGGATAAGGGAGCTCATCCTTCGTTGACCCCGGCGCATCGCGACGTTGCGGTCGCTCAACCCGTCCGGAACGAAAGTCTTGGCGCGGGATCAGGCAAGCGCCTACGGGCGAATTCGCTCAGGAACCAAATTCTACTCCCCCGCTTTATCCATTTGGACAGCAGAATGACCAATAGGGGTGTCCTTTTGCTGACAACAAATTTGTCGCATTTGCGAACCGTCCGTTTGATCGGCGAAAGCGGGATGCCATGCTATGGACGGTTGTGAAAGAGGCTGCCAAAAACTGGTCTGAACACAAAGACTCCCGCCAAGGCGCCGCCCTCGCCTATTACTCCGTATTCTCGCTTGGACCCATCATCGTCATAGCCATCGCTGGATTCTTCTTCGGCCGCGAAGCGGTAAACGGACAGGTGGCGTTATCTATTAAGGACATGCTTGGCGACACAGGTGCCCAAGCCGTTCAGGCCATGCTTGCGGATGCCGGCCGGCCTCGACAGGGCCTTATCGCGACGTTGCTTGGCCTAGGAGCGTTGCTCTTCGCTGCCGTCGGGGTTGTGGTTCAGCTCAAGGACGCCCTGAATACGGTCTGGGAGGTAGGCGAGATGCCGGGCAATGGCATATGGCATTTCCTACGCAGTTATATCGTCTCGCTCGCTGCCGTTCTCGCTCTCGGCTTTCTTCTTCTGGTCTCCCTGCTCGTCACCGCGGCTCTGGCAGCCTTCGGGAAATACGCGGCTCCGTATGTCCAGGAATGGATTTTGCACCTCGCGACCACCTCAGCTTCCGTCGGCATCATCGCACTGCTTTTCGCGATGATGTTCAAGTCGCTCCCCGACACTCCGGTTGGCTGGTATGACGTTTGGCTTGGTGCTGCTATTACCGCCGTCCTCTTCGAACTCGGTAAATCCGCGATCGGCTTTTACATCGGCAAACAGGGGCTGGAATCCACTTACGGAGCTGCGGCATCGATTATCGTCGTCTTGATCTGGGTTTACTATTCCTCGCAAATCATACTGATGGGCGCCGAAATCACTTACGCTTTCGCCAAATATCAAGGCTCGATCAAGCTTCGCGAGCAAGCCGGCGACCCGAGCCAATAAGGTAGAGCGGCGTTTCGTGGACACCACCCTGGCAAGCGTTCGGGACGGAATGGCCCACCCTCCTAGCGCCAAGCCGATGACTACGGGAACCCGTGCTCACGCCGCCACTTATGCTCTTGCCATGTAGCCAGTGAAAAATCTCAAGGCCGACCGAGGGCGATTTTCTCAATGATCGATGATCTCTGGTACAAAAATGGCGTGTTCTATTGTTTGGCCGTAGGAACTTATATGGACGCCAATGGCGATGGCGTAGGCGATTTCAAGGGTTTGCTGCGGCGGCTCGATTATATACAGGGGCTTGGCATCACAACAATCTGGTTGATGCCCTTCCAACCATCTCCCGGCAAGGATGACGGCTACGACATCTCGGACTATTACGGCGTCGATCCGCGCTACGGCACGCTCGGCGACTTCGTTGAATTCACCCATGGCTGCCGACAACGTGGCATCCGCGTCATCATCGATCTCGTCGTCAACCATACTTCCGATGCGCATCCCTGGTTTCGCGACGCGCGAAGCTCAACAGATTCGCACTATCGTGACTGGTACGTCTGGGCCGACAAGAAGCCCACCAACGCCGACAAGGGTGTGGTGTTTCCCGGCGTGCAAAAGTCGACGTGGAGCCACGATAGGGAAGCCAGAGCCTGGTACTTCCATCGCTTCTACGATTTTCAGCCCGATCTCAACACGTCGAACGTGCAGGTGCAGGCGGAAATCCTCAAGATCATGGGCTTCTGGATTCAGCTCGGCGTATCTGGTTTTCGCATGGACGCGGTCCCGTTCGTGATCGCAACAAAGGGCGCCAACGTTAAAACGCCAGTCGAGCAGTACGACATGTTGCGGTCATTTCGCGAATTCCTGCAATGGCGAAAAGGCGACGCCATCATCCTGGCAGAGGCTAACGTACGACCAAAGACCGATATGAGGTATTTCGGCGACGACGGCGAGCGCATGCAAATGATGTTTAACTTCCACGTCAACCAGCATCTGTTCTATGCGCTGGCAGCGGCCGACTCTCGGCCACTCGCGAAGGCACTCAATGCCACCAGGTCGCGTCCGGCCACGGCGCAATGGGGATTGTTCCTGCGCAACCATGACGAACTCGATCTCGGTCGGCTAACCAAGGGGCAGCGCGAAAAGGTGTTCAGGACCTTCGGCCCCGACAAGAACATGCAGCTTTATGACCGCGGTATTCGCCGTCGCCTGGCGCCGATGCTGGGTGGCAACCGACGGCGGCTCGAGCTCGCCTACAGTCTGATGTGTACGCTACCGGGCACGCCGGTGATCCGCTACGGCGACGAGATCGGCATGGGCGATAGGCTGGATTTGCCCGAGCGAAATTGCGCCCGCACCCCCATGCAATGGTCAACCGAACCGCACGCCGGTTTCACGGAAAGCCACCGGCCGTGCTCACCTGTGATCGACGAGGGCCCCTACGGGTTCGCGCACGTCAATGTCGCCAAGCAGCGCCGTGATCCGGACTCGCTGCTGAACTGGACCGAACGCATCATCCGGATGCGCAAGGAGGTGCCGGAGATTGGCTGGGGCGACTTCAAGGTGATCGCCGCGCGAGATCCGGCCGTTTTGATCATCCGCTATGATTGGCGCAACAATTCCGTGTTATTCGTGCACAATCTCGACGAAAAGCCACGCGAAGTTTCGTTTGCGTCAGGCGTTTCCGGCGAAGCCGGCAAGCTACTGGTCAATTTGCTGTCCGAGGATCACAGCCAAGCCGGCGGCAGCGGTCGGCATAAACTGGTGCTCGAAGGATATGGATACCGATGGTACCGCGTCGGCGGGTTGGATTATCTCTTGAAGCGCACTGATATCGATAGCTTCGCAGCAAAAAGCCCTCAACATCCGGGTTGAGCCCGTTTGATCGGACTAAAACCCCGAACTACGATTTCACTCAATTTACCCGTGCGAGCAGCTTGCTTAGGTCGTTCCCTTGTCCTTGTCTACCGCGCGCAGCGCCATCGGCTTATTCGCTTTCGGATTGGGGGCATCCACAACCAAGCTGTCAAACTCCATTTTGGCGGAAGCTTTGATAATGGGCTCCTTCGGCGCGCCGTCGGCAGGCTCGTACCACGGCGCTTTCTCAATAGCCCCTTTTTCAAGGGCTTGCGCCATCAGCTGTCCGATTTCTTCTCCGCTCAGGGGGACAAGCGAGCCGTCCTCGTTCTTGTAGAGTTGCGGACAAAAATATAACGCGTGTATCCGTGGGTCATATCCGTCCACGACGAGGAAATGCTCCGCTTTTCCGAACATTTTACGCTTTGTTACAAGCTTTCGTTCCTGCGTCGTGAGCGCGACTCTGAGCCGCTCGCGCTCGTGGCCAACGATCGTGGCCGCCTCCAACAGAACAAGCCAATCTCTCGTGTTGGCGTTGTCTGAGTGGATAGGGACGAGAGTGCCTTGCGATTTGCTGAAGATGCCCATGTGACTAAGCCTACCAAGTCTGACTATCAGGTCAACCGGACAAGACAATTACAACGGTGCTGTATGTGCCATTTTCGGTACGCTAGGTCGGGTTTTAGACGTAGGAACTCTTGGACGAAGCGCGGGTTTTAGTCGAAGGCTTCTGGTTTCATCCTGAGCCCTGTTTGTATCGTCCATGCTGACGATTTCTCCGGAGTGCTTTCTGTGAGCGAGTTCTCAATTGGTGGAAGAATCCGTCGCCATCGCCTGGGTCTTCCTGAAGAGAAGCGGTGAGCTGGGCGACGGATACGTCGCGGCGCGTTTCCTGACGGACAAGGTTGATGCCATGATCCGAACAGGGCGGCGCAATCGGATGTTTCTGGCAAACATGGCGATCATCAAGTACCGGGAGTCGCGACGCCAGGTCGTCCCGATCCGCGAACGAGCCTGAGCATCCAGAAGCTCTCCGGAAAGTGACTCGTCTGTGATCGCGGCGGGGAACAAGGTTCCTTCAGCGACGTTTCTGGCGCGGAACAAGAGAACTACTGGATAGGCCGCGACTGCGCGTTGTCTGCCCGGCGTCAGGTGGCAATACGCGGGACTGATTTGCCAGTGTACCCATGGCAGAATTTGGTTCAGGAGACTGTAATGGGACGCGTTCCCGGCATTGAGATCGTTCGCCGCGCTTACAAGATTTGGGAAGAGTCAGGCAAACCTGAGGGCAAAGATCAGGAATTCTACCATCGGGCCGAGCGCGAGCTCGAAGAAGAAATGGCCCAGCGGGATGCAAAGCAGTCGGACAAAGCTTAGAATTCCGAACTCTTTGTCGTTAGACGCTGCAATTCCTTTCCCCGCCCCCGCCGCAGAGCGAAGCGTTGGCGCCCTCCTCGTCGCGCTACGCGGTCGGAGAGACGTGGCGCCAACTCCAAACAAATGGCGACCCGCCGGATAGGGCCTCGCCGGAACGAATCCGAGTTCCTTCGGCTTTGACTTGTCGCTACTCGCAGACGCGAGAGACCTTCGATATCAGATCAATCGAGCGAAAAACAGGAGCCGACAACCATGGCTGACGTCCCGCCAACTCCAGCCGTCAAGACGGTTCCCAAGCCCCGCGACCAGCACTTGCGGGACATGGCCGACTGCATCCGCTTTCTTTCGATGGATGCCGTGCAGCAGGCCAACAGCGGTCATCCCGGCGCGCCCATGGGGATGGCCGACATCGCGACCGTGCTTTTCAAGGATTTCCTGCAGTTCGACGCGGCTGACCCGCATTGGTTCGACCGCGATCGGTTCGTGCTGTCCAACGGGCACGCGTCAATGCTGCTCTACAGCTTGCTCTATCTCACCGGCGTCAAAGACATGCCCCTCGAGGAGTTGAAGCGGTTCCGCCAGATCGACAGCAAGACCGCCGGCCATCCTGAGTACAAACACGCCGACGGCATCGAAACGACGACCGGTCCGCTCGGCCAGGGGGTTGCGAACGCCGTGGGCTTCGCGCTCGCCGAACGCATTCTCAACGCCAAGTTTGGCGACGACCTTTGCAAGCACTGGACCTACGTTTTCATGGGCGATGGCTGCCTGATGGAGGGCATCAGCGAGGAAGCCATTTCGATGGCAGGCCACTACAAGCTCGGCCACCTGATTGCGTTCTGGGACAATAACTCGATCACGATCGACGGCCCTACCCGCCTTGCGGTCTCCGATCTTGAGATCGAGCGCTTCCACGCCTCCGGCTGGCATGTCCAGGAGATCGACGGCCACGACACTGATGCGATCCGCGACGCCATCGCCGCCGCCCGCGCCGTGACCGACAAGCCGTCGATGATCGCCTGCAAGACCATCATCGGTTTCGGTTTCCCTACCAAGGCTGGAACCCAGAAGGCCCATAGCGACGCTCCCGGCGAAGATGAGATCGCCGGCGCCCGGAAGATCCTCGGGTGGGATTCGCCGCCATTCGTGATTCCCGAACCGCTGCTGCGCGAGTGGCGCGAGGTCGGCGCCAAGAGCCGAGCCGCTCGCATGGCCTGGGCGGACCGCGTCAAGGCGGCTCCGGCCGAACTGCGCATCGAATTCGAGCGCCGCAACGACGGCAAATTACCCGCAGATTGGCAGACCGCGATAGCGGCGGCCCGCGCCGAGTTCATCGCAAGCGGCAAGGAAATGGCGACGCGCTCCGCCAGCGGCGCCGTGCTCGATCATCTCGCCGCGGCCATTCCGGAATTGATCGGAGGTTCGGCCGACCTCACGCCCTCGAACAATACGAAGGCCAAGGGCATGATCGAGATCAAGCCCGACGAGTACAAAGGCACCTACATGCATTACGGCGTGCGCGAGCATGGCATGGCGGCGGCCATGAACGGTATCGCGCTGCACGGTGGCCTGATCCCCTATGGCGGCACCTTCCTGTGTTTTTCGGACTATTGCCGTCCGTCGATCCGCCTAGCGGCCATGATGCAGGTGCGGACGATCTTTGTCATGACACATGACTCGATCGGTCTCGGCGAGGACGGCCCGACCCATCAGCCGGTCGAGCAACTCGCGGCGCTGCGGGCCATACCGCATCTTGCCGTGTATCGTCCCGGCGATCCGGTCGAGACCGCCGAGTGTTGGGAGGCTATCCTCAACACGCCGCGCCGGGCGGCCCTGCTCGCCCTCTCTCGGCAGCCGATGCCGTTGCTCCGTCGCGAATCCGGCAACGAGAACAAATCGGCCAAGGGCGGCTACGTGTTCCAAGAAGCCGAAGGCGGCGAGCGCAAGCTCACCATCCTGAGCACCGGTTCGGAACTGCATCTTGCTGTGCAAGCGCGCGAAATGCTCCAGCAGCAAGGCATTCCGACGGCTGTCGTCTCCATTCCATGCCGGCTGCTGTTCGAAGAACAGGACGCCGCCTACAAGAAGGCAGTGCTCGGTGAGACCCGTGCGCGCGTCGCGGCGGAAGCCGCGGTCGAACTCGGATGGGAGCGCTACATCGGCCTCGAAGGCCGCTTTGTCGGGATGCACTCCTTCGGCGCTTCCGGCAAGATTGCCGATGTGTACAAGAAATTCGGCATCAACGCCGAAGCGATCGTTCGCGCGGCGCACGAGACGCTGGCGGACGTCGCCGCTCTCTGACCAGCTGTATCCCGATTTGGCGGCGTAGACACCCAAAGGAAGCGGTTTAATCTTGTCGCTGCAGGAAATCACAGAAATCACCAGCGAGGACCGAGATGCCCTGCGCGTGGCCGTCAAGTCGCTCGAGCATCCCGGCCTCGCCGCGCGCCTCACCAATATTGTCGGGAAACCCGTCGAACTGATCGGCTACGCCCTGCCGTCCTTCGCCTTGAGGGCGATCACTTCGGCGACATCAAAAGGGCTCGAAGCAGCGCTCAAGGTCGCATTGGGAACGCTTCCACGCGCCCCGCGGACCCATTCGCAGCTTCTGCATCGGGCGCTTGCGACCGCGTCGGGCGCCGCGGGAGGAGCGTTCGGGCTGGCGGCGCTTCCCGTCGAACTGCCAGTGTCCACCGTGATCATGCTGCGGTCGATCGCGGACATCGCACGGAGCGAGGGCGAAGACCTTTCCGATCCGGAAGTTGGTCTCTCCTGCGTCGAGGTCTTCGCATTGGGCGGGCGTGCCGGATCGGCCGATGCATCGGAGAGCGGCTATTTCGCTGTCCGAAGCATGCTCGCCAAGACCGTGACCGAGGCCGCGCGCTTCGTCGCCGAACGCGGCATCATCAAGGAAGGCGGCCCCATCCTTCTGAAGTTCATCACCCAGGTCGCCGCACGCTTCGGATTGGTGGTCACGCAGAAGGTCGCCGCCCAGGCGCTCCCGGTGGTCGGCGCCCTCGGCGGAGCCGCCGTGAACTACGCGTTCATCGAGCACTTTCAGGACGTAGCGCGCGGCCATTTCACGGTTCGCCGCCTGGAGCGCATCTACGGCAAGGAAAAGATCAGGTCCGAATACGATCTGATTGCAGGCGAACTCTGATCCTCGATCCCTTCACCCGGATATCCATCACTTTCCCGAACCGGCGGCCGTTCCTCGAGGAGCGACCGGTTTCGGGTTCGTGCTGCCGATTCTTCTTTCCAGAAGAAGCGCGGCTCACCCTATCGTAACCCAACGCCGGTCGTAACCTATCGCCGGCCGCAGCGCGTGACGCCACTCACTTTGAGGCCGGCGCCTGCGCATTGGCGTTGTTCGGATTCGGCTTGTTGGCCTCGTGGTGACCGATAACGCAACCCGCGGCCGCGCCCATCTTGCCGTGGCCCGCCATATGTCCGGCCACTCCGCCGACGATGGCGCCTTTGATGCATCCCTTGGCGTCGGCGCTGGCGAACGAGGCCACTGAGATTGTTGCTGCTACCACAGCGATGAGGATCGATTTCATGGGATTCTCCAGTTGAGTTCGGGGGACCAATGCGTTCCGGACGACTGAGTTCCTCTACCAACTCGAATGTGTGCTGAAACGGCCTGACCCGAGCCCGCTTCTGCCCGCCTCCACGATTGTGAGGGTAAACGCGCAACATCCGACATTCGGGCAAGGTTGAAGCCTTTGGATCGGCTCGGCCTGGACCAGGGAACCGCGAGCGGCCTCGCGCGGTTCTTTCCAGACCGCAATGAAACGGATCGACACCATGCCTAATCGCGCGCAGCATATCTTCAAGCCCGAGTTTCGCTTCGGATTAGGCGGGGTGTCTCTCGGCAATGAATTCAACAAACACACGGACAAGGAGGCCGAGCGCACGCTCGAAGCGGCATGGGACGTCGGGGTCCGATACTTCGACGTCGCTCCGTGGTATGGGTTCGGCCTCGCGGAGCGGCGCTTCGGGCACTTCCTGCATAACAAGAAGCGGGAAGACTATTTGCTTTCCTCCAAGGTCGGAAAGCTGTTCAAGGCATCGAAAAACAATCGACATGCGGAAATCTATCCGCTGTCCGATTCTCCGAACGACATCATGTTCGACTACGCGGCGGACGGCGTACGCCGCTCGATCGAGGACAGCCTGCAGCGTCTCGGCGTGGACTGCCTGGACGTCGCATTCGTGCACGACATTTCCCCTGACTTCGCCTATTTCCCGAATGGCTGGGAGGAGCAGTACGAAATCGCCCGCAAGGGCGCCTTTCCGGCGCTATCCAAGATGCGTGACGAGGGCATCATACGGGCTTGGGGCATCGGCGTGAACACGCCGCAACCCATCCTCAAAGTCATGGATGACGCCGATCCCGATGTCTGTTTGTGCGCCCGCCAGTATTCACTGATCGATCATGCCGACGCCGTGAGAGAACTTTTTCCCGCCGTCCGCAAGCGGAATGTTTCGCTCGTCATCGGGTCCGCGCTCAATGCCGGCTTCATATCGGGTAGCCCGCGTTACAACTACGGCAAGGATAATTTCAAGATCCCCGCGGCCGCGATCGAAAAGCGCGAAAAGCTTCGAACGGCGGCCGCTCGCTACGGCGTCGACCTGCGCACGGCCGCGCTTCAATTCTCGGCGGCGCCCGATGTCGCAGTCGCTCTCGTCGTCGGGGCGCACAGCGACAGGCAGATTTCGGAGGACTACAACTCGCTGCGGGCCAAAGTCCCGGCCGAATTCTGGGCCGAGCTCAAGCGGCAAGCCCTGATTGAAACCGACGCGTCGCTTCCCGCTGCACTCGCCTGACGAGGGACGGATGGCAACTTGCTACGGCTGCCGGTCGTGAAACCGACGCAGGGTTATGCCTCGCCGGCGCTCCAGCAGAAAGATCGACGGTTTTGCGCCCGGAACCTTCGATTTCCAAATCCGTTATGTCTCGGATCGATCAGCGGATTTAAAGGGCGGTCTCAACATGTGCGAGACGGGCGAAACGGCTGGTGACCGGGGTCACTACGACCGCACGAACAGTGCTACGGGAAAACTGTTTGGCGATATCGCCAATCGAACCTCCCAAGCAGCCGGCCGCGCGCTGACGTTCATGATAGCCAGCGGGATCGTGATTATCTGGGCAATCACCGGCCCTTTCTTTCACTATTCCGATACGTGGCAGCTGGTGATCAACACCGGCACGACGATCGTGACGTTTCTGATGGTCTTCCTCATCCAGAATTCGCAGAACCGCGACAGCGCGGCCATCCAGGTGAAACTGGACGAACTCATCAGGGTGAGCGCGGTCCACAACTCCTTCGTCGGCATCGAACATCTGACCGATCATGAACTCGATGAAATCCGGTCGAAGTGCGAGCGGCGCGCCGAGGCGGAAAAGGTGGCGGACGAGACCGTGAAGAACACCAGGAAAAAAGCGCGACGTGCCGCAGACCTCGTCACCGAATGAAGGGCGAGAGCGAACATACGCGCAACGTCCGCCGGCAGGCGGCCTCAAAGAATATCGAGCCGATCGTCAAGCTCGAGGACGATGACGAGCGGGAGTTATCGAAGCTCCATAGAGCATCTCGTAAGATCGGATGGTTCGTCGGGACCATCCACTTCGTCATCCTTCAGGTCGCCTGGCGCACGCTGCGCTATCGGTGTCGCGGCCGCCCTCGTCGCCGCGATCGGCATGCATCAGGCTGTACGGGCGCCGCCGGCGAAGGATATCGAGATCGGCATTCCGGGGCTGGCTCCGGAATTCGACGGGTACCGATGCTCCAACTGACGGATCTACACGTCAGCCGTCTCTTTCCCGCTTCCTGGCCCGCGCCGCAGTCGAGCAGGCCAAGGCCTCGGCGCCAGTCTGATCGTGGTGACGGGTGACTGATCGACGGCAACCTCGCGACGCGCGGACGTGGAGCCGCTGCGAGATCTGCGCGCGGTCGACGGAGCGTACGTGATCCCCGGCAACCACATAGCGCGAGGTTGCGGGCGCACCAATCATTGACTCATGGTTGATTACGCGGCGAACGCGTGTCGAACCGCTTGCTGTCAGCATCTTTTCCCCGGCCAGCGTCAACCGCGATCCTCTGATGAATCCGATCCGAGCTAACGTCAGGAGCGCGACCGGATCACAGAAATCGGTCGAAACTCCGTCCGCCAGCATCGCGATTGCGCGTTGCTCATCTGAGTCCAGATCATTCCAGGAAATACCGTCCATCTCGCACCTCGGCCCTTCTGTAACCCCCAATTCCATGACAGGTCGCAAAAGTTAAAGATTTACTAAAATTCTACGAAATGAAGCGTTTGTGTTGCGTCAAGCCTCCCGTTTTCAAAATCTCTGGAAAGACGCTATGCGCAAACTTCTCACGTCCTTGATTGCTCTGGGGGCGATCGTCGCAAGTGCCGAGCGTTAGATCGACGAAGGCCGTGGAATTGTCCTGGATGAGAAGGGCCAGGAGCAGCCGAAGTGAGGGCGCGGGTCTGGGCCCGCCGCGCCGCCGATAAACCATTCAGCAACCGTGCTTCTTCGTTTGACGCGCATCGTCTCTGTTTTACTGCTAAACAGGCGCCGAGGCTCGATGGAAAATTCGATGCTCAAAGACGGCAAATATTCGGTATGGATGAAGACCCCGCTTGCGGAAGGTACGGGCGTCGTCATGCTCGCGCCGGACGGCAAGCTAAGCGGTCGCGATGCAATCATGTCGTACACCGGCCATTGGCGAGTTGAGGGCGAGCAGTTCGAAGCCAATATTTCTGCCGTCAAACACTCGATCGGCCCGGGCGCATTCGGGGCATTAGACAAAATCGATGTAACCGTGATCGGTCTGGCCAGGGGCGGCAGCACCGCCTCATGCAAGGGGACCGCCAAGCAGGCACCTGGGTTGGAGCTGGAGGTGACGCTGGTCCGCATGGCGGACGGCCAGATTTTACCAACGCGGCGGTGCCCCTCTGTGCTTTGATGGGGCATACCCCGCGATCCATACATCCGTGAGAAGTACACCCGGGAAGCGAAGACCGCTCGGGCGGTGACGCGAAATCGTTGCAAAGGGTAAAGATGAATGGCGTGGTTTCCGCGCGAGCACTGCGAGCGACAATCCGATTTATCTTGCCTGACGCGAGCGCATATACGAAGGGATGCGCATGGCGGGAGTTCCAGAAGGATAAAATCGAGGGCTAGAAGCTTGTCCGTTAATGGGATGGTCCGGCCGTGCTCCTGCCCCGCCAGCGTTAGAAGCTGGGAAGGGGCACCAAAGACAAGGAGCACGCCATGTCCCAGAAGCCCGAGAGTACAATTGCCGTAGTTGGCATCGATATCGGTAAGAACTCGTTCCACGTTGTTGGCCTCGATAAGCGCGGCGCCATTGTGCTGCGCCAGAAGTGGTCGCGTGGCCAGGTGGAGGCTCGGTTTGCCAACATGTCGCCCTGTCTGGTTGGCATGGAAGCCTGTGTTGGGGCGCATCATCTCAGTCGCCGGCTCAAGGCGCTTGGTCACGATGCCCGACTGATGCCAGCGAAGTACGTCCGCCCCTATTCGAAGGGACAGAAGAACGACTTCCGCGACGCCGAGGCAATCGCCGAAGCGGTACAGCGGCCGACGATGAAGTTCGTGGCGACGAAAACCGCCGATCAACTGGACCTGCAGGCGCTGCACCGGGTACGGGAACGGTTGGTCAGCCAGCGCACCGGTATCATCAATCAAATCCGCGCTTTCCTGCTGGAGCGCGGTATTGCGGTGCGCCAGGGGTTACGTTTTTTGCGCGCCGAGCTGCCGCGCATATTGACGACACCCCCGGACGTTCTGTCACCCCGCATGGTGCGGATCGTCGAAGACCTGGCTGGCGATTGGCGTCGGCTCGACGAGCGGGTCGAGACACTATCGGATGAGATTGAAGCGACCGCGCGTCAGGATGCCGGTTGCGAGCGCCTGATGAGCGTGCCCGGTATTGGGCCGATCATCTCCAGCGCGATGGTGGCCGCAATCGGCACAGGGGATGTGTTCACCAAGGGCCGTGACTTTGCCGCCTGGCTGGGGCTCGTTCCCAAGCAGATCTCGACCGGGGACCGTACCATCCTCGGCAAGATATCCAGGCGTGGTAATCGCTACCTGCGGGTTCTGTTCGTACAGGCGGCATGGGTTGTGCTGATCAAGCCGAAGAGCTGGGAGCGCCACGGGCTCAAATCCTGGATCGAGGCCGCCAAGAAGCGGTTGCACCGCAACGTGCTCGCGATCGCGCTGGCCAACAAGCTGGCCCGCATCGCTTGGTCAGTCTTGGCTCGTGGTCGCGACTTCGAGGCGGGGTCGATCGCCACCGCCCAACCTGTTTGATCGTTGAATACGGGAACGTAATAAGGAATCCGCAATGATGTAGCCAACTTGACAACTACCCGCCGAGGTCTGCGAGAGGATAAGTAGAAATGGACGATCGGTCTTCCCGGCGCATGCGAACACTGGTGACCCAGATGGCCCGTTGAGGCCTGTCCGTTAATGAGGTCGCACGCGCGCTGATATCCATGATGGTCCGGAGCAAAACCGCTCCAATCAGAGACCGGATACATTGATGCAAGACCGCTGAAACCCAGCTCGACGAAAACCTCTTGCAACGCACGGCCGGACCATACATGTGGGTCAAACTGAGAAGAACTTAGGATGAGCAAATATCTTCTCAGTTGCCCCTGAAAGCAGACATTGCTCTACACGGTCAGCACTTCGCATTTGTGCCAAGAAGCGACACTTTAAAAGCAAAATAACATTGAGCCCTTTCGCCATCGGACTAAAGTAATTCCCGGTTGACCGTTGCGACAAAAGTACCTGCTTATGAAGCTCGAAAATCTGGCATCGCTGTCGCACCGTAGCCGCTTGAGCGTGGCCGTGGCCATCCTGGCATTGATTGCTGCTGCGATATGGACGGGCGCACACTTCCTGCAACCAGCCGCCCCACGTCACATCGTGCTGGCCTCGGGCCTCGAAGATGGCCTGTTCCACAAGTATGCGAAACGTTACGTAGAGATACTCGCTCGATCCGGCGTAACGGTAGAAGAGCGAATGACCGCAGGGGCCTGGGACAATCTGCGGCTTTTGGAGAATCCGCATTCAGGGGTTGAGATCGGCTTCACGCAGGGCGGCATTGCGAAATCTCCCGAGGCCAATAACGTCGTCATGCTTTCGAACCTCTATTACCTGCCGATGTGGATTTTTTACCGCGACACCGACACGTTCGACCATGTCAACGAGCTGCGTAATCATCGGGTCGCCGTCGGTGCCGAAGGCAGTGGCACCCGCTCACTTGCCGAACCCGTCTTCGCCCTTAATAACCTCACGACCGAAGACATGACAGTGTTGCCCCTGGGCAACGAGGCGGCGCTGCGCGCACTGAAATCTGGCGAGGTCGATGCGGCCGTCTTTGTGGACGGCGCGCAAAATCGAGCCGTCTGGGCTGCGCTTCACGATCCGCAATTGAGACTGCTGAGTTACGGCCACGCCGATGCCTATCCGCGACTGCTGCCTTTCATCAGGAAGCTGACGCTGCCTTCCGGCGTGATCGATGTGGCGCACGACATCCCGGAGAAAGATGTAGCGCTGATCGGCACCGAGGCGATGCTGGCGGCCCGCGATGGCTTGCACCCCGCGCTGATCGAACTGCTGGTGGATGCCGCACATGAGATTCACGGCGAACAGGGTCTTTTCGAGGTGGCAGGCGAGTTCCCGGGAATAACCCGGGTCGACCTTCGCGTCTCGACTGATGCCGACCGGCACAAGCGTTTCGGCCCGAGCTTTCTTTATCGATACTTACCGTTCTGGCTCGCGACGCTTGCTGAGCGGGCCATCATCATATTGGTCCCGCTTGCCGCTGTTCTGCTGCCGCTCTTCCACTACCTGCCCCAGTTGCTGCGCTGGCGCGTCCGCTCGCGGGTCTATCGGTGGTACGGTGAATTGACTCTTCTGGAGCGTGATGTTGCGGAGCGCAAGGGCCTGCCGCCCACAGAGAAGTGGTTAGCCGACCTGGAACGAATTGAGCGAGCCGCCGCCCGCATACACATACCTTCCGGGTACGCGAGTGAAGCGTACACGCTACGGGAGCATATTGCCCTGGTTAGGCGCAGCGTATTGGCCCGGACCAGATCGCACCACTCCGCCGCCGGTGCCGTGGGCTAAGGTTAAATCTGGTCAAAGACAGAAACACTTCCGTCGACTTACCAGGTCGCCAATGTCGCATTTGGGTCAATCTCGACCGAATGGGGCGTCGGCGTCATGTCCGGTTCATTCCCGTTAGCGACCGAACTGCGGGCATTGATGGTCGTCTGGTTCGTGCCAAGCAGACATCGGCAACTGTTCAATCACCTCGTTAGCGCGCAGTAGGAACGATCCGAGCGTGTCGTTCACGACGTAAAGTGCATCCGCGCGACCACAAAGCGATGAGCGGCACCACATGCCGCAGCGGCGGTGAGGCCCCGCTCGGCCCGCGGGTGCGGCAACTCCTGCCAACCACTCAACGGAAATTTACTGGTGCGCCCGTTCGGCGTCGGCGGTCGCGATGCCCACGTATTTCGATTGGAAATGAGCAACCCGCTCGCGCCACATTCCGACGAACGCCTCCGACGGCAGCTTCTCCACCGATTTCCACGCCTCTTTGACGGCCGGAAGCGTATTGCGCCAGATCGCGCGCCTGCACCATTTTTCGCCCTTCTCCCTGCCTTCGCTGGTGGCGCACATCGATTTCCAGGCGATGCGATTGGGTTGGCTGAGGTGCTCCGCGGCGCCTTCCCAGCCCTGCTGATGGATCAGGTAGAGATCGCTCAAGTCCGGCTTCCTGTGCGTCACCCACTCGAACAGAATGCCTTCCGTAATGATCTTGTAGGCTGCCGCAACGGCATTATCGCGCGGATTGAGAATGTCTCCGGAGCCGAATTTGCCGAACTCGTATTTGCTCAGCTGGAACAGCCCGATATACGACCCGGTGCGTTGCTTGGGGTCGAAACCGGACTCGACCTTGGCCACCGCCTTCATGAAAGTGAAATCCAGACCGAAAGCGTCGGACGCGCGCTTGATCTCTTCCACCGGCGTTCCGATCGGGATGTCCTTGAACGAACGCAAGACGATCGCAGCCGGCTTCTCGGCAGGTGGCAGCTCGGACCAGACATAACAAATGAGATACCGGAAATCCTGCGGCCCCGAGTTGTAGGCACCTCCGGATGCACCGCACGTTGTCGGCGCCAGTTGCGCGGCATCACGGTGGCCCGGGTCAACCGATTTCTGCACAGGCGGTAAATCGGCCGACAGCGTCTGCGACGGATCGGGCAACGCGGCCACGACGATCAATTCCGGCTTATCCGAGGCCGCCGTCGTGTCGGTGGCCGTCCCCGCCGCAGGTTCGGCGGCCGTCGCCACTTCGGCGCTCGCGACAGCAGCGTTCGCGACAACGTTGTTAGCGACAACGGCGTTGCCCATTGCGATTGCCTGCGGTTCATCGGCGAGCCTGGCGTTGGCGGCGAGAGCTGCTGTGCGGTCCTCGATTGGCACTGCGCCGGAGTTCTCGATACTGGCCATCGCGAAGCCAGGAAGCCGGGCGACGACCCAACCTGCGAGAACGACCGTTCCGCACAACGCCGCCGCCACTATCGCAAATCGCCGCGTGTTCATGATGCCGTCGCCTCCATAGGCTCCGCCGGAGCCGTGTAGAAAAGCCAAGCATGCGAAGAGCCTCATTCTTGGGATCAATATGGGTCGCGCAATGGCGCAAACGGCCGCTCGTCAATTTTTCCAAAACATGTTGCCCGATTGCAACGCGTCGATCGCAAGCAATTGCGCCCGTCTCAACGGCAACTCACAACGTAATTGTGAGTACGGTCCAATTTTCGACTCACTGCGACCAGATTTGAAGGAAAGGCTTGGCGCGCTGTCGGGATGACGCATCAGGCGTCGGCTTCGCGCATCGTCTCGAAACGATGGAATCGCGGCTATGGGACCGGGCGATGTTCGCTAAGGGATTACCAGCAATGCAGCGCGCGATAACAACGGCTGTATTCGCCATTTTCATGATCCCTGCGGGGATCGCACACGCTCAATTTCTGTTTGGACCCCAACACACATTCTGGCCAGGCCAATACCCTCCGTACAAACACAAGCACCATCACCGGCAGACAAACTCTGAAACGGCGAAGAGCGCTCGGCCAGAGCCCCTTCCGAAGGGCCCGCTCCAGATCATCATCTCGATAGTAGACCAACAGGTCTCGCTTTTTGACAACGGCGCCCTGATCGCACGCTCTTCGGTGTCCACCGGAATGGAGGGGCATCCTACGCCCCTCGGCGTGTTCAGCGTCATCAGCAAACTACGATGGCACCGTTCAAATATTTATAGCGCCGCCCCCATGCCCTACATGCAACGCATCACCTGGTCAGGGATAGCGTTGCACGCCGGCGTCGTGCCTGGGCATCCGGCATCACACGGCTGCATCCGTTTGAAAAATGATTTTGCCGTTCTACTCTGGCATCTCACGAAGCGCGGCACGCGCGTGATTATTGCGCACGGCGATGTCCAGCCGGTCGAGATAACCAATCCGCATCTTTTTCAACCGAAAGCAGCGTCCGGTTCGTCGGAATTCCAGACTGCCACCGTCGCAACCAAGAGCATCGGTACAGCCGCAGCAACGCAGGAATCACTGGTGTCAAACGCTGAGACTCCGGAAGCCGCCAGTCTCCAGGTGCCGGGCTCGGCTCCCGCTGCAAGCGCGCCCAAAAAGATCGTCCCGATCTCCATCTTCGTCAGTCGTAAGTTGAGCAAGCTGTTCGTGCGTGAGGGCTTCACGCCGTTGTTTGATGTCGCGGTCCGGATCGAAAATCCGGAGGAGCCCCTGGGAACGCACGTGTTTACCGCAATGGAATTCCAGAACGAGGGAACGGCTATTCGCTGGACCGTCGTGTCGATTCCGGACGAATTTCCTCGCATCGAGGGTGCCACGAAAGGGCGCGAAGCGCCCGTGAAGCAAACCGCCCTATCGGTACCGTCGCCCGATCAGGCCAACGCTGTCCTCAACCGCATCGAAATACCGCAGGATACGGTTGAGAGGATCTCTAAACTTCTGACGCCGGCCTCTTCATTGATTATTTCCGACAACGGATTTAGCCATGAGACGGGAAAAGACACGGATTTCATCGTGGTAACGCCTTGATGCGGCGGCGCAACCCACCAACACACGGTGCCGCTGCGCAACCCGCTGGAATTGTTCGACCGCAATTCTGGTGCAAAATTCTTGATGTCCGCACCTAAGCCAAAGCAGCGCGAGGTCCGTTAATGGGATGGTCCGGCCGTGCTCCTGCCCCGCCAGCAAGCGAAGCTGGCAAGGGGCGCCAAAGACAAGGAGCACGCCATGTCTCAGATACCCAATACCGCGATAGCCGTGATCGGCATCGATATCGGCAAGAACTCGTTCCACGTCGTGGGCCACGATGCGCGCGGCGCCATTGTGCTGCGGCAAAAGTGGTCGCGTGGCCAGGTGGAAGCGCGGCTCGCCAATATACCGCCTTGCCTGATCGGCATGGAAGCCTGCGTCGGCGCACATCACCTGAGCCGCAAACTCGCATCGCTGGGTCACGATGCGAGGCTGATGCCGGCCAAATATGTCCGGCCCTATAGCAAGGGACAGAAGAACGACTTCAATGATGCCGAAGCGATTGCCGAAGCCGTGCAGCGCCCGACGATGAAGTTCGTGGCGACCAAGACCGCGGAGCAACTGGATCTGCAGGCGCTGCATCGGGTGCGCGAGCGGCTGGTGTCGCAACGCACCGGCATCATCAACCAGATTCGCGCCTTCATGCTGGAACGCGGGATCGCGGTGCGCCAGGGTATCGGCTTCCTGCGCACCGAACTGCCCACCATCCTTGCGACGCGCACCGATGCCCTGTCGCCCCGCATGTTGCGTATCATCGAGGAGTTGGCAGGTGACTGGCGCCGGCTGGATCAGCGCGTCGATGGCCTATCCGGCGAGATCGAAGCACTGGCCCGTCAGGATCAGGCATGTTCGCGCCTGATGACGGTGCCCGGCATCGGGCCGATCATTTCGAGCGCCATGGTGGCCGCGATCGGCAGTGGAGACGTATTCTCCAAAGGCCGCGACTTCGGCGCCTGGCTCGGACTGGTGCCCAAGCAGATCTCGACGGGAGACCGCACGATCCTCGGCAAAATCTCCAGGCGCGGCAATCGCTACCTGCGCGTTCTGTTCGTGCAGGCGGCATGGGTTGTGCTGGTCAGGATAAAGGACTGGGAACGTTACGGGCTCAAATCCTGGATCGAAGCCGCCAAGAGGCGGTTGCACCACAACGTTCTGGCGATCGCGCTCGCCAACAAGCTTGCCCGCATCGCCTGGGCGGTGCTGGCCAAAGGACGCGCCTTCGAGCTGACGAGGACCGACGATGCAGGCGTCCGACCCGCTTGATCCTCGCGCCGTGCTCCGCGCGGTCAAGGCGCAGCCTGGCAACGCCGGAGCCAGCCGAAAGCCCAGCGCGACGGCCGGCCTTGACCGCCCTTGCGCGCGACGCGATCGACGTTGTGCGGGCCGGGACGAAGGAACGGCCCTTGGCTCGAACAAAGGAACTGCGCGATAGGAGGAGCAAGCGATGACGTAATCCTATCAAAGTTTCCAGCCGAGGTCTGCGAGAGGATAAGACGAATGGAGGATCGGTCTTCCGAGCGCGTGCGCACACTGGTGACCCAGATGGCCCGTTGAGGCCTGTCCGTTAATGAGATCGCACGCGCGCTGATATCCATGATGGCCCGGAGCAAAACAGCTCCAATCTGAGACCGGATACATTGATGCGAGACCGCTTCCCGCCAGCTCGGCAAAATCCACTTGCAACGCACGGCCGGACCATACATCTGGGTCAAACTGAGAAGAACTCAGCATGAGCAAATATCTTCTCAGTTGCCTCTGAAAGCAGACATTGCTCTACACGGTCAGCACTTCGCATTTGTGCCAGGAAAGGAATTACATCGCTATTAACCTAGTGGGCTCGGGCCCGCGGATTCGAGGCCGTCGGTGTCATCAGGCTTGAGCGTGCCCAGGCCGGCAACAACGCGCCGACCTAGGTCGCTCCCGCCAGCGCCATAGCCCGCTGCATGATCTTCGGATCCTGCAGGGCGCTGGTCGGCTCCATCAGATGCAAGACCCGCACGCTGAGGCGGTGAACGTCGGGATCAACTTCCGCGAGGCGGCGGATCGCGTGGCTGACTTTCCAGCGTTCGTCAAAATCCGCCGGCCGCAGGCCTTGCGTGCTTGGAAACGCGAGGTCGCGGGTCTCCATAACCGACCACGCTTGAGCGTTGAGTTCGAAGCATCCTGCGAAAGAGGCCAGCGCCAACCCCCGGAGTGGATCGCCGCCGCTTGGCGCACTCTGTTTCAAAGCGGCGCGCAACGCGAGGGCCTGTCGGGCCGCAAGGCTTATGCCCTGTCCATACATCGGATTGAAGCTTGTAAAGCCCTCACCCGCCGGCAGAACGCCGTCGGGAAAGCGCTCCATGCGATCGTAGCGGCGCCAAATTCCGGTTGGGATATTGTAGGAGTGCAACTGGCCAACAAGCTCGGCCTCCGCCAGCCTGTCATGGACGACCGGATGGGCGAGACCACATGTCCATTCCAGGAAGCCTTGCAGATCGCGGGGAGCAAATTCGCCGCCACGCCCGTAGGTGGTTGCGACCCAGTGGCCGCCATCGACGGGTGAGATGTAGGCCGCACGTCGCGAGGGAGGAATGGCGAGCATCAGGCAGGCCCAGGAACTGTCGCGCCATTTCGGCGGCGGCCGGAAGGTGCCAGAGGTGTAGCCCATGTTGATGCCAAGTTGCTGTACCTCGACAGCGTCATAGCCTTGTTGCTGCAACCAGCCCGGCAAGCGGCTACCACGCTCCGAACAATCGATCATGAGCTCCGCCGAAATCGTTTCGTCGCCGCCGGCGTCGCTGTTGAGGGCAACACCGCAAACGTTGTGGGCAGCGTCAGACAGGAAAGATACCAGGCGCGTGCCCTCGCGCAGTGTCACGTTCGGCTTACGAAAAATCAGATTTCCAGCGACATACTCAAGCAATGGCCGAGTGACCGACGGCGTCAAGATCCCAACGTCCCGGATCGGCGTCGGCCCAACCATATCGTGGAACCAGATGTCCTGATTTCTGCGGATACGGACCGCGCCGGCTTCGTACAACCGCCCGATCATTCCGGGAACCAATTGGTCGAACGCCTCGACAGCATAGCCGAGAAGCGTATGGACGTGTGCGCGCCTTGCGGCACCCCTTTGCGCAGCCCTGGACGCGTTGGCAATCTGTCGCGCTCAACGACGACGACATTCTTGAAAAAGTCCGACAATGCGGCCGCGGCGAGCAAGCGGCCAACCCGGCACCGACGACGACCGCCGTCTTGCCTGCACTAATCTGATGGGATGCTTGTTCAACCATGTTGCCTCCGTCCGGGCGCTGCAAGCAGCTCACGTGGTCAAGTATCCCCTAGACGGACAGTTGGTTTGCCTGTCACCAGCTCAAGGCCGACCCCGAACGGATGCGGCTGAGCGCGCCCAGTTTATCCCAAGCCGGCATGGAGTATCCAGACGCGGCGGGCAATCCCGGCGTTATGACTGCAAATAAGTCGACCGGCGTCCTATACCTGCCGCGACGGCACCTGGAAGGGCGAGCTGCGCACCAACCAGCATACGCGGCTCTCCGATCCCTTCGTCCGCCTGCCATCCGGTGGCCAGGAAGTCGCCAGTTGAAGATCGCTGTAAATGTTACTGCTCGATGCTATTCGTCTGAAAAAGCCCAACCACCCTATTTGCCGTCGTGTTCACTTCGATCAACACCGATGTTGATACGGGTTGGGATTGACAATCTTGGCCATATCGGCGCCGGAGATATGAAAAAGGCCGGGAAGTCCCGGCCAGTCATACCTAAGGTATCAGAAAGTCAGTGGCTCACAACCGGCTAAAGCAACCTTATGCGCGAGGGAAGAGGCCGGGACCTCCTCGAACCATTCGTCTGAGAGGGCTTCCCAATTTACCCGCGGAAACGCGTGATTGCGCCGGCAACAATCTGCATCAACACTCCCACCGTCCAGCCGAATAAAATTGTTGTTGTCCAAAAGATATGCGCCTCTTGGCGGAGCACGATAATCCCGACGGACAAGAAAGCCGTCAGGGCCGCGAGAAACGTACCGACGGCGCTCAGAAATTCGGCGCTATCGACGTTTGAACTCATGTCTTCATCATCGTGCGGATGAAATGGGACAGGCGGCGTGTCGATCCCCAGATAAAAGCCCACAGCGCCGCTGACCATCATAATGAGCAGGAACCCTTGGGACGTGAGCGCTGTGATACTGGATCCCACGTGTATACCGACAAACAGTCCACTTGCCGCTCCGGCCATTGATAGGCCGATGCGCTCAAGAACGTGGGCGAATCTTCTGAAGCGCGTTCTCATCGTCGAATCCACGAGCAGAGTCAGTCCAGCAGACGTTTCTCCACCGACTGCCGCTTCCCATGTTTCTTACAGGTCATTCAATGTATCAATGGCCAAGGGATTCGGATAAACAAGGCACGTTTCTAGGAATCGTTTTTGTCACTCCGTCGTTCCGACGCGCCGGAACCGATCAGATGCCACAACGGATGCACAGGCGCACCTTGCGGTGTCGATCCATTGCAAGCATAGGGCGAAGTAAGGCCGGCTTAGTTGGCCGCCTCTTTTATGAGCGGCTTCGCCCATTCAGCCGGATGTATTGGCCTCCGTCTCGGCTCTGCGAGCCTGACAACGGTCGCTTGGTCTGGCGTATGCGAAAATTCAGCGTCGACGGCGTCGGAAATCCAAATCGCTGCTTTCGGCTCGAAGATCAGCAACGCCATTAGAACCGCAAATACAGCGCCAGACCCGACGCAGACCGCCAAGCCGCTGCCCTGCTCGTTTGATTCGTTCATGCCGGCCTCCATATAAAGGCCGCAGGATAGGCGCGTTTGTTCGAAGCGCGTATGACCCGCTTCACAAAACGTGCCCAAGCGCAAATCGATGAAAGGGCCCCGCGCCACGATCCTGAGTTACGCCATCGCAACAAGCGGTTCCAGAATTAACCCGCAGCCCGACATCAAGCTGCTTAATCCGCGACTTCCCTTGCGCGATCGCGGGGACGCGATAGCGTCCCGGTACCGGATATTGTCCCCATCTGGACCCAGCTTGGCGAGGCTGCCAGTCGTCATATTCCGGCCGCGGCTTCGCTCGCCGATATAACCGAACTGGATGCCGATGCTCTGGAGCTACCGCAGCCCCGCTCCGACGTCGAACGCCGTGCCGTCGGCCGCACGACGTTCAATCGCGGCGGCTACGATGGAATTCACGCCTGTTGCGTCGCGACGTGACAAATCAAGGCGGCGGACTTCGTTTGAACTGTTTAATTACGGTGCTTTCTGAGTTCGGAATTTCGTTCTACAATTTCCGCACGATGCGCCGCCTGACAACTGGCGCCGCAAGCAGGAAGACCTCCCTGGACGGCCCGAGGCCATCCGCCGGCTTGTCGATATCGGGCTGAAGGCGAAGAAAACCTGACGCCGGCGTCCGAGCCAGCATGACCGCAGCTTCGCGGTGTGGCGCGCGCCGCCACATTGAAGCCTTTCGGTTGCCACACCCCCATGACAAAAGCCAAATCTGTTGGCCTATCAACCGCCGCATCGCTGCATGCGATGCTCAGCTTAAAGGGTTGGCCTCATGACGAATGTTGACCTGGCTTTGATTGCGACAACCATCGTGAGCGTCATCGTTCTTTCAAGCGCCGCGGCGGCCCTGGTCCTCAACTGAACTCGGTTCACCGATGCCAACGGCGAAGATCCGCGCGGCCATGATCCTCGACGAGTTCGAACAAGCCAATACCGAGCTCGTCGGCAAGGCCGTGGTCCTCACCGACGGAAAGGCAGGTACGGTGGACGGCGTTTGGCTTGACGAAGCGCACGGACTGCGAATCTCTATTCGAGGCCACGATGGGAAATGGCCCGTCTCAACCATCAAGTTCTCGCAGGCGGGATGACACCGTGAAAGAGACGTGCTCGCTATAGCCCGCGCCGCAGAGATCGCGCCGTTGCGCTTTCGGGACACGGACTGGGCGGACGTCGGGCGGCCGACGAACGGCCCCGCTGACTCGAGGAGTCAACCCTTTATCTTTCGCGCGCAGTGATTTCATCCGGCTCTTCTGGCTGTTTGCATCGCCGGATGCTAATGCATCCCGTCGCCTAAAGGCGAGGGGTTTACGGATCCCAGAAAAGGGACTAAATTAGGGCCCGAGCGTCGGATGCGCGTTCTCCGCTAAAATGCGGAACGCAAAAGGGAGGGTTGATCAAATGCTGATATCTCGAGCTCTGAGCGCATCGATTGCAGCCGCGGCGGTCCTTGTTGGTTTGCTGCTTTCCCCGCCGGCCTTCGCGCAGGCGCATATCCGCGGCGTGCTGACCGACGTCAAGGACGGAACGATCGGCGTACAAAACGCCAAGGGCGAGACCGTATCGATCAAACTCGCCGGCGACGCTGGCCTTTTCCTGGTGACAAAGGCCGACATGAGCGCCATCCAGTCTGGCAAGTTCGTCGGCATCACGTCTTTCGAGCAGGACGGCAAGCGCGTCGCACGCGAGGTTCACGTGTTTGATGAATCGTTGCGCGGTCTGGCCGAGGGCCATTATCCATGGGACCTCGACGCCAAGCCGAACATGATGACCAACGCCAATATCTCCAAGATCGAGGAGGTTGGCGCGGACCGTGTGGTGAAGGTCGACTACAAAGGCGGAGAACAGACGATCACGATCCCGACGGACGCGACGGTTGTCGCCTTTGTCAAGGCACCGTCGGCCGGCGAGCTCGCAGTTGGGCGCAAGGTCTTCGTCGTCATGAAAAAGGACAGCCCTGAAGCCGCCGCGGTCGTGATAGGTGCTGAAGGCATCAAGCCGCCGATGTAATCGGCGCGCGGAGCTACGCCGCCATGCGCCGCGCTGGCGTTCTGCCTGGCGTTTCTCGGCCTTGCGCGCCCCGCCGGCAGCGCGGATCTCTGGGGCGCCGATCTTCTCGCCGGCGGCGGCTTCATCGCCCAGCAACGGAATGCCGTCCTGGTTGGCGGGACCGGCACCGGCAAGACCCATCTGGCCATCGCCATCGCCAGAAGCTGCATCCGATCCGGCGCCCGAGGCCGCTTCTACAACGTAGTCGACCTCGTCAACCGCCTGGAGATCGAGACCCGCAATGGACGGCAGGGTCGCATCGCCGGGCATTTGACCCGGATGGACTTCATCGTCCTCGACGAGCTCGGCTACCTGCCGTTCGCTCAATCCGGCGGTCAGCTGTTGTTCGACCTCGTCAGCCGGCTCTGCGAGCGAACGTCCATCGTCGTCACTACCAATCTCGCCTTCGGTGAATGGCCCAGCGTGTTCGGCGATGCAAAGATGACGACCGCGCTGCTCGACCGCCTGACTCACCACTGCGACATCGTCGAGACCAGTAACGACAGCTGGCGCTTCAAAAGCCGCGACGACGATCACGCAGCCCGCGCTCGTACCGTCGCCGCAACCCCGGCCAGCTCCGACGGCGCGAGCGCTACCGCCAAAACCCGCCGCCCAAACGGGGGTCAAATTTGAACGCCGATTGACAAATTAGCCGCTCGGCCGCCGCGCGCCCCGCTTGGCCGGACGTTCGAAGAACTCGGCGGGGCCGTCACGATGGTAGCCAGCTTCCCGATGATCTCCAGGCCCACGTAGGTGACGGCCCGCTCGACCGGCTTAGGTAGGCCCGGTCCGCCCCCGCGTCGTGGGCCAGCTGTTCCTGAGACAGCCGGTCATGGCGAAGCCCACGCAGGTTTCTCGCAAAAAGTTGGCGCGGGTCCATGTACCTAGGTCAGCGTTTCCTTAGTTCAAATCATATTAGGCCGCCTCGGCGAGTTTGTAAGACCAAGTGTGGATGACCGGATATCGATTGACGTCCTCGATACCGGCCATGATGCGTTCCTTGAGCTCCTGCTTTGACGTCACCCGGATGTGGCGCAAGACCGAGCGGGCAAACTTCGAGAAGAAGCCCTCGATGAGGTTGAGCCAGGAGCCGTGCTTGGGCGTGAAGGTGAATGCGAAGCGGCCCGCAGGTTGAGTAGCAAGCCAGGCTTGGGTTTCTCTGGAAATATGCGCCGAATGGTTGTCCAGGATCAGCTTGATCGCCGTGCCGACTGGATAAGCGGCATTGAGAAGCTTAAGGAATTCGATGAACTCGCGGCTGCGGTGCCGGTCTTTGACCAGAGCGTGGACCTTCCCGGTGAGCAGATCCATTCCGGCCAACAGGCTGAGCGTGCCATGGCGCTTGTACTCATAATCGCGCGCGAACGTCGCGTAGGTGCCAGGCACCGGCGGCAAATCCGGTGCTGTGGTAGCGATCGCCTGGATTCCCGGCTTCTCGTCGTAGGAGACGATCGTCACCGGCTTGCCCGGTTTCTTCGCCTTCTTCGCCTTGGCAGCGGCCTTTTTCAAGATCTGGACCTGGCGATAGACGCACAGAACCTCCGCCATCTTCTGCTCGAACTCTGCATCGCGGCGTTCCAGATAGTAACGCACCTTATGCGGCTTGATTTCCTCTTGGCCGAGAATCTTGCACACCGTGCCTTGGACAAGATTGGCGAGACATTCGTGCCCCGCCGCCGCCCCGTGCTCGCGCGCATGGCGCGCCAAAAGACGCGTCGTCCACAATTCGTGCGGATAGCCGTGATCCTTGGCCTTGTCGCACGCCAACGACACCAGCCAGGCCTTGGCCTCCGGCGTAATCGTTGGCTCCTTGCCCGGTCTGGGGCGGTCATCAAGCGCCATCAGCGGCCCATAAGCCAGCGCCCGCTCGATGCAGCGTTGCACCGTCTGATGATGCACGCCCAACCGTTGTCCCACCGCAAAAAACGATGGCTTCTCGCGATAAGCCAGAAGCATTTGCGCGCGCTCTACCCGGCTCGCCGGCTCGGTTCGCGAGCGCGAAATGGCCATCAACCGCGCGACCTCCTCATCCGTCATCGCCACCTCGACCGCTTGACGCCATCCTGCCATGACACTGCTCCTCGTTCAGCCAATCTCAAACGAGGAATCCACCAACATCCTTCCAGTTCCATCGATCCGGTTTCATCGATGCCGGTTTCATGGAATCGATCGTACCTAGCCAACCAACCTGTGGTTTACTCGCCCACGGCTTTAAAGCCTCAAATCGATCAACCATTGGGCGACGACGCCAAGTCCGTTGGGGGATTCGTCGGCCATTGGCCGACCGCAAGCCGTGCGACCGTTCGCTATGAAGCAACGTTCGACCCCTCCCGCACCACAAGGGGATCGTTTGGCCATTGAAACCTGCGATGGCACCACGCCGCAATGCCGCGCGATGCACCGTCAACGCCACGTTATGGTTGCATTAAACATCGTTTGTAACCTGTTCTTTTGCTCCATCTGCTATCCCCCAGAGCGGGGGAGATGCTCATGAATTGTGAACTCATGTTTGCGGCGCTGAATGCCACGAACGAAGCTATCTTGCGTTCGAAAAGCCGTTAAGAACTCTACCAGAAGGTCTGCGATACCGCGGTCCAGGGCGGCCACATCCGCATCACCGCCGTCCTGACTCCGAGCGCCAATAGATCACTCGAAGTAGCCGCCGCTACCAGCGAGACGGGAGTCATCTCCCAGATCCGCATTTCGGTCGATGAAGCCTCCATCCATGGCCATGGCCTTGCAGGCCGCGCCTTTCGCTCTCGCCGCCCCGTCGTCAGCAACGACGTCCTCCACGATGACACCTTAAAGCAATGGCGTGAGCATTCGCTCGCATGCGGCGTTGCCGCAACCTTGGCGGTTCCGATCGTTCAGCAGGAGCAAAGCATCGGCGTCTTTCTGTTTTGCTTCGAAGCCGCGGGTTCAATTACGGCCGAGATCAGCTCGCTGCTCGAACGGGTTGTCGAAAACGTCGCGTTCGCTCTTGATCGTTTCGAGGCGACAGTCCGACAAGAAAAAGCCGAACAAGCCCAGCACGAAGCGGAGAGCAAGGAAATCGCGCTGAACCGCATGTATATTGCGCTTTGCAAGACCAACGAAGCGATGATGCGGGCGGAGTCACGTCAGGAACTCTTCGACCTCGTTTGCGATGCCGCGGTACTGGGAGGCCACTTTACCTCAACGACGATTGCACTTGCCCAACCGGACGATCATTTCATGAAGATCGTGTCCACGAGAGGACAGAACGCGGACCGGGTTCGCAGCACGGGATTTTCCACTTTGGCTGACCACCCGCAAGGAAAAGGCCTGACCGGCACGGCTTTCCGCACCGGGCAACCGTGCATCAAGAACGAATTCTTGGGCGATGCCGGCACCACCCATTGGCATCGGCTGGCGGAGCGCGGCGGTACCCGCGCGGGCGCGAGCTTTCCGCTGTTCAGAAATGACGAGACCATCGGCGTATTGCTCTTCCTTGCCAGCAAGGAGGGAATTTTCAACGCCGAAATCGTCGAGCTTCTGGCCAGATTGGCGGAAAACGTTTCGTTCGCGATCTGTAACTTCGATCGACAAGACGCAAAGCGGTTGGCGGAGGATCGCATTCGTTTTCTTGCAACCCACGACGCCCTGACCGGGATCCCCAACCGATCGATGTTCAACACGCTGCTCTGCGAAGCACATCAGCGGACAAAAATAACCGGTCACCGGTTTGCAGTCCTGTTTCTGGATCTCGATCGCTTCAAGCTGATCAATGATTCTCTTGGCCACTCGGCGGGAGATCAGCTCTTGATAGAGGCAACCAAGCGCATCCGCGGATGTATCCGGATGGAAGACGTTCTTGCTAGGCAAGGAGGCGACGAATTCGTCATTCTGCTCGACCAACTGGCGACGGGAGAACAGGCCGGCGTTATCGCTCAAAGGCTATTAGAAGCCCTCAGCGCGCCCGTCTTCCTCAGTGGGCACGAATGCCGCATTAGCTGCAGCGTCGGGATCGCAGTGTTTTCGAACGATGCCACGGAGCCTGAAGACATTGTCAAGAAGGCCGATATCGCAATGTACGCGGCGAAGGCCGACGGCAAAAACGCCTATCGCTTCTTTTCCCCGGATCTGCAGTCGCTGACCCTCGAGAACTTGGTACTCGAGGCCGATTTAAGGCACGCGATCAAGAATGATGAGCTGTTCCTAGATTATCAGCCCAAGGTAAATACAGACGGTCGCATGGTTGGGGTCGAGGCACTCCTGCGTTGGCGACACCCGCAACAAGGCACGATCCCGCCTGGTACATTCATCCCGATCGCGGAGGAGAGCGGCCTGATCATTCCAATCGGAAGGTGGGTGCTCGAGACCGCCTGCCGACAGAGCCTGCTTTGGCAGTCCCAGGGGCATCCTGCGATTTCGATGGCTGTCAACCTGTCTCCGAAGCAGTTCATGGATGATGGATTGCTTGGATTCCTAGACGGCGTATTGGCTGAAACCGGCCTTCCGCCTCGCCTTCTCCAGCTTGAAGTGACCGAGAGCATGGTCATGCAGAGCGTTGAACATGCGATGTCCACCATGCGCGCAATCAGCGATCGGGGCGTTCAGCTGGCGATCGACGACTTCGGAACGGGCTATTCGTCCATGTCGCTCATGAAGAACTTCCCTATCGACACCATCAAAATCGACCGATGCTTCGTCCAAGATTTGGGAGGAAGCGCGCAGGATCGCGCGATTTCTGCGGCAATCATCACGCTGGGGCGAGCACTCGACCTGACCGTGGTCGCCGAAGGTGTCGAAACCGCGGAGCAAGACGCAATTTTGAAAGGCTATAGCTGCGACGAGTTTCAAGGGTTCCTTTTCAGTCGACCGGTTTCGGCTGAGCAAATCGGCTGCTTGCTTGCAAATGGCGGCAACTTAATTGAAAAGCTGGCTTGCCCTTCACTTGTCCCCCTCAGCGGAGAAGAAAGCGGGTCGGCGGACGATAAGGCCCTCCTCATTGAGGCAGTCCACTGAGACCTACGGCGCTCAAATACTTGAATTCTACTTTCAACATGCGCCATTAGATCCGCCGAAATCATATCCACAAGTGCATTGTTGACTACGATCTCGACATCGACATCCGGGCAGCAGCGCGACTGCGACAATCATTTCCGGATGTTCACCGATTATTAACCAACAACTATTGAGCTTTCGAAAATTACCACATTGTTAGCGAGCGATCGGCTCTCATTAGCGGCGAGCTCAAGTTCCTGGAAAAGAATTGATCCCGCGATATATCGCTTTTCGATCCGCAAATCACCGAGCTATTTTATTCTGGAATCATTTCCCTTCGCGACACCGACGACTGAAGTCGGACATCAACAACTCGGCCGATGCTTTTTTACGCCCGAAGTGCCTCAACGTTGCTCAGATAGGTCTATCTTTATAGAGCGTCGATTAGATGACAGAGTCAAAGTCGTTCTTGACGGAGCTGGAAGATGCCGTGTCCCACGGATCGGCAGAAAGCTGCCTGCGGGCGCTCTGGCACGCAACCGACGTACTCATCGCGGGCCGCTATTCCGAAGATCAAATCTGGACCTTCGGGGAAGTGATTGGTCGGCTGGCAAAGGAAATTGAACAGGCTTCCCGTATTCAGCTCGCAAGAAAGCTGGCTCCGAGCAACAATGCACCGTTCGACGTGATCCGTAAGCTTGCTTTTGATGATTCGATTGATGTTGCCGGCCCTGTCCTGCGCCAGTCCGAGCGGATCGACGGTCAGTCTTTGATTGCGAATGCAAAAACCAAAAGCCAGCAACACCTGCTCGCTATCGCAAATCGAAAGCACATCTCCTTCGAAGTGAGTGACGTACTGGTAAAGCGCGGTGACAAAGAGGTTATTCGCTCAGTCGCCGCAAATTCGGGCGCAAACCTGTCGAATTTTGGCTTTCTGCATCTGCTCAATCGTTCAGAACACGATTCCATCGTGGCCGAGCACGTAGGATCTCGGAAGGATATTCCGAGGCACGTTTTTCAACAACTGATCTCGAAAGCATCTGACGAAGTAAGAGCAAAACTCGAACGAGAGCGACCCGATTTAGCTAGTCAAGTGCGAGCAACGGTGACGGACATAACCGGAGCCTTTCAGGCGAAGTTCGGGCCGGCGACAAAGAATTATTTTACTGCAAAGCGTGCGGTTACAAAGCTTCATGAATACGGTCAGCTCGACGAAGACAAGCTCTTCGAATTCGCTCACTCGCTCAAATTAGAGGAGACGACGGTCGCATTGTCACTCTTATGCGCACTGCCGATTGACGTTGTAGAGCGAGCACTGGTCGACAAAAATAGGGAGGTTATCCTGGTTTTGGCCAGAGCGCTGGACCTTTCTTGGCCGACAACCATGGCTCTGCTGTTCCTGGGCGCAGCTAACTATCGAATAATCGCCTCAGATTTGGATTCGATGAAGCGCGAATATTATCGACTGAACGTCAACACTTCGAGGCAAGTATTGAAGGCCTACCAATCCCGAAAGGGCACAAGCAGCGACGATTCCTGCTTTAGTCGCTTACCCCATTTGCATAATCGATAAGTCAAGCCGTTATTCTATCGCTGCAGCACCTTCTGCCGTGCTTAGCACTACAGTTGCCTTTTATGGAGATTTCTGAATCCATGGGCAACCATAATTCGAAGATCGTGGGCGCAGACAGCGTCGATTGAAGAGACGCTTGCGTTGTGGGCGGCGTCGCTTCGGGAGATCAAGCAGCGGATACGTCCGTTGTTCAATCAAGATCGTGTTGCGAGGAATGCAGGCTTGTTTCTGGAAAGCCTGCTCGGAGATGAGCAACGCAAGACCGGTTGGATGCGTGCGGAGGCAGCTGGCGATCCCGGTCCTTGGCGGCAACAGGCGATCCTGGGTCGCAGGGATTGGGATGCTGATGGTCTGCGCGATATCGTCCGCGATTATGTCGTCGAGCATTTGGCGGATGACGATGCGGTGCTGGTGATCGACGAGACCGGCTTTCTCAAGCAGGGCAAGGCGTCGTGCGGGGTGGCGCGGCAATACACTGGTTCCGCCGGCAAGATCACGAACTGCCAGATCGGCGTCTTCGCCGCCTACGTGTCGCGCCACGGTCATGCGTTCATCGATCGCGCGCTGTATCTTCCGAAGGAATGGACCGACGATCCAGATCGTCTGGAAGCCGCTTATGTGCCTCCCGGTGTCGGCTTTGCGACCAAGCCAAAGCTTGCGACGAGCATGATCGCACGCGCCATAGCCGCGTCTGTCCCATTCAAGTGGGTTGCCGGTGATACTGTCTACGGTGTTGGCGATATCGAACAGCAATTACGCCGGGCAGGCAAAGGCTACGTGCTCGGGGTCAGCAGCGCTCATGTATTCCGATCCTGGGGAAAGCGGCGATCGGTCGCCGGCACGGCCGCGGACATCGCTCGGACGCGGCGCGCGTCCGATTGGAAACGCCAGTCGGCAGGGGCCGGAACCAAAGGACCGCGGCTGCACGATTGGTGCTATCTCGAATTGGCCGATCTCGAGGTCGAAGAATTTTACAGCGCAAATCATGGTCTTTGGACACGAGGTCTGCTGATCCGTCGTCATATCGCCGATGGCGATCTCGCCTTCTTCACCACCTGGTGTCCAGCGGGAACATCCATCGAAACGCTGGTGGCGGTCGAAGGCCATCGGTGGGCGATCGAGGACAGCTTTGAGACCGCGAAAAACGAATTCGGGCTCGATCACAACGAGAGCAGATCCTGGCATGGCTGGCATCGCCACGTTTCCCTGGTGATGCTCGCCTTCGCCATGATGGCGGTGATCCGCCATCGCGCCAATTCGCCGCCACCCAAAAAAACGAAACGCCGAACCACGGCAAAACTCAAAATATCGCCAACCCGTCGTTGATCCGTTGGTCAATCCAGGAAGTCCGCCGCATCGCCATCAGGCTCGCCCGAAAGCGGATCCGACCCGCACACATCATCGCATGGTCACTCTGGCGCAGAGCTCACCAGGCCGCCGCCCAACGTGCTCACTTCAAAAAACGACAACTGTAATGTTAAGGAAACATTTCCGCTAATGGGATGGTCCGGCCGTGCTCCTGCCCCGCCAGCAAGCGAAGCTGGCAAGGGGCGCCAAAGACAAGGAGCACGCCATGTCTCAGACACCCAATACTGCTATCGCCGTGATCGGCATCGATATCGGCAAGAACTCGTTCCACGTCGTGGGCCACGATGCGCGCGGCGCCATCGTGCTGCGGCAAAAGTGGGCGCGTGGCCAAGTGGAAGCGCGGCTCGCCAATATCCCGCCTAGCCAGCGCCGCATGGACCACTTATCTTGAGTCCAAGAGATAGCTATGCGGGTGTGGTAGCCGAATGAATTTCTGCTGTTGGGGAACTGCGGAAAACATGGGGGGCCGTTATGGGAATGGACGTCACCCGTGGCAGGTCACCAGTGACGCAACCGAACGCTACATCTCATGGGTAGTAAACTGCAAAAAACTTCCCTAAGGCACCAAACCGATCATTAGCCGGCAAAACCGCTTTGGTCCCGTGCTCACGACCGATGGTGACATTCGTTGAAATGGGATTTCGCGGATCAGTAATCCGCGGGGAGCTGATCGAACTTCTGCGACGGATATTTATGCCCGTCCAGCGTGGTAATCGAAATCTCGTGATAGCCATCTTGAGCCAGTTCGGCGGCCTTCTTTAGGGCATCCGCGGCCGTTTCGCGCCGAAGTACGATCCGGCCGCAAGAGTTCGTGCCTATGATCAAAACCCCCATAGCAATAACCTTCGAGCCCGATACGGGGGGCGAGGCTGCGCACTAATGGGTCAGGGTAGTCGCGGAACTCGTTCGATTACCTCGTCGACCTGCCAGAGCTGCGTCGGCGGGCGGGTAAGCAATTCTAGGCAAGCCTAGCTTCACCGATTGCCCGATAAAGGCTGATCGAGCCCACTATGAGGGACAGAATTCCCATGAGCGTCCAACCTAAGGGCGATCCCGACGCCATGGTGTAGCCTATGATCCAAACGCCAAAGGCAGCTATTCCTGCTGAAATCAACAACGAGAGCGCTCTATCCATATGCGTGCCTTTCCAAGGTCTCGCTCAGCAGCAGGCCGCCAAATGAAGTGGCTTCATCTAAACGCGTCGCTCTTTACTATGGTCTATGCGCCGCGATTCGGGCCGATAGTTGTGCTTTCCAGATCCGGTCGCGTAGCCTGTTCACTTCGCATAACCGAGCTTTTAGATTAGCCGCTGTGTCGGTGATCAGATCGTTTAGAGACCGCCCCGCGCTGAACACACGAGAGCCGCCGGGATGTCCCCAGCGGTTCGCGCGTTTGCGTAGCGATGCGGTGCGACGCGCAGCGTCGCGGAACGTTGCGATGCGCCGAGGCGCGCCCCGCGTTTCCTACCGTGATGTCGACAAGTCCTACGCGTCCCATCGACTAAGCTCACATGGCTGCTCGCGAGGCAACTTCAAGACAGCGCTGCTGTCGTAGTCGTCATCTCTTCGAATCGCGCCGAAATAGACACGACTGCTGGATCTCCGCACCACTATCGCTCATTTATTAGATCATTACCTTGAGAGAGGACGCACAGCCCTCAACTTGGTACGTTCGCGGTTATGACCTGAAGGGGAGAGTGACATGCCAAACAACTGTGCCTATTGCCTCGACATGCACACCCGCGACCTCATCAAGAAGGGTGTGAAGATCGAGAACCTCGCGCTGGTGCAGGCCTGGGCGGAAGCTGGCCATCTCTTCAGCGAGCGTGAGCGTGTCGCGCTCACCTGGGCCGAAGCGGTGACCCGCGTGTCAGAGACCGGCGTGCCGGATGAAGCGTTCCAGGCCGCGCGCGCACTCTTTGAGGAAAAGGAATTGGTCGATCTCACGATCGCGATCAGCGTGATGAATGCCTACAACCGGTTGGCGATCGGCTTCCGGAACCCGCCACGGGCAGCACTCGAAAACTAAGAAGTCGAGCGCAGACCCTCGGCTTTACGGCGCCCGCCTGTTTTAAGAGTCTCTTCAGAAGCAGTGCAATCGATCTAAGGCTGCCCGGCTTGCTTACTCGGATGTCCGAAAAGACCGCTTTGCGCGCCACGAGCAGACGAGGGAGGCATACATCATGCCCCAATCTCAACGCCTGTCGCCCCTCATTCCTTTCGCCGCAATTGAGCGCCCTGCCTGTCCGAGGTGCAAGGCCCAGATGATGCTCGTCAGCATCGAGGCAGCACTCGCCCAGGGTGTCGACTTGCATACGTTTGAATGCGCTGTCTGCAATCAGGTCCTTAAGACCTTTGCCGCGTATGAAGATCCCATGAAGTCCTAGGGCCTTGGACGCTGGCTTCAAGGCGATTTGCACCCACCGAGGTAAGGCGCGCCGGGCGTGCAAGAGGAACTGCTTTGGCAATAGCCGATTGAATGGCCAACCACGAAGAGGCCGCCATGCACCTTCAGACATATCGGGACGAAAACCGTTCCCGACACCTCGACCTGATCGCTTGACGCGGGCATCCTTGGTCAATTGACCTCGTTGCCGCGACAGCTTCATGCCTCTTACTGCTTGGCTTCGGCTGTGCGGTTGCGGCCTTGTTGATCCGCTAAAAGCGGCGGCCAAGGCGCGGCGAGAAATTTGCGGCGGGCAGATGTCTGCGCTGGCAACACCCCTGGTCATATTTCGTACCGGGCAGCGCGCGTCCCGGTCCTAGCGCGCGCACTTTGGGAGGAAAGGGAAATGAAGAGGCTAACAACGGCCGCGATCGGCGCGGCATGTTTGGTGTTTGGCGCTGGAGGGGCGGCCTTCTACACGCACGCCGCTACTGGACCGGCGTTCTATGCGGTGTACGAGACAAACGTCACCGACGAAGACGCATACAAGGAAGCGCTACCGGACGTGCAGAAGATGATCAAGGAAGCCGGCGGCGTGTACATCGCCGGTGGTTTTAACAAGGCCAAGGTCGACCACGGCGGCCCCCCGGTTGGCAATCGCTACGTGATCATCCGTTATGAAAATGAAGCCGCCTACGACAAATTTTATAATGGCGGCGGCAATGAGTGGATTGATAAGCACGCTCCAGCGGCTCTCGACTTAAAAGTCGAGGGCGTCGAGCCAAAATAACTCGAGTGATGCGACGGGCTGCGCGAGCGGCCTGCTGCTTTTACCGCATTGGATGACCGCGTCCAGGACATTGGGACAATTCACGTCGTGATGTTGAGCAGCATCTTCGTCATGCGGTCGTCTGCCTTCATCACTGTCGCATTGGCGGCAAAGCTGTAGCTTGAGATCATCTGGTTGACCAACTCCTGGGAGAGGTCGACATTGGGCGCGGCGACGAGGCCGTTCTGGTTAGCGAAGGATGCCTGCGGATCGGGGACCGCGATCGTGGACGGCGTCGTCGTGACGGTCGTCTGGGTGCCCCCGCCGGCGCTCGTGGTCTGGACAGGCTCAAGCGGTGCATAGGCCCGTGGAACCCCGGCCGGCACCGTGCCATCGGCGTTGGGGAGCGCGCCCGTACTCGTGACATTGGCGACGTTAGAGGCCGACCCGAAATTAAGCTGAGTGATTTCAGTCATTTGTGATTCAGTCGTGGTTGCGAGCTACGACGGAGGCACAAATTGGTTTGGACTGAAATCACTCGAGCGAAATATTGTCGAGATGGGCTGCGGTATGCAAGCGATACCACGGATGAAGAGTGGGCGATGATCGCTCCCTACATGCCTTGCAAGAATCGTCGCGGCCGGCCACGTGTGACGGCGATGCGGGCATTAGTGAATTCGATCTTTTTCATCGCTCAGAGCGGTTGCCAGTGGCGGTTGTTACCGAAGGAGTTTCCGCCTTATACGACGGTGCAGCGGTACTTCTACCGGTGGCGCGATGACGGCACCTGGCAGAAGATCAACCACCATCTCGTCATGATGGCGCGTGAGGCCGATGGCCGGGAGGCAAGTCCCACGGCAGGAGTGATCGACAGCCAGTCGATTAAAACGACCGAGGCAGGTGGTCCGCGCGGGTTCGATGCCGGCAAGAAGATCAAAGGACGCAAACGGCACCTTCTCACTGACACCGCGGGCTTTCTGATCGCAGGCGTCGTGCATGAAGCCAGCATACAAGATCGCGACGGCGCACCTGCGCTTTTCCAGTTGATCCGAAGTGCTTTCCCCTGGTTACGTCATGTCTTCGCCGATGGTGGCTATGCCGGTCCGAAACTCAAAAAGGCGCTTGCCTCAATCGGCCGCTGGACCATCGAGATCGTCAAACGATCCGATGCCGCTAAAGGATTCAAATTATTGCCACGCCGCTGGGTCGTCGAACGAACCATCGCCTGGCTCAACCGCAATCGTCGTCTTGCAAAGGACTTCGAGGCAACGATTGCGAGCGCCGAAGCATGGCTCATGATCGCCAGCGTCAAGTTGCTCTCGCGCAAACTCGCCAGAGCATGATCCGCCCGGATACATTATGAGTCGAACTCTTAGAGGCGGAGACCTGGAGGCGGCGAGCCGCCGCGTTCATGCCGGATAGTGCAATTCGTCGAGATGCTGCTCATCAAGGACTCGTCGGACAGATAGTCTAACCATCACTTAATGCACGCGCTCCATAAGCAAGCTTCAATGTCAGCGGCCAAATTTCCGCGATGGGAACAACGGGTCGTTTACCATTCGGCTGATCTCGCCGCGTTGGCGGTGAACCTGGGTTCGCATGCGTTCGATCTCGCGACGGATTAAGTCGATGTCGGGCATGTTGATTAGCCTGAATACGTGCCGAACCGGCCATGCTTCACGCCGCGACGGAAGCCATGGGACACTTGCCGCTCCATCTCGGCTTCCACGAACTCGATCGCCACGATCAGCGCCTTGACGGTCGCGCGAAGATCGCCACCGCACGCTGTGATGGCTTACAACTTCCGCTCGGCTTGCTTCTGTGTTAACACGGTTGTTCTTATGAAACGTCAAACCGTGATAACAAAGAAACGTCGAGGGCCGGCGCCGACCGGCAAAGGAACCTCGTTGGCGTCCGCCTGCAGCCAGACCGGCTCTCCGCGGTCGACGCCTGGATCGCCAACCAGGCTGCACCGATGACCCGCCCTGAGGCTATCCGGGCCATGCTGGATGCCGTGCTGGTCATCGTCGCGAAGGATCCGGGCGAGAAACCGCCGAAGAAAGCGAGGCGGATATGAAGCATGCTCGAACTCAACGCAAAACAGTGGACGAACGTAGAAGACGAACGACTGCGTTCGCTGGCGATATCCGGAATGAGTGCGTGGGACATAGCAGCGGAGCTTGGACGCACTGTAGCCGCGGTGCGCTTCCGAGCCGAGAGATCTGGCCTTTCGCTAAGGCTGGTAACGGTAGCGCCGTCCCGCCGCCTGGTCGAGCCGGGACTGAAAGCGAAAGCCAAATGATCAAGCCGAAGCGAACGGCCGCGGAACAGGTTGAGGACGAGGCTGCTCGAAGGGCCCTCAATCCGATCGGGTCGAGGCAGGCAATAGCGGAAAGCCAAGCTGCTCCGGAATTTCAGGAAAACCTCAAACGCCTTAAAGCTGAGCGGCTGGCGCGTAAGTCGAGGCTGAAGGCGAAGGGGAAATGACGATGAGGACTCTGGTGATACTTGCCGCAATCATCGGCCTTTCGGCGACCGCTTTCGCCCAAACCGCCTCCAAGGTGGGTGGCAAGCCTCTAAAGCAGGTAAAGCCGCCGGCACCAATGGCCTGCAAGCTCGTTGGAACAGTCAAGGGGACCAAGCTTTGGGCCGGCGATTGTTTGGCCCCACCAGAACTTCGGGATACCTCACCCACGGCCGAGCCCGCGCCGACCCCGGAAGCAAATCCCCCGGGTGCCAAGCAATAGGTTGCCAAGCCCTCATGGGACAAGCCCTCATGAGAGGGGCGGCTTTTGCGCGCGCTTAGGTTGCGCTAAAGCGAATATATGCCCCTCACCGCAGGAGACCCAAGAATGGCTACCAAGGCAAAGACACCAAAGCCACGCGCGTCCGGCCCGGCCGACAAGACACTCGGGGAGAAGATCCGTACCCGCCGCGTCGTGGCTGGCGTGAGCCAGGAAGTTCTAGGCGAGGCGCTGGGCGTCTCGTTCCAGCAGATCCAGAAATATGAAAAGGGCGTCAACCGGGTCAGCGCAGTCCGGCTCGAGCAGATCGCGGCCGCGCTCGACGAGAGCGTTTCGTATTTCCAGACCGACGGGCACACCGTCAGCAAGGCCGGTCAGGAATTGCAAACGTTGATGACCGATCCGCTGAACCTGCGTATATGCCGGGCGTTGACTGCGATCGAAAACCAAGTCATGCGCCATCAATTCGTCCGGCTGGTCGAGAGCGTTAGCGGCGTCAATGCCGAGTAGACGACCCTTAGCGGCTGCCCCGTGACATCGATCGATAAATTTTATGCGTGGCGTTTCCGCCCGAGCCATCACATGGCGGCCGACGCCATCCGAATTCCATAGTGGAAGCGATCACTATTGAGTCGAGGAGCCTTTGCCCTCGCCCTCCGGTTGCGGAATGATAGCCGCTCGTCTGGGTTGGATGTACGGAGCGGCGCGAACCTGAGCCCGCGCCTTCTTCCGATGTGCTTCGCCGCTCGACCGGGGCGGTGTTAATTGGGCTTCGAGGGCTCAGTTCCTTGGGCTTTGGGCAGTACTGGTCGCCGGATCTGACCGAATAAGCTCCGAGGCCGACAACCATTGCGCCGACTAAAATACCAGCAACGATATAATCGCTTTTCATGGCGGGATCCCTCGATCACTCCCGCCATGACAACACCCGGCGCCGTCGCCAGCTCCCTTTAGGAAGGCCACTGGTGAATCCGGGATTGCGGGCTGCCGGCCGATCGGCGCCATCGCTGGGGTCGCCAGCCCAGCTTGACCTTGGCATCAGCTGGGCGGGGCGTAGAATTCCCCATGAACAATTCGAGAGCAGGAGACGGGCATGGCGCCCTGCGATGGGACGTGGAAAGGCACCTCAACGTCGAACTGGCGAGGGTGGGATGAACGGCATTCCGGAAAGGGGCGCGTCCTCCAAAGCTGATCGGGCGCTGAAGCTGCACGAACAGGGGCTCACCCGCGCTCAAATAGCCGAGCGACTGTGCGTGAAGCCGGACAGTGTCAAGGGGATGCTCGATCGGGCTAAGCGGCGGCGGGCTAAGATGAGCATGGCGGCACGAAGTTGAACCTCAAGTTCATGTCGCTCAATAGGTCATTCAAATAAGCGCGGACCTGAGCCAGTGCGCTCGTTATCCGCAGCATATCCGCAGCATACCCACAGGGCCGATTCTCGGGATGCGTGAGCGTCTGCATGCGCACCCGTTCACAAAGCAGCGAAAACCCGCCGGCGGCACCGGCGGCCGCTGAGCCTCATTCGTCGCAGACATACTTTTCGGAGCGCCCGCACCGCTTGCACCGGAAGGTGATGAAGTCTGGCTTGGCTTCCCTGACCTCGTGCGCGGCTACGATCATGAGTGTGCCGCAATCCAGGCACGCCGGATCCTCTCCGGTGTCCAAAGGATAGAGCAGGAATTCCTGGTCGCTCGGCATGGCGTCCTCCTCGAAGCCTAACTTCCGACCTAGCGCTGGTTGCTGGCGAGCCCGACCTGCCCAGAAACAACTAAGGCCACGCGGGCATTACGCCGCATGGCCTCTGGTGGCATCTGTCTCGCTCCTCGCAAGATTCCGTCGCCGCTGGGGCAATGTCCCTGGCTGGCAACGGTTCCAGCCGCATTGGGGGAAATTATAGACCCGCCGGCGGACCGGCGGGCTCGTTGTCACCGCCTCAACTGGCTCGCATGGCTAGCCATCCGCTGCCGGTTTCCGCTTCCTGACCGATCGGCGCCGGCGCTCAGGAAGGCGCCCCTGTTCCAGATGCAAACGCAATGAAGCGCTCCATGTATTCTGTAGCATCTGTCGGCGACCATAGTCCCTGCTGGATCGATTGCTTTAAGGCGCTGCCGACTTTCCTGTTTTCGATCTTCTGAAACATTTCCACATAAGCCTCCAACAGTTCGGGCGAGACGTCGTCGACGCTGGTCGCGAGTGCGTCGAAACAATATGCGGCTTCGGGCTTTTCGCTCTCATGTCTCGCATAGTGTGCGAAGGCTTCGAATTGCATCCTGAGGACTTCTTCTGTCTTCGATCAAATTTCGCATGTTATTTTCCTCCGCGAGCGTGGGTCCCGCCGCCAACGTGCAAACGCTGGCGCCGGGCCTCGAGATAGATATCGTCTATCGTTTAATTCGTCTTGCGTGCGCGACAAGCCGGTGCCGGTTGCGCTTCCTGACCGATCGGCGCCGGCGCTCAGGAAGGCGCACGACTGACCTGCGTCATGTCGTTGTGACTGATGGAGGTCGACTCGCCGTCGTCCCAATCAATCGTGACGCCGCTCCAGGACGTCCCTCTGACAGTGCCCTGGTTTTTTAGGTCGTCCCGCCAGAAGACGCGGTCTCCTGACTTCAGCTTTCGAGATTCCTCACCGGTCATTCTTGTTCCTGAAAAAGCCCCCGCCGGGTTGAGCCGACGGCGCTTAGCCTGCGCATCCCCGTATTGCCTGCACCTTTGCCGGCCGGCCGCGATACCTCTATGATGTGGTGATTGGCATCGCGCTCAGAAAGAACCGGGGAGCATTCGCGTGAAAGTTGTCTTCGCCCCCGCGGCCATGATCTTGATGCTGGCCGCACCCGCCTATGCCCAGAGCAAAGCGTCAACGATGCCGACGATGGAACAAATGATGGATGGAAAGACACCAGACCAAATTGAGAAGGAACAGGCGGCTGAAAAGGCCTACAAGGAATCCCTCAAGAAAATACCGGACGCCAAAACTTCGTATGATCCATGGGGCAGCGCGCGCAGTGGCGACGCACCCAAGACCGCAGCAAAGGCCCCTGCGGCGAAGAGACCGCCAGCCAAAACCGGCAGCTCCGCAAATTAATGTTTGGCCAAGCGCCGGCCCGGCGTCAACCGCCGCCCTCACCTCTCATCGTCCGGATACTCGTCGTCACTTGCGAGCGGCCCGGCGCGCGGTGAGTGGTGGACGACACGCGCCGGGTCTGACCATTCCCCTTGGGCCCGCGAGGCGTGGTCGAAATCGGGCATAAAGACGATTCGTGGCAAAAACCCGCCAACGTGAACCGGCGTCCTCACCACTCATCGTCTGAGAGACTAGCATTACAGTTGTCGTTTTTTGAAGTGGGCACGTTGGGCGGCGGCCTGGTGAGCTCTGCGCCAGAGTGACCATGCGATGATGTGTGCGGGTCGGATCCGCTTTCGGGCGAGCCTGATGGCGATGCGGCGGACTTCCTGGATTGACCAACGGATCAACGACGGATTGGCGATATTTTGAGTTTTGCCGTGGTTCGGCGTTTCGTTTTTTTGGGTGGCGGCGAATTGGCGCGATGGCGGATCACCGCCATCATGGCGAAGGCGAGCATCACCAGGGAAACGTGGCGATGCCAGCCATGCCAGGATCTGCTCTCGTTGTGATCGAGCCCGAATTCGTTTTTCGCGGTCTCAAAGCTGTCCTCGATCGCCCACCGATGGCCTTCGACCGCCACCAGCGTTTCGATGGATGTTCCCGCTGGACACCAGGTGGTGAAGAAGGCGAGATCGCCATCGGCGATATGACGACGGATCAGCAGACCTCGTGTCCAAAGACCATGATTTGCGCTGTAAAATTCTTCGACCTCGAGATCGGCCAATTCGAGATAGCACCAATCGTGCAGCCGCGGTCCTTTGGTTCCGGCCCCTGCCGACTGGCGTTTCCAATCGGACGCGCGCCGCGTCCGAGCGATGTCCGCGGCCGTGCCGGCGACCGATCGCCGCTTTCCCCAGGATCGGAATACATGAGCGCTGCTGACCCCGAGCACGTAGCCTTTGCCTGCCCGGCGTAATTGCTGTTCGATATCGCCAACACCGTAGACAGTATCACCGGCAACCCACTTGAATGGGACAGACGCGGCTATGGCGCGTGCGATCATGCTCGTTGCAAGCTTTGGCTTGGTCGCAAAGCCGACACCGGGAGGCACATAAGCGGCTTCCAGACGATCTGGATCGTCGGTCCATTCCTTCGGAAGATACAGCGCGCGATCGATGAACGCATGACCGTGGCGCGACACGTAGGCGGCGAAGACGCCGATCTGGCAGTTCGTGATCTTGCCGGCGGAACCAGTGTATTGCCGCGCCACCCCGCACGACGCCTTGCCCTGCTTGAGAAAGCCGGTCTCGTCGATCACCAGCACCGCATCGTCATCCGCCAAATGCTCGACGACATAATCGCGGACGATATCGCGCAGACCATCAGCATCCCAATCCCTGCGACCCAGGATCGCCTGTTGCCGCCAAGGACCGGGATCGCCAGCTGCCTCCGCACGCATCCAACCGGTCTTGCGTTGCTCATCTCCGAGCAGGCTTTCCAGAAACAAGCCTGCATTCCTCGCAACACGATCTTGATTGAACAACGGACGTATCCGCTGCTTGATCTCCCGAAGCGACGCCGCCCACAACGCAAGCGTCTCTTCAATCGACGCTGTCTGCGCCCACGATCTTCGAATCATGGTTGCCCATGGATTCAGAAATCTCCATAAAAGGCAACTGTAGTGCTAGGCCTGACGCAGGGACCTTTAAGCCGACGAACGCGTTCATGAATGTTGGGGCAATCGAGAACGGAAGCCTCAGCCATGAGCATTATCCCTCTAGACCTTCAAAGACGCTTCGAACAGCGATGGGCTTCTCGTTTCCCGCCGCCGATCGCGTCAAAAGCGCCAAAGCTTGCAGTGCGGAAAGCCACACCATCAACGCCTTACAAGTCGCCGCATAGCAAAGACCAAAGCAAAACCCGCCGGGCGTGAACCGGCGCCTCATCGCTAGTCCGCCAGCCATCCTTCGGCCGCCAGCGCGTCGCGGATGGCCTGGTGGGCCTCGGCGCGCCTTGCGCCGAAACGGGCCTGAACCAGATCCCGACGAACGGCGCTCCAATGAGGCGATAGGCGCCGCGGCAGGTCGACAGCGATCAATATGAAAGCACCAACATCGGCAAAGGTCCTTAAAACGCGTGCCCCACCGGGCGCGTTCGCGTTGACGTCAATCGGCTCGAAAACGAACGCCCATCGTAAAGTCCGCCGCCAGGTTTGTTCGTCTGAAGCAAGCGGAGTGCCAACAACACCCGCCGGTGAACTGGCGCGCCGGTCAGCAATCAAGGCCAACTTCCGCGCGCCAGGCGAAGTCGCTCTATCCTACCGCATTGTCCGCAGCGGTATGTGATGACGTCCCTGCCGTCGTCATCAGGGGCGATCGTCTCGAGTTTCATCGTCTTGACGCAGACTATGCAGGATACAAGGGATATCAGAGGGCTCTCGTCATCGTTCATAGGGCAACCAACAGGTACCGGAACCGTTCGTTCCGGCCTCGCAACAAAGCCGCCCGAGTTGCCCAGGGCGGCTTCGTATTGGCGTCCGCGTGAGCCGGAGGCCCTTAGAAACCGGCGCAAATACTAAGGTGACCGATCAGTTCAGCCGCGGAGGCTCGACCTTGCTGCTGTATCCCTTTGCTACCTGCCCAGCGGTCCAATGCGCCGTATGTGTATCAACCGCATAGCATTCGAAGTAATATGGCGCTTCGCCGTGGCGCTCGGCCTTGATGCACCAACCCTCGCCGTCATGCACCGCAGAGAGTGCGTAACCGTCATGGAATGGCAGTTGCCGCATTGGCTCATATTAGCAGGCGCATTGCTGGTGATTGCTGGCCTGATTGGACTTATCATGAAACGCAGGCAAGAGGCGAAGGTTCAGGACGATCCGACCACCGAGCCCGTCACCGAGCCGCGCCCCCAGTTCCCCCCGCGGCCGGATCTTCTCGAACTCCCGGCCTCGAAAGGATCGGCGTTCGATGTTAAGCGATGAAGAACACCCATCAGGCCCGCCGCCGCACGATTGAGGTCGGGCTGAAGGCGAAGGGGAAATAAACCGACTGCAGTTCAGCTACGCCATTGCATCAAAGGGACCTCGCCGCGTGGATAAGCAAAAGAAGACCGGGGCCGAGCTTGAAGAAATCGTGAAGCAGCGAATCGGCGCCGGCGATTTCAAGGTGACCGTTCACCGCAACACGGATACGGGCTGGCACGCCATGATCCACGGGCGCCAGCCGTCGGAGGTCCATCGCTGCCAGGTCATGGCCGACACGATCGCGGTGGAGTTGTGCCAGCATTACGACCTGGCCGAATAAGCCTTTCCGGGGCGCTTTGGCGCGTCTAGTCCCAGAGGCCGCGGCTCACTGTAATTTCCTCTGCGTGTAGCGATGAGTAGACAAGGACAGACCCCCCGTAGCTCGATTTAACGCAAACCGTTCTCACGCCGAAAGGCCGTTGGGGTAACTCCAGTCAATTTCCGAAACACGCGGTTCAGTTGGGGTGCATCGCTAAACCCTACCGCGAGCGCCACATCTGCAACCGATAGATCGCGGTTCAACAACATTTCCTTTGCAGCGCTGGTCCGCTTGGACAGCACGTACTGATAGGGCGAATGGCCGACTGATTGTTTAAATGCTCGGATAAAGTGGAACTCGCGTAATCCGACTAAATTAGCCAACTCGGTTACACGAACTCGCAACCAACGCATCAAAATATGGCGCGCTGTCAGCGCCCGGCGGCAAGGTTGCGCTAAGCTGGAATTTCGACGACGAAGATGGCGCTCCCAAATCCTTCACGTTGGAATGGCTCGAAAGGGGCGGACCTCCCGTCAAGCCGTCGACACGCAAAGGCTTCGGCCGTTTCGTCACGGATCAGATGGTCACGCGCGCGCTCAATGCGACTGTCAAAGCCCCTTCTGCGCAATCACGATCAAGCCGCGCAACAAGACCTTGCGTTGCGTGTCGTCCTTCAAGTCTGCCGATGCTTCCACGAGGGTACGAATGCGCTGCAGTGCTTCGCTAGGCGTCACTGTTGCGACCGCCTATTGATTGATAGTCGACGTACACGCCAGCCCTGCCGGACGCGCGGGGTTCACTTTGGGGCGCTCAGGTCCGTTCGGCAGTCGTCAGCAAAGATGTCCGGGGTGGTCCCCAAACCGGACCTGGGGCGGACGTGCCGGAGGCGACGCGAATGACCCCTCTGGGACGTTGAGCGAAGACATTTGAAACACGGTCGCAGGCACTCGGTAAACTCAGGCCCTCGCCGAAACACAATTATAGGTGTAAGGCTGACCGCTCCCAACAAGGGGGTAACCGTCCTATGAAGAGCCTATTTCACGCGGGGAAATTTCTGCTGCTCGACATGGCGTCGGCGTTCTTTTTCTCGCCCTTTATCTATGGACCAATAACATTCCTCTGTCGGTGGCCCTCGGCGTCGCACTGGGCATCGCTCAGATCGGCTGGCAGTTCGCACGCAAAAGGTCGATTGAGACTATAGAGTGGTTGAGCCTCTTTTTGGTTGTTGGCTCGGGCGCGGCCACTCTCATCACCAACGATCCCCGCTTTGTAATGATCAAGCCGAGCCTGATCTACGCGGTCGTTGCCGTCGTGATGCTTAAACCCGGATGGATGAACCGCTATCTGCCTCCAGTTGCAATGGAGATCGTTCCTGACGTCGTTTTCATCTTTGGGTTCGTGTGGTCAGGTCTGATGTTCTTGTCCGCCGCACTGAACGTGATCGTCGCTTTGAACTTCAGCGTTGCGACATGGGCATCGTTCAAGGTAGCGTTAGAGTCCGGACTTCTCAAGGACGGACAAATGAAGCGAGCAAGGCCTCAGCGTGGGTGTCTAAAAACCTGTTTGCAGGCCTTTCTCATCCGAAGGACATTCTCTAAGACAAGAATGGGTGGCTGACCTGGGAGGGATCGAACTTGCACATTCCCAATCCCAAAAGGCCCTTTGAAACGTTTAAGGAATCTGCCCTCATTTCCGGGCGGTTTGGAGAATTTTGCAGCCACGAGCTGCGAATCTTGAATATGCAGCTGTCGTTGAAATCGCCTGATTTCCTCGGTCAAACTCCAAAAATCGACGTGATCTGGTGAGAGGCCGCTACCAGCCGATTATCCCCTTGAGGCCGGCGTAAATCGAACCTCCTGCCGTCATCAAAACGCCCACGAGAGGACCTGCCGTGCGCAGCAGATCCTGAATTCTCCGTGCCCGCCTGCGCATCTGCTCTTCACCCACATGCTGCCCGAGCATTCCCGCAATGACAAAGGCGACGGCGTTTGGCTTCCCATCGTGCGATACCGTCCTCGGAAACACATCGAATATGAGCAAGCCGAGGATGTCACCAGTCCCGAATGCCAGCGCAATACTCGCGACGTATTCGATAACCTCGCGCCAATCGAGCCAGGTGTTGGGAATGATCGGGACCTTGTCGTTCAAGCCCGTTACGATGAGCATACATGCTACGGCGACCGTAGCGGTCACGATCCCAATTCCGATCGCGCCGCGATATCCGATTTTTCTCAGCTCATGAAGCGCGAGACCGAAAGGCAGCGGAATAACCACCGACGCCAGCCTTAGATAAAGCGGCGTTACATCCAATACGATCGTGACGATGATATGGGCCGCAACCAGCAGGGCGGCCGGCGCTAGTACGTAGCAGGTGAAATCGCCTATCAGATGTCGGACCGGGAAGTGCGCCCTCGCTAACCTTGCCTTTACGCTGGCAAGTTCTCGCTGGAGTTGGTCGAGTTCGGAAACGATGGCATGGACTTCCAGCATGACCGGACGTGCAACACGCAAATCACGCGAACAATGCTTGCAGACGATCGCCTCTTGCTTGACCGATTCGGCGCAAAACGGGCATTCCATCAGATTGATCTTGGTTTCATGTTGGGCTTGAGCGCTCTAAGTTCCGCCTTGGCCTTTACAAGGTCCTCCTTCATGAGATCACGCTTTCGAGAAAGGCTGTCTCGTTCTGCCGTCAGCGAGAGCGGAACGGCGATGTCGCGAGAGCACGACGCGCAAACGAGTGCGAGCGGCGCATTGTCGCTCGCGCAGAATGGACAGATTGTCGGTGTCTTGCTCAGGGTTCGACCTGCAACACAAAACTCATGCTGCCGAGGCGCCCGTCGGTATCCTTGACATCAACGCGAAGCGTATAGTCTCCGGCCGGCAATTCAGCATCCGGCATGTCAATGCCGGTTGCTTGCACGAAAGATTTGACGCGCGGCGTCAAGTCGACATTGGGGGTCCTAAGATAAGTCACTTTAACGGAGTTTTCGTCGATCCTGGTTCCTCCGAACGATTCAAATTTGAGCTGAAGATGGACCGGCGAATGAACTGGCTCGGTGCTGGAAATCAGAATGACCTTGGGAGCTCGGGTTACTCCTCGTCGATCAATCGCGACCGCCCCTCCCTTTGGCGGCGGCAGTTTGGCTTCTTCCGAATTGATCAAAACCGCGGCCGAAGCCGAAACGCAGGCCAGCAGGCTCAAACAGGACAATAGAAACCCGATCAATAATGACATACGCAAAATCAACGATCCCTCCCGGAGCAAGCATCAGTCCAGTAAATGTCAATGCGATCCACCGTCACCAATGATGGAATAGGGCGCCCAGAATAACGGATGAGCATAGGCGAACTCGGTCTTCCCGTCAGCGCCGACGTAACCGGGACCATCGACCAGCGCCATCATCGCCTGCCGTAAAGCCTCACCGCGAGGCAACTTATGGTCAGCCGCCTGCCGCTTGAAAAGGTCAGTGACAAGTTCGCGCGCCGATTGCGAGTGAACCGACCAGTTGGTGACAAGCAAGGAGCGCGTGCCCGCATAGAAGAAGGCTCGCCCAAGACCCGACGCCGCCTCCGCCCCGGCGCCGGCGCCTGCTCCCGTATTGCAGGCGGAGAGAATAACCCAGTCGGCGTCGAGTTTGAGCTCCAGGATCTCTTCCATGGTCAGGAGGCCGTCCCCGTTTTCTCCGGTAACAGAAGGCGCCGAAAGCGCCAGCGCCGGCTGCGTCAGACCGTCCAGTTCACCGGGAACCAGGCCATGCGTGGCGAAAGCCACAACCTTGAAGCCCGACAGATTCGCGGCTTTAACGATTCCTTCGCTGGCGCCTTTGCCGAGATTCAGAACTTTCGATGGATCTGCTTGCAGCGCCAATGCGATCGACCTCAACTCATCCGCCGTGTCCGGCAAACGCGGCAACATCGCCAAATCCGCACTGTCCACGCCCTCAAGTTTGGGACTGCTGCGTCGTTTCAATGGCACACCCCGGGTTACGTTGCTATCGGCATCAGCGACGTGAATCGTTGCCGCGGGCGCATCGATTTCCGCTTCTTCTTCCTTGCTGAAAATGGGATCGCCGAACCCTATCAACTCGTCGCGATTGGCCTTTCCGGGAGGTAATTGCCGAAGCGTAATCAGCGCTGCCGCGGAAGGCACGCTTGTGACCGCATGGGTGCGCGCAAGCCAAGCAACATTTCTGTAACCCGAAAATAATGGTTCTTCGTCAACCCTTATTTCGGACGCTGCGGTGGGCAACAGCGACAGCGGCAGCAATCCGAGTGCGCCGTTGGTGACCACAATCAATCGTTTCGACGGCTGCCAACCGCTTTCGACCGGCTTGAGGAGCTGAGAATAGAGATCATAGGCCAGCTTGAGGTCGAACTCGGGAATGTCGGAGATCATGGCAGCCTGCGGTTCAAGCGCCTCGCGCAGCTTACTCACTTTGGTCGCGATCTCGCCGCCGGTTTGCTTGATCGCAGCGAACGCTACCGGGCCGCTTTTGGGAACGGCCCAGACGAAACTGGTTCGTTGGCCGAAATAAAAAGAAAGAAAGGCCTCATCGTTATCCAGCGCCATCCTGATCTGATCCACCGTGGGTGACTTGGGGGATACCAGATCCGCATAAGCCGGAAATTTCCGATCGATCTCCAGCCGGGCTTTGCCGCGTTCCGATCGCAACGCCGTGATCGAGGCATTCATCGCCTGAATTGCCTTTTCATCGCGCTGGTCCGAGGGCAGCGTCAACGCGTTATTCAATGCGCCAAGTTGGGCACTGAGCTGTTTGCCGAGATCCTGTTCCTTGCGGACAAGTTCAGCGAGCGCCGGGTCTTTCGCGGCGGAGCGCGCCGCGCTGGCGGCCAAAGCCTGCTGCACGGAGCGGCCACGGAGGGCGTCCGCGAGTTCAAAGGTCTCAAGGCTGACATCGACGGTCGGATTGTCCCGCCGAGCCAGCAGGGCAAGATAAGCCTCGACGATATCCAGCAGCCGCTGGCTGCGCGCCGCCACGACGGTGCTATCGTCGTCATCCGCATTCTCGCGCGACGCCGACAGCAGGATCGGAATGGCCGACTTGAACTCGCGGATTGCATCCTCGTTTCTGCCCGCCCGCGCCAACCCCATTGCCAGAGTGCCGCGAGACGACGCGGTGCTGAACTGGCCTTCTCCGATCCTTGCGACCAGTGCCTTAACAAGCTGTTCGGCCGCCGCGATACCGGCGTCCACCTGGCCTGATTCATAGAGAGAGGCGATTCTGGAATCGTTGAGTTCGAATACGCGCTTCCGAGCGGGTTCCCAGCCCGCAATGGCCTTATCGATTTGCGCATATATGGCGATCGCCTCGCTGCCCTTGTGCTGCAGAATCAGCACCCGACCAAGCTGCGACAGCAACTGCACGGTCGCCTGCAATTCGTCGGGGACACCGACAACGCGGTTTATTTCCAGGCAAGCCCGAGCGAGCTTTTCAGCCTCGGCGTAACGGCCCTCTCCGACGAGAATATCAGCCAACCCCATGATGAAGCGCGGGGTCGACGGGTTGTACTTACCCTGATCCTTCAGCCGCGAGAGCAAAGCGCGGCGCGCGTCGACCTCCGCTTCCGCCATTCGACCTTGCTGGGATTTCATACGTGCCTGGCTGAGAACAGCGAAATCCACGCCCTGCAGCAGCAGTGTTTCCGCGGGCGGATCTTTCCATTCCATGACGCCCTTGATGCTGGCGCGTTTGCGCACCTCAGCCGTTTTATAGGCGAGTTCGGCGTCGTGGAACTGTCCGCGCGCCTCAAACAGCATCGCCCGGGCCAGCTCAATGTCTCCCTCCCAGCTTTGTCCTAATTTCTGATAGGATTCGCGCCATGCTGGCAGTCCGCTGGTTCGCGCCTCTTGCAGCAGCGGCAGCGTCCGCCGGAAGGTCGCATCAGCCTGTGCGACATCTCCCATCTGAATGTACAGCCCCTCGATCGATCGGTTCACCCCGAACGCAAAGCCTTTCGCACCGGGCGCGGTCGCGATATCTCGCTGCATCTGCAGCATGATCTCCAGAGACTTCTTCGGATCTCCCGCTGACGAGTATTCGAACGCGGCAAGCTGCATCAGGCGGCCCAGGAGATGTGGAGTGACCACCCCTTTGCCGACCTCGATTCCTTTATTGGCATCGGCAATCGAATCGGAGAGCCGCCCGAGTTGACCGCGCGCGTTGCCGCGATCGAGATAGAATTGCGCCTGATCCGCGCGTGTCTGTTTGGCGGTTGGTGTCGCGTCGGCGGCCGACTTCAATTGCGCGATTTTGGTGGTATCAGGCTTTTCGCTGTCCAGAATGGCCGTGATATCGGCGATGGTGCGGGGCGGCGCTGCAAAACCTATCGGCAAGGAAGCACCGGCGCTCGCCGCGGGGACCGCCTCCTTTGGAAGCGCAACCGCTACGTCGGCGCGGCCGTTGGCGGCATTTAGCGCCGCCATCACGCAGGCTCGAACTTTTGGAGTGATCTGCGCCCGGCACGATTCAAAAAAGCCGCCGTTTCTGACGCAGGATTGAACGAACGGCCTCCCGATCGAATCCCTGCAATTGGCGATCGCGGCTTCTTTGGTCAACGCGAAACCGCTGCTTGGAAATAGTGCCAGCAAAGTAGCGGCCGCCACCCAGGACCGCAGGGGTCTCAACACCTTCGAAATGTTTTTGTTGAGGATTCGAACAAGAGATTCCGAGGACAATGGCGGCTCCCGAAAAATTCGTTGATCTAAAATTACAATTTGTACCTATTTTTTCGACCGCGCCATGAAAATAAACGAAAATGCAGCCGGGTTATTCCTTGATTCTGGCTATCGCCAAGACCCCCTTCGCGTTAAGAGAATTGAAGTTGCGATCTTAAATTGTCTCTGGCTCGAGCAAGCTTGACGGCAACCCTAGCCGATGACGGCTCATATTCGGTTGATGATCGTGCAGCCAAAAGCCGAGGGGTTTCGAATTAATGGTCTAATCCGGGAGCGAATGCTCGAGGAAGAAACGCAGCATTTCTCTGCTCGCGTCCGGTCCCTGCGGATCGGTGTAGGAACCGGCGGGACTGCCTCCAGACCAAGCGTGGCCGGTACCGTGAATGTTCCAATGTTCGGAGATCGCCCGGCCGCCCGCGTCGGTAATGATTGTGCGGGTATAGGCACGCCCGCGGGGCATCCGACCGCGAAGTACCTCCGTCGCCAAATTCTTCGCTTTGGTCGACAGCTCGATAACACGGTCGCCGTTCTTTGGGTGTACTGTGGTATCGTGATCACCGTGGAAAACAATCGTTGGCGCCTGCGATCTGGCCGCCCCAGTTGCTTCGTACGCGCCGCCTCCCTGGCGCATGGCGACGAGCGCGGAGGGAAGATCGCGGGCGGCGCCGCAGGCGAGGCCCGAATGAATGCCGACGGCGGCGTACAGGTCGGCGTACGTCGCTCCCATGATGGCGGCACTCGCCCCGCCGGCCGACAGACCGGCGGCATAGACGCGCTTCCGATCGACCGAATAGTCCTGCATGACTTGGCGGGTGATGCCCGCGATCAGCGAGGGCTCGCCTTCGTCGCGGCGCTGGTCGGCCGCGCGAAACCAGTTCCAGCACTTCGACGGGTTGGCGCCGCTGGGCTGCGCCGGATAGACCACCAGGCAGTTCTGTTCTTCCGCGATGAAATTCATCCGGGTGCCGGCGGCGAAATCGTCCGGCGACTGGGTGCAGCCGTGCAGCATAACCACCAGCGGAAGGGGCTGCCCCTGACGATAGCCGCTGGGGACGAACAGCTTGTAGGTCCGGCTTCCAGCCTTGTTGCTGTAGCTGCCTTCGATAAATTTCGCTCCCTCCGGCACGATGTCGGTCATCGAAGCTGGCGCGTGCTTGACGCCCCGCAGGCCAAGCCAGGTGCCGTCCTTGGCGCGGTCGAATAACGGCCGGCGCCGGAGCGGGGCGGCGGTCGCCGCGTCCGCCAGTGCTGCGCGGTCGGCCTTGTCGACGTCGTTGGCTTTGGGGTCGATGGTGGTCGGCACGCGGCCCGGAAGACGGATGCGCCCCTGGGCGGCCGACGCCGCCGCAGGCGCGCGCTCGCCCCGGAACATACTCTGTAGCAGCGCAGCGGCTTCGGTCAGTTGCCCCGCTTGGGTCAAGCGTGTGGCCTCGCGAAGTGTGTCCTGGTTCAACATCGTATTCACCTTGTTCTGTCGGCAAGAGCGGCCTTGACCGCAGGGGTGGCATGCAGGGCTCCAAGCACGGAAACCGAGGCGATGGTGGCGCGCGCGAGATCGGCCGTGACATCTTGCTCGATGCTGGCAAGACCGAGGACATGGATGTGCAGCATCTCGCCGGCCTGTCGCGCCGCTTCGAGATCGGCGCGGGTGTAGTTCCGCAAACCGAGGTCCAGGCCTTTGCGCGCGGTGGACTGCTTGACCACGTCGGCGTGACGCTCGAGCTGATTGCGGATCGCCGTTCGGATGAAATCAGTGCGGTTTGAATAGAATCCGTCGCGCACCATCAGATCGACGTGGCCGAGGTCGACATAGCCAAGATTGATCGTGATTTTTTCAGTCTCAGGAGGCTTTGGCCTCAGTTCGTGGGCGTTCGAGGGCATTTTTTCCATCCGCATATCATCTGCATGGATGGTATATGGATGTTTTTCGCGGATAATACAAGGGACCGTCGACTGGGATCTTCTCGGTCGAGAAGCGGGGATCCGGATCGCCGGGTCCAATCAGGGACCGTGCACAACGGACTTCCGGACGAGGTCGGTGTTCAGTTCTCCACTGCGGCACCGAGCACAATTGGTCCCCTATGGCCCTAACAACCCGTTGAAATCGTTAGTCCGAGATTTGGCATTCTGTCACGCCAACCTGCTTAGCCGGGCGAAGTAAGCTCCTAATCGCTGCATCCACCGGCGCCCTTAATCCTGCTCGGCGAACTGACGACGAGAGAGCAATCCGGCGCTATCCCCGAAGGCTGCTGGAAGCGCTCAGCGCGCCCATCTTCCTCAGCGGACACGAATGCCGCATAAGCTGCAGCATCGGGATCGCGGCATATCCGAGTGATGCCGCGGATCCTGAGGACATGGTCAAGAAGGCCGACATCGCAATGTACGCGGCGAAAGCTGACGGCAAAAATGCGTATCGTTTCTTTTCCCCGGGTTTGCGGTCGCAGTCCCTAGTCCTGTTACACGAACAAGGGTTGTTCTCTTCTGTTGGCCGTTCTTAACAACCTACGGAGGACGCCAGTAACAGGTGAACAAGAAGCCGGAACTCTAATCGGAATGATAAGGTCGAAGGCACGGCGGTGTACGGCGCAGACCGAGAAAAAATCGGCACGATCCAGCGAGTTATGATCGATAAATTGAGCGGCAAAGTCTCGTATGCGGTTCTCTGGGGAACACCGAGGATGCCCGAGATACCGCTTTGGGGACGAATTGACCAGGTCAGAACAGCGCCTGCTGATCAGATTGTTCGGCGGCGGTTCGTTGCGAAACCAGACCCCCGCAGACGTCGAGAGCCTTTGCCGACGTGGTTTAGTTGATGACGAACAAAAACTCAGCGTGCCAAGGCTACTGGTGCTAACACTCGCCATGCGCCGGCAACAAGCGGACGCTCTGCGGCGCGCGGGAGTCGTTGGCGTAGCCGGCCATGCCTTCCTCCGGTCGCGCTACGGCGTGCGACTGGACACGTGAAAGTCACGGACTGTTTTGGCATTTTCAAAAGGTCATGGGACAGGCTTGCGATCTTCCAAATGCTGGCGCCTCCGATAATCGAGTTCTGCGCAGTGACGCTGCCGATGAACCGCTTGATTGAATTTGCTCCGCCCTAGCGGAACAAACAGGCACCACCGGCTTTGACCACTGCCAATATGGCAGAGCACGAAATGAAAATTCTGGCCCACTCCGAAAGTCATATCGTCAATCTGAGCGACGGCTCGGTCTGGCAGATTTTCCCAGGCGACATTGATTTGACCTTGTCTTGGCTACCGACCACCGAGCTACAGCTTTTTGAAATCAACGATCATGTGGCCTCGCATGGCCTCATCAACTGCGATGACGGGTCCGTCGTTCGTGTTCGGCCTCCGGGCGAGCGGTGGCCAGACGATCGGGTCAAGGCGCTGCTCAAATAGGGCTGACCGGGTGCGCCTCTAGAGCTTTTCACTTGCGGCGACGATCAGTTCGGATTGAGCAATCTGCGCCTTGATGCGCTCGATCTCTGACTGAGTCTCGGGAAATACCTCACCCCCGGCAGTGTTTTCCGCTTCCGGCTCTTCGAGAAGTGTGCGGTTCTTTGCGATTAGCTCCCGGTGCCACGCGATTTCACTGTCGTCAGTCATGTGCGCGGCCCATGTTTGCCAAGCGATCTGGTCAACCGCCGCGAAGCGTTATCGTTCCTTCTTGAGCTTGCAGGTTTGCCGGATCGATTTTTTTGCATTGGGCTGCCTCACCTTGTCTCTTCGGCGAAGCGTCAACACCTGCGATCAAATATTTTTCAGATCTTGCTTTTGACGAGCCGGACTTTATCTCTGCGGCATGAACATCACTCTAGTCCAGGACCAGGCAATACAAGCGCGCATGGCGCTCATCGTGGGCGCTAAGACGTTTGACCGTCTGTTCGCCGGCATCCGGTTTGATGAAACGGACGGCCCGCTTTTGTATGTTTACGCAAAGGATGAAGAGACCGCCGCCGAGATCGAGGATAACTTTGCCCTGCACATCGCGACCGTTGCCTCAGGTATTTTGAAGCGGGAAATCGAGATCGTTCTGGTGCTGCCCAAAGTCCTCCAGTGACACGGACCCCGACACTCACGCTCTGGATTTCGCCCTCGTTAGATTTTCCAGCTCTGCCCGTTTCCGGGTGATGAGCAACTCGGCCGTGGCGGAATCCAATCCCGACCGACGGAGTTAAAGGATTGCACCACCCAACTCCCTGATCTCGGCTCTAAGTCTGAGTATCTTCAAGGGTACGGGACGGCCCAAGGCGCCCTTGATCGGTTTCGGGTTCACCGCCCGGTAAACTCGACGAGGTCGCTCATACCGGAGGCGGATACGGTTTCACTATTCTCGACAGTCGCGGTCAGCTCATCGTAACCTTCGAATTTGAGCGCGAAGACAAAGCCAAAGAGGCGCACCGAGCAATCAGTCAGACTATCGCGATCGCGACGAACATCGGGGCGCACGTGCCACGCGGCAGAGAATAAAAAAGCCGGCAAGCGGGACGAACGCTTGCGGGCTTCGTTGCGCGATGGGGACATCACCGCGCGCACCGTGCCGCCGGCGGCGAACCGAACCGTTGAGGCCACTGCGCGTGAACAGGTGGATCGCGCGTAGCGGCGCTGGTCTTGAAGCGCGGAAACTCTGTAGACTTCACCGGCCATGCGAAGAGGACCGAGGCGCGCATGCTGTCGGCCACCAGGAAGCGTCACGCCCATGCCTTGGCGAACCAATTAGCAACAAGCGTTCAGAACGCGACAGCTGACGGCGTTCAGAATGAAAACGCCGCTTACACGAAAAGCGCCTGATATACTTGAACAAAACATGGCTGGGGCGGGAGGGATCGAACCTCCGAATGGCGGAATCAAAATCCGCTGCCTTACCGCTTGGCTACGCCCCAACAGGCCGGTCCGGAAGAGCGTGGGATGGCCCCGCGCGGATTCCCTCTGGCCACGCCGGTCTATAGGGGGAGTTCGGCTATTTCAACCGGCTGACCCCTGATTTTCGGCACTCCGGCATCTTGTGCCGTTGGCCTGCTTTACAATGCGTTTCGGAACGGGCCTGACCCCGGTTCCCGCGCGCAAAAGCCCGGCTTTACAGGCTCCGGCCGCCCCGCCACCGCCCGGAGAGTTGAGACAATGGCGATTTCGTGAGAATACGGCGGTCCAACGCTCCTCTCCTTGCAAGCGAGACCAGGTCATGACCTATCGCGCGCCGATCAACGACATGCTGCTCGCCCTCAACCATGGCGCCGGCCTTCAGGCCGCGCTGAAAGCCGGCCATTACGGCGATTTCGACGGCGACATCACGGCCGCCGTGCTTCAGGAAGCCGGCAAATTCGCCACCGATCGGCTGGCCCCGCTCAACCGGATCGGCGACGAGCACGGCATCAAGCTCGCCGACGGCAAGGTCACCACCGCACCGGGCTGGCCCGACGCCTATCAGCGCTGGATCGCCGCCGGCTGGAACGCGGTGTCGGGTCCGGAGGCGTTCGGCGGCCAGGGTCTGCCGCTCGCGGTCAATGCCGCCTGCACTGAAATCTGGAGCGCCTCGAACGCCGCGTTCGGCCTCTGCCCGCTGCTGACGCTCTCCGCGATCGAGGCGCTCGACGCCCATGGCAGCGCCGAACTGAAAAACACCTATCTGGAAAAACTGGTGTCGGGCCAATGGACCGGCACCATGCAGCTCACCGAGCCGCAGGCCGGCTCCGACGTCGGCGCGCTGCGCACCCGCGCCGAACGGGCGGGCGATGGCAGCAGCTATCGCATCAAGGGCACCAAAATCTTCATCACCTATGGCGACCACGACATGACCGATAATATCGTGCATTTCGTGCTGGCGCGCTTGCCGGATTCGCCCGCGGGCACCAAAGGCATTTCGCTGTTTCTGGTTCCGAAATTCCTCGTCAACGCTGACGGTTCGCTCGGCGCACGCAACGATGTTTATCCGAGCGGCGTCGAGCACAAGCTCGGCATGCACGCTTCGCCGACCTGCACCATGACCATGGGCGATCAAGGCGGCGCGATCGGCTACCTGATCGGCGAGGAAAATCGCGGCATGCAATGCATGTTCACGATGATGAACCAGGCCCGGCTCGCCGTCGGCCTCGAAGGCGTCGGCCTTGCCGACCGCGCCTATCAGCAGGCGCTGGCGTTTGCGCAGGAGCGCAAGCAGGGCCGCGCCATCGGCAAAACCGGCGACGGGATGGATACCATCATCGTGCACCCCGACGTCAAGCGGATGCTGATGCAGATGCGCGCGCTCACCGCGGCCGCGCGGACGATCTGCTATGCGACCGCCGTGGCGATCGATATATCGGTGCGTGCGAAAGACACAAAAGTCCGGGCCGACGCCGCCGCCCGCGGCGCGCTGCTGACGCCGATCGCAAAAGCGTTCTCCAGCGACATCGGCAATGAGGTGGCCTATCTCGGCGTGCAGATTCATGGCGGCATGGGTTTTATCGAGGAGACCGGCGCCGCGCAGCATTCCCGCGATGCGCGCATCACCTCGATCTATGAGGGCACCAACGGCATCCAGTCGATCGATCTCGTGACCCGCAAGCTCGCCGCCAATGGCGGCGCCTCGGTCGCGGCGCTGCTCGACGAACTCGGCGGCATCGTCAGCAAGGTCGAGGCCTCGAACGATCCGGCGTTCGGCACCACAGGCCCAAAACTGCGCGACGCGCTGGGCTCGCTCGACCGCGCCAGCAAATGGCTGTTGGAACGCGTCGCCTCGAAGCCGAACGAAGCCCTGGCGGGCGCCACGCCGTATCTGCGGCTTTTCGGATCGACGCTCGGCGGCTGCATGCTGGCGGGCGAGGCGCTCGCGGCCCGTGATGCCCAAGATGACGGTCGCGGTGATCCGCAACGTTACGTGACGCTGGCGCGGTTTTTCGCCGAGAACATCTCGGTGCAGGCGGCCTCGCTGGAAAAGACGGTGACGGACGGCGCCGACGCGGTCAATGGCGCCGATGCGGTATTGCTGGGGTAAGCGACTGCTGCACCAGAAATCATCATACTCCGCCATCATTGGCGGAAAACGAGGGAGCATTGGCGAGCGGTTCGACCGGCGGCCACTTAAAAACAACCATCCACGAGATGCCCGAGGGCCTGTCATCGGCAACGGCGCCTCATCTCGCATGGTAAGAAAGGCCGACTAAAATGACGACGTTTCCAGTCCATACGATCGAGTCTGCGCCCGAACGTTCAAAGCCGGCGCTGCAGCAGCTGCAGGCAGCCTTCGGCATGATTCCGAACATTGCCGGCGTCATGTCGACGTCACCCGTCCTGATCAACAGCCTTGTCGGCCTGTTCGGGAATGTCCACGGCGGCAGCTTTACCGAAGCGCAGATCCAGACATTGCTGCTCACCAACGCGGTGACCAACGGTTGCAGCTGGGCGGTCGCGTTCCACACCGCTTTGGCGCTCAAGGAAGGGCTTGATTCCGCGGATGTCGAGGCCATTCGCGAGCGCCGTTTGCCGAAAGACAAAAAGCACGCCGCACTCTCGTTGCTGGCGAGAACATTGATTGAAAAGCGCGGCCGTCTCGACGATCGCGACGTCGAGCAGTTCATGGCGGCAGGTTTTGCCAAAGACCACGCCCTTGAGGTGATCGCCGCCGTGGCTGCGTCCACGATCACGAACTATACGGGCAGCGTTAGCAAAACCCCGCTCGAGGCGCCGTTCCAGGCTTACGCCTGGCCGGCCTGAAGAACCTGCCACCGGGAGCATTACGCCCGGCGGCCTCAGCCCCCGGGCTGTTCGCCGGACCGACGGTGTTTTCCCTGCCCATTACCAACAGCCCATCATAGGTGATGAGCAGTTCGCCCTCGAAGTTGCAGGCAAGGCCTAATAGTTCCAATCGTCGCTTAACTTGCGGCGACACGTCGCCCATGTCGGCCTCGACGGCAAGGCGCTGCAGTGCGCGGCGTTCCCTCGGCGCCAATTTGCTCGGTAGGAAGCGAACCATCGGCTGCCCCGCTCAGAAAAAGCCCGGGCTGAGGTCAAGGCCATACGACGCCAGCATCAGCGAAACCAACAGACCGGCACCGCAAAACATTCCGATCGTTTTGAGCGTCTCGACGTCGGACTGACTGCCCGGCAATCTGCGCGACAGCGCTCGTGCAATTGCAGTCATTTGTGATCTCCCCCAGCGCGCGTCCCACTCGGTGGATAGGTCTGATCTAAAGCAGAAAGGTTCAGCAAATCTGAGAATTCTCCTTGTAATGCCGATGACGTCGAGGCCCCGCGCGTCGAAGTCCTTCGGGCCATGCAATCTTTAATGAAAACGGAGCTGGCGAGCGATCTAAGGTTGCCAAATCGCCATCAAATGGGCTGACTGAACCCGGCTAATTCGATATCTCTTGCAAACTGGCCGAATTGGCGGGCTGAATAGCGGTCAAATGCTTCCTGGAAGGTAGTTCCAAATGCTCTTCGCACGCTGGTTTGCTGTCGCTGCGACGGCATCGCTGCCGGTCGCGGTAGGATTGGCCGCGGTGCCGTTCTCGGCAACGGAATCACGGGCAATCGCGGCGTCCGCAAGCTGCGGCGACGCGGCCGACCTCACGGTGCTGCCCTCGCCGTTCGCGCCGTGGAAGGGAGCGCCATTGCGCGTCATGGTCGTTGCGGAAAAGCCGCTCGACGGCACGCTCTCGCTGGTGGCGCCCGATGGCAGCGCCGCGGCCACGTCGCCCCACCGGCAAGGCGCCGGGCCTTACTCCTGGTTCGCCGAGGTCGCAGCCCCCGCCGCCGGCACTTGGCATGCGACGCTGGCGTCGGCCGGCTGCGGCCCCATCACCCGCGAAATCGTCGTCGCCGCGCAAAAACCTCAGCCGCTGGCAACGCCGGCGGGACGTATCTGGCAGGTGCGCAATGGCTGGAACAGCACCACCGAAGCCTTGTTCTCGGCCTGGATCGAAAAGCTGTTCGACGCGCCACCCGACCAGGACCTGTCGTGGAAGGTATGGAGCGAAGTGCTGCGCGATCAATCGCGCAATTTCCTGTTCAATTATCTGGGCCGTAACGAGGACAATGCGACGGGGGGCCTGCGTCCCGACTGCGCCGACTTCGTCTACTTCCTGCGTGCCTATTTCGCCTTCAAGATGGGGCTGCCGTTCGGCTATTCGAACTGTTCGCGCGGCTTCGCCGGCAGGCCGCCCAAGTGCTACCAATGGTTCGACATCGATCATCCCGAGGTCACGCGTCCGCCGCCGCCGCCGGAACCGGATGCCGCATCGGCCGCGCCGGCGGCCGCTCCCTCCGCCCCGCCGCCAAAGCTGCTGGGATTGTTCGGCCGCTCCGATCAGGCCGATGCGCCGCCAACGCCGCCCGCGGGCCCGGTAGCACCGCCGAAACCGAAGCGCCCGACCAACTTCGCGGAATATCTGCGTGACGTCGGCGACGTGGTCCATACCGGGGCGGTGCGCGTCTCGGGCAACGACGACAACACCGATTTCTACAGCATCTCGCTGTCGGAAAAGACGCTGCGCCCGGGGACCGTCTATGCCGACCCCTACGGCCATGTGCTGATGCTGGTGCATCTGGTGCCGGAGCAGAACGGGACACCCGGCGTGTTTCTCGCGGTCGACGCCGAGCCCGACGGTTCGATCACGCGCAAGCGCTTCTGGCGCGGCAATTTCCTGTTCGTGCATGATCCGGCGCTCGGCGGCCCCGGCTTCAAGCGGTTCCGGCCGATCGTTGGCGGAAAAGACAGCCCGCTGCGGCGGCTCAGCAATGCCGAGATCGCCAAAAACCCGCAATACGGGGATTTTTCGCTCGAACAGTCGCAAATCAGCGTCGAGGATTTTTACGATCGCATGGACGACGTGATGTCGCCGGAGCCGCTCGATCCGGTGAAGGCGATGACCGACGCGATTGCCAGCCTCAACGAGCAGGTGAGGACGCGCGTCACCTCGGTCGAGAACGGGCGAAAATATCTGGAGAAGCAGGCCGGCACCACCGCGATGCCGGACGGCGCGTCGATCTTCGAAACCACCGGCGCCTGGGAGGATTACTCGACGCCGGCGCGCGATTTCCGCCTGTTGATCGCGAGCGATGTGGTGCGGAATTTCCCCGACCGCCTGGTGCGGCGCGCCAACCGTTACGCGATCCCGCCAGGCAAGAGCATCGCGGACGTGAAACGCGAATTGCAGGGCGTGCTCGCCTCGGAGCTTGCCTCGCGCAAGATCTCCTATACGCGCAGCGACGGCTCGCAGTGGACCCTCACCCTCAAGGATGTGCTCGACCGCGCCGCGGATTTCGAGATGGCTTATAACCCGAACGACTGCGCCGAACTGCGCTGGGCCGCGCCGGAAGGCAGCCAGGAAGCCGCGACCTGCAAACGTCGCGCGCCGCAGGCCCAGCGCGCCAAGATGTCGTCGGACTATCGCAACTGGTTCCGCGAGCGGCACTGGCCGACGCATAGCTAGGGCGTCGCCCGCGATCCTGTCGCAGCAGAACGCCTATCCACCACGCTTTCTTTTGGTATAGGCTCGCAAACAAGGGCGCGGCAAAGCATCGCGCCTAACGTCTTTGGGAGGAAAGCATGGCTTTATTCAGATCGACGGCCGCCGTCGTGTTGGTACTCGGCGCGACATTCGCAACGCCCGCGCTCGCACAGAAGAAGTATGACACAGGCGCGAGCGACACCGAGATCAAGGTCGGTCAGACCATTCCGCTCAGCGGACCGGCTTCCGCCTATGGCGGCATCGGCAAGGTGCAGGCCGCCTATATCCGCATGATCAACGAGCAGGGCGGAATTAACGGGCGCAAGGTCAATCTCATTCAGTATGACGATGCCTATAGCCCCCCGAAGACGGTCGAGCAGGTTCGCAAGCTTGTCGAAGGCGACGAAGTGCTCACCACCTTCCAGATCATCGGCACGCCGCCGAATGCCGTCGGTCCAGAAATATCTCAACGAAAAAAAAGTACCGCAGCTTCTGGCGTCGACTGGCGCGACGCGCTTCACCGACCCGAAGAATTTCCCGTGGACGATCGCTTTCAACCCGAACTATCAGTCGGAGGGCCACATCTACGCGAAATTCATTCTTGCCAACTATCCGAACGCCAAGATCGCCATTCTCTATCAGAACGACGACCTCGGAAAAGATTACGTCAAGGGGTTGAAAGACGCGCTCGGCGATAAGGCCTCCATGATCGTCGCCGAGAAGTCCTACGAATTGTCCGATCCGACCGTCAACTCGCAGATGGTGACGCTGAAGGCGTCCGGCGCCGATCTCTTCTATAACATCACGACGCCGAAATTCGGTGCCCAGGCGATCAAGAAAGCCGCCGAACTCGGCTGGAAGCCGGTCCAGATTCTCGACATCAACGCAACGCCGGTCAGCCAAACGCTGATTCCGGCCGGCCTCGACAACGCCAAGGACATTATTTCGGTCAATTACGGCAAGGACCCGCTCGACCCGCAATGGGACAACGACGAAGGCATGAAGCGCTACAAGGCTTTCATGGCGAAATATGCGCCGGCCGAGGACACCAACAGCGGCATCGCGACTTACGGCTACTCAACCGCGGCGCTGCTGGTGCAGATACTCAAGCAGTGCGGCGACAATCTCACGCGCGCCAACATCATGAACAGGCGACGAACATCAAGAATTACGCCGCAGACCTCGCGTTGCCGGGAATGACGGTCTCCACCGAACCGGATGATTGGCGCATCAACAAGCAATTCCAGATGATGAAGTTCGACGGCCAGCGTTGGGTTCTGTTCGGGCCGATCGTCACGGACGACTTCAAGACCAATTGAGTTTCGAAGCAAGCAGGACGACATCCAATGCGAGGCCGCATACCAGCGGCCCCGCATTATCGCCGCATTGGCTTCACCAAACGGCCTCACAACAAGCAGGACTTCCTCAAATTTCAACGGTTCACTGCATGCGTCGTCGTTGGAAAAGGAATGACCATGCGCACTATGACAACAGCAGCCCTCGTTGCAATTCTTGCACTGGGAACGCCGGCCTTTGTGCAGGCACAGGGAGCGCCCTCGCAGAACGGCCAGGCTCCCGCTGAATCCCAGGCCCCGGCGGAGTCCAGCGTATCGATTCACAGCATACAAGTGATAGATGTCAAGGAACTGCCGCCGGCCGTGAAATCCCAGGTTGACGACATCGTCGCCAAGACCAGCGAGGAAGATAAGCAGTCGCTCCGCAAATCGATCGACGGAACGCCTGCTGCGATCTCTGCCCTGAAGGCCAAGGGCCTGACATCGGCACAGGTTGTCGCCATCAACATCGCCGACGGCGTTCTGATGCTCTTTACGAAGACGGCATGAGTGGAACGAAAATTGGCCGAATAGCCGGTCGAACCCAAGCTCAAACGCCGTCATTCGCGGCATGCGCCTCAGGTCGGCAATTGCCGACCTGAGGCGCATGCTGGATCAAGCCCCATCCCGGAATGACGAACTTCTATCCCAGCGGCTTCAGCCCGGCCTCGATCTGCGCGCGGCGCGGCTCCAGGAACGGCGGCAGCGCCAGTTTCTCGCCGAGCGTTTCCATCGGCTCGTCGGTGGCGAAGCCGGGACCGTCGGTGGCGATCTCGAACAGGATGCCGTTGGGCTCGCGGAAATAAAGACTGCGGAAATAGAATCGGTCGATCTCACCGCTGTTGCGGATGCCGAACTCGTTCAGCCGTTGCGCCCACGCCTGGTATTGCGTGGTGTCGGGAGTACGAAACGCGACGTGATGCACGCCGCCGGCGCCCTGCCGCGCCGCCGGCAAATCCCTCTGCTCGATCACATGCAGCTCCGCGGCCGGACCGCCGTCACCCATCGCAAATACGTGGACCCGCGCCGGCGCTTCGGGCGCGGCATAATCGCGCTCGCGGCGCATGTTCATGACGCCGGTCAAGATGTTTTCGGTGCGTGAGATGTCCTGCACATTCAGCACTATCGGACCGAGGCCGCGAATCTGGTGCTCCGCCGGCACCGGGCTGCCCGCCCACGGCGAGGCCGGACCTGTGCCGCCGTCATCCGCCAGCACCTTCCGCTGGCCTTCGCCATCCTCAAATGGGAGCGTGAGGCGGCCATCGACCTCGACGACGTCGCCGGTGACACCGCCAGCCTTCCTCAGGCGGTCTCGCCAAAACCCCAGACTGCCCTCGCCGGCGACGCGCAGGCCGGTCCGTGAAATGCTGTTGCCGCCGCGCAGCTCCGGCGCAACCGGGAAATCGAAGAAGGTCAGGTCGGTGCCGGGATTGGCTTTGCCGTCGGCGTAAAACAAATGGTAGGCGCTGACGTCATCCTGATTGACGGTCTTCTTCACCAGCCGCATGCCGAGCAAGCCGGTGTAGAAGGCCAGATTCTGGCGCGGTTTGGCTGAAATCGCCGTGAGATGGTGGATTCCCGTCGATTGCATCGGCTGGCTCCCACGCGTCATTCTGTCCCGTTGAAAACCGGCATCACCGGTTTGGTCCCCCCAGGGAGATGATGTAGGCTGGCTTGCAAAGACTCGCCAGCGTGCGCCGCAGGGCTCCAAGAACAACGGCTCAAGAACAGCAGCTCGAGGACAACGGCAATGACCGATCACCTGATAGTCACCGACGAAGCCACGATGCGGGTGATCAGGCTGCGGCGGCCCGAAAAGAAGAACGCGATCACGCAGGACATGTATCGCGCGCATGAGCGATGCGATCGACACCGCGCAGAACAACCCGGAGATCCGCTGCATCATCATCACCGGCGGTTCGGGCGTGTTTACCGCCGGCAACGATCTCGAGGAGTTCCTGCAAGGACGGCACCTCGAATACCGACACGCCGCGCGCCTCCAACGCGGTGAAATTCCTCTATTCGCTGGCGCACAACGTCAAGCCGATCATCGCCGCGGTCGATGGCGTCGCGATCGGCATCGGCACCACCATGCTGTTCCATTGCGATTACGTGCTCGCCAGCACTACCGCGACATTCTCGACGCCGTTCATCCATCTCGGCCTGGTTCCGGAAGGCGCCTCCAGCCTGCTGATGCCGCGCACCATGGGACATCAGCGCGCCTTCGCGACGCTGGTGATGGGACGCACCATGAGCGCCGACGACGCCCGCATCGCCGGCTTCGTCAACGTGGTGGTGGCGCCCGGCCACACCGAAGCCGAGGCCCGCAAGGTCGCGCGCGAGATTTGCAGCGCTGCCGGCGGAAGCGGTCGCGATCTCGCGCAAGCTGTTGAAGACTGCCGCCCGAAGACCTGACCCGCCGGATCGATCAGGAAAGCCATCTGTTCGGCGAGCGGATGCGCTCCACGGAAGCGGTGGCCGCGTTCAAGGCGTTCTTTTCGCGCAAGAAGGCGTGAACGGAGTTCGTGAAATCGTTGCACGGATTCTCTATGATGGCGTCATGAGATATCCGTTCCGTCAGATGCTTGTCGCCGTGATGCTGACGACGGTGGCTGGCTTGGCTTCGCGCGCGATCGCGCAAAGCGCAACGCCGGCCACCACAGCCGTCGCCACCACACCCGTCGATGTCAGAATTCTCGCCATCAACGATTTCCACGGCTACCTGCGGCCGCCGCCCGGCGGCATCCGGATCGCCGATCCCGACGACAAGAGCAAAAAGATCATGGTCGCCGGCCGGCGGCGCCGAGACCATGGCGACCCTGGTCAAGCAGCTTCGCGCGCAGGCCACCAGAGAACACCATCTTCGTCGCCGCCGGCGATCTGATCGGCGCCAGCCCGTTCCTGTCGGCGATGTTTCACGACGAGCCCACCATCGAATCGCTGTCGATGATGGGGCTCGAGATCGCTTCCGTCGGCAATCACGAATTCGACGAGGGCAAGGACGAATTGCTGCGGATGCAGAACGGCGGCTGTCATCCGGTCGACAAATGCCAGGGACCGCATCCGTTTGCCGGCGCCAAGTTTCACTACCTCGCGGCCTCGCACCATCGAGAAGGGCACCGGCAAGACCGTGTTTCCCGCCCTACGAGATCCGCGAATTCGAAGGCATTCCGGTCGCCTTCATCGGCCTGACCTTGAAGGGGACGGCGAACATCGTCTCGCCGCCCGGCGATCGCCGGCCTCGAATTCAAGGACGAGGCCGACACCGTGAACGCGCTGGTGCCGGAACTGAAGGCGCGCGGCGTCGAGGCCATCGTCGTGCTGATCCACGAGGGCGGCTATCCGACCGGCGATTATAATGAATGTCCGGGCATCTCCGGCGCCATCGTCGACATCGTCAAGAAGTTCGATCGCGCGGTCGACGTCGTGATCAGCGGCCACACCCATCAGGCCTATGTCTGCGAGATCGACGGACGGCTGGTCACCAGCGGCGACAAATACGGCACCCTCGTCACCACGATCGATCTGAAACTCGATCGCGCGACGCCGCGACATCGTCAGCGCCAAGGCCGACAATGTCATCGTCCGCACCGGCGCCTACGCCAGGGATCCCGAACAGACCGCGTTGCTGGAGGCCTACGACAAGCTGGCCGCGCCGATCGCCAACCGCCCGGCGGGATCGGTCACCGAAACGCTGTCGCACATGCCCGAACGATGCCGGCGAGAGCGCGCTCGGCGACATCATCGCCGACGCCCAGCTGGCCGCGACGCAAGCCGACCGCCAATGGCGGCGCCGTGATCGCGTTCACCAATCCCGGCGGCATCCGCGCCAACGTGACCAAAAAAGACGAAGGCGCGGTGTCCTACGCCGACCTGTTCGCCAGCCAGCCGTTCCGCAACCAGCTGGTGACGCTGACGCTGACCGGCGCGCAGATCAAGAATGTGCTGGAGCAGCAATGGCGCGACCCGAAGCTGCCGCGGATTCTGCAGGTCTCGAATGGTTTCGGCTATAGCTGGGACGATGCCAGGCCCTATGGCGACCACGTGATGGCGGACCGCATGTCGCTGAACGGCACACCGCATCGATCCCGCGGCGAGCTATCGCGTGACCGTGAACAATTATCTGTCGGTCGGCGGCGACGGCTTTACGGTGCTGAAGGAAGGCACCGCGCCGCTGGTCGGCGTCTACGACATCGACGCCCTGTATGGCTATTTCCAGGCCAACAGCCCGATCGGCCCCGCGCCAGGCAATCGCATTACGCGGATCAATTGAATTGCAAGGCCGCGCTCGTGGCCATATCTGCAAGGTCCTATCGATCACCAATGTCCTATCGGACGATGCGGCTCTTTCGGATCGGCCGTTGACCGCCTAGATTAGGCCGCTCCCCATTTGACGAGCCGCTGCCCGCCAACGGGCTTCAACACGCCGAGGTATTGCATGACCACGCTCCTTCTCAGCCATCCGGCAAGCCTCGACCATCTGACGCCGCCGGGACATCCCGAGCGGCCCGACCGGATTCGCGCGGTCGAAGAGGTTCTCGGCGAAAGCCGCTTCGACAGGCTGGTGCGCGGCGAGGCGCCGGAAGGCGATCTCGATCTGGTCACGCTCTGCCACAACGAGCATTATGTCGAAGAGCTTCGGCATATCGCGCCGTCGAGCGGCCTGATCTATCTCGACGGCGACACCTCGATGTCTCCGGGCACCTGGGAAGCGGTGATGCGCGGCGTCGGCGGCGCGGTCGCCGCCACCGACGCGGTGATGGCCGGCACCCATCACAATGCGTTCGTCGCGACGCGGCCTCCCGGCCATCACGCCGAAATCAGCAAGCCGATGGGCTTTTGCTTTTTCGATCACGCCGCGATCGCCGCGCGTCACGCCCAGCGCAAATACGGCATCGCCCGCGCCGCGGTGGTCGATTTCGACGTCCATCACGGCAACGGCACCCAGGATATTTTCTGGGCCGATCCGACCGTGATGTATTGCTCGACGCACCAGATGCCGCTGTTTCCCGGCACCGGCGCCAGCGGCGAGCGCGGCGAGCACGACACCATCGTCAATGCGCCGCTGGCGCCCGAGGACGGCGGCACCAAATTCCGCGCCGCGTTTGAAAATCGTGATCCTGCCGCAACTAAAGAAGTTCAGCCCCGAACTGATCATCATCTCCGCCGGCTTCGACGCGCACCATCGCGATCCGCTGGCCTCGCTCAATCTGAAGGCCGAGGATTTCGGCTGGGTCACCCGCCAACTGATGGACGTCGCCGATGCCAGCGCCGGCGGACGGGTGGTCTCCGTGCTCGAGGGCGGATATGATCTGCAAGGCCTGAAAGAATCGGTCGCAGCGCACGTCACCGCATTGATGGGCGCGTGAATTCCCGCCACAATACGTCCGCATAGATATCTTTGAGTCTGCGCCAGTTGAGTGGCGCATCCGGGAAACCAATATGGCCGAAAATACCCAAGTCGACGCCAAAGTGGACGTCAAGAAGCTGAGCTTCGAGCGCGCGATCGAGGAACTCGAATCGATCGTCACGCGGCTGGAAGCCGGCAAGGTGCCGCTGGAGGAATCGGTTGCCATTTACGAGCGCGGCGAGGCCTTGAAACGGCGCTGCGAGGAACTGCTGCGGCAGGCCGAGGCGCGGGTCGACAAGATCACGACCGATGCCGAACGGCCAGGTCGACCGGCACCGAGCCGCTCGACGTTCAATGACGGCGCGTCACCTCCGCGCGCAGAAATAAAACGACATAAAACCTGGCGGCGGGGTTGCGGCATCGGCAAACATCAACGGCCCCCTGACGATCTCTCTTGCTGGTCTACGGATCGCTGCCGTTGCGCCAACGCATGGCTTAACTGGCTCGGCGCCCATGATGGCGACCCGCAATGCCGGCGCCCCGCGAATAGGCAACGAAACTCGCCGCGGTCCGCCCGGATGCCACCGATTTGGGCGAAATGGAACCCTCCTTGCGCGGCCAAGGTTAGGGTCTTACCTGTGATTGCCCTCCCTTTGTCGCATCTGTGACAGCTCTGAGTTGGCTTTGGGTGCAGCTTTGGTGTAGAGATGGCGGGGTTATGGGCTATCGGAGGTCCCCTTGCTGTCGTCCAAGACGAACGTAAGCGCCTCAAATACCTAATGAAAATGGCCGGGATAGAGTGAAGCCACAACAGTGATGTAGATCACATTGAACGATCTGGACCGCGTCTAAGCTTTCAAATTGGGCTTCGGCCTGCTTAGCCGCCGTTCCGCGTCTGGTTTTTCGCTGCGCCAATCATGCGCACCCATCTTCCGTCGGGCCGTTCGTCCGACATGCAAAATTGGAATATCGCTGTGACTGATTTTAGTAAAACGCCGCTTCTCGACACGATCCGCACCCCGGAAGACCTGCGCCGGCTCAAGGTGGAGCAGGTCCGGCAAGTCGCCGACGAACTGCGCCAGGAAACCATCGATGCCGTTTCGGTCACTGGCGGCCATTTCGGCGCGGGCCTTGGCGTTGTCGAGCTGACGACGGCGTTGCATTATGTGTTCGACACCCCGCGCGACCGCCTGATCTGGGACGTCGGCCACCAGGCCTATCCGCACAAGATCCTGACCGGCCGCCGCGACCGCATCCGCACCTTGCGGACCGGCGGTGGGCTATCCGGTTTCACCAAGCGAACCGAAAGCGATTACGATCCGTTCGGCGCCGCGCACTCCTCGACCTCGATCTCGGCGGCGCTCGGCATGGCCGTGGCGCGCGACCTCTCCGGCGGCACGAACAACGTGATCGCCGTGATCGGCGACGGCGCGATGTCGGCCGGCATGGCCTATGAGGCCATGAACAATGCCGGCGCGATGAACTCGCGGCTGATCGTCATTCTCAACGACAACGACATGTCGATCGCGCCGCCGGTCGGCGCGATGTCGGCCTATCTGTCCAGGCTCTATTCAGGCAAGACCTATCGCACGCTACGCGAAGCCGCCAAGCAGCTCGGCAATCATCTGCCCAAGATCATCGCCAACCGCGCCAACCGCGTCGAGGAATATTCCCGCGGTTTCATGATGGACGGCGGCACGCTGTTCGAGGAACTCGGCTTCTATTATGTCGGCCCGATCGACGGCCACAATCTCGACCATCTGTTGCCGGTTCTCGCCAACGTCCGCGACATGCAGACCGGTCCGGTGCTGATTCACGTCGTCACCCAGAAAGGCAAGGGCTATGGCCCGGCGGAAGCTTCTGCCGACAAATATCACGCCGTGGTCAAGTTCGACGTCGCCACCGGCGCGCAGGCGAAGGCCAAGCCGAATGCCCCCTCGTACCAGAACGTGTTCGGCCAGAGCCTGGTCAAAGAAGCCGAGAAGGACGACAAGGTGGTCGGCATCACCGCGGCGATGCCGTCGGGAACCGGCATCGACATCTTCGCCAAGGCGTTTCCAAGCCGCACCTTCGATGTCGGTATCGCCGAACAGCACGCGGTGACTTTCGCCGCCGGTCTCGCCACCGAAGGCTACAAGCCGTTCTGCGCGATCTATTCGACCTTCCTGCAGCGCGGTTACGATCAGATCGTCCATGACGTGGCGATCCAGAGCCTGCCGGTTCGTTTCGCGATCGATCGTGCCGGCCTGGTCGGCGCCGACGGCGCGACCCATGCCGGCTCGTTCGACAATGCCTATCTCGGCTGCCTGCCCAATTTCGTCATCATGGCGGCCTCCGATGAGGCCGAACTGGTGCACATGGTGGCAACCCAGGTCGCGATCAACGACCGCCCGAGCGCGGTTCGCTACCCGCGCGGCGAGGGCCGTGGCGTCGAGATGCCGGAAGTCGGCGTCGCGCTCGAAATCGGCAAGGGCCGGATCGTCCGCGAGGGCACCAAGGTCGCGCTATTGTCGTTCGGCACCCGTCTTGCCGAATGCGAGAAGGCCGCCGACGAACTGGCGGCGCTTGGCCTTTCCACCACCATTGCCGATGCGCGCTTCATGAAGCCGCTCGACCTCGGCATGGTGCTGAAGCTGGCGCGCGAGCACGAAGTCCTGCTCACCGTCGAGGAAGGTTCGATCGGCGGCTTCGGCTCCCACGTGATGCAGACGCTGGCCGAACACGGCATGCTCGACGGCGGCCTGCGGATGCGCGCGATGGTGCTGCCCGACGAGTTCCTCGATCACGACTCGCCGAACGCGATGTACGCCCGCGCCGGTCTCGACGCCAAGAGCATCGTCGCCAAGGTGTTCGAAGCGCTCGGCAAGGATTTCAAGACCGAAACGGTGAAGCTCGCCTGAGTTTCGCTTTGCGTTATTCCGGGCCGGCACTCTGAAGTCAGCCCGCATCCTGAGGAGCATCGCCAACGGGTCGCGCGAATGCGCGCCCGATGACAGGCTCCGCGATGCGTCTCGAAGGATGGCCGCGTGGCTCATGGTTCGAAACGGCGTTGAAGAAACGCCTTCTCACCACGAGGTTTCCTGTATGGATTCCTCCTCCTGAAACAGGTCGTAGCTCGTAATGACAAAAATCTATCTGGCAGGGCCCGACGTGTTCCTGCCGGACGCGGTTGAGATCGGAAGGCGCAAGGCCGACATCTGCGCGCATCACGGCCTGAGCGGAATCTATCCACTCGACAACGCCATTGACCGCTCGGCCGGCGATGTGTCGCTCCGGATATTCAAGGGCAACCAGGCAATGATGGACGAGGCAGACGCCATCATAGCCAATCTGACGCCGTTTCGCGGCCCCGGTGCCGACCCCGGCACGGTCTACGAACTCGGCTACATGGCCGGGCGCGGCAAGCGCTGCCTCGGCTATTCCAACGACCCCGGATCTTATGCTGATCGCGTTCGCCGCTTTACGTCCGTCAGCCCACGCGATGGGCGATTGGTCGATGCCGACGGATTGACGGTTGAAGATTTCGGCTTGAACGACAATCTGATGATGATGCACGCGCTCGATCTGCATGGCTACCCGCTGGTGATGCCGCAACAACGGCCCGCGGATGTCTGGCACGATCTGACCGCGTTCGAGGCCTGCGTCCGGATCGCGGCAGGCCGATCAAGTTGAGAACAGGGATCGTTGAATCATGTCCCCTCCCCGCAAGCGCGCGGACGTGCTGCTGGTCGAGCGCGGCCTGTTCGAGAGCCGGGCGCGTGCCCAGGCCGCGATCGAGGCGCGCCTCGTCATCGCCAATGACAAACAGGTTTTGAAAGCCTCCGAGGCCCTTCCCGAGGATGCCGTGCTGCAGGCGCAGCCGGCGCATCCGTTTGTCTCACGCGGCGGCGTGAAACTGTCCGGCGCGCTTGAGCGATATCCGCTCGAGATCGAGGATCACGTCTGCCTCGATGTCGGCGCCTCCACCGGCGGCTTTACCGAAGTGCTGCTCGCCAATGGCGCCAGCCTGGTGTTTTCGATCGACGTCGGCCAGGGCCAATTGCATCCCTCGCTGCACGGTCATCCCCGGATCGTTTCGATGGAGCAGACCGACATCCGTGGTTTCGAAGGCAAACGCCTGCCGCAACGGCCGGATATCGTCGTGATCGATGTCAGTTTTATCTCCTTGAAAGCCGTGCTGCCGGTGGCGCTGTCGCTGGCGGCCGCACCGATGCATCTGTTGGCATTGATAAAACCGCAATTCGAGGCGCCGCGAAAACATTCCAAGCGCGGCATCATCCGCAACGCGGCGGTGCATCAGGAAATCTGCGACGACATCGCAGCCTTCGCGTCGTCGCTCGGCTGCACCGGGATCGAGGTGTTTCCGTCGTCGATCACCGGCGGCGACGGCAATATCGAATTCTTCCTCGGCGCGCGCCGTGGCTGAACGTCTCGTCATCGACCATGTCGGTCATCGCGGCGACGGCATCGGCTTTGCCGGCGGCGAGAGCCTGTTCGTGCCTTACACGCTGGCAGGCGAAACCGTCGAGGTCGAACCGGTCGCCGATCATCCCGATCGCCGCTCGCTGATGCGCATCGAGCACGCGAGCCCGGAGCGGATCGATCCGTTCTGCCGATATTTCGGCGCCTGCGGCGGCTGCGCCATCCAGCACTGGCAGCCGGAGGCCTATCGGGCGTGGAAGCGCCAAATCGTGGTCGATACGCTTGAGCATGCCGGGATCGAATGCGATGTCGCCGCGCTGGTCGACGCCCACGGCGCCGGCCGCCGCCGCATCACCGTCCACGTCCGCCGCAGCGGCGATGGCGAATTGCGCACCGGATTCGCCGCCGCCAACAGCCATGCCATCGTCGCGATCTCGGACTGCCCGATCCTCGATCCCGGGTTGCGCGGCGCGCTCGACGCCGCGCGGGCACTGGCTGAAGCCCTCAAGCCCACCGCCAAACCGCTGGATATCCAGGTCACAGCGGCCAGCAATGGGCTCGATGTCGATGTGCGTGGATCGGGACCGCTGTCGACCGCGCTGATCGCAAGCCTGTCCGAGATCGCCCAACGGCACGGCCTGGCGCGGCTGACCCGCCATGGCGAACTGGTGCTGATGCGCAACCCGCCGACAATCGAGATCGGCGCCGCGCACGTCATCCTGCCGCCGGGCTCGTTCCTGCAAGCCACGCTGGCCGGCGAGCAAGCGCTGGCGGCGCTGGTAAGCGGACATTGCAAGCGCGCCAAACATATCGCCGACCTGTTTTGCGGGGTCGGACCGTTTGCGCTGCGGCTGGCGGCCAAAGCCCGGGTTTCGGCGTTCGACAGCGATGCCGGCGCGGTGACCGCGCTATCCAAGGCGGTGACATCGGTCTCGGGGCTGAAACCGGTCAAGGCCGAGACCCGCGATTTATTCCGGCGGCCGCTGATGGCGCAGGAATTACGCGACTACGACACGATCGTATTCGATCCGCCGCGGCAGGGCGCGCTGGCGCAAGTCAAGCAACTCGCGGCCAGCAAAATTCCCGTGGTGATCGCGGTGTCCTGCAACGTCGCGACATTCGCGCGCGACGCCCGCATCCTGATCGACGGCGGCTACAAGATCGACGGCGTCACGCCGGTCGACCAGTTCCGCCACACCCCGCATGTCGAATTGGTGGCGCGGTTTGCGCGCTGAAGCTCAATGTTACCGCATCACGTCGAGCGTCACATTAGCGAGGCCCGAATTGACCATGCCGAGCGCCTGCGCCGCGGAGTAGGACACGTCGACCACACGCCCGGACACGTAGGGCCCGCGGTCATTGACCCGCACCGTCACGGACTTTCCGGTCGCCTTATTGGTAACGCGCAGCTTGGTGCCGAACGGCAGGCTCGGATGCGCGGCGGTCAGTTCGTTCGGGTCGAATTTCTCGCCGCTCGCGGTCTCGCTGTCTTCCGAATAGAAGCTGGCAACGCCGGCTGACTTTGTCCCTGCCCCGCTTTCCGGCGAACGCTCGTGCCGCCGCACCACCGATAGGGGCTCGCGCGCCGCCAACCGCGTCTCGCGGTGATGTTCGATCGCAGCCTGCTTGGTCGACGGCACAAAGGCCGAATTCCGGCTGACCACGGAAGATTGCGCGCAGGCAGCAAGCGAGGCGGCGGCCAGTGTGAGGCCGATCGTTCGGACTATATTCCCGCGACCGGTGATCGCTGCTGCACGCAACGCATCAACGGAAGCGCCGGACATCCCGGCATGGCTGACAGCAGGCATTATGCACCTCAATCTCAGCCCCGCCCCCGACGCCAATCCGACAGTGGATGCAGGCGGAACCATGGCCGCACGCCGGTCGCCATTTTTTGGCCACACGATTTGGCGTTGCCGTTGCCTTGAAGCCACACACCGAGCGCAGGAAATTGCGCAACTAAGACACGGTGGTTTTCGATCCGAAGCGCCAGCGCGCGCAGGCGCAAGTCGAGCTACTCGCGGCGAAGATTCCTGTCGTGATCGCGGTATCGTGCAACGTCGCAAGGCTTGCACGCGATACGCGAACTCTGATCGACGGCGGCCACAAGATCGCAAGCGTCACGCCTGTTGACCAATTTCGTCACACGCCGTGTCGAATTAGTCGCACGCTGAAGCGTTGAACCTTTCTTGCAATCGCATGACGTACCGAAGTGACCGAAATCGAAGGGCGGCTTGTGACCATCCTCGTTCAGGCGACAGGTGCCTTGCGGTCTGCACGACGTAATCAAGCCACGTCATTGAAACACTCAATGGAGGCGATCATGGACGTCAATCCTGACAAACTGAATTCTTTCATGGGAAAACTGGTGAGCGAAGTCGGCTCGGCGATGAACGCGTCACTGATGCTGGTCGGCGACAAGCTTGGGCTTTACAAGGCGCTGGCCGCAAAAGGCCCGATGAACTCTGGAGAGTTGGCCAAGGCCACCGGCACCAGCGAGCGCTATGTTCGCGAATGGCTCTCGGCACAGGCCGCGTCCGGCTACATCGAATACGATGCCGCTGCCGGAAAATTCTCGATGGAGCCCGAACAGGCGCTGGCGCTGGCCAATGAAGACAGTCCGGTCTTCCTGGGCGCGGTCGGCGATATCGTCGCGGCGGCGTTTCTCGACGAGCCAAAGGTTTCCGAGGCCTTCAAGACCGGCAAGGGTGTCGGCTGGAACCGGCGCAGCGAATGCCTGTTCTGTGGAACCGCGCGCTTTTTCCGCACCGGCTACAAGCACCATCTGGTGCAGGAATGGCTACCAGCGCTCGAAGGCGTCGTCGCAAAGCTTACACGCGGCGCCAAGGTCGCCGATATCGGGTGCGGCCATGGCGTATCGACGCGGCTGATGGCGGAGGCATTTCCGAACTCGCGCTTCTTCGGTTTCGATTATCATGAAGGCTCGATCGCTGCCGCGCGCGAAGCGGCAAAAAAGGCAGAGCTCGGCGATCGCGTGCGCTTCGACGTTCACTCCGCCAAAACCTATCCGGCGGAACGCTACGACCTCATTTGCTTCTTCGACTGCCTGCACGACATGGGCGACCCCGTCGGCGCGATCAAACATGTGCGGGAGACCATGGCCGATGACGGGACCTGCATGCTGGTCGAACCTTTTGCACACGACCGCCTGGAGGACAATCTCAATCCGGTCGGACGCATGTACTACGCCGCCTCGACCATGATCTGCACGCCGGCGTCGCTCGATCAGGAGGTGGGCCTCGCACTTGGCGCGCAGGCGGGCGAGGCAAGGCTACGCGATGTCGCCCACAAGGGTGGCTTGACCCGCTTCCGCCGGGCAACCGAAACGCCCTTCAATCTGATTTTGGAAGCGAGGGTCTAGCGCGTTCACCACATGCTGCGCATCGCGCTGCGTTTGTGGCGCGATGCGCTGCTGATCCGCCGATCATGCATCCTTCGCACCGCGGCGCTTGCGGGCGACGGTCGTCTGCGTTGCCCGGCCGGAAACAGCGTGAACTTCGACCTTGCTGACCTCGGTATCATCCGAGCAAAGCGGTCTCCCGTTCTTCGCGCGAAGTTCAAGGCGGCCAACCGGTTGCCGGGTGGCGCTCACGACCAGCGTCGAGTGCGCTTCGCCCGGCGCATAGAGATGGTCCTCCCCCCATTGACGTAGCGCAACGACAACCGCAAACAGGTCCCTGCCTTTCTCGGTCAGCACATATTCCTGATAGGCGGTTCCGTCGGACGCAGCCGTCACGGTCATCACGCCACGCTCGACCATCTGCTTGAGCCGCGCCGCCAACATGCCCTTGGCGATGCCCAGATTCTTCTGGAACGCGCCAAAGCGCCGCACGCCGTCCAGCGCGTCACGGACGATCAAAAGCGTCCACCAATCGCCGATCAGGTCGAGCGAACGGGCCACCGGGCATTCCGCTTTGCTCAGGCTAACGCGTTTCACAACCGATCTCCGTGCATGAACTTCCGGTCTTAAAATAAGACTAGACAACCCCGGACGCAACTGGTCTTATTATAGAACCAACAGCGTGAGGTGTGATATGGATGACAGGACAGCGCCGGTGCAATCGGCGCCGAGGGCAACCCCGGTCCTGCGACCGGATGAGCGGGTCACCCACCTGCCGTTCGCAACCTTGCTGGTTTTTGCGCTCGCCTGCGGCTTCAGCGTTGCGAATATCTACTATGCGCAGCCTCTGCTGGAGACCATGGCGGCAGCTTTCCACATCAGCCCGGCGTCGATCGGGATAGTCGTCACCTTGACCCAGCTTGGATATGCGGCGGGTCTCGTTTTCATCGTGCCGCTTGGCGATCTCGTAGATCGTCGCAAGCTCGTTGTCGGTCAAACACTGCTGTCGGCTCTGGCGCTCGCAGTGGTCGGCACCGCGAAAAGCGGCCCGGTACTGCTGGCCGGCATGGTGGCCGTGGGCTTGCTGGCCGTGGTGGTCCAGGTGCTCGTGGCTTTCACCGCGACCCTGGCCGCGCCGGCGGAGCGCGGCAAAGCAATTGGCTTTGTTACCGGCGGCGTGGTGGTCGGTATTCTTCTCGCCCGCCTGTTCTCCGGGCTGCTCGCAGATCTCGGGGGGTGGCGGTCGGTCTATCTGACATCCGCGGCGCTCATGGCGATCATGGCGGTGCTGCTCTTCTACATCCTGCCCCAGCTGCCGGCGCGGGTTTCACCACTCGGCTACGGCGCATTACTACGTACCATCCCTGATCTATTTCTCCGGCAGCCGCTCCTGCGCGCAAGGGCTGTGCTGGCGCTGTTGATCTTCGCAACTTTCAGCACGTTGTGGACCGCGCTGGTGCTGCCGCTCAGTTCTGCCCCATTGTCGCTGTCGCACAGCCAGGTCGGAATGTTCGGAATGGCCGGCGTGGCTGGCGCACTTGCCGCGAGTTATGCCGGTCGCCTTGCGGATCGCGGCTTCGCGCAATGGACCACGGGCGTTTCGCTCGGTTTGCTCGTCTTTTCGTGGTTGCCGATTTCGTTCCTCGCCAGTTCGCGCGTGGCTCTGGTTGCCGGCGTGATCTTGCTCGATCTCGCAGTCCAGGCGGTGCATGTCACCAATCAAAGCCTGATTTTCGCGGTTCACCCTGGAGCGCAAAGCCGTCTCGTGGGAGGGTATATGGTGTTTTACTCGATCGGCAGCGCGCTGGGCTCGATTACATCGACAGCGATATACGCGGCGGCCGGCTGGCATGGCGTCTGCCTGTCCGGCGCGGGATATGGCAGCGTGGCCTTTATCTTCTGGGCCGTCACTCGGCACGCCGGCCCCAAGCGCTGACAATTGACCGCACGTGCTTGTGTCTTCACCGCCCCCAGCGGTCCTGCCAGATTTTCTCGCCGATCAGTGCAGGAGACGCGCGGTTCTTTCTCGGCAGCCGGGACACCCGGCGCTCGGGCGTTCGCCCGGCGACTTCGAGCAGCAGCTTGGTGCGGATCGCTTCCTTGAATTTTTCGCGGTCCTTGATCGAGACCACGAACGAGCCGGGGCCGCCGATCACGCAGTCCTCGTAATAGAAATCGAGGTTGTCGATATCCATGGTCGAATAGGACGGCTCCTTCACCATGATCGGCAGGCCGTTGATGGTGATGCCCTTGGCCAGTGCCTCGTCGCGCGCGCCGACGACGGGCGGCGCCGTTGTTGTTGGGGCCGTCGCCGGAAATATCGATGACGCGCCGCAGCCCGTGATAGGGATCTTCATCGAACAGCGGCATCGCGAAATAGATCGCGCCCGAGATCGAGGTGCGCGAGGCCCGGCGCACCGGCGTCTTCATGATCTCGTTGGCGACCGCATCGGCGGTTTCCGGGCCGTCGATCAGCCGCCAGGGAATGATGATCTTCTGGTCGCTCGATGCCGCCCATTCGAAATAGGTCACGGCGATCTTGCCGTTCGGCAGCGCCTTCAGCGCCTGCAGAAATTCCTTCGAGACGATGGCTTGCGCGTATCCCTCGCGCTGGATCGCCAGTTCGTCCATGTCCATCGAATAGGAGATATCGGTGGCGAGGATCAGTTCGACATCGACCGACCGGCTTGCTGTCGCCGGTCTCCGCCAACTGATGGCGCGCGCTCGGCGCCGCGATACTCGCGACGTCGCCTCCGGCCATCGCGCCCGCGACAAGCACCGCCCCGATCGAGACATACCAGCGCATCAGCTGCCCTCCCGTCGTACGACGGGATCGTGACATGCAAAGCAGCGCCGCGAAAAGCACGAACATCGCTTGCGCTTCACATTCCGGTTAGAAGCTTGCCAGTCAAGTCGCGCGCGACCTCGATGCCGAGCGCACATGGTTGCCCAGCTGCGATCCGCGCGTGCGATACAGCGGATCTTGGCGGGAGGGGATGTCATGTTTCGTGTCGGCATCGTGTGCGTCTTGCTGCTGTTTGCAGCGCTCGAACGCCGCGCTGGCGCAATCGCCGGTCGAGCGCGGCGGCTATCTCGTCAACACCATCATGGCCTGCGGCAATTGCCACACGCCGCGCGATGCCGACGGCAAGCCGATCGCCGACCGGGCGTTGTCGGGCGGCGGCCTGACCTTCACGACACCGGCCTTCATCGCCACCGCATCGAACATCACGCCCGACGTCGAAACCGGAATCGGAAGCTGGAGCGATGCCGAGATCAAGCGCGCGCTGCTGACGGGAATGCGGCCGAATCATGGCCACCTCGCCGGCGTTCCGCTGGCGGCGGTGATGCCCGCCAATTTCTACAAGGCGCTGCTGCCGGACGATCTCGACGCCATCGTCGCCTATCTCCGCACCGTCAAGCCGATCCGGAACGAAGTCACCGATCCCGTCTACAAGGCGCCGGTGCGCCGCGATCCCTATCCCGACGCCGAGGCCGGTTTCAACAAGGCCATGTTCGCCGATCCGGTCAAGCCGCGGCGCCTATCTCGTCACCATCGGCCATTGCATGGAATGCCATTCGGCCTGGTCGCGCGGCGTGTCGGACTTCAAGAATGGCCTCGGCCGCGGCGGCCGCGCGTTCCCGCCACGCCAGGGCGAGCCGGCTGGACCGCCCAGCATCGCCGCCAATATCACCTCGGATTCGGCCGCCGGCATCGGCGCCTGGACCGATCAGGAAATCGGCCGCGCCATCACCAAGGGCATCGCGCGCGACGGGCAGACGCTGAAGCCGCCGATGGCCTACGGCTATTATGCCGGGCTGAAGCCGGCCGATCTGGCCGACATCATCGCCTATCTGCGCACGGTGCCGCCGCTGCAATGAAGCCATCGCAAAACAGCCGGTTCCACGGCCGGCCGCGAAGCTGTATTCTGGCGGCCAGACCGCGAAACGTCTGGAGGTGCCTTCCGGAATGGCCGACACCGTCATCAAACCGAAAACCAAGACCAAGACCAAGACCGAGCGTCCGCGCCTGCACAAGGTCATTCTGGTCAACGACGATTTCACGCCGCGCGAATTCGTCGTCACCGTCCTGAAGGCGGAATTCCGCATGACCGAGGACCAGGCCCACAAGGTCATGATCACGGCGCATCAGCGCGGCGTCTGCGTGGTCGCGGTCTTCACCAAGGACGTCGCCGAAACCAAGGCGACGCGCGCCACCGACGCCGGCCGCGCCAAGGGCTATCCGTTGCTGTTCACCACCGAGCCGGAGGAATAGCGCCACGAGAAGCGTCGCCGGAAACATCCTGATCGGTGCGTTACTCCGCCGGCGCTTCGTCGCCCAAGCCGAACACGCGCTGGGCTTTTGAAAAACCCGCGATCGGAAACTCGCCGAGATCGCTCCAGCCGCCGCTGCAGATACCGGCAAATCCCTCGGATGCCACGACCGTGCGATGCAGACGGCTGGCGATCTTTTCGAGCCGCGCCGCAAGATTGATCGCCGGACCGATGCAGGTGAAATCGAGCCGGTTGCCGCCGCCGATATTGCCGTACAGGATGTCTCCGACATGCAGCGCCACGCCGAAGCGAAAGCGTTCGATGGTTTCGCCGATCGGATAGTGCAATGCGTCGACGCTGGCGCGGGACTCGCGGGCCGCTTCCAGCACGCGCGAGCAGACCTTCTGGTCGTCGCCGACATATTCATCGATCGGAAAAACCGCGAGCAGGCCGTCGCCCATGTACTTCAACACTTCACCGCCATGCTCCCTGATCGCGGTCACCTGGCAGTCGAAATAATGATTGAGAATATCGACCACGGTCTCGGCCGGCAGCCGGTCCGACAGCGCGGTAAAGCCGCGCAAATCGGACAGCCAGATCGCCGCGTGCATGGTCTCGGTGTGGCCGCGGCGGATCTGGCCATCCATGATCCGCTCGCCGGCGCGGTTGCCGACATAGGTATCAAGCAGCATCGTGGCGATACGGCGTGATTGCACGATCTCGCAGTAGCGCGCCAGCGCCGGGGTCAGCGCGCGCAAGGCGCCAAGCTGCTCGTCGGTGAACCCCCCCGGCTGCCTGGTCGTCCAGCTCGATGCGTTGATCGCGCCATCCATGAACATCAGCGGCAGCGCGATGTAGTCGGTGACGCCTTCGGCCCGCAGATCCTCGATGATCGGGAAGCGATTGCTGGCGGGATCGTTGCCATGAGCCCTGACCTCCAGCCCCTGCTGGAACACGATCCTCATGGGGCTGCTTTGAAACTCCTCGGAATCCAGAAAGGTAAAATCGACCGTTCCGATCCGGACCTCGGCGCCCGGCTTCCAGATAAAACTAATGCCGTAATAATCCGGGTGCAGCGTGCGAAGAAAGACTCCGACGCGCCATAGCGGCAGTCCCGCCTCGATCAGGCGCTCGCAGCATTCGACCATCATCTGGCTGGGCGTGATCGCCGATCTCGCGCCATCGATCATCCAGTCGATGATCTTTTGCAGCTCCGATACGTTCATGGGGTTCTCCAGCCGAAACCAAATTCAGATAGGGCACCCCAGACAGCTAACCGACCTGCCCGCGATGCCGCAGGAAATGATCCGCCAGCACGCAGGCCATCATGGCTTCGCCGACCGGCACGGCGCGGATGCCCACACAGGGATCGTGGCGGCCCTTGGTCATGATGTCGGTGTCGGCGCCCTGGCGATCGACGGTCTGGCGCGGCGACAGGATCGACGAGGTCGGCTTGACGGCAAAGCGCGCCACCACCGGCTGACCGGTCGAGATGCCGCCCAAAACCCCGCCGGCATGGTTGGACAAAAACCTCGTCCCGTTGTTGCCGGTCCGCATCTCGTCGGCGTTTTCCTCGCCGGTCAGTTCCGCGGCGCCAAAGCCGGCGCCGATCTCGACGCCCTTGACCGCGTTGATGCTCATCAGCGCCGCGGCCAGATCGGCGTCGAGCTTGGCATAGATCGGCGCGCCCAATCCCGGCGGCACGCCTTCGGCGACGATCTCGAGCACTGCGCCGATCGAGGAGCCGCTCTTTCTGATGCCGTCGAGATAGGCCTCGAAGAACGCCGCTCTGTCCTTGTCCGGGCAGAAGAACGGATTGCGCGCGACTTCGTCCCAATCCCATTTGGCGCGGTCGATCTTGTGCGGCCCCATCTGCACCAGCGCGCCGCGCACCTTGGCGTCGGGCAGGATCTTGCGCGCGATCGCTCCGGCCGCGACCCGCGTCGCGGTCTCGCGCGCCGAGGAGCGCCCGCCGCCGCGATAATCGCGCAGGCCGTATTTAGCTTCATAGGTGAAGTCGGCGTGGCCAGGACGAAACTTGTCCTTGATCTCGGAATAATCCTTGGAGCGCTGATCGGTGTTCTCGATCAACAGGGCGATCGGCGTTCCCGTCGTCACCTGCACGCCGGTTTCCGGATGCGCCATCACGCCGGACAGGATCTTCACGGCGTCGGGTTCCTGCCGCTGGGTGGTAAAGCGCGACTGTCCGGGGCGGCGGCGATCGAGATCGCGCTGGATGTCTTCATTGGTCAGCGGGATCAGCGGCGGGCAGCCATCGACCACGCAGCCGATCGCGACCCCGTGGCTTTCGCCAAAGGTCGTGACCCGGAACATGTGGCCGAAGGTGTTGAAGGACATGGCGTCCGCCGGTTCGTGCAATGTAAGTCAGTATTGACTAACGCGCGCCGCGCGGGCGGTCAAACGCACCGTCATTCCGGGTTCGCCCTGCGGGCGCCCCGGAATGACGGCGCCCGCCCTTAACTATATTTCGCCAGTCCGCCGTCCCTGAACACATAGACCACGCCCTGCCCGATCGGCGTGTCGGTAGCCTCGAGTGGCGTCGCAATGCCGAGCGCCACCATCAGCGCGCGCATGGTGCCGCCATGGGCGACCGCGACGGTGTCGGCCAGCACTGAATCGAACCAGTCGCGCATCCGCGAGGTGACACTGGCATAGCTCTCGCCGGACGGTGCCGCGACGCTCCATATGTCGACCTGGCGCGAGGCAAAGGTCGCGGCGTCGTGCAGCTGCATCTCCGGCAAGGTCAGCCCTTCCCAATGGCCGTAGCCGATCTCGCGCAACCGCGCGTCGATGCTGTAATCGGCGGGTGCCAATTTCAGCGCACCGCGCGCCAATTCCATGGTCATGCGGGCGCGGCCGAGCGGGCTGGAGACGAACGGCATCGTGGCGGCCTGGTGTCCGTCGCTCGCCAGCAGGCGGCCGAGGATCTCGCCGGCGGCGACCGCCTGCGTGCGGCCGAGGTCGTTGAGCGGAATGTCCTTCGAGCCCTGGAAGCGGCCTTCGGCATTCCAGCCGGTTTCGCCGTGGCGGATGTAATAGATCGTCGGCATCGGCATTGAAGCTTGCAACTATTCCTTGGCCCCCGGCCGAATGGCCAAGTGAAATCCAGCGTGAAATATCTGGCGCGAAATATCCGGCGCGTCCGGACGCTTGATGCCGACGACGTGATAGCCGGGATCGGACGTTGATCGGTGTTTCGGGGTACACCAGCCCTCGGGGCCGGTACAGCCCAAATCCATCCCCTGATACGGTTGTTTGCCGCGAGCCTCAACGGCCGGAATAGTCGGATCGTCGGGGTGTTATGATGTGGAGGGCGTTCGGGCCGAGAAGGCTATGAAGAGAGCCCGAAGCTGAAACCGGACTGCAAGATCAGGCCTTAATGAGCGCATTTCGTCAGAGTGTCGAAGCCATGATTCCGGCCCTGCGCCGCTATGCGCGGGCGCTGGCGCGCGATGCCGATATCGCCGACGATCTGGTGCAGGACACGTTGGTGCGGGCGCTGCGTTCGGAACGGCTGTTTCTCGGCGGCGACGTCAGGAGCTGGCTGTATACCATCCTGACCAACCTCAACAAGAACCGGCGGCGTTCGCTGGCCCGGCGACCGCAATTCATGCCGCTGCTCGACAACAATCCCGACGCGAGCGGGACCGAGGCGGAAGGCCGCGACATCGCCCGCGCGCTGGCGACGTTGGTCGAGGAACAGCGCGCAGTGCTGTTGCTGGTGATGCTGGAGGGGCTCAGCTATCGCGAAGTTGCCGACATCCAGGGCGTGCCGATCGGCACCGTGATGTCCCGCCTCGCCCGCGCCCGCGCCCACGTCAAGGCCTCGCTCGAAGGCGAACGTCCAGTGCTGCGGCAGGTGAAGTGAGGCGGTGAAATAAGATGAAACGAAATAGTAGCTTCGAATATGATTTCAAGGACCAAGAACGATCCGGATATAGTGTGGAAATAACAAACGCGTTTGAATCACGGCGGCTTTTCCCAATTTTCCTCCGCACGGAGGAATCACAACCGGCCGGCAAGCAATTGTCGCGCGGGATCAGGCAGAGATCACGACAATGACCGACCCAAGGATTCCCGTCACCGAAGATGAACTGCACGCCTATGTCGACAACGAATTGCCGGCGGAGCGTCGCGCCGATCTCGAGGCCTGGCTCGCCACGCACCCAGACGATGCGGAGCGGGTGCAGTCGTGGCGTGCGATGGCGGACGCGCTGCATGCGCGCTACGATCAGGTCGCCGACGAAGCGGTGCCGAAGCGGCTCGAGATCGAGCGGCTGGTGCGTCAGCCGCGCAGATGGATCTATGGTGCGATAGCCGCGGCACTGCTGGCCTTCATTGCCGGCGGCGGCGCCGGCTGGTTGGCGCGGGGTGCGACCGCTTCGCGCTCGGCGTTTCAGAACTTCACGCTGGATGCGCTGGATGCGCATCGGCTCTACGTGGTCGAGGTGCGTCACCCTGTCGAAGTGCCCGGCAGCGACGTCACCCATCTTCAGCAATGGCTGACCAAGCGCTGCGGCTGGAACGTTCACGCACCCGAATTGGCCGCGGCCGGATTGAAGCTCGTGGGCGGCAGGCTGTTGCCGGGCCCGACCGGGCCTGCATCGTTTTTCATGTATGAGAGCCCCTCTGGCGAACGCTTCACGATCTACTCGGCAAAAACCCAGGGTGAAACGACCCAGATGCGCTATGCGGCGGAGGGCGGCGATAGCGCGTTGTTCTGGGCTGACCGTGGCGTCGCCTATGTGGTGAGCGGCAGCGCGGATCGCGGGCGACTGACCCAAATCGCCCACGCCGTCTACGACCAGATGGAAAAAATCGATGGTTAGAGCTTTTTCCGCTCCGATCAAATCGGGAAGGGCTGCGGCGTTCTTGTTTTGATTGTTTTGACGCGTTTTCTACCGCAGGCAAGTCTGCAGGCAAGTCTGAGTTCTACCGCAGGTAAGTCCAAGCAACCTGCGTAAACCTGATGGATATGGGACCCGGTGCTACTTCGCTCGAAAAACGCTCTATTTCAGGCTTGAACTAATTAGGTTATTCGCGATGTCCCAATTCCGACATCGAAAATCTGGAATCAAGCCATGGGTGCGTCTCAATATCGCACCGGATGCTCACGCGAAAGTACAGCGCGCCCGATCCGCCGATCGGCGCACGCGGCCTCGATCGGGGTTTGGTACCGCGCTGGTCCCCCTTTCGAGGCCGCCCCTTTTTTGGTCGCGCGATACAAGCAGCAATCAGCCGAGATCGCTGCGCGGATTATAGGGTTGTCCGTCGCGCCACTTCTGCATCAACGCCTCGAGTTCGGCGTCGTTCCCGTCCGGCAGCATGATCCGGGTGGTGACGAACAGGTCGCCCGCCGTACCGGCCTTGGGCAGTCCCTTGCCTTTGAGGCGGAAAGTCCGGCCGCTCGACGTGTTCTTCGGGATCGACAATTCGACCGCGTTGCCCAGCGTCGGCACCCGGATCTTGCCGCCCAAAACGGCTTCATACAGCGTAATCGGCAGCTCGACGCGCAGATCGTTGCCGTCGAGCTTGAAGAAGGCATGCGGCGCGATGCTGACCGTAATCAGGAGATCGCCGGGTGGATGACCGGGCGCGGTCTCGCCCTGCCCCTTCAGCCGGATCACCTGACCAGCAACGACGCCAGCCGGAATCCTGACATTGAGCTCTTTGCCGGTCGGCAACCGGACGCGCTTTTCCTCGCCCTTGACCGACTCCTCCAGCGATACCGCCATCGCGACGTTGAGATCGAGATCGAGCGCGATGCCGCCCGGATCGAATTCGAAGCTCGTAGCCCCGCCCGGCCGAGCGCCGCCACGCGCGCCGCTGAACATGCTGTTGAGGATGTCCTCGAAACCGCCGCCGCCCAAGCCTCCGGGACCAGCGCCGCTGCGGAACGTACGCGACTCGAAGCCACCCCTCGCAGCCCCGCGCGCCCGCGGGTCGCCGCCGGGGAAACCCTGGAAGCGCGGCTTGCCCTCGGCATCGATCTCGCCGCGATCGAACTGCTTGCGCTTGTCCTCGTCGCCGATGATCTCGTTGGCCGAGTTCAATTCGGAAAACCGGGCTGCGGCCTTGGGATCGTTATTGTTACTGTCGGGGTGATGCTTCTTGGCGAGCTTGCGATAGGCGCTCTTGATTGCCGCAGCACTGGCGCCCCGCGGCACCCCCAAGACCTCATAGGGGTCGCGCATCCGTCACGTCTCCTTCAGGGATATCGATAGTGAACTTCGGGCTTTCGGCCCGTCTCGCCTTCATTTGGGGTCTTCGTGGCATTTTTGCAACGGGGTTGTGAGATCAACCCTGCTGCCACGGCTTCAACGTATGGATCTCCCAATGGCCCCGGCTGGATTTGCAGGCCGCGCCCTGTAGCCAGCTTTCCGACGAGCCGTTGACGTAGCTGGCCAGGAAGTCCCGGCAGGTGCGTCCTTCCGACGAATAGACCTGGGCCAACGGCGTCACCGAGCCACGCGCGCCGGTCTCAGGGTTTTCCCAAGGCTGGCTGGAATCCTTGTCGCCCCTGGTCAGGACGTCCGAAGCGGCATTGCGGGCAAAAGCCAGATCGCCGTCGGTCGGAGCCACCGCGCTGACCCGGCGGGGCTTGATCGAGCCGGTAATCTCTTGGTCCTCTATCTTGGCAAAGGCGTTATCGGAGCGCGACATGCTACAGCCGCTCGAAGCAAGGCCGATTAGAATCAATGTCATCACGGTACCGGCGGGCCCGATCACCGATAGGCCAACGCGTTCGCATGTCCTATATAGGACGAGCCTATATTGGAGCAGTGGCGCGCGCTGGGCTTCGGGCGAACGCAATTCGGATTTCCTGACATGACGGACACGACCTCCATCAGACACCCAACACCGTTAACATCCGGTGATTTCACTGCGGCCGAGGAGCCGTTTGCGTTGTTCGCCGATTGGTTCGCCGAAGCCGTCAAGGCCGAACCGAACGATCCCAACGCCATGTCGCTGGCCACCGTCGACGGCGACGGCCTGCCCGACGTCCGGATGGTGCTGATGAAAGGCTATGATGCCGGGGGTTTCGTGTTCTACAGCCACATCGCGAGCCAGAAGGGCCGCGAACTCGCCACAAATCCTAAGGCGGCTTTACTGTTTCACTGGAAATCGCTGCGCCGGCAGGTGCGTATCCGCGGCAACGTGTCGCCGGTGACGGAAACGGAAGCCGACGCGTATTTCGCGACCCGGCCCAAGCAGGCCCAGATCGGCGCCTGGGCCAGCAAGCAATCACAACCGTTGGAAAGCCGTTTTGCCTTCGAACAGGCAATCGCCAAGGTCGCCGCCAAGCACATTGTCGGCGAAGTACCGCGGCCGCCGGGCTGGAGCGGCTGGCGCATCGCCCCGGCGCGGTTCGAATTCTGGCACGACCGCCCGTTCCGCCTGCACGATCGCATCGAGTTCCGCCGCGACGCGCCCGGCGACGCGTGGACCAAAGTAAGGCTTTATCCCTGAGGTTTAGGCCGTCATGGCCGGGCTCGGTCCCGGCCATCCACGTCTTGTCCCTCGCGAGCTCAAGCAAGTGCTTTCTTAAAAAAAGGCCTGGATGCCCGGCATTGCAGACAAGTTTACGCAGTCTGCGCAACTCACACGTGCTATGGCCGGGCATGATGGAGAACGAGAGAACCGTTTATGTCTTCTTCGAATCACGGTCCGCGGCGCACGCTGCTTCTGACCGGAGCCAGCCGCGGCATCGGCCATGCCACCGCGATCCGCTTTTCCAGCGCGGGCTGGCGCGTCATCACCTGTTCGCGGCATGCCTTTCCGGAAACATGCCCGTGGGGCGCGGGACCTGAAGATCACGTCCAGGTCGATCTCGCCGACCATGCCGACACCGCGCGCGCGATCTCGGAAATCCGCCGGCGACTGGAAGGCGGCGAGTTGCACGCGCTGGTCAACAACGCCGCGATCTCGCCGAAAGCCGCCGATGGCACCCGGCTCGGCACGGTCGATACCGACATCGAGATGTGGAGCCATGTGTTCCGGGTCAACTTCTTCGCGCCGATCATGATGGCGCGCGGGCTGATCGAGGAACTGAAGGCAACCAGGGGTTCGGTCGTCAATGTCACCTCGATCGCGGGTTCGCGGGTGCACCCGTTCGCGGGGGTTGCCTATGCTACCTCGAAGGCGGCGCTCGCTTCCTTGACCCGCGAAATGGCGTCGGATTTCGGCCGCATCGGCGTCCGCGTCAATTCGATCGCGCCGGGCGAAATCGACACCTCGATATTGTCGCCGGGCACCGAGAAGATCGTCGATCAGCAGATTCCGCTGCATCGGCTGGGCACGCCGGACGAAGTGGCGAAAATCATCTACGTGTTGTGCACGGAGACCTCGTCCTACGTCAACGGTGCCGAGATCCACATCAATGGCGGGCAGCACGTTTAACCGGGTGCGTCATTCCGGGCTGCGCCACCGAACTCGGGCCTACCCAAGTTCCGCAAGTATTATCCAAGTCGGCAACAGCCGACTTGGATGCGCAGACCCGGAATCTCGAGATTCTCGATGTGCAATTGCACACGGTAGTTCGCGCTTCGCGTGTCCCGGAACGACGAACATTCAATCCGCGCGAAACTTGCGCGGGCGTTTGCGCAAACGCGGCGCCTTGATCTCGATGGCGAGCACGGTTGAGCAATCGTCTTCGTTCTCGCCTTCCGATATTGCCGCGCCGCAATGACGGCAGATCCGCGCCGACATCGCCAGCGCTTTGCCGGCGGCGTTGCGGCCCTGTTGATAGCGCGCGAAATCGACGACGTTCGGCCCGGGTGTGACTAATTTCTCAACCATTGCTGTCCTCGCGGCGTGAGACAGCGTTATCGCAGACAAGTTTAGCTCAAACGTTCAGCGCAACGCTCAAATTTTATCGGAGAAATTGAGGCAGGGTTCCATTCGGCGCGGCGTGCAAAGGCGCTCTTGTCTTTAACGCATTAATTCCTACAACCATTTCTTCCAGGTGAAGAAAGCGTAAGGCAGCACCGCCGCCAGCACCATCATCACCAGCGCAATCGGGTAACCGTGTTGCCATTCCAATTCCGGCATGATCTTGAAATTCATGCCGTAGATCGAGGCGATCAGCGTTGGCGGCATCAACACCACCGCCATCACCGAAAACAGCTTGATGATGTTGTTCTGTTCGAGATTGACCACGCCAAGCATCGCATCCAGCACGAAGGTGATCTTGTTGGAGAGATAGGAGGCGTGGTCGGTCAGCGATATTACGTCGCGCTGCATGGTCTTGAGCTGTTCGCGCATGTCCTTGGACCATTTGGCGCCGTCGACCGCGGCAGTGACGAACGTCACCACACGTCCGACCGAGACCAGGCTCTCGCGGACCTTCGAGGTCAGGTCGCCTTTGCGGCCGATCGCGATCAGGATGTCGGAATAGCGCTTGGCATGCCCGGTGCGCGCCGCGCCTTGGGGCTCGAAAATATCGTGGCTGATGGCGTCCATGTCACCGCCGGCGCGCTCCAGAATGTCGGCATTGCGATCAATTACGGCGTCGAGCAATTCCATCAGCACCATTTCGCCGGTGATTCCCGCCGGACAGCCGCGCGCCAGCTTGTTCTCCACTAGCAGGAACGGCTTCGGTGCATCGTAGCGCACGGTCACCAGGCGGTGGCCGGCGAGGATAAAGGTCACGGCGGTGGTGCGCGGGTTCTCGCTGTCCGAGGAGCACATCAGGGTCGCCGTCATGTAGCGGGCGCCATTCTCGATATAGAGCCGGCTGGAAATCTCGATCTCCTGCATGTCTTCCCGGGTCGGTACAGCGATCCCGGCCAGCCGTTCCACGGCGCGGTCCTCCTCCGCGGTCGGCTTGAAGAGGTCGATCCAGACCGCGCCGTCGGGCAGCGCGGCGAGGTCGGCTGTCGCGGCTTTCTTCAGCGAGGTTTCTGAAGGGACGAACACCGAGAGCATGGACAACTCCAGAAATTGGGCAGCGTAGCCACCCGAAGATTTACCCAACAGGGATCGGCTCGATTCTGGCAAGCGCTGATGATTGAACATTAACCGCCCGATCCACATTTACGGCGACCGGATGGCGGGGAAATGGCGCCGATTCGGCGCGAAATCCCGGTGTTGTCCAAAAACCGGCCAGAAATCGAAAAACATGCGGCAAAAAGGACACAACCGGCCTCCCGCAGCGCGGGACAAGCATCTAAGTTCTGGAATTACGAACGATTTTGGCGATAATGCGATTAATGGAATCGTCGCGTTTTGGGCGCAATAATGGCGTTCGCCGGCGCAAGACTTCGATTGGAAGTGCACATGTCGTCGCTCAAGGCAATTTTGGGAATTCTGGCTGCCAGCCTCACCCTGGCAGGCTGCATGGACGCCACGACCTACGAAGCGACCAATACGGCCAATTTCAAGCCGCACGACAAGGAACTGCTGGCCAAGATCCGCTACACCAACGTTGCGGTTGCCGAGCCGTTCCGCCGCGCCATCGTCGACTATCACCGCAAGGAAGCGCCCGGCTCGATCCTGGTCGATTCCGACAATCACTACCTTTATTACGTGCTCGATAATGGCAAGGCGATCCGCTACGGCATCACCGTCGGCGAGGAAGCCATGGCATGGTCGGGCATCGCCAAGGTCGGCAGCATGACCGAGTGGCCCGCGTGGCATCCGACCAAGGGCGAAATCGAGCGGCTCGGCGTTCCGACCTTCGTGCCGCCCGGGCCGGATAATCCGATGGGTTCGCGCGCGCTCTATCTCTATTCAGGCGGCAAGGACACCCTGTTCCGTATTCACGGCACCAACCAGCCGGAATATATCGGCTCGTCGATCTCTTCCGGCTGCATCCGGTTGACCAATGAAGACGTGATCGATCTGTATGGCCGGGTAAAGACCGGGACCGTCGTCGTCGTCCTCGAGCCGCACCATGGCGACTCGCCGCTCAGTTCGCAGATGGCACTGCAAGGCGGCGGCAACGCGGTCTTCCAGTAATCGGCTGCTTGCGGGGGTTTGCAATGTCCCAAAGCGCCGGTTTTACCGGCGCTTTTTTGTTGCAGGCGTGACCGCGTCGGGGTTTGGCGCGGCGCTATCCGATGGCGGCGTCTCCGGTTGGCTCGGATCGGCCTTGCCGGCGACCTTGCGCGGCGGGGCTTCGTCCGGCCGCTCGGCCGGCAGCAGCGGCGCAATCTGTGGCATCGCATCCCACACGTACCATTGGCAAATTTTGTAGTTATTTCGCCGCTGCATCAGATCCAGATGGATGTGGTCCTCATGGTAGTCGTCCGAGCCCGGTCCCAGCACCGTCGTAAATCGCGCGCAGACCGAATGCAGCACGTTCTCGCGGACCTCGCGCGGCGCCGTGCGGATCGGTGAGCGAGATCGATTGGCCGTTGGCAAGCTTAAAGGCGCGGACATCGAGCGCATTGGCACGACCGTGCTCGGACAAGGGGGCGCCGACGACACGATTACGGCCGCGGCATTCGAACGAGTCGAAATTGTCGAGAACGCTGATGACGCTGCCAAGGCTCAAAGTGAGCGGCGCGATGTCGGTTCGGACCCAGTCGGCAATTTGCGATGCCATGGCACAGCGCAGGATGGCGGGGGGCTTTAACGCGACCTGCCGGTGGTCCGGCAGCACCACCGCCTCCAGCCGCACCAGATCGTCGCCGCCGCAACCGCCGGCGCCATGGATATCGGGAATGCTGGGGGCAACGGCGATCGCATCGGTCAGCGCCAGCCGGCAGGCCGAGAGCGGCGGCGGCCCGGGCACTATCGGTCCGGGCACTGCGCGCGCTGGCGCTGTGGCCTGCTCGGCGGGCGGCGGCGAGGCATTCGGAGCGGAGGGCGGTGTTTCAGGCACCGGCTTCTCGGCCTCAATCGCCGGCGCTTCGGCCGGGCGCGGCGCCGGCAGGGGTATGGATGCGGGCCGGACAGGCTTTGCGAGGCCGGATCTACCCGGCCTCGGCCTGTGAACCCCGAACAGGCGGTCCCAAGGGAACGAATCGGACTTCCGGGAGGCCGCGGCCGGCCCTGACGGCACGCAGATCGACAACAGCACCGCGGCAACGGTAACCACCGCCGCCCCAGTGCGGCTACAAGGCCATTTGCGGGCGGCGTTCTCCGCGCTAAACTTCATGTCAATTCCGTGATCACCCGCGGAAAGCGATCATCAAGCGATAACACAGTCCCAGGAGGAACGTTCGCATGCGTGGATTGATGCAAGATTGGCCTTTGCTTTGTCACCGCATTATCGAACACGCGGCGTTGTTCCACGGCACGCAAGAGGTCGTGACGCGATCGGTCGAAGGCCCCATTCATCGCACCAATTACGCCGAAATTCACGCCCGCGCGCTCAAGGTCTCGCAAGGACTGCAACGTGACGGCATCAAGCTCGGCGACCGCGTCGCCACCATCGCATGGAACACCTGGCGCCATCTGGAAGCCTGGTACGGCATCATGGGCATCGGCGCGATCTGCCATACCGTCAATCCGCGGCTGTTCCCCGAACAGATCGCCTGGATCATCAACCATGCGGAGGACCGCGTGGTGATGGTCGATACCACCTTCGTGCCGGTACTGGAAAAGATCGCCGACAAGCTGCCGAGCGTGGACCGCTTTATCGTACTCACCGACAAGGCGCATATGCCGCAGACCACACTAAAGAACGCGGTCGCCTATGAAGACTGGATCGCGGAAGCCGACGGCGATTTCGCATGGCAGAACTTTGACGAAAATACAGCGGCCGCGATGTGCTATACCTCGGGCACCACCGGCGACCCGAAGGGCGTGCTGTATTCGCACCGTTCCAACGTGCTGCACTCTTTCATGGCCAATACCAAGGACGCGCTGGGCACCTCCGCATCCGACACCATGCTGCCCGTGGTTCCGTTGTTCCACGCCAACAGCTGGGGCATCGCGTTCTCGGCGCCGACGATGGGCACCAAGCTGGTGATGCCCGGCCCGAAGCTCGACGGCGCCTCGGTCTATGAACTCCTAGATACCGAGAAGGTCACCTTCACCGCGGGCGTTCCGACGGTGTGGCTGATGCTGCTCAACCATATGGCCAGCAATCATCTCAAGCTGCCTCACCTCAAGATGGTGGTGTGCGGCGGTTCGGCGATGCCGCGCTCGATGATCAAGTCGTTCGTCGACATGGGCGTGCAGGTGCGTCACGCCTGGGGCATGACCGAGATGAGCCCGCTCGGCACCCTGGCCACGCTGAAGCCGCCGTTCTCGAACCTCGAGGGTGATGATCGATTGGATGTGCTGCAGACCCAGGGCTATCCGCCCTACGGCGTGCAGATGAAAATCACCGACGACGCAGGCAAGGAGCTGCCGTGGGACGGCAAGACCTTCGGCCGGCTCAAGGTCTCCGGCCCCGCGGTGGCCAAAGCCTATTTCCGCGTCGACGCCAACATCCTCGACGAGGACGGCTATTTCGACACCGGCGACGTCGCGACCATCGATCCGCACGGCTATATGCGGATCACCGACCGCTCCAAGGACGTGATCAAATCCGGCGGTGAATGGATTTCATCGATCGACCTGGAAAACCTCGCGGTTGGGCACCCCGCGGTCGCCGAAGCCGCCGTGATCGGCATCCATCATCCGAAATGGGACGAGCGGCCGCTCTTGATCGTGCAACTCAAGCAGGGCCAGAATGCCTCCCGCGAGGACATCCTGAAATACATGGATGGCAAGATCGCCAAATGGTGGATGCCCGACGACGTTGCCTTCGTCGATGGCATTCCGCACACCGCCACGGGGAAGATCCTGAAGACCGCGCTGCGCGATCAGTTCAAGGCGTACAGTTTTCCGAATGCGGCGGCTTGAAAGGGGGCAATGGCGAATAACGGGTAGCGAATAGGGAAGGAACCGGCTGGTTTTATGTTACCCTATTCGCTATTCGCCACTCGCTGTTCGCCTGCTTCCCCTTGAATTCGCCGCAGCGCCGTGGTCTCAAACGGGCATATTTGACAGCCCGGGGCATTTCACCGGCAAGGTTCCCACTCAAGCAGAATTGACGTGATGGCCCGCAGGTTTTCCGCTCCCTATCAGTCGGAGCCCGTGTCCGGCCTCGCTTCGTGGGCGCGCAATCTCGCGGTCTTTTCGGTCGTCGCCGTGGTGGTCTCGATCCTCATCGTCCGCTTCGGCTTCCTCGAAATGAAGCCCGCGCTGGCGACGTTTTTCGGTGCGCTGGGACTGGCCATCCTTTCGATCCTGATCAGCCTCGCCGCCTTTGCCGCGATCTGGCAGAACGGCTCGCGCGGCATGAGCCGTATCCTGCTGGCGCTGGTGATCGACGTGATGGTGCTGGCCTACCCGGCCTATCTCGTCCTGCAATATCGCAAGCTGCCGCCGATCCACGACATCACCACCGATCCGATCGATCCGCCGCGTTTCGACGCGCTGTCGCGCCTGCGCACCGGCGACGGCGCCAACACCGCCGTCTATGCCGGGTTGTATTCCGCCGAGCAGCAGCGACAGGCCTATCCCGACATCGAACCGGTGGACCTCGAAACGCCGGTGCAACGCGCCTATCAGATCACCCTGCAATTGGTGAACAAGCGAAAATGGCTGGTGATCGACGAGCGGCCGCCGCAACCGCCGCGCCAGATCGGCCATATCGAGGCGGTGGCACGGACCCCGATCATGGGATTTCGCGAGGATGTCTCGATCCGCGTTGCGCCCGACGGCGAGGATTCGCGGGTCGATATCCGCTCGTCGTCGCGTTACTTCGAGAGCGATCTCGGCAGCAATGCCGCGCGGGTCGCCAAGCTGATCGATGACCTCAACACCGCGGTCGACAGCGACAAGCTCAGGCCGGCCAAGAAGCCGCAGTTACCCGTGAAGCTGCCGGCGAAGACGGTGAAGAAGTGAGAGGGCGAATGGTGAGTGGCGAGTAGCGAGTAGGGGAAGAGTTAGACTTTACGCTCTTCCCTATTCGCCATTCGCTACTCGCCACTCACCAATCTGTACCTGCCACCGATCACCGGATCGCCATCGGTCGCGACAATTCCGCGCGCGACCAGATCTTCCAGATGGGCCAGCACGGAATAGCCCGCCGCGTTCATCAGGCGCGGATCGATGCCGATATAGATCGCGCGCACCATGGTCGGGATGTCGGATTCGCCCTTGGCGAGCCGATGCAGGATCGAAGCCTCGCGCGCCCGCCGGTGCCGGGTCAGGAAACGCACATAGCGCGGCCCTTCAGGTATTTCCGGTCCGTGGCCGGAGAAATACAAATCCTCCTCGCGCGCCGCCAGCCGGTCCAGCGAAGCCATGTAATCGACCATCGAACCGTCCGGCGGTGCCACGATCGAGGTCGACCAGCCCATGACGTGATCGCCGACGAAACTGATCTTTCGTTGCGGCCACGCAAACGCCAGATGATTAGCGGTGTGGCCCGGCGTTGCCAACGCCTGCAGCGCCCAGCCGTCGCCCTCGATTGTTTCGCCGTCGCCCACCCTGACATCGGGGTTGAAGTCGCGGTCGGCGCCGGATTCCGGATTGTGCTTCTCGCTCTCGTAACGCGGCCGCGACGCCCGATGCGGGCCTTCGGCATAAACGGGGGCGCCTGTCGCAGCCTTGATCCGCGCGGTGTTCGGCGAATGGTCACGGTGGGTGTGAGTGACCAGAATGTGCGTCACGGTCTCCCCGCGCACCGCGTCGAGCAGCGCCGTCGCATGGGCCTCATCGTCCGGCCCGGGGTCGATGATCGCGACTTTGCCCTTGCCCACGATGTAACTCACCGTGCCGGTAAAGGTGAAGGGGCTCGGATTGTTGCATAGAATCCGCCGCACCCCGGGGCGGACTTCCTCGACCACGCCCGGCGAAAGCGGAAAGTTGCGATTGAACGGGATGTCGTCGTTATCGGCCATGGGGTACTCCAATGTCATTCCGGGGCGCGCGCGAGCGCGAACCCGGAATCCAGAGCTGCTCATCGGCAGCTAAACATCTCGGGATTCTCGGATGTGCAATAGCACATCCCAGTTCGCGACTGCGTCGCGCCCCGGAACGACGCTGTGAATTTACGAAAACGCCTGAATGCCGGTGATGGCACGGCCGAGGATCAGGGCGTGAACGTCGTGGGCGCCTTCATAAGTATTGACGGTTTCCAAGTTCGCGGCGTGGCGCATCACATGGTATTCGATCTGGATGCCGTTGCCGCCGTGCATGTCGCGGGCCATCCGCGCGATGTCGAGTGCCTTGCCGCAATTGTTGCGCTTGACGATGGAGATCATCTCCGGCGCCATCTTGCCTTCGTCCATCAGGCGGCCCACGCGTAACGAGGCCTGCAGGCCCAGCGCGATGTCGGTCTGCATGTCCGCGAGCTTCTTCTGCACCAATTGGGTCGCCGCCAGCGGGCGGCCGAACTGCTTGCGATCGAGGGTGTATTGCCGGGCGCGATGCATGCAGTCTTCCGCGGCGCCCATCGCGCCCCAGGAGATGCCGTAGCGGGCACGGTTGAGGCAGCCGAACGGCCCCTTCAGGCCGGACACGTTGGGCAGCAGCGCGCTCTCCGGCACGTCCACACTGTCCATCACGATCTCGCCGGTCACCGACGCGCGAAGGGAAAGTTTTCCTTCGATCTTAGGCGCCGAGAGGCCCTTCATGCCTTTTTCCAGGATAAAGCCGCGAATCTGGTTGTCGTGCGCGGCGGATTTCGCCCACACCACGAACACGTCGGCGATCGGCGCGTTGGAGATCCACATTTTGGAACCGGACAGCCGGTAGCCGTCGGAGGTCTTCTCGGCCCGGGTCTTCATGCCGCCGGGATCGGAGCCGGCGTCCGGCTCGGTCAGGCCGAAGCAGCCGACCCATTCGCCGGTGGCGAGCTTGGGCAAATATTTCTTGCGCTGGTTCTCGTCGCCATAAGCATAGATCGGGTGCATGACCAGCGAGGACTGCACGGAGTTCATCGAGCGATAGCCGGAATCGACCCGCTCGATTTCGCGCGCGACCAGGCCGTAGGCGACGTAGCTTGCATTGGCGCAGCCATATTCTTCCGGCAACGTAATGCCGATCAGGCCGAGCTCACCCATTTCGTTGAAAATTTCACGGTCGGTCTTTTCTTCCAGATAGGCCTTGGTGACGCGTGGCAACAGCTTGTCCTGCGCATAGGCCCGCGCGGTGTCGCGGATCATGCGCTCGTCTTCAGTGAGCTGCTCATCGAGCATGAACGGATCGTCCCACTGGAAAGCCACCGCGGACGGCTTGTCCTTGGCTTGAGGGCGCACACTCATGAAACATCCTTTCGTATCATTGCCGTTCTGAATTTCTCGCTAAAATAAAGCGATACGGGCTCAAGCGCAATTGAATTGGGCCAGTCTTTCCAGTCGTCATTCCGGGGGCATCGAAGATGCGAACCCGGAATATCGAGATTCTCGGATGTGCCATAGCACATCCCAGTTCGCGCAGACGAGCGCCCCGGAATGACCCGATCTAATCTTCGAGAGGTTCGTTCGAGACGATCTCGATTCCGAAGCCGGACAATCCCTTGTAGTCGTGCACGGAAGACGTGAGATTCCGGATCGAGGTGACGCCGAGGTCACGCAGGATCTGCGCGCCGACACCGACCTCGCGCCACTGCTTGTTGCGATCTGCTTCCGCCGATTTTGGCTGCCCAACCGGTTCAACCGGGACACCGGCGGCACCGTCGCGCAGATAAACCAGCACACCTCGGTTGGCCTTCTTGAAATGCTGAAGCACGGCCTGCATGCGCGCAGGGCCGGTGGTAAAGAGATCTTTGACGATATTGGGCTTGTGCAGTCGGGTCAGGACATTCTTGCCGTCGCCGATGCCGTTATAGACGAAGGCGGCATGCGCGATCGGGTCGAAAGGCGAACGATAGGCATAGCCCTGCAACGGTCCGATCGGGCTGTCCGTCGTAAAAGTTGCGACCCGCTCGATCAGTTTCTCGCGGGCCTGGCGGTACGCGATCATGTCGGCAATGGTGACGTGCTTGAGCTTGTTGGCGGCGGCAAACCGCGACACCTGCTCGCCCTTCATCACGGTGCCGTCATCGTTCATCAACTCGCTGATGACGCCGACCGGCGGCAGGCCGGAGAGCTTGCACAGGTCGACCGCGGCCTCGGTGTGGCCCGAGCGCAGCAACACGCCGCCGTCGCGCGCGATCAGGGGAAACACATGGCCGGGACGGGCAAAATCATTGGCGCCGGCATTCGGGTTGGCCAGCGCGCGGCAGCAGGACGCGCGTTCATCCGCCGAGATGCCGGTGCCACCGTCGGGCTTGTAGTCGATCGACACGGTAAAAGCCGTCGTGTGGTTGGATTCATTATGCGCGACCATCGGATCGAGCCGCAGCCGCCGCGCATCGTCGGTGGTGATCGGCGCGCAGACGATGCCCGAGGTGTGTCGTATGATGAATGCCATTTTATCGGCGGTGCATAACGAGGCCGCGACAATCAAATCGCCTTCCCCTTCGCGATCGTCGTCATCGGTGACGACGACGAGTTCGCCACGGGCGAAGGCTTGCAATACGTCCTGGATCGGGTCGGCCATTGAAATTCTCGCTGTTGGGAGAGGAGCATTAGCCGGACTCTGGAAGCCTGCGCCAGCAGGATTACGCAAGGCAGCACGGCTCCAAAGGGGGCCGCGAGACAAGCGCCGCGGACTTGGCTAATATCCATAATAACCAATAACAAAGGAGACGCCGTTCATGGCCTCGGCACCGTTCGATTTCGCCCCCCTGCTTCCGGTAGGCCTACCCGCGCCCGCAGCCAAATGGACCGGCCTTGCGAAATACAGTTTTATCGGCGGCAATAACGACCCCGACCAGGTCCCGGTCGAGGGCCTGATCGATGCGGTCAACGCCGTACTCAAGCGCGAGGGCAGGACGCTCGCCACCTACGGGCTCGCCAGCGGCCCGCAGGGCTATCGGCCCCTGCGCGAATTCATCGCCGCCAAGCTGAAGCGCGACGCCAGCATCGCCTGCGTCGCCGACGACATTCTGGTGGTCTCCGGTTCGCTGCAGGCGCTCGACCTCGTCAATCAGTCTCTGCTGGCGCGCGGCGATACCGTGATCATGGAGCAGGAGACCTATCAGGGCTCGCTGAACCGGCTGACCAGACTCGGCGTCAACGTGGTCGGCATCCCGCTGGATCAGGATGGCATGCGGATGGACGCGCTGGCATCGGCGCTCGCCGACCTCAAAAGCCGCGGCATCACGCCGAAATACATCTACACCATCCCGACCGTGCAGAACCCGACCGGCACCATCCTGCCTGGACCGCGCCGCGCCGAGCTTCTGAAACTGTCGCAGGCCTACGGCGTGCCGGTGTTCGAGGATGATTGCTACGCTGATCTGATTTGGGACGGCGAGCGCCCGCCGGCGATCTACGCCATGAGCACCAATCAAAGCGTCATCCATATCGGCTCATTTTCCAAATCGATCGCGCCGGCGCTGCGGGTCGGGTACATCGTAGCCCCCTGGGCCATGTTGTCGCGGATGCTGGCGCTGAAGACCGACGCCGGCTCCGGCGCGCTGGAGCAGATGGTGCTGGCGGAATATTGCGCGCTGCATTTTGCCTCGCACGTGCCAAAGCTGACGCGCGGGTTGCGCGCCAAGCTCGACACGCTGATGGAAGCGCTCAACGAGCAGTTCGGCACCTCGGCCGAATTCGATGACCCCAAAGGCGGCATCTTCCTTTGGGTCAAACTGCCCGACAATGTCGACACCCTGAAGCTCTACCAGGCGGCGCTCGCGGCCGGCGTCGCCATCAATCCGGGACCGGAATGGTCGACCAACAAGGGCTATGCCCGCAGCCGGTTGCGGCTGTGCTTTGCCAGCCCGTCGCATGATCAGATTCGCGAGGGCATCGCGGTACTGGCCGAAGTCTGCCGCAAGGAGTTCGGCGTGCCGGCCCGAAGCGCCAACGTCGAGAAACGCGCCAGCACGTCGGTTTGAGTGGCGCTTTGATATCGCTCGCGGCTACCTCACCGCGAACGGCGCCTCGCAAGCGCGCGCATCAATCTCAAGCTGAACAGCTGTTCAGAATTCTCCTCGGTTTCTTCCCGATCCCTTGGGAACGTTGCACGGCATGTGACGTTGGACCTCCATGCAACCTAGGAGGACATTCATGAAGAAGTTTGCTTACGTTATTGCGGCGCTCGCTACCATCGCCATCGCGGCGCCGTCGATTGCAAGCGCCGAAACCGTCGTGGTCAGGCACGGCGGCATGCATCGCGATCACTGGCATCCGCATCACGACCGCATGGTCGTCATCCGGCATGGCCACCATCATCACGACTACTAAGCGTTAAGCAAAAATGGCCCCTCACGGGGCCATTTTTCTGGTCGGATTTATTGGCCTCAATCCCAGACCGGTGAAAAGCCGGGTTTTACGAAACGCTGATCTTTTGGGAGCGCCGCGATGGCCTTGCGGTCGTCATCGTCGAGTTGCACCTTCAGCGCGCCGAGATTGGCCTGCTGGCTTTCCGCGCGCGACGCCTTCGGGATGGCGGCAACGCCGTCCTGATCGAGCAGCCATTTCAGCGCCACTTGCGCCGCGCTGGCATTATGCTTCTTGCCGATCGCGATCAGCGTCTCATTGCTGGCGGCACGGCCCTGCGCCAGCGGGCAATAGGCCACCAGCGGAATGGATTTTGCCGCCATATATTTGCGGATCGGTGTCTGGTCGAGCAGCACGTGATATTCGATCTGGTTACAGGCAACCGGGGCCTTGATTTCCTCGACCGCTTGCTTGAGCAGCGCGATGTTGAAATTGGCGACGCCGATGGCGCGGGTGCGGCCCTCTTGCTTCAGCTTCATCAGCGTCTCGAGCACCGCCGGCAGCTTCATGTCCGGCGAGGGCCAATGCACGAGATAAAGATCGACATGATCGAGTTTCAGTTTTTTCAGGCTGCTGTCGAACGCCTTGCGGATCGCATCTGGCGCCAGATTTTCATTCCAGACCTTGGTGGTGATGTGCAGATCCTTGCGCGCGACGCCGGACGCCGCGATCGCCGGACCGATGGCATCCTCGTTGCCGTACATTTCCGCGGTGTCGATGTGCCGGTAGCCCAGACCGAGCGCGCTTTCGACCGCCGCGCGGCAGGCATCGCCCTGCAGGCGAAAGGTGCCGAGCCCGAGCCGCGGCAGGCTGATGCCCTGGGTTTGCAGAGATTCCATGATGGCTCCTGAGAGAAAAAGCCCGGGGCTAAACCGGCGAGGCCGCTCGAGCGGCGCTTGTTGAGGGGGGATAGGCGAGACCGCGGCTTTAATAACCTGTCCGGAGGGGTCAGTTCAAATCAAGACCGCGTTGATCGGGCGGTCAGCGGCGCAGGCTTCACGGACGCTGCCAATCGCAGATGCCGCCGGTTTTGCATGGCCAGACCTGAATCCGCGTATCGAACGCCTCGGCATCGAGCGGATTGCTGTGCCGCCGGACGAGCCTGGCTCGCGCCGCGCCGCGCGGCTTCTCGGTGCGCTCCGCCACTCTGTTTTTGCGAATAAGGTTGCCGGGAGCGGGTTTCGGCTCGGCACGCGCCTGCACGCCCGGACTGCCGGAATCAGCCTCGATCGGAACCGGCGCGAAGGTGCCCGGCGGCCCAAGCGGCTTCGGCGACAGCACCGCCTTCGAGAGGTCAAGACCCAAAAATTCGCCCGGCCGATATTGGTTGGGCAGGCCATCAGCCGCAGCCGACAGGCCGCCCCACGCCAACAGGCCGGCGCAAACGGCGGCGGTGCAAATCTTTTTTCCAAATTCATTTTTCAGGATCATCAGAAATCTTCTGAACAATAAAGAAACAGCCGCACCTGATGTAGGAAGCGGCATTGGTCAATTCCAGCGGATGTCGCCGGCAAGGATACCCCCTCCTGACCTATTGGAGAGCTCCGATCAGGGCGGGTTCCGGCGACAGGCCGAGATAGACATTCCTGATCATGGCAATGCCCCCGATCCTTGAAAACAAGGCCAGGCATCACGCCTGGCCTTGTCTTACTATTCAGGTCCGATTCAGTTCCCGCCATTCAGGCGGAAACGCCGATCAGCCCTTCGCCAGCGGAACCGCGACGAACCGTGTCGCATCCGCGGTCTTGACCCGCATCAGGACGCTGTTCTTGCCGCTTTGCTTGGCAGCATTGAGCGCCGCCCGCACGTCGCCGGCATTGGCGACCGTCTTGCCGCCAACATTGAGGATGACGTCGCCGGTCTGGAAGCCGTGCTCCGCCGCCGGCCCTTGCGGATCGACTGCGACCACCACGACGCCCTTGTCACCGGAGCCGTCAACCTCACCTGCCGGCGCAAGCTGGAGGCCGAGATGGGGCGTGCCCGCCAGTTCCTTCGACGGCTGATCGCCGGCATTGGCCTGACGGTCGTTCGGCATTTCACCGAGCGCGAGCGTCAGCGTCTTGGCTTCACCTTTGTGCAGGATATCGAGCTTCACCGAGCTTCCGGGCGCGATCGTGCTGATATTGCGGGCGAGATCGCGTGCATCCTTGACCTCGGCGCCATTGACCGCGGTGATCACGTCACCCGCCTCGAGCCCGGCCTTGGCCGCCGGACTGCCGTCCTGCGGATTGTCGACCATCGCGCCCTTCGCCTGCTTCATGCCGAGGCTGTCGGCGATATCGGCGGTGACCGGTTGCACCTGCACGCCGAGCCAGCCGCGCATGACATAGCCCTTGTCCTTGAGCTGGGCGACCACGAGCTTGGCGGTGCTGGCCGGAATGTCGAAACCGATGCCGACCGATCCGCCCGACGGCGAGAAGATCGCGGTGTTGACGCCGATGACGTTGCCATTGGTGTCGAACGCCGGACCGCCGGAATTGCCCTTGTTGATGGGCGCGTCGATCTGGACGTAGTCGTCATAGGGTCCAGCGCCGATATCGCGGCCGCGCGCCGAAACGATACCGGCCGTGACCGTGCCGCCGAGGCCGAAGGGATTGCCGACGGCAACCACCCAATCACCGACGCGCGGCGGGGCGTCAGCGAACTTCACATAGGAGAAGTCCTTCTTGCCATCGACCTTGATCAGCGCAAGGTCGGTCTTCTTGTCGGTGCCGATCACCTTGGCGGTATAGATCGTGCCGTCATCGGCGGTGACCTGGACGGATTGGGCGTGATCAACCACATGGTTGTTGGTCACAGCATAGCCGTCAGGCGAGATGAAAAAGCCCGAGCCCTCGCCGGTAATCACCTGGTGTCGCTGCGGCATGCCGCGCATGCCGGGGAAACCGAATTCCCTCGAAAACTGGTCAAGCGGCGAACCGGATTGATCGGAATCCATCCGCTCGTTCTCACGCGTCACGCCGTCATTTTCCGCATCGCCGTCGATCTTGACGCGGACCGAGATCACCGCCGGCTTGACCTTGGCGACGAGGTCGCCGAAGCCGGCGTTCTGAACGGTTTCGGCGGCATGCGCCGATGACGCCAAGGCCGGAATGTTGAACGGCAGATAGCCGCTTGGGCCGATAGCGAGAACCGCCATGCTGAGGCCGGCGGCCGAGGCGAGCAGCGCCAGGCGCCGCGGCTTCAGAATCTTTCGTGGTGCGGGATGGGAGGTGTTCGATTGATCGTTCATGTGGCATCTCCGATGTTGAGCGCGGGAAAATTCCAAGGGAGGCGCCCGAGGAATTCGTTTTGAAAATCCCTTGTGAGAATTTCTGCGCTCAACATGGAGGAGCCACATTACGTGGTCCTTTTCGGCTGATTACGATTTAGCAAGAACTCTGCGACCAACCACCGCATGCATTCGTCTAACTAAACAATCGGTAACGAAACTTGTCGTGCAATTTCTTGTGGGAGTGCGCATCTGAGAGGGCGGAGTTCCCGGAGCGTCCCCGGTAATATTTTGCCAGGAGGACTGAACCTTCTTGCTGGCAAGGTATTTTACTTAATCGCGGTTTTGCGAGCAGGCGAGATTTCACCCCAATGATAAATTCAGCAATCGTGCGAGTGGTGGATTTTTGTGCTCGCCGCAAATGGACGATCATCCTGGCCGGCTCGCTGCTGTTGGTCGGCGCGACGGCCTTCGACATCGCGCGGTTTTCCATTAATGCCGACGTCGAAAGCCTGATTTCCCAAAAGCTGCCTTGGCACCAGCGTCAGCTGGAGCTCGCGAAGGCGTTTCCCCAGCGGGGCATTGTAGCGGTGGTCAAGGCCCCGACTGCGGAAAATGCCGAACTTGCGACCGATGAGCTGGCGCAAGCGCTGTCAAAGAACACCAAGCTGTTTCCGCATGTCGGCCAGCCCGAGAGCGGAGATTTCTTCGAGCACAACGGCCTGTTGTTTGCCTCACCGGCGGAAGTCAAACAGACGACCGATGGACTGATCACGGCACGGCCACTGCTCTCGACGCTGGCTGCCGATCCGAGCCTGCGCGGCGTGATGAAAGTGCTATCCTTCGCCGCCGAGGGCGTGCAAGCCGGCAAGCTCAAGTTAGATCAATTGGCGCAGCCGCTCTCGCTCGCCAATCGAACCCTGGGCGACGTGCTGGCGGGAAAGCCCGCCTCGTTCTCGTGGAAGGAATTGCTGCAGGGGCATCCATCGCCGGCCAGCCAGTTGCAGCACTTCATCGAAATCCAACCTACGCTCAATTTCAAGACGCTGCAGCCCGGACGTGAGGCGACCGAAGCCATTTACCGTGCCGCGGCCGATCTGAAGCTGCATGAAAAATTCGGCGCTGGCGTCGATCTGACCGGCCAGGTGCCGATGAATGACGACCAATTCGCGGTCATCCGGACCAGCGCGGTACGCGATACCCTGACCGCGGTACTGGGCGTGCTGATCATTCTTTGGCTGGCGCTTCGGTCCTGGAAGATCACCGTCGCGGTATTTTTCAGCCTGATGGTCGGCCTTGCCGCCACCGCGGCACTCGGGCTTGCGATGGTGGGCTCGTTCAATCTGATCTCGATCGCTTTTTTCGTGTTGTTTGTCGGCCTCGGCGTCGATTTCGGCATTCAGTTCAGCATCCGCTATCGCGCTGAGCGGCACGAATACGGCGATCTGCGGGCGGCGCTGCGAAGCGCGGCCCGAAAGGCGGGGGACCCGCTCGCTCTGGCAGCGGCGGCCACCGCGGTCGGATTTCTCGCGTTTCTGCCGACCGACTATCGCGGCCTTTCCGAACTCGGACTGATCGCCGGATGCGGCATGCTGATCGCCTTTGTCTGCAGCATCACGCTGGTGCCGGCGATGCTGGCGACGCTAAATCCGCCCGGCGAGCCCGAAGCGGTTGGCTTCAGGTTTCTTGCGCCGCTCGATCATTTCCTGCAGCGGCACCGCGTCGTCGTGATATCGGGCACCATCCTCGCCGTGCTGGCCGGTGCTCCCTTGCTGATGCATTTGCCGTTCGACTTCAATCCGGTCAACTTGCAGAACCCGACCTCGCCTTCCGTCGTCACCTATCGCCGGCTGCAACGCGATCCCCAAACCAGCGCCAATGATGCCGAGATATTGTCGCCCTCGCTCGAACAGGCCGCTACCGCCGCCAAACGTCTCGCCGCACTTCCCGAGGTTTCGCGAACCCTGACCTTGAACAGTTTCGTCCCGGGCGATCAGGAGCAGAAGATCGCGACATTGAAGGCGGCCGGGCAAATACTGGGGCCGGTCCTCAATTCTGCGAGCCGGCAGGCTGCTCCCGGCGATAAAGAGGTCGTCGCCTCGATACAGAGGACCGCCGACGCGCTGGCCAGGATCGCGGGCGACCAGAAGGGCGCTGGTGCGGACGCCGCGCGCGACACTTCGGGCCTGCTCAAGCGGTTGGCCGGCGCCGACGCCGGAATCCGCGACAAGGCCACCGCCGCTTTCGTACCTCCGCTCGTAAGCGATCTCGACCAGTTGCGCGAAAGCCTTGCGCCGCAGGAGGTGACGCTCAAGGCGCTTCCGCCAAACCTGGTGCGCGACTGGCTGTTGCCCGACGGCCGAGCGCGCGTTCAGGCGCTCCCCAAGGGCGACCCCAACGATAGCAACGTACTGCGAGCCTTCGCGACCGCAATCCTTCGGGCCGAACCGTCGGCGACCGGTGCGGCGATCACCTATTACGAGTCGGGAAAAACCGTCACTACCGCCTTTATCGAGGCCGGCCTGCTGGCGCTGGTTGCAATCGCCGTCCTGCTGTATATCGCGCTCAGGCGGGTGAGCGACGTGCTGCTGACACTGATCCCGCTGCTTCTCGCCGGCGCCGTCACGCTCGAGATTTGCGTGCTCGACGGCTCGACGCTCAATTTCGCCAATATCATCGCGCTGCCGCTGCTGCTCGGTGTCGGCGTCGCATTCAAGATCTACTACATCATGGCGTGGCGCGCCGGGAAGACCGGCCTGCTGCAATCGACGCTGACGCGCGCCGTCGTGTTCAGCGCCATGACTAACGCCGTCGCGTTCGGAAGCATGTGGGCGTCGAGCTATCCGGGCATGTCGAGCATGGGCCAGATGATGGCGCTGTCGCTGCTCTGCACAATGGCCGCCGCGGTGCTCTTCCAGCCGGTCCTGATGGGGAATCCGCGGCAGGTCGTCGCGCCACCAGAGCCACATCCGCTTCGCGAAGCCGCCGAATAGCAATCGGCTCGGCAGGTCCCGATACCCCGAACACCGGATTTTCGGCACATCTATGTCGATCGGGGCCATCGAGTTGACGGGCGCCCCTCGCCCGGCCGGCCCTGTTCACGGCGGCGCCGATCAAGTGTAACCTGATGGCGCTGTCGGCAGTATGCTATGGCAGGCATGTCAGGATCGTTCCTGTCGGCTCCGTGCGAACCGAGGTTCAACAAATTGACACCGAGACTTTTGATTCTCATCGGTTTTTTCATCACGCTTGCGCCGGCGGTCGCGGGAGAAGACCTCCGAAGCGACCTCAAGGCGGCGCCTGAGCAGCTCTCGCTGTCGGCGACCACCGATGCGTTCGACGAATTATGCCGCCGCATCGGACCGTCCGATCCCGTCGCACCGGTGTCCTTGCACCGGACCTTCCACGATGATTTCGACGAGCATCCGCTGGCGACACGGCAAGTGGGCGCCGCATTACGCCGGCGGCGCCGCCTGGCCGGAAGCGCGCTATTGGGGCGGCGACGGCTCCGACTTCAAGCGCAAGACCTCCTACAACGGCGAACAGCAGATCTATGTCGATCCGCGCTATGCCGGACGGGGATCAACGCCGCTCGGGCTCGATCCGTTCAAGGTTCAAGATGGCATTCTGTCGATCGTCGCCAGCCGCACGCCGCCCGAACTGAAGATCGGTGCTGTTCAACAATGAATACATATCGGGCATCCTGACCACCCAAAGTTCGTTTTCGCAGAAATACGGATATTTCGAAATCCGCTCGAAGATACCGATCGGGACCGGCGTATGGCCGGCGTTCTGGATGCTCGCCAATGATGGCGGCTGGCCGCCCGAAATCGACGTCATGGAAGGCCGCGGACAGGAGCCCGGCGACCTCGTGATGACGACGCATTGGCGGATCCGGCCACGCGGCCCCGTGGAATCCTGCGGCATGGACTTCCTGCGGCCGGACGCGTCGGTCAATTTCCACGACTACGGCGTGCTGTGGCAGCCGGACCGCATCATCTATTTCATCGACCGCAAGCCGGTGTCGGAAATCAAGGTCCCGGTCGGCTTCGACGATCCGATGTACATGATCATCAACCTCGCGATGGGCGCGAAGAATTTCCAGGGCGTCGGATTTGTCGATGGCGAATCCCCTGACACGGTCGCCTTCGAGATCGACAGGGTTTCCGCCTATCAAATTGACCCGAACTGATCCGTGTGCTCGGATCGATATCCATCAAGCTGACGGGAGCAGGCGATGTTCGGTAAGTTCTCGCGTCGGCAATTTGCCAAGCTGGCCGGTCTTTCCGCGCTTGCGATGGCTACAGTGCCCGCGAAGTCGGCGGACGGCGCACCCATACCGGCCGCCGACCGGCACGCCACGGCCAGTTTTCCCGAAGGCTTCCTGTGGGGCACCGCGACGTCGGCCTACCAGATCGAAGGCGCCGTCAATGAGGACGGCCGCGGCCGCTCGATCTGGGATACTTTCACCGCATACGCCGGGCAAGATCGCGGATCACAGCAACGCCGACCGCGCCAACGATCATTATCACCGCTACAAGGAAGACGTCGGCCTGATCAAGGCGCTGGGCGCCAAGGCCTACCGGTTTTCGATCGCGTGGCCGCGGGTGTTTCCGGACGGCGACGGCGCACCAAATCCCAAGGGCCTCGACTTCTACGACCGCCTGGTGGACGAACTCCTGAGCAACGGCATCGAGCCGTTCGCGACGCTGTATCATTGGGATTTGCCGCAGGCGCTGCAGGACAAGATCGGCGGATGGCAGTCCAGCGAGACCTCCAAGGCGTTCGGCAATTACGCCGGCTACGTCGCGGAGCGCCTGAGCGACCGCGTCAAGAACTTCTTCACGGTCAACGAAGTCGGCAGGTTCGTGAACTTCGGTTACGGATGGGCCATCGACGCGCCCGGCCTCAAGCTGCCGCACGGCCAAGTTGAACCAGGTCCGCCACCACGTCGCGCTCGGCCACGGCCTCGCCGTGCAGGCGATCCGCGCTCACGGGCGCGCCGGCACCAGGGTCGGCCCCGCCGAGAACATCGCGGCCTGCGTGCCGGCGATCGACACGCCCGAAAACATTCGCGCCGCCGAGATCGCGACGCGCGAATTGAATGCGGGTTTCCTGGGCGTGGTGCTGGAAGGCAAATACACCGACGGATTTCTCGAATATGCCGGCAAGGATGCCCCGAAATTCACCGCCGACGAGTTGAAGATCATCTCCTCGCCGATCGATTTCGTCGGCCTCAACATCTACGCGCCGCAGTTTTACATCGTCGCCAAGGACGGCGCGCCGGGCTTCGACGTGCTGCCTTTCCCGCCTTCGTTTCCGCACATGAAGTCCGAGTGGCTCCGGATCGGGCCGGAGACGACCTATTGGGTGCCGCGGCATCGCCGCGAAGATCTGGAATATCGAGACCATCTATATCAGCGAGAACGGCACCTCCTCCGACGGACAAGGTGTCCGCCGACGGCAAGGTGTACGATCTCGACCGCATCATGTACTTGCGCAACTATCTGACGCAGTTGCAGCGCGCGACGTCCGAGGGCGTGCCGGTGCGCGGCTATTTCCTGTGGAGCCTGATGGACAATTTCGAATGGATCTTCGGCTTCGAACAGCGCTTCGGGCTGTACCGCGTCGACTTCGACACGCTGGCACCGGACCCCGAAACTCAGCGCTGTCGTTCTATCGCGACGTCATCGCGCGCAATGCGATCGGGGCGTAAGCGCGCGGCGAGTCCGCGGCGATAGGGCGCATCATTTTCCGCTCCATACGAATGGCCTCAGGGTGACGCCGGCCTGCTCCAATACTGCGCGAACGCGGCTGGCGGTGGCGACCGCATGGCTGGAATCGCCATGGACGCAGACCGAGCGGATCGGCGTCGGCAGACGTTTTCCGCTTGCGGTGATTACCGCGCCAGCCTCGACCATCGCAAGCACCCGCGCGGCCGCCTCCTCCGCGCCTTCGATCATCGCGCCGGGCTGGCTACGCGGGATCAACTGCCCGGTTTCGGTGTAACCACGATCGGCATAGATCTCCTGGATGACCTCAAGCCCCAATGCATCGCCGGCCGCGACCAGTTCGGTCAGCGCGATCCCCAGCAAGGGAAGACTGGGATCGACAGCCCTCACCGCGCGCACCACCGCATCGGCGACGTCGCGTTCCTCGCAGGCGATGTTGCCCAGCGCGCCGTGGGTTTTCACATAGCTGATGCGGTGACCGGCATAGGCCGCCAGCGCCGTGGCAGCCCCGATCTGATAGGCGATCAGCCTTTCGATCTCGCCGGTCGAGAACGGCAGGCGACGGCGGCCAAACCCCCACAGATCGGGAAATCCGGGATGGGCGCCGACCGCGACGCCGCGCTCGCGGGCAATGGTGAACGTCCGCGCCATGATCTCGGGATCGCCCGCATGCAGACCGCAGGCGACGTTGGCCGAGGTGACGATGGCAAGCATGGCCTCATCGTCACCACAGCGATAGGCGCCAAAGCCTTCGCCAAGATCCGAATTCAAATCGACATATCGCATCGCGGCCTCCTTGCTTGCGATCATTGGCACGGGGCGAAGCTGCTGCTCAAGTGCCTTTTGGAGATGTCGATCCTCCACCCACCGCCGTCGTCCCTGCGAACCCAGGGGACCCATACGCCGTGTCCTCTCGTTTCGGCAGTGGATTGGATACCTTCTGATACAGCCGATGCCCGGGGTTATGGGTCCCTGCGTTCGCAGGGACGACGGCTGAATATGCTTCCGCATTCTCGCGACGGCATCCGCCCGAGTTTTTCAAATTCATTCCGCCCTAAAAAATAGAGGGCGCAGCGCGACCCTCAAGAGAGGGCGCGGGGAAGACCGGGTGCGCGCTGCACCCGCGGTCTCATGTGCAAGGGTAGATGAAAACACATGAGCATACAGGTTCAGCGGAAACACTCCGGCCTTCCCTGCGCAATGGTTTTACAGCTTATTTCGTGCTCTCCCCGGCGAGACCTGGCTTGTTTGTCACCGTCGCCCGCAAGAAGCGTGAGCTCCTTGCGAACTTGACACCCGCCATCGGGGCGTCAGGACCACACGACTTTGCCGTCCGCGTCAGCCGCGCTCGTCAGTCGCAGCTTTCGCGTCCATCGCTCCCCGACCCGCGTTTCGTGACGAATGCGCATACGCCCCTCTGGTGGGACGGGATGCGCAAGAAGTGAAGGTGATTTGCCTTCGCGATCAAGCACAACTGCTGCGACACATTGGCACGACGGGCAAATCAGTAAAATGCTGTCAAGATTTATTTCTGCGGGTGCGATGCATGCTGCCTCATCCTGAGGAGCGGCGCCTTCGCCGCGTCTCGAAGGATGGTGTTCAGCGCAGTGCGTGCGGCCATCCTTCGAGGCTCGCACCGGACAGCGCAAGTGCGCTGCCGGGAGAACTCGCACCTCACGGGTGAACGCAATTGCGTTCATCCCGGGGATGACGGCGACGGCAACACTGGTTCAGTTCGACACTTTGGTGAAATCCGGCTGACGACGCTCGGCGAACGCGGCGAATGCTTCGGCGGCCTCAGGAGTCGTCAGGCGCTGCTTGAAGAGTTCGCTTTCCTCTGACATCTTCAGTGCAATTCTCTCCTGCTCGCGCATCAGCTTTTTGGTGGCGCTCAGCGAGCCGGCCGGCCGCTTGGTCAACGTCACGGCGGCGGCCATCGCCTTCTGTCTGATCTCGCCCGGCGGCAGCACCGCGTTGGCGAGGCCGCAGGCAACCGCCGTCGCCGCGTCCATCGGCTCTCCCAGCGCGAACATCTGATAGGCCCTGACGTGGCCGATGCGCGCCGGCAGCAGCCAGCTTGAAGCGGCCTCAGGGACCAGCGCCAGATTGACGAACGGCGTGATCAGGCGCGCGTTGTCGGCGAGATAGACCAGATCGCAATGCAGCAGCATGGTCGTTCCGACGCCGACCGCATTGCCCTGCACCGCGGCGATCAGCGGTTTTGTCATTTTGCCGAGGTTTCCGATGAAGCGGAACGCAGGACTTTCCTCGCTGTTCCTGCCACTGGCCTGTGCGGCGAAGTCGGCCAAATCGTTGCCGGCGGTAAAACTGTCGCCATCGCCCTGGAACAGCACCACCTTGATGGCGCTATCGGTTTCAGCCCGTTCGAGCTTATCGGACAGCGCATCGTACATCGCGCCGGTCAGCGCGTTCTTCTTTTCAGGACGTTGCAGCGTCAGGACCAGGATGCCGTCGGTCAGTTCAGCTTTTACGTGCTCACTCATCGGATGAAGTCCTTAATCGTCGAAGCATTATCTTGACCGCAACAGGTCAGGCGACGGCGCGAGCCACTGTTTTACTCACCGTACCGTCGAGGAATCCAGTCAGCCGCTGGCGAATGATGTTTTCGGCATCGGCCATGGTGCGATCGATCAGCTCCTTGACGGTCGGAACGTCATTGATCAATCCAACCACCATGCCGCAGCTCCAGGCGCCCGCATCCATCTCGCCGTCGATCATCACCTTGGGATAGACCCCGGCGACTTCATCGAGGATGTGGTCGATCTTGAGCGCGTTGCCCTTTTCCCGCTCGATCTCGATCAAGCGTTCGACGCCCTTGTTCTTCAACACCCGTTCGGTGTTGCGAAGCGCGCGCATCACCAGCCGCGTGTCCAGTTCGGTCGCATCGAGGATGGCCTGCTTGACGTTGTCGTGGACCGGCGCCTCCCGGGTGGCGATGAAACGTGTTCCCATGTTGATGCCGCTGGCACCAAGCGAGAGTGCTGCGACCAGGCTGCGTGCATCGGCCATGCCGCCTGAGGCCACGAACGGGATTTTCAATTCATCCGCCGCGCGCGGCAGCAGGATCATGTTCGGCATGTCATCCTCGCCGGGATGGCCGCCGCATTCGAAGCCGTCGACGCTGACCGCATCACACCCGATCGCCTCGGCCTTCAGCGAATGCCGCACCGAGGTGCATTTGTGAATGACCTTGATGCCGGCCGCCTTGAGCGCCGGCATATATTGCTCGGGGCTGCGGCCGGCGGTTTCGACGGCCTTGACCCCACCTTCCTTGATGGCGGCGATATATTCCGGATAGGGCGGCGAACTGAACGTCGGCAAGAAGGTGAGATTGACCCCGAACGGCCTGTCCGTCATCTCGCGGCAGCGCGCGATCTCCCTGGCCAGCAGCTCCGGCGTCTTTTGCGTGAGGCCGGTGATGATGCCGAGGCCGCCGGCGCTCGAGACCGCCGCTGCGAGTTCGGCAAACCCCACATAGTGCATGCCGCCCTGGATGATCGGGTGCTCGATACCGAATAATTCCGTGATCGCCGTCTTCATGAAAGCTCCTGCCTCTAGAGCCTTCTCCGTTCCGATGGAATCGGAACGGGGCTCTGGTCTTTTGTTTTGACGCGTTTTCTTCACGCGAACCGGTAGCCACTTCGCTTGAAAACGCTCTAGCCGCGTGGATCAATGGACGAATTCGAAAAGTCCCGCGGCCCCCATGCCGCCGCCGATGCACATAGTCACCACGCCATATTTTGCCTTGCGCCGCCGTCCCTCGATCAGCAGGTGGCCGGTCAGCCGCGAACCGGTCATGCCATAGGGATGGCCGATGGCGATCGAGCCGCCGTTGACGTTGAGTTTTTCGGGATCGATGCCGAGCTTGTCGCGGCAATAGATCACCTGGACCGCGTAGGCTTCATTCAGCTCCCATAGATCGACATCATCGATCTTCAGCCCGTGCCGTTTCAGAAGCCGCGGTATCGCAACCACCGGTCCGACCCCCATCTCGTCGGGCTCGACGCCCGCGGCGACGAAACCGCGGAAAATGCCCAGTGGCTTGATGCCCTTTTGCGCCGCGACCGCGTCGCTCATGACCACGCAGGCGGATGCGCCATCGGACAACTGGCTGGCGTTGCCGGCGCTGATGGTCTTGCCCTCGAACACCGGCTTGATGCTGGCAAGTCCGGCTGCCGTGGTATCCGGGCGTGGTCCCTCGTCCTGCGACAGCGTCACCTGCTTGTACGATACTTCCTTGGTCGCCTTGTCCATGACCGCCATCTTTGTCGTGATCGGAACGATCTCATCCTTGAAGCGGCCGCCTTGCAAGGCGGCGCCAACGCGCCGCTGGCACTCCAGGCTGTACTCGTCCTGCCGATCGCGGCCGATCTTGTAGCGCTCGGCAACGACCTCGGCGGTCTCCAGCATCGACATGTACATTTCGGACTTCATCGCCATCAGCTCGTCGTCGACGGCGTGGAAGCGGTTCATATGCTCGTTCTGCACCAGGCTGATCAATTCGATGCCGCCACCGACGGCGATATCGACGCCATCCAGCATGACCGATCTGGCCGCAACCGCAATGGCCTGCAGGCCCGAGGCGCATTGCCGATCGATCGTGGTTCCTGCCACGGTGATCGGCAATCCCGCGCGGATCGCGCCCTTGCGGGCGACATTCATCACCATGGTGCCCTGCTGCATCGCGCAGCCCATCACGACGTCCTCGACCTCGTCGGGCGCAATGTTGGCGCGCTTGACCGCCTCTGCGATCACATGCCCCGCCATGGTCGGCCCCTCGGTATTATTGAGGGCGCCGCGATAGGCCTTGCCGACGGCCGTGCGGGCCGTGGATACGATCACTGCTTCGATCATCTCTCACCTCTGTCCTATAGTAAGCTGGTTCAGTTTTGCCGCGCATAGCGCAGGATGTGATAGGCGGGATCGCCGAACTGGATGTTGAAGGACGATATCCGCTTGAAATAGTGACCGACATTGAGCTCATCGCTCATGCCCATGCCACCATGGAGCTGCACCGCCTGTTCGGCGATGAACTTGGCCGCGTAACCGATTTTCGATTTCGCCCCGGAGGCGAGCTTGGAGCCGCCGGGCTCCCTGGTCACGAGGCTCAGGCTGAGATGCTGCATCAGTGAGATGGCTTCCTGATGCGCGATGAACATGTCCACCATCCGGTGTTGCAACACCTGAAAGCTTCCAAGGGCAGCGCCGAATTGTTTCCTGGTCTTGGCGTATTCCAGCGTCACCGCATTCAATTCCGCCATGGCGCCGACCGCTTCGGCGCAGAGCGCGGCGATGGCGATATCCCGGCATTGCTCCAGCGCGAAGACGCCCTTGCCTTCGGCCCCTAGCAGCATGCCCGCATCGACCTTGAGGTCGCGCAGGCTGATTTCGGCCGCGCTGCGGCCGTCGATGGTCTTGAAATTCCGCAGGTCGAGATTGGCGGCGCGGCGGTCGACGATGAACAGGCTCACCCCGTCACGATCGCTGCGATCGCCCGATGTGCGCGCCGAAACAATCAGCCAGTCCGACCAGGGAGCGCCGATCACGGCGGCCTTTTCGCCGTTCAGGACATAACCGCCGCCGTCCCGTTTTGCGGTCATGGTCACGTTGTTAACGTCGTATCGCGAACCCTTCTCGGTCCACGCCAGCGCCCAGATCGAATTCCCCGCGATAATCTCCGGAATGAATTGCTGCTTCTGGTCGCCTGACCCGAAATGTTCGATCAGGCTGCCGCACAGCACCACCGTCTCGAAGAACGGCTCCACCACCAGATGACGGCCGAATTCCTGCATCACGATCATCGTCGCCAGTGGGCCGCCGCCTAGCCCGCCGGCGTCCTCGGAAAATGGCGCCGCCAGCAGTCCCAGTTCGGCAAACGAAGCCCAATGTTTACGGCTCCAGCCTTCTTCGGTCGCGACGATCTTGCGGCGCGTATCGAAATCCATACTGATCGCGCAACATACGCTGGACGCTCGCGCGCAGAAGTTCCTGCTCTTCCGTCAATTGAATGTCCATTCGCCCTCTCTCATGCGCCGGGTCAGAGACCCAGAACCGCTTTCGCGATGATGTTGCGCTGTATCTCGTTCGAGCCGCCATAGATGCTGAGCTTGCGCGAGTTCAGATAGTGCTCGGATGCGGTGTGCCCGTATTGCGGCCCCGGCATGAAGTGGTTGGCGCTCACGGGGTGCTCGCGGATCGCAAGACCGTAATTTCCGATCGCGCGGTGCGTCAGCTCGGTGATCTCCTGGAATATTTCGGTGCCCCTGATCTTGAACAGCGACGCTGCCGCGCCGGGGTCTATCCCGCGCGACATCTGCGCCACCACCCGAAGCTCGGTTGCCTCAAGTGCCAGAACATCGAGCTCGAGGCGCGCGATCTCCTTGATGAACTCGAAATATGCCGGATCATCCCTGGAGATTTCGCTCTCGACGATGTTGCGCAGGCGGTTCAGGGTGCGGGTCGAACGGCCGATCCCGGCCATGCTGGTACGTTCGTTACCCAGCAGGAACTTGGCATAGGTCCAGCCTTTGTTTTCCTCGCCGATCAGGTTTTCGGCCGGGACCCGGACATTTTCGAGGAATACGTCGTTCACCTCATGGGAGCCATCGATCGTAATGATCGGCCGCACCGACACCCCCGGCGATTTCATGTCGATCAGCAGGAACGATATTCCGCTTTGGAGTTTTGCCGCGGGATCGGTCCGCACTAGGCAAAAGATCCAGTCGGCGTGCTGGGCCAGCGTGGTCCAGGTCTTGTGACCGTTGACGATATAGTGGTCGCCCTCGCGCACTGCCTTGGTGCGAACCGACGCCAGGTCGGAACCGGAGCCCGGCTCGGAATAGCCCTGGCACCACCAGTCCTCGCCCGAAAGAATCCGCGGCAGGAATTTGTTCTTCTGCGCCTCGTTGCCGAAGGTGTAGATCACCGGCCCCACCATGGTGACACTGAACGCCAGCGGCGGCAGCGTTCCGGCGCGCGAGGTCTCGCGCTCGAACAGGAAGCGCTGCGTGATCGACCAGCCGGGGCCGCCATATTGCTTCGGCCACAACGGCGCGATCCATCCCTTTTTGTGGAGGATCCGATGCCACAGCAGCATCTGTTCCTTGGAGAGATCGGTCTCCGGGTTCGGAACGCGCATTTCCTTCGGGTAATTTTCCGCGATGAATCCGCGCACCTCGTCACGAAACGCGGCGTCTTCGCTGGAAAGCTGCAGTTCCATGGCGGTTTCCCGTCACCAGTTCTCGCCGAACGGGCGAATTTCCAGCTCAAACGTCCAGGCGCTCTTCGGCTGCTGATAGAGCAGCCAATAGGACTCGGCGACCGACGATGGCGGCATCAGCAGATCCGGATTGTCGAGGGCATTGGGTCCGAGGGCTTCGACCCGGCGCTGCCGCACCCATTCGGTGTCGACACCGGAATCGATGATCAGATGCGCGACATGGATGTTTTTCGGACCAAGCTCGCGCGCGGTCGCCTGCGCCACCGCACGCAAACCGAACTTGGCGCTGGCGAAGGCGGCATAACCGGTGCCGCCACGCAATGAGGCGGTCGCGCCGGTAAAGAAAATATTGCCACCGCCACGCGGCAGCATCAACCGCGCCGCCTCCCGGCCCGCCAGAAAGCCGGAATAGCAGGCCATCTCCCAGACCTTCCGGAACACCCGCTCGGTGGTATCCAGGATCGGGAAGTTGACGTTGGCGCCGATGTTGAAGATGCAGACCTCCAGCGGCGCATGCTTGTCGGCATCGCCGAGGAAGGAGACGATCTCCTCCTCCTTGCGCGCATCCAGCGAACGCGCGTGGATTTCACCGCCAGCGGCTTCGATCGACTTCACCAGCGGGTCCAGCTTGGCGCCATTGCGGCGGCCCGCGAACACGGTGAACCCCTCGGATGCGAACTTCTTTGCGATCTCGCCGCCGATATAGTCGCCGGCGCCGATCACGGCCACGGTCGCGTTTCTCTTCTGCAACGGCATCTCCTCATCCGGTAAAGGCGGGATCGGTGGCCATCGCGGCCGGCACCGTCCTGCTTGTTATCCGTCCATGGCACCCGAAAACCGGGTGCATCCAATGCTTCGAATTAAACGTTCTTTTTTAGAACTGTCAATTGGTTTCGATGGATCGGCATGGAGGAGATTTTCTCATGTCATGTATGACACCACTTCTTGAGCGCCTTCCGACAAAAAGCGATTTACAACCCAAGCGCCCGGGACTAATGATAACGTTCTAAATAAGAACTTATAGGGACGATTCAGATGGAAGCGCAGAAGGTGGCTATGCTTGTGGGCGCCGGCGACGCGATCGGCGCCGCGGTGGCGCGACGTTTTGCCAAGGGCGGCTATACCGTTTGTATTGGCAGGCGCGATGGCGCCAAGTCGCAGGGGCTCGTCGACGAACTTACGTCAGCCGGCCACAAGATACATGCCTTCAGTGTGGACGCCCGCCAGGAGTCCGAGGTCCAGGAGCTCTTTAGCAAGGTCGAGAAGGAGATTGGGCCGATCGAGGTGTGCCTTTTCAATGCCGGCTCGAACGTCAACAAGCCGCTGGTCGAAACCACCGAGAAATTGTTCTTCAAGGCCTGGGAGCTGGCATGCTACGCGGGATTCCTGGTCGGACGCGAGGCGGCCCGGGTCATGACGATGCGGGGCCGCGGCACCATCCTCTTCACCGGCGCGACGGCCAGCCTGCGCGGCGGCAAGGGCTTTGCGGCATTCGCGTCGGCGAAATTCGGGCTGCGCGCGGTAGCCCAGGCCATGGCCCGCGAGTTGGGGCCAAAGAACATTCACGTCGTGCACCTGATCATCGATGCGGCCGTGGACAGTGCGGCGATCCATGCACGTCTGAAGGCGGCCAGCGGCATCGAAGCCAAGGACATCGCGCCGGACAGCCTCACCAAGACGGATTCGATCGCGGAGGCTTATTGGTTCGCGCACCAGCAGGCCAAGGACGGTTGGACCCACGAACTCGACCTTCGCCCGGCCGGGGAGAAATGGTGAGATGGCAGGCACACCGGATCTGACCCTATGGGGCGTCGGCACCAGCCGCACGGTCCGCGCGCATTGGGCAATGTTCGAACTGGGCCTGCCCTACAAGGTCAAGCCGATCGGGCCCCGCACCGGCGAGACCAAGACGGAAGAATACACCGCGCTCAATCCGCGCCAGAAGGTGCCCCTGTTGCAGGACGGCGATTTCTGCATCGGCGAAAGTGCGGCGATCGTCGCCTATCTGTCGAGCAGCTATTCAAGCCCGGATCGCGCGCTGATACCCACGACGCAACGCGACTATGCGGCCTGGCTCGAGTGGTGCTTTTTCATCGTCACCGAACTCAACTCGACCAGCCTGTATGTGATGCGGCGGCACCGGGCCGACGCGCTTGGACCGATCTACGGCATCGCGCCGGAAGTCGTCGCCAAGGCCGGCGAATATTTCCGGGAGCAATTGCGGCACGTTGAAAAAGCCTTGCGCGATGACCGCATTTATTTGATGGGCGATCATTTCACCAGCGCGGATATCTTGCTCACGACCTGTCTCGACTGGGCGGTCGCCTACGGCGTCGGGATCTGTGACAACGCGCAGCCTTATCTCGAACGCATCCACCAGCGCGAAGCCTATCAGCGCGGAACCGCGGCGAACGTGCCGCTTGCGCCGATCGTGCCGGTGCAGGCCAAGGGTTGAGATTTAGGGCGTCCCAAAACGGGGTGAGATGAGGTTCGACCGCCGACTGAGCCGTCATTGCGAGGAGCGAAAGCGACGAAGCAATCCATTCTTCGCTTGACGCCATGGATTGCTTCGCTTCGCTCGCAATGACGCTTCAACCTAATCTCATCCCGCTCTAACCTGCCAGCCGGACCGCCTTGTCGCTCACCATCTTGTCGATGGATCGCTCGTCATAGCCGAGCTGGGCCAGCACCTCGCGGGAGTGCTCGCCGATACGCGGAGCCGGTCCGCCGATCTCAGATTCGTTGAGTTCAAATCGCGCGGCGGGCTTTGGCTGGCGCACCCGTCCAACGGTCGGCTGGTCGAATTCGGTGATGATGCCGCGCGCCACCACCTGTTCGTTGTGGATGATCTCGCCGCGACGCAGGATCGGCGCACACGGCACGTCCGCGGCATCGAGTCGATCGAGCCACTCCGCGGTCGAATGCTGGCCGATATATTCCTGCATCTTGTTGATGCGCGCGGTCGCGTTGACGCTGCGTGCGCCCGGCGTGGCAAAACGCGGATCGTTGGCCAATTCAGGATCGCGCGTCGCCTTGCAGAACCCCTGCCACTCCGAATCCGAAATCGTTCCAGCCGTGATGAAGCCGTCGCTGGTCTTGAACACCAGATCGGGCCTGTCGTTCGGATCGCCCGCCGCAGCCTCGGCGCCGACCACGGTATATTGTGACATGCCTTCCGGCCACAGATACGAGATCATCACGTCGAGCATCGCGACCTTGATGTGATCGCCCTGGCCGGTTTTCTCGCGCGCATAGAGCGCGGCGGCTACCGCCTGCGCCGTCATGACAGCGGTGGTCTTGTCGCAAACGATGGTGCGGATCATCTGCGGGCGGTTGGTCACCGGCTGCGACTGGATGTCCGCGAAACCCGACAGACCCTGAATGATCGGGTCGTAGACCCGCTTCTTGACATAGGGGCCGGTCTCGCCGACGCCGCTGATCGACACGTAGATCAGGCGCGGATGACGCCGCCGCAATTCATCTGCGCCGAGGCCCAGGCGCTCCATGGTGCCGGGACGGAAATTCTGCACAAGCACATCGGCCTGGGCGACCAGCTTGGCCAGCACCTCGCGGCCGGCCTCGCTCTTGACGTCGATCGACAGCGAGCGCTTGCCGCGGTTCGACGAGATGAACAATGCGGAGAATTCGCCGTTCTGGTCGATGCTGGCGCGGCTGCGGCGGGTGATATCGCCACCGATCGGCTCGATCTTGATGACGTCGGCGCCCTGGTCCGCCAGGAACATGGTCGCGAATGGACCCGAGACGACGCCGGTGAGGTCGAGGACGCGAACGCCGCTGAGTGGACCGGGCATGATCTTCTCCCTTGATTTGTTCTGTTACAGCGCGACGTGCCGCCGCGGAATTCGCCGCTCAGCCGGCCTTCGCCAGCCGGCTTTTCTGCTCGACGATCGCTTCTTCGACGTCGCGCAACTGATCCTTGCCGAAAAACATCTCCTCGCCAACGAAGAAAGTCGGCGAGCCGAAGGCGCCCCGGGCCACGGCATCGTTGGTCAGATCGATCAGGCGCTTCTTGACGTCGTCCTGCTGGGCCCGCGCGATCAGGCGGTCGATATCGATACCGGAGGATTTGAAGGCTTCGCGAAACACCTCCACGTCGTCCATCTTCTTCGGTTCCGCCCACATATGGTGATAGGCGGCGCGAAAATACGGTTCGAACATGCCTTCGAACTGGGCCGCGACCGCGCCGCGCATCAGCATCAGCGTGTTGACCGGGAAGAACGGATTCTGCTGGAACTTTGTGATGTCGTGTCGACGCAGGAAGCGCTGGGTCTCCAGCGCCTGGTATTCCGGCTTGTTCTTGATGCCGCGAAGCGACTCACCCGGCGACATGTTGCCGGTGGCTTTGTAGATCCCGCCAAGCAGAACCGGCACATATTCGAATTTGACGCCGGTCCGGCGTTCGATTGAGGGAATGACGAATTCTGCCAGATAGGCATTCGGGCTGCCGAAGTCGAACTGGAATTCAACCTTCAGGGGGTTTGCCACTGGCCTCTCCTCGCGCAAATGCGTCAACCAGCCGGCGCCAAGACCATCAAGACCGCTCGGCCCGACCGTCGTTTTCTTACAGTTCCAAAATTGAACTGTCAATTCCATTAACGCAGATCAGCCAGTATATTCAACCGATTTATACCGGGGTGGTTGCTTCACCCTTAGTACCTATTTAGAATTCTAACGTGGTTTTGGGCTAGAACCCAAAACGCGGTATTTTGGAGACGGGAATGAAGTGGGATGCCCTGGAGGAAGAACCGTGCTCGGTGGCGCGGACGATCGGCGTCATCGGCGACCGCTGGACGCTTCTGATCCTGCGTGAGTGCTTTCTGCGCACCCGGCGGTTTGAAGGGTTCCAATCGGCGCTCGGTATCACCCGTCATCTGCTCGCCGAACGGCTGAAGAAGTTGGTCAGGATGGGCATCCTGCGCCGCATTCCCTACCAGGAATCGCCGAAACGGCACGAATATATCCTGACCCAGAAGGGGCTCGATCTTTATCCCATCATGATGGCCATCGTGCATTGGGGCGACACCCATATGGTCGACGAGCGCGGCCGGCCGCTGCTGCATGAGCATCGCAAATGCGGCAAGCTGTTCGATCCGGTGATGGTATGCTCCGAATGCGGCGAACCGCTTTCGGCAAAGGAAGTCACCACCCGTCCCGGCCCCGGCGCGCGTCCCGCTTCGGCGAAGCAAGCCGCCGAGCCCGCCGCCAAACCGAGATCGCGAACGCACGCGGCGTAGTATCTGAGATCACGCGTCCGTCGAGTTGCGAGAGCGGGATAAGATTAGCTCGCATCGAGTTATCGAGAAACGGCTCCGCCTGCTCCCCTCCCCCTTGCGGGGTCCGAGGCGAGCGAAGCTCGCTCTCGCGGTTAGGGGTGGGGGTCTCCAAGCACCGAGCTTGTGGCTACCCCCCACCCCAACCCTCCCCCGCAAGGGGGGAGGGAGAAGGCTCATCTCATCATGCGCTAACTCACGCGGCCAGGTTCCTTCAGGCTCTCCGCGAGCTTGTGCTTGAGAATCTTTCCGGTCGAGGTTGCCGGCAGCGCCTCCAGCACAATGATTTCCGACGGCCGTTTGTAGGATGTCAGCTGCGGTGCGACTTCGGCCATCAGGTCGGAGGCCGTGACATGCGAGCCCGAGATCAATTGGACGAAGGCGACAACCTCTTCGTTGCCCTCGACGCGGCGTCCCACCACCGCCGACTGGACCACGGCCTTGTGCGAGTTGAGCACCGCTTCGACCTCCGCGGGATAGACGTTGAAGCCGGAGCGGATGATCATCTCCTTGGTGCGGCCGACGATGTAGAGGATATCGCCCTCGAAGCGCGCGAGATCGCCGGTATTGAACCAGCCCTCGCTGTCGATCACGAGCGCCGTCAGCGCCGGATCGCGATAATAGCCGCGCATGACGTTGCGGCCGCGAACATGAAGCTCCCCGGTCTGGCCGTTCGCGACCGGGATGCCGTCAAGCGTCCGCACCCGGGCTTCGACGCCCGGCAGCAACGTTCCGACCGCATGATCGGCGCGCGGTGCGTCGTAGCGCACCCCCGATATCCCCGGCGAGCATTCGGTGATGCCATAGCCGTTCGAAAGCGACAGGCCGAGTTCCTGCTCGACCCGCTGCTTTAAACTGAGATCGAGCGGCGCACCGGCCACCGCAATGATCCGCAGCGAACCGCGATCGAGCCGCTTCAGGCCGGAGACCGCCTTGTATTCGAGCAGGCGCTGATAGGTCGCCGGCACGCCATTGAGGATCGTGATGCCCTCTTCCGCGATCGCCTTTGCCAGCGCGGCCGGGTCGTAGCGGCTGACCAATCGAACGGCGCCGCCGACCATCAGCGTCATGATCAAGAGCGAGATGCCGACGATGTGCGAGATCGGCAGCACGACATAGACCTTGTCCTCGGGACCCATCTGCCGGAATTGAGCGGTGATGCCGGCGCTGATCAGCAGATTTTCGTGGGTGAGCATCACGCCTTTCGGCGTGCCGGTGGTTCCCGACGTATAGATCAGCACCGCGACCTGCCGCGCGGGATCCTGCTCGACCGGCTCCGCGGCGGCGGCCTCGTTCAGCGCGGTTACGCCGATTTCCTCGAGTGGGCCGATCGAATGCGTCTGCGCATGGCAGCGCGAGGCATGAGCCGCAGCTTCCTTTGAAACGCCGTTGGTGAAGAACATTCGCCGCGCACCGCTATGGTCGCGGATCAGGTCGAGCTCGCGCGCCGATAGCCTCGGATTGGAGACGATCGCCCAGGCATCGATCCGGCTCGCCGCCAGCAGCAGCGCCGCCAGCGCGATGCAGTTTTCGCTGACGATCATGATCCGGTCGCCGGGCCTGACGCCCAGCGACGCAAGATGCCCGGCAACCTCGCGCACATGCCGGTCCAGATCGCGGTAGCTCCAGACCGTGCCATCCTCGATCAGCGCGGCATGATCGGGGATTTCCGCCACATACCGGTCCATCACCTCATGAATGCGGCGGTGAGGCGCCGTCGCGATCGCTTCGATGTCCATTGTCGGTTCTGCCACTGACTGACCTTTCGTTTAGGACCTTCACGGGAGCGGCCCGACCGGCGAGGTCGTCGGCCGCCATTTTAAAAGTTCCTTTTTAGTACTATAAAATCATATTTCGTCGGCAGCCGTCGCGAGCCACCTACCCGCGGCCAGCTAGTCCGACGCCCCGTCCAGAACCTCGCTGAACTGGTCCCATTGCGTGCCGGTCCAGCGCTGCAACCGCATCTGAGTGTAGTTCATGTCGATCTTGTCGGACGTGTTCACCAGGATGCCGGGCAGTGCGGTGGGGAGCGCGACATCCTTGAAGTTTCTCGCCTGCTTGATGATATTTTCGCGCGACAGATCGTTGCCGCATTGCTGGATCAGGTGCTCCAGCAGCATGCCCTGCATGTAGCCGAACAAATAGTTGTTATCGGAGATGTCGACGCCGGGCATGTATTTGTCGATAAAGGCACGAAAGTTCTTCATGCCCTCATTATTGTCCCACTGCGAGTCGGTCGGATCCATCATCATCGTCCCGCTGATGACGCCGGTCGAGGCTTCGAGACCTGCCGGCTTGAGCGTGGCGCCGACGGAGCCCGAGGGATAGTTCAGCAGGATCGTCGGCTTCCAGCCGATTTCAGCGGCCCTGCGGATCGCTTGCGCGGCGAATTTCGGCGTCCCCCCGATGACGAGCGCCTCGGCGCCCGAGCTTTTCAGACTGACGATTTGCGAATCCACCGTCGGGTCGCTGATTTCGTAAGAGATCGCAACGACCTTCTTGTCGAAATCCGCTTTCAGCATGGATTTAAAGGCATTGACGTAATCTTTGCCGAGATCGTCGTTCTGGTAGAGGATCGCGTATTTCGCGTTCGGCAGCGTCTTGGTCAGATACTTGGCGTAGATTCTTCCTTCGGTATCGAAGCTGACAAGGCTCGTCGTGGTCAACGGATAGTTCGCGACGTCGGTGAACTTGTTCGATCCCGAGACGATGCCGATCGTCGGCACCTTCCTGGCCATCAAATATTTCGCGGTCGCCGAATTTCCCGGCGTCCCCAGCTCGCTGAAAATAAACGAAACCTCGTCACTCTCGACGAGCCTCCTTGCGTGCTCCACCGATTTCGGCGGACTATAGGCGTCATCATAGGCGATATAGTTGATCTTGCGGCCGTTGATGCCGCCGCGGTCGTTGATCGACTGCACATAGGCCAGCACGGCCTTGCCGACCTGGCCAATCGATGAGGCAGGTCCGCTGAAGGGAAAGATTCCGCCGACCTTGATCTCGGTTGCGGTAACGCCCGGCGCATCGGCGGCGGAGGCGCAGTCCATCAGCGACATGACGAGCGCGCATGCGATCATTGGAGCTCTGAACATTGCGCCGCTTCTCCTCCGTTGTATCGAGCGGGCCCGCTGCCGACGGCGCGGTGCCTCGTTTTCCCTGGGATCGATTACCGGCGGATTACCGGCCGTCCACAGTGGCGCGATTTATAGTTCTTTTTTAGAACTCGTCAAGCATCCGACGATTTGGCACCGATCTCGGCACCGTCGTCGTGCTTCAAAGTCAGCGTCGGCACGGCCGCAAGCAGCGGAAGAATCGAAAGAAAAACCGCCGCTGCGGCAGGCCTGTAAAACATTTTTGACTAACGCTTGAACAGAAATGAACATTCGAGGCGATTCCCGTCGCTGCTAACGTCGATGCGGGTACCGACGGTGGTCCGGTTGATATCCGAACAGTCGCCGTTATATGATCTTCATCATGCTAGTAGACCTGGGAAGGTAACCGATGCCCAAGCACTCCATCGACACGGGAACGGACGAGCTGCTTTGCGAAATCGACGGCCGGGTCGCGACGATCACACTGAACCGGCCCGAGGCGAGAAATTCACTTTCGGATCATTTGACGCCCGCGCTGCGGCGGATGATCAGGCAATGCGGCGATGACGCCAGCGTCGGATCGATCCTGATCACCGGCGCCGGCAACGCCTTTTGCGCGGGCGGCGACGTCAAGGGCATGGGCAATGGCATTGCCAAGACGGAAGTGCCGCTGGAAGATCGGATCGCCGATTTGAGGACCAAGCAACGGACGCTGACAGGCGCGCTGGTCGCGGTTCGGAAGCCGACCATTGCCGCGCTTCCCGGACCGGCGGCGGGCGCCGGCATGGCGATCGCGCTGGCCTGCGACATTCGTATCGCCGCTGAATCGGCGATCATGGCAACGGGCTATGCCCGGATCGGCCTCACCGGCGACTACGGCATCAACTGGCTGCTGACGCGATTGGTCGGCCCCGCGCGGGCGCGCGAATTGATGTTCTTGTCGGAACGGCTCGATGCAAGGCGATGCGAGGCGCTCGGCCTGGTCAATCGCGTCGTGCCTGATAGTGAGCTGCGCGAAGCTGCGTTCGCGCTGGCAACGCAACTCTCGGATGGGCCGCAGATCGCGTTCGGCCGCATCAAGGACAATCTCGACTACGCCCTGACTTCGGACTTGCTCGGCTCGATGGATTACGACGCCGAAAACCTGGTACGGTCGGCCCGCACCAACGACCACAAGGAAGCCGTTCGCGCTTTCGTCGAAAAGCGCAAACCCACTTTTGTCGGCAATTAGCGCAAGAGCAGGGCGAGGGAGAAGAGTTGCGGTCCCGTCGGCGTGTTGCTACCCGGCCCGCATGTCGAACAGCACTTTTCCTCCGGCCTGGGCGTGGGCAATCGCTTCCTCGGCACGGTGGATCGGATAGGTCGCGGCAACCGGAACCCGTAATTTTCCGCTGGCCACCAGGCCTGCACTGTCGCGGAGCGCTTCGCGGTAGGCTGGCGTATCCTTGAAGCTGGAATGCCCGAGCCAAAAACCCTTGATCGTCAGTCCACGAAAAATCACGTTCAACGGATTGATCGACGAGGGCTTGCCGCTCAGCGCGGCATAGACGACCATCGTTGCATCGGGGGCCAGTGTCGTCGCCAACGAAAATCCGCCCTCACCCGCGAGCGCGTCCAACCCGAGTTTGACGGAGGCGTTGCCGGTGGCCGCCACGACACGCGCCGCGAGATCGCGGCCTTCCGTCAGCACGACTTCGCTTCCTGAATCCTTTAGCTCGTCGATCAACGAATTCCCGCCGGACGACGCTGATCAGGCGAAGGCCCCACTCCCTGGCGAAGGCCGCGACCGCGCGCCCCACGCCCGAATTGCCGGTGTTCTGGATGATCCAGTCTCCCGGCGACAGGCTGACATAGCTCTTCAGCATCAGTGCCGCGGTCGGAGGATTGACAGCGAGCATGCTCAATTGCTGTGGATCCCCGTCCGGTACCGCGAAGAGATCCTTCGCCGGCGCGAGTATCAGCTCCTGCCAAGTGAAGCTTTGCCTCGGAAGCAGAACCCTGTCGCCGACCGTAAGCTCTCGAACGCGGGATCCGATGGCGCGAACCCGGCCCACGCCTTCACTGCCGACTGTTGCCGGCAACTTTGGACGTACCCCATAAAGACCGCGGATCAGCAACAGGTCGGACGGATTGATCGGCGCGTATTCGACCTGGACCAACGCTTCGTCGGGTCCCGGTGCCGCGGGATCCGGCAGTTCGGAAAGCTTTGCGACTTCACGCGGATCGCCAAATGCGGATATTTGAACTGCGCGCATGCACTCGTCTCCGGTCACGGAACAACGCCCCCTGCCCGGGCCGATCCGCCAGATTTTCGGACCGCGGTGGAACATGACAGCCGCGACCTCAACGCGACAGGAAAGATTTATCACCACCCTTATTCAATTGCGAATGACAAGGGCGGTGAGCATAGCTTCAATCGAGGCATGTTGACGGCGTACCAGAAGAGCCGTCAATCGAACGCTGCGAACGGGCCGCGGCGGCTCGAAAGGCCTCTGCTACGCTTCATGTCCTCGACCTTCGCTGGATCGACAGCCGGGCCTAATCAGCCTCATCGAGCGGTGGACGTGACGCCTTTAACCCGTGCTGGTCCGAGAAACGCAGCGCATCGATGATCATCGTCTTGACCTGTTTTGGTCCATCATCGTGGTTGAGCTCAAACTCCAATAGCAAGGAGGCAAAGGCTTCTTCGTCGATATTTTCGAGTGCGTCCGCAAGTTCCCTGGGAGTCATCATGCTTCTCCTTGCTCGCTGCTGAATCTATCTCTCGAGGCCGAATGGTCATTCTGCTCTCTCGAGCCGGTTCGGGCAGGCCCTAGCGCGATGGTCCCTGAACATCAGGGTGCAATTGCCCGAGCGCACGGCGAAGACCATGTAACTGATCGACGAGATGGAGAATGATATCGACCCCCTCGTCGTTGACCCCGAAGTCGCCTTTCAAATCGCGGATCAGATGCGCGCGAGCAACGTCGATGTCGGAGAAAATCATTTCGGCGGACGCCTGATCCGGAATCAGCCATCGCTGCTCCAACCAGAACTCCAGCGTCTGCACCTGGAGACCCGCGCTGGTCAGGAACTCTTGCTTGTTCATGATCATGATGTGCCATCCTCGCGCGGGTTGAATGCTTTTCTGTCCCATTTGGAAACGAATGCCTCGAGTTCGGGATCCGGGCCTTTCGGCAAAACCACTCTCAGCCTGACGAATTCATCCCCGTGACCTCCGCCGTGATGCGGTGCGCCCTTGCCCTTCAGCCGCATCGTCGTACCTGTGTTCGATCCCTTCGGCACCGTCATGGTCACTTCGCCGGTCGGCGTCGGAACGCGAATTCGTCCGCCGAGCACCGCTTCGGAAAGCGAGATCGGCAGTTCAAGCGAGATGTCGTCGCCCTCGCGCGTGAAGCGGGGGTCGGGCCGGACCTCCACCTCGATCAGCGCATCTCCGTGACCGCCGGTGCCGGTGCCCGGCACTCCCTTGCCACGTAAACGGAGTATTTGCCCGTCCACCAGACCAGGCGGTATCGTCACGTCGAGGGTTCCTCCGTCCGGCAATGTCAAACGCTTGTCCGCGCCCGCGATCAACTCGGCAAGATCGATCAGCAGGCTGTAATGCAGATCGCGTCCGCGCCGGTTCGCGCGCGCCCTCTCGCTGCGCCTCAGCAGTTCGGCGAACGCGTCTCCCAAATCGACGAAATCGGCGTAACCGGAGTTGTCGGCATAGGGGTGCGCCTCATCCGACGTGGCAAAATCCCGATAGAAATGCTGCTGCGGCCGCTCCGCACCCGTCGCGTCGATCTCACCGGCGTCAAAGCGCTTGCGCTTCTCGGCATCGCCGAGCAGATCGTAGGCGCCGGCGACTTCCTTGAACTTCTCTTCCGTCGCCTTGTCACCGGGGTTGAGATCCGGATGCAGTTTCTTGGCAAGCGCGCGGTAGGCCTTCTGGATCTCGGCGCTGGAAGCCGTCGGGGCAACGCCGAGAATCTCGTACGGATTTCTCACGACCTACTCCGCAGGCAGTTCGCTCAAAAATCAATGAGGGCTCAAAATAGCGAAATTTGCAATACGATTCGCCGCACGCCAATCCATCGATTGCCGGCGACCGCGATGCAACTTCGACGAATTCGACGGAATGCAATCAGCCTGGACGCGCATCGGGCTTGCGTAATCGCATGCGCGCCCGACCCAGGCGGCCTCATATCGGCGTTCTCAACGACGCACGCGCTGGATACGCAGCGTGTGTCGCAAGCATGCCTATTTCGGCGGCGGGATATTGGCCCGGCCGCTCATGCCGGCCATCAGTTCCGGGGCATCACCCCTGATCTCGCCGAACACCTTGATGGTCGAGGCAAGGTGTGCCTTTGTCAAGATACAACTAAAGCAATATTGGTCCCATTCGTGACGGACGGCGCCGTTCTTCGAAACAAACTATCAGAACACTTGCGTCAATCATGTAACGGCAGTGAACGTTACAGCAATGTTGACTGGCGCCGGCCCGGGCGCGTCCGTTGCCTGGGACCACCACGCAGGCCGTGAGAGAAGCCATCCTAGATAGACTGACGGCTTTCATTTCGTTTCCGGATGCTTGCAATTCATCCTGCTGTCACGAGGATCGCGAAGGATATCGACGATGGCCATCACCAACGAACAAGGCAGACCCGCTTCACCCGGCGCGATCGGCAACGGCAAAACGCGCTTCCCGACACGAAGCCTGGATGCGAACGACTTGCTCGACGCGATCAAATCGTCGCTGGATTACGGAGCATGATCTCGCGAGAATAAAGACCAAGGTCTATGCGCTCAATTTCGACGACGACGAGTTCAATCCGGCGCGGTTGCTCATCCTCGAAAGTTTGCTGAAGCGCGTTCCACAGGCGAAATATGTGGTGCAAGCCGGCTCGGAAAAGTCATACGGCCATCTGGCGAGGGCCCTTCGTTCGGGTAAGCCGTGCTGACATACATCTCGCCGTTGTCGAAGCGCGGAATTTCCTGGTAGCCGCTGGGAACTCCGGTCAGAGATGACCCAGCCCTCCTCCCATCTCAGGTTTTCTGCCGTGAATTATTGCGGCGCACGAAATCGTCCAAGGCCCCGTCTCAATGAGAGGTTTTCCTTGACGCCGCCTGAACTTGGTCGGAGGATCGATGAGGGAGGCGGAGCTGCTTCGCGATCCCGTGAACGGCTCCGCTAGATATCATTTCCCGTGACCGGCCGCGAGCGCCGCGCGGTTGACCTCAAATCGGTGGTGAGAAATGTCCGACGCCGTCCACTCGCTCAGCACTGTCGGGTTGGGGCCAAAACGGCAGATCCAATTTTGGTCGGATGCGCTGGCGGATCTCTGCGGCCATTTCGATATCGACCCGCTCGAGGGCTCAACGCTGGACGCGCGGATCAACTATACCATCGTTTCGCAGCTGAAGCTGTGTCAAATCGAGGTAAGCCAGCACAGGATCGCTCAAACGGTTTCGCGCAGCAAGGGCAGCAAGCATCCCTACGTCAAACTGCTGTTCCAGACCTACGGCGTCTCCTACTTCGAGCAGAACGGCTGCCAGATCCAGATCAATCCCGGCGACTGCCTCGCCTACGATGTTTCCTGTCCCCATACCATCGTCAGCCCGTCGCTGACGCGGCATGAGGTCGTGATCGTGCCGAAGGCATTGCTGCGCGAACGCGGCTTCCAGTTCGGCAAGATGCATGCGTGCAAGCTGTCGGCGCGCACCGGCACCGGCCGGATCGCCTATGACTTCGTGCATGCGGCATTCAACGAGGCCGCCAAATTGTCGGCGAACAGCGCGGTCGGCGTCGCTGATTCGCTGATCGATCTGTTGCTGTTGCCGCTCCGCGAAGCCGACGCCTCCTTCGACCGCAGCGGCCCCGAGGCGATGTATGTACGCGCGCAGGCCTTCATCAACGAGCATTTGCGCGATCCGGATCTCAGCATCGAACAGATCTCGTCGGCGCTCGGCTGCACCAAGCGCTATCTGCACATGCTGTTCAGTGAGCGAGGCATGACCGTCAGCGATCATATCTGGCGGGAGAGGTTGTTGCATTGCCGTCAGGAACTGGAAGCACATGCGGGCAAGACAATCACGGACGTCGCTTTCTCCTGGGGTTTCTCGAGCTCCTCGCACTTCAGCCGCGTGTTCCGGAAGTGCTTCGGCATGGTCCCGTCCGCGGTCCACAAGTGCCAACATAGCGGTCTGCCCTCGGACGCCGCCTGATCGCCAGCCACCCATCAAGTCGGGAAACGCCCTAACTCGGGAAAGGCTCCGGCCGGCGCTCGGTCGCGGCTTGGTGCCGCGCCTGCCGATTGGAAATTATCCTGCAAATCTCTATCGGATTTGGCCTCTGCCGGCTGCTAGACTTGCAAAAACGGGTTGCAGCGGAGGAAACGATGAAGGCTCCCCAAGCCCTCAAGGGTACGGGCGAAAATGATATCACGCCCGCCGTGCTCGCCATCGGGCGCCCTTCGTTCCCGCAAACCCTGATCGGCGCGCTGCGGCGTGTGGCCGGCGTCGGCCACTGCATGGTCTTCACATTCGAGGGCGAACGTTCCGCGCGCTGCCTGCTCGACATCGGCAATATCGCGAGCGGAACGGATCTCGGAGCAGCCTATTCCGAACATTTTCATCTGTCCGATCCCAACCGGGACACGATCTTTCGCGATCGCGGCAGCGCGCCGTCGATGGTGCTGCCGACGTTCGCGCGCCGCATGTACAGCACGCGATATGCCAAGATTTTCTTTGAAGACGCCGAGATCGTCGACAAGTTCGCCACCGCGATCTGGGCCGAACGCAGCTGTTTCTACGTCAATTTCTACCGGACCGTCGCTCAGGGCCGCTTCAGCTCCGAGCAGGTCGAACGCCTGAACGGGATCGCGCCTGCGATAGGCGCCGCCGTGGCGCGGCACTTTCAGGCCGTAAACCCACCCGACGACGATCCCCTGCGAAGACTTGAACTGCTGTTCTCGACCAGCGATCCACTGACCCGCCTGACCCATCGCGAAAAGCAGGTGGGCCTGCGTATTCTCTCCGGCTTCAGCTCCGAAGCGATTTCGATCGATTTGGGCATCAGCCTGCAGTCGACCTTTACCTATCGCAAACGCGCTTACGAGAAGCTCGGTATCTCCTCTCAGAATGAACTGTTCGCCATCGTGCTGCGCCTGTTGGCGTCGCCACACCGGCTGAATTAGGCGCAAGGCGCGCTGAACTCTCATGGGGCAAGTGGCGCGGTGTCTGTCCCTCTCCTTAGGTACAGACAGCGCCGCTGTTCCGGCTCTAATATTGCTCGGAACAGGGAGGATGAGACTTGAGCACCGCGCCGCATATCGATATCGACGTCGCCGCCTTCTGGAATGATCCCTATCCGACGCTCACCGCCCTGCGCAAGGAGACGCCGATCGCCTACGTGCCGCAGCTTGGCAGCACGTTGTTGTGCGGTCGAGACGACATTTCCGTTTCGGAAAAACAGATCGACGTTTTCAGTTCCGACCAGCCGAACGGGCTGATGACCCGGCTGATGGGCTACAACATGATGCGCAAGGACGGCGCGGCGCATAGCGTCGAGCGAAACGCGTTTTTCCCCGCCGTCTCGCCACGCGCGGTCAAGACCCATTGGAGCCTGCAGTTCCAGGCGCACGCCGACCGCCTGATCGATACGCTTTCTTCGTCCGTGACGGTCGACTTCATTGCCGATTTCGCGCTGCCGTTCTCGGCGGAATGCCTGAAGTCGGTGACGGGTTTGACGAAGATGCGCTACCAGGACATGAACGCCTGGTCGCAGGCGATGATCGACGGCATCGCCAACTACGTTGGCGATCCCGGGGTGGAAGCAAGGTGCCATCAAGCGACCACCGGAATAGATGCCGCGATCGACGACATGCTGCCCAGCCTCGGCGAAGACGACAAAAGCCTGCTCGGCGTCATGGTTGCTTCCGGCATGCCGATGGACAGCGTTCGCGCGAACATCAAGCTCGCCATCAGCGGCGGACAAAACGAGCCGCGAAAAGCGCTTGCCGGGACATTGTGGGCCCTGCTCACCCATCCTGAGCAGCTCGACCTCGTTCGAACCGGAGCGGTGTCTCATCTCCAGGCATTCGAGGAATTCGCGCGCTGGATTTCGCCGATCGGCATGTCGCCGCGACGGATCGCAAGACCATGGACCATTCGCGATGTCGATTTCGAGCCGGATGACCGCGTGTTCCTGATGTTTGGTTCCGGCAATCGTGACGAGCAATATTTCGAACGCGCCGATCGGTTTGACATCCGTCGCGACGCCTCGAAGAGCCTCGCATTCGGAGCGGGACCGCACTTCTGCGCCGGCGCCTGGGTGTCGCGGGCCATGATCGCCGACATTGCGCTGCCGACGGTGCTGGCGCGCTTGCAGAACCTGCGGGTCGTCACTGACGCGCCCGTCGAGATCGGCGGCTGGGCGTTCCGCGGCCTGCTCAATTTGCCGCTGGCCTGGGATGCCGTGTTGCCGCGCGCATGACGCCGCTCGGCGTGCTGATCCATTGGTGTCAGGTCACGTGCCATATGAAATACTGTTTCAATGGAGGCATTTGGTTGTTACGTTTCGAGCCATGAACCATCTTTCCTGCATTCGCATTTTCAAACGGGTGGTCGAGCTCGGGAGCTTCTCCAAGGCATCCGACGAGCTTTCGATCTCGCAATCAAGCGTCACCAAGTCCATCACCCAACTCGAACAGCACCTCGGGACGAGGCTGCTCAATCGCAACACGCGCGGCATAAGCCTCACCGAAGATGGGCTGACCTACTACGAACGTTGCACCAACATCATCGCCGAGATTGACAATGCGGATGCCGCGGTCGGCCAGCGCAGCAAGACCCTGGCCGGCACGCTGCGCATTTCGACTTCGGTGGCGTTCGGGCGCAGGATCCTGGCTCCGATGCTGATGGATTTCATGCGGCAGCAGCCTCATCTGAAGATCGACCTCACTTGCGAGGACAGCTACATCGACCTTGTGACCCACGGTATCGATGTCGCGCTGCGAATGGGCCGCCTCACCGATTCGTCGATGGGCTGCCGCTATATCGGTCACAATCCCTGGGTGATGGTGGCGTCTCCCAGATACCTTGCCGACCGGCCTGCACCCCAAAACCCTGCGGACCTCAAGGCGCATGATTGCATCGTGTATTCGAGCGTTCAGGGGGATGCGGTTTGGCAGCTTCGACCGCGAACCGGCGATCCCCAGTCCGTCGTCGTCGACGGGCCGTTGCGCTCGAACAACCTGTCGACACTGCTTTCCGCCGCAAGGTCCGGCATGGGCATTGCGATACTGCCGCGGTATGTGGCTTCGGCGTCATTGGCCGCCGGCGAGGTCGTGACCGTGCTGGAGGACTTCAGCCTGCCCGGTCAAGAACTGCACGCGGTGTTCCCGTCGCCCAAGCAGGTGCCCCGGAAAGCCCTGGCCCTGATCGACTTCCTGATTCCGCAGTTCAAGGCGGACTGGTGGGAGCGTCGATCACCGGCCAACGCCGTCGAAATCCCGAGCCACCAACAGCCGCTCAGAGCTCACCAATCTCGTGGGAAGCCAGGCGTTCAAGTGCCCTGACCATCGCGGAGCGATCCCACGATTTGCCGCCCAGGTTTGCTTCAGGCCGGCTCGACGAGGGATTTGTCGAGAACGCCCTCGAGCGGCAGATCGAGCACCTCCTCGAATTCGATGACGTTGTCGATCTCCGTCCCCATCGCGATATTGGTCACCCGCTCGAGGATGAATTCGACGACGACCGGAACGCGATGTTCCGCCATCAACTCCCGCGCCCTGGCAAAGGCCGACTGGGCGTCGCGCGGATCCGTCACCCGGATCGCCTTGCAGCCGAGGCCTTCCGCGACAGCGACGTGGTCGACGCCGTAGCCGCCGAGTTCAGGCGCGTTGATGTTCTCGAACGACAATTGGACGTGGTAATCCATCGCGAAACCGCGCTGCGCCTGGCGAATCAGACCAAGATAGGAGTTGTTCACCACGACGTGGATGTAGGGCAGCTTGAATTGTGCGCCAACCGCCAGCTCCTCGATCATGAACTGAAAATCGTAGTCGCCCGAAAGGGCGACGATTTCCCGTTCCGGATCTGCCACGCGCACGCCAAGCGCGGCCGGCAATGTCCAGCCCAGCGGACCCGCCTGCCCGGCATTGATCCAGTTGCGAGGGCCGTAAACCCCAAGAAACTGCGCGCCGGCAATTTGCGACAGGCCTATCACGCTCACATAACAGGTGTCGCGACCGAAGGCCCTGCTCATCTCTTCATAGACACGCTGTGGCTTGATCGGCACATGGTCGAAATGACTCTTGCGCAGCATCGAACGCTTACGGTCCTGGCATTCCGCCGGCCAGGCTTGACGCTTTTTAAGCTTGCCTGAGCCGCGCCATTCCTTCGCGACCGTGACGAATAGCTCGAGCGCCGCTTTGGCATCGGAAACGATGCCGAAGTCAGGATTGAAGACGCGACCGATCTGCGTCGGCTCGATGTCGACGTGAACGAAGGTGCGATTCTTGGTGTAGGTCTCGATCGAACCGGTGTGACGGTTGGCCCAGCGGTTGCCGATGCCGAGCACGAAGTCGGATTCCAGCATCGTCGCATTTCCGTAGCGGTGGCTGGTTTGCAGCCCGACCATTCCCGCCATCAGCACGTGATCGTCAGGGATGGCGCCCCACCCCATCAGCGTGGGAACCACCGGCACGTTGACGGTCTCCGCGAACTTCACCAGCAGCTCGGAGGCGTCCGCACCTATTACGCCACCACCGGCGACGATCAGCGGCCGCTCCGCCGCATTGAGCATTTCGAGGGCTTTTTCGATTTGCTGGCGCGTCGCCGCCGCCTTGTAGACGGCCAGCGGCTGATAGGTTTCCTCGTCAAACTCGATTTCGGCGAGCTGAACGTCCAGCGGCAGATCGATCAGCACCGGGCCGGGCCGCCCCGATCGCATGATATGAAAGGCCTGGGCGAACACCCGCGGCACCAGTCCGGGCTCGCGCACCGTTACCGCCCATTTGGTCACCGGCTTTGCGATCGATTCGATGTCGACAGCCTGAAAGTCTTCCTTGTAGATCCGCGCGCGCGGCGCCTGGCCCGTGATGCACAGGATCGGAATCGAATCCGCGATCGCCGAATAAAGCCCCGTGATCATGTCGGTGCCGGCGGGCCCTGACGTTCCAATGCAGACGCCGATGTTTCCCGCCTTGGCCCGGGTGTAGCCTTCCGCCATATGCGAGGCGCCCTCGACATGCCGGGCCAGGATGTGACTGATCGAACCGCGCTGTTTCATCGCGGAATATAACGGATTGATTGCCGCGCCCGGGACGCCAAAGGCATGAACCACGCCTTCCTTTTCCAGCACCCGCACCGCGGCGTCGATTGCCCGCATTTTGGCCACAGCATTCCTCCCCTGGATTTACGTTCCCATCGGGATGCGCCCTGCGGCTCAAAAAGAGAATGCGTGCGCGGCGATTTTACTTATTCCATTTTGGAAACCGGCCTTGGCTTCGAATCGTCATCGCGCTCTGGTTTATTGCTTGAGCATCATCTCCACGCAAACGCTTCGCGTTTGTCGCGAGAGAAAGCCGGCTCCACTTTCGGGATCATACTCTAAATGCTGATAAGGGCGATGCCCAGGTCCGGCCGCTTCTTCCTGCGCAGATGCGCCACCGTTTCCCGGATCGTCACCTCGAGGGTCGGACGCACCGAGCCGGAAAGAAAATGACCTCCCCGAACCGAGCCGTCCTGCAGTCCAAGCACGGCGTGAAGGTGGAGGCTGGCCTTGCCATCGTCCCCTTCCGCCACGTCACCGAGCAAACTAAGAACCTCGCATTGCTCGCCGACGCCGATCGGCCGGTAGGTTTTGGCCGAGAGGTCGAACCAGCCGACTTTGGCTTCGGCAAAGGCGCCGACCGCCGACACCGAGGCGCCACTGATGCTTTGTTTATTGGCGAAATCGGTGATGGCCTTGAAGGCTTCCTCGCCCTGGTCGAGGATCAGGACAAAGGTCCGCTCCTCACCGCTCGCGACGGATTTCGATTTCATTAAACGCTCCCGAAAAATACGACGAACTCCTGCCAACGCGCACTTAGCATGGCCTCAAGGTCCGCCCCGGCGATAAACGCCGCCGGGGCGATCCCTGGGATCTTCGCCGCACCGGGGAAACGAACGGCGAAGTCGCCGGGGTTACGCCTGACACCGGCAAACGTTCCAAATCATCCGCTGCTTTGAGATTGGGTTCCCTCGGAACTTCGTTGTGAGGCTGACGTTGGATTCCGATCGAACCCTTAGGAGGAGAGAGCGAATGAAATATTTAATTATCGCAGCGTCGCTTCTGGCGGCCCCGATATTGGTGAACTCGGCATCGGCAGACGAAGTCGGCGTGCATGTCGGCCCCGTCGGGGCAGGCGTGACCGTAGGCCAGGCGCCCGATCGTGACCGCGATCGCGATCGCACGACGGTGATCAGGGAAAACCAGCCACGCGATAGCGATCGCACCACGGTGATCAAGAAGGAACGCGACGACGGTAGCGAAAGCAAAACCATCATCCACCACGACAACGACTAATCGAAGCTGACAAGCGAGCAAAACGTAAAAGGCCGTACGCCGTCAGCGTACGGCCTTTCGCTTTTCGTCAATTGATGCCAGAGGATCGGCTCAAATATCCCGCGTAAACAGGGAACGATAGCTTGCGATGCAGAGCAGTTGACTTTTCCCGCTGGATATCGAGCACGAGGCGGCTTTCGCGGCTGAGTAAGCAGCCAATCATGAACGTGCCCCGTCGCTGATGTTCTTCCGGGCTGCGCACCGCGGTGGTCGAGTGAGCGAGCCTTCAGCTCGGACTTTGGCGCACGATGTCGTCCACCGTCTGGCGCGCGCCCAACATGAACTGATGGACGCCATCCGCGATCACGACATGGCGCTCCGCGCCTTCCGGAACCGGCGTGCCGTACACGAACTTGCGAACCGCGATGTAGAAGATGCGGCCGTGCAGGCCCCAGAACAATTCCTGCTCGCGCGAGGTGATCGGCAAATGCGACGGTGCGGCCAGACCGAGTTCATGCCGCATTTCCAGCAGCGCCGGCGCGCCGATCGTTTCCATCACCACTTTGAGATAGCGCGCATTGATGTCGAAGGATTTCAGGCCTGAGAAAACGAAGATGCGGACCCAGTCGAAGTTGAAGATCCGATCCGAATATTCGCAGTAGAACTGCGTCAGCCGGGCTTCCAGCGGACGCGACCGGTCGAGGATCAGTCCGGCCCAGTGCTTCTGCCAGCCGCCGAGATAGACGTGCTCATACACCCGCTCGATCAGCGCCTCCTTGCTGGGAAAATGCCGATAGATCGCGGAATGGGTGATGCCGATACGCTTGGCGAGTTCACGCGTCTGGCCGCCGAAACCATGTTCGGCAAAGAAGCGGATCGCTTGTTCGAGAATGACCTTCTCGCGCTCGGCCGCGCGCATATTTTTGCGAAGCGGGGGGGATTTCCGGGCTGCCCTAACTTTCACCGCTCGCCCGCCCGGCGGCCGCTTTTTGGCCTTTACAGCTTTCGCCTTCCGCATCGTCGCCCGAATCCGTTTCCTTTTGAATTTATCAATATTTTCAAAACCTTGCTATAGATAAAGGTAAACAGACCAAACGGTAATTTCTATTGACTTAAGGCAGAAGCAGTTCCAAATATGATTTGAGACCGATTGGTCACAAAGTCGGCCAAGGATCGGGAGGCCGTGCATGAAAGCCCGCGCTTTCAAATATTTTCGAGCGCAATCGCTGCTGGATGCGTTGCAGGCCTTTGATCGGGCCGGCGGCGAAGGCTGCTATCTGGCCGGCGGGCAGAGCCTGGTGCCGTCTCTGTCACTGCGGTTGCAGGCGCCGGAACTGCTGATCGATATTTCGCGCATCGCGTCTCTGACCGGAATATCGCGCTCCGGCAATGTCCTGCGCGTCGGCGCGCTGACGCGGCACGCGGAAATGCTGACGTCCCCTGAGATCGCGCGCCATGCGCCCTTGCTGCGTCGTGCCGCGCCATTCGTGGCCCATCCCGCCATTCGAAACATGGGAACATTCGGCGGCACCATTGCGCTTGCCGACCCCTCCGCCGAATTCCCCGCGATGACCTTGGCGATGGATGCCGAATTCGAGATTGCAAGCCTCACTGGGACCCGGACCACAAAGGCCGACGGTTTCTTTCGAGGGCTTTTCGAAACCGGCCTCGAGCCCGGCGAAATCCTGACCGCGATCAAGATTCCATGTTTTGGCGAAGCCGATCGCTGCGTGTTTGACGAACTGGCGCGACGGCGCGGCGATTACGCCCTGGTGGGCGCCGGGGTCCAGGGAACGTTTGCGCAAGATCTGGTTTCCGTGATTCGGATTGCGTTTTTCTCGGTCGGCCCGACGCCGGTGCGTGCCCGCCACGCCGAAGCGGCGATCACCGGGCGCGCGCTTTCAGCCGACGCCATTTCCGACGCACAGGCAGCACTCGGCGCCGATCTCGATCCCGAGGACAACGAAGAAACCAGCGCCACCATGCGGATGCATCTGGCGCGGGTGTTGCTGGGGCGGCTGCTCGGCCGGCTTAGCCAACCCGATTGCATGCGCCAAGACGAGGTCACATGAGCGAACGTGTCCCGATCGAACTCGAGGTCAATGGCGAAACGGTCGCGAAATATATCGAACCGCGACTGTCGCTGGCGGATTTCCTGCGCGAGGAGTTGGAGCTCACCGGCACCCATCAGGGGTGCGAGATGGGGGCGTGCGGCGCATGTCTTGTACTTCTGAACGGAAAAGCCGTGCATTCCTGCCTGATGTTCGCGGTGCAGGCCGATGGCGACCATGTCGAAACCGTCGAAGGGCTGAGCCAGCGCAAGGCGATCGCCGATATCCAGGAGGCTTTTCACAACAACAACGCGCTGCAATGCGGATTCTGTACCGCGGGCATGCTGATCACCGCGCATGAATTGTTGAGCCGCAACACGACGCCAACCCGGAATGAAATTCGCGACGGCCTGTCCGGCAACTACTGCCGCTGTACCGGTTATCAGGCGATCGTCAACTCGATCGTATCAGTGGCGAGGTCAAGAGCCGGGACCGTTGACACGGCTGCGAGCCCAAGTGAGCGCGGAGATGCATCGTCATGAGCAATGCGCTTGGCAAGCTCGACCGTCCCAACAGCTACATCGGACGCTCGGTGACGCGTCCGAACGCCAAGCGTCTGCTGGCCGGCAAAGGGCGATACGTCACCGACATCAAGCTGCCCCGGATGCTCCATGCGGCCTTTGTGCGAAGCCCCTACGCCCACGCCAAAATCCTGTCGATCGATACCAATGCGGCCGCCGCGATGCCGGGCGTTCATCTGATCGCCACCGGCGAGGACCTCGCCAGACTGTGCAAACCGTGGGTCGGAACCCTCGACCACTTCCGAGGCATGAAATCGTCACCGCAACTGCCGCTCGCCACCGACAAGGTGGTGTGGGCCGGACAGGCGGTCGCCGCCGTAGTCGCGCAGACCCGCGCGTTGGCGGAGGACGCCGCCGAGCTCGTCGAAATCGCGTATCAGGAACTCGGCGTGGTGACCGATATCGACCTGGCGCGCCAGGAGGGCTCCGAGATCATCAATCCCGATCTCGGAACCAATCTGTCGTTCACGCTCAAGGTGGAAAGCGGAGATGTCGAGGCGGCCTTCAAGGACGGCGCCGTCGAGATCGAGGATGTCTTTCATTTCGGCCGCCATACCGCGGTAACGCTCGAGCCGCGCGCCATCATCGCGGACTACAATTCCAGCGAAGGGCAACTGACGGTTCATCACGCGACCCAGACGCCGTATCAGTTCCAGGATCTCTATAGCCGCTACTACGGCATTGCCGAATCCCGCGTCCGGGTCGTCGCCCCCGACATTGGCGGGTCGTTCGGCATGAAGCTGCATGTCTATCACGAGGACATGGCCGTCGTCGGCCTGAGCATGCTGACCGGCCGGCCCGTCAAATATGTCGCGGATCGCATGGAGTCATTTCTTTCCGACATTCACGCCCGCGACCATCGCGTCACGGCAAGCATGACGGCGGATGCTTCGGGGAATATCCTGGGCATGAAAGTGGATGACGTCACCGCGATCGGCGCCTTCTCCAGCTTTCCGCGCACCAGTGTCGTCGAAGGCAACCAGGTGGTGCGGCTGATGGGAGCGCCGTACCGGTTCAGGAATTATCGTGGCGACCTCAACGTGGTTTTCCAGAACAAGGTTCAGACCAGCCAGTATCGCGCGGTCGGTCACCCCATCGCATGTTCGGTGACGGAGTCGCTGATCGACGGCATCGGCCGGCGTCTCGGGCTCGATCCGTTCGAAATCCGCCGGCGCAACATCATCACCCAGGACATGTATCCGTACACGTCGCCGACCGGGTACAAATTCGAACGGCTGTCGCACGAGGTCTGCCTGGATAAGCTCCACGCCGAGATGGATTACCCCCGGCTGCGACAACAGCAGGAAGAACTTCGCGCCAAAGGCGTCTATCGCGGTATCGGGATTGCGATGTTCGTCGAGATCACCAATCCCTCGCCGGCGTTTTATGGCGTCGGCGGCGCGCGCATTTCTTCGCAGGACGGCGCCATCGTGAAGATCACGCCATCAGGGGAAGTGCAATGCCTGGTCAGCGTCGGCGAGCACGGCCAGGGCACCGAAACCATCATCGGCCAGATCGTCGCGGAGAATTTGGGCGTCGATCGGGAGACCGTACGCGTCATCACCGGCGATACCGATGTCACGCCATATGGCGGCGCCAACTGGGCCTGCCGCGGCGCCGGAATCGGCGGCGAAACCGCCTTTCAGGCCGCAAAGAAACTGAAACAAAATGTGCTTGCGGTGGCCGCGGCGATCCTGCAGGCCAAGCCCTCCGATCTGGACATCCAGAACGCCCAGATTGTCGACGCCGGAACCGGCAACATCCGCATCGCGCTGTCGGAGGTCGCGCGTATCTGCTACTTCCGTTCGGATACGCTGCCGGACGACGTATCGCCACAACTAACCGTGGCTCACCATTATTCTCCGAAAGGATATCCTTTCGCATTCACCAACGGCGTTCAGGGCTGCCACGTCGAGGTCGATGTCGAGACCGGATTCGTCAAGCTGCTCGATGTCTGGGTCGTCGAAGACTGCGGGCGCATCATCAATCCGATGCTGGTGAACGAGCAGGTGCGCGGCGGTGCCATCCAGGGCCTGGGCGCGGCGTTGTTCGAAGAGTGCCGCTACGGCGAGACCGGCCAGCTCGAGAACGGCTCGTTGGCCGATTATCTGGTTCCGATGGCGTATGAGATGCCGGACATCAAAATATTCCATGTCGAAACGCCGACGCGGGATACCGAGCTAGGCGCCAAGGGATGTGGCGAAGCCGGCACCGCCGCGGCGTCGGCCGCCGCGATGAATGCCGTCAATGATGCGATCGCGCCATTGGGCGCACGTGTTTCGCAAATTCCCATGACGCCTCAACGTCTGCTGCGAACGCTGGGAAAGGCCTGAGCAGTAAAGCGGAATGAAGCGGGATGAGATGAGGTTCGATCACCGACCAAGCCGTCATTGCGAGGAGCGACAGCGACGAAGCAATCCATTCTTCGTTTTACGCTATGGATTGCTTCGCGGAGCCTGTCATCGGGCGGGCATTCGCCCGACCCGTTGGCTCGCAATGACGATTTAACCCGATCTCATCCTGTTTTAGTTGCGCCGTCGAACCTGGTCGGCCATCAAGTGTTGACCACGATGTCGTCGCCGCTCAGCGCCTGGAAATCGACCGTCACCCATGTCGCGAACTTCACCGGCAATGTGGTGGTGGTTCCCGGAGCGGGCTTGTAGCCGAGCAGGTCATAGACGATGGCGTGGCTCTCGCAGTTGGTGATCTCCAGCGAGAAGGTGTCCCAGAGCAGGCCGCCACCGATGAAGCGCGTCATTTCGATCGGCAAATCCACGATCGCCTGGAAGCAGGCGCTTTGCGGCGCACCGGCGGCACGAAACTGCTTGAGCACAACGCTGGGAAGCTGCGGTTGCAGCGCATCGAGCAGATCACCCGCAAGCCCGCCGAGGATGCCGCCGATCAGTCCGGCCCGCGCTTCGCCGGCGCTCTGCCAGACCGGCGGCTGTTGCGCCGCCGCCTGCTGCTGCACGATGCGATAGAGAACGCCGTGCTCGCCTTTCGTGCTGGCCGCCATCGTCGGGAAATATGTCGTCGTGCAACTGAACTGCGGATTGGCCGGCGTATCGGATGCAACGCCGATTTCGGCCAGCACCTTGGGCCAGCCCCAGGCCTCGCGCCCGGTCACCATGCCGATGGTGTAGCTGATGAAAATATAGGGCGACCAGAACACCAGCCGGCTCGGCAGCACATGTCCGTCGCGAAATTCAAGCAGCGGAATCCAGATCGCGCATTCCCGTCCGGGCAGCCAGCCCAGGATGTCAGTCGAGGACGTGCATCGCGCGATATCCATGAAGCTCAGCATCGCCACCGGCAATGCAGCCTGGTAGCGAACCTTGCCGGCTCCGGCGGGATTGAGCAGCGTGTCGACGGTCCGTTGCATGGCGTCGGTATCGGCATCGATCACGAACGCATTGGCCTTGGCGTCGGTGAATACGCCTGACGGCGCAAGGCTCGCCGCGCCGTGACCCAGCCACGAGATGAACGGCACGTTGCTCATGCGCCCGGACCTTGCGAAAACCGGCGTTGCAGGAAATCGTAACCGACGATCCTGGTGGGTTCGCCGCAGATCGCCCGCGACGCAGCGGCGCCCGACATCACCGCGCCTTCGAAGGTCGTGGTGTTGAAGCCATGCCGCGTGCCTTCGCCGGCAAGGATGAGGTTCGTGAAGCCGGATTGATCGGGATGCAGCCGGTACTGCGTGGTTCCCGCCGCTGACAAGGTGCAACACTCCGTCGGATCGATATTGGCGCGCCAGAACTGGGCGTCGAAGCGCGCCTCGCCCACCGTGCCGGCTGGCGCGGTCAGCACGTTCCAGTCGAACTTGCCGTTGGCGTCGGCTACCGGCCACACGGCGCCGGAGGATGCGTTGAGCCAATCGATCGACTGCTGGCGTATTTCGGCGCGCGCCGTCGCCGGCACACCGGTGTTGGACGACGGCTGCTGGTACAGGGTCGTTGCATAGGTGCCGGTCAAATAATGAAGCGAGAGCGGCTTGGGCGCCGGCCACGGTTCGAAATCGAGCACCTGCGTCATGTCGGCCCAGATGTTGAGATATTCCGGGCCGGCGACGGTAGCCGGCTTGCCGGTGGTCCAGCCGAGCTGGCTGGTGGTGCAGTTGCACCAGAGCTGGAGCGACTGCGACGGCACGATGCCGATGTTTCGAACGAACGCGTCGAAGGCCGGGCTTCGCGTCATCAAGCCGGCGCACATGCTGGTATCCTGGGCGTTGAGCGGCTTGTAGGCACCGAGCGAGATTGCCTGAACGACGATATCGAAATCCACCCCGCGGGTCAGCACCACCTTCCCGGCCGCCGGCCAGTTGGACCAGTAGCTCTCGAAATTGACTCCCGCCGCCTGCATAGCGGCGCCGTTCTCAAGCTGGTCCCAGAACGGCTGCGAAGGCCAAAAGGTCGTGCCATCCTGGCTGGTCGTCGGGGCATAAGCGCCATTGAGCGTGTTCGCCTGTCGATCGAGCCGGATCGTTTGCACCACCGGCCTGTCGTCGGCCGGCTCGACGCTCGTGACTTTGGAAAAAAACTGGAACTGAACCCCGGCATCCAGCAGATGCTCATAGAGCGGGGCAACGATGACCTCGCCCATGCCGGCCTGGACGTCCCACATCATCGACCCCTTGTAGGTGCCGACCAGACGCATGATGACGCCCAACGCGGTGCCGGCGGCGTAGGAAGGGTCGGCGGTGTCGCCATCCCTGTACTGGAACATGGTGTCGTAAAGCACGCGCACGACGCTCGATGACGCGACGACTTTCGGATCGGCGCCGTGATCGAGCAGCCAGGCGCGGAAATCGCTGCCATCGAGCGATTCCAGCGTGGCATCCGGCAACCACAGATCCAGCATGATGCCTTGCGCGACGGCGGCGAACACATCGAGGACTTCGAAGATGATGGCCTCCTTGCTACCCGGCACGGCCGCAGCTGCGCGGGTTCTGGCATGCGCATCGCGTACCCAGCGCAGGATATCAGGCAGCCGTTGCAAATCCTCGTCGGCCTGCCCTTCGAGATGAGGCCCCAGCGCGCGGAGATGATCGATCGCCGCCTCCAGTACGGAGCTGGGCTGCGGCAGCGTCGGCGTCCGCGTCGGCGGTGGTCCCGCCGCGGCCGTTGCCTCCGCCGGGCTGGGCTCATTGCCCTGGTCAAAAATTTCCTTGAGCCAGCCGATGACGGTTTCCAGCATTTGCGCGACGGTCGGCATCAACGTGCCGTCGCCCGGCGTGCCGGTGTTGGTCGGCCAGGTCAGTTGCAGGTAATGCCAGCCGCCCTTGTCGTCCTGCATGCCGATCGGCGTGTAGTCCTGCGGCTTCACCGCGTCCTGCCAGACCCGCAGCTTCGAACCTGGCGGCGGGTTGCGCGCCGCGTAGATTTCCTGAAGCATCTTGAAGGTGTTCTCATAGCAGCCGAACCAGACATGCAGTCCGTGTTCGAGATTGCGTCCGATGGCATCCCGCCCGCTCGCCGCCTTGCCGCCGAGCCGCCAGCCGAGCTGATAGATGGTCACCTCGTACCGATCGCGCAGCGCCTGGGTCTTGCTGAGCTGGTAGGCCGCACTGAGGCCGGCCATGCCGCCGCCGAGTATCGCGATTTTGGTTTTCGACATTGCTTCCCCTTCGATCGGCGAATGGCTCAAACGGGCTCGATACGAATTGCTTCAAATCCGCCCGGACGCGCACCCCAAGGATCTGCGCCCATCTCCTGGAGCACAGCCGCGCCGCGCGCGGCTTGGTACTCCCGAACCGGCGGTTCGCCCGGTATCTTTGCCAACCACAGGTAGCATATCCCCCGTTCGAGGGGCATAGCCAACCGCTCTGCTTCCACAAGTGCTAACCGGAATTGTGCCGCCGCACGGCGGTTGCGATGACCCAGCAGCGCCAATCTTCCCGTCAGCAGATGGGCACGCGGGCGACAAATTCGGGTTTTCGCTGCGTATTGCCAAACGCGGCGGCAAGCCTCGCGCGCTTGCGCCATCAACGCCTCATGCGGTGCGCCTTGCAGCATCGCCTGCTCGGCAAGCGCCAGATGCACCTCCGCCACCGCGCAGACGCTGAAAAAGGCGATCCCCATGGTGCAAACGCTTTCGCGCATACTGTCGAGTGCCCGGGACGCGGCACGCGCGGCGTCCGCGAACTCGCCCGCACGCAGCCGGGCAGCCGCCTCCAGTCCATCGCACAATAGCCGCTCCGCGGGATGCAGGGTTTCATCGGCCGCCGCCTTCATGTGATCGAGCGTGCGCCGCGGCGGCAGCCCTCGCAACATGTCCAGGATACCCATGCCTGCCAGCACCCAGGCACGAACCGGTGCGTTGTCAACCGCTTCGGCCAAAGGGCCGAATGCCTCCAGCTCAAGCGCGGCGCGTTCGAACTCCCCGGTCACCAGCGCGGTATAGCCGACCAGCACATGGCAGGTCTGATAGCGAAAGCGATCGCCCAGCCGCTCGAAGATCGAACTCCCGCTGGCGCAGTAGGCCCGGGTTGCGTCCCAATTACCCGCCTGGAACGAATAGACCGCGGCGAACAACTGGGCCACGCCCTGGTCGGCCAGTTCGCCCGCCTGCTCCGCCAGCCTGATGGAGCGGTCGCGATAATAGCGCGCCGCGCCATGCATGCCGGCAATCCCGAGACCGATCGCCAGAGCGCCATAGGCCCCGGTCGCTTCGGTGACCGAGCCGATGCTTTCCGCCTGGTTCAGCGCGGTCAGATTTGCATGCACCATCGAGAGCGTATCGTTCATGAAGTACGCGTGCTCGGCAAAACGGGTATGGACGTGGGCCGAGAGTTTCAACCGATGCCGGCGCATCGGGTCACTGGACTTTCGTATCGCGCCGAGGCGATGCAGCCCTTGCAGCACCCCCTGGCCCAGCACGGTAACCACCATCCGCGCCGCGGTCGCGGGACGGTGGACGCCGCTCAGTTGCAGGCACTCGCCGAAATGCTTCGCCGACTCCGGAAAGCGCGACAATGCGTGCAGGGCCTCGCCCCGTACATACGCCAGCTGCGCGCGTTCGGAAGCCGGAAGCGCGAAGCTGGTTCGCGCGGCCAGCCGTTCGGCGCGTTCGACATGCATCAGCGCGTCGTCATTGGCATAGCCGCGGATCGCGAGAGAAGCGGCTCGCAGCCGATAGTCCAGCGCCTTGCCGGTGTCGGAAGCGCGTTCCCAATGATGCGCCAGTTCGGCGAAATGCGGCTGCAAGGCCGCGTGGCGCCGCTCGATCGATTCGGCGACCTGCCGGTGCAACGGCCGGCGCTGGGCGAAACTCAGGAGATCGTAGGTTGTTTCCTGGGTGATGACATGAGGAAAGGCGTACGCCGCGCCGGCGTTGCCGTCGGCTGTCGCGAGGAAGCCGGCGACCACCAGGCCCCGCATGCTTGCATCCAGATTCCCGGGCTCGGTCGGCACCGGAAAAATTTCCCGCAGCGCCTCCACATCAAACACCCGGCCGATCACGCTCGCCACCTTCAAGGCCAACTGGTCGGTCTGGCTCAGTCCGTCGATACGGCTGACGATGATATCGCGCAGCCGGCGCGGCACCGCCGCGGTGGCAAGATCGGCAGCCCCGACGTTGCAGCGCTGGTCCACGATCTCGATCAGCCCGAGCCGCAACATCGATAGCGCCAGTTGTTCGGCATGAATTGGCAGGCCCTCGGACTGCTGGTGCACGAACTCCGCCAATCGTCGCGGGATCGATCGCACTTTCAGCACTTCGGATATCATCTGCGCGGTCGAGCCGGCGTCCAGCCGCCGAAGCGCGATGCGCTCCGAAGCCCGCAGCAGCACGCGCGCTCCGGGCGCCGATCCGGCGCCGTCGAGGGGCCGCGATGCCGCGACGGTCAAGAGCTTCGGCAGCCGGCGCCCCACAGCCAGCAAAAGATCGGCCGATGCGGCATCGATCCAGTGCAGATCATCGACCAACAGCATCAACGGCCGTTGCACAGCCCGGCGCGTCACCAAGGTGACGATGATGTCCTCAATGCCGGTCTGGCGGGCCGCACCTCTGATCTGCGACGCCACACCCGGATGCTGGATACCGAGCTGCACGATATCCTCGACCAGCGCCGCGCGCGGAGCGAGGCTGGTTTCCGCCAGGGCATCGGCCAGGCGCTCGCGCAGCAGCGCGGGCGCGGCATCGTCGGGATCGCCGGGCTCGCGCAGCAACTTCCGCAGAATCTGGCGAAAGGTGAAATAAGCGGTCGCCTGGTCGATCTCACGGGTGCCCGTCTCGACGACGGTGCAACCATTCTGCCGGGCGGAATTGGCAAACTCGGACAGCAGCCGCGATTTGCCGACGCCCGGTTCACCTTCCAGCGCGGTCAGCCCGCCTTCGCCGCCGCGAAAGCGCTCCAGCACCGCCGCGAGCCGGGCCAGCTCATCGTCCCTGCCATGCAGCGCAGTTGCCTCGGTCTCCGGCAGCCCCGGCGCAGTTCGCGGCTCGGCAAGCCGGTAGACCGTCAAGGGCTCGCTGCGCCCCTTGAAGACAATCGCTTCGGGCGCCGAAAAATCGAACTGCCCCCGCGTGAGCTCCATCGTCGCGGCGTCGTACAACGCCTCGCCGCCCGCGGTTTGCATCAGGCGTGCGCCATAGTTCATCAGCGGGCCATTCAGCACGTATTCGCGCCGGATCGCGTTGCCGACGTCACCGCAGAATGCGCGCCCGGTGGTCACGCCCACCGAGCAGGGAACGCCTAGTCCGGCCAGCGTTGCGCTGATGCGCCTGGCGATCTCCACGGCGCGCGCGGCGTTGTTTTCAAGACTGAACGGCGGTATCCCGCAAGCGATCCGGGCGGTGATGCCCTTTTCGCTGGCCATCACGTCGAAGATCTCGACGCCGAGCGCCTCCGTGACCTGCTCGACCAGACCGAACGTCGCGAGCAATCGTCCGGCGGCCGCCGCGTCCGGCATGTCGGACTCACCGAGCCGGGCATAGACCATGCTCAAGTCGCGGAATTCGGCGAGCCACCCCGACAGCTTCGAGGCGCTACGTTCGATGACGATCCGCGGCACGAATGCCGCGAACGCGGCCGGCTCGAGCGGCAGAGCTTCCGACGACACAGCTTGCGGTAGCAACGCGACAGGCGGCGGCGCGGTCGCACCGAGCAGACCGTCGAGCCGAACGGCGCGGTGTGCCGCCGCGCGCGCGACCGGCTGAATCACGGCCGACGGCCCGAGCCTGTGGGCCATCGCTTCATCCATCGCGACCTCGCCGGGCTCGACGCTGTGCAGGATGTCGTCGATAGTCCGCAAGGCTTCGCCGGCGAGAACAAGAAAGCTGCGCTTGCGGCCGCGCAGGATCACCGTGCTGAACGTACCGGCGACCAGCGACAACCGATGTTGCAGCGGCCCCAATCCGACCGGCCATTGGTGGCGCAATCCCCGTAACGCGAGCGCGGCGCGCGCCGCCTGAAGATGCGGCGTCTCGGACGGCGTGTCGTCGCGCCATAGCGCGATCACGGCGTCGCCATCGATCCGGATCACGTCGCCGCCATGCGCCAGAACGGCGTCGATCACGTCGCTGAAATAATCGCTGAGCGTCCCACCGAGCAGTTCTGCGCCATCGGGTCCGGAAGCTTCGACCAAATCGGTCATCGACGTCGAGCTGACGATATCGACAAACAGCACGACCCCGCGGATGTGGTCGCAATGCGGCGCCTCCGCGTTACCGGCGATGCCAATCTGGTTGCCGAGGAGCTGGGAAACAAAACTGCCGAGCGGCGGCAGCCTCAACGGCTCCGCCGCGGCGCTGTCCCGGCGTTCGCCGACAGACGCTCCGGTGTGGATGTTCGGCATGACGGCAGTCCCTCGCCTCCGGCACCTCGCTACCATCAATCACAAGCAATTCCACCATACAAGTTGACCCAAAGCTAATTAGCTCAACAAAAACCGCCATTTGTAAGCAATCAGCGTCATCACAGGTTGCGCTGGAACCACGATGCGCGGTGACAGCGACATGTCTTACATATCGGTGACATCTGAGCAGCCGCCCGCTCCCGCCACGGCGCCATTTTCGCCGTCGGCCAAGACCTGCCAGGGTATCAAGCACCTGCCGGGCTATTAAGCGGCGGCTATGACGTCTTGATTTCAGCCGGAAAGCCGCTGATCCCGCGCGAAGCGAGCATCGCCGACTCGACCGCGGACTCAAAGCATCCGCCGCTGAACCGCGTCTTGGTCCAGTCACCCACCACGTAGAGGTTGGAAAAATCCGCAACAGCCCCGGGGTCGAAGCGACTTGCCACGTTGTTGCCGGCCGGCGTCTGCACGTATTGATCCGAGATATCGAAATTTGCCAGATCGTAGCGGCCGGCAATTTGCGGATCCGGCCCGGGCGCGGTGACGGAATCCGGCCAGAGGGTTTGGATGTTTGCCGCCAGCCAGCCATCCGCCCACTGGGTGGCCAACTGGTTCATCTGGTCGGGCGTGACCGGACCGGCGGGAACCTGCATGCAGCCGCAAAAATAGCCAAGGGACTGCGGAGCGTTCGGGCCGCTCCATGTCTCGCGACACAACAGATGCGACATGTCCGCCCATGAATTGTAAGGCTCGACGAAGGATGTGAGCACGGTCGAACCGAGGGTCCAGCCAAGCTCGACCACGGTAGGCTGCATCCAGAGCTGCAACGACTGGGTTGCGACCGACCGGCTGTCGTCGAGGGCGCTCTGCCAGGCAACACTCGCGGCCGCGAGCGGAGCAACCACCGGCTTGAGCGCCAGCGGGGGCATGGCAACGATGGCGATGTCGAAATCCGTTCCGACCGCGAGCGTTCGCGTGCCGACCGAGACGTTGCAGTAACTGGACTCGAAATTGACTTTGGCCGCTTTCAGATGGGGGCCATCGACGAGTTGGCACCAGTCCGGCTGGTTCGGCCAACAGTCAAGGCCGAGAACGTTCACCAACGGACGATAAAGGCTGCCATCCACCGTCCTGGCCTGTTGCATCAGATCGATCTCGCCGATCCGGCCGTCGCCGGTCGGGCGCAGCTGCGTCACCCGGTTGAAGAACTGGATCGATACCCCGCGCGCCGTCAACACGTCATAGAACGGCGTGAACACCGCATCTCCCATCCCGGCCGCCATCCGCCATAACGGCGCGTCCCGATAACCGAACACGAGTTCCAACAGGAAGCGCAGCGTGGCGCCCGCCGCCATCGAGCCGTCGCTCGCATTGCCCGCGGCGTACGCAAAGGCGAGATCATAGGGCGCCCGGACCAACGCGGAGTTGAGGGTCTCGTCGCTCGCCAGACAAGTCTTGAGCCAGGCCCGGAAGTCCTGGCTATCCAGCCTGTCATAGGCACTCGCCCCGCCGAAATGGATGTCCCTCGCATAACCGAGGCCGATCGCCAGCCCAAGGTTGGCAAGGATCAATAGGCGACGGATCGACCATCCTGCGTCAGCCGCTAATTCCGGCTGCTCCGGGCCGGCGATTGATGTCAGCGCCGATTGAAGCGTGCCGTTCACCTCGACCAATCTTGCCAGCGCGTCCACGGCCACTTCCGCGAACAGGTCAGGGCCGCCGCTCGGCCGCAATGTCTCGCGGAGGAGGGCCAGACCCGCGCTCAGCGGCGCGTCGAGCGGCGCCGGCAAACGAGCCCGAACCCAGTCGTCCAGAAAATCGACCATGGCGAAGATCAAGGTTGGATCATTCACTCCGGCCAGCGCGGACTCCAGCGCGACCATGGCCGCCGAAGGCTCATCACCCGGCAGGCCCGGCAATTTTGGAAAATCGGGGAAATTCCATGGTGCCCAGGTCGGCATCCCGCCCGGCGCCAACGGCGGGCCGTCCTGCTGCATCAGGGTAACCTGCCGCTGTGGCAGGAAAGCGTCCTGCCAGTTCTGAAACGGATTGGTCGGCCCGGGCGTCCACGCGCCGTAGCAGGCGCGAAGCGTGGCGAAGCCGTTCTGGTAACACCCCATCAGCATGTGCAGGCCATGCTCTTCGATGCGGTTGTCGAGCTCCGCATTCCGGCCACTCGCGCACTTGCCGCCCAGCCGCCACCCCTGGGTATAGAGCGTCACCTGATAACGGCCGTTCTGCTCCGGAGCACTCAACCAAAAGGCGGTCGCCACAGCGGCGGCGCCACCGCCCAGAATGACGATTTTCTGCGGTTTGGACATCTGATCGCTCCCTTGGCGATGGCGCCCGCCGAAAACCGGACTCCGGCGTAATGGTGATGCAAGGCGCGCCACGCCCAGCTTCGAGGTGGCGGGCGATCCTGTCAATGCAATTCCAGGATGTGGATGGGCGCTAGACTACTTGCCGGATCGTGATTCTTCGGTCTGATGCAGGCGCCAATCTGCAACTTGAGGCCAGCGATACTGAGTCCCCGGTCGCTCGTTTGCCTCGGATACACAACGCACGGTTTGCTTGAATACAATCGGTTCGTTGAAGCTCGGGGATGCGCCCAACATTATTCGGTTGAACGCGCGCACCCTGCGTGCAACACGGCTTGCTCGAAGGTCAATCAATCTTCGGCCAATCCCGGGCCTGGAAAATCAGCGATGGACTAAGTATTTGATTTTCTTGGTCGGAGTGGCAGGATTCGAACCTGCGACCCCTGCGTCCCGAACGCAGTGCTCTACCGGGCTGAGCCACACTCCGACAAGAAGGCGGCTTATAGCCTTGGGTTTCGCATACCGCAAGAAGGCGAATTGAGGATATCGATCCCTGTGAATGTGGGCCTGAAAACGCGGATTTTGCCCGCCGGCGAGGCCGCCACGGCGGCCGCCGCGCATTGTCTGGCGCAAGGGCGGCCTGGTCGGGTTCCCGACCGAGACCGTCTATGGCCTCGGCGCCGACGCCAGCAACGCCGAGGCCGTCGCCCGGCTGTACCAGGCCAAGGGACGGCCCGCTTTCAATCCGCTGATCGCCCATGTCGGCGATCTCGCCGCCGCGCGGCGGATCGGCCAGTTTCGACGCGCATGCCGCAGCGCTTGCCGAAGCGTTCTGGCCGGGACCGCTGACGCTGGTGCTGCCCAAGGCCGCCGGTTGCACGGTGGCAGATCTGGCCACCGCCGGGCTCGATACCGTCGCGATCCGGATTCCGGCGCATCCGGTGTCGCGCAGGCTATCCTGCGCGCGTTCGGCGGGCCGGTGGTGGCGCCGTCGGCCAATCTGTCGGGCCATGTGTCGCCGACCACAGCGGCCCATGTGCAAAGCGACCTCACCGGGCGCATCGACCTGATCGTCGATGGCGGCGCGGTCGCGGTCGGCGTCGAATCCACCATTGTCGGGTGTTTCGAGACGCCGATGCTGCTGCGTCCCGGCGGGCTGCCGCGCGAGGCGATCGAGCGCGTGCTCGGCCGCCGCGCTTGCCGGGGTGCCTGAGGACAAGGGCCGACGATTCCGCCGCGCCGCTGGCGCCGGGCATGCTGGCCTCGCATTATGCGCCGCGCACGCCGGTGCGGCTCGATGCTGTCAGGGTCGAGGCCGACGAGGCGCTGTTGGCGTTCGGGCCCCTGACCGTGGCGGGATCGGAAGGCGCAAAGGCGGTGATGAATTTGTCCAGCCGCGGCGATCTCAACGAGGCCGCCGCCAATCTTTTCGGTTATCTTCGCATGCTCGACACCAGCGGTGCGCATACCATCGCGGTGATGCCGGTGCCGCATCACGGTCTCGGCGAGGCGATCAACGACCGGTTGCGCCGCGCCGCGATCGGCCGGGCCTGAAGTCACGCAACAAAAGCATAAAAAGAGACGCGACCATGAATATCGCTCCATCCGCCGCCCCGCCGCTTTCGCCCGAATTGGTCGCGCGCTTTCCGCGCCATCGTCGGCGACAAATATGCGGTGACCGATGCCGCCGACATCGCGCCCTACCTCACCGAGGAGCGCGGCCTGTTTCATGGCCGCTCGCCGCTGGTGCTGCGGCCGGGCTCGACCGCGGAAGTCTCCGCGATCTGCAAGCTCGCTACCGAACACCAAATCGCGCTGGTGCCGCAGGGCGGCAATACCGGGCTGGTCGGCGGGCAGACCCCGCATAACGGCGAGGTGGTGATTTCGATGCGGCGGCTGGACAAGATCCGCGAGGTCGACGCCGCCTCCAACACCATGACCTGCGAAGCCGGCGTGGTGTTGCAGATCGCGCAGCAGAAAGCCGCCGAGGCCGACCGGCTGTTCCCGCTGTCGCTCGGCGCCGAAGGAAGCTGCACCATCGGCGGCAATCTCTCCACCAATGCCGGCGGCACCGGCGCGCTCGCCTATGGCGTGGCGCGCGAAATGGCGCTGGGGCTCGAAGTGGTGCTGGCGGATGGCCGTGTCCTGAACCTGCTGTCGAAGCTGAAAAAGGACAACACCGGCTACGATCTGCGCAATCTCTTCATCGGCGCCGAGGGTACGCTCGGCATCATCACCGCGGCGACCCTGAAACTGTTTCCAAAGCCGCGCGCGATCGAGACCGCCTTTGTCGGGCTGAAATCGCCCGCCGATGCGCTGAAGCTGTTGTCGATTTCGCAGAGCATGGCCGCCGGCAGCCTCACCAGTTTCGAGTTGCTGGCCGACATCGCGGTGGATTTCAGCATCCGTCACGGCATCGATATCCGCGATCCCCTCGCCAGCAAGCACCGCTGGTATGTCCTGATGGAGCTATCGTCGTCGCGCGACGATGCCCGCGACGCGCTGGAATCGATCCTGGCCAAGGGCATGGAAGACGGCATTGTCGACGATGCCGTGATCGCAGCGAACCTGTCGCCAGCGGGCTGGCGTTCTGGAAACTGCGCGACGAAATGTCGGCGGCGCAGAAGCCGGAAGGCGGCTCGATCAAGCACGACATTTCGGTGCCGGTCGCAGCCGTGCCTGCATTCATCGCCGAAGCCGATGCCGCCGTGGTGAAATTGATTCCGGGCTCGCGGCCAGTGCCGTTCGGCCATCTCGGCGACGGCAACATCCATTACAATGTCAGCCAGCCGATCGGCGCCAACACCGCCGATTTCCTGGCCCGCTGGCACGAGGTCAACGCCGTGGTGTTTGCCATCGTGATGCGGATGGGCGGATCGATCTCCGCCGAGCACGGCATCGGCGTGCTCAAGCGCGACGAATTGCCCGACGTCAAGGACAAGGTCGCGATCGAGCTGATGCGCGGGATCAAGGCGCATGCTCGACCCGCTCGGCATCATGAACCCCGGCAAGGTGCTGTGACCGTGACGTCGGCTGCCGCGGCGCTGACGATCGCTCCGATCGCGGATGCCGATGTCGCGGCCGTCGCCGCGTTGTGGCAGGCTTGCGACTTGACGCAGGCCATGGAACGATCCCGTTGCCGATATCGCGCTGGCGCGCAAGGGACCGAATTCCGCCGTGCTGGCCGGGCGCTGCGGCGAGCGCCTCGTTGCCTCGGTGATGGTCGGCCATGACGGCCATCGCGGCTGGGTCTATTACGTCGCGATCGATCCGGACGCATCGCGGCAAGGGCTACGGCCGCGAGATCATGAACGCGGCCGAGGACTGGTTGCGCCAGCGCGGCATTGAAAAACTGATGCTGCTGGTGCGATCCGACAACACCAAGGTCCAGGCGTTCTACGAATCACTCGACTATGACGAGCAGGAACGCATCGTCTACGCCAAATGGCTCGACGGCCGCGAGCCCACCCCGTAAAGCAACAGCAGGCACCGCATGACCATCTCCGACCGCGTCCGCGTCAAGGACGTCCGCGTGCTCTCGGACGCGCACTATATCCTGAAGACCACCACGCTCGACTACCGGCGCGCCGATGGCGAATGGCAGACCCAGCACCGCGAGACCTACGACCGCGGCAACGGCGCGGCGCTATTGCCCTACAATCTGGCGCAACGCAGCGTGGTGCTGGTGCGCCAGTTCCGCTATCCCGCCTACGTCAACGGCTACGACGATCTGCTGATCGAGGCCGCTGCCGGACAACTCGACAATGCAGCTCCCGAGGTTCGGATCCGCGCCGAGGCCGAAGAGGAAATCGGCTACCGGCTCGGCAAGGTCCGAGAAGGTGTTCGAAGCCTTCATGATCGCCGGGATCGATCACCGAGAAACTGCACTTCTTCGTCGCCGAATATGAGCCGTCGATGCGGATCGGCAGCGGCGGCGGCATCGCTACCGAAGGCGAGGATATCGAGGTGCTGGACCTGCCGATCGATCAGGCGCTCGCGATGATCGCCGACGGCCGCATCCAGGACGCCAAGACCATCATGCTGTTGCAATATGCGGCGCTGAGGATTTTTGTCTGATCCGTCCAACGCGCAAGTTCGTCACCTCGCCCCGCTTGCGGGGAGAGGTCGGATCACATCGCAGATGTGATTCGGGTGAGGGGGCGCCTCCGCGAGTCAGCCCCCGCTGCAAGAGCCCCTCACCCCACCCTCTCCCCGCAAGAGCGGGGCGAGGGAGAACGGCGCGGTGCTCGGATTTCATCCCGCTCTAGTACCTGGAATCGTAGATTTGTGAGACACAAACGTCATTGCGAGCGAAGCGAAGCAATCTATCTGCCTGCCTATGAGAATGATGGATTGCTTCGTCGCTGACGCTCCTCGCAATGACGGCCGAATACGACTCACACTTCAGCGACACTCGGTACTAGGCATGTTTTTCGTGAGCCTGTAAGGTGCCGTCGCACCGGGTAGCGATGCGATGCCACGCGATGCCAGAGACCGCGAGGTTTGGGACGATAAATCAAGGCAGTTGAGAGCCGCCAACGGGACCTGATTCCGCTGCGAGCCCATGGCTCGCCGCGGCTTTGCGTGCCGAGGCGTTCACAACCCTCCTGCCCTCCTTCGTCTGCCCTCCTTCACCGGATTTCAATCGTGAAAGACCTTACCCAAGGCTCCATCGTCAGCCACGTCCTGACCATGGCTGCCCCGATTTTCGTCGGCATCGTCATCACGATGCTCTGCCAATTGATCGATCTGTATTTTGTGGCCGGCGTGGGTGACGCCGCCATCGCCGGTGTCGGCGCCGCCGGCAATGCCGGATTCCTGATCAACGCGTTCACGCAAGTGCTGAGCGTGGGAACGGGCGCGTTGGTTTCGCACGCCGTCGGGCGCAGGGACTCTGCCGACGCCAACCTGGTGTTCAACCAGTCGCTCGGTCTGTCGGTGCTGTGGGCTACTTGTGCGCTGGTCGCCGGATGCTGGCTGGCGCGCAGCTACATGAGGTCGCTTGCGGCCGACGATGCCACCATCGAAGCCGGCACAACCTATTTGCTCTGGTTCATGCCGGCGCTGGCGTTGCAGTTCCCGCTGCTGGCGGTATTCGCGGCCCTGCGCGGCACCGGCATTGTGGCGCCGGCGATGGCGATCCAGGCGCTGACCATGATGATCAACATCGCGCTGGCTCCGGTGCTGATCGCCGGCTGGGGTACAGGTCACGCGTTGGGTGTCGCCGGCGCCGGTCTTGCGACCTCGCTCGCGACGGTGCTAGGCGCGGTGATGCTCTGGATCTATTTTCGCCGGTCGAAAAAATATCTCACGCTTGATCCCGGGCAGTTGCGTCCCCGGCTGGTGCAGTGGAAGCGCATCCTGCGCGTCGGCCTGCCGGCGGGTGGCGAATTCGCTATCCTATTCATCTATATGGCGGTGATCTATTACGCGCTGCGGGATTTTGGCGCGGCCGCGCAGGCCGGGTTTGGCATCGGCACCCGCGTGCTCGGCCTGATCCAGGTCCCGGCGATGGCGATTGCCTTCGCAGCCGGTCCGGTCGTCGGACAGAATTTCGGCGCCGGCAACAGCGCGCGCGTCAGGCAAACCTTCAGGCAGGTGTTGTTGCTGCAAGCCGCGATCATGCTCGCCGCCACGACCTTTGCGCAATGGCGGCCGGAATTATTGCTGAAAGGATTTACCACCGATCGCGAAACCATCGCGGTCGGCACCATGTTTCTCACCATGGTCTCGTTGAACCTGGTGGCCCAGGGAGTGATCTTCCTGTGTTCGAGCATTTTTCAGGGCCTCGGTCACACCACTCCGCAACTGATCAGTTCGACCGCGCGGCTCGTCACCTATGTCGTCCCGATATTATGGCTGTCGGCGCGACCCGGCTTTCGCATCGAACAAATCTGGTACCTGTCGATCGCAACGACCACGCTGCAAGCGCTGTTGAGCATGTGGCTGCTGCGGGTGGAGTTTTCCAGGCGGCTGCTGCCGATCGCGGCGTGAGGTGTTCTAAAGCGGGATGAGATCGGGTTAAATCGTTATTGCGAGCGAATGCCCGCCCGATGACAGGCTCCGCGAAGCAATCCATAGCTTCAAGCGAAGAAAGGATTGCTTCGTCGCTGTCGCTCCTCGCAATGACGGCTTGGTCGGTGATCTAATCTCATCACGCTTTAGAGCCTTTCCCGTTCCGATGGAATCGGAACGGAGCTCTAGGTTTTTGTTTTGACGCGTTTTCTTCACGCGAACCGGTATCCACTTCGCTCGAAAACGCTCTAGAACAGCGAGCCCTGCCCATCGTCGGGGGCGGCCACCTGCTTGCGCGGCGCCGCGCGCTTGGCGGGGCCCGGCGCTTCGGCCGCGATCTGTTCGGCGGTGATCGGCAGCACCAGTTGCGCATCATCATTGGCGACATGATTGACCCGGATTGAAACCTCGTGCCAGGCGAACTCGCCTTCCTCGGGCGCCGCCAGCAAACCCGTCGCCGCCTCGAAATCATCGGCGCGGCAATCCAGCCAGCGATCGAAGTCGCCGGGAGCGATGGTCACGGGGACGCGGTGGTGCAAGGCCGCGAGATCGGCGCTGGCGGCGGTGGTGACGATCGCCACCGTGTCGAGTTCCTCGCCGTTCGGGCCCATCCAGGTTTCGGCCAAACCGGCAAACCCCATCGGCGCGCCGTCACGGCGATGGATGAAATACGGCCGCTTGCGATTGTCCGAGGTGTGCCATTCGTAATAGCCATCCGCGGGAATCAGGCAGCGCCGCCGCTTGAACGCGTTCTTGAAGGCGGGTTTTTCCAGCAACGTTTCCGATCGCGCATTGATCAACAACGTAAATCTACGGGGATCCTTGACCCAGGCCGGCAGCAGCCCCCAGCGCATCAATCGGAAATGATGCGTAGCATTTTCGATAATTACCACAGGTATCGGTTGGGTCGGCGCAATATTATATCTCGCCGGGAAATTTGGTTGCTCGACATAACCAAAAACTTGCCGCAAGGCCGCCGGTGGTGAGGTTATGACGAAGCGTCCGCACATTCTGCGATCCAAATAGACATCCGTTCAGCCCCTTTTAACCCGGGACGTCAACAGTGCAACGGATGACCTCCGCGGCCGCCCCACGATCCGATCGCCAGATGACGAGCCCACCGGGCCCTCAGCATGAGGCGCGGGCGGCCCGCTTGCGCGCGGCCAATATCAACCCACGCACGGGGCTCGCCACCGACTATCTGAATCACTTCAACGAAGCCATCATGCTGCTGGAGATGATTCCGGATATGCCGGAATGCGCGGAAGACTTTCTGGGATGGCAGCCGCTGTCCTACCGCGAGCATTTTACCGCCTCCAATTTCAGGGCGCGCGACCTTGCGATCGAAGCCTATGATTCCGCCGATCGAGCCATTCGCGAGGAATTCGACAGTCTTACCTCCGCGATGACCTCGATTCTGACGGCGGTGGGCGCCGCGATGCGCGAGGTCAAGCAGGACAAGAGCCGCGCCAAGCTCGCGGAGCAGGCGACCGGCTGGGTCAAGCCGCTGGTCATGCTGGCCGGCGGCGTCATCAACGGCTCTACCGAGGCTGATGTCGAAACCATCATGATGGGCCACTGACCACAGCTTAGCCCGCCGGCATCGCATTAGACCTTCGCGCATCGATCGGGCATGATGTCGCGGTCAACGCCATCGCGTTTGTCCCGGGCTGACGCCAGCTCCTGCCTTTTCGAGATCCTGCCTTGACCGATTCCGTTCCACCGTCGCATCCCCAGCTTGCCGTCAGCGCCGCGATCTTTCGCGACGGCCGGATCCTGCTGGTGCGGCGGGCGCGCGCGCCCGCCAAGGGCTTTTATTCGTTGCCCGGCGGCCGGGTCGAATTCGGGGAAGCGCTGCACACCGCGCTCACACGCGAGATCGACGAGGAAACAGCACTTCGGGTAGAGATTGTCGGGCTTGCCGGATGGCGCGAAATACTGCCGGGAACCGGCGGCGGCGGCGGCCATTACCTCATCATGTCGTTCGCGGCGCGCTGGACCGCCGGCGAGCCGCGCCTGAATGATGAACTCGACGATTTCAAATGGCTGGCGCCGGATGCGCTCGGCGACCTCAGGGTCACCGACGGCCTGGGGCAAGTGATTGCCGCCGCCGGCCGGCTGATCGGGCCCTAATCAGGGCCCTTTTCGCGCCTTGCTTCGAACGTCCCGAGAAGGCATATCTCAGCTCACACGCGTGCGTGCGCGCCCCACGGCACATCGGGGTCCCGGACCCATTTCATGTCGAAACATTTTCTCGTAGCCCTGCTCCTGATCTGGCTCAGCAGTCTTGGCCCGGCGCGGGCCGAGGACGCCGCCGCGCCGTTCGACGGCGACCTGCAGCGGCTGGCCGAAATCCTCGGTTCGCTGCATTATCTGCGCGGCATTTGCGGCACCGATGACGGCGCCAAATGGCGCAACCAGATGCAGGCGCTGATCGATGCCGAAACCCCGTCGGGCGATCGCCGGACCCGCATGATCGCAGGCTTCAACCGCGGCTATAACGGCTTCCAGCAGACCTACCGGACCTGCACCCCGGCGGCCACCGTCGCGATCCGCCGCTATGTCGAGGAAGGCGCGAAGATCTCACGAGACCTCACCGCGCGCTACGCCAATTAGGCGCATGATCCGGAAAAGTGGAAACCGGTTTTCCCGCGCGACAAACGCGAAGCTGCGCGGAGATCATGCTCAAACAAAAAATAGAGCGGGATGACGATTCGTAGACAAGTCATCCCGCATCGCTCGAGGCCGGAACCCATGGACACGATTTTCTTCGACCTCGACGGCACGCTGACAGACCCCAAGCCCGGGATCACGCGCTCGATCCAGTACGCCCTCGACAAGCTCGGCCAGCAAACGATCCCGACCGAAGAGCAACTGACCTGGTGCATCGGGCCGCCGCTGCGCGCCAGTTTTGTCAAGCTCTTGGGCGACGAGGCCTCCGCCGATCTTGCGGTCGCGCATTATCGCGAGCGATTTTCCGACATCGGTCTGTACGAGAACGACGTTTATGCCGGCGTCAGGGATGTGCTGACAGCACTCCAGCAATCCGGCCGCCGGCTGTTCGTCGCCACCAGCAAGCCTCACGTCTACGCCGAGCGCATCATCGACCATTTCGAGCTGCGCCGGCATTTTGAACGCGTGTTCGGCTCCGAGCTGGACGGCACCCGCGCCGATAAATCCGATCTGTTGGCCTATGCCCTGAAAACGACTTCCGTCAATTCGCTGCATGCCACCATGATCGGCGATCGCAGCCACGACATGATCGGGGCGCGGAACAATGGCATGAGAGGTATCGGCGTGCTCTATGGCTATGGCAGCGAACAGGAACTGACGGCGGCCGGCGCTTCCTGCGTTTGTGCGACGCCGAGAGCCGTGCTCGACTGCATTTCATGAGCTTGGTTGCAGAAATGATTGAAGAAATCACGGCGGCAAGAACCGCCTTGCATGTCGAAAGCGCCGTTAACCTTTCTTAAAGAACTCGCTCGCCGAAGCGTTACCACATGCTACACCTGTCGCATTCGAGGCGCGCCATCCTGGATTGCGCATACCATCCATTGAGTTTCATGAGCGATCCAGTGACCTTTACGACTGCCCGCGACCCGCTGCCCGATCACGAACAGAAACAGGCCGCGCTCAGCTATCTCAACGAAGCCTGGGCGGAAGCACGGCACGATGGTGTCGATGGCGATTGCCTGGCGCAGGCCAGCCTGTTCGCCGCATTCGCCGAATTGGTCGGAACCTACGGCGAGGACGCGGTGGCGAAATTCGTCGAAGGCCTGGCCGCGCGCGTGCGCAACGGCGAGTTTTCACTGGCGCTGTCGAAGCAGTAGCTTCAGACCAACGCTCAAGCCTTCAGCGTCTCGAGAAACCGTACCGGTTCGCCGTTCGATGGCGCGGTCAATTCGCCCTGCCACATCACGCGGCGGCCGCGCACGAAGGTGCCGACCGGCCATCCCGTGACCTCTACGCCGTCATACGGCGTCCAGCCGGCTTTCGAAGCCACCCATTGATTGGTGATGGTCTCGCGACGCTTGAGGTCGACCACGGTGAAGTCGGCGTCGTAGCCCGCCGCGATCCGGCCCTTGCAGGCGATATTATAAAGCCGCGCCGGACCCGCGCTGGTGAGATCGACCAACCGCGCCAGCGACAGCCGGCCGGCGTTGACGTGATCCAGCATCACCGGCACCAGCGTCTGCACGCCGGTCATGCCCGAGGGCGACGCCGGATAGGTCTTTGACTTTTCCTCCAGCGTGTGCGGCGCGTGGTCGGAGCCGAGCACGTCGATGATGCCCTGCTCGATGCCGCGCCAGATCCCCTCACGGTGATCGGCGGAGCGCACCGGCGGGTTCATCTGCGCCCTTGTTCCGAGCCGCTCATAGCATTCGGGCGCAACCAGCGTGAGGTGATGCGGCGTCGCCTCGCAGGACGCCACATCCTTGTGGTCGCGCAGGAATTCGATCTCCTGCTTGGTGGAGATATGCAGCACGTGAATACGTTTTCCGGTTTCACGGGCCAGCGCCACCAGCCGCTGCGTCGCGATCAGCGCCGCGGGCTCGTCGCGCCACACCGGATGCGAGCGCGGATCGCCTTCGATACGCAAATTCTTGCGCTCGTTCAGGCGGTATTCGTCCTCGGCGTGAAACGCGGCGCGGCGCTGGATCACCTTGAAGATCCGCCGCAGGCTTTCGTCGTCTTCCACCAGCAGCGCGCCGGTCGACGAACCGATGAAAATCTTGACGCCGGCGCAGCCGGGCGCGCGCTCAAGCTCCGGCAGATCCTGCACATTGTCGCGGGTGCCGCCGATGAAGAACGCAAAATCGCAATGCATGCGGTGATGGGCGGCCTTCACCTTGGCGGTGAAGGTCGCTTCGGTGACGGTCAAGGGGTCGGTGTTGGGCATCTCGAACACGGCGGTGACGCCGCCCATCACCGCGCTGCGCGAACCGGTTTCCAGATCCTCCTTGTGGGTCAGTCCCGGCTCGCGAAAATGCACCTGGGTGTCGATCACGCCGGGCAGGATGTGCAGGCCCTTGCAGTCGATCACCTCATCGGCCGAGGCGTGCGCCAGCCCGCCGATCGCAGCGATGCGGCCGCCGGCAATGCCGATATCGCGCACGTCCTCGCCGTCCTGATTGACCACGGTGCCGGATTTTAGAATGGTATCAAATCGCTGAGTCATCGGTCCTCGTATTCAGTCTTCGCCGTGCTGAGGAGGCCGTGCGGGGCCTTGTCGTTTATACCTTGGCGGCTTACGTTCCGTCGTAACATGCCGCAAGAGATTTTTGAATGAAAGCAGCGTTTCTGCCCGATCGGGGCGTGGTCAAGGTCAGCGGCGAGGATGCCCGCAACTTTCTCAATGGCCTGGTCACGTCAGACGTGACGCTGGTTCGCCCGACGCTCGGCCGCTTCGGCGCGCTGCTGACGCCGCAAGGCAAGATCACCAGCGATTTCCTGATCACCGAGGCGCCGGCCGGCCATGGCGGCGGCTTCCTGCTCGACACCCCGCTTGCCCTTACAAAAGGCCTCGCCGCCAAGCTCGGCTTCTACAAGCTGCGCGCCAAGGTCGCTGTCGAAAACCTGTCCGACAGCCCGGATCCTGCCAACGGCCTCGGCGTGATGGCCGTGTGGGACGGCGAGCCCGCGGTAAAGCCCGATCTGACCTTTGCCGATCCGCGCAGCCCTGCGCTGGGATGGCGGATACTGGTGCCGGAGGAACTCGCGGCGAAAGTGGCGAGCCTGATCGGCGCCGATCTGGTCGATAGCACCGCCTATGACACGCATCGCATCGCCTCGGGCGTACCGCGCGGCGGGCTCGACTTCATCTATGGCGACGCGTTCCCGCACGAAACCAATATGGACCGCCTGCACGGCGTCGATTTCGACAAGGGCTGTTACGTCGGACAGGAAGTGGTGTCGCGGATGCAGCATCGCGGCACCGCGCGCACCCGAACTGTGAAGGTCCTTCTCGACGGCCCTGCCCCGGAAGCGGGCACGCCGGTGGTCGCCGGCGACAAGCCGGTCGGCACCATGGGATCGGCGGCCAATGGCGCCGGCCTCGCGTTGATCCGCACCGACCGCGCCGCGGACGCGCTCGATGCCGGAACGCCCCTGACATCGGGCGGCCTTGCGCTCCGCATCGCCGATCCCGATTCGTTGCGTTCCGGACCGAAACAGACGGTTGCGTGAGAAAGACGTCCGCATGAGAAAGACGTCCTCATGAGAAAGTCCCGCGCATGAGCCGATCCGCGCGCGTGCATCCCGACGGCCTGATTCGATGCCCGTGGCCGGGCGAAGACCCGTTTTACATGGCCTATCACGACACCGAATGGGGCGTGCCGGAATATGACGACCGCGCGCTCTACGAAAAGCTGATCCTCGACGGTTTCCAGGCCGGGCTGTCCTGGATCACGATCCTGCGCAAGCGCGAGAATTTCCGCAAAGCGTTCGACGATTTCCGCCCCGAGAAGATCGCGCGCTACAACGACAAGAAAGTCCACGCGCTGATGAACGATGCCGGCATCGTGCGCAACCGCGCCAAGATCGAGGGCACGGTCAACAGCGCCAAGGCCTACCTGAAGATCATGGAAGAAGGCCCGGGCTTCTCGAAATTCCTGTGGGATTTCGTCGACGGCAAACCGAAAGTCAATCAGTTCAAGACCACCGCGAGCGTGCCGGCCTCGACACCGGTGTCGATCAAGATTTCCAAGGAACTTGGCGCGCGCGGATTCAAATTCGTCGGCCCCACCATCGTCTACGCCTTCATGCAGGCCACCGGTATGGTCAACGACCACCTCGTCACCTGCTTCTGCCATCAAACCTGCGGCGGCAAGCCCCGCGCGCCGCGCCTCAAGACCAAATGAAGCCCGGGCGATCGGCGGCTGACGCGTCCACCCGGGTCTGGCAGCGGATGCTGTCGGGACGCCGGCTCGATCTGCTCGACCCCTCGCCGCTCGATATCGAGATCGCCGACATCGCCCACGGCCTGGCGCGGGTCGCGCGCTGGAACGGCCAGACCAGCGGCGCGCACATCTTCTCAGTGGCGCAGCATACGCTATTGGTGGAAGCCGTGATGCGCGAACAGATGTCGCGGGTCGATGCGAGGTTCCGGCTGGCGGCGCTGCTGCACGATGCGCCGGAATATGTCATCGGCGACATGATCTCGCCGTTCAAGGCGGTGCTCGGCGGCGACTACAAGGCGGTGGAGAAGCGGCTATTGTCGGCGATCCACATCCGTTTTGGATTGCCGCCGGAATTGCCCGCCGACATGACACGCCGCATCAAGGACGCCGACCGCGGCGCGGCCTATCTGGAAGCGACGCATCTGGCGGGATTTGCGCAAGCCGAAGCCAAGCGCCTGTTCGGCAGCGATCCCGCGTTGCCGCCCGCGACCGAAGCCGACTACATGACCCCCTGGACCGCCGCGCGCGCCGAGAAGCAGTTCCTGGAGCGGTTCGCGAAACTGTGCCCGTGAAACGCCGGATTTACAGGGCCGGCAAAGGCGCGCTTACCGACCCGGTGTGTCAGAAAAGGGCAGAGCAGAACGAGAACAGCGGACCGAAATCTTGACCGTCGACCGGCGCGGCAAGAAAGTCAATTTCCTGCCGCCTGAGTCGAATAATCCTTCTTTGTGTTTTGCGGGGGTTTGTAGAGATCGCGAGAGACCATCAACTTCATAACCCAGCGATCGGATGCGGGAGTCAAACCGAAGCCAACGCCCGCCTCTATGTTGATATCGTCGCCCTTGTAATCAACGACGCCAAAGAGCTGCTGTGATTGTTGGTCAGTTGACAGCATATGTTTCAGCGGCCCGTAGTCAGAATAGACCTCCGCGGCGACCGCCCATGTCTTCGAGACGTTGTACGCAAGCCGAGCCGACGGCGCGAAATCGAGGTTGGTAAATCCTGTCCACGAGTTGTCGAGGATTGGATTTATGATGAAATCGAATTGGCCCAAATGCCAGCCCAGTATCGGTCTTATCTCCGACGTGGACCGATAGGGATCCCAATGCGCGGCGTTGTAGCTGAACTCGAAATTGATGCCGTAGAAAAAGGTTTGTTCTGCCGCATGAGGCACGACAAAGAGTTCGCGTACCTTGAATCCATTCAGTTCGGGTCCCTCGCCGTCGGCCACGCTGTAGAGCGGCAAGTACAGGCCCTGCTCGAACCAATCGGTCACCCCGTAGGCCCACTCCGGAACACCATTGAGCGTTTGATGGGGGACAAGCCCACCCGGGAAACGGGGTGTCTTCAACCCCTCCGGGGTAAAGTTGTTATGGACCATCAAATTGAAGACGCCCGGCTCAGCGATTTGGGCGTCATAGACCTGTATCTCGTCGGTCTGGGCTGAAGCACTCACCGACCAGAAAACCAGCAACAGGAGGCCGGCGATTGCTCTTCCCGTTGCCACTTTCAACTGCTGCATCAAGGCTATCCATCACTTTAGAATCATTCTAAAGTGATAGCGCGGCTACCGCAAGGGCCCAGCAGCGCGCTGCTGAAACTTCGATGGAAGCGCTAATACAAGGATGGGTGGAGCGAAGCGATACCCATCAATTTCGTCCTTGAAAGCGATGGGTATTACTAACTGCTCAACCCATCCGAGCTAAACTAGACGGCTGCACTCAACCCGCTTCGGGCGTGATCCAAGGTTACGGTGGATAGCGATGCGACCAATCCTTTTTAGGGGCTGCCGTCCTTTCCGTCGGGACACCGCCATACCCGATGTTGTTGCGGGTGTGACCCTCGCATCGATGAACATCCCGCAAGTGCTGGGCTACGCGCGCATCGCGGGCATGCCTCTGGTCACCGGCCTATATACGGTACTGCTGCCGCTGGTTGCGTTCGCGATCTTCGGTTCGTCCCGCCACCTTCTGGTGGCCGCCAACTCAGCCACTGCCGTCATCTTCTCCAGTTCGCTGTCCCATATGGCGGCGCCTGGCAGCGAAAAATACGTTGCACTGGTTGGCATGGTCGCGCTGCTGACCGCCGGTTTGCTGTTTCTGGCATGGATCTTCAGGTTGGGATTTCTCGCCGACTTCCTCTCACGCACGGTGCTGGTCGGGTTTCTCACCGGTGTCGGATTTCAGGTCGGCATCGCGATGCTGGGTGACATGTTTGGCGTGTCGGTCAACGCGCACAACAGCCTCGTTCAGGCATGGGAAATCTTGCGGCTGCTGCCGATTGCCAATCATCCAACCTTGACGCTGTCTGCGCTCGTCACGGGGAGCATCCTGCTCGGCCGCCGCATCGCCCTGCGCTTTCCGCTTTCGCTATTCGCGGTCATCGCAACGATTGCGGCGAGCGCTGAATTCCACTTCGTCGAACATGGCATCGCGGTTATCGGTCCGGTCCCCGGGGGGCTGCCTGCGATCGGGCTACCCAGCCTGACCTGGAGGGAAACGCTGACGCTGCTGCCGGTGGCCGCGTCATGCTTTGTGATGATCGTCGCGCAAAGCGCGGCAACGTCGCGCGCATTCGCCTCGCGTTATCACGAGCGTGTCGACGGGGACGCCGACATCCTCGGACTGTCGGCCGCCAATGCGGTTGCTGCGGCAACCGGAGCGTTTGTCGTCAACGGCAGCCCGACCCAGACCGCCATGGCGGATCGCGCCGGCGCGCGCAGCCAGATCGCGCAACTGGTTTTTGCAGGCGTCGTGCTGTTGGTACTGCTATTCCTCACGGGTCCGCTTCAGTACCTGCCGCGCTGTGTATTGGCCAGCATCGTATTCACGATCGCGGCGGGGATGGTCGACGTGAAGGGACTGCTCGATATTCGCCGCCAAAGCCCGGGCGAGTTTTACCTTGCCATCGGCACCGCGGCGGCAGTCGTCGCGATCGGTGTCGAGCAAGGTATCTTGCTGGCGATTGCCCTGTCGCTGTTCCGGCACGTGCGCCACAGCTACAAACCGCACACAGTCATTCTGGCGCCGAACGCCGGCGGCCGGTGGGTTCCCGTTGCCGCAGCGCCGGGCGAGGAGACTGAACCCGGACTCATCGTATATCGTTTCAATTCGGACTTATTCTACGCGAACGCCAACCGCTTCACCGACGAAGTGCGTAGCCTCATAAAACATGCACCGACGCCAGTTCGCTGGTTTGTTATCGACGCAGGCCCCATTACAGATATCGACTACTCCGCCGCGCAATCGATCCATGACTTGCTCGACGATCTAACTCACAAGGAGGTACATATCATCTTCGCGCGTGTCAGCGCATACCTGCGGTCCGATATGGACCGACATCAAATCACGGCGGCTATCGGCGAAACCCGAATCTTTACGACACTCCACGAAGCTCTCGCGGCGGCGCGGGACGATGCGCCTTGCCAATCTGGAAACGGGGATTGTCCATGAGAGTGCTGTTTGTCGTCGGTTGCGGATTTGCAGGTCTCGTCATAGGGGCACTCCTTGGATTCGTCGTGGCCCTTATTGCAATGTCGTTTTCACCATCGCGTACGGACGGGACCTTTGGGATGCGGGAAATGATCGTGTGCCTGCCGAGCGGCGCGCTCTTGGGGCTTTTGGCCGCCTCCTCCTGGGCTCTCATGGCCAATCACGCCGCCGGTTAGACTTCAGTGAGCGGATATCCGAAAGACCGCGTGATCAGGTCCGAAAAGTTCCAAAAGGCGACACAGCGCGAACTTAGGGCGACGACAGGATTTGCCGGCAGGCCGCCGGCAATTGCGCAAGGGTTATCGTTGGCACTGGCCTCCCAGTTGATAGCTCAGCGTGAAGTGCGGTATCGGTGAACCAATAGGCCAGATCCGCCGCGGCACATCCCTCGCTTTCCAGCGGCGGTGCCTGTGGCGTGCAAGCGCTGTCGCCTGGAGGACAAGTTATCCGAACATGGAAGTGATAATCGTGGCCGTACCACGGGCGGATCTTGGCAAGCCAGCTACGGTCGCCCTTGGCATCGCGGCACAGCGCCTGCTTGATCGCGGCGTTGACGAAAATCCGCTCCACCCGCGGCTCCTGGGCGGCCGCACGGAGCACCAACAGATGAGCGGGCGTCCAAACTGAGGGATCAATGTCGAGCCGGTCAGCGCGGACCATGTTGGTGGCTGACATTTCCTCACGTTCATTTCGCGACAATTGCCGCTTCGGCATCGGCGTCAACCATATGTCGGCATCCAGCCCAACCTGATGGCTCGCGTGCCCGGTGAGCATAGGCCCACCACGCGGTTGCGACATGTCTTCGACAAGCAGTCCGGGCCAACCCGCCACATCGTGCGCCTTGGCGGACAATCGCTTCAGCAGGGCCACCATATCGGGATGCGCCCAGTTGCGATTGTTCGACGGCCGCATGACTTGCCAGGTCTTGCCGCTGATCGGAAGCGCCTCCGCGCCGGCAAGACAGCCCTTGCCATAGAAACCGATTGAATGAGTTGCCAGTCGCGCGGGTGATGTGACGCGACCAAAAAGCTCATCCGCTCCCAACTCTGGATCGTCGGGATTGACCAGCGGCGGCAGCGGCTTTGGATCAAGGCTGCCTTTGTCCTGACCAAACACGGTTGTCGCGGTTAAAGCCGCGATGGGCACAGCCAGCATCGTGAGAAGAGTTCGTTTGTGCATGCGGTCATCTTCTACTGCTGTCTGTCGCCGTCAAAAACCCTCTCCATACAGGTTTTGAAATCGGCGAATATATCGGCGTACCATATCGACCTTTCGGAAGAGAATCCTTGCGGCAGACTATATTGCTCTAATTCTATGTCACACATGCCGGAGGGTGACATAGCGCGTAGCATGGGTCGAGCGAAGCGATACCCATCAATTTCGTCATTGAAAGCGATGGCTATCGCGAAGGACTCAACCCGTCCTACCAGTTGGACCGCCGCCTGTGCCGAGAAGCAGTTTTTGGAACGGTTCGCGAAATTGTGCCCGTGAGGTGCGGGATTTGTGGGGCGGACATACGCGCGCGCGCATGAATGCCAACCGGTCCGCTTCGTGCTGAATGCCGCCGGCCAACGACTTCCACTCTACCCTCGGACAACGGACATCCGACGACCAACCCAGTGTGTCAGAAAAGTGCCACAAGCCGCCGTGGCTCGTCATGCTCCTATCTTCCAATCCAGTTCGCCTCGCTCATTCACGGTCTCATAGAGAGGGCCGCGAACGAATGCATTGCCAAAGCGATCTTCGCGTCCAACGTATATGAACGCTTTGATCGGCAGGCGCTCGCCGCCGGCGAGCGACAAGATAACGTCGATTAGCTTGCGGTCGTAAGAGCTGCCTTCGCGCTCAAGTTGGTCGAGCCGCGTAAGCGTCTCATCATCGACGTTATAGATTTCGCCTGCTAAGGGCTTGCCTTGTGGGTCCGGCATGATCACCGGGAAGCCGTTATCAATCATCTTGTAAGTCGGCGAGGTAGCGGCGACGCCGATGAACTCGCGGCCCTTGAGCAAGTAATGGTTCCAGAAGCCGCTCTTGAGGGTGCCGTAGACGAATACTCTATGCGTTATGCTCCGCATCTTTCTTCCATTTCGTGGAATTGGTAATCGGCCTCCTCGCGTATATCATATCGGGGATGAACACGGGTTGCGGCCAATATCGTTTTTGGGTCGAGCTTGGTCCTGATGGCCCCGCAACAGGACTTCCGAGATACCCAAGAAAGCAGACTTTCTCGGTGCTCGTCGGCATGTCTCAAAGGTGCCGCGAGCGACCTGAAACGGGAGGCAAAGACTCACCAAACACGAAATATCGTTCGCGTTCCGCTTTGTTGCAGGAGCGCGCGAGCAAGCTGATTTCCGGCAGCGGTGAGCTGACCACTCGCAGTGAGCCAGCCGTGATTGGTTGCGAGGCGTGACGCCTCATCCACGTTACCGCCGTCAGACAGCATCTGCGTAAACCCTAAAACGACACTCAAATCATCTGGGGCGGCTACATGTTTATGATCGGCAGACTCTTCCACGAAATTTCTCCTCATCTACCCGCGCGGTCCGCGACATCTTCATGACACGGCAGCCGGTGACATGACCGCTAGATCGGTTCGTGAACGCAGACGATGCCGTAGTTTCATGATTGTTCTGCGGACATTTTTTTAGATAAGGGACAACCGTACCGTCACCATTAAAACCTTGTTTAAGTACGGTGGAAGACGCAACGCTCTTCGCATCTCGCATTGCAGTTTTTTTGGAATGAAGTCTGCTCCTTTCTGTGGTCTTGCATTTTTTCATGCTTAGCGTCGGCTCTGGTACTTCAGTGGTGGGGTGCCGAGCGGCGAGCGGGCATGCGCAACTGCCGCTCCGCCCGATGTCTCATACGGGTCAAAACCGGAAGCGCCCAACGGAGGTAGATGTTTCCGCTCGCACCGCGGGCGGACATCCCGTGAGCGGGCGCGGACGTGTCAAGAAACCGAGGCTTGCTGGAGCGCCCGTATTAGCGACATGGCCGGGAACGGCTTAGTGAGATAGGCGAGGCACCCAGACTGTAGCGCAGACGCGCGAACGGCGGAGCTGTCGTTCCCTGTCATGTAGATGACCGGCACCGTATTCCCCGCCGCTTTGAGATTGTGCCTCAAGTCGATCCCTGACCCACCGCCTAGGTTGATGTCGAGAAGGACGCAAACCGCCTCGTCGAAATCAGTCTGTTCTGCGAATGCCTCCGCAGACTGAAACAGCAAGCTGGCGTAGCCGAACTGCCGCAGCATTCGAGCCACGCTGCGCAGCATTCCGGGATCATCATCGACCACAAAGACCACATTTCTATTTGGCAAAAGTAATCATCCATCGGGCTGTGTGCCACGCAGCTTCAGTGGGCTACTATGGATTGCAAAAGATGCGAACCAGTTGAGCCTCTCAGGGCCTCCAACATCCGTGGTATCGTGGTAAACTGGGCGCACCGGACTTCCTGTTGTCCCATAGGACAATGAGAATTCGAAAACGGTTGAAAACTGTCTAGGCGGTCTGCTGGTTGCCGGGCGCTCTGTCCGGTAACGTGCCACAAGTGGGCTTCCGTTCTCCGAGAACAGAAGAATTGCTGATGACAAAAATGTAAACGGGCGACGAACCTGGCTTGCCGTCTGCCGCGCCAAGGTCGTGACCCGCAAACAAGAGCTTTACCGCCGCACCCCAACACGATTGACGCCGCCATTTAAATTGCCACCGGCGTTGTGACGGACCGCAGCGCGCGCCACCGGACGAGGCCTGAGCGCGACGCCGGCCCTTGCAACGCAACCGTGCGGATATTCAACGTACTGGCAGTAAACTACGGCCCTAGCCGGCGCTGGACTGAGAGTGACACCGGCAAACCCCAACATGAGGCTGGCCGCAATTCCCGCAACTGTCATTGACTTAGTCGAGAGATAGATGGTGATCCTCCGCGAACCGAAAGGTGATTGAGCCGCTTCAGGCGCACGGCCATACATATTGTGAGTGGTAGAGGATAGGTGATGTTGATGTGGATCAACGCTGAGTGCGACGTGGGCTAGGTTTGCCCAAGTGCCAAGCCATGCACCCGTCGTCGGTTTTGGGGTAAAAAGCGGCCCCGATCCGCGTCTGTGCTAGGTCGGCTCGTCCCCCGGGGGCGGACATCACGATGCTGCTTCGGCATGTCCGGTTTGTGCCAAACGCAAAGCTCAGCGGCGTTGTGCGGGCGATTGAATTTAGTTGCGGAGGGCGGCTAGGTAGCGAAGCGCCTCGATACCCGGAAGGAAGAAGTAGGCACCGCCCCTTACGGTCGTGAAGGCGGGCAGGCCCTTTATCTTTCGTCGGATCGGTCGCTTCGGGATCGTCAAATCGTAGGTGCCGTCTTGAGCGCCGATCATTGGATCGCGTTCATTGCCTAACTCGTGGAAATTTGGGTCGTTGATCCAGACGTTCTGCGCGAATTCGAATTGGCGCACGAGACTTGCGCAGATCACGAATGCGGCAATGCCGCGATTGATCCCATCCTCGGGAGCGCCTTCCGGCAGAGCCGGCCCATATGTCGCTCCGCGACGAATCATCTTGCGCCGCTGGATATTTGCGGCCGTGTCACGCGGGTTCATCCGGCGAATATGGGCGCCCAGTGGGACAGCGTAACCTTGGGGGTCCATCTTCGCGTAGTTGAAGTTGTTGTTGCGCTGAGGGTCGTTGGCAAGCGACGGATCGTCTTTGTCCGGCGCAAGCACAAGGGGAGCGCCGCTTCGCCAGCGACCCATCAGCTTTGCTGCAAGCAATTCCTGGTCATCCGCAGTAGGGCCGCCTTGCTCGCGCAAAAAGTCACGAAAGGCACCCACGTGCTGCTGTAGCCGTCGATACGCCATATAGCTGCCGTTACGAGACAGGATTTCCGGCTGTGGCAGCTTCGGGGGAGGACCCTCTTCATCGGGATAGCCAAGGATGAATTCGCCGGCTTTGATCGGCGGTCCGGAGCCGGGTGTTGGTTCAATTCCAGTACCCTCAATTTCGGGGGTAGTGAGCCGATCGCGGTAGCCAAAATGTTCATGTACATATTGGAATGGCGGTATCGCCTCCAAGTCCAACGACGACAGCACCTCTACACCGGCAGTGCGCGCTAAGAGTGCCTTATGCTCGCGAACACTCCGGTCTCTTTCAGCGGCATCACGAGCAAAGAGCACCGCGATCGCGTGAAGCCGCGGCCCCGCAAGACCACCGACCCAACTGTCAGGATGGTTGGTGCCGGTATCACCGAGAGCCTGCCACCGGGCCGCCATACCTTGCCGGAACTCCTCCGGAAACGTCGCGAGCGACGCCTCATCCACTCCGAGCGCGCGCAATCCATTCCAGGTGAACGCCACGGACACCCATCGTTTTTCCAGGTTGACGGTCCCAGCAGCCTCCTTGGCGGACGGCACCTTCTCCCGTATGGCCTCAAGCCAGGCGCGCCCTTGAGCGGGCTGCTGAAACGACAGAAATTCGTATCGCCCAGTCAACGCTGGCACGCGCGTCAGCAAGAGGTGCTGGATGTCGTCGAGTTGGAGCATTCCCCGGTCTCTCCTACCAAATGCGCGGCCGCGGACGCTCCTGCGTACAGGTATTAAGGGCCCTTCGTCCATGCCCATGATGTCATACGCCACCCTTCCGCAAGCTTTTGCAGTGCTACTGTGAAGGTCGAGCCAGATTGCGTTACCTGCTTGCCGTGCACGTTGAACTTCATGGACGCAGGAAAAACTACATACGCGCGATCACCTGTAACATCGACGTGCCGTGGCTCGCCCAAGGCGACGAAATATCCTGTGGCGCCTTCCTTCTCACCGGCCGTCAACACGTCTCGATACCAATCCCGGCAAGCTGTCGGCCCCTGCCAAACGTGGGGTGCCAGTCCGTCAAGTACGCTCGTTGGCACGGCGCAATTGGCAGCCATCGCTTCCACGTCACCCTTATTGAAGGCATCGACGTACCCGCGCACTGTTGCTACTGGCTCCATAGTGTCAGGCAGCGCCGCCGCTACGCCCGCCCACAGGAACGCAATTAAGAACATCATCGTACGCGTGATTGACCGGTAATTGTGCATGCATTCCTGCCTCTCTTGCCTTCCGGCGCCTCAAGTCACTGCATTTGATCTAGCATCCCGGACAAAGCTGTCTTCACCTTAAGAGCCTTCTTTATCTCGTCGGCGGTGACGAACGGGTACTCACCATATTCGAGAAAGCTCGGGCATTGATGCTCGCGGACGAACTTAACGAATGCCGGAACGTTGGTCTTCCAGTCCATCGGGAACCCTTGCAGATTCTCGAACACGGTGTTGACACCAAGACTGGTGAATAGGGCAACGGCATCTTCGGTATATTTGTCAAAGTCAGTGTCGAAGATCCCCTGATACATAAAATACGTTTCGCCGCCGATGTTAAAGAGAACCCATCTTAGATAGTGAAGTTTGAGCGGGGCCAGAGCGGCCGGATTGTCAGCTATGGCGTTCTCTATCGTTGTTCCGTACGCTCGGATTGCTTCTTCTCGACCTGGTTTGATTTTAGCAATAAGCGTGAAACCATAGTTGGCCGGAGTCTTTGGGAAAATTGGCCCGTATCGTCCCTGTTCAAGCTTGAAATATCCCTCTTTGGGAATTGCCATCGCCGCTGGCTTTGTCCAGTCGCCCGCTTTAGCACGAGACATCAGTTGTGCGGAAACATCCGTGTCGGCTTGCGCCAGCTTAGTCGGCCTAACGAGAGCATGCGTACTACTGTCCTGCGCCTCGCCTGCGCGTGGTGCGGTCAGCGATGCTGCTGTCGCGACAGTTGCCGTACCGAGGAAGGCGCGACGGGTCGTTTCACCAAATCGATCCTGCGACATTTTTCGTCCTTCATTGCCATGCCTCGCCCAATGCTCATCATAAGCAAAGGGATGCTTGGGCCTTGCGTCCGTTACGTCCGAATAGCCAGATTGCGCCAGAAATTGTCCAGACTCTCCGTACCGCCAAACAACGTCGTAAATATCGTGAGATCAACCAGTAGAATATCTCCGGCACGCGTCCCGCTTGGCGGCATCCAAAGAAATGTGTTGAACTCACGGTTTCCGGCTTCCGTGAACGGGTGGGGGTGCGACATATCTATCGGCTGTTGTGCGAGAACACGAACTAGCTTCGTATCTTCCGTCGTCACAGCGTAATGGGGCAGGTGCGGATGAAAATTGAACGTTGTAACGCCGGTAAGCCACCCGCGCGTATCCAGGTCCCTGATGGCAGTTAGCGGAGCGATCTGGTTGGTCTCCGGCACCTGCGCCGGGCGAAGGCCCCATCGGTTCTCCACTGGCACGCCCAATCCCTTCATGAGGGAACGTGTGTATCTGCCGAAGCGTTGCTGCCTCGGTACCAAAGGGTCCCCGTGATGAGCATATTCCATCTGGCGCTCCGCCGGATCGGAAGAGACGCCGACGTCGTGGTGCGGACCTATGATCAGACAGGTCCCCTCTCGCGTCAGAAATTTTCGAATCGCTTCAATTTCTTCTGCGCTTGCCTCCTGTTCTGTGATCATATGATCGAGACCGAAAATCATCATCGTATCGGTGTCGTCAAGGACCTGTTCGTTCAGTGGCAAGCGTTGACCCGCTTGATCAACCCGCTGGTAAACTACGACGGGATGTCCCGTGGCCTCACCGACGACGTTCTGAAACCGCACGGTCGACAGGTGAAATAACTCCAACGTTCCGGCAATGCCTTGCAGGAACTCTCGCTCCGACCATTCAGGTGTCTCGTAGCGCGGCCAGCCAACTCGGCGCACCTCGGTCATCGTCGAGAAACGATTGTCTAGCTCGGTTACGTCGCGATTGGCTTCCCAGGGATAGCTCCAAGTCCAGTACATAGTGAAGCGTCGTCGACCCGCCGTATATTTGCGCGGAACATTGATCTGATTATAGGTCCGCGGCGAATTCTTGATAATGACGGTTGGCGCAACCGGCTTAGAAGGCGCGGTTTTTAATTCCTCGGCCGACATTTGTGCCAGCGATGATTTCGCAAAGATGGGGGTCACCCCAGCACCCACTATAAGCCGGTTAAAATCCCGACGCTTCATTGTACCCCCTTTTAGCTTCAGGTGTTGAGCGGGGGCGTAGCAAGTTTATCCCCAGAACATAGTGGATGCCGAAGCTCGGGATTTGCTTGATCTAGATCAATGTCGCAGCGATCTCTTCAGAGCTCAATAACGGGAGGCTGTGATGACTGAAAAGGTCGAATTGGGGGTGATTTCGTGTCGAAGGATCTTTTCCTTGCTCGGGCTTGCAATTGTGTCGGCCAAGGCCGCGCAGCCGCACAATTAGACCGAGGGTCGATGGCGCAATCGACAAGGATGCCTCTAACGTCCTCCTCGCCCGAATAATGGACGGATATCATGCCGACCAGAGCCTGTGGAGGTGTCGGTCGCAGAGGCCATCCCGGCAACTCGCGCTCCGGGAACACGGTAAGGATTCGCATATTCTCCTACGCCCGCAATCGCATGGCGCATCTGAGATCCCATCGACGCCTGTACAGGTGAAGATCAGGGAATCGAAGAAGGGTGGACGGCGTTGACCGGGTAGGAGAAGCTGATGGTCCTTGATTATACTGCCCTTGCAATCCTGATCGCAATCGTCGCGCTGGTTGTCTACGGCCTGATCGCAGTGTGGGGCATTCCCTACGAGATCGCGAAGGCGCGCGACCATCCGCACCAGGATGCGATCGGTGCCGCGACCTGGGTCAGCCTCTTCACCCTCGGCGCAGTCTGGCCGTTGCTGTGGATCTGGGCGATGGCCTACCGGCCCAAGCAGGGCTGGGGCATGCCGAAGGATGCAGTGCCGCCCGACCTAACGGTGACAATTGCGGGATTGGAGAGCCGAATCGCGACGCTCGAAAATGCGCAACACAGACCGGTGACATGATGGGTATGATCCTTGTTCTCGGCTATGCAGCGCTTTGCGTCATCGCCTTCAAGATACTTCGCATGCCGGTTAACCGCTGGACAGTTACGACGGCCGGCGTTGGCGGCGTTGTGGTTGTAGGCGGATTGTTGCTCGGGATGAACTACAATCATCCTTTGGCCACCGACGGACGGCTTTATTTCTACACGACACCGATCACTCCGACTGTGCAGGGGATCGTGATCGAAGTCGCGGTGAGGCCCAACGTACCGCTGAAGAAGGGCGACGTGCTTTTCCGGCTCGACCCGCGTCCGTATCAGGCCGTCGTCGATCAGAAAAAAGCGCTCCTCGCGGAAGCCGAGCAGAACATCAAGGTGCTCAAGGCCTCCTATGATCAGGCGCTCGCCGCCGTTGAGAAGGCCAGGGCTGAACTCGAACTAGCCCAGCAGACCTACGACCGGCAACTCGAGCTGTTCGAGAAGAAGGTCGTCGCCCAAGCAACGCTTGACACGGCACTGCGCAACCTTAAATCGGCGCGGCAAGCGCTCGCTGGAGCGCAAGCTGGCGCGGAACGAGCGCAGCTCGCCTATGCATCGGAAATAGGCGGCATCAGCACGTCCGTGGCGCGGGCCCAGGCGGAACTGACAAGAGCGGAGATCGATCGGAACGCAACGAACACCAAGGCTCCGACCGATGGTTACGTCACCCAGATGTTTCTTCGACCTGGAATGGTGGCAAGCCCATCAACTCCGACGATGGTTTTCATCCACAGCGACACCAATATCTTCAGCATCTCGTTACCGCAGCGCGCGCTCCAGGTGGTTCGGCCCGGTGACGAAGTCGAGGTGGCATTCGATGAAATCCCCGGCAGGGTTTTCAAGGGCAAAATCGATTTTATCGCCGACGCCATTGCCCAAGGGCAGGTGCAATCAAGCGGAAACTTGTTGAATCCGGAGGACCGAAGCAAATCTGTTGGCCGCGTCTTCACCGTCATCGACCTCGCTGACGACCTGTCGGCCTACCGGCTTCCGGCGGGGGCGGCCGCACAGGTCGCGGTTTACACCGAGCATTGGCAATGGCTGGCAATCATTCGTCGCATCATCCTGCGGATGCACGCCTGGTTGAACTATGTGGTCTGACAGGCTGCCGAATGCCCCTACTCGGGGGAATGGCGACCGATGCGGCAGATTTTCGGGGCATCTGTATGACGAACCCGGGCCTGCCCCTGGCCGCGAGGCCCTCACGACATGTCGCATTACGACTGCGCTCGACTATCGACCGTTAGGTCGGGCAAGACTTTGGCCATGAGCTCGCCCTTGCCGACGACTATGCGGAAGGGCCCGAAGGAAAATGCTGGCAAGACAGCTTCGGCTTGAACAAGGGGGCTTCGTCCGGTGCCGCTCGCCTCGAGAGCGGCGGCGCGCAGACGACGGCTACCTGCTTGCTGCTCGACATCCACCTCGGCGAAATTTCGAGGATCGAGCTGCAGCGCCGACTTGCGGCAACGATGCACCCGGCGTCCACCGCCTCATTGCGCGTGGCCTCGTCGTCGTTCCTCGTCATGAAGATGACCGGGCACTTCGATCCCGATGCTCATCGGCATTGCTTCGCTCAAAATCACCCGAGGTGTATTCTAGCATTGATCTATTATTTGACGTTTGGTCAGAATTGCACCGAGGGCCAAAGACGTTCCGGGCTGCCGAGGCGTTCGGCTGGAGATGCCGCGAGCGAACATATGTCCTCCTGAGCGGTCATTGACCTTAGGGACAATAGCTCGTCGTACACCTTCCGGCTATGCTGCCAGAATAAGGTACCGGAGATTTTACGGAGATTTTACAGGGCATCTCCGGCAACGCCTCCAAGTGAGCTCATAACAGTCCAGCGGAGCGTTCTTGCAGCAGGTATCGAAATCATCCTCAGCGGTACTGCTTTTTCCGCAACAGCCTGCATTGCAACTCATCTATGACACCGCGCCGATCGGCCTCGCTTGCCTGTCGCCAGACTGCCGGTACCTGCGGATCAACCAGCGCCTCACCGAGATCTGCGGCATATCGGTCGAAGATCATCTCGGACGCTCTGTTAGGGATTGCGTGCCGGCGCTCGCGGACTCGGTAGAAGAGATCGTCCGCTCGATCATGGAGACGGGAGAACCTGTGGTCGGCATCGAGGTAGCCGGGCAGCGCGCTGACCAGGTGGATGAACGTTCATGGATGACGTATTGGCACGCGTTGCGCTCACCGAGCGGCGAGATCGTTGCGGTCAACGTCGTTGCCGAAGAGATCACCGAACGCAAGCGTGCTGAGCAGGAAATCCGCAACGCCAGAGACGCCGCGGAGACTGCGCTGCGACATTTGCGCGAGACCCAGGCCTCGCTGATCGAGGCCGAGAAGCTTGCGGCCCTAGGCCGATTAGTGGCGGGCGTCGCACATGAGGTTAACGGTCCTGTCGGCACCAGCCTGACTGTTGCCTCGACGCTCCGGCAGAAAGCCGAGGTGTTCGCCGCTGAGGCGGCGCGCGGCGAGCTCAGGCGATCGAGCCTCACCGAGTTTATCGAACTGATAAACGGGGCGTCGATCCAGCTAGTAGCTAATCTTGGCCGTGCAGCCGAACTTGTGCAGTCGTTCAAGCAGGTTGCCGTTGATCAACAGCAGCTCAATCGCCGGACTTTCAGTCCTGGCGAACTAACGAAACAGGTTCTTTCACATCTTCAACGCGAATTGCGGGACCGCGACATCACAATCAAGCTTCAGTGCGAGCCAGATCTTTCGATGGACAGCTACCCTGGGCCATTCGGGCAGGTTCTCACCAATCTTGCTTTCAATTCCATGACGCATGCTTTCCCGGCGGGGGCAGGTACCATCGATATCAAAGTGAGCCCAGCCGGAAGCGCGCACATCGAACTGTTCTTTGCCGACAATGGATGTGGAATGCCCCCAGAAATCAAGCGTCAGGCGTTCGATCCGTTCTTCACCACCCGCCGGCATCAAGGGGCAACCGGGCTTGGTCTGCACATCGTCCACAACATCGTGGTGGCGCAACTGGGTGGCCAGCTAAAACTCGAAAGCGGGCCAGGAATGGGCACGACTATTCGGTTGATTCTTCCGCGGGTCGCTTTCCGTCGGGCCGAGGCGGCTCCCAACCAGCCCTTGATGTAACAGTCGCGCAGCACCAGCGACGCAGCCGACGAACCGATGGTCCCCAACCCGCTGATGCGCTTGAACTGAACGGGTCAGCGTCGGTCGAGCGCTGCTAACCCGTCCAATCCGACACCGCAATTCCGAGGATATCTCCTAACCCGACATGTCGCGGACATGCCAAAGATTGACACGAATGACCCTACGGAAACCTCGATCACTTTAAACTCGTTGGCGTGTTGTGAGTGTAAGGCTTCCGCCAAACGTCGAGCCGGTATGCGTCAGATGCAACAGCGCGGACCCCTGGAGATTTCGTGATCGGCGCCGCTGGCGTGTTAGGGCTAGCAGACTGTAAGTCGACGGCAAAACCTTGGGCGCAGGCGAAGGCTGCTTGCAAATTGCAGCCCAAAACGATTTACCGCAAACCATTCTCGCGCCGAAAGACCGTTGGCGTGACTCCGACCAGTTTTCGAAACACGCGGTTCAGTTGGACTGTACTGCTAAATCCAGCCGCGAGCGCCACGTCGGCAATCGCTAGATCACTTTCCGACAACATCTTCGTTGCAACACTGATCCGCTCTGACAGGACGTACTGACAGGGTGAAACCCCGACTGAATGTTTAAACGCCCGAATAAAGTGGAAGTGGCTCAATCCTATCAAGCCCGCCAGCTCGGATATGCCAATGTCTTTCGAGACGCGAGCACCCACGAACTCTTTGATGCGTCTTAATTGATGCCCGGTTAAACCTCCGCGAACCGGTCTCAGTCGTGAGTACTTTGGGTCAGTAGCGTGCCGCAGTTCCCATAAAAGCAACAGCCCGAGCGTCTCCGCATATGCGTGGTCATCTATGCCCGAGCCATCCACGACACTTCGGAGTTTTTGGAGCGTAGCTTTAAGACTGCCATTTTCGAAATATAACGACGGGGGAAGTTTTGAGATATCGTTTGAATCGTCATCTGACGTGGGAGGGGTGATGTGAACTGAAATGGCCGACGACACCGGAAGTTTGAAACAATTCCAACCTTCCACGGAAGATCCGATCGGCGCGAAAGTTAATTTGTCGCGACCGTCAGTAAGCGTCGAACGGCTCCCTCCGCTTATGGTCGTCTCGCCGTCACAGCGGACATAGTCATGCAGCGCCAAATAGTTCGCATCTCCATTCACCCGGAATTCAAATTCCGTTGGCTGAACACGAACGAGCTCGGCAGTGAACCACGACCAAGACATCCGTTTAACGGAAAATGGATTACGTGCATCGGGGCGGCGCTGATGGAGCTCCATCATAGCGTCCGGCCCCAAGCCGCTTGCCGCTGAGGGGCGGTCTTGCCTGCATTGTCCATGCCAACATTTCCTTTGAAACCTCGAACTTTCCCGAGTTGTTGAGTTTGCGCTGGCAGCGTCCGAGACGCAACATTGCAATCTCATAAATTGCGCTGAATAGCTTTTCTTGCGCCAAAAATAATCCGACCGCTGCTCGTGGTATTGCCGACCGCTGGCTTCTCAGGATTGTTGTTCCCGTTCGCTGGAAAGGCGCTAGAGGGTGTCTGGCACGCCTCCCAAGTGGGGGTGCATGCGCGATTTCTAACGACAGTATTGGGGGTAAGTGGCTTGTTCTGGAAGTGGCAGTGCAGCCGCAACCCCGGTAATAGTGGATGCAGTGCTTATCGAAGGAGGCCGCTTGCCAGACACCAGCCTCGTCTTAGGAGGACTCTTGCCGGGACGCGTGCATGTTGTTGACGACGATGTTTCTTTCCGAACAGCAATCGAACGTCGTCTGAAGAAAGCTGGCTACGAGGTCGTGACCTATCCGTCGGCTCAGCATTTGCTCGATTGTATGCCCAGCGAGAGTGAGCTCGGCTGCATCCTCCTCGACGTGCGGATACCGGAACTGAGCGGTCCGGAGCTGCAAGAGCGCCTGAGCGAACTCGGTTCGACGCTGCCTATCATCTTCCTCACTGGTTATCCTGATGTTCAAACCACGGTGCGGACCATCAAGGCGGGTGCCGAGGATTTTTTAACCAAGCCCGTGTCATCGGACAAGCTTCTTCAAGCAGTGGAACGGGCCATTGCGCATCACACCGCGACGTATCGCCTGAAGAGCACGCTGGACGTCGTTCGCGCTCGTATCGCAACGTTGACACCGCGCGAGCGGCAAGTTTTTGAACTTGTCATTCGCGGCAAACAAAACAAGCAGATCGCCAACGCGTTGGGCGCGACGGAGCGCACGATCAAGGCTCACCGCCACAGGGTGATGGAGAAAATGCAGGTCCAATCCCTAGCGGAACTTGTTTCCCTTGCCGAGCGGGTCGGCGTATTGGGCGCGTCCGGTAACGGACAGTCAGCTTGAAGTGCACCGCAGCAAAACGCATTCGTGTTACCATTAGACAAGAGGAAGCCTGATCCTAAACGTCGCGCCGCCGTGATCCCGATTTTCTGCCCATATCTGCCCGTTGTGGGCCTCGATAATGGTACGCGCGATGGACAGCCCCATGCCCATGCCTTCCGCCTTGCTGGTGAAGAACGGTTCGAAGACTTCTTTAAGTTTGTCTTCGGGAACGCCCGGCCCGAGATCGGACACGGATAACTCGGCAAACGTTTCGACGCGCGAAGTCCGTATACTGATGATGCGGTTTTCGGTAGACGTATCCTTCGTCGCGTCGATCCCGTTCGCGACAAGGTTCAGAATGACTTGTTGAAGTTGAATGCAGTCGCCGAGGATCGGAAGCGCATCCCGTGTGATCACACTAACCAGTTCGACCTTTCGCCCAACGGCAAGAACAAGTTCGACGGTCTCTCCAACGAGGTCATTGAAGTCGAGGCTTTTCAGTTCAAAAGGTGCTTTTTTCAGCAGACTGCGCATCCTCCGGATCACTTCACCGGCGCGCCGGTCATCCCGCAAAATTTCCTTCACGATATCCTTGAGCTCAGCGATGTCGGGGCTTGGAGAATTCAAGATCGCGTCCGCGGTTTCGGCATTAGTCAGAATAGCGCCGAGCGGCTGGTTTATTTCATGAGCAATTGAGGCGGTCAGTTCGCCGGCGGTGGCGATGCGGTTGACATGGACAAGTTCCGCTACGCGCTGCCGGGACTGCACTTCGGCCAGACGACGCCGACGATGCGCATTCAGCAGGGCCGAGATAAACCCGGCCTGCAAGAGAATAACGGCGGTGATCAGCGCGATTTGCCACCAATACCGCTCCCACATCGTTGGCTCGCGGAAGTAGATTGTGCTGACAGGCGGCAGACTGCTCTCGGCAATTCCCCAGCGCTGCATTTGCCGCCAGTCGAATATGGGCGCCGCGAACCCAGTGGGTGGAGTTTTGATGTCGCCTGCCTTTTCGCCGTTGAGGATGCGAACCGCAACCGCGGCGGTTATCTGGCCTAAATTGCGCGCAGAGTACATCGGACCGCCCACGATGGCCTCACCGAAGAAGGAATCATCGTACGAGAAGATCGGCGCGTTGGCCAAGGACGAGAGTTTGTTCAGCGCGTCGTTTGCCTCGTGCGCAACCCCCGCCGCGTCGACATTCAAAAGGTGCCAGAAGATCGCGCTGTGAGGCGGAAGTCTTGCTGCGTCGATCAGAATTTCTTCAAACGACTTTTCATTGTACCATCTCAGTTCGACCCGCCCGGTCAGTGGCGCGAGTTCGCGGCGCAATTCCTCCAGCCAAAACGTCTCATTCGGAGAAGCCCCGTTGACGACCGCGATGGTTTTTGTGAGGGGCAAGACGCGCAGGATATTGTCGAAGGCGGCGGGGAAATCATGCGCAACGGCAACCACTGTATCATTTTCCGTCAACTTCTCGTATTGGACCCGGCGCTGCTCCACCGCGGTAAATACCATTGGCGTTACTGGAAACAGCCGCTGGCGATAACGCTGGACGAAGGCAGCGGCGGGCGCGCCGATAGCGACAATGAGATCAACCGGCCGAAGGGTGTAGAGGGCGTGAAGATACTCCGCAAATAGAGCTTCCGAGTTTTCATCTTCCAGCCGGGCATTCACCAGCGATTGGTCGAGAAAATCCACCGGCTTCTGCCAACGTCGGCTTATCTCCGAGCGAATGGACTGCTCGTAGTCGCTCCAGGGTTTGAAACGAGGCCCAAACGAATGCAACATCAGAACACGTTTGGGCTTGACGTCAGCCTGCCCGTGCGCCTGTGTAACAAGCAAGATTGCAGTCGCCAGCGAAGCGACTAGGGTCCGCGTACAAAAGGATCGCCATCGTAAGGCAACTAGCCAAAAGCGCATCGTCGTCCTATTGCGGGCTCCCAAGCCGAGTAGGAGCACCGTAACGGCTCGACCAGGCAAACACGAGGGCTATTCTTACCAGCCCGTACCACGGGGCGGCTAACGTCTGGTATGGGTCAAAAACGGTCCTGACGCCCTTGAAATGGGATCTCTGTATTACCCCCGAGAGTAGACATCGGCCAGCTGCGCTACCACCGTAACAAATTTTGAAAAATTGAATGAAATCAGAAATCGATTCACAACTCGAATCTGCGTTTCTAATTCCTCAACTCGGAAAAATAAAGAGGATCAGGAATGCTGACCGAAGCTGAAGCCGAAGGCAACGCGTTCGAAGAACAGGAGCGCATGTATCAACATGCGAGCGATTATACGAGGATCAAAGCGCGGCAGGATGTAATCCGAAGGCACACGGCCGAATTACGTGGCGACGCCGCGCGAGCACCGTTTGAGGGACTATTGCAGGCTTGCCAGAAAGAGGCTCACGAGATTGCGTGCGAGGCGGGCGAGGAAGCCAGCGGTCAAGCTTCGCCCGAGCATAGTGTGGCAGCGTATGAGGTGGCCTATATCGAAGCTTACGCCGATGCCTTTCCCGCGCTGGTCGCAACGACATTGGCGCGCGCTGCGACGTGCCGGGCCGGGTAGAGAGTTAAAGGCCGAAAACCATGAGAACCGACGAATCCGACGAGGATGAGCCTAAGGTTAAATTCGAGCGGCCTCTGGATATTAGAGCGATGACTATCGACGGGACGCGATGTGGTGAAGGTCGTTTGATTGAGATTTCCGACAGCGACGCGGTGATCGAGCTAACAAGTTATACAGTCGATCATGCTGAATTTTTCCTGTTGCTGACCGGGTTCGGCAATCCTGTCTTCCGCCGTTGCAGGAGAAGGTGGGTGCACGGCACGCAGATAGGCGTCACTTTCGACGGGACTAATATCGGGATCAAATCAGCGAAGGAAGCTCCAGAAGATTGGTCCGGCGTTTGAACCAGTCACTCAGGCGACTGCAAGTTTCGCCCGCGCGCGCGGTTGAGCCATCCGCCCAAGGGCGCTTGAAAGCTCGGTCGACGAGACGAACACTTTTGATCTAAAGACGAGATCGTGGCCTTCGGTTTGATTCCTCCGAACAGGGAACTTTTGCCAAACATAGTCGGGTACCAATGCCTGGTCGAAAGGCGATCACACGCGTCGAACTATCTAACGCGGTCTATCAGACGAAACTCGGTTTAACGCGCACGGAATCGTCTGCCTTGGTTGATCTCGTGTTGAAAGAGATCGTAGACGCCATTGCGCGATGCGAAATGGTGAAATTGTCGTCGTTTGGGTCGTTTACGGTGCGGGAGAAGGGCCAGCGCATCGGGCGGAATCCGAAAACAGGCGTCGAAGCGCCAATTTTTCCGCACCACGCCGTAGTCTTCAAGGCTTCGGCGATAATGAAGCGGAAAATCCAGAAAGACAAATCTGACGCGCCAAGCGGGACCACCAGACCGAACTTCGGGACTGTTGATACCGAACAGGTTTCATAGTGGGCCAAACGCTTCGATGAGCGACAACGTCAAATGACACCCCAACTGGCACCACAGGCGATCAGGTTGAATGGTCGCAGATGGGTCTTGTGTCACGAAGCGTAGCCGGTCCAAACGGCTGCGCGCAACTTTATAGGAGATGAAGGTAGGTCCTTCCGGTTCGGCGATCAGGTCGCTGATCCCAAGCCACCGCGGGCCGCTTTGGTCAAAAGCCACGGTGGTGAGCGCTGCGGAAACGCCGGGACGGTGATCCCGGCAGGTACGGTTGAGAGAGGCGAGCGCAAGCGAACCGTCGATGAAGTGTCGAAATGCGATTAGACGATGTCAGAACTGGGGGTTCACCCATCCCCTGGGATCAGTTCGGTGGATGTCCTGATACTGACCGAGCGACGTCCGGCATGTAGACGGCGCGAATCTCAACCAGGCTCTTGTAAGGAACGTGAGAACCTGGCCGGCGATGCCAAGGGAAAAGGCACAAGCGGCTCCAACCGCAAGGCCGATCGTACCGATGCGCCGGAGAGGGGCGGACTGCTCCGTAGTAGTGAGGAAGCGACTGTAATGGTCGTGGAGCGAAGGGGGCGGGTCATCGACGATGAATCGGGCCAACTGGCAACGGGAGGAGCCCAAGTTCAACGGAAGGCGGCGGCCTTCAATCGATGGCACGAGCCGGATGATGCGAGAGTATCAAGTCCGGATCTGTGAGAGGCTCGGGGTGAAATTCCCCGGGCCTACTCGGCAGATTCGGACATCAGCACAACGCGCATCTGATCAATTCGAAAGCCGCTGCAGCAGGTCGCGACGACCGCGATAGCAGTCGGGGCTTGCTCTAGCCGGCAACCCCGCCGAACAACGGGCGCCCGCGCGGCGTGTCGCGACTTAGCGTTGTGTCGCCTACGCCGCGGAGGCAACTGCGGGTCTCTTGGCGATCAATGTGCGTCGGTCGTGAATCAAGCTCTCCAGCCGGTGGGCTGCCACGTTCAATGTGGCATCATCCACCGCGCTGTCGTCTCCAGCAGCGGATTTGGCGCGCTCCGCCTGTAGAATGCCGTCGATTTCGTCTTCGATATCCGAAAGTTCAGCCTCTGAATCGACTTTCCGAATCCGGCGCGCCAGGGCATAAAGAGAATCGAGCGGGCCTTTGGTTGCGCGGTTACCGACGCCTAGGAATTTCCACGCCGCCGCAAGCATGGTGGCAGCGCCACCCAGTACCATCGGCGTCAAATAGATCCAGTTGCCGTATTGATCCATGAAGCTCTGCGTGGTGCTGTTGTAGACGGCTGCCGCGCCAGGGTGCAGCGGAAGGTAGGCATCCTGGTCGGTGCTGGGCGCGGTGATCTGCGCGAAAATCGGCTGCTCGCGCAGAAGATTCCTGCGCGCGCTCATGATCGCCTCCGTAAGGCTGGTCACCAGATCAGTGCCGAGCTTCTTTTGCGCGACCAGGTATAGTGAGGTCCTTAGGGTCGTCAGGTCATCTTCCGGGACCGGCGGCGATCCCCGCAGCGTGCCCTTTGGGACGTCGAAGCTTTCAAAGGCGCGTTCATTCCCTGCAATTGCGGCTGCGGAATTGATTGGGATCAGGACCGGGACCTTTTTATGGTCGAGCTGAAAAAATCCGCGAACGAGTGAGAGGTATTTTTCAGCGAGCGGGATCGCGACAAGCAGGGCACTGACCTGTTTTGACTGAATGGCTTGCCGGACATCCGTCAAAGCAAGGTTCTTGAAAACAACTTTTGCGCTCGCCAGATCATATTCCTTGGTCAACGCATCGACAATTTTGGCGTTCGCTGCTCCGCTGACCACGCCGACCGTGCGTCCCTTCAAGTTGTCAATGCTGTCGATGGACGATCCCGGCGGCGCGATGATCAGTACGACCATATGGCTGACGACGACGACGGCTTGCGCCTGCGACAAGTCGCCGACATCGCCGCGAACCACAGCGAGATCGACCTTACCCGCGGAGAAAGCGGCAGCGGCCTCAAGCGTGGTGCCGCTGTCGACGACCTTGAGCCGGACCGGCGCCTTCGTTGAAGCGAACTCGCTTGCCATCGCTGACATTATCTTTGCTGCCTCGCCGTCGATCGAGCCGACCGCCACGGTCAGCATTAGCGGGCGAGTGTAGTACCGATAGGCAAGAAGACCTGCGCCTGCCGCAAAGACGGCGACGCCGATAAGCAGGAAGAAGCGAAGCCAGAGCGGCAACTTTATCGACATCATGCTCGTCACTCCAGACGCGTCGGCCCACGGACATCGCTGCATGCCTTAAGTGCAGCGCGCACAACCGCCCGCATCCCCAAGCTCGGGGAAATTGAAAGGTATATATCAGAATTGTGGGCCGATGTCCGGCTATGCCCAAGTCCGAGAATGGGTCAACCGCGTCATTTTGGCCATGCGCCGACCACTTCCGGTCCACCCCGATAAGCGACATTTTCAGCGTCCATCGGCATGCTCAAAGGGGCCAGCAAGAGACATGACGTCAACGGACATAAGGGTTATGTTCAGTGATGAAACTGGGTCTTATCCATGGGGTCCCCCGCCGGTGAGTTGACCACGGCAAAAGCGCTGCTGCGGTCAGTGCCGGGCCGGTTGTTCGACAACCATGCCACTGGGAACATTTAGCAGGCGTGCATCGACCCACCGGAGACAAACTATGAGCCGCCTCGACCGCCGCCATCTGCTGATGGGCCTGGGAGCTGCCTTAACAGCCGCACCGTCCCCGCACAGCAGGCGGCGGTGGACGCGCCGCCGTCAGACAAATTCTTTGCACCGTCTTGCCGAGGCTGAACAGAATGGCAAGGTGCACGACTTCCATGCGTTGCTGGTCAGCCAGCACGGCAAGCTGTTGTTCGATCACTACGGGAAAGGTGAGGATGAGGGCCACGCAATCCCAAGAGCTGTGGCCTAACGTAGGTCGGAGGCCGAACGCAGATGCTCACATTCCGGCATGGGGACCGATGGGAGAGCAGACGGGCGCTGTCATAAGGCCTGTCAATCATGGCGCAAATCGCAGCTAGACTGGAGAGGATACCGAGATGATCACGATACCTCAATTAATTGCGCAAGCCCTTGGCTCATTTCTTGCGCGGGAAACCGAAGGCCAATTCCGCTCCTCGCATTCAGATTTGACGAAACTGCTGCCCTATGCCGCCAGGCTGGCACTGGAGTGCATCGGGAACAGTGATGCACTCTATCACGATATCGAACACACCATGCTGGTTACGCTGGTCGGGCACGACATCCTGGCTGGACGCGCGCTGCAACGGACCACCACGGCCACCGACTATGCAAACTTCATTGTGGCCTGCCTCACCCATGACATTGGATATGTGCGGGGCATAGTCCAGGGCGACGAAGACGGCGCCTATGTCGCGGACCTTACCGGGCGAAAGATCGAATTGCCGGTTGGATCGTCCGATGCCGCGCTCGCGCCCTACCATGTCGACCGCTCAAAGCTGTTCGTCATTGAGCGGCTCGATGACGTGGAGGAAGTCGACGCGGCTCGGATTGCCCGGGCGATCGAGTACACCCGCTTCCCCTATGCAACGACACCAAAGACCGACACTGACGATCTCAACGAGGAGGAAGGGTTGCTGTTGCGCGCCGCCGATCTGATCGGCCAGCTCGGCGACCCAAATTACATGCGGAAGTCGAACGCTCTTTTTTACGAGTTCGAGGAAATCGGGCTGAACAAGACGCTGGGCTACGGGACGCCAGCCGATATCGTGTATAAATTCCCTCAGTTCTACTGGACTAATGTTGCGCCGCAGATCAACCTTGCGATCCGTTACCTCAATGTGACCTCCAGCGGCCGGCAATGGATTGCCAACCTCCAGAGCAATGTTTTTCGGGCTGAACGCGAAGTGAACCTGTCGGGGCCACAGCGATAAAGGGGGTTAGCGCTACTACGAAGTAGGCTTCCGCGCGGCCAAAGATAAAGCCACTCCTGAATTAAGAGCACGACAGGTCGGCTCCTCCCCTGATAACGGACATCGCAAGACCGGCCGGGCATGTCGGAAAAGTGCCACAGAACGAACCCGCTCTCGCGGGAGGGCGCTGGCGGGGCGGCTGGGCGCATTGCGTCTACCGCAGTAGCCATTTGAACGAGCGCAGGTGACGGGCGGGCGCTCCGTCTTGAGGATCGAGGGGTTCAAGCACTCCAACCTCAAGACAGGAGCCCCCAATGAGCGAGAAGCCCATCAGCCCGCTGCGCCAGCGCATGCTCGAAGACATGAGCCTGCGCAGGTTCGTGCCCGATACGCAACGCGAGTATATCCGTGCCGTCAAGAGGCTTGCGACTTTCCTCGGCCGTTCCCCCGACAGCGCGACGGCGGAAGAGCTGCGCGCGTTCCAACTGCATCTGACCGAGACGGGCGCGCAACCACCGAGCATCAACGCGACCGTGACTGCGCTGCGGTTTTTCTTCAAGGTGACGCTCGACCGGCCGGAGACGACACGCCATCTCGTGTTCGTCTACGAACCGCGTAAGCTGCCGCGCGTGCTCTCACCCGAAGAGGTCTTGCGCCTGCTGGAGGCAGCACCCGGGCCCAAGCACAAGGCGGCGCTCAGCGTTGCCTACGGCGCTGGCCTGCGCGCCATGGAGGTGGTCGCGCTGAAGGTCTGCGACGTTGATTCCAGGCGCATGATGATCCGGGTGGAGCAAGGCAAAGGCCGCAAGGATCGCCATGCCATGCTGTCGCCGCAGCTGTTGGAGCTGCTGCGCGACTGGTGGCGCATCGCGCATCCCCAGGTGTGGATGTTCCCCGGCCGTGATCGCATCAACCCGATGACGACGCGCCAACTCAATCGGGTCTGCCACATGGCTGCCGAGGTGGCTGGGCTGCCTGCATGGGTTGCGCCGCACACGCTGCGACACAGCTTCGCCACCCACTTGCTCGAGCAGAATATCGATATTCGTGTGATCCAGGTTTTGCTCGGACATTCCAAGCTCGACACCACGGCGCGCTACACCCAAGTGGCCACCAACACCATCCGCCAGGTCATGAGCCCTCTGGACAGGCTCACGCCGCTAGTGCCGAAGAAGGACGAGCCGCCAGCGTAACGGCCCACGTGGCCCGTCCAGCTCTGGAGGTCGCGGACATCTTCCGCGACCACGGGGCCGCGTGGCGTCAGGCCAACCGCGGTCACGTAAGCCTGCTCCAACTCAAGGTGATGAGTGCCATCGAGAACTGCCGCACGGCGGCCCTCGGCGGACACGTCGCGCGCTGCGAGGACTGCGCCCACACCACGATCGCCTACAACAGTTGCCTTATGGGCACGATTTGTAATGGGGAGTTGGCGGGCAGCGGCGATGCCCGCATTTCTCATAGACGGCAAATTCCTGGGGATTGTCTGCGGTTCAGCTCTCCATAACCACTGCGTCTTCCCGCCCCTCTGCAACTGGCCACCAACGGCCAGTCACAAGGAGGGACCGAGATGCTGGAGACTTATTTTTTGGCGCCAAAGATGCTTGCGCACCTGCGAAACGGGCCAAGCGGATCGTTCATTGACGGTTTCGCCCAGTCGCTCGAACGGAGCGGCTATCGTCCGGCCATCGCAGTGCGCTATCTACGCGCGGCGGCGCACCTCGGCCATTTCTTGTGCGAGCAAGGTGGAACGTTAGCCGACATCAATCTTGCAGCTTTCCACGAGCATCTGCGAACTTGTCGTTGCCCGCGAGCAAAAGGCGGACGGCGAAACCACCACACGACTTTCGGCGCCAAGAACTTTCTCAATTTTCTTCAACAAATTGGCGTTCACCGCACCAACGCGACACCCGCCATTCAAAGCCCCGAGCCAGCGCTCGTTGTCAGCTTCCAACACTGGCTGCGCAAGCATCGCGGTGCCGCCGAACCGACGATCCGACAGTACGCTCGTGGGGCCACCCGCCTGATGATGGCGCTCGGCACCGATCCCACAGGGTGGAACGCGACAGCTGTGCGGCGGTATTTTCTGGAACGCACGGGCCAGGGCGGCAAAAGCTCCGTCGAAAAGCTGATCACCAGCCTGCGGGTGTTCTTGCGCTATCTCGCCGTCCAGGGTCTCTGCCAAGCTGATCTCGACAAGGCCGTGCCCGCTTACGCCTCATGGCGCCTGGCCGAGTTGCCAAGGTATTTGACAGCGGAGCAGGTGGTCGACTTGCTCACTGCGTGTGATGGCGATTTACCCGGGCGTCGCCGCGATCGCGCGATCCTCCTGCTGCTGGCACGTCTCGGACTTCGAGCCGGCGACGTGGCGCAGCTCCGCCTCGCTGATATCGAGTGGGAAGCCGGTACGCTGCTGGTCTGCGGGAAATCCGGCTATCAGGTTCGTCTCCCGCTCCCGCAAGAGGTTGGAGACGCGATTATCGCCTATATGGAATGCCGGCCGACCGTTGCTCAGAGTGATCGCGTCTTCCTTCGAAACATCGCTCCATTCCGGCCATTCCTCGATGGCGGCAGCGTGTCATTGGTCGCAAAGCGCGCCATGAGGCGGGCCGGCGTGGTTACGCCAGTCAAAGGCGCCCACGCCCTGCGCCATACGGCGGCAACTCAGATGCTGCGCAATGGCGTCCCTCTCGAGCAAATAGGCTTGGTCCTTCGGCATCGGGGCGTCGATACGACGGCGCATTACGCGAAAGCCGACGTCAACCTGCTGCAGCAAATCGCGCAGCCCTGGCCGGAGGCACTCTGATGTTGAACACCGTAGAGGCCTACCTCCGCCTGCGCCGTGCTGCAGGATTTGACATGACAATGGCTGAATACTTGTTGAAGAGCTTTGCTGGCTTTGCGACCGACCGCGGGGACACGCATGTTCACGCGCAATCGGCGATCGACTGGGCGGCTCTCGGCCCGTCTGTGGCGCAGCGCGACGCGCGGTTGAAAGCCGTCTGCCGCTTCGTACGGTTCATCAGGGTTGAAGATGGTCGGCACGAGGTGCCGCCGGCCAATCACTTTGGCGCCCGCAAGAAGCGCCGGCCGCCGCACATCTACTCGGCAGACGAGATCAATCGCCTCATCGAAGCCGCCCTGCGCATTCGCCCTGCGAGCGGGCTGAGACCTCAAACCTACGCCACTCTGATTGCCTTGCTTGCGGTCACTGGGTTGCGGATCTCCGAAGCGTTGAAATTGCAAGTTGCCGACATGACGAATGACGGACTAGTGATCCGGGAGACCAAGTTCCGGAAGACCCGTTTGACGCCGCTGCATCACTCCGCAGCGGCAGGCTTGGAGCGCTATCTGAGGCGACGCCAACCTCGTTCAAGCGATGCCTATGTGTTCGTCTGCGACCAAGGTCGGCCGCTTCCTTATCACACGGTAAAGGACACGTTTGATCGATTGGTGCGGAAGGCAAATGTTGGGCCGGCGCCGGGTGGCCGCCGGCCTCGTCTGCACGAACTTCGGCATACATTCGCGGTGCGTGCACTGCAGGCCAGTCCGGTGGGCAGGGCCCGCAGCGGCAAGCACATGGTGGCACTCGCGACCTACATGGGTCACGTCAACATCTACGCGACCTATTGGTATCTCGAGGCCACTGCCGATCTCATGCGCGACGTCGCCGACGTTGGGGAGGCGTTCATGTGTGGGGGTGCGCAACCATGACGCCGATTGCACCTCACATCGAAGCCTACCTCCACGAGACGCTCGCCGGCCACCGAGGTGCCAGCCAGCATACATGCGATTCCTACGCCTACAGCTTCCAGCTCCTCTTCGAGTTCGCGGCCGCAAGGCACAAGGTCACGCCATCGTCGCTGATGCTGGAGCAGATTGACGCGAAGCTGGTCAGTGCCTTCCTCGAATATCTGGAGGACACGCGCAAAAACGCGCCGGAAACCCGTAACGTTCGGTTGGCGGCAATCAAGTCCTTCTTCCACTTCCTCGAATATCGTCAACCGGCGGCGCTTGAGCAAATACGTCGCGTTCTGGCGATCCCTTTCAAGAAAACCAACTCTCGTCTGGTTCCCTATCTCCTGCGAGAGGAGTTCCAAGCCTTGCTCGACGCACCCGATCCGGCGACCCGCGATGGGGTTCGCGATCGGGCCATGCTGCATCTGGCCGTTTGCGCCGGCCTTCGCGTATCCGAACTGACGGGACTGCGAATCGACAACGTTGACCTGCAAGCGATGAGCGTTCGAGTTCTCGGCAAAGGACGACGGCAACGGGTTCTCCCCCTATGGAAAACCACGGCTGCGGCGCTGCGTGCTTGGCTGGCGGTGAGAGGGACAGTCGCGACGCCGGAGGTGTTCGTTAGTGCCAGGGGAGAACCGCTAACCCGCTGGGGCTTTGCATATCTGCTCAAGCAACATTGCGCGACCGCCGCTCACAAATGCCCTGGTCTGCTAAAAAAGCGTGTCTCACCCCATGTGTTGCGGCACACATGCGCGATGATCGTCCTGCAAGCGACGCAGGACATCCGAAAAGTGTCCTTGTGGCTGGGACACGCCAACTTGGCGACGACCGAAGTCTATACGCGCGGCGATCCCACGGAGAAACTCGAGGCCATTGAAGCCATCGTTCCGCCCCACATGCGCAAAGGCTTCTTCCGGCCGCCGGATAAACTTATCGCCATGCTCAGGGGTGCCTCGTAATGGTGAGTGGAGTTGGCGAACGCTCAAAGCACAGTGACGGAATGGCCCGCCAACTCCCCATTACAAATCGTGCCCATAAGGCAGGTAATGGGAAATGCCCATTAGCTGCCGCAACCGGCACTGCCCGAAGTGCCAGGCCGCAGCAGCCCGCGAGTGGATGGCGGCGCGCGAGGCCGAACTGCTTCCGATTCCCTACTTCCACGTGGTCTTCACGCTGCCGTCGGCGATTGGCGACATCGCCTACCAGAACAAGGCCGTGATCTACGATCTGCTGTTCAAGGCCTCGTCGGAGGCGATGCTCACCATCGCGGCCGATCCCAAGCACCTCGGCGCTCGCATCGGCATTACGTCGGTATTGCACAGCTGGGGCTCGGCCATGACCCATCATCCGCATGTCCACATGATCGTGCCGGGCGGCGGCCTCGCCATCATGGATGACAGCCGTTGGATCTCATGCAAACCGAACTTCCTGCTGCCCGTGCGCGTTCTATCGAAGCTGTTCCGCCGTTTAATGCTGGAGAAGCTTCTGACGGCACACGAGGCGGGCAGCCTGCAGTTCCTCGGCGCACACGCGCATCTTGTCGATGCGAAGGCGTTCGCGGCATTCCTCGCCCCGCTCGGCAAGAAGCGCTGGTTCGTCTACGCCAAGCGTCCGTTCGCGGGCCCGAAGGCCGTGTTCGCCTATCTGTCGCGATATACCCACCGCGTCGCCATCTCGAACCGCCGTCTGATCGCGATCGACCAGCACAGCGTCACGTTCAAGGTCAAAAACTACAGGATCGAAGGCCCAGGCCGGTACACGACGATGACCCTCGACGTCGGCGAGTTCATCCGCCGGTTTCTGATCCACGTTCTGCCCAAGGGCTTCCATCGCATTCGCCACTACGGCTTGTTCGCCAGCAGCAATCGCGCCGAGACGATCGCGCGAGCGCGTGAACTTCTGGGATTGGCAACGCCTGCGGCCGAAGAGACCGTCGAGATCGATCCAGCGACAGCCCAGCCACTCGCCCAGCCTTGTCCCTGCTGTGGCGGCCGCATGTTCGTCATCGAGACCTTCGATGCCGGCTGCCAGCCACGCCACCGGCCAACCGCGCCCGTCGTCGAAATCAGGATCGACACGTCATGAGCGCGACCGCCACATCACCCACCCGCATCGTCAATCGCGTTTCTTGCTGGTCACAACCCGGCCACGGCGACGCTCGACCGCATAGCTACCCGCCAGCGCTTTCCAAAGCGCAATCGGCACCGAAAGCCATCCTCATTGGTGCAAAAGAGAGCCCGAGATCCATCAGCGCCCGTCGTCACCTGACCGACACGCTCTCGCACCTCGCCTACACCGTCAAAACCGCGATCAAATCGCCATAGCGCCCGCCTCAGCGTCCGCACCTCATCTCCCGCGCGTTCCTTCACTGGAGGCTTTCGGACGACGGCCCTGTGCAAGCCGAATCGTCGCGATGGGCCGTCATCCGAAAACCTTCACAATAACAGCCATGCAGCGACTGCTGCGCAACGTCTGTTCGGTGCCCAAAAGGCGACATCACGATCCTTGTTTGAGGACGATGGAGAGACCGTGTTGAGAGCCGTTGTGAAGAACTTAGTCATCCTTCCAAATGAAGAACGCAGTGCATGCGATCCCTTCGCTGGTCTCCGCGAAACACATCTGCGTTGGGTACTCGGCATTTTCGACCGAGATCGGCACGCTGAAATGGTGATTTTTCCCTTCACTGTCCTGGCGAGCGACATGGAGAATGCCCCCTCCGTCAATCCAGTAGGTGCCTTGCATTGAGACCTGCAAAGTCGCCCGGGGTCCTGTTGCAAAGCTGTAGCTGCCCTCGCGATGCTGGACTTTGACTTCGAGGCAGCCAAGCGTCATCCATTCGTCGCGTTCCCAGTCATGCCAAGCCCCTTTAAATCTACAGTCAGGTTCGGAATGCCGTTCGAAGTAGGCCGTTGTCATTGCGTCGGCGGGCAAGGCTCGGCTGATCTCTTTCCGAGCACTGTGGAAAGTCGCCGCCGCTAGTATGGCGAACCCGACGATCACCATCGTGGTGATGTAACGGATGATGCTGCCTTGTGCACTCATCCCCCAGCGTTCCTTGCGTCAGCGCGGTGCTTGGTCCCATTTCGTCAGAAAGGGCCGCTCACGTATAACCGAATTCGCTGATGAACGGTGTGAACCGGGTCACAAAATGGCCTCTCGTTTGCAGACCCAGGCGCGCCGCCGAGCCTCTGTCTGAACTCACCAGGAGGCAGACATCACGACTATCGAACACAAAGTCAGCTAATGGGATGGTCCGGCCGTGCTCCTGCCCCGCCAGCAAGCGAAGCTGGCAAGGGGCGCCAAAGACAAGGAGCACACCATGTCTCAGACACTCAATACTGCGATCGCCGTGATCGGCATCGATATCGGCAAGAACTCGTTCCACGTCGTGGGCCACGATGCGCGCGGCGCCATCGTGCTGCGGCAAAAGTGGTCGCGTGGCCAAGTGGAAGCGCGGCTCGCCAATATACCGCCTTGCCTGATCGGAATGGAAGCCTGCGTCGGCGCGCATCACCTGAGCCGCAAACTCGCCTCGCTTGGCCACGATGCCAGGTTGATGCCGGCCAAATATGTCCGTCCCTATAGCAAGAGGCAGAAGAACGACTTCAATGATGCCGAAGCGATTGCCGAAGCCGTGCAGCGCCCAACGATGAAGTTCGTCGCGACCAAGACCGCGGAGCAACTGGATCTGCAGGCGCTGCATCGGGTGCGCGAGCGGCTGGTGTCGCAACGCACCGGCATCATCAACCAGATTCGCGCCTTCATGCTGGAACGCGGGATCGCCGTACGCCAGGGTATCGGCTTCTTGCGCACGGAACTTCCCACCATCCTTGCGACGCGCACCGATGCCCTGTCGCCACGCATGTTGCGTGTCATCGAGGATGGCAGGCGATTGGCGCCGGCTGGATCAGCGCATCGATGGCCTATCCGGCGAGATCGAGGCACTGGCCCGTCAAGATCAGGCATGTTCGCGCCTGATGACGGTGCCTGGCATCGGGCCGATCATTTCGAGCGCCATGGTGGCCGCGATCGGCACTGGCGACGTATTCTCCAAAGGCCGCGACTTCGGCGCCTGGCTCGGACTGGTGCCCAAGCAGATCTCGACGGGAGATCGCACGATCCTCGGCAAAATCTCCAGGCGCGGCAATCGCTACCTGCGCGTTCTGTTCGTGCAGGCGGCATGGGTTGTGCTGGTCAGGATCAAGAACTGGGAACGTTACGGGCTCAAATCCTGGATCGAAGCCGCCAAGAGACGGTTGCACTACAACGTGCTGGCGATCGCGCTCGCCAACAAGCTTGCCCGCATCGCCTGGGCGGTGCTGGCTAAAGGACGCGCCTTCGAGCTGACGAGGACCGACGATGCAGGCGTCGCCCAACCCGCGTGATCCTCGCGCCGTGCTCGGCGCCGTCAAGGCGCAGCCTGGCAACGCCGGAGCAGCAAGCCAAGCGCAACGGGCAACGGCCGGCCTTGACCGCCCCTGCGCGCGGCGCGATCGACGTTCTGCGGGGCCGGGACGAAGGAACGGCTTTGGCTCGAACAAAGGAACTGCGCGATATGAGGAGCAAGCGATGACGTAACCCTATCAACAGTTTCCAGCCGAGGTCTGCGAGAGGATGAGACGAGATGGAGGTTCGGTCTTCCGAGCGCGTGCGCACACTGGTGACCCGAATGGCCCGTTGAGGCCTGTCCGCTAATGAGATCGCACGCGCGCTGATTTCCATGATGGCTCGGAGCACAACGCTCCAATCAGAAGCCGGATACATTGATGCAAGACCGCCGCCGCAATTCGACGAAATCTTCTTGCAACGCACGGCCGGACCATACATCGGGTCACAAGCGGCCCTTACACGCGTCGAACTCTGGCGTGTTCACGCGTAAAATATTAGTTATAGGTTGAGTTCCCTCCCTATTTGGGTCACCTTTGATCGCGATGTGAGTAGTCGAGATTGCGCGCAGCTAAGGGATCAGTAATTCAACAGCGAAGCGGATTGCAGAATGCGATTGAAAAGCGCTGCATTATTTGCCGTTGGTTTGTTGTTTGTCAGTTTTTACCTGCATGGCGGCGCTCGATGTCAAAGCTCCCCGCCGCTTTCACTTGCCCCGCCGCCATCGGTGACCGACCAAGGTTCGCCACCAGCGGGGTGTTACTGGAGCGGTCTCCATCTGTGGTGCAGCAAACCGGCGAGCCCTGACGTTTTATCGCCACGGCCGACAGCCAAAAGTTCTCCGCCTCCGCCGACAACGGCGCCAGAAGTCCCGATGTATCCGCCGCCCGTCATCGTTGCCCCGCCGACATCGGCGACCGCCAAAGGTTCGCCACCACCGGCCGCCAAAAACGTTTCTCCGCCAATGGCGACCGACGACGTTCCAGCGCCAACAGCGACCGCCAAACGTTCGGCACGATCGGCCGTCAAAAACGTTTCTCCGGCAATGGCGACCGACGACGTTCCAGCGCCAACAGCGACCACCAAACGTTCGGCGCGATCGGCAGCCGCCACGAACTCGCCACCGCCTGCCAATGACAAAGACGCGCCGGCACCGGCCATCGACAACATTTTGCCCACGCCAGGCATCGGCAAGCTGTCTCCGTCACAGGAGCCCGCTGCCGACTACGATGGCTTTGCCGTAGGTATCGACGACGGCGAGGAGACAGGCCAGCCGCTGCCCATTAGGCCTCGCCCAGCAAAACAGCCCAAGGTCAGGCAAAAGCCCGATACTACCGAGGGACCATCGGCGATACAGTCGCTGGACGACGCAGAGATCGAGAAACTGAAGCCCAAGCTCACGATCTGCCGAGGCTGCTGAAGGGTAAGGTGCCGTTATTGACATCGGCAAGGACAGCCATCCGGAAGGATCAGGCCGTGGGAGTGCACACTGCCACGCTGCGGTGAGAAGACCTAAGGCGCATCACACGAGAAGGTCCGATTTGATCATTCTCGACCAAATTGGGTTGTCCGCGTGAGGTGTGCTCTACCCCCATGAACGGACATGCAGCGGCTACTTCGGCATGTAGCGCCTAACCGGGTCCAACCCCGTCCATCCCGGTCTTTTGGCCTACCGCGTCTCGGAGAGTCCCTATTCCGTCCCTGGCGAAAACGGCCAGGGGCGGCTTTTTTATAAATGTTTGGTTTTGCGGTGTTTTTTCCGGCAGAAAAGCCTGGACGCAGGGACGTGTGGTCCTGACGCCCCGATGGCTGGTGTCAAGTTGCGCGGAGGTATCCGCGCGGCGACGGTGACAAACAAGCCTGGTCTCACCGGGGAGAGCACGGAATAAGCCGTAAAACCATCGCGCAGGGAAGGCCGGACTGCTTCCGCTGAACCTGTATGCTCGTGTGCGCTTCTTGCTATGTGCATCTTGGCACGCGAGACCGCGGGTGCAGCGCGCACCCGGTCTTCCCTGCGCCCTCTCTCTTGAGGGTCGTCTGCGTCCCTCTTGGGATCGCACTGCGCCCTTCTCTTTGAGGGGCGCCTGCGCCCTCTCTATTATGGGGGGACGAACCAGCTATAAAACCTCGGGCGCAACGCGCCGCGGGATCGCGGTTTCGCGCCTGGCCCCCTCAACATGCGACGCCAGGACCTTTTACCGCGCGACACGCGGGCCTATAATCGGGTCTGAAAAAAGGAACCCCATGATTCACGTCTGCTCGCTCGCCGCCCTTCCCGACACCGTCAAGGCCACCGGGGCCAGCCATATTCTGACTGTCATGGCCAAGGTCGATCAGGTGGTGAGGCCGCAATCCGTACTCGAGGCCAATCATCTCAAGGTGCAGGTCGACGACATCACCGAGGATATCGATGGCTTCGTGGCGCCGAACGATACGCATATCCAGCAGGTGCTGGGCTTCGTGCGCGGCTGGGACCGCCACGCGCCGCTGGTGATCCACTGCTATGCCGGGATCAGCCGCTCGACCGCGAGCGCCTTCGCCGCCGCCTGCATGCTCAATCCACATCGCGACGAGATGTCGATCGCGCGGCAAATCCGCGCCGCCTCGGCGATCGCACAGCCGAACCGGTTGATCGTCAGCCTCGCCGACAAGGCGCTGGGGCGCGAGGGCCGGATGCTGCGCGCGCTCGACGAAATGGGTCCCGGCAACATGCTGGTCGAAGGCCGCCCGTTCCGCGTCGATCTCGACTAACGATGAACGCCGCGCGATGAGCGACCAGCCGCTGACGCCGATCGAAATCGGACTGACCGCGGCCATCGTCGCGATCGAAGACAACGAGCCGCTGATCCTGATCGCGTCGAGCGGCGACGGCGACAAACTCGCCGGCCTGCCGTTCGGCCCGTTCGAAGCGGTCTCGCACCGCACCTTCGAGATCGGGCTGCGCGCCTGGGTGGAGCAGCAGGCCGGATTGCGTCTCGGCTATGTCGAACAGCTCTATACGTTTGGCGATCGCGGCCGCCATACCGAGCCCGGCGACACCGACGTCCATGTCGCCTCGATCGGCTACCTCGCGCTGACCCGTGCCGCCGACAACGCGGCGCGCCTGCCGGGCGCTGTCTTCGAGCCCTGGTATCGGTTTTTCCCATGGGAAGACTGGCGCGAGGTCCGGCCCGCGATGATCGAGCGCGATATTTTGCCGGAGCTGACCAACTGGGCCGCGCAGGCGGAGGAGCCCGGCACCACGCGCGCGCTCGGCCGCAAGGATCGCGTCCGGCTGTATTTCGGCACCGAGGGCGCGCATTGGGACGAAGAACGCGTGCTCGACCGTTACGAGCTGCTCTATGAAGCCGGACTTGTCGAGGAAGCGCGCCGCGACGGACGGCCCGCGGCGCTGGCGCGCCAAAAAGTCCCCCGCCTCGGCGTATCGATGCGGTTCGACCACCGGCGCATTCTCGCCACCGCGATCGCGCGGCTCCGCGCCAAGCTGAAATACCGCCCCGTGGTGTTCGAACTGTTGCCGCCCGAATTCACGCTGACCGACCTGCAACGAACCGTGGAAGCGATCTCGGGGCGGCATCTGCACAAGCAAAACTTCCGCCGGCTGGTGGAAAACGGCGCGCTGGTCGAACCAACCGGCGTGATGTCGACACAAACCGGAGGACGGCCCGCCGCGCTGTTTCGCTTCCGGCGCGAGGTATTGCAGGAGCGACCAGCCCCCGGTCTGCGGGTCCGCGGCCGGCGATGAGGTGCAAAAATTCCATTAGGGATGACTTTGATTTGAATCGGCAAATGTGCAGTTCGTCACCTCGCCCCGCTTGCGGGCAGAGGTCGAAATTCGCGGGACGCGAATTTCGGGTGAGGGGGCGTCTCCACGAGTCAGAACTCGTTGTAAGAGCCCCTCACCAAAGCCGATGCTTCGCATCGGCGTTCTTCTATAGCGTAAGGACGGCGGCCACAGGCCGCCTACGCCCTCTCCCCGCAAGAGCGGGGCGAGGGAGAAGAGTTGCCGTTTGCGATGGCCTGGAGGCTCGATGTTCGATTTTTTCGCGCTGCTGATTGCCGTTGTCGCGCTCATCGTGGCGCGCAAGACCTTCAACCAGATCGCCGTGCTACGCGCGCGGCTCGACGCGTTTGAGGCTGCGGCAGCTCAGGCGAGGCCTGCCCCGCCTCCGCTCGCCCCTTATCTGCAAGCCGATCAAACACGCCCCGCCGCGTCACCTGACATCGCGGGCGAACAGCCACCGCCTGTGCCCGAAATTGAGCCGGCCGCGCCCACCGCGGAAAGCCCTGACATCGCACCGGAGTACGACGCCGCAGGGGCTGTGCCTCCGCCGCTGCCTCAACCCGTGGCCTCGCGGAGCTTCGAGGAGCGCGTCGGCACCCGCTGGGTGGTCTGGGTCGGCGGCCTCACGCTGGCGCTCGGCGGATTCTTCATGGTGCGCTATTCGATCGAGGCGGGACTGGTCGGCCCCGAAGTGCGCGTCCTGCTGGGCGCGGCCTTCGCGCTGGCGTTACTTGGCGCCGGCGAATGGCTGCGCCGCAAGGAGAGCGCCTCGCCCACCGAGGCGCCGCCGATCGCCGATATTCCCGCCATCCTCACCGCCGCCGGCACGTCCGTGGCGTTCGCGACCGTCTATGCCGCCTATGCGCTCTATGGTTTCCTCGTTCCCGCCACCGCTTTCGTGCTGCTGGGGCTGGTCGCGCTGGCGACGCTCGCCGCGGCGCTGCTGCACGGGCCGGCGCTGGCCGGCCTTGGCGTCGCCGCGGCCTTCGCCACGCCGATTTTGGTCTCTTCCGACAAACCGGATTTCTGGGCGCTGTACATCTACCTTGCCATCGTCACGGCCGCTTCATTCGCGCTGGCGCGGATCCGGCTGTGGCGCTGGCTCGCGATCACCACCATCGTGTTCGCGCTGGCGTGGACGCTGCCCTGCCTGCAATGCGAAGACCCGATGGTCGGCGCGCATGTCTTCCACGTCATCGCCGGCTTTGTTCTCGCCGCTCTGCTGGTGGTGTGCGGCTTCATGTTTGGCCCGCCCGCGGAAGAGGGCCGGATCGAGCCGATTTCATCGAGCGCGCTCGCGGCCTATCTGCTCGGTGCAACCGCGATCGTGATCACCAGCCTGCATGCCGATGCCGCGATGACGGCGTTTGCAGTCCTGGTCGCCGGCAGCCTGTTGATCGCGTGGCGCGCGCCGGCCGCGACCGGCGCGGTCGCCGCCGCCGCGGTGCTGGCGGCTGTCGTGTTCCTGGAATGGGCCGTGCTGGCCAATCCGGACATGCTGGTGCTGCCGGGTGGCGCCTTGCCGGGCATCGGCCCGCGCGCCACCGACGGTTCGGTCTCGCTGCATCTGACATCGGCGGCGATCTTTGCCATAGGCTTCGGCGTCGCCGGATTTCTGGCACAGGGGCGTTCGACCAACGCTATCATCCCGGTGGTCTGGTCGGGGGCCGCGGTATTCACGCCGCTCGCGCTCTTGATCGCGCTCTACGCCCGGATCGCGCATCTCGACCGCTCGATACCGTTTGCGATCCTCGCCGTGATCCTCGCGGCCGCCTTTGGTGCCGCGACCGAATGGCTCGGCAAACGCGACAACCGGCCGGGACTGCCAATCTCGATCGCCTTGTTCGCCACGGGCACGCTGAGCGCGCTGGCGCTGGCGCTGACCTTTGCACTCGACAAGGGCATGCTCTCGATTGCGATCGCGTTGATGTCGCTCGGCACGGCGTGGATCTCGATGCGGCGGCCGATCCCCTTCCTGCGCTCGCTGGCCGCCATTCTCGCCGGCATCGTCGTGATGCGCACCGCCTACGAGCCGCGCATCGCCGGCGATGCGATCGGCACCACGCCGATCTTCAACTGGCTGTTATGGGGCTATGGCGTGCCGGCGCTGTCGTTCTGGGCCGGCAGCATCTTCCTGCGCCGCCGCGGCGACGACGCGCCACAGCGCGCGGTCGAATTGGCGGCGATCCTGTTCACCGTGCTTTTGGTATTCACCGAAATTCGTCATCTGGTGAACGGCGGCGATATCTATCGCGATACCGCTGGCCTCACCGAAGTGGCGCTGCAGGTGTGCACTACCCTGGCGATGGCGATCGGGCTCGAGCGGCTGCGGATCCGCAGCCAGAGCGTCGTACATAATATCAGTGCGGTGCTGCTGACGGTGTATGCCGGACTCTGCATCGTGTTCGGATTGCTGCTGCTGCAGAATCCGATGTTCTGGCAGATCGACGTCGGCGGCATCTTCATCAATCTTCTGTTGCTCGGATACGCGTTGCCCGCGTTCCTGGCATTGCTTCTATCCTACGCCGTCGCGGGCCGCCGTCCGGTTTGGTACGGCAACACGATTGCGGCCGGCGCGCTGATCCTGGCGCTCAGCTATCTTGGTTTCGAAATCAGGCGGCTCTATCACGCGCCGGTCATGATCATGGGCAGCATCGGCGACGCCGAGCAATACACCTACTCGATTGCGTGGCTGGCGTTCGGCGTGGTGCTGCTCGGCATCGGCGTTGCCGTCAATTCGCAGCGCGCCCGGCTGGCCTCGGCGGCGGTGATCGCGCTGACCATCGGGAAGGCGTTCCTGATCGACATGTCGACGCTGACAGGCGTCTATCGCGCGTTGTCGTTTATGTGCCTGGGCCTGGTGCTGGTGGCGATCGGCTGGCTCTACCAGCGGATCCTGTTTCGCCGGCAGGCGCCGGCCTTGGTCGCAGCATCACTGGATTCTTAGTTGAAGCCCACGACAGCGCGATCATTTGAGACACGAAAACGAGAAGGGTGCAGACATTTTCTGAACATAGTTTGACCGTCAAACGCAGGTTGGGTTCGACGGACGTTGCGAACAATCACATTTGAAACAGGGTGGAGGGGTTGTCATGAGAGCACTCGCCGCGCTGGTATGGCTGGCCATCATCGGCACAACGCTCGCCACTCATCCGGCGTCAGCACAGTCGCTTCCGACCGGGTGCGTCGCGCAGCAGACACCCACCGGCAACCAAAGCTTGCACTGCCGAACGGGCCTGGCGATTGTCGCCGAGAACGGCGCAGCGTTCACGCTGCATCAAGACGGCAGCGGCAAGGTCGATGCGGTCGATCTGCAAAACAAGGCCCTGCTGCTCGAGGCGCCGAAGCAGCATGGCAAGGCCCGCTTTCAGGTCACGACGCCGCAGGCCATCGCCGCGGTTCGGGGCACAAAGTGGGCTGTCGACGCGCAGAACATGAAGACATCGGTTCTGGTTCTGATCGGCCGGGTTGCGGTACAACGTCGCAGCGGGTCCGGGCAGGTGTTGCTCGGGCCCGGCGAAGGGGTGGACGTCGAAGGCGGAACCGATCCGCTGGTCGTGAAGCGCTGGCCACAGGCGCGCGTCGATGCGCTGCTCGCCCGTCTCACGCAATGATCCGCGGTGACGAACAGAACCACCCAGACGCTGGTTGCGCTCGCTCTGTCCGCACTATGGGCCATCGCGCTGGGATACAGGCACTGGGACGCCGGCGGCCGCACGCTTGACCGCGCAGAAGGTGCCCTGACCGATCTGCGCCTGCTTGCCCGCGGGGTGCGCGCCGCGCCCGACGTCATCACCATCGTGGCGATCGACGACGATACCGCGGCGAAAAAAGGCTACCCGCTGCCGCGCGCCGAATTGGCTCATCTCATCGAATCCATTGCCCGGTTCAAGCCGCGCGTGATCGCGCTCGACTTGCTGCTGCTCGATCACGGCAACGATGGCGCCGACGCCGCCCTGGCTGCGGCACTCGGCACGCAGCAGAGCGTGATCGCGACGGCGGCCGTATTCGCCGACGCCACGCAGCAGTTGGAGGCGACCGAGCCGGGATCGCTGGCCAGGCTGCCCCAGGCGGAAAGATTCCTGTCGCCTCTCAAAGTCTTTTCCGAGCGTGCGACGGTCGGCGCCGTGAATCTGACCACCGACGCCTCCGGCACCCCGCGCGGCGTGCCGATGCTGGTTCGAAGCGGCGACAGGGTCGAACTGTCATTCCCGCTGCAGGTAGCGGCACTGGCGTCGGGCAACGAGCCTCATGTCCAGCGCGACAGTGTGATGCTGGGCACCAGGCGGATTGCAACCGACATCGATCACATTCTGCCGTTGGCGTTCTATGGCGGCCGCGGCACCGTCCGCACCGTGAGCGCAGCCGCTGTGTTGAGCGACGAGGTAGCGGGAGACGTACTTCGCGACCGGATCGTGGTCATCGGAACGACGGTCACGGGCGGCGGCGACGTATTTTCCACGCCGTTCGATCCGGTCGCGCCGGGCACCGAGATCATAGCCACGGCGATCGGCCATGTGATGACCGGCGACGGGATGCTGCGCAATCCCGCGACGCGGCTCGCGGATGCCGTCATCGCGCTCGGACTGACGATGCTGCTGGTCAGCCTGCTGGCATGGCACCGCAGCGCGCTCGGGTTGCTCTCGATTGCGGCGGTGGTCATGATCTGGGCAGCCAGCAATTTTCTGGCGTTCACGCATGGTTTGTGGCTCAGCGCGGCGCTCCCGATCGCGGCTGCGGCGCCACCCGCCGCGCTGTTCGGCGCGTTGCAGCTTTGGCTGAACCGGCGCCAGGCGCAATATTTCGCCGCGAAGAACGACCTGCTTCAGCAATTCCAGGCACCGGTGCTGCGCCGATGGTTGACCCGCAATCCGGATTTCCTGTTGCAACCGGTCCATCAGGACGCCGCGGTCGTCTTCATCGATCTGTCCGGCTCTACCGCGTTGAGTGAAACACTGGGCATGGACGTGATGCTGGGACTGCTAAAGGACTTCCACACCCTCACCGACCAGGAGGCCGTCGCGCATGGCGGCGTGATCACCAGCTTCCTCGGCGACGGCGCGATGATTCTTTTCGGCCTCCCGGAAAGCACGGCCGACGACGCCCGCAACGCGGCGCTCTGCTGCGTCAACCTCTGCAAGCGGATGGAGCAATGGATCACCTCCTTGCCGCCGCCGATCGCCTCACGAACCGGCTACAAGCTGGGCGCCCATTACGGGCCGATCATCGCCTCGCGTTTCGGTGATAGCTACCAGCACATCACCGCAACCGGAGACACCGTGAACGTCGCCAGCCGGCTGATGGAAGTTGCGGCGAAGCAAGGCGCAGCACTTGCGGTAAGCGACGATCTGCTGCGGCAGGCCGGACCCGATTGCGCCCTGGCTGGATCGGGAATTTTGACAGGTCCTGCGGAAACGCATTTGCGCGGACGCTCGCGCGCGCTGTCGGTGCGGCTTTGGCGCAGCGATTGAAACGATCTCGACGAATCCGCGCTGATGCAATGATTAGAGCGTTTTCGAGCGAAGTGGATATCGGTTCGCGTGAAGAAAACGCGTCAAAACAAAAACCTGGAGCCCCGTTCCGATTCCATCGGAACGGGAAAGGCTCTAGGCAAGCCTTGAAACAGAACTCATCAGCCCGGCGATTCCGCGACCAGCCGGATTCGAAACACCGGCTTCTTCGCCTCATCCAGCAGTTCCATCTGCCATTCGGCGTTTTGTTTCAGGCTGCGGGAAATGCCGCCAACCAGGTTGGCGCAAACCTTGGTCATTTCGGCCCAGGCGGCTTCGCGGCTTTCGAATTCCGATCCCAAATCGGCGGCGCCGGAAAATCGGCCGTTACTGATTTTGAAATAATAGAGCGACATGACGAATCCATGCGTGAGACCGCGCCGGGCTTGCCCATTATCAGCAAAACTGCGGCGGAAGTCGCTACCAACACATGAAAGTAGGGGCCCGTAGAACTACGGCATCACAGCTGCGGCCATCGCGGGTGCTTGAATATGGCGCGGCATCACTCGGTCGAGTGGCGCAGCTCCGGAGCACTTTCCGATTTCTCCGGCGCAGACTTCGCTTCGGATTTGACCGGTTCGATTCCAGCGCTCTCGACCCGCGGGGTTTCGACCCGCACGGAAACCTCGGTCCGTGGCGCTTCGACCGACTGCTCCGACCGACGCTGCGAACGCGGCCGCGCCGCGCGGGCCATCAGCATCTGGGCCGCGCCCTGGCGATGGAAATCGCAATACGCGAAGCCCATGCCGGAAACCGATCCGCGGAAGCTGACTTCGTCCTTCTTGTCGAGATTGAAGCAGGGCTCGAACGGAATGCCCTTGATCGAGGCACACACCGCCTGGCCGCGGATCTGAAGCGTGTTGCCAGGCAGCCGGATGTGGCGCACCGGACCGGAGCCGGAAAATTGCACCACCCCGATCGCTCCCATGTCGTCGAGGATCCGGCCGGCGCCACGGGTGCCGTCGAAACAGGTGAAGGCGAAGACCTTGCCGGCCACGAACCTGCGGGCTTCGTCGGCGTTCATGGCCCCGGCCAGCGCAGGTGCGACCAACGCACCGGCGGTAATGGTTCCCAACACAAAACGCGCAAGCATGCCGTAACTCCAACTCACCGAGCGCGGGTACCCGCCTTAAGGCCTCTTTACCCGCTGCTTACCATACTAACCGTGGCAACATTGGAGCAGGTTGGTTGGTAAAGTCTGAACGCCGTTACAGAATTTTTACCACGATTCGACCGCGGACCTGTCCGGCAAGGATTTTGGCGCCCGCGCCGACAACCTCGTCAAGGCCGATTTCTTGAGTGATTTCAGTAAGTTTTCCCCGATCCAAATCACTGGCCAGCCGGCTCCAGGCGATTTTGCGCCGTTCGATCGGACACATCACGGAATCGATGCCCAACAGACACACACCGCGCAAAATGAACGGCGCCACCGAGGTCGGCAGGTCCATGCCGGCGGCGAGACCGCAGGCGGCGACGGCGCCGCCGTATTTCGTCATCGAGAGCACGTTGGCCAGCGTGGTCGAGCCGACGCTGTCGATGCCTCCGGCCCAGCGCTCTTTTGCCAAAGGTTTTGCCGGCCCCGACAGTTCGGCGCGATCGATCACCTCGGCAGCCCCAAGCTCTTTCAGATAGTCCGCCTCTGCCATCCGCCCGGTCGAGGCGACGACGCGATAGCCGAGCTTGGAGAGGATGGCGGTCGCCACCGAGCCGACGCCGCCGGCAGCGCCGGTGACGATGATCGGGCCATGGCTGGGCGTCAGGCCGTATTTTTCCAGCGCCAGCACCGACAGCATCGCGGTGTAGCCGGCGGTGCCGATCGCCATCGCCTCGCGGGACGACATGCCCTCCGGCAGGCGGACCAGCCAGTCACCTTTGACCCGCGCCTTCTCGGCATAGGCGCCGAGATGGGTCTCGCCCAAGCCCCAGCCGTCGCAGATCACCTTGTCGCCGGCCTTCCATTGCGGATGCGACGACGCTTCGACCGTACCGGCGAAGTCGATGCCCGCGATCATCGGAAAACGCCTTACCACCGGCGCCTTGCCGGTGACGGCAAGGCCATCCTTGTAGTTCAGCGTCGACCATTCGACCCGGACCGTGACGTCGCCCTCCATCAATTCGGCTTCGTCGAATTGGGTGAGCGCGACGGTCGTGCCTTTTTCTGCCTTATCGATCCTGATCGCTTTGAACGTTGCCATGGCAGGCTCCCTGAACTTTAAACTTTCGGGGGGATGTTTACCGGATCACGCCGGTTGCGCAACCGGCCGCGCGACGGGCGCCTCGACGATCGGCAGGTTGATCAGCGCCGACAGCACGCCGAACAGCGCCGACAGCCACCAGATCGACGTGTAGGACCCGAATTTCTCGAACACGATGCCGCCGAGCAAGACGCCGAGGAAGCCACCGACCTGATGGCTGACAAAGGCAAAGCCATACAGCGTCGCAAACCAGCGCGTGCCGAACATCAGCGCCACCAGCGCCGAGGTCGGCGGCACCGTCGAGAGCCAGGTCAGGCCGCTGACCGCGCCGAACAGGATGGCGGAAGTTGCGCTGATCGGAAACGAAATGAAGGCGACGATCGAGATCGCACGGATCAAATAGATCACCGACAGGATGTAGCGCTTGGCAAAGATGTTTTGCAGCCAGCCGACACTGAGCGATCCCACGATATTGAACAGGCCGATCGCGGCGATCACCCAGCCGCCGGTCGACGCCGGTATGCCGCGATCGACCAGATAGGCCGGCAGGTGCACCGTGATGAACGCGAGTTGAAAGCCGCAGGTGAAGAAGCCGAGCACCAGCAACACATAGGAGCGATGGCCGAACGCCTCCGCCAGCGCCTTCTTGAACGATTGCTGGTCCGGCGCCGGCACGTGGTCCGATGCGACCGGTGGTGTGCTGAGCGCGAGCGACAGCGGCACGATCAGCAGCATCAGCCCGGCAAACATCAGGAGCGCGGTCTGCCAGCCGAAATTGTCGATCATCGCGACGCCGAACGGCGCGAACAGAAACTGCCCGAACGATCCGGCCGCCGTTCCCGCGCCAAGCGCGACGCCCCGTCGCTCCGGCGGCAACAGCTTCGAAAATGCCGACAGCACGAGATTGAACGAACAGCCCGACAGACCAAAGCCGATCAGCACACCGGCGCCGATATCCAGCGACAACGGTGTCGCGGCGTAACGCATCAGCACCAGGCCCGCGGCGTAGAACAATGCGCCGATCAGGATCACGCGCGAGCTGCCAAATCGATCGGCGATGGCACCGGCGATCGGCTGACCCAATCCCCACAGCAGATTTTGAAACGCCAGCGCGAGGCCGAAGACATCACGGCCCCAGGCAAATTCGCGGCTCATCGGCTGCACGAAAAATCCGAAGCTCGAGCGCGGCCCGAAGCTCAACAACGCAATGGCACAGCCGCAGATCACGATCACCAGCGGCGTCCGCCAATTGACCGCGCCGGGAGCCCGACCAGGATCGTCCGCGGTTGCCGACATGCACATTCCCCCGATTGATCGCAGCGGATTCGCCGGGGCGTTCCGCAGGTTACAGGGAGTTAATGCATTGGCATGCAAATCCCAATGGTGAGGTTTTCGAGAATCCGCTTCGCATTGCAGCGTTGCAAATCAAGCCGGCCAGACCAGACGATTTAGCCAGCCGGACACCTAGCGGTTTGCCGACTTGCATGCTACATTCGATTTGCTCGTTATGAGGATAAGTAAAGCCGACGTGACCTGACGGGTATCCTGCCACGCAGCTAGGTAAATCCGACCGAGAGACATGCAACAGACCATCGAAATTGCCGGCCCTTCGAGGCCGGATTTCTCAGACCCTATATATACTCATATTGAGTATATCTGAATATCGAAAGGGAGCGCACGATGCCTATCGCTGGAATTTACGGTCCGGAAGATTTCGGAAACCCGCCTCACGGGCCTGCCACTGGCGCACACCGAAATCCCACCGCTGCCGCAGGACGCACCGCTGCACCGGCGCTACCAATGCCGTCGCTGCAATGGACGCCGGAGGTCGAACGCGCCACGGCGCACCTCTATGAGCGGGTCAGGACCGTGATCTCCCCGGTCGAGTGGCCGTTGATGGCGCCCTACGTCAAGGCGATCAATGAACTGAAGCAGCAACGCGACGCGGTGATCCTGGCGCATAATTACCAGACCCCGGAGATTTTCCATTGCGTCGCCGACATCGGCGGCGACTCGCTGCAGCTTGCGATCGAAGCCACCAAGGTGAAGTCCGGCATCATCGTGCAATGCGGCGTGCATTTCATGGCGGAGACTTCAAAGCTTCTCAACCCGGACAAAACGGTTCTGATCCCGGACTTCCGGGCCGGTTGCTCGCTGGCGTCGAGCATCACCGGAGCCGATGTGCGGCTGTTGCGCGAACGCTTTCCCGGCGTGCCTGTGGTGGCCTATGTCAACACATCAGCCGACGTGAAGGCCGAAGTCGATATCTGCTGCACCTCGTCCAACGCGGTTGAGGTGGTCGAAAGCCTGAACGCGCCGACGGTGATCTTCCTGCCGGATCAATATCTGGCGAAATATGTCGCCTCGAAAACCAGCGTGAAGATCATCGCCTGGAAAGGCGCGTGCGAAGTGCACGAGCGCTTTACGGGCGATGAGTTGCGCGCCTATCGCGAGGCCGATCCGTCGGTGCAGATCATCGCGCATCCGGAATGCCCGCCGGATGTGCTGGCCGAGGCCGACTTCACCGGCTCGACCGCGCACATGATCAAGTGGGTTCGCGACAAGCGCCCGAGGCGGTTGGTGATGATCACCGAATGTTCGATGGCCGACAATGTGCGGGCCGAATTGCCCGACGTCGAAATGGTGCAGCCGTGCAATCTATGTCCGCACATGAAGCGGATCACGCTGCCGAATATCTTGGACAGCCTGCTCACCTTGCGAGAGGAAGTCACCATCGATCCCTCGATCGCCGACAAGGCGCGGCGATCGGTGGAGCGGATGATCAATCTGAAAAACTGATGTTCGTCGTTCCTGCGAACGCAGGGACGAAGAGATACCGGAGACAAGACATGTCAAGCCAGACCAGTGAATTCGTCCCCGCCACCGACGATATCGTCATCGTCGGCGCCGGTCTCGCCGGGTTGTTCTGCGCTCTAAAGCTGGCACCGCGTCCTGTGACCGTGATATCGGCGGCGCCGCTCGGCGAAGGCGCTTCAACGGCGTGGGCGCAAGGCGGCATCGCGGCCGCCGTCGCCGAGGGCGACAGCGCGGAGGCGCACGCAGCCGATACGGTTGCGGTCGGCGCCGGGCTGGTCGATGAGACGATCGCGCTTGGTCTCGCGCGTGAAGCCGGCGCGCGCATCCATGACCTGCTACGGTACGGCGTTCCCTTCGATCGCGACCTCGAGGGCAGGCTTGCGGTCTCCCAGGAGGCCGCGCATTCCGCACGCCGCATCGTGCATGTGCGCGGCGATATGGCGGGCAAGGCGATCATCGCCGCGCTGATCGACGCGGTGCGCGCGACGCCTTCGATCCGCGTGATCGAAGGCTATGTCGCCGAAGCGCTGCTGACCGCGGGCGACACCGTCACCGGCCTGCAACTGCGTCAAGCCGCCGACCCCACCGCGAAACCCCACATCATCGCATCGCGCGCGGTGGTGATGGCGACCGGCGGCATCGGCCATCTCTATGCCGTGACGACGAACCCCGCGGAAGCCCGTGGGCTCGGGCTTGCAATCGCGGCTCGCGCCGGCGCGGTGATTGCCGATCCGGAATTCGTCCAGTTCCACCCGACCGCGATCATGGTCGGCCGCGACCCCGCGCCACTGGCGACCGAAGCGCTGCGCGGCGAGGGCGCAACGCTGATCAACGACAAGGGTGAGCGCTTCATGATCGCGCGGCACAAGCTCGCCGAACTTGCGCCGCGAGACATCGTGGCGCGCGGCGTGTTCGCGGAAATCGCCGCCGGCCGCGGCGCGTTTCTCGACGCCACCGCTTCGCTCGGCAGCCATTTCGCCGAAAAATTTCCGACCGTCTACGCAAGCTGCCTGTCGGCCGGCATCGATCGCGGCAAAGCAGCCGATCCCGGTGGCGCCCGCCGCGCATTATCACATGGGCGGCATCGCGGTGGATGCGCGCGGCCGCACCTCGCTGAGGGGATTGTGGGCCGGCGGCGAAGTCTCCTGCACCGGAGCACACGGTGCCAACCGGCTGGCATCGAACTCGCTGCTCGAAGCCGTGGTCTATGCGGCCCGTATCGCCGAGGATATCGACGGTCTCGATTTTGCGGCGCACGCCGGCCTGCTGAAAATAACGACGCCGCGCAATTGCGCAATGCCTGCGCTGACCGAGGCCAATCTTCGGACGATGATGACCTCGCATGTGGGTGTGATCCGCGACGCCGACCGGCTGGCGGAGGCGATCAGGACGTTCGCATGCCTCGAGCGCGATACCGGTAATATCGCGCTGCGCAACATGGCGACCACCGCATTGCTGGTAACGACATCGGCATGGGCGCGGCGCGAAAGCCGCGGCGCGCATTGCCGCAGCGACCATCCAACCGAAAAGCCCGATCTCGCGCACCGCACCATGACGACGCTCAAGGCGGCGCGGGAGATCGCAGCGTCGCTGGCCGAGCGCCCCGCAACGCGATCGACACACCCCATCATCGCCTGACAGGAAGCCACATCATGATAACCCCTGCTTCGCTCTTGCACCCCGACGCGTTCCTTTCACCGCTCGCGATCGACGAGGCCGTGCATCGCGCGCTCAATGAGGATCTCGGCCGCGCCGGCGATATCACCTCGATCGCCACCATCCCGGAGGCGACCCACGCCCATGCGGTGATGGTCGCGCGGCAGTCCGGCGTGATTGCAGGCCTACCGCTCGCAATCGCGGTATTTCAGAGGCTGTCGCCCGATATCAGCATTGAAGCCCATGTCCGCGATGGTGCGGTTGTCGCCGCCGGCATTCATGTGCTGACATTGTCGGGCCCGGCGCGCGCGGTCTTGACCGGCGAGCGCACGGCGCTGAACTTTGTCGGCCGGCTCTCCGGCGTCGCCACCCTCACCGCCGATTATGTCCGCCACACCGCCGGCACCAAGATGCGGATCTGCTGCACCCGCAAGACCACGCCCGGCCTGCGCGCGTTGGAGAAATACGCCGTGCGTTGCGGCGGCGGCTTCAACCATCGGTTCGGGCTCGACGATGCGATCCTGATCAAGGACAACCACATCGCCGTCGCGGGCGGCATCCGGCCGGTGCTCAAACGTGCGCGCGCGCAGATCGGACATCTGGTCAGGATCGAGATCGAGGTCGATACCCTCACGCAATTGCGCGAGGTGCTCGATACGGGCCTCGCCGATGTCGTACTGCTCGACAATATGAATACCGCTGAACTGAGCGAGGCCGTGAGCATGGCCAATGGACGCGTGGTGCTGGAAGCTTCCGGCGGCGTCACGCAAGATTCGATCGCGACCATCGCATCGACCGGCGTCGATTATGCCTCAGCCGGCGCGCTGACCCATTCAGCGCCGAACTTCGATATCGCGCTCGATATCGATGCGTGAGGGGATCTCGTGTCAGGGGCAGTAGCGCGTCTCTTAGCGTCGCACCGTATTCGGCGAAGCTTCGGCGGAGCTCTTGGCAGCTTCGGCCAGCTCCGCCGAGATCTCGGCGGTTTGCGCCGGCGATCCCCAGCTCGGCGCTTCGCTACCGTCGCCCCAGGCGCGCGGCCGATAGAAGGTGTGAACGCCGAATTTGTACATCTTCTTCATTTCAGCGACCCAGGACGGATGCACCCAGTAGGCGTGATAGTGCGTCGACTTCGCCACTTCCGGCAGCCAGAGCTGGCCGTCCAGCGTCGCCTTGGCAATCTTCCTGGCGCGGTCCCACATGTCGGGTTCGCGCACCACGTCGGCGATATTGTCGCAAGCGAATGTGAACTGGCACGCCATGTGGTGATATTTGTTCTGATAGACCACCGCGCACACCGTGGTCGGATACCGGCCCGAGAACACCCGGTTCATCACCACCTGCGCCACCGCGATCTGGCCGCGCACGGCTTCGCCGCGGGCCTCGAAATAAACGGCCTCGGCGAGGCACTTCTCCGACTTGGCGCGCGCCTTGTCGTCGAACAGGCCGAGCCGCTCGGCCGGCGTCTTGGTGCGCTGATTGTCGGCGTTGACTTCGCCTTTGGCCGCGATGCTTTCGCCGCTCTCGGCGGATCTGGAAGGCTCTTCCGCGGGCGACGGCAACGACGCCATCACCTTCATGTCGGGATCAACTGCAGCGTCCGGCGCCACCACCATCGGCTCTTCGCCCGGTTCCCAGCGCGCCATGCCCTCGGCGGGGGCGCCGAGCGAGGAGCTTCCGAAAAACAGGCTCGCGGTCTTCACCAAGAAGCCGTCGTGCGGCGCGGCCGGCTCCAGCGCCATCGCCGCCGCATCGGGCGCTGCTTTCAGGTCCCCGGGCGGCTGGGCTTCCAGCGACATCGAGACATCGTATTGCGCCAGCGGCGGCGCGCTCAGCGCTTCCGCAAGTTCCGGATCGAGCGGCGACCGGTCGCCGGTTGGCGCGGCCTCGGACGTCTTTGCACCACGCACCGACGCATTCGAGGTCGAGGGATCTTCAAGGCCGGGCGCATGATCCGCCGGCGCGGCATCTGCCGGCGCCGTGGCCTCGGGCGGCGGGGTTTTGACCAGGCGGTCGCCCTTCAGCGTGCGGTCGACCGTAGGGAACTCGGAAGCCTGATAACGCGGCGGAGGTTGCAGCAGCGTGTTACGCGTCAGCGAACCGGTGACGTCGAGGCTCGGGCTTTCGAGGCTGGCCAGACGATACAGCGCGGCCTGCGGCGCCGAAGTCCCGATCGGGCGGCCGAAGCTGTAGGTCGCGACCTGGATGGTGCTGACGGCGGAGAACACCCGCTTTTGCCAGCGTTCGGCGACACCGGGCTGCCTGGCCAGCAGCGATGCAATATCCTGGTATCCGACTTCTGTGGGGGTCAATGCGAAGACACAAAGACCAAGGCCGAAGAACGCGAAACTCGCGCCCTTCGGCCGGTTACGCACACCTAACATCGATACACTCACGCAACGCTTACACACACACGCACGATCGAACCCCGGTACGTCCGCGCAATTCGATCTTTTTTTGTGTTATCGAATTTAGGTTGCGAGGGAGTTAATCGGTGGTGCGCGGCGGTTACACGCAAGCAGCGCCTGGTGTTTCGCGAGCGGCATCGAAACTGTTGGTAAACGGGCGCTCGAACGAAATGGTAAACATCACGTCAATAGAAATGCTGAAGAAAATTTTTTGCGGGCCACGAGTTCCCTTTCGTCATTGCGAGGAGCACGAGCGACGAAGCAATCCAGTCTTCGTTTGTGACTCTGGATTGCTTCGGCTTCGCTCGCAACGACGAACGCCGTCTACGCCTGACTTGAGATCGCCTTGCCGAGGGCTGCCTGCGCGGCGGCGAGGCGGGCGATCGGGACGCGATAGGGCGAGCACGAGACGTAATCGAGGCCGACCTCGTGGCAGAACGCTACCGAGGCAGGATCGCCGCCATGCTCGCCGCAAATGCCGACCTTCAGATCGGCGCGGGTCTTGCGTCCGCGGGCGACGCCGATCTTGACCAGTTCGCCGACACCATCGCGATCGACCGAGATGAAGGGATCGATCTCGAGGATGCCCTTGGCAATATAGGTGCCGAGGAACCCGGCGGCGTCGTCGCGGCTGATGCCATAGGTGGTCTGGGTCAGGTCGTTGGTGCCGAACGAAAAGAACTCGGCGGTTTTGGCGATATCGCCGGCCATCAGGCAGGCGCGCGGCAGCTCGATCATGGTGCCGACCTGATAGCTTAGTTTCTTGCCGGTCTCCTTCATCACCGACTGCGCGGTGGCGTCGATCCGCGCCTTGACCAGATCGAACTCGGCCTTGGTCGCGATCAGCGGCACCATCACCTCGAGCCCGACCGGCTTGTCGGTGCGCTTTTCCGCTTCCACCGCGGCCTCGAAGATCGCGCGCGCCTGCATCTCAGCGATTTCAGGATAGGCGATCGCAAGCCGGCAGCCGCGGAAGCCGAGCATCGGATTGAACTCGGCGAGATCGCGGGCGCGATCGGCGAGCCGGCGCGGATCGGCGTTCATCGCACGCGCGACTTCCTCGATCTCGGCCTGGGTGTGCGGCAGGAATTCATGCAGCGGCGGATCGAGCAGCCGGATCGTCACCGGCAGGCCCTTCATGATCTCGAACAGCTCGACGAAATCGGCGCGCTGCATCGGCAACAATTTCGACAGCGCGGCGCGACGCGCCTGCTCGTCCTCGGCCAGGATCATCTCGCGAACGGTGCGGATCCGGGTTTCCTCGAAAAACATGTGCTCGGTGCGGCACAGGCCGATGCCTTCGGCGCCGAATTTTATCGCGGTGCGCGCATCCTCCGGCGTATCGCCATTGACCCGGACGCGAAGCTTGCGGACGGAATCAGCCCAGCCCATCAGCGTGCCGAATTCGCCCGACAATTCCGGCTCGATCATCGGCATCCGCCCGGCCAGCACCTGGCCGACCGAGCCGTCGATGGTGATGATGTCGCCGGTCTTGAAGATGCGCGAGCCGATGCTCATGGTGCCGCGGCCGTAATCGACGCGGATACTGCCGCAGCCGGAGACGCAGGGCTTGCCCATGCCGCGCGCCACCACGGCGGCGTGCGAGGTCATGCCGCCGCGCGTGGTCAGGATGCCTTCCGCCGCGTGCATGCCGTGGATGTCTTCCGGACTGGTCTCGATCCGGACCAGAATCACCTTGCGGCCGTCGGCCTGCAATTTCGCGGCCTCATCCGACGAGAACACGATTTCGCCGGATGCAGCACCCGGCGATGCCGGCAAACCGGTCGCGATCACGTCGCGCTTGGCGGCGGGATCGATGGTCGGGTGCAGCAACTGGTCGAGCGAGGCGGGATCGATCCGCGACACCGCGTCGTTTTTCGAGATCAGGCCCTCATCGGCGAGCTCGACCGCGATGCGAAGCGCCGCCTTCGCGGTGCGCTTGCCGCCGCGGGTCTGCAGCATCCACAATTTGCCCTGCTCGACCGTGAACTCCATGTCCTGCATGTCGCGGTAGTGCTTCTCGAGCAGCGTGTAGATCCGCGTCAATTCCTTGAAAGCCTCGGGCATCGCGATTTCCATCGAAGCCTTGTCGGAGCCTGATTCCTGGCGCGCATATTCGGTGATGTCCTGCGGCGTGCGGATGCCCGCCACCACGTCCTCGCCCTGCGCGTTGATCAGGAATTCGCCATAGAGCTTGCTCTCGCCGGTCGACGGATTGCGCGTGAACGCGACACCGGTCGCAGAGGTGTCGCCCATGTTGCCGAACACCATGGCCTGCACGTTGACGGCCGTCCCCCACGACTCCGGAATGTCATGCAGCCGCCGGTAGGTCACCGCGCGCGCATTCATCCAGGACGAAAACACCGCGCCGATCGCGCCCCACAATTGGTCGTGCGGATCCTGCGGGAAATCCTTGCCGGTCTCGCGCGCCACCGCGTCCTTGTAGCGGCCGACCAGGTCGACCCAGTCGTCGCCGGTCAAATCGGTATCGAGCGTGTAGCCCTGGCTGTCCTTGAAAGTGTCGAGGATGTCCTCGAAATGATGATGCTCGAAGCCGAGCACGACGTCCGAATACATCGTGATGAAGCGGCGATAGCTGTCATAGGCAAAACGGCGATCACCCGACAGTTCGGCCAGCGCTTCCACGGTCTTGTCGTTGAGGCCGAGATTGAGCACCGTATCCATCATGCCCGGCATCGACGCCCTGCCGCCGGAGCGAACCGAGACCAACAGCGGATTTCTGGAGTCGCCGAAGGTCTTGCCGGCCATCTTGCCGACCTGTTCCAGCGCCTTCTCGAGCTGAGCCTTCAATTCCTTCGGATAGGTTTTGTCGTTGGCGTAGAAATAGGTGCAGACCGAGGTCGGAATGGTGAAGCCGGGAGGCACCGGCAAGCCCAGATTGGCCATCTCCGCGAGGTTGGCGCCCTTGCCGCCCAACAGATCGCGCAAGGTCGCCTTGCCCTCGGCCTTGCCGTCGCCGAACGTGAACACCCATTTGCCGGATTTCACCACATCAGTGGCGGGCTTGCTGACCACGGCTGCTTGACGGGCTTATTAGCGGCCTTGCCAGCTTGCTTGGCCGCGGGCTTCGCAGCGGCTTTAATCTGGCTTTTTGGCAGCGCCTTGCGGGTCGAAGCCGGCGCCGCGGCCTTGGCCCCGGCAGGCACGGATGCCTTTGATTTAGCTGCAATTTTCTCTGTAGTTTTCTTGGACTTCGCGGCGGCTTTGGCCATGACTGACAACAATCCAATCGAGGAGAGAAGGTTAGCGCCTTACACCATTTTGAGGGGTTCCGCGCAAGCTGCGAAACCCCGCCGCTCCGCGCTACATGTGAAATATCCGGAGAAAGCCGAGGCCGTGCAGACCGACCAGGATCAGGTAGATCGCGACGATGAAATTCAAGAACCGCGGCATGATCAGGATCAGGACGCCAGCGAGCAACGCCACAATGGCGGGAACATGCGCAGCGGTGATGGTCATTGAGAAGGTCTCCGGGAGATTGGTGGAAGATCGAATCGAGGACGGCAATCTACCCGTTGGCGAGGTTCCGGAATAGGAGACGTCCATTGCTTCAACGGGTTCCAGTGCCTGACAAAAATTGCCTGACAAAAAATACCGAAAATTGCAGCGAAGCGAATGGCGTTGTTCCGGGAACGATGATGCGCGCGATGAATTGGGTGGCATTGCCGGCTCGCGCAAACTGGCCGGCATCACTGCAGAAGGAGTTCATCATGCGGAACAAGATACTTGCCATTGCAGCGATAGCAGCGGCTGTCAGTGCCCCGATCGCGGCGAAGGCACAAAGCAATATGACGCAAAATGACATGACAGTGGGCGTGGCGCGCGGCGCGCCTGTTATCGTGGACGGTGATGCCGAGGGCATTCCAGCCGAGCAGTTTCCGGCGTTCCGACAATACGTCATTCGCGAACACGTGCCTGAATACACCATTCCGGATCGGGTGGCGGTCGGCAGCGTATTGCCGGAAACCGGGGTGACCTATTACGACGTGCCGCAGACCTACGGCATGACGCCCTATCGCTACACGGTCGTGAACGGCCGGACCATCCTCGTCGAACCGCGCACCCGCCGTATCGTTCAGGTGATCGAATAGCCGCGGCGCGCGATTCATCCGCGCCAATGACCTGCACGAAATGACTCGCATCAAATCACTTGCACCAATTGTCTGGGCGCTCACAGCCGCAGCGACCGGACAACAAAGGCCCCGCCCGGTCTCCCCCGCCCGGGCGGGGCTCTTTTCTGTTCTTCTGAATTTCAGACAATGCATCCAAGACCGTCATTGCGAGCGCTAGCGACTTGTCCGCCGTAGCCCACGGAGCGAAGGAGGAAGTAATCCAGAGGCCACAGCCTTTCAGTTTCGTCGTCCCGGCCTTGCGCCGGGACGACGGCTGGATGTGAGTCCACATTCTCGCGACATCATTTGCCCGAGGTTTGCAATTTCGTTCGCCCAAAAAGAGAGGGCGCAGGGAAGACCGGGTGCGCGCTGCACCCGCGGTCTCATGTGCAAAGGTAGCTAACAAAAACGCACATGAGCATACAGGTTCAGCGGAAGCAGTCCGGCCTTCCCTGCGCAATGGTTTTACGGCTTATCTCGTGCTCTCCCCGGTGAGACCAGGCTTGTTTGTCACCGTCACCCCCAGGAAGCGTGAGCTTCCTGGGAATTTGACACCTGCAATGGGGCGTCAGGACCACACGATTTTGCCGTCCGCTCCAGCCGCGCTCGTCAGTCGCAGCTTTCGCGTCCATCGCTCCCCGCGCCCAACGTTCGTGACGATCGCGAAACGCCCCTCTTGGTGGGTGCGGGATGGCAAGAAATAAGCCGCTGATTTGGGTCGAGAGTCAAGAACAATTTCTGAAAATCAGAAATGGCTCGTAGGGTAGGCAAAGCGTGACCATCCGCTGTAGCTCAACACGCGAAAGCGCAAGCGTGCCCACCGGTCAAGCGCGACGCGTTGATGGAACGGTGGGCACGGCGCAAGAGCGCCTTTGCCCACCCTACGAACATCTTCGGCACGGAAGATGAGCGGTAAGCATCAATCCTGAATCTTCGAAAAATCCGCCACCGCACGCGTCGCGGCGCGGATTTCGTTGAGCAGCTTCAGACGATTTTCGCGCACCTTTGCGTCGTCATCATTGACCTTGACCTTGTCGAAGAACGCATCGACCGCCGGGCGCAGCTTTGCCAGTGCGCTCATCGCGCCGGCGAAGTCTTCTTTTGCGACGGCGGCACCGGCCTCGGCCTTCACCAAGTCGATCGCTTTCGCCAGAGTCTTTTCTTGATCGAGCTTGTAGAGCGCGGCATCCGGTACGCCGTCAAAGCTGCGCTTGTCCTTCTTTTCCTCAATCGCGAGGATGTTGCTGGCGCGCTTGGTGCCGGCTAGCAAATTCTTGCCGTCATCGCTGTCGAGGAATTTGCCGAGCGCTTCGACGCGGCGGACCACCATCAGCAGGTCGTCCTGACCGCCGAGCGAAAACACGGCATCGACGAGATCGTGACGCGCGCCCTGCTCGCGGAGTTGGACTTTTAGGCGATCGGCGAAGAAGGCGAGCAGCTCATGCTTGAGCGAACCCTCATCGATATGACGAGCGACGTTGGCTCGCCCCAAAGACACCATCGCTGCTGGTATGGCCCAATCAAGCAAGCTGACCCGAACGTTGTTGGCAAGGATGATTCTTATGACACCCAGGGCTGCCCGGCGTAGTGCATAAGGATCCTTGGAACCGGTCGGCTGCTCGTCGATCCACCAGAATCCAACCAATGTATCCAGCTTGTCGGCCAGCGCCACCGCAACGCTTACCGGATCGGTCGGTATGCGATCCGCCGGCCCCTGCGGCTTGTAATGTTCCTCACCCGCCGCGGCGACGGAAGCATCCTCGCCCTGCGCCAGCGCATAATATTTGCCCATCAAACCTTGCAACTCTGGAAATTCGCCAACCACTTCGGTCAGCAAATCCGCTTTCGCCAAATGCGCGGCGCGCTTTGCCTTTTCGACATCCGCGCCGACCAGTGACGCGAATTCTCCAGCCATCCATTCGATGCGCTTGACGCGAGCAGCCTGCGTGCCCAGCTTCTCGTGAAACACGATCTGCTCGAATTTCGGCAGCCGATCTTCGAGCCTTGTCTTCAAGTCCGTCTCATAGAAAAACTTCGCATCGCTCAATCGCGCGCGAATGACGCGCTCGTTGCCGGCGGTGATCGCCTTGCCGCCGTCGCTGGCTTCGATATTCGCCGTCATGATGAACTTGTTGGCGAGCTTTCCGGTGTTGGGATCGCTGACCACAAAGCACTTCTGGTTATTGCGGATGGTGGCGCGGATCACCTCGCCCGGGATCGACAGGAATTCCTGGTCGAACGAGCCCATCAGCACCACGGGCCATTCGACCAGGCCCGAAACTTCGTCGAGCAGCACCTGATCCTCGACCAGTTCAAAGCCTTGCGCGAACGCGAGTTGCTTCGCATCGGCCAGAATGATGTCCTTGCGGGCCTGCGGGTCGAGCACGACCTTGGCGGCTTTCAGCTTGCTCTCGTAATCGTCGAAGCGGCGAACGTTGATCGCCGCGGGCGCCATGAAGCGGTGGCCGTAGGTGGTCTGGCCGGCCTCGATGCCGTCGATCAAAAATTTCACGACATCGGGCTCTTCGGTCTCGATGCCGAAGGTCGCGGTGATCGCATGCAGCGGCCGCACCCATTGCAACGCGCCCGGGCGCGCGGAGCGCTCGCCCCAGCGCATCGATTTCGGCCACGGAAAGGTGCGCACTATCACCGGCAGCATGTCGGCGAGCACATCGAGCGTGGCGCGGCCCGGCTTTTCGATCAGGGCTATGTAAAAATCGCCCTTCTTCGGGTCACGCTGGATTTTTGCCTCGTCGAGAGAGGCAAGCCCGGTCGCTTTCAGAAAGCCCGCCACCGCGGCCTCCGGTCCGCCGACGCGCGGGCCCTTGCGCTCTTCCTTGAGGTCGGACTGCCGCGCCGGAATGCCATGCACCGTCAAGGCCAGCCGCCGCGGCGTCGCGAACGCCTTGGCACCCTCATAGACCAGGCCTTCGGCGACAAGCTTGTCGGTGACCATGCGGCGCAAATCCTCCGCCGCCTTCGCCTGCATGCGCGCGGGGATTTCTTCGGAAAATAATTCGAGGAGAAGATCGGGCATCAGTTGAGCTCTTTGCGCGAACGGCGCGGCTGGCGAACACGGCGCGGTCGCTTCTCCCCTCCCCCTTGCGGGGAGGGGTCAGGGGTGGGGGGCAACGCACTCTGAATCTCGTTCAGCACGCCTTCGAGATTTCCAAGCACATCATTGTTCCAGAAGCGGATAACACGATAGCCGGCGGCTTCGATCTGCCGCTGACGAAGTGCATCGGATTCCTGCTGCCAATTATGCTGGCCGCCATCGAGTTCGATAACGATCTTTGCCTTAAGGCTCGCGAAATCGACAATGAAGGGGCCCACGAGGGCTTGCCGCCGAAAATGCGAACCTGCCAGCGCGATGTCATGGCGAAGCCGCTGCCAGAGCACGCGCTCGGCATCTGTCGGCTGCGCCCGCATTCGCTGCGCAAGATGTCGCTGGCGATCGTTCATCGCGTGCGATCCAAACATATTCGTCATCGCCTGTGGACCCCCACCCCCGACCCCTCCCCGCAAGGGGGAGGGGAGCAGAGGCGCCTTCGAATTTAGGAAACACTCAATCAGGAAGCTCTGTTTACAAAGAGCCCCTCCAGGGGCGGGTGACTAACCCGCCCTGCCCGCTTCGGTGTGGACCCAGGCTTCGCCGCAGGCTTTGGCCAGTTCGCGGACGCGCAGGATGTAGCTTTGGCGTTCGGTCACCGAGATCACGCCGCGGGCATCCAAGAGGTTGAACGCGTGGCTCGCCTTGATGCACTGGTCGTAGGCCGGCAGCGCCATCAGATGCGCCGCGCGCTGGCCGTCCTTCCAACCCGCATCGAGATATTTCCTGCAGGCGCCTTCGGCCATCTTGAACTGCTCGAACAACATGTCGGTGTCTGCATACTCGAAATTGTGCCGCGAATATTCCTGCTCGGCCTGCAGGAACACGTCGCCATAGGTCACCTTGTCGGCGCCGTCGCGGCCGTTGAAGTTGAGATCGTAGACCCGGTCGACACCCTGCACATACATCGCCAGCCGCTCGAGCCCGTAGGTGAGTTCGCCGGCGACCGGCGCGCATTCGACGCCGGCGACCTGCTGGAAGTACGTGAACTGCGACACTTCCATGCCGTCGCACCAGCATTCCCAGCCGAGGCCCCACGCGCCGAGCGTCGGGCTTTCCCAATCGTCCTCGACGAAACGAATGTCGTGTAACGCGGAATCCAGACCGATCGCGGCCAGCGATTTCAGATAGAGCTCCTGAAGGTTCGGCGGCGACGGCTTGATGATGACCTGGAACTGGTAATAGTGCTGTAGCCGATTGGGGTTTTCGCCGTAGCGGCCATCCTTCGGCCGCCGCGACGGCTGCACATAGGCAGCCTTCCACGGCTTCGGCCCCAGCGCGCGCAACGTCGTTGCCGGATGGAAGGTGCCCGCGCCCATTTCCATGTCGTAGGGCTGCAGGATCACGCAGCCCTGATCCGCCCAGAACCGCTGCAGGGCAAGAATAAAACCCTGGAACGAACGTTCCGGGCGCATGTGGGGTTGTATCTCGTCCATCGTCCAATTCGGAATCTTGAGGGCTGGAGCGGGATATCCCGCTCTATCTATTTATTGGAGCATGATCTTTTCGGAAAACCGGTATCCACTTTTCCGGATCATGCTTTAGAGCGCGGGACCGTATCGGCGCAGGAACCGGGAATCAAGGCGATGTCGGGTGCGAAGTCGGGCGCGTCTTCACCCTCCCCTGGAGGGGTCCGAGACGAGCGAAGCTCGCTCGTGGGTCGCTTGCGCTTGCAAGCGGGGTGGGGTGGCGATGCTGCGGATGACAACGGCTGACGTCTCGTAACCTCGCGTCGCCACCCCACCCAGTCTCGCATTTCGCTGCGCTCATGCGAGCCGACCCACGAGCGAGCTTCGCTCGTCTCGGACCCCTCCAGGGGGAGGGTAAGAAGCATGCCGGTAACGCCAAATTAACCATCGCGGCAAGCGGCGGCTGGCAAAACGGGATCGTTAGCGATTGCCGGGCTATCATGACAAAGCTTCGAAGAGCCAAGTTTATGGCCTCGTTGAAGAAGGGTTCGCGTCACAACGGACCCGCCTCCAAGCTTGCTCGCCGGTCTCGTCAGGGGTCATGCCCGGCCCTGAGGCCGGCGCAAGTGACTCTGGGGTTGCCTTCGCTCGAGACGGCGGACGATCAGCCCGGCCGATAGGCGCCGGTGATCGGATCCTGCCGCAAGGTCGGAATTTCGTTGGATGGCGCAGCCTGGGCTGCGCGTGTCAGCCGCGCCTCTTCCAGCTCCCGATTGACCTCGAGGGCTGTCCGGTAAGCCCAGCGAACCACGGCGAGCCCACCCAGGAAGCCCGCGAATACGACAAGCGGCGGCATCGGTCGATCCTCTTGATTCATGCGCACGCCCCCAATGCCTGCATTGTCGCGCAGGCCGGGCCGGCCTGCAATCGCCTTCACCGGGCTTGCCCGGGACTAAATGGCGCAATCACGCTTACGTTAGCGCGGAATTTCGCGCGTAGAGCCCCGTTCCGATGGAATCGGAACGGGGCTCTACGGTTTTATTTTTGACGCGTTTTCTTCACGCGAACCGGTGCCCGCGGAGCCTGTCATCGGGCGCGCATTCGCACGGCCCGTTGGCTCGACAACGCTCTAAAAGCCGAATTTGGCCCAGATCGCTCGGGTTTCAAGTGCCGAGATCAGGTCGTCCGGCAACCCCGGAAGCCCTTCCAGCGAGGCCAGCGCCCCGGCACCGGCGGACCTGCGCCCCAACAGGCCGGACAACATGCCCGATGCGGGCGCGATCACCGGCGTCTTGACCTTGTCGCCATAGCGCGCGCGCAAGGTCGAGCGCAGGTCGCCGATCGCATCCGCCAGCCCCAGCGAAATCGAGCTCTCTCCGGCCCAATACTCGCCGGTGAAAACCACATCATCGGCGCCGGTGAGCTTGCTGCCGCGGCTTTGCTTGACCAGCGCGATGAAGATGGCGTGGATCTCGCGCTGCAGCGCCTTGACGCGCGCGACATCGTCGGGGTTTTCCGGCAGGAACGGATCGAGCATCGCCTTGTGGGCGCCCGCCGTATAGAGCCTGCGCTCGACGCCGATCTTCCTGATCAGTTCCTGAAATCCAAAGGATCCGCCGACCACCCCGATCGATCCCAGGATCGAGGAGGGATCGCAGAAGATCTCGTCGCCGGCGCAGGCGATCATGTAACCGCCGGAGGCCGCGACGTCCTCGACGAACACCAGCACCGGCAGCTTCTTTTCCGCGGCAAGCTGCCGGATGCGCAAATAGATCTGGCGCGATTGCACCGGCGAGCCGCCGGGCGAATTGACCACCAAAGCGACCGCCTTGGCATTCTTGGTGGCGAAGGCACGCTCGAGCATCCGGGCGACGCCGGCCAGCGACATGCCAGGCCGCAGCGGCGTCACCGCGCCGATCACCCCTGACAGACGGACCACCGGGACCACCGCGGTTCCAGGTCGAAAACGCTCTGGAACCAGCGCCTTCAGCCGGTCGATCAGGCTTGGCGTCAGGCTTGGCATCCAGCTTGGCGTCGCTGGCGGATTGCCCGTTTGGTCGGTCATTGCATTACCTCAAAGTTAACCATTCTCTATCACGCTGATGTCATTGAAAGGCTGGAACGCCTTTTGCAATGCGGCTGTTTGACAGGCTGCAGGACGCAGCGGAGAAAAGCATGAAAATCTACCTGTTGTTGCTGCTGATGAGCGCACTTTTGACGGCGGTTCACTTCACCTCCGCCCCGGAACAACGCTCGAAAACACTTTCCCAGTAAAGATTTGCTCCCAGTAAAGGTTTGCTCCCAGTAAAGATTTACCCGGCACGATTGATCCAAACCGATTTGCGCAACGAACCCTTTGCGCATCTCATTTCTGCTCAAAACTTTGCTCAAAACTTGGGCGCTATTCGCAGCTGTTTGCCGCGTTCAGGGCACCCACTGTAAAGACCCCTTGCCGGCCAGAATTTCCTGCACCCGCCTGTTGGGCGATCCTTTCTCATCATTGAGCATCAGCCCGGCATAGAGCCGTGTCGGCGCCTTGCCGCCCTTGATGGCGCGAATGATCAGGCGGATCGCGGGCGATGCTGGCTCGCCATGGACTGGCAGGATGGCAAGGCTGCCAAAGCCGCGGTCGAGTGCTGCGAGCACCTCGGCAAGTCCATCGGCGCGCCAGATCAGGGTCAGCACCCCGCCGGACTTCAGCGTGCGCCGCGCCGCGTGAATCCAATTCTCCAGCGTCGCCTCGGTCGCAACATGGGCGATCTCGCGCGCTTTATCCGGCGAGGCGCGGTGCCGCGCGGGATCGTTGAAGGGCGGGTTCATCAGCACGACATCGGCACTGTCGGGGGCAAGCCCTGAGGCTGCGAATGCTTCGGCGTTGGCACTGACATCGAGCACGACGGTCTCGGCCGGAAGTGCGTTTGAGCTGGCATTGCCACGTGCGAGCTGCGCGAGCGCCGCATCGATCTCGACCAGCACAAGCCTTAGGCCCGTGACGCGCCGGGCTAGCGCGAGGCCCGCGGCGCCGACGCCGGCGCCAAAATCAACCACGCGATCGCCTGATTGTGCCGGTGTCGCCGCGGCCAGCAGCATGGCATCGTGACCGGCGCGATGGCCGGATTTGGGCTGCCGCAGCCGCAACTGCCCGCCAAGAAAGCCGTCCTCGGTGAATTCGGCCTCGATAAATCCCTCCCTGAATTGCCGCCGCGGTTCAGTCATCGGCCCGCAGTTCGTGGGACAGGCCGGCGTCGCGGAGAATCTGGCGGGCCTCGCGATTGTCGTCCTCATGGACCAGGATCCGGCGCGGCAGCACCCCGAGCGAGCCCTCGATGATGCTCATGTTCTGGTCCAGCACCAAATGATGGATATTGGCGCCGTCCAGCAACGCCCCCACCGCCGAAACCAGCACCATATCGTTGGTCCGAACCAATTCCCGCAATTGACATTTCTCCTTTATGGACCCGGGCTAACAAGCCGGATGGACCCAGGCGCGGTCCAAGTCACTGCCCGAAGTCACTGCCCGAAGTCACTGCCCGAAGTCACCGCCCCAAGTCACTGCCCCGAGTCACCCTATCGTGCCCTTGCCGCGTTCCGTCGCAGTTTCTATTGTATCTGAGGATAGTCCCTCCTGGGCAAATGTGGAGACCGGCGTGGCGGTTATTGTACCCTTCGAGAGCCCTGCGGGCGCGTCGATCGATCGGCTGGTGGAGCTCCTCGCCGCCGACATGGAGCGCGTCAACGCCACCATCCTGTCGCGGACCGGTTCGGAAGTGACCATGATCCCGGAGGTCGCCAACCATTTGATCTCCTCGGGCGGCAAGCGGCTGCGCCCGATGCTGACCCTGGCGATGGCGAGCCTCACCGGCTATTCCGGCGACGGCCACATCAAGCTGGCGGCCTCCGTCGAATTCATGCACACCGCGACCTTGCTGCATGACGACGTGGTCGATGAAAGCGAATTGCGCCGCGGCAAGCTGTCGGCGCGGATGCTGTGGGGCAACGAGGCCAGTGTTCTGGTCGGCGACTTCCTGCTCGGCCAGGCGTTCCGCATGATGGTCGAGGTCGGCTCGCTGCGCGCGCTCGACATCCTGTCGTCGGCCGCTGCCACCATCGCCGAGGGCGAAGTGATGCAGCTCGCGGCCGCCAAGAACACCGCCACCACCGAAGACGAATATCTCGCGGTGATCCGCGGCAAGACCGCCGAATTGTTCGCCGCCGCCTGCGAGGTCGGGCCGGTGCTGGCCAACCGCCCCAAGCCCGAGCAGACCGCCTGCCGCTCGGTCGGGATGAATCTCGGCATCGCCTTCCAGCTCGTCGACGATGTGTTGGATTATGGCGGCAAGGCCGCCAAGCTCGGCAAGAACATCGGCGACGATTTCCGCGAGGGCAAGATCACGCTGCCGGTGGTGCTGGCGTTCCGCCGCGGCAACGACAGCGAGCGCGCGTTCTGGGTCAAGGCGTTGGAGCGCGGCGAGATCGGCGAAGCCGACCTCGATCACGCGATCGGCCTGATGACCAAGCACCGCGCGCTCGAAGACACCATCAGCCGCGCCCAGCATTACGGCGCGATGGCGGTCGATGCGCTGGCGCTGTTCCCGGCCTCGCCGATGAAGACCGCGCTGGAAGAAGTCGTGGCGTTCTGCCTGGCGCGCTCGCATTGATTTAGCGCGACATCACGCGCTCAGCTCAGCGTCCCCGCATGCACCCACCATTCGGGGTGATGGCGCCGGAGGTCATCCGCGGCGCGGCCGGCATCGGCGGTGTTTTCGTAGATTGCAAAACACGTCGCGCCCGAGCCCGACATCCGCGCCAGCCAGGCCCCGTTGGTCGCCGACAGCGCCGAGATCACCTCGCCGATGATCGGCTGGATGCGCGTGGCCGGCTCTTCCAGATCGTTGGAACTTGCCGCCAGCACTTCGACCCAGTCTTCGACCGAGGCGCCGGCTTCCGGCCATGCGGTGCCGCGCAGAATGTCGGTAGCGCCGACCAGCAATTCACCGTTGCGTAGGCCCAGCGCATTGAACACGTCCCTGGTCGCCACCGGAACGCGCGGGTTGACCATCACGCACGGCAGAATCGGCAGGCTGAGCGGCAACAAACTCTCGCCGACGCCGGTCATGTCGCAGGGACGCGACGCGAGACAGACCGGCACATCGGCACCGGTCGCCAGCGCGACCCCGTGCAGCCGCTCGTCGTCGAGCGCAAGGCCGTTCAATTGCGCCAGCAACCGCAGCGCGGCCGCCGCGTCGGCCGAGCCGCCGCCTATTCCGGCTGCGACCGGCAGCACCTTGTTCAGCGTGAAGCTGCCGACCTTGAGGTCGGGCACGCGCTCGCGGAGCAAAAGCGCCGCCTTGATCACGAGATTATCCGACGTCGCGCCGCAAGCCTCCGCCAGTGGCCCGGATGTTCTGAGCTCAAGCTCGGACCCCGGCGTCAGCGTCAAATGATCGGCGCAGTCGGCAAACGCCACCACGCTTTCGATGTCGTGATAGCCGTCGGTACGGCGCCCAACCACCCGCAAGGTCAAATTAACCTTGGCGCGCCCATCTTCAGATAACGCCTGCATCGGCGGTACGCCCCCCAGCCGATTCGATCAGCCGCCCTTGTCGACGTCTTTGCCGTCCTCTTTCTTCTTGTCGGCCGGGATCTTGTCCGCGGAGGATGCCGAGGTATCGCTCGACGAGGCCGTGTCGGGCAGGCCGTTGGCGATCTTGGCCTCGATCTTCGGCAAATCGTCCGGCTCGGGCTTGAGGTCCTTGGCATGAGTCCACTGGAATTTGGCCTCCAGGGTGCGGCCGATCCGCCAATAGGCATCGCCGAGATGGTCGTTGATGGTCGGGTCCTCGGGCTTCAGGTCGATCGCGCGCTCGAGATTCTTCACCGCTTCCTCGTAATTGCCGATGCGGAAATAGGCCCAGCCGAGCGAGTCCACGATGTAGCCGTCATCAGGGCGCTGATCGACGGCCCGCTTGATCATCTTCATGCCTTCGTCGAGATTGATGCCCTGATCGATCCACGAATAGCCGAGATAGTTGAGCACGTGCGGCTGATCGGGCTGCAGCTCCAGCGCCTTCTTCATGTCCGCTTCGGCCTTGGGCCACTGATGCGAGCGTTCCTCGCAGATGCCGCGATAGTAATAATAGACGGTGTTGGCCTTGTCGTTCGGATCCGGCAGGGCATCGATGCCCTTGGTGTAGGTTACGGTGCAGTCGTCGAACTTCTTGCGGCCGCGCTCGACATTGCCGAGCGCCATGATGGCCTCGAGATCCTTGGGGTCTTCCGCGGTAACGCTCTTGAGGATCTTGATCGCCTCGTCGCTGCGGTCGGCGGCGTCGAGATCGGTCGCGAGCTGGATTTGCGCATTGCGCTTCAGCGGCGAATTCGCCGGCACGCGCTCGTAAATCTTGATCGCCATCGCCGGCTTCTTCACCAACTCATAGAGATCGGCCAGCGACAGCAGCGCGAGTGGATGCGTGGGCTCGAGATAGAGCGCAAGCTGGAGATAGACCAGCGCGAGGTCCTCGCCGCCCCGGCGCGTCAGCGTCGCGCCGATGCCGTACAGCGCCTCGGCAGCACCCGCCTGCGGCGAATCCACCAGCGGCGGCAATTTCTTGCCGGCCCTGGTTTCGCGCAAGCCCTCCAGCACCAGCGGATGGCGCGGCAGCTTCTTGTCGAAAGCCTCATAGATCGCGGTTGCCGCCGCGTCGTCCTTGTTGCGCGTCAACCAGCGCGCATAATCGTCGGCCACCCGCAGCATGGAATCGTCGAGCTTGTAGGCCCGCTCCAGCCGCACCCCGGCGTCCTTGTCCTTGCCCGCCAGTTCCAGGATCATCGCGGCGTGCATGTCCTTGAACAGCGGATACCATTCCGGACCGGTCAGCTTGTCGATATTGGCGACCGCCGTCTTGGTGTCACCGGCGCCGTAGCTGGCCCAGGCCGACAACAGCGTCGCGACCAGATCGGTGATCGGCCCGCGTATCGACTGGTTGATGTTGAGCTGCGCGCTCGGGTACTTCTTCGCCTTCAGGTCGCGCACGCCGACCACCAGGCGGGCCACCCGGTTGGATTTGTCGATCGTCAGGATCCGGTCGGCAAGCTTCACGGCCTCGTCGATATCGCCATCGGCGACCGACGAGATGAACGCGCGATCGAGCAGTTCATTGTTCTTCGGATCGCTGCGCAGCGCCGAGCGATAGAACGCCGCCGCCGAATTGGCGTCGCGCTCGACGCTGGCGTGGCGGGCGGCCAGATAGCTGCCCGACGTCGTCAGGGATTTCAAATCGTGGCTGGAGGGAAATTGCGCCGAGTTGTCGGTCGGATGATCGGGCGTCTGCGCGAAGAGCGAGCCAGGCACCGCGAGGATGGCGACGGAGAGCGCGGCAAAAGTCCAGCGATTGAAACGGTTGGAAAGCATCACGTTCGCCTAGCTCCAGGATTTTGTGGCGGGATGGTACGGACAGTCTCGAACGCGAAGCTACATCGTCGGCATCAAGACTTTCGACCGGGCCTTTTGGCCGGGCCTTTTGACCAAGGCCTCTGACCAAGATTTTGCGACCATGCCGCGTTTGACGTTCAACCGCAAGGATATGGCCGGTCAATCGATTGGCATTGCGACCGCGATGACCGGAATTTCATCAGCAGATTCGACCAGACCCTTGTCCGTTCCGATGAATCGGAACGGGGCTCTAGTCTTTTGATTTTACGCGTCTTCTTCACGCGAAACGGTGTCCACTTCGCCCGAAAACGCTGTAGCGATGCCTCAAAGCGCTTGCAGTGTGGCGTTATCGTGGCCTTCGGCCGCAGCCAAACGCCCGGCCCGATCCGGCCGCGGAAGCCGCCCGCCCGTTTTTGGACGGGTTTTCCGGCTGCAAAGCGCCATGTGCCCGGGGCGGGCTCACGCAATCGTGGTCACATCGCCTCGTAATTGGGACCGCCGCCGCCCTCCGGCGGAACCCAGGTGATATTGCCGTTGGGATCCTTGACGTCGCAGGTTTTGCAATGGACGCAATTCTGGGCGTTGATCTGGAACCGGGGGCCTGACGTTTCCTCGACCCACTCGTACACGCCGGCCGGGCAATAGCGGTTGGACGGCCCGGCATAGACATCATGCTCGGACGTCCTTTGCAGGTTGATGTCGGCGACCTTGAGATGGACTGGCTGATCCTCTTCATGGTTGGTGTTGGACAGGAACACCGACGATAATTTGTCGAAGGTGAGCTTGCCGTCCGGCTTCGGCGGCGCGATCGGCGCATGGGCCTTGGCCGGATCGAGCGTCTTGCGGTCGGGCTTGGCGTGCGACAGGGTTCCGAACAGCGAGAAGCCCAGCGTGTTGCACCACATGTCGAAGCCGGAGAGTGCCATTCCGAGCATGGTGCCGAACTTCGACAACATGGGTTTGGCATTGCGGACCGGGTACAAATCCTTGCCGACGGCAGAAGAACGCCACGCATTCTCATATTCAATGAGTTCGTCATTGACGCGCCCGGCGCCCAGCGCCGCCGCGACATGCTCGGCCGCCAGCATCCCGCTGCCCATCGCGTTATGCACGCCCTTGATGCGCGGCACATTGACAAACCCCGCCGCGCAACCGATCAGCGCGCCGCCGGCAAAACTCAATTTCGGCACCGATTGATAACCGCCCTCGGTGATGGCGCGCGCGCCATAGGCCAGCCGCTTGCCGCCTTCGAACAGCGTGCGGATCGCCGGATGGGTCTTGAAGCGCTGGAATTCGTCGAACGGCGACAGATAAGGATCGTCGTAATTAAGATGCACGACAAAGCCGACCGCGACCTTGTTGTCGTCATAGTGATAGAGGAACGAGCCGCCACCGGTCGTATTGTTCAGCGGCCAGCCTAACGTATGCTGCACCAGGCCCTTCTGGTGCTTGGCGGGATCGATCTCCCAGACTTCCTTCAGCCCGATGCCGAATTTCGGCGGCTCGGACTTCGCATCGAGCGAGAATTTGGCGATCAACTGCTTGCTCAGGCTGCCGCGCGCGCCCTCGGCGAACAGCGTATATTTGCCAAGCAGCTCCATGCCGCGCGTGAACGAATCCTTGTGGCTGCCGTCCTTGGCGATGCCCATGTCGCCGGTCGCGATGCCGCGCACCGCGCCTTTTTCATCGTACAGCACCTCGGCCGCGGCAAAACCCGGATAGATCTCGACACCCAGCGCTTCGGCCTTCGGCGCCAGCCAGCGGCAGACATTGCCGAGCGAGCCGATATAGCAGTGATGGTTGTGCATCAGCGGCGGCATCGCGAAATTCGGCAGCCGGAATGCGCTGCCCGCCGTCGCCCAATAGAAGCGATCGTCCTTGACCTGGGTCTTCAGCGGACAGTCGGCGTCCTCGCGCCAGTCCGGAACGAGCTTGTCGAGCGACACCGGATCGATCACCGCGCCGGACAGGATATGCGCGCCGACCTCGGAACCTTTTTCCACCACGACGATGGAAAGATCGGCATTGAGCTGCTTCAGCCGGATCGCCGCCGACAGGCCAGCCGGCCCGGCGCCAACGATGACAACGTCGAATTCCATGGATTCGCGCGGCGGAAGTTGTTCAGTGCTCATGATCTGATCTCAGCCCGAAATTGAGAACGCTTCTAACCGTCCGTTGTTTCCGATTTTCTGTCGAAGAACAACCATGGAAATACCGCTTCGGGTGTTTCGTCATGGCGCAATGCATCCTAAGCTAGGCCGATGTCGCAAAGCCTGTGCCCATGATCCCCGAACCGGCCCCTACCATCAAGCAATTGCTCGCCTTTTATCTGGAGGCCGGGGTCGATTGCGCGCTGGCGGACGAGGCCGTCAACCGGCTGTCCGACCCTGCCGCCGCGGCCGTCATCGCCCCAGTGGCGGCCGAGCCGGAGCTCCCGCAACCGGTCAGGCCGCAGCCGGCCGCAATACCGGCCCCGCGTGGCGAGGCCATGGCGGCGCCAGAAGCCGCGATCGCCTCGGCGCGGGACGCCGCGCGAACCGCGCCTTCGCTGGAAGCGCTGCGGGCGTTGTTGGAAAAATTCGAAGGTTGCGCGCTGAAGCATACCGCGACGCGGCTGGTGTTCGCCGACGGCAACCCGCAAGCGCGCATCATGTTCGTCGGCGAAGCGCCGGGCCGCGACGAGGACATCGAAGGCCTGCCGTTCGTCGGACGTTCCGGCAAGCTGCTCGACCGCATGATCGCGGCGATCGGGCTTGACCGCAGCAAGGCCTATATCGCCAATGTGATTCCGTGGCGGCCGCCCGGCAACCGCACCCCGACGCCGCAGGAGACGCAAATCTGCCTGCCGTTCATCCAGCGGCAGATCGAACTGGTGAACCCGGACGTGCTGGTCACGCTCGGCAATCCCTCGACGCAGACGCTGCTGCAAACCCGCGAGGGCATCATGCGCACCCGCGGCAAATGGCTCAATTACGATACCGGCACGCGCACCATCCGCGCCATCGCCACATTCCATCCGGCGTATCTGTTGCGCTCGCCGTCCTACAAGCGGATGACATGGCTCGATCTGCGCGCGATCGCCAAGGCACTGGAGCAGACGACGGGTTAAGACGCGGAACATCTCGTGTCCCGGACTCGGTGCAGCGCTCCTTCAGCGCTGCTCCGCAGAGCCGGGACCCACAAAGCGCAAAACGATGGGCCCCGGATCAGCAGCGCACCACTTCGTGCTGCTCAGCATCCGGGGCACGCTTCGTCTCACTGCGATTAATGCCTCACGGCCCCTTAGGCCGCACGATGGCCCAGCCGATCCGCAACAAGGGCTGGCGGCCGTTGACCAGCCGCTCGAAGGCTTGTGGCACTTCCGGCACCAGGCCCGGAAAAAGCTGCGCGATATCGGCGGGCGGCCGGCCGTCGGTATCGGATGCGCGCCAGACCACGACGCCGCCGGTCCGGTTGAATTTTTCCATATTCAGCCACGGCGTCCGTTCCGGCGTCTTGTCGAGAAACAGATGCGGCCGGCCACGATCGAGCGAGACCAGGCTGGCAAGCGTGGGATCGCCGGCCACCGCGCGCAGCCGCTGGTTGGTGCGCCGCTCGAAGCTGTCGCCAAAGAATCGCGCAATCGGTTTTGCCGGCAGCGACGTCGCCACCTCGCCGCCGCCGGTCCAGGGCACGAAAATCGTCGTCACCAGGATCGCGAGCGCGGGTGCCGCGATCGCCGCGGCCCAGATCGTGCGCAGCACGCGTTGCCGCCGCAGTTGAATGAGATCGCCGGCCGCGACGATCACCGCCAGTCCCGACATCAGCAGCGCGATGCCGGCGCCGCCGACCACGCGATCGAGATCGAACAGGCCCGCTACCAGGCTGCCGGCCAGCGCCGGGCCGATCGCGAAGAAATAAACAAAGTTGCGGGCCACCGGCTCCACCGGCGGCCGGAAGATGATCGGGGCATCCTCGCCGTCACGCGCGAACCAGCCGGTGTCGAGCACCACCAACAGCACGATGCCGGACATCGCCAGCAGCAGGCCACCGAGCAGCCGCCCCCAGTGCAGCGACCTGGCGTGCAAATCCGATAAAGCCGGCCAATGCGGCCACATCAGGCTGTCGGCTCGGATCAGCCACGCCAGATAAGGCAGCGTCAGCACCACGATCACCAGCAGCGCAAACAGCGGATCGAACGATTTCAGCGCGCGCCGGCCGCGCGCGGTCGCGAGCGCGAAGGCCGTGATCAGCAGCAACAGGCCGATCGCAGCCGGGGTCGTCAGCAACAACAGCCCGGCTTCGATCGACCAGGCAAACCACGCATTGCGGCGGCCCTGCCCGATCAGCTGCCAGGAATGCAACAGCAACAGCGCCCACAGCGGCCGCGCCAGCGCCAGCGGGCCGAACTCGACACCGGGCGAACTGAAGGCCACCACCGTCATCGTCAAGAGGATCGCGAGCACCGCCTGTTGGCCGCCGACCACGGCGCGCCCCAGAAGATAGAGCGACCAGAACGTCGCCACCGCGCAAAGCTGCGCCAGCAGATAGACGCCGAAGATGTGGTTGCCCGCGGCGCGAAACGCGATGTCGGCGAGCCAGAACGCCAGCGGCGGACCGAGATCGGTGCCGACCTGGTATTCGCGGCCGTAGGCCAACACGGTCGCGAGATCGCCGGGCGGGCTTCGATACAGCAATAACGGCAGGATCAGCCACAACGCCGCCTGCGCCAGCACCACGATCCAGACCACGAGCCGCGGCCGGGCGCGGATCAGTTCGATAATCAGCGACGTGAAACGCATGAAACGCCTGGAATTCCCCAATCGAACCTGGCAGGTCGAACTTGCAGGCCGCGCTGTCCAATCCCGAACGTGTGATAGAGCGCGTGGGCCGGCGAGGCAACCGGCGTCAGATCGCCGCCGAAATCTCGAGCTCGACCGCGCTTTCCATCGCCTCTGCGCCAGGTTCGATCGTCATCGCCTGATGCCTTTCCCGGGCGGCGGCGACCGGCGCGAAAAACCGGCGGTGATGTACCGTGGGGCCGAGCAGGTTGAGCGCCCGAAGGTGCTCCGGCACGCCGTAGCCCTTGTGCTGCTCGAAGCCGTAGCCCGGACAATCCTGCGCCAGCGCACACATCAGGCGGTCGCGTGACACTTTGGCGACGATCGAAGCCGCCGCGATCGACAGCACTAGGCCGTCGCCGCCGATCACGGCGTCGCAGTCGCACGGCGTATCGAGCCGGTCGCGGCCGTCGACGAACACGTGCTTCGGCATTTCCGGCAGCGCATGGACCGCGCGCGCCAGCGCCCACAGCGAGGCCCGCAGGATGTTGTCGCGATCGATTCGCGCCGGCGAGGCAAAAGCGACAGCAAACGACGCCGTCGTGCAGATTTCCTCGAACAGCTCCTCGCGGCGCTCGGCCGTCAGCCGCTTGGAATCATCGATGCCCCTGGGGATCCGCTTCGGATCGAGCACCACGGCCGCCGCCACCACCGGGCCGGCCAGCGGACCGCGCCCGGCCTCGTCGCAGCCAGCCACCGGCCAGACCCCGCGCTTGATCAGCGCGCGTTCGCGGCGAAAACTCGGGGGTGCCACCGCGATGACGCCCTTGGGCAGTTTGGCCGGCTTTTCTACCGGTTTTGTTTCGGGCGATTTGCGAATCATGCCGCGATGGTGCGCAAGCGCATCCGGTGGCGCAACCCGGAACTCCGCGGAATTCCCGTTATTCAGATGTCCCGTCGTCCCACTACCTCGGCCGTCATCCTGAGAGAGCGAGAATGTATTGCTCGCGCGCGAAGAAATTTGGATTTGATGGGCCTAATGCCACTGGCTGCAGGTTTTTTGACTGAGCCAACGTTCGAATGACAGCGGTCTGGCCAAATCTCGGCAAATTGCGGGAACCAAGCTATCCCGATGTTGGCGGCGGTGTGTTTGTTCTGGTTGGCGTAAGTGGCCTTTATGCCACTGCCTGCGCCCTGGCCTTCAAGGCAAAGAAACGCATCATGTTATGAGCGACCGCGAACCACAGCAGATGGATGCGGGCCTTGATCTTGCCGCGCAAGGATAGCTGGCGCAGGCCCATGCGGCGGGCATGGGCATTGATGCATTCGTGCTCGGCGCGCAGTCGGTAGAATGTTTTGCCGCCCTCGCTCTGCATACGTTCGCGCCAATCCGCGACGCCGACACCGTCATCTTTCTTCGGCGCATAAGGGGCAGTGCCGTGCCTGGTTTGCCCCGCCGGGCACCACAGCTTTATATCTTTGGCATGGGCCCATTCGATGTCGTCGTTTTTGGTGAAGCCGCCATCGACCAGATAGTCGGAGGGCTGATAGCCCTCGGCGTGCACGGTCTCGATCCCCGGCTGTGCCAGGCCGCGATCCGAACCGCTGGTGTCGATGTCGACCGCAACGATCATCTGGTGTTCCGGCGTCGATATGATCTGCATGTTGTAAGCGGGGCGCCATCCGCCATCCGCCATCTTCATCACCCGCGCGTCGGCATCGGTGGTCGAAGCGCGCGGCTCCTGCTGCTTGGCGACCTGTTTCTTGTTGGTCTTCTCCCGCCGTTCGCGCTCCGCCTCCAGTTCCTTCATGCGCTCCTGCGCCGCCGCGATCCGCGCCTCGCGCTCGCGGGCGCCGCGCTCCTTTGCCGCGCGCCGGACACGATCGCCGGCCGTCGGATCAGTCTCGACTTCGTAGCGCAGGCGCTCCACCCGCGCCTGCGATGCCGCTTGCAGTTCATCAAGCCGCGGGCGCCGGCGGAACGAACTCGCCCCCGCGCCGGCGCGTACCCGCAAGCCATCCTGCGCCAACGTGTCGAGCGATACCAACCCAGCCTCCACCATCGAGGCGACGCCTTGGGCCAGAAGCCGTTCCAGAACCGCCATATGAGCGATCCGGAAGTTCGACAGGCTGTGATAGTTCATCGACACCCCGCCGCATAACCACCGGTAGACCAGATGATCGCGGCACAGCCGGTCAAGTTGGCGGGCGCTGCCGACCCCATCGACCGTGGCCCATAGCCAAAGCGCCAACATCAGCTTCGGCGCTGCCGGTGGATGTCCCGGCTGGCCTTCACGCGCCTTGACGACGTCGTGCAACGCCGACAGATCCAGCCCCTCGACGAACGCCCAAACCGCGCGCACCGGATGATCGTCCGAAACCAGATCGTCCAATGCCGCAACCTGCATACCGATCTGATTACGTTCCGGCACCCGTAACCGCACTGCGCCGCGCCCCTCAGCCTGTGGCCTGTCCTGCTCGGGCAAATCCTCGAACAATTGCTCGTCAGCCATCGTCAGCTCCTGCTTCGCGCTCAATACCAGCGAATCACAGCACAACGGCCATGGCAAATGCTCATTGCCAAATCATTCCCACACTCTGAGGTGCGAGCCGTCTTCGGCGAGCCTCGAAGGATGGCCGCAAGCACGGTGCAAGAGCACCATCCTTCGAGGCGCGCAAGAAAGAGCGCGCACCTCAGGATGACGTCGGTAATCGCTTCACAGCCTAGAAAGCCGGGACGACGTGATGGGCTTTAAAACAAACTCAATTGCTGCCCGTGGCGCTCCGGCCGGACGAAATGATCGGTGGTCAATTTCGAACGGCGTTTGTTCAACCCCAGTTTTTCGCAGGCGACCTCGAACCGGCGGCCGATCATCCAGGCCATCGGGCCGGTGCCCTTCATCCTTGTGCCCCATTGCGAATCGTAATCCTTGCCGCCGCGCATGTCGCGGATCAGCGTGAAGACGTGGCGGTAGCGGTCGGGATAATTCGCCATCAGCCATTCGCGGAACAAATCGCGCACTTCGAGCGGCAGCCGCAGCAGCACGTAGCTGGCTTCCTTGACGCCGGCATGGGCGGCGGCGTCCAGAATCCGCTCGATCTCGGAATTGTTCAGCGCGGGGATCACGGGGGCGACCATCACGGTGGTCGGAATGCCGGCTTGCGACAATTGCCTGAGCGCCTCCAGCCGCTTCGGCGGCGTCGATGCCCGCGGCTCCATGGTGCGCGCAAGTTTGGCATCGAGCGTGGTGACCGAGATCGCCACCTTGGCAAGATTGCGCTTGGCCATCCGCGCCAGGATGTCGATATCGCGGGCCACCAGCGCCGATTTGGTGACGATGCCGACCGGATGCCCGGCGCGCTCCAGCACTTCGAGAATGCCGCGCATGATTTTCCGTTCGCGCTCGATCGGCTGGTAGGGATCGGTGTTGGTGCCGATCGCGATCATGCGCGGCTCGTAATCCTGCGCCGCCAGTTCCTTTTCCAACAGCGCCGGCGCATCGGGCTTGGCGAACAGCATGGATTCGAAGTCGAGCCCCGGCGACAGCCCGAGGAATGCGTGGGTCGGCCGCGCGAAGCAATAGACACAGCCATGTTCGCAACCCCGGTAGGGGTTGATCGAGCGGTCGAAGCCGATATCGGGCGAGTCGTTGCGGGTGATGACTTTTCGCGCGGTGTCGAGCCCGACGGTGGTCTTGAACGGCGGCAATTCGTCAAGGCTCTGCCAGCCATCGTCGAACGCGACCCGGGCCTCGGCCTCGAAACGGCCGCTGGCATTGGATTGCGCGCCGCGGCCTCGCCGCCGCTCGCGCTCGATCGCGACCGCCAGTTCCGGAAAAGGGGAAGACACACCCGCCGGCTCGGAGGGCGCCGTGACCGGCGGGTGCTTGAGGGCATGTGAGGATGCTCGGCTCATGAAGAGAACATAGCACGCACATAGAACAAATCAAGAACAATAAAAACGATACTTGCGAGCATCCATAACGCAGCGCGAAATTTCGCATCGGCGCGCATCGACGATATCTGCCACAAAAAGCTGCAACCGGACGGCTGTTTTGAGTATGACAAGGTGATAACAGTGCAGCGTTTTTCAACGCTTTGGACATCGAAGCCTGGTTCATGCTGAGCGTCATCATTCCGACCGACGGCCTCGAACAGCCCGCCGTCGCCACGCTTGCAGCGCTGGTGCCGGGCGCCGCGGCTGGCGTGGTCCGCGAAGTGCTGCTGGTCGATCGCGCCGATACCAACACCATCGAGCGCGTCGCCGACGTGGCCGGCTGCCACTTCCTGGCGTTCAAGGGCACCCGCGCCGCGGCGCTGGCCGCAGGCGCGCGGCAGGCCCGCTCGCCATGGCTGATGTTCCTGCATGCCGGCGCGGTGCTCGACAGCGGCTGGATCGAAGAGACCACGCAATTCATCCAGCGGGTTTCAAGCAGCGACCGGCCGCGCGCCGGGATCTTCCGCTACGCCCGCTCGCCCTATGCCGATCCGCGGCTGCGCGACGGCTTGAAGTTCATCGCCCGGATGATCACGGGTCCGTCGGCGGAACAGGGACTGTTGATCGCACGCGATCATTACGACCGGCTCGGCGGCTATGCGCCGGATTCCCGCCGCTCCGAGGCGCGGCTGCTGCGGCAACTCGGCCGCTCCTCCCGCACGCTGCTGCGCAGCCGGATCATGGTCGCCTGAGAGCCCTGAGCTTTAGGAGTTCGTCATGCCCGGGCTTGACCCGCATCCACGTCTTTCTTGCTAGCGTCGAAGACGTGGATGGCCGGGACAAGCCCGACCATGACGAGCGTGCGTGAATGATGGCGAAACACGGCGCTTGCAATATGTTTGATTTCGTCAAACAATAGATTGATGAAGTCAAATATCTCTGCCAGCCCCACGCTCGAAAGCCAGATCGCCGCCGTCAGGGGTTTCAGCCGGTTCTACACCAGCAAGCTCGGCATCATCGAGCCGAAGCTGCTGGCAGCCCGTGGACCTTGCAGGAAGCGCGGATCATCTACGAGATCGCGCAGCATGAAAGCTGCACCGCGACCGATCTGGTTGGCTCCCTCGGCCTCGACGCCGGCTTCCTCAGCCGCACCTTGCAGGCGCTACAGCGCCGCCAGATCGTGGCGCGCAAGCCGTCCAAGGCCGACCGCCGCGCCAATGAAATCGCGCTGACCGCGAAGGGCCGCGCCGCTTTTGCCGAACTCGAGAGCCGGTCGCGCGAAGAGGTCGCGGCGCTGCTGGCCGGGCTCGACGATCGCGGGCGCGCCGCCATCGTCAACGCCATGACCATGATCGAGCAGATGCTGGAGCCGCCGGCGCAAAAATCCACCGGCTTCCTGCTGCGCAGCCATCGCCCCGGCGATATCGGCTGGATCGTGTCGCGGCACGGCGCGATCTATGCGCAGGAATATGGCTGGGACATCAGCTTCGAGGCGCTGGCGCCGAAATCACCGCGCAGTTCCTCGCGATCATATGACCCCGTGCGCGAGCAGTGCTGGATCGCCGAGGCTGGCGGCGAACCGGTCGGCTCGATCTTCCTGGTCAAGGCATCGGACGACGTCGCCAAAATAAGATTGCTGCTGGTGGAGAAGAAAGCCCGCGGGCTTGGCGTCGGCCGGGCGCTGGTCGAGCAATGCATCCGCTTCGCCCGCGAGGCCGGCTACAGCTCGATCACGCTTTGGACCCAAAGCATCCTGGTCGCCGCGCGCGGGATCTATCAGCGCGCCGGGTTTTGCTGCGTCAAGCAAGAGAAGCATCACAGTTTTGGAGCCGATCTGGTCGGCGAGACCTGGGAGATGGAATTGTAGGTCTACGCCGACGCCCCCTTGGCTTTCGGCCGCCGCAGATGCTCATCGAGCCGCGGCATGATCTCGACGAAATTGCAGGGCCGGGTGCGGTAATCGAGCTGGGCCGCCAGAATGCCGTCCCAACCGTCGCGGCAGGCGCCCGGCGATCCCGGCAGGCAGAAGATAAAGGTGGCGCCGGCCACGCCCGCGGTGGCGCGGCTCTGGATGGTCGAGGTGCCGATCTTGGCATGGCTCAGCATGTGGAAGGCGATCGAAAAACCGTCCATCCGCTTTTCGAACAGCGGCTCGATCGCTTCCGGCGTCACGTCGCGGCCGGTAAAGCCGGTGCCGCCGGTGGTGATGATGGCATCGACGCCGACATCGGCGATCCATCTTTTGATGATGGCGCGGATCGCATCGACATCGTCGGTGACGATCTCGCGCGCCGCGAGCTTGTGGCCGGCGGCGGTGAGCCGATCCGACAGCGTCGTTCCGGATTTGTCATCAGCCAGCGAGCGGGTGTCGGAAATCGTCAGCACCGCGATGTTGAGCGGCACGAAGGTTCGGGTTTCGTCGATGGAGGACATATTTTAGCATCCCTCTTTGCCGGATACTTCGGCGTCATCCTGAGGTGCGCGCCATCTTAGGCGCGCCTCGAAGGATGGCCGCATGCACTGTGCTGAACACCATCCTTCGAGGCTCGCAAGCGCTCGCACCTCAGGATGACGTTTTGCTGTTGCGAGCGCTATACTCCAACTAGCCCGCACCGAACGTGTTGCAGGCCTGCACCGTGCCCTGCTGATAGCCGGTCATGAACCACTGCTTGCGCTGCGCGGCCGAGCCGTGGGTAAAGGAATCCGGCACCACGCGCCCGGTCGCCTGCCGCTGCAAGGTATCGTCGCCGATCGCGGATGCCGTGGTCAGAGCTGCGTCGATATCGCCGGCTTCGAGGAAGCCCGGACGCTTCTTCTCCTCGCGATTGACCCAGACGCCCGACAGACAATCCGCCTGCAACTCGACCCTGACCTGCAGCGCGTTGGCTTCGGCCTTGCTGTCGGCCTGCTGTTGCAGCCGCGTCACCTTCGGCAGGATGCCGAGCAAATTCTGGACGTGATGGCCGGCTTCATGGGCAATGATATAGGCCGCGGTGAATTTGCAGGCATTGCCCGAGCAGCCGTGAAACCGGGTCTCGACCTCGCGGAAGAATCCGGTGTCGAGAAATATCTTCTGGTCCGGCGGGCAATAAAACGGTCCCATCGCCGACTGCGCCATGCCGCAACGTCCGCCATTGGTGGCGTTGCGAAACAGCACGATTTTCGGACCGACATAGGATTGCCCGCTGGCCTTGAAGATCTCGCTCCAGCGATCGTCGATTTCACCGAGGATGCCGGCGATCATGCTGCCCATCTCGTCGGTCGGCGCGCCGCTCTTGGTCGGCGCGGTTCGTCGATCGGTTTGATAGGTCGGCGCCTGGCTGCGACCGCCGTTGAGAACTTCCGCGCCGCCGATCAAAAGCCGCGGATCGATGCCGAACGCATAACTGATCAGGCCGAGCACGATGATGGTGCCGATGCCGAGACCGCCGCCGCCGATCGGAAGGCCGATGCCGCCGCCACCGCCCATTCCGCCGCCGCCACTGTCGTCGCGACGGTCTTCGATGTCATCGCTGCGACGGAAATCATCGTAACGCATGGCGCTGTTCCCTCATTCCAACTTCGTTTCGCTAGCGTCCCAATTTCGCCTCGCCAGCGCCGCTCGCATCCAACGCGACGTGAACGTAAATTTTCTATTCCGTTAATCAATAACCCGCCCGGCAAAATTTGCCTAGCGCGAAAGAATTGCCCGGTTAAGTCGATTTTTACTTTGCCCGGTCAATGTATCGCCAGTCGGTTGTTTAGTCCCGCGTCGCCGACAGCGTCGCCTGAGTCAGAGTAATTGAGTCATGGTTGTGTCGCGTCGCGGGGCGTCTGCAAGGGCGCCCCGCACTAAATTTGAGTCCGAGCCCAGTACCCGTATCGTCGTCGGCGATTGCGTCGCCGGGATGTCAAAACTGCCGGCGGGTTCGGTCGATCTGGTATTCGCCGATCCGCCATACAATCTGCAGCTCAAGGGCGATCTGAAGCGGCCCGACGAATCCCACGTCGACGCCGTCAACGACGATTGGGACAAGTTTTCGTCGTTCGCCGCCTATGACGATTTCACCCGCGCCTGGCTGCTCGCCTGCCGCCGCATCATGAAACCGTCGGCGACGCTGTGGGTGATCGGTTCCTACCACAACATCTTCCGCGTCGGCGCCATCATGCAGGACCTCGGCTTCTGGGTTCTCAATGACATCGTCTGGCGCAAGACCAATCCGATGCCGAACTTTCGCGGCCGCCGCTTCACCAATGCCCACGAAACCATGATCTGGGCCGCGCGCGACGAGAAGGCAAAAGGCTACACCTTCAACTACGAAGCCCTGAAGGCCGCCAATGAGGACGTCCAGGCGCGTTCCGACTGGCTGATCCCGCTGTGCACCGGCGAGGAGCGGCTCAAGGGCGACGACGGCAAGAAAGTTCATCCGACCCAGAAGCCGGAAGGCCTGCTGGCGCGCGTGCTGCTGTCGTCGTCGAAACCCGGCGATCTCGTGATCGATCCGTTCAACGGCACCGGCACCACCGGCGCGGTGGCAAAACGGCTCGGCCGCCGCTACATCGGGTTCGAGCGCGACAAGACCTATGCGCAGGCCGCCGAAGCGCGCATCGCCGCGATCGAGCCGCTGCCGGAAGCCACATTGGCCCCGTTCATGACCGCGCGCGACGCGCCCCGGGTGGCGTTCTCCGAACTGATCGAACGCGGCATGATCTCGCCCGGCACCAGGCTGGTCGATTCCAAGAAGCGCCACGGCGCCCTGGTGCGCGCCGACGGCGCCATCATGCTCGGCGACAAGGTCGGCTCGATCCACCGCATCGGCGCGGTGGCGCAAGGCGCGCCCGCCTGCAACGGCTGGACCTTCTGGCACGTCGAAACCAACAAGGGCCTGCGGCTGATCGACGAGCTGCGCGCCGAAATCCGCTCCGGCATGGCCGCGGGCTGAGATCTCGTAACAACTCCGCCTCGTCGTTCTCTTTCCGGAACTCGTCGATTGCGCTCGATTTGCCGAAATTTCCGAGGCACTGAACATGTCGTCGGCGGCTTTGCCGCCGTGCTGCGATTTGTTCTGCCGTTCCCACTTCCAAACTCGTCGCTTGCGCTCTTGCCGAAATTTGAGCATGAACATGCCGCAGCGGCTTGCCCGCTTCCAAGACCTGCAACTTCCAAGACCAACAACAGCAAGGGAGATTTCCAAGATGCTGAAATTCTACTTCAACGGCGCGCCGAACCCGAACAAGGTCGCGCTGTTTTTGGAAGAGACCGGCCTGCCCGTCGAGCTGGTGCCGGTCGACACCCGCAAGGGCGAGCAGTTCAAGCCGGAATTCCTTAAAGTAAATCCGAACGGCAAGGTGCCGGCGATCGACGATGACGGCGTCTTCGTGTTCGACTCTAACGCGATCCTGCTGTACCTCGGCGAGAAGACCGGCAAATTCATGCCGCCGAACACGCCGGCGAGCCGCGCCGAGCTGTTGTCCTGGCTGATGTTCATCGCGACCGGCATGGGCCCTTATTCGGGACAGGCGGTGCATTTCAAGCATGCCGCGCCAAAGGACCTGGAATACGCCCATAACCGCTACCAGTACGAGGCGCATCGCCACTACAAGATCCTCGACGATCATCTCGCCAAGAGCAAATACATGGTCGGCGATACCTACACCATCGTGGACATGGCGTTCTGGGGCTGGGCGCGGATGGCGCCGTTCGTGCTCGGCGACGACGTGTTTACAAAATATCCCAACGTGAAGCGCCTGCACGATGAAGTCTCGGCGCGGCCGGCCGCCGCTCGCGCGATCGCGCTCAAGGACAAGTTCACCTTCAAGGCCGAGATGGACGAAGAGGCCAAGCACATCATGTTCGGCCATCTCAAGACCAAGGTCGCCTGATCCGGCCACCACGAATGGACGGCGCCCTTCGCGGGCGCCGTTTTCGTTTCACGCATCGATCGACGCAACCGCCTCGATCTCGATCAGCCAGCCCGGCCGCATCAGGCGGCTGACGACGACGAACGTGCTGGCCGGCGGATTCTCGATATTGATGTAGCGATCGCGTATCGGACGAAGCTTCGGCACAATGGCCTGGTCGACCTCGGCGACGAGGTAATAATTCAGCTTGACGAGATCCGCCATGGTGCCGCCCGCGGCTTCGACCGCAATCTTCAGATTCGCAAAAATCTGTTCGACCTGCGCCTCGAAATCACCCTCGCCGACGATCTTTCCGGTCGCATCGCTCGGGACCTGGCCGGAAAGATAGACGATAGATCCGCGATTGACCTTGGCGACGTGCGAATAGCCAGCCGGGCCCGGGGCTATCAGGGCTTTGGGGTTGATGAACTCCTTCGCTGGATTCGACATGATCTTCTCCGGATGGCGTCACGCTATTGCTGATACCCCGAAGCGCCGCCGAAATTCCGTGATTTTTGAGAAAGATGGTGGGCACGCTATCGCTTTGCCCACCCTACCGCCGCGTTCCGGCAGGCCTCACGCCGTCTCTTCGGCCAGCACTTTCTGCACCGCCGGCCGCTCCGACATCCGCTTGTGGTGATCGGCCACCTTCGGCAGGGTTGAAAGATCGACGCTGTCGCCTTCCAGCCATCGCGTCAGCGTAAACAGATAGGGATCGCAGACGGTGTAGGCCTCGCCCATCACCCACGGCCCCTTCAGCATGCCGCGTTCGATCAGCGCGAAGCTCGCGGCCATGGTTTCCGGCACCTTGCGCTTCATGTCGGCGAACGAAGCCTCGTCGCTGGCCCAGCGATAGCCGCGCCCCTTGTGGGCGTGCGCGACATGCACGGTGGAACACAGATAGTTGTTGAAGGCCTGCAATTGAGCCAGCGCGAACGGATCCTCGAGCGGGGCCAGCCTGGCTTGCGGAAAACTCTGGGCGATGAAGCCGAGGATCGCCGGCGTCTCGGTGAGGGTGCCGCGATCGGTCACCAGCGCCGGCACGCGCCCCTTCGGATTGACCGCGAGATATTGCGGGCTTTGCTGCTGGTTGGTTTTGAAGTCCAGCCGTTCGGTGGTGTAGCTGGCACCCGCCTCCTGCAAGGCAATATGCGAGGCGAGCGCGCAGGTACCGGGAACATAATAGAGTTTCAGCATGATGATCCTCATGGAGCGGGCGCGCAAACGTAACGACACGCCGCCGCGGCGTCCATCCCCGGGGCCATGAGGCCTGCGATATCGGGCTTTCGCAGTTGCCCACCGCCGCGCTGCCATGCCATGACGCCATGACATAAAAGGGGAACAGAATGACCGTACTTATCGCCGGCGGCGGCATCGGCGGGCTGACCTTGGCGCTCAGCCTGCACCAGATCGGCATATCCGCCAAAGTCTTCGAGAGCGTGTCCGAGCTGAAGCCGCTCGGCGTCGGCATCAACGTGCTGCCGCACGCGGTGCGCGAGCTGATCGAGCTTGGCCTTCTGGAAAAACTCGACGCCTCCGGCGTGCGCACCCGGGAGCTGGCGTATTTTTCCAAGCACGGCAAGCCGATCTGGAGCGAGCCGCGCGGCATCGAGGCCGGCTACAACTGGCCGCAATTCTCGATCCATCGCGGTACGCTGCAGCAGATCCTGCTCGACACCGCGATCGAGCGGCTCGGGCGTGAAAACATCCTCACCAGCCATCACCTCTCGGGCTGGGCCGAGACATCCAATGGCATCCGCGCCGATTTCATCGACAAGGCGGCCGGAAAGCCCGCAGGGTCCCACGACGGCGTGCTTCTGATCGCCGCCGACGGCATTCATTCGGCGATCCGCGAAAAACTCTATCCGCAGGAAGGTCCGCCGATCTGGAACGGCCGCATCCTGTGGCGCGGCATCACCAAGAGCGAGGCGTTCCTGTCCGGCCGCACCATGATCATGGCCGGCCACGAGATCCTTAAATTCGTCTGCTACCCGATTTCGAAGCAAGCCGATGAGTCCGGCAAATTCTCCATCAACTGGGTTGCCGAGCGGCACATGCCGCCGACCTATCAATGGCGGCGCGAGGATTACAACCGCGCCGCCCGACTGGAAGAATTCCTGCCGTGGTTCAAGGACTGGAAATTCGACTGGCTCGACGTGCCCGGCCTGATCGAGAATTGTCCACATTCTTACGAATATCCGCTGGTCGACCGCGATCCCATCGCGCAATGGACCTTTGGTGCGGTTACCCTGATGGGCGATGCGGCGCATCCGATGTATCCGATCGGCTCCAATGGCGCCTCGCAGGCCATCCTCGACGCCCGGGTGCTGACCCGCGAGATCCTGGCCCACGGCCCGAGCCATGCCGCGCTATTGGCCTATGAGGCGGAGCGCCGGCCGGCCACTACCGACCTCGTGATGCTCAACCGCCGCAACGGACCCGAGCAGGTGATGCAGATGGTCGAGGAGCGCGCGCCCGACGGGTACAACGTCGTCACCGACGTGCTGTCGCAACAGGAACTGGAAGACATCGCCGCCAACTACAAGCGCGTCGCCGGCTTCCAGGTCGAGGGGCTGAACGCCAAGCCGCCGATCGTGCAGATCGGGCGCTGAGCAAACGCATCAACTCGCCCGCCTGACAAAACTCGCATTAAGATCCCTTACCGAGCGCGCGCCGCATTGCTGCATGGCGGCGCGGGTTTCGGTGCGCACCAGTTCCAGCACCCGCTCGACACCCTCCTGCCCGAAAGCGCCGAGGCCCCAGAGATAAGGCCGGCCGATCCCGACCGCCTTGGCACCCATGGCGAGCGCCTTGACCGCGTCGGTGCCGCGGCGGAAACCGCTGTCGACGATGACAGGGATTTGCCCGTTCACGGCGGCGATGATCTCCGGCAGCGCGTCGATGGTGGAGCGGCCATTGTCCTCGCCGCGGCCGCCATGGTTGGAGACCAGGATGCCGTCGATCCCGTTCTGCACCGCCAATTGCGCGTCTTCCGCGGTGATGATGCCCTTGAGCATGATCTTCATGCGCGTGACGTCGCGCATTCGCTTGACGGTCTCCCAGGATAAATTCGAGGACTCGCCGCCGCCGGTGATGCCGGACAGATCGATGCCATCATAATTGTGCCGGCGCACCACGCGGCCTGCGAAACTGCCGCGGTCGTGGCACGCCGAACATTCGCGGGTGTCGCTGCGCATCAGCCGGAACAGAGTTTCCTGGTTGCGGCCCGCGATACGGTCGACCGTCACCATCAGGACCGGACAGCCGGCGGCATCGGCCTTCTTGATCAGCGCCTGCGCGACATCCCACTGTGGCGAGGCATAGAGCTGGAACCAGATCGGCGCCCCGCGCGCCTTGGTGACGTCTTCCACCGAGAAGTTCGAGGAGGTCGACAATATCTGCAAATGATTGCCGGCGCGCGCGGCCCTGGCGACGGCCAGCTCCCCGTCGGGGTGAAAGAACTGGTTGCCGCCGGTCGGGCACACGAAGATCGGAGAATCGTATTTGGTGCCGAACAGCTCGACGCTGGTATCGACCTTGGACACGTCGTTGAGACGATGCGGCATCAGCTGGAATTTCGAAAACCCCTCGCGGTTGGCGCGCAGCGTCACCTCCTCGTCCAATCCGGAGGCCATATAGCCGAAATGCGCCGGCGGCACGTTTTGGCGAGCCACCGGCTCGAAGTCGAACACGTTGATCGCGCGTTTGGGGTCGTCAATGAGATCGCCGCCCGCCGGCGCCCAGATCATCGGATCGGGAAGTTTTGAGGGCACTTCCGCGCCGGAAGCCGAAAAGGCGCCGGAGGCAAACAGTGGACTGGCGGCGAGATATTGCAGAAAACGGCGGCGGCTGGCGGCGCGAACGACCGGCGGCTTCATTCGAAGTCCTCCCCTGCTACTTTTCTTGTTGAGGCGGAAGATAGCAGCCGATCGGATTCTCCGAAAGCGATAGCTCGCGCGCGGGACGCTTTTCACATCGTGCAAACGCGCTTTGTCGAAGGGACTATTTATCGAAGAGCCTTGGTGGCCTCGACCAATCGCGCACTCGTCGTGGCGGTCGCCAGCAACGTGCCGTCCTCGGCCATCAGCCGTCCCTCGACAGAGGCGATGGTCTTGCCGAGCTGGGCGACATTGGCCTCGCCGACGATCGGTCCCGGTTTTGCGGGCTTGAGGAAATTCACCGTCATGGTGATGGTCGCGGTGTAGAGCTTGCCCTCGGTCATGACGAACACCGCCGGCCCCATGGTGTCGTCGAGCATCGCGGAAAGCATACCGCCCTGAACGAAGCCGGCCGGGTTGCAGAATTCGCTTTTGCCGTCGAAGCCGATACGGACCCACCCCTCGCCGGGCCGTGCATCGAGCAGATGCCAGCCGAGCAGTTTTGAGGACGGTGGCGCGGCTAGTTGGTCAAGCGCAGTGGCGATCATGGGCGGCCTCCTGATCGCCACATCCTGGCGCAGGCCTGCTGACAGCATGCTGTCAGCAGCGCGCCCTAAAGACCCAACCCGTGCGCGATCACCTTGCGCATGACATTCGGCAGCGCCTCGTCTTTCAGCGTCGCAACCGGCACCCAGCGCATGCCCTCTGGCGCCGCCGAACGCGCGGCGACATCGGCGGTGTAGACCACCAGTTCCAGCGGAAAATGCGTGAACACATGCGTGACGACGCCAACCTTGCGCTGCCAGCGCGCGACACCTTTCAGCGCCGGCGCCTGCGTCAGCGCCTTCTTGTCATCCTGCGCCGCGAGCCATTCGGAGCTTGGCACTTCGGTCATGCCGCCGAGCAGTCCTTTTTCGGGACGGGTGCGAACCAAGAGTTCGCCGCCGCGCGTGACCACAAAGGCCGCACCGCGGCGCAGTTCACCGGCTTTCTTCAGCGCCTTGCGCGGAAACGTTTCCTGATCCCCGCGCCCGCGAGCAGCGCAGTCGTCATTGAGCGGGCACAGCGCGCAGGCCGGCTTCTTCGGGGTGCAGATGGTCGAGCCGAGATCCATCAGCGCCTGCGCGCTATCGCCGGCGCGCGACTCGTTGTCGCCTGCGCGCGACGGTCGCAGCAGCGTCGCCGCCAATTGCTGGATCAGCGGCTTGGCCTGTGGCAGCGGCTCCTCGACCGCGAACAGCCGCGACACCACGCGCTCGATATTGCCGTCGACCGGCATGGTGTGACGATCGAACGCGATCGCGGCGATCGCGGCCGCGGTGTAAGGCCCGATACCCGGCAGCGTGCGCAGACCCTCTTCGGTATCGGGAAATGCGCCGCCATGATCGCGCAACACCGCCACCGCGCAGGCGTGCAGGTTGCGGGCGCGGGAGTAATAGCCCAGCCCGGCCCACATCCGTAGCACGTCGTCGAGCGAGGCCCGGCCCATCGCTTCGACATCCGGCCATCGCGCGATGAATTTCTCGAAATACGGCCCGACCGTCTTGACGCCGGTCTGCTGCAGCATGATCTCCGATAGCCAGACCCGGTACGGCTCAGCGCGCTCACCGGCCAGCGGCCGCCACGGCAACCGGCGGCGATGGCGATCGTACCAATCCAGCAGCAGCGCGGGGCGGAGATGTGCCCCGGAAGCGCCCCGCCGTCGTGCTGTTTTGGCAATGGCTGGAGTATTCATGAAATCATCTAGTACCCGAGCTCGCTTCGTCATGCCCGCGCTTGTCGCGGGCATCCACGTCTTTCTTCGGAACCGGGCTGGCGACATGATATAATAGTCCGATGTCCAGACACCCCTTACCCAATCCGCATCCCGGCGAAATTCTGCTGGAAGAATTTCTGAAGCCGATGGGCCTCAGCCAGAATGCACTGGCGCGCGCCGTTCACGTGGCGCCGCGGCGCATCAACGAGATCGTACTGGGCAAGCGGGATATTACCGCCGACACCGATCTTCGGCTGGCCCGCTATTTTGGCATGTCGGAAGGTTTTTTCCTGGGCCTGCAAATGGACTACAATCTGATGCAGCGACGGCGCGAGATCGATCGCGACCTCAGGACGATCCGCCCCCGCGCCGCATAAGCGTGTCTCCGCCGGCTACCGGTGCTACAATGCCCCGATGTCCAAATTTTCAAAACCCGGCCGGATCTCGGCCAAACCGCTTTCCGTCCTGCTCAGCGACGTGTTTTCCGACGCCTATGCCAAGCAGGGCTTTGCCGCGCGCGAACTGGTGACGCGCTGGGCGGAGATCGCCGGCCCCGAGATCGCCCGGCATTCCGAACCCCTGAAGATCCAATGGCCGCGGCAGGTCGCGGGCCAGCCGCAGGAACCGGCCACCCTGGTGCTGCGGGTCGAGGGTCCGATGGCGCTGGAAATCCAGCATGCCTCCGACGCCCTGCTGCAACGGGTTAACCGTTTCTTCGGGTGGAGCGCGGTGGGCCGGCTGGCGTTGCGGCAGGGGCCGCTGTCGCGCCGGAATCGCCCGGTACCCCCGCGCGCGCCCGATGCCAAGGCGGTGGCCGAAGTCGCCGAAACGCTTTCCGCCGTCGAGGACGAGGAATTGCGGGCGGCGCTGGCGCGGCTCGGCGCATCAATCAAGCGAAATTGAGCCTGCCGCGAGGTCCCCCGACGGCGGCATGCCATTGCCACAATGGCGGTTTCAAGCTAGCGAACAGCCTCTTGCTGAAGTCCTTGGGCGTGAACGCGCCAATCCGGGAGCAAACCGTTGATCATCACGCGCCGCGCCTTCACCACCGCCCTGTCGCTGACCGGGCTTGCCGCTCTCACCGGTTTCTCGCCGCTGCGCCTGATCACAAGCGCGATGGCGCAGAGCGCCGCCGATGTTGCCAAGCCGGTCTCGCTGCCGGACATGGCGATCGGGCCGGCTGATGCGGCGGTGACCATCACCGAATACGCCTCCATGACCTGTCCGCATTGCGCGGCCTTCAATGCCGAGGTGTTTCCGAAGATCAAGGCGGCCTATATCGACACCGGCAAGGTGCGTTATATTTTCCGCGAGTTCCCGCTCGACATCAAGGCTGCCGCCGGCTCGATGCTGGGGCGCTGCATCGCCAAAGACGATTCCGGGAAATATTTTGCCGTGATCGACCTGCTGTTCAAGCAGCAGGGCGACTGGGTGATGAAGAACACCACCGAAACCCTGACCCGTATCGGCAAGCAGGCCGGGCTCACCCAGCAGCAAGTCGAGGATTGCCTCAAGGACCAGGCGCTGCTCGACAAGATCGCCGCCGACCAGAAATACGCGTCCGAAGTGCTCAAGGTGAATTCGACACCGACCTTCTTCATCAATGGCGAAGTCATCAAGGGCGAAGCCTCGTTCGACGAATTCGAGAAGAAGATCAAACCGCTGCTGAAGAGCTGATTTCGGCCGCGTTTGATCCGGCCGGTTCGAAAACGCACCAAAAGCTTGGGATAAAAGGCTTCATTAAAGCCTCGGCAAAGCGGGCCAAAAAAAGCCCGCTAAAAGCTCAACAAACGCCGCGATAAAAGCCTTGGGAAAAGCCCGGGGCGGCGGTTGCCCTTCGGCCGCAGCCTCGCCATTGTCGTATCCCAGAGAGCGCGAAAGCAACTCAGCCACACACCGACATTGCCTTCTATGGTATTGTCACGGCAGGGAAATTCGTGCCCTGCCAACAGAGCATCGTGTCCATGAAACTCACGCGCCTCCGTCTTCACGGCTTCAAATCCTTCGTTGAACCGACCGACTTCGTGATCGAACCGGGCCTGACCGGCGTGGTTGGACCGAACGGCTGCGGCAAATCCAATCTGGTGGAAGCGCTGCGCTGGGCGATGGGCGAGACCTCGCACAAATCGCTGCGCGCGGCCGACATGGACGCGGTGATCTTCGCCGGTTCCGGTAACCGGCCCTCGCGCAACCACGCTGAAGTGGTGATGACGATCGACAATGCTGACCGCACCGCGCCGTCGGCGGTCAACGATCGCGAAATACTGGAAATCTCGCGCCGGATCGAGCGCGATGCGGGCTCGGTCTACCGGATCAATGGCCGCGACGTGCGCGCCCGCGACGTCCAAATTCTGTTCGCCGACGCCGCCACCGGCGCGCGCTCGCCCGCTTTGGTTCACCAAGGCAAGATTGGCGAGATCATCCAGGCCAAGCCCGAACAGCGCCGCCGCGTGCTGGAAGACGCCGCCGGCGTCGCCGGCCTTCACGCCCGCCGCCACGAAGCCGAGTTGCGCCTCAAGGCCGCCGAAGCCAACCTGCTGCGCGTCGAGGACGTGGTCGGCCAGCTCGCCGGCCAGATCGAAGGCCTGAAGAAGCAGGCCCGGCAGGCGATTCGCTACCGTGAAGTCGCCGCCCGGGTACGCAAGGCCGAGGCGACGCTATTCCATCTGCGCTGGCTGGAGGCCAATTCCGACGTCGCTGAAGCCGGCCGGATCCATGACCTCAGCGTCCGCGAGATGGCCGAGCGCACCCGCGAACAGGCCGAGGCGGCCCGCATCCAGGCAATCCGCGCCTCCGAACTGCCGGCGCTGCGCGAGGGCGAAGCCCGTGCCGCCGCCGGACTGCAGCGGCTCACCAATGCGCGCGAGACGCTGGACCGCGAGGAAGAGCGCGCCAAGGAGCGCGTCGCCGAGCTCGATCGCCGGCTGACGCAATTCTCGGCCGATATCGCCCGCGAGCAGCAGCAGAGCGCCGACGCCGAGGTGGCGCTGCAACGGCTCGATGTGGAAGACACCGAATTAAGGGACGAGATTAAGTCGCGCGTCGAAAAGCGCAGCGGCGTCGATGAGCGCGTGTCCGACGCCGAAGCAACTCTGGCCAATGCCGAACGGCTGTTTACCGAACTGACCACGGCGCTGGCCGATCTCACCGCGAAGCGCCGCCAGCTCGAAGCCGGCGTGCGTACCCATCAGGAGCGCGTGGCGCGGCTCGATCAGGAGATCGCCGGCGTCCGCACCGAAGAAGACAAGCTCGCGCGGGAAACCAGCGGCCTCGGCGACCTCGCGGAGTTCGCCGGCATCATGGAGACCGCGCAGGAGCATCTGGCGCAGTCCGAAGCCTCGGCGCAGGCCAGCGAAGCCGGTCACGTTGCCGCGCGCTCGAAACTGGAATCCTCCCGCGCGCCGCTCAACGACGCTGATCGGCGCGTGCAGCGGCTCGAGACCGAAGCCCGCACGATCTCGAAACTCGTCAACGGCGAAACCAAGAACCTGTGGCCGCCGATCATCGACGGCGTCACCGTCGCCAAGGGCTATGAGAAAGCGCTCGGCGCCGCGCTCGGCGACGATCTCGACGCGCCGGTCGATCCGTCGGCGCCGATGCGCTGGACCAATTCCGGCGTCACCGAGGGCGACCCTTCCTTGCCCGATGGCGTGGAATCCCTTGCCTCGCATGTCGACGCGCCGACCGAACTGGCGCGACGGCTCGCCCAGATCGGCGTCGTTGCCAAGGAACGCGGCGGCGAATTGGTGTCGCAGTTGAAGACCGGCCAGCGGCTGGTGTCGCTGGAAGGCGACGTCTGGCGCTGGGACGGGTTTGTCGCCGCGGCGCACGCGCCGACCGGCGCGGCGCGCCGTCTTGCCGAGCGGGCGCGGCTGGTCGATATCGAACATGAGCTGGAACAGGCTCGCGGCGAGGCTGCCGCCAAGCGTCAGGCGCTGGAAAACGCCGAGACCGAGCTGAAGATCGCCTCCGCCGCGGAGACTTCCGCGCGCGATGCATGGCGCGCCGCGCAGCGCGAGGCCGATGCCGCCCGCGAACGCCACGCCAATACCGAGCGCGAGATCAATCGCCATGCCGCGCGCAAATCAGCGCTGACCGAGGCGCATAGCCGCCTCGACGCCGACCGCGCCGAGGCGCTCGGCGCGCACGAAACCGCGACCGCGGCACTCGACGAGCTGCCGCCGAGCCTCGAGGCCGAAACCAGGCTCGCCGCGGTTCGCAGCGACATCGAGGGCCATCGCCGGCTCGCCGCCCAGGTGCGGGCCGAAGCCCAGGCGCTGGCGCGCGAGGCAGAACTCGCCGACCGCCGCCTGCAGGCGATCGTTGCCGAGCAGAACCAGTGGAGAACCCGCAAAGAAGGCGGCGCCTCGCAAATCGCCACTATCGAAGCCCGAATCACCGAGGTCACCGCCGAACGCGCTGAACTCGATGATGCGCCGGCGCTGTTCGCGGAAAAGCGCCGCTACCTGATCGACGAAATTGAATCCGCCGAGACCGCCCGCCGCGCCGCCGCCGACGCGCTGGCGAGCGCCGAGAACCTGATGGCGGAAACCGATCGGGCCGCCAAGATTTCGCTCGAAGCGCTGTCGAGTTCGCGCGAGGCCTGCGCCCGCGCCGAAGAACGCATGGATGGCGCCAGGCGCCGTCTTGCCGATGTCGAGCGTGAAATCCACGACATGCTGGAAGTCGAACCGCATGCGGTGGCCGGCCTCGCCGAAATCACCCCGGAATCCGAATTGCCACCGCTGGCCGAGATCGAGGAAAATCTCGAAAAACTGCGCCGCGACCGCGAGCGGCTTGGCGCGGTCAATCTGCGCGCCGAGGAAGAGCTGCGCGAGGTCGAAGCCCAACATACCGCGCTGACCACCGAGCGCGACGATCTGGTGGAAGCCATCAAGCGGTTGCGCCAGGGCATCCAGAGCCTCAACCGCGAGGCGCGCGAGCGGCTCTTGGCCTCGTTCGAGGTCGTCAACGGCCATTTCAAGCGTATGTTCGTCGAACTGTTCGGCGGCGGCGAGGCCGCATTGCACCTGATCGAGAGCGACGACCCGCTCGAGGCCGGCCTTGAAATCATCGCCAAGCCGCCCGGCAAGAAGCCGCAGACGCTTTCGCTCTTGTCCGGCGGCGAACAGGCGCTGACCGCGCTGTCGCTAATCTTCGCGGTGTTCCTCACCAATCCGTCGCCGATCTGCGTGCTGGACGAAGTCGACGCACCGCTCGACGACCACAACGTGGAGCGGTTCTGCAACCTGTTGCATGAGATGACCTCGACCACCGAGACGCGCTTCATCATCATCACCCATAATCCGATCACGATGGCGCGGATGAACCGGCTGTTCGGCGTCACCATGGCCGAACGCGGCGTCTCGCAGCTGGTGTCGGTCGCGCTCGATGAAGCCGTGAAGATTCTCGATCAGCACGTCGCATAAGCCACCGCATTTTCCGACGTCATCATCCGCCACCGGGGGCGCTTTGCGCCGCCCGATGACAGGCTCCGGCGGATGATCCGGTATGCCGCGCCATCCGTGCTAATCTCTACCGTCACGGAATACTGGATGCCCTGAGTTCGCGGGCATGACGGAGCGAGATGACCTCACCCGACCTTCCCGCCGAACTCAAAGCCGCGCTCGAGGCAAGGCTGCACGGCCTGTCGCGCAACGAGGCGGCCGAGCGCGCGGCGCGGATCTCGCAGACCTATCGCGGCGGCGGCAACTCGGCCGCGATCAGGTCGCAAGCCGATGCGCTGGCCTATGCGCTGGCGCGGATGCCCGCGACCTATGCCGCCGTGACGGCCAGCCTGAACGCGCTCGGCGAGATCAGGCCGGATTTTAAGCCCGAAACCCTGCTCGATGTCGGCGCCGGACCGGGGACCGCGACATGGGCTGCCGCCGAAGCTTGGCCTTCCTTGAAGCGCTTTACCCTTTTGGATGCCAACGGCGCCCTGCGCGAACTCGCGCTGGATCTCGGCCGCGGCTCACCGCGCCTGCGTGACATCGACTATCGACACCATGAGGCCGGCGCGGCGCTGGCCGGCGCCGAAGCCGCCGACCTCGTGGTCGCAAGCTATCTGATCGGCGAAATGGATGATGCGGAGCGAGCGAGCCTCGCCGCGCGGATGTGGGCCAAAACCCGCGACACGCTGCTGGTGGTCGAGCCCGGCACGCCCTCCGGCTATGCGCGGATCATGGCGCTGCGGCAGCAATTGATCGCCTTGGGCGCGCATGTCGCCGCGCCCTGCCCACACGACGGCCGGTGTCCGCTGCGACCGCCGGACTGGTGTCATTTCACCCGGCGCCTGCAACGCTCGCAGGCGCACAAGCAGATCAAGGGCGCCGAGCTGCCGTTCGAGGACGAAAAATTCAGCTATGTCGCGGCAACCCGCGCGCCGGTCGCATCGCGCCCCGCCCGCGTGCTGGCGCAGCCCGTCGTCAGCAAGGTCGAAGTGACGGCAAAGCTGTGTACGTCGGAAGGCCTGGAAATGGCGCGTGTGCCCCGCCGCGCCAAAGAAGACTACGCCCGTGCCCGCCGCTGGCGCTGGGGCGATGCGGTGATGGAGTAGCGGGGGTCGTCCCGGCCTTGCGCCGGGACCCACCCCCGGCGCGATTGATAGAAGAAGGCATCCACCTCAATGCCCGAACGAGAATCCACGGCGTAAGGGTACCGGCGCGGAGGTCGGGACGACGTGCTGTTGGTCTTTTGAACTAATCCTCAGCTTGCATCGACCAAGAACATACCCACGTCGTGCGGGCCGCCGCGCGGCGCTATTTTCGCCCAGGTTTTTGTTTTGACGCGTTTTCTTCACGCGAACCGGCTGCCACTTCGCTCGAAAACGCTATAGTTTTGCCTGCATCCGTCGTCCCATCAGGAGTGTTTTTGCCATGTCGACCGGCTGGATCGTTCTCGGCGTCATCGTCATCCTCGTGCTTTTTGCGTTTGCCGCCTACAATCGCCTCGTCGCGCTGAGCCAGCGCGTCAACCAGTCGTTTGCCGATATCGACGTGCAGCTCAAGCAACGCCACGATCTGGTCCCGAACCTGGTCGAGACCGTGAAGGGCTATGCTTCGCATGAGCGGGGCACCCTCGACGACGTCATCAAGGCGCGGGGTGCGGCGATGTCGGCACAGGGACCGGCGCAGGTTTCCGCCGCGGAAAACCAGTTGAGCGGCGCGCTCGGCAAATTGATCGCGCTGTCGGAGGCCTATCCGGACCTCAAGGCCAACGCCAACTTCCAGCAACTGGCGAGCGAATTGTCCGACGTCGAGAACAAGATCGCCGCCAGCCGCCGCTTCTTCAACAACGCGGTCCAGGAATACAACACCGGCATCCAGCAGATGCCGGCCGCGTTGTTCGCCGGCACCTTCGGCTTCACCCACAAGGATTTCTTCGACCTCGGCGCCAGCCGCGCCGAAGTCGAGCAGGCGCCGGCGGTGAAGTTCTGAGGCAATGAGCGCCCTCCGCAGTCATTCCGGGGCGATGCGAAGCATCGAACCCGGAATCTCATCGCGATCTCGAATTTCGAGATTCCGGGTTCGTCGCTGCGGGACGCCCCGGAATGACTGTCGCTAGGAACAGCGCAACATGGCCGCCTACGGTCTCTACACGCACATCGCATCGAACAGGTTTCGTTCGATGCTGCTGCTCGGCGGGCTGTTTCTGCTGGTCTATGTGGTGGTCTATGCCGGCGCGCTGATCATCGAAGTGGTCAACAATGCCGGCGGCCCGGTTGATTATTACCTGCGGGTGGCCCTCGTCGATGTGATCCACACGCTTCCCTACTCGACCGGGGCGGCGGCGCTGTGGATCGTGATCGCCTATTTCTTCCATCAGAAGATTATCGACGCCGTGACCGGCGGCGAGGACGTCACCCGGCAGCAGGAGCCGCGGCTTTATAATCTCTTGGAAAACCTCTGCATCTCGCGCGGCATTGCGATGCCGAAGCTGAAGATCGTGGAAAGCGACGCGCTGAATGCCTACGCGACCGGGCTCAACCAGCGGCAATATGCCGTCACCGTCACAACGGGCCTGCTCAATGCGCTCAACGATCAGGAGATCGAATCGGTGCTGGGCCACGAGCTGACCCACATCCGCAACAGCGACGTACAGATGATGGTGATCGCGGTGATCATCGCCGGCGTGGTCGGCTTCTTCGCCGAGCTGCTGTTCCGCGGGTTCTTCAATTTCGGCAATTTCGGCTGGGGCTCCGGCCGCGGTTCGTCATGGTCGTCTTCATCTTCCTCGGAGGACCGCAACGACAGGAAGAGTGGCGCCGCGATCATCGTTATCATCATCGCGGTGGTATTGATCGCGCTCGCCTGGCTATTGTCGCAACTAGTGCGGCTGGCGCTGTCGCGGTCGCGCGAACTGCTGGCGGACGCCGGATCGGTCGAATTGACCAAAAACCCCGATGCCATGATCTCGGCCTTGCGCAAGATCGAAGGCCGCGGCGAACTGCCGGGCGCGACCTCGGCGGTGATGGAATTGTGCCTCGACAACCCGCGTGAGGGCTTTTCCGACCTGTTCGCAACCCATCCGTCGGTCGAGAGCCGGGTTCAGGCGCTGGTGAAATATGCCGGCGGACACGACCCCGGACCGCTGGCCCTGCCCGAACCAATCCCGGACGCCCCGCCGCAACCGGACGGTCAGGTTCCGCCACCATTACCCTCGGGCCCGTGGGGCGCTCATCCCGCGGGCACGCCGCAAGGGATGCCGCAGCAGCCTGCGCCGGGTCCCTGGAGCAATCCGGCCGGCCCATGGGGACGCCATTAGCGCGGATTCGAACGAACACCGGTCGGCGCTCAGAAAACGCGTCAAAACAAAACACCGGAGCCGCGTTGCATTAACGACACCGGCGGCGATTATCGCTCGCGGCGGTCGAAAGAATTGAATTATCCCTTGTTTCTGCCATGTTCGCGCCCAAAGCAGGCGCAGGGACGTTACGGCCGCTTTCGCGGGCCAGCGGGCGCTTAAGGAAGTTCAAGGGAAATTCATGTCAAAGCCGGTAGTGATCGTGGTGGGCGCCGACAAGGGCGGGGTCGGCAAGACCACCGTCTCGCGTACCTTGCTGGATTATTTCAGCGCCAACAATGTAGTGACCAGGGCCTTCGATACCGAATCGCCACGCGGCACGCTGAAGCGCTTCCACCCCGACATCACCGAAATCGTCGACATGACGACGACCTCGGACCAGATGAAGATCTTCGATACACTGAATGCGGCCAGCCCTTCCGTCACCGTGATCGACGTCCGCGCCGGCCTGTTGTCGCCGGCGCTGGCCTCGTTGCGCGACATCGGCTTTCTCGATGCCGCCAAGACCGGCCAGATCACCTTCGCCGTGTTCCATATACTGGGACCCTCGATCGCGTCGCTGGACGAAATCGCCGAGACCGCCAATTTCATGAGCGGCGCCAAATATTTCCTGGTGAAGAACTTCATCAACGACACCCAGTTCTTCCAGTGGGACCAGGCGACCTACAATTCGTATTTCCATCGCATCAAGGATGCGACCGAACTCACCATCCCGAAGCTGAACGAAATGGCCTACGAGCAGGTCGAGGTCTCCTCGGTGCCGTTCCTCAAATTCGTCGCCAACAAGGGTGTGCATGACGAAGCCGCGAATTACTCGTTCGTGCTGCGCGGCTATGTCCGGCACTGGCTTGCCAATGTCTGGAGCGAATTCGACCGCATCAAGCTGACCGACCTCGTCGGCGCCGGCAAACCGGCCATCCGCAGCGGCGAGAAATAATTGCACGAGATGCGGGATTTAGGCTGGATTAGGCGCCAGAGCCCGGTTCTAATGAACCGGGCCTGGATTTTCGCTTGACGCGTTTTCTTCACGCGAACCGGCCACCACGGAGCCTGTCATCGGACGCGCATTCGCGCGATCCGTTGGCTCGAAAACGCTATGGATTCGCCTGATATACCCCCGCGATGAGCCATACGCCCGTCTACATCATCTGCTCGCCCCGTCCCCTCGTCGGCAAAACGCTGATGGCACGGCTGCTCAGCGAATTTCTGTTGTTGAAAAACGGCAACGTGGTCTCCTTCGACATCAATCTGAAGGAGCCGTCGCTGCTGGACTATCTGCCGAAGACCACCGAGACCGCCGACGTCATCGACACCTACGGCAAGATGCAATTGATGGACCGCCTGATCGTCGATGACGGGCTCGCCAAGGTGATCGACCTCGGCTTCCACGCCTTCGACGAGTTCTTCAAAATGTCCGAAGAAATCGGTTTCCTGAAGGAAGCCGCCCGCCGCCGCGTCGCGCCGATCATCCTGTTCGTCGCGGATACCGATCGCGTCTCGGCGCGCGGGTACGACACGTTGCGGCAGCAAATCCCGGCGTCGGCGCTCGTCACCATCGACAACGAATATGTCGTGCGGGGCGAATTGCCGGTCGCGATGTCGGGCGGGGGGGTGGTTCGCGTCGGCGCCCTGCCGGCGTTCCTGAAAACCTATATCGACCGGCTGAACTTCTCGTTCACCGATTATCTGCGCCACGAGAAGGATTCATCGACCGAACTGCATCAATGGGTTCGGCGGAATTATCTCGGCTTCCGCGAGATGGAACTGAAATTGATTTTGCAGAGGTAATTTGTCGTCCTGCCCTTCCAGGCGGGGACACACCGAACCGTCATCCTGAGGAGCGGCGTGTTCGCCGCGTCTCGAAGGATGGCCGCACGCACTGCGCGGAACAACATCCTTCGAGACTCGCAAGGGCTCGCACCTCAGGATGACGTCCGAAATAGCTTCACAGGTTCGAACGCCGGGACGACAACTTGGGGTCCTTCCCTCAATGCCCGTCGAACGCCATCAGCGTTCGCACCGGCACATCCATCGCGCGCAATTTCGCGGCACCGCCGAGCTCCGGCAGATCGATGATGAAGCAGGCGGCGACCACGTCGGCGCCGATCTGGCGCAGCAGCTTCACCGCGCCCTCCGCGGTGCCGCCGGTGGCGATCAGGTCATCGACCAGAATGACGCGCTCGCCGGGCAGGATGGCGTCGGCGTGCATTTCCATCTCGTCGAGACCATATTCCAGCGAGTAAGCGATGCGCACCGTGGTATGCGGCAGCTTGCCCTTCTTGCGGATCGGCACAAAGCCGGCCGAGACCTGATGGGCCACCGCACCGCCAAGAATAAAACCGCGCGCCTCGATGCCGGCAACCTTGTCGATCTTGTTGCCGGCCCACGGATGCACCAATTCATCGACGGCGCGGCGGAAGGCCCGCGCATTGCCGAGCAGCGTGGTGATGTCGCGAAACAGGATTCCCGGCTTCGGATAGTCGGGAATGGTACGGACGGCGGCCTTCAGATCGAGGTCAAAAGTCATTGATGTCTCTTTTTAAACTGAGTAATCGATATTCCATCTCTTTCGTCATTGCGAGGAACTCTTGCCGATTGCTTCGTCGCAAGAGCTCCTCGCAATGACGCACACCTTTCAATTGCCGGGCGCGCCCAGCCGGAAAGCATTTTCCACGATGCGCAGGCCGACTTCGCCGCCGAGCGACATCAGCGATTCCGGATGGAATTGCACGCCGCCGACGGCCAAGGTCTTGTGCTCGATCGCCATCGCGACCCCGTCCTCGGTGCTCGCCGTCACCGCCAGCACGTCGGGCATGCTGTCGCGCTCGACATAGAGCGAATGATAGCGCCCGATCACGATTTCATGGGGCAGGTTCTGCATCAGGCGGCCGCCTTGCACCTGAACCCGCGACGGCCGCCCATGGGCGGGCTGGCCGAGCTGCCCCAACTGGCCGCCGAAATATTCGCCGATCGCCTGCACGCCGAGGCAGACGCCGAAGATCGGCAGCTTCCTGGCCAGCGCGGCATCGATGGTCTTGGCAATTGCAAAATCCTCCGGCCGGCCCGGCCCCGGCGACAGCACCAAGAGATCGTAGTCCTTGCTGCTCAACATCTGCTGGGCGTGAACGTGCCGGACCACGGTGACGGCGGCGCCGACCTGCCGGAAATAATCCGCCAGCATATGGACAAAACTGTCGTCATGATCGATCAGCAGCACCCGCTTGCCGGAACCGGTCGCGTCCGGCGCGAACGCCGACAGCGGCTTTGGCGGATCGCCGCGCAGCGCCTGAAACAACGCCGCCGCCTTGACCTGGCATTCGCGGTCCTCTGCGACCGGATCGGAATCAAACAGACAGGTGGCGCCGACCCGCACTTCGGCGAGGCCATCCTTCATGCGAATGGTGCGGATGGTGAGCCCGGTGTTGATGCTGCCGTCGAAATTGACCGCGCCGATTGCGCCTGCATACCAGCGCCGCGGCGAGCGCTCATGGTCCTCGACGAACTGCATCGCCCATAATTTCGGGGCACCGGTCACCGTCACCGCCCAGGCGTGGGTGAGGAATGCATCGAGCAAGTCGAAGCCCGGCCGCAGCATGCCCTCGACGTGATCGACGGTGTGAAACAGTTTCGAATAGGTCTCGATCTGCCGCCGCGCCAGCACCTTGATGCTGCCGGGCACGCAGATCCGCGCCTTGTCGTTGCGATCGACATCGGTGCACATGTTGAGTTCGAATTCGTCCTTTTCGGAATTCAGCAATTGCCGGATCTGCTCGGCGTCACCGATCGCGTCGCGACCGCGCGCGATGGTGCCCGAGATCGGGCAGGTCTCAACCCGCCGGCCGTCGCAGCGCACGAACATTTCCGGCGATGCCGACACCAGGAATTCGCCGTCACCGAGATTCATCAGCGCGCCATAGGGCGACGGATTGATCCGGCACAGCCGCTGGAACACTTCCGCCGGCGAGCGCTCGCAGGGCTCGGCGAACAATTGCCCCGGCACCGCCTCGAACAGATCGCCGCGCGCGAATGCCGCGCGCGCGGTTTCGACCGTGGCCTGGTATTCGCCGGGGCCGTGATCGGCAAATCCCTGCCGCGGTGTTTGGCTGTACACGCTTTCCGCCGACACTCGCGGCAGGTCCGCGGTGGTCTTGCCATTCCAGGCGAAGTCATACGACAGCACCACGCCACGCCCGGTGGCGCGGTCATAGGCCAGCAGGCGATCCGGCACATACAGCACGATATCGCGCTGATCGCGCTCTCGGGCGCGCTTCTGGACGATATCCTCGATCTGGAACACCAGATCGTAGGCGAAGGCGCCGAACAGGCCCAGCATCGGATCGTCGTTGGAACCGAGCACCGCGACGAGTTCGCGCACCAGCGACATCACGCTGGCGCGCCGCGTGCGCTGGTCCTCATCGACGGGTGCTGCGCCGCGCACGATATGGCCGGCCAGCCGCGTCGCGGCTTTTTCCGAAATCACGACACAGGGCTCGCGCAGCACCTCGCCGAGAAACGCGATCAGCACCTCGCCGCGCGCATTCAGCGCTTGCAGCGAAAAGTCGGAGCCTGCGGTTTCCAGTACTATTGGCGGATCGGAAAAGCCCAGATCAAAACTTTCGTAGCGGCCCGGCACCGTGGTGCCGGACGACAGCACCACGCCGCGGCGGCGGTCGAGCAGGTCGATCAGATCGTCCAGCCGGCTGGCGCCGCCGGTAAACTGCTCCACCGACCGCGACACCACAAGCCCGCCACGGGTGCGGTATTCGCAGGTTGCGGGGAGCGAGAAGGCTGTCCTGTTCATGTGATCCTCTTACGAAACTTGCCGAGGGAACGCCACACAGGACAAACGAAAAGACCGTCGCGCTGCGATGACGGCCTCAAACGATTGGAGAAAATGAAATCGCACGGCCACCTTTTAAAAGGTGCGCCACCACAGACGGGTTGGACGGACGGTGCTCATGGAGGGGTAGACACCACCGGCCACGGCCAATGTCAAGGCGCGGGGGGCTCGCCGTTTTCGTCCCCTCCCCCCTAGCAAGGGAGGGTTAGGGTGGGGGTATGCGCAAGGTGAGCGCACGTCGCGATCCCCCTCGCATCTTTCGGTGTTGAACGGTCAAAAATATGGGTAGGATTTGAGCAAGCCCGGCTGAATCAACGATCGGGCTTAGAAGGCAACGGAGGGGGCGCGATGCCGGCTCAGGGACCATTGCAGGCGTTGGGATATGTCGGATTCGGCTCGGCCGATCTCGACGGCTGGCGGCAGTTCGGGACCGGCCTGGTCGGGTTGCAGGCGGTGGAGCGCGGCACCTCGCTGCTGGCGTTCCGGATGGACGACCGCAAACAACGCATCGTGATCGACCGCGCGATGCCGGACGGCGCGCGCTTCTTTGGTTGGGAGGTTGCCGATGCCGTGGCGCTGGACCAGCTTGGCGCCCGGCTGGAGGCAGCCAAAGTCGATGTCATCGCCGAGCCGCAAATGCTGGCCGACAACAGGCGCGTTCGCAGCCTGATTTCGTTTGACGATCCCGCCGGCAATCGGCTCGAAGCATTTTACGGCGCCGAGATCGCCGACACGCCGTTCAGCCCGGGGCGTTCGATGTCCGGCTTCCGCACCGGTCCGCTCGGCGTCGGCCATGCGGTGCTGACGGTCGAGAACATCGACGCGGTGATGCCGTTTTATCTCGACGTGCTGGGCTTCGAACTCAGCGACTATATCGAGAAGCCGTTTCGCGCCTATTTCTTTCACATCAACGCGCGGCATCACAGCCTCGCGCTGATCGAGACCGGCAACAACGGCATGCATCATCTGATGGTCGAGATGTTTTCGCTCGACGATGTCGGGCAGTGCTACGATATCGCCCTCGGCGAACCGGAACGCGTCAACGTCACGCTCGGCCGTCACACCAACGACTTCATGACGTCGTTTTACGCCAGGACGCCATCGGCATTCATGGTCGAGTGCGGCTGGGGCGGCCGCGATATCGAGCCCAAGACATGGCAACCGTTCGAGATGAAGGCCGGCCCGAGCCTGTGGGGCCACGAGCGCGTCTGGCTGCCGCCCGCCGACCGCGAAGTCGCGCGTGAAATGCGCATGCAGGCGGCTGCAAGCGGCCTGCGTGCGCCGGTGCAGGTCATCGACGGCAATTACAAGCTGGTGTCGGGGACATGCCCGTGGTGGGATGGGGTTAGCGGCAAGGGGTGAGCCGCTCGGGCTAATATGAGCGTCGTCCCGGCCTTGAGCCGGGACCCATCACCCCTGGTGTTGATGTTTCGGCACAGAGGTCTCAACGTACTTCTTGAAACGAGACGACACGGCGTATGGGTCCCGACGCGGAGGCCGGGACGACGCACCGTGTTTTGCGATCTCACCCCAAATGCTTCTTGAAAAACTCCGTCGCCCTGCCCCAGGCCAGTTCGGCGCACTGCCGGTCGTGCACCGACAGGCGCTGCTCGTTGCCAAAGCCGTGGTCGGCGTCATAGCGGAAAAGCTCCAGCGACTTGCCGGCCGCCTTCATTCCCTGCTCGAAACCATCGACCAGTTGCGGCGTGCACCAGTCATCCCTGGTGGCAAAATGGCCCTGCAGCGGAATTTTGACGTCCGCGGGTTTCGCCGCCGCTTCCGGCGGAATGCCGTAGAACACCACGCCGGCGGTGAGTTCGGGAATTTTGGTGGCGCCGATGATGGTGACCGCGCCGCCGAGGCAGAAGCCGGTCAGGCCGACCTTGGCGCCGTTGCGCGCAAGATATTGCGCGGCGCCGCGCACCGTCTGCGTGGTGGCATCCATGAAATCCAGCGAGTTCATCTCTTTGCCGGCGGCATCGGTGTCGTGATACGGCACCACCGTGCCCTTGTAGAGATCGGGCGCCAGCGCGTCGAAGCCGGCCAGCGCGAAGCGGTCGCACATGCCCTTGATCTGGTCCTGCAATCCCCACCATTCCTGGATCACGACCACGCCCGGCGCGTTGCCGCGCGCCGTGTTGGCGAGATAGCCGTTGGCATCCTTGCCGTCGGGACGCTTGAAAGTGATGCTGGTGCCCATGGGTTCCTCCGCTGATTGCCTGAGACTGCTTGGCGGGCATTTTGGCCGCAGTGGGATCGGGACGCAATGCACGGCTTCGTGCACCGGATACTGCGCAACGCGCCGCTCCATCTACAGATCGTCATTCCGGGATGGTGCGCAAGCACCAGACCCGGAATCTCGAGATTCTCAGATGCGCAATTGCGCATCATAGTTCACGCTTCGCGTGCCCCGGAATGACCTGCGTGATTGCGCCAACAAAAAAAGCCCCCGTTCGGGGGCTTTTTCGAATTTCGTTCACAATATCCGAAAGATCAGTGGGCGTTGGCCCAGACTTTCTTCTTTGTAAAATACATCAAGCCGGCAAACAGGATCAGGAACACGAATACCTGCAGGCCGATCCGCTTGCGTGCTTCCATGTGCGGCTCCGCGGCCCACATCAGGAAGGTGGTGACGTCGTGGGCATATTGCGGGACGGTCGCCGGCGCGCCGTCGTCAAACGTCACCTGACCATCGCTCAACGGCTTCGGCATCTTGATGGCGTGGCCCGGGAAATATTTGTTGTAGTAGGTGCCATCGGGAATGGTGACGCCGGCCGGCGTCTTGTCCTCAAAGCCTTGCAGGACGGCACTCACGTAGTTCGGGCCCTGTTCCTGGAACTGGGTGAAGAAGTCGAAGATGAACTGCGGGAAGCCGCGCTCATAGGACCGCGCCTTGGTGATCAGCGACAGGTCCGGGGGCAGACCGCCGGCATTGGCGGCGCGCGCCGCCTGCTCGTTCGGGAACGGCGCCGGGAAGTAGTCGGCCGGCCGGCCCGGCCGCTCGAACATCTCGCCCTGGTCGTTCGGGCCGTCCTTGATCTTGTAGTCGGAGGCGAAGGCTGCCGCCTGCGCCTCGGAATAACCGGGGCCGCCGGGATCGGCGAGATTGCGGAACGCGATGTAATTCAGCGAGTGACAGGCGGAACAGACTTCCTTGTAGACCTTCAGGCCACGCTGCAGCGAACCGCGATCGTAGGTGCCGAGGGGGCCGGAGAATGACCACTTCTGCGACGGCGGCACCGCGTCTTCCTCAGCCTTGGCGCTGCCGGCACTTCCGGCGAACAGCGCGCCGGACACGGCGAACATGATTGCCACGGAAGCAACCGCCGACTTGCCTCTGCTCTTGGCCAGCACATCCTCGGCGATCGAATTCGGAATCGGCCGCGGCGTCTCGATCCGGCTCAACAGCGGCAGCAGGATCAGGAAATAGGCGAAGTAGCAGAAGGTCAGGATGCGGCCGGCGATCACGTAGATGCCTTCCGGCGGCTGCGCGCCGAGATAACCGAGCAACACGCAAACCACGACGAACATCCAGAAGAACTGCTTGGCCAGCGGGCGATATTTCGACGAACGGGTCCTGGCGCTATCGAGCCAGGGCAGGAACGCCAGCACCACGATCGCCGAGAACATCGCGATGACGCCGGCAAGCTTGTTCGGGATCGAGCGCAGGATCGCGTAGAACGGCAGGTAATACCATTCCGGCACGATGTGCATCGGGGTCACGCCGGGATTGGCCGGAATGTAGTTGTCGGCGTCGCCGAGATAGTTCGGCATGTAGAAGATGAACCAGGCGAAGAAGATCAGGAAGCAGGTGACGCCGAACGCATCCTTGATGGTTGCGTAGGGCGTGAACGCCACCGTGTCTTTCTCGGTCTTGGCCTCGACGCCGGCCGGGTTGTTCTGGCCCGCGACATGCAGCGCCCAGATGTGCAGCACCACGACGCCGGCGATCACGAACGGCAGCAGGTAATGCAGCGAGAAGAAGCGGTTCAGCGTCGGATTACCGACCGAATAGCCGCCCCATAGCAAGGTCACGATGCTGTCGCCGACATAGGGAATGGCGGAGAACAGGTTGGTGATGACGGTGGCGCCCCAGAAGCTCATCTGGCCCCAGGGCAGCACATAGCCCATGAAGCCGGTCGCCATCATCAGGAGGTAGATGATGACGCCGAGGATCCAGAGGATTTCGCGGGGCTCCTTGTACGACCCGTAATAGAGGCCGCGGAACATATGGATGTAGACGGCGAAGAAGAACATCGAGGCGCCGGCGGCGTGGATATTGCGCAGCATCCAGCCGTAGTTCACGTCGCGGACGATGCTTTCGACCGACTTGAAGGCGAGATCCGCATTCGGCGTGTAGTGCATCGCCAGGATGATGCCGGTCAGGATCTGCACGCCCAGCATGAACGAAAGGATGGCGCCGAAGGTCCACCAATAGTTCAGGTTGCGCGGCGTCGGATAGGCCACGAACGAGGAGTGGACGAGGCCAAAAATCGGTAGACGCCGTTCAATCCATTTCACGACGGGATTGGTCGGCTGGTAGTCGGATGGTCCGCTCATGGTGCGATCCCTAGGGAATTTAAAGGCGACGCGACGGGTTATGAAACCTGGAAGTCAGTTCCAAGCCTCAGCCAATCTGGATTTTGCTGTCGGAAACGAATTGATAGGGCGGGACCGGCAGGTTCAGGGGCGCTGGCCCCTGGCGAATGCGACCGGAGGAGTCGTATTGCGAACCGTGGCAGGGGCAAAAGAAGCCGTCGAAATTGCCGTCATGGGCGATCGGGATGCAGCCGAGATGGGTGCAGATGCCGATCACGACCAGCCACTGGTCGTGGCCCTCCTTGACCCGGGATTGATCGGTTTGCGGATCGCGAAGTTCGGCGACGGGCACCGCGCGGGCCTCGTCGATCTGCTTCTTGGTGCGGTTCATGATGTAGATCGGCTTGCCGCGCCAGAACACCTTGATGTCCTGACCGGTCGGCGATCGGCGTCAGGTCGACTTCGATCGGTGCGCCGGCCGCAATCGTCGAAGCGTCCGGATTCATCTGGGAAACCAGCGGCCAGACCGTGGCCAGTCCGCCAACCGCGGCGGCGGCTCCCGTTGCAACAAAGAGGAAATCACGGCGTGTCGAGCCCGCCGAAGACGCTGTCGTCACGATCCCAAACCCTTTCTCAAACGCCGCCGGTAGAACCGCCCCAGGCAACGCCCATTGACCGGGAAGAGGCTGCCGGCGCCCGCGACCCCCGCGGCGGCATCAATGACCGCTTCGCCTCGCCAATTATGGCAGAACAAGGCAGTCCAGAATCGTTCTATTGGCACCCTTGCCGTAAGAGCGCAAGCCCGCTATCGGCTGACATGCGTGCAATGCACTAAATCCGCGCCGAGCTGTGATTTTTCAGTCATTTCATGGGGACCGCTCGGCCGTCCCGAAGGCCCGTCACAGAATGCAGATCGCACTTTTCCAGCCGGACATTCCCCAGAACACGGGCACGATTCTGCGCCTGTGCGCGTGCCTGGATGTAACCGCCCATATTATCGAGCCGGCCGGATTTCCGGTGTCCGACCGGCACTTCCGCCGCGCCGGCATGGATTATCTCGATCAGGTGACAATCACGCGGCACGATTCCTGGGTCGAAATTCGAGCAATGGCGCCACGACGAGGCGCATCGGCTGATCCTGTTCACGACCAAGGCGGCCGGTTGCTATCTTGATTATCGCTTTGAGACCGCCGACATCCTGCTGTTCGGAAGGGAATCCGCCGGTGTTCCGGACGCGGTCGCGGCGGCGGCCGATGCCAAGCTGGTGATCCCGATCAAGCCCGGCCTGCGCTCGCTCAATGTGGCGATGGCCGCCGCCATGGCATTGGGCGAGGCGCTGCGGCAAACCGGGGCGACCATTCAGGAGACGATGCGGTGAGTTACGCGGTGAAGGAAATATTTCTGACCCTGCAGGGCGAAGGCGCCCATGCCGGCCGAGCCGCGGTGTTCTGCCGATTCGCGGGCTGCAATCTCTGGAGCGGCCGCGAGCAGGATCGCGCCACCGCGACCTGCCGCTTTTGCGACACCGATTTTGTCGGCACCGACGGCACCCTGGGTGGCCGCTATGCCTCGGCCGGCGAACTCGCCGATACCATCGCCGCGCAATGGACCGGCGACCCTGCCCATCGTTACGTGGTATTGACCGGTGGCGAACCACTGCTGCAGGTCGACACGCCGTTGATCGAGGCCCTGCACGCGCATGGCTTTTCGATCGGGATCGAGACCAACGGCACCCTGGTCCCGCCGGACGGCATGGACTGGATTTGCGTCAGCCCCAAGGGCGGCGCGGAACTGGCGCTCCGGCAGGGTCACGAACTCAAGCTGGTTTATCCGCAGGCCGATGCGTTGCCCGAGGCCTTTGTCGATCTCGCCTTCGAGCGCTTCTCGCTGCAGCCGATGGACGGGCCCGATGTGATCGAGAACACCGTGCGCGCGGTGGATTATTGCCTGCGCCATCCGCAATGGCGGCTCAGCCTGCAAACCCACAAGACGCTGGGTATCAGGTAGCCTCTGGGTATCAGGTAGCCTTGCGACAAGATCAGGATCTGGATTTGCCGATGTGGGAATTGACGAAATCGTTCCGGTTCGAGGCCGCGCACGCGCTGCCGGGAACGACACTTGGCGCGGCCAGCGAGGAAATCCACGGCCACTCGTTCCGCGCCGAGGTGACCGTGCGCGGCACGCCGGATCCGGCGACCGGGATGGTGCTCGATCTCGGCCTGCTCGAACGCAGCATGGCCGACGTGCAAAAGATGCTCGACCACAGACTGCTCAACAAGATCGAGGCGCTGGGCGCGCCGACGCTGGAAAACCTCGCGCGCTTCATCTGGGAACGGGTCGAGCATGCCGGCCGCCTTACCCGGGTCAGCGTTCACCGCGATAGCTGCAACGAGAGCTGCGCTTACTTCGGGCCGCAGGGGTAGGATTCAATTCTGTCGTCATCGCGAGGAGCGCTAAATCCAGTCTTTCCTTGTTGTTCTGGATTGCTTCGCTACGCTCGCAATGACGGATCTGGCTTCGTTCGCTCTGGGAATTCTCCATGGACGCCTCTGTCATCGATGATCGCAAGTCCCGCGCGCGAAGCTGGTTCGAAGCGCTGCGCGACGACATTTGCCTGGCCTTCGAACAACTCGAGAACGACGCGCCGGCCTCGCTCTATTCCGGCGATGCCGGGCGTTTCGTGCGCACTCCCTGGGACCGTACCGACCATACCGGTGCGCCCGGCGGCGGCGGCGTGATGTCGGTGATGCGCGGGCGGCTGTTCGAAAAGGTCGGCGTGCATTGCTCGACGGTGCACGGCGAATTCGCGCCGGAATTTCGCAGCCAGATTCCGGGCGCCGCCGACGACCCGCGTTTCTGGGCGTCGGGCGTTTCGGTGATCGCGCATCTTGCGCAATCCGAACATCCCGGCGGTGCACATGAACACCCGCTTCGTCGTCACCACCAAAGCCTGGTTCGGCGGCGGCGCCGACCTTACGCCGGTGCTCGACCGGCGCCGAACCCAGCAAGATGCCGATACGATTGCCTTTCATGCCGCGATGCAGACCGCCTGCGACGCGCATGCGGCGATCGCGCCCTATGAAAAATACAGGAAATGGTGCGACGACTATTTCTATCTGCCGCATCGCAAGGAAGCGCGCGGCATCGGCGGCATCTTCTACGATTGGCACGATAGCGGCGACTGGGACGCCGACTTCGCGTTTACCCAGGATGTCGGCCGCGCCTTCCTGAAGATCATATCCGGAAATCGTCCGGCGCAATTTCGCCACGCCGTGGAACGCGCAGGATCGCGAGGAACAATTGGTCCGGCGCGGACGCTACGTCGAATTCAACCTGCTGTATGATCGCGGCACCATCTTCGGCCTGAAGACCGGCGGCAATGTCGATTCGATCCTGTCGTCGATGCCGCCGGAAGTGAAGTGGCCGTGAAGACAACGATGCAACGTTGCCCCGCGCGATGCTGATCGACATGGACGACACCATCCTGTCGGCCTATGGCCGCCCCGACATCGCCTGGAACAACGATCGCGGCGGAATTCGCCGCGGAGTTGGCGCCGCTCCCACCGCAACAGGTCGCTGCGGCTATCCTGACATTCGCGCGTCAATTCTGGGCCACGGCGGATGCTGCGTGGCGACTGAAACTCACCGAGGCCCGGCAGCTGACGGTCAAGGGAGGGTTTGCCGCGCTGGGCGCGGCTCATCAAACCGTCTTGTCGGACGATCTGGCGGTACGGCTCGCCGACCGTTTCACGATTTTTCGCGAACAGGAAACGTTCGTCTTCCCGGGCGCGCATGATGCCATCGATGCGCTGCGGGCGCCGCGGCGTCAAACTGGCGCTGGTGACCAATGGCGCGGCCGATACCCAGCGCGCCAAGGTCGAGCGCTTTGCGCTGACGCATCGCTTCGATCACATCCAGATCGAGGGCGAGCACGGCTTCGGCAAGCCGGAAGAGCGCGCTTATCTGCACGCGATGCAGGCGCTGGGGGTCACCGCACAGCGATACCTGGATGATCGGCGACAATCTGGAATGGGAAGTCGAGGCGCCGCAGCGAGCTCGGCATCTACGCGATCTGGATCGACGTTCACGGCGACGGCCTGCCAGCAGGCTCGACCATCAAGCCTGACCGCATCATCCGCTCGCTGACCGAGTTGGTGCCCGCCGAAGGCGGTTAGGCCGGTGATAACGCGTTCGCTTCAAACAAAAATCTTGCGCAACGCCGACGAAATCATCACCACGCCGCCGATGATCACCGCGACGTCGAGGATCGCGGTGTGAATATGCACCGGCATGCGCTCGACGAAGGCCCGCGCCAGAAACGCGCCCGGCAGCGCCACGACGCCGATCAGCACCGCGAAGGCCAGCACCTGAGCGGCTGACGACCCCGGCCATGCCGAACACCGAAATCTTGATGACGCTGGTCACGAGCGAAATCACCGCGTCGGTGGCGATCACGGCCGCGCCTTCAAGGCCCACCGCCATCAACAGCGACAGCAGGATCACGCCGGATCCCGAGGTGCCGCCGACCAGCACGCCGTAACCGACCGCGCCGGCGGCGAGCCCGGTGTCGCCGATCCTGACATCGTGGCGCTTGAGCAGACGGCGCAGCGGCACGCTCAATATCAGCATGGCGCCGATCACCACCGCGGCGCCCGCGCTGGTCAGCCGCGTATAGCCGTAGGCGCCGAGCGCGGTGGTCAGCGCCGCCGCGCAAACCACGATCAGCGCGCGGCGGCGGTCGGCGTAGCGGAAATAGGCGGCGAAGCGGCTGAAATTGGTGAAGATCGAGGAGATCGCGATGATCGGCACCACCGGCTCGGCGCCGATCAGCGGCACCAGCACCAGCGGCATCAGCGCGCCGGTGCCGTAGCCGGCCAGGCCGCCGATCACGGAGGCAAACAACGCCATGCCTGCGACCAGCAACAGTTGAACGAGCGAAATATCGGCGAAGCCGGAAAGGATATTCAAAGCCGGTGATCGCGCTTGAAACGGGTGACGGTCTGGTCGGCGATGGCCTCCAGCGCCGGCTGCATCGAGCGGAAAATCCGCCGCGAGCCAGGCGTCTTCGGCCAGCGCCAGCACATGCCCGAGCGCCGGACCTTCGGCAATGCCGCGCGCGACGAAATCGGCCGCCTTCAGCGGAAATTTCGGCGCGCTCCAGCGCTCCGGCAAGGTGGCAAGCTCGCGCCAGAATGCCGAACGTCGCCGGTCGCCGCCGGCCCGCGCCCAGGCCAGCATCAGCCGGTCGCGGTAGCGCTCCGCGCCGAGCCGATACAGCCGCCGCCGCGCCCTCGCCTCGTCCATGCCGGCCAGCCGCCACCAGCGATGGCCCATGGAATCCAGCGCCTTGGTCTCGTTGTTGGTCAGCCGCAGCCGCGCCGCCAGCCGCCTGCGCATCCTCGGTGACGGCGACCGCGAGCGCGCCGAGCCGGCGAATGGCGTTCGGCGCAAGTCCAAGCGCGTGCTCCGCCGCGATCATCGCGGCAAACGGCCCGGTATAGGCGACGCCGCCGAAAATCGGCAGCAGCAAGCCGCCATCCGCCATCGCCGCGACCGCGGCAGCGGCGCCTTGCGCGACCATCAGCTTCAGCATTTCCATCCGCATGCGTTCGGCGGAAAGGCCGGCGAGGCCCGCGCGCCCGCCGATGCAGGCGAGATATCCGGCGCGATCGGGCTCGCCCGCGCCATAGGCGGCGTGAATGCGGAAGAAGCGGAGGATGCGCAAATAATCCTCGGCGATACGCAGCTTGGGATCGCCGATGAAGCGCACGCGCCTGGCCGCGATATCCGCCAGTCCGCCGACATAGTCATGCACCACGCCGTCGGCGTCGACCGACAGGCCATTGATGGTGAAATCGCGCCGCTCCGCGTCGCGTACCCAGTCGCGGCCGAACGCGACCTTGGCCTTGCGGCCGAAGGTCTCGACGTCCTCGCGCAAGGTGGTGACCTCGAACGGCTGGGCGTCGACGACCAGCGTCACGGTGCCGTGCTCGATGCCGGTCGGCACGCTCTTGATGCCGGCGGCCTTGGCGCGGCGGATCACTTCGGCGGGCAATGCCGTGGTCGCGATATCGATCTCGCCGATCGGCAAGCCCGAGCAGCGCGTTGCGAACCGCGCCGCCGACCACGCGCGCTTCCTCGCCATCGCCGTTCAGCAACGCGAGCACGCGGGCGGCCGGACCGGAGCTGAGCCAGGGCGCGTCGGTCGAGCACGCGCGCGTCGGTCATTTTTCAACTCCGGGAACGAACTTGCCGTTCTCGATATGCGCGGGAACGTAGGTCGAGTTCGGCGGCGCGCTGGAAAAATGCGCGAGCAGGACGAAACTGACGCGACCACCAGCAGCATGGCGCCGATCGCAAGCCTGGCGATCACATGCAGCGGCCACGATGCCTGCACCAGCAATCCGGAGCGTGATGGCGATCAGAAACAGCGCATAGACCGCGAACGGGATCAGGAAAATTCCGACTTCGGTGAAAGCCGGACGGATCATGGGAGGCAGATCCGCTCATACAGCACGCGCAGCATTCCCGCGGTCGCACCCCAGATATAACGCTGCTGCGAACGGCATCGCGTAATACGAACGCATGATGCCGCGGAATTCCTTGCTGTGCACCTGATGGTTCGCCGGATTCATCAGGAATGCCAGCGGCACCTCGAACGCATCGTCGACCTCGTCTTCGCTGATGCGCAGACTGAAGCCCGGCCTGATCCGCGCCACCGTCGGCAGGATGCGAAATCCGAAGCCGGTGCCGTAGAGATCGAGATAGCCGATCGGATCGATGAACTCGCGCGCCAGGCCGATTTCCTCCCAGGCCTCGCGCAGCGCCGCATCGAGCGGCGAGGCGTCGGTCGGATCGATCTTGCCGCCGGGAAAGGAGATCTGGCCGGCGTGGTCGTTGCAGATGCGCCGCGCGCTGCGTCAGCAGCACGGTCGGCTGCGGGTGGTCGACCACCGCGATCAAGACCGCCGCGGGCCGGATCGGCTGTTCGCGCGCGATGATCTCCAGCATCCGATCGGTGCCCGGATCGCCGCTCGGCGGAACGATGCTGGCATCGTTCAGACCAGGCGGGACGTCGAAAGCGCAGCCGCGCGCGGGCCCGCGCGAAGAACTCCGCCGAATTGAACAACGCCGGCTCGGTCTTCAGCATCGGTCCGTTCAAGTTGCGCCCCTCACCTGCTCCGCATCGGCCATCGCGAAAAACTCGCCGCCGGACGCGATCCCGAACATCGCACGACCATCGACCACTCGCTCCTCGCCGATGTCAACCAGATCATAATAGATCGCGCGCGTTACCTTGGCCCAAAGATCGGCTCGAACGTGGAGATAGGGCGTGAGGCCGCCGTCGGCCGCGGCCTTGAACCGCAAGCCGTGCGCGGCATCGCAATCGACCCAGTCGTCGACATTGGTCCGGAACCGCAGCAACCGGCCCTCACCCTCGCCCTCCCGCAGCATCTCGACGGCGAGGAACGGCGCATCGTCGACGCGGATGCCGACCTTCTCCACCGGTGTCACGAGAAAGTGCTTGCCGTCCTCGCGCTTGAGGATGGTCGAAAACAGCCGCACCAGCGCCGGCCGCCCGATCGGTGTTCCCATGTAGAACCAGGTGCCGTCGCCGGCGATTCTGCATGTCGAGATCGCCGCAGAACGGCGGATTCCACAGATGCACCGGCGGCAGTCCCTTTTGGCCCTTTTCGGCAGGGCTGGCTTTCGCCGCATGGGTGGCCGCAGCAGTGAGGCCTTCAAGACCCGTATTCTCACGACCTGGATCGGTGTTCTGCCCTTGCTTCGCCATTGTTTGCCTTAAGGTTCGATCGCTTCAATCTGGCACGATTGGTGCAAGTTCTCCCGATGTGCGCGGAACTGACGTTCTCGCCACATCGTGATGCCGTTCATACCCCGAAAAGCCGATAATGTGGGGATAGTTTAATTCAACGAATACATGGCCTTCACACAGGTTTAGCATGAGGTTCATGGCATGACGACGCGGATAGCGGCGTCTTTAAGGAGCTGACGGAATGGCTGGCGCAGACAGTGTCGAAAAACTCGAGGACGTGATCGTCCGTTCGGCCGAGCAGGTCGCCGGTCAAATCCGTAGCGCAAAGGAGGCAATCTCCACCGTCATTTTCGGTCAGGACCGCGTGATCGAAAACACGCTGGTGACGATCCTGTCCGGCGGTCATGCGCTCTTGATCGGCGTGCCCGGCCTCGCCAAGACCAAGCTGGTGGAAACCTTGGGCGTCACGCTGGGCCTGGACGCCAAGCGCATCCAGTTCACGCCGGATCTGATGCCGTCGGATATTCTCGGCGCCGAGGTGCTGGACGAAAGCAGCAGCGGCAAGCGCTCGTTCCGCTTCATTTCCGGGCCGGTATTCGCGCAGCTTCTGATGGCCGACGAGATCAACCGCGCCAGCCCGCGCACCCAATCGGCGCTGCTGCAGGCGATGCAGGAGCAGCACATCACGGTGGCCGGCGCGCGGCACGATCTGCCGAAGCCGTTCCATGTGCTGGCGACGCAAAATCCGCTGGAGCAGGAAGGCACCTATCCGCTGCCGGAAGCGCAGCTCGATCGCTTCCTGATGGAGATCGACGTCGATTATCCGGATCGCGACGCCGAGCGGCGCATCCTGTTCGAGACCACCGGCGCGGAAGAGACGCTGGCGAAGGCCGCGATGAACGCCGAGATCCTGATCACCGCGCAACGGCTGGTGCGCCGGCTGCCGGTCGGCGACAGCGTCGTCGAAGCGATCCTCACGCTGGTGCGCTCGGCACGTCCCGGCCCGGACGGTGGCGAGACCGGCAAGCTGATCGCGTGGGGACCGGGCCCGCGCGCCAGCCAATCGCTGATGCTCGCGGTTCGCGCCCGCGCGCTGCTCGACGGCCGTCTTGCGCCCTCGATCGACGACGTGCTTGATCTGGCGGAGCCCGTTCTCAAGCACCGCATGGCGCTGACGTTCTCCGCGCGCGCTGAAGGACGCACGATTCCCGACGTGATCCGGCAATTAAAGGCTCGGATCGGTTGATGGCGGAAGCGAACAAGCACGCAACTGGAGAGATCACAGCGATCCGACGTGCCGATGGCGAAAGCCGAACGCTCGCCGCATCGCTGCCGCGTCTCGTGCTTGAAGCCCGCCGCATTGCCGCCAACGTGATCCACGGCCTGCACGGACGGCGACGCGCCGGCGCCGGCGAAAGTTTCTGGCAATATCGCCGCTTCAATTCCGGCGAGCCGTCGCAGAACGTCGACTGGCGCCGCTCGGCGCGCGACGATCATCTCTACGTCCGCGAACATGAATGGGAGTCCGCCCATACCGTGTGGCTGTGGCCGGACCGTTCGCCGTCGATGGCCTTTGCCTCGAAACAGGCGCGCGACAGCAAGCTGGAACGCGCCTTGATCGTGACATTCGCGCTCGCCGAGCTGCTGGTCGCGGGCGGCGAACGCGTCGGCATTCCCGGCCTGATGAATCCCACCGCCAGCCGCAGCGTGATCGACAAGATGGCGCAGGCAATGCTGCATGACGAATCCAGCCGACTGAGCCTGCCGCCGTCCTTCGTGCCGTCGGCGCTGGCCGAAATCGTGGTGCTGTCGGATTTCTGGTCGCCCATATCGGAGATCAAGACGACACTGGCCGGCCTGTCGGCCTCCGGCGCGCACGGCACGCTGGTCCAGATCGTCGATCCGGCAGAAGAGAGTTTTCCCTATTCCGGCCGCGTCGAATTCGTCGAACCGGAAGGTGGCGGCGTCATCACCGCCGGCCGCGCCGAGCGCTGGGCCAGCGATTACGTGGCGCGCGTGGCGCTGCACCGCGACCAGATTCGCGCCGAGACCAACCGATTGGACTGGCTGTTCTCCACCCACACCACCGATCGCTCGGCCGCCGAGCTGTTGTTGTTCCTGCATAGCGGCATGATGGTGAGCAGGGCCAGCGCCGGCAGTGCGACGGTCAAAGCGGGACGAAGCGCATGATGGCCGGACTGCCTCTTTCCTTCGCGGAGCCATTGTTGCTGCTGGGCCTGTTGAGCCTGCCGGTGCTGTGGTGGCTGTTGCGGGTGATGCCGCCGCGGCCGCGGCGTATCGAGTTCCCGCCGACGCGGTTGTTGTTCGATATCGCGCCGAAGGAGGAAACCCCGTCGCGGACGCCGTGGTGGCTGACCGCGTTGCGGCTGGCGGCGGCGGCGCTGATTATTTTCGCGGCGGCGGGACCGACCTGGAATCCTCAAGGCCAAGCGGCCGGCGGCCACGCGCCGCTGGCGATCCTGCTCGACGACGGCTGGAGTGCCGCCGCGAGTTGGGACATCCGGGTCAAGGCCGCCGACGAATTGATCGCACGCGCCGACAGCGACCGCCGTGCGGTCGCGCTGATTCCGTTGTCCGAGCCGGCGCGAGACATCACGCTGATGCCGGCCGGCACCGCGCGCGTGGCCTTGCGCCAACTCACGCCAAAGCCCTACGCGATCGAACGGGTCGATACCCTGCCCGCGATCGGACGTTTTCTCAAAGCAACCGGCGACTGCGACCTGGCGTGGCTGTCGGATGGCGTCGATACCGGGCGCGGACCGGAATTCGTCGAAGCCTTGGGCAAGACCATCGGAGATCACACGCTGACGGTGTTCAAGGACGGCACGCCCTCAGCCCTGGCCCTCGTCGCCGCCGAAAACGCGGCGGCAAAGATGACCGTCAAGGTGCTGCGTACCGACAGCGGCATTGCCGGGGGCATCGTCCGCGCGCTCGACCTCAAGGGTTCGCCGATCGCGGAAGCCCATTTCGGCTTCGCCCCGCAGGATCGCGAGACCGAAGCCGCGTTCGATCTGCCGGTCGAGTTGCGCAACGACATCGCAAGGCTCGAAATATCCGGCGAACGATCCGCCGGCGCGGTGCAACTGCTCGACAAAAGGTGGCGACGGCGCGCGATCGGCATCGTCAGCGGATCGACCACCGATACCGCGCAGCCGCTGCTGGCATCGAGCTTCTACCTCACCCGCGCGCTGGCGCCGTTCGCCGACGTTCGGCTGGGCGATCGCGGCGCGCCGCAGCAGGCGATCACGCAATTTCTCGACCAGAAGCTTCCGATGATCGTACTGGCCGACGTCGGCTCGCTGTCGCCTGAAATCCGCGAACGCCTCAACGCCTGGATCGAACAAGGCGGCGTGCTGGTGCGCTTTGCCGGCCCGCGACTGGCGCAGGCCGAGGACGACGATCTCGTGCCGGTCAAACTGCGCAGCGGCGGACGTACTTTAGGTGGCAGCCTGACCTGGGAGAAGCCGCAGCACCTCGCCTCGTTTGCCTCCGCCGGGCCGTTCGCCGGCCTCGCGGTGCCAAAAGACGTCACCGTCAACCGTCAGGTGCTGGCTGAACCGGACGCGGCCCTGGTGACGAGAACCTGGGCCTCGCTTGAAGATGGCACGCCGCTGGTGACGGGCGACCGCCATGGCAAGGGCGTCGTCAGCCTGTTCCATGTCGCCGCCGATATGCGCTGGTCCGATCTGCCGATGTCCGGCACCTTTGTCGAGATGCTGCGGCGGATCGTCGATATGTCCGGTTACATCGCCAATCCGGGTGCGGGTCCGGCCGGCGAAGCGACCACGGAAACAGTGGTGCCGCTGCGTACCCTCGACGGCTTTGGCGCGTTCGGGCCGCCGCCCTCGACCGCAAAGCCCCTTGCAGCGGATTTCCGCGACCGTGCGGCATCGGACCATCCGCCGGGGTTCTACGGCCCCGCCGACGGTCCGCTCGCGGTCAATACGCTGGCGGCCGCCGATCGCATCGCGCCGCTGGATATTTCCGCGCTCAAGGCGCAGCACGCCAGCTACACTAATTCGGAGCCGCGCGATTTGCGGGGCATCCTGCTGTCGTCATCGCTGGCGCTGTTCCTGATCGACGCCATCATCGTAGCCTTCCTCGGCGCCGGCATCACGGCGCTGCTGCGGCGGCGTCCGGCATCGGCCGCCCTGGCCTTCGCCGTGATCCTGACCGCGATGATGTTCGCGCCGGCGCCGTCCCATGCCGATGAGAAAGACGACTTTGCGATCAAGGCGGTCTCACAGACCCGGCTGGCTTATGTCGTCACCGGCAACGCCGACGTGGATTCCATCGTCAAAGCGGGCTTGTCCGGGCTGACTTTGTTTCTGGCGCAACGCACCGCGCTCGAGGCCGGTGATCCCGTCGGCATCGATCCCGCGCATGACGAACTGGCGTTCTTCCCGCTGATCTACTGGCCGGTGGTGCCGGGCGCCGCCAAGCCGCCGCAGGACGCCATCAACAAGATCGACGCCTACATGAAACAGGGCGGCACCGTGTTGTTCGATACCCGCGACGCCATCGACGCGCCGCCGGGCGAAGGCGGCGCGTCGCAAACGCCGGGCATGCAGACGCTGCGCGAACTGCTGTCCTCGCTCGACGTGCCCGAACTCGAGCCGGTGCCGCGCGATCACGTGCTGACCAAGACGTTTTATCTGTTGCGCGATTTTCCCGGCCGATTCACCAACGGGCAGACCTGGGTCGAAGCGTTGCCGCGCGAGGATGACGACGAGGCCGCCTCGCACCCGGCGCGTGGCGGCGACGGCGTCTCGCCGATCATCATCACCTCGAACGATCTGGCCGGCGCCTGGGCGATCCGTCCCGATGGCCAGGCCATGTTGCCGCTGTCGCCCGGTGAGCCGCGGCAACGAGAGTTTGCGTTCCGGGCCGGCGTCAACATCGTGATGTACACGCTGACCGGCAACTACAAGGCCGACCAGGTGCATGCGCCGGCGCTGATCGAGCGGCTGGGACAATGAGCAGCGCCGTCATCCTGAGGGCCTGTGAAGCTATCTCGGCCGTCATCCTGAGGAGCGCGCCCTTGCGCGCGTCTCGAAGGATGGACACAACACACGGACTCGCGGCCATCCTTCGAGACGCGGCGAAGACGCCGCTCCTCAGGATGACGGTCGAGACAGCACAGGCTCTCGGGATGACGCCAACCTGCCAGGCAACTAAATGAATTACGGCATCGCATTTACCCCGCTGGTTCCCTCGCTGGTGCTGTGGCTGGCGCTGGGCGCCATCGCGGTGATCGCGGTATTGCTGTTGCTCGGGAGGTCGCGCGGCGCCGCGGTGCGCGTGGCGGCGCTGGCGCTGATCGTGCTGGCGCTGGCCAATCCATCCTTTACCCGCGAGGACCGCGAGCCGCTGTCGTCCGTGGCGGTGGTCGTGGTCGACAAGAGCCCCAGCCAGAACTTCGGCCAGCGCACCAAGGAAACCGCCGAGGCTCGGGAAGCGCTGGTCGACGAGCTGAAGAAGATCAAGGGTCTGGAAGTGCGCGTCGTCGAGGCAGGACAAGCCGATGGCGAAACCGACGGCACGCGTCTGTTCGGCGCATTGTCCTCGGCGCTGTCGGATGTTCCGGTCGACCGCGTCGCCGGCGCTTTCCTGATCACCGACGGCCGGGTGCATGACATTCCCGCCAACGCCGCGGCGCTGGGATTCCAGGCGCCGGTGCACGCGCTGATTACCGGACAAAAGAACGAGCGCGACCGCCGCATCGCGATATCGGCCGCCCCGCGTTTCGGCATCGTCGGACAGACCCAGACCATCACCTATCGGCTCGACGACCAGGGCGTCACCGGCGACCGCGCCAAGGTCACAGTGCGCCGCGACGGCGACGTAATCAACGAGCGCACCGTGCTGAGCGGCCAGACCGTCAATGTCGATATCGACATCAAGCATGCCGGGCCCAACATCGTCGAAATCGAGGCCTCTCCGCTCGAGAACGAGCTGACCCCGGTCAACAACCGCGCGGTGGTCGCGATCGACGGCGTGCGCGACAAATTGCGGGTGCTGCTGGTCTCCGGCGAGCCGCATGCCGGCGAGCGCACCTGGCGCAACCTCCTGAAATCCGACCCCAGCGTCGATCTGGTGCACTTCACAATCCTGCGTCCGCCGGAGAAGCAGGACGGCACGCCGATCAACGAATTGTCGCTGATCGCATTTCCGACCCGCGAACTGTTCCAGCAGAAGATCAACGAATTCCAGTTGATTATCTTCGACCGCTATGCCCGTCAGGGCGTGCTGCCGACCGCCTATTTCGACAACATCGCGCGTTACGTCCGCGCCGGCGGCGCGATGCTGGTCTCGGCCGGCCCGGATTACGCCTCGACCACCAGCATCTGGCGTACCTCGCTCGACTCGGTGCTGCCGGCCGAGCCGGTCGGCGTCACCGAGAAACCGTTCTATGCGCATTTGAGCGACGCGGGCAAACGCCATCCGGTGACGCGCGGACTCGAGGGCTCCGCCTCCGAGCCGCCGCATTGGAGCCGGTTCTTCCGCACCGTCGACACCCGCAACGTCACCAGCCCTCCGGTGATGACCGGCGCCGACGGCAAACCGCTGCTGCTGCTGTCACGCTATGGCGAAGGCCGCGTCGCGCTGTTGTTGTCGGATCAGATCTGGCTCTGGGCCCGCGGCTATGAAGGCGGCGGACCGCATCTCGATCTGCTGCGGCGGATGTCGCATTGGCTGATGAAGCAGCCTGACCTCGACGAAGAGGCGCTGCGGCTGCAAATCCACGGCAAGGATCTGGCCGTCCAGCGCCAGACCATGGCGGACAATGTCGCGCCGGTGACGGTGACCTCGCCATCGGGCGCCACGCGCGAACTGACACTGACCGCCGGCGATCCCGGCATCTGGAGCGCGACCATCCCGGCCAACGAACTCGGCCTGTGGCAGGCCACCGACGGCACGCTGAAAGCCCTGATCAATGTCGGCCCGACCAATCCGAAGGAATTTTCGGAAGTGACTTCCACCACCGACATGCTCAAGCCGCTGGCGCAAGCCACCGGCGGTGACGCGAGGCGCGTGGTGGACGGCTCGAGCATCGATCTGCCGCGCATCGTCCCGGTGCGCTCATCGAGCGTGTTTCGCGGCGACGGCTGGATGGGCGTGCGGATGCGCGATGCCAGCGTGGTCAAGGGGGTCGGCGTGCTGCCGGTGTTCGCCGGGCTGATCGGCCTGTTGTTGCTGCTCGGCGCGTTCGCCGCGACCTGGCTGCGCGAAGGGCGCTGAAGGCGCTCACGCGCTTATAGCGTTTTCGAGCGAAGTCGATGCCGGTTCGCGTCAAGAAAACGCGTTAAAATAAGAATCTGGAGCCTGTTCGGTTCTGATTCAATCAGAACCGAACAGGCTCCAGGCGTTGCCAAATTACACTGCCCTGACGAAATCTTCCGACGCGAACCGGACTGCGGTTGACATCCGCCTGGCATCCCTGATGTTATAATATAACATCGAGGGTGGCTTGGTCTTTGCTTGCCATTCCGATGTGGGGTGCGTCTTTCGAATGAAGTGGTTCCGGTCCAATATCAAACATGGCTCGCGCCTTGCGCTGTTGGCGCTGGCGATCCAGTTTGTATTGTCGTTCGGGCATTTCCACGGGCTGGCCGCCCAAGCGACACCCGCGATCCAGTCCGGCCTGCTTCATTCAAGCCAGCTTCAATTGAGCCCTGCGCCGTTCGAGGCTTCTCGCGCCAACGGCCTTGCCGCAACGGACATGGCGAGCCTGCCTCAACAGCGGCAGAAACCTGGCTCTGACCGCGATTCCGATAGCGATGGCTGCGCGATTTGCGCCGTCATGGCGATGGCGAATGCGGTGTTGTTTTCGACACCGCCGCTGCTGGAGCTGCCGCAAGCGGTAGAACTGCTGTACCTGACCACCGATGCCGAGTTCGTCCATCTGAACTCCGTCCGCGTTGCGTTCCAGCCGCGCGCGCCCCCGATCTCCTGACCTCGATTGATTGATCGGCCCGAAGGATCGCCGCGTCACGCGCGGTTGCTTCCCGCGGGATTAATCGAAATCGGTACGTCGACCATCGACGGCAAGGATCGGAAGTAACGTCTGTGTCAAAGAGAACCCTGTTAGCGACCTCAGGCGTAGCCTCGCTGCTGCTCTGCGGTCTAGCCCCTCAGGCGCGCGCCCAAACACCCGCGCCCGCACCGGTAACCTCGCCCGCGCCCTCGCAAGCTCCCGCGCCGTCACAAGCCCCGGCCGCCACGACAGCGCCGTCCTCCACCGACAATGGGGCCGTCGCGCTTCCGAACATCGAGGTCACCGCGCCGAAGACCGTGAGACCCAGGCGTCCTGTGACCCCTGTGGCCACGGAGAAGCGCCGCGTGCCACCGCCCGCCACGCCGCCGCAGAGCCCGGAGAAGCTCCTCGCCGGCAAGAACGACAAATTCGATGAAGCGCGCCGCGCCCTGATCTCACCCACCGGAGCCGGTTCCTATGAGATGAGCCAGCAGGTTCTCGAAGCGCTGCCGCAAGGCACCAACACCTCGCTCGACCGGGCGCTGTTGCAGGCCCCGGGGGTATCGCAGGACTCGGCTGCGAGCGGCGACCTGCACGTTCGCAACGAGCACGCCAATCTGCAATACCGTATCAACGGCATCATGTTGCCGGATGGCGTCGGCGCCTTCGGACAGATCATCGACACCGGCATCGTCGGCAGCCTGGCGCTGGTCACCGGCGCGTTGCCGGCGCAGTACGGTTTGCGCACGGCGGGTGTGCTCGACATCCAGACCAAGGCGGACGCCTTCAACAACAGCGGCAGCGTCGGCGTCTATGGCGGCAGCCACGGCACGATCACGACCTCGGCCGAGTATGGCGGCACCATCGGACAGACCGAGTACTACGTCTCCGGGCGCTATTTCGGCAGCAATCTCGGCATCGAGAATCCGACATCGTCCTACAACGCCATTCACGACAACACCTCGCAGGAAAAGGGCTTCCTTTATCTCTCGACGGTGATCGATCCGTCGAGCCGCCTGACCTTGATGAGCGGCGTCTCGAACGGCATCTATGAAATCCCCAACAATCCCGGGCAGACGCCGGCCTTCACCGCCTTCGGCGTGTCCAACTTCAATTCCTCGCAGCTCAACGAACGACAGACCGAGTTCAACCAGTTCAACGTGCTGGCCTATCAGCATGCCGGCGACGGCTTCGACTACCAGCTTTCCTATTTCAACCGTTACAGCGCGTTGCACTTTACGCCCGATCCGATCGGCGATCTCGTCTTCAACGGTGTGGCCTCGGACGTCTACCGCCAAAGTTTTATCGATGGCATCCAGGAAGATACTTCCTATCGGCTCGGTTTCGCGCACACGCTGAAGTTCGGCTTTTCCGTCAGCGCCGAGCAGTCTCTGGTTAACAATGCATCGCTGGTGTTGCCGGCTGACAGCATGGGCAATCAGACCAGTGACACGCCGACATCGGTATTCGATTCGAGCAGCAAGACCGGCTACCTGTTCGGCACCTATCTGGAAGATGAGTGGAAGGTCACCAACCAGCTAACCCTGAACTACGGGCTGCGGTTCGACCAGATGTGGCAATATGTCGATGCCAACCAGCTCAGCCCGCGCTTCAACGCGACCTGGAAGCCCTATGACGGCACCACATTCCATGCCGGCTATTCCAGGAACTTCACGCCGCCGGAACAGGTGCTGGCCGCGCCGACCAATCTCGCGCTGGTGCAGGGCACGACGGCACAGCCCCAGGTGTCGCAGAACGATCCGGTGCAGCCGGAACGCTCCAACGTGTACGACATCGGCGTGGATCAGAAGATCTATGCCATCCCGGGTCTCACGGTCGGGGTCGATGCCTATTACAAGACCGCGACCGATCTGCTCGATGACGGCCAATTCGGCGCGGCCTATGTGCTGTCCGCGTTCAACTATGCCTATGCCCAGAACGTCGGCGTCGAACTCAAGGGTATCTATACCAACGGCAATCTGCGCGTTTATGGTAACCTCGCCTGGGCGCGGCAGCGTGCCAGCGACGTGGTGTCGAACCAGTATCTGTTCGATGCCGCCGAGCTTGCTTACATCGCCAATGGTTACGTCTACACCGACCACGCCCAGCTCCTGACCGGGTCGGCCGGTGCCTCCTATCTGTGGAACGGCACGAAATTCAGCGCGGACATGATCTACGGCAGCGGCTTGCGCAACGGCTTTGCCAATACCACGACGCTACCTTCCTACACCCAGTTCAATGTGGGCGTTTCACACGACTTCAATCTGGTGTCGCCGACCAAGCCGACCACGTTGCGCTTCGATGTCGTCAACCTGTTCGATACGATCTACGAGATCAGGGACGGCTCCGGCATCGGTGTGTTCGCGCCGCAATTCGGGCCGCGTCGCGGCTTCTATTTCGGTGTTTCACAAAAACTGTGATCGGAAGCGCAGCCTGTTGCACCCTCGGATGAAATCCGGGGGCGGCTCGCCGGATAACGTGCTACCGCACATAACTCCAGTCCGGGCGGATCGCGCCGGACACATCGGTGAATGCGCCGTCCACCAGTTCCGCGACCAGCAGGCGGCTGTAGTCGACAGGTCCGGGCATGGTCGCCCGTCCCTTCGGGACGGCCTTGAAGCCGACGCGGCTGTAATAGGGCTCGTCTCCCACCAGCAGCACCAGGCGATGACCGCCGGCCCTGGCATCGTTCAGCGCGCGGTCCAGCAGCGCCCGGCCAACCCCGCGGCTGCGAAACGGCGGCTCGACCGTCAGCGGCCCCAGCAGCAACGCCTGGGTATCGCCGACACAGATGGGCAACTGGCGTACCGATCCCACCAGCAGCGTCCCTATTCGGGCCGTAAAGGACAGATCAAGCAAATGATCGACGTGCTCGCGGATGCGGTAGGCACTGAGCACGAAACGGCCGGGGCCGAACGTCCGCGCGTGCAGCCGCTCGATCGCCTGCGCGTCATTGGCGATTTCGGGCAAAATCGTGAGAGAGACATCGTTCATGGGAAACGCGAGATAGCATCAAGCAGCCTTGCGGTCCATCGTCCCGGTTTCGACAATCGCTCCGGCCGGCGGCGCCAAAGAGGCAAACAGCAGGCTCCACAGTGAGAGCATGGCGACCGGGACGGTATAATACGGCTCGAACAACGGGTGGCTCAGGAAGTAAGCGAGATTAACCAGCAGATTTCCCGCGACCACCAGCGCCGTTCGCCGGAGGCCGGGCTCGCGGCGCAGGCGCAGGATAGACGCGGTCCATCCGGCGGCCAGCACCAGCAGGACGAATTGCATGTCCATGACATATTGGCGGATGACGCCCAGGCTGAATGCAGGCGGCGTTACGTCGACGCCCGCGTAAGTCGTTGCAAACGGGCTGCCGGCATTGATCGCGTTCGCCACCAGCGTCGGCGCCATCCCCAACAGGCAGGCGGCTCCGAAAGCTGAGGCTTGCAGGAAGGTTTCGCGCTTGCGCTCCAGCAGAAACGCGCCGGCGAACAACAGGAAATATCCGGACGCGAGAAACAGATTGGGCAATCTGAAATTCACCGCCAGACCGATCAACAATCCGGTCAGCGCCGACAGGATAATACGATGTCGCTCGGCGGAAAACAGTCGCGCCGTGAAGAATCCCGCGACCGCGCAAAGCACCATGGTCGGCGCCATCGAATAGCTCGCCTTGGTGGGATTGATCATCAAATAAATCGCGAGGAAGGAAAAGCACGCCGTGAGCAGGATGGAAGAGCCGCGGCACGCACGAAAATTCCGAGTAGTGCAAAACCGCAGACGATGACGTTGGCGAGGACATACAGCGGGATCACTTGAAATCCGGCCGGAAACAGCGCCAGCACGAAGCCGGTGCCCGGCGGGTACTGCATCACCCGCCGCTGCGTCGCCGGCATCACGCTGTGGCAGGGCGCCATCGCCGGATCGCTCCAGGCGGGGTAGCCGATCGCCTTCAACTTGGACGACAAATATTGGTCGTCATCCCTGGCGATATTGGTATCGAGACCGCCCAGCCCGAATTTCTGGAACAAATGCGCCTGCCGCAGATAGCAGATATCGTCGTAGACCCCCGGCTCTCGTTCCAGCGCGAAATCGTCCAGATATTGCTGAGCAGAATCACAAGGCAAACCAACGCGCTGGCCACCTTCCAAGTTCGCATCGCTGATGGCGCGGGCTCGATGTTCATAACAACCTGTGCGGGGAGGATTTGCGGCAAATAAGCCCAATCGGGAGCTTCCGGCAAGCGCCGAAACTCTAGCGCCAGGTTGCAATTTTCGGCTTTGCTTCGAGCACTTCCGATATCCGCTGCCGCGTGCCTTGAGTGGTGTCGTCCGGCAGTGCCGTGGCGGCGAAGAAGCCGCAGGCGATGATCTCACGGTTGGGCTTGGGCAAGCGATCCTGGCTGAAATGCCGCACCAGATAGATCGCGACATGGTCGCGCCGGGACACGTGGCTGTTGAGGAAAATGCCGTGCAGCACCGGCTCGTCGCGCCACTCAATCCGCCCTTCTTCCATCAATTCGCGCCGCAGCGCCTCGAGGAAGGTCTCGCCGACCTCAACCCCGCCGCCCGGCAAATGCCAGCCGGAGACGTAGCTGTGCTTGACCAGAAACACCCTGTTGTCGCCATCGAGCACGACGGCGCGAACGCCCAGGGTCATGCCGCGGGCGAAACGCCAATACAGATGAAACATCCCGCGCAGCGCCGGTTCAAATCGCTGTCGCAGGCTCCGCCGGGTCATCGCCACCTCCGTTTCCGAGTTCGAAATCATCCTGGTTGATGCTTTCATCCTGGTTGATCCTTGCGTCCTGGCGCCCAACTTGCCAATACACGGCAGGTTTTCACAGGGATATTACGAGATGATCGTGCTGGGGGTCACGCGCACCGGCAGCGGAATCGGGCTGTTGTGATGGCGGCCTTCGCGCTGGCCCATTTGTCCGACCCGCATTTGCCGCCGTTGCCCGCAGCCGCGACTCGGGGATCTCATCGGCAAGCGCGCGCTCGGCTATCTCAACTGGACGCGCAACCGCCACAAATACCAGCGGCGCGAGGTGCTCGACGCACTGGTGTCGGACATCCACGGGCAAGCGCCGGATCACATCGCCGTCACCGGTGATTTCGTCAACCTCGCGCTCGAAGCGGAATTCGGGCCGGCACGGGCCTGGCTCGAAACCGTGGGTTCGGCGGATCGCGTCTCGATCGTGCCCGGCAATCACGACGCCTATGTTCGGGCGACCCGGCGGCGATTTTGCGGAGACGTTCGGCAAACTATCTCGATGGCGACGATGCTTCGGATCACGGCGGCCCGTTTCCATTCCTGCGCCGGCGCGGTCCGCTGGCGCTGATCGGCGTATCGACGGCGGTGCCGACCCCACCGCTGATGGCGACCGGATGGCTCGGGCGTAACCAGCTCGATGCGCTCGATCGGCTGCTGAGCCGGCTTGCCGCCGAACGGGTGTTTCGCGTGCTGTTGATCCATCACCCGCTGCGCTCGGACAAGCGCGCCAAGCGGCTGACCGATTCTGACGAGTTGCGCGCGCTCTTGAAGCAGCATGGCGTGGAACTGATCCTGCACGGCCATGACCACATTCATTCGACGATGTGGATCGACGGCCCGGATGGCGCCATCCCCGCGATCGGGGTCCCTCGGCCTCAGCGCTGGCGCACGGCCGGTACCCGGCCGCGGCCTACAATCTGTTCTCGATCGAGCGCGACGGCGAGGCGTGGCGATGCCACCAGACCGTCCGCGGCATCGACGATGAATTGCGCATCCGGCAATTGAGTCCAAACGCGACTAATTTAAGAGCCGGTGCGGAACCGGCGGGGCCTGAGTGAGTTGGTTTCGCCGCATGCGCGGCGGAAGGGGAAAAATCACTCCTGAGGTCCGATCGACGTAACGATCATTCTTTTTTCCGCGCCGCACTTGCCGCTGCCGCTATGTTCATCCTACCTGTACCAGCGAGTGGACAACCCTGAGGTCAGCTCCTTGTCCATCGCTTCGCTTTATATCGCTTCCGGCTTCGGCGTCGGCCTTTTGGTCGGCATGACCGGCGTCGGCGGCGGCTCGCTGATGACGCCGCTGTTGATCCTGCTGTTCGGCATTCACCCGTCGACCGCGGTCGGCACCGACCTGCTCTACGCCGCCGCCACCAAGACCGGCGGCAGCATCGTGCACGGGCTGGCGCGCAGCATCCATTGGCCGGCGGTACTCCGGCTCGCCAGCGGCAGCATCCCGGCCAGCATCCTGACGCTGCTGGTGTTGTGGCAGCTCGATCTCAACAGCGGCGCCGCGCGCAGCCTGTCAATGTCGTGCTGGCCTTTGCGCTGATCCTGACTGCGACCTCGCTGATCTTCCGCAAGACCATCCTCGAATTCTTTCGCGAGCGCCTGGAGCGGCTCGACGACCGCACCATCGCCCGGGCGACGGTGGTGGTCGGCGTCGCCCTCGGCGTGCTGGTCTCGATCTCGTCGGTCGGCGCCGGCGCGGTCGGCGTCACCGCGCTGCTGCTGCTTTACCCGCGGCTGCCGATGGCGCGCATCGTCGGCTCCGACATCGCGCATGCGGTGCCGCTGACGCTGGTCGCCGGCATCGGGCATTGGGCGATGGGCGCGATCGACTGGCAGTTGATGGGCGTGCTGCTCACGGGCTCGCTGCCCGGCATCATCATCGGCAGCTATTTCGCGACGCGGGTGCCGGAAACCGCGCTGCGGCTGTTGCTCGCAGCGACGCTGATCGTGGTCGCCAGCAAGCTCGGCTCCGACGAATGGCAGAAGGCGCATGCCGGTGGTCGCGGCGTCGACCCAGAACAGCCACCCCTGATATAGTCCACTCGCGCGGCGACGGTTACGCGATCAGAGATCCGCGTAGCGATCAGAGATCGCGCAGGCTTGCCAACAGCGCGAGGCCGAACAGCGCCAGCGCGCCGAGCAGGAATCCCAGCACGAAGATCCAGAAGCCGGCCGCGGCGCGCGGCTTCTCGCACGACCTCGGCGCTGGCGATCACCGGCGTCGCCACCAGCGCATGCTCGCGCTCGATCATGCGGCGCGCGACATAATCGGTGACGGCATCGACGATCGCGGCGACGTCGTGCGATTCGGCGAGCACGATGCGGCCGAAACGGGTGTCCTGCACGAAGCGATAGATCCGCTTGTCGCGCCCCATCAGCACATGCGCGACCACGTCGATCCACAGCCGCGGCGTATCGCCCTGGCTGATGCCGCGATCGAACAGATCGACCTTGTCGGGGATCTGCCCGAACAGCGGATCGAGCGCCTCGTTGAGAATTTCGAGCCGCGCCACTTCGGCGTCGCGCAGATCGACCACGACGCCGGTGCGATCGGCCGCCTCGATCCGCGCCTGCCGCAACGCGTCGCGCAGCCGCATCGGGGCGCTGGTCGCTGACGGCAGGACTCCCGGTGTTTTGCGCGCTCTGACATCGCTCGGCGGCCTTTGTCCTGATCGGCGGTACTCGCCGTTAACCTATCAGTAACCACGCTCATCCGCAAAGAGCGTTTAATTCCAAAGGCTTGCGTCTTTAGTCCATCCACAGGACATCCCGGACGGCAATGCGGCCCCACCCGGATTACCCGGATGGGGCCGCGACTCGCCCTTGGACGTTTCTTCTTGGCCGTTGTCCTAACTTGTCCGGTCGGCCATCGGCCGATGCGATGATGCCCGATCAGGCGTGTACCCGGCTCGGCTCTTCCACGATCGAGAAGCGCACGCCGGCCTTGTGACGGTTCTCTTCCGAGACCGTGCGCCAGGCGTCTTCGGCTTCCTTGCGGGTCTTGAACGGGCCCTGAACCTGGGCCGAGCCTTCCACCAGCTTGTGGAAGTTCATCGAACCGAACTCGCCGCCAATCACCCAGAAATTGCTGCCTTTGGTCATGGTCAGTCTCCTGCTGTTGCCGTTAGCCGAACTGGTTCATCGTGTTGTGGGCGCCGCCCGCCTTCAGCGCGGCTTCACCGGCGAAATATTCCTTGTGATCGTCGCCGATGTCGGAGCCGGCCATGTTCTGATGCTTGGCGCAGGCGATGCCCTGACGGATCTCCTCGCGCTGAACATTCTTCACATAGCCCAGCATGCCCTGCTCGCCGAAATATTCCCTCGCGAGATTGTCGGTCGACAGCGCTGCCGTGTGATAGGTCGGCAACGTGATCAGATGGTGGAAGATGCCGGCGCGCTTGGCTGAATCGGCCTGGAAGGTGCGGATGCGCTCGTCGGCTTCGATCGCCAGCGGCGTGTCGTCGTATTCCGACCTTCATCAGTTCGGCGCGGTTGTACTTGCTGACGTCCTTGCCGGCTTCCTTCATCGCGTCGTAGACCTGCCAACGGAAGTTGAGCGTCCAGTTGAACGACGGCGAGTTGTTGTAGGCGAGCTTCGCGTTCGGGATCACCTCGCGAATGCGATCGACCATCTTGGCGATCTGCTCGATATGCGGCTTCTCGGTCTCGATCCACAAGCAGGTCGGCGCCGTTCTGCAGCGAGGTGATGCAGTCGAGCACGCAGCGGTCTTCGCCGGTGCCGGCGCGGAACTGATAGAGGTTGCTGGGCAGCCGCTTCGGACGCATCATCTTGCCGTTGCGGTTGATGATGACGTCGCCATTGCGGGCGTTGTCGGCGGTGACTTCCTCGCAATCGAGGAAGCTGTTGTACTGGTCGCCGAGGTCGCCGGGCTTGTGGCTGACGGCGATCTGCTGCGTCAGGCCGGCGCCGAGCGAGTCGGTGCGGGTCACGACGACGCCGTCTTCGACGCCGAGTTCGAGGAAGGCGTGGCGGCAGGCGCGGATCTTCGCCAGGAACACCTCGTGCGGCACCGTCACCTTGCCGTCCTGGTGGCCGCACTGCTTTTCGTCGGAGACCTGATTTTCGATCTGCAGCGCGCAGGCGCCCGCTTCGATCATCTTCTTGGCGAGCAGATAGGTCGCTTCCGCATTGCCGAAGCCGGCATCGATGTCGGCGATCACGGGCACGACATGGGTCTGGAAGTTGTCGATCTTTTCGATCAACGCCTTTTCCTTGGCCTTGTCGCCGGCCTTGCGGGCGGCGTCGAGGGCGCGGAAGATGTCGTTGAGCTCGCGGGAGTCGGCCTGACGCAGGAAGGTGTAGAGCTCTTCGATCAGCGCCGGCACCGAGGTCTTCTCGTGCATCGACTGGTCGGGCAGCGGTCCGAACTCGGAGCGAAGCGCTGCGATCATCCAGCCGGAGAGGTACAGATAGCGGCGATCGGTCGTGCCGAAATGCTTCTTGACCGAAATCAGCTTCTGCTGGGCGATGAAGCCATGCCAGCAGCCGAGCGACTGGGTGTATTTGGTGGGGTCGCGCATCATAGGCGGCCATGTCGGCGCGCATCAGCGCCGCGGTGTAGCGGGCGATGTCGAGGCCGGTCTTGAAGCGGTTCTGCAGGCGCATGCGCGCCACGGCTTCGGCAGTCACGCCGTTCCAGGTCGGCTTGGTCTTGAGCAGCGCTTCGGCGGCTGCAACCTCGCTCAGATAGGAAGCCGGTCCCTGGAGTGCCTGGTCGCGATCCCGCGTGGCTGGTAGTTCATATTCGTGATCCCTTAAATCTGCAGCGCTCGTCTTCGCCGCTCTTCGACATTCGTGACAGTGCATTGCGAAATGCGTGACAGGAGCTAAACGCGAAACTCGCTAATTCGGTACAGATAGCTTGTAATTCGAATGGTGATGTCATGTAACATACGACTTGTAATAGATGTAATTTTGTAATATTTGTCACAAATTGACGTCATTCCGGTGCGCGCGAAGCGCGAACTACGATGTGCCATTGCACATCGGAGTTCTCGAATTCCGGGTTCATCGCTGCGCGATGCCCCGGAATGACGCCGAGGCTTGCAGAGGCACCCATGGCCGCCGACTCCGGAAAAAAGCTGTTCGTCGGGCCCCGATTCCGGCGCATCCGCCAGCAATTGGGGCTGTCGCAGACCCAGATCGCCGAGGGGCTCGGGATTTCGCCGAGCTACATCAACCTGATCGAGCGCAACCAGCGCCCGGTGACGGCGCAGATCCTGCTGCGGCTGGCCGAGACCTATGACCTCGATCTGCGCGACCTCGCCACCGCCGACGAGGACCGCTTCTTCGCCGAACTGAACGAGATCTTTTCCGATCCGCTGTTCCGCCAGATCGACCTGCCCAAACAGGAACTGCGCGACCTCGCCGAACTCTGCCCCGGCGTGACCCATTCGCTGCAACGGCTCTATGCCGCCTACACCGAGGCCCGCCGCGGCGAGACCATGGTCGCGGCGCAAATGGCCGACCGCGACGAAGGCACCCGGTTCGAGGCCAATCCGATCGAGCGCGTGCGCGACCTGATCGAGGCCAACCGCAATTATTTTCCGGAACTCGAAACCGCCGCGGAAAACCTGCGCGACGAGTTGAACGTGCCGGCCGAAGGCTTGTTCGCGGCACTGGCGGCGCGCTTGCGCGAAAAACATTCGATCGTCACCCGCATCATGCCGGTCGACGTGATGCGCGAGACCTTGCGGCGGTTCGACCGCCATCGCCGGCAATTGCTGATCTCGGAACTGGTCGACGGCCCCGGCCGCGCGCTTCCAGCTCGCGTTCCAGATCGGGCTTGCCGAATGCGCCGCGCATTTCGAAACCATCGTCGGACCGCGCCGGCCCGCTCGACGACAACCCGCGACGGCTCTATCGCATCACGCTGGCGAATTATTTCGCCGCCGCCGTGATGATGCCGTACCAGGCGTTTCATGCCGCGGCCGAGGCGCTGAGCTACGATCTCCATGTGCTGGCGCAGCGCTTCAACGCCGGCTTCGAGCAGGTCTGTCATCGCCTCACCACCTTGCAGCGGCCCAACGCGCGCGGCATGCCCTTTTTCCTGCTGCGGGTCGACAATGCCGGCAACGTCTCGAAACGGTTTTCCTCCGGCACGTTTCCGTTTTCGAAATTCGGCGGCACCTGCCCGCTGTGGAACGTGCATTCGACCTTCGACACGCCGGACCGGCTGCTCAAGCAGATCATCGAGCTGCCCGACGGCGCGAGATATTTTTCGATCGCGCAGATGGTGCGCCGGCCGGTGGCGCCTCACCCGCAGCCGCAGCCGCGCTTTGCCATCGGCCTCGGCTGCGAAATCCGCCACGCCGCAAAACTGGTCTATGCCACCGGCATGGACCTGGACAAAACCGAGGGCACGCCCGATCGGCGTCAACTGCCGGCTCTGCGAACGCGAAAACTGCAGCCAGCGCGCCGAACCGCCGATCACGCGCACGCTGATCCTGGATGAGAACACGAGACGGGTGACGTTCGTTTGCGTTCAGCAATGCGCAGGGAGTTGTGACCCTTCGTCCAAAATCAAGGCCCCGTTGGCTATTCTGTCCGCTGCGCTCTCGTCGGCGGCACATTTTTGAAAGAGATCGACATGCCTGAAACCATCAATCTGGGCTCGTTGCAGCTTCGGTTTCTGCAAAGCAAGGAAGATACCGACGGCAGCCTCGATGTGTTCGAGATGACGTTGCAGCCGAACGCGCGGATGCCTATTCCGCATTACCATGACCGCTGGGACGAAACGATCCTGGGGCAAACCGGCACCAGCACCTGGCGGATCGATGGCAAGGACATCGATCTGACGCCCGGCGAAACCGTCTTTATCAAGCGCGGCGCCGTGCACGGCTTCACCAATCGCTCCTCCGCGCCGGCAACCTGCCTGTGCATCCTCAGCCCCGGCGTGCTTGGACCGCAATATTTCAGGGACATGGCGAGCCTGCTGTCATCAGGCGCGCCCGATCCCGCGAAGATGAAGGAAACCATGCTGCGTTACGGGCTGATTCCGTCGCCAGCGGCGTGAGGCGCGCCGGGCCGGAACGACGTGGGTGGATTGTTCGCCAAACGGCTACGGCGGACAGGTCGTCGCTTCGCTCCTCGCAATGACGTTGATGGCGATGCTCCACCTTCCACCGTCATACTCCGCGAAGGCGGAGTATCCAGTACGCCGCGAGCTTTCGGCTCCATCACATACGCCTCGGAATACTGGATCGTCCGCCTTCGCGGACGATGACGAACATAAGCATTCTCGCGACTTGCTGCGCCCGAGTTTTGCAAATTCATTCGCCCCAAAAGTGAGAGGGCGCAGGGAAGACCGGGTGCGCGCTGCACCCGCGATCTCGTGTGCAAACATGCACATAAAAAAAACGCACACGAGCATACAGGTTCAGCGGAAGCAGTCCGGCCTTCCCTGCGCAATGGCTTTACGGCTTATTCCGTGCTCTCCCCGGCGAGACCTGGCTTGTTTGTCACCGTCATTCGCAAGAAGCGTGAGCCTCTCGAGAACTTGACACCTGCCATCGGGGCGTCAGGACCACACGACTTTGCCGTCCGCGTCACGCGCCCTTCGTCAAAAGCGCATCCGCGTCCACCGCTCCCCGCCCCAACGTCAGTGACGATGGCCAACGTCCCCTCATCTCGGGACGGGATGGCGAGCAATACGCAGCTGATTTGGGTCTGGAGTCAAGGATAATTTCTGAAAATCAGAAATGATGCAAACGGCCCGCCCTCATTGACGACGCCACGCTCACGCTTTCTTCACTTTACATTTCTATCAAAACTGTCAAATTCGTCAAATGAAGTCCCAGGACCGCATCCTCGATGCCGCGACGCTGGTGTTTTTGCGCCACGGCTTCCGCCGCTCGTCGATCGAGCAGGCCGCAGAGACCGCCGGGCTGACGCGGCAGGCGCTGTACCATCATTTCAAATCCAAGGAAGCGCTGTTCCGGGCCGTGATCGAACGAGCCTATGAGGCCGCGCTGGCGGCCGGAACCGCGGCGGCCGAGGCCGCGGAAGAGGCGGACGGCAGCCTTGTCGATATCATGCTCGCCGAGGTCGGCGGCCGGCTCGCGCATCTGGTCACCGCCTTCGAGGGTTCGCCCCATGTCGAGGAGTTGCTTTCCGAGCATCTGCTCCAGGCACGCGACCTCTACCAGCAATATGCCGAACTCTATTCGGCGCGGGTCGCGGCGACGATCGAAAGGGTCTGCCGCAAGCAGCATCTGGCGATGCGCGAGGGCATGACGCCGCGTGAACTTGCGCGCTGCGTCGAGATGGCGATCAACGGTGCCAAATCCATGAACCCGGGGATGCAGCCCTTGAAGAGCTTTCTCGCCGACCTCGACACCATGGTGCGAACGCTGGTGGCCGGTGCGGTTGCGCCGGCGCCACGCCGTTCTAAACTGAAAGCCGCGAAGAAATCCGTCCGCAAACCTGGAGATCGCAAATGAGCAGCATGACGATCAACGGCCGCATCGTTCCCCTGCCCGACCATCCCGAAGCGCTTCTCATCGACGTCATCAGGGATGACCTCGATCTCACCGGGACCAAGCAGGTCTGCGGCGCCGGCGTCTGCGGTGCCTGTACGGTGCTGGTGGATGGCGCCCCTGTCGTGAGCTGCCTGATGCCGGCGCGTGCCGCCGCCGGCAAGTCGGTGACGACGATCGAAGGCATCGGCGCAACCGGCCTGCACCCGGTGCAGAAAGCCTTCATGGCGCACGACGCCCTGCAATGCGGATTCTGCACGCCGGGTTTTGTCGTCGAGGCTGTGGGCTTCCACGATCGCTGGCGCGCGACGAAAGGAACGGCCGTGCCGTCGCGCGAGGAGATCGGCGCGGCGCTGTCAGGACATCTGTGCCGCTGCGGTGCCTATGACGGGATTTTTCGCGCGGTCGCCGCGGCTTGCTCCGGCCAGTTCGACGGCGACCATTTCGCCTCGCCGCGCGTCGAAGCGCGGGCCAAGGTCACGGGGTCGGCGAAATACACCGTCGACATCCACCACGAAGGACAGCTCGAAGGCGTCATCCTGCGCTCGCAGCTCGCGCATGCGCGGACCGTCGAGCTGGACCTCGCGCCGGCGCGGGCGCTGCCGGGCGTCGCGGCTGTGATCTCCCTGCTCGGCGATGACCGCATGGTGCGCTTTGTCGGCCAGCCGATCGCCGCCGTCGCCGCCAAAGACCGCGGAATCGCGCTGGCGGCGATAGCCGCGATTCGGATCTCGAGCGAACGGCTGCCGTCGGTGATCGGGCTCGATGCGGCGCGCCGGCCCGATGCGCCGGTCGTGTTCGAGAAAGCCAATCGGAAGAAGGCCGGCAACGTTTCCGAAGGCCCCGGGGGACCGGCGTCCTGGAACGGCAATATCCGGGGTCCGTCTTCGCCGTTCTCACAGAAGGCCAAGAAGGCGCGCGGCTGGATCGCCGATGCCCGCGGCGCGCAAAATCCGCTGCTGGTCGAGGAAACGTTCCGGACCGCCACGCAACAGCATGCCTGTCTCGAACCGCACGCGACTGTCGCCCGCTTCGACGGCGATCGGCTGACGGTGCATGTCTCCACCCAAGCGGTGTTCCACGTGATGGAGCTTTTGGCAAAGCGCTACAAGCTCGCCCACGACAATATCCGCGTCATCGCCGACCATGTCGGCGGCGGTTTCGGCTCCAAGGGCGCACTTGGCGTCGAGACCACCGCGGCGATCGATCTCGCGCGCGAGGCCAAGGCACCGGTCCGCATCGTCTATGACCGGCATGAGGAGCTTTCCGTCACCGGCTATCGGCCAGCGGCGGAACTCAAGATCGCGCTGCTGCCGTCGGCGCAAGGCGACCTCAAGGCGCTGTCGCTCACCGCCCACGCCGACACCGGCGCCGCCACCAATTCGACGCTCGCCGCCCTTGCCCGGTTGATCTATCCGGCGGAAGCCAAGGACCTGGTCGATTTCGACGTCATCAGCAATCTGCCGCCCGGCGCGCCGTTCCGCGGCCCCGGCGGCCCGCCGATGGCGTTCGCGCTGGAACAGGCGATCGACGAGGTGGCGCTGCGAATGAACATCGATCCGATCGCGTTGCGCAAACGCTGGGACCCCGACCGCAATCGCCAGCGATTGTATGATTGGGCGGCGTCGCTCGATGTCTGGCGCGACGCGGCGCGGACGGCGCCGCAAACCGGGCGCTATCGTCGCGGCGTCGGCGTCGCAAGCGGATACTGGCTCTATCTCTGGCAGCCCGGCGTCAAGATCGAGCTTGCCGTCAAGGGCGGGCGCATTATCGCCAGCACGGCGACGCAGGACATCGGGCAAGGCAGCCGCACCGTGATTGCCAATACGGTGGCGCGCGAATTCGGGCTCGAGCCCGACGACATCGAGGTGCGCATCGGCGATTCCGGTTTGCCCGAGGGACCAGGTGCCGGCGGCAGCCGCTCCACCGCGTCGGTGGTGCCGCCGATCTTGCTGGCCGTGCAGAAGCTCAAGGCCGCGATCGAGCAACAAGCCCAGCGCTCGCCGGTCGCGGGATCGAACGCCCCGTGGCGGGAGCTGATCGCGGCAGCACCCGATCTCGTCGTATCCGCCGAACGGCCGGAGGACGGCAAGCCCACGGTGCCGGGCCTGCGGTCGCCGCTGCGGGACGTCGGCTTCATGGGCATCGTCTTCGGCTGGATGATGCGGCAATTCGCCAACATCGCGGTCGGGGCCGGTGTGCCCAGCTCGGTGCAGGTGATCGAGGTCGAAGTCGACACCTGGCTCGGGCATGTGCGCGTGCTCAGGGTTCATACCGGCATTGCGGTCGGCAGGATCGCAGCGCCCGCGCTGGCCCGCAGCCAGGCCACCGGCTCCGTGATCCAGGGCCTCGGCTACGCGCTTTACGAAGCGCGCGAGACCGATCCACGAACCGGCGACGTGCTGAGCGCGGGAATGGAGGACTACCGCATCCCCGGCATCGCCGACACGCCGGAGTTCGAGGTCCACTTCGACGAAGGCGGCTTCGATCATGTGCTCGGCGGCAGCGTCGGAATCGGCGAGGTCGCAACCGTGCCGACCTCGCCCGCCCTCGCCAACGCGATCCGCAACGCTACCGGTATCAGGTTCACCGAGATTCCGATCAGGCCCGACCGCCTGATCGCCGCGCTCAAAGCAAGGATCGCCGCATGACATCCGCCATCAGCATCCCGGCTCCGCCGGCCGAATTCCGCGCCGCCGGCACCGACCTCTCCGAACGGCGGCGCAGCGGTCTCTCGCACGGACCGTTGATCGATATCGCGGCCACGCCGGGCGCAGCCGGAATCGAATGGGACGCCAACGGCACAGCCCGGATCGGCGCCCTGACGACCATCGAGACGATGGCGATCGATCTCCGCCTCGCCGCCGCCTATCCAGGCGTCGCGGCGTCGGCGCAGGGACTTGCCACGCCGCAAATCCGGCATCTCGCTACGCTCGGCGGCAACATCGCGCAGCGCTCGCGCTGCTGGTATTTCCGCAATCCGCACATCGACTGCCTGAAGAAAGGCGGATCGGATTGTCCATCGCGCGACGGCAATCATTTGTACGGCGTGGCCTTCGACCTCGGTCGCTGCGTCGCCCCGCACCCCTCGACCATGGCCGCGGCCCTGCTGGCTTATGACGCCGAGATCACCACCAACCAGCGAAGCGGGCTGACGATCGATGAAGTGCTGGGCGACGGCTCCGATGGCGCCGCCGACCACGCCCTCGCATCGGGCGAGATGATCGAACGGATCGTATTGCCGCCGCCGCTGCGCGGTGAGCGCGCGCTCTACAAGCGCGCCATCAGCCGCAGCTACGCCGAATGGCCGCTGGCCGAAATCTGCGTCCGGGCGGTGATCACCGACGGCGCGTTCCGGTTTGTCCGCATCACCGCCGGCGGCGTCGCCCCGGTGCCGTTGCGGCTTTCGGCATCCGAAACCATCCTGCAAGACGCACCCGCGAGCGCCGCGATCATCGCCGAGGCCGCGAGGCAAGCCAGCAAGGGAGCCAAGCCGTTGCCGATGACGGCCTACAAGCTCGATCTGCTGAGCGGGCTGCTGCGCGACCTGCTGGAGCGGCTCGCGGGATAGCGCGTCAGGCTAGAGCGGAATGAGATGAGGTTAAATCGTCATTGCGAGCGAAGCGAAGCAATCCATAGCGTCAAACGAAGAATGGATTGCTTCGTCGCTATCGCTCCTCGCAATGACGGCTTAGTCGGTTATCGGACCTGATCTCATCACGCTTCAGCTCATCAACGCCGGACCTCGACAAAGCGGACCAAGCGGGCGCCATCGCCGAGCCAGTTTTTCATCGACACCGGATCGGCAAGTGCAAGCCTCGACGACACGCTTATCCGTTTTCGCCATCGTCGCAACGACACTCGCGCATTAAGCTTGACGTTGCCGCGCGTAAGCCGCGTTCGCCAACGTCGCCGGCAGCCTCGCTTGAGCCACGACGGCGCGCGGTGGTATAGGAGGATGCGTTCTATCCCGCAGAAAATCCAACCATTTTGCGGCAACGCCAACCGACCGAAGCGACCGAATGAGAGTCGAAGCAAAGGGAATGAAACATGACGGGAATACTTGACGGAAAAGTCGCGCTGGTGACCGGCGGCGCCTCGGGAATCGGGCGTGCGACCGCGCTGGCGATGGCGCGCGAGGGCGCCCGCACCGCGGTCGCCGACCGCGCCGAGGACAGTGCCGCCGCGACCGTCGCGCTGATCAACGCCGCGGGCGGCCAGGCGATTGCGATCGGCGGCGACGTCACAAGCGAAGCCGATGTCGCAGCGTTAGTGGCGCGCACCGTGGCGGCATTCCGGCGGCTCGATTGCGCCTTCAACAATGCGGGCATCGCGCCCGGCGCCGTCGGCCCGGGCGGCCAGCGCGTCCATGAACTGAGCCAGGACTCGTTCGACAAGATGCTGGCGGTGAATCTCACCGGCGTGTTTTTGTGCATGAAACACCAGATCGCACAGATGCTGGCGCAAGGTGGCGGCGGCGCCATCGTCAACACCGCCTCGATCGCCGGCCTGATCGGCTTGCGCACCTCGTCGCATTATGTCGCGGCCAAGCATGGCGTGGTCGGCCTGACCAAATCCGCGGCGATGGAATATGCGCTGGACGGCATCCGGGTGAACTGCGTCAATCCCGGCTACATCACCACGCCGATGACCAGGGAGGCGGTGGAAACCCGCGGCGCCGAAATCCTGGCAAAAGTGCCGATGGGCCGCATGGGCATCCCTGAAGAAATCGCGGAAGCCGTGGTGTGGATGTGCTCCGACAAGGCGTCGTTCATGACGGGCGCGGCGCAAGTGGTGGATGGCGGGTATTACGCGGCGTGAGGCCCGAGCCACACACCTAGCCAGCCGGGCAGTAGCGGCGTTTGCCGGGGTCCCGCACATTGCGGGAATGCAACCGGGAGACCATCTATGACCGACATGACCGAAACAGCCCTAAGCGCGCTTTCTCACTCGATCTCCGCGGTCGTCGAGCGGACCGCCGGCCACATCGTCTCGGTGATGTCGCACCATTCGCTGGCATCGGGTTTCGTGTGGCGGCCGGGCCTGATCGTCACCGCGGAAGAAGCGCTCGCCGAAGAGGGCGAGGTGTTCGTGCAGCCGCAGGGCGGCGAACGCATCCGCGCCACGCGCGTCGGCCGCGACCATTCCACCGATATTGCGCTGTTGCGGATCGATCGCGCCGATTTGCCGGCGCTCTCGCTTACCAGCGCCTATCCGAGGGCGGGCGGCCTTTCGGTCGTGGTCGGCGCCGCCGAGGGCAGCGCCACGGCAACGCTCGGCGTGGTGTCGCGCGCGGCCGGACCGTGGCGCAGCATGCGCGGCGGCGATATCGATGCACGGCTCGAGCTCGACGTCGCGTTGCGGCGCGGCGGCCAGGGCGCGGCCGCGCTTGACGCGCAAGGCAACGCCTTCGGCATGGCCGTTCGCGGTCCCCGCCGCACCATCGTAATCCCCGCCAAGACCATCGAGCGCGTCGCCGCCACGCTGGAAAAACACGGCCGGATGCCGCGCGGCTATTTCGGCCTCGGCCTTCAGGCGGTTCGCACCTCCGACAACAAGCCGGCCGCGATGGTGATGAGCGTCGATGCCGACGGGCCGGCGGCGAAAGCCGGAATACTGCAGGGCGATGTCATCACCGCGATCAACGGCACAGCCGTCGAAGGCGTGCGAAGCCTGCTGCGTGCGCTGGGCCCCGAAAGCGTCGGAACATCGCTCGATCTTCTGGTCACGCGCGGCGGCACCACCTCGACCATCGCGGTTTCGATCGGCGAAAGACCGCAGGGATGACAAACGACGATGCCGGCGATCTCGTCATTTCGGTGGAGGTGAACGACGCCGTCATCGCCGAGCGCCTGGCGCGGCTGCTCGGCAATATCAGCGGGATCCGGCTGGCGCGCGGCAGCGAACCGGCCGACCTCGCGATTGTCCGCCAGCCCGCGCCGGAATCCGATCTCGGCCTGACGCCGCGCGAAAAGGACGTGCTGGTGCTGCTGGCCGAAGGCGCCTCAAACAAGGCGATCGCCAGGCAATTGGGGATTTCAGTGCACACCGCGAAATTCCACGTCGGCTCGCTGTTGGAAAAGTTCGATGCCACCGGGCGCACCGACGTCGTCGCCCACGCCGCCCGCCTCGGGGTGATCCATTTGTAACGGGCCGGGCGTCGCTTGAGGAAAAGGCCGCCATAAGTCATCGTCCGGCTTTGGCGCAAGCGCGAACCATCGTATGGAAGGTTCTGCGTGCGCCTGAGTTGGGAACTGGTGAGCTTGATGCCGAGCCGTTATTGCCGAATCCAAATCGCCGCCGCGATGATCGCGGTATTTACCGCCCTCGCCTCCTCCGCCTCCGCCCAGCAGCCGTTCCCGCCTCCGTTCAAACCGGTCACCGCGGCACCGCGTCCCGCCGTTCCCGCGAGAAGCGCGGCGGCCTGCCACAACGGCCTCTCGTTCGATCGCTTCCTCGCCGAGCTGAAGCAAAAGGCGGTTGCCGCCGGCGTATCGCAGCAGCGCGATCGCGGAGGCCTCGCCGGGACTGGTGTACGACCAGGGCATCGTCAATCGCGACCGCGGCCAGCGCGTGTTCGGGCAGGTGTTCACCGAGTTCGCCGGCCGCATGGCCGCGCCCTACCGGATGCAGCAGGGCCAGGAGCGGATCAGGACCTATCAGGCGGCGTTCGCGCGCGCCGAAAAGGAATATGGCGTGCCGCCGGCGGTGATCGCCGCGTTCTGGGGACTGGAAAGCGATTTTGGCGCCAACATGGGCAATCTGCCGACGCTGCGCTCGCTGGTGTCGCTGGCCTATGATTGCCGCCGCTCCGAGATGTTCGAGGGCGAGACCATCGCCGCGCTGAAGATCATCGATCGCGGCGATCTCGATCGCCGGACGAAATGGTCGGATCGTGGGCCGGCGAACTCGGCCAGACGCAATTTCTGCCGACGCATTATTTCAACTATGCCGTCGATTACGACGGCGACGGCCGCCGCAATCTGCTGAGCAGCCCGGCCGACGTGATCGGCTCGACCGCGAACTACATCGCCAACGGATTGAAATGGCGCCGCGGCGAGCCGTGGCTGCAGGAAGTGCGCGTGCCGCAGCCAATCTTCCCTGGGACCAGGCCGATCTCACGATCCAGTTGCCGCGCTCGAAATGGGCCGGCGTTCGGCGTGACCTATCCGGACGGCAAGGCGCTGCCGAATGACGACATGCCGGCGTCGCTGCTGCTGCCGATGGGCCGCAACGGGCCGGCGTTTCTGGCCTATGCCAATTTCGCGGCCTACACCGAATGGAACAACTCGCTGATCTATTCGACCACCGCGGGCTATCTCGCCAGCCGCATCGCAGGCGCCGCCGCCGATGCGGCGGCCGGCCGGCACCGGTCGCGCAATTGCCGTTCAACGAACTGCGCGAGTTGCAGCAACTTCTGGTGCGCGCCGGCTTCAATGTCGGCAAGGTCGACGGCGTGATGGGCCAGCAAAGCCGCAGCGCGGTGAAGGCGATGCAGGTCAAGTTCGGCCTGCCGGCGGATTCCTGGCCGACCGCGGAGTTGCTGGCGAAGATGCGGGGCGGCACCGCGGCCGCGGCGAGGTAGCAGCGAGAGCGGCTTTGAGCGACGACGGGGGCGTTGCAATTCCCCGCAGCAGACCCATTTCGTGTGACGCAGTCCCTGCAGAACGAAATTCCACCCAACGAAAAGAGCATCACATGTCTTTCTACGACGCTACCGTCCCGGCCTTTCTGCAAATTCTCGGCAGCCTCTCCGGCATCCTCAGCAAGGCCGAGGCGCATTGCAAGGCGAAGAATATCGACCCCGAGGTGCTGCTGACCGCGCGGCTCTATCCGGACATGCTGCCGTTCACCAAGCAGATCCAGCTGGCCTGCGATTTCGCGGCCAAAGGCTGCGCGCGGCTGACGCAAAGCGAGGTGCCGTCGACGCCGGACACCGAGAAGACATTCGAGGAATTGCAGCAGCGCCTGGCCAAGACCATCGACTATGTGAAGGGCTTCAAGCCCGCGCAATTCGAGGGCGCCGATGCCAAAAACGTCACGTTCCCGATCGGTCCCGATAAAACCATGACCTTGACCGGCCAGCAATTCCTGAGCGGCTTCGCGTTCCCGAACTTCTACTTCCACGCCGCCACCGCCCACGGCATCCTGCGCCACAACGGCGTCGAAATCGGCAAGCGCGATTTCCTCGGGCGTGTGAGCTGATAGCGCGTCATCGCGAGACACGATGACCGCGATGTCGTCGTTCCCTCCCCTTTTGTGGGGGAGGGTCAGGGAGGGGGGTGAGCCACAAGCTCAGTGCCCGTGTTACCCTCCTCTCCACCTCCACAAGGGCGAGAGAGCCGGTTGCGTAGTCGCAGGCAGATCAATTCGACCGTATCATTCCCGTTTTCGGAATGTCTACGCCGGCGCGCATACACGCTATGACGCTGCGGCTGCTCAGCGCGAGCCATCGTGATAGGCTCGGCATCGTCCAGGCCATTGCCATGCCGCACTGCAATGCCCACCTTTCCTCGCATCGACATTTCCCGGAAAGATGAACAAATGAGCACGCCGACCAAATTGTTCGACAGCTACAAGCTTGGCCCCCTCACCCTGCCCAACCGGTTCGTGATGGCGCCGCTGACCCGCAACCGCGCGGTCGCGGGGCTGGTGCCGAGCCCGCTCGCGGTCGAGTATTACGGGCAGCGCGCCTCGCGCGGGCCTGCTGATCACCGAAGCCAGCCAGGTTTCGCAACAGGGCCAGGGCTATCAGGACACCCCCGGCATCTACTCCAGGGAACAGGTCGCGGGCTGGCGCAAGGTCACCGACCGCGTGCACGAGCGCGGCGGCCGCATCTTCCTGCAGGCCTGGCACGTCGGCCGCATCTCGCACACCTCGCTGCAGGAAAATGGCGCCGCGCCGGTGGCGCCCTCGGCGATCCGCGCCAAGGGCAAGACCTACGTCAACAACGGCTTCGCCGACGTTTCCGAGCCGCGCGCGCTGGCGCTGGAGGAAATCCCCGGCATCATCGAAAGCTACAAGCGCGGCGCGGCTAATGTGATCGAGGCCGGTTTCGACGGCATCGAAATCCACGGCGCCAACGGCTATCTGCTGGATCAGTTCGCCAGGGACGGCAGCAACAAGCGCACCGATGCCTATGGCGGCTCGATCGAGAACCGCGCCAAGCTGATGCTGGAAGTCTCCAAGGTGGTCGCGGCGGAAATCGGCGCCGAGCGCACCGGCATCCGCATCTCGCCGGTGACGCCGGCCAACGATGTCTCCGACTCCAACCCGCAGCCGCTGTTCGATTACATCGTCGATCACCTCAATGCGCTGAAGCTGGTCTATATCCACGTCATCGAGGGCGCTACCGGCGGCCCGCGCGACATCGCGCCGTTCGATTACGCCTCGTTGCGCAAGCGCTTCAAGGGCGCCTACATCGCCAACAACGGCTACGACTTCGAACTCGCGACAAAAGTGCTCGGGGCCGACGCGGCCGATTTGATCGCCTTCGGAAAGCCGTTCATCTCCAATCCCGATCTGGTCGAGCGCCTGAAAAAGGGCGCGCCGCTCAACCCGCCCGACAAGACCACCTTCTACGGCGGCGGCGCCAAGGGCTACACGGATTACCCCGCGCTCAGCGAAGCGCTGGACGCGGCGCAGTAGGGGCGGACATCAAGTTCGTCATTGCGAGGAGCACTTGCGACGAAGCAATCCAGCTTCCTTTTGGAGCCATGGATTGCTTCGCTTCGCTCGCAATGACGCGGTAAGGTGGGTCGTCAATCTGGAACGGCGACCCACCCCATGCCCCCACCCACCGCCGAAGACATCGTTCGCCGCGCCACCGCGGCATTCAATGCGGGACAGCCGGGCGAGGCGCGAAAGCTCTGTGAACAGGGCCTGAGCCGCGCGCCCGGCGACCCGATGCTCAGCCACTTGCTGGCCGCCGTGCTGTTTTCCAAGGGCGAGATTCAATCGGCGCGCAGACATATCGAAACCAGCCTGACAAACCGCCCGGGCAATGCGGCAGCATATCTGCTCGCAGCAAGGATCGCGCGCGCGGCCGATGATTTCGATGGCGCGCTGACGCATCTCGACCGCGCGATCGCGATCGCGCCGCAGCGCGAGGCGTTTCTGGAGAAGGCGCGGACGCTGGACCAGGCCGGCCGCAAGCCGCAGGCGCGCGAGGCCTGGCGCGCGATTCTAAAGGTCATTCCGGAGCATCAGGAAGCCGCGAGCCGGCTCGGACGGCTGGCCTGGGAAGATGGCGATCATGCGAGCGCGATCGCGCTGCTCGAGCGCGCGGTCGCCCTTGAGGCGCCCGCCTCGGTCTGGTTCGACCTCGGTCTGGCGCGCCAGGACCTCCGCGACCCCAATGGTGCGGCCGCGGCCTATCGCAAGGCGTGCGAGATCAAGCCTGATCATGCCGAGGCCGCGCTCAATCTCGGCGTGGTGCTGCAGGAACTCGGCGACCTCGACAGCGCAATGGCCGCCTATGCGCGGGCCTATCGGCTGCGCCCGTCGAGCTTCGGCACCATCGCGATGGCGCTGACCTCGGCGCCGCATGGCCGGCTGTGGCTGGACGAAGCCGCGCTGCGGCGTTCACTCAATGGTTGACCGTCCTCGCCGCGCGCGAAACCGCTTGCGATAGACGCCGGGCGTCGTCAGCACTTCGGTGACCGTCTTCGTATAAGTTTCGGCGTGAGACGCATCGAAATCCTCAAACACCAATTGCGGCGCCTGGCGCGGCACCGCGAAGCACTGCGCCACCGGCGTGCCCTTAGGGACCACGCCGGTAAACTCCGGTTGAATCCAGATCGCGGGAAAATTGATGCCGCCATCGTGAAAGCGATCGGCATCCACCAGCCCCGAGATCAGCCGAAACGGCAAATCGTCGCGATTGACCGGATGGGTCGCGAACAGCGACCAGCCGGGCTCACACTCGATGGTCCAAAAACTGTTGAATTTGATCGCGGCCTGGCCGTCGCGCGCGAACGGAGCATCCGGAAACTGCGCCGCGACGTGAAAGCTCAGCGGCGCGCGCGGGTGGCCGGAGGTTACGGGCTCCGGAATACCCCACGCCCACGAAAACGCGCCGCGTTCGACCTGGATGTCGCACGGCAACAGGATCATCACGCCATACGCCATGGCGTCGATGAAGGGCGGGCATTGCTTCACGGTGCGGATCTCGCGGTCGTGGATGTCCGAATGCGCTTTCGCCGGCATCGCGCGCAGCCAATCCGGCAAACTGGCGCGCGCCGGTACCGGCCGCGGCAGATGATCCGACAACGCCGGATCGCAGCGAAAGATCATGCGCATGGCGAGGCTCCCGAAAGTGGCGCGCGATATGGTGCGGCGGACGTGGGTGATGGTCAATGGTGAGACACGCGCAACTCGTCATACCCGCGAAGGCGGGTATCCAGTAATCGCCGCCGCCGGAGATGGAAACGAGAACTCGCGGAATACTGGATCGTCCGCCGTCGCGGACGATGACGGTGCCTAGAGCCTTTTCCGTTCCGATGGAATCGGAACGCGGCTCTAGCCTTTTGTTTTGACGCGTTTTCTGCACGCGAACCGGCATCCACTTCGCTCGAAAACGCTATAAACAAAAGGCCGGGATTGCTCCCGGCCTTGAAGTCGTGGATGGCCGGGTCAAGCCCGGCCATGACGATGCTGTTGTCAGTTCAATTCGCCGAAGCGCGCTTCGGCGGCGAGGCCGGCCACGACTTGATCAGGGTGTCGTAGTCGATGGTTTCGCCCTTCGGCTTCTCGTTGGCGAGCTTGCGCTGCGGCGCGATGTTGCCGTCCTTGGCCGATTTGGCGAACCAGTATTCGGCCGTTTCCTTCTTGTTCAGCTTCGGACCGCAGGCGCCCTGGACGCCGGATTTCTCCAGACGTTCCATCACCGAGTCCTGGGCTGCTGCCAGCGAGTCCATCGCCTGCTGCGGCGTCTTCGCACCGGACGACGCATCGCCGATGTTCTGCCACCACAATTGCGCCAGCTTCGGATAGTCAGGCACGTTGTTGCCGGTCGGGGTCCACTGCACGCGCGCGGGCGAGCGGTAGAACTCGATCAGGCCGCCGAGCTTCGGGGCACGTTCGGTGAAGCTCTTGTCCCAGATGTCGGATTCACGAATGAAGGTGAGACCGACATGGCTCTTCTTCAGGCTCACGGTCTTGGAGACGATGAACTGCTGATAGAGCCAGGCTGCCTTGCGGCGATCGACCGGGGTCGACTTCAACAGCGTCACCGAGCCGACGTCCTGGTAGCCCAGCTTCATGCCGTCCTTCCAGTAGGCGCCATGCGGCGACGGCGCCATGCGCCATTTCGGCGTACCGTCCGCATTCATCACCGGCAGGCCGGGCTTCACCATGTCGGCGGTGAAGGCGGTGTACCAGAAGATCTGCTGGGCGATATTGCCTTGTGACGGCACCGGACCGGATTCGGAGAAGGTCATGCCTTGCGCCTGCGGCGGGGCATATTTCTTCATCCAGTCGAGATATTTGACGATCGAATAGACCGCCGCCGGACCGTTGACATCGCCGCCACGTTCCACCGACGAGCCGACCGGACGGCAGCCTTCCATGCGGATGCCCCATTCGTCGACCGGAAGCCCGTTCGGAATGCCCCTGTCGCCGTTGCCGGCCATCGACAGCCACGCGTCGGTGAAGCGCCATCCGAGCGAGGGATCCTTCTTGCCGTAGTCCATGTGGCCATAGACCCGGACGCCGTTGATTTCCTTGACGTCGTTGGTGAAGAAGTCGGCGATATCCTCATAGGCCGACCAGTTCACGGGGACGCCGAGGTCGTAACCGTATTTGGCCTTGAACTTGGCCTTGTACTCCGGATTGGAGAACCAGTCGTAGCGGAACCAATAGAGGTTCGCGAACTGCTGGTCGGGCAGTTGATAGAGATGCCCGTTCGGCGCGGTGGTGAACGACTTGCCGATGAAGTCGTTGACGTCGAGCCCGGGATTGGTGACGTCCTTGCCTTCGCCGGCCATCCAGTCCGTCAGGTCGACAGCCTGGCCATAACGGAAATGGGTGCCGATGAAATCGGAATTGTTGATCCAGGCGTCATACACATTCTTGCCCGATTGCATCTGGGTCTGGATCTTTTCGACGACGTCACCTTCCTGGATGATGTCGTGCTTGACCTTGATGCCGGTGATTTCCTCGAACGCCTTGGCCAGCGTCTTGGATTCATATTCGTGCACGGTCAGGGTTTCGGAGACCGCGTTGATCTCCATGCCCTTGAAAGGCGTAGCGGCCTTGATGAACCACTGCATTTCCTTCAACTGGTCTTCCTTGGACAACGTCGAAGGTTGAAACTCCGAGTCGATCCATTTCTTGGCGGCCGCTTCATCCGCGAAGGCAGGCGCGGTAAATGACGCCGCCGTCAGCGCAACGGCGCTTGTCATCATCCAGAGTTGGGTCCTGCCCAAACGACTCTTTCGTCTCTCGATATATCGCATGTTGTTTCCTCCGTTACAGCGATAAGCGTTTCAGGTCCGGGTTGCCCCCGGATCTGCTCTTTTTCGTTCGTCAGACCGTGCGGAAAATTGCGACGGCCGAGGCGAGCGAAATCACGGTAGCGAGCCACAGGCTCGACAATTCAATTCCCTGTTCACCGACCGGCAGCGTGGCGATGCTGTCGGTGCCGACAAAACCGATCCACAACAGATGGATCACGGCGGCCATGATCAGCGAAATAAACAGCCGGTCGCCACGGGTGGTCGGAATGCGCAGGATCCCGACCCGTTCGGCTTCGGGATAGGCGGCCGCGAGCCAGGTCATCGTGCCCAGCGTCATCGCCAGCAGCACGAAGAAGATCGCGGTCGGCAGCGTCCAGGCCATCCATGCGATGTTTTCCATGGGGCTATGCCTTGTATTTCAACATTAAAGACGCGGTCATGACCCCGCATAAGCTCTCAGCCGGTCGTCCCTGCGAACGCAGGGACCCATAATCCCTGGCCTCAAAAGTAAGAAATGACCTCTGCCTCAAGACTGAAACGAGAGTCCGCGTCGTATGGGTCCCTGCGTTCGCAGGGACGACTCCTTCGGGCGCGGAGACTTGTTTCGTCTGAATCATCACTACACCCTGCCCAGCGCGAAACCGCGCGCGATGTAGTTGCGGACGAACCAGATCACCAGCGCGCCGGGGATGATGGTCAATGCGCCGGCCGCGGCCAGAAGGCCCCAATCCATACCGGCCGCCGAAACCGTGCGGGTCATCACGGCGGCGATCGGCTTGGCGTTGACCGAGGTCAGGGTACGCGCCAGCAGCAATTCGACCCAGGAAAACATGAAGCAGAAGAAGGCCGCGACCCCGATGCCGCTCGCAATCAGCGGCACCAGGATCTTGAGGAAGAACCGCGGGAACGAATAGCCGTCGAGAAACGCTGTCTCGTCGATCTCGCGCGGCACGCCGGACACGAACCCTTCCAGGATCCACACCGCCAGGGGCACGTTGAAAATGCAATGCGCCAGCGCGACCGCCCAGGGCGTATCGAACAGACCGATCGCCGAATAGAGGTTGAAGAACGGCAGCGCATAGACCGCCGCCGGCGCCATCCGGTTCGACAGCAGCCAGAAGAACAGATGCTTGTCGCCGAGGAAGCGATAGCGCGAGAACGCATAGGCCGCCGGCAGCGCCACCGAAATCGAGATGATGGTGTTGATGACGACATATTCCAGCGAGTTGATGTAGCCGGAATACCAGCTCTCGTCGGTGAAGATACGCACGTAGTTCGCAATGGTCGGAGCATGCGGCCACAGCGTCATAGTCGAGACGATCTCCTCGTTGGTCTTGAAGCTCATGTTGACCAGCCAGTAGATCGGCAGCAGCAGGAAGATCAGGAACAAGGAGAGAATGATGCGACGCCCGGGAATCGAATGCATCAGGCAACTCCCTCTTTCGCGGAGCGCTCGGCGCCGGCATTGGTCATCACGGTATAGAAAATCCAGCACACGATGATGATGATCAGATTGTAGACCAGCGACAGCGCGGCGGCCTTGCCGAGATCGAACTGCCCGAGCGCGATCTTGACCAATTCGATCGAGACGAACGTTGTCGAATTGCCGGGACCACCACCTGTGACCACGAACGGCTCGGTATAAATCATAAAACTGTCCATGAACCGCAGCAGCACCGCGATCAGCAGCACGCGATTCATCTTCGGCAACTGGATCGCGGTGAACACCGCCCAGCGCGATGCGCCGTCGATCTGCGCTGCCTGGTAATAGGCGTCGGGTATCGATTTCAGTCCGGCGTAACACAACAGCGCGACCAGGCTGGTCCAGTGCCAGACGTCCATCACGATGACGGTGGCCCAGGCGTCGAAGTCGTTCGACACGTAATTGTAGTCGATGCCCATATTGTTCAGGACATAGCCCAGCAGGCCGATGTCCGGGCGGCCGAAGATCTGCCAGATGGTGCCGACCACGTTCCATGGAATCAGCAGCGGCAAGGCCAGGGTTACCAGGCAGGCCGCGACCCGCCAGCCCTCGCGCGGCATCGACAGCGCGACCACGATGCCAAGCGGCACTTCGATCGCGAGGATGATGGCCGAGAACGCCAAATTGCGCCACAGCGAGGCAAAAAACCGGCTGCCCAGGTCGGTCGATGGATCGAGCAATTCCTTGAACCAGCCGACGCCGTTCCAGAAGAACTGGTTGTTGCCGAAGGTGTCCTGCATCGAATAGTTCACGACCGTCATCAACGGCAGGATCGCCGAGAACGCGACCACCAGAAACACCGGCAGCACCAGGAACCAGGCTTTCTGGTTGACGGTCTTGTCCATTAGGCGGCTCCCTCGACCAGGAGGCTGTCGGCGTAGACATGCACGCGCGACGGATCGAACACCAAGCCCGCGACGTCGCCCGATACAGAAAATCCCGGTGGCACCCGTGCGGCGAATTTGACGTCGCCAACGCGCAGGCGCGCAAAACGAACCCGGCCGAGATCGTCGATCCGCTCGATATTGGCCGATATCAGGCCTGGCGCCGGCGTCGCGATATCGACGAATTCCGGACGCACGCCGAGTTCGACCTTGGCGCCCACCGGCAGCGCGTAACTCCGGTTCAGCGCAATGGGGTGACCGCCGATCCGGGCCTCGCGGCCGCGGACCTCGGCGGGCACGATGTTCATGCCGGGCGAACCGATGAAATAGCCGACAAAGGTATGGGCCGGCTTGTCGAACAGCTCCGCCGGCGTCCCGCTCTGCACCACGCGGCCGTCATGCATCACCACCACCGTATCGGCGAACGTCAGCGCCTCGGTCTGGTCGTGGGTGACATAGATCATGGTCAGATCGAGTTCGCGATGCAGCGCCTTGAGTTTCGAGCGCAACTGCCATTTCAGCTCGGGATCGATCACGGTCAGCGGCTCGTCGAACAAAACCGCCGCGACGTCGGAGCGGACCAGTCCGCGGCCGAGCGAGATTTTCTGCTTGGCGTCGGCCGTCAGCCGCGTCGCCTTGCGCGAAAGATAAGGCGTGAGATCGAGCAGCCGCGCGATCTCCGCGACCCGCGCGTCGATCTCGTTCTTCGGCAGGCCGCGGTTCTTGAGCGGGAAGGCCAGGTTTTGCCCGACCGTCATGGTGTCGTAGATCACCGGAAACTGAAACACCTGCGCGATATTGCGCTTCTGGGTCGACAGCGGCGTGATGTCGACGCCGTCGAACAGGATCTTGCCGCGCGACGGGGTCACGATCCCCGAGATCAGATTGAGCAGCGTGGTCTTGCCGCAGCCCGACGGCCCGAGCAACGCGTAGGCTCCGCCCTGCCGCCAGGTCATCGTCACCGGCTTGAGCGCAAACGATGCCGGATCGGCATCATTGCCGCTGTAGGATTGCGCGAGATCGACGAGGTCAATGCGGGCCATGGTGTCGATGCCTCACATCGCCGAATTTGTTTTTGACGCGTTTTCGTCGCGCGAACCGCTACGCAGTTCGCTTGAAAACGCTATCGGCGCGGCGACCAGACGGTCGGCCGCGTCGAACACAAAAACATTATTCGGGTCGAGCGCCGCAGCCAGCACGTGCCCGGGCGGATATTCGTGAATGCCCTGCAACACCGCGACCCAGTTGGAAGAGTCGCGGTTGAGATGCACGAAGCTTTCGGAGCCGGTGATCTCCGTCACCGTCACGGTGGCGGAAAAGGCGTGGCGGCCTTCGATGCCGCTCGCGACTTCGAGCTGGTGGGCGCGGAAGCCGACCCGGTAGGTGCCATCGGCAAGCCCGGCATAAAGCCCGCTGGCCGGCGCCGATATGCCGCCGGCATATTGCACCGAGCCGCTATGCTTCTGGATCCCGACAATGTTGAGCGGCGGATCGGAAAACACCTGGGCGACCCGCATCGTTTCCGGATGGCGATAGACTTTCGGCGTGCCGCCGACCTGCAATACCTGGCCTTCCCACATGCAGACGGTATCGCCGCCGAGCAGCAGCGCCTCGGAGGGCTCAGTGGTCGCATAGACGAAGATCGCACCGGAGGCCTCGAAGATGCGCGGCAGCTCGGTGCGCAATTCCTCGCGCAGCTTGTAATCGAGATTGGCCAGCGGCTCGTCGAGCAACACCAGATCGGCGCCCTTTACCAGCGCGCGCGCGATCGCGGTGCGCTGCTGCTGGCCGCCGGACAATTGCAGCGGCGTGCGGTTCAGATAGGGCTCGAGCTTCAGGAGTCTTGCCGCTTCCTGAACCCGCTTTTCGATTTCCTCGCGCGGCTTGCCCTGCACCCGCAGCGGTGAGGCGATGTTTTCATAGACCGTCAGCGAGGGGTAATTGATGAATTGCTGGTAGACCATCGCCACCGAACGCTTCCGCACATCGATGCCGGTGACATCCTTGCCGTCGACCAGCACGCGGCCGGTGGCCGGTCTGTCGAGACCGGCGAGCAGCCGCATGATCGAGGTCTTGCCCGACAGCGTCGGCCCCAGCAGCACGCTCAACGTGCCGCGCTCGAGCGTCAGCGAGACATCGCGAATGGTTGGAATGCCATCGACCGCGCGGGTGACGTTTTGCAGGCTAACGGTCATGTCCGCCCTCCTGCTTCCGCCAAGGGACGTTTCGAGCGCCGGCCGGCGAGCGGCCATCCAATCGTCAATGGCAGCGATTTCATCTGAAGACAATCGCAATCCCAACTTGGATCGCCGCCACACGACATCTTCCGCGGTACGGGCCCATTCGGCCGACATCAGGTATCGCAGTTCGCTTTCCGTCAAGGTGGCGCCGAAAGATTGCCCGAGATCGGCGATCGATTTCGCAGTACCGAGCAGCTTGCCGGCGCGGGTGCCGTAAGCATGCGCCAGCCGGCCGGCATGGGCCGGCGTCAAAAACGGGTACTCTCGCACCAATTCCGCCGTCAGTGCCGGGATCGCCGAGACATCCAACTCGCCGCCGGGCAGCGGCGATTTCGCGGTCCAGCCTTCGCGGGCCTTGGTGGCGTTCAAATAGGGCGCGAGCCGTTCGCAGCACCTCTTCGGCGAGACGGCGGTGGGTCGTGATCTTGCCGCCATAGATCGACAATAGCGGCACGCCGCCGGGCGTATCGAGCTCCAAGACATATTCACGCGTCGCGGCCTTGGCTTCGCTGGCGCCGTCGTCATAGAGCGGGCGGACGCCGGAATAGGTCCACACGACATCCGCGGGCTTGACCGGCTTTGCCAGATATTCGCTGGCGGAGGCGCAGAGATATTCGATTTCCTCGGCGGTGGCTTTCACCTTGGCGGGGTCGCCGTGGTAGTCGCGATCGGTGGTGCCGATCAGCGTGAAATCGTCCTGATAGGGAATGACGAAGATGATGCGGCCGTCCGCGTTCTGGAACATGTAGGCGCGGTCGTGATCGTAGAGCTTTCGCACCACGATGTGCGAACCCTGCACCAGCCGCACTTTGGCGCGGGCGTTGACGCCGGCACCCGCCGCCAGCACGTCTTCGACCCATGGTCCGCCGGCATTGACCAGCACGCGCGCGCTGATGGTCGAGCGCTCATGGCTCAAGGTATTTTCCACGGTGACGTGCCAGATGCCGTCGACCTGCCGGATCTCGACCGCACGGCTGCGGGTGCGGATCTCGGCGCCGCGATCGGCAGCGTCGCGCGCGGTGAGCACGACGAGCCGCGCGTCATCGACGAAACAATCGGAATATTCAAAGCCCTTGGTGTAGCGGTTGGGCATCAAGGGTTTGCCAACCTCGTCGCGGCTCAGATCGACCGAGCGCGTCGGCGGCAGCAAATGCCGTCCGCCGATATGGTCGTACAGGAACAGGCCGAGCCGCAGCAGCCAGGCCGGACGCAGGCCGGCGTGGTGCGGCAAAACAAATCGCAGCGGACGGATGATGTGGGGCGCGATCTGCCACAGGATTTCGCGCTCGATCAGCGCCTCGCGCACCAGGCGGAATTCGTAATATTCGAGATAACGCAGGCCGCCATGCACGAGCTTGGTCGACCACGACGAGGTTCCGCTCGCCAAGTCATTCATTTCGCAAAGAAAAACAGAGTTACCCCGGCCTACCGCGTCACGCGCGATGCCGCAGCCGTTAACACCGCCGCCGATGATAGCGAGGTCGAATATCCGGTCCAAAGACGTTCCCCGGGCGGTCGCCAGTTCACTTTGGCGACTTCGCTTTCGTTTTGGATTAAATCACAACCAAATACGAAAGCAACCCGAAATGTAACACGCGCGTGATGATTACAGCCCGTGTCGTAGGCGCGGAGGAGCACAGCCGGTCGTTGAGAGCGGCTCCTCTTGCCCCTCCCCCTTGCGGGGAGGGGTCGGGGGTGGGGGTCTCCAGGCACTGAGCTTGTGGCCACCCCCTACCCCAACCCTCCCCCGCAAGGGGGGAGGGAGAAGGCCGTGACGCTAGCGCAGGCGGGTGACGGTGGAGGCCTGCTCCACATTGGCTTCATCGACCTCCGCCGAAGCCCCCGGCATGGCCTCGATCACCGCGATACCGCGGGTGTGGCAGATGCTGGCAAGGGCCGGCGGCAACGCGACGTCGGTGACAAAGGTCTGTATCTGGCTGATATGGGCGATCCGCACTGGCGCACTGCGGCGCAGTTTGGTCGAATCCGCCACCAGCATCACGCTGCGCGCATTGGCGATGATGGCTTGGGAGGCCTGCACCTCGCGATAGTCGAAATCCAGCAGCGCCCCCTCCTCGTCGATCGCGGACGCGCCGATGATGGCGTAATCGACCTTGAACTGGCCGATCTGGCTGATCGCGGTCGAACCGATCACGGCGCCGTCGGCCCGCCTGACCGCGCCGCCCGCCACGATCACCTCGATGCGCGGGTGTCGGTACAGAAGCATCGCGACATTGAGGTTGTTGGTGATGACAAGCAGGTCTTCATGCGAGATCAACGCGCTCGCGACCTCCTCGGTCGTGGTGCCGATGTTGATGAATAGCGAGCAGCCATTGGGAATCAGCGCCGCCGCCGCGGTGCCGATGGCCTTCTTCTCCTCGGCGGCCACAAATCGCCGCGCTTCGTAGGCGAGGTTCTCGACGCCCGAGGCAATGATCGCGCCGCCGTGAATCCGGGTCAGCGACCGCCGGTCGCAGAGATCGTTGAGATCCTTGCGGATGGTCTGCGCCGAGACCTCGAAGCGCCTGGCGAGATCTTCCACCATCACCCGGCCAAAGGCGCGGGCGATGTTGAGGATTTCGGATTGGCGGTGGGACAGGCCGGTCACGGGAAACCCTTTTGCAAGGACGCGCCCGATGGTGCGGCGGTTTCGGCATCCGGTCAACATGCCGGATCGGAATAAAGTTGAGCAGGAGCATGATCCGGAAAAGTGGAAACCGGTTTTCCCTCGCGACAACGCGAAGCGTTTGCGCGGAGATCACGCGCAAACAATAAAGGCCCGCACTCGACAAAACCGGGCGTGACTGCAACACTGCTTTCATAACCATAAACATGGAGGAAGCGATGAACATCGATCGTCGTCAACTGGCATTGCCGGCTCTTGCGCTCGGACTTCTGAGTGCCGTTCCAGTTCTTTCGCCCGCCTTTGCGGCTTCGCCCGATGAAGAGGCCGTCGCCAAGAACGTCGAGGCTTTCCGCAAGGCCCAGATCGCCGCCAACGCCGAAGCACTCGCAGCACTCTGCGCGCCGGAACTGAGCTACAGTCACTCCGATGGCCATGTCGAAGACAAGGCGACGTTCATCGCCAATGCCACCAACGGAAAATCAAAGATTTTATCTCTGGAATATCAGGATCCGAAAATCGCCGTGGTCGGCCCCGCCGCGATTGTGCGCTTCCACTGGGTGGGCGAAGCTGAATCCGTCCCCGACGGCAAGAAAACCTCCACCAACCTGCACATCTTGATGAATTGGCAGAAGCAGGGGTCGGAGTGGAAACTGTTGTCGCGGGCGTCAACCAAGCTCTGACGCTACGCAGCAATCGTCAGCTCACCATTGGCGAGGCGATAAGCCGCACGCTCGGCTTCGCGCGGGTTGCGGAATATCTGGCCTTCGAGGCGATTGAAGCGGTGCGAGGCTGCGAAGAAGCGATAGCCTTCAGGGTTGCGTACGACGATGCCCGCTGGCTGCGAGCCGACTTCGATGATGTAACTGTCCGACATTTTCACCCGGTCTCTGTTCTTCAGTCCGGGCGAATAACGGAGTTGGTGCGAGAAGGTTCCTCGACGAAATAGCGGTAGTTACGCTGCAGCGCTCCCTTTACACACGGCCGTCATCACCGGGACACACAGCCGTCATCACCGGACTCGTCCCGGTGATCTACGTCTTGGTTTCGTTGCGCTGTTTCCATTCTGCGGTCACAAAGACATGGATGGCCGGGCATAGGCGAGCGGTAGCGACGCCGTCCTTCATGCGGCTATACCCGGCGACGAAAAATCTCACGCCGTCAGCGTCGTCCCCGTGCCCGGCGCAATCGCCTGCGGGTGGCCCTGGTCGTCGATCGCGACATAGGTAAAATTGCCGTCGGTCACCAGGATCGACTGCACCGCCTTGCGGCGCAACACCCAGGCCTCGAGATGCACCGTGATCGAGGTCCGGCCGACCCGAACCAGTTTGGCGTGCACGGAGACCAGATCGCCGACATAGACCGGCTTGCGAAAGTTCATCGCCTCGATCGCGACCGTCACGGTGCGCGATTTGGTGGTTTTGGTGGCGAACACGCCGCCGCCGATGTCCATCTGGCTGAGCAGCCAGCCGCCGAAAATATCGCCATTGGCGTTGGTGTCCGCGGGCATCGCCAAGGTGCGGATGCAGAGATCGCCGCCGGGGGTCGCTTTCGGGAGTGAGGGGCGCGTGAACGGCCGGCGTATCGGTCATATCGGAGTTCTCTTTCACTATCTCGCGATCGGCTTTACTTGAAATCATGCCAGCCGGCATCTGGCCGGAAGCGGTCGCCAAACCTGACGGCCAGCGCATAGAGCGTCGCGGCCACGTTCTGGGCGCCGCGGCTCCGGGCGTAGTTCAGCGGGCCGCCGCGGAACGGCGCGTAGCCGGTGCCGAAGATCATGGCGCCGTCGATCATGTCGGCGTTGTCGACGATGCCTTCGCGCAGGCACGCGACGCAGACATTCGACATCGGCAGCACCAGGCGGTCGATCATTTCCGTCGTCGGTTCGCCCGAAGACGACAGCATAGCGCCCTTGTCGGCCTTGCCGTCCTTCCAGCTATAAAATCCCTTGCCGGTCTTGCGGCCGAGTTCGCCTCCGGCGACCTTGTCGCGCAACCAGGCCGGAGTCGGCGGCAGAGCGTCGCCGAATTTCGTGCGCAGCATGTCGCCGACCGCGAGGCAGATGTCGAGGCCGACCTGGTCGGCCAGTTCGATTGGACCCATCGGCATGCCGAATTTTTCCGCCGCCGCATCGATGGTGCGCTTGTCGATCTTCTCGTCCAGCATCATCATCGCCTCCAGCATGTAAGGCGTCAGCGCGCGGTTGACGAGAAAACCCGGCGAGCTCTTGACCGGCAGCGGCAACCGGTCGATGGCGCCAACAAAAGCCAGCGCCGCTTTCAGGATCTGCGGATCGGTGCCGTCATGGCTGACGACCTCGACCAGTTGCAGCCGCGACACCGGGTTGAAGAAATGCAGGCCGACCAGCCGCTCCGGTCTTTGCAAGGTCGCGCGCAAATCCTGCAGCGGAATGCTCGAGGTGTTGGTGGCGAGGATCGCGCCGGGCTTCATGTTCGGCTCGAGCCCGGCATAGACCTTCTGCTTGAGGTCGAGCTTTTCCGATACCGCCTCGATGATCAGATCGGCGTTGCGGACACCTTCGCCATCGAGATCGGGAACCAACCTATCCAGCGCGTCTCGCACCTCAGTGCGTTTGTGGATGATCTTGCCGAACAGCTCGGACGCCCGCTTCATCGCGCCGGCGATCGGCTCCGGCTTGACGTCGGCGAGCGTGACATGCATGTCCTGATGCGCGCACCACGCCGCGATGTCGCCGCCCATCGCGCCGGCGCCGATGACGTGGATGTGGTTGATGGTGTTGCCGCTGCCTGCGAGCTTCTTCATCTGTTCGCGCAGGAAAAACACCCGGATCAGGTTCTGCGCCGCGGGCGTCACCATCAGATTGGCGAACGAGGTCTTTTCGGCCTCAAGCATCGCGGCCTTGTCGCCGCCGTGCTTTTCCCAGAGATCGATCAGCGCGTAGGGCGCCGGATAATGCTCGTGGGGCGCGGCCTTTTCGGCCGCCGAGCGCATCCGCGAACCGAGCAAGCCGCGCAGCGGCGTGGAATTCAGGATGGTGTTGAGAATTCCGGGCCGCGCGCGTTTCAGGCGGCCGAACACCGAATCCCTGACCGCGTTGCGGACGTGCCGCTCCTCCGTCACCGCATCGACCAGCCCCAGCGCTTTGGCCTTGCGGGCGTCGATGGTCTTGCCGGTCAGCATCAAGGTCATCGCCTGCATCGGATTGACCAGCCGCGTAAACCGCGCGGTGCCGCCCAATCCCGGATGCAGGCCGAGCATCACTTCCGGAAAGCCAAAGCGCGCGCCCGAAATGGCGATGCGCGACTGGCAGGCCAGCGCGACTTCGAGGCCGCCGCCAAGACAGAAGCCATGAATCACCGACACGGTCGGAATCCGCAGGGCATCGAGCCGGTCGATCACCGCATGCGCGCGGCCGATCGCGGTCTCGACGGCGTGCGCGTCGGTCGCGCCACGAAATTCATTGACGTCGGCGCCGGCGATGAAGCCGGATGTCTTGGCGGAGCGGATCACGAGACCGGCGGGCCGCGTGCTTTCCAGCTCGGCCAGAACCTTGTCGAGTTCCTCGATCACGTCCGCCGAGAGCGTATTGGCGCTGGCGCCTTCACGGTCGAACAGCAGCCAGGCAAGGCCATCGGCATCGCGGGTCAGCTTGAAATTTCGATAGCCGCCACCCGCGTCGGGCTTCGGCCCCAATTCGAGCACCCGGTCGCCGAGAACATCCATGATCCGTGAGTCCATGACGTTCCCTATACTGCTTCGATCAACATGGCGCCGCCCTGCCCGCCGCCGATGCATTCGGTGGCGACGCCGCGCTTGGTGCCGAGCCGCTTCATTGCGTTGACGAGATGCAGCACGATGCGGTTGCCGCTGCAGCCGACGGGGTGGCCGAGGCTGATCGCGCCGCCATCGACATTGAGTTTTGCCCGGTCGATCTCGCCGGCGGCAGCCTCGAGGCCCAAAATCTCGCGGCAGAACTTCTCGTCGTTCCAGGCCGCGAGGCAGCCCAGCACCTGCGTCGCAAACGCCTCGTTCAATTCCCAGGTCTCGATGTCCTGCAAGGTCAGATCGTTGCGCTTCAACATCGCGGTCGCCGACAGCACCGGGCCAAGGCCCATGATCGAGGGATCGAGCGCCGACCATTGGCTGTCGAGGATCGCGGCTTTCGGCGTCAGGCCATGTTTGGCCACCGCGTCTTCCGATGCCAGGATCACCCAGGACGCGCCGTCGGTGATCTGCGAGGAATTGCCGGCGGTAACCTGGCCCCACGGACGTTCGAACACCGGCTTCAGTTTGGCGAGGCTCTCGGCCGAGGAGTCCGGCCGTACGCCGTCGTCATGGTCGTAGAACTTGCCGTCGCGCGCGAACGCGGTTTCGACCTCGCCCTTCAGCCAGCCTTGAGACTGCGCGTTGGCGAGCCGCTTGTGGCTTTCGACGGCGTAGGCATCCGATTGCGCCCGCGTGATCCCGAACAGATGCCCGACCACTTCGGCGGTCTGGCCCATATTGAGTTCGGTGATCGGGTCGGTCAGCCCGCGTTCGAGGCCGATGATCGGCTTGAAATAGCTCGGCCGCGCCTTCAACGCCGCCATGATCTTCGCGCCGATGCCCCTGGCGCCGGCAAGCCCTGCGAACCAGCGCACGCCCTGCTGCGGCCAGACCAGCGGCGCATAGCTCAGCGCCTCGGCGCCGCCGGCCAGGACCAGGTTGCCATGGCCTTCGCGGATGGTGCGATAGGCGGTGTCGATCGATTGCATGCCGGAGCCGCAATTGATCTGCACGGTGAACGCGACCATCGCCTCGCCCATGCCGAGCCGCAATGCCGCGACGCGGGCCGGGTTCATCTCGTCGGCGATCACATTGACGCAGCCAAGGATGACCTGATCGAACGCGGTCGGCGCGAAAGGCTGCCGAGCCAACAGCGGCCGGCCGCATTGCACGGCGAGATCGACCGGGGTGAACGGACCCGGGCCGGAGCGTGCTTTGAGGAACGGCGTCCGGCTGCCGTCGACGATGAAAACCGGTCGCGCCATCAGCTCGCCGCCCTCTGCTCACCAAGCTCCTGGAAGAACTGATGCACGTCGGCGGGTTTTTTGTAAATCGACGAAATCGCCTCCGGCGCGAAGTCGTCGACCTCGATCACCTTTGCCACCGCGTCATGCGCCGCGGCGAGCTTTTCACCTTCAGCCTGGGTGATGACGCCTTGCTTCACGGCCTCCTGCCAGTCGTGCAGCCGCGCCGAGCGCATCTTCCTGGCAATATCTTCCGCTGATGTGACCAATAGAAACGCCTTTTCCAGCCGCGCGACGCCGCCATCGTCATCGACCTGTGACAAATCCGGCGTCAGCCGGTCACGCGCCGCCGATGGCTCCAGCACCAACTGCGCGCATCGATGCGTCACGCGGTCCGAGGGACCGAGCACGCGGGCGCCGAATGGCTGGATCAGGAATTTCAGCATAATGCCGACAAAGCGGTTGGGCATATTCGCCAGGATTTCCGCGAACCGCATTTCGATGGTCTTGAAGCCGTTCGCCATGCACCATTCAAGGGCCGCGAAATCGGCCTGCTGACGGCCTTCGTCCTGCCAGCGTTTGAGGGCCGCCGACAACAGATACAGCTCCGACAGAATATCGCCGAACCGCGCCGACAGCATTTCCTTGCGCTTCAGCGCACCGCCGAGCGTCAGCAGCGCCATGTCGGCGCACAGCGCGAACGCGCTGGAATAGCGCGAGAGCTGGCGATAGAACGGCGTGGCATCGCCGGCATCGGGCACGGTGATGAACATACCGCCGCTCCAGCTGCGGCCCCAGGCGCGGAACAGCGTGACGATGCTGTGGCCGACATGGTTCCAGAACGCCTTGTCGAAGGCGTCCAGCCCCTTGACGCGGTCGGGCTCACCGAGCGCGTTCATCTCCTCCAGCAGATAGGGATGGGCGCGGACCGCGCCCTGCCCGAACACGATTAGATTGCGGGTCAGGATATTGGCGCCCTCGACCGTGATGCCGACGGGGACCGAGCGATAAAGACCGCCCATGTAATTCTGCGGGCCGTCGATCACCGCCTTGCCGCCATGGATGTCCATGGCGTCGTCGATCGCGATCCGCATCCGCTCGGTGGCATGCAGTTTCATGATGCCGGATATCACCGCGGGATGCCGGCCCTGGTTAAGCGCCGCACAAGTCAGCCGGCGCGCGGCGTCGAGCAGGTACGCGGTGCCCGCAATCCGGGCCAGCGGCTCCTCGATGCCTTCGAACTTTCCGATCGGCACGTTGAACTGTTCGCGGATCCGCGCGTACGCGCCGGTGGTGCGCGCGGCATAGGCCGCGCCCGCCGCCGACAGCGACGGCAGCGAAATCCCGCGCCCGGCGGCCAGCGCCGTCATCAGCATCTTCCAGCCCTGGCCAAGCCGCTCCTGGCCGCCGATGACGTAGTCCATCGGGATGAAGACGTCGCGGCCCCAGTTCGGCCCGTTCTGGAACACCTGCATCGCCGGCAAATGCCTGCGGCCGATCGACACGCCGGGCAGATGGGTCGGGATCAGCGCAACCGTAATGCCGAGCTCTTTCTCGCCGCCGACCAGATGATCGGGATCGGTGGCCTTGAAGGCGAGACCCAGCACCGTCGCGACCGGCCCCAGCGTGATGTAACGCTTGTGCCAGTTGAGGCGCAGACCAAGCACCTCGCGGCCCTCGAACGTACCCTTGCAGATCACGCCCGTGTCGATCATCGACGCGGCGTCGGATCCCGCCTCCGGACTGGTCAATCCGAAGCACGGAATCTCGCGGCCGTCGGCCAGGCGCGGCAGCCATTGCTCCTGCTGCTCTTTAGTCCCGAAGCGCATCAAAAGCTCGCCGGGGCCCAGCGAGTTCGGCACCATCACGGTGACCGCGGCGGTCAGCGAGCGCGATGAAATCTTGCGCACCACTTCCGAATGCGCGTAAGGCGAAAAGCCGAGCCCGCCATGTTGCTTCGGGATGATCATGCCGAAGAATTTGTGTCGCTTGACGAAGTCCCAGACTTGCGGCGGCAGGTCGCGCCATTCCCAATTGATCTTCCACTCATCGAGCATCGCGCAGAGCTCGTCGACCGGGCCGCGCAGGAAGGCGGTTTCCTCGTCGGTCAGGGTCGCCGGCGCAGTGGCCAGCAGTTTCGACCAGTCGGGATTACCCGTGAAGAGATCGGCGTCCCACCAGACGTCGCCGGCCTCCAGCGCCTCACGCTCGGTGTCGGACATCGACGGCAACACGCCGCGGGCAAAGGAGAAGATCGGCTTGGTGATGAAGTCGCGGCGAAAGCTCATGGCGATCTCCTCGGGGCGGGAGCGATTCTAGACCGTCCGCATATGCCGAAACATCACTCTACTTTAGCCGAAAGCATAAAGATTGAGGTGGCATTTCGCGTCGAAAATGAACTGAAATTGATCGGGCGTAGAGCGGAATTGATAACGGTGAAAAGGCGTGTCGGTTCCGGGAAAAGGGCGCTGACAAGTCGTCCCTGCGAACGCAGAGACCCATACCGCGAGGACTCTCGTTTTGGCCTGCGGTTGAGGCCTTTTTTCCTCTTTGAAGCCAGGAGTGATGGGTCCCTGCGTTCGCAGGGACGACCCGGAGAGAGCCCGTGCGAGGCGACCACACCCAACGCACGGCTCAATTCACCCTTATGCGATAACCCTGCCGCAAGCGGGGCGAGGGACAAAAATCAATCCGGCCTTATCATTTCGAACATGGCGTCCGGTTTTATTTCAAAATAGTCCCCTCGGCGCCCGGCGCGCACGATCGGTCGGGCCAGCGCGGTCTGGTAGACGCCGTCCTTGATCAGGGCCTTGTCGATATGGACGGCGACGACCTCGCCGAGCGTCAGCCAGCCCTGCACCTTGTTGCCGTCGGCGCCCTGCAACTGGATGATCTGGGTCAGCTTGCACTCGAACGACACCGGGCTTTCGGCGACGCGCGGCACGCTGACGCGCTTGCCGGGGGCCATCGTGAGGCCGGCGATCTCGAACTCGTTGACATCGCGGGCGACATGGGCCGCCGTCGCATTCATATGCTTGGCGAGATCCATGGTCGCCAGATTCCAGACGAACTCGCCGGTATCCTGGATGTTCTGGACGCTGTCCTTCCAGGCGGTCGAGGAAAAGCCGATGATCGGCGGGGTGTAATTGAAACCGTTGAAAAAGCTGTAGGGCGCGAGATTGACGTGGCCCGTGGCATCCCTCGAGGAGATCCAGCCGATCGGACGCGGCGCGATGATGGCATTGAAAGGATCGTGCCTGAGGCCGTGACCGTTGCTCGGCTCGTAATAGTGCAGGTCTTTCGGGCTCTTGGCGTCCATTCCGATGCTTCCTTTGTCGTTCGACAAACTACCCCCGTTTCGTCATTGCGAGGAGCGCAGCGACGAAGCAATCCATATCACGACACACGGAGCAATGGATTGCTTCGCTTCGCTCGCAATGACGGAACAGGCGTACGGGCTATTTGCCCGCGATTTTAGCACGCGGCGAAAGTCCTGCCAGTACAAAGTCGACCATCTGCTCGAGCGACGGGCCCGGCTTGTCGGCGCATTGCGCGATCATCTGCGGATGGAAAAACCGCATCATCGCGGTGCAGGCGCACATCGCCGCCGTCGGCACGTCGGCGACTTCGAATTCGCCGGATGCGACGCCCTCGGCGATCACGCCGCCGATGGTCTGGGTGATCGTCTCCATGTGGGCGACGCAGACTTCCCAGCTCTCTTCCATCGCGATCTCGACCATCTCGTGCAGCTTGGAATCGCCGACATAGCGTTCGCTGTTCATGCGATGGATGGTGGTCACCAGCTCACGCAGCTTTGACGCCGCCGGTCCGCGCCCGGCTGCGATCGCCTGTGTCGCGTCCTCGACCCCGCCCATCAACACGCGCGCGACGCCCTCGTGGATCGCCTTCTTCGAATCGAAGAAGCGATACACATTCGCCGGGCTCATGCGCAGTTCCTTGGCGATGTCGGCGACGGTGGTCTTCTGGTAGCCGATCTGGCGAAACAGACGTTCAGCCACCACGAGAATCCGTTCTCGTGTGTCGACTTCGACATGTTCAGAAATCAGCGCCATATCAGTTGCCAATGTTCAATTATTCTGCGGCCTCAGCAAGCGGAATTGCGGGCTGTGGATGGTGTTGCGGCGCAAGATCAATGTGGTCGCCCGGGCCGCTTTCTTCAAGGCTGTTGCGGAACCAGAGCGCGTAGAGGCCCGGCAGGTACAGCAACGTCAGGAAAGTTGCAACAAACAAGCCGCCCATGATGGTGATCGCCATCGGACCCCAGAACGCCGAACGCGACAGCGGGATCATCGCCAGGATGGCGGCGAGCGCCGTCAGCACCACCGGGCGCGCGCGCCGGACGGTGGCTTCGACGATCGCCTCCCTGCGGGTCAGGCCATGCGAAACGTCGGTCTCGATCTGGTCGACCAGGATCACCGCGTTGCGCATGATCATGCCGGCCAGCGCGATCAACCCGAGCAGCGCCACGAAACCGAACGGCTGGTTGGCGACATTGAGGCCCAGCGACGCCCCGATGATGCCGAGCGGTGCGGTGAGGAACACCAGCAGCAGCCGCGAAAAGCTCTGCAACTGGATCATCAAGAGGGTCAGCATGACGACGACCATCAACGGAAACAGCACGAAGATCGAGGCATTGCCCTTGGCCGATTCCTCGATCGCGCCGCCCATTTCGATCCGGTAGGCCGGCTCGAGGCTGTCGCGGATCTCCTGCAATTTCGGCCAGATCTGGTTGGTCACGTCGGGCGCCTGAACGCCGTCGGCGACGTCGGCGCGCACCGTGATCGCCATGTCGCGGTTGCGCCGCCAGAGGATCGGCTCCTCGTGGGAATATTCGATTTTGGCGATCTGCTGCAGCGGCACCGCGACGCCGTTGCGCGAGGTGATGGTGAGATCGCCGACCCGGGCGAGATCGAGCCGTTCGGACGGCACCGCGCGCGCCACCACCTCGACCTTCTCGACGCCGTCGCGCACGGTCGTGACCGGCGCACCCGAGATCAGCATGCTCAGCGCCTGCGACACGTCCTGCGGGGTGAGGCCAAGCGCCCGGGCGCGGTCCTGATCGACCACCAGTCTGAGGTATGGCGACTGTTCGTTCCAGTCGAGCTGCGGATCCCTGACATTGGGGTTCTGCTTGACCACATCGCGGACCTTGTAGGCGATGTCGCGCACGGTCTTGGTGTCCGGCCCGATGACGCGGAATTGCACGGGGAAGCCGACCGGCGGACCGAAGTTGAAGCGGTCGACGCGCACCCGCGCCTCGGTCAGGATGCCGTCATTGACCGCCTTCTCGAGCCGCGCCTTGATCCGCTCACGCGCCTCGACGTCCTTGGAGACGATCACGATCTCGGCGAAGGCCTCGTTCGGCAATTGCGGGTTCAGTCCGAGCCAGAACCGCGGCGAGCCCTGGCCGACATAGGCGGTGTAGGTCGCGATGTCCTTGTCGTCCTTCAGCAGCGTCTCGGCCTTCTCGACGGATTTTTCGGTCACGCCGATCGCGCTGCCTTCCGGCAAGCGCAGCTGCAGGAACAGTTCCGGCCGCTCCGACAGCGGGAAGAATTGCTGCTGGACGTGGCCAAAAGCCACGATCGACAATGCGAAGATACCGACGGTCGCCACCACGACCTTGATGCGATGCTCGACGCACCACTGGATCATGCCGCGCAGGATGCGATAGACCCGCGTCTCATACACCGCATGCGGATCGTGGTTGTGGTGCACGGTGATGTTAGGCAACAGTTTGACGCCGATATAGGGCGTGAAGATCACCGCCACGAACCAGGAGGCGATCAGCGCGATCGCGACGATCCAGAAAATACCGCCGGCATATTCGCCGACCGCCGAATTGGCAAAGCCGATCGGCAGAAAACCGGCGGCCGTGACCAGCGTTCCCGTCAGCATCGGAAACGCGGTGGATTCCCAGGCAAACGACGCCGCGCGCACCCGATCCCAGCCCTGTTCCATTTTCACCACCATCATTTCGACCGCGATGATGGCGTCGTCGACCAACAGCCCGAGTGCGATGATCAACGCGCCGAGCGTGATCCGGTGCAGGTCCATCGACATGCTGTTCATGACGATGAAGACGATCGCCAGCACCAGCGGCACCGACAGCGCCACCACGATGCCGGTCCGCCAGCCAAGCGCCACAAAGGAAACGAACAGCACGATCGCGAGCGCCTCGACGAAGGAGTGCACGAACTCGCTAACGGCGTGTTCGACCACCTGCGGCTGGTCGGCGATCTGCTCGACGCTAATGCCCTGCGGCACCGCACGGATGAATTCCGCGGTCGCGGCCGCGACGTCCTTGCCCAGTTCCAGGATGTTGGCGCCCTTGGCGGTGACCACGCCGATGCCGATCGCGGGCTTGCCCTTCTGGCGCACCACGAAGCTCGGCGGATCGACAAAACCATGGCTGACGGTGGCGATATCGCCAAGCCGGAACACCCGGCCGTTGCTCTCGACCGGGGTTTCCGCGACCGCCTTGGCGCCATCGAGCGCGCCGGTGACGCGCAGCGGCACCCGCTGCGAGGAGGTCTCGACGGTGCCGGCCGGGGTCACGTTGTTCTGCTTGGCGAGCGAATCGAACAGCGCCTGCGGGGTAATGCCGAGCGTCGCCAGCTTGGCGTGCGAGAACTCGACAAAGATCTTCTCGTCCTGGGTGCCGTAGATATCGACCTTGGTGACACCCGGCACCTTCAGCAGCCGCTGGCGCATGCCTTCGGCGGCCTTCTTCAACTGCGCATAGTCGGCGCCGTCGCCGGTCATCATATAGAGGATGGAATCGACGTCGCTGAATTCGTCATTGACGACCGGACCGAGCAGGCCGGACGGCAACTCGCCCTGCACGTCGACCAGCTTCTTGCGCAACAGATAAAACAGATAGGGCACGTCCTTGGGCGAGGTGGAATCCTTGAACGTGACCTGCATCGCCGTGAACCCGGGCTTCGAATAGGTTTGCACCTTCTCGAAGCCGGGCAATTCCTGCAGCTTCTTCTCGATCGGGTCGGCGACCTGCATCTGCATTTCTTCGGCGGTCGCACCGGGCCACATCGCCGAGACGTTCACCACCTTCACGGTGAAGAACGGGTCTTCGGCGCGGCCGAGCCGCTCATAAGAGAACAGGCCGGCGGCGCCGAGCGCGAAGATCAGGAACAGGATCAGCGCGGGATGACCGACCGCCCAACCCGAAAGATTGAAGTGTTTCATCGCACCCTCCAAGGGAGAACCCTGACTGACTAGAACGTCATTGCGAGGAGCCACCGGGTCGGGCGAACGCCCGCCCGATGACAGGCTCCTCGACGAAGCAATCCAGTCTTGCTTGTGGCCATGGATTGCTTCGCTTCGCTCGCAATGACGGAGCGATCTCAGAATGCCAACGACGAGACGACGCGGACCTTCTGGGCCGGATCGAGCTTCTGCACGCCGAGCGCGACGACCTTGTCGCCTTCGCTGACACCGCCTGAAATGACGACGTCGCCGCTCTCGTAGGATTTGACGGTCACCGGCTTCAGCGCGACTTCACCCGCGGCGTCGACCACATAAAACGAGGGCTCGCCGCCTTCGCTGAACAGCGCCGAGAGCGGCAGCCGCGCCACGCGTTCGGTGGCGGGATCGGCCAGGGTCAGCGTCGCGGTCATGCCGAGCGAGACGTGGTCGTCGGCGCCGGGCAGCGAAAATTTCGCGAGATACGTCCGCGTCGCCGGATCGGCCGAAGGTGCGACTTCGCGCAGCCTCGCGGCAAATTTCTTGCCGGGCTCGGACCACAGGCTGACGCTCGCCACGCCGTCCTTGGCGCGGCCGAGCAAGGTTTCGGGGACGGCGACCACGGCTTCCTTTTCAGCAAAGCGCGCGACGCGGATCGCCGTCTGTCCCGATGCCACCACCTGACCCGGTTCAACCAGCGTCGCGGTAACGACGCCGCGCGCGTCGGCTTCCAGCGTGGCATAGGAAAGCGAGTTCTTGGTCAGATCGACCGAGCGCTCGGCGCGATTGAGGCGCGCACGGGCCTCATCGCCGGCGGCCTTGGCGGACTCGACGGTGGCGTCGGTGGCCCAGCCCTTGCTGCGCAAGTCCAACGCGCGCTGCTCGGCCGCGCCGGCCTGTGCCAGCACGCCGGTGGCGGCGCGGAATTCGGCCTCGGCCTGCTCGGCCTGCAGCTTCAGATCGATCTCATCGAGGGTGGCGAGCGGCTGGCCGACATCGACGGTCTCGCCGACCTCCACCAGGCGTTTCGCCACCTTGCCCGGGACGCGAAAGCCCATGTCGGTCTCGATCCGCGGACTTGATAGTGCCGACGAAACTGCGCTCCGGCGATTCCGCCTCATAATGCACTGTACGCGACCAGCACGGGCCGCCCCGGTGTCGGTTTTTCGGCCACCTTGTCGTCGCATCCGGCCAACGCAATCGCCATCAGAGCCAACGACGCTCCAGCTAATAGCCTGGAATAGCTTGATAAAATCAAACGAGGCAACATCGGACTCTCCATTTGGCATGAGCCTGATGAAGAGTGTTGATTGTTCACTGACGAATGTCAACATTCATCAGTGAACAATAAATAGTCAACAGCCGTCTCCAGCCAACGTCGTCCCTGCGAAAGCAGCAACCGATCACCCCCGGCTATTGTGTTGAAGAACGGCATCCGCCCGAGTGATGAAACGAGACGGCACGGCGTAGCGATGAGCGCAAAAGCGCTCACGCTGGGTCCCCGCTTTCGCAGGGAGGACTCGCAGAGATGCTGAGGCTAGCGTTTACGCGCCCGCTCGCCTGCGAACTCGGCCTTGCTTTCGTGGCCGCCGACGAACACCAGCAGGCCGCCGAGCAGCGGCAGCACCGCGAGCACCAACAGGCCGGTCGAGGTGAGCCGGTGGTTTCCTTGACCCAGCCGATCAGATAGGGCCCGGCAAAGCCCGCGAGGTTGCCGATCGAATTGATCAGCGCGATCGCGCCGGCCGCCGCGGTGCCGGAGAGCCACGCGGTCGGCAAGGTCCAGAACACCCCGAACGTGCAGAACACGCCGATCGCGGCCACCGTCAGCACCACCATCGTGATCATGGGGTCGGTGATGTAGCCGCAGATGCCGAGCGCGACGCGCGGTCAACAGCAGCGGCGCGCCGACATGCATCACGCGCTCGCGCGTGGCGTCCGAATGCCGCGCCCACAGGATCATCGCGATGGTGCCGAACAGATACGGCACCGCGGTGACAAAGCCGGTCTGCGCGTTGGAAAAGCCGAACGCCTTGACGATCTGCGGCAACCAGAACTGCATGCCATACAGCGCGGCGACGAAGCCGAAATAGACCAGGCTCAGCGCGATGACTTTTGGCGACGACAGCGCCTGCCCCAGCGTAAGATGCGTGGCGGCCTGCTTGGCGGCGACTTCGCTTTCGAGTTTGGCGGCACAGCCAGGCCTTCTGCTCGGCGCTCAGCCAATCGGCCTTGGCCGGGCGATCGGTGAGATAGAACCAGGTGACGATGCCGAGCAGCACCGAAGGCACGCCCTCGATGATGAACAGCCATTGCCAGCCCTTCAGGCCCATCGCGCCATCGAGACCGAGCAGCAGCCCGGAGACCGGCGCGCCGATCACGGTGGAGACCGGGACCGCGACGGCAAAGGCGGCCAGGAAGCGCGCGCGATATTCCGCCGGATACCAATAGGTCAGATAGAGGATGATGCCGGGGAAAAATCCGGCCTCGGCGACACCGAGCAGAAAGCGCACGCCGTAGAAACTCCAGACACCGCTGACCACCGCCATCAGCGCCGAGATGATGCCCCAGGTGATCATGATGCGCGCGATCCAGCGGCTGGCGCCGAATTTTTCCAGCGCCAGATTGCTCGGCACCTCGAACATGAAATAGCCGATGAAGAAGATGCCGGCGCCCCATGAGAACACCGTCGGCGAGAAGTTCAGTTCCTTGTTCATGGTCAGCGCGGCGAAGCCGAGATTGACGCGATCGAGATAAGACAGGAAATAGGCCAGCACCAGAAACGGAATCAGCCGCCACGAGATCGCGCGGATGGTCGAGGTTTCGAGGTCGCTTTTGGTATTCGCCGCCGCGGCAATGGTGGCAGACTGGCTCATGAAGTTTCTCTCCGGTTTCTTGTTTTTGGGACCCAAACGGCCGCAACGGGGGGTCTCTTAGCATCGCAGGCGGGCTGCGAGAAAGAGCGATTGCGGCAGCCCTGCCCCGTGTCGCCGCCTGACCGGCTCACTCAATCCGCGAGTTGAAACCGCTCGAAGCGGTGCAATTCTTCCTCGATGCGGCGCTTGAGATCCTTGCGCGCGCCCCGTGGCGCGCCGCTGCCGACCCAGTTCCATTTCTGCATCAGGAGTTTGCGCGCCTTGCGGTCGGTCTTCAGATCAATGGCGGCCACGATGTCGTCGCCGGCCAGAACCGGCAGCGCGAAATAGCCGAACAGCCGTTTCTCCTTCGGCACATAGGCCTCGAAGCGATGGCCATACCCGAAGAACAATTCGGTTCGCTTGCGCTGGATCACCAGCGGATCGAACGGCGAGAGAATGTGCACCAGATCGGATGCGGCGGCGCCAATGTTTTCCAGCGTCTCCCGACACGCCCAGTGCTCCTGCTTGCCGGCGCCTTCGAGCGCGATCGGCACCAGCTCCCCGGTCCGCACCCGTGCCTCGATCAAGCGCCGGACCGCAGCCTTGCTGGGGGCATCGAGATGACAGATCGAATCCAGGCTGACGAGGCCTTGCGCACGCAGCGCGCGGTCGAGCAGATAGGCCGTGGCCTCGCGAGGCGACGCCGGTTTTGGTGGTGCATTCGACGCATCGTCCCAGCCGAAATGCCGCGCCGTCAGCTCGTAGGTCTTGAGCATGCCGGTACGCTCGCTGATGGTCAGCACGCCGGTGTAGAACGCCAGTTGCAGCGCCCGCTTCGACGGCTTGCGGCTGGCCCACAGATGCTCCTTTTCAGTCAGCACATCATCGTCGATGTCGCGGATGGTCAGCGCGCCTTCGCGCCGGACCAACCGCAGCACCTTGCGCGTGTCGGCCGGCGTCACCGACCCGAACCATCGGTGTCCCTCGCGCTTGTGCAGCTTCATCGCCGGCATGAAGAAGCGCAAATCCTTGCTCGGCACGTAGGACAGCGCATGGGTCCAGTATTCGAACACGCTCTTGTCGACGCTCTGGGCCTGACGCAGATCCGCGCGCCGGTAGGCGGGGATCCGGCTCCACAGGATATGGTGATGCGAGCGCTCGATGACATTGATGGTGTCGATCTGGACATAGCCCAGATGCTCCACCGCGGCCGCCACAGCCTGCGGCCCCTCGCCGAACGGCAGCGGACTATCGAGCCGCTGGGCACGCAGCCAGATACGCCTGGCCTCGGCTTTGGTCAGGGGATGAATGTTGGCGGTCCGGGACATCACGGCGGCAATTTAATCGGATTCGCAGGCCCCCGGGGAGCGAAATGTCATCGACGGGCCGGGCGCTCAGTGTTTCGGCCTCTCGCCGATGCTCCCGGTCGCGATCTCCGGATCGCACAATGCCTTGCCGTGCTCGGAGGCCTGGCATTTGTAAACGCTGCCGGTCAGCCGATCGATCAGCCACACGCTGTCCTCGGAAGGGCTGTCCATTCCGGCGAACCGGGTGCCGACCGTGGTAATCAGCGCCGCCAGTAAAATCGCGGTCGCAATCAGGGCGGCGGCGATCAACATCGGCATCCAGCTGCCTGCGCCATCCGGCGCCGTTGAGCGATACCCCTGATAGTCAAACGGCCTTTTCGGGGACCGGAACGCAGCCAACTTGCCTCGCTTTTGATTCCTGCTGAGCCATCCTGCTACGCACCCATCTGGTCGATTTATTGGCCGCAGATCGGCGCTCCCGCGACCGCATTGCGACCGCGCCGATAAACAGGCGGCCCGAGGGCCGCCTGTTGTCGTGATATTCGATACTCGCCGCAGGGTTCAGCGGAACAATCCGCCCATCATGTGGCCGAAAAAACCGCCCGGTCCGCCGCTGCGATGATAGCGACGGCCGCCACCGCCGGAGTGGCGGGAATGACGCGCCGGCTCGTCGTCGGAAGAGTCGTCGGCCGAGGCAATTTTGGTCGAGGCGATCTCCGACACCAGCGCCTTGTGCTCCAGCGTGTTGAGGAAGCCGGTCTGCGGATAGCCACGCGCGGCCTGCCAGCGGGAGATCACGGTGCGGGTCGCTTCGTCGAACTTGCCGCTGGCCTTGACGTCGAAGCCGAGGCCGGTGAGGCGGCGCTGCACGTCGCGGCGCTGGCTGCGGTCAAGGCCGATCTGGTCTTCGCTGGTCTGGTCGGCCTGGTCGGTGAAGGTCGCCGGATCGATGCCGGTGGTCAGGTTGCGGGTCGTGGTCGACGGACCGTTTTGCAGTTCCGCAATGCGGGCAAGCGCCAGCGGCTTGAAGGTGCCGTTCGGATAGTTGGTCAGATAGGCGTTGAGTTCTTCCGGCTTGTTGGAGCCCTTGATCGAGCGCCAGAACTCGAGTTCGACTTCCGAGGCCGGGCCGGCGGTGACGGCCGGGGTATTCGGCGCATCGGCGCTGGCGCCGGCAGCCGGCGCCGGATTGAGGTACACCGAGCCGATCAGATTGGTGTGGCCCCAGGGTAGCTGATTCTTGTTGGTCTCTTCGTTGACCTGGGCGCGGACCTTGGTCATCGCCTGCTGGATTTCGACGCCGGGCGCGGTGATGTTGGCCATCAGCGCGCGGGTGAACGGGCTGTTGGTGCCTTCCTGCCCGTCGAGCGCGGTCTGCCCGGGGCCGGTGGCGAAGGCGATCAGGGTGCCCTCGCCTGATTTCATCTCCGCGAGGCCCGATTGCACCGACAGGCCGCGGGTCGCATTGTTCGACTTGATCTTCGAGGCGAACGGATTGTCGCGGCAGGCATCGAGGAACACCAGCTTGACCTTGGCGTCGGCCATGGTCTGCTCCAGCGTGAGGTCGATGTTGATGGCGCTGCCGAGCTTGACGTCCATTTCGGATTTGATGTCGGCGTCGACCGGCAGCAAATAGTTGATGCCGTTGATGGCGATGCCGTGGCCGGCATAGAAGAACAGCGCGACATCGGCGCCCTCGGCCTTGTTGCCGAATTCGAGCAACCGCTCCGTCATCTTGTCGCGGGTGAGGTTGGTGCCTTCGACGACGTCGAAGCCGACATTGCGCAGAACCGTGGCCATCGATTTGGCGTCGATCGCCGGGTTGGGCAGCGCCGCCACGTTTTTGTAGGCGCCGTTGCCGACCACGAAGGCGACGCGCTTGTCAGCCTTGGCGACGGTGGCGCTGACCAGAAGTCCTGCGATCGACAGTGCTGCAATCAAGAAGCGCATGATCATTCTCCCCTGTGTGATTTCCAAAGCCCGAGAAAACCTGGTCCAAAACCTGGCCCGAAGGCCGCATCCGATGGCTGCAATCTGATGCAGTCTGTCGGCGGCGAATGTGATGCAGGTCACTTTGGGTAGATGGGCGCTCGAACCGCTGCGCCGAACAAGGCGACGTGGGCAGCAGCGTCGTCTCGCTAAAGGGAATTTAATGTGAGCGCGGTTTCCCGGCCGCTTGGGGCGGGCCGCGACCGGCGGAAAACCAGCGAAACATCAGTCGCTGGCGCCGGGCAAAGCGGTCTGGCGCGGGCTCATTTTCCAACGTGACTTAAATCACATTCGGCGCTTTGAACCCGTCCTATGTTGGCTGCATCCAAACGTCATCAGACGTAACAACGAGGATCAAAGACAATGACCAGCTTTCACAGACTTACCGCACTCAAGGCGATCACGCTCGGTGCCGCGCTGTCGATGACAGCCGGTCTTGCGCTCGCCGGCGACAGCACCGTCTCTGCCGATCAGATCCTGAACGCGTTGCAGCCCAAGCCGCTGACCCGCGGCCTATCGGCCGGACCGCAAATCGATCCGTCGATCAAGGCCAGGGAAATCGGCTTCCTGCAGACCATCCGCAACCGGAAGACCCGGTCGCTCTCGATGGGCGAGCGTGAGGAAATCGCCGAGATCGCATCCAACAAGCCGAAAATCGATCTCGACATTCAGTTCGACTACAATTCGGCCGACATCCGCGCCAGCTCGCTGCCGGCCGTGCAGTCCCTTGGCCAGGCGCTCTCGAATCCGAGTCTGAAGGGCTCGACGTTCATCGTCGCCGGCCACACCGATGCGATCGGTGGCGAAGCCTTCAACCAGGGCCTGTCCGAGCGCCGCGCCGACACCATCAAGAAATACCTGGCCGACAAATTCGGCATCGCCGGCAGCGACCTCGTTACCGTCGGCTACGGCAAGGACAAGCCAAAGGATCCGAACGCGCCGATGGACCCGATCAACCGCCGCGTTCAGGTCGTCAACATGGACACCAAGACCGCGTCGAAGTGACTGTCAAACCATAGCCGCCTGCCGGCCGCACGGCAGGCGGAATCCACGGATGAAAACCCGGACCAGCCGATCGTCAGGCGGATGGGATGCGTGACCGGGCGCCTGGCATTGCAGATATCAATACAGGGGATTGCCATGAAGACGATCTTGATTGCCGCCGCCGCGCTGCTTGCGATCGGCGCCTCGGCTCACGCCGAAACCTATAATATCGAAGGCGTTACCATTCACGTCGGTACGGTTGCCGTTCGTCGTCATGCGTGTCGGTCGATGCGCCGGCCTATGGCTATTATCACGGCGAGCGCCCGGCCCGCCTGCACAAGGCGCACAAGGACCCCACGCGCGTCGCCGCCGTGACCAGGAAGGATGACGCCGCCACACCGGCAGCCGCCGCTCCCGCCGCGGAAGCGGCACCGGCCGCGGAAGCAGCACCGGTCAAGACTCTGGAAGCAACCCCGCAAGCTGCGCCGCAGGCGACCCCTTCGGACACGGCGCCCGCGAAATAATGGCGGCGCGTACTTTGCCGGTCAGGCGTTCGCCTCTCGACAATTCATTCGGATTGCATAGGCTTGACCGCATCGAATACGCGCAGGTTTTTCCAGCAAATCTTCTCAAGCAAATCTTCTCAAGCAAGTTTTTTTATCGCAGACATTTTTCAACGCGCAGGATGATCAGGATGAAAACATCTCTCACCGGCCTTGCCGTCGCAGCTTTGCTTGTCGCCGGCTCAAGCCTCGCTCGACCTTGCCCGGCTTTGCCGAAGACGCGGCCGCTCCGCAAACCCCGGTCGCAGCGGCACCCGTTACGCCGCCGGCGGCGCAGGCCGACGCACCGTCCGGCGCCGTGCCGCGGCCGTCGATCGTGCCGAAAACCGCCGAGCCGGCGCGCCGATGCCGAACCGAGCCGCGCCTCGCCATCGCTACGCGCATTATCGCCACCACCGATACGGCTATTATCGGACCGCGTATTGGGAGCCGTTCCCGATCATGTGGCCGCACTTTTATCACAACCGCATCCACTGGAATCGGATTCCCTGGTTTGTGCGGTTCTAGATCCAGCTCTGGAACAGCATCAGCCGGTTGAACGTCTGCATCGACGTTCCCACCAACGCCGCCGAGATCGGCAGCATCGCGGCAAAGCCCGCAAAGCCTGCCGCGACAAAGGCCCATAGCAGCCAGCGCGGATTGTTGCCGCGCCGTAATGCGTAGACCAGCGCGAGGCTCGCGATGGTCGCCGACGGCAGATAATAATACAGGAATGCGAGCTGCCGCGGCAGCGCGGCCCAGGCCAGATAAGGCCCGAGATAAAACGCCAGGATCAGGAACACATCGGCACGGCGCGTCACGATCCAGTCGCGCAAGGCGATCGCGAGCGCCAGCAGCGCCGGCCACAGGACCAGGGGATTGCCGAGCAACACCACGGCGGCGATGCGGTCGTCGCCGACCTTGTCGAACAGATACCAGACCGGCCGCACCAGAAACGGCCAGGATGGCCACGAACTCATATAAGTGTGGCCGGCGATCGCGGTCGTGGCGTTGTCGCTGAAAATCCGCCGCTGCGCCTCCAGGATGTCAGGAACCGACAATCCGAAAACCGGGACGAAGGTCGCGAAATAGACGACCGCCGGAATGAGGACGAAGCACAAGACAAAATGCACCAGCTGAAATCCGGCCACAGCTCCGGCCGGTACCAGTCACAGGCATTGCCATCGGCGAATTGGCGTGCGCCAGTTCTGCATCAGGCGGATCACGGCGACGATGACGATGCAGATCGCGAGCGTAAACAGCCCGCTCCATTTGCAGGCGCTCGACAGGCCGAAGGCGAGACCCGCCAGCGCAAACCAGCGCTGCGGCCGCGGTTGCCGGAAGCCATGCATGAACGCCGCGATCGCCGAACAGGCCAAACGCCAGCGCAAAAATATCCAGCATCGCGATCCGCGATTGCACGAACAGCATCTGGTTGAAAAACGCCAGCAACGCCGACGCCACCGCGGGCCCCTGCGCCGCGAAACAGCGCAAGCCCGCAAAAATACATCGCGACGATCGCAAGCGCGCCGAACAAGCGCGGCCGGGTAACGCCAGCCCAGCGGAACATCGCCGAAAGCCAGGATCGAGAGCGCGATCAGCTGTTTTGCCAGCGGCGGATGCATCGGATTGAGCATCGGCGTCGGCATCATCGGCTCCAGCATCTGCCGCGCCGCCGGCACATAATGCACTTCGTCGAAATAGAATTTGTCCGGCGTCGTCACGCCGACCAGCAGCGCAAGGTGCGCGAACAGAAACAGGACAATGGCGACAACGGCATTGCGCGCAATCGATTGACCGGGAACGGAAAGTGATTGGGCGCACGATAGTCACACATATCAAATACGTTGCTGTTTACGAGTGTGGGCGGGACGCGTTCTCAAGTCCATGTTTTTAGTTCGGATGTTACGTTGAACGCATTTCGACTTCGCCGCGACCAACCTCGGGTTGATCCGTCGCCCCTTGTGGCAAATCTACAACATTCGCACAGCGCATGATCGGGTACGATGACGGGACAAAATCGATCGGTATTGAAATGAATTGGCGTTACGCCGCTCTTTGTTTTTGCGCATCGCTTTCGATCGCCGGATTTGCGGCCGATCCGGCTTGCGCGCAAACACGCGTCGGTGAAGCCGCCGTCGTCAAGAATGAAGTCGTCCGCGTCGTCGGATCGGCCAACAGCCAGATCAATGTCGGCGACGCCGTGCTGCGCGACGAGGTCGTGCGCACCGGCCCCGACAGCGCGACGCGGCTGGTGATGGCCGACAGCACCAATCTGTCGCTCGGTGCCAATGCGACGATCACGCTCGATCGCACCGTTTTCAACGACGAGCACACGTATCGCGATATCGCGATCCGCCTCACCAACGGCGCGTTCCGGTTCGTGACCGGACATTCGGAGAAGGCCGCCTACAAGATCACGACATCGCTCGGGACCATCGGCGTGCGCGGCACCATTCTCGATATTCTGGTGCAGCGCGGCAAGATCACCGTGGTGTTGCAGGAAGGCGCCTCGTCGGTCTGCACCTTGAGCTTTCAATGCACGCAGCTCACCCAGCCCGGCGATACCGCCATCATCACCTCGACCGGCGGCAGGAGCACGATCCAGAAGACCAATCATTCGCCCTGGACCTTTGCCGCGGCCTGCGTCGCGGCGCCGGGGCTCTGCAACGTCACCGATTTTGCCGATGCGACGCCGCCGGGAACGCCGGCCGACGGCGCCGATCCGACCGGCATGTTGTGCGGGCGCTGACCATGGCCATGATGAAATCCGCGACAGGCTGGATCGTCCCGGCAGTGTTGACCGCGGCGGTTTCGCTTGTGCTGCTTCAGGCGCAGACCATGCCGACGTCCGCGCAGTCGTCGACGCCAACGCCCACACCGACACCGACCCCCTCAGCCACGCCGACCCCGACGCCCTCACCGACGCCCACGCCAACGCCGACCTCCATGCCAACGCCGACGCCGACCGGCACGAATTCCAGCGCCTCATCGATCAACGGCCTGGCCCAGCAGCGCTTCAACCAGATGATCACCAACCGGGTGCTCGGCTCGGTGCTGCTGGGGGTCAATGAGCAGATCAATTGCAGCGATTGCGTCAGCGCGTTCGGCTCGGCGGGTTCATTTTCCGCCGGCATTCATGGCCGCAAGGAACTCACGCCCAATCTGTCGCTGCTGGCCGGCATCGCCTATACGCAATACAGCGAAGGCGGATATAACGTCACCAGCGCACCGATCGGTGCGTTCGCGCTGCGCTATGATTTCACCGACTGGGGATCGTCGCGGCCGTTCTTCGACATCGGCACCATTTTGTCGCCGTTCGAGAAGGTGGGCTACAGCCGAAGCTACGCGACGAGCCTCGGCCCGGTGTCGCTCGACAGTTCGACCAACAGCTCGGATTACGGCGTCTACGGCAGGGCAGGCTGGATCAGTCGGATATCGCCCCGCGACGAGGTCGCAGCCTCGGTCGAAATCTGGCAACTCTGGCAGCGGGTGGCCGGCTATAGCGATCCGGCCACTGCCTTCAATCCATTCAATGCCTCGATTGCCACCGGCACCGACCAGACCAATCTGGTCAAGGTCGGCGGACAATGGACGCATCTGTTCGGCGGCAACATCGAGACCAACATCAATGGCGGCTTCGTGCAGTCCTTTGGGTCGCATTCCGGCATCGTCGCGACCGTGACCGGCGACGGCAATGTGGTGCCGACAATCGGAAACCAGGACTGGTTCGAATATGGCGGCCGGCTCGGCTTCCGCATCACCCAAGGCTGGGTCGCCGACCTCTTCCTCAACGGCACCGCGGGGCCGCAGCCGGTCGGCAACACCCTCCACGGCGGCCTCGGCTTGCGGGTGAATTACTGAGCCGGATTGAATTGCGGTGAGCGGGGGGTCGGACGCACGCGCCTCAAGCAGCCCGGCCATGATCAAAGGTGATTGCGTCGCAGCATTAAAGTTGCTCAATGACGTCGGAGATCATCGGGCAAGGAAAAGTGAATGCGCACCTTGGTTGTCGGAGCCGGCGCGCTCGGCGGCTATTTTGGCGGATGCCTGGTTCGCGCCGGACGGGACGTGATATTCTTGCGCGCAGGCCGACGCGGCGCGCGTGTGAACCACGAATTCCCATGAGTTCATCGGAAAACAACGCTGCTAGCGACGGGCCGATGCACATCGAGACCGACGTGCTGGTGATCGGCTCCGGCGCCGCGGGCATGTACGCGGCACTCGAAGCGGCGCGCGCCGGCGCATCCGTGGTTCTCGCGGAGCGCAGCCTGATCGGCCGCGGCGGCGCCACCGTGATGGCTCAAATGACGGTCGCAGCGGCGCTCGCCGAGCAGACGCCCGATCATTGGGAGCATCATCTATCGGACACGCTGGCGGCCGGGCGTGGGCTCTGCGATGAGGGCCTTGCCGCTTTGTTATGCGAGGACGGTCCGCGCCGGCTGCGCGAGATGGACGACTGGAAAGTCGGTTGGGCGCGGGAAGACGGTCACATCAAGCAGGCGCAGGCGCCAGGCCATGATCGCCCGCGCTGCGCCTATGTCGACTTTTTGTCGACCGGTCCGGCGGTGTCGCGGGCGCTGAGGTCGCGGCTGAATTCGGCCGGCACCGTCCGTCGCGTCGGCGAACTCTTGATCGTTGAAATTGCGGTTCGCGATGGCCAAGCGTGCGGCGCGACCGCGCTGCATCTGACGACCGGGCGCGCCGTCACGCTCGCCGCCAAGGCGGTGGTGATCGCGACCGGCGGCTTGACCGGGCTGTATCGCCGTAACAGTGCGTCGTCCAACATGGTCGGCGACGGCTACGCGCTGGCGCTGCGTGCGGGCGCCGAGCTGATCGACATGGAGTTCGTGCAGTTCTTTCCGATCGGCCACCTCGCGCCGCGGCTGGTCGGCATGGATCCGATCATGTGGGATCCGTTCCGCTACAAATTGGGCGGCAGACTGCTCAATGCCGAGATGCGCGAGTTCGAGACGGACTATGTGGACCAGGATAGCCGCAGCGACGGCCGCTATGTGCTGACCCGCGATCTCGCGACCTACGCTATCACCAAGGAAGTCGAAGCCGGCCGCGGCAGTCCGGCCGGTGGCGCCTATCTCAGTTTCCAGCATGTGCCCGAGGCCGAGATGCGCAGCGCGTTCGGTCCGGTGGTGGACCGGCTGGCCGCCAACGGCATCGACCTCGCCAGCCGGCCGGTGGAAGTCGCACCGATCGCCCACTATCACATGGGCGGCATCCGGGTCGGCGCGACGCTGCAAACGCGCGTGGCTGGTCTCTACGCCTGCGGCGAAGCGGTCGGCGGCGCCAACGGCGCCAATCGGCTTTCCGGCAACGCCATTACCGAAGCGTTTGTGTTCGGGGCCCGCGCCGGTCACAACGCCGCGCAGCGCGCGTTGCATGCTTCCTCGCATTGGCAACCACAGACCGCACGTCCCGCCCTCGACCTGCTGCGCAGTGCGGAACGGCGCGATGCCCCCAACCTCGCCGCCGTCATGGTCGAGTTGAAGGCGTTGATGGCCGATGGGGTCGGGCCGTTCCGCACCGCGGGCAAACTGCGTTCGGCTGCGCAAGAGATCGCGCGGTTGCAGACGGAAATCGGCCAATCCCCGGTGTCGTCGGCCACCCAATTCGATACCGTGCTGGTCGACTGGCTGGACCTGCGCAACATGCTGCTGGTCGCGCATTCGGTCACGTTGGCAGCGCTGGCCCGTACCGAGAGCCGAGGCGCGCATCAGCGCGAGGATCATCCGGCCTTGGACGAGAACTGGTCGGTCAATCAGCTCATCAGTCTTTCCGGCGGACAACTCCATCTCGGCCGTAGCACGCCCTCACAGCGGAGGGCTTCGTCATGAAGGCGGTGCTCGCGATCCAGCGCGGGATTTCAGGCGAACCGCCGCGCGTCGAAAGCTTTGAAGTCGCCTTCGAGGCGGGCCAGTCCGTACTCGACGGCCTGCGCATGGTTCGACAGCAGGCCGATCCGTCGCTCGCGTTCCGATTCTCCTGCATCAATGCCAATGCCTGCAAGGAGTGCATGATGCTGATCGACGGAAAAGTCGACTACGCCTGCACGGTGCGGCTCAAGGAAGGCGTTACGGTGCTCGCGCCGCTGCCGAAGAAGGCCCTGATCCGGGATCTGGTCACCGAAATCGCGCCGCCGGACGAGCGGCTGCGATCCTGACCAAGCCAGAGGCATGATTCTTCCTCACGCGCCGTCAGCCAGCGCCAGCGCCGCGCTGACGCCGCTTTGCAGGATTTCGTCGGAGAGCGGTTTGTCGTTGACGGCGCGCGCAAGCTGTAGCGAACCCACCATCATGCCATAAATGGCCAGCGCATTGCGCCGCCGCTCGCGGGCCGAGCCGACCTGAAGCTGGGCCGCGATCAGTTCGACGAATCTGGAGACTTTGGTGGTGAAGGCATCGCGGGTCGTCTTCGGGTGGCGGGCGATCTCGGCGACCAGCGCCGCGGTCGGACAACCGCGGCCGGCACCATCGCGATGCTTTGGCGACAGATAATCGCGGATCATCGCCTCCAGCCCCGAACCCGTTTGAAGCGCGGTCTCGCGCCGGTTCAGCGCGCTTGCAAGCACCGCCTGCACCAGATCTTCCTTGGATTCGAAGTGGGTATAGAACGCGCCGTTGGTCAGCCCCGCATCGCTCATGATGCCGGCAAGACCCACCGCCGCGACGCCGTTTTCGCGAAACTGTCTTGACGCGACATCGATGATGCGATCGCGGGTCGCATCCTTGTGTCCCTTTTCGTAGCGCATTCCGACTCCTCCCGCGGATCGTTGGGCGATATCCGGCCGGTTGGGTCCGGCCCTGGTTCAACGCAATCGTCACCGGATCGCGCCATTGCATTACGACTGTAATAATGCATTATGAACGTAATGCAATCAAGATATTGCCGGACCGGGCCGCCGTGGCGACCGGATTTTCGGCCAAGAATAACCAGGAACGATCGAGATGGAAGCCAAAGCACGCGCCGCGACGCTCACACTGGACGCCGCGCCGGGCGATGATGATGCCCCCGTGCCCGCCCGTGCCGTGGCAAAACCCGCGCATCCGAACGTCGACGCGACCCGCGCGGCGATCCTGGCCGGTCCGATCCTGCCGACATTGGTGAAACTGGCGTTGCCGACCATGGTCGTGCTGCTGGCGCAGACCGCGGTCAACATCGCCGAGGCCTATTATGTCGGCTATCTCGGCACCGACGCGCTGGCCGGCGTCGCGATGGTGTTTCCGGTGTTCATGCTGATGACGATGATGTCGAATGGCGGCATCGGCAGCGGGGTCGCGTCCTCGGTGGCGCGCGCGGTCGGCGCCGGCCGCAACGACGATGCCGACGCGCTGGTGCTACACGCCATCATTATCGCGATCGTGTTCGGCGCGGCCTTCACGCTGGGCACGATCCGCGGCGGCCCGATGCTGTACCGGGCGCTCGGCGGCCACAGCGAGGCGCTCGACGCGGCGCTGCAATACTCCAACTATCTGTTCGCCGGCGCGATCCCGGTATGGATCGTCAATCTGCAGGCCGCGGCCTTGCGCGGCTCCGGCAACGTCAAGGTGCCTGCGATGGTGACGCTGGTCGGCGCGCTGGTGCTGATCCCGGCTTCGCCGCTCCTGATCTTCGGCTTCGGTCCGGTGCCGCGGCTCGGCATCCAGGGCGCCGGAATTGCTTTCGCGGTCTATTATTGCGGCGGCCATGCTGTTTCTGCTGCGCTACATGGCGTCGGGACGCACCGGCCTGACATTCAAGTTCGTGCCGCTGCAAAGCCGGTTATTCCTCGATATTCTCAAAGTCGGGATTCCGACCGCGGTAAATGCGGTGCTCACCAATTTGACGGTGATCCTGGTCACCGCCGCGGTCGGACTGTTCGGCACCACGGCGCTCGCCGCCTACGGCATCGCCTCGCGGCTCGATTACGTGATGATCCCGATCCTGTTCGGCCTCTGCACCGCGGTGCTGACCATGGTCGGCGTCAATATCGGCGCCGGCCCAGAACGCCCGCGCCAGAAGGATCGCCTGGATCAGCAGCGCGGTTGGCCTCGTGCTCACGGGATCGATCGGCCTGGCCGTCGCGATCGTTCCCGTTGCTGTGGCTGCATCTGTTCAGCCACGATCCGGAAGTGCTGCGGCTAGGGCGCGACCTATTTGCGCATCGTCGCGCCGGCCTATGCCGCGCTCGGGTTCGGCTTCGTCGTTGCCTTTGCGACCCAGGGCGCGGGCCACGTGTTCTGGCCGTTCGTAGGCTCCGTTACCCGGATCCTGCTCGCCGCCGGCCTGGGCTGGATCGCGGTCGGCTATTTCGGTGCCGGGATGACGGCGCTGGCCTCGATGGTCGCGGCGTCGCTGGTGGCCTATGCCGCGATCTGCCTCATTGCGATGAACTCCCGCAAGGTCTGGGCTCTCGACAAGAGCCGAGCAGCGGCGCTTCAGCCGCCTTCATAGGCCTTTTGCAACGTGGCGATGTCGAGCTTGTCCATCTTCATCATCGCCTGCATCGCCCGCTGCGCGGCCGGCGCTGTCGGGTCCGCCGAGGAATTTCAGCAGCTCCGACGGCACGATCTGCCAGGACACGCCGTAACGATCCTTCAGCCAGCCGCACTGCAGGGTCGAGCCGCCGTTCGAGGATAGCCCGTCCCAGAGACGGTCGACCTCGGCCTGATCGGCGCAGTCGATCTTGAACGAGATCGCATTGGTGATATTCGAACCGCGTGCCGCCGTTCAGCGCCATGAATTCCTGGCCCGCCAGCGTGAACTGCACCACCAGCACCGAGCCGGCCTTGCCGGCGGGACTATCGAGCCGTTCTGCTGGACCTTGTCGATGCGGGAATCCGGCAGCAGCGAAACATAGAATTTCGCGGCCTCCTCGGCCTCGTCGTTGAACCACAGGCAGGGGGCAATTTTGGACATGGGTTGAGTTCCTCGTAGGTTTCGTTGCGGTCGATCCGAGGACGAACGGGATGGGGCCGATCCGACAGCGGGTTTGAAGATTTTTTTCGTCATGGCCGGACTTGTTCCGGCCATCCACGTCTTACTTGAGGGGCCGCAAAGACGTGGATGCCCGGCACAAGGCCGGGCATGACGACTCGATTGATGCCGCCTTCAATGTCACGTCGCGATCGGCGTCGGCATGGTCAGGAACGCCCGCGCGACATGCCAGAACAATTGCCGGTTGGTCGCCAGCGTCACCGAATGCGCGGTGCCGGGCAGGATGATGAACTGGCGGTCGCCGTTCGGCAGCAGATTGAAGAACTCCTCGATATCGGGGACGGTGGCGATGCCGTCATATTCGCCGCGCACCAGCAGCACCGGCGACAGCACCTTTTCCGGATGCACCACCGGCAGATTCGGCGGTCATGTCGAGATAGGTGCCGGTCGGGATCTGGTCGCCGAACTGCATCTCGGCATCCGCCAGCGCCTCGACCGCGGCGGGATCGCTGGTGCCGGGCTTGTCGCGGGTGGCGATCGAGCGGATCATGTCGCGGTCGCGCTTGCGCATGTTGTGGGTGCGGTAATATTCGAGTTGCTCGGCGCGCTTGGCCAGCGTCGGCGAGCCCTCGCCCTTGTAGGTGAAGGCGGCGAGCACCAGCCGGTCGGCGCGGTCCGGCTGCGCCATCGCATAGGCGCCGGCGCGCAACGCGCCGGAGGATTCGCCGAGGAAATGGAATTTCTGCCGGCCGGTTTCGCGGATCAGCGACTTCCGCCGCGGCTTTCAGATCCTCGACGCCGCTGGCGATATCGGCATTGCCCGAGGTGCGCCCCGACTTGCCGTAATTTTCGTGGTCCATGGTCCAGCAGTCGAAGCCGTAGCGGGCGAATTCATTCATGATCGGAATATTCGCCATGGCCGGGCACGTTGAGATCGAACGTCCGCGATGTCACCGACGAGCCGTGGACGAAGAACACCACCGGCCGCGAAGGCTCGCCGGCCTTCGGCTCGCCGACCCGCTTGCGGAACATCCACAGCGGAATGTCGCCCTTCTTGGCCCAGTATTCGTTGCTCCAGATCTCGCCGCCTTCCGATGGCGCAGCTTTGGAAGGCTCGGCTTGGGCGCTTCGCACCGGCAGCGCGTCCGCCGTCGCGGCGGCGACGAGGCCGAGCCCGGCGCCCTTGATGACGGCGCGCCGCGCCAGCGGGCGATCGAGATGTTTCATGATTTCCTCCAGTCGATTTATTAGTTTTTTACGGTGCTGAAAACATGCCGCCGCTTGGTGTTTACCAACGAAACATTCGTAGCAGACGGTCTGAACAGCCGGAAGTCGCGGCGCACTGCGGCGCGTGAACAAAAGAACGCGATCAACACCAAGAAGGCTTGCTCGAATACGAATGGGAGGTCTAGTCTCCCGGCCGCGCACCCCGGAGCCATAATCGCGGGAGCGCGCGAGAGAGACCAGGGAGCAAAGCGCCGTGAGCAGCCAACTGACCGAAGCCGAACTTGCCGCATTGATGCCGTCCGAATTGTGCGCCTACCAGACCCCGATCCCGACCCAGATCGTGGCCAGCGACGAATTCTATCCCGATCCGCAGAACGAGCGGCAGCGCGAGGTCGAGGCCCGGCTGCTGGCGATGGCCGACGATCTCGGCGGCAAGCAGGGCCTGAGCCGCCGCAAATTCTTCCAGAGCGCGGCCGGCATGGCCGCGTCCTTTGTCGCGATGAACGAGGTTTATGGCGCGCTGTTCGATGCGACGCCGGCGGAAGCCGCGACGCCCGCGATGGCCCAGGAGCGCGCCAATGCGCTGAAGGACCAGTTCATCATGGACATGCACACGCATTTCCTGCGCGACGACACCCGCATCATGACCTTCGTCGACATGCGCAAGGCGGTCGGCAAGGCCGGCTGGAACAAGCAACTTGACCGACCACGAGCAGACCATCGAGGATCTGAAGTTCAACAATTACAAGAAAGAGATGTTTCTCGACTGCGACACCAAGATCGCGCTGATCTCGTCGGCGCCTTCCGACATCGAGCAGGACTGGTTCCTGACCAACCAGCAGATGGCCGACGCGCGCAAGAAGGTCAACGACGAGGCCGGCTCGCGGCGGCTGTTCTGCCACGCGATCTTCACGCCGGGACAGCCCGGCTGGCTCGAGAAGCTCGACGCCGGCCTCGAGCTGAAGCCGGAATCCTGCAAGGGCTACACCATCGGCGACAACACCCACAAGGATATCAGCCATTATCCCTGGCGGATGGACGACGAGAACGTCGCCTATAAGGGCTACGAGAAGATGGTGAAGGCCGGCATCAAGAATGTCTGCATCCACAAGGGACTGTTCCCGCCGGGAGTCGAAAAGCAGTTTCCCAATCTGCGCGGTTTCGCCGATGTCGCCGACGTCGGTCAGGCGGCCAAGGACTGGCCGCAGCTCAATTTCATCATCTATCACTCGGCCTATCGCCATGTCGGCGGCGATCCGAAGCAGGCGCTGGCCGAATTCGAGCGCACCGGGCGCATTTCCTGGACCACCGACCTCGCCGACATCCCGGCCCAATACGGCGTCAACAATGTCTATGGCGACGTCGGGCAATTGTTCGCGACCACGCTGGTCGCCGAGCCGAATGTCTGCGCCGCGCTGATGGGCACGCTGATCAAGGGGCTCGGCGTCGATCACGTCTGCTGGGGCACCGACGCATTGTGGACCGGCGCGCCGCAATGGCAGATCGAAGGCCTGCGCCGCCTTGAAATTCCCGAGGCGATGCAGAAGAAATTCGGCTACGCCCCGCTCGGCGCCGCCGATGGCCCGGTCAAGACCGCGATCTTCGGCGACAACAATGCGCGGCTCTACAACATCCAGCCAAAGCGCGCGATGCTCGACCTCAAGGGCGACCGCTTTGCGATGATGAAGGCGGAATACGAGAAGGCCGGACCGGAGCCTTCCAACACCCGCTATGGCTATGTGGTGCCGAACGGGCCGATCGATCACGACGTGTTTGCGTAAATTCAACCCATCGTCATTCCGGGATGCGCCGCTTGGCGCAGCCTGCCATGCGCAATTGCGCATCGGAGAATCCATACTCCCTGTGGCGGCGTTCCGCGTCGGACATCAACACAGGGGTTATGAATTCCGGGCTCGTGCTTCGCACGCCCCGGAATGACGATCTACTTCGTTCTCCGCGGGATCCCGATGCACGGGATCAATCCACAGCACCGTCTCCGGCTTTTCCACCGGCTCGATGTCGAGATTGATCGCGACCGCCTGGCCGTCGCTGCGCACCAGCACGCATTCCAGCACTTCGTCGCGGCTGGCGTTGATCTCCTGATGCGGCACATAGGGCGGGATGAAGATGAAATCGCCGGGATTGGCTTCGGCGGTGAATTGCAGCTGCTCGCCCCAGCGCATCCGCGCCTTGCCCTTTACCACATAGATGATGCTTTCGAGATGGCCGTGGTGATGCGCGCCGGTCTTGGCGTCCGGCTTGATGTTCACCGTGCCGGCCCACAATTTCTGCGCGCCGACGCGGGCGAAATTGATCGCCGCCGCGCGATTCATGCCCGGCGGTCGAAGGCACGTTGGTATCGAGCTGGTCGCCGGGAATGACGCGAACGCCGTCATGCTTCCAGCGATCGGCATCATCGTGATGGTGCGAATGATCGCCATGGTCGTGATCGCCATGGGTGTGATCGTGAGAACCTGTCATCGTGATGCTTTCCATGAATTTGTTCCCGCAAACGGTAGCGAAAACCGTGATCGCAAACCAGATCGAATGAGGAACCTTCGATTGCATTGGAGACTTGTCTTTGCGAAGCTTAACCTCCAAAGGAGAGTTCCCATGGGTGCAACGGCAGACAAGATCAAGGGCGCCGCCAACGAAGCCATCGGCAAGGCCAAGCAGGGCATCGGCGAAGCCGCCGGTTCCGACCGCCTGCAGGGCGAAGGCGTGATCCAGGAAGTCAAAGGCAAGGGCCAGAAGGCCGTCGGCGACGCCAAGGAGGCCACCAAGGACGCCGTGAACAACGCAGCCGCCGCGGCGAACAAGAATCTCTGATCTGCAGTAAAGTCGAGGCTGAGTGCAAAGGACCGGTCCAATGGGCCGGTCTTTTTGCATTTGTCAGCCGAATATCAGCGCCGGTGCGCTCATCACATCCGGATTGACGACGTTCTCCGGCTTGCCCGCGGCATAGGCGATGATCTGGTCGAAAATATCGGTGAACTGGAATTCATATTCGTCGCGCGTGACGTAGCCGAGATGCGGCGTGCAGACCACATTGTGCATGTTCAGCAGGGGATCGTTGACGTCGCGCAGCGGCTCTTTTTCATAGACATCGACCGCCGCCATGCCGGGCCGCCCGGCGCGCAGCGCATTCACCAGCGCGTTCGGCTCGATCAGAGGCGCGCGGCTGGTATTGACCAGCAGCGCCGTCGGCTTCATGCGCGCCAGATCCTCCGGCTTGACGATGCCGCGGGTGGCATCGACCAGGCGCATATGCAGCGAAAGCACGTCGCATCGTTCGAAGAATTCCTCCTTGCTGGCGGCGGTCGCGTAACCATCGGCGCGCGCTTTCGCCAGCGCCTGCTCGCGCGCCCACACCAGCACCTTCATGCCGAACGCCTTGCCATATCCGGCGACGACCGCGCCGATCCGGCCATAGCCGTAGATGCCGAGCGTCTTGCCGCGCAGCGTGTGGCCGACGCCGATCTGCCAGTTGCCCGCTTTCAGCGAGGCCATCTGCTGCGGGATCTCGCGCATCGCCGCCAGCACCAGCCCCCAGGTGAATTCGGCGGTGGCATAGGACGGCGTATCGGCATGCTGGCTCGACGACACGATGATGCCGAGCCGGGTGCAGGTATCGATATCGATATGGGGATAGACGCTGCGCTGGCTGATCAGTTTCAGGTTCGGCAGTCGCTCCAGCAGCGGCGTGCGGATTTGCGTTCGCTCGCGGATCAGCACCAGCGCTTCGGTATCGCGCAGCCGCTCCGCCAGCGCATCGACGTCCTGGACGTGATCGTTCCAGATCTTGACGTCATGCCCCGCGAGCTTCTTGAAGCAGTCGAGGGTGCGTATGGTGTCGAAATAATCGTCGAGGATCGGAAATCTTCACGACACGCATCCCTCTTTGCAGCTAGCGCTTATTTCACCGCCAGCAGTTCGACGTCGAACATCAAGGTCGCGTTCGGCGGAATCACGCCGCCGGCGCCGCGGGCGCCATAGCCGAGCTCGGGCGGAATGATCAGAGTGCGCTTGCCGCCGACCTTCATGCGTGGCGACGCCCTCGTCCCAGCCGGCGATGACCCGGTGCTGGCCGATCGGAAACTCGAACGGCTCGTTGCGGTCGACCGACGAGTCGAACTTCTTGCCCTTCTTGCCGTCCTCATAGAGCCAGCCGGTATAATGCATCACGCAGATCTGGCCGGGCTTCGGCGAAGCGCCGGTGCCGACGATCGGTGTCGATGATCTGCAAGCCTGAAGCTGTGGTCATGGTTTTTCCTGCGGTCTGGGCCAACGCGCCTGATGGCGCAACGGAGAGAGAAATGGCGATCGCGCCGACGGCGATCGCAACGGCGAGTGAGAGATTTCGAAAATCAGGACATCGCATCGTTTTCAGCGTCCTTGAAAGCAACGGAAGAAGTCGCGCCCGGTCAATAGCCGAGCGCGCAACCGTCCTTGCGGGGATCGGAGCCGCCGGTGAGCGTGCCCTTGTCCCAATCGATCCAGATCGCCTGGCCGCCGCCGAGCGGCGTCACCACGCTGGTGGTTTTGTGCCCGAGCTTCTTCAGGCCCTCGACGATGTCGGCGGGCACGCCATCCTCGAGCTGGTAGACGCCTTCATAATGCAGGCCGCGCGGCATATCGATGGCTTCCTGCACGTCGCAGCCATAATCGAGCATATTGGTCAGCACATGGGTCTGCCCGACCGGCTGGTATTGCCCGCCCATCACGCCGAACGGCATCACCGCGCGGCCGCCCTTGGTGGCGAGGCTCGGAATGATGGTGTGCAGCGGCCGCTTGCCGGGGGCGATGCAATTGGGATGGCCCGGCTGCACGCGGAAGCCGCCGGCGCGGTTTTGCAACAGGACGCCGGTCTTGTTGGAGACGATCGCCGAGCCGAACGAATGCGCGATCGAATTGATGAACGAACAGACGTTGCGATCCTTGTCGACCACGGTGATGTAGACCGTCGAGGGATTCATCGGCGGCGCCACCTTCGGCAGGTCGAGCACCCGGTCCATCCTGATCTTGCCGACATGCTCCTCGGCGAAATCCTTGGCCAGGATCCTGACCACGTCGACATCGACATGCGCGGGATCGCCGATATAGGTCTCGCGCATCATGTAGGCGATCCGCGCGGCTTCGGCCTCGAGATGGAAGCGCTCGATGCTCATCGCCGGGAATTTCGTCAGATCGAAACGCGACAGGATGTTGAGCATCACCAGCATGGTGATGCCCGGGACCGTTCGGCGGGCACTGCCAGACGTCATGGCCCTTGTATATGGTGCCGATCGGCGCCGTGGTCTCGGTGGTGTGGGCTGCGAAATCGTCGAGCGTATGCAGTCCGCCGATGCCGCGCAGCGTCTCCACCATATCCTCGGCGATGGCGCCCTTGTAGAAGGCGTCGCGGCCGTCTTTGGCGATCGCCCGCAGGGTCTTGCCCAAGTTCGGGCTGATGGATCACGTCGCCGGCCACTGCTGGCTTGCCGTGCGGCAGCAGATAGCGCTCGGTATTGGTGCCGTTCTTCAATTTGTCGAACCCGTTCTTCCAGTCGAACGCGATGCGGGGCGCGACGACATAGCCTTCCTCGGCGGCCTTGATCGCGGGTTGCAGCAGGGTGTCGAGCCCGAACTTGCCATGGTCGCGCAGGATGGTCGCCCAGGCATCGACCGAGCCGGGGATGCTGACGGCATGCGCCGAGGTCAGCGGGATCGAATGCAGATTGCGCTCGAGATACCATTCCGGCTTGGCCGCCATCGGCGCCCGGCCAGAGCCGTTATAGGAGACGATCTTGCCCTCGCCCTTCGGCTGGATCAGCGCGAAGCAGTCGCCGCCGATGCCGGTGGATTGCGGCTCGATCACGCCAAGCAGCGCGCAGGCCGCCACCGCGGCGTCGGCGGCGGTGCCGCCGGACTTCAGCACCTCGATCGCCGCCAGCGCCGCCAGCGGGTGCGACGTCGCCACCATGGCGTTTTGCGCATGGACCGTCGACCGGCCGGCGAGATGGAAATTCCTCATGTCAAATGGCTCACTTTAGCGTTGTTGCGCCGGCCGTCCCGCCGGCGGATCCAGGTTTATTTCGGGCTTGATTGCAGCGGCGACACCGAGGTTGGTACCTGAGGTTTCTTGGCACATTCCGGCCGCGATGGGCAATGCTTGGGGCGGCATAGTTGCCCCGGCGCGGCAACATTTCGGCCATCACTCAACTCTCTGTGTTCGCGAGCAATATGGGCGTTTTTGCACCGGTTCGGACGGTCTTTCCCCTCGACCGGCTGCCTGATAAACCCCCGGCATGCCGTACAAGGTCGCCGCCTTCTATCAATTCGCCGCGCTGCCGGATTTCCGGAGATTGCGCGAACCGCTGCGCGCGGTCTGTGCCGAACTCGGGCTGAAAGGCAGCGTGCTGCTGGCCCATGAAGGCATCAACGGCACGCTGGCCGGCGCGCCTGATGCCATCGACAGCGTGGTCGGCGAATTGCGCGACGGTGCCCTGTTCGGCGGCCGGCTCGACAATCTCGAACTGAAATTCTCGACCGCCGCGGCGATGCCGTTTCAGCGCCTGAAAATCAGGCTGAAAAAGGAGATCGTCACGCTCGGCGACGCCTGCGCCGATCCAACCCGGCAGGTCGGCATCTATGTCGACCCCGCCGACTGGAATGCGCTGATCGCAACGCCCGACACGCTGGTGATCGACACCCGCAACGCCTTCGAGGTCGCGATGGGCACGTTCGAGGGCGCGGTCGATCCCGGCATCAGGAGTTTTGGCCAGTTCAAGGATTTTGCTGCGCGATCATCTCGATCCGGCCACGCATCGCAGGATCGCGATGTTCTGCACCGGCGGCATCCGCTGCGAAAAGGCCAGCGCCTATCTGCTCGCGCGCGGATTTCCGAAGTCTATCACCTCAAGGGCGGCATTTTGAAATATATCGAAGGCGTGCCGGAAACCGAGAGCCGCTGGCGCGGCGAATGTTTCGTGTTCGACGAGCGGGTCGCGCTCGGCCATGGATTGCGAGAACTTGGATTGCAAGAACTTGGCTCGCAAGAACTTGGCTTGCGCGAACGCCCAACGAAGTTTGATTCCGATGAATGACATCAAGACAAACGATCTCAAGACCTGCGATATCAAGGCACCCGATATCAAAGCGCTTGCCGAGCGCATCGACCTGCTGGAGAGCCGGCTGACCTTTCAGGACGAAACCATCGAGACGCTGAACAAGACCATTACGCAGCAATGGGTCAAGATCGATGCGCTGACGCGCCAGCTCGCGAATATCAGCGAACGCTTGCAGGAAGCCGAGGCACCGGCGCCCGGCGCCACCAACGAACCGCCGCCGCATTACTGATCGGCGGAGACCTCTTTGCTCCGCAGCGCCGCCAGAGCGTTTTCGAGCGAAGTGGATACCGGTTCGCGTGAAGAAAACGCGTCAAAACAAAAACCTAGAGCCCCGTTCCGATTCCATCAGAACGGGAAAGGCTCTAGTCAGCGGACGGCGGCGGTGGCGGCGGGCGTGAAAAACATCGCCGATAATTGCTTCAGCAGCGCGGTAGCCCGATCCGTCTCGAGCCCGAGGCGCGCGCAAAGCAGGGTTTCAATCGGCGGAAGTTCAGGCAGGTAGTATTCCCTTGCCCGGACCACGGAGGCCGGGACCATGCTCGCGGGTATCGCGGTGAGGCCGATGCCGGCTTCGACCGCGGCGAGCTTCGCCTGATAATCGGGGCTGTTGAACACGATCTTGTAGGAGATGCCGTGCCGCGTCAGGGTGCGAATCATCCAGTCGTCGCCAGGCCACGTCAAAATTGGAATCGCTGCGCCCGGGCTCAGAACGAAATTTCTGGCGCGGACCCACACCAGCGGATCTTTCATCCTGTTGATGACAAACTGCTCGATTTCGCTCTCGATCGCCGGGTTCTCGAAGATGCAGGCAATATCGATGTAGCCGTCGATCACGCCTCTTCCGATCGGGACCGAATGATCGGTATGAACGAAGATATCGTCGAGCGAATTGGCGGTTTGATTGCGAATGAATTGATCCGCGAACAAGGTGCTCAATCCAAGCCGCAACGGCTGGTTGCCATCGGTGTTACCACCTAGCCGCAACAACTGGTCATTGGCTTCCAGGATTCGCCGTGCCTGATGCAGCGCGAGCTTTCCCAATTCCGTGGTGGTCGTTCCGTTCGCCGTCTTCAGAAACAGCGCGCCGCCCATCAGGCCTTGCAGCCGCTTGATCTGCGAACTGATCGCGGGCTGGGTGAGCCCGAGCCGGTCACCGGCCTTCGACAAGCTCCCGGTCTCGGAGATAGCTACCACCGTACGCACGATCTCGATCGGAATGTTCAGATGTTGATGACGTCGGTGCATTGGACCCTCGCCCGAGCTGACCAATAAGACCTAATCGACATATCAATATAAATAACCTGTGGTTGTTTATAGCAGAATCCGTCCTAATTAATTGCGTCACATTCCTGTTAACGTCGGATTTTTCGAACTCGCACCCAGATTGAGCGATCCAAAGATTCGCGCCAGATGAGACTAGCGCTTCAACTGTCGGCCCGGCAAGGCGTTCCGTCTTGCACACCCGGGCTTTCGATCTCCGAGCGGCATCAACGATATTGATCTCCTCATAGAATTCATTCGCGCCATCGTTGCCGATCACGCACTTAAAATCGCAAAACAATCCATATAAGCCGTCTTCACACAACCTTGGGATGCTCTACCACCTTGGGGGTAGGAGTGTCCGATGATCAAACTGCTTTTGTGTCGGCGCGGCGCCAGCGCGGTTGAATTTGCGATGCTGCTTCCGCTGTTCCTGGCGCTGGTTTTCGGTATCGTGATATTCGGTTCTTACCTCGCGGTCGTCCATGGCCTGCAACAATTAGCCGCAGAGGCGGCGCGCTCATCGATCGCCGGAATGAGCGCCAGCGAGCGCAGCAGCATCGCCACCAGCTACGTCAGCACCAATGTCGGCACCTATCCGCTGATTACCGCCAATCAAGTCAGCGTCAACGCGGCCACATCGCCCTCCGACCCGAACGTGTTCGTCGTGACCGTCACCTACAACGCGTCCGGCATGTTCATCTACTCACTGCCCTTCGTGCCGGCGCCATCGTCGACCATCGTCCGTTCAGCAGCCATTCCATTCGGCGGGTTCTAAGGAGTTAGAAGATGCAATCGCACTTCAGACGCTTTTGCAACGACGAGCGGGGCAACTTCGCGATCATGGCCGCGGGCCTGATGACGCTGGTAGTCGGCTGCGCTGCACTGGGGGTCGATCTCGGATCGATCTTCACCGACCGGCGAAGGACCCAGAGTACCACCGATCTCGCGGCGATCGTCGCCGCGAGCAATCTCGCCAACGCCACCAACGCCGCCACCGCAACGGTGACCAAAAACAACTACCCGGCGAGCGATCTGGTGTCGGTCGAACTGGGCACCTACACCGCAAACTCGGCGATTTCCCCGCAAGCCCGCTTCGTAACTCCCGCGGTAGGAACTGCGAACGCCGTACGCGTCACGATGACGACCCGGACTCCGCTATATTTCGCGCATTACATCACCGGAGCAAATCAATACAACATTACCACCACCGCAACGGCGGCCACACCAGATGGCTTCGTTTGCGATCGGTTCGCGCCTGCTCTCGGTTAACGGCGGCCTGCTCAACGCCATGCTCGGCAGCATGCTGGGAACGACGCTGTCGCTTTCCGTCATGGACTATAATTCGCTGGCCAGCGCAAACATCGACGCATTCAGCTTTCTGTCGGCGGTCGCGACGCGCGTCAATCTGACCGCTGCGACCTACAGCCAGATCTTGAGCGCCAATATCAAGGTCTCCGATATCATCGCCGCAATGTTGAGCGCGCAGCAAGCCGCTAACGGCGCCAGCAGCGCGACGACGGCCCTTTCCAGCATCTCGCAAGCCGTGAACACCGTCACCACGCAGATGCAATTGGGGTCGCTGATCGATGTCGGCCCCTATGGCGGTCTTACTCCCGGCACCCAGCCGCAGATGGGAGTGGCCGTCTCGCTGCTCCAGCTATTGAACGCGACCGCGCAGATCGCCAATGGCACCCATCAAATTGCCACGGGCCTGGCCGTTTCGCTGCCCGGCATCGCCAGCGTGTCGCTGGCAGTGACCATTGGCGAAAGAGCGCAAGGGTCGAGCTGGCTTACCGTCGGCTCCGCGGGTGCAAGCGTGCACACCGCGCAAACGCGCGTGCTGCTGTCGATCCAGTTGCTCGGGGCCGGCCCCGTTCCTGCCGTCAACCTTCCGGTTTACGTCGAGGTTGCTTCCGGAACCGCGACGCTGAACGCCGTCAGCTGCGGCTTTCCCGACATCTCCACCTCCACCGTGACGCTCGGCGTGACGCCGGGCATCGTCAACGCCTGGATCGGCAACGTCACGATGGCCGATATGACCAACTTCACCACCGAGCCCAATCCACCCGCTGCAACCCTGGTCAATCTGGGCCTCATCACCGTTAGCGGCCGCGCCAACGCCTACACGGGCAATACCACGCCCACCAACGTCACGTTCAACTACGCCGAGATCCAGGCGCTAACCCCTCAGACGGTGACAACAACCAACTTCACCTCGTCTCTGACATCAAGCCTGCTCGTACCGTTCCACAGAGATTATGACGGGTTGTTTTAGCGCAGAATCGGAAGCGCTTCGGGAGGAACCAGAAGTTGGATGCTTCGGGCGGCTCCGGGCGTCCGCGAGATGAGGCCGGCTTTTTCCAAGGTTATCACCATCTGGTGGACGGTTGGAGCGGTGACGTCGAAATGGCGACGCATGTCGGCTTCTGCCGGGGGCCGTTTGAATATTCGGCTATAGGCGTAGATGAAGGCCAGGTACTGGCCTTGGGTCTGCGTAAAGCGGGGTCCCGCCGCCGCTGTGCTTTCGTCAAGTGATTGACTTATTTCCGATTCATCCGCGCCTCGACGCTAAAGGAGGTGCAGTTGAATATAAAGTTTTGTGTGGAGCTTAGCCAATCGGAACGGGATCAACTTGACGCGCTGTTGAGCGGGGGACGCCACGCGACGCGCAAAATAAAACGCGCGCAGATCCTCCTGGCCGCGAACGACGGCGTGAGCGACGAGGTGATCGCCGCAACTTTAAAGGTCTCAGGATCGACGATTTATCGGACCCGGCGTCGCTTTGTGGAAGCCAACCTGGAGGGAGCGCTCACCGAGGAGCCGCGCCCCGGCGTTGAGCGCAAACTATCGAGCAAGGAGGAGGCGCTTTTGGTGGCGACCGCCTGCTCAAAGCCGCCACCGGGACGGGCCCGCTGGACCCTCGAACTGCTGGCCGATGAGATGGTCCGGCTCACTGACCATGAACAGCTATCTTCTGAGACCGTCCGTCGACGGCTGGCGGAGAACCATCTGAAGCCCTGGCGCAAAGACATGTGGTGCATCCCCAAGGTCGACGGGGAATACGTCGCCCGCATGGAGGATGTGCTCGACCTCTATGCCGAGGCGCCCGATCCCAAAAGACCTGTGGTCTGCTTCGACGAGAGCCCGACCCAACTCATCGGCGAGGTGCGTGAGCCCATTCCCGCCAAGCCGGGCCAACTTGAGCGCTACGACTGCGAATATCGCCGCAACGGCACCGTCAATCTGTTCGTCTTCCTCGACGCCCACCGCCCCTGGCGCCGGGTGAAGGTCACCGACCGGCGCACCAATCAAGACTTCGCCGAGTGCATGCGCGAGCTGGTCGACATCGACTATCCCGACGCCCCGATCATCCGGGTGGTGATGGACAACCTCTCCACCCATTCAGCCGGGGCGCTTTACGACGCCTTCCCCGCACCGGAGGCTCGCCGGGTGCTGAAGCGGCTCCAGTTCCACCACACGCCGAAACATGCCAGCTGGCTGAATATGGTGGAAATCGAAATCGGCGTCCTGCGCAGCCAATGCCTGGACCGCCGCATCGACGACAAGGAAACCATCCTCACCGAGGTCGCTGCCTGGGAAAAGCGGCGAAACGCCGAAGGCGCCCGGATCCAGTGGATGTTCACCACCGAGAAAGCTCGCGAAAAACTCCGCAAAGCCTATCCTGTCAAGGAGTGCATAATCTCTGCGGAACGGTACTAGACAACCTCTCGCTCAACGTCACCATCATCGGGCTCGGGCTGCCGATCCCGGGCCTTGGCGCGACCGTGGCCGGCATCCTCGCTGGCGTCACGAGTCCGGTGGACCAATTGCTGGCCTCGCTGCTGCAAACCCTGGGCGTCGGGATCGGGCAGGCCGACGTCTGGGTCACCGGGGTACGTTGCGACGGGGCGGTGCTGGTGAACTGAGCCGATTGAACTGGGCCAGCGCAGGAATCGAATATCGGGGATCGGAAAGTGCAGAAGATGCTGAAGAGTTACCAGGCGGATGGCCCGCGTAAAGTTCTCCTCAAGGACGGATTGATCCACTTCCACGACAGCAGCTTCGGATGCTTCGTCTTGAACATCTCGACCGGTGGCGCCGGGCTCGTCCTCGACAGCGACGTTCCGCTTCCCTTCTCGTTTGATCTCGAAATCGACGGCGAACAGATCCGCCGGCGCTGTCTAGTGGTGTGGCGTAACGATTGTCTCCTCGGCGTGTCGTTTAACCTGGATCGCCGGTCCTGAACTCGAACCCAACTGGATTTTGAAAATGGAAAACTCACCCATGGAATTGAATGCCAGCCGGAAACGATCGGTGATCGTGAAAAAACGGCGAACCAGCATCAGCCTGGAAGACAGCTTCTGGAACAGCCTTCACGCCATCGTCCGGACGGAAAAGGTGACCATCGGCGATTTCATCGACAAGGTCGCGCGTCAACGCGCTACGCCGAACCTGTCATCAAGTCTGCGTGTCGCGGTGCTGGAATATTATCGGCACCTCGCCATCGACAATGCCATTATCGGCGGCCCGAGCATGGCCCACCCGTCGCAAGGCGCCGATGATGCGTCGCGGAAAGCCGATCAGGGCGCGGGTTTCGAACGGATCACCGACTCCTGGAACGGCCTCGAGCGGCGCCGCAATCCGTGCACCGGAATGGGGCACGAAACCAACCGGTAGCCGGCACCCGCCAAAGTGTAATGTACGAATTGCCGCAGGCGGCCCAGCACGGGCCGCCCCGGTACTCGCATCGTCGTCCCAGCGCATAGCCAGTATCTGGTGGTCCAACCCGCTTGGCCCAACCCGCCTTGGCGTGTATCAGAAGTGACAATACGCTTCCCGAGCATGCTGGACCGACGATTGCCCCAAAATCCTCCCATTAAACCCTTCACGGAAGTACTTGCGGGGCGCCGTCAGGCGGTGCCGCCGATCTGGATGATGCGGCAGGCCGGCCGATATCTGCCGGAATACCGGGAACTGCGCGCCAAGGCGGGTGGCTTTCTCGATCTGTGCTTCACGCCGGAATACGCCGCCGAAATCACGCTGCAACCGATCCGCCGCTTCAACTTCGACGCCGCGATCATCTTCTCGGATATCCTGGTCATTCCCTATGCGCTCGGCCGCACCGTGCGTTTCGAGGCCGGCGAAGGCCCGCGGCTCGATCCGCTGGACACTGCAGCGAAGGTTTCGACGCTGGCGGCCGATGCCGATTTCGGCAAGCTCGAGCCGGTCTATGAGGCACTGCGCCGGGTGCGCCGCGAACTCGATCCGACGATCGCGCTGATCGGTTTCTGCGGCGCGCCATGGACGGTCGCAACCTACATGGTGGCCGGGCAAGGCACGCCGGATCAGGCCCCGGCGCGCATGATGGCCTATCGCGAGCCGGACGCATTCGCCCGCATCATCGACACGCTGGTGGAGAATTCGATTCAATATCTGCTCGGCCAGCTCAAGGCCGGCGCCGACGCGCTGCAGATTTTCGACACCTGGGCCGGCGTGCTGCCGCCGCGCGAATTCCGGCGATGGTCGATCGAGCCGACCCGGCGCATCGTGGACGGTGTGCGCCGGCAAGTCCCGGACGCCAGGATCATCGGCTTTCCCCGCGGCGCGGCCGCGCAACTGCCGGCCTATGTCGAGGCCACCTGCGTCGATGCCGTCAGCATCGACTGGGCAGCGGAGCCATCCTTCATCCGCGAGCGGGTGCAAAACCGCGTCGCCGTGCAAGGCAATCTCGATCCGCTGGCGCTGATCGCGGGCGGTGACGCACTCGACCGCGCGGTCGACGACGTACTGGCGAATTACGCAGGCGGCCGATTGATCTTCAACCTCGGCCACGGCATCCAGCAGGAAACCCCGATCTCGCATGTCGAGCAGATGCTGAAGCGGGTGCGGGCACATAAGGGATAGGACAGACCCAACCTTGTCATACCCGCGAAGGCGGGTATCCAGTAATCACCACCCTGCCTCGTGATCGAAGCGCTCTGGAATACTGGATCATCCGCCGGAGCCTGTCATCGGGCTCGCCGGAGGCGAGACCCGGTGGCGGATGATGACGATGGGACTCGTGGCAGCCCTTTCGACCTCACACCGGCCGGCTGCGCTCGATGATGTCGGCGGCGCCCTGGTCCAGGAGATCGAGACCGACCGCGCGGCCGAGTTCGCGCGGGCGGTCCGCGGGGCCGGTGCGCGAGGCCTCGATGAACACGCCACCATCGAGGTCGAGCACCGAAGCCGTCAGTGACATTGTCGCGCCCTTGATCGTGGAAAATCCCGCAATCGGGGAATTGCAATGGCCATTGAGCACCCACAACACCTCGCGCTCGGCATCGGCGCTTTGGCGCGCGGCGGGGTCATCGATCAACGATAGAATTCGCCGCGTTTGCCAATCCTGCGCGGCGCATTCCACCGCGACGATGCCCTGCCCCGCCGCAGGCAGCATTTCCTGAACCGAAAATTCGTGGGCGATACGGCCCGCTAGACCGACACGCTCGAGTCCCGAGCGCGCCATGATCAGCGCGTCCGCCGGTCCAACCGCGCCGCCATCGGGCAGCCGCTGCAATTCCAGCGCATCGAGCTTGCGCACGCGGGTGTCGGCGGCGCCGCGATAGTGGATCACCTCGATCTCGGGAAACAACCGCCGCACATAGGCCGCGCGCCGCACCGCGTTGGTGCCGATCTTGAACCCCTTGCCGCGCGTCTTCCTGATCTCGTCGATCGACACACCCGCGCGCAGCACCAGCACGTCTTCAGCCGGATCGCGCGCAAGCGTGGCGCCGATCACCAGGCCCGGGGTTTCTTCATTGCCCGGCATGTCCTTGAGCGAATGCATCGCCGCCTGCAATTGCCCCGACAGCACGGCGTTGCGGATTTCGGCCACGAAGGCGCCGCCCTTGCCGCCATGCGGCAACAATTTGCCGATCTGGTCGGAATCGCCAGTCGTCTCGAACTTGACGATCTCGACATCGAGATCGGGCGCGGCCACGGTCAGGCGGCGGGCAATCTCCTCGGTTTGCGCCAGCGCCATGGCGCTTTTGCGCGTTCCGATCCGCAGGCGAATTGCCACCACTCATGCTCCATTCGAGGCCGCGCCAAAACGACGCCTCCTCCGCGGCCGGCACGATAAAACCAGCCGGCCCCGGAAGCAAACGCGAGCCGCGAGAGCGCCGGCTGTTACCGCGCGTCCTCCAGGATCATATCGGAGGCTTTTTCGGCGATCATGATCACCGGCGCGTTGGTATTGCCCGACACCAGGTCCGGCATGACCGAACAATCGACCACGCGCAAGCCCTCGATGCCGCGCACCCGCAGCCGCTGATCGACCACGGCCAGCAGATCGTTACCCATCCGGCAGGTCGAGGTCGGATGGTAAATCGTGCTGCCGCGCTGGCGGCAATAGGCCAGCAGTTCCGCGTCGGTCGCAACCTTCGGCCCGGGGTCGTACTCATCGACGACGTAGGGCTTCAGCGCCGGCGCACGCAATATCTTGCGCAGGATCTTCAGGCCCTCGACATTGGTCGTGCGGTCGGTCTCCGTGGCGAGATAGTTGATGCGGATTTCCGGCGGCACGGCCGGGTCCGCGCTCTTGATGCGCAGCGAGCCGCGGCTTTCGGGGCGAAGCTGACAGACCGACGCGGTGAAGCCCGAAAACGCGTGCAGCTTCTCTCCCATCTTGTCGGTCGAGAATGGCAGGAAGTGAACCTGGATATCCGGCGTCGCCAAACGCGGATTGGTCTTGAAGAACGCTCCCGAAGTACCGGCCGCGATGGTCAACGGGCCGGTACGCGACAGCGCATATTGCACACCCGTCATGATCTGGCGGACCGGACTGGCGACCACATCGTTGAGCGTGATCTTTTTCGCGCAGCGCATCACGATCCTGACCTGCATGTGATCCTGCAGATCGCTGCCGACGCCGGGTGCATCGAGCACGACGCCGATGCCGTGCTTGTTCAGGAGGTCCGCAGGCCCCACGCCGGACAGTTGCAGCAATTGCGGCGAATTATACGCGCCGCTGCAGACCAGGATTTCACGCCGCGCTTGCGCCGTCTTGACGGCGCTGCCTTGCCGGTACTCGACGGCCCGGGCACGACGTCCCTCGAACACGATGCGCTGCGCCAGTGCCGAGGTTTCGATACGAAGATTGCTTCGGTTTCGCGTCGGGCGAAGATAGGAAAACGCCGCGCTGGCGCGCCGGCCACGCTGCGTCGTGGTCTGGAACCAGCCGGCACCTTCCTGGGTCGCGCCGTTGAAATCCGGGTTGGTGGGAATGCCCGCCTCCGCCGCCGCTACGATGAAGGCGTCGGACAACGGATCGGCGTGGCGAGAATCGGACACCGGCAACGGGCCGCCGGCGCCGTGGAAATCGTCGGCGCCGCGTTGCTGGTTCTCCGCCTTCTTGAAATACGGCAGGACGTCGTCATAGCCCCATCCGGCATTGCCGCGCTGCCGCCAGCGATCGTAATCCTGGTGCTGGCCGCGGACATACAACAGGCCGTTGATCGAGCTCGACCCGCCCAACACCTTGCCGCGCGGCTGAAACACGCTGCGGCCGTCAAGGCCCGGCTCCGGCTCGGTCTGGTACATCCAGTTGACGGTCTTGTCCTTGAACAGCTTGCCGTATCCGAGCGGCACATGGATCCAGAGGTTGGTGTCCTTTGGACCGGCCTCCAGCAGCAGCACCGAGTTCTTGCCATCGGCACTGAGACGATTGGCGAGCACGCAACCAGCCGATCCGGCGCCGACGATGATGTAGTCGTATTCGACAATTGACGCGTTGTTTCCCGACGCGCGGGAGGCCGTTGTGCCGTTCATGTCTTGTTTTCGTTTCTTCCCTGGCAGAAATTTATCGAGGCACGTCGCCGTTACGTCGTGCCTTCCTGTGCCATCGGCTCCAGCTCCATCGGCTGCAACCCGAGCCGGCGGAACAGATCCATATCCTTGTCGTTTTCGGGATTACCCGCCGTCAACAAGGTGTCGCCGACGAAGATCGAATTGGCGCCGGCAAAGAAGCACAGCGCCTGCATCTCATCCGTCATCGCGGTGCGCCCGGCGGACAGCCGCACCACCGATTCCGGCATCATGATCCTGGCAGTCGCGACGGTGCGCACGAAATCGATCGGTGAAATCGGTGCCGCATCCGCCAGCGGCGTGCCGGGGATCGGAATCAGCATGTTGATCGGGACGCTCTCCGGATGCTCCGGAAGATTGGCGAGCGTGGTCAGCATCGCGATGCGGTCGTCGGCCAGTTCGCCCATTCCGACGATGCCGCCGCAGCACACCTTCATGCCGGCGGCGCGGACGTTCTCAAGGGTCTCGAGCCGGTCGGTGAAATTCCGCGTGGTGATGATCTCGCTGTAATAGCGCTCCGAGGTATCGATGTTGTGATTGTAGTAGTCGAGCCCGGCGTGGCTCAGTTGTTCGGATTGCGCGCGATCGAGCATGCCGAGCGTCATGCAGGTTTCCATTCCGAGCGCCTTGACCCCCTTCACCATCGCAACGACGGCCTCCATGTCGCGGGGCTTGGGGTTGCGCCAGGCCGCGCCCATGCAATAGCGGGTCGCACCGGCGTCGCGCGCCTTGCGGGCTTCCGCGATGACGCGCTCGACTTCCATCAGCTTAGAGGCCGACAGGCCGGATTCGTGGTGCACGGATTGGCTGCAATAGGCGCAATCCTCCGGACATCCACCGGTCTTGATGCTCAACAGACGGCTGAGCTGAACCCTGTTCGGGTCGAAGTTTTCACGGTGCACGGTCTGCGCCCGAAACAGCAGGTCGTTGAACGGCAGATTATAGAGCGCCGACGCTTCCGCCACGGTCCAGGTTTTTGAAGAGTTTGGCTTGCGAAGCTCCGATCGGATGACCGGCGGCTTCCCGTCGAGGGCGGTTTGTTGATAGTTTGCAAGCGTCATGGTCTCTCCGAGGCACAATTTCGGCGGCGAAACTCTAGGCACCGCCCCGCAAAGTCAAGCGCTGCGCCCACACGCCTGACGCCCGCGCATCCGCTTGATGTAACGCCACTGCTTGGTGCCCGAGTTTTGAACACCCGTTTTCGACGGGGCTGGTATCTCCGAAATCATCTTGTGCAGTGCAGCATGATCCATACAAGAAGTGTTCCAATGAGGTGCGCTGCGTGACCGACGTCAATGCCAATGGCTGGGTTTCATCGACCCACCACCCGATGGGCTTTCCCGAATTCGTCATCGTGATCGCCTCGATCATGGCGTTGAACCCGTTGGCGATGGACATGATGCTGCCGGCGCTGCCGAACATCGCCTCGGCATTCCACATCGAAGCCGCCAATCGGCCTCAGATGGTGTTGTCGACCTTCCTGATCGGTTTCGGTGTCGGCCAATTCGTGATGGGGCCGTTGTCGGACCGGTTCGGACGCCGTCCAGTGCTGGTCGACGGCATGGCTTTGTATTGTATCGCCAGCGTGCTTGCGATCACCGCGTCCTCCTTCGAAATGCTGCTGCTGGCGCGGGTGCTGGAGGGATTGGGAACCTCCGCCACCCGCGTGATCGCGACCTCGATCGTGCGCGACTGCTACGCAGGGCGCCGCATGGCCAGCGTGATGTCGCTGGCGATGATGGTCTTCATCGCGGTTCCCGTAATCGCGCCGTCGTTCGGCCAGGCGGTGATGCTGCTGACGCAGTGGCGCGGCATCTTCGTGGTGCTGACGATATACGGAATCCTGGCGCTGATCTGGAGCGCGTTGCGCATGCCGGAGACGCTGGCGGTAGCCGACCGCAAGCCATTGACGGTACGCGACGTCCTGAATGCGTTCCGCCAGACCATCACCAACCGGCAGACCATCGGCTACGCGCTTGGGGCGGGTTGCGTGCAGGGTGCGCTGTTTGCCTTCGTGTTTTCGTCGCAGCAGATCTTCACCGGCATCTACAAGCTCGGCCATTATTTTCCGCTGGCCTTCGCCGCGATGGCAATTGGCGTGGCCATCGCGGGATTTCTCAATTCGCGCATTGTCGGCAAAATCGGCATGCGCGTGATCTCGCATAGCGCGCTGGTCGGGTTCGTTGCGGTCGGCGCCACGATGTTCGTGGCCGAGAAGACCGGCATGCTGCCGCTAGCGCTGTTCATGGCGCTCGGCGCGCTGATGATGTTTGCGTTTGGCATGGTGTTCGCCAATTTCACCGCGCTGGCGATGGAGCCGCAAGGCCATATCGCGGGGACCGCCTCATCTTTGTATGGCTCGATCACGACATTGCTCGGGATCGGCATCGGCACCGTGATCGGCCAGGACTATAACGGGACGCTGCTGCCGTTTTCGACCGGGTTTTTCCTGTGCTCACTGGCGGCACTGGTCGTGGTCGCGGTGGCGGAGAAAGGCCGTTTGTTCAGGCCCCATCGAGCCGTCCCGGATCGCACCTGATCGTGACCCCCGCGTCAGACCGGAAAGCCGTATAGCCGGGCTGGATTGTCGACCAGGATCTTGCGGCGCAGTTCGTCCGACGGTGCCCATTCGCCGAGCAGATCGAGAAGCTGGCCGTCATCCGGCATATGCGTTGCGTCGAACAGACTAGGATGCGGCCAGTCGGTACCCCACACGCAACGATCGGGCGCCGCCTCGATATAGCCCCGCGCCAGCGCTGCGACGTCCTCATACGGATACCCCTTGACCGAGCTGCGATAGCCCGAAAGCTTTACGTAGGCCTGGCCCGATTGCAGCAAGCCGACCGCGGCGCGGAATTCCGCACTGGCCGTGCCCCGATCGCTCTGCACGCCGGCCATGTGATCGAGCACCACGGTCACCGGCAGCTTTCGGATGACCTCAGCCAGATCGGCGATCTGCGCGCCATGAGTATAGAACTGGATGTGCCAGCCGAACGGCGCCACCCTGGCGGCGAGGCTCTCGAGCTGGGCCAGCGGCGTGCCGTTGCCGCTCACCGCATTGAACCGCACCCCGCGCGCGCCTTGCGCATGCATTTGCCTGAGCTGGGCGTCATCCACGCGCTCGTCGATGACCACGACGGCGCGCGAATGATCACGGCCCAGCAATTCGACCGCATCCAGGGTGCAGCGGTTGTCGGTGCCGAAGGTCGAGGGCTGCACGATCACCATGCGGCCGATGCCGATGGTGCGCGCCATCGCCTGATAGGCCGGCACTGTCGCTTCCGGCGGCGAGTAGGAACGGCCAGGGCTAAGCGGGTAACGGTCATACGGCCCGTTGATGTGGAAGTGACAATCGGTCGAGTTGGCCGGCGCCTTCCAACGCGGCGCCGACGTCACCGCGCGAGGCGGCAGACAAGGTTTGGTCATACAAAGCTATCCCGCGAGCTTATCCTGCATTACGGCCGGCGAAGGCCGCAATGGCGTTAGCCCATCCGGCACGATCGTGGCAAGCGATCGGCCTCTGGTCTCCGGCAGCAACGCCAACGCCAGCAGCATCAGACCGTAGGCCAGCAACGCGAACAGCAGGATCGCCCCGCCTAACCCGAGCTTTCCGCTCAGAAATCCAACCAGCGCCGGAAACAGCGCGCCGACCGCGCGGCCGGAATTGTAGCAGAAGCCTTGTCCGGCGCCGCGAACCTCCGTCGGGTACAGTTCGGTCATGAAGGGACCCATCGCGGAAAACATCATGTAGAGGATGAAGCCGAGCGGTGCGCCCAGCACCAGCATCAGGCCGTCGCCGATCGGCGCCGCCAGATAGATCGCGACGCAGATCATCGAACCGACCGCGGAGACGATGAAGGTCCGTTTGCGGCCGATCAGGTCGGACAGATACGCGCCGGCGATGAAACCAAGGAACGCGCCGAAGATGTGGATCAACAGATACGACCCGGTGTTCAGCGAACTCAGGCCGCGCTCGGTCTTCAGATAGGTCGGCAGCCAGACCGACAGTGCGTAAGAGCCGCCCTGGGCGCCCGTCACCATCAGCGCGACCTTTAGCCGTGGTGGCGAGATAGGGCGGCCGCAACACCGTGAAGGCCTGGGCGAGGCCGCCGCTGGCGCCGGAAGAGCGGCGCGCATTGAATATCTCCGGCTCGCTCATGCGGCGCCTGATCCACAGCACCAGGAGCGCGGGCGTCAGCCCGATCCAGAACATCACGCGCCAGGCGACCACATCGGGCAGCACCGCGAACATCAGCGTGTACAACAGCGCCGCCGCCCCCCAGCCCACCGCCCAGCCGCTCTGCACGAATCCGACTGCCCGGCCGCGATATTTGTCGCGGACGATCTCACCCATCAGCACCGCGCCGGCCGACCATTCGGCGCCGAAGCCGAGGCCCTGCAGCGCGCGCAGCACGAACAACTGCTCGAAATTTTGCGCGAAGCCGCACAGGAAGGTGAACACCGCGTACCACAGCACGGTGATCTGCAAGACGCGGACCCGGCCATAGCGATCGCTCAATGCGCCGGCGAACCAGCCGCCAAAGGACGAGACCACCAGCGTAATGGTACCGAGCAGGCCGGCTTCGCCGCGCGAGATGTTCCAGGTCGCGAGCAGGGTCGGGATGACGAAGCTGTAGATTTGCACATCGAGCGCATCCAGCGACCAGCCGCCAAAGCAGCCCGCCATGGTCCGCCGCTCAACCGGCGTGAGTTGCCGCATCCACTGAAGCATCGCTTCCCCCATCCCGTATTATTTTTTCCAAATCTATGCCGGATGCTTGCAATCCTCCTACCGTTATTTTTGCTCCGCAGCTATCCTTCACGTCGGCCGATGAAAATAATTATGAAAACAATCACAGGGATTGACGCGAGGCGAACGCCCGACATGTTGCTGCGGCGCGACATCGCGTTACCCGCGAGGGGCGCTCGATGGTACTGCTTGCCCTGCCGCAGGGCGCCGATTGAACTGGTTGGCTGGTTGAAACATGGCGATGTTGTCGGACTGGAAGTCAGAAGCATCGGCATTCTGCGCAATTTGGTCCTACGTGAGGAAACATCATGGTCCGCAAGCTGATCGATATCTCCGTACCGCTCCAGAACGATGTTCCGGCCGATCCGCCGGGCGGTCACCCGACGATCCAGTATATCGACCACCAGCAAGGCCTGCCGCGCATGTTGCAGTTCTTCGACGGGTTGAAGGCCGAGGATTTGCCGGACGGACAGGGCTGGGCGGTCGAGCAGGTGCAGCTCTCCACCCATAACGGCACCCATCTCGATGCGCCCTGGCATTTCCATCCGACCATGAATCGCGGCGAGCGTTCCTGGACCATCGACGAGGTGCCGCTGGAATGGTGCCTGCAGCCGGGCGTCAAACTCGACTTCCGGCATCTGCCTGACGGCTACGTCGCAACCGCAAAGGATGTCGAGAACGAACTGAAGCGCATCGGGCATACGCTGTCGCCGCTGGAGATCGTGGTGGTCAATACCAGCGCCGGCGCCAAATACGGCCGGCAGGACTACGTCACGTCGGGCTGCGGCATGGGCTATGAGGCGACCATGTACCTGCTCGAACGCGGCGTACGGCTGACCGGTATCGATGGCTGGAGCTGGGATGCGCCGTTCGTCCACACCGCGAAGCGATACGCGCAGACCGGGGACGCCAGCCTGATCTGGGAAGGTCACAAAGCCGGCCGCCACATCGGCTATTGCCACATCGAAAAGCTGCACAGTCTGGAGCTGTTGCCGCCGACAGGTTTCACCGTGTCCTGCTTTCCGGTCAAGATCGAACGCGCGTCGGCGGGCTGGACCCGCGCCGTGGCGATCATCGACGGGTAAGCATTCGGGCGGTGGCTGTATGTTGCCGCCCGATCTACTCGGCGGCCTCGCGAACCGGAACGCCCTGCTCGATATCGAATTGCAGGATGTCGTTGAAACGATTGAACGCCCCGCACAGCGCGATGCGCCACGTCAGTTCGACGATCTGGGCTTCGGAGAAATGTTCCCTCAGGCGGGCAAATATCTCGTCGCGAGTCTTGTTCCAGTCATTGGTGACCGCGATGGCATATTCGACAACCAGCCTGTCGACGGCGTCGAGCTCCGGATGATCCTTGTAATCGAGCAGACGTTCGGCGCCTTGTTCCGAAACGCCCTGGATCGCGAGCTTCGGCGCGTGATGCGATACGCAATAGGTGCATTTGTTCAACAGCGAGACCGTCACCAGTGCCAGTTCAAGATGACGCTTCGACACCACCGCTTGGTCGGCCAGATCGACCAGTAGCGACCAGACGTGCTGGAAGATCGGCGGCCGGTGCGCCATCACGCCCGCCTGGTTTTCAAATGCGCCATAGGTCGTCATCTTGTCCCACAGCGGCGCAAGCGCGGCCGGCAGGTCATTCTTGCTCTTGATCGAGATGCGGGACATGGTTTCTCCATGGATCGGGGAATGAGGGTCAGAGCGGGGAATTTGCCAGTCCTGAAAGCGCGGGTGACTTGTCCAGGATGAGCCGCGTCGGCATGCCGCGCAAAAACCAGCTGAAGCGACCCTTGTCTTCGAACCGCTCCCGGAACGGCGACGCCGCGAAGGCATCCTTGAAACGCAGAAGAATGCCGCCGGCGATATAGATGCCGCCGGTCGCGCCGATCGTCAGCGCCAGGTCGCTCGCGACCGTGCCGAGAAATCGGCAGAAGTGCGTGAACGCGTCGACGCAGGTCGCGTCCGTCTTGCAAATGGCGCGATGGGTGACATCCGCCGGCGTCAGCGGCGCCGCCGCGACGCCTGCGATCGAACACAGCGCCTGGTACAGATTGACCAGCCCGGCGCCCGACAACAGCCGCTCCGCCGAAACATGCTTGAAGCGGGTGCGAAGCACCGCGATGATTTCGTCCTCCTCTTTGGTGGTGGCAGCAAGCGTGACATGACCACCCTCGCCCGGGGCCAGCACCCATTTCCCGCCGCTCGGTATCAGCGAGCAGACGCCAAGACCCGTTCCCGGCCCGATGACACCGATGGGACCCTTCGCCGTCGCGGATTCCGGTCCGACCAGAAAAATGTCCGATGCCCGCAAATATGGCACCGCCAGCGCGGTGGCGGCAAAGTCGTTCATCACCGCCAGCGACGACAGTCGCAGGCTCTGTTTCAGCTCGGAGATCGAAAACGTCCAGCCATGATTTGTCAGCGTGATGGTGTCGCCGAACACCGGAGCGGCGATCGCCAGTGCTGCTTCGCTCGGCCGCAGCGAAGGCGCCAAGCCTTCGATATAGGCCGTCAGCGCATCATGCAGCGAGGCATATTGTCCGACTTCGACGTGCACAAGGTTTTGATAGGCGCCGTTCTGCGCCAGCGCAAAACGCGCATTGGTACCGCCGATGTCACCGATGACCCTTAATCCGCCCAACCGATGTCCTCCTTGTCGCAAGCCAATGCGAAGCTGCACGATCCCAAAGGCTGACGCCAGAGTTCCGCCAAGGTAACCTGCCAAGGCGCGAGAACGAATAGCTGCCTTCGATGGGCGATACAACGGCAGCCGGCATTGCCAGCCGGAACCGCGTCTTGAGATTGATTGCCGGCGACAACTTGGCCGGCGGAACTTGCCGCGTGGTGGAACCGGCCTATGGTTGCGGCAAAATGACGTCGGGGAGCGATGATGACCAGGCCATGGATGGCAGCGGCCGTTGTTCTGACGCTGGCCGGAATGAATGGCGCGCAGGCCCAGGATTATCCCGCCAGACCTGTCACGATGATCATTCCGTTCGCAGCCGGCGGGCCGGCCGATATCACCGGCCGGATTGTCGCCGACATTTTCAGCCGTTATCTCGGCCAGAAATTCGTGGTGGAAAATGTCGGCGGCGCCGGCGGCACCATTGGCGCGCTTCGCGCCGCGCGTGCTGCCCCCGACGGCTACACGATCCTCTCCGGCCACATGGGCACCAACGCGCTGGCGGCGGCGTTCTACCCTGATCTCGGCTACGACGTGCAGAAGGATTTCGAGCCGATTGGACTGACAGCCGAATACCCTGAGTTGCTGGTGGTCCGCAAAGACTTTCCCGCCAACACCCTCGGCGAATTTGTCACTTATGCCAAAGCCAATGCCGGCAAGCTCAATGTCGGGCATGCCGGGGTCGGCTCGGTATCCTACATCGGCTGTCTGCTGCTGGACGCGGCGATCGGCATCAAGCCGACGATGGTGCCGTTCACCGGCACGGCCCCGGTGTTGAATGCGATGCTCTCGGGCGACATCGACTATGAATGCGATCCGGTGCTCGGTACCCTGGCCCAAATCCGCGCCGGCGGCGTCAAGGCGCTGGCGATCGCCGCCAGGAAGCGCAGTCCGATGTTGCCGGATGTGCCGACTTCCCACGAGCAGGGCCTGGGCGAATTCGACTGCGCGCCATTTTACGCGGTGTTCGTCCCGAAAGGCACACCGAAGCCGATCATCGATAAACTCGCGGAAGCCCTCAACAACGGCCTCGGCGAGGCGGCGGTGCAAAGGCGGTTGGCCGACCTCGGCGCCGAACTCGTGGAGCCGGATCGTCGCGGCCCCAAAGCGCTGGCCGACCTCGTGAGCGGCGAGACGGCCGCGGCCCGGACTCTGCGCCGGGATACCGCGTCGAACGGACTGATCGCCGTGCGCCGAGCGGCGCGACAGAGCAAGAGTGTGCGGTTCACTGCGCTGCTGCATCACATCACCATCGATCTCTTGAAGCGGAGCTACCTTTCGCTTGAACGGGACTCCGCGCCGCGCGGCTGATACCGATCCTGAAGGCCGCGACGGAGCAATAGGCGCGCCGCCTTTTGAGTTCTTCAGAACGTATGTTTCGCTAATTGTTTGACTAGCCTGTGAACTGCTCCAAGAGCTTCACGTTCGGTCGGTGCCGTCGCCACTATGCCGCGGAGCCGCTATCTCCCCGCGCATGGAGGCGATGCCCATCTCGAAGCTGTCCGCGATCCGGCGCGCGCGATCGATGAACGCGGCGGCGACCTCCGTAGAGAACACCTCGCGAGCGGTCGATTCGAAAAGCATCAGCCAGCGGTCGAAATGCTCGCCGTGCAGCGGCAGAGCGAGATGCGGTCGCATGGGACGACCGCCATAGCGGCCGGTCCGGAGCAGGATCGACGACCAGAAGTCGGTGATGTTGGCGATGTGATGATCCCAATCGGCGACCGAGGCATTGAAGACCGGTCCGATCACCGCGTCTTCGCGGGCGCGTCCATAGAACATCCTGACCAAACGCTCGATAGACGCTTCGTTCACTTCCGGGTGCGTGAGCACGTGGAGATCCTTGCCGCGCAGACTGAGATTTCAAATAAATTCGTGGCACGACGATGTGCGCGAATTCGATACTGCTGCTAAGGATCAATCTTGCTGGTAGCGAGAGAGGGACTCGAACTTGCTGGTAGCGAGAGAGGGACTCGAACCCCCGACCCCAGGATTATGATTCCCGTGCTCTAACCAGCTGAGCTACCTCGCCACAGTTCACCGCTGCGGCTTTACAGGCCGCAGGCACGAACGCGCGGCATATAAGAAGTCCGTCGAGGGCCTGTCAAGCAAACCCGGTCGTCCGGCCAAGCTATTGCAGGCGTGTGGCTATTTGGGCCGGACGTTGGGGTCGCCGCCGGGGCTGCCGGGCGGCGGGATCACGGGCGTATTGCCGGTTTCGGGCGTCGGCGCGCGCATCTGCGGATCAACCCCCGCCGGCGGGCACAGCACACCGTCGGATTTAGCCAGTTGGTCGCCCAGCGGCTCCCGGCTTTGACCGGTGGTCGTGCCTTTCGGGACGACATTGCCCTGCGGCGTCGATTGGGTCGGCGCGCAGCCGACGGCACGGTCGGGCGACGGCGGCGCGGTCTGGGCCGCCGGCGTCGTCGGCGATGGCGGCGCCTGGGCATGCGTTACGCCGGATGCCGCCATCACGAGACAAGAGAATAAGAGTGCGGGTTTCATTGTCATGCCGGGAAAACGGCCCGCGCGCGCGGATGTTCCGCGCCGGCGCGCGATTTAACCTCTCGGCAGTTTCAGGATTTGCGGTAGCGGATCAGCGAAAAATGGCCCATCGGCGGCATCGGGCGCCGTTCGGCCAGGCTGACGCCGCCGTGCTTGGCGGCCCAGTCGACCAATCGCGCCCATGGAAATTCCGGCCGCCAGCCGAGCCGCCGCGCCAGCGGCGCGAACGCCAGTTCGAAGACGCGGCGCGGGCCACTTTCGGCGCCGATGTGATTGACCAGGATCAGTTCGCCGCCGGGCTTCAGCACGCGGATGAAATCATCCAGCGTGGCCTCCGGGTCGGGCACCGCGGTGATGACATATTGCGCCACCACCGCATCGAACGACAAATCCGCGAACGCCAGATTCTTGGCGTCCATCACCGCAAGCGTCTCGACGTTGGAAAGCGCCAGCGCGCGCACGCGCTGCTGCGCCTTGCGCAACATCGGTTCGGAAATATCGACGCCGCAGAGTTTCGTGGTGCGTGAATAATCCGACAGCGACAATCCGGTGCCGACCCCGACGTCGAGAATCCGGCCGCCGATCTTGTCGGCTTCGGCAATGGTCGATTGGCGGCCGTGATCGAACACCTTGCCGAATACGAGATCGTAAACCGGCGCCCAGCGGCCATAAGCCTTGGCGACCCCTTCGCGGTCGATATCCCCAGCCATCCCTGCGTGCCCCGAAATTCTATCCGCGGATGGCTTCGGCAAGTGGCGGCGCGATGGTCTCGCGCAAGGCGCCTCTCGCGATCCCATGCTTTGCCGTTGCCCGCTGGATGAAGCCGCCGCCGAGCACGCGGGCCTGGCCCGAGGGCGCGTCGTAGAATACGCAGGCCTGGCCGGGCGAAACGCCCTCTTCGCCGGCGACCAGTTCGACTTCATAGCCGCCATCGGCCGCGCGCAGCCACGCCGGCTGCGGCGCGCGGGTCGATCGCACCCGCACGAAGATCTCCAGGCCGCTGCCGACCGCGCGATCCAGCGCGCCATCGCCGATCCAGTTGACGTCGCGCAGCACGATGCGATCCATCCGCAGCGCCTCGCGCGGCCCGACCACGACGCGGCGGCTCGCAGCATCGAGCTTCACCACGTAAAGCGGCGCGCCTGACGCGATGCCCAGTCCCTTGCGCTGACCGACCGTGAAATGAATGATGCCCTGATGGCGGCCAATCACGTGGCCATCGAGATCGACGATGTCGCCGGGCTCGATCGCGTTCGGCCGCAACCGGCCGATGATGTCGGTATAGCGCCCGGTCGGCACGAAGCAGATGTCCTGGCTGTCCTGCTTGTCCGCGACCTCGAGGCCGAAGCGCCGCGCCAGTTCGCGGGTCTGCGGCTTGGTCATGTCGCCCAAGGGAAAGCGCAGATAGTCGAGTTGCTCTCGCGTGGTGGCGAACAGGAAATAGCTCTGGTCGCGATCGGCGTCGGCGGCGCATACCAGCGCGCGCGAGCCGTCGTCGATGCGACGCGAAGCGACATAATGCCCGGTCGCCAGCGCCGAGGCGCCGAGCTCGCGCGCGGTCTTGAGCAGATCGCGAAACTTGACCGAGCGGTTGCATTCGATGCACGGCACCGGGGTCTCGCCCGAGGCATAGCTGTCGGCAAAATTGTCGATCACGGATTCGCGAAAACGACTCTCGTAATCCAACACGTAATGCGGGATGCCGATCCGCTCGGCGACATTGCGCGCATCGTGGATGTCCTGCCCGGCGCAACAGGCCCCCTTGCGATGGGTGGCCGCGCCGTGATCGTAGAGCTGCAGCGTGATGCCGACGACGTCGTAGCCTTCCGACTTCAACAGCGCAGCCGTCGCCGACGAGTCGACGCCGCCGGACATGGCGACCACGACCCTGGTGTCCTGCGGACGTCCCTCGATATCCAAACTGTTGCGCATGTTTCCGGTCATCAATGCGATTCGCGACGACGATGAACGCGCCGAAATCGTCAGAAAGCCAAATCGTTAGAGAGCCTTGCACCACGTCCCGGCAAGCAAGATCGGAACGGTTTAAAGGCCGCCCTTTAATATAGGCCGCATTCCCGTGAAGCAATCATGCCAGGCCGCGTTTTGCGCAAGGCCAAACGGCAAATCTTGCCGCTGGGCAGAAAAGGCGCGCTTGCGGCGCCGGCGCGGCCACGCGGGAAATATTGCAAGACATTGAAATATATAGGTATTTATATATCGCCGGAGTGGCCCGCTCCTTGCTGATTGGAAGTCAGCCAGATTGTGTCCCAAGGGGCTTCCGTGCAGAGCGTCTCGTCCGAAACAGCGACCGCCTTAGCCTTTCAGAACGCGCCGCCGAGGCCCGCGAGGTCGGCTGCCGACCAATCGCAAGCCAATGACATTTTCGCGGGTCTTGTCGACAACAACACCGCCAACGCCAACAACGCGACGAACCAGACGCAGCAGCCATTCGCGCCGCAAAACTGGCCTGACAATGCGTCATCCGCCAACAACCCGTGGGACAACCAGGCTTCGGCAAACCAGCCGGCCAACAACAATTCGAACAATCAGGACGCCAATAATAGCGGGCCGGCTGCCGACGCCAACGCGGGCACCACCAACACCGACGCACAATCGCGTTCCCGGAGCAAATCCACGGGTTCGCAGGACAATTCCACAAATTCGACCGCAACCTCGTCATCCGGCGGCACCTCGGCGGCGGATTCCGCCAATGGTTCCGCCGCGACGACGCCGGATGGAACCGGCACGCCCGTTACGCCAAACCCGATCGCGGTCGCTGTTCCCGTCCTGGTGGCGCTGACCGCGACGCCTGCGACAGGGACGCCCGCGACCGGTTCGTCCGGCAGTGGCACGGCGCCGCTGGCGATCGCGGCGGCCGCCATTGCGGCCAGCCAATCCGCAACGGCGGCGCTGGGGGCATCTCCGCTGCAGGCCGGCACGATTGCCGCGGATGCAACGGCGGCCACGATGGCAGGTACCGCTACCACAGGCCCAGACGCGTCCACCCAGGCGACCGGAAAGCCGACGCCCGACAAGTCCGCGGCCGCGCCGCAGACCGGCGTGATCGCGGCGGCCGATACGACCATCGCGACGACGACCACCAAGACGCATGTCGCATCGACCGGTTCGACCGCCAAGGGCGCGAGCGCAAAGACGGCGGCCGCGACCACGGCGGCATCCGGCAGCGCAGGCAAGACGGACCCGAGCGCGACGGCCGCGCAACAACCCGCGATCACCACCGGACAGGACGCCGCGGACGGCACTGCCGACGCCACGACGACTGCCGGCGGCTCCGCCGGCACCTCGCCCGTGGCGACGGCGACCGTCGCGGCGCGCGACCATGCCGCGGGCACCACAACCGAAAGCTCCGCGACCGCCTCGGCCAACAGCAGCGTCCAGGCAACCGGTGCCGTCCCGCAACAGCTTGCTTCGGCGGCGGTCAACGCGACCAGCACGGCATCCCTGACCGCCACGGCTGCGACGCACGCGGCGGTGCCGTTGAGCGGGCTCGCGGTCGAGATCGCGGCATCGGCCAAGAACGGCAAGAGCAGCTTTGAGATCCGGCTCGATCCGGCCGACCTTGGCCGTATCGATGTTCGCATCGACGTCGATCGCAACGGCCAGATGACGTCGCATTTGACGGTCGAAAAGCCGGAGACGCTGTCGATGCTGCAACAGGATGCGCCGCAATTGCAGCGCGCGCTGGATAACGCAGGTTTCAAGACCGGCGATGGCGGCCTGCAATTCAGCCTGCGCGACCAGTCGTCTTCCGGACAGAACAGCGGCAACGACACCAATCGCAACGCGCAGCGGCTGGTGGTCAGCAACGAAGATACCGTCCCGGTCACGCCCGCGGGACGAAGCTATGGCCGCATGCTCGGATCGAGCAGCGGCGTCGACATCAGCGTTTGAGGAGACGGACATGACAACCACATCGACGGCAAACACCGGATCGACGATCGTCTCGGGAACGACGACCGTGCCGGCGTCATCCACCTCGAGTTCATCGGCCTCGTCGGCCAATGCGCTGGCTTCGCAGCAGATCGCCGGCAACTTTCAGAGCTTCCTGCAACTGCTGACGACGCAATTGCAGAACCAGAACCCACTCGATCCGCTGGATACCAACCAGTTTACCCAGCAACTCGTTGAATTCGCCGGCGTCCAGCAACAGCTCAACACCAACAACTCGCTGGCGACGCTGGTATCGCTGCAGCAGGCTACGCAATCGACCGAGGCGCTCTCTTATGTCGGCAAGACCGTGACAGTCAGCGGCAACACCGCCACCATGGCCAATAGCGAGGCCGTTTGGGCACTGAGCGTTCCCAACGCCTCGACCGTAAATGTCTCGATCGCCAGCAGTACCGGTCAGACCGTCTTCACCGGTACCTACAACGTCTCTGCCGGCAATAATCAACCATTCGAATGGAACGGCATAGGCAGTGACGGTACCCAAAATCCCGACGGCAATTACACCCTGACCGCCACCGCCAAGGACAGCGGCGGCAACACCGTGGGTGTCACCACCTCGGTCGGAGGCGTGGTCAGTTCGGTTGACCTCACCCAGTCGCCGCCGTTGCTGACGATTGGCGGCCAGACCTACACCCTGAGCCAGATCCAGAGCATCATCGCCAGCAGCACCAGTAGCACCAGCAACTAATCGCGGCGAACCGACCTCAGCGCCGCTGATCTCGCATTTTATCTCGAAAACCGACCCGACCGGACGCCAGCAATGGCGCCCGGTCGATCGGCGTTGTCACGACATTTTCAAGAAGATTCGTATTAGACGCTTGGGCTTAGGCAAATTTTAAGCCGCCGGGCGTAGATTGTCACCGTGAGTTCAGTGGTTGAGAGTTTGTGAGTACACCATGACAGAACCCCATCGCCCGAGGGTAAAATACGTCATCGGGCCTGACGGTAGTCCGCTAACCATCGCGGATTTGCCCGCACCCGGTACCAAACGGTGGGTCATCCGCCGTAAAGCCGAAGTCGTCGCCGCGGTTCGTGGCGGTCTGCTCTCCCTCGAGGAGGCCTGCAGCCGGTACACCCTGACGGTCGATGAATTCCTTTCCTGGCAGTTTTCGATCGACCAGCACGGTCTGGCTGGACTGCGCACCACCCGTATCCAGCAATATCGCCAATAAATCCCGAACCGTTCCAATTTGATGAAGATCGGCCTCGTTTTGCGAGGCCGATCTTTTTCATATGGAACTTTCGCGTGGCCTCTTAACCTTCGTTAACCATATCGAAACCATCCCATAGGCAATAATTGCCCAGTCGGCTCCTGGAGCCGAATCTTCCGGGGGCAGTTGGTTTGCAGAGTCTGGTGGGCTTCCTAAAAGGTCTCGGCGCCGCGCGCCTGATGGCCATGATCGCGGTAACGGCCGCGCTGATCGGTTTTTTCGCGTTTGTCATCATCCGCGTCACCACGCCGCAGATGACCACGCTGTTCACCGACCTCTCCACCGAAGATTCCTCCGCCATCATCAAGGACCTGGAACGCCAGGCGATCCCCTTTGAGCTGAGGAACGACGGCGCCGTGATCATGGTGCCCAAGGACAAGGTCACCCGGCTGCGCATGCACCTCGCCGAGGGCGGCCTGCCCAAGGGCGGCGGCGTCGGCTACGAGATCTTCGACAAATCCGACGCGCTCGGCACCACGAGCTTCGTGCAGAACATCAATCATCTGCGCGCGCTGGAGGGCGAACTGGCCCGCACCATCCGCGCCATCGACCGGATCCAGGCCGCGCGCGTCCATCTGGTGTTGCCCGAACGGCCGCTGTTCTCGCGTGAAACCCCCGAACCATCGGCCTCGATCGTGGTGCGGGTCCGTGGCGCGCTCGAACCGCAGCAGATCAGGGCGATCCGCCATCTGGTCGCCTCCGCGGTCAGCGGCCTGAAGCCGCAGCGGGTCTCGATCGTCGACGAAACCGGTCAGCTGCTCGCCGATGGCGAAGCCGGCGACAACGAGAATGTCGCTGGCGACGAGCGCCGCAATGCTTTCGAAAAGCGACTGCGCAGCGAGGTCGAGGCGATCGTGTCGTCGGTGGTCGGCACCGGCCGCGCCCGGGTGCAGCTGTCGGCCGATTTCGACTACAACCGCATCACCCAGACCTCGGACAAGTTCGACCCGGAAGGCCGGGTGCTGCGCTCGACCCAGACCCGGGAAGAATCCAGTCAGACCGGCGAGAATAACGGCCAGGTCACCGTCAACAACGAATTGCCGGGCAATCAGCGTGCCGACGGGGCATCGACGGCCAAGGATCAGAGCAAGAAGACCGAAGAGACCAACAATTACGAGATTTCCCACACCACCAAGACCGAAGTGACCGAGGCCGGACGGGTCAACCGGATCTCGGTCGCGGTGCTGGTCGACGGCGCCTACACCAAGAACGAGAAGGGCGAACTGGTCTACCAGGAGCGGGCGAAGGACCAGCTCGACCGCATCGCGACCCTCGTGCGCTCGGCCATCGGCTTCGACCAGAAGCGCGGCGATCAGGTCGAGGTCGTGAACCTCAAATTCGCCGAGGCGCCGATGGTCGCGCCGATCTCCGAGCCGACCGGCCTGTTGGGCATGCTTCAATTCACCAAGGATGACGTGATGTACGTCATCGAGCTCGGCGTCATGATGCTGCTGAGCCTGGTGGTGCTGTTCATGGTGATCCGCCCGCTGGTCAGGCGCATCCTCGCGGCCGAAGCGTCGCAAGCGCCGTCCAGCGGCGATGCGGTGCCGGCGCTGACCGACGGAAGCGCCTCCACCGGCCAGAGCCTGGTGCCCGCCGGCATGAACCAGGTCGACGTCGCCCAGGTCCAGGGCCAGGTCCATGCCCAGACGGTGCATCGCGTCGGCGAGCTCGCGGAGCGAAACCCGACCGAGACCGCTTCGATCGTTCGTCAGTGGCTTTCGGAACCGGCAACGTGACCTGACATGGCCCTCCCCCAGACCAGCAACGCCAACGACATCTCCAGCGTGATCGCCACGCTGGCGGGCCGTCAGGGCAACCGCCCGAAAACGCCGCCGCTCTCGGGGCCGAAACGCGCCGCGATCCTGATGCTGGCGCTCGGCGAACAATATGGCGCCAAGGTCTGGCAGCAGCTCGATGACGACGAAGTGCGCGAACTGTCGATCGTGATGTCGACGCTCGGTACCGTCGAAGCCGACGTGGTGGAAGACCTGCTGCTCGAATTCGTGTCGCGGATGTCGGCATCCGGCGCGCTGATGGGAACCTTCGAAGGCACCGAGCGGCTGTTGCAGCAATATCTGCCCGCCGAACGCGTCACTGGCATCATGGACGAAATCCGCGGCCCCGCCGGCCGCAACATGTGGGAGAAACTCTCCAACGTCCAGGAAGAGGTACTCGCCAATTATCTCAAGAACGAATATCCGCAAACCATCGCCGTGGTGCTGTCGAAACTGAAGCCGGAGCATGCCGCGCGCGTGCTCGCGATCCTGCCCGAGGACATGGCGCTCGACGTGGTCGGCCGCATGCTGCGGATGGAAGCGGTGCAGAAAGAAGTGATCGAGCGCGTCGAGCAGACGCTGCGCGTCGAATTCATGTCCAACCTGTCGCAGACCCGCCGCCGTGACGCCCATGAGGTGATGGCGGAGATCTTCAACAATTTCGACCGCCAGACCGAGACCCGCTTCATCACCTCGCTGGAAGAGGAAAACCGTGAATCCGCCGAGCGCATCAAGGCGCTGATGTTCACCTTCGACGACCTCGTCAAGCTGGATGCCGGCTCGGCGCAGACCCTGATGCGCAACGTCGACAAGGACAAGCTCGGCATCGCGCTGAAGAGCGCCAACGAGGAAGTCCGTGCATTCTTCCTCGGCAACATGTCGTCGCGCGCCGGCAAGATGCTGCTCGACGACATGGCGGCACTCGGTCCGGTGCGGCTGCGCGATGTCGACGAGGCGCAGGCGCTGCTGGTCAATCTCGCCAAGGACCTCGCCGCCAAGGGTGAAATCATGCTGACCAAGAACCGCGCCGACGACGAGCTGGTGTACTGATGGCCGCGCCTGCAAAATTCCTGTTCGACATGGACTTCGGCGCGCCGGACAAGACGCGCGAGCGGGCGGCCACCACGGCCGAGATCGCGCAGAAGATCGCCGCCGCCGAAGCCCGCGCCTATCGCGACGGCTACGACGCCGCCCAGCGCGAAGCCAAGGCCGAAAGCGACCGCCGCGCCGCGCTGGCGCTCGAGGAGATCGGGATCGCCATCAAGGGGATCGCGTCGCGCTTTTCCGGTATCGAAACCCGGATGGAGACCGAAGCGGTCGACGTCGCGGTCGCGGTGGCGCGAAAATTGTGCAGCGACCTGATCGCCGCCGAACCGCTCGGCGAGATCACCGGTCTGGTTCGCGAATGTTTCTCGCATCTGGTCTCGACGCCGCATCTGGTGGTCCGGATCAACGAAGCGCTTTATGAGGCCGCGCGCGCCAAGATCGAGCAACTGGCGAAACGCAGCGGCTTCGAGGGCCGCCTCGTGATCCTGGCCGAGCCCGAGATCGCGACCGGCGATTGCAGGATCGAATGGGCTGACGGCGGCGTCGTGATGGAACGCGCAGCGATCGAAACCAAGATCAACGAACTCGTCGGACGCTATATGGCGTCGCGCGGTCAGGCCGGAGGCACGGCCATGAGGATGCAGCCATGAGCGACACCGACGCACACGTCCCGCTACCCGATCTCAACGCCGCCGATACGCCGGGCATCGACGACGTGGGCTATCACGAAGACGAACACGCCTCGCGTATCGCCGCCGATCTGGAGGCGGTGTTCGACGTGCCGGTACAGGTCTCCGCCGTGCTCGGCCGCTCCAAGATGGATGTCGGCGAGTTGCTCAAGCTCGGACCCGGCACGGTGCTCGAACTCGACCGCCGGGTCGGTAAATCCATCGACATCTACGTCAACAACCGCCTCGTCGCACGCGGCGAGGTGGTGCTGGTCGAAGACAAGCTCGGCGTGACCATGACGGAAATCATCAAGCAGGAACGTACCTAACGCTTTCAACGACACGGCGCCCGACCGGCGCAGACAGACGAACAGGAGACTACCATGCGGCTTCTCATCGTTGGCACATTGAAGGGCCAGCTTACGACAGCCACCAAGATCGCGATGGACAATGGCGCGTCGGTTACCCATGCCGAGGATGCCGAACAGGCGATGCGGGTGCTGCGCGGCGGCAAGGGAGCCGACCTGCTGCTGGTCGATGTCGGGCTCGACATTCGCGACCTGGTGATGCGGCTGGAGGTCGAGCACATTCACGTGCCGATCGTCGCCTGCGGCATTTCCAGCGACGCCCGCGCCGCGGTGGCCGCGATCCACGCCGGCGCCAAGGAATACATCCCGCTGCCGCCGGATCCGGAACTGATCGCAGCGGTGCTCGCCGCCGTCGCCAATGATTCCCGCGACCTGGTCTATCGCGACGAGGCGATGGCCAAAGTGATCAAACTGGCGCAGCAGATCGCCGGCTCCGACGCTTCCGTGATGGTCACCGGCGAATCCGGTACCGGCAAGGAAGTGCTGGCGCGCTATGTCCACACCCGCTCTAACCGTGCCAAGAAGCCGTTCATCAGCATCAATTGCGCGGCGATCCCCGAGCATCTCTTGGAATCCGAATTGTTCGGTCACGAGAAGGGCGCCTTCACCGGCGCGGTGGCGCGGCGCATCGGCAAGTTCGAGGAAGCCACCGGCGGCACGCTGCTGCTCGATGAAATCTCGGAAATGGACGTGCGGCTGCAATCCAAATTGCTCCGCGCGATCCAGGAGCGCGTGATCGATCGGGTCGGCGGCGTCCGCCCGGTGCCGGTCGACATCCGCATCATCGCGACGTCGAACCGCAACCTCGCGGACGCGGTGCGCGAAGGCTCGTTCCGCGAGGATCTCCTGTTCCGCCTCAACGTCGTCAACCTCAAGATCCCGCCGTTGCGCGATCGTCCGGCTGACATTCTCGAACTGGCGCAGCATTTCGTGAAGAAATACGCCGACGCCAACGGCGTGCCGGCGCGGCCGATTTCCGCCGAAGCCAGGCGGGTGCTGACCACCAACCGCTGGCGCGGCAATGTCCGCGAACTGGAAAACACCATCCATCGCTCGGTGCTGATGGCGCAGGGCGACGAGATCGGCGCCGACGCCATCCTGAGCCCGGACGGCGATCGCCTCGATCTCACCAGGACCGCACCGGCGGTGGCGCACGCCACCTTCGCGGCCGAACAGGTCACCCGCGCTTTGGTCGGCCGTACCGTCGCCGATGTCGAGCGCGATTTGATCCTGGAAACCCTGAAGCATTGCCTCGGCAATCGCACCCACGCCGCCAACATCCTCGGCATCTCGATCCGCACGTTGCGCAACAAGCTCAACGAATACGCCGACGGCGGCCTGCCGATCACCCCCGCCGGCGCCGGCGAGCATCAGCGTTTTGTGGCGGCGGGTTGACGTAAACGAGTGGTTCCCGTCATTGCGAGCGGAGCGAAGCAATCCAGAAGCTGCAAGGAAAGAACCGGATTGCTTCGTCGCGAACGCTCCTCGCAATGACGTTGATGAAGATGCTCCACCCACCACCGTCATACCCGCGCAGGCGGGTATCCAGTACCCCGCGAGTTCTCGATTCCATCACTGACGCCTCGGAATACTGGATCGTCCGGTCAAGCCGGACGATGACGAGCATAGGCATTCTCGCGACAGCATGCGCCCGAGGTTTGCAAATTCGTTCGCCCCAAAAGTGAGAGGGCGCAGCGCGACCCTCAAGGGCGCGGTGCGATCCCAAGAGGGACGCAGGGAAGACCGGGTGCGCGCTGCACCCGAGGTCTCATGTGCAAAGGTAGATAGAAAAACGCACATGAGCATACAGGTTCAGCGGAAGCAGTCCGGCCTTCCCTGCGCAATGGTTTTACGACTTATATCGTGCTCTCCCCGGCGAGACCTGGCTTGCTTGTCACCGTCGCCCCCAAGAAGCGTGAACTCCTCGAGAACTTGACACCTGCCATTGGGGCGTCAGGACCACACGACTTCGCCGTCCGCTTCAGCCGCGCTCGTCAGTCGCAGCATCCGCGTCCACCGCTCCCCGCCCCAACGTCAGTGACGATGGCCAACGCCCCTCTCTTGGGACGGGATGGCGAGGAATACGCAGCTGATTTGGGTCTGAAGTCACGGAATATTTCTGAAAATCAGAAATGGCGCGGAGGTGTGAAAGGGGCTGGACACAACATCGTGTGATTTGCCCGTGGCAAAATCACAATGCTCGCCACATTGGGCGCATCCACCTCGACCAATTGCGTTAAAATCGCATGCCACCTGGATCAAGGCCGAGATGCAGCCGGCCAGCGACGATGTAGCTCTGGGGACTCATGGCGACGTGTTTGACCGCCGCGTTGATATCGCGTGCGGCCCGTTCCAGACCGCTGCTTTCGAAGATTGCGCCTGCACCGGTTTCCGTAGTCAGCATCTGCACGATGCGTGAGGAACCTTCCGCAGCGTATGCGCAGGCAATCCGAAGATTTGCACGGGCTCGCATCAGCCGGTCTCGGTCGTCGTCTCGGTCGTCGTCAAGAGCAACAAGCAGTTCGGTCATGGCTTCCTTGAGGAATGCCCGCGCCGCACCGATAATCGCGTTTGCCCGACCAACCGCCGCATGCACTATTTCGCGATCCTGCAACTGGACCGTCGCAGCCAGCCGGATCTTTTTCTGGATGGTGGATTTTGTGAACGCCGCTATCGCGCCGCTTGCGATGCCCAACGGGGCGCCCGCAATCGACCATGGAAATATCGTCAGGCCCGGTATTCGGTAGATGATGCCCGGTTGGCTGGGCTGCGGCGCAAGGAAACTATGGGTGTGTTCGGCCGGTACGAAGGCGTTCGCCACCTCGAAGTCGCTGCTACCGGTGCCGCGAAGTCCGGATATACGTGCCAGGTGTCATGAATTGTCACCTGCTCGCGCGCAAAATAGAAACAGACCGGCGGTTGGTTTCGGCTGGCTTCATCGCTCGCGGCAGCCAGCCCCATAAATCGGGTGCCATGACTGGCCCCACTGCCGAACGGCCAGCGTCCGGTAACGCGATAGCCGCCGGGGACAGGTTCAGCCGAACCGACCGCGCCGGTGGCGCTGACGATAAATGTGTAGGGATCGGCAAACCACTGCCGTGCAATCGACTCTGGCAGATAGCCAGCGACGCGGCTCATTCCGCCGCCATTTGCGACGACCCAGCCGATCGAACCATCCTTGGCCGACGCCGCTTCGACGACTTGCATGAACTCGACAGGCGACAATTCGGGGCCGCCCATCGCCGACGGGAGCCAAAGCCGAAACAGTCCAGCCTCGGCCAATGCACACGGCATACGACGTCCGGGAGCCTCCGATCGCGATCGAAGGAAACGCGATGCTCTTCTACAAGCGGCGTAAGGCTCTCAATGGCGTCGAGGTATCCCGCAATACGTGAGGGCGTTGCAGTCAACATGTGCACCTTTCCCATCGTCAAGCTGACGAACGTCACGATGCCGGATTGCTCCTTCTGCATCGTACACCGAGCCAGTCATCCGAAGATGGCATCGATCAGAGCCCTCGTCGCTTGGGCAACGGATCGCAGTATGCTGACTTCTGCGCGTGGCACATCGCGTCATTTCGACGCGATGTGGAATATGGTCGCTGGCGAGGGATAACGGTCTGTGGCAGCCGGACGGCATCCGATCTACGGCTTCAGGGCGGCGCGATACCCATCAGTTGCGGCGCTCGATGCGTGATGGGCTTCGCAACGGTTCAGCCCATTCCTAAGGGCTGGCGATGAAAATCCGCTCTACATGGGCGGCTTTTTGCCCCTCTTGCAAAGTCGCTCCTGTTCTTGTGCGAGCGTTCGCCATGCCGCTTCCATCCGTGTAAACGCGCGTTTAATTTCCTCGTCTCCTGCTTGTTCAGCAAGAAAGGCGCAGTCGTTGGCGTTTGTACGATATTTGGCAGCTAAGTTCATACCGTCAAAGTGGTCCGAAAAGCCTCCGGTGCAACGGGATGGATCCATGAAATGTTAGTAAGGTCGTGCGCCCACAGGATGGATTGAGTACTCATGCATACTACCGCTACTGCGTCGCTTTGGCGCAGCACGAATTGGCGTACGTTTCGCAGAGCGTCATTGCGAGGAGCGACATCGACGAAGCAATCCAGTCTTTCCTCGTGGCTCTGGGTTGCTTCGCGGAGCCTGTCATCGGGCGGCGCCGAGACCTATGAATAATCCGGCGCGTCCGGCTTGCGGAACATGTGGATCGGGTCGCCGGGCTGCAGCGGCCTGCCGGTGAAAGCCACATAGGCGTACAGCGCGAGGTAGCCGATCGCGATTGCACCGACCGCGCAAAGAATCCAGATCGCAAAGCGCTTCATTGTAAAACCTGACACGGCGACGGCGATTTCGGCCCGCGCACCACGGCGCGGTCTCTCGTTTCCCGAGGGTTCTTGTCAAGGCCTTCCGGTCCCTGGCCGTGTGGAACGTCACCGCGTCAGGAAAAGGGCGGCGCACCATGCCGGGCAATTTTTCCCACGGCCGCCGGCCGAATTTCAATTGCCTGTCACAACTTTTTGCTGTTACTACTACAGAAAACAACCTGAGAGTGATGATGGCCCTGTACGCGCAGACGAACGGCTCCCTGTCGACAAACTCCGGCTCGTTCGTGCCGATTCCCGGCCTGACCATCCCGCTTCCGATAGGCGTGGACACGCTGGCGATGGTGGTTCTCAATGTGCCCAATCCCTACGCTACGGGAAACGATTTCCCCGGCGGGACCTTCGGCATCGCCATCAACGGCCATGTTTCGCCGGTGCAGGCGACCTTTACCTACAACGAACAGACTCCGCAAAGCACGGGCCGGATACCGACAACCCTCGTGGTCGGCGTTCCCCTGGGGAATGCCCCGCAGACCGTCACCGCCGTGTGGTACGGCGTACGCGGCAGCACCGTTCACCTCGACAGTCCTGCGACGCTCAGCTCGACCATCTGAGACTCACGCGTAACGGCGAGCGACGTGTGACGCACGGCTTCGTTCCACACGTCATCGGAGCTTGCAATCGTCAGATGATACCAATATCTACCCGCGCGCCGACGCCAGCGGCAGGCTGACTTCGGCGAGTTTGGCCGCGTCCTCATCCTGATCGACCGCGACATAGCGGCCCTGCCAGTAGGCCAACGCCGCGGTATGCCCCGAGGTCTGGATGTCCAGCACGCGTCCGATCACGATGGCATGGGAGTGCCGCTCGACGATATCCTCGACCTCGCAATCGATCGCCGCCAACGCACCGGCCAGCAGCGGCACGCCGGAGATTCGCGTCGTCCATTGCGCGCGGGCAAAACGATCCGCGCCCTTCAGGCCGCCCTTGCCGGTAAACCTTTCGGCGACATCAAGCTGGTCGGCGGCGAGGATGTTAACCCCGAAGAAGCCCTGACGCTTGAGGATCGGCCAGGATGAGGATTCCCGGTTGATGCTCACGATCAAGGTCGGCGGCTCGACCGACAGCGACGATACCGAAGTGACCGTCATGCCCGTGATGTCCTTGCCCTGCCCGACCGTGATCACGCTGACGCCGCCGGTGAGGTGACGCATGGCGCCGCGAAACTCATCGGAGGAAATATCGGGAGCGAGGGTGAGATGGCGGACGGCGGAGTTCATGGCGGCCTCATACTTCCAGGTTTGCTATTGTCAGGCTTGTTGACCTCAAGCGTATTGTTCCAAGGCCTATTGATCTAAAGGCTCATCAGTCGTTTGCAGGAGTTCGCGCAGGATCGAGCCTTCCAGCGCGGCCAGATCGGCCGAGCCGCGGCGACGCGGACGCGCGATGTCGACATTGATATCGTGCGCGATGCGGCCTCTCTTCGATCACCAGCACGCGATCGGCCAAAGCCACCGCTTCGGCGACATCGTGCGTCACCAGGATCGCCGTGAACGCCTGATCGCGCCAGACCCGCTCCAGCATCCGCTGCATCGAAATGCGGGTCAGCGCATCGAGCGCGCCGAGCGGTTCATCGAAGGCCAGGATCCGCGGATGGCTGACCAAGCGCGCGGGCCAGCGCCACGCGCTGCTTCTGTCCGCCCGACAGCACCGCCGGCCAATCGCTCGCGCTTCTCGTCGAGACCGACCTCGGCGAGCGCGGTGGCGGCCCGTGACTGCGCGTCCGGCGATCCGCGATCGCGGCCGAGGCCAACCTCGACATTCGACAGCACCCGCGCCCACGGCAACAACCGCGGCTCCTGGAACATGACGCGGACGTCTTCCGGCCGGGTCTCTTCGCCGAAGCTGATGCTGCCGGCGTCGATCTTCTCGAGGCCCGCGATCAGGCGCAGCAGCGTGCTCTTGCCGCAGCCGCTGCGGCCGACGATCGCCACGAACTGCCCGGCCGGGATGTGCAGGTCGATGCCGCGCAGCACCTCGTTGCTGCCGAACGATTTGCGCAAGCCGCGGATGGTGAGCGGCAAGCCCGCGATGCGGCGCGTCAGAACCGCCATGACGCGCCTCCCGCGCCTGTTCGATGAAGTCGGGATGATCCAGAGGTTCGGCGTCGGGGCCGATAAAACGAAGGGCTTGCTTGCATCTGTCTCTCTTATTCTGCGCTTATTTCTGGAAGGCCGGGTGCCAGGACAGCGTCAGCCGCTCCAGCGCGCGCGAGGCGCTGTCGGCGAGCTTTCCAAGCAACGCGTAGATCAGGATGCTGAGCACGACGACATCGATCTGCATGAACTCGCGCGCCTGCATCGCCATGTAGCCAAGGCCGGACGAGGCCGCGATGGTTTCCGCCACGATCAGCGTCAGCCACATGATGCCGAGCGCGAAGCGCAGGCCGACGAAGATCGAGGGCAGCGCGCCCGGAAAGATCACCCGGCGGAACAGTTCGCCGTCGCTCATGCCGTAGATGCGTCCCATCTCGATCAACTGCGGATCGACGGTGCGGATGCCGTGCAGCGTGTTGAGATAGATCGGGAAGAACACGCCGAGCGCGACCAGAAACAGCTTGGCCGATTCATCGATGCCGAACCAGAGGATGACCAGCGGGATCAGCGCCAGGTGCGGAATGTTGCGCACCATCTGCAATGTGGTGTCGGTCAATTTGCTCGAGAGCTGCGACAGGCCGTTGGCGAGCCCGAAGGCAAAGCCGATGCCGCCGCCGATGACAAAGCCGACGCTGGCGCGCCAGAAGCTGACCCAGATGTTGCGCTCAAGTTCGCCCGACACGCAGCAGCTTCCATCCCGCCACCGCCACATCCGACGGCGCCGGCAGTACCCGCGACGACACGAAGCCGGTGACGCAGGCGAGCTGCCAGAGCAGCAAGATCGCCAGCGGCACGATCCACTGGATCAGGCCGTCGGGGCGCGGCAGCCGCCAGCTGCGGACGCGCGGAAGGCGTTCGACCAGACTCATGACTGCGATGCCTTTATCAGCGGACGATGCTCGTTGGCGATGGTCTCGCCGAACGGGCCGGTATTGACCCGAAGCTGCTTCACGTTGTCGTTTTGCCGCAGCGACAGCAGCGGGAACACCAGTTCGGCGAAGCGATAGGCTTCTTCGAGATGCGGATAGCCGGACATGATGAAGGTATCGATGCCGACGTCCTGATACTCCTTGATGCGCGCCGCGACGGTCTCGGGGTCGCCGACCAGCGCGGTGCCCGCGCCGCCGCGCACCAGGCCGACGCCGGCCCACAGATTGGGGCTGATCTCGAGCTTGTCGCGGCGTCCGCCGTGCAGTTGCAGCATGCGCTGCTGGCCGACCGAATCCATCCGCGAGAAGATCTTCTGCGCCGAGGCGATGGTGTCGTCGGTGACATGCTTGATCAGATCGTCGGCGGCCTTCCAGGCCTCTTCATTGGTTTCGCGCACGATCACATGCAGGCGGATGCCGAACGACAGCTTGCGTCCGCGCGCCGCGGCTGCCGCCTTCACCCGATTGACCTTCTCGGCCACCTGCGCCGGCGGCTCGCCCCAGGTGAGATATTTGTCGACGGCATCGACCGCGACCTCGATGCCGGCGTCGGACGATCCGCCGAAATACAAGCGGCGGACGCGGCGATTGCACCGGCTTGAACAACAGCCGGCCGTCCTCGATCTGGATATGCTTGCCTTCGACATTGACGGTCTTGCCGGCGAGCAGATCGCTGTAGACGTCGAGGAACTCGCGCGTCACCGCATAGCGCTCGTTGTGATCGAGGAAGATGCCGTCGCCCTTGTTCTCGACGGGATCGCCGCCGGTGACGACGTTGATCAGAAGCCGGCCATTGGTGACGCGATCGAGCGTCGCCGTCATCCGCGCCGCCACGCTCGGCGATTGCAGGCCGGGCCGCACAGCTACGAGGTAGCGCAGCCGCTCGGTCCAGGGCGCGACCGCCGAAGCGACGACCCAGGAATCCTCGCAGCTTCGCCCGGTCGGCAACAGCACGCCGAAATAGCCGAGCTGGTCGGCGGCCTGCGCGATCTGGCGCAGGTAGTTGAAATTGACATCGCGACCGCCGGTGGTGGTGCCGAGATAATGGCCGTCACCATGGGTCGGCAGGAACCAGAGGATATTCGCGGCGGACTCGGCCTGTGGGGAAACAAGTTTTGTCATGATCAGGATCCCGGCTTGCGTTGAAGATCGGACACCGTGATGGCCTTCGGCACCAGGCCGAGGCCGAAGAAGGTGTCGGCAATACGTTGTTGACTGGCGATGACGGCATCGCTGATCGGCAGGATTCCGTAAGCCTCGCGCTTGAGCGACACCGCGAGCACCGACGCGGGCAAACCGACCGACGGGCTCAATTGCTCGGCGACGGCCTCGATGTTGTTCCTGGCCCAGTCGTCAGCCTCGTTGAGCGCCGCGAGAAACACGTCGACCGCTTTGGCGTCATGGGCCAGAAAACTCTTCGAGGTGAAATAGAACTGGTAGTTGGCGACGACGCCGGTGCCATCGGCGAGAACGCGCGCGCCGGTCGAGGCCTCCGCCGCGGCCTCATAGGGATCCCAGATCACCCAGGCATCGACCGAGCCGTTGCTGAAGGCAGCCAGCGCGTCCGACGGCGCCAGGTACACCGGCTGGATATCGGTATATTTCAGCCCGGCCTTCTCCAGCGCCTTGACCAGCAGATAATGAACGTTGGAGCCCTTATTGAGCGACAACTTTCTTGCCTTTGAGATCGGCGACGGATTTAAGCGGGCTGTCCTTGGGAACCAGGATCGCCTCGCCCTGCGGTGCCGGAGGATCGTAGGCGAGATAGACCAGCGGCGCGCCGGCGGCCTGCGCGAAGATCGGCGGCGTTTCGCCGGTGACGCCAAAATCGATGGCGCCGACATTCAACGCCTCCAGCAGCGGCGGACCCGACGGGAATTCCGTCCAGGAGACCTTGTAGCCAAGCGGCTTGAGTTTCTCTTCGAGCGTGCCCTTGCTCTTGAGCAGCACCAGCTTGCCGTATTTCTGGTAGCCGATGCGCACGGTCTTGTTGTCCTGGCCGTAGCTGGCGCCGACACCGGCCAGCGCCGTGGTGATCGACAGCACCGCGACGGCGATTATTTTTTTGAACCAACGCATCGTCTATTCCTTGTTGAATGAAAAATGACCGGCTCAACTTGCGACCTGCTTCCAGACCGCGTCGCGAACCACGACCGGCCTTGGAACAAGTCCGAGCTTGAAGAAACGATCGGCGACGCCTTGCTGGGTCGCGATGATCTCGTCGGTGATCGGGCCCACGGCAAAGGCCGAGCGGTTGGCCGCGACGGTCTGGATGTCCAGCGGAATGCCGGTGACGGCGCTCAGCGATTTCGCCACCTCGTCGCGATGCGCTTCGGCCCATTTGGCGGTTACGATCGTGACGTCGATGATCTGCTGCAGGACCGCGCCATGGTTCTTCGCAAAATCGCGGTTGGCGATGTAGAACGAGTTGGTCCTGGTGATCTCGGATGCGTGGACGAGAATGCGGCCGTTTTGTTTGGTCTCGCCGATCGCGAAATACGGATCCCAGATCGCCCAGGCATCGATACTGCCATTGGCGAAGGCGGGGCCGGCATCCGGCGGCGTAAGATAGACCGGCGTGATATCGGCGTAGGTCAGGTTGGCCTTCTCCAGCGTCTGCACGACGATGTTGTGCGCACTGGAGCCCTTGGTGAAACCGACGCGCCTGCCCTTCAAATCCGCGATGGTCCGGATCGGCGAATTGGCCTGGACCAGGATGCCCTGCCCGTTGGTGCTCGACTTGCCCGCGGCATACACGAGGTTAGCGCCGGCCGATTGTGCGAACACCGGCGGGGAATCGCCGACCGCGCCATAATCGACGCTGCCGACATTCATGGCCTCCAGCATCGGCGGCCCCGACGAGAACTCGACCCATTTGACGTCGATGCCTTGCGGCGCGAAATGCTGCTCCAGCGCAGCCTGCTGCAGCGTGATCACCAGCACGCCGTTCTTCTGATAGCCGATGCGGATTTCCTTGACGCTTGCCTTGACGTCATCCTTGGCGCCGGCGGGCCGTGACACCGCGGCAACCGCCGCCGTTCCAATCGACCATTTGAGGAATTCCCGACGCTGCATCACGATCTCCAGACGAAATGCCGCCGACATCGTGCATGCATTCGAACTCAAACGATGATGGTGCTGCGCATAGATTGTGTCGAGTGCTGCGCAAAAATAGCAATGGCCGTGCTACGGGCGCACCGGCGACGATGGGTTTGTTGCTGGATTCCGGCCTCCGGCGGCGCATTTTTCTTGACGTTGCTGCCAGGCAAATTCGTTAATCACCGCGTGAGCAGCCGGGGTTCATTGCATGGAGCAAAAGTCGAACTCTGCCTCAAGCTTTGGCAACGACGTCAGCCATCACGGATAATTTCTGCGCGCCACGCATGGCGCAGAAAGTTCTTGTCGCCGGGTCGCCGGCAACAGGCGATCCTTCTTCGGTCTCGGCTGCGGCGCCCGGAAAAAGCTCCAACCGCGAAAATCCGCGGCGCCGGACCGCTAACAATCAAAGACGATCTATGACAGACTGGGAGAGACGCATTTCGCCAGGCCCATCCTGTAGCCGAGTTCATCATGCCCGCACCCAAGCCGCCCGCTTTCGAGACCCTCAGCCTGCATGCCGGGCAGCATCCAGATCCCGTGAACGGCGCGCGCGCGGTTCCGATCTATCAAACTACGTCCTATGTGTTCCAGGATTCCGAGCACGCCGCGGCCTTGTTCAACCTCGAACGCGCCGGCCACATCTACACCCGGATTTCCAACCCGACGACCGCGGTGCTCGAAGAGCGCCTCGCCGCGCTTGAAGGCGGCGTCGGCGCGATCTGCACGGCGAGCGGCATGGCCGCGCTGCATCTGGCGATCGCAACGCTGCTTGAACGCCGGCGACCACATCGTCGCCTCCGCCTCGCTCTATGGCGGCACCATCAATCTCTTGGCGCATACGCTGCCGCGCTTCGGCATCACCACGACATTCGTCAAACCGCGCGCGCTCGACGAGTTCCGCAGCAGCATCCGTGCCAACACCCGCCTGGTGATCGGCGAGACCATCGGCAATCCCGGCCTCGAAGTGCTGGATATCCCGGAAGTTGCTGCGATCGCGCACGCCGCAAAGATCCCGCTTCTGATCGACAACACCTTTGCGACGCCCTATCTGAGCCGGCCGATCGACCTCGGCGCCGATCTCGTGATGCATTCGGCGACCAAATGGATCGGCGGCCACGGCATCGCGATCGGCGGCGCGATCATCGACGGCGGCCGGTTCGACTGGCGGGCGTCCGGCAAGTTCCCGGTGCTGACCGAACCCTATGCGGGCTATCACGGCATCGTCTTCGACGAGCAGTTCGGCACCGCCGCCTTCATCATGCGGGCGCGCACCGAGGGCCTGCGCGATTTCGGCGCCTGCCTGTCGCCGACCAATGCCTTTCAACTGCTTGCAGGGCGTCGAGACGCTCGGTATCCGCATGGATCGCCACGTCGCCAATACGCAAGCGGTGCTGGAATTCCTGACCGCGAACAAGGCGGTCGACTGGGTGCTGCATCCGTCGCTGGAAAATCATCCCGATCATGCACTGGCGAAACGGCTGTTGCCGCGCGGCGCCGGCTCGATCGTCAGTTTCGGCATCAAGGGCGGACGGCCCGCCGGCAAGAAGTTCATCGAGAGTTTGCGGATGATCAGCCATCTCGCCAATGTCGGCGACGCCAAGACGCTGGTGATTCATCCGGCATCGACCACGCACCAGCAGATGGATGCGGCGCAACTCGCAGCCGCCGGCATCGGCGAGGAGCTGGTGCGGTTGTCGGTCGGTATCGAGGCCGCCGCCGATATCATCGATGATCTCGGCCAGGCGCTTCGTATCTCGCAGAAGGCTTGAGCCATGCTTCTCACCGTGAACGGCACAGAGATTTTCGCAGCCACCGGCGGCCGCGATTTCGATTCCACATTGCCCGCGATCGTGCTGCTGCACGGCGCCGGCTTCGATCACTCCACCTGGGCGCTCCACACCCGCTGGTTTGCGCATCACGGTTTTGCGGTGCTGGCGCCGGATTTGCCCGGCCATGGGCGCTCGTCGGGCAAGCCGTTAGCCACCATCGCCGACATGGCGGACTGGACCGCGGCGCTGATCGCGGCGGCCGGCGCGACAAGCGCGCGGCTGGTCGGTCATTCCATGGGATCGCTTGATTGCGCTGGAGACCGCCGCGCGGCATCCGGCAAAAGTCTCCGGCCTGAGCCTGATCGGAACGGCGGCGACCATGACCGTCGGGTCCGATCTGTTGCGCGCCGCCGAAGCCAATGAGCAGGCCGCGATCGACATGGTCTCGATCTGGGGGCTGGGTTTTCAGGCCGAGCTCGGCGGCAGCCTGGCGCCCGGCCTGTGGATGCATTCCGGCGCCCAGCGCGTGCTGGAAAGATGCCGGCCCGGCGTGCTGTACAACGATCTCGCCGCTTGCAACGCCTACCAGGGCGCGCTCGCGGCGGCCGCGACGATCAGCGTGCCGGCGACCTTGATCCTCGGCGAACGCGACATGATGACACCCGCGAAAGCCGGCAAAGCGCTCGCGGCCGCGATCCCGCATGCCAAAACCATCGTGCTGCCGGGCGCCGGCCATATGATGATGGTCGAACGCCCCGACGAACTGCTCGCGGCGCTACAGGGCGGCCTGTGAGGCCCGTATCCGAACTTCGGAAACGCTGTCCTAAAGCCCCGCGCCTTTGCCGATTGTCTCTGCAAACGAGCGATCGACGATATCGGCCGCATTCAGCTTCTGCTTGATCAGGCCGGCGCGGAAATACAGGTCGATGGTCTGCTGCTCGCCGGCGACCACGCTATCGTCGATCGGGGCGACGTGGATTTTCGCCCGGCTCAGCCAGTTGAGCGGCACCGCGGGCGGGATGTTCATCAACTTGCCCCAGCTTTCAGCGTAGGCGCCGACATTCGACAGCGACCAGGCACGGGCCGCCGTGAGGCGGCGGAGAAAATCGTCCAGTTCCGGCCGCTTGTCGCGGATCGCATCGGGCGAGGCAACCTGAAAGCCCAGTCCGGGCGTAAGTCCTTCGGCCGTGATCACGCGTTGCGATTGGAACAGGACCTCTTCCTGGCTGACATAGGGCTCCCAGGTCGACCAGGCGTCGACCGATCCCTGGCTGTAGGCGACCTTGGCATCCGACGGCGCCAGGAACACGATCTGCACGTCGGCCGGCGACCATCCCTTGCTTTCAAGCGCCGCCAGGATCAACTGATGCCCGATCGACCCCCGGCCGGTGGCGATCTTCTTGCCCTTTAGATCCTCGAAACGGTGAATCTTGGAATCGCGCGGCACCAGAATCGCGAGGCCTTCATTGCTCTGTCGGATGGTCCCGATCGCCTTGACCGGGACGTTGGCCGCCGCGGCAAAGGTAAAGGGCGCGTCGCCGACCAATCCGGTATCGATCGCGCCGGCGCCGAGCGCCTCGAGTAAGGGCGCCGCCGCCGGAAACTCCTTCCACGCGATCCGGTACGGCACATCCTTCAGCACGCCCGCCGCCTGCATCACCGCTTGCGAATTTCCCTTCTGGTCGCCGACGCGCAACACAGCCTGGGCGCTCGCGGAGGCCATCGCGCTCAGCAAGAGGCCCGCAACGAGCAGGGAGCGCATCATTCTGCAGCGACGCTTCTGGCCGCGTCACGCTCGGCGATCAGCTTGCGTGTCCGCGGAATCAATTCGCGGCCATATTCGATGGCGTCGATCAGCGGATCGAAGCCTCGGATCAGGAAATGGCTGACGCCGAGATCGTAATAATCGCCGAACACTTCCGCGATCTGTTCGGGCGTTCCGACCAAAGCGGTGGTGTTGCTGTTGGCGCCGGTGAGCTTGGCGATTTCGGTCCACAGCCGTTTGTCGATCCGGGTGCCTTGTTCGGCGAGCGCCAGCAACCGGCGCGCGCCGGCGGTAGCATGGCCGTCGGCGGGCTTGCGGTAGCCGGTCTTGTCTTGCAGCGAGGTGGCTTGCGCCAGGATCGCTTCAGCCTTGGCCCAGGCCTTTTCCTCGGTGTCGGCGAGGATCGGCCGGATTGAGAGGCTGAAGCGCGGCGTCGGCCGGCCATGTTTGGCGGCCGCGGCCCTGACACGCGACGTCACATCGCGCACCTGCGCGTAGGATTCGCCCCACAGCGCAAACGTATCGGCGTGCTTGCCGGCCACCTCGATCGCGGCATCGGACGCACCGCCGACGAAGATCGGGATGCCCTCGCTGCGATAGGGCTTCACTTGCGAAAACGCGTTTTCAACCGTGTAATATTTCCCGGCATACGAAAACGGTTTTGGGCTGGTCCATACGGAACGCACGATATCGAGGAACTCATCGGTGCGGGCGTAGCGCTCGTCCTTGTCGTCGATGACGTTGCCGTCCTGCTTCAACTCGGTGGCGTTGCCGCCGGTGATGACATGCAGGGCGACCCGGCCGCCGGAAAGCTGGTCGATGGTCGCCAGCTGACGCGCGATCAAGGTCGGCGCCGTAAAGCCCGGACGCTGCGCGATCAGCACATTCAGCCGGTCGGTGACGCCGAGCACATGCTGGCCGATCTGCAAGCCATCCGGCGTGGTGGAATGAAATGCCAGCAACGCGCGGTCGAAACCAGCGCTTTCGTGGGCCTTTGCCACTGCCTCGATGTGATGACGATCGAGCACCGGGCCATTGCGCACGATGGTCTCGGACGAATTGTTGTTGGTGATGTAGCCGATGAATTCCACTGACATCGAATAACTCCTGTTGAATCCCAAAATCGTTTCAAACACCGAGCGCGAGACGACCGGCGCTTATCCGTGTCGCGTCGTCCTGCGGCGTGTGAACCCGCCCGCACAGCACGTTGCGATAATGCCGTTCCAGCGGATTCGCGCGGGTCAGCCCGTGATTGCCGGTCAGCGACAAGGCCTCCTCGACCACCGCGATCGCGTTGTTGGTTACCGTCATCTTGATGATGTTGGACTCGGATGCGCTCAACAGCACGCCATCGTCAAAATCCTGCGCGAAACTGTCGATCAGGCGGGCGTTGACGGAAAGCCGCGCCTCGATGCCGCCGACGATCTCCTGGGCGCGCGGCAGCGTGGCCAGCGACGCGCCGAGATTGGACGGCACGCGATTTTTCAGAAACTCGATCAGCCAGTCCCGCGCGGCCCGCGCGATGCCGTCATAGATCGCGGCGACAAAGATCGCGTGAACCGTGCTTTGCGTAAAATCCGGTGCCAGCCAGTCGTCCGGCTTGCGAACGTCGATTTCGTGATCGAGCGGAAACACCACGTCGTCGAATATCACGTCATGGCTGCCGCTGGCGCGCAAGCCCAGATGATCCCAGGTCTCGACGATGCGCGTGCCCGGCAGCCCCGCCGGAACCAGAAACAGGCCGACGCGCGCCACGGGCTTGTCGGTCCTGGCCCACACCGCGTACCATTTCAGGATCGGCGCGCCGGTCGAATAGATCTTGCGGCCCGTCAGCCGCCATCCGGTCGCGGTCTTCCGCGCGATTGTTGCCGGCAACCCGCCGCGCGACGGCGAACCCAGATCAGGCTCCACACGAAGGGCGTTGATCAACGCCACGCCCGCGATGGTTTCGCCGGCGAGCTTGCGCGCTAGCCGCGCCGGCCAGCGCGTGCTTCGCGCCATCACCAGATGCTGGATGTAATGCATCGACAGCACCAAAGCGGTCGATGGGTCGGCCTTTCCGAAGATGCCGAGAATCCGCGCCGTGTCGAGAGCACTGGCGCCGTGGCCGCCCAGCGCCGCCGGCACGGTCAGCGCCAGCAGTCCCGCCTCGGAAAGGTCCTTGAAATTCTCGAATGGAAAACTACCGTCACGGTCATGCTGCGCCGCCCGCGCCGCAAATTCACTGGCCAGCAGCCGCGCGCATTCAAACGGCACCGGCGTTGCATCCAGCACCTTGCGTACCGAACCGCTGCTCGCGCTTACCATGTTGCATCCAATCCAAGCAGGCCGAGGATTTCGTGGCGCAGTTCCCCGAGCTTCGGATCGCCGCGGTGCCGGGGATAGGGACGGTCCACCGCGATGTCGGCCTTGATGCGCGCCGGGCGATCGCTGAAGACGATGACGCGATTGGCCAGAAACAACGCCTCTTCCACATCATGGGTCACCAGCAGCGTGGTGAATCCGCTGCGCTGCCAAAGGGCTGCGATTTCCGCCTGCATGGTGATGCGGGTCAGCGAATCGAGCTTGCCGAGCGGCTCGTCGAGAATCAGGATCCGGGGGTCGTTGACCAGCGCACGCGCCAGCGCGACCCGTTGTGCCATGCCGCCGGAAAGCTGATGCGGATAGGCATTGCGAAAGGTCGAGAGACCGACAAGATCGATCGCCGCATCGACGCGGTGACGCTGCTGCTTCAGGATGCCCTGGGCTTCCGGCCCGAGCGCGACGTTGTGCCAGACGGTCCGCCACGGCAACAGCGTCGGATCCTGAAACACCACGACCCTCGATGGAAACGGCCCGGCGATCGGATCGCCGTCCTCGCGCAAGGTGCCCGCGCGCGGCGGCTCAAGTCCGGCGACCAGGCGCAGCAAGGTCGACTTTCCGCAACCGGACGGGCCGAGCAACGCGACGAATTCGCCCGGCTTGACGCTGAAGCTGACGTTGTCCAGGACCGGCAGCACGGCGCCGTCGATATCGAAGGCATGACTGACACCCTCGACGTCGAGCGCAGCCCCGGCAGCGGGCGGCAGCTCCCGTTCGACGATCGCGAGCGCTACCATTTGACGACGCCTTTTTGCCAGACCAGCAAGCGGTCGCGCGTCCGAAACAACAGCGTGATCGCGCCCGAGCACAACAGGGACATCACGATCAGCGCGGCATACATGTTGGCGTAAGCCGCCCAGCCCTGCGCCCATTGCAGATACCAGCCGAGCCCGGCCTTGACGCCGATCATTTCGGCCACGACCAGAACAGCAAAGGACGAGCCGAGGCCCATGAACAGGCCGACGAAGACGTGCGGCAGCGCCGCCGGGATCGCGACCTTGAGCACCAGGAACGAAGGTTTGGCGCCGAGCGTTCGCGCCACATCGTAATAGGCGTTGCTGACGCTGGCGACACCGGACCAGGTCAACACCGTGACCGGAAATGCGGTCGCCAGCGCGATCAGGAACGTGCTCGCACTCCAGCTCGAGGGAAACGTGAAGAAGGCGAACGGAAGCCATGCGGTGGCCGGCAGCGGCCCGATGAAGCGCAGTATCGGATGCACCCAATAGCCGACGCTGCGCGACCATCCGATCGACACGCCGGTCAGGAAGCCAGCCGCGGCGCCGATCGCATAACCGCCGAGCTGAAGTTTGACCGATGCCCAAACGCTGACCAGAAGCTTCGGTAGATCATCGGTGTAGACTTCGATGATGGCCTGTGGCGGCGGAAAGAACGGCAGCGGCAACCAGCCAAACTTTGCGGTCGCAACCTCCCACAGCGTGAAGAACAGCCCGAGCGCCAGCAACCACGGCGCACGTGATTGCAGGCCTTGCCCAAAGCGGCCGAGACGCCGCGCGTTTGGCGCAGCGACCAGGATGATCGCTGCGATCACGAAGGCCGCGAACGCCAGTTCATGGGTTCGCGACCAGTCGCCGAGGTCTTCCCACGCCAGGCAGGAAACACCGAACCCGATCCAGGCCAGGCTCGCGAATATCGCGGGCCCGCTCGCCCATAACGACGAGAGTGATGGCAGCGGCCGCGCCGCAAGGATTGCGCCCTCGTCGGCGGACTGCGCCAGCTCGGCCGTCCTAGACGCTGTTGAAGACATCGACATAGATCCGCTCCGCAAATTTCGCTGTGTCCGTAGAAGGCTTGAAAACGGACACCGTTTTAAGGTCGTCCGCATAGGCCTTCAGTTCCTGCTTGAGCACCGCGCCGACCGGATGGTGATGGTGGGTGTGATACCTGACCATCGCCTGCAGATCGGCGAGGCTGGCGTTCTTCGGCGCGTAGGGCTGGAACGAGGCGGCGGCCTGGTCCGGATTCTGCGCGGTGAACATCGCGGCATCGAGCAATGCCTGGGTGATGGCGCGGGCGACCAGCGGCTCCTCGCGCACCAGGCTGCCGCGCAGTCCGACGATGCAGCAACTCTTGTCCTTGTATTCACCGTCGAGATTGGAAGCGACTTCCTTGTAGGCGCTGTCCTTTAGCCAGAGATAAGCGAGCGGATCGGACACGAGGGCCGCATGCGCTTCGCCTTTCTCGATGGCGAGCTGCAGCAGATTGCCGGGATACGCTCGCCAATCGACCTCGGTGTTCGGATCGATGCCCTGCTTGGCGAGCTGGATCGAAAAGAAATTCTTGTCGGGACCGGCAAGATCGCCGACCGCGACGATCTTGCCCTTCAGATCGGAAAGCTTGTCGACGCCCGAATTCACGCGGGACAAAACCCGCATGCAGCCGCCATGGGTGCCGGCGGCGATCTTGACGTCGAAGCCCTGCTCCAGCGGCTTCAGCCAGCGCAACGCCATGCCGAGGCCCGCATCGCTCTTGCCGGTGGCGATGGCTTCGAGCAGTTGATCGGTCGAGCCGCTGTAATTGACCAGTTCGACGTCCAGATTGTGCTTCTGGAAGAAGCCGTGATCGATCGCGACCGGAAGCGGCGCGAGGCACACCGCGCCGGCATTCCAGGATAGTTTGAGCTTGCGCGGCGCTCCCGTCAGCGCGTGCGCATCGGAGGAGGTCTTGCAGATCGGAAATTCCGAGAAATCGATCTTGGACGGCGCGACGGGAAAGGCCTGTGCGCCAAACACCCCCAGCGGTGCAGCGAACGCGGCGGCTGCTCCTGCTTGCAGCAAGGTGCGGCGATCCAGTAATGCTCGATCTTTGGCGTCTTTCGACATCTCGTTCTCCTGCTTCGAGGCGACACGAGATCGCCCCGGCGCAGCGCGACAACGCTGCGGCTCGGCAGAGTCCCCGTGAAACTCGGTGAACCCGCTTCAATCCCGGCGAGCTTTCCGCCCGCGCTCCGTTGAAGTGGTGCGCGAATGATGCTTGGCAACAACGCGATCGTCAATGAAATGGAATTTTGAATGTAAAAGCCAACGGAGAGATTATCTCCACAATCATCTCATCGCGCGATGCAACGATTTTTGTGTCCCCGGTGAAATTGAAATCAATTCCGTCCGCCTCGCGTTGCCTTATTAGCGGGCATTTTTTCGCCAGGCAGGGCAACGTTCTTTCGTGCCTTCGATATCGAGGCGATCTTTGCCCGGCAGTTCGAATATTCAGTGAGCCATTTCATTGACTGCCCTTCGGCCGCTCGTACGCTCACGGCATCGTTGAACATCATCTCCTCACATCGGAAAAATCGGAAGAGACAGCTCGCATGAATAAAATTGGATACGAATTTGAAACGCACAGATGGCTTGGCCGTGCCGGCACTGCGCTGTTCGGAATACTGATGAGCGTTTCGCTTACGGCATCCGCGCTGGCGTCGGACATCGTGACATTGCGCGTCGGCGATCAGAAGGGCGGCAATCGCGCGCTGCTCGAAATCGCAGGCCTGGCCAAGGACCTTCCCTACAAGATCGAATGGTCCGAATTTCCCGCGGCGGCGCCGATCCTTGAAGCGCTGAACGCGGGCGCGCTGGATTTCGGTTACACCGGCGATCTCGCCTTCCTGACCGTCTATGCCGCGGGCGCGCCGATCAAGGCGATCGGCGGCACCCGCTCCGACGCGCGGACCCAGGCCATTGTGGTGCGCCAGGATTCGCCGATCAAGACCATCGCCGACCTCAAGGGCAAGCGGCTGGCCGGGACGCGCGGCGGCTGGGGCCAGTTCCTGATCGACGCCACGCTGGAGAAGACCGGCGGCGGCATCAACGACGCGACCTTCGCGCCGCTGGGGCCGGTGGACGCCAAGATCGCGCTGGTCGCAGGCTCGATCGACGGCTGGGCGGTGTGGGAGCCCTATGTCTCCTACGCAACGCTGAAGGATCATGCGCGGGTCGTCGGCGATGGCGAGGGCCTGACGCCGACCATCACCTTCTATGTCGCTTCCGACCAGGCGATCGCCACCAAGCGCGCCGCGCTGCAGGATCTGGTGCAGCGGCTCAACCGAGCGCGGCTCTGGTCGCTGGATCATGTCGCCGACTACGCCAAGGCCACCGCCGAGCTGACGAAACTTCCCGAAGACGTGCTGCTCAGCGCCTATACCGCGCAGCACACCGACGGGATTGCGATCGATGCCGGCGTGGTCAAGGAGATTCAACAAGCCTCCGACCGCGCGACCCGATACGGCATCCTCGCAAAAACACTCGACGTCGAAAAGGCGGTGGATCCAAGCTTTACGGCAGCAGCCGGATCGAATTGAAGCAGGCGGCAAACCTCTCCACAGGTCGTCCCTGCGAACGCAGGGACCCATACGCCGAGGACTTTCAGTTTCAGTGCTGGGGCGGAGGTTTTTTTCTATTTCTAACGCCAGGGGTTATGGGTCCCTGCGTTCGCAGGGACGACCCAAAGAGGCAATAGCGCACACCTTACCCCGCCGCCGCGACCGCAGGCTTGGCGACGTTGACGGCGAGCTTGCCGTAGCGATCGGTAAACGCTTCGGTGTCGATCTCCTCGAGCTGGATCGCGCCGCTCATCACGCCGGCCTTCCACGCGTCGTGCTCGGGATCGCGCCGGAATTCCGGCATCACTTCCCTCGCGAACAGCTCAAGCGATTCGCAGATATGCTCGTGGCTGTTCTTGCCGGCCTGGTTGAGCAGGATCACCTGATCGATATGCGAACTCCTGAACCGCCGTAATTTTTTAGCGATGGTTGCCGGCGATCCGATCAGGCCGCCGCGCAAGGCGGCTTCCTGCGCCTCGGGGTTTTCGCGCTTCCACTTGTTGTACTCATCCCACATGTTGACGGTGCCGGGCGCTGGACGCGCCCTGTTCTGACCCTGCCCATAATAACGCAGCGCGAACTGGAAGAAGGTGGCGCCGTCGGCGCGTGCCCGCGCCTCCTCATCGGTCCTGGCGCACATGAAGAACGACACCAGCGCCATGTTCGGATTGATCTGATAATCGGCGAGCCTGTTCAGCCGCCTGGTGATCGCGTTGTAATAGGCGTGCACCCAGGCATGCGCGGCGTCGGCGCTGACGAACTGGAATCCGAGCGCGCCAAAACCGTGCCGGCCGGCGCGCTCGATGGTCGGCAATTGCGAACACGCCATCCATAACGGCGGATGCGGCTTCTGGACCGGCTTGGGCACCACGTTGCGCAGCGGCATATCGAAATATCTGCCGTGATGTTCGCTGCCGCCGTCCTTGAACATCGGAAAGATCGCGCGTACCGCTTCCTCGAACACTTCCTTCTTGGTTTCCATGTCGCGGCCGAAGGGCACTAGCTCGGTGATCGAGGCGCTCTCGCCCATGCCGAATTCGCAGCGGCCGTTGCTCAGGAGATCGAGCACCGCGATGCGCTCGGCGACCCGCGCCGGATGGTTGGTGGTGAGCTGGAAGATGCCGTGGCCGAGCCGGATCTGTTTGGTGCGCTGGCTGGCGGCGGCGAGAAACGATTCCGGCGACGGCGAATGCGAATATTCCTCGAGGAAATGATGCTCCACCACCCAGGCATGGTCATAGCCGCAGCGATCGGCGGTCTCCAGTTGCGTCAGCGCATCCTGGTACAGCTTGAGTTCGCCGCCGGCTTCCCAGGGCCGCGGCAGTTGCAGCTCATAAAAAATGCCGAATTTCATGACGTCGCTCCCGCCAATTTTTTCAGACAGTGTAGACGCCGCCGGTCGCAAGTCCAGCCAGGTCCAGTCGTGTCATGTGGCTGGCGCGACGGGCCAATTCCGCCGCACGGAAGGCCGGCTTGCATGAAACGCCCGAATGGTTAGCTTGTGCCTTGTCCGAGTCGCGGCCGCCTGCGCCGGCGCTCTGCCCTCCATCAAGTCCCCAAGAACGCTTCCAAAGACAGCCTTGAGATGACCAGTTTTACGCCGCATCAGGATTCCGCACTGAAGGCCGTCGCCGACTGGCTCAAGGCCAAGCCCGGCAGGAACGGCACGCCGCCGGTATTCCGGCTGTTCGGCTACGCCGGAACCGGCAAGACCACACTGGCCCGCCACATCGCCGAGGCCGTCGACGGCGAGGTCAAATTCGCCGCCTTCACCGGCAAGGCCGCGTTGGTGATGCGCAACAAGGGCTGCGACAACGCCTCTACGATCCATTCGCTGATCTATCGCGCCAGGGAATCCGGCGTCGAGCAGCCGAGTTTCGAGCTATGGGACGACGCGCCGGCTTCCAAGGCAAAACTGATCGTGATCGATGAGTGCTCGATGGTGGACGCGGAATTGGGCCGCGACCTGATGTCGTTCGATTGTCCGCTGTTGGTGCTCGGCGATCCCGCGCAATTGCCACCGATCCAGGGCGGCGGTTTCTTCACCGACTGCGAACCGGATTCCATGCTGACCGAAGTGCATCGCCAGGCGCAGGACGATCCGATCGTGCGGATGTCGATGGACGTGCGCGAGGGCCGCGAACTCGACATCGGACGCTACGGCGAAAGTGAAGTGGTGTCGCGCGCCGAACTCGACCCTGACAGGGTGATGGCTGCCGATCAGGTGCTGGTCGGGCGCAACAACACGCGACGTTCCTACAATATGCGGGTGCGGCAGAAGCAGAACATCGAGGATCCGTTGCCGGTGGCCGGCGACAAGCTGGTTTGCCTGCGCAACAACCGCAAGAAGGGCCTGTTCAATGGCGGGCTGTGGCGGGTGAAATCGCGCGCGGCCTCGAAATCCAAGATCATTACCATGCGGCTGTCGCCCGACGAGGATTTCGGGCACAAGGTGACGAAAGTCTCGGTGCGCGGCGACTGTTTTGGCGGCGCCATCGAGACGATCCCCTGGGAGCAGCGCAAGCCCTACGACGAATTCGATTACGGTTATGTGCTGACGGTGCACAAGTCACAGGGTTCGCAATGGGACGACGTGGTGCTGTTCGACGAGAGCTTCGCCTTTCAGGACAGCCGCGCGCGATGGCTCTACACCGGCATCACGCGGGCGGCGAAACGGCTGAGCGTGGTGGTGTGATCTCTTGCAGCGTCATCCCCCGGGACGAACGCGGCGCGTTCGCCCGTGAGGTGCGCTCTTGCGCGCCTCGAAGGATGGCAGCACGTGCGGCCCTCCTCGGCCGCCTCAGGATGACGTCCGAGATAGATTCACAGGCTCTCAGGATGACGGCTGCAGACTACTTCCCGCCGGCTTTTTTTCACGAAGTCGTGCGAGTTCCGCTGTAACAATCGCCGCACTTCTCCGTATCTAGGTTCATCGGGCAGCCCCATTACCGATTGCGAACCGTCGCCCCTGCCCTAAACTGCTTTTCAATCCGCCCACCCGGAGGAAGCCTCATGTCTCCTAGCATGTTCCGTCGCTCTCAATTCAGCCGCCTCTCGCTCGGCATCGCCGCCGTCGGCGCGCTGGCGATCGCCGGCTTTGTCGCCGCGCCCTCGTTTGCTGCCGAAGACGCCGTGGTCATCCCCGCGCCCGCGATCGACGTACCGGCGTCCGACGGCGTCCAGACCGTGGTGTTGTCGGGCGGCTGTTTCTGGGGCGTGCAGGGCGTGTTCCAGCACACCGCCGGCGTCGTCAACGCGGTGTCCGGATATGCCGGCGGCAACAAGAGCACCGCGCAATACGACACCGTCTCTACCGGCACCACCGGGCATGCGGAATCCGTGCAGGTCAAATACGATCCGAAGAAGATCAGCTACGGCAAGCTGCTGCAGATCTTCTTCTCGGTGGCACACGACCCGACGCAATTGAACCGCCAGGGGCCGGACAGCGGCACGCAGTATCGGTCGGCGATCTGGACCAGTACGCCCGAGCAGAAGAAAGTGACGGACGCCTATATCGCCCAGCTCAACGCGGCCAAGGTGTACTCCAAGCCGATCGTGACCAAGGTCGGCCCACTCGAAGGGTTCTATCCGGCGGAGGCCTATCACCAGGACTACCTGACGCTGCACCCGAACCAACCCTATATTGCCTATAACGACATTCCGAAGGTCGAAAACCTCAAGAAGATCTTCGCGGAAAACTACATCGAGAAGCCGACGCTGGTGAGCGGTGCAAAGCTCACCGACTGATGGCGCTATTTCCCGTCATTGCAAGCGAAGCGAAGCAATCCATGCCACGCGTACAGAGATGGATTGCTTCGTCGCTTCGCTCCTCGCAATGACGGCTTCAACCAAAGGAGGTTTCATGTCCGATACCAAGACCATCACCGGCAAGGTCGAGAAGAGCGAGGCGGAGTGGCGCAAGGAATTGACGCCGATGCAATATGCCGTGCTGCGCGAGAAGGCGACCGAGCGGCCGTTCTCCGGCGAATACGAGCATGAGCAGCGGGCCGGCACCTACACCTGCGCCGGCTGCGGCCAGACGCTGTTCGAATCCGACGCCAAGTTCAATTCCGGCTGCGGCTGGCCGAGTTTTACGGCGCCCGCGGTCGACAGCCATGTCGACGAGGAGCGCGACGTCACGCACGGCATGATCCGGACCGAAGTGTTGTGCTCGAAGTGCAACGGCCATCTCGGCCATGTGTTCGACGACGGCCCGGGTCCGACCGGCCTGCGTTACTGCATCAATTCGGCGTCGCTGAAATTGCAGCCCAAGTAGCGACCTAAGTAACGGCTATGCCGGCGGTAAACCGCCGCAATATGCTTTGCCCAACAGGCGCGTCGCGGCGTAGGCTTGCCGCCGATCGCTTGTTGGGAGAGCACGATGTCTCTGGGAACGATCCTCATCATCCTCGTCATCATTTATCTGCTGGGCGGCTACAGCGGCCGGTTCGGTGGCTACGGCTATGGCATGGGCCATTCCGGAATGGGCCTCGGCGGCGTCATTCTGGTCGTGCTGATCGTCCTGCTGCTGCTCGGCAAGCTGTAAATCAGCCCGAAATTGCCATAAGATATTGAAAAATAACGAGTTATTGGCATTATGGCCTGATGGAACCCGGATTCATCATCTGGCTGGTCAGGAGTCGCATTTCCGTCAAACGAGCCTATATTAGAGACTTGTTGAAATGACGTGTGCCGGAGCGCCGCTCGGTTGGCGGGCCCCGCACGAACCGTTCGCGATCTCTCTCGCGCTCCCACGAAAAACGATAAGGGTCACTGACCATGGCTTCCTTCAGCTACAACACTGCCGCCGAATTATTCCCCGCCGCGATCCGCAAGAAAAAGCGTGCCGGCTTCGCGTATCGGCGATTTGGCACCGCGGCCGAAGCGGTCCGCTTCGCGATCGAGGAATTGCCGGCGGATTCGCTGAACGGCGCCTATTTGCAAGTCGATGAAGCCCGCTTCGATCAGAGCGGCATCCGTACGCTGTATGAAAGCGAAGCGTTTCCGCTGGAGCGTCGCCCCCGCGCGGCGGAGCCGGCGCCGGCCGACGATGCCAACGCTGACGCGGCGTAATCCGAACTCGTTGTGACATTTGAGACGTCCTAGCTCGGGTAAACCCGAGTTAGGACTGGAGGAGATCAGCGCGGCTGCTTCTCCATCCAGTTCCGCAGCAGGCGCATGTTGCGCATGTTGGCGCGGAACATCACATCGAACGCGTCGCCCGCGATCGGCACCATCCCGACCGTTCCTTCCAGCGCGACATTGGCGAGCATCCGCGCGGTGAGATGCCAGGGCGCGCCCAACGTGCGCGCCTCGCGCACCAGCCACAGCGAAAACGCCGACGCGATCAGATCGCCGACCACCGGGATCAACCGGACAATGCCATCGACGCCGTAGCGGATCTTGGTGCCGGGCAGGATGAACGCGACGTCCAGCAGCCTTGCCAGCGTATCAAGCCGCGCAAGCCGCTGCTCGCGGGTGAGATTGCCGAACGGGTTGGCGCTGGAATGGCCGAAATCGAAGCGGAAGCCCTGAAACCTTGAACCCAAGCTTTCCTGAGGTATCTCGCGGCCGTCCTGATCGATGACGGGCCCACGCACCCGCGCGCCGCCAAACGCGGCAGCATCGGCGGTGGCGCTACGGGCCGCCTTGCGGAAATAGATATCGTTGTTCGACATGGCCATCACATGGGTAACGTCGGGGCGAAACGCAAGTTGCCTTTCCCCTTCGCAAACGCTTCGCGTTTGTCGCGAGTGATCACCGCCCCCGCGCCGCGGTTGGCGTCAGCCCGAAGCGGCGGCGAAAGCAGCGGTTGAAATAGGACAAGCCATTGCCATTGATGCCGGCGGCGGACCGCAAGTCCGCCGCCTTTTATTTCGAGGGCTAGGCGGCAGCCCCCGGCGAGCCCTCCGCCGTCGCCGGGAAGTCGATCGCTTCATGCGCCAGCCATGAGCAGACCACCGCGGGGACCAAGCCGACCAGGCCGTAGAGGAAAAACTGCAACGCGCCGCTGTCGCCGCCCCTGGAGCCATAGACAAAGGCGGTTGCGAGAAACGAGATCGCGCCGACCAGCAGCATTCGCAGCACCGGGACGATCCGTTTGACGTGGAACACGATATCGTCGACCGCCGCCATCATCAGAATCGGCAGGATGCCGAACAGATAGCTGTATTGCAGCGTCTTGAGGAAGACCACGAACAGCTTGGTCACCTGCGACCAGCTCGGCTCATCCCAGTAGCCGGACATCACCGTGGTCGCAATCAAGAGAAAGAACCCGCCGAAGAACGGCCCGAGCGCCGCAAAAATCAGATACCGCTTCATGCTCCACCCTCGAGATTTTCGCTAGGTATAGCAGTTTTGCTGATTGCTGCGAACCGGGTCCCTAAAGGCCGGCGAGAAAGCCCGCAGGCCCTACTCGCCCCAGGCCGCGAAGGCGTCGTTGAAGGCGCGTTCGCCGGGCGGGCCTTTTTCGATCGCGATGATGGCGCGGCGCTGGTTGACATAGACCAGCGGCACGTCGAACCACGAGCGCTCCTTCAGGAGCTGGATGTTGCGCGTGCGGTCGGTGTCGACATTCGACAGCCCGACCAGGAAGAAGCCGTCGGTGACCTTGACCGCGAGGCCGGCGAGCGGCGTGCCGCGGGCCTGCTCGTTGGATTTCATCAGGATGCCCGGCACGTTGCTGACACCGCCGCCGGCGAAATCCGGCGGCAGGATGAAGGTCAGTTCGGCGGTGTGGCTGGCCGGCAGCGAGGTGTCGGTGTTGCGGCGGAACGACATCGTCATCTTGAACTTGCGATCGGGGATCTCGATATCGGCGCGCACCGCGATATCGGCGGGCTGGCCGGTGCCGCCCTTGATCGGTTCGGTGCGCCAGACCACCGTGCCGACATATTGCTTGCCCTTGGGATCGGAGGGGTCCTCGTCATACAGCACCACCCGCTGCGCCACCGGCGCAACCTGGTCGGTGGACGACGGCTGGCCGACCCGATCGGGAATCTTCGGCTTCGACGGCGGCGCCGTGTTGTCCTTTGGCGCTTCGACCACCGCGGTGGACGGCTTGAACAGGCCGCTCACGGTCGCGACCAGCGGCTTGCCCCACAGGATTCCGGCGCCGACCAGGATCAGCACGACGCCGACGGCAATCGCGCTCCTGAACGGAAAGCCTGCGCCGGTGCGCAGGCGTTTCTTCGCATCACGGTCCAGCGGCAGGCGCGGGCGCGAACTGGCCGCCGGCGGCGTATAGCGCTCGGCCTCCTCGACCAACTCGTCATACGAATAAGGCGCCTCCGCATCGGCGCCGCGGTTCTCCATGTTCGGCTCGGAGCGGTCGAACTCCGGCGATGGCGAGGGCACGTTGGCGTAGGTCTTGCGCGCGGCACGGGTCGCCTGCGCGGCGGCGCGTCCGAGATCGTCGGCGTCGGCGGCGATATCGCGGAATCCCCGTATCGCCGGCGGCTGCGCCTGCGGCGCGCTGTTGTCGGCGCCGCGGCGGGCCACGCCCATGCGTTCGCGGGTCGGCGGCAGTTGCGCGTCCGGCGCCGGCGCCGGTGGCTGCGACCGCGGGATCGGCGGCGGGTCGATGCGAAGGGTGCGCGGCGGCGGCGCTGCTGGCGGCGGCGCCGGCGGGCGCGGCGGTGAGGCCGCAGGCGGCCGGGCCGATGACGGCGAAGGCTGGCCCGCGGCAGGCGGCGCGGCATCGCCCGGCCGCGGCGTGGGCCGGGTGGTGGCGCGGAACGCATCGCCGGCCCGGGCGCGGTCGCCGCGCGCATCCGCGGAACGCGAGGCATCGCGGGCGCGCTGGGCGGCCTCGGACTCGACCTTGCGCACGGCCTCTTCCAGCGACAGCCGCTCGCGGGTGATCTCGGATTCGCTCAACGGCGGCTCGACGCTGCGCAACTGCGCGATCAGCGCGGCGCGTGCCCTCTCGTACAGCGCACGGCGACTCTCGCCGGGAGCACTGGGGTCCAGTCCGGCAATGGCGCGGGCGATCAGCGGGTAGTAGTCAGCCATCTCTGCTCAACATTGCAGGCTTTCCGGTAATATCTCGTTAAGCCTCAAACGGGTTTTGAACCAGAATAGTATCTTCGCGTTCCGGGCTGGTGGAAAGCAAGGCAATGGGACATCCCACCAGTTCTTCGACCCGGCGGACATATTTGATGGCCTGGGCCGGCAGATCCGCCCAGGAACGGGCGTTGGCGGTCGGTTCCTTCCAGCCCTCAATGGTCTCATAGACCGGCACCACCCGGGACTGCGCGCCCTCGCCGGCCGGCAGATGGTCGATCTCCTTGCCGTCCAGCATGTAGCCGACACAGACCTCGATCGAACTCGAAACCATCGAGAATATCGAGCTTGGTCAGCGCCAGGCCGTGGATGCCGCAGGTCCGCACCGTCTGGCGCACCAGCACCGCGTCAAACCAGCCGCAGCGCCGCTTGCGTCCGGTATTGACGCCGAATTCCTTGCCACGACGGCCGATCTCCTCGCCGATTTCGTTGGTCAATTCGGTCGGGAACGGCCCCTGGCCGACCCTCGTCGTATAGGCCTTGCAGATCCCGAGGACATAGCCGACCGCGCTCGGTCCCATGCCGGTGCCGGTCGCCGCCTGCGCCGCCACCGTATTGGACGAGGTGACATAGGGATAGGTGCCGTGGTCGACGTCGAGCAGCGCGCCTTGCGCGCCCTCGAACAGAATGCGCTTGCCCTCGCGGCGCTTGAGGTCGAGCAGCCGCCACACCGTTTCGACGTAAGGCAACAGCTGCGGCGCCAGCGCGGCCAGCTCGCGCAGGATTTCGCCACCGTCGATCTCGGCGAGGCTGAGGCCGCGGCGCAGCGCATTGTGATGCGCCAGCAGCCGGTCGATCTTGTGCGGCAGCGTATCGAGATCGGCGAGGTCCATCAGCCGGATCGCGCGGCGGCCGACCTTGTCCTCATAGGCCGGGCCAATGCCGCGCTTGGTGGTGCCGATCGCGCTGATCGCGTTGGATGATTCGCGCAGCGCGTCGAGTTCGCGATGCAGCGGCAGGATCAGCGTGACGTTTTCGGCGACGCGCAGGTTTTCCGGACTGATGGCAACGCCCTGGCCCTTCAGTTTTGCAACTTCATCAAGGAAAGCCTGGGGATCGAACACCACGCCATTGCCGATCACGGCCAGTTTCGACGGCCGCAGCACGCCGGACGGCAGCAGCGCCAGCTTGTAGGTTTCGCCGTTGATGACAAGGGTATGACCGGCATTATGGCCGCCCTGGAAGCGCACAACGATGTCGGCCTGCTCCGACAACCAGTCGACGATCTTGCCCTTCCCTTCGTCGCCCCATTGGGCGCCGACGACGACAACATTGGCCATTTCGCGAATATTCCCTGCAACTCTGTTGGTTTCAGCACGATCTAACGGAAAAGACGTGTCCGTCCTTCCGGATCATGCTCTAGCGTGCCCAGCCAAAATCACGGCCGGGGGCCGTTCGCATGCAGGGCAGCACCATCGGATAAAGGAAGCGGGCTATCGACGCAAGCAAGAAGGGGGCTTTAAGGCTGCTTTGGAAGCGATCCAACCCATTGATATCCCCACAAAATTTGTGGCGACGGCAAGGCAGCGCGCAAGTCGAGCAAAGGCCGGCACGTGAACACGGAGCGATCGGCGAAATGTCCAAAACCACCCGTGCGACGGCGGCGCTTGCGAGCCTCGGCATCAAGTTCGTGCTTCACACCTATAGCTATGATTTGGGGGCCGAGCGGATCGGTTTGCAGGCCGCCGAGGCGCTCGGCATCGAACCGCGCCGCATGCTCAAAACGCTGATGGCCGAGGTCGACGGCAAGCCGGTCTGCGCCGTGGTGCCGTCGGATTGCGAAGTCAGCATGAAGAAGCTCGCCTCGGCGTTCGGCGGCAAAGCCGCCCACATGATGCGCCCGGCCGACGCCGAACGGCTCACCGGCTATCATGTCGGCGGCATCAGTCCGTTCGGCCAGAAAAAGCGCGTGCCGGTGGCGATCGACGAGGCGGCGCTACGCCAGGCAAGCGTGTTCCTCAATGGCGGGCAACGCGGATTGCAAGTCGAACTCGACCCCCACGATGCCGTGAAGGCGGCAGGCGCCATCGTGCGGGCGCTGACGGTTTGAAGCAGCCCGAAAGCTTCGAATGGCTTCGTCCCGCTGCTTGCATGGTCGCGATGCGTCTGCCCCATTGATGAACGGCCGGAATCCGTGTCTGTGACGCGGGCCGGGTCACCATTCCGGTCCGCTGCGAAGGCGTCGGGCAGGCCGCGGCGTCATGAACCGGGCCCTTCGTGAATGTCAGCTTCTGAACCGACCCCGCGCGCAGCTTCCGGACACTGGTTGACGCACCAGCCCTATCTGCTGCTCTGCATCGCCGCGCTGTGCTGGGCGGGCAACGCCATCGTCGGCCGCCTGGCGGTCGGACACATTCCGCCGGTGACGCTGTCGTTCCTGCGCTGGGCGCTGGCGTTTCTCATCGTGCTTCCGTTCGCATGGAAACATCTGGTGCATGACTGGCGCGCGCTTCGCGGCGGCCTCGGCATCATGATCGTGATTTCCGTCACCGGGATCGGCGCCTTCAATACCCTGCAATACTGGGCGCTCGAATACACCCAGGCACTGAACACGGTGCTGCTGCAATCGGCCGGACCGTTGATCGTCGCGATATGGTCGCTGATCCTGCTCGGCGTGCGGATAACGCTGGCGCAGGCCTTCGGCGTCGTACTGTCGCTGATCGGCGTGCTGGTGATCCTGCTGCACGGCGACCTGACGACGCTCACCAGCGTCGAATTCAACAAGGGCGACATCATCTTCATGGTGGCGTTGGTGATCTTCGGATTCTATTCCGTGCTGAGCTTGAAGCGGCCGACGATACACGGCCTGACATTCGCGGCCTTCACGTTCGGCTGCGGCGCGGCTTGCCTTATCCCGCTGGTGATCTGGGAAATGCTCTCGCGCCCGTTGATGACGCTGAACGTATCCAACCTGCTGTCGGTGTTGTATGTCGCGGTGTTTCCCTCGACGGTCGCCTACCTGTGCTGGAATCGCGGCATCCATTTGATCGGCGCCAACCGCGCCGCGCCGTTCTTCCACATGGTGCCGCTGTTCGGATCGGCGATGGCGATGGTGTTTCTCGGCGAACGCCCGCGGCTATTCCATGCCGTCGGCTTCGCGCTGGTCTTGACCGGCGTCTTCGTCGCCTCGCGCAAGGCATCCTCCGCCGCGGCCTCGCGGTAAATCGACAATGATGGCCGGCTTGCGGTGACGCACGGCCGATTGCGGCATTGTAGCCTTGCGACAGCGGGACTTGTCGCGCCGCCTCAATCCGTCGCATCGTCGCCATCGAGCCGATGACCATTCCCGTAATACCTTCCAGATTAGCGCAGCCCACGCCACCACCGTCGGGCCGCGATCCGCTGCGATGGCTGAGCAACCAGCCTTATCTGCTGTTGAGCCTGACCTCGCTGTTCTGGGCCGGTAATATCGTGCTCGGGCGTTACGCCGCCGGCCACGTGCCGCCGATGACGCTGTCCTGTATCCGGTGGATCGGCGCGTTTGTCATGCTGCTGCCGTTCGCGTGGCGGCATTTGCGGACCGACTGGCCGGCCTTGCGCGCGCGGCTGCCGCTGATGGTGGTATTGTCGGCGACGGGATTCGCCATCAACAACGCGCTGTCCTATTGGGCGCTGCAATACACCCAGGCGCTGAACGCGCTGCTGATCCAGTCGTCGGGCCCGCTGTTCGTGGCGTTGTGGTCGCTGTTGCTGTTCGGCGTGCGGCTGACCTGGGCGCAATTCGCCGGCATCGCGATCTCGCTCGTCGGCGTCCTCACCATCATCCTGCGCGGCGATATTGGCACGCTCGCGAGCATCGAGTTCAACAAGGGCGACGTGATGGTCGCCGGCGCGCTGCTGGCGTTCGGGCTGTATGCGGCGCTGATGCCGCGCCGGCCGGTGACGCATCAACTATCGCTGATTGCATTCACCACCGCCTGCGGCGCGCTGTTGCTGTTGCCGTTCTCGGTCTGGGAGTTTTCGAACGGCCTGACGCTGAAATTCGACACCCTGACGCTGGTGACGGTGATCTACGTCGTGATCTTTCCATCGACGCTGGCGTATCTGTTCTTCAACCGCGGTATCGCGCTGATCGGGCCGAACCGCGCCGCGCCGTTCATCCACCTGATGCCGGTGTTCGGATCGGTGATGGCGATCCTGCTGCTCGGCGAACAGCCGCGGCTGTTTCACCTCGTCGGCTACCTGCTGGTGCTGGCCGGCGTGATCATCGCGTCGCGGCAGGGATCGGCGAAGCGCTAGCAACACATTCCGCCGTCATCCTGAGGTGCGAGCCGCCTTCGGCGAGCCTCGAAGGATGGCCACACGCACAATGCTGAACACCATCCTTCGAGGCGCGCAAGAGCGCGCACCTCAGGATGACGGGTTCGATTTACGGCAAGAAGCGACTTACGCCGCGCGGACCTTGCTGAGGAATTCGTCGACCGCGCTGCGCAGCATGCCCGACTGATTGTCGAGTTCGCGAGCGTTCGAGAGCACGTCGGAGGCCGCCGTGCCGGTGGCCGCCGCCGCAGTGGTGACGCCGCCGATATGCGTGCTGATCTCGCTCGAGCCGGCCGCGACCGACTGGATGTTGCGCGCGATCTCGCGGGTGGCGTCGCCCTGCTGCTCGATCGCGGTCGAGATGCTGACCGTGATCTCGCTCATCTGCGCGATGGTCTGGGTGATGCCGCCGATCGATGCGACCGCGTCGCTGGTGGAAGCCTGCATCGCCGCGACCTGCGCCGAGATTTCCTCGGTGGCCTTGGCGGTCTGGTTGGCCAGCGCCTTGACCTCGGAAGCGACGACCGCAAAGCCGCGGCCGGACTCGCCGGCGCGCGCCGCCTCGATGGTGGCGTTGAGCGCCAGCAGATTGGTCTGCGCGGCGATGCTGTGGATCAGTTTTACGACTTCGCCGATCTTCTCGGCGCCGGTCGATAGCGCCCGCACCGTGACATTGGTGCTCTCGGCATCGCCGACCGCCTTGCTGGCGATCTCGCTGGAGCGCGCCACCTGGCGGGAGATCTCGGCAACCGAGCTCGAAAGTTCTTCGGCCGCCGCGGCGACCGTGCCGACATTGTTGGAAGCGCTTTGCGAGGCCGCGCCGACGGTGGCGGCCCGCGCGCTGGCGTCGCTGGCGGTCGAGGTCATCGACTGCGCGGTGGTCTGCATGCCCGCCGCCGCCGATCGACACCGAGCGGACGATGCCGTTGACGCTGCGCTCGAAGTCGCCGGCGAGGCTTTCCATCGCCGCACGACGCTCGGCCGCGGCGCGCGCCTTGGTCTCTTCCTCGGCCTTTTCGAGCCCGCGAATGCGGACCGCATTGTCCTTGAAGATCTGTACCGTCGCCGCCATCGCGCCGACCTCGTCGCCGCGACCGAGGCCGGGAATCTCGCCGTCCAGCTTGCCATCGGCCAGCGCCTGCATGCGGCCGCCGAGCTCGCCGAGCGGCCTGGAGATGCTGCGGCCGATCAACCAGGCAATGCCGCCGCCGATCACCGCGATGCCGAGAATGGCAATGCCCAGGGTCCACGCGATCGGCTCCAGCTTGGCGTCGAGATCGTCGAGATAGGCGCCGGTGCCGATATACATGTTGAAGAAGGGGATCGCGACGGCGTAGCCGATCTTGCGGACCGGCTTGTCCTGGCCGGGCTTGACATATTCATAGGTCAGCAGGATCGAGCCATTGGCCCGCGCGCCGTCCATCAATTCATGCGACAGCTTCCGGCCGTTGGTCACGACCTCCATGCGATTGGTGCCGATCTGCTTGGGATCGGGCGACAACAACGTGATGCCGTCATAGCTGGTCCCGAACAGATAGCCGGCGCCGTTGTCGTAGGTCAGCGTATTGGCGCGGCGGCCGAATTCGGCGATCGCGGCTTCCTTGGTGAGCTTGCCGGCCTCGACCTCTTTCTGCAGGCCCGGCGGCCATGTTGCGTCCCATATCGACGATCGCCTTGGCCTGGTCGATGCGCGCGGCCAGCATCTCGCTGCTGCATCAGATAGCCGGCCAGTGCGCCGGCGACGCAGAGGCCGAGCAGCGTCACCCCACCAAAATGCCGAGCTTGGGGGTGATCTTCAGATTGGTCAGCTTCACGGGGATCTCCGGGGGAATGGGCGCAAGCCGCGATTGGCGGAACGAATTGCGTCACGTTATAGTGAAATCCTTTAGCACTTGGTTACCACCACCTGACCGTAGAAGTACGGAACGAAGGGGATGGCGCGCGGGCGGCCAAGACGCTTTAATCGAGACGCTTTAATCGAGACGCTTTAATCAAGACGCGCTAATCGGGAGGCGGCGACCGGCCGGTCGCAGTCATAACCAACACCGAAGTGTCAAATCGGGAGAATGAAATGCCGAAATTCAGGATCGTCACGCCGAAGGGCGCCAGCTTCACGATCGCCGGCGGCGGCTATGGCTTTGAAAAGGAAGCGCTCGATCCGATCGACGCCGAGATCGTCGAGGCGCCGGCCAACGAGGCCGAATTCATCGCCGCCGCCCGCACCGCCGACGCCATCTACGCCAAGGGCATCCCGATCTCCAAGAAGATCATCGACGCCCTGGAAAACTGCAAGGTCATCACGCTCGGCAGCGTCGGCGTCGACAGCGTCGACGTCAAGGCCGCCACCGCGCGCGGCATTCCCGTCACCAACATCCCCGACACCTTCATCGAGGAAGTCGCCGACCACGCCATGATGCTGCTGCTGGCGGGCTTTCGCCGGCTGATCGAGCAGGACAAGATGGTCCGCCAGGGCCGCTGGTCCGAGGGCCGCCCGGCGCTGCTTGAAAATCCCGCGACTGATGGGGCAGACGCTGGGCTTCATCTCGTTCGGCCGGGTGGCGCGCGCGGTCGCCAAGCGCGCCGCGCCGTTCGGGCTTCGGATGATGGCCTACGATCCCTTCATCCAGGAGACGCTGATGTCCGACCATGGCGTGCTGCCGGCGACCTTGTCGGAAGTGCTGTCGCAATCGGATTTCGTCTCGATGCACGCGCCGGCGCGGCCCGAGGTCCACCACATGCTCGGCGAGACAGCATTTCAGGCAGATGAAGCCGAACGCGATCTTCATCAACACCGGACGCGGCCCGACCGTGGACGAAGAGGCGCTGATCAAGGCGCTGCAGGAAGGCTGGATCGCGCATGCCGCGCTCGACGTGCTGGAGAAGGAGCCGCCGTCGCACAACAATCCGATGCTCGGGCATGGAAAACGTCACCCTGACCGCCCATGTCGCCTCGGCCTCGGCGCGGTTCGACGAGGCGCGCAAGCGCCGCGTCGGCTACGAATTGTCGCTGGTGCTGTCAGGGATGTGGCCGGTGAGCTGCGTCAACCCGTCGGTGCTGCAAAACACCACGCTGCGCCGCTGGCAGCCCGTCGGCATGGATCGCGGCCCGAACAGCTAGGGCGTGATCCGGAAACGGATCCGTCGCTGCGAACTAATTTTGGTCAATCGATTTTCAAATGGACTTTTCGTCACGCAATCGCTCCTGGACAGACAGCGAGAATGTCATGAAAACATCGGCACAACATTTGTTGTCGCGGCGGCGCTTTTGCCTGTGCTGCATCGGCGGTGCGGCCACCCTGGGCGGATGGCTGACGCCGCGCCAGGCCTTCGCGGAAGCCCGCGGTCTGGTCAGCCTGATCAAGGACAGCGCCGCGGCTTCGCCGATCACGATTCACAAGCTGCGAAACAACATCAGCGTACTCGAGGGATCCGGCGGCAACATCGCGGTTCTCACCGGCCAGGACGGCAAAGTTATGGTCGATGCCGGCATCAGCGTATCACGGGCGCAGCTCACGGAGGCACTCGGCTCGCTCGGCACCGAGCCGATTACACATCTAATCAACACCCACTGGCACTTCGATCATGCCGATGGCAACGCATGGCTGCATTCGGCGGGCGCGAAGATCATCGCCCAGGACAATACCCGCAAGCATCTCGCCGGGATTCAACGAGTTGAGGATTGGGACTATAATTTCCTGCCAGCTCCCGCCGGCGGCGTTCCGAGCGAGGTCTTTGAAAAAGAGCACAAATTGAAGCTGAACGGCGCGTCGATCGGCCTGAAGCATTATGGATCGGCCCATACCGATAGCGACATCTCCGTGACATTCGCCGAGCCCAACGTCGTTCACGTCGGCGACACCTTCTGGAACGGAATTTATCCGTTCATCGATTATTCCACCGGCGGCAGCATCGACGGCATGATCGCGGCGTCCGACGCCAACCTCGCGGCGACCACCAGCGACACCATCATCATTCCCGGCCACGGCAAGCCTGTCAGCAACAAGGCCGAACTGCAGGACTTCCGCGACATGCTGGTCGCGATCAGGGATAATGTCGCCAAGCTCAAGAAGCAGGGTAAAACCAGGGATGAAGCGGTTGCCGCCAAGCCAACCGCTGCGTTCGATGCCAAATGGGGTCAGTTCGTGATCGACCCCGGCTTCTTCACCCGGCTGGTCTACGAGGGCGTGTGAGCGCGAAAGTCGCGCTCACACCGCCGGCGTCATCGCGCGCGGTCAACACCACAAGACAGCTCGTCACAAGGCTATCGGCAAGCGATCGCATGATTTCTCTCCCCGCAAATGTCAACGCGCGGAGATTTCCGCGCGCACGACACACCACTTTGAGTGATGAGACGCACGGGCAAACCGGTTCGATTAGGGTTTCCGTGAGGCGTCGTCGGGGCAGCGCTGGGGCGGTCCGACGACAGCAAAGTCATCCGGCGTATCTGCGGCGATTCTTTCGGCAGATGTGACTTAGCTCACATCGGTTCTTGTGTTCAGGGCGTATTGCTAACGGGTTCTGCAATCGTTTTTGAACGTGAAACTTCGCTTCATCTTCGGTCAATGATGACCTGATGCATCGATGAGTTCGACCATGGACGAGAAAGGGAAGTCTCCGGATTACGCCGAGATTTGGGTCAACGCCCATCGCGCCCGCAATGTCTGTTTGGCATTGTCGTTTGCGCTGTTTACCGCCGCTTTCACGCAAAGCTGGAAAACGCTACTGTCGCAAACGGCTTCCGATAAGGAACCGCCGCCGGGCAAACCTGTAGAGCACGCGCGTGAAAAAGGGCCGGTGCCGCCCAGCGGCAAAGGCCCTTTGCAGGATACATCCCTCGAGAGCGTTTTATAACACCAGCGCCTTCCAAAGCACGAGTGCCCTTTAGAGCGTTTTCGAGCGAAGTGGGTACCGGTTGGCGTCAAGAAAACGCGTCAAAACAAGAATCTAGAGCCCGGTTCTGATTCTATCAGAACCGGAAAATGCTCTAGAACACCAGCGCCTTGGCCTGCTTCACCTGCGGCAGCGCCTGCACCTTGGCGAGCACGTCGGCCGGCACCGCGCCGTCGACCTCGACCAGCGCGATGGCGTCGCCGCCCTGCTTGTTGCGGCCGAGATGGAAGGTCGCGATGTTGATCTTGGCGTCGCCGAGCAGGCCCGCGAAGCGGCCGATGAAGCCGGGCTTGTCCTCGTTGGTGACGTAGATCATCGACTTGCCGAACTCGGCATCGACCCGGATGCCCTTGATGTCGACCAGCCGCGGCTTGCCGTCGGCATAGACCGTGCCCGACACCGAGCGCTCCTGCCGTTCGGTGGTGACGGTGACGGTGATCAGGCTTTCGTAATCGCTCTGCGCCGCGCGCACGATCTCGTCGACCACCATGCCGCGCTCCTTGGCGACCACCGGCGCCGAGACCACGTTGACGTCGCCCAGCATCGGCCGCAGCAGGCCCGACAGCGCCGCCGAGGTCAGCGCCTTGATCTTCATTTCGGCGACATGGCCCTCATAGGTGATCTGCACCTTGGCGATGCCGCTCTCGGTGAGCTGGCCGGCGAACGAGCCGAGCTTTTCGGCGAGCTCGATGAACGGCTTCAGCTTCGGCGCTTCTTCCGCCGTGATCGACGGGAAGTTGACCGCGTTGGAAATCGCGCCGCTCAGGAGATAATCCGACATCTGCTCGGCGACCTGCAGCGCGACGTTTTCCTGCGCTTCGGTGGTGGCGGCGCCGAGATGCGGCGTGCAGATCACGTTGGGATGGCCGAACAGCACGTTGGTGGTGGCCGGCTCCTCGACGAACACGTCGAACGCCGCGCCCGCGACCTGCTTGGAATTCAGCGCATCGACCAGCGCCTGCTCGTCGACCAGGCCGCCGCGCGCGCAATTGATGATGCGCACGCCCTTTTTCATCTTGGCCAGTGCCGCGGCGTCGATGATGTTCCTGGTCTTCTCGGTCAGCGGCGTATGCAGCGTGATGAAGTCGGCGCGCTTGAACAGATCGTCCAGCTCGACCTTCTCGACGCCGATGATCCTTGGCGCGTTCCGGCGACAGGAACGGATCGAACGCGATCACCTTCATGCGCAGGCCGAGCGCGCGGTCGGCGACGATCGAACCGATATTGCCGCAGCCGATCACGCCCAGCGTCTTGCCGGTGATCTCGACGCCCATGAAGCGGTTCTTTTCCCACTTGCCGGCCTGGGTCGAGGCGTCGGCCTGCGGAATTTCGCGCGCCAGCGCCAGCATCAGGGTGATGGCGTGTTCGGCGGTGGTGATCGAATTGCCGAACGGCGTGTTCATCACGATGATGCCCTTGGCCGTGGCGGCGGGGATCTCGACATTGTCGACGCCGATGCCGGCGCGGCCGATCACCTTCAGCCGCGTCGCCTTCTCGATGATCTTGGCGGTCGCCTTGGTGGCGGAGCGGATCGCGAGGCCGTCGTAATTGCCGATGATCTCGGCGAGCTTGTCCTTGTCCTTGCCGAGATTGGGCTGGAAATCGACCTCGATGCCGCGGTCCTTGAAGATCTGCACGGCGGCGGGCGACAGCGCGTCGGAAATGAGAACTTTGGGTTTGGTCATCTGGATGTTTCCTTCATCCTCCACTGGCAGAGGAGGGTCGGCGCCAAGCGCCGAATGGGGTGAAATACGCGAGCAATCTCTTCTCCCTCTCCCCGTTCTTACGGGGAGAGGGTCGGGGTGAGGGGCAGCTACAAACGCGGTGCGAGCTGAAGAGCCCCTCACCCGGATCGCTACGCGACAGCCGAGCTCGCTTCGCGCTTCTCAGGACGGCCGCCAAGGCGGCCTACGCTCTCCCCGTAAGAACGGGGCGAGGCTAAGAAAGAAACCTACGCCGCCTTGGCGAGCGAGGCCTTGGCTTCGGCGAACGCCCAGTCGATCCACTGCGTCAGCAGCGCGACGTCGCTGGCTTCCACGGTGGCGCCGCACCAGATCCGCAGGCCCGCCGGCGCATCGCGGTAATGCGCGAAATCGTAACCGGCGCCTTCCTTCTCGACCAGAGCGACCAGCTTCTTGGAGAATTCGGCCTGCGCATCCGGCGTCAGCGAGGTGATCGCGGGATCGATCACCTTCATGCACACCGAGGTGTTGGAGCGGATCGCCGGATCCTTGGCCAGGAAATCGATCCACGGCGTCTTCGCCTTCCAGTCGGCGAGCACCTTGGTGTTGGCGTCGGCGCGCGCCATCAGCGCCTTGAGGCCGCCGATCGACTTGCCCCAGTTCAGCGCATCGAGATAGTCCTCGACGCACAGCATCGACGGCGTGTTGATGGTCTCGCCTTCGAAGATGCCCTGGTTGAGCTTGCCGCCCTTGGTCATGCGGAAGATTTTCGGCAGCGGCCACGCCGGCGTGTAGCTCTCGAGCCGCGCCACCGCGCGCGGCGAAAGCACCAGCATGCCATGCGCGGCTTCGCCGCCCAGCGCCTTCTGCCAGGAGAACGTCACCACATCGAGCTTGGGCCAATCGAGCTTCTGCGCGAACGCCGCCGACGTGGCGTCGCAAATGGTGAGGCCTTCGCGATTGGCGCTGATCCAGTCGGCATTGGGAACGCGCACGCCGGAGGTGGTGCCGTTCCAGGTGAAGACGATGTCGGAAGCGGGATCGGCCTTGGCCAGATCGGGGATTTCGCCATAGCCGGCATGCAGCTTGGTGACGTCCTTGAGCTTCAATTCCTTGACGATATCGCTGACCCAGCCTTCGCCGAAGGATTCCCAGGCGATGGTGGTCACCGGCCGCGCGCCGAGCAGCGACCACAGCGCCATTTCGACCGCGCCGGTATCGGACGCCGGCACGATGCCGATCTTGTAATCGGCGGGCACTTCAAGCACTTCGCGCGTCAATTCGATCGCGAGCTTGAGCTTGGCCTTGCCGACTTTCGCACGATGCGAACGGCCGAGCGCGGCGTCTTTGAGATTTTGGGGATTCCAGCCGGGGCGCTTGGCACAGGGGCCGGAAGAAAAATGCGGCACATTCGGCCGCGAAGCGGGCTTCGCTGCAGTCATGATCTATCCTTCCAGATAGCAAGCCTCCCGTTGGGGGGAGGTGTCCCGCCGCGGTGGATAAGGGAATCGACCATGAATCGTCAAGAAACTTCGGAAAAATCAGCAGGATCAGGTGTGACCCTGGGGATCAGGCATGGCCCGGGATTCAGTAAGTCGCCGGATCGCGGTCGATGGATTGCTCGGCAGGCGTCCGGGCTCTACTTGCAGCGCCGGTTGCGAATTCAAAAGCTCCGCCGCATCGGTGACGAGCTGCGCGGCTCTGCGCCGGCTTGCGACTTTCAGAATACTTTTTTCGTCGGCCTGCACGACGTATTCGTCGCCGATCCTGACAATCGAATAATTTTTCACGTGCAATCCCCAAGCTGCCCGAGCCCGACGGGATACGCCAACATGTCATGGATCGTTCCGCAGAAAATAATTACGGAAAGCTGGTTAGTTTATCGCGCGTTAACCGGAACGGATGGCAAACCGCGTTTCGCAATGCTCACAACGATCAGCCGGATCCGATGCTGAACGAACAGCTTGCATCAAAATCGCAGCGTCATCCCGACATGGCTCGCGCGCAAATCCGAGCCGTTCATAAAACCGCTGCGCATCGACGCGGGTGTGGTGCGTGAGCAGTTCGACCAGCTTGCAGCCCCTGGCGCGCGCTTCGCGCGACCGCCCATTGCACCAGTTGCTCGCCGATGCCGCGGCTGCGGCAATGCGTGGCGACGCGGACGTCCTCGATCAGGCCGCGCGAGGCGCCTTGCGAACTCAGGCCCGGCAGGATGCAGAGCTGCAGGCAGCCGACCACGGCGCCGTCGCCGTCCTCCGCGACCACGAGCTGGATGTTCGGATCGCGATCGACCGCCTCGAACGCCCGGAAATAGGATGGCGGCAGCGGATCCTCGAGCCGCTCGCGCGCGCTGCCGAGCGGATCGTCCGCCAGCATCGCAACGATGCTTCCGACATCGTCGCGGCGCGGCGCGCCGGATGGTGATCGACGAAGTCGCAGCCATCACAATGTCTCCCTGATTTTAGCGCACCGGCGGCAGGCCGAGCGCTTTCTCGGTCTCGCCGATCCAGCGCCGCACCGCGGCATAGCCGTCGAGGTGAAAGCCGCCTTCATGCGCCAGCCGCGTATAGGCCAGCAGCGCGACGTCGGCGAGCGAAACTGCCTCGCCGACCAGAAACCGCGTCACCGCGAGGTGATGCTCCATCCGCGCCAGCGCCGCATAGCCGCGCTTGACCTTGTCGGGATCGAGGTCGGATGCCGGCTTGCCGAGATAGACCATCTGGAAGCGGCACACCGCGATATAGGGCTCGTGGCTGTATTGTTCCCAGAACAGCCATTCGTCCATCTTCGCCGCCGCAAAGGCATCGGCGGGAATGAGATCGCTGCCGCGGGCGAGATAGCGGATGATGGCGTTGGACTGCGCCAGCGTGCGGCCGTCGTCGAATTCGACCGTCGGCACCTGCCCCGCGCTGTTGAGCTTGAGAAATTCGGCGTGCGGGTCTCGCGCTTGAGCGTATCGACGCTGATCCAGGTATAGGGCAGCGCCAGGTGGTCGCAGACCCATTTCACCTTCAGGCAATTGCCCGAATTGGTATCGCCGTAGATTTTCATCAACCGCACGGCTCCCCGGACAGCAGCGGCATCGGACCAGCCGCCTTATTCTCCGTCAAGGCCGCGGGCGCTAGCCGCGCTCAGAACTTGTAACCGAGGCCCGCGTGCACGCTGTTCTCGAGACCGCCGTATTCTGAATCGACATGAACTTGATGTATTCCCATTCGCCGCGCAGGAAAATATTACACCAAAGCATGTATTCGAAGCCAAGACCGGCGGTCCAGCCGGCCACGAAGGCGTCGCTTTTCGCAATAGTCGACGTCAGCGCAAATTGCGGCAGCGGAAAATTGCTCTGGCCCGTGACAGGATCGAAGATCGTTCTGTTCACCGAGCTCGATACGGTGCTCGAAACATCCATGCGGCCGACCGCGAGGCCGCCGAACACGTAAGGCAGGAAGTCGCCGGTCGCCCAGCCCGCGCGGCCACGGAATGTCACCTCGTCCTTGAGTCGCAGCGCAGCATGGCCGTTCAGCGTCACACCATCCACGGCCGTATCACCCGGTGCCAAAATCAGTCCCGGCTCGGCGACCTGGATCGGCCCTATGCTTCCGCCGCTCGAGGTCGCGAGACTCGACAAATAATTGTAATTTGCCTCGACGCCGAGCACGACGTCGTCAAACTGCCAGTTGCGTCCGACAAACCCGCCGAAACCCGAGCTTTGTCCGTTGACTTTACCGAGCACGTTTAAGTCGGACGCTGGCCCTTCCAGCGAGGTGTTGCGAAACAGGTCGTTGGTCTGAGTGGTCGCGGTGCGGCCATAGTCCGTGTTCGTCCAGGATTCTCCGACCTGACCGCCGACGTACCAGCCGTCCCAGTTTCTGGTCGGCGCGCTTGATACCGGCAACGTGCCGCGCAGGAAATCGGGCATGTCGGCCGCGTGCGCGCCGGTCGCCACTCCGAACATCGCCGCCGCCAGGAAAAATCTACGCATCGCAACGCTCCGATCGAACACTCTGGACTTGGCGCGATCATCGCTCGTTAACCTTAACCAATCGTTGTCGCGAGGCGCAGCCTGCATCATTTTCGACCGCATTCCGATCGAGATGATCAAACGAAAACGGCGCGGGAAAATCCCGCGCCGTTATATTGTTAAGTGAGAAACTCGCTCAGCCCTTGGTGACAAGCGGCGGCGGCGCGTAGACTTGCGGGGAGTCGAAATTCCAGCGCACGCCGAGCTTCACGTCGTTCGAAGTAATATTGTTGAACTTGAACACATGCCCCTGGGACGAACCGTCAAAGGTGGACGCGACGCCGGTGACGCCATCACCGAGGTTAACATAGCTGTAGGCAAGCTCGAGCGTGACGTTCGGCGTGACCTTGTAGGCAAGACCCGCGTGGAGAGCCCAGGCAAAGTTCCACTCGGAGCCCGACGGAGCGCTCGCAAAGCTCGCAACGGGAGGACCACTCACGACCGGAACTCCGGCGGGAGTGAAATTCGCGTTCGTGACGCCGGTGTCGGTAAAGCCTGCGATCGAGACACGCGCGGCACCCACGCCAGCACCGATGAACGGGGTCACGCACCACCAAGTGCCCAGATCGGCATACGCATTGGCGAGGAACAGCAATTCGGATTTGCTGGCACTATAGTTGTCGATGCCGTTTGCGATGCCACCGCCAGTGGGAAAACTTGTGAGATCAGTACCCTTGAAGTTGGCATTTCCTCGGTATTCGCCGGTGATATCCGCACGAAACCAGTTGTTGAATTGATAACCGACACCGATCTGGTAGGTTCCTGCGGAGTCGAAATCTGTCGTCTGATTGAAGCTGGTAAGGCTCGAGTACTGCGCCGGATTATCCAGCTTGACGCTCTTCACATTCTGGTTGCTGAAGCCGATATCGCCGCGCAGATACCAGCCGCCGAAATCCTGGACAGGCGGCGCGTAATACGGCTGCGGTGCCGGCATGATGGAAGGCATGTCGGCTGCGAACGCCGCCGATGACAATAAAGATGCCGCTCCGGCGGCGACGAGAAACTTAACGCTACGCATTGGCTTCGTCCTTTTGTCCGGTGAGGCAGACAACGGAGGCCTCACATTCAAAAACTCACGGACGGACAATGCCAGCAAATACTTAAGCGGCACTTAACCCTAATTTTTAAGGTTGATAATTTCTGACAAGTCTATCACGCAGCAATTCGAATAGACCTGTCAAAGACAGCGAAATCGCCACAAATTGCTAACAATGTGTTGATGAAAATCGACGCGCGAAGACCGCTTCGCTACGTACGTTTCGAAGCATAAAGACTTCCGCGCGAAGTCTTCAGTGCGCAGTGTTTTAGTGTGAAGTCTTTCAGTGCGAAGTTCTGGGCATCTTCGGCAGGAACAGCGCGAGCAGCCCGATCGCCGGCAGGAAAGCGCAGACCTGATAGACGAACGCGATCCCGGTGTGGTCGGCGACGCGGCCGAGCACGGCGGCGCCAAGACCGCCGATGCCGAAGGCGACGCCGAAAAACATCCCGGAGATCATCCCGAAGCGATGCGGCATCAATTCCTGCGCGAACACGATGATCGACGACGTCGCCGACGAGATGATCAAGCCGATGAAGATCGTCAGCACCGCGCTGCCGAACAGGCCGGCATAGGGCAGCGCCAGCGAGAACGGCAACGCGCCGAGGATCGAGAACCAGATGACGTATTTGCGCCCGAAGCGATCGCCCAGCGGCCCGCCGAAGAATGCGCCCACCGCGTTGGCGGCCAGGAAAATGAACAGATAGAGCTGCGCGGTCTGGGTCGATACGCCGAATTTGTCGATCAGATAAAAGATGTAATAGCTCGACAGGCTCGACACGTAGAGCTGCTTGGAGAACAGCAGCGCGACCAGCACGCCGAGCGCGATCTTCACGCGGCGCGAGTTCGGCGCGTCCGGATGCGGTGCGGCCGCCGTGAATTTCCTGCCCGCGATCTGCGGCTTGTACCACCGCCCGATCTGCCACAGGATCACGATCGCCAGAAACGCGATCGAGGAGAACCAGGCGATGCTCGGCTGGCCGAACGGCACCACGACCAGCGCCGCCAGTACCGGTCCCATCGAGGTACCGAAACTGCCGCCGAGCTGAAACACCGATTGCGCGAAGCCATAACGCCCGCCCGAGGCCAGCCGCGCGATCCGTGCCGATTCGGGGTGGAACACCGCCGAGCCGAGCCCGACCAAAGCCGCCGCGATCAGGATAACGGGATATTGGTGCGCCGCGCTGAGCAGCAACAGGCCGAAGAAGGTAAATCCCATACCGATCGAGAGCGAGAAAGGCTGCGCCTTCTTGTCGGTGAAATGTCCGATCACCGGCTGCAGCAGCGATGCCGTGAACTGGAACGCCAGCGTGATCATCCCGATCTGCCCGAAGTCGAGCGCGTAGGCCTGCTTCAGGATCGGATAGATCGAGGCGATCAACGACTGCATGGTGTCGTTGAGGAAATGCGAGAAGCTGATTCCCGCCAGCACGATATAGGCCGGTCCCGCCGCGGCCCTGGCCAGCGGCGCATCGGACAGCACGACCGGCTCGGCCAGCACTTCTTCGGAAACGACGACGGACTTGTTCAACGAATGATTCCCGGGAAATTCGCGGCGCAATGCCGGTGTCCTACGATGCCGGCCCGATGCGGACCAGCAACATTAGCCAATGGCTGCGATGCGTTGGGATAACTTCAGAGCCTGTGAAGCTATGTCGGGCGTCATCCCCGGGATGAACGCAATTGCGTTCACCCGCGAGATGCGCGCCATCTTCGGCGCGCCTCGAAGGATGGTGTGATCTGCGTCGTGCTTGCGGCCATCCTTCGAGACGCTTGCTTCGCAAGCTCCTCAGGATGACGTCGGAGATAGCTTCACGGCCTCTCAGGCGGCCGCCGCGGCGGCCTCGCCGAGCGCCGAGACGATGTGATCGACAACTTCCTCGACCAGGATGCGATCGTCGCCCTCGCCCATCACGCGGATCACGGGTTCGGTGCCGGACGAACGCACCAGCAACCGGCCGTGGCCGTTGAGCCGCTTTTCGCCGGCGACAATCGCCGATTTGACCTCGGCGTCATCGAGCGGCTTGCCGCTGCGATAGCGCACGTTCTTGAGAATTTGCGGTAACGGATCGAAGCGGTGACAGACTTCCGACACCGGGCGGCGGAGCTTTTGCACCACAGCGAGCACCTGCAATGCCGCGACAAAGCCGTCGCCGGTGGTGGCGTAGTCGGACAGGATGATGTGGCCCGAGGGCTCGCCGCCGAGATTGTAGCCACGGCTCAGCATCTGCTCGAGCACATAACGATCGCCGACCGGCGTGCGGATCAGCCCGATGCCCTGGCCTTCGAGGAAGCGCTCCAGCCCGAGATTCGACATCACGGTCGCGACGATGCCGGGCTTGGCGAGACGGCCGTCTTCCTTCCAGCTTTGCGCGATCACCGCGAGCAACTGGTCGCCATCTACCAGATGTCCGCGCTCATCGACCAGGATGACCCGGTCGGCATCGCCGTCGAGTGCAATGCCGATATCGGCGCGCATCTCGCGCACCTTGCGGCTCAGCGCTTCCGGCGAAGTCGATCCGCATTCCTTGTTGATGTTGAAGCCATCCGGCTCGACGCCGATCGAAATCACGTCGGCGCCGAGTTCCCACAGCGCTTCCGGCACCACCTTGTAGGCGGCGCCATTGGCACAATCGATCACCACGCGCAGGCCGTCGAGCGAGAGATCGCGCGGCAGCGTGCGTTTTGCGAATTCGATGTACCGGTCATGAACGCCGTCGATGCGGCGGGCACGCCCGAGACTGGCGCTTTGCGACAGCCGCTTGTCGAGCGATTCATCGAGCAACTGCTCGATCTGCTTTTCGACATCGTCGGATAGTTTAAAGCCCTGCGGGCCGAACAGCTTGATGCCGTTGTCCTCGAACAGATTGTGCGACGCGGAAATCATCACACCGAGATCGGCCCGCATCGACTTGGTCAGCATCGCCACCGCCGGCGTCGGCATCGGGCCGAGCAGCAGCACATCCATGCCGACCGAGGTAAAGCCGGCCACCATCGCGTATTCGATCATATAGCCCGACAGCCGCGTATCCTTGCCGATGACGACGCGATGGCGATGCTCGCCGCGCTGAAACACCAGGCCAGCCGCCTGCCCGACCTTGAGTGCGAGTTCCGGTGTGATCAGCCCGTTGGCGCGGCCTCGAATCCCGTCAGTACCGAAATATTTACGGCTCATATGTCCCCCAGCAGCTTTCGAGGGTTTTCAAGCCACCCCGGCAAGAATCCTCAAAACGCCCGCCATCATGGCGTAAGCGGCCGTTATAAAGCCTTTGTCCCTAACATGGCTTCAAAAAATATGATGAATCATTACTGGCGGCCAGCCCGGAAATGACGTAATAGGAGCAAAACCCGTGGCGTCAGCCGGACGCGCAGCGGTGGCGGACGAGGTCCGGAAGTTGCGGGACGTTGGGCAAGTTCGAGACAGTGAGCCTTGAGCCGAGATAGTGCCAGAAGGCGATGCCGAGCTTGGCGCAGGTCTTGCTGAGGCCGAGGAAGGCGTCGCGGCAATCGCGTCCGGCATCGCTTCGTGTGCCGGCGCTGACCTTACGCTTGGTGACCTGGCAGCGGATGTCGTTCTCCGAGCCGTTGGTGTTCAAGGGGATCTCGGGCCGGTCGAGCACCATGAGCAGCTCGCTCTTGTTGGCATGGAGCCTTTTGAGCAGCCGGTCGAGAGTGATGAAGCCAGTGTTTCGGGTGAAGATGCGGTCAAAGCGGGCGCGCAGGGCAGCCTTGCGCTGCTTGCTGGGGTTCTGGCGATAGGCCTTGAGATCGCGATAGAACCGCCAGACCAGATCACGAGTTTTGCGCTGGGCTTCGCGTTGCTCATCGGTGAAGGTGTCAAGCTTGTGGATCAGGCGCTCGGCATGGACCCAGCACAGGGCGTGCTGTCCGACATTGAACTGGCCGGCGTCATCGCTGACGATGACGGTATTGGGCAGAAAGTCATGCGCCTTGATGCTGCCCCACAACGCGCCCTCGGTGGCGGTCGTCACTGGATCGGGGTTGACCTTCAGGGCCGAGATGCCGAGCTGGTCGAGGTGCACGTTCCAGGCGGCTTGATCGGGGAAGCACCGGTTGGGGTGTTCGGCCAAGCGGGCAACGACTGGCCCGGAGAGTGCGCGCTGGCGCATGTAGGCCAGCGCCTCGTCGCTGATCACGTAGTCGCTGTGGCCGGCGCGCATCAACTCGAGAAAGTTGCTGCGGCTCTTCGAGTCGGTGGAGCCGAACCAGGTAAAATGCGCGTTGCCGATCTGGGTGCAGAAGCCGTTCGCAGCCTTGTGACGAGCGCCGGTGTCATCGACCGTAATCCAGGTCGCATGCGCCAGCCCGGCGCGCAGTACATCACGGGCCTCGTCGAGGAAGCAGTCCTGATCGGCGATCAGCAGGCGCATGAGCTGGCGTTTGGAGATGACGATGCCAAGCGCCTGCAACAGCGCTAGAAGTCGCGGCACCGTCACCTGGCCCTGGTGATACTGGGCCAGCACGAAGCGGCGCAGCTCCGGCCCGAAATGCCCGCTAAGCCGGACGGCAGCGGGGCTGTGATAACCTTGTCATCCGGGCTCTGCCAACGCTCGCAGCGGAAATGCGTCACGTAGGGGCGGATCACCAGATCCTGCACCACATAGCTCGTGTAGCCTTTGAAGCGAGAGCCCTGTGGCGCCACCACCACCTTAACGGTCTCCTCCGCGTCGATCACAAGCTTCGATCTCGTCTCGCCCCGCCCACGGCGCTGCTCGCCCGAGCCTCCGGCTGGCTTCGGTTCGGTCGCCTTCTCCATGCCGCTTGGCTTGATGTTCGGCCGGCCTGACCCACCCTTGAGCCGCGCAATCTCATCGCGTTGTGCCGCAACCGTTCGCCGAAGCTCCGCCATCTCTTCGAATAACTTCAGCACCAAGCCCTTCAGCTCGGCGTGTGGCAGGCAGTCAAGATCGAAATGACGGACTAACCCATTGTAGTATCAGCCATTATATCCAGAATTGGACCTTAAAAAAGGACTTGCGTCAATCCTTGCGCCGGACCGGATGGTCGCCTTTCGAGGGGGCAGGCTGGATCACGCTGACCGGATCGGAGCCCGGAAAGGTCTCTTCCAACCCCTCCTCGAGGGCCTCTTCCAGCCGGCGTTTCTCGGCGTCTTTTGCGCCTTTTGGGTCCGAGCCCGGTCTAGTCATGGAAGCCCTCCTTGTGGCCGTACGCTCAACCGTGGCGATCAATCCTGGCAGCCAGTCGCGCGTAGCGATTTTGCGGCTGCCCTAACCATGCTAGATGAAACCGCAAAGCTGCGAATACAAGAAGGGCCGGAAACTTCCATGAAACACATCACCTGCATCGAGGATCTGCGCCTGCTGCACAAGCGCAACGTGCCGAAGGCGTTCTTCGATTATGCCGATCGCGGCTCTTATTCCGAGGATACGCTGCGCGCCAACCATGACGACCTGCAGCAGATCAAGTTTCGTCAGCGCGTCCTGGTCGATGTTTCCAGGCGCGACCTTTCGACCACGATCCTGGGCGAGCCGTCGAAATTGCCGCTGATCCTGGCGCCGGTCGGATTGCTCGGCATGCAGTATGGCGACGGCGAGATTCACGCCTGCCGCGCCGCGCAGGCCGCCGGCATTCCGTTCACGCAAAGCACGATGTCGATCTGTTCGATCGAGGACATCGCCGCCGCGGTCGACAAGCCGTTCTGGTTCCAGCTTTACGTGATGAAGGACCGCGGCTTCATCAAGGCGCTGATCGAGCGCGCCATCGCCGCCAAATGCAGCGCGCTGGTGTTGACGGTGGATTTGCAGGTGATCGGCCAACGCCACCAGGACATCAAGAACGGCATGACGGTGCCGCCGGAATGGTCGCTGTCGAAACTGGTCGATTTCGCCACCAAGCCAGCCTGGGTTTCCGGCGTGCTGCGCGGCAAGCGGCGCACCTTCGGTAATCTGATGGGGCATCTGAAAGGCACCGAGGACATCACCGCACTGTCGAGCTGGATCAGTTCGCAGTTCGACACCACGCTGAACTGGAAGGATGTCGAATGGATCCGCAGCATCTGGCCGGGCAAGCTGATCCTCAAGGGCATTCTCGATGTCGAGGATGCGGAGATCGCCGCCAAGAGCGGCGCCCAGGCGCTGGTGGTCTCCAACCATGGCGGCCGCCAGCTCGACGGCGCGCCGTCCTCGATCGAGGTGCTGCCTGAAATCGTCGACGCGGTCGGCTCGCAGATCGAAATCCTGTTCGACGGCGGCATCCGCTCGGGACAAGACGTGATGCGCGCGCTAGCGCTCGGCGCCAAGTCCTGCATGATCGGCCGCGCCTATGCCTACGGCCTCGGCGCCGGCGGCCAGGCCGGCGTCGCCAAGGCGATCGATCTGATCGCCAAGGAACTCGAGACCACGATGGGCCTGTGCGGCGTCAACACCATCGCCGAGATCGACGACCACGTGCTGGCGATTTGAGGGGCAACTTGCCGTCATTCCGGGACGATGCGTAAGCATCGAACCCGGAATGACGGATGCACTCACATCGGCGGCGTGATGCCGTCGAGGCCGACGCCGAGGCGGTTGGTTTCCAGCGTGCCGTCATCCTTCTTGGTCGCGCCGAAGATGATGATCTTGGCGCCCGGCTTCAGTTCGTCCTTGTTACCGGTCACGAAGGCGACGATCGGCGTATCCGGCGGCACCACGACTTTCTTTTCGCCGTCCTTGTACTTGACCAGGATGTTCTGGCCGTCGGTGCCGGCGACCGTCTCCGCGACCGTGGCGTTGGTCATGGTGCTGTTGGGCCGCAGATCCCAGGCCCGAAAGCCTTCGCCGGTGCCGCGCTGGGCTTCCGGGAAGATATGAACCGCCAGCGCCTTCTGGCTGCCGTCGGCCTGAGGCATCGCGGAGACCCCGATGTACGAGCCCGGCTTGATGTCGGACAGCGTGGATCTTGGCGATGCCGATCACCGCGACATTGTCGGTCAAACGGACCTTCATGTCGTTGCCCTCGCGCGATTTGACCGTCAGCACCGCACCGTCGACGGCTTCGATGGCGCCGCGAATGCGAACCGTCGCAGGCGCCTGCGCCGAAGCCGCGGTGGCGAACAAAGACGCGGCGGCAAGCGACAGCCGCGAGCGTGCGCGGCAGCAACGACGAAACTTTCATGATAGTCCCCTTACTTGGTGTGGCAGTGCAAGGCAATACCCCGTGGTTGCGGGCATATTCCGGGATGATGGAACCGTGACGCCGAGCGGCGCCACATTCCACATACGTCTGAAACAATGCCGCCGTTACATCGGCGGCGTCAGGCCATCCCGGCCGACGCTGATCGCGGTCGGTTTCGAACGAACCGTCCGGCAGCTGCTTCATGAAGGCGATCACCTTGGCGCCGGCCTTCAGGTCGGACTTGTCGGCGGGCACGTAGGTCACGACCGGCGTATCCGGCGAAACCTCGACCTTCTTCTCGCCGTCCTTGTATTTGACCAGCAAAGAGTGGCCGTCATTGCCCGCCACCGATCTCGGCCACCGTCGCATTGGTCATGGTGCTGTTGGGGCGCAGATCGTAGGGCCGCGATCCCTCGCCGGTGCCGCGCATGTTCTCCGGAAACACATGCACTTCGACCGCGTTCTGCTTGCCGTCCGGTCCCGGCACCGTGGTGGCGCCGATGAAGGAGCCGACCTTGATATCGGCCATCGAGATCTTGATGATGCCGACCACCTTGATGTCGCCGGTCATGTGCAGCTTGACGTCCTCGCCGCTGCGCGACTTGACGGTAAGGACATCGCCATCGACGCTCTCGATGGCGCCGCGAACCCGGGTCGGCACCGGCGGCTTCTGGGCGAACGCGTACAGCGTGGACGCCGCGACCAAGCGCGACGGCAATCAGCGGGCGCGACGAATGGATAACGATGAAGGGACATGAACAGGGTCTCCGGCGGGGTGCTTCACATACAGCAGACCCCGACAACCTCGATATTCCGGCTCAAACCTTTGTGAGATCGGCCTCGACCAGGCACGAAGTTCTGATGTCACCTCGCGGCCGCTGGCCGAACCACAGCTCAAATCCGCGCACCGCCTGGTGCAGCAGCATGCCGAGCCCGTCGGCGGTCTTCAATCCGCGATGCCCGCGCCGCCGCCAGCAATTCGGTTTGCAGCGGCACATAGACCAGATCGGCGACAACGGCGTGCGGTGGCAGCAGGCCGATATCGATCTCGAGCGCGGGCTGGCCCTGCATGCCGAGCGACGTCGTGTTGACCAGCACGCCAGCGCGCGGCAGCAGATCCCCGATTGCGTCCCACGCCACGGGATGAACGCAGGCACCGAATTGATCCGCCAGCGCCTGCGCGCGCTCGATGGTGCGGTTGGCCAGATGCACGCGCCCGATGCCGCGCTCGATCAGTCCGAACACCACCGCGCGCGACGAGCCGCCGGCGCCGAGCACCAGCACATCGCTCGCCTTGTCCCATCCGGGCGCGCAGGCATCGAGATTATTGATAAAGCCTTCGACATCGGTGTTGGTCGAGCGCAGCTCACCGCCATCGTACCACAGCGTATTGGCGGCGCCGACCGCGCGGGCCCGCGCGTCCGGCACCGACAGCTCCAGCGCGCGTTCCTTGTGCGGAAGGGTGACGTTGGCGCCGACGAAGCCGTGGGCCGAAAGATGCAACACGAACTCGGCAAAGCCCTCGGGCGGCACCGCCTCGATGTTGTAGCCGCCCTCGATGCCAAGCGTACGCAGCCAGTAATGATGGATCAGCGGCGAGCGCGAATGCGCCGCCGGCCATCCGATCAGGCATGCGGCGGGGGCTTTGTTCGAGGTTGTCATCGTTTTCAATTCGGGCAAGCCGCCTTCGCTGTCAATCCCGCCGCCGCGCCGTTGCGAAAACAAGGACGCGCGAGCGACAGGGCTATGGCTGCCGCAAACCAGATCGCGGACAAGATTGATCCAGCGATAGGCGCCGGCGCCGCTACCGCGCCGGCGACCAGGGCCGCCCATAGCAGCAGGTTCGGCAGCCACGCCCAGCGCCGGCCGCCGGTCAAGGCGGCCGCGGCGAACTGGCCGACCTTTACCAGCGCGCCGGTGACGTAAGTGAGCCCCAGGCCCGCGCCGCCCTCGGCCTGAAACACCGCGTTCTCCAGCCCCATCGCCAGCACCATGGTGGCAATCGCGAGCGGCGGCACACCCAGCGCATGAAACAGCGCGGCCGCCGCGAGCAGTGATGCCTCCGCCAGCAGTACCCAGCCCTGGTCATCGAACGAGCGGATGTGCACGATCAGGCTGCCGGCCGCGGCGCCGGTCACGAACAGCGCGATCACCCCGATCGCCTCGGCCGCATTCGACCAATGCCCTTGCGCCAGACTGACGCCCAATTGCGTCGAGTTGCCGCTCATGAAGGAGACAAACATGCCGCCGAGATGCAGGAAGCCGACGCCATCGACATAGCCGGCCAACGCGCTCAGGGTACAGGCCAAGGCCAGATTGCGGCGCGAGCTAAGCATGCCGCCGGGCCTGCTTCACGCGGTCCATTGATAGATTTCTTTTTCGTAGGCCTCGACAAAGCCGGCGCGCTGCAAGTTCCGGTAGGAGTGCTCGTTCATATACAGGGTCTCGGCCACCTGGATCGAACACCCCATCTGTTCGGCGCGCGCGATCCGCCTGGCAATCAGCGCCTGTTGCGCGCCGCGCTTGCGATCGCTTTCGGCGGTCGCCGCCGCCATCAGATATCCGAGGTCTTCGAAGATGCAGAGCGCTGCGACCGCCACCGGCCGGTCGCCGTCAAAGGCCATGTAGTGGAAGAATTTCTCACGGCCCACGGATATCGCATATTCCGGCCACAGCGTTTCACCGAGCTGATCGCTGGCTTGCGCGATCTCGTCGGCGTTGACCTCGCGCACCCTGAGATCGGTTCTGTATTCGACCGGCGCATTTCCGCTGCGGCACAACGTCGGATAGCCGGTGCGCGTGATACGGGACAGCCCGTGCGCCTCGAGCCAGCCGCGCGCCTGATCCATGTCGGGACCGGGACTGAGCCAGACGAAGAAGCGCTTGACGCCTTCGGTCGCGAACAGATCGATCAGCCGCCCGACGCCGGCGGACGACATTCCTTCCTCGGCGCCGCACAGATAGACGCGGTTGATATTGGAGGACGCAAACGGCGTCTGACGGTCGACGTCCATGGTCAGGTAACAATGGCCGAACGGCGTACCGCGAAACTCCTTGCGAATGAGACTTGGCGGCTGTCGCTGGCTATCCACCCATTGGGCGAGCCGCCGCATCTTCAGCGATAGATCGTATCTGTCCATAGAGCCTTCCGCCGGCCGCGATGGCGTGCGGCCGAGAACACGACACTCATTGAACGAGATCGGGCTGCGGCAGGCAAGTCACGACATGCGGCACCCCCATGCCGTTTCGCATGAATCATCGTCACCGCGGCATCATGTCCCCAAGGAATTCAGACCGAATTCAAGGGGCACGAGGCCAGCGACATTACGCCGCGACCCGATGCGCCGCGATGATCTGGTCGGCCGCGCGGCCCGAGACCTCGGCCATGCGGTCGAAGGCCCGGGTGAAACTGCCGGCGCCCGCGGTTGCCGAGCGCAATTCCACGATCAATTCGCCGATCTCGGCTTCGGGCATCATGGCGCGGACGCGATCCCATCCCGGCCAGCCCTCACGGGTATCGAAACCGAGGATCTGGCCGCGCCTTCCCGACAGGATGGCATTGATCTTCGCGGTAGCATCGGTCGGACAAACGATTTCGACTACATAGATCGGCTCCAGCAGCACAGGCTGGCACTGCGGCAGCGCCTCGTTAAGGCCGATCCGCGCCGCGGTCCGGAACGCAAGGTCGGAGGAGTCGACGCTGTGATAGGAGCCGTCGGTCAACGTCACCTGCACATCGATGACGGGGAACCCGAGCGGCCCGCGCAGCAATCCATCGACCACGCCCTCCTCGACTGCGCCGATGTAATTCTTCGGCACGGCGCCGCCGACGACCTTTTCGGCAAATGCAAAGCCGCCGCCGCGCGGCAGCGGCTTGATCTCCAGCACCACATCGCCGAACTGGCCATGGCCGCCGGATTGCTTCTTGTGCCGGCCGCGCTGGCTGATCGATTTGCGGATCGTCTCCTGATAGCCGATCGCCGGCGGCTGCGATTTGACGTTGATCCCGAAACGTTCGCGCAGCCGCTCGAGCGCGACCCGCAAATGCATCTCGCCCTGCCCCCACAACACGGTGTCGTGGGTCCGCGGATTGTGGATCAGGGTCAGCGACGGATCTTCCTCGTTCAGCCGTAACAGCGCCTGCCCGAGTTTGACGTCGTCCTTGCGGTCGTTTGCCGCAAGCGCGATCGCCAGCACCGGGGGCGTGGGCTCGATCGTGACCAGCGCCGCCGGCGTGGTCTTGCCGCTCGAAAGGGTATCGCCGGTCTTGACGGTGTCGAGCTTGCCGAGCGCGATGGTTTCGCCGGCCTCGGCGGCCGCGCGCTTGGTGTCGTGCGCGCAATTGACCGAGAGGATCCCGGAGACCCGGCCCGCCTCACCGGAGGAGGATTGCAAGGTCGCGCCGTCGTCGAGATGTCCCGACAGCACGCGGGCCAGCGACAGCTTGCCGCCATGCGCCAGATGCAGCGTCTTGAACACATAGGCCAGCGCATCCTTTCCGGACGAAGCCGCCCCCAGCCGCTTCGCCGTCTCGGCCACGCCGGGCGCTTCATGCCGCAGTGCCTTCATCAGGCGCAGCACGCCGTTCTCGCGCAACGCCGACCCGAGCAGCACCGGACAGATCAACCCCTCGCGCAATTCGCGGGCGAGATCGTCGAACACGGCGTCGCGCGGCGGCGGAATATCCTCGAGCAATTGCTCCATTAGTTCGTCGTCATGGTCGGCGAGCTTTTCCAGCATCGAGAACCGCGCTTCCTTCTCGCGGTCGAGGTCGCCGGCCGCGAGGCTCACGACTTCCGAAGCCTTGTGCTCGCGATAGACGAAGGCGCGTTCCAGCGCGAGGTCGACGAAGCCCGCGATCAAATCGCCGTTCCAGATCGGTATCTGCCGCAGCACCAGCGGAAACCGCGATGCCGGCTGCAAGGTCGCGAGCGACTCGCGGATCCGCTTGTTGGCGCGGTCGATCTTGTTGAGAAACAGGAAGCGCGGAATCCCGAGATCCTCGAGTTCGCGCAGGATGATCTGAAGCTGCGGCAATTTGCGTTCGTCGGCTTCGCATACCACGACCGCGGCATCGATCGCGGGGATCGCGGCGCGCATGTCGTGCGCGAATTCGATCGAGCCGGGACAATCGATGAAGGTGTAGCTGTCGCCCATGAAGCTCGTGGTCGCGGCGGTGAGGCCTGTGCCCATCTTGTGGCGGCGGGCTTCCGGGGTGGAGTCGCCGACCGAAGTTCCGGTTTCGACGCTGCCGGCGCTACGGATAGCGCCGGTGCGCGCCAGTATGGCTTCGAGAAGTGTGGTTTTACCGCTTTGGAAAGGGCCCACCAGCGCTATGCACCGTGGACCGCGAGGACTTCTGACGTCTTGTCCCATTCGCCGCCTCCTGAAGTTTGGAGCTCGGCCCTTGATCGGGTCGGCAACGTGATGCTCCCCCCGGCCCAAAGATTTGGCAAGCCGGAAAAACGTCGCTGCGGTGCGGCGTAAGCACGGCGGTAGGCATTCGGCGTGGCGGCGCGATCAAATTTTGGACGTAATCGCGCCAACCGCGCGGCGCGATGCTTCGCGAAGCCCGCAAGCCCGTCATGAACGCCATCATGAACTGCCATCGACGGATATCCCGCGGCCAGACCGGTCAATTTGGAGGCGATGCGCTAAGGGGAACTTTACGAAAATACCCCACTCTGGTGGCCTTGTTCGAGAGATCATTTGGATGATTGGATCCAACGATGGATGGCCATCATGAATTTTGAGGGACGAAGGACCAAGGTGCAGCGCGAACCGCGTCGCCAAATGGATAAGCGGCTGGCCTGGATCGCCGTCGACGAGCAGATGACCCAGATCGACTGCTTCGTATTGGACGTCTCGCCGGGCGGCGCCAGGATCGTGACCGATGCCGAGATCGAGGTCAGCGACCGGATCGTATTGGCGTTGGTGCCGCAACATCCGAAACGCCAGCCATGCGAAGTGGTCTGGCGCAACGGCAAGACCTTCGGCATCAAGTTCGTACTCTGATCGGCGGCGGCATGGCCGCGCCATCAAGTTCTGGACGTAACCCAGCTATCCCGCGGTGTGATGCGCCCGCGAAGGTGAAATGCACCGCCAGCTTGATTCCCGATCGGAGTCAACGCGAAAGGCCCCAATTGCCAAAGGTTACACCTGGCTTGGCCGGTGTCGCGTCCTTTTCGACCTTGAACGCGAAGGTCAATCCGGCCCGAATCTCGTTCACGGCGCGTCCGTTGTCCAACGCATAGCGATACGCGACATCGAAGCTGAGATCATCCCGAACTTGCCAGATCGCGCCGACGAGCGCGGAACGGGTTTCCGCCTCCAGCCATGCCTTGTCGTAAAACACCTCGAGGACCGGACGAACTTTCCAGGTCGAGGGTCCCTCGAGGATGACGTCGAGGAACACCTCGCCGTGCTGTTCGCGGGTCAGGTTGGTCTCGACGTTAAAGTGTGCGGTGCCCCAGTCCCACCGCTGCGACACGATGCCTGCCCAACTGAACCCGACCCCGGGCTCGGTATTGATGCCGGGCAGCAGCGGCCCGAATTCCGTTGCGATGCTGACGCCGGATTGGCCCTGGAGAACGCCTGGCTGAATCACGTATTTGAGGAAGGCACCGGTGGCGTCGAGGCTGCTCGGACCGCCAGGGGAAAGCGGCGTCTCGGCCTGGCCCTGCAGCACCATTTCCCAGCGGTCGGCAAACCCGTAATTGAAGACCACTTCCGGCGCGACCAGGGTCGATTGCGGTCCTTCGTGCCGCGCGCCGGCCGGCTGCAACTCGATCTCGACCTCGTTGAGGTTGGCCACACTGGCATCGGTGCCGTCGAACGGCCGAAAGGCGGCGGCGGGCCGTGCAACAACACAAAGCGCCACGGCGCCGGCCCAGCCGATCCCGGCAATCAGGCGGCTCAGATAGATTCGAGCCCCGCGTTCCGGGCTCGCCAATAGCGTCACCGCGACATTCGCCAGGGCGAGCGATCGGTCCACGACTCCAGCGCCGTTTCTGCCCACTCGATCGATTTATCCTTGTGACATTCATTGCAGGCATTTGGAATCTTCAGTGTGTCGGTGTCGCTCGGCGTCACGAAGTGGAAGGTGTGACTTCGAACATTCTGGTCGCCGATCGTCTGCGCGATCTTCGGCATATGGCAGGCAATGCAGTCGTTGCCAGCGCTACCGGTCTGATGATGCGTGTGCGCCTCGATCGTGGGAGCGTGCGGCCCAGCCTGCGCGTTCGGCCCGTGGCAGTCGAGGCATAGCGCGTTGCCGGGCTTGCGCACCATGCCAACATTGTCGGTGCCATGGGGATCGTGGCAGGAAAAGCAGGTGACGCCGCGGGCATACATCAGGCTTTGCACGAAATCGTTGCCCTGCATGCGGTTCTTGTGCGCGGTGCCGTCCGGAAAGTGGGTAAAGGTGAGATCGCCCAGTCTATGATCTTCGAGCTTCCAGTAATCCTTCAAGTTTTTGCCGACATCAAATCCAACCGGCCAATCGTAATATTTCCCCTGGATTGAGCTGGTAAGAGGTTGCCCCTGCGAATGACACTGGATGCAGGTGTCGCTGGCGTCCACGTAATCGAAGCGCGCCGGATTGAGAATATTGTCGCGGGCCGGCTTTTTGGCATGGGCCTCACCCGGACCGTGACACCTTTCGCACCCAACATTCCACTCGGAGACGGACTTCGTGTTGATGTCGTAATTCACGGAATGACAGCCGTCGCAGAGCGGCCCCGTGGGCCGCTGGAAATTGTCCGGCGGATAGAGCGTCGCCCACCAATCGGCCCCGTTGGGGACGAAATAGCGGCTCCAGCTTTGACGGGCGACATCCCATTGGGCGGGCAGCGGGAAGTAATCATCGCCAACCCTTTTGAAGTACCGCTGCTTCCACCGGCTGCCGTAAACCAGGGCGATGTCGTCCTTGGTAAATGTCACAAGCGGATTGGGCTTCGAGAGGTCCGGAATGATGGCGTCGGGATGTTTGCGAGGATCGCGCACGATATTGGCCATGCGGGTCTTGCTCCAGCGCGCATAGACTTCCTCGTGACATCCCTTGCAGACAACCGACCCGACATAATGCCCGTGATCCGGCGCCGCCGTCGTGGGTACGGCGAGCGATAGCGCGTTGGCGGCCTCGGGCGCCATCGCTGCCACCTCCGGCAGGTGCCGGACAAAGCTCACGAGTTGCCATATCTGACGGTCGGGAAGATTCCACGCGGGCATGCCGGTGTTACGAATGCCGTTGCGGATGTGGTAAAAAAGCTCACCGTCAGAAGTTGCCGCGATAGCAACCGAGCGCAGCGTGGGCACGCGCGGAAACTCGTTGGAGCCAATCGGCGTTCTGCCGCTGCCGTCAATTCCGTGGCAGCTTTCGCAGGTCTGCCGGTAAAGGTCGTTTCCTGCCGCGACATCGGAAGGATCAGGCGCCGGATTGACGCTCATTTTGGCCTCAAAGGGAACGCTCTGATGCAGCAACCAGGTCGCAAGCAGTGTCTCGGCCACCGGCGGGTCGGTGCGAGCACTCGACAGGCCGGGAATCAGTTCGGCGTAGAGAAGGCCGAGGATAGCTGCCGTCACGACGGCAACGACACAACACCAGACCAGGATTTTTCTTCGCATCATTTCTACCGAGATCGTTTCTCACCCGAGGGGGCGTCGTGGGTCCGTCGCCAATTCGCGCTGTAATTTTCTGAACTGTTTCCATCAATCAGGCGGGCGCGGCCGACGTCGCAATCGCGCAGCGACGAGGCGGGCAATTTCCGCCGGTGCCTGATCCGGAATGGCGAACACCGAACTGACGTTTATCTCGCAGAGAACATAGGTGTCCTCGCCCGCTGGATTCCGCGGACCGAGGAGAAAATCGGCATCCCATATGATCGGCAACGAGGCTGCATCGATGCCGAGGATCTCCATCATCCGCGGCGTCCACACGGTCTCCATCTGGTTCTTCAGCCGCTGGAACGGCTTGGCCGAGGCAGGATGCATGACGCGCGGACCAGGTTGCGCCGCCTCGGAGTCCGGTCCTTCGGGCGGCGGCGGGATCAGCGCCTTTATCAACTGATGGCCGAAGCCCACCACCTTGTCGGCGGCCATATAGCAGCGGATCATGCCCTCCGGCAGGCGCGGCTGGAACGGCTGATCGACGATACAGCCGTCGGGCCCGAAATAGGCTTCGCAGCGCGTCATGAAATCCGTCAGCGCAAGCTCTTCCGGCAGGCTTCCGCGCCGTGCTTGCAACACCCGAACCGCCGCCGCTTTCCCCCGAAGAGCATCAAGCCGTTCGACTTTCCAGACACCCTGTCCGCCGTTGCCGCGATTCTGCTTCAGCACCCTGGGACCTGAGGCGATCAGACGCTCCGGAAATGCCTGTCGAAAACCGCGCGGAGAGCGATAGACGTGCGTATCGGTGCCCCACCCGAGTTGCTTCGTCCTGTGCAGGACCTCCTTGACTCCCATGGCCAGGATCACGTCCGGATGGGCACTAACCCACGGCCCGTGCTCCGCGACATCGCGCAGCAACGGATCCAGCACCGCGCGCGTCTTCCCCTCATGCAACGGATCGACCCAAACGAGTACGCCGTCCGCCGTCATGAGTTGTTCGCGGACCTCGTCCGCGAACAACTCATCGAAAACCGCCGGCGCCGCGCCGATGCCAAGCGCGGCAAGCTCCTCGAATACCCGATGGAAGCGATTGTTCTGCGCTGTCGCCGAATTCCGCGCTTCCCGGTCACCGCGCCAGACAATTGCAACTCTACTGGTCACAGCCGGTCTCCCTCTTTCGATCGTTGCGCTAGTTCTTCGTCACAGCGGCCTTGTCGAGTGCCGCCCGCAATCCCTTCGCCAGCTTGACGGCATCGTCATTCGCCCAGAAGTGCATGAAGAACAGCCGCGGATTCTCCATCAGCATGTGACTGTGAAGTGCGGTGACATCGATGCCGTTGGCGCGCAGCGTCTTGAGGACGGGGTTCACTTCGGTGTCAATCAGGACGAAGTCTCCAGTGATCGCCGCCTTGCCGTTTCCGGTCGGCTGGAAATTGATCGCCTCGGCGACACCCATCGGCCCGACCGGAGCCATCTGCATCCCCTCCATGGTGACGGCATCGCGGCGCGGTACGTTGAACTGCAGGACTCCGCCGTTTGCCTGGCCCTTCACCCCGATGACCTGCTCGATCTGCGCGCTGTCGAGGTCGATCGCCGGCGGTGTCGCTGGCGGGGTCGGCGCCGTCATCGGAGTCTTGCTGATCGCGAGCGCGCCGTGGATGACCGCGGCCATCTTTGCGGGATCTCCATGACCGCCGACATGCATGTAGAACGTCGCCGGGCTGGCGCGGAGCAAATGGTTGTGGATGGCGGTAATGTCGAGGCCGCCTTCGATGAGTTTGGCCATGACCGGCTCGATCTCGGTTTCGAGCAGAACGAGGTCGCCCATCACCATGGCTTCGCCGCCCATCGGCTTGAAGGCGACCCAGCCCCCTAGCGCTAACGATGGTTTGATGGTCACACCGTCGAGGGTCACGCTGAGATCGGTCCTCGGAAATCCGTAGCGGTGAACGTCCAGGGTTACGGCCCCGGACCTTCCCATGGCTTCGTCGACCTTCGACCAGACGATTTCTTCTCCACGTGCTGCGCCGGTTATCGCTACGCCGGCGACGATCAATAGTCCGAGCAATCGCATTTCTCACTCCTTCCTGGTTTATGCACCCAGCCTTGTTGTCTCCCGCTGCGTTCGACATGAGAGGTGACAGCGGGCGATCTTGATTTGATTGAAAGGCGTCGAACGCGGCCCTATTGCTTCGTCAACGCGACGATCGTCTTTGCCCCGTCGATCGTCTCCACGGTGATCTCGACCGGATCGCCGTAGCGCACGGCATTGAAGATGAGCCCGTCCCGCACCTTGAAGTCGCCCGGTGCGCCGGTGGACGCGATCTGAATGGTGAGCGTGTCGTTCTGCTCATTCGTGCTTGCGACGACACCTTTCAAGGTTTCGCGGGGGGACGCGTTCGACGCCAACGCCGGTACTGAACCCGGTTCATTCGGGCCCAAACCCTGCATGTCGGCCGAAGCCGCGCAGACGGTCGCGAGCAGGACCGCACCGGCCGCGACCAAAGCTTGGGGCAACGACGTGCGATCGGCCGGAGCGGGAGACGAATATTCGTGTTTCATGGCTTTCTCCTGTTGCGCCCCAATTCGACCCGGCCGCGAAGTGGGGTTCAAGTGATGCGAGCATTGCGGCCAGGTTGTTGGTCAGTTTGGTTTCGGCGTTCCGACCGCGGACACCGCGGCGGGCATCGCGTTCGCCGCCCGTTTCACAGGACGCCCGCGGCGTGAAGAAGCAGACCCGCGACGGCACAGGCGCCCAACGTCTGCAGCATCCCGACGTTGAACCGGAAGATCGCAACGGCCGCCGCGACCGACAAAGCAAGCGCCCAAAGGTCGACGCTCGAAAGAACCGGCGCCTCGAAGGACAAGCCCAGGCTGAGGACCGGCACGGTGGCGCGGAACAGGGTATGGATCGCGAACCAGATCGCCAGGTTGAGGATGACGCCGACGACGGCCGCCGTGATCGCCGACAACGCGCCGGCGAGCGCCTTGTTGTCGCGCATCACTTCGATGAAGGGTGCGCCGAGGAATATCCACAGGAAGCACGGGGTGAACGTCACCCAGGTCGCAAGCAAACCGCCCAGCGGTCCGGCGACCATCGGCGACATCGAGCCAGGGTCGCGGAAGGCGGCCATGAAGCCCACGAACTGCAGCACCATGATCAGCGGCCCCGGCGTCGTCTCCGCCATGCCGAGACCGTCCAGCATCTCGCGGGGCTGAACCCAGTGATAGTGCTCCACGGCTTGCTGGGCGACGTACGCCAGCACCGCGTAAGCGCCGCCGAACGTCACCATCGCCATCTTGCTGAAGAAGATCGCGATCTGGGTGAACACATTGGCTTCGCCAAGCATCGCGAACAACGCGACAACCGGGACCAGCCACAACAGCAGCCAGACCGCGGCGACGCGCAGCGCGCTTCCGACGCCAGGCTTCGCATGCGGCGGCAGTTCGTCGCCCAGAAGACTGTCGACCAGGGCGGTTGACTTCGACGGCCCGTGTCCTCCGCCAACGGCGAAGGCGGCGAGCCCGGCGCGGCCGCCGAAAAAGCCGATCAGTCCTGCCCCGAGCACGATCACGGGAAACGGCACGTTGAAGAAGAAGATCGCCACGAACGCCGCCGCGGCAAGTCCTTGCATGATCCGGTTCTTCAGCGCGCGCTTGCCGACGCGCACCACGGCCTGGATCACGATGGCGAGCACCGCCGCCTTCAGGCCGAAGAACAGCGCGGCCACGAAGCCGACATTGCCAAACGCGGCATAGACATAGCTCAGCGCCATGATGGCGATGACGCCGGGCACGATGAACAGACCGCCCGCCATGATCCCGCCGCGCGTGCGATGCATCAGCCAGCCGATATAGGTCGCAAGCTGCTGCGCCTCCGGACCCGGAAGCAACATGCAGTAGTTGAGCGCATGCAGGAATCGGTTCTCCGAGACCCAGTGCTTTTCTTCGACCAGGATCCGGTGCATCACCGCGATCTGGCCCGCCGGCCCGCCAAAGCTGAGCATCGCGACGCGGAGCCAGACCCGGAAGGCCTCCGTCATGGTGGGCATGGCCCGCGCGCTGTGCGCGGCCGGAATTGGGGCGTTCGCGGTCACGTCGGTGACACCCTGGCCTTCGTCTTTGACTTGGCCTTGTGGGAAGACCAGTTGTGGGTCTCGCCTGTTGCGTCCCGACACCATCGGTAGAAGGCGTCGTAGAGCAGCATGCCGGCATCAAGCTGTTCATGGTCGTCGGCATAGATCCGGGAGAGACCGAGCGACGCCGCAAGCAGACCTGGTGCCTCCGGAGCGAGGTCGAGCCGATCGGTGTCGGCTGCGCGGACGATCGTGGCCAGGTGCCGCAACGCGTCGATCTCCAAGCCGAACTCCTCGACCATCGCGTCGAAAGTACAGAGCTCGCCGCGATGGCCCCAGTGCACGCCCTCGATGTCAAAGGGAACGGCGCCGAAGCGCTCACCGACGGATTCGACTTCGGACGCGGTCACGAACAGAAAGACGGCGGACGGATCGACGAAGCGGCGGATCAGCCAAGGACAGGCGATGCGGTCGATCTTGGGTCTCGCGCGCGTGACCCACACGGTACGGCCTTCCGGATCGCGCTTCGGAAGCTTCGAGGCCGGCACGCGCGGAAGCTTCTCCGTTGCCCAAACCTCGGTGCCGCCGTCCAGCACATTCGCGGACGCGCCGGCGTGACGAAGCCATGCGGCGACGCCTTCGCTGAGCTTCTCCCCTCTCTTGCAGATCGCGACGACGGTCTTTCCGGAAAAGCCAGGGGCCCATTCCGCGATGTCGGCGTGATTGCGGCGAACGGCGCCGGGCACCAAGTTGGGGTCGGCGTCGAAATCCTCGTCGGTCCGGACGTCGACGAGGACCGGACACGCAGGCGTGCCGATCAGACGGGCAAGTTTATCGGGGGCTATGGCGTAAATGGCAGACATGATGCGTCCTCGGTGGATGACCGGACGCGATTCTTGGGCATGTCGCCTTGTGGGGAGATCGCTTCCCCATGGCTGCCAGTAGCCAAAGGGCGCCTGGTTTGTCAATCGGGAACTTGGGGCCGGAAAGCCGGAGATGCCAGCGAAAAAGCAAAGCGATCTAATGCGACGAGGACTGGATTGCTTCGCCGTGCCTGTCAACGGGTCCGCATTCGCGCGACCCGTTGGCTTCTCGTAATGACGGCGAGAACGGCTCGCTTACCGTCCCGGCCGAAGCTCCAGGCTTTCCAGTCCGGCCGCGACGCTGAGGCCGACCTGACCCTGCACGCTCAGCGGTTGCAGCGCGATCGAATTGTTCGAGCCGCCGACCAGCACATTGCCGCCGGCGCCGACGCCGACCGCGGCGCTGCCCTGGGCGCCGGCGTAATTGCCCGAGAGATCGCCGATCCCGAGGCGGGCTACCGGTGCGTACACGCCCCAGGCGAGCGCCGTCTCCTCGGTGATGCCGAGGTCGACGCCGATCTTGCGGATGGTCGCGATGTAGCGGTCATCCGGCACGCCGTCGACGCGCAGCACGCAACCGAGATTGGTGACCGAGCCGACGATGAACCCGATGCTCGCGCCGCCGCGGCATTCGAGAACGCCGACCTGCACGCGCTGCAACGCCTGCTGCGCATTGGAGCCGGCAAGGGAGCCAGCCAGCATGCCCATGGCGATACCGGCAAGGATGAATGAGCGACGCATGGAAAATCTCCGGCTGATGAATGTGATGCGGGGCAGAGACCTGAAGCGACCTGAAGAGAACGAACGTGAAGCGAGCGCCATTCCTTACGGCATAGACCATGGCGTACGGAATTCTATGACATAATGCCGCCGCGCTTGCCACATGGGCCATGCGTTAATCCGTATCCTGCGTGCATCACGTCACAAAAAAAGGCCCGCTTGCGCGGGCCTCTTTCGAAAGCATCGGGCGTATTAGTGGTGATGCCGGTGATGATGGTGCCAGTGCCCGCCGCCATGCCGGAATGCAACCGGCTGGAGGTCGAGGCCGGCGATGCCCGCCGAGACATTCAATCCGGTCTGGCCTTGCACGCTGACCGGCTGCAGGGCGTAGGAATTGTTCGGGCCACCGACCAGGAAATTGCCGCCGCCGCCAATGCCGACCGACGCATTGGCGCCGACGCCGCCAAAGTTGCCGGCCAATTCGCCGTATTCGAGCCTGCCGCCCGGCGCGGTGACCGCCCAGGAAAATTGGGTCTGCGCGGTGATCCCGAGGTCGACGCCAAAGCGGCGAACCGTCGCGACGTAAGGGTCGGGCAGGTGTCCCGGGCTCTGGAACACGCATTCGAGTTGGGTCACCGAGCCGAGCACGAAGCCGACATTCTGCCCGCCCTGGCATTGCAGGATGCCGGCACGCATCGGCGTCGCTGCATTGGCGCTTGCGATCGGCGCCAACAGCGCAACGATAGCAATGGAAAGTGTCGAAAATCGCATAAATCTGGTCTCCGCCTGGGCTGGTTAAACTTGCGGGCGGACAAGAAGGAAGCGTCGTGTCCAAAACAAGGCGCTTCCCAAGTTCGACGTCAAAACATCAAAGGTTCGGCAAAACAAAGTAAATTCTGATCTGCCTTGTGATTTGACACGCCTTGTTATGGGCGCGTTAGCTGACGCGAACCCTCGCCGCCTCGCTTCAAAACGCGCTATCTCAAATTGCCGCAAAATCGCTGGATGCGCTTGCAGGCCTCTTCGAGATCGGAGGTCTTGGTGGCGTAGGAGATCCGGAACGCGGGCCCAAGTCCGAACGCGGACCCCTGCACCACGGCGACGCCTTCGGTCTCCAGCAACTCGGTGACGAAGTCCTCGTCGTTGCCGATCACCTTGCCGGACGGCGCGGTCTTGCCGATGGTGCCGGCGCAGGACGGATAGACATAGAACGCGCCTTCCGGCCGCGGGCATTCGATGCCGCGCGCCTGATTGAGCATCGAGACCGCGAGATCGCGACGCTCCTTGAACACTTTATTGTTCGCCGGAATGAAATCCTGCGGACCGTTGAGCGCCTCGACGGCGGCCCATTGCGCGATCGACGACGGGTTCGAAGTCGACTGCGACTGGATCGTCGCCATCGCCTTGATCAGCTCGGCGGGGCCGCCGGCATAGCCGATGCGCCAGCCGGTCATGCAATAGGCTTTCGAGACCCCGTTCACCGTCAGCGTGCGATCGTACAGTTTCGGCTCGATCTGCGCTGGCGTCGTGAACACGAAGTCGTCATAGACCAGATGCTCGTACATATCGTCGGTCATGACCCAGACATGCGGATGCTTCACCAGCACGTCGGTGAGCGCCTGCAATTCGCTGCGCGTATAGGCCGAACCGGTCGGATTCGACGGCGAGCAGAGAATGATCCACTTGGTCTTCGCCGTGACGGCCTTCTCCAGATCTTCCGGGCGCAGCTTGAAGCCGCTCGACGCCGGGCACACCACTGGCACCGGCTCGCCGCCGGCCAGCGCCACCATTTCCGGATAGCTGACCCAATAGGGCGCGGGAATGATCACCTCGTCGCCCGGGTTGATGGTCGCCATCAGCGCGTTGTAGAGCACCTGCTTGCCGCCGGTGCCGACAATGATCTGGTTCGGCTTGTAGGTCAGCCCGTTCTCGCGCTGGAACTTGGCGATGATCGCCTCCTTCAGCTCGGGAATGCCGTCGACCGCGGTATATTTGGTCTTGCCGGCCTCGATGGCATGGATCGCCGCCAGCTTGATGTTGGCGGGCGTATCGAAATCCGGCTCGCCGGCGCCCAGCCCGATGACATTACGGCCCGCCGCTTTGAGCGCGCGTGCTTTATCCGTTACCGCGATGGTCGCGGACGGCTTCACACGGTCGAGCGCAGCGGACAGAAACGGCATCATCATCTCCTTGAAGTGGGTGTCATCAAACGTCATGCGTCGTGAATTGGGGATCAACCACGGCGCTTTTTGATGGGATCGGCGCACCCTAGAGCGGCTTACGCTGCATCGCAAGAAGGTTCCGGCCACTTGAACAAATTGTTCAAAAAAAGGGTGTTTTCTTGCGGTTTCGGAGCTGTCATGAAGCCGAAATCGCCACCAGCGTCGGCATGGTGATCCTGATCGAGCGCTTGATCGGCAGGCAATTCGGCGGCACCGCGAAGTTCGAGTTCGCCCGCGCCGGCCTGCTGTTCCGCGCGGCATTTCCGGCAGCCGAACCGACTGACGAGGCGTTCGGCGCCGGCCTAACGAAACGTTAAACCGCCCGCCCTAGACTTGGTCTTACTTCCGCAACCACTGGACTTCGAGCGATGGCGCCCTTCTGGCAAGAGCTGCGGTCCGGCCGCTGGCTGACCGCCGAGCGAACGCGCGCCTATAGCCTGATCCTGCTCGCCCTCTATGTCACCGCGATCGTCGGCTGGATCGCGCTGTCGGACGGCCTGGTCGACCGCAACGGCAAGCCGATCGGCACCGATTTTTCCAGCTTCTATGCCGCGGGTTCGCTGGTGCTCGATGGCCGCGCCGGCGACGTCTACGACATGGCCGCGCATTATGCCCGCGAGCAGCGGCTCTTCGGCCCGGCCACGCCCTATTATGGCTGGCTCTATCCGCCGATCTTTCTGTTGGTCGCAACGCCGCTGGCGCTGCTGCCTTATGCGCTGGCGCTGATCGTGTGGCAAAGTGCTACCTTCGCGCTGTATCTGGCGGTGATCGCCGCGATCCTGCGCGCGCCGCGGCGCGACGGTGGCGCGATGGCCCGGCTCTGGCTGCCGGTCGCGGCGGCCTTCCCGGCCGCCTTCGTCAATCTCGGTCACGGCCAGAACGGCTTTCTCACCGCGGGAGTGTTGGGGGCGGCGCTGCTGGCGTTGCCGCGGCGGCCGGTTGTCTCCGGCATGCTGTTCGGCCTGCTCGCCTACAAGCCGCAATTCGGCCTTCTGATCCCGTTCGCGCTGCTCGCCGCGGGGCAATGTCGCTGCATGATCGCAGCCTTCGCCACCGTGATCGCCCTCGCCGGCGCGGCCACGTTCACCTTCGGCACCGACCTCTGGTGGCTGTTCGCGGCGTCCACCGAAACCTCGCGCAAGCTGCTGCTCGAGCAGGGCGACGTTGGATTCGAAAAACTGCAAAGCGCATTCGCGGCGGTCAGGATGTGGGGCGGCGGTGTATCGCTCGCTTACGCCGTGCAGGGCGCCGTAACCCTGACCGCGATCTGCGGCGTGGCGTGGACCTGGCGCACATCAGCCGACCGCGATCTGAAGGCTGCGCTGTTGATCGTCGCGACCTTGCTGGGTTCGCCGCATGTACTCGATTACGATCTGACGATTCTCGGACCCGCGATCGCGTTCATCGTCGCCGCCAGTCATGCCAACGGGTGGCGCGATTACGACATCAGCCTGTTGGCCGCGGCCTGGATCGCGCCGCTGTTGGCGCGTGCGGTGGCCGGTGCGACCGGCATACCGATCGGCCTCATCACCCTCGTGGCGCTGTATGCCCTGGTGATGCGGCGCGCGACCAAAGCGCGCAGCGAATCGATCATCGGCGCAGCCAGAGTAGCGCAAGCGTGATCCGATTTGTACTGGCGTGTTGGCAGGAGCTGGCAAGAACACATCGCCTGATGCAGTGCGGTAGAGAATTTCGACTTTTTCCATTGTCGGGGTCTTGCGACCCATCCCCATCGGCATCATTGTTTAGCCGCGTTGCGAGATCACAAGGCGCCTCCCGCACCGCCACCTCGAATCCCGCTACGCGACTTCTAATCCCGCTAAGATTGAATCCACGACGATTGAATCCAGATGTACAAGCTCTATTCGATGCAGCGTTCCGGCAACAGCTACAAGGTTCGCCTGGCGCTAGCGCTGCTGAATGCGCCCTATCGCGCGATCGAAATCGATATCCTGCGCGGCGAGAGCCGCACGCCGGATTTCCTCGCGATGAATCCAAGCGGACAGGTGCCGCTGCTGGAGGTCGAGTCCGGACGCTTCCTCGCCGAGTCCAACGCTATCCTCTGGTATGTCGCCGGCGGCACCTCGCTGGCGCCCGACACCCGGATCGAACGCGCCGAGGCGTTGCAGTGGATGTTCTTCGAACAGCACGCGCTGGAGCCCAATATCGGCGCGGCCTATTTCTGGCTGTCGCTGGTCAAGGGCGGACGCACGCTGCAGACCCACGCGCTGGAAGACTGGATGGAGCGCGGCTATGCCGCGTTGCAGGTGATGGAAAATCACCTGAAGACTCATGACTATTTTGCCGCGAAACAACTCACCGTCGCCGACATCGCGCTCTACGGCTATACCCATGTGGCCGACCGCTGCGACTATGACCTCGCGGCATTCCCCGCCGTTCGCGCCTGGCTGCGGCGCATCGAGCAGACCTACGGTTTCGTCGGCATGGACTGGCGGCCGGATGCCTTGGCCAACGCGACCGCCGGGGTCGGCGCCGAGGTTTGATCAGCTTAGGCTGCCGCTTTGTTCTGACGCGTTTTCTACCGCAGATAAGTCTACGCAATCTGCGCAGATTGCTGTGCGAACCGGTATCCACGGAGCCTGTCATCGGGCGCGCATTCGCGCGACCCGTTGGCTCGAAAACGCTACGCAGCCTAAATAGCGGGCATAAGCGGCGGTTTCGCCGCCGTTTTGCCATTTTCCAATCGGCTTCCGCCGCAATGTTGCCTGCGATGACTGCCAAGTCATTGGCGTCGCGGGTGATTCGCCCGCGCATCAAAGGAACTCGGCCATGAGACGGTCGCCCGGCGCAGCAGGTTTTGAAGGTCGTTCTGCGCCTGTAGCTTCGTCCCGATTGCACGACGTCGTCGCGGCCTCGCTCGCGATCGGCTCGCTGTCGCTATGCCTGATCGTCACCCTGACGGTATTTTCCCTCAAGGTCAGCATGGCAATGCCAATTCCCGCTTAGCTCAAAGTTATTTTTCCAAAGCCATTGGCAATAACCGCGAGCGGTTCTCGCGTTCCTCGAACGACAAGGCGCGGTGATGTGCACCGCGATTGGGTATCGATGAAAGCACCTGTCGTGATCGTAACCGCGACGTTGACGCTCGCGATCCTGCTGACCGCGTCATTCCTGATCGCCACGGGAACGCGTGGCGAAAACGCCTTCCGGCCGCCGGTCGATGCGGCGCGCTGGCACGCGCCAGCGGCCAAATGATATCGGAACCCGGATCGTTTGAATCAAACAAGCGAAAACCCTGAGCCACCTGCTAAACGGCGCCTTGACGATGCGGTGAGAAAGTCCGCTTTATCCCCAATGATCCGTCATGCTGTAGCACTTAACTCTCGTGACAGAGCGAGACAGGCATGCAATTCGACTGGCGCGCATTCTACGGTCCGGTACTGACGGCAGCGACGGTGCTGATCGCCATCTTCGCCGACCGCGTCCTGATTGGCGTACCTGATCCTGCGCCGCTATTGATCTGCATCATAGCCTTCGCAGGTTCGCTCAGCGGGCTTGCGTCCGGCATGATCAGCGCCGCCATCGCGGTCGCCGGGTCCGCGCTGTTCTTGCTGCTTCACCGCACGCTGCCCGGCAGCGACGCCAACGATCTGACGCGGCTGTCGATGCTGGCCTTGACCGCGACGGCAACCGCCGCCATGACCGGTCTGCTGCGAAAACGGCTGGTCGATGCGCTGGGATGGGAGCGCACGCACCACGCCACCGCGGAGCGGCTGGCGGCAGCACTCGATCAGTTCGAAATCGGCATCGTGCTGCTCGATGCCGACACCCGCGCGGAGTTCATCAACCGGGCGTTCCGCGATTATTTTGCGTTGTCGGATGCGAAGGCCGAAAGCAAGCCGCCGTTCATCGCGCTATTGTATCACGGCCGCGACACCGGCGCCTGGGAGATGCCCGAGGAGGAATTTGCCGACTTCATCGCGCAGCGCACCAGGATGATGCGCGCCGGCGACCAGACGCCGATCATCATCAACCTCAGGGATGGACAGGTGCTGCGTTTCAGTTGCACCGCATTGCCCGACGGCGGCCGAATGCTGAGCTACACGCCGGTGACCGACCTGGTCCGCCATACCGACGACCCCGCCAACGCCGACTACTACCAGTCGCTGCGCGGCGGCGGCAATCGCGGGCTGATCCGCTATCTGCGCGCCGCCGAATAGAAGCGGCATCGCCGCAACGCAAAAGGCGATTGATCCTTCCCGCCTCTGTCCGTACTCGAGCCTTTTCCGTTCCGATTGAATCGGAACGGGCCTCTCGTCTTTTTGTTTGACGCGTTTTCTTCACGCGAACCGGTATCCACTTCGCTCGAAAACGCTATAAAGACCGCCTCACCGGCCCGCGCTGGCTGTGCGTGATGCGCTCTTTCACGGATCCGAAACACAAAAATGTCCAGCGACCTCATCATCCGCGCCGTGACCCCACAGGACCACGCGCAATGGCTTCCGCTGTGGGATGGTTACAACGCGTTCTATGGACGGGCCGGCGCGACCGCGCTTGCCCCCGAAATCACCCGGACGACATGGGCGCGCTTCTTCGACGTCTATGAACCGGTGCATGCGCTGGTCGCGGCGCGTGGCGACGAATTGCTCGGCCTGACGCATTATTTGTTTCACCGCAGCACCACCGCGATCGGGCCGAACTGCTATCTGCAGGATTTGTTCACCAGCGAAGCCGCGCGCGGCAAAGGCGTCGGCCGGGCGCTGATCGACGGCGTGTACCAACGGGCAAAACTCGCCGGATGTTTGCGGGTGTACTGGCACACCCACGAAACCAATCACACCGCGATGCGGCTTTACGACGATGTCGCGGAGCATTCGGGATTTGTGGTCTATCGCAAACTGTTCTGAGTATTCAATTCAAGGAGCGTTCAAAGCTTCGTCATGGCCGGGCATGACGAACTCTTGGTTCGCTGTCACAATCGGCGCGCCGCGAATGGCCCTGTGGATAAGTCCTGCTGTCATGGCTGCGTAACAAAGCATCGTTAGGTTGCGCCTGCGTTTGATCAGGCCCCCCGTCACGATCACGCGCCCCAAAGCGGTCCCCGTCAGTCGCCGCGTCTGACCGGGGCCGCACTTTTTCTCCCTTCGCTGATTGATTGTCCTAGCGAATTTGGCGCGGCCGCTCCAATATAGTCGGGATTTAGGCGTCGCCAGCACCAAGGAAGCGCTTCTGGCATCATAGTGAAAATTGGCTGAAAAGGTTAAACGAGGACATCGCGTCGCTCGTTAACAAGGGACTGGAGACCAAGAAGACTTGGTGCGCGTGATAGGAAACAACGCCGTACATCCTGGCGCGATTGACTTGAGGGACGACAAGGCAACTGCAACGACCTTGCTGCAACTCGTAAATCTGGTCGTGGATCGGCGCATATCGACGCAGAAGCGCATCGCTGAAATGTACAAAAACCTGCCCCCGCGAGCGCTTGAACAGATTGAGAAGCGCGACGCTCCGAAGCAGATACAAAATCAAAGCGCGTCAGACGCGGACGGAGGCCAAAATACGTAGGCGGCGCACCTGCGGCGCCCAACGCCTGATCCTTGCTGACCTTGGGTTTCTTCTCGGGCTGCGTGTTCTGCACTGCCTGCCTCAGCATCTCGCGTAGCTGCTCTTTGGTCTTGGGCGGCTCGCGCGTCTTCTGCCATGTTGCCATGGACAAGATGTGGGGATTGTGGGGCCTGATTTTAAAGGCCCACTTTGAGCGGACCTTCGCACGGTTAGATAGATAGCGGTTGTCCTCGCACCAGAAATATCAATCGTCGGTCTGCTTTGCCTCACCTCGCAACGTTGCGCGGATCGTGGCGACGAGTGCGTCTTCCGACTTCTTGGGCTGCGAGGCGTCCCAATCGTGACTAAGTGATTTGTGTCGAAGTGTGGCTTGTTCGTCCTCCAGGCGCTTTGCTCGCAAGTATAAAACTGGGATGCCTCGGCCCTCTGCGTATCCCGCTTCCCAATAGGCTCCGGGGTTGCCATGCGTCAGGTCAGCAACGACAAACCTTGCGGCTAGGAGGCCGGACCTGATTTGGTCATCAATCAGCCCGGCAGCCTGTTGATCGGTCAGTATCCGCAGTTCAAATCCGGTGCGCTTGACGGCGGGGCGGAAGCACACTTCCAGCATCTTATCGAGGGTCTCACCGCACTCGATTTGCCGCTCGGCGAAGTTCTGTAGGCGCCTGTGCCGTAAGAACCGCTGGCCACAACAACACCAGCATAGTTCTGGTCCTGATGCGTATAGATATATTCAGCAGAGAAGGTCAGGCTCTTGACGGGAGTCCACCGGGTGATGACACCGAGCTGCGCACCGCGTTAACCTCTTTTCTTACCCTCTACGCGCGAGATGCTGTAGTTCGGGTTACACGTGATGACACCCGCATATGTCAGCAGCCGCGAGGCTGGCGCACACCGTTGCCGCTGCGGCAACACCGCAGTCCTCCTTGGCGTAAGCAGGTAGATCGCGGGGTTCGTAGGGGTTCCAGTTGTGGGAGCACCACGCCGCCGCCTCATGTAGAGATCAACTGATGCTGCCCGGCAAATTTGAACACCGAGTCAGGAGCAACACCAAAGCCAACGCCTCCAAGGGCTCCAGCTACGCATCGGTTGCACCGTTAAAAATCGTCGGTCCACCAGCCGCAGAGGCCCGGTCCTGGATATCTGATCCTTTTGAATCCGCCAAATCACACTTCTTCGATACCAGCAGCTGGGGTGAATTTTGCGACGTCACTCTAACTTTGAAGCAAGCCTGGCAGCCCGACCGCGGTGGCTGGGTAAGAATCGACGACTATCGGTGCAGACAAGCTTTTCGGCACTTCATGAACCTCCTCAACAGAGCTGTGTATGGATCCGCATTTCGTCGGCACGGCAAACGTCTTCGTGTATTACCCGTACTTGAAAAGGGCGAGGTCCGCGCCCGCGCATTGCGTCCATGGGAATGCGGAGCGTCAGGTCGATGGCATATTCATTGTGCAATTGAATTGCCCTCACACTTCGATGCCATTAACGTTGAAAAGATGATCCGCGAGTGTTGGGCGAAGGTCGAGTGGGGTCACGGCAGAATTCTTGTTCGCGACGGTGCGAACGCGGGTTGGATCGACTACATGTTGAAAGACCGCCAGAAGTCAGAGTTCGACGGTTCTCTTGACTGCATAATCATAGAGTCTTTGCACAATCCAATTGCTGACGCGTAGACGTTCTTTGCAATCGGACTCTCGTAGACGAGCATCAACAAGGGCGATTCGAACCAATCGCCCTTGTTGATGCTCTTTTGGCGCGACCCATCTCGTTGGCGGGCGACCCGGTAGCAACGCGCAGACCACTGCCTGCCGGCCATCAGCCCTCGCGCGCAAGAGGTCGAGAAAAGAGGTAAACGCGGTGGGCCGAAAAATTAGCCGTAGCTGGCCGGGCGAAAATGCTCGGTCGTTCGGCCGTTCTCGTTTTCCAGAAGAGCCCACCCCCACCAATCATTCTGCGGGCGCAGAGTGACGCCATTGAGCGCGGCCTCGGAAGGGATAGGCTCGTGCTTCTCACGATCACCGATCACGCACTCTGGAACGGCGCGGACTGGGCGGAATATCCCCGACGGGCTTACGCGTGTTCGATGAAGGCTTTTGACGCAGAAGAAGCGGCCTTAGATTGGGCAAGATCTCAACCGGATTCGATCCTGCCATGAAATTCGCCGCTGCCCGCCCCTACGCCGACCCTGAAGCCGCCGCCCGCAAGCTCATCGAAATCGCCAATTCGATCGAGGCCGTTCAGGACGGCCGGATCCACATTGAGTTGCTCAATGGGCCATTCCTGTTCGAGCTAAAAGCCACCCCGGCCGAATATACCGCCGGACTCAAGCTGGCGATCGAGCGCGGCTGGATCGAGATGCACGAGAGCGGGACCTATGTGAAGTTCACCCAGGCCGGCGCGGAGCTGTTCGGTTAAAACAACTGTTCGCAGAGTGGTTATCTCAGGATTCTCGCAAGTCATATCGATGCCGCAGCCGCTTCCGCGTTGTGTTGATTGCGTACTGAATCCGCTCCAGGTTGCCACCCCCGCGAGTGAAGACATGAAGAGTCCAATTCGTCTTGAGCGATTTATCGACCTGATATTCAATCTCAACTTCGGTCACGTACTCGCAGCCGGGGAAAGCCCGGATTTCCTGCATCGCAATACGTTCAAGGTCTTGTTTGGCGACAATTTCTTTGGACATCTCCCCCTCCTAATGGGGATGCGCTTTAAACCGAAGTCGTGGAGAATCGTTCCCGTTTCGGCAATCGGACGAACAACACCGAACTTGAAGCTGTACCGCTCCAGTGGTTCCCGACATTTAGGAACAAATCACCACGGCGATGCTTAAATCCCGGTTCTTGCTGGAGGTTTTGTAATGCGTCGATCCAACTGGACCCCTTCTATCGTTCCCCGCGGGGATGACCATGACGTCTACCTGGTGGTGGACGATCTGGGCCGGCTCGGCCGGGTCTGGCGCGAAGCCGACTTCGATGTGACTGACTTCGAGACGGTCGTGACCGATCTGCTGGAGGGCCAGTACAAGAATCCCATAGGCATTTTTGCGTTCAACACTGCCGAAGGCTGGGCACGAGACGTTTCCGCCGACATCGCGATCGAATTGCGCCGGCGCTGCGATCTGCAGCTGCGCGACGTTGTCCCTGTCGGAAACTCAATCCTGCTGGCAACTGATATCGAATCGGGCGATGCTCCTATCCGATGCGAGAGCTTTGCAGCCTAATCTGGTTGGCGTTGGTCGGGGCGTTCCGGTCGCGGGCCTCGCTTGAGGCTGAAAACACGATTTTGCGTCATCAGCTTAACGTGTTGCGGCGGCAATCGCCGAAACGGCCGATGTTCGGGATGCTGGACCGTCTGATAATCGCCGGTTTGTATCGTTTGGCTCCGAAGGTGCTGGGCGCCCTGGCGATCGTGAAGCCGGAGACCGTGATTAAATGGCACCGCGCCGGGTTCAGATCGTACTGGCGGTGGAAGTCGCGGCGCCGTGGCGGCCGGCCAACCGTAGCGCCTGAGATACGCAAGCTTATCCGCGAGATGAGCATTGCCAATCCTCTGTGGGGAGCGCCGCGGATTCCGCTATGCGGGGTCGAACGGACTCTCAGCGAATGCATCGCCACTTCTCAGTTTGCCCCGAACCGGAGTGCGCCAGTTTAGCTGGCAAAGAATAGGAGGTGAAAGTCTTCCACGGGGTAAGGAATAGCCACCGCCCCGACCCCGAGTGATGCACGGCGTCCCGCGAGGGGCGACGTGAAGCGTTCACAGGGGAGACCATGGGCCAAGTATCGAGCTGCGAAACGGGTCCAATTCCGAGATCTCGTTCCGTTGAAGAGAAGGCAACATCGTCCCATGACGTACTGGCTTGCACGGGAAGAACCTCGCGCAGTCGGAGACCTTGTGCACGTGGAGAAGTTCTTTGCACGGAAACTGGGAGATCTCATCCGTGTCCGGAAAGGCAGGCCGGACCGGTTCATGAAGGCAACAGCCGAACGATGAGCACGTACGCGGATGAGAAGTCGGACGAGGGAATATTACCGATGAAGCAGCCGAACAAAGAGGGCGCGCCCTCAGCGGAGGCCGTGGAGGAAAGGACCTCGCCCGAGGGGAACGGCGGCCAGACGGCCGTGGCCCGGACACTGCGCCGCGGTACCACGTCGAACGGGCTTGCCGCCGTGCGCCAAGCGGCGCGACAGAGCAAGAGTGTGCGGTTCCTCGTGCTCTTACGCCCCCCGCTCACTCTCTGAGCGGTTCGCGGCAGGAGCACGGCCGGTCCATCCCATTCTCCGACATGGCCGGTCTGACTGACGATGTCGGTTCCTGGGGGTAAGGCGGACTCACAGCCGACGTCGCGGAAATGTCGCGAATGACCCGACGCGGGCATTCGCCATGAGCAATAAAAAAGCCCCGGACGATGCCGGGGCTTTGAATTGGCTGGAGAGGGTAATCAGTATCTCGCGACGAAAGGGGCACCCCAGTCGAAGCGGTAATTCACGCGCACGGTAGCCATATCCACGTCCTGCCTGATCCGCGCACTAGCAAGTAGGGGATCCACTCCCGAGAACGAAAAGTCTGCGGCACCCATGAAAAGGTGGTCGTATTCAAAACCGACCGACCAGTTCGGCGTGAAGCCGTACTCGAACCCGACACCCAAGGCACCACCCCAACGGGTCGAGCTTGCCGAGGCTGTTCCTCCAGCGGTGGAGCTTACAGAGAAATTATTGCTCGTCACCGCCGCGCCGCCCTTCACATACAGCAGCCACGTATCCCAGGAAAAACCCCACTGGCCGGTGAAAAGGCCTAAGCCATCAAGTTTGCTGCCAAGTGTTAGAGTTGGATCCAAAATGCTGACGCGAGAGTTGCTGATGTTCGCCCAATCGCCCTGAGCTTCCAAACCAAAAACAAAGTGGTTGTTGGGTTGTTGCCAGCGGTAGCCGATCTGGCCACCGACCATGCCTCCGGACCGATCGTGGCACCCGTTAACGAGGGTCGCGCCAGCTACCGTAAAGATGTCAAAGCAATTATCGCTCGCTCCCCAGCCGCCGTTGCCGCCGATGTAGAAGCCCGACCAGTTGTACAGCGGGGCGACGTAAACCGGCGGCGCATTAACCGGAAGGTCAGCTGCGAGGGCGGGAGCGGCCATTACAACAACACCAAAGGTCCCCAACAGAAACTTCTTCATCTTATTTCCCCCGGTTTGAGCGCTTCGTTTGATCTGAAGCATTCATTGCAATTGCGATCGACGAATAATGCACTGTAATCAATTCAGCGCTGAAACCGCGTACCGTAAAAGCCACACCATTAATAAGTTTGACGAAAAATGGCGATATCGTTCAGTGGCCGCGTGCTGTAGGGTCAGACCTGCTGACCTTTCTCGTGAGCGCTTATGAGATGGTGGTGGGTATGAGGGGCCGGACGTGGCCGGTCTGGCTGACGATGTGTCCGTTGATCGGACCAATGACCCGAAGCATGTCTGTTCATGGCAGATTTTGTTGCAGTAGTTGAACGTCGTATCGCTAGAATGATAGCCCTGTTCTAATGGCCTTGGCGGGCCGCCTGATCGTCGCCTGCCGTCGTGGGTAATTTATACCCAAGGTATAAACCCCCCGCCCGGTGGTGCGCGTGGTCGTCGCGGTGATGGCGCGATGATGTGATGCCGCCCGCTATCGGTCGCCTGTCTGCGCCGTGATGGTGATGCGGTGACAGTGCGAGCCGTTGCGGTTGCTCGCTCCCGGTTCGAGTTGCCGTGCCGCCTGTGACGGCAAGAAGCCGTCACAGGGTGGGATGCAAGCGGTGACGGCTCTCGATGCAGCGCAGTGTCCTCCGTGGTTGGTTAGGACGGGACCGATGCTCCGTCCAATCCGTTAAGCGGATGTTAATGGCATCGCCTTTTCGCGTGATGCCACCCGAATTGATGGCCCGTGGTCGAGGGTCGATGCGTCGTGGCGCGATGCCGTGATGCCGCGCCTGTCCGCGCCGTGATGCTAGGCGCGGTGACGGTGACGTGAGGACCGGTAGCTGGCGGTGACCGGTCTTGACGTGATGCGCGCGATGGTGCGGTCGCCTGCTGCTACCGCACCGGCTGGGCGGTGACCGTCCCACGATGGCCGCCCTCCGACGATGGCGACCCTCCGCAACGGCGGCAGCGTCGCCAAGGTACTGTGGAGGGCGCGATCAAACGCGGGGACCGCGCGACCGCCCCTATTGAGGGTATCAGGTGCGAGAAAATTCGTGGTTGCAGTTACAGGGAGGCAACACGGGTCTCAGATGTGCCATAGCAGAAACCGGGTCTGCTTCGCCCACCAACCATGCCGCAGTCACGCGTGCGCCGCCGAAGGCGCGGGCGGCGAAGCGAGTTCGTGGAGTATGGCGACTAGCTCAGTGTGAACAGGCGATGTCCGATCACTGAACGCCTCGATTGGATTTGCTTCAGTGAGCCGGTTGAGACGCGTGAGCAGGCGAATGCGCTGACGACGGGTAAGTTTGGCCTCAGACGAGCGCCAGCGGAAGAACAGGCGATACAGTTCACCGTCGCCGAAGAGTTCGTTAAGTTCGTGTATCGTAACGTAGGCAAGGAACAGGACCATCAGCCATATCTGAATTGACAAAAAGCGCGGCAACGAAAAGTGATTAACGAAGTAGTCTCCGAAACCAGCGATTGCGCCGCCTGCAGCGACGAAGTGGACGATTTCCTCCACCAGTCGCACGATCAGTACGCACATCCAGTAGATCGCGCTCTTGAACAAGATGGGCTGGATCAGGGGCGCGCCATCAAAGCGGCGCATAAAGGGCAGGTTGTCGGTTACCAAAACGGCTTTTCCGACGAGCAGCGCCGCTACTATCGCGGTGAAGAAGCCACTGAACTCGACGCCCTGCTCCTGCAAGATTAGGCGTTTGGTCCATAGGATCAGATTGAAGCCGACGAAGAAGAAGATCGTTGGCGGAAGCGCATGCTTCACCTGTGCGAGCCACCAAGTCACGACCCGCCGTAGGGCCGGTGTCGGCGCGGAGGCAATAGCGGGCTGGCTCATATCTATTCCCCAAGGTTGCGCCGAGCTATCAGGCCGTTGCGGGTGCCAGAAGTCCACAGCTTCATTGATGCTCGTCGAGGAACCGGCTTACTAGAGGTGACCATATTGGAATGGCTTCAGCCGCACCGATAAAGAAGTGGCCGTCGCTTCCAAACGGTGGAAACACTCGCAACTCCGCATTGCCGCCCGCTGCTGTAAACGCCTCGTGCATTCGTTTCGCCAAGTCGGGGCCAAAGTATGTGTCGTTCTCTGCGTAAATCCAAAGCATTGGGATGCGGGATGTCTTGCCGAAATTGCGCGTCGCTTCGACGAGCTTGTCGGGCGCGCAATTGTTGTTCGGCTTACCATCAACCCGTCCGCCCCGACCCGCCGCAAACGTGATGATCGCTTGGACCGACGACGGGTTCAGGCTGGACAGAGCGATGGCTCCCCATCCGCCGCCTGATTGACCAACGACGATGGCCTTCCCCGGCGCAACGGTCGCTTCCTTCTGCATGAAGTCGATCACCCACTGATCCAAGGTCGCAATCATCAAGCCGGGCCAGCGGAAATTGGGCTTGTCACAATTCCCAACGTTGGCGAAGTAGAGGCTAAACAGTCCTTCCTCCGGGCGGTCGATTGAAATGCCACCGTATCTCACCGGGGAGACTACGAAGTAACCCTGCCGTGCAAACCAATGTGCTGCGTCGCGGTACTCGATTGCTGGGAAGAACGTCCGCTGCTCAGGATCGCCAGAAATGCCGTGGTTCATGACGAGGAGAGGATACGGGCCTCCGCCGACTGGTCGCACGACGAAGGCGAACATGGGCAGTGGGGTCATCAAAGCCCAAATTTCCTCCCGAATACCTTGAACTGCGGGGCGATCTGCTGCGGAAGCTGATGAAGCTATCGCCGCGAAGCACGCCAAAATCAAAGAAACAATTCGCAGAGAGTATTTTCCTGCCATTTGCTTCTCTCCTCGCCTTGCTTTTCTCACGAAAGAGTGCCGTTCCCGAGCGTCTTTAGGTTCGGGCACAGCTTGTTGACCTACATCAATATGTTGGGGAAACCTGCTTCGTCCGCTTCGGGCCAAAGATCGGGCTAGGGGGGAGCCTTTCGGCTCCGCCCCTCCCACACCACCGTGCGTACGGGTCCGTACACGGCGGTTCGATCGAGTTAAGGCGTCGTCCGCGAACTAACGCTGCAAGGCTCGGGCTTTTGGGCTAATTGTATAGTTCCATTCGCCGTGGAAATCATGGCGGGTGATGTTGACAGCAGCGAGTTCGTCGTCAGAAACCTTGATGCCGGCGGGGTAGGTCATGGGGTCGAGCTGGCAACGGACCTTGAGGCCGGCTTTGGTGGTCGTAGCGCCGATCAGCTGCACGATGACCTGATGGCTGATCAGCGGCTTTCCCCGCCAGTTGCTGGTGATGAAGGAGAAGAGGCGATGCTCGATCTTGTTCCATTTGCTGGTGCCGGGCGGCAAGTGACAGACGGTGATCGGGATATCGAGTTCGTCGGCCAGCTTTTGCAGCTCCAGCTTCCATAGCCGCACCCGTGAGCCATTGCTGCCGCCGCCATCGGCGGTGATCAGCAGATTTTTAGCCACGGGATAGCGCTCACGGCCCATCACTTGCCACCAGCTCCGGATGGCGTTGGTTGCGAAAGCCGCTGTGTCGTGGTCGATGCCCACGCTGACCCAGCCGGCGTTGCCGGCGATGTCGTAGACGCCATAGGGCACTGCTCGCCCGAGTTCGGGAATGACGAAGTCGTGGACGCGCACTTCTTCGGGTGACCCCTTCGGCCGCCATTCCCGTCCGCCGTTCTTGAAATCGCCAACCAACTCCTTCTTTTTGGTATCGACGGAGATCGCCGGGTTGCCGGAGGCAAGCACCTCTTTGACGCGATCGTTGATATAGTGGAATTGGGCGTCGCGATCGATGTGGTTCGATCCCTCGCGCGTCTTGCGGTTGGCCTGCAAACTATAATCGAGCTGGTGTAGTAGCTTGCCGACCAAGGTACGGCCGATCCTATGGCCCATCCGACCCAAGCTCTCCGAGAGCTTGCGCAAGCTCTTCGAGGTCCACAACATCGGCGATTGCGGATCACCTCGCGTCGCCGGTTCGACCAGTGAGCGCAGATCATCAAGAAGACGCGGATCGGTCGCAATCAGAGGCTTGCGTCCGCCACCCGACCTGCGGACCCGTTCTGGATCAGGCGCCTCGCCACTGCGCAATTCCTCAATCGCGCGCCCTATCGTGCTGCGCGCCACCCCGGTGGCCCGCGACACTGCGACGATGCCTCCGTGACCGGCCGTCAAGGCCTCCGCTGCCACAAAACGTCGCCGGCCGCGCTCGTCCAGCAAAGGATCGAGCGCCTCAAATCGCTGACGGATAGCCGATTCATCAATCACAAGCAGATGCTACAAGCATCATACCCGGACGGGAATCCCACCACTCGAAATCCCGAGCAAACGCAGATTCACTTATTCGTGGCCGAGGCCTAAGCCTGCACAGGCATGAAGATTTGGGGGAGACCAAGAGAGTCGAACGCATGATTTCGTAGGGCGTGTTGAACCGCCGGGTGTCCGGACATGCGCCAGAGTCCCGTCGGTGAACCGGCAGCGACCGATGCGGCGAACTTCGCGATGCCGAGGCGGCGAAGCTCCGTGAATCGGTTACCCGAGCCGATGCGATTGGAGATGCAGTCATGATATACAAGGCGAACTCGAAACAATTCCGTTCGACGCAATCACGTGGAAATATTTGTTCGACCGATGCGGTACAAAGGCTGCCATCAGGCACATAACGCAAAAGTTGTACTATGTGCCCTTTTTACAACGCCTAACTCTTTGAAATTACAGGAGCGGCGAAAGGCGTTTTTACCCATTCGCAAAGTTCGTGCCATATCGCAAAAGTTGTACTCGCACTCACAGCCGCGAAATCCCCACAGCGTCTGACGCGCCACCTCGCCACACGCCCCGCGGTTTCCTTCATTGGAGGCTTTCGGACGACGGCCCCGGTGCAAGCCGCATCGTCCCGATCGGCCGTCATCCGAAACCCTTCACATTCGCGACCGGGTCGAGACAGCAGCCGATCCGGGCATGTCCGCTATGCCGCCGACAGCGGAAATGAGCTATCCTACCGCGACGCAACAGGAGCGAACACGATGGCTGAAACCGTCGCCAATGATCGCCCACCTTTCACCAAGCCAGTCTCTCGATCCAGAAAGCTCGCGACAGTCAGCGCATCGGCACTGGCGCTGCACCTCGATTGCAGCCGGACCTACATCGGCAAGCTCGAAGCCGAAGGCGTGATCCAGCGGCAAGGTGACGGCTTTCCACTCGATCAGAGCCGCGTTGCCTACCTGCCATACTTGCGGCGCGAGCGGCAGCAATCGCCACGCAGTGAGGCCGACGCCGCGCATGCCAAGGCAAAGACCGAACTGCTACAGATCAGGATCATGGAGAAGAAGCGCGAACTGGTGCGACAAGACGATGTCAATGAACTGATCGACCAGATCGCTGGCATCACGCTGACGCATCTATCGGGCATGGCGGCGCGCTGCAGCCGCGACATAGTGGTGAGGCGCAACATCGACGCGGTGGTGATGCAGATCAGGCGCGAGATTGCAGAGGCTTGCAGCAAGGCGGCTGACGAAGCCAACGAGCCGCCGCTCGATGAACAGGACTGACTGGCTCGTCGCCTCCGTTGTAGCCAAGGCACGCCATCGGGGAGCGAGATGGTGCTGATGCGCTAGCCGAGCGCCAGCGCAACGTTAAGAAGTTGTAAACTTCCATTGATCAATTTGACGGACTTAGCCCTTGTCGAAGGAGCGTCAAATGATGCGCCGCGAGCGTAAAGAGCTGGAACATAAGCTTGCGCAAACCCGAAGGCTGGCACAGGAACCGACCGATCCGTTTACCCGCGAACAATTGGCGCAGCTTATTGAGGACTTAGAGTTTCAGTTGGAGGCAGGTCGCGTTGCCGCCTAGCTCCGGTGATCCTGACCATCGATGAAGAACGCGATGTCTGGATGCGCGCACCGTGGGATGAGGCGAAGGCGCTGCAACGGCCACCCGAAGTCGCATGTGCGGCATGCGTGATCGTTGGCGGTAATCGAGCGGCGCCGTTGATCCAGATCAAGGAGTTCCGCGTCCCGACCGGGTCGTCAATCGCCGCCGTCGATACTGTCTACCGACCTGCCAGCGGGCATTGCCCCGCCCGAATATGCCAGTCGGATCGTCGCGCACGAGCAGATGCCGCCATGACGGCCTTGGCCCAGTGTCGCGGCGGAAGTTCACGTAGCATTTCCATCGGCGGCAGATCGGGCCGCGCCGCAGGATCGCGCGCCACGTGGCGAACTCGGGCGTCATCGATCACTCTGCCGCCTCCTGCATGTCGGTGGTCGGCGGGACGGGATGAGGGTCGTGACCACAGCGATTTTCCGGGTCCGGGCTGTCAGGTACCGGCCCCACGCTCCGGGCGGATGTGGGCGGCTGTAGTCCCCTCTCGTGCCGTCTCAGATTTCCTTCCGACCGCCGACCCACCTCCCGCCGCCGGTCCAGTTCCTCCGGCGAGTAGGCTTTCCGAATTCCAACGATGTCGCGGATCGTCTCGGCCTCGTCGGCTGTCGGCAACCGATGCAGACGAAAGCAGCCCTCGCTCTCGCCGTCCTGCGTCACCTCGCAGAAGGGCAGACGCTATTTGAACCATGTCCATTGCCGGGGGCTGATCCCGTCGTCGTCGTCCGGTTCCTCTTCCGGCGCAACAACAAGCTGCCAGCTTTTCTCGTCGCCCCATGTCGAAATGTAACAGCCGGGTCGCCCGCGCAAAATCCACAGCCCGGCTTCATCACGGCAGAAGACAGACGGTAGGGCGTGCAGCGCCTCGAACAGTTCAACGAGATGGGCCTTGTCCCGGTCGGCATCATCGGCAGTGCGATAGGTGTTGATCAAGCGCGCAGCCAAGTAGCAAAATCCGCCTCGGCCTTCGTGCGAGCTTTCTTGGCGATACTGGTCTTGGAGCTAGAGGACATGGTGGTCCGATTGGTTCGCCGGCCCAAACTCGCCGGCGTTCACGGCTATCGTTGGACAGTTCGCCTATCCGATAAGGCGGAGTATCCGATCCTCGCCAGGACGCTGGTCGCCCGTCGGGACAATCTTCAGGGCACTATAGCTGCTTTGGAAAGGCGACTTTCAGATATGACAGCGGATCGGCCGCAAGCATAAAATGAGCATAAAGGTGCGGACTGACTGCCGGCGGCGGCTTCGGAATGGGTCAACAATCGATGCGTTGATCGCGCTGCAACAAAACCGATTGGTAATTGGGCGGCAGGTATTCGTGCGTATCGCGACGGTGTCGATGGTGATCAAGTATCGGTCAACAACTCCGAAGCTCTAACTTTAAGACCACGTACGATACGGGCGATATTATCTATTGAGACATTTCGCTCGGAGCGTTCAACACCGGTCACGCCGTCACAAAAAACATTTACCCTTTGGCGATCCGCGTCACCGCGGACATATCGAGGTTCCCGATTGCTGAGATAAGGGTGCGTGAATGTGGAGATCAGCTTTTGCAATAGAGTCGCTGCCTGCATGATGTCGGGTGCGGCATCGGCGCAGGATATCATCATGCCGGCCCCCCAGATGATCAATTCCATGACCAGGAATTGTGTCTACAACAGCGCGTTTTATTCTCAGGGCGCCATCATCTGCCTTGGCGGAGGTCGCGGGCTCCAGTGCAGTACTGGCAGTTGGGTCGACACTCGGGATCCCGCTGGCTGCAAGGATCAAGTCCCCACACCGCCCGCGCGGTAAAGTAAACTGTGTTGCGGTCGGTGACGAGGCCTGCCCAAACTCAGGGCTCACCAATGCCGGCGTGTTATTCCTGCAACGTTCCTTGAAAAAGTGCTCTTTGGTGTGAGCGCTGAAACTCTCTTAATTGCCTCCTAATGGCCGACGGGTTAACGGTTTTCAAGTCGGATCCCATTGCAGGAGATTGCTATGTTGAGATTTCTGATTGTCGGAACCGCCGCGACTCTCGCTTTCGCAGGCGTTGCCATCGCCGCTGATCTTCCTCACCCGCAGCCGGTTTATCAGGAAGCGCCGGTTGGCAAGATGCCGATTGGCAAGGGTCCGATTGGAAAGGGTCCGATTGGAAAGGGCCCGATTGGTAAAGCTCCGAGTCCGATCGTAACCAAGGGCTAATCAGGTTAGTCTTCTGACCTCAGCCAGCAGTAATGGGCACCGATAGCGGATGGCTCGGATGGCTTCGGGGCGGGTCATCGGCTCCTTCTGCTTTACCATCCAGGCATCGATCGGCTCGACCTCAGCTGGCGGTATTCGGACGAGCACGGCTACCGCGTTAACAGGCGGCCTGTCGATGCGCTTCTTTCCGATATCAGAAACGTCGCGAAGTCGCGACGCTCATCGGTGCCGGGTCAACTCCGTACGTTTACGGTGCGTTCCTGCCGGAAAGAACTTTCCCTAATCGTGAAATCTCTTTCCGTTCGCAGAACGTCCCGTGCTCGTCCATATTCGATGCGACAACAGCCGATGGGTCTGCGAGACCCATCCCGTCGGCCCTGGCTCGGGCCGAGGCAGTGCGGCTGCGGCGCGCCCTGTCCCGTCTGCAATCTCGTCGACGAGGATCCTGTGCCCCGAAATGCCAGACGGTTTCAGCCCGACGTCTGACACCCGCGGTGACGCAGACGTTTGGACGCAGCGTGATAAAAAAATGGACTCACAGGTCCTGTTTGGCGGCGCTCTAACAGGGAAGGTGCGTCAGCTGCGCCAAAAATTAATTGACGCGATAAGTCATGACGCACCGGATTTGACGCAGCGATATGCCGAACCGCCTTGAATAGTGCCGTTTTCGGGGTCCATCCTGGGCAGGAGACGTCTGCCAGTTGCTTCAAATCAATTTGACGCAATAAGTCATGTAAGTCAGTTGCTTTGATGCAGGGGTAATTCGATGCCCACTGACGCATTTGGCGCGCAGCTGTTCAGGCCGGTCATGTGGGCTCTTGCACGACCCTTTGGACGACGCTGGTGCCGATCCCAAGCGTCCGACCAATCTTGAGGATACCGTCGCCCTTGGCTCGGAGTTCCCTTATCCGGGCCTCCACGGACGGCTTGACCTTCCGCCGGCCCAGCTTCGTGCCGTTCTGACGGGCCCGCGCGAGCCCGGCCTTGACGCACTCTTGAATTATGCCGCGCTCAAATTCTGCAAATACGCCGAGCATCTGCATCGCCTTGCCGGCGGTTGTCGTCGTGTCGAGTCCTTGCTGGTGAAGGAATAGGCCTACGCCTTTCTCATGCAAATTCTGAAGAATACTGAGCAAGTCGGTGAGGGATCGACCGAGCCGGTCGACCGACCATGCAGCAACAAGGTCAAACTTTTTTGCATTGACCCCAATCATCAACTCGTCGAGTTCGGGCCGTTTGTCCCTACCCTTCGCTCCCGAAATACCGGCATCTTCGAAGATGCCAATCACATTCCAGCCCGACCGCTCGGCCACCGCTTCGAGGTCGCGAAGCTGGTTGTCGGTGGTCTGCTTGTCAGTGGAGACCCGCAAATAAATGGCGACCCGTTTCATTATCTCGTCCCCCGCTCCGCAGATATGTGACAGCATGCTCATACCGACCCAAGATCAATGGGTTTTCGGTATAACCTGGGGACCTCGCCAACTTGGCGAATAGGACGCCCCTGCTGAAGTGCCTCGCAGCACTAGCGACGTGCGCGGCCGGATTCCGGGTGAAGCACAGAGGCCGCGGCCGCGAACTTCACGGCGCCGGCACTCCTCAGGCCCGTCAAGGAAGCTGACTCAGTATGATTCAGTTCGACAAATATCTTGAAGCAGTAGTCGAGCGGCAACCCGCTCTGCTCGGTCGCGCGGGCAGCTTTGCGTGTAGCTGTCGATGAGGGGATGATCGAAAACGCGGCCCTCAAGGGCGTGCGATGAGGCCGCAATTCGAAGCGGATAACGTGCCAATGGATGGGCACTATTCGATTAGATGACATTGCCGTCGTTTCTCTCGCTGAACGCAAATCATTGCGCGGTCGGCCGTCTTCACGTCGGCGTTTCCGTACAGGGTTATCTTGACGGAAAATTTCGCTGGTTTGTTATCTCGAAGGATTTGAATGCCAGCGATAAACTCACAACCGGGCCATTGCCTGACGGCCTCAAGGCACTCTTTCCTGAGAGCCCCATAGTCTAAACCGACTGTATTGAACTTATTCATGCACGCCGGACCTTCGCGAGCAAAGGACTAAGGCGCCCCGCCGTCAGTAGCCACGCAGCCGCCGCACTGCCCACAAGACCTAGCAAATTCCCGCCGCCGCATGTCCGTGCCCAAGGAATTATTTGCGGCAGTGTAGCTGTCTAAACTCGACATCTGGAAGACGCTCGAGGTCCCGTCGGACGAAATATCTTTGAAGGCCGTCGATGTCTCTTGTGGTAGAGTCGAGGATGACCAGCTTGAATTCACCCAGAAGCTGTTTGGTGGGATAGTTTTTCCAGCAGCTGTTCCGCCATCGCTTAGCGCGATGCGACCAAAGCCTTCGAACAATCCAGCCGTCCAGTTGGTGGAAGCGCTTGCGAACTTGGGAGCGGCAGTAGTAGTTACCCCATCCTCGGATGATCGGGTTGATCGTTTTAATCAACTCGCCCATTCGCAGAGGTGTTCTCCTCTGCGTCAGGGCCCGGATTTGATCCTTGAATCGGTCCAACGACTTTTGCGTAGGAATGGCGTAGAGATTGTGCCGGTTCAACTTGGATGTGATGCGGTCGCGGCTTAGCTTCAATCGGCCTTTGCCGCGTCCGACCTTAAATCCTAGAAACTCGAAGCCCTGAGCGATGTGCACGATCCGGTTTTTCTCCGGCCTTGTAACGTGTTGCCCGTCTGCATCAGGCCGAAGCCTCCCAGAAGGGCGATCAGAACTCGTTACTGTCGTCCGCCAGGGCATCAGACCGTCTCCATCGGCGTTGAGCGAATGGAACGATGTGCACCTGCGAGACAGCCGACGCGTGCTCGGCGGGTGCGGCACTCAAGATGTCAGTGAAACAAAACAAGATGTGTCGATGAAACGTGGTCCGCGAACGTTGGTTCCTCGCACGACCGGAGCGACGACCAGGCCACGTGGCACGCGTGTTCTGTTCCCGCGGACCTTCAGGCTCGCGCTCTGTCTCTCCCTCGTCGCAATCGAGAGCTGTAGATGTCGACTATGCCGTCAAGCGCGGTCTTGCACATCGCATCGGTGCCGCTGGGTAAAATGGGGAAATTCGTCGTTCCTTTCCCGCCCCCCGAAGGGTCAAGCGTCCTTACCCATGCCAATTTTTGCATGTTCAGGTTGAAGCGACCTGATATGATCGTAAGCTCCACGTTTTATCGGGAGAGTAGCAGCGCCGGGCGCGTGCATATTGTGGACGACGACAAGTCATTCGCGACGGCGATGGAACGTCAGTTAAAGCACGCCGGTTATGAGGTGGTAATCTATGCTTCGGGCCAAGGCCTTTTGGACCGCTTGCCCAACGAAGGCACGCCGAGTTGCATCCTCCTCGACGCGGGGATACGCGGGATCGGCGGGCTGGCACTGCAGACACGGTTGGGGGAGCTCGGCTCGACATTGCCGATCATATTCCTCTCCGGCCATCCCAACATTCCGGCCACGGTGCGGGCCATCAAGGCGGGCGCAGAAGACTTTTTGACCAAGCCGGTAACGTGCAAGAGCCTTGTTCGCGCGATCGAGCGGTGCTTGGCGCATCACCAAACGTCGCGCGAGCTGCAGAGCAAACTGGACGTTGTTCGCGCGCGCATCACGACCTTGACGCCGCGCGAGCGGCAGGTCTTCCAGCTGATCGTTCGCGGCCAGATCAATAAGCAGATCGGTAAAGCGCTCGGATCGACCGAGCGGACGATCAAAGCCCATCGTCACCGGGTGATGGAGAAAATGCAGGTCCGGTCCTTGGCCGAACTTGTCTCCCTTGCCGAGCGGGTTGACGCATTGGGCGAGGCGTCCAGCAACGAAAAGCCCATCGGTATGGGCGCGGAGCTAAAGAGAACGACCCCAATCGGAGCGACCGGGGCCAAGTCAGGAATCACCGTGTACCTGCGGGATGAGAGCCGTTCGGTACGCAGCCGTTCTGATCTCAATGGTCCGGTTTTGGACAGATTGTCCTGAAGGTACATGCTCCATCCATGGAGCCGACCTCGTGAAGTAGAGCAAGTCTCGGTTTCGGTACGGAAACGCCGCTGGCACGCCGCACGGAGCGCGCTGTATGCGAAATTTCGCGGTGGCCGCCCACCCCAACACCAGCCACGGCCTCAACCAACAGTGCGCATCTCTGCGCCGTGCAGAGCCAACTGCGCATCCCGGTGTCACCCAGCATCAGAATGCGATCATCGCGATCACGCGCCTTGCAGACGCGCTCGGCCATCGTCGCAATTTCGAGCGTCCTCATCGTCGTTGGTTCGCGCGCCGGGTGCTGCCATGGCGCGGCGGGAAAGATTATTTAAAACCAAATAATGCAACCGCAACCAGCACCACTGTTAAAGCGGCCGAGCCAACCACCACCACGACGAACAAACGATCCTGCCAACGATCCTGCCCCATGCGTTGCAGGATAGGCCAAACCAAAGCTCAAGTCGTTCTGTCCATTTCTGAAGGCAGCCAGCTGATGTTGGCACCGTAATTTTACGGGCCGGGCGGCGCTGGCATGAGCCTGTTGTGAGTTCGCGCCTTGGCCGGTCAACCTCGGCTGTCCGGGCCCGCCTAGCGTGTTAGCACGTCACGCCCCTGGCACACCTGCTTGCGCCACGGCGGGCGGCGGTTCTGATGCACACGCCATTCACTCGGTGCATGGCCGCCCGCCGCGCTCGGGAACCAGTTGGGTTCTTTTTTTGACTCGCCCCCAGCGGATCGTAACTGACCCGGATGGCCGAACGTTCACTATTAGACAGGCCGCGCCTTGGTAGCAGTGCCACATTCTTCGCGGAGGTCGAAAGCACTAGAGCTATGGGTTCGTCCGGGCTTCGTGCATGTTGTCGACGACGATGCGTCCTTCCGGACAGCGATGGAACGTCGTTTTTTGCTGGATCGTATGCCCGGCGACAGTGAGTTGGGCTGTATTCTTCTCGACGTGCGAATACCGGGAATGAGAGGTCCGAAACTGCAAAAGCGTCTGACAAACTAGGTTCGACGCTTCCCATCATATTCCCACTGGTTAGCGTTGTCCGTCGTTTCCGGTGATGCTGTTTCGAAGCTCGATTGGGCTCGCGATGGTGCGAAGCGTCTTGAAGCCTTCGCCGGTGCCAAGGATCGTCACGTTGCCATAGTCGAGCATGCGCCCGAAGATTGATTGATCGATCTGGACGCTCTCGACCTTATCCATGTTCATCTCGTTGGTCTCCCGCTGGATAAGACCCGTCTTGTAGATGACCCGTCGGTTGGTGGCTGCGATCTCGGTGACCCACCAGTGGAACCATTGCTGGATCAAGAGAAAGACCGCAACAAGTGCGAAGGCGTACGACGTATATCGCCAAAATCCCGGCAGAAGCCGCGTATCGCTGAGCCAGTAAGCAATTACCGCTAGGAGTGCGACCGCAACACCGGGCAAATACACTATCCAATGAATCGACGTGATCTGCCGGACCTGCTCACCGGGCTGCAGGACGCGCTGAACGTAGTTCATGACAATGAGTCTCCTTCTGCCGCGCCGCAACAAACAGGAGGTGGTCCAGCCCCACGGGCGAGCGCCGACGTTCGCCGTTTCAGTTGGCGCGGTGGCGGCGCAGCCGGTTCGATTAGTGCCTTCGCCCGGCCAGTGGATTACTTAGCTGCGCCGGTGGTTGTACCTGGGGCGGTATTGGTACCCGTGCGCCGCTCCTCACGTCGCTCTGCGCGCGCTGTGCGGCGCTCCTGACGCCGCTCGTGGCGTGCTGTGCGGCGCTCCTGACGCCGCTCGTGCCGTGCTGTGCGCCGCTCCTGACGCCGCTCCATGCCAACGGTCTGAGCCTCAGCATCGGATATTGCCAGTACCGTAGGGGCCACCACGAGGCCGAACGCAGCCGCCAATCCCATCAGTGAAAGGACCTTTCGGCGAGAGATCATTTCCGACTTGATGATTGCACTCATGTCAACCTCCCTCACTAGATGAACCATCAGGTACCGAATACCAGAGTGCGTGCATTGATCCACATCAACAGGTGGCCGACACCGTCGACTTCGGTTCGCGCGGCTGCTGCGCAACGGCAACGCAGACAGATCGGTGACACCGCGCTGGGACGCCTGCGGGGTCCTCTTTTCTTGCACCTCCCCTCCCCATGGATCGGGTCAGCCAGCCTGACAGAACCAACAAAAATAACATGCTCAGGTTGCAATTGCTTGATAAGCTGCAATCGTTCTCTGGGGAACGATCGATCTGTACCTATGTGCGTGCACATTGTCGACGACGACGCGTCCTTTCGAACAGCCGTGGTACGTCGTTGAAACACGCCGGTTACGAGGTCGCGGCCTATGCTTCGGCTCGGCACCTGTTGGACCGCTTGCCGAGCGTGGTAGGTTGCATCCCCCTCGACGTGCGGATACCGGGAATGAGCGGTCCGGAACTGCAAGAGCGCCTGAGCGAACTCGGTTCGACGCTGCCTATCATATTCCTCACCGGTTATCCTGATGTTCGGACCACGGTGCGGACGATCAAGGCAGGTGCCGAGGACTTTTTGACCAAGCCCGTATCATCGGACAAGCTTCTTCAAGGAGTTGAACGGGCGATTGCGCATCACACCGCGACGTATCGCCTGAAGAGCACGCTGGACGTCGTTCGCTCTCGTATCTCAATGTCGACCCCGCGCGAGCGGCAAGTCTTCGAACTTGTCGTTCGCGGCAACACGAACAAGCAGATCGCCCGCGCGATAGGCGGGACCGAGCCCACGATCAAGGCCCATCGCCACAGGGTGATGGAGAAAATGCAGGTCACGTCGTTGGCGGAACTTGTTTCCCTTGCCGAACGCGTCGGAGTTTTTGCTTCGGCTGCCGGACGACACCCTAGGCATCTCCAACCGGCGGGTGCCGCTGTGCGAGGGCCGCAGTCCGCCGCAGCGCCGAGATGCATCGGTCTTCTTCTTTTCGGCGCCGCCACCTCCCCATAGCTGACTGCCTCGCCGGCTTGCCAGAACAACAATCTGGCGACTTCCGACAACTATTTTAAGCTTAAAAGATCGTCGGAGTAACGTAGGCAGGGCCGTTCTCAGGATGATTGTATCCTGCTTGGGCCCAGGGGCGCGGCGGATGGCGCGCGCCGAACCCACCATCACAAACACTCGGCCGACGGCTCGTTTTCTCACGGGTCTTGGGATGTGTCGCCGGATGAATCAGGGATATCGTGCGTGCAGGATCGGAACCTCGTTTTAGTAGTCGATGACGATCCGGGAATACTGAAGGGAATACAGCGTCTGCTCCGGCAGCACGCCTACGAACCCATTCTGTTTTCGTCTGCAGAGGCTTTCAAGAATCACACCGATTTCGAAAAGGCGGTTTGCGTGATTCTCGACATCAACTTAAACGACGGATCAGGCATTGAGCTGAGGTATGGTCTCAAGGCTGCCGGGCCATGTGCCGGTCATCTACATGACCGGGAACGACAACCCAGCCGTTCGCAAGGCTGCGCTCAACTCTGGATGCATCGCGTTTCTAACCAAGCCGTTCTCCACGCAGGAGCTGATTGAGCCGCTTAAGAGGGTTGGCGGGCACCCCAACATCGGAGACACGAACGAGTAGGTCCGCCCGGCGCTCTGCGGGGCCATAGTGCCTCCGGTGTCAGCGGCTCTCAGTGTTGGCATGAGATGATCCTACTCCAGCGGAGTGCAAGCTCCACGATGGGAATGCGGGCATTCGAAATGACTTCAGCCTAACACTACAGTTGCATTTTTCGCTTGACGGATTTCCTGGATTGACCAGCGGATCAGGAGCGACGTTTGGTCGATCGGCCCGGCAACGTTTTTTTGGGCCCGACAGCGGCGGCGTTAGCTCGATGACGGATCGCCGCCATCATAGCGAAGGCCAGCATGACCAGCGAGACATGACGGTGCCACCCGTGCCAGGATCGGGTCTCATTGTGATCGAGACCAAATTCGTTTTTGGCGGTTTCGAAGCCATCTTCGATGGACCAGCGGCAGCCTTCTACTGCAACCAGCTTCTTCGCCGACGTGCCTTTCGGACACCAAGTGGAGAAGAAGGCGAGTTCGCTGTCCCCGATGTTGCGGCGGATCAGCAGGCCTCGCGTCCAGGTTCCGGTCAACGTGCTGTTGTAGTCTCCAGCCTCGAGGTCGGCCAATTCGAGATAGGCCCAATCATACAGCCGCGGCCCTTTGGTGCCGTCGCCCGCTGACAGTCGTCGCCAGGCCTTGCCAGGAAGGCTCTGCGCAACGTTGCCAGCGGTGTCGACAAAGACCTGGGCCTTGCCCCAAGAGCGGACCTGATGGTTGGACGCAATGCCCAGGACGTAGCCCTTGCCGGCCTTGCGCAGCATGGCTTCGATGTCGCCCGTTCCATACACGCTATCCGCGGCAACGAAGGAGAACGGCACCTTGGCTGCGATCGCCTGCGCGATCATTTTCCGTGCAAGCTGCGGCTTCGTCGCGAAGCACATGTCCTTGGGAACGTGCGCCGCCTTCATCCGGCCGGGAGCGTCGGTCCACTCCTTCGGCAAGTAAAGTCGGCGATCGATGAAGGCGTGGCCGTGACGCGACGCATAGCAGGCAAACACGCCAATCTGACAATTGGTGATCTTGCCTGCCGAGCCGGTGTACTGCCGCGCAACCCCGCATGATGCTTTGCCTTGCTTCAGAAACCCGGTCTCGTCGATCACCAGAACCGCGTCATCGTCCGCCAGAGTTTCCAGCGCATAGTCCCGCACCAGTTCACAAAAGGCGTCAGCATCCCAGCTCCCGCGGCCCAGAATCGCCTGTTGACGCCACGGGCCAGGGTCCCCTGCTGCTTCCGCCCGCATCCAACCCGTCTTGCGCGGCTCATTGCCCAGCAATCCGTCGAGAAATTGCCCTGCCGACGCCGCCACCCGATCCTGACTAAACAGCGGGCGCATCCGCTGCTTCACATCCCGCAATGACGATGCCCACAGTTCAAGCGTCGTCTCAATCGATGCTCCAGCCATCCATGATCTCCCGAATCATGTGCCCATCGATTCAGAAGTCGCTGAAAAATGCAACTGTAGTGCTAAGAACCGAGCTGGCCAGAACGAAACCGTCGGGGCGTCGTGCCAGTCCACCGTTTGAAGGCGTGTGTCAGCGAGCTGACCTCGTGATAGCCAAGCAGCCATGAGATTTCGGAAACAGGCAAAGTCTCGTCATGGAGATAGCGCTTGGCGAGGGCGGCCCGCAACTGGTCCAATATCTCCGCGAAGGAAGTACCTTCCTCGGCAAGCTTGCGCGACAAAGTTCGCGAGCTCATCCCGAGCCGCCGCGCAACTTCCGATGCCATGGCTCTGCCATGCGGCAGCAGTTTCGGCAAAATGTCCTCTGCTCTCGAACGGACCGTGAGGCGCTCTCGGGACTTGCGCGCCAGCGCCTCCTCCGCGTAGCGCCGCAACAGTTCGTTGAGGTGTTCATCGCGTCCCACGACAGGAAGCAACGCTATAGGTCGCGGAAAGCAGATCTCGTCGGCGTTAGCGCCAAATTCGATGTCGACCCCGAAGAATGCTCTGAATTCCGAGGGCGTCCCATTTCGGAAGTGTCTTGTCTTCAGCCGCGACGGCGCCAAACGGCCGTTCGTCACCTGTCGGCAAATGCGCACCAGCGTTACAAGCCAGAACTCTATGTGGTGCCTATCGGCATCCCGGTCGACGTTAACGTAATCAAGTGCAATTGCCGCTGTCCCGCCCAGCATACTGAAACGCAAACGAACGCCTTCATTGTTGATCTGGCTGTACCGCTCGGTGTTCTGAAGCGCGTCTGCAAGACGCTCTGACGACGCTATCACATAGTAAACCAGACCGATCTCGCGCAGATCGAAGCCGCGCGCCAGATGGAAACCCAGCCATTCGTCCTGCACCGCTTCGGCAGCCAGTTCCAGGAGCTGGATCTGAGTTCGCACTTCCAGCCGGATCGCTGGGTCTCGGGCCTCTTCGCGCGTCAACCCGACCTTCGCGAGAATAACAGCGGAGTCCTCGCCCATCTCGTCTAACCGAGCACATGCCAGTCGCGCGATTCCGCCCGTAGCGCTTGGTATCGATTTGAAATCGTTCGATCTTTGGAACTGCATGGCGCAGAACATCCTTAACCGTGGGCTTGGATTGCTGTGCCAAAAGCCAAATACGGCGTTCCAGCACGTCACCCCAGTCCAAAGCGCGCAGACGATCCTAAATGGATCGCCCGCGCCTCCGGCCGGTGTTGATGTGGGTCAAGCAGCGATGAGCCGGCCCGGCACTTCCCTTATTGGGCACAAAGCCCCGAACCGGTCATGCACCCCCAGTTTGCCAACAACTCATCGGTTGCGCGGTCCCCGATGCTGTGTGACTGCTTCCTGCCGGTATGATATGCTGATGCTCCTCGTAGAGGAGAACGGCGTCATTGGCATCGCCCCAATTGCGGGGGCGAGACCGACACTGCCACGCAAATCAATGAGATAGGCGGCTAGGCCACACGATGGGAGGAGGCTATGACTATCGAGAGCATTCTGAGGCAGAAGGGCACCGACGTCACAACAATAGGTCCGGAAGCCAGCATCAAGAGGGCGGCGGACTGGCTCCGCGCAAAGAATATCGGCGCTCTCGTGGTGACGAGTGAGAACGCAGTTCTTGGTCTCATTTCCGAACGTGAAATCGTTCATGCATTTTCTCGCTATGCCGAGACAGCCGGGTCGATGCCCGTGAAGGAAATCATGCAATACGGTGTGACCACCGTGTCCCCGGACGAAAGTGTCAATCGCGTGATGAACCTGATGACGCACCATCGCGTGCGCCACATGCCGGTACTACGCGGCGGCAAGCTAGCCGGTATCGTCAGCATCGGCGATGTAGTCAAGTATCGACTGGAGCAGCTGGAGCTTGAGACGAACGTCCTACGTGATGTCTACAACGCCGCGCGTTGACGGCACTACGCATTTTCGGAGAGTCTAGAAGACCGCTTCTATGAACTCGCGTTCGCTAATGCCGAATTCGCCTAGCGGCTGGGCCGCTTCACATGGAGCCGCGCATGACCCTTGATCCGATTCACCAGTTCAAAATCGACAACCTCTTCAAAATCGGCCAGATCGGCAATCAGGCCATCTACTTCACCAATTCGTCCGTCTACATGTTGGTCTCGGTGGCGGTAATTTGCTTGCTGATGGTGGTTGGCGTTGCAGGCCGGCAATTGGTTCCCGGGCGTTTCCAGTCGACGGCCGAATTGAGCTACGAGTTCGTGGCCTCTATGATCCGCTCCAACGCCGGCCCGGAAGGGATGAGGTTCTTCCCGCTAGTGTTCTCACTGTTCATGTTCATCCTGGTCTCAAACGTGATCGGCATCATTCCCTACACCTTCACGGTCTCGAGCCACATCATCGTTACCGCCACATTGGCGCTGCTCGTGTTCTTCACGGTGCTGATCTACGGCTTCTACAGGAACGGCCTGAAATTCTTTAGGATCTTCGTGCCCTCGGGCATTCCGATCTACATCCTGCCACTTGTCGTCGCGATCGAAATCATCTCCTTCCTAACGCGGCCGCTCGCACACAGCGTGCGTCTGTTTGCCAACATGTTGGCCGGCCACATCACGCTCAAGGTGTTCGCCGGATTCGTTGCGCTGCTCGGCACCTCGCTTGGCGCGATTGGTTGGATCGGCGGCATACTACCGCTCGCGTTGACGGTTGCACTGACCGCGCTCGAACTTCTGGTCGCGTTCCTGCAGGCTTACGTGTTTGCCATCCTTACCTGCATCTATCTCAACGACGCTATTCATCCGGGACACTGACGCCCGGGGAATTTCTACCTTAGCCTGTCGTAAATTAGATCCGGGTATATTGGTGATGCAGTCCGCCCAGGGTTGGGCGACAAAGAATGTGCCCGGCGCGATCGACGGCGCGCGAGACCGGTGCATCTTTCTCCAGGGATAGATGCGTGCGGGTCCCATTGTAATATTTCATGTAACAGAGCAGCAGGTGACGGAAGTGGCGCTCGCTGAATACAATAACGTGGTCAAGGCATTCCCGTCGGATCGAACCGATCAGCCTTTCAGCATATCCATTTTGCCAAGGGGAGCGCGGTGACGTCGGTCGATCGCGGATGCCTATCGATCGGAGTCTGCGGATAAAGACCTCCCCATAGGCGCCGTCCCGGTCACGAATGAGATAGCGGGGAGCCTGTTCCCACCCGCATGCTTCCGTGATCTGATTTGCGATCCATTCCGCGGTCGGATGCGCTGTGACGCCAAACCATAAAATCTGCCGTCGACCATGCCCCACAATCAACAAGCCGTAGAGCAGACGAAACAAGATTGTCGGTACGACGAACAGATCCATCGCGGCGATGCCGTCGGCATGATTGCGAAGGAACGTCCTCCAGCCTTGGGATGGCGGGTCTCTTCGCTTGACCATGTACTTGGCCACGCTGGTCTGTCCGATATCGATGCCGAGCTTGAGGAGTTCTCCATGGATCCGCGGCGCTCCCCACAGCGGATTGGCAATGCTCATCTCGCGGATAAGCTTGCGTATCTCAGGCGCTACAGTTGGTCGGCCACCACGGCGCCGCGACTTCCACCGCCAGTACGATCTGAACCCGGCGCGGTGCCATTTAATCACGGTCTCCGGCTTCACGATCGCCAAGGCGCCCAGCACTTTCGGAGCCAAACGATACAGACCGGCGAATATCAGACGGTCCAGCATCCCGAACGTCGGCCGTTTCGGCGATTGCCGCCGCAACACGTTAAGCTGATGACGCAGAATCACGTTTTCAGCCTCAAGCGAGACCCGCGACCGGAACGCTCCGATCAACGCCAACCAAATCAGGCTACAGACCTCTGGCATAAGGCAGGAGCATCGCCCAATTCGATATCAGTTGCCAGCAAGATTGAGTTTCCGACAGGGACAAGTTTCGGCTCTGTTCTATTGGCCCTTTTCGTGTTGCAAACGACCGACAGCCACTTCCAATAAAATCAAGGCTTTACCAGAGAGCGCCAACCGCTCCACGCAACACGGCCGCAACACGGGCGGTTCGTTTTTCGTTCGCGGAAACCAGTGGCGCGATTGCCGGCCCGCGGCGCCTGCGCTTTGATGGGCCATGCCCCGCGACCCCCTATAGCTGTCGCAATTCATCGCCGGTCATGTGTTGCCGTTGCCTGTGTGGCAAGCAAAACGACCCCAGGGGTTGAGATATCTGGGGCCGTTCTGAAGGAGCCCGACCGAGGGTCTGGGGGCTGAGGAGATCGGGCACCCCCATTAATTAAGCTCAAAATTCGTGTCCTAATTCGTGAGAGCGGGTGTCCGAATTTGGACACCGGCGTGAACCGGCGGGCTTGAGGTCTGCACCGGCGGCGTGAGCGCGGGACCGAAGCCCCGCGCCTGGCAGCCCCTCCCCAACTCTAGGAAGCCCGCTGGTAAGTCCGGGGATTTGCGGGCTCGCGGGCTCGTCAGTAAATCGATTTAGTGAGTTGGTTGGGGTCTCTGGGGCGCTTGGGGTGGTTTGTCATTCGTATTTCCCGGCCTCGCCTTAGAGTGCTCATGGTCAGCAATCCACTTAACCGCATCATATTCCGCAATAAAGCCCTTGATGACTTCCGTTTCGCCATCCGGCCATAGAATATCGACCTCCCAGCCAGATCCGGGATTTTTCCGCGCCCCGAAAGTTGGTCGTTGATCGAACATCTCATGAATATGAACCGATGGCAGGACGGTTCAAGCCAGTCATACTGCCACAATCAAACTGCGGGACTCACCGATGCGGATCCGGGATCGCGGGCTGTCATGTGCCGGCCGATCGCCGCCCAAAAGGTCAGCGGCGTGTCTCTGCTTCTGCGGTGCGGCGATCGCCACGATCGACGAGCACTCCGCAGCGCTCACCGCGGCGTCGGTGCTGATCAGCGCAGAAGCGCTCAGATTTCGGCCTTTTACTGCAGCCAATCCTTGTAGAGCATGATCCCGATCATGATCATCGAGCCGGCCGCAACCGCTAGCGAGCAGATCCCCGGCAACTCTTCGAGGACAGCGACAACGGCTGCCCGCCCGCTAATTCTCTTCCTATGCGCGAAGCGCGACCCTGCCACATCCATACGGAAACTCCGTTTGGCCCCCAGCAGCAGTGCGGCTTGAGTGTATCACAAGTGCTCGCCGGCAATAGACCAATTCGGGCATGCCCGCTTGCGACTCTATCAAACCCGCTGTTGTGTGTCCTAACTGCAACGACTTGTTTGTTCCTTCGATGGGAACAGCAATTTCAATTCGCCACGATCGCTAGCCAATGCAAATCTCCTGCACCCGGGGCGGACGGGGCATCTTCGAAAGCAAGATTTTGAAGCCCGGGAGGCCGCTGGTATTGCCCAGCGGCCTTTTCGCTCCCGTCCTGTCGGATTGGAGGCCGCTGATGGTTTCAATCGATCACTTCCGACAAGAGTTGCTCGTCCAGTTGCGCCGCGCGGCCAGCGAGGGGCGCATAGATATTCTGATCAATTCGGGCGAGCTATGTCGCTCCATTTCGATGAATTGTTCCTGGTCAGCTTCGTGCTGCGATGCCATGCAAGAGGAGCTCAAGTTAGGGGATACGCTGGTTCTTGATCGAACCAACGGAGCGGGGATGACCGTCCGCTATCTTCTGCCGCGAGACCGAACAGGTGTTCCGCATAGAACTGAAGACCTAAGGTGAAAAAGCCGCCGAGTTGCCCCGGCGGCTTCATAATTGCGACAGCGTGAACCGACGGCCTCACCTCATCGTCCGCCGCAACTCATAGCCCATGGAGTTAATGTTGATCCCGCCGGGATCATGCGTGATCGGAGCAAGAGTATTCCCGAAATTGTCCCGAGGCATGGTTGCGACGGTACGTGTGCGCGTGACGCCTCTGACGATGGGGCGAGCGGCTAAAGTACTGTAGTTCAATGTGCCTTCCGCAAAAGCAACCGTTGTTGGAAGAGCGAATGCAATTGCAAGCGCGATTGTCGCAAGTTTCATGGGGCGTGTCCTGCCCCCCGTTGCTAAACATAAGACACAACCGCACCCGTTCTGATTAAATTCTTCTTTAGCGCGATGGGGGTCGTCGCCGAGCTCTTCACATCTCACAGAGCCGTGCAGCGCTCCCTCCATCATTGAAAACCCGCCGGCGTGAACCGGCGGGCCGTTGCTGTCGATCTACAGCCGCACTTCGCTGTGATTGATCCGGGGCATCAGCAGTCTTTCCTGCGCGGCTGAGAGGTTGCGGATCTTGCGCGTCCCGATCCTCACGTCGCCGACGTCGACAAGAAAGCCTGAGGAGTCGTCCTTGCAGCGAAGCGACGGTCGCCGTCGGGCCGCGGCTACAACGGCCCTGCCCGGCTCGCCGGCGAGTTCGCGATCGTCAGAGCCGCCCGAGGAGGTCGCGCGTGGACCGCGCCAGGCGATCGAGCCGAGTGACTACCAATATGTCGCCTTTCCCAAGAGCTGCCATCATTCTCGCAAGTTGCTTGCGGTCGGATCGAGCACCGCTTTTTTTCCTGGAATATCTTCTCGCATTTCGCCGCTTTCAGTTCGGCTAATTGGGCGGACAAGGATTGCCCGTCAGTACTGACACGTGCGTATCCATAAACCGCCATATCGCCCTCCATTTCGCACTTATAATATGCACAACGTAAAGCCGCATTTTATAAGAGGCCGACCCGAAATTAAGCTGAGTGATTTCAGTCATTTGTGATTCAGTCGTGGTTGCGAGCTACGACGGAGGCACAAATTGGTTTGGACTGAAATCACTCGAGCGAAATATTGTCGAGATGGGCTGCGGTATGCAAGCGATACCACGGATGAAGAGTGGGCGATGATCGCTCCCTACATGCCTTGCAAGAATCGTCGCGGCCGGCCACGTGTGACGGCGATGCGGGCATTAGTGAATTCGATCTTTTTCATCGCTCAGAGCGGTTGCCAGTGGCGGTTGTTACCGAAGGAGTTTCCGCCTTATACGACGGTGCAGCGGTACTTCTACCGGTGGCGCGATGACGGCACCTGGCAGAAGATCAACCACCATCTCGTCATGATGGCGCGTGAGGCCGATGGCCGGGAGGCAAGTCCCACGGCAGGAGTGATCGACAGCCAGTCGATTAAAACGACCGAGGCAGGTGGTCCGCGCGGGTTCGATGCCGGCAAGAAGATCAAAGGACGCAAACGGCACCTTCTCACTGACACCGCGGGCTTTCTGATCGCAGGCGTCGTGCATGAAGCCAGCATACAAGATCGCGACGGCGCACCTGCGCTTTTCCAGTTGATCCGAAGTGCTTTCCCCTGGTTACGTCATGTCTTCGCCGATGGTGGCTATGCCGGTCCGAAACTCAAAAAGGCGCTTGCCTCAATCGGCCGCTGGACCATCGAGATCGTCAAACGATCCGATGCCGCTAAAGGATTCAAATTATTGCCACGCCGCTGGGTCGTCGAACGAACCATCGCCTGGCTCAACCGCAATCGTCGTCTTGCAAAGGACTTCGAGGCAACGATTGCGAGCGCCGAAGCATGGCTCATGATCGCCAGCGTCAAGTTGCTCTCGCGCAAACTCGCCAGAGCATGATCCGCCCGGATACATTATGAGTCGGACTCTAAGGGTCAATGGATCTGTGCATAAATCATGATTTTTGCACGGAGCTGGGTCGATGTCCGTTATGCGGGTTCGAACGGACTCTCGGCCGACGCATCGCCACTTCTCAGTTTGACCCAATGTATGGTCCGGCCGTGCGTTGCAAGAGGTTTTCGTCGAGCTGGGTTTCAGCGGTCTTGCATCAATGTATCCGGTCTCTGATTGGAGCGGTTTTGCTCCGGACCATCATGGATATCAGCGCGCGTGCGACCTCATTAACGGACAGGCCTCAACGGGCCATCTGGGTCACCAGTGTTCGCATGCGCCGGGAAGACCGATCGTCCATTTCTACTTATCCTCTCGCAGACCTCGGCGGGTAGTTGTCAAGTTGGCTACATCATTGCGGATTCCTTATTACGTTCCCGTATTCAACGATCAAACAGGTTGGGCGGTGGCGATCGACCCCGCCTCGAAGTCGCGACCACGAGCCAAGACTGACCAAGCGATGCGGGCCAGCTTGTTGGCCAGCGCGATCGCGAGCACGTTGCGGTGCAACCGCTTCTTGGCGGCCTCGATCCAGGATTTGAGCCCGTGGCGCTCCCAGCTCTTCGGCTTGATCAGCACAACCCATGCCGCCTGTACGAACAGAACCCGCAGGTAGCGATTACCACGCCTGGATATCTTGCCGAGGATGGTACGGTCCCCGGTCGAGATCTGCTTGGGAACGAGCCCCAGCCAGGCGGCAAAGTCACGGCCCTTGGTGAACACATCCCCTGTGCCGATTGCGGCCACCATCGCGCTGGAGATGATCGGCCCAATACCGGGCACGCTCATCAGGCGCTCGCAACCGGCATCCTGACGCGCGGTCGCTTCAATCTCATCCGATAGTGTCTCGACCCGCTCGTCGAGCCGACGCCAATCGCCAGCCAGGTCTTCGACGATCCGCACCATGCGGGGTGACAGAACGTCCGGGGGTGTCGTCAATATGCGCGGCAGCTCGGCGCGCAAAAAACGTAACCCCTGGCGCACCGCAATACCGCGCTCCAGCAGGAAAGCGCGGATTTGATTGATGATACCGGTGCGCTGGCTGACCAACCGTTCCCGTACCCGGTGCAGCGCCTGCAGGTCCAGTTGATCGGCGGTTTTCGTCGCCACGAACTTCATCGTCGGCCGCTGTACCGCTTCGGCGATTGCCTCGGCGTCGCGGAAGTCGTTCTTCTGTCCCTTCGAATAGGGGCGGACGTACTTCGCTGGCATCAGTCGGGCATCGTGACCAAGCGCCTTGAGCCGGCGACTGAGATGATGGCCCCAACACAGGCTTCCATGCCAACCAGACAGGGCGACATGTTGGCAAACCGAGCCTCCACCTGGCCACGCGACCACTTCTGGCGCAGCACAATGGCGCCGCGCTTATCGAGGCCAACAACGTGGAACGAGTTCTTACCGATATCGATGCCAACTACGGCAATTGTACTCTCGGGCTTCTGGGACATGGCGTGCTCCTTGTCTTTGGTGCCCCTTCCCAGCTTCTAACGCTGGCGGGGCAGGAGCACGGCCGGACCATCCCATTAACGGAAGTCGCCGTTGAAATCCTTCGCCAAAAACCTCCTCGGTAGCGGTGAAGATCGCGCTTGCTCCCAGGTTGCATCGGATGCAGAATTGCTGAGCGGGCATATGCCCGCGGAAACTGTCAGATTGACCAACGCTTAACGTCAGCACGCTAGCCATCCTCGATGCCCCTCGCTGGCGGTGACAATTATCGAAAATTTCAATTCTGAAATTGATCAATCCTAAACTTCTGATTGTACTGTTGATCTGCCGAAGAGCGTCAGCTTAGTTAGATCGGGTCCCCATGAGTTTTGCCGAAGCGGGCTCTTCATCTGCCGAACGCCAGCGACAAGCCGACATGCGGCTCGTTCCCGGCGGCACGTTCCGCATGGGATCGGATAAGCACTACCCCGAGGAAGCGCCGGTTCATCGGGTCACGGTCGACACATTCTGGATGGATCGCACGCCGGTGACCAACCGGCAGTTTCGCGAATTCGTCGAGGCGACCGGCTATGTCACCTTCGCCGAGATTGCACCTGATCCCAGGGATTATCCGGGCGCGCTACCGCACATGCTGAAAGCGGGTTCGCTGGTTTTCAGTCCGCCCGATCATCCCGTCGATCTCCGAAATTTCGCCAACTGGTGGAGCTTCAAGTTCGGCGCCAACTGGCGCCGTCCTTATGGCAAGGGTAGTTCGCTCCGCGGTCTCGATAATCACCCCGCCGTGCATATTGCCTACCGTGACGCCGAGGCCTACGCCGCGTGGGCCGGCCAGGAACTGCCGACCGAGGCCGAGTGGGAATATGCGGCACGCGGCGGGCTCGACCAGGCTGAGTTTGCGTGGGGCGATGCATTGACGCCGGCAGGGCGCCACATGGCCAACATCTGGCAGGGCGATTTCCCACGCGAGAATCTCGCGAGCGACGGTTACGCGCGCACCTCGCCGGTCGACACGTTTCCGCCGAACGGTTTCGGCCTTTCCGACATGATCGGCAATGTCTGGGAGTGGACTACCGATTGGTATTCCACCGGGCATACCCGCGACGCACCGAAGGCCTGCTGCATTCCGGAAAACCCGCGCGGCGGGATCGAGACCGACAGCTACGACCCGTGCCAGCCGCAGCTCCAGATTCCGCGCAAGGTCGTCAAGGGCGGCTCGCATTTATGCGCGCCGAATTACTGTCGTCGCTACCGGCCGGCTGCGCGCCACGCACAGCCGATCGACACGTCAATGAGCCATGTTGGCTTCAGGTGCATCGCCAGAGAAGGCGACAGACCATGAGTTCCCCGATACTGTAGTTCGGCCTTTGAGCTTTCACAGGAGAATTTATTTCATGAGCGACAATGACCAGGATAAGCGTCGACGTGAGACCGAGACCGGCAAGCCAGCGGGTGAAGGACTGAAACGCCGCGATCTGTTGTTGAGCGGTAGCTCACTTGTCGCGGCCTCCGCGCTCTCCGCGGTTGGGCTGACAAGCTCTGCGGAAGCGCAACAACCAACAGCTGCGCCGGCCGCAGCCGGGCAGCGGCCAAACATCGTCGTCATCATGGGCGACGACATCGGCATGTGGAACCTGGGCGCTTACCACCGCGGCATGATGGCCGGCCGAACGCCGAATCTCGACAAGCTCGCCGCCGAAGGCATGCTGTTTACCGATTACTATGCCGAGGCGAGCTGCACGGCGGGACGCGCCAACTTCATCACGGGCGAGTTGCCGATCCGTACCGGCATGACCACCGTCGGTCAGGCCGGAGCCCCCACGGGCATACCCGCGCAGGCCGTGACCATTGCTACCGCGTTGAAAGAAATGGGTTACGCCACGGGCCAGTTCGGCAAGAACCATCTCGGCGACAAGAACGAATTTCTGCCGACGGTGCATGGCTTCGACGAGTTCTTCGGATACCTCTATCACCTCGACGCGATGGAAGATCCGGCCCACCCAGGCTATCCGCAGGAGTTGCTGAACACCGTCGGTCCGCGCAACATGGTGCATTCGTATGCGACCAACATCGACGACCCCACGGTAGATCCGCGTTGGGGCAAGGTTGGCAAGCAGAAGATCGAGGATGCCGGAACGCTCTATCCCAAGCGGATGGAAACCGTGGACGACGAAATTCGCGACCTGTCCTTCAAGTTTCTCGACAAGGCCAAGGCCGACAACAAGCCGTTCTTCCTGTGGCTCAATCCGACCCGCATGCACATCGTAACGCATCTGTCGCCGAAATACGAGGCGTTGCGCAATTCCAAGAACGGCTGGACCATTCACGAAGCCGGCATGGCGCAGCTCGACGACGATGTCGGCCTCGTCATGAATAAACTCAAGGATATGGGCGTCGACGACAACACGATCGTAGTGTTTACAACCGACAACGGCACCGAAGTCTTCACCTGGCCTGACGGCGGTCAGACGCCATTTGCACAGAGCAAGGGTACTGTGTTCGAGGGCGGCTTCCGCGTGCCCTGCATGATCCGCTGGCCGGGCAAAGTACCGGCCGGCAAGGTCGAGAACGGCATCGTCTCCGGGCTGGACTGGTTTCCGACCTTCCTGGCTGCGGCTGGCAATCCCAACATCGTCGAGGAGTTGAAGAAGGGCAAGCAAATCGGCGACACTACCTACAAATGTCATCTTGACGGCTATAACCAGATGGACATGATCACTGGCAAGGGGCCCTCGAACCGACACGAAATCTGGTATTTTGGAGAAAGCGAACTCGGTGCCGTCCGCATCGACGACTACAAATATCGCTTTATCGACCAGCCAGGTGGCTGGCTGGGTGATAAAACCAAGCCTGACGTACCCTACTTGATCAATCTTCGCCTCGACCCCTTCGAGCGTACCGGCTGGCCGAATGCCGGGACCAAAGAGGGCGCCCAGCAATATTTCGACTGGTTCAAGTACGAATTCTGGCGCTTTGTATTCGTTCAGCAGCAGGTCGAAAAACTGGCGATGACGGCGATCGAATTTCCGCCGATGCAAAAGGGCGCGAGCTTCAATCTCGATGCCATCAGGGCGAAAATCGCGGCAGCCCAGGCTTCAATCGCTAAGTAGGCACGCCAGGGCCTTGACTGATCTTCATGGCGGGGCGCCTCGATTGGGGCGCCCGCCCATGCAAATCGTGCCGTAAGCCTTGGCATGGCGCACCAAGCGAAGTTTCTTCATCTGGCGAAGGAAGCAAGATAACTGGAAAAGCAATTGTGACTCTGACCAGGCCGATGCTCGCTCTGTTGAGACGGTTGATTGTGGCCACTTGCTGGATTCTGCTCGCATCGCACCCTGCCGCCGCGCTGGATCAGGTATCGATGCAGCTCAAATGGAAGCATCAGTTTCAGTTCGCCGGCTATTACCAGGCACTTGAACAGGGTTTCTACCGCGACGCGGGTCTCGACGTCACCATCCGCGAAGGCGGTCCCGGCATCGACGCCGCCGAAGCTGTCGCCAGCGGCAAGGCGGATTACGGGGTCTGCACCTCAAGCGTTCTGCGTGACTGGGCGGCGGGCCGCCGGCTGGTCGTGTTGGCCACCATCTTCCAGCGTTCCCCGGCCGTCATTCTGGTCGCGCGCCGGGCTGATATCAGCAACGTGTCGGAACTGCGCGGCCGGACGCTGATGGACACGCCGGGAAGCGATGAGATCGCCGCAATGTTGAAGCGCGAAGGGGTCGACTATCAAGCCCTGCCGCGCGTCAATCACGAGGGAAACCCGCGCGATCTCCTGGCCGGCCGGGCCGATGCCATGATCGCTTACAGCACCAGCGAACCTTTCGTCCTTGAACAGCTCGGCGCGGCCTACCGCACCTTCGCGCCCGCCGCATCCGGCATCGATTTTTACGGCGACAACCTGTGCACCTCCGAAGCGGAGGTGAAAGCCCACCCGGACCGGGTCGCGGCGTTCAAGGCGGCCACCGTGAAAGGCTGGGCCTACGCCCTTGCGCATAAGGAGGCGACGGTCGATCTGATCCTGAGAACCTATTCGGCAAAAAAGAGCCGTGAGGCCCTGCTGTTTGAGGCGGAGCACACGGAGGCCTTGGTCGGACGCGACCCCGATCGGATCGGCGAACAGGACCCTGCGCGCTGGCGAAGTATCGCCGAGACTTACCGGCAACTCGGGCTGTTGACCGACGATACGCTGCCCGCCGCACTGATTTGGGATGGAAATGACGGCAGGCTGCGGCGCAGGTTGATTGTGCTGCTGCTTGTGACGGCCGGATTGGCGACTGCAGCCCTGGTTGCCTACCGAAGTCGCCGCACTCTGCGTGGCACAATAGCCCGATTGGGCGCGGTTCCGCGGTTTGTCACGATGAGGCGGCCGAGGCTGAGCCTGATCATGTCGTTGCTGTTCATCGGCCTCAGCATTCCCGTTCTCATTTTCATCCTGATCTACAATTATAACAAGAACTCGGCCGGCATGGTGGCGATCCTGAACGACGCGGTCGCGCAGACCAGCCAGGCCGGCATCGAGCGCACCGAGAATTTGATCGAGAGCACGGAAAGCCCGCTGCGCTTTCTCGCCGAAGTAGCGGGCGCCGATTCCGGTTATTTCCGTACCGAGCAAAGCAATGACCTGCTGTACCGCGCGCTGACCTCGGCCGCGCATATCGACGCCATCTACGTCAGCTTCGAGGATGGCTATCATCGGGTCGTGACGCGAATCGACGAGGATCGCCGGCGCGCGGATCCCAAGATTCCGGCGGCCGCGAACTGGCACGCCAGCTACATCGATGCGATCACCTTTGCGTTCTCACGGGTCCGCCACCGCAAATTCTTCGACATATGGCCCCATCAAGTCGGTGCCTATGATGTTCCCACCGATACCGACATTCGCGGCTTGCCCGGCTATCAGACCGCCAAAACGACCCGGACGCTCGCGGTGACCGAGCCCTCCATCAACCCCGACACCGGTTTTCCTATTCTCTTTTTGCGTGTTCCAATATTCCATGGTGTCGACTTCGTCGGCTGCGCGACTGCCAACATTACCGTGGATGTCCTGTCGCGCTATCTCGACAAGCACCGAGCCAGCGCGCACAGCACGACCCTCATCGCCCACCGCAGCAACGGCAAGATCATCGCCCTCCCGGACAAGCAGAAGGGCGTTCGGATCGAGAACGGAACCCTCAAGATCGCAACCCTGGCTGATATCGACGATCCCGACGTGCGCGAGGCTCACCGCCAGCACGCTCGTACCGGTGCTGACAGATTCACCTTCCAGTCACCGACGAACGGAGAGGATTTGATCGCGGCCTTCGCCAATTTCCCGGGTGGCTTCGGTCAACCCTGGCAGGTGATCACGTTGACGCCGATCGACGATTTCGTGGGCACGTTGAAGAAGACCAATCGATTGATGATGGGTGTCATCATTGGTCTCACCATGGTCGAGTTGTTCTTCATCTTCTTCGCCTCTCGCCGGCTGTCGCGTCCGGTCGAAAACGTATCCCGGCAACTGCAGGCGATCGAAAGCCTCAATTTCGATATGCCCGCGCGTCCACCATCGAACATCCAGGAGATCGCGAAACTTGAATTCGACGGCCTCGCTGCTGCGAACGTCGCTGAAATCGTTCTCCTCCTTTGTTCCGCTCGATGTGGTCCGCCAACTCATCAAGTCCGGCATTCCGCTGACGCTGGGCGTCGAGCCGCGATTCCTCACCGTATTCTTTTCCGATCTGGAGAATTTTTCCAGCCACTCCGAAACACTCGCGCCTGACGACCTGCTGGTCCAGATATCGACCTATCTCGAGGAGGTCTCGTCCGCGATCTCGGAGGAAGGCGGCACCGTTGATAAGTTCATCGGCGACGGCGTCATGGCTTTCTGGAATGCCCCGGTTGAACGCCCCGACCACGTTCTACGCGCCTGCGCCGCGGCGGTGCGGGCGGTACGCCGCATGGAGCGCGTCAACGATGCCTGGGAGGCGGAAGGACGGCCGCGAATCAACGTCAGGATCGGGCTCAATTGCGCCAACGTCCTTGTCGGCAATGTCGGGTCTTCGAACCGGCTGAGCTACACGGCCTTGGGCGACGGCGTGAACGTTGCCGCCCGCCTTGAAGGTATCAACAAGCAGTTTGGTACCACCATCTGCATCAGCGACAGCATTTACGACCAGCTAAAGGCCGACATACTCGCGCGGCCGATCAAGCCGGTTCAGGTAAAGGGCCGCAAGACCGAGTTCATGATCTATGAATTGCTCGCTCTTCGTACCACCGACGACCCTGACCTAAGAGTTCGCGATCGGGATGAGGAACTGAGCGCGATGACCTGGCAGGCCTCGCAAAAGTTCGAGATCGGCAATTTTCCTGCGGCAGAGCGTGCCTACCGTGACATCCTGAAAGAGTTTCCCGAAGATTCCCTGGCGAAGTTCATGATGGCGGAATGCGCGGGAAAACGACGATCAGATCTTGCCGTCGTTGCCCCCAACCGTGAGGACAGCTGAGCAATAAAACTGCAGCTGCCTGTGTTTCGACCGGTCCACCATCCTGCGGAGAACGAAACGATCGCGGCAATCAGCGAACCAGCTATAGCAGAGGCCGCTAACTGCTGTGGAGAAGGTAAGGCCGCCGCAGTTGGCGGCTTCTTTTATCACGTCGGCTGTTGGCAGATATTGTTGCAAAAGTCGAAAGTTGCATCGGCCCGAATTTTTGGTGAAACCTTAAAGCGCGAAACGATCGACGATTTGGATAACCTCGGTCGCGCTACCGAAGTCGCCTATGAGTTTAGCGTGAGGCGATGAGGTCCTTTAAGGTCTTTACACGAAAATCGCGCCTGCGGCCTCCTGAATCTTTGACACCTTTCGCAAAACGACTTTTGCAACATGGGGTAATTCCGGGATCGAGCCTGACAAGGGCAAGGGAATCAGCTCTCCAGGAACGTAGGAGGCCAGCCTCATGTGGCCTCGCAACGATGGAGAGCGGCAATGGAGTACTATGTCGGACTAGACGTGTCGTTGAAGCAAACATCGAACCGCCAGCGTCACCTTACGCCATCATGCGGAGGGCTTACCCCTACCGCGGAGAGAACAGTGGGCCCGGCAAGGACGATCCTTGGAGAGCTTGACACCCGGACCCGGAATTAGAGAACAATATCGGCACGAAACGGACCAGTCGACCCGGTCTGACAATGTCCGTTGATTGGGTACCGGACTCTCCGCGAATGGCTCTCCACTTCCGAGGTTGACCCATTCTCGGACTTGGGGCTGGCATCCGTTTCATGGGGCTGGCCTCCGTTTAAGGCCGATTGTGTACCATTCCTCGCTCGTCGAGTTCGGTGCCGCTATTGATGCTGGCCAAGCTATGGGGCACCCTGCGACAACCACACAGTCAATCCCGCTCTTCAACGGACTACGAGATCGTGAGATTGCTCAAACGTTTCTTGCAGCGCTTGCTGATTGTTGGGTTGGGCATCTTTAGTGTCTGGTTGATAGTTTTTGTGGTCTTTGAGACTGCGGACCGCAGGTTGCCCTGGATTCTGGCTGTGGGAGTCACTTATGGATTTGCTGCTTATATTATTCTCCCGCGCGCCATTCGCTTGGGTCTTAAAATCCTCCAGCGCAAACGAGTGCCTAGTTACACAATTACAGGCGACGGATTGCCTGGAGACCCGGTCAACGTCGCACTGATAGGTACGCTCCAGCAGGTGCGATCGGCCTTTGAATCCCTCGGCTGGTCAGAAGCCGATCAACTGGGTCTAGCAAGCTCGTGGGGCATGATTCGATCCTTCGTATTCAACTCGCCATACCCGACCGCTCCGTTTAGCACCCTTTATCTTTTCGGACGTGGCCAGGACATCGGTTTCCAGAAGGCAATCGATAACAGCCCGCGGAAGCGCCATCACGTACGATTTTGGGCTTTGAGCCTAGCGCGTGCTCAAGACACTTGGGGAGCAGCAGGCTTCTGGCTAAACACCGCCCGGCCACCGGACAATGAACGCGTTCTCTGGGTCGGAGCTGGCACAAGAGACACCGGCTTGTCCTTAACTCGACTCACATTTCAGATCACCCACGCCACGGATTCGGATACGAATGCCGAGCGCGACTATATCATCGCAGAGTTGAGGAGAAATCGATCTATCGAGGCTGTGAAAGTATATCAATCCGGTCAAGATCTACTCACCGACCGCGTCAACCACTACATTACTGATGGCGAAATTGCGTTGGCGAGTTTGGTGGTGAATGGCCCGTGATACTCGGTTCGTGGCATTTGTAGCGGTGCATGAGTTTATACTTTGGCGATCTCAAGCTCGATGATCAGATGCTCAAAGACATTGGCGTGGGGAGTGCTGGTCATCGGCTGCGCATCCACAACGCCGTCGCGATGAGCCTGCTGCCTCGAGCTTGGCTATATTGATACGAACCCCTTCGAACACTCAGTCCGCTCGGACGCGCATTCAATCTTGGGAAAATGCCGGAATTATTAAATTCACCGGCACCCGCGCTCCTGAAGGAGCGTTAGGAGGGAAGCCTTGGAACGAATACACCATTGCGGATGCTCGCATTGAGCGCGTGATGCTGCTGCAGTTGGTCTCCTATACGCCTGTTCGACCGCGACGTTGGTGATGTCCGCCCCACCCCGGCCGGCGAATTCGTCATCGAGCGGGCGCGCAAGCTGCTGTTCGAGGCACGTTGCCTGCAGCGCGACGTGGATCTTTACCGCGACAACCAGCTCGGCGACACGGCCTTCGGTGTCGGCTCGCTGTTGACGGCCACCCTGATACCACGCGCGCTTGTGGCGCTGCGCGCCAGCACCCGCAGGTGGCGCTGCGCATGGAGGTCGGCAACTGGGTGCAGTTGCTGGAGAGCCTGCGTTCCGAGAACATCGAGTTCTTTGCCGCCGATGTGCGCGACATGCCCAGGGATGCCGCGCTGGACATCGAGCTGATCGGAGGGCAACCGGCCAACCTGTATGTGCGGGCAGGCCATCCGCTGGCCGGGCGCGAGCACACGTTGCAGGAAGTCTGGGCGTACGGTCTCGCGGTACCGACGCTGCTGAGCCCCTCAAAGGTCGAACTGGCCGCCCTGCTGGACCTGCCTGAGGGTCAGGAAGCCACCATTGCGCTCGAGTGCGACAACTACGGCATGCTCAAGACAGTCGCGCTCACCACAGATACCGTTCTGGGTGCGACGGACGCGGCGGTACGAGAGGAGCAGGAATCCGGCGCGCTCGTCCGGCTTGTCGTGCAGGGCTGGCTGTCGCCGGCGTCGAGCACGGGCATCGTGCGTTTGCGAGGGAGAACCTCGTCGCCGGCAGCCAAGGCAGCGATTGTGCGTGCCGCGGGCGAGATCAACGTGTAGGCGCTTTACAGCACCCGACGCATGGTCCGGTGCGGAATGCCGGCCTCTTCATACTCCTAAGACGACTGTTTCTTACCAAAGCCCGTCGTCGGTTTATATTACATCTCATCAGCAGGCTCTACGAGCGCGCTTCATCATTGTCACCACCAATCTCGCATTCGGAGAATGGCCGTCGATTTCGGCTTCGCTCAGCCCCCGGTCTGAAAAGCGCGCGAGCCCAAGCCCTGGGGATCAAAGTTTACTTCGGCGGGCGAAGCTCGCCTTTAAGCCAGCCGATAACGTCGTCGGACTTGAGAGGATCAAGCCGGTCGCACTGCTCGCATCGCAGCGAGCGCGGCCCTCTGTCGCCGGGAGACAACGCAAGACGCATCAGCGAACCGCACCGCGGGCATCTTATGGCTTTGGGTGTCTGCTCCATGGTCGGAATTTTCCAACCGCGAAAGCCGCAAGTCCATACTAAAAATCGAGGCCCGAAGATAAAATTCTGCTGATCGTGATCTTGTGCGCCGCAAGGCCGGGACTACCCTGGTCGGCATGTCAGAAAGTAAAGTCAGCGCGAAGAAGCTGGTGAAGCCAAATGGGACAGTTGTTTAATCGACGGACCGCTCCACACCACGACTTGACCAAGGCCACCGACGATTACGTGGAGAGGCTGACAGGTGATCGCCGCACGTTGCACGCTCCGAACCACAGCATCGGATGATGACGGTCGATCGCTGCGACTTCCAAGTCCCGCCACCGGCCCCGAGGTGGTACGGCATCCTCACCGAGACGGGAGCAAAACCGCACTCTGGAACGGCGCGGACTGGGCGACATATCCCCGACGAGCTTACGCGCGTTCGATGAAGGCTTTTGGCACGGAAGAGGCGGCCTTAGACTGGGCGCGGTCACAACCGGATTCGATCCAGCCATGAAATTCGCCGCCGCCCGCCCCTACGCCGACCCGGAAGCCGCGGTCCGAAAGCTGGTCGAGATCGCTAACTCGGTGGAGGCCGTCCAGGATGGCCGGATCCACATTGAACTGCTCAACGGGCCGCTCCTGTTCGATCTCAAGGCCACGCCGGCCGAATACAGCGCTGGCCTCAATCTGGCGATTGAACGCGGCTGGCTTGTGATGCACGAGAGCGGCACTTACGTGAAGTTTACCCAGGCTGGCGCAGATCTATTTGCATGACGGTCTGTCCGCGATGTGAGGGCTGCGGCTGGGTCTGTGAGACCCATCAGGATAAGCCATGGGGAGGCCCGCACGCGTGCCCCTGCGGCGCTCCCGGCGCACCCTGCCCCACCTGCAACGCCACCAACGACGGCGACGCGCCGCGGATGCCGGGCGGCTTCAAAACCGAGGTCGACAAAGACGGCTGGCGGCATTGAGTTGGTCGACACCCTTTTCCGACCCGATCGAACTGCCGAACGGCCGTAAGCTGGTCACTCTGGAAGATGCCGCCCACTACATTCAGAAGCTGCCCAAGGCCCAGCACGACCTGCCCCACTGGCAAGACGCCGTAGAGCATTTGATGCGGGCTTCGTCCGGCTCACCGGCATGGCTGATGTTCGCCCGCATGTTCATGCTCCGGGCGCTGCACCATGGTGTCGAGCGGGTGTTCAAATCCGATCGCAAAGAGACGCAGTGGGGCAAGCGGAAGCTGAAGCGGGATCAATAGCCGCCGCTGTTATCCGCAGCAAATTCACAGCATCTCACAGGCTAGGATTTCCGAGATCCGCGAGCGGCTGCATTGGCTTGCTGCGCACCCGTCCACAGGGCGAAAAAACCCGCCGGGTTGAAGCGGCGGGCCGGTTTAGTCGCATTAGCTTCGGGCGAACCAAGCGCCTCTGCCGCTCGCGAGTATCCGCGTTGAAAGCAAAGCACGCTTCGTGTCTCAATCTGGCAACAGTCGGTGGTCTCATCAGCAGAGCGGTACAATTTAGACTTCACACCTATGCAATTCCGTCTCAATCTCCAAGGCTGGGGAGTTCGAGGGGGGCGTTCATGAGAGAATCCAATACGCGAACGTTGGAGCCAAAAAAGCTACTGACCGCAACGATGAAGCGGAGGGCGCTTGAAATCCATCAAAATTTTGCCAACGAAGGCGCGGAACCCACAGGACCGCGCCCTTGTCGTTTCAGCGCCGCAGTCGTCCGGCATGTGAGGCTAGCCGCTGCCGGTTGCTTCCGGTGAGATCGGCGCCGGCGCTTCGGTCGCCGGCGGCAGGAGATCTGGCTTTCCTTCGCGCCGCCGCTGCCTTGGCTAAAGAACGCGGTTGCCAGTAACAGTCACTCCCGCGGGGGCTTGCTTGTCGCTCATGACGGGCAGATCGCGCGGCGATGGAAAACTGAATGATCTCGCAGCTCATGACCGTACCGCCTTTCCGATCGATTCGATTTTGGGCGCGGTTATCCGTGGCGTGCTATGCACGCGTTCAGCCTTGGCCATGGGAGGGCCTCCTGATGGTTCGGGGTTAGAGCCGGGGCGGAAGCTACAACTTCCCCTCGGCTTGTTTTTGTGCTAGCACGGTTTTATGAGAAAGCAAACTGTGCTAGCAAAGAAACGCCGCGGGCCAGCCCCGACCGGCAAGGGTGTGCAGGTGGTCGTCCGACTGCAGCCCGATCCGCTCACCGCACTCGACAAATGGGCTGTGAAACAATCGGACCAGCCTACGCGCGCAGAAGCCATCCGCCGCCTGGTCGAGCTGGGCCTGACCGTAAAGACGCGGCCGAAGCAATCCGCTCCTGCGCGCGCTGAAAGGGCGAAAGAGCTTGCCGGCAAAGTAATCGACAGTTTCGCCACCGATGCCGCGGACGTTGAGGAAACGGCAAGCCGGAAGCGTCGGTTGCTCAAGGGACCGGAAGAGTTTCGTGACGCCCGCGTCGATCGAGCGAAGAAGAAATAGGATTTTTCATGGACGGAAATATCTTCAACAGCCAAGGCGTCCATGTCGCGACCGTCCGCGGACCGAGTATTTTTGGCCTTAGAGGTGAAAAGCTCTACGATCTTAGAGGCACCAACATTTACAGACTTTCCGGAGAGCTTGTTGGGCATCTCGCGAACGATAGTGCTCCCGGTAGGCGTCTGGACAAGGCGACGGATAAGCTGTTTTCCGTTCCATGATCTGAGCCGTTTGCAGGGCAGCGACCGCCAGCACCTGATTTGCGTTAAAAATCCACCCCAATGCTGGGGAAAGCACGGTGTTAGGTCAGCCGGCCTGCATTTTTCGATTCAGCGAATCGATGTCTCCTTGCACCGGGTCGGGGTTATGACCGGATAAGAGTATGCAGTTCACCCGTGTCATGAGTACCGTCGAGGACATGGAAATTTGGAACGCGAGCGGCGACGGCTTTTCGTTCGTGATCAGTTATGAGAGCCGCAGCGGTCCCGGTTTCCACGGACGAATTGGTTTCGTGGCTTCGTGGCGCCCGATCCATCAAAACAGATGCGCCATCAGGATTGGCGGGTCACCCTTTGGAACGCTCTCTGAGGCCGAGGAAGCCTGCACAGCCATGCTGGGCCATCTAACACGAGATAGTTATCGCCGCGATTAGTAGTCAAACTCTCTTTCGCACGCGCAGTATTTTTTTCAACCCCAGATTGCAGTTAGTTCTGAAGCGCGGTCGTCGCTAGTGCGAGTTCCCGTGCTCCAATTCGCGCTCGGAGTTTCCTCGTTCCCGATGTTTGACCGATAGCGATCGGTAGTGAGATGCCATTTCTCGGTAGTGCTGGCGGGAAATAGGGTCGCGCGCTTGGTCGGCACGTTCTTCAAAGATGCGAGCGCGCTTGAGAAGGTCTTGAGCATTGGGCATCGCGCACCTACCTGCGAACCCCCGTCCCCAAAATAAGGCTTAAGATGCATTCCCGCACGTCGGAGCACGGATTTTTGGTGAGGCCCGGCGCGTGAGCTTATCGACGCGATCGACGATTATGTGGGGAAGCTGACGGGCGACCGGCGGACGCTGCACGGTCGGAACCACAGCATCGGATGACGGTCGACCGGTGCGATTTCCAGGTGCCGCCAGCGGTGACCGGCTGGTATCGAATCCTGTCCGAGGCATCGGTGCCGGCATGTGGTGGTTCGCTATTCAAAGTTCGTCATGTTCGCTGTCATAGCTTCAAACGTTCCAAGGAGGACTCCCCATGATCAAAATCGCTTTTGTCGTGGCGGCAGCGGTGCTGACGACTGTCCCGCTCGTCACTCTGGCCAAGGCCCAGGGCGTCAAGATGGCCCAAGTCGATATGCAGACAGGGCTGCACCTCGATGACCCCGACTATAGGAACCGTCGCCGGTATGACTCCAACGCCACAGTTGGCGTCGGTCCAGGCGGTGTCACCATCGGCCCACGACAGCGATGCCGCATGGAGACTACGACGATTAAACGGGATGACGGCCGCAGGAACGCGCGCAGGGAGCATGTCTGCAACTAAGCGGCGCGCGAAGAAGCCCGCCAGCGTGAACCGGCGGGCCCTGACCTCTCCTCGTCCGGATGCGCAGGTCCATTGATACCCGTTTGCCGCGCACCGGGGCCGCGACTTGCGCAACCTTCAAATGCAAATGTCTATCTGCTCAAACCATGATTTCGGGGATGGTCACCCATGCCCACCGCGAAAGTACGTGCGTCCCTCATCCTCAGCGAGTTCGATCAAGCCCAGACTGAGCTCGTCGGCAAAGCCGTGATCCTCACCGATGGCAAGGCCGGTACGGTCGAGAGCGTTTGGCTTGACGAAGTCCGCGGCCTGCGAATCTTGATCAGGGGCCACGACGGGAAGTGGCCTGTCTCAACCATTAAATTCGCGGAAGGCTACTGAATTCCCCTCGGGCCGGTTCTCAATTAAGGAAGTGTCCTGTCGCCAGATTCGGTTCCGTGACAATGATATGGAAATGGGAAAAGAAAAACCCGCCAGCGCGAATCGGCACCGCCCTCACCCTCTCGCCTGGATGCACCTGCCCTGGATGGATTGCCTTAGTCGATCAATCACGCTTTGATGGGGCCGAACTGGCGCCCCTTCCTTCATCGTCCGGACGAGTTTACTTGAACATCGTCTTGACCGCCTGCCAGAACGATAGGCCGTCCGGGCGTTGGTGCTCAGCGGTTGGCGCCTGCCGTATAGCGCTCACCGGATCGATCAAACCTGCTTCCAATCGCGCATGCTTCTCCAGGTCAAGCCTCTCGGCCTCCCGGCGGTCCGACTCATACTTGTCAACAGGAGTGAGATTGGCTTTCTGAGCCATTGCTTACCCTCCCCTTTTTCAGCGAACAGAAGCCAAACGGGTCCCAGGTCGAGTTCGTTCCGTGGCGCTCCCAAAAAGAAAAAAGGCCTTGAGGCCCAATAAGTCCGACCTCCTCCGTGGCGGCGCATCGAAATGGAAAAGCCGCCGCTGGGTTGAGGCAGCGACGGCCCTTGCGCGTCAGACCCCGTCGAAAAAGGTCATGTGCCACTCTCTAAACCCGAATTTAATGGGATCGGCTGATAGCGAGCCTAAATGAAAGATGGTGTCGGCTTGGTCTCTCCCGGCACTTCCAGCCGTCGGCCCCAGCTGCCCCCGCGCTGGGGCCGATTCTTTTGGCCACGCCAGCAAAACATGCCACTAACGCAGAACGCCCCCAAGCCGAATAGTGCTTGGTGGCGTCCCGCTGGAACTGGAAATTGCAATCCCCCAGTGTGGATAGGTACGTACTGGCGGGAAAAGGGTTCAAAGAAGAGCTGCGTCAGCGTGTCGCTTCCGCGCGGGGGCCGTTTTTGGGCAAAGAAAAACCCGCCGGCGTGAACCGGCGGGGCGAGTGAAGCAACCTTTCCCGTCCGTGAAAGTTAAAGACCCCGGGCATTTCGGCTGCTGAGGGGCGCCATGGGAGCATTGTCTATAACGGAAGCGCAGTACGTTTTGCTCGTGTTGCGGCAAGCAAAGATGTCGACGCGGGAAGGCGCAGTTTCTCTTCTCGGCGATCTGAAAAACAAGCTTGATACCGGTGGCCGAGCACGATGCGCAGCGGACGCGCGGTCCGCGGTAGGCCGTGCGGTCGAAGCTTTGAAGGATTGCCTCGACGAAGGCTGGCCGAGAGAGGATCTCTGGCGCGAGGCACTCGATCTGACGGCCCGCTGGAAGGCTCAGTTAAAATGAAAGCGCGCCGCCGCAATCCCCGCAAACAAAAAGACCGCCCGAAGGCGGTCTCTCTGTAGTCTGAAAGGTGCTGGAGATCAGGCTACGCTGAGCGCTGTGCCATTCTGCTTCCGGCGATACGCCATGATGCCGACGCCGAAGAAGCCCAGGATCATCATGGCCCAAGTCGAGGGTTCGGGGACTGCCGTGACTTCTGTGATAGTGCCAACACCGAAGAGAGCCAACCCATTATTGCCACTGGTGCCCCCGGTGTTGGTATTGGGACTGTCGCCGAACAAGGCATTGTTGGTCCCCTCATAGGAAAAAAGGTTGTATTCGAATGTGTTTGATGTTCCGGGACCAGCGGTGAAAACTAGTCCGTCAAGGTCAAAAGACAGAGGTAATGTTTGGTGTATCACGTTGTCGAAATCGTATGTACCGCCGTCACCAGTACCATCCGACGTAGTCCCTATCGCTCGCCCGTTTCTCGCCCAGTTCAGCGAACCGGTGTGGTCAGGTCACTTGCCATCCTGGGCGGACTTCATCGCAACTACGCCCGTGTTTAGGTTTTCGGTACACACAGTGCCTCGGAAGCCCCCCGCCTGCAATCGGCGCCAGAGTTCAGCTCCATTTAGACAGCCGGACGCCCACTGCCCGTCGAGCCATGGCAGATGTAAGTCCAACGAACTTTGCCGGGTCCGGAAGACATCGTTGCGTTCGCCGCCAACGTTACCTAAGTGGCAATGAGGCACTTATTCGGTCGCGGCAAATAAGTCCCATTTGCCCGGAAGGCCCTTGAGTTCAAATGATCCGCGCTTGGAAAATCTCAGGCCGGCGCCGGCGACCAGGTCGGTGACCACGCGCGACACCAGTACTTCGTTCGCAGCGGATCGCGCCATAACACGCGCGGCGGCATGCACCGCAATGCCACCGATGTCTTTTCCCCGAATTTCGATCTCGCCGGTATGTAGGCCGGCGCGCAGCGGCAAGCCGATTTGCTTTGTGGCGGATCCGAGTGCGAGCGCGCACCGGACGGCGCGACCCGGACCATCGAACGTCGCCAAAATGCCGTCGCCGGTATTTTTTACCAGAATGCCGCGGTGCTTACTGACGATTTGCTGAGCGAGCTGATCGTGGCGATCCAGCGCATGTCGCCAGTGCTTGTCCCCAATTTCAGCGGCGTTACGTGTTGACTCGACGATGTCGGTAAAGAGCACGGTCGCAAGAACACGTTCCAGCTCCCCTGAAAAGTTTTGTCGATGACCAGTAACAAATTCCTCGATATCTCCGTGCAATGCATCGGTATTGCCCAGCCAAGCGTAGTGGTCGCCGACGGGATACTCGATATATTGTGCATCCGTAATGTTTTGTGCAAGCTCACGACCGAGTGCGACCGGGACCTGAGCATCGGTTCGGTTATGCAGCACAAGGGTTGGAACCCGTACCGTGGGCAGGATCGAGGTGACATCGATCTTACGGTGAATGTGCAGGACAGTTCTCAATGCTCCGGGACTGCTCGACAGTCGCTCGTATTTTGCGAACTGAGCGACCGCCTCAGGGTTGCTCACCTGGCTAGGGGCGACACGACGTATCGTCTCGCCGGTGCCCCAGTTCTTCAACGTCTGCTCGACGTGGCTCTGCCATACGTCGTTGGGCATTCTGTCGGCCGCGGAGGCAAATCCGCCAAATAAAATGAGATGCGAAACTCGTTCCGGGTAAGTGGCGGCGAACAACACGCTCATGGGGCAGCCTTCGGACACCCCAAGCAGAACCGCGCGCCTCGATCCTATTACGTCCATGATGGCGCGCAAGTCATCCATGCGATCTTCCAGCGAGGGCGCCCCGTCTATTCTATCCGACAGCCCTTGTCCTCTTTTGTCGAATGTCACCACTCGGGCAAAATGCGAAAGCCGGCGTAAGAACGCCGTATAACCCGGCAATTCATGTAGAAAGTCGATATGCGAAAACAGGCCTGGGACGAGAATCAAGTCGATGGGCCGATCGCCCAGTACCTGATAGGCGATGCTGAAGTCGCCACTGGTCGCGTAACGTGTCTCGGGCAGTTTGAAATTGGTCATCCGAACAGACCCAATTCAAGGAATAGATTATCAACTGTGCCCGATCTGATCAACGGCGATGCCGATAGGCCAGAACACGCATCACGCCCTTTCCCTAAAATTGATCCAAATAAGCTATGGATGATCATTTTGGTCGATGCGATTGATCACTCGCTTTTATTTCGCCCTTTGAGCGCGGTCAAATAATCAACAATTGTGCCGACATCCTCGGGCGCTACCGGGGCCGCGTAGTTGCTGATCATCTTGTTGACTTCCGTTGCCCAAAGCTTGCTTCGGCAGCGCTGGCTGATTTAAAAAAAGCCTGCTGAGTGACAGGCGAGGCAGTTGTTGTTGATTGCATCCGACCCCGGACCTGCGGGGAACATCCTGTCGCTGTCCGGCAGGTCGATCTTTGCTGACTTCAGCTCGAACGCCGAGGCAGCCCGCTCCGGAAGTTGTATCGAAGCCACGCTCAACAGAATTTCGGCTGACAGGGACTTGCGAAACATGGTCAATCTCCGTCCTGTCGCGACGATATCGGTTGACTCCACGACATTGCACATGAAGCCGGCCGGATTCCAGTTTCGCCTGTCGGGTTGCGCTACGCCGTTATTGTTGGCGCAGCGGATCAGAAATCTGAATTTTCCTGGCGAAGGCAGTCTGAGTTGCGTCTGCCACTGCCGACATCCATATTTGCCTTCGGCCTTTCCGAGAGGTGCGTCGCGCCAAGTCTAGCCGTTATCGATAGGGTAATCCACCCTTGCCACGCCGCTATCGCCGCTGAACGCAAATGCCGCGCAACGTCGTCGGCGCACCCGTCTTCACCTCCTGGCCGGAGGTTATGTTTGTGACAAACGATCAGGGCACCATTCGATTGATCGGAATCATCTTCACGTTCGTGTCGCCCGGCTTGATGCTCGCGTGCGGTGTATCTGGAATGGTAGTATAGGCAACTTCGGTCCAATAATTGGTGAGGGCTGATCCAAGACCTCGATATCGTTCAGCATTTTGGCCCAATAGGCTGCACACCAACCGGGCACGACAAACCGTAGCGGAAATCCGTTCACCAAAGGTAGCTGCTCGCCGTTCATGGCGTAGGCGATCATCACTTCGCCATGGCGGGCGTGATCAATGTCCACCGACTTCATGAAATGCGGCGCATCCGCTACGACTGGCTCTTCCAGGCCCGTAAATCGCACCTGCACAGCCCTGGCCTTCACGCCAGCCTTGTCTAACACGTCCTTGAGCCGGGCGCCCGTCCAGAGCACGTTGCCCATGGCGCCGTTCGCCCATTGCCCGCCGGATACCCGAGGCTGGAATAAACCTCGCGAGTTGCCCGAGCATTGGTTTACCGCAGCGATTTGGAAACTTGGCAATCCGTGCAGGATATCGTTCAGAGATAGCGACACCGTTTGATTCACAGTCAGGAGTGGTGGTGGTCGGGTCCGCTGCAGGATCATTGGCCCTTTCTGTGGAAAGGTGGTGGTGATCTGCCGCAGCGCTAGTACCCGGAATCAGAGCTGAGTGATACGGCGGCCTTTGAAACGGCGTTGACGGACCTTTTTCTTAGTCCAGACGAAGGGCTCGGCTTTGTCGTTGTACGCGTTGACGTAGGCATCGATATGTTCCTGGAGCTGCTTGAGACTTGTGAAGGAGGTACCGCTGAGCGACTGCCCCTGCAAGATCGAAAACCAAACCTCGACCTGGTTGAGCCAGGACGCACTTGTCGGCGTGAAATGAAATTGAACGTTGGGGTGGGCCTTGAGCCAATGTTCGTTTTTCTTGTGGGTGTTGAGGTTGTCGAGGATGACGTGGAGCTTGCGGCCCGGAAAGGCTGCGGTGACACCGTTCATGAAATCGAGAAACTCGACACGGCGACGGCGTTTTGAATGCGTAGCGATGATCTTTCCGGTGGCGACTTCGAGCGCCGCAAACAATGTTGTGGTGCCATGCCGCTTGTAATCGTGGCTCTGACCGGTCAAGGCGCGGCCATTGGGTAACTTCAGATAACCCTGCGCTCGCTCCAAAGCCTGGATTGAGGGCTTCTCGTCCACGCATAGTACAATGGCCTTCGCCGGCGGGGCGACGTAAAGGCCAACGACATCGGCGGCTTTGGCCGTAAAGTTCGGGTCGTTGCTCTCACACCAGGACTGCGAGCCGCGAGGTCAATCTTGTGGCTGCGCAGGAACCGCCAGACATATTGGACGTCAACATCGCCCAGCGCCTCTGCCAACAGAGGGCCAGTCCAGCGCGCAAACCCTTGCCGGGGCGGCTTATCCAACAGCTTCAGGATCCGCTTGTCGGTCGTCTTCGTATAGATCGGCTGCTTGCCCGGCCGCGGCTTGTCTTGCAGCCCTTCAAGGCCTTGGTCGGCATAGCGATGCCGCCAAAGGCTGACAATCCGCGGCTGGACCCCAACTTCCTTGGCGATCGACCGGGTGCTGCGCCCATCCGCCGCCAACAGAACTATCCGCGCTCGCTTCGAATCGCGCTGCAATGTCACCGGTGAGCGGGCAACAGGCTTCAAGCACCTTGCGATCTTTCCTCGAAAGGTGGACTTCTCTTGCTTCGGGTATCATCCCGACCTTGAATCATGACTCACGTTCCAAGAACAGTGGGTACTAGATCGATTATCGTTTGTGCCCAGGAACATTGCCAGGTCCGGTAATCCCGCTAACCGCCGCCGTGCCCGCTCCTGCCGAACCTGCACTGGGAGCAGCGCCGGTCGCCCCTCCCGGCGCTCCGCTGCCCGAAGACCCGCCCGCCGACGCACCTCCGGCAGATGCGCCGCCACCACCGCCTCCTCCGCGGCTCTGCGCGAGGACCGACATCGGGAAAAGCAGAACCGCGACTACGAGCAATTTTTATGGCGATATATGAGACATCGGAAACTCCTTTCGACGCCAACGCCATCGAAAACAACACGTTCCCAAATTAGGAACTGATCCTCCCACTTTACATTGCCCCCTGGATCGTCGGCTTCGCTCCACGCCCGTTTTTGATACCGGCTGGAGGAACCTACGGTTCTGCCGCTTGTTCTCGTAAATCCTCATGTGGCGCCCGAAGACGCCAATCGTTGAAGGATGGAAACCAAGGAGACGCACAATGAATGTGAATACGAGACAGCTCGTCCTCGCGGGTTGCGCCGTCATAATCTTGAGCCTTGGCAGCGCGCAGGCTGGCCCCTGCAACACGGGTGGTAAGGACGCCGGCTCCGGCCCGACCCCCGGCGCGACCGGTCAGTCAATCACCACCGGGTCGGCAGAAACGAAGGCTCACCCTCCGACCGAAACGATGAACAATGTGGCAGGAAGCAAAGCCATGTCATCGCAGGATGCTCAACAGCAACAGCAGGGTCAGCCCACCGCAGCGCAGCAAGCGCAGGGTGCCAAGCCGTCAGAAAAAATGGCCGATCAAGGTTGCTGAAACCTTCGCAATTCAGGCTGCCGGCTTTCGCTGGCGGCCTTTATTTCCTCATCAGACGAGTGGATCTCCCACGTAAAGCGCACCGTCCAACAATTGCGTCGGACTTACTTTCTGACGCGCAACTCGCCGTTGAGCCAACGGTTTGTTTTCACATCCTGCATCGGATCGGGCTCACCACAATTAACGCATTGAAATTTGCGGCTACCCTCGGCTTCCTTCGCCAGCGTCAACTTCGTGGGCTTTTGGCACTTGGGGCAGACAGGCGGATAGGGTTGGATTTGTGGCATGACGCATCCCCTTGGATGAAAGCTGCCCTACTCATCCTCCGGGTCTTCCCCTAAAGCTCTACCATCGATCCTGTCGGCTATTGCGTTGTACTCGGCCGCGAATGCTACTAGGTTCTTAATCAGCTCCGGGTCAGTATTGACGCGAGCAATGCGCAGTGCTTGGTCTGCTCTTTCTCGAGTGCGAGGAATTTCCCATGGTCTCGCCGCTTGGATCAGGCGGGAGCGTGAAGCACTCTCAGTCACCGATAATTGCCGGGGGCGGGTCGATGATGCATACAACTCTAATCCTTATGTTCGGTTCCAGACATTAAATTCTTTGCATTGCATTCTTGGGCCTTGGGGCTATGAAATTACCGTGCGACAATACATCGAGGCTTGGGGGATGATTGAATATCGGGCTTTCTTCATCGGGAACGACGGTCATTTAAGCGGTTTCCAACCGCTTGTTTGCGCGGATGACGCCGAGGCCATCGCCAAGGCAAAACGCCTGCTTGGTGGTCGAGATATAGAGCTATGGAGTGGGCCGCGCTTGGTGATCCGCTTGCTTCGGGAACGCGACTTAAATTTACTTGGGACGTGACAAGACTTAGCCTAGCCTAGCGCCGCCGACTGCTCCAAAAGCGTCTGGTCGCACTCACAAGACATACGTTCCAAAGCGGCGCGATCCAGAATATTAATTACGCCGCGCGAATAGTTGATGGCTCCCAGACTTTGGATTTTACTCGCAACCTCCGTGACAGAGGTTCGCCGGACGCCGAGCATTTCGGCGAGGAATTCCTGGGTCAAACCAACGGTGTCACTCGCCGCCCGATCGGCCGTTTGAAGCAACCAACGGCAGAAGCGCGCTTCTACGACGTGCATAGCGTTGCAAGCACAGGTGACGCGCGCTTGCGAAAGCAGGACTTCATTGTAATTTATGGAAAGGCTGCGAATGGCGTCGCTTGATGCGGCCGCTTTTCTGAATTGCGTAGCTGAAATTTTTGAGACACCGATTGGAAGCTGCACCACTACGCGTACAAGCGACTTGTACAATCCCAATCCTGCCATCGCGCCCACCACACCCTCGCGTCCCACTGTGGCGGTCTCGATGGCTTTGCCATCTTTTAGAACCGCGAGCAGTGAAAGCATCCCGTAGTGAGGAAAGTATACGTGCTCAAATTCTTCCCCGGCCTCAATGAGGACCGCCCCTTGCTCCATGGACTAGTCGTCAAATGAGGGGCGAGAAGATCAAATTGCGCGCGCGGCAAGGATGACAGAAGTTTATTGTCCAAGGAGCGGCCCAAATTTTTGGTGTGCACGGAGGTATCCTGCCCGGTCGGTCGGGCCGATTTCCGCAGGGGGGGGAATACGCTCCGAGAGCACGTTCCACGCGGGAAGTGCCTCATATAAGAATTTAAAGCGCCTATGTCGGTCCGGTAGCCGAGCCACCCTAATTCACAGAAAGCCGCGTGTTTTCGCTGGCTTACGGTAGATTTCTCGGTGGAAACTATATTTTAGCGTGGCGCGGCTGCGCCCTCTATGACGACCCGAAGGCTTCCCCTATTTGGGGCTCAGCTTCTTGTGACGCCGGCAAACCGCACGCTTTCCAAAAACGTTAATCCGATCCGCCCGGCGGACGCGTTCCGGTCCAAGACTAGGCAATACAGGCGCGCATGGCGCTCATCGGGCGCCAAAACATTTGACCGCCTGTTCGCCGGCATCCGGTTTGATGAGAGGGATGGCCCGCTGTTGTATGTTTACGCAAAGGATGAAGAGACCGCCGCCGAGATTGAGGATAACTTTGCCCTGCACATCGCGACCATCGCCTCAGGCATATTGAAGCGGGAAATCGAGATCGTTCTGGTGCTGCCCAAAGTCCTCCAGTGACACGCGAACCCCGATACTCACGCACTGGATTTCGCCTTCGCTGGATTTTTCAGCTCTGCTCGTTTCCGGGTGATGAGCAGTTCGGCATTGGCGGAATCCAATCCCGACCGCTGGAGTTGAAGGATTGCTCCACCCAAGTCCCTGATCTCGGCTCTAAATCTCAGTATCTTTAGCGGTACGGGATCATCCACGGCGGCCCAAGGCGCCCTTGATCGGTTTCGGGTTCACCGCCCGGTAGTCTGCCTTTAGCCTTTCATCGACATTGAGCATTCGTTCGTGGCCGCCGAGGGCGTTTCGATCCCTGATGAAGGCGGTCACCCTCTTGGATATGCTGACCTGTCCCAGATCCCGCATACACAACAGCGCGCCGCACAGGGGCAAGCCATCGGGGCTACCCCAATTGAGACCAGACATCGCCCAAATTAAGCAGTTAAAATGGATTGCGAATCGGGGAACACGTATGCCGCAATACCGAGTGTACCTGATGGACGAGAACGGCCAGTTTCGTGGAGCGATTCGCTTTGACTGCTCGGATGAGCAGGCAGCGAAGGAGCGCGTCAGACTGTTAGCTGGCGATCACGACGCGGAGCTTTGGCAACTTATTGCGCCGCTCGGCTCGTTGCGCGAGCTAAGGCCATGACTAGTGAGTTGGCGCCGGGAGATGATTTAACGTGACGATCACGGCGGGCGGCAAGCATGAGCAGTGGATCTACGGAGGTGGATATCTTTACATCGATAACGGTATTCTAACTTCGAGCCAGACTAGCCGATAGCCCGAGCCTCGCCTTCAATAGTTTCGGTTAACACCGCGACAAATTCAGTGGCGCTGGCCGGCGAAAACCCATAGAGCCGACTGATCCCAGATCGCACGACAAGCTAACTTCAAATCTCTGGCTCGGCGGCGCGCTCTTCGGCCGATCGCATCAGCGACGGCGGGATTGCGTCAACCGTCGCGAGTGGAACCTCGAAGATGCCGATCGCTTTTTTCGTTCTCATCCGATCGTTCGAAGGATTTTCTGTCGGGAAGCACCCAATATGCTTCGCGCCTGTCGAACATCACCGCATCGAAGCTCTTTCTAGATCGGTCGCAAAATCAGTTATCCGCCTGCCCCATCACAGCGCACTCTAAAAGACTCCGGTTCGGACAGATTCAATCATTGTTACGGGTCGCGCTTTATCTCTGGCTTGTCGTACAAGATGGCGTTCAGCAATGAACTGTTGACTTCGATTTTTCCGTTGTAGCTAATGAAGCCCAGCTTACGAAATTTGTTCATGAAAAAGCTCACGCGGGATCGGGTCGTTCCGATCATTTCGGCCAAGGTTTCTTGGCTAATATTGGGAACGATCGGTTGCGGGCTGCCCTCCTTGCCGAAATTGGCCAACAGAAGTAGCAGACGCGCCAACCGCTTTTCACTCGAATTGAAGAGCTGGTCGATCAGATCTTCCTCGATCCGGCTATTGCGGGTCAGCAAATATGCCATGAACATTTCGGAAAACTTCGATTGAGCTTGAAGTGTCGCAAGCATCGCCGTCTTTGTGATGGCGGTAATCAGACAGTCTTCCATCGCGGTCGTGGTCGCGATGCGCACCGAATGACCGTTCATGCAGCCTTCGCCGAAGAACTGATCGGGGCCAAAAATTCCGACTACCGCTTCTTTGCCTTGTTCGGATGCGACAACAACTTTGACCCGGCCTTTTTGAATATAAAAGACGGTGTCTGCTACGTCTCCTTGGGCAAAAACAATCTGGTCCTTTCGAATTTCAAGTATCGTTTTCCCATCGCCCACGATTGCGAGAAACGCCTTCGGATCAAAAGCACTCTGAGGAGTATTTTTCGCCATTTCCGGTTCGGTCCCGCGCAGTGGGACTTCTACCTTAGCCGTTATGGCCTCAGCGGTCCGGGATATTGCATCAAATCGTATGTCCGGCCAGCCATGCGCGCAACGATGATGCAACTTGCCTTTTCTCGCTTCGCCTCCCCCTATTGGCGGCGCTCGGGCGGCAACTAACATGGTCCGACGCAGATGCAGCCCGGCCTCAAGCTCGCGATCGAACGGGGCTGGCTGGTGATGCATGAGAGCGGCACTTACGTGAAGTTTACACAGGCTGGGGCTTTTCGCCTGAAAGAGGCAGCCACTGAGGCGGCTTTTATTTCCAGAACTGAGCAAAATTGACCACTCGGGATTGCCGAAGTAGTCCATAGTCAGGTGATGGCGACAAAGGAGGCAACACTCACCCATGAGGAATTTGCTTCCCTGATTGCGGTCGGTAACACGCCTATACACGGCTCATCGCCCACGATCCCGGACGCACACAGCGCCCGATTGATCGCACTGGGCTACATGGCGGACATTGCGGGTAGGCTGCGTATGACCACGCAGGGGCAATTCCGGATATACGCTGGGTATCTCGCCGACTGAGGCGCGCGCCCTGAAAGGTTCAAGTGAAAACGCCTCGGATGAGTGCCCATGAGAAGCCGTGCACGGCCTGTAACGGGACGGGGCATCTGCTACCGGTACATTCAACAAAACCGACCGTGCGAATCTATACGCCGAAATGCGAGCTGTGCGTTGGCAAGGGACGGGTGTCAGTGGACGCCGCCTGATTATTCTGCCGGGCAGGCGGATGCCAAATCCTATAATCGGTGCGCGGAAAAAGATCAGTCCGGAACTGGACTCAACTTCAAACTAGGTCACTAGGGATCGAAACAGGAAGTACCGAAATAGGGACCGGCCGAATTCGCCACTCGCCAGACGGCAGGATTTCGCGACGTTTTTTTTGAAAGGTGCTTCAAATGACGGAAACCGAATTGATCCAAATTTCCCGCGATTTCAGGAGAATGATTGAAGCGATTCCGAAAACGCGCGTTCGCGAGCATCTGCCCATCATCAACCAAATTTCGAGACTGCTCGGCCGACTAAAGATCGAAATGTATCAAACGCCGCGCACGTCGCATGTACCGGCAGGTATGATCAGCGGCGACGATTGATAGCACCGATAAGATTCCGCCGCTGCCCTATTCGAAATGAAAGAGACCACCAACTGAGGCCGCCTGTTGGATTGATCTGACGTTGCTAATTTGCCTCGCTATCGGCGTGGAATAAGCGCGTGGTTCTCTCGGAGGCCGCCAATGGTTTCGATTGATCACTTTCGGCAAGAGTTGATTGCCCAATTTGGCCGCGCCGCCGATGCTGGCCGGAAAGACGTTCTCATTAACTCTGACTCAATTGAGCCAATATGCGACGAGAGCGGCGAGATGAACAGCAGCCAAGACATTCCGGGCGAGCTTATCATATCGGGTAGCGATGCGCCGGAAGTCCTTGAGCCTGCAAAAGCAGCGCTCGACGACATTTCGGCCTTTGTAGGCGCGTTTGTCGAAGCGATGGATGACGACACGGTTGGATTTATTGGGGATGACCGGCTTAGCGCCGCAACGAACGATTTCGCCGCGAAGATTGTCGCCGTCATACCCTTTGTCAGCGAGGAGCGCGCTCATGGGCGGAGCGAACGCCAGAACGTCGGGCGCCGCCGCGATATCGGCATCCTGGCCTGGGGCAGATGCAGGACGACCGGCCGGCAGAGCGGATCGCTCTGCCGCAAGACAAGCGCTTGATACCCTGCTGTTGTTAACGTCGAAGATGGGCAACAAGTCATGGATCTTTATTGGGGAAGCAGAAATCAAAGAAAGTGCCCTCCAGCGTCACCGATTCTTTGCGGCCAGGCGGCCCATTGTCTTTCTCAATATGTGTCAGTCTGCCGATCTTATTCCATCGATGTCGAGTGGGCTGGCACGCATTTTTCTCGATCGTGATCGGGCATGCTTTTCTCGATCTTCATTCGCTTTTTGCATACGATGTGCTCCCCTTTTTCCGCCGGAGGCGCATCGGTGAGCTTTGATCGACGTCGAGTCGAGCGACAGCACAACGGTATCTTTGCCTGGCTTGGCCAGCGCCTCAAAGATTGCGCACCATCGTCCGCGCTTGGCCCAGCGGTTGAAGCGATTGTAGACCGTTGTGTAAGGGCCGTATTCACGCGGACAATCGCGCCATCGTGCACCCGATTGCAGCATGTGAATAATGCCGCTGATGATGCGCCGGTCGTCATCCCGATCCGGCCCCCTCAATCCCGTCGGCAGATGTGGTTCGATACGCGCCCATTGCCTGTCATTCAGCCAAAACAAACCAGCGCGCACTCTCTCGCCCCCGAATCAAGAACACATAGGCAAGAGAATCACGTGGCGTTATTTAGGCACAGACCCTAGATCGCTCCATTAGGGGCGGAGAGTTCCCATCTTGCTGCGACGCCATGCAAGCCGAGATCATGCCCGGTGATACGCTGCTTCTCGACCGCGCTAACGGTACCGGAATGACAGTTCGTTATCTGTCGGCTGTGTGTACCGAAAACTAAATCCGAACGTATTGATGATGAAGTCCGCCCAAGATGGCGTGCGAATTTATGGCGCCGGATCGCTGAATCGGACGAGAGACCGGCGCATCCTTTTGCAAAGACCGATGCGTTCTAACTCCGTTGTAGTAGGCCGCATAGTTTTTCAGAATTCGGCGCAGATGTGCCTCGCCCAAGACGATGACGTGATCCACACACTCGCGCCGGAGCGATCCGATCAACCCTTCGGCAAAGCCGTTCCGCCAAGGTGAGGCCGGTGCGATCGGCTTATCCCGAATGCCCATGGCGCGCAATCGGCGTGTGACGACAATGCCGTAGATTCGATCGCGATCACGGATCATGTAACGCGGAGCACCGTCCCAGGGAAACGCCTCGGTGATCTGGCGTGCGATCCACTCCGCCGTCGGGTTGGTTGTGACGTTGATCCAGACGAGATCTCTGCGATCAATCCGTACAATCACGAAGCCGTACAGCAGTTTGAAGCCAATGGTCGGGACCACGAACAGGTCCATGGCGGCAATGTCCGGCGCGTGGTTTCGCAGAAAGGTCCGCCACCCCTGGCTTGGTGGTCCTCGGTGTTTGACCATGTACTTGGCGACGCTTGATTGAGCCAGCTCAAATCCAAGCTTAAGCAGTTCGCCGTGGATGCGCGGCGCACCCCAAAGCAAATTCTCCCTGCTTATCTGCCCGATCAGCGCGCGCAATTCTGCCTCGATCGGCGGCCGCCCTCCCCGTCCACGTGATTTCCAACGCCAATAGCGGCGAAAGCCGGCCCGATGCCAACGTACCAGCGTCTCGGGTCGAGTAATTATGAAAGCCGGAAGGATCGACGGAAACCAGCGATAGAGCTGAGCGAAGAACCAGCGGTCGTTGTTCGTGAGACGAGCGCGGCCCTTCACCTTACGCCGCAAGACCATCAGTTGATGTCGGAGCGTGGCATTCTCAGCTTCAAGCCGGATCTTCGACTTGAATGGTGAGGCCAAGACCGTCACGACGAAACACAGGATCCCGATCATTCCGCCAGCTTAGGTGATTCCGAAGCCACATCAACACGGATAAAGTTTTCGGTACACACACGGGTCATAGTTTGCAGTTTGTGCCCTTCCCTGGGTACTGGCCTGTTTTAACCCCTTGTGGCTTAATTTAATTTTCGCAGTGGCCTGGTTTGAGTTGTCTCGACTACAGGACCAAAAGGGAATCTTGTTGGGACATCACCGCTCCGCCCGCGGCCTTCGTCGGTGACTGAGAGTTTTGTGCTCCCGCCTAATTGTTGGGAGCAACTGCGATGCCATCAATCGAACAATCCAGAACATACGCTGAAGAATACAAAATCCTGGGAAAGGATCAGCAAAATTCGGCCCGCCGATCCACTGTGCTTTTGGGCATTTCACGTAGTTGGACAGCTCCGGCTCACCAACTTGAGAACCTGACGGCAGTCGTCAAAGACGAAGCAAAGTAGGGTCGCCTTAGTTGCTGCCTGTCGACGCGGGCATAACGATGTCCCATTCCGCTCAAATGCGGGCGTTGGAGGCGCACACCTGCATGAGTCAGGAATTGGGCACTTAGCGGACAGGCATTGCCCATCCCGCTCCGTTAATAAACACCACGCCGCACGGCGCGACGCGTATGGCGATACACGCGACGGTCGACACGACGCGCAGTCACACGGGCGCGCCGGTACGTGTAGGCCTGCGCTTGATCAACGCTTAACTCCACTCCGCGCGGTGTCACCTGCGGCGAGACCGGAATCGTCGCCAACACCACTGCTGCAAACAGCAGTCCGACAATCGAGGAAGCTCTCATTGTGCCCTACTCCCTGTTATCCACCATGGCCGTGCAACACTGTTTCAACAGCAAAAGCTGTCTGGGTCTGTGTGCCTATTTGTCGGCCACCGTCAGCAGATGTCAAGGAATATGCGCAACCCGTGCGCGAGTTTGTCTCTAGCCTAGACCAGACTGCAAACGGGGGAATCGATCGGCCGCCTTCCATCCGCATTAGGCGGAACGCATACGGCCCCGCTCATTGTCGTCATGACCGCGCTTGGTGCGATTGGTGCGTTCTACGGCGTCGAAACGAGTTCAAGTTCGCTGGGCGCCACGGTGTTGGGATTCTGCTACGGTTTCCTCGGCGCCGCCATCGGCGCGCCCCTCGCCTTCGCAATCAACGTCACGTGCAATTGGCGATAGCGGTGACGTGCCGCCGTAGCCTCGCCGATTAACGTTGCGCTGCGATAATGCGGGCAGCAACGGGCTGTCCCGCGTCCATCAGGCGATCGGCGACAACGACGATGCCCACCGCCAATAGGCAACCCGCCACGGCCAGTGCTGAAAAGAAAAGCGTCAATTCACGGTTTGAACCGAGCATGTGACGTCCTCGCTCTACCACCATCGTAACTCAGGCTGCAGAGATTTGTTCCGCGGTTCCGGCTCCGCGCGCGCGGCTGGCAGAAATCCCGCTCACATGGCGATAGTGCCGGCCCGTCCTACATGCTTCTTTTAGCTCAGCCCTTCCGATCGCAACCGGATCGCCCTTTGACGCGCTAAATCGAAGCCGACGATTCGCCGGAATGATTCGGATCAGACACCGCGTCGATCGCTCTCATAAAATCGGCCTGAGCAGCGTCTGATGACCATTCCAGATAACGAACAACCGCGGCCCCAATGGCAAACAAGACGAGAAGCTGGAGCAACGCCATGGCGACTATTCCCAGCAGGCTCCTGCGTACATGTGTGAACAATGGCATCGACGTTCCTCCGGGAAACCGGGCTCCCGTCGCAACTCGCGATTTCCACATGTGAATTAGGTCACGTATCACGCTCACTTGAGGGAGACCGCCTTCGGGCGGTTTTTTTGTTTGCGAGACGCCGTCACCGCGGACACCACCCGAGCCGGCGCCCCGGGGCCGACCAATCGCGTTGGGACAATGGCCAAGAGGACAATAGTCCCGAGAACGGTACCTGCCGTACGATAGCGCGAAGTAAACCTCAGGCAGGGGTCGCAAATGGCTAGTCAACTGGAGCTTAGTGCGCGAGCTGCGCTATGCAAACAACTCGCCAAGCGTGAGCCAGAAAACCGGGTCCTTTGGATGGCTGAGGCGGAAAACTGGTCGCGCTTGTCGAACGAGAAAGTTTGCGGCGAGCCAGAGCAAAAACCGGTTACCGCATCTTGGCCAATCTCGGCGTAGCAAAGATCCATATCATCAGCGTTCTTGCTGTTTTCGAGTTCTCCAATAAAGATGCGGCGGTGCTGGAGCGTATCATGGCGCAAACAACCATTGCGTACCTGGAGCAGCGATACGCGGCTCTCGAAAAAGAAATAGCAAAACGCTCTACAACATCGCTCGATCAATCATCCGGCAATTGCTGACCTTATGTACCGCAAGTTGATTGTTGCCGAAGAGATCAAACACAATTGTCGTCTGATGGAATTTATCCAGAGGACGCAAAACTGAGCAAACGTGATCGTTCGGTTTGCCGCGAATGCCGACTATTCCGCCTTCTCAATAGACCGCCACCCAAGGGGTCTCGATGGACGATGGCGAACTGGAAGCCACCACCGCAGGGACGCCGTCCCCGAGGACAGCCACCTTCGCCCACCTTGGGCATCTTCGGCGCGCTCGAAAGACCGCTGCCCCCAACCCCGGATGCCACAGACGGGCATTAACTGGGATGCTGTACCCATGACTCTCAGGCGGGCGCTGAGAGGGCCAACAAGCATCTTCGCCCCTGGGGGATTGCCTCGCCGAAGGCGCGCGGTTAAGCAACGTCCTGCGTTCTCGTTTCAAAGGCTTGATGTAAATCAACGGCGTTAGCGATCATTAGTAATGCATTCGACCGGTCACGAGGGAGAAAACTACATTCGAGCGGCCAGCGCGGAGCAGTACAGATGAGTGATCTTGTCTCGATAGCATTTCCGACTGAGGCGAAGGCGGAGGAAATTCGTCAGAAATTGGTGGCCATGCAGAAGGAGTGCCTGATCGAGTTAGGTGATGCCGTGATCGCGGTGAAGGACAGCAACGGACATATCAAACTAAATCGAATGATAAACACCACGGCTGCCGATGCGGTTAGTGGCACCTTTTGGGGCGCGCTGATTGACGACAAATGGATGAAGAAGACCGCTGCTGCCGTTCAACCCGGAACCGCAGCGCTCTTTGCACTCGTGCGCCAGTTCACCGCAGATAGAGTGCTTGATGGCCTCAGGGGCGACGGCGGCACGGTGCTAAAGTCTTCTCTCGACCACACCAAGGAAGCGGCGCTGCAAGTGGCTCTGGCGGGTGTAACAAGCCGTGCTACCGGCTTCCCCTCCTGATTTGCCGGGCGTTTGAAGCCACCGGTGACGCAGGACGAGACATGAAGAAAGTACTTGCTGCAATGATGCTGCTGGCGCTTGCACCGGTCGCTCAGGCAAGATTGATTGACTGGCAGGCTGAATTGGATCATTGCCGCGCACTCCGTGAGCAAATGGTGCCACTGTTGCAAGCGGGCCAAGGTATTTCTGCCATCGCGCGTTCTGGGACCGCGGCTCGCCGTTGCGCCTGGATTGAACGGCGGGCGCTGAGACATGGCGCACGCTAGGCGACGAACTCGGAATTTTAAGAGTGGTTGGGGATGGGCACTCCCGAAGGTGCCCTAAGAGGGCCGATGATGCCCGTGTCTAAGCGTGGGCACCTTCGGGCATCTTGAGCGTCTTCGCCGCGCTCGACAGACCAAAGACCGCTGCCCCCAACCCCGGATGCCACAGGCGGGCATTAACAGCGATGCCGTCCCCATGACTCTTACGTGGGCGCTGAGAGGATTTACCGGCCAACGCGGCTTTGGAGTGCCGGTGCGGGGATAACGAGCCTACGCACTCCTCAAGCGGTCAGCCCTCGATCTGCTGGGCATGAATCGGCGGCGCTGACAGCATTGATGTGGCCGAGATAGCGGTCCCCCGTGCGGGGGTTCATCACCGTGAATTTGACACGGACTGGATGCGAGGCTGGAGCAGGTAGGGACGTTACGGCACCCCCACCGGGGGAGGAAAAATTCGACGTGAAGCATGCTTTTTGTTCAAGGAGTCGTGTAAAGCGGCCGGAAAACCAGACAACCGGCATTTCCGACGCGCGCCCTTTAGGCCACGGCTTTCCCGATGGCATCCAGCAAAACTCGTCGTGCGAACGGTTTGCGCAAATAGGCGATGCACCCGGCGTCCACCGCCTCATTGCGCGCGTGGCCTCGTCGTCGTTCCTCGTCATGAAGATGACCGGGCTGTGCCTGTCGTAAATTAAATCCGGGCATATTGGTGATGCAGTCCGCCCAGGGTTGGGCGACAAAGAATGTGCCCGGCGCGATCGACGGGGCGCGAGATCGGTGCATCTTTCTCCAGGGATAGATGCGTGCGGACCCCATTGTAATATTTCATGTACGACAGCAGTAGGTGACGGAGGTGGCGCTCACTGAACACAACGACATGGTCAAGGCATTCCCTGCGGATCGAACCGATCAGCCTTTCAGCATATCCATTTTGCCAAGGGGAGCGCGGCGACGTCGGTCGATCGCGAATGCCCATTGATCGAAGCCTTCGGATGAAACCTCACCAGAGGCCCCGTCCCGGTCACGAATGAGATGGGGAGCTTGTTCCCAGATAACGACGGACGGTGGCCCAACCGATGCTGCCGCGCGCTACCTGAACATCATTGACGCTATCCGAGACGTCCATGGCGTGCCCTTGTCCGAGCCACGCCATCCCGATCTCACGTCTGGCAAGCCGTGGCCGATCATGACGCCGGATCCGAACACGACTGCCGAGGGCTAATGCAGGCTCGGAGTGGGCGCTCGGATGTTCGCCTTAGCGCGCTTTGCGGCATTTGGTGTCCCGCCGGGTGATTTGCCCGGGCCGGAGTAACGTCGTGTCCTTTCCAGGCCAGTAAAGGCTCAAGCCGACCGTCCCGTCCGTGACGCTCATAACCCGGCATGACGCGCTGGTGGTCAGCGTCGAGATTTTGCTTAGCTCATCTCGGATAGACGCGGGGGATTGAAGCCAATCAGACTTCCGTGATCGGACTAGATCCGGGTCTGCCATCAGACTGCCGCTGTGCATTCCCTCCTCCGCACGCATTTTCCCCGTACGAGCTATTTCGCTGCAAACCCGATCAACGTGAGCAGTGTCGACGGAAAGGCCGCGGAACAAGGTTAGCGGGCGTACTATTAGGGACGTACTTTGCCCGCTGCCTGCGGCGGCGGGCAAAGTATGTCCCCTAGCTCATCCGCAAGTCGTTGGAATCACACATCTGGATTACGGGTCTCTACCAGGCAGATGGGCAGACGCGGAGCAAGGTGCGTCCCCTAAAATTGGACTCCGCCAGCACTTCGAAAAATCCCGGTTCAGCGCAGCGGGCTTCCGGCGAGCATCATTAGTTGGGTGAAGACGTGCCGTACGCTCCTTGTGAAATGTCTGGATGCTCTAGAAGAAGGCCGGTCCTTTCCGACAGGCCACTTCTTCTCTTGTTCTGCAATCGCGCTCTGACGTTCGGCTAGTCGCTCGCATGAATGGCGTTCGCCTTTTTGACCTGCTCCAAGATCCCACTGAGATTATAGCTTTCGGGGGCCTGCAGCGGCGGGAACTTCTCGTATGACTCCAGATGTCTCAGCCAAAGCAGCTGACCGATGGGCAGCATATTCCAGTCATACTGGAAAGCTGTCACCGGACCGCCGAGCGCACCACCGAGGCTCATGGCGCTCTTCTGGTCGATGCCGACCGATTGCTCGAACGGATCGCGCTTGATGTTCTGGACCAGCGTAAAGTGGAACGGAACAAGCGGCATGATCCAACCGGCGGGCCCAGGCTGCGACATCGTGTAGTACATCTTCCAGTTCTTGTAGCGCACCGCGGAGGGCGTCGCGCCCGAGAAGTAGAAGAAGAAGTCGCGGGCCGACTTGTCCGAAGAGCCTTCGAGATAGGCTCGCTGGTCGAAGCCGTCGAGCGTGGTCTTGACGATGCCGGGGTATTGTCCGGCCTCGATCTGCGTCTTCAGTCCGTCGCCCTTGGGCCCGCCGGCGATATCGACGAGCGTGGGCACCCAGTCGAGCGCGGCGAACAACTGGTTCTTGACCGTTCCCGGCTTGATGTGGCCCGGCCAGCGCACGACCATCGGCGCGCGGTAGCCGCCTTCCCAAGCCTCGCCCTTCTGGCCCTTGAACGGGGTGACGCCGCCGTCCGGGAATGAGATCGCCTCGGCGCCGTTGTCGGTGGTGAACACGACGATGGTGTTATCAAGCTGGCCCATGTCTTCCAGCTTCTTGAGAACGACGCCGATGTTGTCGTCCATCTGCTTCATGCCGGCTTCGTTGACGCCCCAGTCCTTGCCGCCCGGCTCGCCGACCATGGCCATGTATTTGTCCGACAACACGGTGGTGACGTGCATGCGCGCCGGGTTGTACCAGACGAAGAACGGCTTGTTGGTCTTCTTCGGATCATTGCGGTCGATGAAGTCGACCACTTTTGCCGAGATTTCCTCATCTAACCGTCATGGAATGGCAGTTGCCGCACTGGCTCATATCGGCAGGCACGTTGCTGGTGATTGCTGGCCTAATCGGGCTTCGCGCGAAACGCAGGCAACAGGCGAAGGTATGGTTAAGATCGGGCTGAAGGCGAAGACATGAGCGACATCCGGAAAAGTACCGATGCGGGGCTCACGGCAGCCGAACGGAAAAGTTTACGCGAGAGCGAAGCACAAGAGGCTATGTCGGACCACAACGATGCCGAGAAAGCTTTTCACGAAAATCGAGAACGGCTGCGGAAAGCGCGGCTAGCGCGTGAGGCCGCGGCCGGTCCGAGGCTTTATCCAGCCCCGGGACTTCCGGATGAAACGCTTATCGAAAACGTTCGATTTTCAACCAGAATAGCAAACGCGCTCAGCGCGGCAGGCCTGAAGGTAATAGGCGAAGTCCGCGAGGCATCGGACGCGACCTTGCTAAGCTTTCAAGAGCTGGGATCCGGCTCGGTCGCCCGCCTTCGAGAAACCCTTGGGCAGCCACAATCGGGCGCGCTCAAACCGAATGACGAATGAAGAAGCTACGACGGTTTTCGGCGCGGCTACCCGTAACGTGTGGGACTCGCGTGATGTGGTCTAAAGTCACGCCGTTGGATTCTTGTTCTGTGGCTGTCCTGCAACTGTTTTCATGTTTCAATTTGTGACAACGTTTTTTGACTCCACATTCGGTGCCACTCTCGTCATGGTTGCGGCACCGGGATTTGGCGGATCGGAGCAGACATTTCAGCACCACATGAATTTGAATAAACCCGGCGGCCGCAGCGCGCTAATGCCTGCGGTCTTTTGCTCGTGTCTAGTGCACGGCAGGCCGTTCCTCGATGATTTGCGAGTTCGCTACTATAGGCAGAACCGCTCCATCTGCCGACAGCCTCAAGCTAACAGGCACCCGCTCGGAAGGACGCCTCGTCGCTATATTCTTAACCCACGCGCGAACGGCGTCGGTATGCCTCTCGAACAGCAGGTAAAAGATGAACGCAAGCGTCAAGCACGGCACGATGAATGCCACGTCGAGTCCAAGCGAACCCATGGTGAAATCATGCGGGTTGTCGCTCATGACATTGAAAAAAACGAGGATCGGATAATGTATCGCGTAGAGCGAGAAGCTCCACTTGGCAGTCTCCTTGCCGAAACGCAAAAAAGACGGCAGTCGGATCTTGGCAAATTCTATCCATACGATCGCTGCTGCGGTGACCAGGCCAACCATAAAGTCGCCCGCCGCCCATGGCGCGAGCAAACCAGCGTGCGAAACGACGAAAGTACCAGCCAAACCGAGTAGAAACAAAACCGACCACACCAGGATCGGCGCCGAGATGGCGTAAACAACAGTGCCGAACGACCATATCACAAAATAGAAAAAGAATTTCAGTCCGGTATGATATCCGAGTCTGTCCGAGTGCTCCGCGAATACGAACAGAAAGAAAATCGCGACGACGAGAAGAGCCCACAGGGACGTTTTGCGGACGGACAGGAATGCGAAAATGAGCAGGTAGTACCAGAACTCGTTGGACAGGCTCCACAACGCCATATTGCCCGCAAAGGTCGAGCAACTGATCGTCTGGAGGAACAGCGCGTTGCACAAGGCTGTTGCCGGGCTGTAGCTGGCCGTGACGAGTGTAGCACCGTCGTGAAGGTGTTGGTGAGTGTCGACAAACATCTGCCATCCACTTAGGTGCCTGGCCGACACATAGAAAACAAACGAAAGAACGAGGGCAGGTATTAACACCACGTATAGCCGCGATGCTCGCGCAGAAAAGTAGTCTACTGCGTTGAGTTTTCCAATTTTAGCCCGCACCAGCGCCGGGCCGCCGACCAGATAGCCGCTGAGGACGAAGAACACGATGACGGCGGAAGGTCCATGCGCGCTGACGGCCCACAAGGTAGAATACACGTAAACGATTGCCGAACCATAGCCTGCGCCGGGTAACTGCTCTTGAAAAAGAAGCTGATAAGAATGAAACAGCAAGACTTCAATGGCAGCCAATCCGCGCGCTAAATCCAGCCAATCGGAAAGAGCGGAAGGCACTCCTGTCTTCAGCCGAAACTTGATCATGGTTCTTCTCGCCATCGACCTCGGCAGGATGGCGGGATGAACTTTCAAATCGCCCCTACAGCACGGCGATAAATAGATACGAGCCGTATCGGCAGAACTTGACGATTGTCAAAAGCCGCTTCCGGATTTTACTTCTAAGTGTTCTAATGGATTCGGGTGACCTGCGCGAAGGCTGCGGCTCCTAGCCATGTAACCGCATCGCGCAGAAGAACATCAGGAGCGAACCGGACAGCATAAGGAGGGCAGCGGTGATGTTAGGAGTATCAGTATCGCCGATCGACAGATCGCTTTCCAGCGCGACTTGCCGGCTGAGGCAGCCAACTGAGGCGACCCAGGCTAAGAAAAAACCCCGCCCGTGAGGCGCGGCTGAGTTTGGATTTTAGGACGCGCAGCATAGGAATCTCACGCAGGTAAGGCTAACACGAAATCCAGCCTCACCTATTATTATTTCAAGAGGGTTCCGCCGCGTTATTTAATTGCAAGCCGGGCGTCCGAGGCGGCCTTATTCTTTGCGATCAGCTCGGCAAGATCAGCCTCGAAAATGTCTTGCGACCGTTCAAACACAGCAAGCAATTATACCTGCGAGTCCGAGTTTCGACCCGCGTTGACCAGGCCGAGCGGCCTCTTTCAATTAGACCCCCAAAGCCCCAAAAATCCGCCGCTGGGTTAAGTCAGCGACAGCTTAGGTATTTACGCGAACTAAGTCTCCCCAGACAGGGGTTAGCATAGCCGCCCCAGCTAAGGAAACCTTACCGCCTCAGCCGCCTTGCATACGCGGCGATCCGTTGCCGGTTTCGCTTCCTGACCGATCGGCGCGGGCGCTTCGCCCAAGCACGCCGCCGGAATTACCTCTAATGCTCAGCGTTCCTTGACAGGGACCACTAAGGTCTGACCTGGATAAATATGGTCCGGATCTCGGATTCGATTATGGTTCGCTCTGTAAATGACGGCATATCGCTGACCCGCTCCGTAGGCGGCACGACTGATGCGCCAAAGGCTGTCGCCAGATACAATCGTGTGTGTGGTCTTGGGCACGACTGCAGCGGACGATGGGTTGCCCTCAGATTGAGTGACGGCGGTCGCGTTCGCGATCTTTGAAACATTCGTCGTCACCCCGTCCTCCACGCGCGATCGGTACGGGCCGGAACTCGGCTCTATATCACCTGCCGAGACCACCACCTTCTCTTTGGATGTTGCCTGCTTCCCGTCGGGCTGGCTTGACCTCAACGTCAGTTCGTAGTTGCCGGATGGAAGCCGCGGCGGGACTATAACGAATTGACCAGCGTCGTCAGCGACCGCTCGATCATAGAGCTCGCCGCCGCGCAATAACTCCACGACAGCGCCTGGAGCAGCCCTGCCGGCGATAACCGCCTCTCCCGTTCGCTCAATACGAGCAATGTCAAAGACGGGGGCGAACTCAGCGTCTTCCGTCGGGGGAAGTGATACGGCTAACGCTAACGCCTCAGCGTTTGCTCCGGCTTGCACCGCTGCAAGCGTGGTCGAACTATCATCTCGATCCGTTGACGCGGGCGCCGAGATTGCCGGCGCAATTTCACCTGGCAACTCGCGTCGCGTGGGCGCAATCCCTAAGAAAAGCGCTGCGCCAAGTGCCGCTGAAACCGCTATGCATGGCACGAGCATCCGGCCTATCCACGTGGCACTCATGTTGCGCCGTCCTTGGCTAAATTGCTGGCTCGGGAGATTCCGATCTTGCGCCAATTTGTTTGCGTCATCAAGATCTACCTAATTGGCCGTCATGAGTGGCGCTAACCACCCGAGCAGCAAACCGGACGGGCCGACCTTTCTGACTTCCAATATTAGGCACCGGTCGGCCACCGCAGGCCGATCAAGTGCCCTCGGAGAAGAACCTGATGGGTGATCCGAACGATCCAATCAATCGCGAGAACGCGGCGCTCGACCGCATGACCAAAGGAATTTGCCGCGGTTGCTGAATAAAGAAAAACCCGCCGGCGTGAACCGGCGGGCCAATGGTGGCGGACCTGAGCCCGCGCCTAGTCGTTACCGCCTCAGTCTGTTAGCGCAGCTTATGCGCCGGCCCTCAGCTCTTGCTCGATCGCCTTCAATCTTCGGCCGACAGCGCGGCCAGCTTCGATGTGTGCTTGAGGGACTAGCGCGATACCGCCCCCTAAATCCAGCAACGGCGCATTGAGTCAACCCCGCCCTAACCGGCGGGTTTTTCTTTGTCCAAAGGAAACGGCTCCAGCGCGGGAGCGACATGCCGACGCGGCTGTTCCCTGAACCTTTCCGGATCTGGCGCGTTACGTCGATATACTGGGATTGCAATTTCCTGTACCGCGAAACGCCATCAAACATTATTCCGCTTGGGGGCGTTTTGCCTGTTTTGCTGCGCGTGGCCAAGAGAAACGGCCCCAGCGCGGCCAGTGTCCAAGCAAAACGGCCTCAGTGCGGGGGCATCTGGGGCCGTTTTGTTGCCTCCCGCCGGGCATTGGGCAAAATGTCGACCGGTCGGTGGCTTAGCTTTCGGAGATAAAATCGCCGATTGCTGAGGACCAAGAACCCCCAGGATGAATCGTTCCGTCCTAATTTAAAATATTTAGTGCCCTAATTTGCCAGCTTCCACTTCGCCGGGCTTCCCTCGCCAACCAGCGTCTTGCCATTCCGCACCCGGGGCGCAGCAAGAAGCGCCGCCTGTAGGGCTTCCTCCTGCTTCCGGGAGGCCGTGGGCGTCTTTCCGGCCAACAGTGCCGTCCGATCTCTCGCGCCGTCATGGGGCTGGTAGCCCTCCGCAGCACGTCTATGGCGCTCCTATATAGAGTGCCCCGCTTGAACCAGGGATTGCCGGTGTTGCGCCGCTTGGGAGCGATCTTCACTGCCGGGTCTGGGATAGTCTTGGCGGACTTACGGATGGCTCGGTACCGCACAATACCCTTTTAATGCAGTAGAGCGTCTCAGCCCGCCCCGAGAGGTAATCGGATGATATCGGGCCGATGACCGGTCGTGGCCAGCAGCGGACGAACTGCAGCGACGCGACCGACGTCGTCAAGCCACCGGCGCTCTCCCATTAAGCCGTCTGCCATAGGCCACGTAGAACGTCGAGGCGATTGCCGCAAACGCGGCGACGATCAATACCGACTTGGCGGCCCTCAAGAGGACAGCGATGGCCTGCAGTGCCAGATGCGATCCGGCCTGCTCAGGGGTGAGGACTGAATCGTCAATTGCGTCGAATAGAAGCGTAGGGACAAAACCAAACGCAAATGTGCAGAACATGCGGAAGATGTGTTCCTCGCTGTCATCCCTCGCATTGCTCCATCCGGCGCCGGGCGCATCTGTAGCCACGGCTGGAAAAAGAACGGCGACGCTCAATGTCACCCTCACGATGGCAAAGCAGGTGACCAGAGGTGCGGCGAAACCTAGTACGAGGATCCAACCCAAATTCTCTCCGACCCCTGGCGGAACCGCCTCGCCCGGCATCGGCGCGCCGAAGGCGAAATGGGCAATGATCCACCAGATCCACAAGCTGAGCCAGAGTGCCTGAAGGGCGACGGCAAAGCCGAAATACCGCCGGAAGCGCTGATCAGACTGCTATCTCATTCGTGACCGGGACGGGGCCTATGGTGAGGTTTTCATCCGAAGGCTTCGATCAATGGGCATTCGCGATCGACCGACGTCGCCGCGCTCCCCTTGGCAAAATGGATATGCTGAAAGGCTGATCGGTTCGATCCGCAGGGAATGCCTAGACCACGTCGTTGTGTTCAGTGAGCGTCACCTCCGTCACCTACTGCTGTCGTACATGAAATATTACAATGGGGCCCGCACGCATCTATCCCTGGAGAAAGATGCACCGGTCTCGCGCGCCGTCGATCGCGCCGGGCACATTCGTTGTCGCCCAATCTTGGGCGGACTGCATCACCAATATGCCCGGATCTAATTAACGACAGGCACAACGGGCGTCGCACTACTCCACCAAATACCGGAAATACATCTTCTTCGGCGTCCTCCTTGTCGCCGCCCCGTCGGAATTTCCTTGGCACAACCGAACTCCGCGATACTCGTTTGTGCAACAAAAACTTCATCATCTTTTCCACCATCCTGAATGCGTCACCTCATATTGCATCAGCCGGCTGGGACGTTTTGACCAATCGCGCGTGCCCATCGACCAGGGTCCAACTTCCGCGCAACGCTTGTTTTCGGTCTGCAGTGAACGCCGCCCGTTTGCTTACGGGCCCGTCCCGGTCGGCGCTGGAATGCCGCAGCAATCCGCAGAGGGCCACGCGGGACGTGATCCATTCGACAGCGATTGATGCGCCTGCAGCGGCAAGAATCAAAGTCGCGGACCGCTGAACCAATTTCAGTTCCCTTAGCAGCGACGGCATTGGCCGTCATTGAGTGACAATGAAGTTTCAGATCGGGACGTTACCTGACCAAGAGATCAACGTTATCAATTAGGACGACAGTTCCAAAGGCATGATCCATTCAAACCAGCGTATAGGTTGGAATTCTTGCTCGCTATGTTACAGTTTTGTGGTTGTCGTTTCCCCGTGGGACAAGAAGTTTCAACCGAGCTCGGGCGGAATCCAAGGTAGCTGGTCTAGATGGGCCTGAGTGGATTGCAATGAGCGACGAAGAGCACAATCGGCGCTTCCTCTTTGGGGCGTTGCTCGGTGAAATCGATTGGTTGCGTTCGTAACTCGAATAACGAGCGAAAAATGAATGAAATCCATCGCTCTACGCGACCTTGGACGGACGCAGAGGATGAGAAGTCGCGCTCGTTGGCGATTGCCGGGGCAAACCTAAAGGTGATGGGCGTCGAGCTGAAACGTACAGAAACGGCCGTTCGAACGCGTGCTGGCCGGCTAAAGATCGTCCTCAGAAAATCAAAATTCGCTCAAACGCGTTCAACGATGGGCTGATGGCGAAGGGAGAATGACATCTCGCAAGTTGAAAACGGGGAGTTCGGACATTATCGCCCTTGAGAAGGGTTATGCGCCTCAGGACCAAGGTGAATTTCGGTGGCTGAAAAGCGCAACTCGGCGGCGACCGAGGTAACCGCCGTAACCTCGCCAGGGGCGGTTGCGGGTTTGTTAGCTTCGGGTTCGGCGTCTGGGACCGCGAGCACGGTCGCCGGTACGGGCGGCCGGGAGGTGCCGCGGAAATTTGGCGACCTATCCGCAAATCCAGGAAAGCATCTGCGTCGCGTCGCAACTCGTCCGCGATCAGGGCCGTGGCTCGCCGTCGTCGAAACAACGGTAACGCGAACGCCGCGACGTTGAAGCGCTCCGACGAGAAGGGTGTGTCGCCGGAAAATAAGACAATTTGCTCAACGTACTCGGCTAACGCCATCGCATCAACCGCTAGCCCGATGCCCATCTTGCCTTTGAGCTTCCGGTAACCTCTAGCGTCCTCGAGTTTCCTTGTCGGTTTAGTTGTGACCGCATAGCCATTGTAATCGAGCCAATCGAGAATCGGCTTGATTGTCGGGAACTCGTCATCCTCGAAGACCGTTGTATAGAATGACGCGCGCACCAGCGCACCCATGCGCTGGAATTCCACGAGCAGTCGCCTAGAGTCGATGTCGAAGCCGAGCGCCCTGCCTGTCGCATGCAGGTTCGCACCGTCGATAAAAAGCGCGATTTTACCGAGCCGGCTCGACACGCGGCATCGCTCCGGTTTCGGGCGCAGTATGCCCCGGATCCGATGGGCTTCCTATTGCCCTTCCCCGCGACAGATCGTCAGCTCCCACACGCAAATCCAGAACTAATTACCAGGTCGAGGCGTCCGGCCGAACCCTTTGCCGGCGAAGCGGTCAACGTTGAGTCGCCGTCCGAAGCGTCCAATCATAGATCAATCAATATCACGTCTCGCAGCCAGTCCGGCTCGCTTACTCCTGGTCGTTAGCACGCGTTTGAAAACGGAATTCTCATCACGCCTCCACGCCGCAACGGGAAGCGGTTTGGACGCTTCTTGAGCGCAGCAAGCCAATAGAGCCCGCATCGATGACGACTGCGTCCGGCAACGCCAAGAGGCGACACGCGGGTCCACCGATTTCCCTCATCTCCCGGATCCACACTGGTCAACGCGACGGGTAAGCGGGGACGTACGTTTTATCGCGGATCAGACGGCCAATATCTTTCGGCCGCGCAATTCGGGCGAGCCCGCTATCGAATATGTTTTTCGCGATTCTCTCCGCGACGTGAAGAGAGGCCGTGAAAATCTTGCTCTGCGGCGGATAGATCAAACCTACTTCAAGGCTATCTTCGCCGACTTGCTCCGCGACAGCCTTGGCGGCCACGATGAACATCTCATCCGTAACCCGGCTGGCTTCGGTCGCATAGACCGCCATTCCCATCGCAGGGAAAATGTAGACGTTGTTGCCCTGACCGGGCACGAAGTGCTTGCCGCTGACCGTGAGCGGCGGAAACGGACTGCCGCTCGCAAAGATTGCGCGGCCATTCGACCAAGTGTAAGCGTCCTCCGCGGTGCACTCGGATCGAGACGTGGGATTCGAATACGGAAAGATGATTGGCCGCTCGTTGATGTCAGAAATGGCCTCGATGACCTGCTGATTGAATAGTTTCGGTACGGTACTGACGCCGATGATCCCGGTCGGCTTTAGGGCCCTGATCGCTTCGGCAAAGCTGCTAACGGCGGTGTGGTCGATCGCGAAGGGCTCCTGAAATGCCAGGAGTTTTCGCGATGTCGTCAGCAGGCCATCGACGTCGAATAGGTTGTTTCGACTTCTCGCCTGCTCCATCGTCAGCCCATCCATGGCCATCGCCTGGGAGATCAACTCGCCGATTCCCGTCGCGGCCGAACCGGCGCCGAGAAAGAGAAATCGTTGATCGGAAAGCTTTTGACCGCTGATCCGCAGCGCACCGTATATTCCGGCCAGCGCCACCGCCGCTGTGCCTTGGATATCGTCATTATAGGTACAGGTCCGATTGCGGTACCTCGCGAGGATTGGAACGGCGTTGATGTTGGCGAAGTCCTCCCACTGAATGCAGCATTTCGGGTAGAGTTCCTCCACAGCCTGAACGAACTCATCGACGAAGGCGTCATAAGCTCCGCCCCGCGTGCGAGACTGCTTGAGACCCAGATACAACGGGTCGTCAAGCAGCGTTACATTGTTCGTCCCAACGTCGAGGACGACCGGCAGACAGAGTTCGGGCGGAACACCCGCGCACGCGGTGTAGAGGGCGAGCTTTCCGATGGGAATGCCCATGCCGCCGACCCCGAGATCGCCGAGGCCGAGAATCCGCTCACCGTCGGTCACGACGATGAACCGCACGTCCTTCTGCGGCCAGTTCAGAAGCAACTGCTTAATACGACCCTTGGCCGAAATTGGCAGATAAAGGCCACGGGCGGTATGGAAGATGTGGTCAAATTTCTGCGACGCCTCACCGACTGTTGGTGTGTAAACAATAGGCATAAAACCCGCGGGGTCAGACATCAGGACCGCGTAATAGAGAGTTTCGTTTCGCGCCTGCAAGTCCGACAGCGCGAGATACTTCTGCAAGTCGTTGTCCAGGGTGGCAAGTTGCGCGTGGATCCGGGCTACCTGACGTTCAAGCGTCGTGGGCACCGGCGGCAGCAGACCTTCAAGTCCAAGATTTCGTCGCTCCACTTCGGAGAAGGCCGTTCCCTCGTTGGTGCGCGGATTACGCAACAACGCATAGCCTCTCTTGGGGTCTAACGCCATGAACCGCTCCTATTCGTTATCCGATCTACGATTGCTTCCTGCAACCCGCTACGGGCTGTCTTTGGTCAACGTAATAATCATTCAAACCAGTTTGTAGAGAACCATCTTTCCTTTTGGCCCGACCGATTGTTCTGCAAGCGACGCCTTAAAATTCCCGCCCTTCGTCGACCGAACGAAACCTCTCAACTCTTTTTCCGACTCGCACGGGGCGCATAGCGAGCCCTCTTTTGAACGATGCGAGCACCGCTTATTCGGTCGTTCTTACAATTTCCGGCGGCTGCGAAGCATAGTACGCGGAGGCCTCGTCGATCTCCTGCGGCGTCATGGCGCGGGCAATGTTGCGCATCTGCTGATTGATGTCATTAGTGCGTTGACCGGACGCGAGCGCCCGAAGCTGTTCCTTTAGGTAAACCTCCGACTGCCCCTCCAACCACGGGCTACCGGTCTTGTTGTCCAGACTGCCATGACAGGCGCCGCAGGGCGCGATGCCGCGAATCGGCGCGCCTTAGATCACGATGCGTGGCTTCGAAAGTTGCCGATCAGGATGGTAGGCAGGGAGGCGCGGCAGGTACGCGTAATAAGCGGAGAGATCGGCAATGTCCTGCAAAAGCCTTCCGCTTATCGCGGGTGAGCGATCTCCGACTCGAAATGGGCGACCGTCTCAACCTCTACCCCGAGCCGTGACAGCGATCGGAGTGCCGCGCGTCGATCCTCATCGCTTGCGGCACCCACCGCATCGGCAAGTACTGTCACGCGGTATCCCCGGTTTATCGCGGATCGCGCCGTGCTATAGATGCAAGCGTCGGCATAGACACCGGCGAGAACCACCCTTCCAATGTCGTTGGACATGAGAAGGCGCTCGAGCGCGTCGTTCGAGAAAGCGTCGCCCCGATGCTTGGCGAAGTACGGCGCCCCGGCGATGCGCGTTACGAGTGGGTCGAGGGCGCTGCCGAAGGAGCCCTTCATCGCCGCACCACGGCGAAACAAATTGCCGGGAATGTCCCAGAAACCGTATTCGTTGCCTATGTAGGCTACTGCCAGATGCCCACTTTTCGCGGCAGCGATCGCCCGGTTGGCGGCGGCTAGCACTGGAGAGATCTGATCGCGTGAAATCGGCAGCCGCCCCGCCGGATCGACGAAATCCACTTGCAGGTCAAGCACGACGAGAGCCGCTCGGCCGATTAGTGACGGCGCTCGCAGTTGCGCCGGCGTGTCCCCCGGGCTGCTCGCGAGGAATGCTAGCGCATAGGTAAACACCCCCATGTCCGCTGCATGATCGTGCTCCGCATGGTCTATCATAAACGAACGGTTCATTCTATTATAGCGCCGACGACCGGTCAAGGCGGTGCGCACAGAGGTGGTGACATGCGACGGAAACTAGCGGGGCGCCTGCATCGGATCGCGGAGGGCGCCGCGACCATCCTCAGCCAGCGAGGCTATCGGCTGGCTGAGGATGGCCGACGTCGCACGGGAATGCGATCTCTCGGCGGGATTGCTCTATAGCTACGTCGAAAGTAAAGAGGCGCTCCTGCATCTGGCGCTGTCGTATGTGTTCGAGATTGAGCTCGACGAAAACGATCTTCCTTATCGTATCAGTTCCCCGAACCAGACACTCAATCTGCTCAAGCGTGAGATCGAACGAGATGCGATTTGGCCTGTTCTCTCGGAGAGATTACAAAAGCAAGGCACCGGTCGGCACACGGAGAAAATCGCAGAAGTGGCAGCCGAGCTCTTTGACATGATGCATCGTCGGCGCCGCGCGATTTGGCTGCTCGATCGATGTGCTAAAGACATTCCAGAGATCGCCGCGCTCTACGTCAAGCACGTGAAAGTCCGATATCTCCAGGATCTCGAGGCCTTAATTTCCCGCGGTCAGAGTGGTCGGCGGATATTTCGCGATGTGGACGCAGCGAGCGCCGCTCGCGGCGTCCTCGAGATGGTCGCATGGTTTGCGATGCACAGGCTGCGCGATGCCGTCCCTTTGCCGTGCTCCGAGGAAAAAGCGCGCGGGGCCGCGATCTCACTGGCGGTGCACGCTTTGTGTCGGTCGCCGGTCAATTCTACAACTCGTATTGAATCTACGACTCGTATTGAATCGCTCAAAGAGTGAGCGAAACCACGACAGTCGGAGAACGGCCGGTCATGGCCCCCGGCATTCGTCCGCGTGGCACTTCGCAAGCTTCAGACGACGCGACCACATCGCGACGTATCCTGCCGCGGATTACGGTGAGGCTTTTTTGGCGGGCGCACCATGAGGCCTGGCTTCAAAGCGAGCTTAATCAGCGTGAGTATTGCGAGGCTTACGGGATTCCGATCAAGGCCTTCGGCAATTGGCGCGCGAGGCTCAAGGCCGAGCCACAACTACCGGCGCGCAACGTGCTCTATCGGCGCGGCGGCCTAAGTCATGGGCTTAGTCATGACTTACGCCCTACCATCCCACCTGCGCGCGAGGGTCGGCGCAGGAAGTTCAGCGAAGCGGATAAAAGACAAATACTCGAGCAGGCGATACTGCCGGATGCGTGCTTTGCAGAGGTGACTCGCCGCTATGGGATAGCCGAGCGTGTTCTGTTCCGTTGGAAGCAGGAATTGACGCAGGCGGCACCGCTGTTCGTGGCGGTGGAGATCGCGGATGTGATCCCGCCCACCGAGGAGCACACATCATGACCCTGCTTCCTGCGGGGGTGAAGGTGCACCTGGCCTTCGGCTATACACGAACCGTTCCAGTATCGGCGTGTGACGACGGAGCCAAACCGACAGCGAACAGCAGGACAGTGCAACTCCAAGGTATCGAACTCGATAATTACTCATTGGTGAATTCTCCGGGGCTACGGTTTCAGTCTGGGTCGATCGCGTTTGATCAAGGGTGATCATCACGTTGGTGATATTGGCGGACACTTCGAGACCACCCGAGACGCCTCGCAAGGTGATGATGACGCCTTTGTCGTTTCTGAGTTGCACACCGCCAACCCCGCCGACCAGCGCGCCGCCCGCGCCCATCACGCTGTAGTTTCCCGCAAAGTCGCCGAGCTCGTTGATGTAGTCGGCGCGCCCGACCAGCTTGTTTACCGAGACACCGGCCGTGAGCCCGACACTCAGACCCTGGACCGTGAATGGGTAGAGGCGATGACGAAAACTCAGAGTCCCGCGGCCGCACGCTCGGTCAGGGTCGCCATCAGGTGAAGACCGGGATAGGCATGGTATTCTTCGGTTATCGCCAGCTGCGAAAGTTTTTCATCGAAGCCGGCACGATCACCTGATCCGCTCGACCGTGCTTTGGCAGCCTCGACTAATCCGCGCCATTCGTCCGCGCTGCGCCGGGGCCGGAGAAACACCGATCGATCCGACGTTCCTCGGCTTGCTGCGCATGGCGGTTCTCCAACCCGCGATCTGCGGTAGGCAAACCTTGTGAGCTGGGCTCGGACCGAGTCTTGATTTAAATCAAGCCCCTCACACGCACGGGCGATCATTACTTCCTGTCGGCTATCAGATGCTGATTGCAAAGAAGCAGCACAATCACAGGCAATGTCAACGGGATGGCGAGGCTGTAGGCGCGCGTCACTTCCGTCATCACCGCGCCGATAGCGGCCCAATCCGAAAGCGATGCACATCGCTCCGAAATACGTAGGGACGGCGAAACGGTCTGTCCTCCGAGCTTCCGACGAAAGCGGCGAACAAGCCTTCGACGGTGTAGCCATCAACACGATAAAGTTCCGTCGGGCGATGAATTTGACAGAAAACAGGCAGATCGCCAGAGATCCAGAGACGATGATCCTGGAGACGGTGGGCTTGACTTGGATCAATGAACTTGAATGGCGTCGATTAAGCTTTCATGTATTTGGGCCAGGGGATCGCGCTTTTGAACACCATCAGATGGGTCATTTCGACCGCGCCTGAAATTTTCCTGCTTGTCGCAATCGCACTTGGAACGTTCCTTGGGCGGCTGCAGTTCAAGGGATTTTCGGTAGGCGCTACAGCCTGCACACTGGTCGTGGCCGTGCTGCTTGGACAACTCGGAAACTTCGTGATCCCACCGTTGTTCAAGTCGATATTCTTCAGCCTGTTCGTCTTCACGATCGGGTATAAATCGGGACCTGAATTCTTTGCTTCGCTGAGCCTGCGCACGCTGTCTCAGGTTGGCGTTGCCTTGGTCGTCAGCATCACCGGCCTCGCCCTGGTTCTCGCTTTCGCCTTTGCCTTTCATCTGGATCCTGGCACGGCCGCCGGTCTTGCATCCGGCAGTCTCACCCAGTCATCCATGATCGGAACGGCGACGGGTGCGCTGGCACAACTCGGGCTTGCCGACGATGTGTTGCGACAGCAGCAAGCCAATATCGCCGCGGGTTATGCCGTCACCTACATCCTTGGTTACATCCTGACGCTGCTGTTCGTGCCCTTTGCCGCGCCCTGGCTGATGGGCGTTGACCTCAAGGAAGAAGCCGCCAAGCTGGAGGCGACTCTTTCCGGCGGCAAAGCCCGCAAGGCCGGAAACCTGGGTTACCAGAAGTTCAAGGCGCGGGCCTATCGGGTCGTCGCCGCCGCCGGACAGACGGTTGGCGCCATCGAAGATCGGATCGGCCAGCGTGTCGTCGTCGAACGCATCGACCGCGGCGGCAACGACGTCGAAACCTCAAGGAGCGACGATTCTCGAAAGCGGAGATGAAATCGTGCTCGCCGGGCCAACAACGGCCCTCGTCAGGGCCGGCACCTCGATCGGTCCGGAAATCGAAGGCGCCGGGGTGCTGCGCGAAGTATTGGGCGATGCACTCGGCGTTCTCGTCAACAATCGGACCCTTCACGGCCGGACCTTGGCCGAAATAGCCGACCAGGTCGGCGAGAGCGCGCGCGGGGTATTCCTGCGGGATCTGACGCGTAGAGGGCAGGAAGTGCCACTCACGCCGGAAACGAAAATCTATCTCGGCGACGTCATGACATTGGTCGGCGCGACGCACGATGTCGAACGCGCCGCGGCAAAAGTCGGCCAGGTGCTGCGCTATGGTGACCGGACCGATATCGCCTTCCTCGCGGCGGGAATTGCGGCGGGCCTGCTGATCGGATTGCTCAGCTTGAAGGTCGGGTCTTTCGCCGTGACGCTGGGCGGCGCCGGCGGCACCCTGCTCGTGGGACTGATCTGCGGCTGGCTGCGTTCGCGCCGGCCGACCGTCGGAAGCTTCCCGCCGGCCGCGCAGCAGACGCTAAGCGACATCGGCCTCGGCGGATTCATCGCCGCCATCGGGCTCGCCAACGGCCCGGCAGCGATTGCGGCCATTCAATCCCACGGCTGTGCTGCTTCTCTCCCTGGGCATCGTCGTTACGCTCGTTCCGCTGACGATCGCGACCATCGTGGCGCATCGCATCCTGCGCCTGAACCCGGTCATCATTTGCGGCGCGCTCGCGGGCGCGATGACGGTGGATGCGGCCGTCACGGGGAGCTGCGAACGAGCTGACAGTCAGACCCCGGTACTCGGGGTCGCCGTGCCCTATGCGGTCGGAAACGTACTGCTGACCATCCTCGGGCCGGTGATCGTGACGCTCACCTATGCCGGATGAGGCGACGATACAACTGATGCACTCGATTGATCCAGATCAATGTCCCGGGCAGCCATCAGAGACATCATTCGCAACCAGGCGGCCACGTTCGGCTGCGGCACAAGACAGTGGATGCATGCCGTGCTCCGATATTTGTTGCGTGTCCTCGTCATCTACATAGTGGCTTTAGGCGACTTCGAAACACATTGAACGACGGGGCCGGATCCGATATCCCACCCCTGTCCCACCCCTATCCCGGTGAGTTCACGGATCAGGCGCGCATCGCCATCGCAGAAGTTGAGGAACGTCTCCCCCGATGTGTCTGAGAGTCAACTATCATCTCGTGATCGAAATCGAAGGCGGTCTGCGTCCCGCCTGCGTCGCGGAACTGATCGCGCTCCACTACGTGTCTGCCGAACGAGAACGGCCCCGCGAGGGCGACTATCGCCGTATATGCCCAGCATCAGACATACGCGTTGGAGCACTCGGCACGCTTGGTCCGAAGATAAAAGTCATGCCTCGTTCGAAATGATCGCGAACAGACATACTGTAGCGCTCGATCCGCGGACAACGTTCAGCAGTTATTACAGATCAAGTGAGAACGGAACGCCGCCTCATTCTCGGCGTCGCCGACGATAAAAGGAAACATGGACGCCTTGTCCTATTGAGCTTGTTGGGTCGCTTCGGGTGGTGTCGGCTTGACCGAAGTCGATACAACTCTATGTTGCACCATCTTTGGGTGAGAGATGCGATATACTTGGTATGTTACTTTTGAAATGCCAAGACGAGGCACCTTGGTCCGACGGCGAAGCCCTCGGTCGACCAGAACGTTTGAGACCGAAACGGAAGCCAAGTATTTCGCGCGAACGAAGTTTAACGATGGGCTTATCGTCACCGCCGGCACCATCGTTCCGCATTTACCTAGGCGGGCAATTCCATCGAGAAGCATTCCGGGCTGGCTCGGCCACGGACAGGAGCAAGAAACCGGGGATCCGCGCAGCACGCATGAACACGTTGAGAAGACAAAGTAGGATGCTCCTGCTTCACGCATGGCCACGTTCTCGACGGACCATGGGCGCGCCTAAACATCGTGCTTTGGCCCCAGCACGCGCAATAACGACGCTGCCAACGCCGGAATACGTCAACGTTTCTGACTAAAATTCGCGAGCGAGCGTTGCGCTCCTGCACGTGCGACAAATTGCACCGCCCGTTTAGCGTGCTGGTTGCTGGGTGTTGCCATTTTGGCACGCGCTCTCCTGATTCATGAGCTTAGTCTTTCAACTGGAATTTCGGCTCAATGTTGGCGCTCGCTTCTGGATAGATCGTCCAGCGGCAATCTGGATGGAGAAAGCATAATGAAGAAATTCTTCCTGGCTACTGTTGGTCTAGTTGCATTTGCGAGCGCGGCTGCGCCTGCCTTGGCCGCCGACATGGCGGTGAAGGCACCGCCCCCGGCCCCCCTCCCTGTGATCTACAATTGGAGCGGCTTCTACTTCGGCGGCAATGGCGGCTGGGGCGAGAGCCGCAACTGTGTGGATTTCCTTGGTGTGACTTGACGGCTGCCGCGAGCGGTCCGGGGGGCTTGTCGGTGGCCAGCTTGGCTATCGGTGGCAAGCCAACCAGTGGGTGTTTGGCCTCGAAGCTCAGGGCGATTGGGCGGATCTCAGCAACCAGCGCGTCAGCCTCATCAATCCACTGTTCTCCACCCGGACCAAAACTGATGGTATCGGCCTTTTCACCGGCCAGATCGGCTACGCTTGGAACGCCTCACTGCTCTACGTGAAGGGCGGTGCGGCGGTGACGAGCAATCGTTTCAGCATACTTTCCACGCTTACCGACAGTGAACTGGCCGCAGCAAGCGCGACCCGCTGGGGTGGTACCGTGGGGGTCGGCTGGGAGTACGGCTTCGCACCGAATTGGTCTGCCGGTATTGAATACGACCATCTGTTTATGGGTAACTCAAACAACTCGTTCTCGCGTCAATGCGGCTCCTGCCGCTTTTCTCAACAATCGGATCAGCCAGGACGTGGATATGGTCACTCTGCGCATCAACTACCGCTTCGGCGGTTACGGCGCACCGGTGGCCGCGCATTACTGATTTGCCTCGGCCGATCGCGAAACTGAGCCCCGGTCTGGTCCGGGGCTCTTTGCCACGTCTGTGTTCGCGAGGATTCCTGCACCTTGATCAGGGGCCCGGAGTTCGTCCAACGTTTACATCCGCGCCGGTTAGCCTCCTCTCCAAGGAATCTGACCAAACCAGCCAAATTGCCATTGCCGCGCCGACGTGAAACGCGGCGGCGTGTATCTCCTTGCGATCCTGCTCTTGCGTTGCAGCTTTGGATCTTGCTTTTTTACACTGGGCGGATGCGACAGCTTCGTATCGGGCAACTGCATCTGCGCGAACGCCTCGTGCTCCCTCGCCTTGACAGGAACATCGCTAGCCGTTTGCCGAGCCGGCAGCCTCAACTCGCTGCTGGCGATCTGAGCAGGAATAATCGCCGGAACGCTGGTATCGAAAACAATTCGCTCCGGCCATTTCCGTTCGGAATGAATACGGATGACGGGCGAATTGGCATGTGCCCTTTCTTGTACCGGGATCTTCGGGAGACACGCATCAAGAATGAACAACAGCGCGAGCAATGCTCTGCCGACAAAGGAAAAATATCGCGCGAGTGGCATGTGTTGCTCCACTGCAGCGCCGCGCCCGGCTTCAACTCGAACTCGGGCTGGGTTTTTTCTCGGGACAACGTCCGCTGTGCTTAGTGCTTCAACGTCGCGCGATCCGCGACGCTGAAAGTTCGCCGACGTAAATCAGCTCCGACCGACACGATCCACCGGCCCGCCGCAATTCGTTGGTGTTCCCGGGCGCCGACGCCTATGACGCCCGCACCACTTGCTCATCCCCATGACATGCTCACGCAAGTCGCGGTCGGCTGCGGACGGGGTATTAGAACACGTATCAATGGGGTTGCGTTGCAAGAACCACGATCCGCGACACCCGCCGGGAGGCCCGCCGGTGTGTGCGATGGTGCGGAGGCGCGTGCGCTCTGTACCAGTGAGTCCGTCGAAAACGGAATCGGCCCATCGCAAAGCAAAAGGCCTTGGACAATACTGGCGACGTCCTCGCCAAATCGGCGCAGCGAAGTAGAGACGAAACCACTGTCCGCCGCCGGATAAACTGACACTCCACGCGTGCCAGGTGCGATGGAGACGTCCTGACGAAAACATTTCACGTTCAGAAGAACGCGGGGGCTGAAAACCCCGCGCTAGGCAAAAATTACCTGACCCAGGACGATCATTTCTAGAAGAAGACGAGAGCACGCATCATCAGGCAGGGCAAAATTCCCATAATCATCAAAACGTCGTCGTCACTCTCAAATCGCCACTATTGACAGCGCGGTCATTGCCTTTCTTTCGACCAATCAATTCTCGACCTGCCCGTATCGGATGGCAATTGAGGTTTTGCCGCGGGATGTCGCGCCCGGCTCGAGGCGATGAAGACGCCGTTCGGTTGCAGCGGTTTTCCGGTGATACACCGAGGCCGTGCGTCGCTTTCAATTGCGATCCCGGTTGACTCAAACGCTGACCGTGGACTTCCGACTGTTTACGACCGAGATCAACTGGATCGCGAAAGGTAAAATCCGAATGGAAGAGGCCACCAGTTGGGCAGCCTCTCTTACATTTATTGGCATGCTCAGCGCAGACCACCTCTGCGTCAAATGACAGTTCGGCGTCTATTGGCAGTAATACGTGTGACCGTCGCTGAGTTTAGTTAGGCTACCGGGGTCGCATGCAATGGCGTTGCGCGTCTTGTAGTCATCCCATCCGGAATAACCATAGTAAGGGCTATGTCCGGCGTAAGCCCTGTGGACGTAGTGAGCTTGCCCAAAGTAGGGATCAGTCTGGGCCGCGTAAGCGCCGCTCCAAGTGTTGTTTCCCCATCCATAGTAGTTTGGCGCAGTAGCAGCGGCGACAGCGCCGGCAGTGCCCGCCACTACAGCGCCTGCGCCGATGGCGCCGGCAGTGTAGTAAGCCGCCCGCCGGTTATGACGACGCGCAACGCCCGCAACGCTCACGGGGGTCAGCGGGCGCCCAACTCGCGCTTGGGCGCTCTCGACCGACAGTGAGATGCCGCCTTGCTCAGTCCAGCCAAAGGAGAACAAGGCCGCACACGCGAAGGCAGAAGCGGCAAGGGCAGCCTTTCTTACATCTTTCATGGCTTTCTCCGTTTTGAAGAACACCACCCCATCCTCCAGCATTGGATGGATGTCCCGTTAGGCGGGATTGACGCAGATCAACACAGTCAGAAGTTTAGCCGAGCATCAATCACGTTCCCGTTACCGCGAGCAACGCGGATCAAGCCATGACCGATCGCAAGTCTATCTCCCGAAGCTAGTCGTCCGTCCCCAGCACGGGCAAACTCCTTTTGTCCCTGCCGATGTTCGTCACGATGTGGCTTATTTCTTTTAAAGCGGCGTCAACAAGTCTGCTAATGGGATGGTCCGGCCGTGCTCCTGCCCCGCCAGCAAGCGAAGCTGGCAAGGGGCGCCAAAGACAAGGAGCACGCCATGTCTCAGACACCCAATACTGCGATCGCCGTGATCGGCATCGATATCGGCAAGAACTCGTTCCACGTCGTGGGCCACGATGCGCGCGGCGCCATCGTGCTGCGGCAAAAGTGGTCGCGTGGCCAAGTGGAAGCGCGGCTCGCCAATATACCGCCTTGCCTGATCGGCATGGAAGCCTGCGTCGGCGCACATCACCTGAGCCGCAAACTCGCATCGCTTGGTCACGATGCCAGGCTGATGCCGGCCAAATATGTCCGCCCCTATAGCAAGGGACAGAAGAACGACTTCAATGATGCCGAAGCGATTGCCGAAGCCGTGCAGCGCCCGACGATGAAGTTCGTGGCGACCAAGACCGCGGAGCAACTGGATCTGCAGGCGCTGCATCGGGTGCGCGAGCGGCTGGTTTCGCAACGCACCGGCATCATCAACCAGATTCGCGCCTTCATGCTGGAACGCGGGATCGCCGTGCGCCAGGGTATCGGCTTCCTGCGCACGGAACTGCCCACCATCCTTGCGACGCGCACCGATGCCCTGTCGCCCCGCATGTTGCGTGTCATCGAGGAGTTGGCAGGCGACTGGCGCCGGCTGGATCAGCGCATCGATGGCCTATCCGGCGAGATCGAAGCACTGGCCCGTCAAGATCAGGCATGTTCGCGCCTGATGACGGTGCCTGGCATCGGGCCGATCATTTCGAGCGCCATGGTGGCCGCGATCGGCACTGGCGACGTATTCTCCAAAGGCCGCGACTTCGGCGCCTGGCTCGGACTGGTGCCCAAGCAGATCTCGACGGGAGATCGCACGATCCTCGGCAAAATCTCCAGGCGCGGCAATCGCTACCTGCGCGTTCTGTTCGTGCAGGCGGCATGGGTTGTGCTGGTCAGGATCAAGAACTGGGAACGTTACGGGCTCAAATCCTGGATCGAAGCCGCCAAGAGGCGGTTGCACCACAACGTGCTGGCGATCGCGCTCGCCAACAAGCTTGCCCGCATCGCCTGGGCGGTGCTGGCTAAAGGACGCGCCTTCGAGCTGACGAGGACCGACGATGCAGGCGTCGCCCGACCCGCTTGATCCTCGCGCCGTGCTCGGCGCGGTCAAGGCGCAGCCTGGCAACGCCGGAGCAGCCGCAAGCCAAGCGCAACGGCCGGCCTTGACCGCCCCTGCGCGCGGCGCGATCGACGTGCTGCGGGCCGGGACGAAGGAACGGCCCTTGGCTCGAACAAAGGAACTGCGCGATAGGAGGAGCAAGCGATGACGTAGCCCTATCAAAGTTTCCAGCCGAGGTCTGCGAGAGGACAAGACGAATGGAGGATCGGTCTTCCGAGCGCGTGCGAACACTGGTGACCCAAATGGCCCGATTGAGGCCTGTCCGCTAATGAGATCGCACGCGCGCTGATTTCCATGATGGCCCGGAGCACAACGCTCCAATCAGAAGCCGGATACATTGATGCAGGACCGCCGCCGCCAATTCGACGAAATCTTCTTGCAACGCACGGCCGGACCATACATTCGGGTCAATCGCGTCGGTTTGACGATGCGCCGATCATTCCCGATCTTCCTCTATGAACAGACATCGGCAGCATCTGTCGGCATGTCTTAAAGGTGCCCAGAAAGCAACATTACCGCTGACCGTTCTAGGGGGAGACGCACTCCCAATCCAGAAAATCGATTTGGTCGAAGGACCGACGCGGCTCATTGAGGAACAACACCAGCCGCAGCCCATCGGTCAGATAGGGTTCGCCGGTGAGGAGTTACTCGTGGATCGGGCGGCGGCGCTGGGCGGACACGTCGCGCGCTGCGAGGACTGCGCCCACACCACGATCGCCTACAACAGT
>CAVWMD010000023.1:5000-57728 GCA_963755895.1 uncultured Alphaproteobacteria bacterium
CTTGGTTTTGCTTCTCTTCCTCATGGTGAGGCGCGCATCTTTGCGCGTCGTGATCCATGGGCCGCTCGGTTCACCCGTCGAGACGCCGCTTCGCGGCTCCCCGAGGTGAGGACGTTTATTCGCTAAGCCGCTTCGTCGGCCCGCTTCAGCCGGTCTTCCGTCATTCGTCCCGCGGCGATCGCATGCGCCAGCGCGGCCGTTTCGGCGGCGCCCGCATCGCCCGCGAAGATCTTCGCGGCAATGCCCTCATGCTCGGCCCAGGCGTTGGCGCGGTAATCGAGTTCGGCCAGCACGGTCGCCATCGAGCGGCGCATATGCGGCCATTGCGGACCGATCATCTCCTCGATCGCAGGATTGTCCGCCAGATGGTAGATCGCGCGGTGAAAGTCGACGTCGAGCGCGATCAGCTCCGCCAGTGGTGTGCGCCGATCGATCGCCCGCCCGGCATGCAGTGCTGCCTCGAGTTGTGCGCGCCCCGCGGGGGCAGCCTTGGCGCGCTGCGCAGCAAGCCGCGCCGCCAGCGCGTCGATGGCGCCGCGCACCTCATAAAGCTGGCGGATCCGCTGCGGATCGAGCCGCGTCACCTCAAATCCCTTGCGGCCGCTTTCGGCGACCAGGCCCTGCCGGTGCAACAGATGCAGCGCATGCGAGACCGGCTGGCGCGATACCCCGAGCTTTTCGGCAAGCTCGTTCTGACGAATGCGATGCCCCGGCGGCAGCGTGCGGTCGGTAATCCCGGCCAGAATCCGCTCGTAGACCTGATCGATCAGGTTGGGCAGGGGGTCCAACGGGGTCATACCGGGTACCTGCTTTGAGAATACGGAATTCCGTATTCTCAAAGCTAGCGGGAGGGCATCGGCTCGTCAAGGTCCCCGAGCCGGCTTGCCCGGCTGGCGTCCTTCAAACTACGCGATCGCTCGATAGTCCGGTGCCGAGGCGAGAAATCCGCCGTAGGCGGCCGCATCCGGCGGCAGGAATTTTTCGGCCAGCGGGCCGCGCCGGCGTTTGGTCGCGCCGATATCGGCCAGCAGCTCGTCGAAATGCTTGAAGTGGTAGGGCGCCACGCATAACCCGCCATAGACTCCGGCCGCTGGCCGCTCGACGCGTTTGAAATGCAGCATCATCTCGATATTTTCGCGCATCTCGACCGCGGTCGGCTGACGGGCCAACTGGCCATCGGCGTAGCGAACCAGCCAGTGTGCCGCCAGATCGGCGCACAATACCGTGCAGAAGCTCGAGTTGAAACCGACGAAGCCCATGTCAGGAAGGTCGGGATTTGCGATCAGGCGGAACAGCCGGTATTGCCCGTCGGGGTCAACGAGTTTGTCGCGATAGGTTTGCGGCAAAAACGGCACGCCCAGTTTGTAGCCGATGGCCAATACCGCAACGTCCGCTTCGATGCGTTCACCGCCGCTCACGACGATGGTCTTGCCGTCGTAATGATCGAAGCTGCCGCGAATGGCCTTGATGCGGCCGTCGGCCACCATCGGGAAAAAGTCTGGCGTGGCAATCGGCACAGAGCAATTGACGCCATCCTCGATCGGGCTTTGCGGCACCATGTTGCATTGCTTGAGTTTAAGCTGGGTCTTGAGCACGCTTTCCAATCCGCGCCAGTTGGCCCAGATCATCGGCTTGGCCACCGCGTGCGCCAGCCGCGATAATTTTCCGATGCCCCAGCTTCGGAACATCTCTTCCTGCGCCCGGATGTAGACAATCCGTTTGAAATTGATCAGCCCGCCGATGAAGTACGGGATTCGCCACACCGGCTCGCGGTAGACCAGGAAAACCTCGCTCGCACCTGAATTGACGGCGTTGACGGCGATGTCGGTGGCCGACTTCGAGCCGCCAAGCACGACCACTCTCCGCCCTCGCGCGATCAACGGATCGCCATATTGCGAAGAATGCAGAACCTGACCGCCCCCCAACTTGAAGCCGTCTTCGCCGGGCAGGCTGAGGGTCTGGGGCTCATTGAACTGTCCGGTACACACGGCGACGAAGTCGAAATCCTCCTGGCTGATGCGCTCGTCCGCGTTGCGCAATTCAAGCCGCCAGCCTGCTTGCTGGTCCCGGCGGCGGTTCATCTGCAAGACCGTGGTCTTGAACCGGATCAGGCGATCGACGCCGTGCGTCCGGGCATAGTCGGCGAGATACGCATGGACCTGCGGACCCCTCGGCCATTCCGGATAGGAATCCGGCATGGCTTTGTCCGTATAGCGATAGAGATCCTTCGGGCTCTGCGTCTGTACGTCGGGATAGGATCGCGCCGGATCCCAGACGCCGCCGAGATCGGCGCCGCGCTCGAGAACCCTAACGCGATGCCCGCGCGCCGTGAAAGCCTTCGCGGCGGCGAGTCCGGAGACGCCGGCGCCAATGACGCAAACCAATTTCTGCCTCACCATAGCTAGGGTCTCCAGTTCGGATGGTTCGGAAGGACGCAGGGTGATCGTTACTCGTTGGCGCCGCAGAAAATCGACTTCGTGCTGCGCCGAAATCCCAAAGTCTCCGGCGTTGGACTTCGGATAGCTTTGATCAGGCTGTAGCGCGACAGGGCGGCTGTCTAGCCGGGAAACGAGATGAAATTAGCAGCTGCGATGGGCCGCCGATGCCGAATGCGCACTGATCATAGAACTTTTAACCGCGGGCCCCGTCAGGAACTCGGTCACGATCTCGCAAAAATTCCTGTGGCGCCCGCTCGAAACCCCCTTTCCAGCGCTGCCGCCGTTTGCAAACCTGGTACCGCGACCGCGGATCGCGGCAGGAAGGTTGCGCCAAATGCGGCCGAGACGGAGTTCAGGCAGATGAGCGCAAACGACCGGCCTTTGGTCACTAGGAAAGGACTTGAGGACAGCAATACCGCCCAGTCCGGCGGATTGAGACTGATCACGGGCGTCGGGCCGCAACATACGCCGGCGGCCAAACTCTGGTTCGGCAAGGCATCCAATCCACCCGGATTTCGGTCCTTGCCGCACCACCACGGAGAGGCCGAAACCGGCGCCTACCTGCTGTCCGGCCGCGCCCGAATTTATTTCGGCAAAAACTACGGCGAATATGTCGAGATGTCGGAGGGCGACTTCATGTTCGTGCCGCCTTTTCTGCCGCACCTCGAAGCCAACATGAGCACTACCGAGGAGTTGTGGTGGTTGGCCTGTCGCACGCCCGAAAACATCGTGGTGAACCTGCCCGACGTCGAAGATGGTTCGCTTGCGGGTTACCGCCGGGCGTGAACGCGCCGCCTCCCGTCAAACTCGCAGAAACCCGGTCACGATCTCGCAAAATTCCTGCGGCGCCTGCTCGAACATCCAGTGCCCGGCGCCTTCGATCATCATGGTCTTGGCGCCGGGTACCTGGGCTGCGAGCGCGCGCAGCACGGCGGGCAGGCTGCCTTTGGTCGCGGTACCGCCGATGAACAAGGTTGGAATCCTGATCGATTGAGCTTCGGCCTTTGCATAGGGCTTCCGGTTCTCGCCGGCCTGCCCGATCAGGGTGAAGACATTGTCGCGCAACTGCTGCTTGGGCGCGGCGGCAAGACGGCCCCAGGAGCCGTCGCCCTCGATGGTCTCGAAGAACAGTTTTAGCGCGCCTTCGACGTCGCCATCGGATACCTTCGCCGCCCCCGCCGCGAACCGCGCCGCCCGCTGCGCGGCGCCATCGGGCGCCGCGGTTGGATCGAGCGTAGCGTCGAGCTCGCCACCGGGCTCGGCCAGCACCAGCCTGCGCAACAAGTCGGGGCGTTGCTGGGCAACACGAAACGAAATGTGGCCGCCGCGGGAATGCCCCATCAGATCCACCGGCCCGTCGCCGAGCCTCTCGAGGAAACCGATCATGTCGGCGACGTGCTGCGCCATCAGATAATCGTTGCCGACGCCATCCCAGTGCTCGGGAAAGAAGTGCCGCAGGCTGACCGCGATCACGCGATGGCTTTTCGACAGCGGGCCAAGCACGGCTGACCAAGTACGGAAGTCGCCCAGCGTGCCATGCACGCAGATCAGCGGCCGGCCTGTCCCGATTTCGAGATAGGCCATGTCGTATCCGTTGACGGACAAGGTTTGCATCGGAATTTCCGCTGGGCCGCTAGATTCTAGGATGCGCCGAGAAATTCGAGCACGACCTCGCAAAATTTCTGCGGCGCCTGTTCGAACATCGGGTGCGTGGTGTTGGCGATCATCACGGTTCTGGAGTGGGGAACATGGGCCGCGAGCGCATGCAACACCTGCGGCAGCGTTCCCTTGGTTTGGGCGCCGCCGATGAACAGCGTCGGCATTTCGATCGCCTCCGCGTCCGCCTTTGAGAACGGCGGACGGCGATCACGCGCCTGCCCGATCAGAGTGAAGGCGTTATCCCGCAATTGGTGTTTCGGCGCTGCCGGCAGCCGGGCCCAGGCACCTGGCCCTTCGATCGCATCGAAGAAGAATTTCAGCCCGCCCTCGACATCGCCGGCGGCGATCTTTTCGGCCGAGGTCGCGATCCTCGCGGCGAGCGGCGAAGGACCGGGCTTATAGTCTGGATCGAGCGTGGCATCGAGTTCGCCGCCGGGCTCGGCCAGGATAAGCTTGCGCAATAAATCAGGCCGCTGCTGCGCCACCCGAAACGCGATGTGGCCGCCGCGGGAATGTCCCATCAGGTCCAGCGGCCCGGCCTTCAGTTGCTCGATGAAGGCGATGACATCGGCGGCGTGCTGCGCGATCGAATAGCTGTCGCCGCTGCCGTCCCACTGCGCCGGGAAAGAAGTGCCGCAAGGACACCGCGATGACCCGATGCCGTGGCGGATAATGGCCCGAGCACGCAGGACCAGATGCGGAAGTCGCACAGCGAGCCATGGACGCAAACCAAGGGCGGCCCTTCGCCGACCTCGAGATAGGCCATGTCGTAGCCGTTGACGGGAAGGGTTTGCATGGCGGGGGCGGCGTTCGATCGGCGATTTCAGATGGTCGGTTGCCGCCAAATTGCCCCGGAATCCGGGTGGACCGCAACCGCTTTGATACCTAGATTCCGGTGTGCCAAGACCGGCTCAATCAGGTTCTGGAGCTCGCCATGAACGGGCAATATTTTGCGATCTTCGACACCGCGATCGGCCGCTGCGGCATCGCTTGGGGCGAACGCGGCATCAACGCGGTGCAACTGCCGATGGGCAGCCGAGGAAAAGACCCGCGGCCGGATCCGCCAGCGTTATGGCGACATCGCGGAAGCGGCGCCCACCTGCCGAGGTGCAGGCGGCGATCGAGGGTATCGTCGAATTGCTGGCCGGCAAGCCGAACGACCTCGGGATGTGGTGCTCGATCTCGACGGCGTTCCGGAATTCAACCGCGGCGTCTACGATATCGCGCGCGCGATTCCGCCGGGCAAGACGCTGACCTATGGCGACATCGCCAAAAAACTCGGTGGCGTCGAGCTGTCGCGCGATGTCGGCCAGGCGCTCGGGCGCAATCCCTGTCCGATCGTGGTGCCGTGTCACCGCGTGCTCGCCGCCGGCGGCAAGCCCGGCGGCTTTTCCGCCAATGGCGGCGTGGTGACAAAGCTCAAGATGCTGGAGATCGAGGGCGCGGTGGTCAACTACACGCCGAGTTTGTTCGATTGAGCCGCAAGCGGCTTGCTTAGATCGTCTCGCATGAAAATCCGTTGCCCTTGCGGCGGATTTTGCCGGTCGAGGGCGAGGGGAAATGCGCGGTGCAGCACAGCGTATCGGTGTCGCAATAGCGCTCGAGGAAGCTGCGGCGTGTCGCCGCCGCCTGCTTCGGATCGACGTCGAATTTCGGCGACAGCTCCGGATAGCGCATCTGCAGCGGCGAGTGCATCGAGATCGCCCGGCAAACACGGCGTCGTCCTTGCCGCTTGCCGAAGGTAAAGGCGACATGGCCGGGCGTATGACCCGGCGTCGGCAGGATGCGGGCGTGATCGCCGATCGAAAAATCGTTGGTCACGAATCTCGGCCCGCTTGGCCTCGACCACCGGCAACACGCTGTCGGCGAACGGCGGCACTTCGGCCTTGGCGTTCTGCTCGTGCCAATAATCGTACTCGCTCTTGCCGAACACGTAGCGCGCCTTCGGGAAGGTCGGCACCCAGCGGCCGTTTTCCAGCCGCGTGTTCCAGCCGACATGGTCGACATGCAGATGCGTGCACATCACGAAGTCGATGTCGTCGACCGAAAAGCCGGCCGCCGCCAGCCCGCGCATATAGTTGTCGTCGGTCTTCATGTTCCATTTCGGGCGCAGCGGCCGCGGCTTGTCGTTGCCGATGCAGCTATCGATCAGGATGGTGTGATGCGGCGTCTTGACGATGTAGGACTGGAAACACAGGATCAGCGTGTCGCTGTCATCGAGCGCGCCGGCCTTCTGCATCCACGGCCGGTTTTCGGCCAGCAGCTCCGGCGTCAGGTCGGCAAACAGCTCGAGCGCCGGCAGGAACGGTGGTTTCCTGCTCGACGACGCGGTGGATGGTGAGATCGCCGACATTGAATTTGAGGCGTCATGGGCGGTCTCCTGTTGATCAGGCGGTTGGGCGGCACCGAGATTTTCACCGACGGCCGCTCCAGCATCTTCTGATGGAAGGCGTCGAGTTTCGGATAGGCCTTGCGCCAGCCGCAATCGGCAAAGCGGAAATCGGCATAGCCGAGCACGCAGACCAGGCCGATCTGCGCGATGTCGAACGGCCGCGACAGCATGTCCGGATGGTTCTCGAAGCGCGCCATGCCCTTCCAGGCCCGGTTCCAGTGATCGTCGGACCAGGCCTGCCACTGCAGGCCCTGCGGCCGCACCATCCGCTCGTAGCGGCACAGCAGCATCGAATCCAGCATGCCCTGCAGCAGCGAATGATCGCTCTTGACCTTCCAGCGCGTCGGGCCGGACGCCGGGATCAGCTTGCCGCCGCCGGCGAGTTCGTCGAGATATTCGACGATGACATAGGAATCCAGGATCACATCGCCATTGTCGAGGATCAGCGCCGGCAGTTTCTTCACCGGATTGATCTGCGAATATTCGTCGTTGGGCTGGCCCGGCACCACGGTGGCCGGCACGAATTCGATCTTGTCGATCAGCCCGAGCTCGATCGCGGCAATGCGCACCTTGCGGGCAAATGGCGAGGCCGGGGAGAAGGTGAGTTTCATGGCGAATGTCCTTGAAAAAGGATCTTTTCCTCCGTCATGGCCGGGCTTGTCCCGGCCATCCACGTCTTAGCCGCGAAGGAAGACGTGGATGCCCGGCACAAGCGCCGGGCATGACGATTGTTGCGAATGCAGCGTCGCGGCCTTACGCCGCGACGATTTCCTGGCGCTGTTCGCCGAGACCTTCGATGCCGAGCGTGACGACGTCGCCGACATTGAGGAATTTCGGCGGCTTCATGCCGGTGCCGACGCCGGGCGGCGTGCCCGTGGTGACGATGTCGCCGGGCAGCAGCGTCATGAACTGCGAGACATAGGAAATGCACTTCGCCATCGTGAAGATCATGGTCGAGGTCGATCCGGTCTGGCAGCGCTTGCCGTTGACGTCGAGCCACATCGACAGCTTCTGCACGTCGGCGATTTCGTCCTTGGTCACCAGCCACGGGCCGAGCGGGCCGAAGGTGTCGTGCGACTTGCCCTTGGTCCATTGGCCCAGACGCTCGATCTGGAAATTGCGCTCGGAGACGTCGTTGCAGACGCAATAGCCGGCGACGTGATTGAGCGCGTCGGCCTCGCGAGACATATTTGGCGCGGGTGCCGATGATGGCGGCGATTTCGACTTCCCAGTCGAGCTTGGTCGAGCCGCGCGGCTTTTCGACCTTGTCGTTCGGGCCGCTCAGCGCGGTGTTGGCCTTCAGGAAGAAGATCGGCTCGGCCGGGATCGGATTGCCGGTTTCCTTGGCGTGGTCGACATAGTTCAGGCCGATCGCGACGAATTTCGAGATGCCGGTGACCGGCGCGCCGATCCGCGGCTTGCCGTCGACGGCGGGAAGCTTGGAGGTGTCGAGGCCGGCGAGCTTGGCCAGCGAGGCCGGCGCATAGGCCTCGCCATTGAGGTCCTTCACATGCGCCGACAGGTCGCGCAATTGGCCCGATTTATCGATCAGGCCGGGCTTTTCCTGGCCAATGGCCCCGTAACGAACAAGCTTCATTTTTCATCACTCCCTTGCAGGGTTTTCGTTGACTTGCGATGCTTCATGGAACAGGGCGGCGCGAAATTCAACTGCTGACTGCGCCGCATTGCAGGGCTGCCAGGCGATGTATTTGAAGGCGTCGCCGTCGCGCTGGATGCGGCCGGCGTTGAAATGGCCGCCGATCACCAGCGTCGGCGTATCGGCGAAGCGCGAGAACAATTCGCGCCGTGTCACGGCCGATTGAACCGGATCGGAATCGGCGGTCGACGACCAGTCGAGATGGGCCATCTGGCAGGGATGATGGGCGACGTCGCCGGTCAGCAGGCCCTGTTCGCCGTCGGACTGTGATGTGAAGGCTCATATGGCCCGGGCTGTGGCCGGGCGTCGAAATCAGGGTGATTTCATCGCAGATCCTGGCGTCGCTGGCGACGAGGTCGGCCTTGCCGGCATCGACGATCGGCTTCACGGAATCGTTGAATACCGCCGGCTTGTCGGGCTCGTCGCTGTGGTCGCGCCAGTGCTCATATTCGGTCTTGCCGAACACATAGCGCGCGTTGGCAAAGGTCGGCACCCATTTGCCGCCGACCAGCCTGGTGTTCCAGCCGACATGATCGACATGCAGATGGGTGCAAAGCACGGTGTCGATGCTGTCGGGCGCAAAGCCCGCCGCGGTCATGGTTTCGAGGAACGGATCCTTGCGGTTGTTCCAGGTCGGCACCTTGCGGCCTTCCTTGTCGTTGCCGAGCCCGGTATCGACCACGATCCGGCGCGAGGGCGTCTCGACCACCAGCGAATGGATCGACATTTTGAGGCGGCCTTCTTCGGTGGCGAAATGCGGGATCAGCCAGGGCAGTTTCTGGATTTCCTCGTTGCTGGCCAGCGGCAGGATAAATCGCGTGCTGCCGACCGTCTCCAGTTCGACGATTTTGGTGATTTTGACCTTGCCGACATTCCAGTGCATCCGGCGTTTTCCCTGAAAGTTCGTTTGTTGGGGCGGAAGATGCTGGTTTCCGGCGCCTCGCGCAATGGATCATCCCGCGCTCTGGCGCGTTATCGGCATGCAAAAACAGGGAGTGCTGCGATGCCAGAACTAGCGATTTCGGCCGAAAAAGTGGGCTTTTTGATCGAGAAGACCCGGGAATATCGACGTCAAGGAAGCGGCGTCCGATCCGGATTCCGGATCGAACGGCGCCGACGACAATATGATCGACGTGCTCGAGGATAATGGCGACGATCCGGTGGCGCGCGAGATCAGCGGGCTTCATCAATGCCATGACCGAGGACGAGCAGGTCGATCTGGTCGCGCTGATGCGGCTCGGCCGCGGCGACGGCACCATCGAGGAATGGAAGCGAATTGCGCCGCGAGGCGGCGGAAGGACGGCAACCGGCGCACCGCGAGCTATCTGCTCGGCGAGCCGCTGGTCAGCGATTATCTGGCCGAAGGGCTACGAGCTGAGTTCGGCCTGACCTGGGCCGATGAGCGCATCACGCCTGCCTGATCACTAGAGCGTTTTCGAGCGAAGTGGATACCGGTTCGCGAGAAGAAAACGCGTCAAAACAAAAACCTGGAGCCCCGTTCCGATTCCATCGGAACGGGAAAGGCTCTAGCGCGCGCAGTCGACGATGACGGTGCCGAGCTTGTCGCCTTTTTCGACCGCAAGGTGCGCCTGCGCGGTATCCGACAGCGCGAATTGCGCGGCGATATTGTGGATGCGCGGGCCGGCCGCGAGCCATTTCGAAATATCGGCCTGGGCGGCGGCGAGAAGTGCCGGCGGCAGCGCGATACAGCACCAGCGTGCGCAGCGCGATGCATTTTTCCATCAGGTCGCGCATCGGAATCACGGTGTGCGATTGCCGTTGGTGGCATAGACGGCGATGGTCGAATTGATCGCCATCGATCTTCAGCGTGGTCGCGATGTTGCCGCCGAAATCGACATCGACGACGCGATCGACGCCGCGCTGCTCGGTAAACGCCATCGTTTTGGCGACGACGTCCTCGGTTCTGTAGTTGACGACGAGATCGGCGCCGGCGAGCCGCGCCTGCTCGGCCTTGGCCGGCGAACTGACGGTCGCGATCACGCGCGCGCCGCCCCATTTCGCCAGTTGCACGGCATAGTGTCCGACCGCGCCGGCGCCGCCGGTGACCAGAACGGTCTGGCCCGCGATCGGCCCGTCGCCGAACAGGCAGCACCACGCCGTCATGCCGGGAATGCCGAGCGTGGCGCCGGCGGCAAACGAAAGCTCATCGGGCAGCGGCGTCACCAGATGATCGGCCAGCGTGATATATTCGGCCGCGGTGCCGAAGGCGCGGCCGTTGCGCTGGCCGTTGAACAGCCAGACGCGCTGGCCAACACTGAGCCGCGTGACGCCGTCGCCGATCTGATCGATGATTCCGGCGCCGTCGCTGTTGGGAATCACGCGCGGAAATTCCATCGCGCGATAGCTGCCGGCGCGGCGGCCGACATCGGCGGGATTGACCCCGGAGGCCTCCAGCCGGACGCGGACTTCGCCCGGGCCGGCCACAGGTGTCGGCATCTCGCCGAAGGTCAGCACGTCGGGCGCAGCGCCCGTGCGCTCGTACCAGACGGCCTTCATTTACATCGACTTCATTTACATCGTGCCGGGAAGGCGCCGCCGTCGAGCAGGATGTTCTGCCCGGTGATGAAGCCCGCCTTGGCGCCGCACAGGAACGCGCAAGCGAGCCCGAATTCCTCGGGGTCGCCGAAGCGGCCGGCAGGGTTGGTCTTGCCGCGCTCGGCGATCATCTGATCCACGGTAACGCCGCGCTTCTCGGCTTCCGCCTTGGCGACCGCGCCGCGCAGGCGGTCGGTGTCGAACGGGCCCGGCAACAGGCCGTTGATGGTGACGTTGTTGATCACGGTCTTGCGCGCGATGCCGGCGACAAAGCCGGTGAGGCCGGCGCGCGCGCCGTTGGACAGGCCCAGCACCTCGATCGGCGCCTTCACCGCGGCCGAGGTGATGTTGACGATGCGGCCGAACTTGCGCGCCATCATGCCGTCCACCGTCGCCTTGATCAGCTCGATCGGGGTCAGCATGTTGGCGTCGATCGCCTTGATCCAGTCGTCGCGGGTCCAGTTGCGGAAATCGCCGGGCGGCGGGCCGCCGGCATTGTTGATCAGGATATCCGGATCGGGACAGGCCTTCAGCGCGGCCTCGCGGCCGGCCGGCGTGGTGATGTCGCCGACGACTTCGGTCACCGTGACGCCGGGGCTCAGCTTTGCGGATTTCGGCGGCGGTCTTCGCCAGCGCCTCGGCGCCGCGCGCGGTCAACGTGACATGCACGCCTTCCGCGGCCAGCGCGATCGCGCAGGCGCGTCCCAAACCCTTGCTGGATGCGCATACGATGGCGCGGCGGCCTTTGATCCCAAGATCCACTGTCTCACTCCCGTTAAGTCGGATGATTTTTGCAAGCGTTTTTGCAAATGCGATGGCGCCATACTAGCCAAGTCGGACCTCCCTGAGTAGTGGCTCCCTGCCGCCCGAAATGCATGGCAGCGGGCGGATACCGTACGGCGGCGCATTGATCTGGGGGGCTCAATCAGCGAGCTGGCGAGACAAGCAACCGCATTCGGGTAGGTGCGGCGGGCAACGGTTTTCGCTGTCATGGCCGGGCTTGTTCCGGCCATCTACGTCTCTCTTGCTGCTGTGCCATTAACACGTGGATGCCCGGGACAAGCCCGGGCATGACGAAGAAAATAGATCAGTTTGCCCGCATCTCCGCCTTGATCATGTCGGCGGCCTTTTCGCCGATCATGATGGTCGGCGCATTGGTGTTGCCGCCGATCAAGGTCGGCATGATCGAGGCATCGACCACGCGCAGGCCTTCGAGGCCATGGACTTTCAGCTTGCGGTCGACCACGGCCATCGGATCGCCCGCGCCCATCTGGCAGGTGCCGACCGGGTGATAGACGGTATCGACGCGCGCGCGCAGCAGGGCGCGGATGTCGTCGTCGGTTTTGACGCCCGCCGTGAACATGTCTTTCGTCTGCAGTGCGCGCAGCGCCGGCGTCTCCATCAGCCGTCGCGTGGTCTTGTAGCCCGCGACCATCGCTTCCAGATCGTCCGACCTCGCCGAGGAAATTCGGATCGATCAGTGGCGCCTGCATCGGATCGGCATTTTTCAAGCGAGACGCTGCCGCGGCTCTTCGGCCGCAGCAGGCAGACATGGCAGGAGAAGCCGCTCCCCCAATGGCGCTTGCGGCCGTGGTCGTCGACCATGGCCATGCCGAAATGCAACTGGATATCGGGCACGTCGAGATCGGGGCGGGTCTTCAGGAAGCCGCCGCATTCGGCGAAATTGGACGTCATCGGCCCGCGGCGCTCGCGTCGGTATTGTCCGATCGCGCGAAAAATCCGCGCAATGCCGCCAAACGAGATGCCAGTGAAGTTCGGATCGTCCGAGGTGTAGGCGAAAATGAAATCCGGATGGTCCTGCAAATTTTGTCCGACGCCGGGCAGGTGATGGACGGCTTGCGATGCCGTGCTTGCCAAGTGCCGCGCTGTCGCCGACGCCGGACAGCATCAGCAATTGCGGGGTCTGGAACGCGCCGGAGGAGACGATGACTTCGCGGCGGGCGCGGATCTGCTTTTGCTGCTTGCCCTGGCGGTACTCGACGCCGACCGCGCGCTTGCCCTCGAACAGGATGCGGGTGGCGTGCGCCTCGGTTTCGACCCGCAGGTTGGATCGCGTCGCCATGAACGGATGAATGTAGCCGCGCGCGGCGCTCCAGCGCTCGCCGTTGTTCTGCGTCACCTGATAGATGCCGAGGCCTTCCTGCTCCTCGCCATTGAAGTCCTCGCGAATCCGGAACTGCGCCTCGCGCGCGGCCTGCAGGAAGGTCTGCTGCACCGGATTGTCCGAGCGCAGTGCATTGACCGCGAGCGGGCCGCCTTTGCCGTGATAGTCGCCGCCGAAATTCGGCATTGTCTTCCGAACGCTTGAAGTAGGGCAGCACGTCGGCATAGGACCAGCCGGGATTGCCGAGCGCGGCCCATTGATCGTAGTCGCTGCGGTGGCCGCGGATATAGACCATCGCGTTGATCGCGGACGAGCCGCCAAGTCCCTTGCCGCGCGGCTGATAGCCGATCCGGCCGTTGAGGCCCGGCTGCGGCACGGTATCGAACGCCCAGTTGTTGACCTTGCCGGCGACCATCAGTACCAGCGCGCCCGGCGTGGTGACCACCCAATTGTCGTTCCTGCCGCCGGCATCCAGCAGCGCCACCGAGGTTTGCGGATCCTCGGAGAGCCGGCTTGCCACCGCGCAGCCGCCGGAGCCGCCGCCCACCACCACGAAATCGAATGTATCCGTCACGCGTGTCCCCCCGGAGTTTTGTTTGTTGTTTTCGTCATTGCGAGGAGCGAAGCGACGAAGCAATCCAGCTTACTGTGATGCCCTGGATTGCTTCGCTTCGCTCGCAATGACGGTGTGTTGAAGCGTCCCGTCGTTACGACATGAATCGCAGCATCTTCTGCAGCCGCGCGATCTTCGTGCCATAGGGCGGATAGAGATCGGCCAGCCGGTTGAACGGCGAGCGATAGAACACCGGCTTCAGCTTGCTGAGATTATTGAACCCCCATTCGATTGCAGCGCGGTCGCGACCCGCCGCGGCGCCATCCATTTCTTCAGGTGCCTGGTGGCGTGCTTGATTTCGACCAGCACGAACAGCGTCTCAGCGATCGCGGTCTCGACCTGCGAGCGGTGGCCGAAATCGGCCGAAATCGCTGCCTCGAAACGGGATTCATTGTCCTCGCCCACCGCGCGCAGCCGTGAAAGCCGGTCCAGCCGCTCGGCCAGATCGGGCGCGCGCTGGGCCCGCGACAGCTCGAACATCCGCTCAAAGGCGTCCGCCACGGCGCGCTGCGCCGGGCCTATCAGGGGCTGATCCATCGGCGTTTCCTCTGGTATTTTCTTGGGGCCAAGGCTGGGCTTTTGTTCCGCTTCTGGCAAGAGCGGTGCTTGCGTGAACAAAACGCGTCAAAACAACCACCCGAAAGCCCGGTTTCGGGCCGCCGGGACCGGTCGGGCGCCCGCGGGCCGATTTGGCGGGATAAGGGGCGGACCAGGCGTCACAAAATCGATAAAAGATCGCCCACAGGCCTTTCCAAAGCCATCTTGCATTGGTACATACCGCTCGCACCCAAGGGCGTTTGCCCGGGTTGCCTTCTCAGGAAGTCTCCGGACGGGTTCGATCGGCGCCCCCAGGCGTTGGCGGTTCGTTTCGGCACCGGCTTTTTCGGAAGGCGTGCAACGGTTTATCGCGGGGTGGAGCAGCCCGGTAGCTCGTCAGGCTCATAACCTGAAGGTCACAGGTTCAAATCCTGTCCCCGCAACCAAGTTGATGAAAACCCCAGCAATCTTAATGGATTGCTGGGGTTTTCTTTTGGTATTAGCCTCGACATACCAGTGACTGATTTATTGCCGCGGTAAATCCCGCAAAAAACAGCGAGCTTTCGCGCTGTCACAACGCAAAGCTGAGCGCAGAAGTGTACGCTACGGTTCCAAATGCCGCGGTCGCGTGTGTTGCCCGCGGTTCACCCGACGACACCATTGGTGAACGCACGCCATGTCGATTATCGATAGCAAGAGCCCCGCCGCGCCCGGATCACCGACGGACGGCATCGCCATCGGCGAGATCACACTTGTCGCCGCGTCAGCCGCGATGGGCGGTTTCCTTTTCGGTTTCGATACCGCCGTCATCAATGGCGCGGTCGATGCCATCAGGGTGTGGTCCGGTGCGGCCTCCTGGTTGCTTGGCTTCGCTGTGGCCGGCGCTCTTCTGGGCTCCGCGGTCGGTGCCTGGTTCGCAGGTCCGTTCGCCGATCGCTACGGGCGCATTGCGGTCATGGAAATCGCTGCCGCTATTTTCTTCGTAAGCTCGATCGGTACGGGTCTCGCCTGGAATATCGAGGCTTTGAGCGTATTCCGTTTTGTCGGCGGCACCGCCATTGGCGCGGCGAGTGTCATCGCGCCGGCTTATATCGCGGAGGTATCGCCGGCCTCCTACCGGGGACGCTTTGGCTCGCTTCAGCAACTGGCCATCGTCACCGGCATCTTCCTCGCGCTGCTTGGCGACTATGCGTTGGCCACCGCGGCAGGCGGAGCCGAAAAACCACTGTGGTTCGGCCTGCAGGCCTGGCGCTGGATGTTCATCGCCGCGGCCATTCCTTCCGCCATCTATGCCTGCCTCGCCGCCATGATTCCGGAATCGCCGCGCTATCTGGTGCTCAAGAAACGCTTCGCGGAAGCGGCCGACGTGCTGCGCCGGTTCGGCGGCAATCGGCCGCCGGTCGAGCAGAAGATCCACGAGATCGAGGAGAGCGTCGGCGATGATCGCAGGCGCAGCCTGCGCGATCTGGCCGGCCCCAGCTTCGGCCTGCTCCCGGTGGTGTGGACCGGCATCCTGTTGTCGGTGTTCCAGCAATTCGTCGGCATCAACGTCATCTTCTACTATTCCGCGACACTCTGGCATGCGGTCGGCTTCACGCAGGGCGACGCCCTGGCCATCACGGTCATCACCTCCGTGACCAATATCATCGTGACCCTTGTGGCGATTGCGCTTGTCGATCGAATAGGGCGCAAGCCGCTTCTGATCGTTGGTTCGCTCGGTATGGCGTTGACCCTGGGCATCATGAGCTGGATTTTCGGCACGGCGCCAACGGTCACGGTCGCGGGCATCGCCCAACCCCAGCTCGGTGCCGTGGCTGGCGTGGTCGCGGTCATTGCCGCCAATCTTTATGTGGTGTTTTTCGGCGTGAGCTGGGGGCCGGTGGTGTGGGTGCTGCTCGGTGAAATGTTCAACAATCGCATCCGCGCCTATGCGCTTGCCGTCGCCGCGGCGGCGCAATGGATCGCCAACTACATTGTATCGCAGACCTTTCCGACGCTGGCAGGTATCAGCCTTGGCCTCGCCTATGGCACGTATACAGTGATGGCGTTGCTATCTCTTGTATTCGTGCTCGTGAAGGTCAAGGAGACCCGCGGACTTGAACTGGAACAGATGAAGTAGAGGTTGCGAGGACGTTCAGTTCGCTTTCTCGATCAGGCTTTCCAGCAGCCGTTTCAATTCGGCCGTCGCCTTGTTGCCGTAACTTTCGGCGATGTGCAACTCCTGGCTCAGCGCCAGCGAATTCAGGCGCTGGGTCAGCGCCTTTCCGCGTTCGGAGCTGAACATCAGCACCTTGCGCCGGTCTTCGGAATCCTGGACGCGGTAAACCAGCGAGTCCGACACCATGCGGTCGACCATCTTGGTCAGGGTCGGATGATTGAGCAGCACCGCTTCCGCAAGTTCCCCCATCGAATGGCCCGTGCCGTCCGAAAGGACTTTCAGGATGCGCCACTGTTCCACCGGCACGCCTTCGCTCCGGAAGCGGGCGTCAAGCTGCCGATTGATCTCCCGGTTCGCCTGCGCGAGCAGATAAGCGAGGTGTTCGGTGATGGGTTTGCTGGGCGGTCTGGCCAAGATGTGGACTTCGGGTTTGAACTTTGAGAATGGGTTTTGGGTGAATATTGGGCTCTCTTGCCAGTTCTATATGCATGCGAATCGTTGAATATTCAATATTTTCCAATACGACATTTTTGTTGCCGATCACCTTGCCGATGGTACTGTGATAGCCGCCGGACGTCACAAAGCCAAAAGGAGAGCGGATTGCTCTCGCCCACGCATATCGGAAAGTTCGGCGGGCCATCGATGCCGCCGGAGTGGCTGCTGAAGGGATTCTCGGCATCGGGCGCCGGGACGTCGGCGCAAGCGCCGCGCCCGCTCCATCAACGCTCCGATCGCGGCAAGCTGCGGATTGCCAACTTTGTCGGGCTTTCGGGTCCATCGGGAATCTGGGGCCCGGCCTCGATCAACAGCTCGCTGCTGGCGGCTTCCGAAATCAACCGCCGCGGCGGTATTCTTGGCCGCGAAATCGAAATCGCGTTCCATGACACCGGCGGCGACATCAACGACGTGACGCAGACGGCGTCCGACATTGTCGCGTCCGAGGGCGCTGACATCATCACGGGCTCCCACATCAGCGCGGTCAGGGTGGCGCTGCGCAAGGTGGTCGCCGGGCATATTCCTTACCTTTATACGCCGGTATATGAGGGCGGCGAGCGAACGCCCGGCGTCATGGCGATCGGCGAGACGCCGGGAACGCAATGGCGTCCGGCCATCGAGTGGCTCGCCAACACCAAACGCGCCTCGCGATGGTATCTGATCGGCAGCGACTATGTCTGGCCGTGGCTCTCCCACAAGGCGATCAAGAAGTACATCAAGGATGCCGGCGGGCATGTTCTTGGCGAGGAGTTTGTGCCGATCGGCGAACACGACCACAGCCGCCAATTGGCGCGGATCCGGGCCGCGAAGCCCGACGTGGTTCTGATCACCTTGATCGGCACCGACAGCATCGTCTTCAACCGCGCCTTTGCCGAGCAGGGGCTCGGCTCCCGGATGCTCCGTCTGGCCGGCGCGGTGGACGAGACGGTGCTGCTCGGAATCGGCGCCGACAACACCGACGGCCTGTACTGCGCGTCCGGCTATTTCATCGACATGGCCACGCGCGCCAACGACATCTTCCGCGACCAATATCAGGCGTCGTTCGGCCGCCACGCGCCTCCGCCCGGCTCCATCGGTCAGTCGAACTACGAGGGTTTGCGGTTTTTGGAGACGGTGGCGTCGCGCGCGGGTTCGCTGGCGGTCAAGCCGTTGCTCTCGGCTGCCGCGAATGTCGAATATCAGGGAGCGCGAGGCCCGATCGACGTTCGCCGCGGCAACGCCCGCATGCCGATCTATCTCGCGGCGGCGAACGGGCTTGATTTCCGGCTGATCAAGCAATTCTGACGGCGCGCAATGTCGCGGCATCTATCGCAAATGACCGCGAAGATAATACTTGAAAAGGAAAACATTTCCGTTTCTAGTGATGCGGGCAACGTCGCCGTTTTGCCCGAAGGCCTTGCGCGGCAGCGGTCCAGAAACAGGAGAAGCCATCGTGTCAGCAGTAGCGCTACCAACCCCAGATCAATTGCGCGCCGTTGCTGACGCCTGCGGTCTGGCATTGACCGACGAGGACGTAAGCTCTTTCCGCGCCTTGATGCAGGGTTCGATCGATGCCTACAACGTCGTCGCCGCGATGCCGGACGAAGTCCCGGTCGTAAAATATCCGCGGACCCCGGGCTATCGGCCCGCGCCTGAGGAAAACCCGCGCAATGCCTGGTACCGAAAAGCCACCGTCAAGGGCGCCTCGAGCGGCAAGCTGAAGGGCAAGGTCGTCGCACTCAAGGACAATATCATGCTGGCCGGCGTGCCCATGATGAACGGGTCCTCGACGCTCGAGGGTTACGTGCCTGATTTCGACGCGACCATCGTCACGCGCATGCTCGACGCCGGCGCGGAAATCGCCGGCAAGGTGCATTGCGAGTCGTTCTGCATCTCCGGCGGCAGCCATACCAATTCGACCGGTCCGGTGCATAACCCGCACAAAATGGGATTTTCCGCCGGTGGTTCGTCTTCGGGAAGCGGGGTCGTGGTCGCGCTTGGCGAGGTGGACATGGCGATCGGGGGCGACCAGGGCGGCTCGATCCGCATGCCCGCGTCGTTCTGCGGCATCTACGGCATGAAGCCGACCTGGGGTCTGGTGCCCTATACCGGCGTCATGCCGATTGAAATCTACGTCGATCACACCGGGCCGATGACCGCCAACGTTGCCGACAATGCCCTGCTGCTCGAAGTGCTGGCCGGCGACGACGGCTATGACCCGCGCATCAAGGCGCCCGAGGTGAAGCAATACACCAAGGCGCTTGGCGCCGGGGTCAAGGGCATGAAGATTGCCATCGTCAAGGAAGGTTACGAACAGGTCGGCGCCGAAGCCGCGGTCAACGAGAGTGTCAAGGAAGCGGCGAAGCGGTTTGCCTCCCTGGGTGCCGTGGTCGAAGAGGTTTCGATCCCGATGCATCTGGTGGCGCCGGCGATCTGGACCCCGATCGGAGCCGAGGGCATCGCCCAGACCATGATGTTCGGCGACGGCTACGGCTTGAGCCGCTCGGATTTGTATTCGACCTCGCTGATGGAATATCATCGCGGCTGGCGCGGCCAGGCGGACTCGCTGTCGGAGACGACAAAACTGTTCCTGATGCTCGGCACTTACATCAACAATAATTTCGGTCCGCGTTACTACGGCAAGGCCGTGAACATCTCGCGTCGCCTGACCGCGGCCTATGACAAGGTGCTCGCGAACTATGAACTGTTGTTGATGCCGACGACGCCGATGAAAGCAACGCCGCTGCCGGCGCCGGGTGCTTCCCGCGAGGAGGTGGTGCAGCGCGCCTTCGAGATGATCACCAACACCGCGCCGTTCGATATCACGCACCATCCGGCGATGTCGCTGCCGTGCGGCATGGTGGACGGACTGCCGGTGGGCTTGATGCTGGTCGGCCGGCATTTCGACGAGCCGACGATCTATCGCGCCGCGCATGCCTTCGAACAGGCCGGCGACTGGAAAACCATGTAAGCGGGAGACGAGTTACCGGTGATGCCGCATGGATAATCTCTTTGTCGCATTGTTCGAGATCATGAGCTTCGGCGCGATCGTCGTTCTGGTCGTGCTGGGGCTCGGCATCATCGCCAGCATGATGGGGATCTTCAATTTTGCGCAAGGAGAATTCGTTCTGCTCGGCGCTTACATCACCTATGTCGTGCACAACGCGGGGGCGCCGGTCTGGGCCGGAATGGCGGTCGCGCCGTTCGCGGTCGGCGCGCTGGGGTTCGTGCTGGAGCGCCTGGTGGTGCGCCGGTTCTACGCCGCGCCGATCGTGGCGATGCTCGGAACCTACGCGCTCGGGCTGATCATCCGTGAGATCGTGCGCGGCCTGATCGGCGGCCTCTATATCTCTGTGCCGGAACCGGTCGGCGGGTCGGTCAATCTCGGCGCGATGCATTTTTCCTCATGGCGGCTCGTGATCATCCTGATCACGGCACTGGTGATGGTCGCAAGCTATCTCATGCTGTCGCGTACCGCGTTCGGATTGCGAATCCGGGCGTCGCTGGAAAACCCGGCGCTGGCCCGCGCATCGGGCATTTCCACCAACGCGATCTACGGGGCGACATTTGCATTCGGTGCGGCTTTGGCGGGTCTTGCCGGGGCGCTGATCGTGCCGGTATTCTCGCTATTCGCCGATCTCGGTCTTCGCTTTCTCATTCAGGGTTTTGTCGCCGTGATGGTCGGCGGCGTCGGCTCGTTCGCCGGGCCGGTGGCCGGCGCCGGGGTCATCGGAACGCTTTCGGCGGCGCTGCCGTGGGTGATTCCGCCTGTGATCGCCGACGTCCTCGTGTTCGTTCTCGCAATCGTCTTCATCAAATTCCGGCCGCAAGGCCTGGTTTCAGGAAAAGGGGTTTAGTCCGATGTCCAGCGAGTTCAACCAACAGAGCCGACGGCGCTTTCTCTCCAATTTTGCCTTCGCAAGCACGGCGCTTGCGACCGGTGTCGGAAGCTGGGTCATCCGTCCCGAATGGGCGAACGCGGCCACCGACCCCATCAAGGTCGGCATTGCCACCGATTTGACCGGTCCGATCGGCTACGCCGGCAACGCCGACGCCAACGTTGCGAAAATGGTGGTGAAAGAGATCAACGATGCCGGCGGATTGCTTGGCAGGCCGCTGGAACTGTTCATCGAGGACACCGCATCGAATGAGTCGGTGGCGGTCGGCAACGTCCGCAAGCTGATTCAGCGCGACAAGGTCGACCTCGTGCTCGGCGGCATCACCAGTTCGATGCGCAACGCCATCAAGGACGTAATCGTCGCCCGCGGCAAGACCCTCTATATCTATCCGCAGCTTTACGAGGGCAAGGAATGCACGCCGTATCTGTTCTGCACCGGACCCACGCCGGCGCAGCAGTGCGATGAATTCATTCCCTGGCTGATTAAGAACGGCGGCAAGAAATTTGCATTGCCCAGTGCCAACTATGTCTGGCCGCATACGCTCAATGTCTATGCGCGCAAGGTGATCGAGGCCAATGGCGGTGAGGTGATCTTTGAAGAATATTATCCGCTCGATCAGATCGATTTCAGCGCGACCGTCAACCGGATCATCTCCAACAAGGTCGACGTGGTGTTCAATACCGTGATCCCGCCCGGGGTCGGACCCTTCTTCAAGCAGCTTTACGAGGCGGGCTTCCTGAAGGGCGGCGGCCGGCTGGCGTGCGTCTATTACGACGAGAACACGCTGAATATCAATCAGCCGGCGGAGATCGAGGGACTGGCGAGCTGCCTCGACTATTTCAAGGCACTGGTCCCGGAAGACCCGGTCAGTGCCAAGATCCAGGCGACCTATGACAAGGAGTTTCCGGGCAACTTCCTGTTCGCGGCGGGAAGTGCCGCGACCGGCACCTATCGCGGTCTCAAGCTGTGGGAAGCTGCGGTCAAGGAGGCGGGCAAGGTCGACCGCGACGCGGTTGCCGCCGCGCTCGATCACGCCAAGATCGCCGAGGGACCCGGTGGCCCCGCCGAAATGGTTCCCGGGAAGCGGCATTGCAAGATGAAAATGTACACCGCCGTCGCCAAAGGCGGTAACTATGAGATCGTCGCGCGCAGCGCCGGCCTCGTCGATCCCAAGGAATGCTGAGCGTATCGCGGCTAGAGCGTTTTCGAGCGAAGTGGGTACCGGTTCGCGTGAAGAAAACGCGTCAAAACAAAAACCTGGAGCCGCGTTCCAATTCCATCGGAACGCGAGAGGCTCTAGCATGGTGAGTTGCGATTAGAGCGAGTTGTATCGAGAATGGCTCCTGCTCCCCTCCCCCTTGCGGGGGGGGGTCGGGGGTGGGGTCTACAAGCACTGAGCTTGTGGTTACCCCCCACCCCAACCCTCCCCCGCAAGGGGGGAGGGAGAAAGCTGCGGCAGGCGGCGTTGTGGTTCCGGAGCTCATGTGCTGGCAATTGGATGACAGAAACGACGCCGATTGAGTTGAGACTTCCCGTTCGTGTTGGTCGTTCTCGCCGCTGGCAGGTGCTGCCGGTGATGGAGGTCGCGGTGCTCGCCATCGCGGCTCTGCTGCCGCTCGTGCTGCAGGACTATCTGACGATCTATGCCACGCGGGTCCTGATCCTCTGCCTGTTCGCGCTCTCGTTCGATCTGGTGTGGGGCTACGCCGGTATCATGAGCTTCGGACAGGCGGTGTTCTTCGGTTCGGCCGGATATGGCGTGGCGTTGATTGCCCGCGATCTCGGCGTGACGTCGATGCTGGTCGTGTTGCCGGCGGGCCTGTTGATCGGGCTCACCTTCGCCTTGCTGCTCGGGGGCTTCCTGCTGCTGGGCCGGCATCAATCGAGCGTGATCTTCGTCTCCCTGGGCACGCTGACCGGCTCCTACGCGTTCGATCGGCTGGCACGCGGCTGGTACTATCTCGGCGGCCAGAACGGCATCCCCTCGATCCCGCCGATGAGCCTTGGCAGCTACGATCTGGACGAGGGCCCGGTGTTCTATTATTTCGCGCTCGGCATCCTTGTGCTGGTCTATCTGCTGTGTCGCTTCCTGGTGGGGTCGCAATTCGGATTGGCGCTTGCCGGCCTGCGCGAGAATGAGCAGCGCATCGCGTTTTTCGGCTATCGGGTGCAGCGTCTCAAGGCGATCATCTTCTCGGTCGCGGGCGCTATCGCCGGCCTCGCCGGCAGCCTCTATGCCTTCCACGAAGGTTTTGTCTGGCCGAACATGCTGGGCGTGGTGATGTCGACTCAGGTCGTGCTGTATGTCCTGTTCGGCGGCGCCGGCACCCTGATCGGGGCGGTGATCGGCACCGTCGTGATCGAGGCGGTCAGCTTCTGGCTGTCGAACAGCTATCAGGACATCTGGCCGATCATCCTCGGCGTCTTGCTGCTGCTGGTCATCCTGTTTCGCCCCGCCGGGCTGATCAGTCTGGTCGTCAGCGAGCGCGAACGCGTGGGCGGCTTCGGCCGTCCGCCGAAGGCCTGATATCATGGCCCTGCTGGAGGCGCGTGGCATCACCAAGATTTTCGGCAAGCTGACCGCCTTGAACGGTGCCGAGCTCACCGTCGCGGAGAACGAATTTCACGGCCTGATCGGGCCGAACGGTTCCGGCAAGAGCACCTTGATGAAATGCATCGCCGGTGCGGAAACCCCGACCACCGGCACGGTGGAGTTTGGCGGTCGCGACATCACGCAATTTCCCCCCGCGGAGCGGACCCGCGCCGGCATGAGCCTGAAGTTCCAGATCACCAGCGTGCTGCCGGCCTTGACGCTGTACGACAATGTCCTGCTGGCGCTGCAAGCGCAGGCCTCGCTCCCGAGCCTGGTGTTTTCGCGCACCCGCGGCATTCTGCACGACCGTGTCATGGCGATGCTCGAACAATTCCGCCTGGTCGATCATGCGGCGGAGCCGGCCTCGGCGCTTTCGCATGGCCAGCAGCAATGGCTGGAAATTGCCATGGCGCTGGCGCCCGATCCGAAATTGCTGCTGCTGGACGAGCCGACCGGCGGCATGAGCCTGGAAGAGCGGCGCGTTACCGGCGAGCTGTTGCAGCCGATCAAGAAGCGTTGCTCGCTGGTCATCGTCGAGCACGACCTCGACTTCATTCGCGATATCTGCGACCGCCTGACGGTGCTCGATCAAGGCAGCGTGCTCGATTGCGGCTCGGTCGCGCAGATCCAGTCCAGCGCCAAGGTCCAGGAGGTCTATCTCCGCCGTGCCTGACGACACTTACCTCGATATCAGCAATCTCGACGCCGGTTATGGTCGAAGCCAGGTTCTGTTCGGCGTCAGCATGAACGTGCCATGGCGCGGCGGCGTCGCCATCCTGGGCCGCAACGGCGCCGGCAAGACCACCTTGATGAAGGCGATCGTCGGCGAGCTGCCGTTGCTGGGCGGCTCCATCACGCTCGACGCCCGCGATGTCGGGCGGCTGCCGACCGAGCAGCGCATTCGCCTGGGGTTCGGATATGTCCCGCAGGAGCATTCGGTGTTCGGCCGGCTTTCGGTGCGGGACAATCTGGCGGTCGGCGCGCTCACCAATCGTGACAGCCAGGCCGTCAACCGGATCCTGGAGATATTTCCGAAACTCGGTCAGCGCATGGACCAGGTGGCGGGTACGCTATCGGGCGGCGAACGCAAGATGCTCGCGATCGGACGCGCGCTGTTGTCGGACCCGCGGGTGCTGTTGCTGGACGAACCGACCGAAGGCGTCTGGATCGGGGTCATCGAGGAAATCACCGAGCGATTGATCCTGCTGGCAAAGGATATTGCCGTGGTCATCGTCGAGCAGCATCTCGATCTCGCGCTCAGGGTCGCCGACCGCGCCTATGTGCTGGATCGCGGCAGGGTCGCGCTCACTGGATCGGCGCAGGAGGTTCGCTCCGATCCAAAGCTGTTGCAATATCTCGCGCCTTGAAACTCTCGAACGCGTTTCACATTCAGCGACGCCCGCGCCTCGCCGTCGTTGCCGTGACCGGAAGATAGGCCTCGCGCGGCTTGAGACATTCCGGCCGTTTCGGCGCAGAGCGGCGCACTGCGTCTCGCGCGGCGCAGCTCCATCGCATGGCGAGTTGCCACGTCTCCAGCGAGGTAAACCAATCCCTGGCCGCCGAATATTTCCGATAGCCCCAGGCGAATGCCGGAATCGACAGCAGCTTGTCGCGGCTGACGCTGAACAGCCTTTCGATTAGCACAATCTTGAGAATTTCCGCGCTGGCCAGCAGGAGCAGTCCCAACAAGGCGTGGCCGGTCCCGACCAGATAGGCCGCCGCCGGTTTGGCCGGCTCAAGGATCACCAGCGGGACAACAAACAGCAAAAGCGTGGGATACGGGCGCAGCGATAAGACCCAGCGATGAATCCGCGCAAAGGCCCAATGCGCGCCAATCCACTTGGATAGCGGCACCGCCACGGTCGCAAACACGGCGTCCAACAGAAAATAGAGGATGGCGATCGCAAAGACGATCACGTTCCCGATACGTTTCACGCCAGCACCCTGGGATTTCTCCATCCATTAGAAGGCACAAATCGCCGCGAAGTTCAAAACCGCGGGTGCCAAATTTTCCCATTTCGGCGTGGAACGATTTCGAGAACGGATGACAACTGTGATTTGTGTCGCGCTTGTGGCGGGTCTGTCAAAAATCGCCGCGCAGCAATCGCCCGTAGCCGGAGAATTGATGGCGGACACCGGCGGTTCGCAGCGCATGCCACATCATGGCGGACGCCGCCGAAATCACCGGCTTGCCGGTATCGTCTTCCAGCACCTGCAACGCATCGAGCGTCGGCATGCCCACGCCGCTGAGGAATATCGCCTCCGCGTCGGGACGGTCGACCTGCCGGGCAATGGCATAGGCGCGCTCGCTAGTTTCCTGATAGATGTTCCTGGCATTGTCGAGATGGCCGGCCTTGACGACATTCACGCCGCATTTTTCCAGATGTGCTTTGCCCTGCGCGGTCATGTCGGCGGAGTAGGGTGTTGCATAGGCGATGCGCCGAACCCCAAGCGCCTCGAAGGCCGCCAATACACTGCCGAAGGCGGTGATGAACCGGGCGTTGCGGAGCGCTTCCATTTCCGCGACGAGGGCTGCTTCGCGCGCCTCGCCGAGCGTATAGCTCGTCGCGGTATGCGCCAGCACGATGACGCCGGGACCCACCATCGAGAGCAGCCGAACCCAAGCCGGGATGCTTTCGACCTGGCTTCGGTTGCGTTCCTCCTGGCCGGCATGCGTGCCGGCCGGACCTTCGGCGCTCATCCGCGTGAAGTGCAGCGATACCCCCGGCGGGGTCAATTCGGCCATTTCCGGTTCAACCGTGGGATTGCCCGGAGGCACCAGAAATCCGATTCTTGCGCGCCATCCCTTCACGATGCGGGTCCAATCATGCTTGCCGTCCTGCCCTGAACTATTCTCTTATGCCCATGATCCCGTTTCGCGGCCGCGCCGTCAAATCACGATGCGCGAGACAACAAGCCGGAGCAACGCCCGATGCCGTTCTGGACCTGCGAACAATGCGGCGCGCAATTTCCTGATCACAGCGAACCGCCGCCTTCGTGTCCGATTTGCGAAGATGAACGGCAATTCGTCAATTGGAACGGCCAAGCGTGGCTCTCGCGCGAGGACATGTCAAAGAGCCACCGGGTGCTGTGGCGCGACGATCTCGGCATCCCCGGTCTCGGCGTCGAGCCTTCATTCGCGATCGGCCAGCGCGCGCTGTTGCTGCGGGAGCCCGATGGCTGCGTGATGTGGGATTGCATTCCGCTCGCGACCCGCGAGGCCATCGCATATGTCCGGTCGCTCGGTGGCCTGAAGGCGATCGCGATCTCGCACCCGCATTATTATGGTGCGGTCGCCGATTGGAGCGAGGCGTTCGGCGGCATTCCCGTCTACCTGCATGGTGACGATCGGGCCTGGATCACCCGGCCACATCCCTCCATCGTGCCGTGGTATGGCGACAGCTGCCGGCTTTCCAACGATATACTGATGTTGCGCGCCGGGGGGCATTTTGCCGGCGGCACGGTGCTGCACTGGCGCGCGGGCGCCGAAGGGCGCGGCGCGCTGTTGGCCGGCGATATCGCGACCGTGGCGATGGACCGGCGTTCGGTCAGCTTCATGTACAGCTATCCGAACTACATCCCGCTCAATGCGCAAGCCGTTCGCCGGATCGCGGATATCGTCGAGCCGCTGGCGTTCGATCGGATCTACGGCGCCTGGTGGGATCGCAACATCGCCACCGATGCCAAGGCTGCGTTCAACGCCTCGGTCCGGCGCTATCTCTCGGCGATTTCGTGAGGGATAGCGCGCCCTTAGGCTGTCCGCGCGGCCGCGGCGCGTCGACCAAGATACGATAGGCATCGGCTAAAACTCATGCTACTGGGCGTCACCGGTGCACGCGGAAATCGTGCCAATAACGCGCAAGAACAATCGCTGTCAGGGAGAAAACATCATGATCGAACGCCGCAAGCTTCTGAAGATCGGCGCGTCCGGCATCGCGGCGTCGGTGGCGATGCCGTTTGTCGGCCGGACCGGATGGGCCGCGACGCCGACCCACACGCTCAAGCTGACCTTTGCCGATACCCAGAGCCATCCGCTGTATGATGTCCTCAAGCGCTTTTCCGAGGACGTCTCGAAGCGCACCTCGGGCGCCATCGAAATCCAGGTGTTCAGCATCGGGCAGCTCGGCAGCGGCACCAACATCCTGACCGGCCTGCAGACCGGCATCATCGATTTCTGCGCCCATACTTCGGGCTTCATCGATACGATCTTTCCGAAATTCCAGGTCGTCGATTTGCCGTTCCTGTTTCCGGACTCCGCCTCGGCCGAGAGCTGCTCGATGGACCGACCGGCACCAAGCTGCTCGACATGCTGCCGGCCAAGGGCATCTATGGCCTGGGCTACGGCCATTGGGGATGGCGCGTGGTGTCGACGATCGACCGCAAGTGCCCCGAGCCGGAGGCCATGAAGGGATTGAAGATCCGGGTGCAGCCCGGCGCGATTTTCGCCGTCGACCTTCAAGCGCGCTGGGCGCGAGCCCGGTCGCGATCGACCTGACCGAAGTCTATCTGGCGCTGTCGCAGCGGGTGATCGACGCCGTCGAGACGCCGATGATCTCGCTGGCCGCGACCAAGCATGACGAGATCGTCAACACCATCAACATGACCAATCAGGTCTACAATGTCGGCGTCATGATGGCGAGCAAGTCCAAGTTCGACGCGCTGCCCACCAGGACGCGCAGCAGGCGATCCGCGCCGCCAGCGTCAACCTCACCAAGGACTGGCGCACCACGATCGCCGCCAAGAGCGACGAGATCGCGCAGCGCTACAAGACCAAGGGCATGAACATCGTCGAGGTCAACCGCGAGGATTATCTCAAGGCCACCGAAAGCGTTTACCCGCAGTTCAAGGACATCATCGGGGCCGAGCTTTACGACGCGGTCCTGAAGGAAGCCGGGCATGCCTGATACGCTGCGCGGCGCTTTCGGACGGCGAGCTTGCTCAAGAACTAGACCATGTGCCCGGATCGACCGATCCGGGCGCCGTCGTATTGAGGCGCGGTCCGGTGGCGGATCGGATCCGCGCCGGCTGAACGGGCTGGATTCAGGCTTTCGCGCGATCCTGGTGATCGCGCTGGTGATCCAGCTCGCGATCGTCCTGACCGGCATCGTGTCGCGGTTCTGGTTCGACGAATCGCTGCTGTGGGCCGATGAAGCTGCCAAACTGTTTCTGTCGCTGACCGCGTTTGTCGGCGGCGCGCTGGCGTTTCGCGCCCGGCACCACACCACCGTCGAATTCCTGACCGGGCAGGTTTTCGCCGCGATGGCGGACGTCGTTCGCGGTCGGGATCGACGCTGCTGATCCTGGTCGCGGCGGCGGTGGTGGGATACGTGTCGCTTGACCTGCTGTCGATTTCGGCGACGTCGAACACGCCGATCCTCGACATCAACGCGGCGTGGCTGGTGTTGCCGCTGACGGTCGGGACTGGCGCTGGTCGCGCTGTTTGCGATCGAGCGGCTGGTCTATTTCTATGCGCCGCGCGCTGTCGGTTCCGGCATTGGTCGCCGTCGCGCTGCTGGTCGGGATCGTCTATGCGATCAGCGTGGTGCCGTCGCTGCATTTCGGCAACGGCGCGGCGCTCGGCTGTCATGCTGGCGGCGTTCCTGCTGGCGGTGCTGCTCGGGCTTCCCGGTCAGCTTTGCGATGCTGCTGGGCTCGCTGATGTTCCTGTTGATCAGCGGCGTGGCGCCGCTGATCGCGGCGGCGCAGAACACCTTCGACGGCACCGGCAATTTCATCCTGCTGACGCTGCCGTTCTTCATCTGGGCCGGCCTGATCATGGAGAAGGGCGGCATCAGCCTGCGCCTGGTGCGATTCGCGATGACGCTGGTCGGCCACATGCGCGGCGGCCTGCTGCAGGTCGTGGTGCTGACGATCTACATGGTCTCAGGCATTTCCGGCTCGAAGATCGCCGATGTCGTCGCGGTCGGATCGGTGCTGCGCCGCGAACTGAAGAAGCAGGGCTATAAGCCCGAGCAGGGCGCCGCCGTGCTGGCGTCATCGGCGGCGATGTCGGAGACCATCCCGCCGAGCCTTGCGATGCTGGTGCTGGGATCGGTGGCGCCGATCTCGATCGGGACCCTGTTCATCGCCGGCCTGCTGCCGGCGGCCGTGATCGCGTCTGCTGTTGATGATCCTGAACTATGTGCTGTCGCGGCGCGGCAACATGGCATCGGTGCCGCGCGCGACCGCGGCGGAATTGCTGCGCGCCACCGGCGGCGCGGTGCTGCCGCTGGTGATGCCGGTGATCATGGTGATCGGCATCCGCTTCGGCGTCGCGACGCCCACCGAAGTGTCGAGCGTCGCGGTGCTGTATGGATTGATCCTGGCGTTCGTGATCTATCGCGCCGTCGGCCTCAAGCTACTCTACCAGATCGCGGTGGAATCCTGCCTGCTGGCGGGCATGGTGCTGTTCATCATCGCCGCGGCGTTCTCGTTCGCCTGGACGCTGACCGCGGCCAATCTGCCGGCCAACCTCGCGATGGTCCTGCATTCGATCGGCGACAACCGCATCGTGTTCACGCTCGGATCGATCGTGCTGCTGATCGTGGTGGGATCGCTGCTGGAAGGGCTTCCGGCGCTGATCATCCTCGGGCCGCTGTTGATGCCGATCGCAAGCCAGTACGGCATCGACATCATCCACTACAGCATGATCATGATCCTGGCGATGGGCGTCGGAATCTTCATCCCGCCGATCGGCATCGGCTTCTACGTTTCCTGCACGGTGTCGGAGAGCCGCCTGGAGGCCACCAGCAAAGCGATGCTGCCCTATCTGGCGGTGCTGATCGTCGGCGTGCTGGTGGTGGCCTTCGTGCCCTGGTTCACGCTCGCGGTGCCGCGCCTGGTGCGGGGGCATTAGCGTCACCAGTTCAGCTTCTTATGCTCCGTTCAGCGTTAGAACCCGCGGCGCGTTACCGATGGCTAACCATCTTCTTGGAAGGTCCTTCGTGCACCCCGGGAATTGTTTTTCGGCAACCTTTCGCAAACTCCGTGCTGTCTACCATTGCTGATACTACTGGTTGCATGCGGGGGCGTGCCTTGTCTGGACTGCGGCGGAACAAATCGGCGTACCTGGGCGCGGTGGCCGCGGAGTCACATCCTGGGGCTGAAGGCGACGCGCCTCTGATTGCCCGGACAAGTTCCGAGGTCGAGCGCTTGCGCAGCGTCGTTGCGCAGTTGATGCATACCGCGGCGCACGATCCGCTGACCGGGCTTCCCACCCGCAAATTGCTGCTCGAACGGCTTGACGAGGAACTCGCACGCGACGCCGCCGACGGCTTGAAAATCGCGGTTTTGTTCGTCGATCTCGACAATTTCAAACTGGTGAACGACTCGCTCGGCCATGGCAGCGGCGACGAGGTGCTGTCTGAAATGGCCCGGCGCATCAGTCGCTGTATCGGATCGGACGACACCGCGAGCCGGTTCGGCGGCGACGAGATGGTTGTCCTGCATCCGCGGGCGACCGACGGCTCTGAAGTAGCTCTGGGCATGCGCATACTGACCGCATTGGCCGAACCGATCTTCGTCTCCGGCAAGGAGGTCGTGGTGTCGGCCAGCGTCGGGGTCGCGCTATGCAAGCCCGGCATGAAATCCGCCGCGCAATTGCTGCGCGAGGCGGACACCGCGCTCTATGCCGCCAAGGACCGCGGCCGTGCTCGGCTGGAGCCGTTCAGCGACGAGCTGTACGAGCGCGCCGAGAAACGCATGCGAATCGAGTCGGATTTGCGGGCGGCGCTGCGCGAGCAGCAGCTCTTTGTGGAGTATCAGCCGCAGGTTCGCCTGAGGGACGGGCGCGTCGTCGGTGTGGAGGCGCTGGTCCGCTGGAAACATCCAAGGTTCGGCATCGTCCCGCCCGGCGACTTCATTCCCGTCGCCGAAGACTGCGGGCTCATTATTGGCATTGGGCGGCTGGTGCTGCAGAAATCTTGCCGCCAGCTCGCCGAGTGGACCAAACTGGCGCCGGGCCGATCGCTCGCCATGACCGTGAACGTGTCGCCCCGCCAACTCTCGGACCCGGCCTTTTTCACCGAGCTTCGCCAGGTTCTCGCCGACACCGGCATCGATCCGACGGCGTTGTGCCTGGAGATCACCGAAAGCGCGATGATGAGCGCGCCTGCGGAGGTCGTCCAGTTGCTCGACCAGATCACGCAGCTCGGAATCTATATCGCGATCGACGATTTCGGCACCGAGCACTCCTCGTTGTCCCGGCTGCGCGACATGCCGGCGGAAGTCCTGAAGATCGACCGGAGCTTCGTCGACGGTTTGGGCAGCGAAACAGGCGACACGGCCATCGTTTCATCGATCCTCAGCCTGGCCTACGCCATGGGCAAACACACCATCGCCGAAGGCGTGGAAAACCGTGAGCAGGCAGCGCTTCTGCTCCGCATGGGTTGCGAGGTCGCCCAGGGCTATTTCTTTTCGCGGCCTGTTGCAGCCGAACAGATCCCGCCGCTGCTGACCGCTGCGCTCTGGCAAGCCCGTTCGCCTCGGACGCAGCATACCGCGCCTCTCACCGAGGCGCAGGTTCGACGTGGCCATCGCTACTTCATCGACGAGTTCCTCGATCACATCGGCGCACCCATGGGGACCAAGGCCTCCGGCGCGCCATGATGTCGCTCGTCATTGGCATCGGTAGTCTGATGATCGGGATCGCTTATGCGGGCCTTGGCTCACTATCGGCCTGGGAAACGATCAGTCTGCACCAGTACCGCGGCTGGTCCCGCTTTGGCATCGGCTTCTCGCTGATGGCTGCAAGCTGCGGTCCGCATCATTTGGTACATGGCTGGCACGTTCTCCAGGGCGAGACCATTTCCTATCCGATGTTCGCCGCGACCCTGATCGGGTTGCCGGCCGGACTCGTATTCGTCTTGCTGCGCTTCGAGACGGTGTTGGGCGGGCAGGGTGATCGCTGGGTCGCGGTCTCGGCGCACCGGGCGATGTTGCTTGTCGGGGCCTTCACGCTCGCCGCGGGCGTGTTAGGGGCCTGGACCTTCGCGCAGCCGGGCGCCGACTTCGCGTTCCAGTTTCTCTGCACGTCGGCTGGTCTCGCGGACCGTAGCACGGGAGCCGGGATCGATTACGGCTCGGTTACTTTCCTCGCCAACATGTTTGTCGTGATCACCTACGGCATGGTTGGCTGCTATCTGGCCGACCGTCAGGTGCGCAGCTATCTCATCAACGGCGGCTGGTCGCTGTCGGGTGCTGCGCTGACCGGTGTGTTCTTCACGTGCGCCCAGATGCATTTCATAGATGCCACGACGCGGGACAACGGTTCGCTGCTCTTCTTCGACCTAATAGGCATCCCCGCCTCCATTTACTTCCTATGGGTCGTCAAACAGGTGCACAACGACTCCGTGATGGACTGGAACCGTCGTCCGCTGGTTGGCGCCGCCGCCGCGCCGGCGCGCCCTTCACCATGGAGCAATGAGAGAACGCAGCATTGACTGGCAGGTTTGCCCGATCTTGAGTCTGCTCGGCGCCACGATCCGACTGCACCAATTGCCGAAGACATCGCGGTAGGGCTCGATCGGTACATAAGGGCTGGTGGTCAAATGATCGGGGACGATGATGTCGGACGCGCGCGTAAAATGCGTTCCCAACACCATGATCATCGGCGTCGGTTGCGGGAACTCGTACAGCATTTCGAATCCGACACGAATCTTCATTCGAAATAAGCTCCCGGTTGTAACGGGAAATGGCTAGGAAAGCCGTCGAATACAAGGCCGGCGGCCTTATTCGGCCAAATGCGTCCGGTCAAATGCGCGCAAGGCGCCAGAAAGCGATAGCTAATTGCCTGGAAAGCGCGCACGGTGCGGGATGTCCCGACATCCTGATGTCCCGTCGTGCCGAAATGCCGGTCGATCGATATGACCACGCGCTCGCGCCATCGATCTGGCCGATGCGCAGCGCATCGGTGCGAGTGCATCGCATGAATGACACGCCCGTCGATCTCGACAAGCATCGCGGCATGGCGGCGCAAAAGGCCACCGGCATCCGTCGCCTGCTCGCCGACGTCGAAGCCAACGCCAAACTACTGCGCGACCGTCAGGGCGCTATCGAAATTGAGCTGCTTGCGGTGCCGGCCAATTCGTGGCCCGAGGCGGCGGCCAAGGCGCGCTACGTGTTGAACCTGTATGCGGCGGAACTTGCCACCGCCGACACGCACCACCGCGATCTGGTTGCGGCAGTCCTTGCCGACTTTGCCCGGCTCTCCGGTGAGAGCTGACGACGCTTCCGTTCGTCCTCGCTGCAGACCTTAACCTTCGTTCGAACACTCTCGAACACCAACTGAAAGCATCCCATGCAAAATCTTTCGCCGCGCCACGTCAAAACCGAAGAGTTGCTTCGCCTTGGCGTGGTGTCCGGCTGGTACTCGACCAAGGTCAGCGGAACCTTCGTTTCGGGTCCGCATGATACCGAAGCCGAGTGCCTTCGTAAGATCGCCGAGATCAATCCCCAGGCGAGCAAACGAAAATGAGCGAGGAGGCCCATCAGATGACGCTACAAACAGGAAGTGTCAGAGGTTTCGAACAAGACCGCGGCGTGATGCTGTTTTCCATGATGGACGGCACCACGGAGGTCGCTTGCGCCGTCAGCAGTTCGGCGATGGATGATCTGGAACGCGGCCCGCGGGCCAAGCCGGCCCAGCGAGAAGAACAGTTCCTGCGCTTGCGCAGCAGGATCGAACAATGCGCGTCAAAAAAATTCGAGGCCAGGGAATTTGAGGGCACGCCACCTGGCATCATCTTGCGCAGCATGGATTTCCGAACCTAAAGCGCGATGAGATTGATTTGAGTTATGTCGAGAGCGGCCTTGTGTGCGCGCTCGATGTCCGATTGGCTGCTCTCGAATTTTCAACGATCTAGTATCGACCAAGACCTCACCTTTCACGACGCAACCCACTCGCGGTTGCCGCCGGATCGGACGGTCGATCATTCGATGTCGCCTGCTGGCGCGAAGCCGCCGCTCACATGCGACAGCATTTCTGACCAATATTGAACGGATAAAGATGGACTCGATATCTTGACCCGTGGATTTCAGAGGCACTGCGCCGACCGATAAGAAAGCCTTACAATTAAAGGCAGTTCGAGACCAATAAGGTTTTCGCAAAAATGGAGTCAGTCGCCAACTAATAAGGTTCCGTCGTGCTCGACGTTTTTCCGGGGCTGTTGCCGAAACGCGACAGCGGCGAATTGGCAGTGTGCTAGCTTCCGGATAGACGTACGGATCGTGCGATCTCATGGTTCGGTACGTTTGGTTCGCAGGGGATCACGGAATGAACCCGCGCTTCCGGCCGCTGACTTGCTTCCTCACCTTGGCGATGCTCGCGGCACTTTCAAGCGAGGCGACAGCGCTCGCCCGCGACAAGCGAGATTCCAAGAAGGCGCATGAGGCGACGGGCGCGCATCCCCGCCATGCCGCACCTGGAAAACATGGGCATGTGGTGGGTGTCGCGGCTTCACCGCGCAAATCGGCGTTGGCTGTCGATGCTTCGGCCGAGTCGCCACTCTCAGGCGATCTCGCCGCGGTCAAGAACGCAATTGATCTGGCGCGAAAGGCCAAGACTGGTGAAGCGACCGTTATCGAAAAAACAATCAGCGATCCGGCTGCCCAGAAACTTGTCGAATGGTTCATCCTTCGACACCCGGACGCCGACGCGAAGTTCGACCGGTTTTCGACATTTATAGCCGATAATCCGAGCTGGCCGGGCATCGGGTTATTGCGGCGGCGCGCGGAGGCCCGCCTGTGGCAGGACCGGATCGATGCGACCACGGTTCGCCGCTTTACGGGCGATCGGCCGACAAGCACGAAGGGCCGTCTTGCGTTCGCGCGGGCGCTTCTTGTCGAGGGCGACCGTGACGGAGCCGAACGGTTGGTTCGCAGGTCTGGCGGTCTGAAGAGATGTCGGAACGCCTGGAAACCGAGGTGCTCGAGACGTTCCACGACCTGCTCACGCGCGAGGACCACCAGGCACGGATGGACAAGCGTATCGGGGCGAAGGATTTTTCAGGCGCGAACCGCGCAGCGCAGCACCTCGGCAGCGATGAGCTTTCGATCGTGAAGGCTTGTGTGGCTGTCATGGCGAACGAGACCAAGGCGCTCGATCGGCTTGACGCCGTCGAAACAGCGGCCCGGCAGGACCTGGGCTACACGCTATGCCGTATTCATTGGATGCTGCGTCACGATCGGATGGAAGAGGCGGCCCGAGCGATTCTGGCGGCGGGGCCGGAAACCATGGCGCTTCAGGATACCGAGGAATGGTGGCGCGAACGGCGTAGCCTCGCCCGCAAGCTGCTTGATCTCGGCCAGTTCCAGACTGCCTATGAGGTCGTGCGCGACGCCGCGCTCCCGGCCAGTGAAAATTACCGGGCGGATTTCTATTTCATGTCGGGCTGGATCGCGTTGCGATATCTCCACGATCCAGCAGCGGCGCGCGCGCACTTTGCTCATATCGACGACGGATCGGCCAATCCGATAGTGCTTGCACGCGCGAACTACTGGCGAGGCCGCGCCGCCGAGGCGATCGGAGACCACGACGCCATGCGCGCCAGCTATCAGGCCGCGGCACGCTACACCACCGCCTATTACGGACAGCTTGCGCGCGTCAAACTCGGTCTTGAAACGCTTGAGCTGCGCGCGCCGCCGCCAGCCGATCCGGCCAGCGGTCCCGCGCTATCGGACGAAATCGTGCGCGCCGCGGAAATACTTTATGCGATCGGCGAGCGCGACGTGGTGGTCAGTCTTGCGGTCGATCTCGCGGAACAGTGCGATGACGTGGCAACGTTAGCCGCGCTTGGCGAGTTGACCGCTCGCCGCAACGATGCGAGGGCCATGCTGGAACTCGGCAAGACAGCGCTCGCCCGTGGCCTGGCGGTCGACCATTACGCCTTCCCCACGATTGGGATCCCGCAGCATAGCCCCATTGGACCCGAAATCGAGCGCAGCGTCATCTATTCGGTAGCGCGCACCGAAAGTGCATTCGACCAGCGCGACAAGTCGTCGGCAAACGCGGTTGGCCTGATGCAGGTTACGCCGGAAGCCGGGCGCGATACTGCCAAGAGATTTGGCGTCACCTACGATTGGGACCGGATGGTCTCCGATCCCGTCTACAATACGCAAATGGGCGCCGCGGAACTCAGCGCGTTGCTAAAGGAGTATGACGGCTCCCACATCATGACTTTCGCCGGCTACAATGCCGGCCGCGGCCGCGTTCGAGAATGGGTGAAGCAGTTCGGCGACCCACGCGATCCCAATGTGGATGCCGTCGACTGGGTGGAACGCATCCCGATTGCGGAAACACGCAACTATGTCCAGCGCGTCATGGAGAATTTGCAAGTCTATCGTGTTCGGTTTGATAGTGCGGCTTCGGCGATGTCGAAGCCGGATCGACGTGACGGGGGCGCTCGTGAGGCCAACTCGACGCCGCTTTCGTCGGCCGAAACACCGGCTTCGCCCTGACGCTTGTCGAAAAGGCCTTCCCCGAAATTGCCTGACTGAGCGCCTGGTTACAGAACGCAGGGCTGGTTGGTGTAGCTCTGTCCCGGCCGCTTCTTTAGGGTAATGATCATGCGGACGTTGGGGACGGACCCCACCAGCCGGGCGGTATGCCCGACATGGCCGCCCGGCGCCGTGGCGAAGGCCGATTTGTCCGAGTTGAACTGGAACTCACCTGGGCCTTGGCGCAGCGTGCTCCCATCCGTGGTTTGGACTTCCCACTCCCCGGAAAGCGTAATCACCCATTGCGGTCCCGGGGCGTGGTGCCAGTCCCCGAACCATCCTGCCGGAAGCTCGGAAAAAACGATGCTTTCGATATCTTCCGGGACGATGCCCATCACATAAGGGGCTGCAGGGGGTGCGAAGGTGTGCAACTGCAGTCCTTTCAGGACACATTTTGTGACGTGAGTTTGCCCTTGCTCATCCGCCCACACATTGGCGTAGGTGATCTCTTGCCGCGCAAGGGCCTGCCCAATTGTGTCACCCGGCGGCGCCGGCGCAGTGGAGATCACGGATGCCGGCGGTTGTGCGGCGATGGCGGGAGCCGATGTCTGTGCCCCTGCGCCCGATGACAACACAAGCGCGGCGGCGAAAGTGGTGCTGATAATGATCCATCTCATGAGGAAGTGTCCTTACGCCCGTGGGGCCCAATCCGTTTTGAATGCGCTCTGCCGAACGGCTCGTAGCTTGGGTCTGCGTTCATCACAAGAGCGGCAGCACGACAGCTGTTGTCGGCTTGTCCTCAAACTCAGACATAGCCCGATGGGGTCGGCACATGGCCTTAATCGAACGTCGGCCTAAGCCGATCGCCTGTCGGAAATCCGATCTGCGGCGCGCCGACGATGTCATGGACCTCGAGCGGCCTGTTCACCTGATGGACGCCCGAGATTTATGCAGGATCGCAATGGCTGACACCATTAAATTGACCTTTATAAACTCCTGAACCTTGATTGCGACGTTCGAGTTTTGGAGAGCCCGGTGGCCGGATCAAGCGGTCGAGCGCTGGCCGCCCTCACACTGCGCTTCGATATCGGCAGCAGCTACCTTGTGCTTTGGCCCAGACGCACCCGAAAGCGCGGGCTGTCGAGGAATGTACCGGTAATGAGGCCATGTCGCCGTCAATTGGCCGGAGGCAGAATTTGTGCGCGCGCGCCAGGTAGCGCCTACTGCCGCTTCTGGCCTGAGCTTGCGGCCGGCGCCGCGCCGCCGCTGGCCGGCGGATCGAATTTCCGGGTGACCTTGGTGGCGGCTTCGCTGATATCGAGCAAGGAGCGGCGGCCTTCTTCGATGAACACGGCCGAGCGCCTGTTGAAGCTCTGGGCCAGTTCGTGGATCGATTTGAGCTTTTGATAGAGTTCGCCGTCCTTGCCCTTGGTGAGGTCGGGTATCGCGTTGTCGATCTTTCCCATCACGTCGTCGAAGTTGGCAAAGGCGGTGTCGGCCTTGCGCATGACGCTGTCGATCTCCTCACCCTTGCCAACCAGCGTCGCGGTATAGCTCTCGAAACCGAGCAGCGTATGCTTCATGACTTCCCTGTTATCGACGAGGACGTGGTCGACATTGTGCAGGGTGTCGCGGATCGATTGCGCCTCGCTCAAATCGGCGGTCAATGTCGGAATGCCGTCTTCGTCCAGCGGTACCGCCGGCGCCGTGGCCTCGCCACCGGTCAGCGCGATCGCCATGATGCCGGTCAGGCCCTGCGCTTCCAGGCCCACCACGGTGTCCTTGCGGATCGGCGCGCTGTTTTCGACCGTGGTCAGGGCCACGATCTTGCGCGGCCCGTCGAGTTTGATGGAGAGTACTTCGCCGACCTGGACGCCATCGAAATTGACGCTGCCGCCCTTGACCAGACCGGCCGCGGACCCCTCGAAGACGACGCGAAGCGGGCCGCGCTGGGCCACCGCATGAATTTTCCGGAAGCCGAGAAAGCCCGTGAACGCGACCGCGATCGCCGTCAAGGTCACGGCGCCGATCACGACATTGCTTGCTCGTGCCTTCATGATGCGATCGGGCCTTGAAGCGTTGCGCGGAGAGCGCCGGAAATCACTGGTCGCGGAGTGTACCGGCAAAGCAGATCGGACGAAAGGCCGGATGCCGCCATGCGACGTGCACTTCTTGACAGCGTCGGACCGCGGGATCACCCTTGTTCAAAAATAAAATGCCGGAGGAACCATGCAAAAGTTGCTGAGCCAGGATCAGGTCGCCTTCTATCGCGACCGCGGCTACCACTTCCCGGTCGACGTGCTGAGCGCGGGTGAAGTGGCCGATTTTCGACGCAAGCTCGAGGATTATGAAGCCGCAAGCGGCGGCCCGATCAGGGGCGAGATGCGCCATCGCAGCCACGTGCTGTTCACCTGGATCAACGACATGGTGCGGCATCCCCGAATTCTCGATGCCGTCGAGGACCTCTTGGGGCCGAACATCCTGTGCTGGAATACCAGCTTCTTCATCAAGGAAGCGCACGACCCCGGCTTCGTCTCCTGGCACCAGGATGCGACCTATTGGGGCCTCAGTTCGTCCGATGTCGCGACCGCCTGGATCGCGTTCTCACCGGCCAACAGGATTTCCGGCTGCATGAAATTCATCGACGGCACGCACCGGCAGCAAGTCGCGCATGCCGATACGTTCGACCAGAATAATCTCCTCACCCGCGGGCAGGAAATCGTGGTTGAGGTCGACGAGGCCAGGGCGGTCCATGTCGAGCTGAAGCCCGGCCAGGCCTCGCTGCATCACGTGCTGCTGTTCCACGGCTCCGAGCCTAACCGCTCGGACGACCGCCGCATCGGCCTCGCGGTGCGTTACATTCCGACCCATCTCAAGCAGGCGGTCGGCGCAAAGGATTGGGCGACGCTGGTGCGCGGCAAGGACGACTACCGCCACTTCGAACCTGAATATGTGCCGAGGCGCGATCTCGAGCCCGAAGCGCTGGCGTTTCACCGGATGGTGTCGGAAGAACAGGTGCGGGTGCTCTATCGCGGCACCGGGAAAAGCGCCTATCGGGCGTGATCACCTTTACCGAACACCGTCATGGCCGGGCTTGTCCCGGCCATCCACGTCTTTCTTGCTGCCATGCAAAAGACGTAGATGCCCGGGACAAGCCCGGGCATGACGATAATTTAACGCTGCGCTTTCACCCCACCGTCCATTCCTCGGCACTCGCACCCGCAAGCGAGCGCACCCGGGCTTCGTCGGCGGCGAGGGCCGCGGCGGTGCCGGAATAAACAACGATGCCGTCATCCAGCACATAGGCGTTGTCGGCGATTTCCAGGCTCATCCGCGCATTCTGCTCGACCAGCAGCACCGAGATGCCCTCGGCCTTCATCTGCTGCACGATGCGAAACACCTCGCGTACGATCAGCGGCGCCAGACCTTGCGATGGCTCATCGAGAATCAGCAGTTTCGGGTTGAGCAGCAAGGCGCGCGCGATCGACAGCATCTCCTGCTCGCCGCCCGAAAGCTGCCGCCCGCGATTGTCCTTTCGTTCCTCCAGCCGGGGAAACAACTGGTAGATCCGTGCGATGGTCCAGGGACCCTCGCGTTCGAGCGGCACCTTGAGATTTTCCTCGACGCTGAGATTGGCGAAGATGCGCCGGCCCTCCGGCACGAAGCCTATGCCCTGCGCCGCGATCCGGAAGGTCGGCCAGCGCGTGGTGTCCGAGCCGAATATCGTGATCCTGCCTTCGCGCGCCGGCGTCAAACCCATCAGGCTGCGCAGCGTCGTGCTCTTGCCGGCGCCGTTGCGTCCCAGCAGCGCGGTGATCTTGCCTTCTTCGACTTCAAGGCTGACGCCATGCAGGATGTGGCTCTTGCCGTAATAGGTGTGAAGGCCTTCGGCGGTGAGGGCTGCGGTCATGCGGCGTTGCCCAGATAAGCCGCCTGAACGGCCTCGTTGTCGGCGATTTCCTTTGGCGTGCCTTGCGCCAGCATCCGGCCCTGGTCCAGCACGCAGATGCGGTCGGCGAGATGAAACACCACGCGCATATCGTGCTCGATCAGGACGATGGTGTAGTTGCTGTCGCGGTGCAGCCGGCGGATCAGTTGCGTGATCTGGTAGGTCTCCTGGTCGCCCATCCCGGCGGTCGGCTCGTCGAGCAGCAACAGATGCGGTTGCAGCGCCAGCGCCATCGCGATCTCGGCGGCGCGCTGATCGCCATGGGCGAGCTCGCCGACCAGCCGATCGGTCTTGGTTTCCAGCGACACCAGCTTGAGCGTCTGCTCGACACGCTGATGAACTTTCGCGGCTTCCGCGCGGTTGATCCAGGGCCGCAGCCGGTAGCCGCCGGCGACTTCGGCGGCGATGCGGACATTTTCGAACACGGTCAGTTCGGGAAATATCTCGGTGATCTGGAATGTCCTGCGCCATGCCACGGGCGACGCGCTGGTGGGTCGCGAGCCTGGTGATGTCCTGGCCGTCGAACCGGATCGCGCCGGAGGTCGGCGGAAAAAATCCGCTGATCAGATTGAAGAAGGTGGTCTTGCCCGCGCCGTTCGGCCCGATGATCGCGCACATTTCTCCCTTGGCGACGTTGAGCGAGACGTCGCGCACCGCCACCAGATTGCCGAATCGCTTGGTGACGTTCTGGATTTCGAGAACGTTGATGGGCTCGCTCATGCCTTGCTCCGTTGCAGGAAGCCGAGCAGTCCGCGCGGGAAGAACAGCACCACCAGGACAAACAGCAGTCCGACGAACGACATCCAGTTGACCGTGACGCTCGACAGATAATCCTGCAGCACCACGAACACGGCGGCCCCGAGCAGCGGCCCCCAGAAATTCCGCATGCCGCCCATCACCGCCATCATGACGAAATCGCCGGACTGGCTGTAATGCAGGCCGCGCGGATCGGCGAAATTGTTGACCAGCGCATAGAGCGCGCCGGCAAATCCCATGAAGAAGCAGGACAGCGTGAACGCGATCCAGATATGGCGTTCGACGGGAATGCCGAGAAAACGGGCGCGGCGTTCGTTCTCGCGGATCGCGATCATGGTGCGGCCGAACGGCGAGCGCAGGATGAAGCCCATCACCGCCACCGCCAGCGCGAAACAGAACAGCACGAAGAAATAGAAATTCTTCTCGTTGGAGAGGATGTCGAGCTTGAACGCGCCAAAATCGAGCGGCTGGCGCGAGAATCCGCGCAGGCCGTCGTCGCCGCCGGTCAGCGAACTCCACTGGAACGCGATGTAGTAGAACACCTGGCCGAACGCGATCGTCACCATGGCGAAATAGACGCCGCGCCGCCGCACGATCAGCATGCCCAGCAGCGCGCCGCAAATGCCGGCCAGCAGGATTCCGGCGATCAGCGCTAGCGGCGTCGAGGGCGCGAGGTATTTCAGCGTCAACCCGGCGCCATAGGCGCCGAGCCCGAAATAGGCGGCGTGCCCGAACGACAGCACGCCGGTAAAACCAAGCAGGAAATTCAGCGACATCGCGGCCAGGCCCAGCACCAGCACGCGGGTGGCGAGCGCGGTATAGCCGCCGAGCGGCACCATCCAATAGGGCGCGGAGTATCAGGATGATCCAGATCGCCGCCAGGACGATCAGCTTGCGGGTCTGTTCGGCACTCAACTCATCATTCCTTCTTCGCCGAACAATCCACGGGGGCGGATCAGCAGCACCACCGCCATCATGACGTAGATCACCGCTTCGCTGGCGGCCGGAAAGAACACCGCGGTCAGCCCCGAGGCGACCCCGATCAACAGGCCGCCCATCAAGCGTTCCCGGCAGGCTGCCGATGCCGCCGACGATGATGGCGATGAAGCTCGGCATCAGGAGGCCGGTGCCCATGGTCGGCTCGAGCCCGAGTTGGCCTGCCGCGAGCACGCCGCTGAGGCCCGCGAGGAAAATACCGACCGCGAAATTGAGCGAGCGCAGCATCTGCACGTTGATGCCCAGCGCTGCGACGGTTTCGAGATCGAGCGTGCCGGCGCGGATGCGGATGCCGAGCCGCGTGTAGCGCAGCAGCACGAACAGCAGCGCCACCGCGACCATCACCACGGCCACCATGAACAGCCGGTACCGGTGATGAAAAACAGATCATTGCTCAGCGGTTGCGACAGGAAGGCCGGAATGGTCGACCGGCTTGCCCTGCGGGCCGAAGATGAAGCGGGTGCCGTCCTCGATGATGAACGCAAGACCGAAAGTCAGCAGCAGGCTGTAGAGCGGATCGCGTCCATAAAGCGGCCGGATCAGCATGCGTTCGACCGCGAGCCCGATGATCGCCGTCAATGGCGGCGCCAGCAGCAGCGCGCCCCAGAAGCCGATATAGGGCGTGATCGTATAGGCGATGTAGCCGCCGATGACGAGAAATCCGCCATGCGCGAAATTGATGACGTTGCTCAGGTTGAGGATCAGCGAAAGGCCGAGCGCCATCAGCACATAGAACGCGCCGACGATGAGCCCGTTGGTGACGTTGAACAGGAGAAGCTGCGTCATGAATCACCGGCGAGAGGAATGACACGTATGATCCGGGATGGCGCCGGCTGCCTGGGTCAGGACGCCGGCGTTAGCTGTCGCGTGTCAGGCCGGCCACTGGATCTTGCAGCCGGTGTCTTCGGCCGGTCCGGCGGCTTTTTCGCCGGGCACCAGGTTTTTCACCGTGAACATGTTGTCGGGATCGCCCTGCGGCGGGTGCGCCTCGCCGACGAATACGGTGCTCATCAGTTCGTGGTCGCCGGCACGGTACTCCGGCGCGCCCGGTTGCAGCGCGATCTCCGGCGGCAGCTTGAAGCCGGACAGCGCCTGCGCCAGTTCGGCACGCGTCCAGCGTCTTCTCCTGGTTGGCGATCAGCCGCCAGCGTCATGCACCGACGCGTAGCCGAACCAGTTGCGCGCGGTGGCTGCCCGTCCGGTGATCTTCTTCATCGAGGCGTTGAATTCCGCGACATGCGGCACGCCCGGCTGATCCCACCACCATTCCATGGTCCACCATCCGACCCGCGCGCCATCGGGCACGGCGCGGATGCTCTCGAGCTCGAACAGCGTGCCGCCGACCGCCATCTGCTTGTCGAGGCCGAACTGGACGAACTGCTTGAGGCTGGAGACCTGGTCGCCGCCGCCCATGATGTTGATCAGCACCTGCGGATCGTAGGCCTTGGCCTGGATCAGATAGGCCGAATAATCCGCGGTGCCGAGCGGCACCAGCGAGCTGGACGGAAGTGCCGCCCGCGGCCTTCAGCAGCTTCTCGAAGCCGGCCTGGACCGAATGGCCATAGGCATAGTCCGGCGTCAGGAAGTACCATTTCTTGCCGAACTTCTCCATCAGCGTGGAGGCGATGGCGTTGGCGTCCATGGTGGTCGAGTTGCAGACCCGGAATACATTCCACGAGCAGCTCGAGCCGGTGATCGGATCGGTATGACCGCCCGAGACGATGTGAAGCACCTTCTTTTCGCTGGTGACCTGCGCGATCGCCGATCGCGATGCCGGAATTGACGTCGCCGATGATGAAGCTCGACCTGATCGCGGTCGATCAGCTTGCGGGCTTTCTGCACGCCGGTGCCGACGTCGTTGGCGGAGTCCTCGATCAATAACTCGACCGGCCGGCCCAGGATGCCGCCCTTCTTGTTGAGCTCTTCGGCGGCGAATTTGGCGCCGACCACTTCGCCCTGTGCAATCGCGGCATAAACGCCGGTAATCGGATCGACCATGCCGATCCGTATCGGCGTCTCGCCGCGGGCCTTGATGATGTAAGGGGATGCAAATTGCACCGCAGCAATCGCGGCGCCTGGTCTTAAGAATAGTCCGACGATCGACCGCCCATGGCCGTTGCGAAGGTCCCATGCTGTCCTCCCAGACAAGGTGACGTGTCTTGATGGCGGCATTCTTTGATGCCTTGCAGTTCCATCAGCTATCCCGTCCGGATCGGTTTTGCCAACGGTAACGCAGTAAAATCCTGCGACCTTTGGCCTAGTCGTCAATGCCCCGCGGCGCTTTTGGCGGCGGCGTTGTTGAGCACGATCAGGCCGTCGACGGCGACGCCGGTCTTGGTATTGATCAGGAATGGATTGACGTCGATCGAGGCGATGCGTTGGCCTGCGTCCGCCATCAGATTGGACAGGCCGACCAGCGCCTTGACCGCGGAGGCCTCGTGCAGCGCGGGTTTGCCGCGATAGCCTTTGAGCTTCACGCCGGCTTTGGTGCGCCCGATCAAGGCCTTTGCCTCGGCCGCGTCGAGCGGCGCTCCGGCCAACGCCACATCCTTCATCAGTTCGATATCGACGCCGCCGGTACCGAACAGCACGACCGGTCCCATCTCCGCATCGAGTGAGGCGCCGACCACCAGTTCGAGGTCGGCCTTGACCTGCTGCGCGATCAGGATGCCTTCGAGCCTGGGTTTGCCTTTCAGCTTCTTCACCCGTGCTGTGATGTCATTGAACGCCTTCTTTACTTCAGTGGCGCTGTTGATGTTGAGCACGACGCCGCCGATATCGGATTTGTGCAGGATGTCGGCGCTGACCACTTTCGCCACCACGGGAAAGCCGATCTTCTTGGCGATCTTGACGGCGTCCGCCGCGGTCAGCGCGATCTCTTCCTTCGAGACCGGGATGCCATAGGCCTTAAGCAGTTTCTTCGAGGCGACCTCGTCGAGTGCCGCGCCCTGCGCACCCTTCAGCGTTTTTTCCAGGGTCGCGCGTGCCGATGCGCTCGACGTCGACACCGCGTCCGGGACTTCCTTGCGCAGCGAGGCATAATCGATCAGCGATTTGATGGCGCCGACCGCGCGGTCGAGGCCCTGCATCACGGCGATATGCGGCAGCGACTTGCGCAACTCCTTGGTGAATTCAGTGAAGCCGATCGACATCGTTGAGATGTAGATCACGGGCTTGTTGGCTTTGGCAGCCTTGTCGTTGACGATCCGCAAATTGCGTTCGCGCAATTCGTGCGGCGCTTTCGGCAATTCGGCGTCGATAATGACGATGTCGGTATCGGGATCGTCGATCATGATCTGGATCGACTGCATGTAGACGGACGGATCGACCACCGCGGCAAAGCCGGCATCGAGCGGGTTGCCGACGATGCTGCCGGGGCCGAGCATTTTTGCCAGTTTTTCGGTGGCATTGGCGCTGAGCGGGGCGAAATTCAACCCGGCCGAATAGAACGCATCGATCAAGAGGCCACGCTTGCCACCGGATAGCGACACCGCGGCCAGACGGTTGCTCTTCGGCGGTTCGGCATGCACGAAGCATTCGGTGGTCTCGAGCAGTTCATCGAGGCCGCGGACCCGGATCACGCCCTCGCGGGTCGAGATCGCATCGAACGTCTCGATCGAACCGGCCAGGGCGCCGGTATGTGCCATCGCGGCAGCGCGTCCGCCTTCGGAAGCGCCGAGTTTCAAGGCGATCACCGGCTTGCCGGCGGCGCGCGCGGCCTTGCAGGCCTGCCGGAACACCTTGGTGTTGCGCACACCCTCCAGATACACCACGATCACGCGGACGCTCGGATCGGCGGCGAAATAGGCCATTAAATCGGGCGTTTCGAGCCCGGCTTCGTTTCCCGTGGTGACCATGTAGCCGACGCCGACGCCACGATCCTCCAGCGCCTGGCGGATCGCCATCACGATCGCACCGGATTGGCCCGCGATTGCGACCGGGCCGGGCTCCATGGTGACGATGCGGTCGTCGATATTGGTGAACAGCCGTTCGCCGGCGCTGAGATTGCCGAGGCAATTAGGACCGGTGACCGCAAGCCCGGTGTCCTTGATCGCCTGCGCCAGTTCGACGGCGAGCCGCTGGCTCTCGGCATCCTGCAATTCGCTGAACCCTGACGTGACGATGGTGGCCGAGCGGGCGCCGGCCGCGGCGGCGTCGCGGATCACCTGAACCGCGAAGCGCGCCGGCACCAGCACCAGCACGTGATCGGGCTTGTCCGGCAGGCTCGCGAAATCCTGGTAGCAGGGCACGCCCCAGACGGTTTCCCGCTTCGAATTGACCGGGTAAAGCCCGCCCTCGAATTTGTACTTGATCAGGTTGTTCCAGATGCGCTCGGCATAGTTGCCGGGCTTGTCGGTCGCCCCCACCAGCACGATGTTGCGCGGGTGCAGCATGGCATGGATGTTCTTGACGAGGTCGCTCGCATCCGGCGCGGGCGACCATTTTCGAGCCGGCCGCACTGCGGTACTGATCTGGGCTTCCATAGGCGTCATCCTCGTTTTTTCTTGCACTTTTTCTCGCATTTTTTCTTGTGGTTTTCTTGCATTTTTCTTGTTGCGGAATGATCGATCGGCGGCCGATCGTCCGTTCACGATGCGTTTTGTTATCTATTATTGATAGTGGGGGAGGGTGGCAACCGACGCAACCGCATGCCGCGGGATGCTTGAAACTTGCCAGCCAAAATAGTGTCGCTATATCCGGGTTCTTCTGATTTACCGGACCCGACACTCAAGGGAAGCGAGAATAATGACCGCCGAAACCGCCGATACCAGGACGACCGCCCAATCCCAGCCGTTTCAGGCCGAGGTCGCCGAACTGCTGCACCTGATGGTGCATTCGGTCTATTCGGAAACCGACATCTTCCTGCGCGAGCTGATCTCGAATGCGTCGGATGCCTGCGACAAGCTGCGTTACGAGGCCATCGCGGCCCCCGATCTGATGGCCGACGGCGCCGCGCCCCTGATCCGCATCGCGCCCGACAAGAAGGCCGATACGCTGTCGATCATCGATAATGGCATCGGGATGGATCGGCAGGAACTGATCGACAATCTCGGCACCATCGCGCGCTCCGGCACCAAATCGTTCCTGTCCCGGCTGACCGAGGCCAAGGACGGCGCCGGCCTGATCGGCCAGTTCGGGGTTGGGTTCTACGCCGCGTTCATGGTCGCCGACCGCATCGTCGTCACCAGCCGCCGGGCGGGAACCGACCAGGTCTGGGTTTGGTCGTCATCGGGCGGCAGCGGCTTTGAAATCGCGCCCGGCAGCGAGGACGACGCTAGCCGCGTCACCCGGGGCACCGAAATCGTTCTGCATCTGAAGGACGACGCCAAGAAATATCTCGAAACCTACGAGATCGAGCGCGTGGTCCGCGCCTATTCCGACAACATCCAGTTCCCGATCGAACTTAAGCCGGAAGAGGGCGAACCGCGCCAGATCAATTCGGCGAGCGCGTTGTGGCAGCGGCCGAAATCCGAACTCACGGCGGAAGACTACAAGCAGGCCTATCGGTCGATCGCCGGCGCCTTCGACGATCCCGCGATGACCCTGCATTATCGCGCCGAAGGCCGTCAGTCCTATGCGGTACTGCTGTTCGCGCCCTCGACAAAACCGTTCGATCTGTTCGAGCCGCATCGCAAGGGCAAGGTGAAGCTCTACGTCCGCCGCGTCTTCATCGCCGACGATGCCGATCTGTTGCCGGCCTATCTGCGCTTCATCCGGGGCGTGGTCGACAGCGAGGATCTTCCGCTGAATATTTCGCGCGAGATGTTGCAGAACAATCCGCAACTCGCGCAGATCCGCAAGGCGGTCACCACCCGCGTGATATCAGAACTGGAAAATCTCGGCGACAAGGAGCCGGAGGCCTTCGCCAAGATCTGGGACGGCTTCGGTCCGGTGATCAAGGAAGGCATCTGGGAGGATTACGAGCGGCGCGAGAAGCTTTTGGGGCTATCGCGCTTTACCACGACGGCCGGCGACAATCGGTCGCTGAAGCAATATGTCGAGGACCTCAAGCCGAACCAGACCGAGATTTATTATCTCACCGGCGAAAGCGTCGATCGGCTGCGGGCCAACCCGAAGCTCGAATCGGCCAAGGCGCGCGGCATCGAGGTGTTGCTGCTGACCGATCCGGTCGACGCGTTCTGGACCTCGGCGCCGCTCGACTTCGGCGGCAAGCCGCTGAAATCCCTGAGCCAGGGCGATATCGACCTCGGACTGATCCCGCTCACCGAGGAGAAATCCGAGGAAGATAAAGACAAGGACAAGCCGCAGGCCGATGAAGCCGCTGTCATCGCTGTGATCAAGGACACCCTCGGCGAGCGCGTCTCCGACGTGCGGGCCTCGCAGCGGCTGACGTCGAGCGCATCGTGCCTGGTCGCCGGCGGCAATGGACAGGATCGTGCGCTCGAGCGATTGCTGGCGGCGCAAAACAAAGGCTCCGGCACCAAGCCGATCCTTGAGATCAACATGCGCCATCCGTTGGTCGCGGCGATCAGCGGCGATGGCGATACGGCAAAGGACTTGTCGTTCCTGCTGCTGGAGCAGGCGCAAATCCTCGACGGCGAACTGCCGGAAGACCCGGCGGCGTTTGCCGTCAGGCTCAATCAACTGGTGTTGCGGGCGCTCAAACCGTAAGCGTGGCGGGCGGCGGGTTGGCCCAGCAACCGTGACGAGCTCTTAGAGCCTTTCCCGTTCCGATGGAATCGGAACGGGACTTTAGGTTTTTGTTTTGACGCGTTTTCTTCACGCGAACCGGTACCCACTTCGCCCGAAAACGCTTTAGCCCAACTTGCGCAGAATCGAGGGTCGGCTTTAGGCAAATCAAAGGCTTAGCCGAAAAGTCGGTAATAGGAGCAGAAGGCGTGGCATCGGTATGATTATACAATTCACGGGAAGGGGCGAGTCAAATTCATTCTGGGCATGTCACCGCCCGATGATCTTGACTGCCTGCCACACGCCGAGCTGAAGGGCTTGGTGCTGAAGTTATTGGAAGAGATGGCGGAGCTTCGGCGAACGGTTGCGGCACAACGCGATGAGATTGCGCGGCTCAAGGGTGGGTCAGGCCGGCCGAACATCAAGCCAAGCGGCATGGAGAAGGCGACCGAACCGAAGCCAGCCGGAGGCTCGGGCGAGCAGCGCCGTGGGCGGGGCGAGACGAGATCGAAGCTTGTGATCGACGCGGAGGAGACCGTTAAGGTGGTGGTGGCGCCACAGGGCTCTCGCTTCAAAGGCTACACGAGCTATGTGGTGCAGGATCTGGTGATCCGCCCCTACGTGACGCATTTCCGCTGCGAGCGTTGGCAGAGCCCGGATGACAAGGTTATCACAGCCCCGCTGCCGTCCGGCGTTAGCGGGCATTTCGGGCCGGAGCTGCGCCGCTTCGTGCTGGCCCAGTATCACCAGGGCCAGGTGACGGTGCCGCGACTTCTAGCGCTGTTGCAGGCGCTTGGCATCGTCATCTCCAAACGCCAGCTCATGCGCCTGCTGATCGCCGATCAGGACTGCTTCCTCGACGAGGCCCGTGATGTACTGCGCGCCGGGCTGGCGCATGCGACCTGGATTACGGTCGATGACACCGGCGCTCGTCACAAGGCTGCGAACGGCTTCTGCACCCAGATCGGCAACGCGCATTTTACCTGGTTCGGCTCCACCGACTCGAAGAGCCGCAGCAACTTTCTCGAGTTGATGCGCGCCGGCCACAGCGACTACGTGATCAGCGACGAGGCGCTGGCCTACATGCGCCAGCGCGCACTCTCCGGGCCAGTCGTTGCCCGCTTGGCCGAACACCCCAACCGGTGCTTCCCCGATCAAGCCGCCTGGAACGTGCACCTCGACCAGCTCGGCATCTCGGCCCTGAAGGTCAACCCCGATCCAGTGACGACCGCCACCGAGGGCGCGTTGTGGGGCAGCATCAAGGCGCATGACTTTCTGCCCAATACCGTCATCGTCAGCGATGACGCCGGCCAGTTCAATGTCGGACAGCACGCCCTGTGCTGGGTCCATGCCGAGCGCCTGATCCACAAGCTTGACACCTTCACCGATGAGCAACGCGAAGCCCAGCGCAAAACTCGTGATCTGGTCTGGCGGTTCTATCGCGATCTCAAGGCCTATCGCCAGAACCCCAGCAAGCAGCGCAAGGCTGCCCTGCGCGCCCGCTTTGACCGCATCTTCACCCGAAACACTGGCTTCATCACTCTCGACCGGCTGCTCAAAAGGCTCCATGCCAACAAGAGCGAGCTGCTCATGGTGCTCGACCGGCCCGAGATCCCCTTGAACACCAACGGCTCGGAGAACGACATCCGCTGCCAGGTCACCAAGCGTAAGGTCAGCGCCGGCACACGAAGCGATGCCGGACGCGATTGCCGCGACGCCTTCCTCGGCCTCAGCAAGACCTGCGCCAAGCTCGGCATCGCCTTCTGGCACTATCTCGGCTCAAGGCTCACTGTCTCGAACTTGCCCAACGTCCCGCAACTTCCGGACCTCGTCCGCCACCGCTGCGCGTCCGGCTGACGCCACGGGTTTTGCTCCTATTACAAAAGTCGGCACTACATTTTTGGTCGAGGAGCTGGCGATCAGGCGCTTGCGGCGAGGGCCGGCCGCTCGTGTTCGGCGAGGCGGATGCGCTTTGGCAAGACTATGCCGAGGCGGTCGAGGAGAGCGGCCTGTGCGGCATCGGGTTGGGTGACGCAACGCAGGCGGATCTGGCCGTGGGAGGCGGTTGGCAACACGACATCATTCGATTGAATGCGCGCGAGTTCTTCGAGCACGGTTCTTGGGGAATTGCCGAGACCAGCGCGGCTCTGCCACATCTCGAGGCTCTTCCACAGCACAAAGGCGAGAAAGCAGACGAGGATATGTGCCTGCACGCGATCCTCGCGCTGGTGCCAGATCGGACGAAGGTTGAGTTGGTCCTTCTGGATGCGGAAAGCGGCTTCGGCCTGCGTCAGCTGGATATAGGCCTTCCAGAGCTGTTGATCGCTCCAATCGTCGATATTCGAGCGCAGCAGATAGGCGCCCTCCGAGAGCGCGGCCCAGTCGTCGAAAGCGTCGCTGTAAACGACGCCAAGGCGGAAACCCGCGGGATAGCCATCCGGCTCCAGCGTGATTGCGAAGCGGGCGGCGGATCGCTGGTTTTGCTGCAGGATGCGGCCGATCTGCCGGTTCACACCTGCCGGATCGACACGCTTCTTCGCACGAGCCAAGCGCGCAGCCAGGCGCTGGAGCGCTTCTTCGATCCGCTGGCTGAACTTGTCGTGCATGGCCCGCTCTTTGCTGCGCCGATCGGCGGAACGGCACAGGATCACGGTCTCCTCGGTCTCGGGGTGGCGCGTGAGTTTGACCTCGACGCCTTCATGGACCGTGTGCCATCCGTCCGCGGCAGCGAGCGCGGAGCTGAACTTCTTCAGCTCCGACTTCGGCGCGCCGATAATGTAGCGGCGGCCAGTGCTTCGTAGCCACGCCAGATTGTCGGCGCTGGCCATGCCGCGATCGCTGATCCACACGCGGCCCAGCATGCCATGGCGGGCCTCCATAGTGGCCACGATGGTCTGCAAGGTTCGCGAGTCGTGGGTGTTGCCGGCGAACACCTCGTAGCCCAAGGGAAAGCCGTCGAAGGTCACGACCAGCGCAATGCACACCTGCTTGCAATCGGGCCGATGATCCCGCGAGTAGCCGCGCCGCGCCAGCGGGTTTGCTTCCGCCTGGCCTTCGAAATATGTGCTCGTGACATCATAGAGCAGCACTTCGTTCTGAACCGCAAACAGCTCGCCGCAGCGCCGGGACAAATGCGCTTCGAGCGCCTCCTTGTGCAGGATGAGATGATCGAGGGCGCGGTAAAGCCGGTCTTTGTTGACCTGATCGTCCCCAAGCTGCAGCAAATCGGAAAGCGCCGTGTGGCGGTACCAATCCTCGGCAATGTGCAGCTCGCTCGACGGCTCGCAAAGCCGCGCCGCCACCAGAACGGCCGCCATCTTCGCCCATGAGATGCGCTCCTTGCCCGCCGGCAGTAGTCGCTCGCATAGCTCCGCAAGGCCTGTCCCGCGCCACAATGCCAACGCCAAATATACATCGCCAAACCGACGCGAGCGCTCGATGCGGATGCCCTTCAAACGAACCGGTACCGTCATATGCTCGCTGCCGTCATCGAACAGCTGCGCTTGCTCGGGTGCGCCGATCAGCCGGCGGGCCAGCGCCCGCGCCTCAATGCGGCCGTGCTCGTCGAGTTCGCCGAGATGTGCCATCGTTTGCTGGATGACACGACCCCCGACACGAACGCTGCGTACCAGGCGCCAATAGCAGTGAGCCTTTCCATCTTTCTTGCGAATCGTGTGGCGCAGGTACATGCGCCATCAGAACACCTCGGCAGCGAAAGAAAATACCCAAGGTCGGCACTACACGCTCAAATCGCTCCTTCGCGCCGCCCAACCCCTTGATTAGACTCGCACCAGCTCGCGCAAAATCGCAAAAACTACCCCCCAACTGCGCAAGTTGGGCT
>CAVWMD010000024.1:0-6657 GCA_963755895.1 uncultured Alphaproteobacteria bacterium
TGGTCGACGCCGATTTCCTCGATCGTGACCATGTCGTCGCGTCGGTCCTTGATGGCTTCCAGCCGTTCGGTCAGTTTCTCCTTCATCGCCTCGAGGCGCTTGCGTGTCGTGCGGTCATCACCGTCCGCGCGCAGCTTCAGCGCCTCGTAGGCCTCGATCTGCCGGGTGATCACGGTTTGTTCGTAGTCTGCCGGCACCGCGATGAAGCGGAAGGCCGAATGGGTGATGATGATCGCATCCCAGTTGGCCGTTGCCGCGCGGGCCAGGAACCGGGAACGCTTGTCCTTGGTGAAGTTCGTCTCGTCGGCAACCAGGATGCGCGCGGTAGGGTAGAGCTGCAGGAACTCGCGCGACGCCTGCGCCAGGCAGTGGCCGGGCACCACCAGCATCGCCTTGGTGATCAGGCCGAGACGCTTCTGTTCCATGATCGCGGCGGCGATCGAGAACGTCTTCCCCGCACCGACCGTGTGGGCAATGTAGGTGTTGCCGGCGCTGATGATGCGCCAGATGACCCGCTTCTGATGCGCGTAGAGCCGCAGGATGCTGCTGGCGCCTGGCAATGTCAGGTGGCTGCCGTCGAAGTGACGCGGCACCAGGTTGTTGAAACGAGTATTGTAGATGCGCGCGAGGCGGTCGGCGCGATCGGGGTCCGTCCAGACCCATTGGGTGAAGCCGGTCTTGATCTTGACCAGCTTCTCCTTGGCGCTTCGGTCGCTTCGACGTTGAGAACGCGGCGCTCGCTGCCATCGACGATCTCGACATCGAAGATTTGCGGTGTCGCGCTGTTGAGAGCGTCGTGGAGAAGTTGTCCGGCATGACGGCGCGATGTGCCCCATTCGGACGTGCCGGCGGCATTGCCGATGAACGCGCGGCCGTCGACCGACCAGGTCGCGATTTCCTCGGTGTGGAGGATCTTGACTCTCGCCGCCCATCACGTCGCGCGCAAACACCTCGATCACGTCGGTCGGAATCCACGGCGCGCCGAGGCGGGCAGTGATTCCGGAGGGTGGCACGTCCTTCGGCTGGCATTCCCGGAGAGCCAGGACGTTCCGCTCGAACTGCCGATCCAGGGTGGCGGCGGCTTCGGCCGCTGCTAGCTTGGTTCGCACCGCGCCGGAGAGGTAGGCGTCGGCCGTCTCCCACGCCTGGGTCATTGGGTTGCGGAACACCGCCGTTCCGAGCTGTTGCAGGGCCGCGTCGGGGTCGCATTCCAAAAGCTCGGCGAGCCGGTCGAGGTCGACATGGCCAACCTCGTTGAGGGTGACGGCGAGCGCGTCCGCCGCGGAGGTGATGAGCGGGGTGGTCGGCGGGGCGATGACCCGCTCGCGGAAGATCGGTCCCATGCGGGCCAGCCCGCTTTCGAGGTCGTAATCCTCGATGCTGGCGACCAGCCAGCAGTCCGGGTCATCCGCGAACGGCGCCAGGTTGGGGCGGCGATGCACCTCGCGTTCTTCGCCGGTCTCGGCGTCGGTCAGCGTGGTGACGACGGTGTGGTTGATCGGTCCGTGGTAGCGGATGAACCCGGAATAGGCGCAGCGGAGCTTGACCTGCGCCTGGGCCCAGGGGCGTCCCGTCGCCTGGGCGCGCAGCACGTCGCGGATGGCGTCACGGATCGGCAGAGGTCCACGGATGATCTTGGCGGCCTTGCTGCTGATCCCCTCCCCGCTGCGGCCGTCCTTGATCGAGACCGGGACAGCAACCCCGCCCAGGATCTGCGAGAGGCGTCCGCCCTGGCCGATCAGGAAGGAACCTTCCTTGATGGTGGCGCCGTCGGCAGCAGTGCCGGGGCGGACGGTCTCCGGCTCGTCGTCGGGGTCATCGTGGCTGCCGGAAGGGGCGGCCGGGAGGATGGCGGCGGGCAGGCGGCCCAGGGCCTTGTCGAGCTGTGTCTCGATCGACGGGCCATCATCAATCGGACGGCAGGTGTAGGAGAAACCCGGCCCGTAGATGCCGCGCCGCTGGCCGTGCGTTCCGAGCACCATCTCGGGGTGGTCGGCGAAATACTCGTTGATCGCGATGACACCCTTCCGCTCGTGACGCCGGGGCGCGGAACCGTGTTCGTCCGGCAGGTCGTCAGCCGGGAGGTCCTCGTCGCCCTCCTCGCCCCAGGCCTCGCTGTCCTCCAGAACGAGTTCGCGGAGATTCATCCATTGCGCGCCAGAGGTCGCCTGTCCCTCCGCCCGGCGTTGAAACACCAAAACGTCGATAACCACCTCGGTGCCGGCGGTCGCACGCATCGTGCCTTCCGGCAGGCGCACGGCGCCGATCAGGTCCGCCAGACTGGCGATGTGCTCGCGGGCGGTTGTCGTCGCTTTGTCCATCGTCCCGGTGCTGGTGACGAAGAGGGCGATGCCGCCGGGCCGCAGCCGTCTTATGGAGCGGGCGATGAAGTAGTCGTGCAGGCGCAGACCAAGGGCGGCGGTCGACGGGTCGGCGCGGACGATGCGGTCCGCGAAGGGCGGGTTGCCGATCGTAAGATCGAAGCCCCCGCCGAGGGTGCTGCGGGTGTAATCCTCGCAGCGCACGCGGGCCTCGGGATGGATCAGGGCCGCGATGCGGGCGGTTATGGGGTCGTATTCCACCCCGGTCAGGCGGGTGGCTTCGCGCAGGGCTTCCGGCAGCAGGGCGAAGAACAGGCCCGTTCCCATGCCTGGCTCGAGGACGCGCCCGCCGTCGAAGCCGAGATGCTGGGCGGCGCGCCAAAGGCTGCGGATCACCGGCTCGGGGGTGTAGTGGGCGTATTGCGTTGCCCGCTGCAGGGCGGCGTATTCCGCTGGCGTCGTGACGCTCGCGAGGTCACCGCCGATCTCCTCCCAGCCAGGCCGGAAACCGTCCGTGCCGGGCAGCGGGAAGCAATTCTGGGCCAGGTCCGTGGCGCCGAAGCCGATGAAGCGCAGGAGCTGCGCCTGTTCCTCGGCCGAAGCGGCGCGCCCGGACTCATGGAGCTCTTTCGACAGCCGAATGGCCGCGATGTTGTCGCGGGCGCGGGCAGGCCAGCCGCGCGCGAGCGCGCGATCCGAGTCCAAATAAAAATTCGTCCCGGGAACGGTCGTGGCAGCGCTCGGGGAAACGGGAACAGCATCTGTGTCGTCATGGTGCAGTGGCTCGGCGGCGGCGGCCTTGGGCGTGTCGAGCGTCCAGCCAAGGGCAGTGCTGTCGAACAGGCCGAGCGTGTCGAGCGTGTATTGCGCGGCGTCGGGCATGGCGAGGTCTCCTGGCATGCGCGCGCGGCCGCGGGCGCGCTTGTGGCGCGGGCGGCAGGCGGCTTTGTTGGTGGGGTTGGTCGCGCGGGTCGCGCGGCCGGTCAGTCGAGCGCGCGCGGTCAGTATTCGCCGGGCAGCATCAGGGTGCCCTGGTCGAGGTAGAGCTTGATTTCATCGAGCGGAAAGTCGGTGAATTCGATGACCTGCCGCGCGACTTCGTGGCCGTTGCCATCGTCGCCGACCGCGAGCGCGGTGCGATCAGCAGCGACCGTCAGCGTCCAGACCTGGAACTCTTCTGCCCTGACGCTCGGAGTGACCTGATGCGAGGCCACCAGATCGATCAGCCAGTAGGCGCCGCAGATCTCGGCCATGTCAGCGACACCCGGCGTGTAGATGATGCGCTTCGCCCAGTGCCGAAAACGCTCGAGGGAACCGCTGTGTTGGGCGAGCGCCTGTTCGATGGTGGCCCTCAGCTCATCCGCTGAGGCCCTTTGTGTGTCGGGCATTGTGCTGACTTCCTTCCTCGATCTTCTCTCTGAAGACCTGTCCGGAAGGCCGCTGCGCGGCGGGCGAGGCCAGGGCGAAGCCGGCGAAGCCGGGCCGCTGCTTTTTGGCAGCGGACCCTTGCCTCGCCCGGCGCGCAGTGGCAGCTCCGCAGCGAAGGAAGGATCAGGGTCATCGCGCGGCGGAGCGGCTCTGCTGGCCCGGATCGCCGTGACCCAGATACTCGGACCAGGACCATCGACGTCCCGGCGTTGAGGGAGCGTAATTACCCGCAGGGTTGTAAGCGCGGTCACCGCTCATGCTCCCGCCGCCGCAATCCGGGCCAGCCATGCGTTCACATCGGCAACCGCGATCCAGTCTTTGCGGCCGCCATCTGTTTCAAAGCCCGCGAACTTGTCGCCGGCGAGATGGACACGGAACTCTTGAATAGCGTCTGCCTTGGCCACGAGCGCTGCGTTTGCACTGGCCAACTCCTCTTGCAGGCGGGCGATGTAATTCATGGCCGTGCTCCCGCGTTTGCGGCGGCGACAGCAGCTCGCGCTTTCCCAGGCATCAGCAGCAGTGTTTCGGCGGAGCGCCAGCACGAAGCGTCCCACCCGCCGGTGCGTGATGCCCATTCGACCAGGTCAGACATCGTGCTCCGCAACCGAGGCAGCAGCAGGATCATCGCGGCATTGGCAATGTCCTGCTGATCGAGAAGCCGGACGAACTCACCATCCGCCAATCGGCAACTCAGGTTGCCGGGAATAATGCAGACCGTGCGTCCGTCGGGACCATCCTCCTGATCGACGATCTGCAGTGTGGCCTCTTGGCCGGCTTCAGCTGCTGCCGGGGACATCTCCCATCTTGGAGCGGCGCGCATCACGCCGCCTCCGCATATGCGGGTTCAAGAGATGGTGGGGACGGCTCGGCGATCTCCGATTCCGCGTCGGAGGGTGGTGCTGCAGTGCGCGCGGCGTGATCGGGATGGAAAGCGAGCAGGTAATCGGCGATGCGCTGCGCATCGGAGGCTGCGCGGAATATCTCCTTCTTGTCGTCGCGCAGCTTGCTGAGCCACTCAGCGATGTAGGCCGCACCGTTCGTGAAATCGCAATCGTCGATGCCCAGCTCGGCACAGATCATAACTTGAGCAAGCTCCGCCCGGAGCTCCTCCCTCGAGTAATCCTGGGAGCCGAAATTGCCGGTCAGGTCGCGGTCGAGCCGCTCCTTCGTTCCGGTCCAGTGACCGAGCTCGTGAAGCAGGACACTCGCGTAGGCCGCGGGCGAGCGGAACGCGCATGTGGGAGGCATCTGGATGTGGTCGGTCGACGGTGAGAAGAATGCGCGGTCGCCGCCGACGCGGATGACGGCCTTGCTATTGCGCGCGATCGTCGCGGCGGATTCCGGCTCCCGCCAGGGCGCTTCTTCGACGCCTGGTGCGATGTAGGGAGGTATCCCGTCGATCTGAGAACCGTTGAAAAGCGTGAACGAGCGAAGCACCGGGACGACCTTTCGGCCATCGTCGCTTGAGCCGGTGCGGTCTTCCACCTCGATCTTCTTGTAGAAGAAGCCGGGTGTGCCGCGCGATCCCTTGCGAACTTGCCAGCCGCGATCGGCGGCCTGTTTGTATGTTGCCCAGCGTGGATCGCCGCTGATGAACGCCAGTGGTGACATGCCGAGCATGATCGTGTTGATGCCGCGGTATCGGGCGCCGGTCGCCGCGTTGTGCGGCATCATCGGGCCGCCTGCCTTGCCGACGTCCCAGGGTCGCCGCCAGGGTGGCGTGCCCTCTTCGAGAGCGACGATGATCTGTGCCGTTATCTCGGCATAGTGGTCGCGCGGTGCGTTATCGCCGGCGGCCGTGGCGTTTGGAGAAATGGGCCATGGGGTGTCGTCCTCTTCATGGACTTGTTGATCACCCCTCCCCCAACCCGCGGCCTGGTCCGGCCGGGGCAAGGGCGAAGCCGGCTTGAGCCGGGCCGGCGCGTAGCGCCGAGCCCCTTGCCCCGGTCCGGCCATGGCGCGGTAAACGCGTCTCACTCCGCTTCCCGTGATCCTCGTTTTTCAGGAATATCTCGGCGCCCCAATCTTTCCCGAGTTGCTGGGCCTTCGATTATCGCGCAGCGCCATCCCGCTCCAGATATCGACGCTACAGGGTATTCAGCGAGGGGAGTGCCTGCGGACAAACTGCGCTACTGCGGCCGCAAATGGTTGCCAGTTGACGTCGTCGACGGGCGTCGTTCCACTGATGCGCATGCGCTACAGTGAGCCGAACGCCCTGCAGATCCGCGTTGCCCTGGCCGAGATTGATCCTCCGGTCTGGCGTAGGCTTGTCGTGCCATTGTCATGGCACCTCGGCGAACTCCATCTTGCAATCCAGGCCGCGTTCAACTGGTGGAACTCGCACCTGCACGAATATCGGATCGGCGGCCTACGCTACGGCGACCCCGAGGATGGGGACGATGGCGGCTTCGCGGACTCTCCGCGTCTGTTCGACGAGAGGGAGGTGCGGCTCAGCGATTTCGGAAACGAACCTGGCGTCGCGTTCACCTACATCTACGATTTCGGTGACAACTGGCGGCATATTGTTGAAATCGAGAAGCCCGTCGCACTCGACGCCGTGCCCAGGCTTGCTACTTGCGTCGCCGGCGCGCGCGCTCGTCCGCCCGAGGACGTTGGTGGCGTCAGCGGCTACGAGAACTTTCTTGCGATCATGGCCGACCCGAACGACCAAGAGTATGCCGAGACCAAACGTTGGTGTGGCGGCCACTTCGACCCGGAATGGTTTGACCTCGGCGTGACCGACAAGGACGTAAAGAACGCGTTGCGAACGAACGTTCGACGACGCCTGCATCAACCCAAACCTAGACGCGGTTAGCGTTAACGTTCCGTTTCATGATGTCGCCCCCCATTCGCTAGGGCTGATCGAGGCTCATGGCGACACCAATTGGCCGGACCCAGATCGGCAGCG
>CAVWMD010000025.1:0-10452 GCA_963755895.1 uncultured Alphaproteobacteria bacterium
ATGCGCGTGCTCAAACCCCGAGCAGGCCAAGCGAAAGTGATACAGCCGATGATCGAGTTCGACACCGGCGACACGCACGGCGAGGTCTCCCATCTCGGTAAAATCCGACAGTCCCAGCGCCCGGGTTTCTGCACCTGCCGGAAAATCATGTCTAGGCTTTAAATGTTCAGGGCGCGCCACGAGTGGATCAGCGTTCACCGGTCGCGGCAACCGCCTTCGGGCAGATCCGCAATGCCGCCAGCAACCCCTTCGAAGATCGCAATCGGTCGCAAGTCCGGCGCCGCCTTGAGCATGGGCACGATCTCTGCTTCAAAAATCGCGACCAGTGGATCGGGTCGCCGCCGACCTCGTGGCCGCGGCGTCTGCGATGGTAATCGGGGGTCGTTCTCGATGCGATACGCGGTGCGTAAGCTGATCGCCGCTTGGGTGGCCGCTGCCGGCATCTTCACAGTCAATCTGGACTTCATGTACAGCCTCATCTGGTGATCGTTGATGTGTCGACCGGGCATAAGGCAGGTACTCCGTCACTGGAAACACCTCCTCGACACCCGATCGGCCTCGATCACCGACGAGCTGGACCCTCAAACCGGGTCCAGAATCGCCTCTCAGAGGGGTTAAATCCGAGCAAAAAGGCTCGAAAACGACCCCTCCAAAAAATTTGCCATCCTGATTGTCGCGCTTGCCATCCCGATTGACGCGCGACAGGACGCATAAATCCCTTCAAGAGCGGGCCGCCACGACGCACGATAAGGCGGGCGATATCACTCGCGCCCATCGATAAAATTTACTATCGGCGGCGGTAGGAGGGATAAGACGGCATTATCATGGACACATCTTTGAGAAGCGACGGTCCAAGCTCACCGAACCGGCGCTGTTGGCCACCAGCAGAAGAAGGCCGCCGGCTATGGAGAGGTTTTTGAGGAACATGACCGTTTGGACTTGGTCGCCCCAATTACCCTGAAAAATGACGGTCAGCACTGAGTAACCGGCGAGAAGGAGTGCCGTGATACGTGTCTTCCAGCCGACGAGGATCGCAATCGAACCAACCACTTCGTTGGCAATGACCAAAGGGAGCAGTGAAGCGGGCAGGCCGAACGACGACATGTACGCTACGTTCCCGGAATATGCGCCGATCTTACCGAGACCGGAGACCAGAAACAGCAGCGCCAACAATAGGCGACCCGAAATGTCCGACCATTCGGACCTGGTGGTTCGGCCGATCGGACCGGGGATGGCGCAATTGCTGATCGGGCGGACGAGGGCGTGTCCATGAAGGCTCCGTGATGGGCGCTGCGTTGGGATGGACCGCTTCTTCGCGGTATCTGAACGTATCCTCAAAGTGATCCGGATACCTTGCGCCAGAATCGATGATTGAAACCAAGCCTTGAAGCCGGCCTCGGTTGGCTCTATGTTGAGGTTCAAGTATGGCGTGTGTCACCCCAAAGGATTATCTATCATCATCAGCATCGCCGAGTCAGCGAATAAACAAAACGTGATCGCGCATATTACCATAGCAACGTGGTCACATGACGAGGGCACACCATGGCACTGGTGCGTTCACGGATCCCAATGGCGAGATGTCTATTTACGGCTTGGGCGACGTTACTCGGCTACCGCGAACCGATTTTCAAAGATCACCGCATGGATCTATTCGCTCGCGGCGCAGCCCAAGGTTTTGACTCCCGTCTTCACGTATTGGAATCAGGATAACGCCATGATGGCCAAGTCGGCTGCACGTTCCAAAAACATTCCCAAAAAACGTGGGCAAGGCCGCCCCGTATCGGGCGAGAATGACGTCGGGCGCGAACGTCTACTGGCCGCCACGGAGAAGCTGCTGCGCATGCATGCCGCCCGCGCGCGTGACCATGTCGCGCGTCGCGAAGGAGGCTAAGGTGGATCCTGCGCTCGTGCGCTATTATTTCGGCAATCGCGCCGCATTGTTGGTCGCGGTGGTCGATCGCGTGACCGCGCACGGGCCGCACGCCGTTGAAGCGAAAAGACGAGCCACTCGTCGCGCTGGCCGATAATATCTGTAAGACGGTTCAGTTCGTCCGCTCCGCCACTTTCATGCATCGGCTAATGATCGATGAACTTGCGCAGGCCGGAACCGACGAATCACGCGCCCGCGTCAGAGCGATGAACTTAGGTTTGGTCGAATTCTATCGCGAGCTGCTACGTAGTGACGGCGGCCGCGAATTGGTAGCGGTCGATCCGTTGTTGCTTTTCCTTGCGGTGCTCGGTGCCAGCGACTTCTTCTCGTCGGCGGAGCCGTTGATCCGCGAGCTCTTGCCCATCGGTACCGATATGGAAAAACTGACAACGCGTTTCCAGAAGTTTCTGGTCAAGCTGGTCCTGGAGGGCTTGCGCAAGCGCTGACAACTATGGGCGAAACAGCGGTTGCGCGCGTTCCGGCTCGACTCAATGTCTCGTTTTCAGCGTGCGCGCGGGGCGGCGCCGGCACGCGGCAAGATGTCTGGCAACGGCGCACCATCGACGGTCGCCGGCAGTCGCATCGAGCAGCACGAACGCGATTCGCGCCGGCGTCTCGCGCGCTCGGGTTACGCCACGCATGGATCGTGCCGCGCTGAATGACAATGCTGCCAGCCTCGACCAGCGTCACGGCGCCCTCGTCGAGCTCAAGTTCGATCGACCCCGTCAGAACGATGCCGTAATCCAGGCTGTTGGTTCGATGCATCGCCGAGCGCTTGCCCGGCAAAAGTTCCACAACGCGTAGCACCGATCCGCCTGGCATGCGTCAGACCGACCGTGCGATCGCGTCCATCGGTCGCGTCGTCATTGTCAACGGGCGCGCTCGCGGTGGTCCAGACGAGCGTGAACAACGCGTCGCCGCTCGGGATCGGTGTGCGTCGAGCAAGGTATCGGCGGTGACGACTGCACGACCGGCAGGATCATGGCCGGTGACGATGCGGCGAAGCGTGTATGTCGGCATCTTAACTCCCATCGGTAATCACGGTACCGCCATCGACGACCAGCACTTGGCCGTTAACGAAGCCGCCAGCGGGCGCGGCGAGGAACACCGCTGCACCTGCAATTTCGTGCGGCTGACCGACGCGGCGCAGCGGCGTCATCTGTATCCGCCGCGCCATGAAGGCTTCGTCGCCCATCAGCCCGTTGGCAAAGCTAGTTGCGATCAGCCCAGGCGCAATCGCGTTAGTCCGCACGCCTTTCGGCCCCCACTGCACCGCGAGATTGCGCGCAAGTTGCGCCACGCCCGCTTTGGCCAGTGCATAAGCCTCGATCCGGCCATTGCCGCGCAGGCCGGCAATGCTCGCGGTCAGGATCACCGACGCTCCGGACCGCCCCGCCATTCCCGGCAGCGCGTGCTTGGTCAGCACCACCATCGAGCGCAGGTTGACGGCCATGACGCGGTCGAAAATCGTCATGTCGAGCGGATCGGCCGAAGGGCCGCCGCTGATTCCAGCATTGGACACGAGGATGTCGATGCCGCCCAACCGCTGGGTCGTTTGCGCCACCAGCGCAGCAACAGCGGCATCGTCGGCGACGTCGCACGCGATGCCGATAGCACCCAGCCGCGCCGCCGCGGCAGCCGAATCGTCCGCATCTTCGCTCGACACGACGACCCGTGCGCCATGCGCGACAAACGCCTCGGCGATAGCGTATCCGAGACCGCGGCTCGATCCCGTCACCAGCGCGACCTTGCCCGAGAGGTCGAACAATTCCGTCACCATTCTATGACTCCCGCATCTCCTTGCACTTTCTCGATAGTTAATTCCCATTATTAAGAATAATGGCGATCGCGGCAAGCTTCGGCGCGTCATTGACGAGCCTGATTGCCTTTTGCGCATTAATTCGTTATATAGGGAATTAATCGCCGGACCGAGCGCTCGTTTAAAAAAAGGCACGAACAAAGTCGGCGAGACGACCATTGTTCGACCGCAACCAGGAGACTCCGCTTGAAACTCGCCACCCTGGATAATGGCGCGCGCGACGGCTGTCTAGTGGTCGTCTCGCGCGATCATTCTCGCGCGGCCCCAACTGAGGATATCGCGGCAACACTACAGGACGCGCTCGATCGCTGGAGTGAGGTGGAAGCGCCGCTGCGCTCGCTCGCCGAGCGGTTGGAAAGCGGAGGGTTGGCGAATGCCATGGATTTTGTAGCGGGCGACGCGCTCGCGCCGCTGCCGCGCGCTTGGCAATGGCTCGACGCATCGGCGTATGACAGTCACGGTGACCTAATGCGGCGGATCTCCAAAAAGGAGGCGCCGCCCCATGATGGTCCGTTTATGTATCAGGGTATGTCCGACACCTTCTACTCGGCCACCGCCGACTTCCCGACGCCGAGTGAGGCCGCCGGAATCGATTTCGAGGGCGAATTCGGCATCATCATCGACGCCGTGCCGATGGGGGTGACATCCGAGCAAGCGGCGCCTCACATCCGACTGATCGTGCTGATCAATGACTGGTCGCTGCGCGGGTTTGCGCCCCGCGAATCGAAGATCGGGTTCGGTTGGCTCCAGGCCAAGCCGGCTTGCAGCGTGGCCCCGGTCGCCATCACGCCCGATGAACTGGGCGCGGCGTGGCGCGACGGCCGTGTCGACTTGCCATTGTTCGTCGACTGGAACGGACAACGGTTTGGCGCGGCGCAGGGCTATCCGATGAGATGGTCATTTCCCGAAATTATTGCGCATGCCGCACGCACCCGCGCCTTGTGTGCCGGCACGATCATCGGCGGCGGAACGGTCTCGAACGAGAATTACCGCGAGGTGGGTTCTTCGTGCATCGCGGAACGCCGCGGCATCGAAACGATGGATGAGGGCGCGCCGCGCACCGAGTATATGAAATTCGGTGATCGCGTACGGATGGAAGCGACGATGCCCGACGGCGCGCCGCTGTTCGGGGTAATCGATCAGCGCGTCGTGCAAGGATGAGCATCCGCACTGGCATCGTTGTTGGCAAGATCGGCGGGATACGCGGCTAACGTGTCTCGCCAACTCGGCGAGCGTGCCCACGCTGCGGACCTTGCAATTCCTATATGTAGGAATTATCTCCGACAGGAATTCCAGGAAGCAAACGCTATGACCACCGCCCGAGTGACCGACCTTGCTTATGTCGCGCATGCCGTCGCCGACCTTGCCGCAGAGCGGAAGTTCTACGGCGAGACATGGGGACTCACCGAAGTTGCGCGAACAGGACGATAAAATCTATTTTGCCGCGGAAGGTTCGGCATTTCCGTTCGTCATCCGGCTACGCCACGACGCGGAAAAGAAAACCGACTTGATCGGCTTTTCCGCCAATTCGCGCGCTGATGTCGATGCACTGTTTGCGCAGGCGGTGGCGGCGGGCGCGAAACCGATCAGCGATGCCGGCGCCGACCGAAGGCCAGCCCAGCCGGCGGCTATGCTGCGCGATTCTTCGATCTCGACGGTCGCGCGATCGAGGTGGTCTGCGAAATCAAACAGCGCACCACGCGCACGCTGAAACCGGGAGAAGCGATACCGGTCGGCCTCAGCCACATCGTGCTGCATTCGCCGGACGTCAAGGCGCTCGCACGATTCTACGAAGACGCGCTCGGCTTTCGCCTGTCCGATTGGATCGGTGAGTTCATGATATTCCTGCGCTGCAACCCGGCGCACCACCGGCTGGCGATCATGCCCGGCAAGCCGGCGCTCAACCATGTCGCGTTCGATGTCAGCTCGGTCGATGACCTGATGCGGGGTCTGGCGCGATTGACCCGCGCCGGCGTGAAGCTGTCCTGGGGCCCAGGCCGTCACACCGCCGGCAACAATACTTTCACCTACTATCTCACGCCCAACGGCAACGCAGTCGAATACACATCCGACCTCGAGAATGTCGATGAGGACACGTGGGTACCAAACACGTACGAAATGCGGCCCGATATCACCGACCAATGGGGCACCGGCCGGATCATTACCGGAAATGTGCCGCATCAGACGATGGACGCCGACAAGGGTCTATGGTGCGTTCCGGCGTGAACCGGGGAACGTCGCCGGAATCTTGCGCAATGCTGAAGACTGTGCTGGTTGTCGGCGGCGGCATCGGCGGCATGTCGGCGACACTGGCCATGGCACGTCGCGGGATCACCGTGACGTTGATCGATTCCGACCCGAAGTGGCGTGTCTATGGCGCGGGCATCACCATCACCGGCATGTCGCTGCGTGCGTTCGACGATCTGGGCGTGCTCGATGAAATCCGCTCGCGCGGCTTCGTCCATGACGGCATGCGCCCAATGCGGTTCACCGGCGAGCCGCTGGGCCCGCCGATGCGTGCGCCGGAGGGGTCGCCGCCGGTCATGCACGGCGGGGGCATCATGCGCCCGGTGCTGCACGACATCCTGTCGACGCGGGTCCGTGGCGCAGGGATCGATGTCCGGCTTGGCGTGAGCGTCGAGACGATGGTGCACGATGATGATGGTGTCGAGGTCAAGCTGACCGATGGCGTGACGGCGCGTTACGATCTGGTCGTCGGCGCGGATGGGATCTTCTCTAAGACGCGGGACAGGATTTTTCCCGATGCGCCCAAGCCGCGCTTCACCGGCCAGGGCTGCTGGCGTTTCGTTGCCGATCGCCCGCCCGCGGTGGACCGCGCCGAAATCTATTTCGGCGGACCGCTGAAGCTCGGCATGTCGCCGATCTCGCAGGAACAGATGTACGTCTTCCTGCTCGAACATGTGCCCGGCAATCCGTGGTTCGCGCCGGAAACCCATATCGCCCATCTCGACGCGCTGATGGCGCCGTTCGGGGGCAACGTGCCGGCGATCCGCGCGTCGCTCGGCGAGGACTCGCAGATCGTGTACCGCCCTCTCGAATGGCTGCTGCTGCCCGATCCCTGGTACCAGGGCCGCGTCGTTCTGATCGGCGATGCCGCGCATGCGACGACGCCGCACATGGCGTCGGGCGCGGGTCTTGCTGTCGAGGACGGCCTGGCGCTCGCCGAGGAACTGGCGAAGACCGACGACGTCGCCGCCGCGCTGCGTGGATTCATGGAACGGCGGTTCGCGCGGGCGAAACTGGTGGTCGAAACCTCGGTACGACAGGGCGAGATGGAAATCGCCGGCGTCGACCGCGCGCAGCAGGCCGGCATGTTGGCGGCAGCGACGAAGGCGCTGGCACAACCATACTGAAACGCCTGGGCAAGCGCCGGCGTTCGCAGCAACAATATAGGATCAGCACATGACGCTCTTGGATCCGCGCATCGCGCCGCCTCGCACCCTGGAGGAACTGCGCCAGGAGACGGTCAGGCGCATCACAGCCGGCGGCTATCCCGGCCGCGGCGTCCGTCTTGCGGATGCGGAAGCTGCGATGGCGGCACTGACCTCACTCGATCCTGAGGATTGGGCCAATGTGTGGATGGCGGTTGGCGACCGGGTAATCGAGGAAGCTGAACGCGGGGCGAGCCCTGACGAACAGCGCGCGCTCTTCAAGAGCGCCTATGCGATCTACACGATGGGTCGGTTTCCGACGATTTCGACGCCCGGCAAGCAGGCCTCCTACGAGAAGGCGATTGGTGCATATATGCGCTACACAGCGTTGCTGCCGCAAGAACTCGAAGTGGTTCGAATTCCCTTCGAGGGCAAGAACATCATCGGCTATTTTCGAAAGCCCGAAGGAATCGGGCCGTTTCCGTTGATGGTCCAGTGCGGGGGATTGGATTACTGGAAGGAAAACGTAGCCGATGAGGCCCTGTCCTATCTGCCTCATGGATTATGCGTGTTCGGCATGGACATGCCGGGGACTGGGCAGGCACCCATCAAGTGTGACGTGGGCGCCGAGAGGGTCTTCAGCCGCGTACTCGACTGGGCCGAGCAGCGCCCCGACATCGACTCGACGCGGATGTTTATGCGCGGAGTCAGCTGGGGCGGACACTGGGCGACCCGCGTTGCCATTGCCGAGAAGGATCGGCTACTCGGCGCGATCAACCATGGCGGCGCGGTTCACCATTTCTTTCAGCCCGAATGGCAACTGAAAGCGCTCGGCACGCGCGAATATCTGTTGGACCTGTTTGGCGCACGCGCCAACGCGTTCGGCGTTAAGACCCTCGACGAATTCCTCGACTACGGCCCGCGCATGTCGCTGCTGCACGAGGATCAGATCGACCGGCCGTGCGCGCCCATGCTGGTGATGAACGGCGCGAAGGACAGCCAGGTTCCGATCGCCGATCAGTTGCTGCTGCTGACACGCGGCGATGCGAAAGAGGGCTGGATCAATCCGCGGGGCATTCATATGGGCTTCGGCGCCGGGTATGGCCCCGAACGCGTGATCCGCGACATCATCGTGCCCTGGCTGCTGAAGAAGCTCGCCCAGCACGAGGCAAAGTAGCAGGGATTTACGTACGACGCGGGAGTCGGCATGTCATTGAGCTTCCGATGATCGAATGTAGTCTCAACAATCTGCGCGGCAAGCCGCGACCTTGTCGCCATGCTGCGTACGAGCCATGTCGGCTGACCTGCACGTGATGAATCCCGATGCGCGGCCTCAAACCCGTGGCGGACTCGCAGGTTATTCGCTGGCGCTGCTCTTTCTGGCCAATACGTTGAACTATGCCGATCGCGCCCTGCTCGGCATTGTTGTCGAGCCGATCCGGCGGGAGTTGCATCTGAGCGACACGCAGATCAGCATCGTTTCGGGTTTCGCCTTCTCGTTGTTCTATTTGATCGCGGGCATCGCCATTGCGCGTTGGGTGGATCGCGGCGATCGTCGCCTGATCCTCGCGCTCGGCGTGGCGTTGTGGTGCATGGCAACGGCAGCGACCGCGTTCGCTGGAGGGTTTGTGTCGCTGGCGCTGTGCCGTACGCTGATTGGGATCGGCGAAGCGACAGTCTTTCCGGTCGCCCTGTCACTGCTCGCCGATCTCTATCCTGGGCAGAACTTAGCCCGCTCGGTGGCGATCTTTCAATCAAGCTCCGGGGTCGGCGTGATGGTCGGCTCGGTGCTGGCTGGCATTCTTGCCGCGTGGCTCGGCTGGCGCACCATGTTTTGCGTATTCGGGGTAGCGGGGCTGGCATTGGTTCTACTGATTGCCCTCACGATGCCGGGCATCCCGCACACCTGGGTGTCCGATCCGCAGCGGCTGGAAAAACGTGGACTGATTGCAGAGATTGGCGAGATCACATCGGTTCCTGGACTCGGTTGGCTGGCCCTCGGTTATGCGGCATCCAACATGATGCTGGCGTGTTTGCCGACCTGGGCGCCGGCCTTCCTACTGCGCTCGCACGGTGTACCACTCGCGCAGGTCGGCGCTGTAGTCGGTCCGCCCGCGGTCATCGGTGGCATCTTAGGCACCGTGCTCTCCGGCATGCTTGCCACGCGACTCATCCAGCGCAGTGGCAACAACTGGGCCGGGTTGATCGTGCCAATCATCGCGCTGCCGCTGGCGATGCCTGCCTTCGCGATATTCCTTTTCGCGCCCTCGATTAAAGTCGTCATGCTTGGCATCGCGGTCATGAACTTCATGTTGTCGAGCGCACTCGGGCCGTGCGTCGCGCTTGCCGTGTCGCTGGTGCCGCCCACACGGCGGGGGCTGACCTCGACGCTGATGTTGATCGCCCAGACCCTGATCGCCTTTGCGCTGGCACCGCTGATCGTCGGCATGGCCAGCGATGCGCTGACACCCATGTATGGTGGAGAGGCGCTGCGCCACGCGTTGGCGCTCATGCTCGTTGCGCCGGTGGCCGCATCGGGGCTGCTGTGGTTCGCGCGAGTCCGCCTGCGCGGGCCGATCGCACAATCGAGCGATGACGGCGCGCATCCTATCCAGTCCGCTCCCCGCGGGATGGGACGGTCCACTATTCGATGTGGCTGGCACGGGGTAGAGCCATTAAGCTAAGGAGGCATATGATCAATTTCGGCACATAGCACCTGCCCTTGACCCGACGAGGTCGACGGGGGTCGCGATAGCCGGCTGCGCGATTCAGGAGAGACTGTGAAGAAAGCAAAGGCACCGGTAAGGCCCGCGGCGGGTAGAGATTCTCTGAGCGAGCTCTATAACCGTCCCGGGTTCCTGCTGCGCCGAGCCAACCAGATCTGCGTCTCGATCTTCCTCGAGGAGGCGGCCAAATTGGGGGTCACGACGACCCAGTACGGCGCAATGATGGTGTTGAGTTCGCGGAACGATCTCGACCAGATCGGCCTCGCCAAACTGCTCGGCATTGACCGCTCGACCGCCGCCTTAGTGGTGAGCAAGCTTGAAAAGTCGGGATATCTTGCGCGAGGACGTGATTCTGCCGATCGGCGCCGTCATGTCTTACTGCTGACGCGGGAGGGGCACGACGTGCTAGCCGGGCTGCGTCGCGCCGGCCGAACGCGCTCGTAAGCGCGAAATGGATGCATTCACGGAGATTGAAGCGCAGACATTCCTGCTTTTATTGAAAAAATTTGTCCTGACCTTCAATTCGCAGATTCGCACACCAATCCATCCGATCGAGGACTAATCCTTTAGTTTCGTAGCGCCCAC
>CAVWMD010000026.1:0-25323 GCA_963755895.1 uncultured Alphaproteobacteria bacterium
TCGTCGAAATCGAATATGATTGGTGTCGGAAATGGGATGGGCTCGCGCACTCGTTGCCTGACTGGAAAACGCTTCGGAGAAACGAAGCAGGATTATCTGGAGAAATCTGGATGAAAAAGTTTTTGCTGGGTACGGTTGGTTTAGTGGCACTGGGTATGGCCTCGGCGCCCGCCCCGGCCGCCGATCTCGCGCGCGTCCCTACACCAAGGCGCCGCCGATGTTGCCGCCGGTCTATGACTGGAGCGGCTTCTACATCGGTATCAACGGTGGCTGGGCACAGAGCCAATTGCTGGGAGAACGTCACGCAACCGGCACGTCATCGCGCAAGGTTGCCATGATCTAACCGGCGGCACCGCCGGCGGCCAGGTCGGCTACCGCTGGCAGACCGCCGACTGGGTGTTCGGCCTCGAAGCTCAGGGCAACTGGGCCGACCTGCAGCGGAGCAACATCAACCTGCTCGCTCCCGGCCGTCCTCAACCACGCCGATGGATGCGTTCGGCCTGTTCACCGGCCAGATCGGTTATGCCTGGAACAACGTCTTGCTCTATGTCAAGGGCGGTGCTGCGGTCACCGACAATCGTATCGACATCTCCCGTGGCCGGCGCCGTGCTCTGCCTCGGCCTGGCAAACAGACACCCGTTGGGGCGCGCGCGGTTGGCGCCGGTCTCGAATTCGGCTTCGCGCCGAACTGGTCGGTCGGCGTCGAATACGACCATATCTTCATGGGACCAACACCGCAACTTCACACGCTGGACGAAGCCCGCGTCGGCACCGATCGTATCCGCCAGGATGTCGATCGGGCTACCGCCCGCATGAACTACCGCTTCGGCGGCGCGGTGATCGCGAAATACTGATCTAAGTCGTTGGGGAAATGAGATTCTTGAAAAGGCTGGCCAGCGTGCCGGCCTTTTTATTGCGACTTCTCTGGTATTGACCGTTCCGCCGGTCCGCGTCCCATCTCTTCCACTTCTTGAATTTCGGCCGCAACAAACCGTTGATGGTTTCCACGCGGCACTAGAAATTTCATCGCGTTCTTCCTATGTTCCGAGCACACCCCATTGGCGTTCGCTCTCGGATTTCCCTCCGAGCGCGCCAAGCTCACGTTTGCGCGTCTGGAAATGCCGATATGGATGAAGTGATCAGGGCGAAGCGCCAAAACACTGCGGGCTCCAATGCGCTCGATAACGATTCGCGGCGCGCGCGAACACAATCTCAAGAACGTCGACCTCGAAATTCCACGCGACAGACTCGTGGTGTTCACCGGTGTCGGGCTCGGGAAAATCGTCGCTGGCGTTCGACACCATCTATGCCGAGGGTCAGCGCCGCTACGTCGAATCGCTGTCGGCCTATGCGCGGCAGTTCCTGGAGATGATGCAGAAGCCGGATGTCGACCAGATCGATGGCCTGTCGCCTGCGATCTCGATCGAGCAGAAGACCACCTCGAAAAATCCCCGCTCGACCGTCGGCACCGTGACCGAAATCTACGACTACATGCGGCTGTTGTGGGCGCGGGTCGGCATTCCCTATTCGCCCGCGACCGGCTTGCCGATCGAAAGCCAGATCGTGTCGCAGATGGTCGATCGCGTGCTGGCGCTGCCCGAGGGCACCAGGCTCGATCTGCTGGCGCCGGTGGTGCGTGGACGCAAGGGCGAGTACCGCAAGGAGCTCGCCGAATACCTCAAGAAGGGATTCCAGCGGGTCAAGATCGACGGCACCTTCCACAAGCTCGCCGAAGCGCCCACGCTCGACAAGAAATTCCCGCACGACATCGACGTCGTGGTCGACCGCATCGTGGTGCGGCCCGACATCGGCCAGCGGCTGGCGGAAAGTTTTGAGACGGCCCTGAAGCTCGCGGAAGGGCTCGCGGTGATCGAATATGCGGATGCGCCGGCTGCCGCCGGCGACGACAAGAAGCCCGACAAGAAGACGGCAAAAATCCACGACAAGAGCGGCCCGGAGCGGATTCTGTTTTCCGAAAAATTCGCCTGCCCGGTTTCCGGCTTCACCATTCCCGAAATCGAGCCGCGATTGTTCTCCTTCAACAATCCCTATGGCGCGTGTCCGGCCTGCGGCGGCCTCGGCGTCGAGCAGCATATCGACGAAGACCTGGTGATTCCCGACAAGGAATTGACGCTGCGCAAGGGCGCCATCGCGCCGTGGGCGAAATCCTCCTCGCCTTATTATGTCCAGACCCTGACCGCGCTCGGCAAATTCTACAAGTTCACGCTGGACACCAAATGGAAGGACCTGGCGAAGAAGACGCAGAACGCCATCCTGCACGGCTCCGGCGAGGACGAGATCAAATTCTCCTATGAAGACGGCGTGCGCTCCTACGACACCAAGAAACCGTTCGAGGGCGTCGTCACCAATATCAACCGCCGCTTTCGCGAGACCGACAGCGAATGGGCGCGCGAGGAGTCGCAAAGTATTTCTCGGATGTGCCCTGCGATGCCTGCAACGGCCACCGGCTGAAGCCGGAGGCGCTGTGCGTCAAGATCGGCGGCAAGCATATCGGCGAGATCTCCGAATTGTCGGTGCGCCGCGCCGGCGAATGGTTCGAGACCGTCCCAAAAGTGCTCAACGCGCAGCAGAACGAGATCGCCGCACGGGTGCTGAAGGAAATCCGCGAGCGGCTGTCGTTCCTGCTCGATGTCGGTCTCAATTACCTGACCCTGGCGCGCGCCTCCGGCACATTGAGCGGCGGCGAAAGCCAGCGCATCCGGCTGGCGTCGCAGATCGGTTCGGGCCTGACCGGCGTGCTTTATGTGCTGGACGAGCCGTCGATCGGCCTGCATCAGCGCGACAACGCAAGGCTGCTGGAAACCCTGAAGCGGCTGCGCGACCTCGGCAATACCGTGATCGTGGTCGAGCATGACGAGGACGCCATTCGGCTCGCCGATTATGTCGTCGACGTCGGCCCCGGCGCCGGCATGCATGGCGGCAACATCGTCGCGCAGGGCACGCCCGCCGAGGTCATGAACAATCCGAAGTCGCTGACCGGAAAATACCTCACCGGCGAATTGTCCGTCGAGGTGCCGGAGCGGCGGCCGCCGAACCACCGCCGCACCATCAAGGTGGTCAACGCCCGCGGCAACAATCTGAAAAATGTCTCGGCGGAAATTCCGCTGGGGCTGTTCACCTGCGTCACCGGCGTCTCCGGCGGCGGCAAGTCGACCTTGCTGATCGACACGCTCTACAAGGCGATCGCGCGCAAACTCAACAACGCCAGCGAGGGCGCGGCCCCGCACGACCGCATCGAGGGTCTCGAGCATATCGACAAGATCATCGACATCGACCAGTCGCCGATCGGCCGCACCCCGCGCTCGAATCCCGCGACCTACACCGGCGCGTTCACGCCGATCCGCGAATGGTTCGCAGGGCTCCCCGAAGCCAAGGCGCGCGGCTACGAGCCCGGGCGGTTTTCCTTCAACGTCAAGGGCGGCCGCTGCGAGGCCTGCCAGGGCGACGGCGTCATCAAGATCGAGATGCACTTCCTGCCCGACGTCTACGTCACCTGCGACGTCTGCAAGGGCAAGCGCTACAACCGCGAGACCCTGGAAGTGCTGTTCAAGGGCAAGTCGATCGCCGACGTGCTCGACATGACCGTGGAGGAAGCCGCCGAATTCTTCAAGGCGGTGCCGCGCGTGCGCGAGACCTTCAAGACCCTGCATCGCGTCGGTCTCGACTACATCCATGTCGGCCAGCAGGCCACGACCTTGTCCGGCGGCGAAGCCCAGCGCGTCAAGCTGGCCAAGGAATTGTCAAAACGCGCCACCGGCCGCACGCTCTACATCCTGGACGAGCCGACCACGGGCCTGCATTTCCACGACGTGAAGAAGCTTCTGGAAGTGCTGCACGAGCTGGTGTCGCAGGGCAACACGGTCGTCGTGATCGAGCACAATCTCGAGGTCATAAAAACCGCCGACTGGGTGATCGACCTCGGCCCCGAAGGCGGCGACGGCGGCGGCGAAATCGTCGCCTGGGGCCCGCCGGAAGATATCGTCAAGGCACCGCGGAGCTATACGGGGAAGTTTCTGGCGCCGGTTCTGGGCAAGGCGGAGGCGCCGAGGAAGAAGCGCAGCAGTGGGGCGAGCGAGGCTGCGGAGTAGCCGTTTGATATGGCCGACGTTCTGGCAGCCATTCAACGTCTCGTTAAGCAGCGTGACGTGCAGGTTTCCCGGCATGGCTATCGTGAACTGGCCGCTGATGGTATTGCATTAACCGATGTCATTGGTGGCGTTGACTTCGCGGTTGTCGTTGAATCCTATCCTGACGCCGTTCGCGGCCCGAGTGTTTTGGTACTGCAGAATGATCGCAACGGAGAGCCTCTGCATATCGTTTGGGGGATGCTGAACGGAAACGAAGCGCTAGCCGTTCTGATCACCGCCTACCGGCCAGATCCGGCACGGTGGACCCCTGATTTCAAAAGGCGGATCGATTTATGAAACGCGAAATGGTAGAATTTATCCACGAGGGCAAATATGCCGCAGAGGTGCCCGTCGTCTTGATCGAGGACGACAGCGCGTGGTCACCCTATCTATCGATTGAAGATGCAATGAAGCTTGATGCCGTTCGTGAGGCACTAAAGGCGGGCGACATCGCTACAGCGGCAAAGCATGGTCGCGTATTTAAATTGACGCCGGTATCGGCTTAGCGAGTAGCCCGCATGAGCGACATGCGGTACCGCAGCGAACCCGGATGTCGCTACGCTCATCCGGGCTAGAGCGTTTTCGAGCGAAGTGGATACCGGTTCGCATAGCAATCTGCGCAGATTGCGTAGACTTATCTGCGGTAGAAAACGCGTCAAAACAAAAACCTAGAGCCCCGTTCCGATTCCATCGGAACGGGAAAGGCTCTAGGCTTGCTGCGCTGGGCAACGCAGTTCGTAGGGCGGAATAGCGGAGCGTATTCCGCCTCTTTCGTTCTGCCGCGCGGCGCAATACGCTCTGATGTCCTTCGTCAAGTGTATCGAACATGTGTGATCAGCTCCATGCGAGTTTCGCTGGAGAACGTCTGAGTGATGATCGTGCAACGGTAGGGACGAAGCCTGAGACGTCGGTGATCAAGCTCTGATTCGCGGGTTTGATCCGCATTTCCGAAATTTCGTCCGGGGCTGTCCCTGTCTTCGCACGGGCGTCGATCGCATGATCGGCCACATAGCGTAATCGGGAGTTCCCCTGCCGTTGGCTTCGTCCCCGCCGTTACACGATGTCTGAGTTCGCCGCTTCGTTCACCCGGTTACGGCAGGACGCGTGGAGCGATTGATGGCCCAGATGAAGCCTGATAGCTCGCGAGCAATCGCCGTGATGACGACCGTTGGCTTCTTACCGTTCCGGGTCAGCGCCCGATAGCGGGCGGTGAGGCGATGCTGTGCCTTCCAGGCGATCTCGCGAACGTCGCGCGGGACAGCGGCGACCTTGGCAAGCTTCTCCTTGCCGAGCCGTGGCGGATGCCGATAGCTCCACGAGCACTCGACGAGAATGCGCCGTGCCCGGCGGTTGCCAGCCTTGGTGATGCCAGCGCGCTTGACCTTCTCGCCGGTCGACTGCTCGCTCGGCACCAGGCCGAGATAGCCCATCAGGTCGCGCGCGGTCGGAAACCGCGACAGGTCGCCCATCTCGGCCAGGAATGCACTCGCCGAGACGAGGTCGAAACCGCGCATCGCCATCAATGCCGTGACCCCCTCTGCCAGCGACCAGTCCGGTAGCGCCGTGCGGATCGCCTGTTCCAGCCGCACCACACGCGCTTGCGCCTCTCGCACCGCCAACAGCATCTCTTCGAAGGCGATGCGCTGTTCGGCATGCTCCAGCTTCTGGCCCGCCAGCCAGTTCATATGCATCCTGGTCCAGTTGCGCTTACCCGCATAGTACCGGCCGAGCCGCAGCAGCAGCGACAGCACCTGCTGCCGTTTTGATGTGAGATCCTCGACCGCGGCTTCGCGTGCGCGGGTCAGATCCCGCATCGCCTCGTGGCGAGCATCGGGAACCCATACCGCGGTGAGTTCTCCAGCGCGCAGCAATTTGGCCAGGCTGAGCGCATCGCGGCGGTTGGTCTTCACCCGGTCGCCTGGCTTCCTCGGGATCAGCGACGGCGCGACCACGATGCAGTCATGGCCGAGGCGTTTAATCAGCCGGTACAGCTCATATCCGGTCGGACCGGCTTCATAGCAGAAGGTGAGGTGCCGGTACCGGCTGGTAAGCTTCTTCACCAGTTTGACCGTGGCCGCCTCGGTACTCTCGATCTCGCCGAGAAAGCGAACCTCGCCCGTCCGCCCGTCTTCGGCGATTTACCGCATGCCGTAACTTCGCGGTATCGAAAGCCACGTAGGCCACGCTATGGTCGCTCATGACTCGTCCTCCTTGCATAGAGGCTCTGCCCAGCCTTTCCGGGCAACCCTCGTAAGGCATCGAGGGCGAGTTGCCTCAGCTTGGGAAGAAGGACATACGGTCTCCGCTATTGCGCCCTACGATTTCTGCGCTGCAATAGTGGGGCGGTCAGCCTGGTGCGCGGCAAAAGCCAAGACCGGGTCTATATCAGCGCTTTCGAGATAGGGATATTCTCCAAGAATTGTCTCTCGCAATTGCCCCGCCGATAGCAGGCCTAAAACATCCGAAACCGTCATGCGCAAATCACGAATGCACGGACGGCTGTGCATTCGGTCCGCATTGATCGTAATTCTCGTCAAAATGTCTGACATGCGTGACCTTCAAGGTGGTCCGAGACGACGCAGCGAACCCCGCTATCGCAAGTGCTCATCCGGGCTACGCCGCTCCACAGGCCTCACTCAGCTGCGCTGGCCATTCCATCCACCTGAACTCGGCGGAAGCACGACGACGGTGGCGCCTTGCTTCGCCCGGTCGTAGAGATCGATGACGTCCTCGTTGGTCATGCGGATGCAGCCGGATGATACCGCCTGGCCGATACGTTCCGGCTGGTTGGTGCCGTGGATGCGGTACAGGGTGTCCTTGTTGCCCTGGTACAGGTACATCGCGCGCGCGCCCATCGGGTTGGCGGGTCCCCCTGCAACGCGGTCCGGAAAGGGGCCGAGCCGCGCCTTGATATCGGCGGTCGGAATCCAGTCGGGCCATTCGGCCATGCGGCCAATCTTGGCGGTGCCGGAGAAAGCCAGCGCTTCCTGTCCCACCGCGACGCCGTACCGGACCGCCTTGTGGCCTGACTGAACGTAGTAAAGATAGCGCGCATCGCTATCGACCAGGATGCTGCCCGGCGGCTCATTGCGCGGATAGTCGACCACCTGCCGGCGGTAATTCTCGGGAATATACGCCTGCCTGTAAGGCGGATTGGTCAGCAACTCGCGGTCCCGGGGGGTTAGATTGGCGTCCGCCGGGGGGGCCACCATGCCCGCGCAGCCGCCGAGCATCAGCCCGAGCAGCCCTACACACAACCACGCTGGTCCGGACTTCGGCACCGCCTCCCCCTCCAAAGCGTCTGGTAGCTTATTAGCTTCTCGAATAGTGCACAAATCAAGGCGCGGGGGAACCCCGTGGTATCAACCAGGGTTAATCCTGAAGCGATCTCACTCTTCGATCGCCGCCTCCACAAACCCCTTCGGATCAGCGCAAAACTCGCGCATGACCTTGTAGTGATCTGTCTGCTTCACGGTCACCGGTTCCAGCCCGTACTTCGACATCCGCAATAGCCTCGCCCCGGGATAGGCCATCAGCATCGGCGAATGCGTGGCCATCACGATCTGGCAGATCGTCGATTGCTCCATTCGCCGCATCAGCTTGAGGAATTCCATCTGGCGCGCGGGCGACAGCGCCGACTCCGGTTCGTCGAAGATGTAGATGCCCTGACGCTGGCATCGCTCTTCGAAGAAACGCAAAAAACCTTCGCCGTGCGAATGCGAGAGGTAGTCCGGCCTACTTCCTACCGCATCGAGGTATCGAGCAACCGAAAAAAAGGTCTCGGCCCGGAAGAACCAGCCATTCGTGATCTTCGGCAGCCAGCTTGCGCGCAAGGCGCTGGAAAGCGTGCCGCCCATCACCTCGAGCGCGTTCGAGTGATCGACCGGCGCATAGCCCTTGCCGCCGCCGGCCTCGTCATACCCCGCGAGCACCGCGATGCCTTCGAGGAGAGTGGATTTGCCGGCACCGTTCTCACCCACCAGAATCGTGATGGGGCTGTCAAAACTTAGTTCAAAATCATCGTTCAGGAACGGCAGGCAAAACGGGTAGGCCTGCGGTCGGAGATGCGCGACGGATCCAGCCAGACACGCCTCAAGTACGGCGCCGGAGCGTCGATCTGCTTGTTTCGTCTTGCCATGCGCGCTTACCCAACAACCGACGCAGTCCAGCGCTCCAATGCCCAGCTTCACTCTCTCGCATGAACCTCCGAACAAAACAAGAACATTTTTCGAGAGCCTTATTCATGCCCAGCAAGACCTGCGCCCTCTTCCGAAATGCCATTCTTGCCGAGCAGCAGGTGGTCTGCACTTACGAAAGCCGCCCTCGCGAATTGTGCCCGCATATCATCGGCACCAATAGAGACGGCGAAGAGGTCGCGCTGGCCTGGCAATTCGCCGGCGAGAGCTCAGGCCCGCTGCCGCAGTGGCGATGCCTGAAACTTGCCAATGTCCGGGACGCGCGCGCCCGCGAGGGCCGCTGGCACGCCGGCGGCTCGCACAAGACGACGCAGAAATGCGTCGTCAACATCGACCTCGACATCAACATTCACGTGCGGAAATTGAGGAGGTAGCCCATTTACCGCGGCTCTCCGGAAAACTCTTCGCGCAATTCCGCCAACCGCTCCAGCGCCGCTTGCGGCAACGGCCCCTTCTGGACCGCGGCGAGCGCGTCCTCGAACTGCTGCGGCGTCGCCATGCCGACCAGGATGCTGCCCATCGCCGGATGCGAGATCGCAAACCGCGTCGCGGCTTCGGTCAGGCTGCTGGCAACCCCCTCCTCGACCAGCGGTAGCAGACGGCGGGCGCGATCGATATCGGAATCGTAGCTCATCGCCGAACCGATCGGCTCCGGCGCCGGACTTGCGATCGGGTGACGCTCGGCAGAACCCGACAAGGCGCCGCCGGCGAGCACGCGGATGCCCACCACGCCCGTGCCGGCGGCCCAGGTGCGATCGAACAAGCGGCGGTAATCCTGCGCCGGATAATTCTTCGGCAATGCCTCGGCGGCGGATGGATTGAGCATGTTGTAGACCACTTGCGCGCTGTCGAAGGCGCCGGCATCGATCACCTGATGCAGCGCCGCGGTGTCGCCGACCGCCGTCAGCCCTAGGAAACGAATTTTTCCCTGCTGCCGCAGCCGTTCGAACGCAGGCACCACCTCGTCCAGCACCTGCCGGACGCTGAGTGCCGGTCCGCCGCCTTGTTCGGTAATCGAATTGTGCAGATGCAGGATGTCGACCCGCTCAAGACGCAGCCGCGCCAGGCTGCCCTCGAGCGATTTCGTCACGGCACCGGCAATGCGGCCATTGTCGCTTCGTGGCAGCCGCACCTTGGTGCCGACCACGATATCGGCCGGCTTCAGGTTGTGCAGGACACGGCCGAGATTCTTTTCGGATTCGCCATCGCCGTATTGCACGGCCGTATCAAAATAGTTGACGCCGGCCGCGATCGCGCGTGCGACGGTGCGCTCCTGGTCGGCGTGATCACCGCGCACCATGATGCCGCCAACGGCACCGCAGCCAAAGCCCAGCGCCGAGAGCTGCATTCCCGTCCGCCCAAACGCCCGCAACTGCATCGCCGTTCCCTCCGACTGTTTGCGAGATTATGCAATGCCGGGCGCGTGCCACTCAAGCTGGATGTTTGCAACGTGACGATCGACGTACCAACGCTACTCTTTAACGATGGGAGCGTCATCCTCGCACACACCGCCGTCATCCCCGGGATGAACGCAATTGCGTTCACCCGTGAGGTGCTCGCCATCTTCGGCGAGCCTCGAAGGATGGTGTTCTGCGCTGTGCTTGCAGCCCTTGCGCTTGCGGGAACCACCATGTTGATTTTGCCGAGGGGGCAAATCACACGATGTTGTATTCGCCCCCTTTCACTTCGGATTTTCAGAAATTATCCTTGACTCTTGAGCCAACTCACCTGCTTATTCCTCGCCATCCCGTCCCGGTGAGAGGGGGCGTTGGCCATCGTCACTGACGTTGGGGCGGGGAGCGATGGACGCCGATGCGCTTTTGACGAACAGCGCGTGACGCGGACGGCAAAGTCGTGTGGTCCTGACGCCCCGATGGCTGGTGTCAAGTTCCTAAGAAGCTCACGCTTCCTGGGGGCGACGGTGACAAACAAGCTCTGGTCTCGCCGGGGAGAGCACGAAATAAGCTGTTAAAACCATTGCGCAGGGAAGGCCGAACTGCTTCCGCTGAACCTGTATGCTCATGTGCGTTTTGCTATTTCCATTTGCACATGAGACCGCGGGTGCAGCGCGCACCCGGTCTTCCCTGCGTCCCTCTTGGGATCGCACTGCGCCCTCTTTTTTTTGGGGGCGGATGAATTTGCAAAACTCGGGCGAGTACTGTCGCGAGATCGTGGATTTGCGTCCGCACACTACGTCTCCGCAGTCATCGTCCGCGAAGGCGGACGATCCAGTATTCCGAGACGCTCGTGATGGAATTGAAAACTCGCGGCATACTGGATACTCCGCCTTCGCGGAGTATGACGGCGGTGAGTGGAGCGTCGTTATCAACTGCATTGACGAAACCTGCGTCGTCCCGGCGCAAGGCCGGGACGACGACCACCCTACTCCGTCCCCTACTCATTCCCCTCCTCCAGCACTTCCAGCACCAGCTCCATCGTCATCAGCACGGGATTGTCGCCATGCACCAGCCGTCCTTCGGCGAGGCCGCCGAGGTAGTCGACCAGCGCGATGTCGAGCTCGGCTTGCGGCGCGCCGCCTTCTCCTGTCGTGATGATGCCGGAGCGGATCGCCAGTTCGGTCGCGAACGGCACCACGCTGCTGCCGTCGGTGAATTCCGCGCCGATAGTGCTGCCGACGCCGCCATGAATCCGGGCATGGAAGATGCCGTGCTGCCGGCAAAAAACGTCCAGCGCGCCGGCAAAATCCTGGTTCGGGCGCAGCCGCAGCGCGAAGGCGCGGCCGGAGGTCTTTGCGCCTGTCGCGGAGATCGACACGGGACCGAAAAGTTTAAAATTGGTCTCGGGATCCGGCTCGGCCATGAACAGCGCGCCATCGATGCCGAACGCCTCGACCTCAAAGGGCTCCGCGACGATGGTCTCCTCCGGCAGCATATGGCCGCCATTGATACGCCCATCGGCCTCGGTCCACAGCGCATGGCAATGGAAGAACGGCGCGCCGTCGCGCGTCCCCAACGTCATCGCGCCCATTTTCAGCCGCGTGACGCCATCGGGCCGAAAGGTGTCGCTGTAGAACGCGGCATTGGCGCCGGTCTTCGACAGCGCCGGCATCACATAGGCGAACGGGCAGAGCGCGCCGCCGCGCATGTTCAACGCGCCGCCGGCAAAACCCGCCGCGGCAAACCCGCGCCGCGCGGCCTCCAGCAGCGGCAGGCCGGCTTGCACCGTAAAGACAAAAGCCTGCCCCCGCCCCTCGACCCATTGGATGCGTTCAGGCGGGGGCGGTCCTGGCTGCTCGATGCGACGCATCGGTCAGCTGGTCGGTTTGGCGGTGAGATCGAGCAGCCCGCGCGCTTCGAGCTCATCGCGCACCAAACGCTTCGGTATCTTGCCGTAGCCGGATTTCGGCAGCGCATCCCAGAAGAAAAACCGCTTCGGCATCTTGTAACGCGGCACCTTGGTGGCGAGATAGCCGGCGAGGTCCAGCTCGGTCACCGCATTGGCGCCCTCACGCTTGACGCAAACCGCGACGCCGACCTCGCCCCAGACCGGATCGGGCACGCCGAGCACCGCGACCTCGCCGATCGCGGGATGGGTCAGGATCTTCTCCTCGACCTCGCGCGGATAGATGTTGGATCCGCCCGAGATATACATGTCGGAGGCGCGGCCGGTGATATAGACGAAGCCTTCCTCGTCCATATGGCCAAGATCGCCGGTGCGAAACCAGCCATCGCGGAACGCTTTGGCATTGGCCTCGGGATTATCATAGTAGCCGGCGAACACGGCCGGACCGATCACGCAGATCTCGCCGGTCTCGAACGGTTTCAGCTCGTGGCCGTCGTCGCCCTGGATCGAGACCTGCATGCCGGTGCGCTCGTAGCCGCAGCTCCCAATGCGCGCCTGCGGCCCGTCTTCGAGATCGTGCAGCTCCGCCGGCAGCACCGTGATGTTGCCGGTGACTTCGCCGAGCCCGAAATACTGCACCAGCACGCCGCCGAGTTTCTTCAGCGCGGCCTTCTGGTCCTCGCGGTACATCGGCGCGCCGGCGTAGATCACGTAGCGCAGCGACGAATGATCGAAGCGGTCGATCGCGGGATGTTCGACCATCATCTTCAGGATGGTCGGGACGGTGAAGATGTTGCTGACGCGGTGAAGTTCGATCAGCCGGAACGCCTCTGTGATATCGAACCGCTCGGACGGCAGCAGGATGGTCGGCACGGCCCTCGCCGTCTGCATCAACTGATGCACGCCGGCGCCATGCGACAGCGGCGCCACCACCAGCGACGCATCGCGCTCGGTAGTGGCGGGCGTGAGGTCGGCCAAGTGGTTGGTCACCACGAAAGCCATCTGGCCGTGGGTCAGCACCGCGGCCTTGGAGCGGCCCGTGGTGCCCGAGGTGAAGAAGAACCAGCACGGGTCGTCATAGTCGACCGCAACATTCGCAAACGAAGCGCCCGCATGCGCCTTGATCGCCTCGGTCAGCGATGTCTCGCCAAAAGCGCCCTCGCCGATCCGCCAGATGAATTCGGCTCCGGATACCGCGGCGGCATGTTCGGGGAAATCGCCGTGGCACAGGAACGCCCTGGCGCCGGAGGCCGTGGCGAGATAGCCGACCTCATCGGGCATCAGCCGGAAATTGGTGGGAACCCAGACCGCGCCCAACCGGAAGGCCGCGAACATCGACCAGAACATCTCGTCGCAATTCTTGGAATGGACCAGGATGCGGTCGCCCTTGACGATGCCGCGCGCTGCGAGCGCCGCCGCCAGCGCCGAGACGTGGCCGTCGATCTCGCGCCAGCTCCAGGACCTGTCGCCCCAGATGAAACCCGGGCGGTGCCATGCCGGCGCGCGTTCTGGGTCACGAGATGCGCCAGATTCATCACCCGGCGCGACATCCGGTTCATGCCGCCGCGCGGCGCGCCGACGCTGGTACCGTTCGCCTGTCCGTTCACTTACCGGCGCCCCATGAAAACCCCGGCGCCGAGCAGCACCAGGCCCACCACGCCGGCCACGATGCCGTGCTTGGTATGCATATGGGTATCGCCGGCCGCATAACCCGGGAAGAAGCTCGGCAGTTGATCCGCCGGCATCAGGAAATAGACCGCGGCGACCACCAGCAGCACAACGCCGAGCAGCGACAGAAGGAGTTTCATGAATTTTTTCCTCCCAAATGCGCGCATCCCGCCTGTTTGGAAAATTGAAGCAGATTCAGGCGCGGTTGTTAATGGGGCCCTCTCGTCATTCCGGGGCGCGCGAAGCGCGAGCCCGGAATCCATACTCCCGGTGTCGCTGTTGGTCGCCGAACGCAGTCACAGGGACTATGGATTCCGGGCCCGCGCCAAGAGGCGCGTCCCGGAATGACGGCCTTGGCATTCATCAACCGCCCACAACACCCTACCGCACCCCGGTGCCCTTGCAGCGCTGGCACTTCACGACGTTGTCGCCCTTCTTGACCAGGCCCTTGCCCTCGCAATTCTTGCATTTCTGCTTCTTCTTGACGTTGGGACCCTTTTCATTGGCCATGCTATTGCTCCGCGGCAATCGAACGCATGATCGCGATCGAACGACATATTCGAACACCCACATACAGCATACGCCGATTGAGGACAGAGATGATCACCCGCCGCGCCCTGATTTCGACCGGCCTCGCCTGCCTGTTTGCCGGCGCCACCGCCCGCGCCGTGTTCGCCGAACCGGCTTCCGCCGGCGATCCCGCTGGCCATCGTGACGGCGATCTATACCCGCGCGGCCAAGGGCAAAGGCAATGGCGGCGGCGGCTTCGTGATCGAGAACAAGGCGGCGAAAGCCAAATATCTGTCGAAATCGCTGATCGCGTTATGGGCCAAGGCCGATGCCCACACGGCCAAGGGCGATGTCGGGCCGGTCGATTTCGATCCCGTCACCAATTCGCAGGATCCGGAGGTGAAGTCGTTCAAGGTGGTCGCCGAAAAACTCGCGGCCGACACGGCCACGATCGCGGCTACCATCACCGGTAGCCAGCCGCGCACAAAATCCGCTGACGAAACCGTGCATTATGATTTCGTGCGCGATGGCGACAAGTGGAAGATCGATGATATCAGAGGGGCAGACGATGGCGCGCCGTGGTCGATCCGCGGCATGCTGGAAGAGTCCCTGAAAACCTGACCGGAGCCGGCTTGCCTTGCAAAGACATCGACAGATACCGACCTGTCAGCAGCCACTGAAGTGAGTTCGACATGAATCAGGTCCGCGACAACAAATCCCAACAGCGCTTTGAGCTCGACGTCGAAGGCGCGATGGCGTTCGCCAATTATCGGACTTCGCCCGATACCGTCATCATCACCCACACCGAAACGCCGCGCGCGCTACGCGGCCGCGGCATCGCCTCGGAACTGGTCAAGGGCGCGCTGGAACTGATCCGCGCCGACGGCCTGAAAGTGGTCGCCGGCTGCGGGTTCGTGGTGGATTATCTGCAGAAGCATCCGGAATATGCGGATCTGGAGGGGTAACCTCAGACGATCCGGATCGACATGTCCGGCAAGCCTTCGAGCTTGCACAAGCAGCACGTCGCCCTTCACCACCGGGCCGACATTCTCCGGCGTGCCGGAATAGATGATGTCGCCGGCCTTGAGTTCGAACGCCTCGGACAGTTTCGCGATCTGTTCGGCGACGCTCCAGGTCATGCGGTCGAGGTCGGAGTTCTGCCGGATGGTGCCGTTGACGGCGAGCGAGATCGCGCCCTTGGTGAGGTGGCCGACTTTGGCGACGGGATGGATCGGACCGAGCACGGCGGCATGATCAAAGCTCTTGCCGATCTCCCATGGCTTCTTTTCAGCCGCCATGCCGTTCTGCAGGTCGCGCCGCGTCATATCGAGTCCGAGCGCGTAGCCATAGACGTGTTCGAGCGCCTGCTCCGGCGCGATATTGGTGCCGCCAGATTTCAGCGCCGCGACCAGTTCGACTTCGTGGTGGTAATTCTTGGTGAGCAACGGATAGGGATGATCCGCCACCGTGCCGACCGCGACGTTCTGGATCGCGTCGGTCGGCTTCTGGAAAAAGAACGGCGGCTCCCGGGTCGGATCGGAGCCGCGCTCGATCGCATGCGCGGCATAATTGCGCCCGATGCAGTAGATGCGGCGAACCGGAAACACGTCGGCTTCGCCGACGATCGGGATCGTCACCGCGGGCACCGCGAAGATCGGCTTGGGGCCGGCCTGCGCCTCGGCGCGGCCGGTTGGCGCGGCGGCGCCGGCCAGCGCCAGCGCGCCGGTTGCGAGCATGGTCCTGCGATCGACGGTATCCAAGGGCGGTCTCCGCTCAAGCGTTTCTTGTTTCGGCCGCGTATCTAGACCCCTGCCGTCACCGGGCAAGGCAATGCGCGGAGTCGGCGAAACGGCAACGAAAAAGGCCCGCGAGGACGCGGGCCTTGATCGCTGGCGTTCGAACGCCAAAGCTCAGTGCTTGATCTCCGGCGGCAGCTTGCCGCCATTGGCGGCCAGTTTGGCCATGACCTGCTTGTGCAGCCAGATATTCATGCTCGCGGAATCATTGGTGTCGCCGGTGTAGCCGAGTTCCTTGGCCAGTTCCTTGCGCGCCGTGAGGCTGGAATCGATGTCGAGCGCCTTCATCAGGTCGACGATCGAGGTGCGCCATGCCAGCTTTTCGCCGTTCGCGGCCGCCGCCTTGTCGACGATCGCCGCGACATCGACGGTTTGCGCCGGCGCCGCCGATGCCGACGCGGAGGACGCAGCCGACGGTCCGGCGGAGGACGAAGCGGTGCTGGCGCCGCTCGCCGAAGCGCTGCCGCCCGGGGCCGCGCCGCCGCTGGCCGGTGTTGCGCTGGCGTGGCTGCCAAAGATCGCGCCCATGATTTTTCCGAAAATGCTCATCGTTTGCTCCCAATGAATGCAGAGATCTATGACGGCTCGAACGGTACTTTTCCCGGCGACCGGCAGCGCCGGGGCTGATCGTGACAAAGCTTAGTCGCCCCATATGCGCTTGCCAATGCGGCAAGGAGGCCTTGGAACCAGTCTAGCGGCGGCGCAATGACGGCGGAATGACACGCGCGAAACCGCGCGACATGTGCACCGCGGCAACACCGAAGCGTGAGCGCTCATGCCACGGGATTGAGCGTACGCTGAGTGTTCAGTTCGCGACATGGCCAGTTTCGGTTTCCTGTCTTCGCGTCTGGCCTGATCGTGATCGTTTCCGCAGACGGCTCGTGTGCGTCCTCAGCCGGACGCGAAAAAAGCGCGACCGCTGTCACAAGGGGAACAACGAAAGGGAGACAACGACATGGCGACATCATACCCAAGCAGTGTCACACCATCGGGGGGCGAGACCGCATCCGGCCCCGCCGCCGCGCCGATCATCCGCACCATCGGCCTGTCCGACCTGCATCAGGCGTTGCGGCTCGGCTGGGAGGATTTCAAGGCGGTGCCCAGCCACGCCATCATCCTGTGCGTGATCTATCCGATGCTCGGACTGGTGCTGGCGCGCACCGTGCTTGGCTATTCGGTATTGCCGTTGCTGTTTCCGCTCGCGGCGGGCTTTGCGCTGCTCGGCCCATTCGCGGCACTCGGTCTCTATGAACTCAGCCGCCGCCGGGAAAGCGGTGAACGGGCGTCGGCCTGGGATGCGATCGAGGTGCTTCGCTCGCCCTCGTTCGGCGCCATGCTGGGCCTCGGCGTGCTGCTGCTGGCGCTGTTTGTGACCTGGGTTGCGACCGCGCAGGCGATCTATGTCGCCGCGTTCGGCTATGAAGCCGCGGCCGGCATTCCGGATTTCGCCGCGCGCATCCTGACCACATCGCAAGGGTGGTGGCTGATCGTGGTCGGCTGCGGGGTCGGATTCCTGTTCGCCGTGGTGGCGTTGTGCATCAGCGTGGTTTCCTTCCCGCTGATGCTCGACCGACAGGCCGGCGCCGGCGACGCCATGGTGACGTCGATTCGCGCGGTGGCGAAAAACCCGGTGCCGATGGCGGCTTGGGGATTGATCGTCGCGGTGCTGCTGGTGCTGGGATCGCTGCCGTTCTTCCTCGGTCTCGCGGTCGTGATCCCGCTGCTCGGCCATGCCACCTGGCATCTCTATCGTGCGGTGATCGCGCCCGATCCGAACCCGCGGCCGATTCCGCCGCGGCCGCAGCTTGAAAAGCGTTCCGCGGCGGATTTTCCGTCCGCCTTGTTTTCATGGCGGCGCAAGGACGGCGCGTAGGCCGCAGCGATCGTCAGTCGTCGGCAGGCCGCCGGTCGCGTGTCGATCGGCGGCGATGTTACGGCAACGCGCGGCGCTGGATTGCCCATTTCCCCGGCGCCGGCTGGCCATGTTTTGGCCGCTGTTGCGCCGGAATTTCGTGCTATTCAATCGATCGTCCTTCAACAGCGAATCGACCTTGGTGCGCGCTCTGCTGCTCCCTCGTTTCCTTTTTGCCGCTTTGGCCGTCGGCGCTGCGCTGGCGACGTCCGACGTACCGGCGGCTGCCGCAGCGTCCTGCGGCACCGGCAATTTTGACGCGTGGCTGGCTGACTTCAAGACCGATGCCGCCGCCAAGGGCATTTCCCAAGCGGCCATCACCTCCGGCCTGAACGGCGTGACGCTGGATAAAGCGGTGATTTCCCGGGATCATTCGCAGGCGGTGTTCAATCAGACGTTCGAGCAGTTTTCCGGCCGCATGGTGCCGCCGCGCCTGACGCGCGGCAGCAACATGCTGAAACAATACGGATCGGTGCTTGGCCGCATCGAAGAGGCCTACGGCGTGCCGGGCGAGATCATGGTGGCGATCTGGGGACTGGAAACCGATTTCGGCGTCAATATCGGAAAATTTCCGACGATACGCTCGCTGGCAACGCTGGCCTATGATTGCCGGCGTTCGGACGAATTCCGGGCGCAGCTATTGGACGCGCTGCGCATCATCGACCGTGGCGACGTCGCAGCGGCGGACCTGCATGGTGCCTGGGCGGGCGAAATCGGCCAGACCCAGTTCATGCCGTCTTCCTACCTCAAATACGCCGTCGACTTCGACGGTAACGGCCGCCGCGATCTCTTGCACAGCGCACCTGACGTATTGGCCTCTACGGCGAATTACCTTGCCGTCCTACGGCTGGCAGCGTGGCAAGGGCTGGGAACCCGGCAGCCCCAATTTCGCCGTGATCCAGCAATGGAACAAGAGCGAGGTCTACGCGAAAACGATCGGCTATTTCGCGACTCAGCTTTCCCACGCGCCATAGATCCGGCGAATCCGACCGGCCGATAACGCCTGATGGCACGGGTGCGCCCGCCGCAGCCTGAGCGCGCCGTGTCGTCCAGCGTGGCCCCGTTGGCGACCAAAACCTCAAAGAAGAGATTTTAAATTCACCTCTTTGTTCGGCATGCGATTGACGCATGAGCGTTGGACGAATCATCTCGTCCAACCTGGGGCCTGCGGATCAACCCCCCTTGAATAAATCCGAAAAATAGCCACCTAGGGTTTCAGTGGGACGTATGTCGCCGTTGCGGAAATTCGGCTGGTTTACGGGCTTTTTCTCGGTGCACGGGTGTAAATCCGGCGGTCGAGGCTGTGCTTTGGGCAGCTATGCCAGCTGGTTAATCAGTTCTTACTTTTGCTATGCGTTTTCGGATTAGCTGCATCGCAGCATCTGAACTGCTGCACTGCGATATCATGTCCTATATTCATTTCAACGATGAGGCTTTCCTCCAAGGGCTGAATCGGAACTACGAAGGAGATACCCATGTTGCTCTCGCTCATCCGCATGATCCAGGCGTTCCGGGACTATCAGCGCAATGTCAGCGAACTGGCCCAGCTTAGCGATCGCGAACTGGCCGATATCGGCTTGGATCGCTCGGATATTCCGCGCGTGGCAGCCGGTACCTATAACGGCTGATACGCCGTCAAGCTGACTGACGAACGGATAACGCCCGCGTTCACCGCGGGCGTTGTCGTATCTGCGCATCAGCGCATTCCACTGCGGCCGAAAAAGCGCTAACCCTGCGCGATGACTGGCATCAAATCACTCTCTGAACCCGTGCACATCGTCGGCGCGGGCCTCGCCGGCTCGGAAGCCGCCTGGCAGGTCGCCCAAGCCGGCATTCCCGGTCGTTCTGCACGAGATGCGCCCGCAACGGATGACCGAGGCCCATCGCACCGATGGGCTAGCCGAACTCGTCTGCTCCAATTCGTTTCGCTCCGACGATGCCGCCAACAATGCGGTCGGGCTGCTGCACGCCGAAATGCGCCGGCTGGGATCGCTGATCATGCGGTCGGCCGATGCCAACCAGGTTCCGGCCGGCGGTGCGCTGGCGGTCGACCGCGACGGATTTTCCGCCGCCGTCACCAAGGCATTGCAGGACCATCCCCTGATCGAAATCCGCCGGGCCGAAATCGCCGGTCTGCCGCCAGCCGATTGGGGCAACGTCATCGTCGCGACCGGCCCCCTCACCTCGGCGCCGCTGGCGGACGCCATTCGCGAACTTACGGATGAAAACGCGCTGGCCTTCTTCGATGCGATCGCGCCGATCGTGCACAAGGATTCCATCGATATGTCGGTGGCGTGGTTTCAGTCGCGCTACGACAAGGTCGGTCCCGGCGGCACCGGCGCCGATTACATCAATTGCCCGATGACCAGGGAGCAATATGACGGCTTCGTCGCAGGCGCTGGTGTCAGGTGAAAAGACCGACTTCAAGGAATGGGAAACCAACACCCCCTATTTCGATGGCTGCCTGCCGATCGAGGTGATGGCCGAGCGCGGCCCCGAGACCTTGCGGCATGGCCCGATGAAGCCGGTCGGGCTCACCAATCCGCACGACCCGACCGTGAAACCCTACGCCATCGTGCAACTGCGCCAGGACAACAAGCTCGGCACGCTCTACAACATCGTCGGTTTCCAGACCAAGCTGAAGCACGGCGCCCAGCAACGCATGTTCCGCAGCATTCCCGGGCTCGAGAAGGCCGAATTCGCCCGGCTTGGCGGCCTGCATCGCAACACCTTCCTGAATTCACCAAAACTGCTGGACACGCAGCTGCGGCTCCGGGCCGACCCGCGGCTGCGCTTCGCCGGACAGATGACCGGATGCGAAGGCTATGTGGAATCCGCCAGCATCGGCCTGATGGCCGGCCTCTATGCCGCGGCCGACGCGCGCGCGACCGCACTGCCGCCACCGCCGGCGACGACGGCGCTGGGATCGCTGCTCGGCCACATCACCGGCGGCCATATCGAAACCATCGACGCCGGTCCGCGCTCGTTCCAGCCGATGAACATCAATTTCGGGCTGTTTCCGCCGCTGGCCACGCCGCCCACCAAGAAGCCGGACGGCACGCGGCTGCGCGGCAACGAAAAGACGGTGGCGAAGAAACAGGCGATCAGCGCCCGCGCGCTGGTCGATCTCGACCGGTGGATCGCCGACAATTTGCGCGTTGCGGCCGCGGCGTGAGACTTCCATGAGCCTACCCAAAGACGATGCTGCCGTTTTGTCGGCGCGATGGAACGAAGGCGTCCTGCTCAAGCGTGACGTGTTTTCGACCGTCGAGCGCGGCCGCTTTCGCAGCGATCACGGCGAGGTCGACGCGGTGCTGCGCCGGCTCGATCAGGTTCCCTGGTGGTCCGCGATTCCGGCGCGCCATCTGTTCGCCCGCGAACGCCGCGCCCTGACGCTGGCGCGCGACCTCCACGTCGGGCCGGAGCTGCTATGGGGTGGCCAGCGCGCGCTGGTGCGCGGCTTCATCAACGGCGTCGCGCTGCACCTGGCGAAGCCAACCGGCGATGTCGCCTATTTCCGCTCGGCCAAGCTTGCCTTACGCAAGCTGCACCGCGCCGGCATCTGCCACAACGATCTTGCCAAGGAGCAGAACTGGCTGCGCGGCATTGACGGACAGGCCTACGTGACCGATTTCCAGCTCGCGGCCTGCTTCAAGACGCGCAGCAAGTTGTTTCGCATCGCCGCCTATGAAGACCTCAGGCACCTTCTGAAGCACAAGCGAAGTTACGCGCCGGAAGCACTGACGCCCAAAGAACGCAAAATTCTCACGCGCAAATCGTTGGTGGCGCGGCTCTGGCTGATGACGGGCAAGAAGGTCTACCGCGCCATCACCCGCGGCCTGTTCAATTTCACCGACCGCGAAGGCGGCGGCAGGCGACTGGTCAACGATGCGCCTGTGCTGGCCGATCTCATCAGGCGAAATCCGGACGTTCGCGACACCGCTATCGTGGCGTTCGCCGACCGGCGTACCGGCGTCGGACTTTACGCCTTCGTCGAGGCCGATCGGACGGCCTTGGAAACGCAACTGCGCAACGAACTGAACGCGGCCAAAGGACCAAAACCGCCGGAGCATATCCAGGTGGTACAAGCCCTGCCGCGCGACCGCGACGGCAAGCCGCGCACCGAGATCCTGCAGCTCGTGGCGATGAACCAGCTCGATTTGATCGAGCCGATGATGGCGAGCGACACCGATCGCGCGTTCCTGAAGAGCATCCTGGAGTCGCGGAAGAATCTGCGCGACCGCTTCAATTTCAAATCCGTCGATCACACCATGCCGTCGTAAGGCGTTCTCGTCCGCACGCGGTGGGACTTTCCGGTTGCCCGGAGCCCGACCAATTGCCCCGAACATCCGTCATCGCGCGCTGATCACCGCCTCCATGCGCGGAGCGGCCCGCTGCCATGCGCTTGGTATCCCAAAAATACCACCTTTGGGATACCAAATTGGCATATCTAACCCAACTTGCGCAGAATCGAGGGTCGGCTTTAGGCAAATCAAAGGCTTAGGCGTCGTCCGCGAACTAACGCTGCAAGGCTCGGGCTTTTGGGCTAATTGTATAGTTCCATTCGCCGTGGAAATCATGGCGGGTGATGTTGACAGCAGCGAGTTCGTCGTCAGAAACCTTGATGCCGGCGGGGTAGGTCATGGGGTCGAGCTGGCAACGGACCTTGAGGCCGGCTTTGGTGGTCGTAGCGCCGATCAGCTGCACGATGACCTGATGGCTGATCAGCGGCTTTCCCCGCCAGTTGCTGGTGATGAAGGAGAAGAGGCGATGCTCGATCTTGTTCCATTTGCTGGTGCCGGGCGGCAAGTGACAGACGGTGATCGGGATATCGAGTTCGTCGGCCAGCTTTTGCAGCTCCAGCTTCCATAGCCGCACCCGTGAGCCATTGCTGCCGCCGCCATCGGCGGTGATCAGCAGATTTTTAGCCACGGGATAGCGCTCACGGCCCATCACTTGCCACCAGCTCCGGATGGCGTTGGTTGCGAAAGCCGCTGTGTCGTGGTCGATGCCCACGCTGACCCAGCCGGCGTTGCCGGCGATGTCGTAGACGCCATAGGGCACTGCTCGCCCGAGTTCGGGAATGACGAAGTCGTGGACGCGCACTTCTTCGGGTGACCCCTTCGGCCGCCATTCCCGTCCGCCGTTCTTGAAATCGCCAACCAACTCCTTCTTTTTGGTATCGACGGAGATCGCCGGGTTGCCGGAGGCAAGCACCTCTTTGACGCGATCGTTGATATAGTGGAATTGGGCGTCGCGATCGATGTGGTTCGATCCCTCGCGCGTCTTGCGGTTGGCCTGCAAACTATAATCGAGCTGGTGTAGTAGCTTGCCGACCAAGGTACGGCCGATCCTATGGCCCATCCGACCCAAGCTCTCCGAGAGCTTGCGCAAGCTCTTCGAGGTCCACAACATCGGCGATTGCGGATCACCTCGCGTCGCCGGTTCGACCAGTGAGCGCAGATCATCAAGAAGACGCGGATCGGTCGCAATCAGAGGCTTGCGTCCGCCACCCGACCTGCGGACCCGTTCTGGATCAGGCGCCTCGCCACTGCGCAATTCCTCAATCGCGCGCCCTATCGTGCTGCGCGCCACCCCGGTGGCCCGCGACACTGCGACGATGCCTCCGTGACCGGCCGTCAAGGCCTCCGCTGCCACAAAACGTCGCCGGCCGCGCTCGTCCAGCAAAGGATCGAGCGCCTCAAATCGCTGACGGATAGCCAATTCATCAATCACAAGCAGATGCTACAAGCATCATACCCGGACGGGAATCCCACCACTCGAAATCCCGAGCAAACGCAAATTCACTTATTCGTGGCCGAGGCCTTAGCCGAAAAGTCGGCACTACATTTTTGGTCGAGGAGCTGGCGATCAGGCGCTTGCGGCGAGGGCCGGCCGCTCGTGTTCGGCGAGGCGGATGCGCTTTGGCAAGACTATGCCGAGGCGGTCGAGGAGAGCGGCCTGTGCGGCATCGGGTTGGGTGACGCAACGCAGGCGGATCTGGCCGTGGGAGGCGGTTGGCAACACGACATCATTCGATTGAATGCGCGCGAGTTCTTCGAGCACGGTTCTTGGGGAATTGCCGAGACCAGCGCGGCTCTGCCACATCTCGAGGCTCTTCCACAGCACAAAGGCGAGAAAGCAGACGAGGATATGTGCCTGCACGCGATCCTCGCGCTGGTGCCAGATCGGACGAAGGTTGAGTTGGTCCTTCTGGATGCGGAAAGCGGCTTCGGCCTGCGTCAGCTGGATATAGGCCTTCCAGAGCTGTTGATCGCTCCAATCGTCGATATTCGAGCGCAGCAGATAGGCGCCCTCCGAGAGCGCGGCCCAGTCGTCGAAAGCGTCGCTGTAAACGACGCCAAGGCGGAAACCCGCGGGATAGCCATCCGGCTCCAGCGTGATTGCGAAGCGGGCGGCGGATCGCTGGTTTTGCTGCAGGATGCGGCCGATCTGCCGGTTCACACCTGCCGGATCGACACGCTTCTTCGCACGAGCCAAGCGCGCAGCCAGGCGCTGGACGCTTCTTCGATCCGCTGGCTGAACTTGTCGTGCATGGCCCGCTCTTTGCTGCGCCGATCGGCGGAACGGCACAGGATCACGGTCTCCTCGGTCTCGGGGTGGCGCGTGAGTTTGACCTCGACGCCTTCATGGACCGTGTGCCATCCGTCCGCGGCAGCGAGCGCGGAGCTGAACTTCTTCAGCTCCGACTTCGGCGCGCCGATAATGTAGCGGCGGCCAGTGCTTCGTAGCCACGCCAGATTGTCGGCGCTGGCCATGCCGCGATCGCTGATCCACACGCGGCCCAGCATGCCATGGCGGGCCTCCATAGTGGCCACGATGGTCTGCAAGGTTCGCGAGTCGTGGGTGTTGCCGGCGAACACCTCGTAGCCCAAGGGAAAGCCGTCGAAGGTCACGACCAGCGCAATGCACACCTGCTTGCAATCGGGCCGATGATCCCGCGAGTAGCCGCGCCGCGCCAGCGGGTTTGCTTCCGCCTGGCCTTCGAAATATGTGCTCGTGACATCATAGAGCAGCACTTCGTTCTGAACCGCAAACAGCTCGCCGCAGCGCCGGGACAAATGCGCTTCGAGCGCCTCCTTGTGCAGGATGAGATGATCGAGGGCGCGGTAAAGCCGGTCTTTGTTGACCTGATCGTCCCCAAGCTGCAGCAAATCGGAAAGCGCCGTGTGGCGGTACCAATCCTCGGCAATGTGCAGCTCGCTCGACGGCTCGCAAAGCCGCGCCGCCACCAGAACGGCCGCCATCTTCGCCCATGAGATGCGCTCCTTGCCCGCCGGCAGTAGTCGCTCGCATAGCTCCGCAAGGCCTGTCCCCGCGCCACAATGCCAACGCCAGATCTCCATCGCCAAACCGACGCGAGCGCTCGATGCGGATGCCCTTCAAACGAACCGGTACCGTCATATGCTCGCTGCCGTCATCGAACAGCTGCGCTTGCTGGGTGCGCCGATCAGCCGGCGGGCCAGCGCCCGCGCCTCAATGCGGCCGTGCTCGTCGAGTTCGCCGAGATGTGCCATCGTTTGCTGGATGACACGACCCCCGACACGAACGCTGCGTACCAGGCGCCAATAGCAGTGAGCCTTTCCATCTTTCTTGCAGATCAGGTGACGCAGGTACATGCGCCATCAGAACACCTCGGCAGCGAAAGAAAATACCCAAGGTCGGCACTACACGCTCAAATCGCTCCTTCGCGCCGCCCAACCCCTTGATTAAACTCGCACCAGCTCGCGCAAAATCGCAAAAACTCGCCCCCAACTGCGCAAGTTGGG
>CAVWMD010000027.1:0-1354523 GCA_963755895.1 uncultured Alphaproteobacteria bacterium
TCGCCGCGCGCGAGGCCGATCTGCTGCCGGTGCCGTACTTTCATGCGGTATTCACGCTGCCGGCAGCCATCGCGGACATCGCCTATCAGAGCAAGGCGGTGGTCCACGACCTGCTGTTCACGACGCGGCGGCGGAGACGCATGACTCACCATCGCCGCCGATCCTCGGCACCTCGGCACCCGCATCTGGCTTTACCGCCGGTGCTCCACATGCTGGGGCTCGGCAATGACCCACCATCCGCACCTGCACATGATCGTGCCGGGCGGTGGGCTCTCCATGGACGGCGGCCGTTGGATCTCATGCAAGCCAAACTTCCTCCTGCCCGTGCGCGTTCTGTCGAAGCTGTTTTGCCGTTTGATGGCTGGAGAAACTTCTGGCGGCACACCGGGCGGGCAGGCTGCAGTGGCTCGGCTCACACGCCGGATCTGGCCGATGCCAAGAGCATTCGCGTCGTTCCTCGCTCCGCTCAGCACGAAGCGCTGGTTCGTCTACGCCAAGCGCCCGTTCGCCGGCCCGAAGACCGTGCTCGCCTATCTGTCACGGTACACCCACCGCGTCGCCATCTCGAACCGCCGTCTGATCGCGATCGACCAGCACAGCGTCACGTTCAAGGTCAAAAACTACAGGACCGATCCCAAGCACCTCGGCGCTCGCATCGGCATTACATCGGTATTGCACAGCTGGGGCTCGGCCATGACCCATCATCCGCATGTCCACATGATCGTGCCGGGCGGCGGCCTCGCCATCATGGATGACAGCCGTTGGATCTCATGCAAACCGAACTTCCTGCTGCCCGTGCGCGTTCTATCGAAGCTGTTCCGCCGTTTAATGCTGGAGAAGCTTCTGACGGCACACGAGGCGGGCAGCCTGCAGTTCCTCGGCGCACACGCGCATCTTGTCGATGCGAAGGCGTTCGCGGCATTCCTCGCCCCGCTCGGCAAGAAGCGCTGGTTCGTCTACGCCAAGCGTCCGTTCGCGGGCCCGAAGGCCGTGTTCGCCTATCTGTCGCGATATACCCACCGCGTCGCCATCTCGAACCGCCGTCTGATCGCGATCGACCAGCACAGCGTCACGTTCAAGGTCAAAAACTACAGGATCGAAGGCCCAGGCCGGTACACGACGATGACCCTCGACGTCGGCGAGTTCATCCGCCGGTTTCTGATCCACGTTCTGCCCAAGGGCTTCCATCGCATTCGCCACTACGGCTTGTTCGCCAGCAGCAATCGCGCCGAGACGATCGCGCGAGCGCGTGAACTTCTGGGATTGGCAACGCCTGCGGCCGAAGAGACCGTCGAGATCGATCCAGCGACAGCCCAGCCACTCGCCCAGCCTTGTCCCTGCTGTGGCGGCCGCATGTTCGTCATCGAGACCTTCGATGCCGGCTGCCAGCCACGCCACTGGCCAACCGCGCCCGTCGTCGAAATCAGGATCGACACCTCATGAGCGCGACCGCCACATCACCCACCCGCATCGTCAATCGCGTTTCTTGCTGGTCACAACCCGGCCACGGCGACGCTCGACCGCACAGCTACCCGCCAGCGCTTTCCAAAGCGCAATCGGCCCCGAAAGCCATCCTCATTGGTGCAAAAGAGAGCCTGAGATCCATCAGCGCCCGTCGTCACCTGACCGACACGCTCTCGCACCTCGCCTACACCGTCAAAACCGCGATCAAATCGCCATAGCGCCCGCCTCAGCGTCCGCACCTCATCTCCCGCGCGTTCCTTCACTGGAGGCTTTCGGACGACGGCCCTGTGCAAGCCGAATCGTCGCGATGGGCCGTCATCCGAAACCCTTCACAAATTCGGAAGTCAGCGACCCGTGACGACGATGCCCACCCCCGAAACGAAGAGAAGAACGAGCACTACCTTGCGGAATGCGGCCTCATCCAGTTTGCCGTAGAGCGACCAACCAAAAAGCGTCCCTGCGACAAGCACCGGCAGGCCGACCAAAAACAGCCGGGTCGTTTCCGGCGTAAGCAGCCCTATCCCGCCGAAGGCCAGCAGCGACAAAGCAAAGGTTACGACGGCAGTCGGCTGCGATACCGAGCGATGCTCATCGCGGGGCCAACCGCGCAACACGCACCACAAGGTCGGGAGAATGCCACCAAGCCCAGTAGCGCCACCAAGCACCCCATTGAGAAATCCAATCCCAGCGTCCCCGGATCGTCCCACTCTTTTCAAGTCAGGCATTTTCGGTCGCAGCAGATTGTAAAGGCTGAATGCGATCAGCAATATTCCGACACCAGTCCTCAGGTGCACAGCCGATGCCAATTCAAGAATGGCGATGCCTGCGGGAATTCCGATGGCGCTTCCAACGACGAAAGGCAAAAGCCGTGAAGGGATTATTGTGCGTCGCAACCGCCAAGTTGAGTAACCTTGTACCAGCAGCGCGTAAGCGACAATTAATGTCGTCGTCTGCACGGGCGTCAGAGCAAAAAGCCAGATACCAGCGGCGACCATGCCAAAAGCAAAGCCTGCAAGCCCAGTTACAAATGCGGCGGCGAACGTTCCTAGCAGGAAGATGACGAGATCAAACGGAACAGCAAAACTCATGACGATGCCCCTTATTGATTTTGGAGGAAGTGATGACGCAGGCACTCAGCCGTGCGTCTCTTCGGTTCCGTCGCGGCACCAACGATACAGCGCGTCATAGACTGACATCGCAGCTTCAAGCTGGAGCACATCGTCCCTGTACATCCGGGAATAGCCCAGCGAGATCGCCAGCAGTCCGCCCGACTGGGATGTTAGATCGGGCTGTCCCGTGTCAGCGCCACGAATGATTGCCGCGAGACGCGACAACGGTTCGGTCTTGAGATTGAATTCCTCGAGCATCACGTCAAACGTGCAGGCGGCACCTCGATCATTCCAAATGCCGGCCCCGGTGTCGAACGGAGTTGCTGCGAACCGCTCGGCAACAGAACCGACCTCCGAAGGCGCAACGAAGAGGAATATCGCTGTCGGATCGATAAAGCGACGGATCAACCACGGGCAGGCTATTCGAACGATTTTTGGCCGCGCCCGCGTAACCCAAGTTGTCCGACCGACTTCGTCGCGGTCTGGTAGCCGGTTCGTGCTCATTTGTAGTTGGTTTGCCTTGCACCATGCGTCGAAGCCGCCCGCAAGCGTCTCGGCATCGATGCCTGCTTGCCGAAGCCAAGCTGCTGTTCCTTGGCTGATATTCCCGCCATTCCGACAATAGACAACTACGCGTCGGCCAGAAAAGTTGTGCGCCCAATTCGATACAGTCAGCGCATTCATTCGGCGCGCGGTCGGCAACAGGCTCCGGTCGGTGTCGCCGCCGTCACCGTCGCTTGGACGAACATCGATAAGCATCGGTGCGCCAGGCAGGCCAATGATACGGGATAACTGTTCTACCGATATTTCGGTCGGTGACGGCATGGCGTCCACCTCTTCGTCGAGGGTTTGGACGCGATATTCGGCTGCCGCCTCACGGGGTCATCGCGGAAATCCCCAGAAATATATCTCGTACCGAAATAGCCTAAAAGTCAATCCAGTTGACTTCTCTTATGGGTCAAATTGAGAAGTCCGACCGTCCGCCCAGCAGGTCTGTTTCCCCCCCCAGAACCGGACATCGACGCAAAGCAGCCTGCCGTCGCTTGTGGCGCGCAACCGGTTGACGAATTCAATCCGAACCGTGGCAGAGGCAAAGGACAGTCGCACCGTGCCCCGCAGCTTGAAACTAGGGCCTATTGGGGCCTGCCCGTTTTGGGCGGGCCTTTTTCTTTTTCAGCGGAAATTGCAAAAGCCATTATCTGGCGCGGCTTTATTGCATTCTTGGAGCGTCGAAAAAAGTACTGGACTACAGGACCACACGACTTTGCCGTCCGCTTGAGCCACGCTCGTCAGTCGCAGCTTTCGCGTCCATCGCATCCCACCGCGCGTTCGTGACGATCGCGAGCCGCCCCTCTCATCGGGTGAGACCGACCAGATAAGCCGGTGATTTGGCCTCCATGTTAAGCGAAATATTTTTCGAAAGAGGGCTGGACAGGGTTTTAGGTGATTTGCCCGTCGGGTTGTTTTGTCGCAGCCATGTTGCAAGATTGCGCTTGCGTGCGAGGCGAAGCAGTTGGCGTTTTGCGATTTCAGGCTAGAGGAATTGCCGATGTGATCTGTGGTGGCGGGAAGTGCGATGCGTTGGATCGTTGAGCCCGATAGACCGTCAGGAAAGCAGCATCGCCGAAGAACAACAAGCGGTGCCGGCGATGCCTCGATTCTTCTGCGTTGCCAGATTTTGGGCGCAGACTCATTAGCACCCAGCCAAATTTGGATTGAGGCGATCGTCGACGCGGCAATGAAGACGCACCGGGGGCAATAGCCAACGGGGCACAACGGCGGCGGGCGCGTTTTTCCGTGCCTGCCGCTCTTGGTCCGCGGACTTCACATCGAGCAGCGAACGTACGACATTTGCACTGGCACCGGCTCCTTGGAGCTGAGTGTCATCCTGTTCTCTCCGGAGATTTTCACGTCGACTGCTACGTCTGAAACCGCGACACCGTCCGAGCACGACGCAATCACTTTCACATTCGACCCGTCATCGTGCAACGATTTGACGGTGCATTTTTGAAATGTGCCGGTTATTTTCTTTCCCTGGACGATTAAACCGCCGGCGTGGAGATCAGCATCTTGCTTGAACGCAAGCTTGTTATTCTCTTTGGTAAACACCTGGTCGCAGGCCGCGCCGTCGACTGTCCAAGCTCCGCTCAAATCCGCAGCCTGTGTCGAGACCGATTGCGTAATGAGAAGTACCAGCGGCACCAACGGATTGAAGGTTTTCATAAAACTCTCCGATTATGGGTCAATAGGCTTTGTCGTTAAGATCGGTCTCTTCGATGCGGACGGGCGCGGCACCCCGACGTGGCCTTTCGTATCGCTTTCGAGCAGCAGTGCGACGAGTAAGCGGACCTTTCGTTGATCCAAATCAATGAATTCTGCCCAGCACGCGGTCTCGTCCGCGCAGCCCACTGTGCCCCCCAGCATGCTGGCCCGTTCGGCGGACTGATTGGAGGGACGCGCCATAATCCAGGTCTGTTTGTGGACATTAGGCAACATCGTGCGCCTTATTCGAAGGCAAAAACGCGCTTCCAGTCGTTCTTCATGCTGATGACTGTCCACCCCTTCTTTTTGGCCTCGTCGTCGAGTGCCGCAGTGAAAGTGCCGAATTTGCTGTCGGGCAGGCCGCGCGCCGGGCCGTAGGCGTATTCCCGGGCCGCATCGTCGTGCAGCAGCACAATCATCAACCGCGCGCCGTTGCCTGCTCCCGTATACTCCAGCATCTCACGGTCGCCAACCGAGTTGCCGAACGCCGCGTGCGGACGCCGGCCGATCATCAGATGAATGCCCTCGGGCTTGCCGGCATGGTCATCGTTCAAGAGTAGCTTCGGCTCCTTGGTCAGAAACGGCTTGCCTTCCTTGTCGTAGCCGAACTTCGTGCCGCCCATGGTGCCGACCACCTGTTCGGGAGGGATGCCGTAGACCTGCTGCGAATAGACGCGCACAAAATCCTGACCGCCGCCGGTTACGATGTAGGTCTTGAACCCGTTGTCCCGCAGATACCGGAGGACATCGAGCATCGGCTGATAGGTTAAATCGGGGTAAAGACGCTTCCAGCGCGGATGCTTGACCGTCTCCAGCCATTTGCTCACATCGGCTTCAAATGCTTCAACCGGCATGCCGGTCAGGGTGGCGGCGAGAATTGTCTCCAGGTCGTGCATTGACAGCTTTGCCATCGCTTCCCGGTCGCCGGACAGCACGGTCTTGAACGGTTCAATCTTTTTGAGTTCGGGTTTCTGCGCCGCCAGCGTCGAAACGCGGTCCAGGCAGTAGGTCACCTGCGTATAGATCGGATGCTCGACCCAGAGCGTGCCGTCTTGATCGAAGGTGGCGATGCGATCCTCGGCCGGCACGAATTTCGAGCCTCCCTGATCGGTGGTGGCGCGCACGAACTCGAGAATTGCCTGTTTTGCCGGACCCTCGTTCCAGGACGGGAGAGGTGCGTTTGGCGTCGTCTGCGCCTGGACTGGCGAGGAAAGTAGTGTTGTGGACAGGGCTGGTAACAAGACGAGGTTTGAAACCAAAGTGCGACGGTTAATTCCAGGCGAGTCCTCGGATTTCATTGCTATTCTCCAAAAGATGAGCGTCGCAAACTTGATGTCGATGTTCCGCGAGAGCCCGATCCGCGGAGATGGCGGCAGTGATGTGATTTTGACACCCCGGTCAGGGCGTCAGCGGTAACGCCTTGAGTTCCTTCCGAGCTGTGCCGAAGCTGCCAAGCTGATAGACCGATGCGCCAGTCGCCGAGAACGTGAACGAGTTGAATGGCTCGGCCAACATCCTGTTCAAATAGGTTTCCGTTCCGACGCCGATCGTCACATGCGGATTGAAACGCTGGCCCGCCGCGACCGTAACGAAGTGGGAGACGTACCCGATCAGGGATTTTTGAATGTCGCGTCCGCCATCTTCGCTGAAGAACGCCGCCGGGGTCCCGGTCTTCGCGGTGTAGGGCTCGACTGCCTTGATCAGTTCATCTTGCAGCCGATGCAGATCTTCGGTCGGTTCGACTACTATCCCCGCGAGGCCGACCGGCGGAGACGGGATGTAGTAATATTTGAAAGCCTTCAACGTCCATGATGTAGGCTTTTCTTTGGTCAGAACCGCATTCGCCACGGCAAATACCTTATCGAGGTCGGCCGTGCGGACGAACTGCTGCAACATAGTGACGTGCGGGTGGTGCGTCTCATCCAGAGTAAAGCCCTTCGGGAAAGACTTGAGCAGACGAGCGTTGGCGTCCTTCGCGTGCTGAACCATCGTCGCGTCGGGTTCGAGCGCGATGTCGATCGCTGTCAGGGGATTTTGTTGCGCGACGGCCCCTTGGGCGAATCCGAGCACCAAGGCCAGCACGAGGCCGATGGCTGTAAAGACTGTCGTACATAGACGACCGGGATAATGCAGAATGCTTGCCAGGACGGTAGTCTTCATCCCTTTGCTCCCCAAAATGAATAGAGGGGTTTCGCCGGGGAGAGTTTAGTCGAACGTGACCCGCCGCGCTATGCGCTTTCGGCAGCCTTCACGGCGTAGTCCGCTTGGCGCGTTCGCTGCGCGCTCAAAGCCACGGGGATTGTTGAAGAGGTCGCGGCGCTGAACAAACGCGATGAGATGGTGAGGCCAACACCGTTGACCGGCGGGGTCCAGCCGTTTCGCCACCGCTCCGACCGTTGTAGCGCCACGAGGTAGGACGCACGACTGCCCGACCGCAGAGCTATTTTTGAGTTCGCGGAGTGAAGCCAGCGAAGCGCATGCTTGAAATGTCGTTCGCGTTAGCTGCGATTATGGCTCACGCAGCAAAACCCAACTATTTTCAAAGCGTCAACATCGGAATCGATCATGGGCGATGCAGTTAGCTGACAACATCAGCCGAATTAGGTATAGTCAGCCGGACCAGCATCTGCAATTCTGAAAGGGGCGAGGCTCCAAACCTACTCGACCACAGTGCGCAGGACGATTGCGGGGAAGGATTGAACGCAGCCGCCAGGATCATCACTGTTGGGCTCGTAATGGATCTGATCTATCAGGTCATCATGTTCAAGACTTCTATCGAGACCGGGCGCTCGTTGTGGCGCCAGTATTTGCACTTTATGTGATCATCCGCGGTGTCACTGCGCACACCTCGCGTGATCAGGCGTCCAGGCAAGAGGTGTCGTACAAGCCGTTGATAGAAGGATATCAGCATGGCCGATACAGTCAGCTCCACAGTCAGCTCCGTCGACACAGATCGGTTCACCGTCAAGGTCACATCAGACAGCCATTTCAGTTGGCTCCGCACCCGTCTCAGCCTCGAACGCACCATGATGTCGTGGTTGCGTACCGCGACCGCCCTGATCGCCTTCGGCTTTGCCATTGTCCAATTCTTCGAGCGCTTGCAACAGACGCCGGAAGCGCACTCCGCCGATCTGCCGAATGCGCCGATCTTTTTGGGTCTCGCGCTCATCGCCTGCGGGGTGCTCGCGCTTGTCGTCGCGATTTTGGAATATCGGCGGGGGCTGCGTTACCTGTGGGACGAACCCTTTACGCCGATCGCAGGCATGGCCAAGAAGCCGATGGACACGCCGGTTCTCGCTATCGGCATACTGCTCATCTTCATCGGCCTGTTCGCCTTCTTCGCCGTGCTGGTGCGTCTCGGCTGACGCCCGGGGGGCTTGACGCCCCAGGTTGAGCGAACGCCGAGGAGACGTCCATATCCATCAACCAAAGGGAGGAGACTGCGATGCCCAAAACGGACAAACCAAACATTCTCATTCTCTGGGGCGACGACATCGGATGGTTCAACGTCAGCGCCTACAATCACGGCGTCATGGGCTACCGCACGCCGAACATTGACCGCATCGCCAGGGAAGGCGCAATGTTTACCGACTGGTACGGCCAGCAGAGCTGCACGGCCGGCCGCGCCGCGTTCATCACGGGACAGTCTCCGATCCGCACCGGTCTGACCAAGGTCGGGATGCCCGGAGCAAAACTCGGCCTTCAACCGGAAGACCCGACCATTGCTGATCTTTTGAAGCCCTTGGGTTATGTTTGCGGCCAATTCGGCAAGAACCATCTTGGCGACCGGGACGAATTCCTGCCGACCGTGCACGGCTTCGATGAGTTTTTCGGCAACCTCTACCATCTCAACGCCGAGGAAGAGCCCGAGAATCCCGACTACCCGAAGAACCCCGAATTCAAGAAGAGGTTCGGACCCCGAGGAGTTTTGCGCTGCCGGGCGAAGCCGGACGGGACTCAGGCGATCGAGGATACCGGTCCGTTGACCAGGAAGCGCATGGAGACCGTCGATGAAGAGTTCAGCGCCGCCGCACTCGACTTCATTGAGCGCCAGCACAAGGCCGGCAAGCCTTTCTTCTGCTGGTGGAATGCGACCAGAATGCACGTCTTTACCCACCTGAAGAAGGAGTCCGAAGGCAAGACTGGGCTGGGCATCTATCCTGACGGCATGGTCGAGCACGACGGGCACGTGGGAAAGATTCTCGCCAAACTCGACGAACTGGGAATCGCCGACAACACCATCGTGATGTGGTCGACCGACAACGGGGCCGAGGAATTGAGCTGGCCAGACGGCGGCGTGACCCCGTTCCGCGGCGAAAAGGACACCAACTGGGAGGGGGGATGGCGCGTGCCATGCGTGATAAGGTGGCCGGGCGTCATCAAGCCTGGCACCGTCTACAACGAAGTCTTCTCGCACCAGGACATGCTGCCGACGCTCCTTGCGGCCGCCGGCGAGCCGGACATCGTCGAAAAAGTCAAGAAAGGCCACCAGGCCGGCACCAAAAACTTCAAGGTCTACCTCGACGGGTTCAACATGATGCCCTTCTTCAAGGGCGACGCGAAGGACAATCCGCGGCCGGGATTCCTCTATTGGAGCGACGAAGGCGACTTGATGGCGATCCGCTACGGCGACTGGAAGATCCATTTCATGGAGCAGCGTGGCGAGGGGCTGTTGGCGTGGCAGGAACCGTTCGTGCCGCTGAGGCTGCCGAAGCTCTTCAACATACGCAGCGACCCCTTCGAAAACGCCGACGTCGTCTCCCAAATGGGCTATGCGAAATGGCGCGCAGACCGCCTCTTCCTGCTGCTGCCGGCGGGCGCGCTAGTCCAGCAATACCTCCAGACCATGGCTGATTTCCCGCCGAGACAAACGCCCGAACATTGGGGCGTCTCGGACGTGCTCGACAAGATTCGGGAGAAGGCGCGGGCGCTGGAAACGGCCCACGGCGGCGGGGTGAAGTGAACGGGGGCCTCGCCTAGAGCGTTTTCGAGCGAAGTGGATACCGGTTCGCGTGAAGAAAACGCGTCAAAACAAAAACCTAGAGCCCCGTTCCGTAATAGGAGCAGAAGGCGTGGCATCGGTATGATTATACGATTCACGGGAAGGGGCGAGTCAGATTCATTCTGGGCATGTCACCGCCCGATGATCTTGACTGCCTGCCACACGCCGAGCTGAAGGGCTTGGTGCTGAAGTTATTGGAAGAGATGGCGGAGCTTCGGCGAACGGTTGCGGCACAACGCGATGAGATTGCGCGGCTCAAGGGTGGGTCAGGCCGGCCGAACATCAAGCCAAGCGGCATGGAGAAGGCGACCGAACCGAAGCCAGCCGGAGGCTCGGGCGAGCAGCGCCGTGGGCGGGGCGAGACGAGATCGAAGCTTGTGATCGACGCGGAGGAGACCGTTAAGGTGGTGGTGGCGCCACAGGGCTCTCGCTTCAAAGGCTACACGAGCTATGTGGTGCAGGATCTGGTGATCCGCCCCTACGTGACGCATTTCCGCTGCGAGCGTTGGCAGAGCCCGGATGACAAGGTTATCACAGCCCCGCTGCCGTCCGGCGTTAGCGGGCATTTCGGGCCGGAGCTGCGCCGCTTCGTGCTGGCCCAGTATCACCAGGGCCAGGTGACGGTGCCGCGACTTCTAGCGCTGTTGCAGGCGCTTGGCATCGTCATCTCCAAACGCCAGCTCATGCGCCTGCTGATCGCCGATCAGGACTGCTTCCTCGACGAGGCCCGTGATGTACTGCGCGCCGGGCTGGCGCATGCGACCTGGATTACGGTCGATGACACCGGCGCTCGTCACAAGGCTGCGAACGGCTTCTGCACCCAGATCGGCAACGCGCATTTTACCTGGTTCGGCTCCACCAACTCGAAGAGCCGCAGCAACTTTCTCGAGTTGATGCGCGCCGGCCACAGCGACTACGTGATCAGCGACGAGGCGCTGGCCTACATGCGCCAGCGCGCACTCTCCGGGCCAGTCGTTGCCCGCTTGGCCGAACACCCCAACCGGTGCTTCCCCGATCAAGCCGCCTGGAACGTGCACCTCGACCAGCTCGGCATCTCGGCCCTGAAGGTCAACCCCGATCCAGTGACGACCGCCACCGAGGGCGCGTTGTGGGGCAGCATCAAGGCGCATGACTTTCTGCCCAATACCGTCATCGTCAGCGATGACGCCGGCCAGTTCAATGTCGGACAGCACGCCCTGTGCTGGGTCCATGCCGAGCGCCTGATCCACAAGCTTGACACCTTCACCGATGAGCAACGCGAAGCCCAGCGCAAAACTCGTGATCTGGTCTGGCGGTTCTATCGCGATCTCAAGGCCTATCGCCAGAACCCCAGCAAGCAGCGCAAGGCTGCCCTGCGCGCCCGCTTTGACCGCATCTTCACCCGAAACACTGGCTTCATCACTCTCGACCGGCTGCTCAAAAGGCTCCATGCCAACAAGAGCGAGCTGCTCATGGTGCTCGACCGGCCCGAGATCCCCTTGAACACCAACGGCTCGGAGAACGACATCCGCTGCCAGGTCACCAAGCGTAAGGTCAGCGCCGGCACACGAAGCGATGCCGGACGCGATTGCCGCGACGCCTTCCTCGGCCTCAGCAAGACCTGCGCCAAGCTCGGCATCGCCTTCTGGCACTATCTCGGCTCAAGGCTCACTGTCTCGAACTTGCCCAACGTCCCGCAACTTCCGGACCTCGTCCGCCACCGCTGCGCGTCCGGCTGACGCCACGGGTTTTGCTCCTATTACCCCGTTCCGATTCCATCGGAACGGGAAAGGCTCTGGTCCAGGCGCCAATGAACTTGCTCGGACCCCATGCATGGGACCGACAGATACCCATGCATGGGACCTGTCCCGCATAATGGAGGCGCGACCGGATGAGTGCGTGGAGCGCAAAACCTGCATGACGCGGGAAGGTGCGACAACTTCGGCGTGCCGATCCTCGCGGAGGAACGTGCCGATCCTCGCGGAGGAATTGGAACGGTTTCAGCGAGCAAAAAATTGAGGCCAGATGGAAACCAACACGGCCAAGGTTTTCGATTGGGTTTGATGGATCGAGCAGGCACTTAGGAGAGCGGACAATGGTGAGTGATCAACTCAACCGCATAAGGGAGAAGGGCGTCACAGAAGCGAGGAGGCTGTTCTGGATATTTGCTTATCTATGGGTGCTGCTCGGCCTGTTTGCGCTTCACAAGTCGATTGTTCTGAATGAGCCTGACCTGTTCTTTCATCAGGGCTTCGCGGTCATAAACGCACTCGTGCTGGCAAAAATCATGTTTGTCGCAGAAGCCCTTCAGGTAGCAGACAATCTCAAGCACAAACCCTTGATCTACCCGATCGCGTACAAGTCTGCCGTGTTTTCGGTGATCTTGATTTCGTGCCACATCTTTGAGGAAGTCTTGCGGGGCATGTGGCATGGCAAGACGGTCGCCGAAAGCATGTCCGATCTGAACGGAGGAAGTCTGGAAGCAATACTTCTTTTCGGCGTAATCGGGTTCATCGTGCTGATGCCATTCTTCGCATTGAGAGAGATCGGCAGAGATATCGGAGACAACAAACTGTTCGAGCAATTCTTCGTACGAAGAACCCCGTATATTCCACTGCAGCCCTGATGCGTAAGCGAGCTGGCAATTCTACATGTCCGTGCCAGCCATGCTCCTATCAGCACAGGGCGGGGTCCGCTTGGGGCCAGAAAGCTGGTAAATGCTGATTCTCAGGCAACAAATAGCGATCTAACTCTTGGCGAGCGGAGACGTACGACGGAGCGCACCATCCGGCCCTCTCGGCGAGGCCGGCGGACATCTATTCGTCGCCATAGAACCGAGTGTCAAACACGAGGGTCGATAATCTGTCCGACAGAACAACGGCCACGACATCGCAAGAACCTGGAATGCGATGAGGCGTGGCGCCAGCCAGAACTATCGCCTCCTTCCTGTGGTTCTCCATGCCCGCTACCGCAAATGGAGCCGGCGCGCAGCCTGATGTGAACATATAAGCCGTGCCACTATAACGATCGCCGTCCCTTCGGCCGCGGAACAGCAACGTTCCGCGAGCAACGGGCAAGCCCGAACGCGGGGTATCGTAGGTGATCTCGATCGTGCCGTCTTTCCACTCGGAAACCAGCATCTGCGAGTTATTGTGGTCGGCCGGGATTACATGAATGGGCTGCGGCGCATTCGGGCCGCGCGATCGCTCGTTGAGAGCCACCCGCACATAAGCCTCGCGATTGCTGCCTGGCGGCGCATTCTCCATCAGTGCGTTGTGCGAGGTCACCTGGGGAATGGCAAAGCTCTGGGTGCAGGCAAAAAGGATGCGATGATCGGACGATATCCTATATTGATCCCGGTCCTTGCATGCCTCGAAGTCCATGATCTTTCGATGGCACGCCGTAAACACCCGCACCGGGCAGAGAGGATCACAGGCGGCTGATTGAAGGGTCGACATCATGAGATTGCGTCCGTCGGCGGAAACGAACGGCGTGTTGTAGACGCTTCCACGGCTTTGAACGGGCGCGCTCCAATCAATTCGCTTCGACTGATCGCTCCAATAGGCGCGGAAGACGTAGGCCTTCGGGCTGTCGATATCCGACCCTGAATCGTAGGATACTTTCTCGGATTGTGCATCCGCGGCCGGAGAGTTTGTTGTCTCCTTGATCCGTGCTTCGCTGACCGGCGCGAAATCGAGCTTTTCCGACGTCTCGTCCCACCTGAGCTGGCGATCGCACACCATCATCGTGGCATGGATGATTTCGCCGGTCTGACCGCACATCGGCCCGCCGACCGTGATCCATATTTTCGATCGATCGCCGTCCGGTTCGATCACTGTCCCGTAGGCTCCGTGTTCGAAGGCTTTCCTTGGTGGCCTGTCTGTCTGCGCGAGATAGACGGTGACTTGCGAACCGCCCGTTCCCGAAAAAAGACCTTCCGCTCCGCTGCACTGGTAGCCTGCTTCATCAACCGCCCAATACTCCGGCCCTTCGTCGAGCCGGCCGTATTCGATGCGAGGCCCGGTCACGGGCTGGCCATGGACTTGTTTACAAGAAGCGTCCATCTCCCGCACGTGGTTTGCGACCGCTTCAGGCCATGGAGCTGCGCCGCAAAGAACAATCGTCGCACCAATCGCTGTTGCTGCTCTGGCGACCTGCGCAAGGCTTTTGCTCGACACGAGCTTCTCAAAAAATGGATCACGGAAGGCTCCCAGCCGCTACCAACCAAGCTCGCGCGAAAGGTCTTTAACCAGAGATTCCGCGACGTAAGCCGTCAATCCCTCTGCCAACACCACGGGCGTGCTGTGCGAGCGGGTTCGCAGAGTGACACCGCATGACCGAGCGGCGCGTTGAGCGGCAATCCCCTGTCCTGCATTGTATGCGCCTTGAATAGTTGCGGCACCGGCCGCCATGCCCAGGCCAACCGCTCCCGACCCGGCAAAGCCGATGCTTGACCCTCCACCTTGAGGGGCACCAGGAATCCAATATCGCAATTCGGCGATTTCAGCGGCCGGGTAAAACGCGCCCTTAGCCGTGATGCCGCGCGAATTCGCTTGGATCTCCACGTATTGTGACGCAGGCCGGGGCGAAGGGCCTGTAACATTCTTGTTCGATCTACTTCCGAAGCGATAGATACATCCACCGATGGCAATCGTGACCAAGGTTGACGCGACAGGATTGACGACGAACATCGGCATCACAAAAGACGCCGCAAATAATAGCAGTCCGGCTAAGATAATCTTACTGAATAGCCGTGATCCTTCAAACGGGTGCACTCGGAAAATAGCGGTGCCGTCTTCATATTGTGTCTCGAAATAAGGCGTAGCCATTAGGGTGCGTCCCCCTGGTTGTAGCAAGGGCAATATACAGCCGATTTTCTAAAGCTCTTCGCCGCGCAAAGACTAAAGTTTTAATCAAAACAGGCCTGAGGTCTCCGATTGGCGTTCGTGGGGCATATTCGATGCAAAGTCGTACAACTGGGCTCAAAGTTAGGTTCTTCAGGGAACGAAGCTTATCGGCGGCGAACCCCTCGTCTGAGTTGCGGTTGAAACTTCGTAGTGGTGCGTTTGCGATCGCTTCGGGAAACTAATCCGGCACTCGCCCGCCGAAAAACGGCGTCAGTGTCGCGCTCAAACCGTGCGGCCGCCCCGAGGTGAAGAACATTTCGGCGCCGGCATCGCCGGCTTCGCCCTCGGTGCGTCCCAGCAAATCCACCACCCGCCGCGCGATGGCGGGAGCTGGGTCGATCCAGTCCACCGGCCACGGCGCCAGGCGAACCAGCCGGTCCATCAGCAGGGGGTAGTGGGTGCAGGCCAGCACCACGGTATCGGTGCGCGCCGAGGCGTCATCGCCGACAAAACATGGCGCAAGCTCGGCTTCTATCGCGGCATCGCTGACCTCGACGCCGCTCAGCGCCGACTCCGCCAGCGATGCGAGATCCGGCGATCCCACCAGGGTCACTTCGCAGCCTTGCGCGAAATCGCGGATCAGCGCCTGGGTATATTCGCGCTTGACGGTGCCGCTGGTGCCGAGCACCGACACCCGCTTGGTCCTCGAATTGGCGCAGGCCGGCTTGATGGCGGGGACGGTTCCGACAAAGGGCGCGCTGTAGGCGCTGCGAAGATGCGACATCACCAGCGTCGAGGCGGTGTTGCAGGCGATCACCACCAGATCGGGCGCATGGGCGGATATCAATTCGCCGATCAGCGGCACCACCCGCGCGATGATCGCGTCTTCGCTGTGGTGGCCGTAGGGAAAGAACGCGTCGTCGGCGACATAGACGTAATGCACGTCGGCGCGCGCCTTCACGATCTCACGCAGCACGGTGAGGCCGCCAAGGCCGGAATCGAATACCAGAATCGTAGGGCGGGTTGCCACGGCGCGATCCTAGCTGATTCCGGGTTACCGTTCAGTTGTCATTGTCGTGCGTTCCAGTCAGCTTGCCCCGAACACCCGCTGGAATATCGTATCGACGTGCTTGAAGTGATAGCCGAGGTCGAATTGCTCTTCGATCTCGGCATCGCTGAGATATTTCTTCACGTCGGCGTCTTTTTTCAACAGCGTCTGGAAGTCGCCTTCGCCGCGCCACACCGGCATCGCGTTGCGCTGCACGAATTTGTAGGCGTCCTCGCGGCTGGCGCCTTTCTGGGTCAGCGCGATCAGCAGGCGCTGCGAATGCACCAGGCCTCCGAGCCGGTCGAGATTCTTCTGCATGTTCTCAGGATAAATAAGCAGCTTGTCGATCAGGCCGGCGAGGCGATTGAGCGCGAAGTCGAGCGTCACCGTGGCATCGGGGCCGATCATGCGCTCGGCGGAGGAATGCGAGATGTCGCGCTCGTGCCAGAGCACGACATTTTCCATCGCCGGCGTCACATAGGCGCGCACCATGCGGGCGAGGCCGGTGAGGTTCTCCGACAGCACCGGATTGCGCTTGTGCGGCATCGCCGAGGAGCCTTTCTGTCCCTCGGAGAAGAACTCCTCGGCTTCCAGCACCTCGGTGCGCTGCATATGGCGGACTTCGGTGGCGAGCCGTTCGACCGACGAGGCGATCACGCCGAGCGCGGCAAAATACATCGCGTGGCGATCCCTAGGGATCACCTGGGTCGAAATCGGTTCCGGCACCAGCCCCATCGCCTTGGCGACATGGGCTTCAACGCGCGGGTCGATCTGGGCGAACGTGCCGACCGCGCCCGAGATCGCGCAGGTCGCGACCTCCTTGCGGGCGTCGACCAGGCGGGCGCGGGCGCGGGAAAATTCCGCATAGGCATAGGCGAGCTTCAGCCCGAACGTCACCGGTTCGGCATGGATGCCGTGGGAGCGGCCGATGGTCGGCGTCATCTTGTGTTCGAAGGCGCGCTTCTTCAGCGCCGCCAGCACCCGGTCGACGTCGGCGATCAGGATATCCGCGGCGCGGGTGAGCTGGACATTGAGGCAGGTATCCAGCACGTCGGAGGAGGTCATGCCCTGATGCACGAAGCGCGCTTCGGGACCGACGATCTCCGCCAGATGGGTCAGGAAGGCGATGACGTCGTGCTTGGTCTCGCGCTCGATCTCGTCGATCCGCGCGACATCGAAGGTGGCGTTTTTGGCCTTGGCCCAGATCGTCCTGGCGGCCTCTTTCGGGATCACGCCGAGTTCCGCCTGCGCATCCGCCGCATGGGCCTCGATCTCGAACCAGATCTTGAAGCGGGTCTGGGGCTCCCAAATGGCGGCCATTTCCGGACGGGTATAGCGGGGAATCATCGTGGACTCGGATGGTTTGGGGGTTACACCGCGCTTTAGCAGAACCGTTTCGGCGAGACAAACACCGGTCTGGACGGGACGGGGGCGTCAACAGCCGGGCGGCCGCCGGCTCCAATGCCGCTCACAAAATATTGACTAACAGATATTGAAATCTGTCAGCGCGATCTCTATAACTGTCTTGGCCGCCGCGAATACGCGGGGACTTGAACAAGAAACTTCGCCTTAGAAACTGCCGAGATACTGCCATGACCACAGAAATCATTCATTTGACTGCCTTACTCCACGACTGGCTCAATGCACGGGTTGCCCGCCACCTTGCGGCGCAAGCCGAAAAATTGGCCCGCTAAACCATCTTTGGCCGCTGAAAACAGGACGGGGTTCCCATGAACGAAGTCGTTGTGCTGACCCCTGAGCGCATTCTTGAAGTCACTGAAGATGTATTGCGCCGCTTTGGCATCGCCAAGGCTACGGTGGTGGATGTCGCCCGTGCGCTCGATGTCAGCCACGGCAGCGTCTACCGGCATTTTCCGAGCAAGGCGTCGTTGCGCGAGGCGGTAGCCAAGCGATGGCTCGCCCGCGTCAGCGCGCCGCTGGACGAAATCTCGGAAGATAAGGGGCCTGCGCCGGCGCGTCTCGAGCGCTGGCTGCGGACGCTCTGCCTTGCCAAACAGAAGAAGGTTTCCGAAGACCCCGAGATGTTCATGACTTATATGACGCTGGCGCGCGAGGCCTGCTCGGTCGTCAAAGCGTACAAGGAAGGCCTGGTCGATCAGATCGCGGCGATCATCTCCGACGGCGTCAAAGAGGGCGCGTTCGAGGTCGCCGACGTGAAAGCTTCGGCACGTGCGATTTACGAGGCCACCATCCGCTACCAGCATCCCGCGCATGCCGAGGAATGGAAGGATCCTGATCTCGCCGCGCGTCTGGACGTGTTGCTGGCGCTGCTGCTGCGCGGCCTCGAGGCCCGCAAGCGCTAATCCGGACTTTTAGTTCGACGCGTTTTCCGCTCGAAAACGCTTTTGCCTAGACCATCTCCCCACGCGCCGCTGCGGCCGCGTCGCGGATCGCAGAAATGTTGTGTCGATAGCTCTCGGTAGTGCCGCCCTTGAACACGGCGGAGCCCGCCACGAAGGCGTTGGCGCCGGCGGCGGCCAACGGCCCGGAAACATCCGGGCCGACGCCGCCATCCACCTCGATATCGATCGGCCGTCCCGCGGTCATCGCCCTGAGATCGCTGACCTTGCCGAGCGCGGAACGGATAAAGGCCTGGCCCCCAAAACCCGGATTGACCGACATCACCAGTACGATGTCGATCATGTCGATCACGTATTCGATCGCCGAGATCGGCGTACCCGGGTTGAGCGAGACGCCCGCCTTCTTGCCGTGTGCCCGGATCGCCTGCAGCGAACGATGCAGATGGGGGCCTGCTTCCGCATGCACCGTGATGTGATCACAGCCGGCCTTGGCGAAGGCCTCGAGATAGGGGTCGGCCGGCGAAATCATCAAATGCGCGTCGAAGATCTTCTTGGTGTGCGGGCGCATCGCCTTGATCACGTCGGGACCATAGGAAATGTTGGGAACGAAATGCCCGTCCATCACGTCAAGATGCATCCAGTCGGCGCCGGCTGCATCGACGGCGCGAACCTCTTCGCCCAGCCTGGAGAAATCCGCTGCCAGGATCGACGGCGCGATGACCAGCGGGCGTGACGCAAATTGTTGAGACATGTGCGTTTTCCCCAATACTTTGCGTACAGGCTTCGCGCGCGAGTGTGCGGAACAGTTTCGGGTAACATGCGCAAAGCCCGGGGGCAATAACGCGCAACCCAGGCTGACGGTACCACCGCCGCGCGCAAAACCTCGCAGGCAAATTCTGCCCGGTACGGCATCAATTGCCGGGGAGCCTATAGGGGCCAACGTACAGAAAACCCAGTGTTTGGGCTTTCTGCCATGGCACGCCGCTTGCTGACCTTACCGGCGTGTAAGGTTGAGCCGCGTCAGGGCGGTGCGTATCGGAGTTTGACCATGCTGTTTGCCTTAGGCGCCGCGTCGACCGCGGCAAGCGCGATCCAGTCGCTGGCCTCTTCGGCCACGACGTCAGCGTCATCTACCGGGTTCGATCTCTCGAACCTGCTGCAGACCTCAACGGGCTCGAGTTCGAGCGGAACCACCGGGTTTACCGGCGGCGGCTCGCAGATTTCGCCGGCCACCATGCAGGCGCTGCTCGCCGCGCAAAGCCAGGCATCCGGTTCCACATCGGCATCGGCGACCGCATCGGTTTCCACCAGCCCCGCGGATGCGCTGCAGAATCTGTTCTCGCAGATCGACGCCAATGGCGACGGAGAGATCACCAAGTCGGAATTCGAAAATGCGCTCGGCGCCGGGGGAACCAACACCGCGGCGGCCGATGACGTCTTCAGCAAGCTCGACAGCAATGGCGACGGCACCGTCAGCCTCGACGAATTGTCATCGGCGCTGAAGGGGGCAGGCGGCCATCACGGCCATCATCACGCCGCGAGCGCATCAAGCAGCTCCAGCAGCACCGATCCGAGCAGCGATCCGCTGTTGCAGGCATTTCAGGCTGGATCCTCCACGTCGACCGGCAGCAGCCTGGTCTAAGTGTGGCGTCGCTGAGGCCTGGCTATCCGAACCGGTCTTTCCAGGCCGGCAACGCGCCGGGGAAGGGCAGCGCGGTTGCCGCGTAGACGCCGCGCGCGATCGCCCGGGCCGTGACATTGGCCGCGACCATGCCGAGTTCGGTGAGGCCGATCAAAGGATCGATAGGCTTCTCGCCGGTGGCGGCGGCGAACACCACGTCACCATCGAGCGGCGCGTGCACCGGATAGATCGCACGGGCAAACCCGGTCTGTGCGATCATCGCGAGCCGCCTGGCCTGGGATTTGGTCAGGATGGCGTCGGTCACCACCACCGCGAGCGTGGTATTTTCCACGGCGGTAACCGCGGGCGCTCCCTTCAGACGCATCGCCAGCATCTCGGGCGTGAAGGACGGCGGCAACCCGCGTCCGCCATATTCGCCATCGATCTCGAACGGCGCGGCCCAGAACCACGGACCGTCGCCGACCGTGACGCTGCCGATGGCATTGACGACCGCCAGCGCAGCGACCTTGACGCCGCCCGGCGTCGCCGCCGATGCCGAGCCCAGACCGCCCTTCAGGTTGCTCACGGTGGCGCCCAGGCCCGCGCCGACGCTGCCGAGCGCAAACGACGCGCTTGCCGCAGCGGCGGCCGCATAGCCGAGATCGCGATACGGCGCGAAGCGGCCCCATTGCTTGTTACCGCCGTTGAGCAGATCGAAGCAGATCGCGCCGGGCACGATCGGAACAACGGCGTCGCGGACTTTAAATCCGCGGCCCTGTTCGGCAAGCCACGCCTGCACGCCGCCACCGGCCTCCAGCCCGAACGCCGAGCCGCCGGACAGCGCGATGGCATCGATCTGATCGACCACGTTGACCGGATCGAGCAGCGAGCCCTCGCGGGTGCCAGGGCCGCCGCCGCGCACATCCATCGAGGCCACGGCGGGTTGATCGAAAATCACCGCGGTGGTGCCGGAGCCGAGTGCGGCATCATCGGCGTGGCCGACGCGGACGCCGGCGATGTCAGTGAGGAGATTATTCAAGCCGCGCCTCTCCATGATCGAGGGCCATCCGGATCATTGTTTACTCAACTACTTCGCCCCGTCCTGATCGATAAATGAAAACGCCCCGGCGAGCCGGGGCGTTCGAAGCGCGGTCGAGATTCCTACGAGCCCTTTGGATTGATCTCGGCGTAGTTGCCCTTGTCGTCCCACTTGTAAACGACATAGTCGAGCTGCTTGATGTCGCCCTTGGCATCGAACTCCAGCGTGCCGATCACGGTATCCCACGAGCCGGCCTTGATCGCCGCCATCACTTTCATCGGGTCGGTGGTGCCGGCCTTCTTCGGCGGCCTGCGACCAGACCTGCACCGCGGCATAGGTGTAGAGCGTGTAGCCTTCGGGATCGATATTCTTGGCCTTGAAGCTTCGACGATCGTCTTGGCGGTCGGCTTGTTGCGCGGGTCGGGGCCGAAGGTGAACAGCGTGCCTGCGCCGGCCGGCCCGGTGATCGAGGCGAATTCCTTGTCGGCCATCGCATCGCCCGCCATCAGCACCGTCTGCAGGCCCTGGTCGCGCATCTGGCGCAGGATCAGGCCGGCTTCCTGATGGTAGCCGCCGACATAGACCAGATCGATGTTGTCGCGCTTCAGGCGCGAGACGATGGCGTTAAAATCCTTGTCGCCCTTGTTGTAGGATTCGTACATCTTTTCGGTGACGCCGGCCTTGTTGAGCGCCTTCTTGGTCTCGTCGGCGAGGCCCTTGCCGTAAGTGGTCTTGTCGTTGAGGATGGCGATGTTCTTGCCTTTGTAGGCCTTCGCGATGTAGTCGCCGGCAACCGTGCCCTGCTGGTCGTCGCGGCCGCAGACCCGCGCCACGTTCCAGAGGTTGCGCTCGGTGAACAGCGGATTGGTCGAAGCCGGCGTGATCTGCAACACATTGCCGTCGGCATAGGCTTCCGAAGCCGGGATCGACGACGACGAGCAATAGTGGCCGGCGACGAACGGGATTTTCGCGCTGCCGATTTTTTCCGCGACCGAACGCGCCTGCTTGGGATCGCAGGCATCGTCCTCGACATCGAGCGCCAGCTTCTTGCCGAGCAAGCCGCCGGCGGCGTTGAGATCCGCCACCGCCTGTTCGGCGCCATTCTTCATCTGCCGGCCGAATGCGGATTCGCCGCCCGTCATCGGGCCCGCCACGGCGATGGTGGTGTCCTGCGCCAGCGCGGCCGTCGACAATGCCAGCGATGCGCCGAATGCCAGGCCGATGAGCTTCAATGATTTCATGAGGTATCCTCGCGGGTAGGTCGCTACGGGAAATCCCCGGCGGGCGGCCGGGATCGAAAATCGCGTGCATTGTCGGCTGATTTTACCGCGAAGTCATCGGCAATTTTCAGGCCCGATCGTGGGTCGATTCGCCGCGTTTCGGGAACGCGTCAGGCTAACCGTGCCGGCCGCCTTCGAGATAGGCCGAGCGCACTTCCGGGCGCTGCAGCAGCTCGCTGCCGGTTCCGGACAGCGTAATCAGGCCGTTGACCATGACATAGCCGCGATGGGCCAGCCGCAGCGCATGATTGGCGTTCTGCTCGACGATCAGCACGGTGAGGCCGTCCTGCCGGTTCAGGGTCCGGATCGCATCGAAGATCTGCCGCGCGATCAAAGGCGCAAGGCCCAGCGAAGGCTCGTCCAGCATCAACAGGCGAGGGCGGCTCATCAGGGCGCGCCCGATCGCCAGCATCTGCTGTTCGCCGCCGGACAAGGTGCCGCCGCGCTGGGTCATGCGTTCCTTCAAGCCGTGGAAACAGCGTGAAGACGCGCTCGAGGCCGGCGGCGCGGTCGGTCTCGCCGGTTTCGGTCGCATCGGCGCCCATCTGCAGGTTTTCCGCCACGCTCATGCGCGGGAAAATCCGCCGGCCTTCCGGCGACTGCGCGATGCGCAGTCGCGCGATCTGGTGCGTCTCTAGATCGGTGATATCGTGGCCATCGAACAGGATCTGACCCGGCGCGTGCGCGCGGCTTGCCGAAGATCGTCATCATCAAGGTCGACTTGCCGGCGCCATTGGCGCCGATCAGCGCGACGATTTCGCCGCCGGAGATCGTCGATATCGACGCCCTTCAGCGCCTCGATCTTGCCGTAGGCGGCGCGCAGGCCTCGGATTTCGAGCAGCGGCGCGCTCACAGTCCCAGCTCCTGCTCGACCGCGGCGACTTCCTGGTCTTCGACGCCGAGATAGGCCGCGATCACCTTGGGATCGTCGCGAACGTCTTTCGGTGTGCCTTCGGCGATCTTGACGCCGTAGTCCATCACCACGATGCGGTCGGAAATTTCCATCACCACCGACATGTCGTGCTCGATCAAGAGGATCGAGGTGCCCTGGTCGGACCGGATCGAGAGCAGCAGATCGCTCAACGCCGCACTTTCGCGCGCGTTCAGTCCGGCGGCCGGCTCGTCGAGACAGAGCAATGCGGGTTCGGTGCACATCGCGCGCGCGATTTCGAGCCGGCGCTGGTCGCCATAGGGCAAATTGCCGGCGGCGTCGTCGGCGCGGTCGAATAGCCCGATGCGATCGAGCCAGAATTTGGCCAGATCGATCGCGCGCTTCTCGGCGGTGCGCCAGGATGGCGCGCCGATCAGGCCGAGAAACGTCAGGCCCGAGGCCAGCATCAGCGCGTTGTGCTGGGCGACCATCAGATTTTCCAGCGCGGTCATGCCGGGAAACAGCCGGATATTCTGGAAGGTGCGGGCGACCTTGGCCTGCTTTGAGATCCGGAAATCCTTCAGCCGTCTCCAGGCGAAACTGTGCGCCGTTGTCGTGGACGAGGCGAATGGCGCCCGAGGTCGGCTTGTAGAAACCGGTGACGCAGTTGAACACCGTGGTCTTGCCGGCGCCGTTCGGCCCGATCAGCGCGGTGATCTGGCGGCGCTCGGCGCCGAACGAAAGATCGTTGACCGCGACGATGCCGCCGAAGCGCATGGTCAGATGATCGACCTTGAGAATGTCGTCGCCGTTCATCCATGCCCCTCCTTGACGAGGTCGGATGAGATCGTTTGCGCGTGGCGTAGGAACACGGTCGGCGCGCGATGGCCGATCAGCCCGCGCGGCCGCCAGATCATCAACAGCACCATCGCGACGCCGAACACCAGCATGCGATATTGCTCGAGCCCGCGAAACAGCTCGAAGCCGCCGATCATGGTCAGCGCCGCCAGCGCCACGCCGAGCTGCGAGCCCATGCCGCCGAGCACGACGATCGCGAGCACCAGCGCCGATTCCTGGAAGGTGAACGATTCCGGGCTGATGAAACCCTGCCGGGTGGCGAAGAACGCGCCGGCAAAACCGCCGAACATCGCGCCGGTCGCGAACGCGGTCAGTTTTGTCGTGGTGATGTTGATGCCGAGCGCGCGGCAGGCCACTTCGTCCTCGCGCAGGGCTTCCCAGGCACGACCGATCGGCAAACGCCGCAGCCGGATCGTGACCCAGTTGGTGAGCAAGCGCCAGCGCCAGGATCAGATAGAACAGAAACACGATGCGATGGGTCGGCGAGAATGCGATGCCAAGTTTGGCCGCGAGGCCGTCCGGACCCGGCGTCAGCGGAATGCCGAACAAGGTCGGGCGGGGAATGCCGGAGACGCCGTTGGGGCCGCCGGTCAGGCTTTGCCAATTGATGATGACGAGGCGGATGATTTCGCCAAACGCCAGCGTGACGATGGCGAGATAGTCGCCGCGCAGCCGCAACACCGGAAAGCCCAGCAGCACGCCCCACAACGCCGCGAGGATTCCCGCCAGCGGCAGGCAGACCCAGAACGACAAGCCGAAATTGGTCGCAAGCAGCGCGTAGGAATAGGCGCCGACCGCATAGAACGCGACATAGCCGAGATCGAGCAGGCCGGCGAGGCCGACCACGACATTCAATCCCCAGCCCAGCATCACATAGGTCAGCACGAGAATGCCGAGATCGAGGATGTAGCGCTGATCGTAGAAGATCACCGGCACCAGAAACGCAAAGATCAGCAAGCAGCGGCGCAACCAGCCGTCCCGCCACCGCCAGTGCCGATTGCATTCGTGGCGGCACGATCGCGACGGTGCCGACCGGTCCCCACCATCGCCGCAGCAATTCCACCACGATGCTGCCGCCGAACACGATGCCGACCATCGCTGCGAGATCGCCGAACCGGGTCCAGTAGATCAATTGACCTGACGGCCCGGCCTCGGTGCGAATGCCGATCATCAGCGAAAACAGCACCAGCGCGACCAGGGCGCTGATCAGGGCTTTCTTGAAGATGAAGGCTGCACCAGGGGCGCGCGAAGCGGGCGTCGGGATGGTTGTCACGCGGCTCGCCCGTCAGACTTTTTCGACTTCAGGCCGGCCGAGCAGGCCGGTCGGAAGGAAAATCAGCACGATGATCAGGATCGAGAACGCCGCGACGTCCTTGTACTCGACCGAGAAATAGGCCGACCACAGCGTTTCGATCAGGCCGATCAGGAGCCCGCCCAGCATCGCGCCGGGCAGCGAGCCGATGCCGCCGAGCACGGCCGCGGTGAACGCCTTGATGCCGGCGACGAAGCCCATATAGAAATCGACCAGGCCGTAATACAGCAGGTACATCATGCCGGCGACGGCGGCGAGTGCTGCCCCGATCACGAAGGTCATGGAGATGGTGCGGTCGACATCGACGCCGAGCAGCGCTGCCATGGTCTGGTCCTGCTCGCAGGCGCGCATGTCGCGGCCCAATCTCGTGCGCGACACCAGCCAGGTGAAGATCGCCAGCAGCACGATGGTGGTGATGACGACGACGATCTGCACGTTCGACAGCCGCACCACGAAACCGTTGCGGTCGAGCAGGGTGTAGCCGCCGGTGATGATCGGCGGGACCGGTTTGACGCGGGCGCCCTGCGCCACTTGCGAATAGTTCGACAGCACGAACGACATGCCGATCGCCGACAGCATCGGGGCGAGGCGGAACGAGTGGCGCAGCGGCCGGTAGGCGATGCGCTCCACGGTCCAGCCATAGAGCGCCGTGATCGCCATCGATACCAAGAGCACGATCAGCAGGATCACCGGCACGAATGTGAGGCCGATCGAGACCAGGATCAGGAACGAAATCAGCGCGATAAAGCCGCCGATCATGAAGATGTCGCCATGGGCGAAATTGATCATGCCGACGATGCCGTAGACCATGGTGTAGCCAATGGCGATCAGGCCATAGATCGAACCAAGCACGACGCCGTTGATGACTTGCTGGGCGAAATAATCCATGCGCTGCCGTTGCTTGAGCATTTTCCGGCAAAGGGGTCCCGGTTTGCCGTCGAGAAAATGCGTCTTGACGAATTCCGCCCCGATGGCTCCCGGCAGCCGGACCGAAGCGTCGTGTCATTTTCTAACAGTGGGAACTCAAGGCGGCAACAGCGGCAGGCGTGCCCAGGCGGCGTTGTACATAGCTAGTTTGCAAGCGGGTTTCCCGCGGTTCCCCGTGGGGTTCCCCAGAGGTTCCCCGGCAGTTCCTAGAGCCACGGCTGCGACAACGAACCGCCACGCAATGATCAAGATGGAACCGGTTTGGCCTGCAACCATTGGCGTGCCCCGAGGTTAATACCGGCTACGTTCAACAAGGGAGATCTTGAGATGTCCAATCAGAACCAGCCCGGCCAGCAGAACCAGAATCCGGGCCAGAAGCCCGGTCAGCAGCAGGGCGGTGGCCAAAAGCCCGGCCAGCAGCAGCAGGATCCGAACCGTCAGGGCCAGAACCCCAACAAGGATCACCCCAACAAGGATCGCTAGTTCCGTAGCAGGACCAGGCGAGAGCAGGAAAGTCCCGCCGGAAGGCGGGATTTTTCTTTTGGTAGGTAGTGTAACGCCGTCACCCCGGGCTTGATCCGGGGGTCCATCGTTTGAAGAGGATGGATGGCCGGATCAAGTCCGGCCATGACGTCAGTGGGAAAGGTACGCCGTTGCGTTTTCCCCCGGCCATTAAGGTAAACAAAGGGTTTAAATTGCCCCTCGCTGTTTAAGCGCGTTACCTCACCCGACGAAGCCGCGTCCCCTCGGGAGCCGCGGAAAACAGCGGGAAGCGGCATGTCGGCACACCGGCGGATCAGCTCAATCAGCGGCGCGTTGATTGCGGCCTATTTCATTCCGACCTGGATCATGGTCGCGTTCAGGATCATGATTTCGCCGATCCACGGCCTCTATGAGCGGCCGAACATTTCGGTGGCGCTGTTCATCAGCGACCATTTGCAACTGGCCGGAATGGCCACGGTGCGGATGGCGTGGCTGCTTGCATTGGGCAAGCTGACCGTAGCGGCATTCTTCGCGATCTTCCTGGTGCTGCTGACCCGTGCCGTTATCCGCAAGAGCGACGACGCCGGCGAAGCACTGGCGATCGCGCTTTCGATCGGCAGCGTGATCAGCTTTGCCAGCATGCTGATGGCGTCCAAGGTCGGCGAGACCGCGGCGCTGCGGCTGCACGCGACCGAATTGCTGATGCTCCTCGGCACAGCGATCGTGATGCTGACCGAGCGTCCGGCGAAGGTCGCGCCGCAGATTCAGCGGCCGGCGAGTGATCTATCCCTTCAGCAGCCCCAGCTCCTGGATAATCGCTGAAGCTTCCTTGACGGCGTGATTGGCGGCGGGCACGCCGCAATAGATCGCCTGCTGCAACAGAATTTCCTTGATATCGTCGGGCGTGAACCCGCCTTCCGCCAGCGCCGCGCGTACATGCAGGCGAAACTCGTCCCATTGCGCCAGCGCGACCATGGTGCCGATCACCAGCACGCGCCGCGTGCGCTCGTCGAAATGCGGCCGGGTCCAGATCTCGCCCCACGCATAGCGGGTGATCATGTCCTGAAAGTCGGTGTTGAACGAATTCCGGTTGCTGATCGACTTGTCGACCCAGGCATCACCGAGCACCTTGCGGCGCTGGACCATGCCGTCATCGCGGCGTTTCTGATCGTCCATTATTCCTCCTCCCGTCATTGCGAGCGGAGCGAAGCAATCCATCGCGTAGCAAAGAAAGGTTGGATTGCTTCGTCGCTTCGCTCCTCGCAATGACGTTGTTGGTGTTACGTTGTCAGCGTTGCGTCAGGAAGCCGATCACGGCGTCGGTAAAGGCGTGCGGCTGCTCGACATTGGAAATATGCGCCGCATCGAGAATGGTCAGGCTGGCGCGCGGGATCTGGCTGCGGATCAATTCGCCGGCCGAAAGCGGCGTCGCCATGTCGTGACGCCCGGCGATCACCAGCGTCGGGCTTTTGATCTTTGGCAGCAGCGCGCGCTGATCGAGCGTGCTCAGCGCCTCGCAGCAGGCGAGATAACCCTGCACCGGCGTGGCCAGCAGCATGGCCTTCATGTTCGCTGCGACCCGCGGTTCGCGCTCGCGAAAATCCGCCGTCAGCCAGCCCGCGATGACGGCATCGGCGACCGAGGCGATGCCGCCTTCCTGCACCGCCTTGATGCGGTTCAGCCAGTTGGTCGGATCGGGATAATAGCAGCTGGTGTTGGACAGAATCGATGCGGTCGAACCGCTGCGGCGCGTTGGCGCCGAGCCATTGTCCGACCATGCCGCCCATCGACAGCCCGCACCAGTGCACCTTCTCGATATTGAGGTCGTCGAGGATCGCGAGCACGTCGCGGCCGAAGCGCTCCATCGAATAGGGGCCGGGAGGCACGCCGGATTTGCCGTGGCCGCGGCGATCATAGCGGATCACGCGAAACAATTGCGTGAAGGCCTTCATCTGCGGCTCCCACATCTGCAAATTGCAGCCCAGCGAATTCGACAGCATCAAGGTCGGTCCGCCGTCGCGGCCCTCGACGGATACGTTGAGCAGGCAACCCTCGGCGTCGATCATCGGCATGTGAAATTTCCGTATCCTGGAGTGCTATTCGTCATTGCGAGCCAACGGGTCGGGCGAACGCCCGCCCGATGACAGGCTCCGCGAAGCAATCCAGCTTGCTGCACCAAGAAAGCTGGATTGCTTCGTCGCAAGTGCTCCTCGCAATGACGGTGTTCATATCCTACTTTTTATCGAGCGACGCCAGTATCCGGTCGATCAGGGCTTGCGAGACGCCCTGATAGGCCATCGGCTCGAACAGGTCTGCAAGTTTTTTGGCGTCGAATTGTTGCGCCACCCTCGCGTCGCCGGCCAGCACGTCGCGCAGGGCTATTTTCTCGGCGACGGCCCTTTTGCTCGCGGCCTCCACCAGATGATGAGCCTCGCTCTTGCCGAGCTTTTCGGCCAGCGCGAACGTGACGGATTCGGCCATGATCAACCCGTTTGTGGTGTCGAGATTGGCGCGCATTCGCGCTGCATCGACTTCCAGGCCCTCGGCGATATCGACAATGGCGGCCAACCCGCCCGAGGTGACCAGCAGCAAGCTCGGCAGGGTCGGCCATTCCGCGTGCCATGGTCCGGCGCTGCGTTCGTGATCCTGCACCTGGGCTGCGAACATCGTCGCCGCGAGACCAGGCGCCATGGTGGCGGCGGCGAGCGCGCCGGCGGCGGCGACCGGATTGCGTTTGTGCGGCATGGTCGACGAGCCGCCGCGGCCTTCGCCCGCGGGCTCGAACGCTTCGCCGACGTCGGTCTGCATCATCAGCGATACGTCGCGGGCGATCTTGCCGCATGTGCCTGCGATGATGGCCAGCACCGAGGCTGCCTCCGCGAAACGGTCGCGATGGGTGTGCCAGGGCGCCTCCGTCAGCGGCAGGTCGAGCTCCTGCGCCAGCTTCTCGGCAACGCGCAAGCCGTGGTCGCCGAGCGCTGCCAGCGTTCCCGCTGCGCCGCCGAATTGCAGCGCCGGAGCCTCGCTGCGCAACCGCTTCAGTCGCGTGCGCGAACGGTTCAGCGCCGCGGCATATTCCGCAAGCTTCAGCCCGAACGGGATCGGCAGCGCATGCTGCAGCCAGGTGCGCCCGACCATCGCGGTGTGGCGATGTTCCAGCGCTAGCCGGGCAAAACCGGCGATCGCGCGGTCGATGTCGGACAGCAGCGCGTCAATGCCGGCGCGCAGCATCAGCATCGCCGCGGTGTCGATCACGTCCTGGCTGGTGGCGCCCCAATGCACATAGCGCGCCGCCTCGGGGTCGCTGAGGGTCACGGCCGCGGTCAGCGCCTTGACCAGGGGGATCGCGAGATTGCCGGATTTTGTCGCAGTTTCTGCGAGGGCGGCAAGATCGAAGCCTTGCGCTTTGCAGGCGCGCTCGATCGGCCCCAATGCTGCCGCCGGAATCACGCCGGTGGCGGCTTCGGCGCGCGCCAGCGCGGCCTCGAAATCGAGCATGTGCTGCAGATAGACCAGGTCGTCGCAGGCGGCGCGCATGGCGGCGCTCGACAGCATCGGCGCGAGCAGGGGCGAGAGAGCGGTAGTCATGATGCGCGCGACCTAACCATCCTCTCATGGCTGTGCCAACCCTGCGGCTCTGGCGCAAGCCGGCTCGCAGGCATGCTGCGCTGCGAATATGCATCGCACCCGGTACCGCGATCCCCTTTCATTTGGCCTTGCCGTGCTTTACTTGGGGTTTGGTACCGGCGCCGTGGCGCAAGAACGCGTTTTCAGGAGGCGAATCACATGGCCATGACAATGAACGGCGAGGTCCAGCTCGCGGCGCCGCGCGAGGCCGTGTGGGCCAAATTGAACGATCCGGAAGTGCTCAAGGCCTGCATTCCCGGCTGCGAAGAGCTGGAAAAAACCGAAGACAACGGCTTTCGCGCCACCGCCAAAATGAAGGTCGGACCGGTGTCGGCCCGCTTCAAGGGCAAGGTCACGCTGAGCGATCTCGATCCACCCAACGGCTACAGGATTTCCGGCGAGGGCGAAGGCGGCGTTGCGGGCTTTGCCAAGGGCGGCGCCACGGTGGCGCTGGCCGAGAAGGATGGCGGCACCCTCTTGAGCTATAATGTCGAGGCGCAGATCGGCGGCAAGCTCGCCCAGCTCGGACAGCGCCTGATCAACGGTTCGGCCAAGAAACTGGCCGATGAGTTTTTCGCCAATTTCGCCAAGGCGGTACAGGGCTAGCCTGCTACCGAGGTCACATCGGGCCATGCTCCAGGTGAGGTTGCTCATTGCCGGGATGGCCCATATTATGGCTTTGGAACGATTTTAATCGACTGTTCCGCCGATATGCGGTGGCGCAGATGAAGAGAGAGCTGAATGGCCAAGATTTCCCTGATCGTGAACGGCAACCCCGTTAACGCCAATGTCGATCCCCGTACCCTGCTAGTCCAGTTTCTGCGCGAAAACCTGCGGCTGACCGGTACCCATGTCGGCTGCGATACCTCGCAATGCGGCGCCTGCGTCGTGCATCTCGACGGCAAGGCAGTCAAATCCTGCACCACGCTGGCGGTGATGGCCGATGGCCACGAGGTCAAGACCATCGAGGGCCTCGCCGCCGACGGCGCGCCCCTGCACCCGATGCAGGAAGCGTTCCGCGAGCATCACGGCCTGCAATGCGGCTTCTGCACGCCGGGCATGATCATGACCGCGGTCGACCTTGTTCACCGCAAGGGCCACGACCTCTCGGATCATGTCATTCGTGAAGAGCTCGAAGGCAATCTGTGCCGCTGCACCGGTTACCAGAACATCGTCCAATCGATCGCGGCCGGCGCCAAGGCCATGGCAAAGTCGGACCTCGCGTAAATTTCAAGTGCCGCATATGGCGGTCGGGAATACCTCATGTATGAATTCAGATATCATCGTCCGGCGACTGTGCGTCAGGCCGCCAATCTCTTGATCAAGAATGAAGACGCCAAGCTGATCGCCGGCGGCCATACGCTGGTGCCGGTGATGAAGCAGCGGCTGGCAAGCCCGCCGCATCTGGTCGATCTCTCCCATATCGAGGGCCTCGACGGCATCGAGATGAAGGGCCGCGCGCTGGTGATCGGCGCCACCGCCAGGCACGCCGAGGTCGCGACCTCGGCCATCGTCGGCGAAGCGATCCCCGCATTGGCCGAACTCGCCGGCCTGATCGGCGATCCCGCGGTGCGCCACAAAGGCACCATCGGCGGTTCGCTCGCCAACAACGATCCGACCGCCGACTATCCGGCGGCCTGCCTTGCGCTGGGCGCGACCATCGTCACCAACAAGCGCCGGCTCAAGCCGGAGGAATTCTTCCAGGGGCTTTTCACCACCGCGCTCGAGAGCGACGAGATCATCACCAAAGTGATGTTCCCGGTGCCGAAGAAGGCCGCCTACATTAAATTCCGCAACCAGGCCTCGCGCTACGCGCTGGTCGGGGTGTTCGTCGCCAAACGGCCGTCCGATGTGCGCGTCGCCGTCACCGGCGCGGGCTCCGATGGCGTGTTCCGCGTCACCGCTTTTGAGGAAGCGTTGAAGAAACGCTTCTCGCCCAAGGCGCTCGAAGGCTTGTCGGTGCCCGCGGAAGGTTTGAACAGCGATCTGCACGGCAGCGCCGAATATCGCGCGCATCTGATCGGGGTGCTGGCGCGTCGCGCGGTCGATGCCGCGAGCGCCAAAGCGTGATGCTCGTTACGTATTCATCGAGATCGGGTTTTTCATGACTGCATCGGCGTTACCCAATTCCGTCGATGCGATGCTCGAACTCCTGACGTCACGCGGCTATCTCGCGGAGCGCTCGCTGGCGACGGTGACGTATCTGGCGCTGCGGATGGGCCGGCCGCTGTTCCTCGAGGGCGAGGCCGGCGTCGGCAAGACCGAAATCGCAAAAGTGCTGTCGGCAGCGCTTGGCCGCAAGCTGATCCGGCTGCAATGCTATGAAGGTCTCGACGTCGCCTCCGCGGTCTACGAGTGGAACAGTGCGTCGCAGATGATCGCGATCCGGCTCGCGGAAGCCGCCGGCGATGCCGATCGCGACCAGCTCTCCAGCGATATCTTCGCCGACCGCTTTTTGATCAAGCGGCCGCTGCTGCAGGCGCTGGAGCCGGATCTGGCGGGCGCGCCGGTGCTCTTGATCGACGAACTCGACCGCGCCGATGAAGCGTTCGAGGCTTATCTTCTGGAGATACTCTCGGACTTTCAGGTCACGATCCCCGAATTCGGCACAGTGAAGGCGCCGTCGCCGCCGATCGTGATCGTCACCTCGAACCGCACCCGCGAAATTCACGACGCGCTGAAGCGCCGCTGCCTCTATCACTGGGTCGACTATCCCTCGGCCGAGCGCGAACTGGCGATCGTCAAATCGCGGGTTCCGAACATTTCCGCGAAACTCTCGCAGCAGGTCGTGCGCTTCGTGCAGGCGCTGCGCGACCAGGATTTCTACAAATCGCCAGGCGTCGCCGAGACCATCGACTGGGCCACCGCGCTGACCGAACTCGACGCCCGCTCCCTGACACCGGAAGTGGTGGGCGACACGCTCGGCGCGCTCTTGAAATACCAGGATGACATCGCCCGGATGCAGGGCGATGGCTTGCAAAAGGTTTTGAAGGAAGCGACGAGCGAGACTTAGCTCGCGCGTTGCAACAAGGTCTGTCATTCCGGGGCGGCGCGTCAGCGTCGAACTACGATGTGCAATCGCACATCGGAGAATCTCGAGATTCCGGGTCTGGTCCTTCGGACCATCCCGGAATGACGAAAGAGTTGCCCGATGCCCATCAATCACCTCACGCCGCCGACCGGACAAATGGCCGACAATGTCGTCGGCTTTGCCCGCGCATTGCGGGCGGCCGGGTTGCCGGTTGGGCCCGGCGCGGTGATCGATGCACTGAATGCGCTGCAGGTGATCGAGATCGGCCATCGCGCCGACGTCTACACGACGCTGGAAGCGATTTTCGTCAAGCGGCACGAGCATGCGCTGATTTTCGAGCAGGCATTCGATCTGTTCTTCCGCGCCGCCGAAGACTGGAAGCACATGCTGGATTCGGTACCGCTGCCGGATCAGGCCAAGAAGAAGCCGGCGCCGGCCTCGCGCCGCGTCCAGGAGGCGCTGGCGCAGCCGTCCGTCAGCGAGACGCCGCAGGCCCAGGAGCAGGAACTCAGGCTCTCGGTGTCCGACAAGGAAGTGCTGCAGAAAAAAGATTTCGCGCAGATGAGCGCGGCCGAGATCGCGCAGGTGACCCGCGCGATCGCGCAGATGAGGCTGCCGCAGGCCGAATTGCGCACCCGCCGCTATCAGCCCGATGCGCGGGGCTTGCGGCTGGATATGCGGCGTACCCTGCGCGCATCGTTGCGCACCGGCGGCGACATCATCGACATCCATCGGCTGGGATTGATCGACAGGCCGGCGCCGATCGTAGCATTGCTCGATATCTCGGGGTCGATGAGCGAATATACCCGGCTGTTCCTGCATTTCCTGCATGCCATCACCGACGCCCGCAAGCGCGTCTCGGTGTTCCTGTTCGGCACCCGGCTGACCAATGTGACGCGGGCGCTGCGGGCCCGCGATCCCGATGAGGCGCTGGCCAGTTGCTCATCGACGGTGGAGGACTGGGCCGGCGGGACCCGGATCTCGGCCTCGCTGCATAGCTTCAACAAATTATGGGGCCGGCGGGTGCTGGGGCAGGGCGCCATCGTGCTCTTGATCTCCGACGGGCTGGAGCGCGAGGCGGATGACAAATTGGCATTCGAGATGGACCGGCTGCACCGGTCCTGCCGCCGCCTGATCTGGCTCAACCCGCTCTTGCGCTATGGCGGCTTCGAGGCCAAGGCGCAGGGTATCAAAATGATGCTGCCGCACGTTGACGAATTCCGCCCGGTGCATAATTTGAGTTCAATCGAGGGGCTGATTGCCGCATTATCGTCGGCGGCGCCGCCGCACCACCGCAGCGCGATCCGCCCCGCCGCTTAAAGCAGCTTAAAAGAGACAAAAGAGGCTCCCATGGCCACCACGCTCAACCGTGACGAAGATATCCTGCAGGCGGCCGAGGATTGGCAGAAGGCCGGCCATGGCGTGGCGCTGGCGACCGTGGTCGAGACCTGGGGCTCGGCGCCCCGGCCGGCGGGCTCAAGCCTCGTGATCAACGACGACGGTACGTTTTTGGGGTCGGTGTCCGGCGGCTGCGTCGAGGGTGCCGTGGTCACCGAAGCGCTCGATGTGATCTCGAGCGGCGAGCCGAAGCTTTTGGAGTTTGGCGTTGCGGACGAGACCGCGTGGAACGTCGGCCTGTCCTGCGGCGGCACCATCCGCGTCTTTGTCGAGAAAGTTGGTTAGCCGTGAAAAGCGAGACACTGATCGAACTCAATGCCGAGCGCGCCGCGCGCCGTCCGGTGATCGTGGTGCTCGATACCGCCAATGGCGAGCAACGCCTGGTCAAGGCCAGGGATATCGCGGCCGATCCGCTGCGCGCCGAGCTGTCGAAACAGTTGCGCATGGGCAAGAGCGGCACCATCGAAGCCGGCGGCAAGAAACTGTTTCTCAATGTCTATGCGCCGACCGCCAAGCTCGTGATCATCGGCGCGGTTCATATCAGCCAGGCGCTGGCGCCCTTGGCGCGCTCGCTGGATTACGACGTGACGGTGGTGGACCCGCGCACCGCGTTCGCAAGCCCCGAGCGGTTTCCGGATGTGCCGCTGATCGCCGAATGGCCCGATGTGGCGCTGCCGCCGCTCAATGTCGATCATTACACGGCGTTCGTGGCGGTGACGCACGATCCGAAGATCGACGATCCGGCGCTGCTGCACGCCTTCGAGCGCGACTGCTTCTATATCGGCGCACTGGGCTCGCGGAAAACCCATGCCAAGCGCGGCGACCGGCTGAGGGCGCAAGGCGCGACCGATGCCGACATCGCGCGCATCCACGCCCCGATCGGGCTCAACATCGGCGCGGTGTCGCCGTCCGAAATCGCGGTCGCCATCATGGCCGAGATCACCGCGACCTTGCGTCTGCCGCAAGAGAACCCGAAAGAACTCGCGAAAGAGAACGCGGCATGAAGTTCGGTCCCGCCAGCCCGGCCGACGCGGTTGGCGGCGTCACTGTGCATACCCTGCGCCAGGGAGCGCTGGTGCTCAAGAAGGGCACCACGATCGGGCCTGCCGAGGTCGAAGCCTTGAAGCGCGCGGGCGTCAAGGAAGTGGTCGTGGTCCGGCTCGAGGACGGTGACATCTCCGAAGACGTCGCGGCCGGCGGCATCGCCCAGGCCATTGCCGGCGATGGCGTCGATGTCGAGCGTGCCTTTACCGGACGGTCCAATTTGTTCGCGACACGGGCCGGCGTGCTGGTGGTCGATCGGACCGCGGTCGACAGCATCAACCGCGTCGATGAAGCGATCACGTTTGCGACGCTGCCGGCGTTCAAGGCCGTGGTTCCCGGCGAGATGATCGCGACCGTCAAGATCGTGCCGTTCGGAATCAAGGCCGATCTGGGCGCGCTGGCGGTGGCGGCGGCACAAACCGGCCGCATGAGCGTCGCGCCCTACACCGTCAAGCGTGTCGGCATTGTCTCGACCTTGCTGCCCGGGTTGGCGGCGAAGGTGATCGAAAAGACCTTGCGGGTTACCGCCGACCGCTTGGCGCCGGCGGGCGCCACCATCATCGCCGAACGCCGCGTGCCGCATGAGGAGGCCGCATTGGCGGCGTCGATCAAGGAATTGCTGGGGTTGGGCGCCGAACTGGTGATCGTGTTCGGGGCGTCGGCGATCGCCGACCGCCGCGATGTGATTCCGGCGGCACTTGAAGCGGTTGGCGGCGAGATCGAGCACTTCGGGATGCCGGTCGATCCCGGCAATTTGCTGATGATCGGCAATGCCGACGGCGTCGCGGTGCTGGGCGCGCCGGGCTGTGCGCGCTCGCCGGTCGAAAACGGCTTTGACTGGGTGCTGACGCGGTTATTGGCGGGCCTTAAGGTAACGCGCGCGGACCTCACCGGCATGGGCGTCGGCGGCTTGCTGATGGAGATCGTGACAAGGCCGCAGCCGCGCAAGCCGGCGGGATCGGAAGGCAACCGCAATGTCGCGGCCGTGATCCTTGCCGCGGGGCGATCCACCCGGATGGGCGGTCCGAACAAGCTATTGGCCGAGCTTGCCGGCAAGCCGCTGGTGCGGACCGTGACCGAGCAGGCGCTGGCATCCGGTGCCTCCGGCGTGATCGTGGTCACCGGCCATCAGGCCGGCGAGGTCGAGAAGGCGCTGGCGGGGCTGAAAGTAAAGTTCGTGCGCAATCCGGATTTTGCCGCGGGATTGGCCAGCTCCGTCAGGACAGGCATTGCCGCGGTGCCCGCCAATGCCGACGGCGCGGTGGTGTGCCTCGGCGATATGCCGCTGATCGACGCGCGCCTGATCGATCGGCTGATCGAGGCGTTCGCGCCGGATCGCGGCGAGCTGATCGCGGTGCCGGTCAGCGATGGCAGGCGCGGTAATCCGGTGCTGTGGTCGCGGCGCTTCTTCACGGAATTGATGGCGCTCGACGGCGACATCGGCGCTCGGCACCTCATTGCCAGGCATGCCGAGGCGGTGGCGGAAGTCCCGGTCGAGGGCCACGGCGCGTTCCTGGATATCGATACGCCAGAGGCCCTCGCCGCCGCCCGCCTCGACAAGCGGCAGCCCGAACGGCTGTCGTAAGAAAGTAGATTGGTAATTATAGCCGTAGGGTGGGCAAAGGCGCTCTTCGCGCCGTGCCCACCGCCGCTTGCGGATGCTTGAGTTGGTGGGCACGGCGCTGACGCGCCTTTGCCCACCCTACGGTGCATTGCGCCGCCCCCATATTCAACCTCTCGTTCACCAAGTGGAAACGCCCTTGCGCTAGGTTTTCGCCGATACGACCTCGGGGGAGGGGACTCTTGACGTTTTTTTCGAAACTGCAGCGCCGCGCGATGTTTGTGTTCGCGCTGACCTTGGCGCTCGCCGCAACGCGCGTTGCCACCGAAGCCTGGGCCGCCGGTTCGTTCGCGATCGGCAAATGCGGCGCCTACGGCCAGGCCTTCGACTATGCCGGTGAGGCCGGCGCGCGGGCCGCCGCGCTCAAGCAGTGCAAGGGCGAATGCACCGCGATGACCATGAAGCGCGCCTGCGCGGCGCTGGCGATCGACATGAAAAATCCCTGCGGCGCCTACGGCTACGCGGTGGAACAGCATATTTCCACCACGCTGAACACCGCGACCCGCAAATGCTATGAATTCGGCGGCAAGGAATGCGTGATCCGCGCCTGGGCCTGCGACGCCAAGGGCTAGAGCCTTTTCCGTTCCGATGGAATCGGAACGGGGCTCTAGGTTTTTATTTTGACGCGTTTTCTTGACGCGAACCGGTATCCACTTCGCTCGAAAACGCGCTAGACCGGCTTGAGGGCTAGCTTTTTCGACGAGAGACCATTTGTATGGATCATCGCTTTCGGGTTCGCGCGTGCGCGCGGCCCGGAATGACGTCACTCTCGCGGGGCCCTCCATGCAATTCGATACCAAGATCGCGGTCGTGATCCGGACCGACCTCGAGCCGTGGCAGAAGCTGAACGTGGCCTCGTTCCTGGCCGGCGGAATCGCCGCGGCGTTTCCGGAATGCATCGGCGAGCCGTATCAAGACGGCTCCGGCACGCTTTACCTGTCGCTGATCGGTCAGCCGATCCTGATCTATGGCGCCGACCGGCCGGCGCTGGCACGTGCGCTCGAACGGGCGCTCGCGCGCAATGTGAGGCCTGCCCTCTATACCGGGGACATGTTCAAGACCACGCATGACGCGGCCAACCGCGAGGTGGTCAAGGCCGTGATCCGCGCCGAACTCGATCTGGTAGGGCTTGCGATGCGCGCCGAGCGCAAGGTAATCGACAAGATCGTCGATGGACTGAAGTTTCACAGCTAGCCCGCGCCAGGAGCCCGCCGACCGTGGCCAGCCGAAAAGATCAAGCGATCGAGTGGCTGCGACGCTTGATCCGGCGGCGAGACCACACCCCGGCGCTCGCCCAGTTCCACGACGCGCTGACCCGCGAAATCCTGCTCACCGAACGGATCCGCATCAAGGCCGTCATCATGACGGCCTCGCTGCTGACCGCGGCGTTCACGCTGCTGCATCTCGTCGTGCCATCGGTACTCGACCGCATCACCCATGGCCGGTTCGATCTCGTTCCGCAGTTTGCGGTGTTCGTTCCATTCATCATGTTCGAGCTGGTCGTTCTGCATCTGCTGAGCCGGCGGCTGGCGATGCACCGCGACGTGCCGACGCTGCGACGCTATCTTTCCTCCCTGATCGAAACCAGCATGCCGACATTCGTGCTGTATCTGCACATGAACTGGATGGGCCCGGCGCAGGCACTGGGATATGCCGCGCCGCTGTCGTATTTCCTCTTCATCGTGCTCTCGACCCTGCGGCTTGATTTCTGGCTGTCGACGTTCACGGGCTTCGTTGCCGCGGCCCAGCTGTTTGCGATGGCGATGTTGTATCACCCGCCGAATTTTGCCGCCGAGCCGCCGGCCGAATTTGGTTTCGAGCTGATTCGCAGCGTGATGTTTCTGCTGGCGGGGATGCTGGCGGGCGCGGTCGGCGTTCAGTTGCGGCATCAGTTCGAGGCGAGTATCGCGGCGGCCACCGCGCGGGATCGGGTCACCAATCTGTTCGGCCAGCACGTCTCGCCCGAGGTGGTCGAACGGCTATTGCTCGAAGGCGGCGATAGTCTGGGCGACATCCGCCGCGTCGCGGTGATGTTCGTCGATTTCCGCAGTTTCACCGCGGGCGCAAGAGCGCGGACGCCGCAGCAAGTGGTCGAGCGGCTCGACGGCGCGTTTGCTATCCTGGTGGATATTCTCGACCGCCACGGCGGCATCGTGAACAAGTTTCTCGGCGACGGCTTTCTGGCGCTGTTCGGCGCGCCGATCGAGACGCCGGATGCCGCCCGCCACGCGGTCGCCGCCGCGCGCGAAATGCTGGCCGCGAACGCGCGGGTCAACGAAGCCACGAGCTGGCCGCTGCGCATCGGCATCGGCATTCACTTCGGCGAGGTGGTCGCCGGCAATATCGGCTCGCCCCGCCGCAAGGAATACACGGTCATCGGCGATACCGTGAATTTTGCGTCGCGGCTGGAATCGCTCAACAAGGAATTTAATTCGCAATTGCTGATCTCGTCGGCGGTTTGTGATGCGCTCGGTGACGACGGCCGTGATGCGGTTTCACTCGGCGAGGTCCCGATCAAGGGCTATGACAGCCCGATGGCGGTGTGGCAGTTGGGATAGACTAAATGAGATTTTCGGTTGGTCGACAGATGCACTGCGTCCGTCATTGCGAGGAGCTCTTGCGACGAAGCAATCCAGTGCTTCCTTTGTTGCCCTGGATCGCTTCGCTTGCGCGCGCAATGACGAACACTAAACCTGCGGCGCCACGAGATTCTCGATCTTCACCCCGTCGCGGTCTTCGATGATCTCGGCGATCCATTGCCGGTGGCAATGGGCGTGATCGCGCTCGTAGCAGAGGATGCAGACCGGGCCGGATTTATTCACCAGCGCCGACAGCTCATCCAGCTCTTCCTTGGCCTGCGCCGTCTTCAGATGCGCCGCATAGATCTTGTGCAGCACGCCAAAATTGCCGCTGCGCGCGGCCTCGCGGCCACTCTTCGGCGTGCCCAGCCCGCGCAGATGCAGATAGGAGATGCCGCGCTCGTCGAGCCCGGCCGCCAACTGGTTCTTGGAGAATCCAGGCCGGCGCGACGATGCCACTGCGCGCACATCGACCAGCAGTTTGACGCCGGCCGCTTCGAGTTCGTCGAGCACGGACTTCGCCGGTGTCTGCTCGTAGCCAATGGTGAAGAGCTTCTTGGCCTTGGCCATCGCGGCCTCCGGTTATTTCGGGATCATGCTCACTTCACGCGCTCGATCAATTCCATCGCGCCGGCCGGCGCGCGCACCTTGCCCTCGTGGATCACGTACGCGAAGACGTCGCGCGGCGTCTTCTTCGGGGCTGTTGTGTCGACCCGCGGCAGATCGTCCGGTTCGCCGCCGTCGGCCCAGGCCTGAAATCGTTTCGCCCAGGCATCGAGCTGCTTGGGCGGATAGCAGGTTTTCAGTTCGTCATCGCCCTTTTGCAGCCGGGCATAGACGAAATCGCTCACGACGTCGGCGATCGCAGGATATTTGCCGTGCTCGGCGAACACCACCGGCGTTTCGAACTGGCGCAGCAGCGCGACGAAATCGGGCGCGCAAAAACTGTCGTGGCGCACCTCGACCACGTGACGCAGCGCACGGCCCTCGAGCTTGCGCGGCAGCAATTCGAGAAACTTGCCGAAATCGGCTTCGTCGAATTTCTTGGTCGGCGCGAATTGCCACAGCACCGGGCCGAGCCGGTCGCCCAGTTCGAGCACGCCCGAATCGTAAAACCGCTTCACGGAATCGCCGGCTTCCGCCAGCACCCGGCGGTTGGTGGCAAAGCGCGGGCCCTTCAGCGAGAACACGAAGCCGTCGGGCACCTCGCGCGCCCATTTGCGAAAACTCTCCGGCTTCTGTGAACCATAGTACGTGCCGTTGATCTCGATCGAGGTCAGTTTCGAGGCGGCATATTCCAGCTCTTTCGCCTGCGTCAGCTTTTCCGGATAGAACACCCCGCGCCACGGCGCGAACGTCCAGCCGCCGACGCCGATATAGATGTTGCCGGTCTTTGGAGCCGCCTTCGGGGTTTTGCTCACTTGCGGGTCTCATTAGCTGGAGAAAGCGGGATCGTCAGGGCGAGCGTAATCAAATCGGCCGCGATTGGCCAGTTCGCAACCGCCCGTTCCGCAGCCTTTGCGCGATCTCCGGTTTGCGCTAGAAAGCCGACATTGGTTTCGAGAGGACGCGTCATGGCATGGCCCATCTTGGTTGCGTGGATCCATTACATCGGGATCATGCTTCTGCTCGCGAGCCTGCTCGGCGAACATCTCCTGCTGAAGCCGGAGCTGACGGCCGCGCAAGCCAAGACGATCCAGCGGCTGGATATCGTCTATGGCGCGTCAGCCGGAATCGTGCTGGTCACCGGGATCGTGCGGATGTTCCTGGAGAAGGGGGCGGCCTACTACAACCACCAGATCGCGTTTCATATCCTGGTTGGAATTTTCGTGATCGTGGCGTTGCTGTCGATTTACCCGACCGTGATCTTTCTGCGCTGGCGATCCGATAGTGTTGCCGGCCGTGGCCAGCAATTGGCGCGGGCCCAATTCAGCAAGATTCAGATGATCGTGCGGCTGGAAATGACGTTGCTGCTGCTGGCGCCTTTGTTTGCGACCTGGATGGCCCACGGCAGCTTCTGATCGTTGCGCGTATGGGATGTGACGGACAAGTGACGTCCGCTCAGCCAAACGTGAAGATCCGGCACCGGCTCTTGACCGCAACTAAACGCGGTTGCGTCTATTGTCACGCCGTCCGACAACGCAAACCGTTCTCGCGCAAGATGGCATTGCCCATGATGGTGGACCCGCACAGTCTTGGATTCCAGCTTCCCTGCCTTTGCCTGCTCTGGAAAGCTGCACCCAGCGTCGTCTCAAGCCTCGGTGGCGCCGCACAGAGCCAGTTGTTGGAACTCAGACGGGATAATCCGGCCCTGATCGCTGCGCGCCTCTTCTTGATGTCGTTGCGCGCGGATTATGCGGCAAAGCCACGCAAGGCCAAAGAGACCGCGGGCCTGGCGCGTCTCGACTATCGCGCGCCTCGGTAGTCGCAATAATCTGCAAAGTGCCCGCGGCTACGCCTCAGGCGACCACGATGGCGATAGGCGGCGTTTCGCCGTCGAGCCAGTCCTGCTCGTTGGCCAGCGAGAGCCACGCGTCTTCCATGCGCTTGTAGCGCAGATAGCTCGGATGGTCGTTCGCTCGTTCCGCGAGACGCTGGCAGTTTTCAGCATTTTCGCGGAAGTGATCTGACTGCTTCATGGCTTCCTCCTTCCCTGAAGCTAGGTGTCGGTCCGACGAGAGCCAACGACATCTCGGCATGAAATGTTGGTAACGTCGCGTGTTCCAGTTCCTTTGCAGTTCAGGTTCCCATCAATAGGGGTGAAACCCGCGCCGAGCGACCTTACGCGCATCGCAGGTTCCGGCTAGGATGCGAAAAAATGGAGAACATGATGCGGATATTTGTTGCGGCAGCCTTGATGTTGGCCGCTTCCGGCGCGATGGCCGACGAGATCGGGGATGCGCACAAGCAAGCGATCACCGGGCGCGATACCTACTGGAACTGCCTTGCCCAAGAGTATCGCACGGACAGCAACAAGGCGATGTCCGGGCCGGACTTCACCAGCCATATCGCCGATGTCTGTCCCTCCGAGCGGCAGAATTTCCGGGTGTCGCTGGTCGGTTACCTCACGCTGCAATTCCCCGATGTCGACGCCGGGCGACCACATGACGACGGCCAACAAAGCCATCGCTCTGGCGCAGAAGGACATCGTCACCGCTTTCATCAAGCACAAGGAAGCCGCCAAGTAATGCGCAACTAGGCCGGCCCACCGGCCGGGCCAGTTCGGTTGAACAGTCCCGGCCAATACACTCTCATTGTGTGTCCCCTTGCGGAACGCCTTGGTCGTCCCTATCTAGGATCTAACGGCGACGTTGATGCTTGATAGCTCCGGCGCTGGGACGACCACGGAATAGCTCGGTTGCGCCGGATGTACGCGCGCCCTCTGTTCGTGGTCGTTGGCATTTTGGGCCTTTTTTGGCCCGTTTCTGGCCTCTTTCCCCCCGTTTTTGCGCTGCCGGCGCCTCTGCCCTGCCTTGGCATCGTCGGGGCGCTGCGGATATACGCTGGCGGCATGAATGAAGCCATCAGACCGGGCCCCGAAAGCCCGCCGCAGGCCGCCATGGCGCCTCAGCTTTCGGTCGTCGTCCCCACCTTCAACGAGCGCGACAACGTCACCACGCTGTACCGGCGGCTGGAAACGGCGCTGGCAGGCGTCGCCTGGGAAGTCGTCTTTGTCGACGACAATTCCCCCGACGGCACCTGGGACGTGGTGCGCGGTCTCGCGCGCCAGGATACCCGCGTGCGCTGCATCCGGCGGATCGGGCGGCGCGGCCTGTCCGGCGCCTGCATCGAGGGCATCCTGGCCTCGAGCGCGCCCTGCGCCGCGGTGATCGATGCCGATCTGCAGCATGACGAGACCCAGTTGCCGAAGATGCTGGCGCTGCTGCAAGGCGGCGAGATCGATCTCGTGGTCGGCAGCCGCTACATCGAGGGCGGCAGCGCCGACAGTTTCAACAAGCAGCGCGCCGGCGCCAGCGCGCTCGCGACCGAGGTCGCCAAGCGCGTGCTGCGGGTCGAGATCGCCGATCCCATGAGCGGCTTCTTCATGATCCGCCGCGACCGCTTCGAGCAACTGGCGCCGCAGCTCTCGACGCAGGGCTTCAAGATTCTGCTCGACATCGTCGCCACCGCGCACGGCGAACTGCGCGATCAAGGAAATCCCCTACACGCTTCGGCTCGCGGCTGCATGGCGAGAGCAAGCTGGATTCCATGGTGGCGCTGGATTTCCTGGGCCTGGTGCTGGCGAAACTGACCCATGACGTGGTGTCGCTGCGCTTCCTGCTGTTCGCGATGGTCGGCTCGATCGGCGTGTTCGTGCATTTCGCCGCGCTTTACGTCGCGCTGAAGGGCTTTCATCAGCCGTTCGCGGTGGCGCAGGGCTGCGGCGCGCTGCTGGCGATGACCAGCAATTTCATCCTCAACAATTTTCTCACCTATCGCGACCAGCGGCTGAAGGGCTTTGCGATCCTGCGCGGGCTGTTGCTGTTCTATCTCGTGTGCGGCGTCGGCCTTGCCGCCAATGTCGGCGTGGCGTTCTCGGTCTATGCGCAGGAGCCGATCTGGTGGCTGGCGGGAGCGGCCGGCGCGCTGATGGGCGTGGTATGGAATTACGCGATGTCCGGACTGTTCGTCTGGCGCAAGCGATGACGGTGCCATGAGCCCGCAGGAGGCGCGGCTCGTCCGCAACACGGCGCTCACGATATCGGCGCTGGTGGTGTTGCGGCTGGTCGCCGCGGCCTGGACGCCGCTGACCTTCGACGAAGCCTATTACTGGATGTGGTCGAAGCATCTGGCCGGCGGCTATTACGATCATCCGCCGATGGTCGCGTTGGTGATCCGGCTCGGCACCATGATCGCCGGCGACACCGAATTCGGCGTGCGGCTGGTCTCGATCCTGCTGGCGCTGCCGATGAGCTGGGCGGTGTATCGCTCCGCCGCGATCCTGTTCGGCGGCCAGCGGGTCGCTGCGACCGCGGCCATCCTGCTCAACGTCACCCTGATGGCGGCGGTCGGCACCATGATCGTGACGCCGGATGCGCCGCTGTTGGTGGCCTCGAGCTTCGTGCTGTTCTTCCTCGCCAAGGTGCTGGAGACCGGGCGCGGCGCGTGGTGGCTCGCGGTCGGCGCCGCGGTCGGCGCGGCGCTGCTGTCGAAATACACCGCGCTGTTTTTCGGCCCGGCGATCTTGATCTGGCTGGTCAGCGTCGCCAAATTGCGGCGCTGGCTGCTCTCGCCCTGGCCCTATCTCGGCGGCCTCGTGGCGCTCGCGATCTTTGCGCCGGTGATCCTCTGGAATGCCGATCACCAATGGGTCTCCTTCATCAAGCAGCTCGGCCGCGCCCGCATCGAGGATTTCAAGCCCGCGTTCATCGCCGAATTGATCCCGACCCAGATCGCGTTCGCAACGCCGCTGGTGTGGATGCTCGGCGCGATGGGGCTTTACGCGCTGTTCCGGCGCAACGCCGGCGCGCTGGCCGCGCGCGCGCTGATCAATGCGATGTTCTGGACCATCGTGCTGTATTTCATCTGGCATTCGCTGCATGCCCGCGTCGAGGCCAACTGGTTCGCGCCGGTCTATCCGGCGTTTGCGATCGCGGCCGCGGTCGCCGCCCATCTCGTGCCATGGGATCCGCGCCGGCAGCGCCTCGCCGATTTTTGCCTGCGCTGGGCCGCGCCCTCCGGCGTCGTGATGTTCGTCGCTGCTGATCGTGCAGGCCAACACCGGCGTGCTGTCGGGCTATCGCCGCGACGCCACCGTGCGCAGCGTCGGCGTCGGCTGGCGCGAACTTGCCCGCGAGATCGAAGCGGTGCGCGCGCGCGTCGGCGCTACCTGCGTGCTGGCGCCGGATTACGGCACCACCGGCTGGCTGGCGTTCTATCTGCCCAAAGGCACTTGCGTGCTGCAGCCGACCCAGCGCATCCGCTGGGTCAACATGCCCGAGCCGGATCCCGCGCAGCTTTCCGGCAAGTTACTGTATGTCGACGAACTGCGCCCCGGCGCCTCGCGATACCTCGATGCAGACATTTTCGCACATCGAGCGGGTCGCCGAATTGCCGCGCAAGCGCGGCCCGCTGACGATCGAAACCTATGGCCTCGATCTGCTCGACGGCGCCAAGCGCGACGTGCTCGACAATTCCCCGCCGCCGGAACTGGAGTAGGGCGTGTAGCGAGGTTGAGTGGCCGCGGGTCGTCGCTCCAATACGAAGTTACGGAGACACGGCGCCAATGAAAACCGCAGGCATTCGAAATAACGAAGCCCGCCTGATATTCCCAATCAAGCGGGCCTCTATCCGCCGACCGACGGAGCCCCCCCGATGGTCGCCATCAAGCGAGCTCCGACCGCTGACCGACGCCCCAGTGTAGTACAGCGGGTGCGGGCTGAATGGTCAAAACAGCTCACCTTGATAACGGGTGCAACGCCTTGACCAGTGATTAAGATCAGGCGGCAAGCAAGGCCCATAGGGCGGATCAGCGTTAGCGGGTTACGCTTCGCTACGTACCAAAGCAAAAGCCCGCTCCACTAACTCTGACGTGGCAACAGATAGCGGACTGTCATCCCCACGCCCGCACCTTCGTCGACAATCACGGTATCGCCGGGCTTCAATTCGGCTCTCATCGCCTTGCTACATGCATCCATCGATGCGCTCTCGCCACGCAGCGTGCGGCACACTTCGTTCCCATTGATCAGGATCTCAGTTGCACCGTGCGCGTTGGCGCGCGACATCAGCGCTCGTATTTCTTGACCGAAGTGATCGACGGACACCATCTTTGCCTCCCCGCTTCTTGATGTCGGTTGTAAACGCGATAGCCACACTCTGCGTCAATAGGGGGGCACAGAGCGGCGAACAAAACCCCATGTCAGAAACATTGAGAAACATACGCAAGATCCCGGCTCGCGTTATTATCCATCGGATGCCCGGCCGGGGCCGTTCAGCTTGATCCCATGCGCTATTGGTGTATTACGCCATTTTCACAACTTGCGCGAGATAGACTTTCTCAGGACATCCCGCCCCGTCCGGGAAACCCTCGGACGGGGCTTTCAATTCACGGTAGCAAGCGTGGGCGGCACTTATCGCCGCTGCGGCTCCGCGCTCCCGCGGCCGATCGAGTCCTTGCTGGAAATGACCTGCGTCGGTACAGTGCGTGCGACGCAGAACAGTTAATTTTCTACGAATGGATCAGCTAAAATGACCGCAGGTCGGAGCCTGGAGCCGGAGGAAAGTGTCGGAAAACTGCCGCCAGGCGTGATCGTCGAAGGTCCGGTGATAGACGCCAAGCGACGCGAATCCATTGTCATGTTCGGCATTATTTACACCGGTTCGGCCGCGGCGGTGGTCTGGGCGATCACGCAAGGCATCGGCTGGGTGGAGCTTGGGGTCTTTGTCGGCATGTTCTGGCTGACCATGTTCGGGATGGGCGCAGGCATGCATCGGCTGTTTGTGCACCGGAGCTTTCGCTGCGGTCCGGTCATGAGGGCGTTCTTCGGTGCGATCGCCACCATGGCGGTGCAGGGCTCGGTGCTCAAATGGGTCGCCAATCATCGCCGGCACCATCTTCACACCGACAAACCCGGCGATGTCCACAGCCCTTATTATGACGGCGTCGGTAACCCCCATGCCAGCTTCATCAAGGGGATGTTGCATGCGCACGGCGGCTGGGTGCTCGACCATGTCGCTACCGACGCCGAATACTACGCCAAGGATATTCTGGCCGACCCGATCGCCATGTTCTTCGTTAAAACGCGCTGGTTCTGGTACGCAATGTCGGCGATTTTCATTCCGGGCGCCATCGGCTACGCAGTCGGTGGGATCCACACCATGATCGGCTGCGTGCTGTTCTCCGGCATATTGCGCGCCTACCTCATGGTCCTGACCACCTCGCTGGTCAACTCGGTCTGCCACAGCGACGGTCGCTACGGTTACCGTCGCTATGAGCTTAGTGATGGCACGACCAACGAGTTGGTGACCACGATCCTCACCCTCGGTGAAGGGCTGCACAACAACCATCATCGGTTTCCGCGGGACGCTTATATTTCGCACGCCTGGTACGAAATCGACATCAATGGCCTGATTATTCGGGGGCTTGGGAAACTCGGGCTGGTGCACGACGTTTTCGTTCGCCAAGGCCAGCGCGCGTCGACGGTCCCGACCGGGCAGACTTCGCGAGCCGTGATCTTGAATACGGCGAGCTCCCGGACCTCACGATCGGGTCCTTCCGCCGGCATCGAGCAGTCGCTGCCCGACCTCTTTCCAGAGTAACTTGTTCCAGAGTGACTTATTCCAGAGTAACTCGGGACCGTAGAGCCGTATCTTGGCGACGGCCGACGACTTAGCTCAGAATTGCGGTGACAGCACTGGACTGCACCCCGTAAGTTAGACACGGTAATTTCTGTGACAGTGCATTCACGGCCCGCTTGACGAGCCGCGCGAGCGTCACGCCCGTTGAAAAAATAATAATCCACCCGAACGTCTTGTCACGGGAACCCTTTTCAGGAGGTCACGTCATGAGCATGTCCAACCTAAAATCCGCCGACGAACTGGCGCGGGCCGCGGGCTTTCGTTTTCCCAATGAGAGCGCCGCATATCGCCGCGCCCGCGAGGCGCTGTTGATCGAGGAGATCGAGCTTCGCCGTCACATCGAGCGGGTCGCCGAACAGCGCCGCGCGCTGCCGTCCGGCGGCGAGGTCGTCAAGGACTACGCGTTCGAGGGCGAAAAGGGGCCGTCATCCTTCGCTGGCTTGTTCGGCGACAAGACGACGCTCGTCGTCTACAGCTACATGTTCGGCCCGCAGCGCGAACGCCCGTGTCCGATGTGCACATCCTTGCTGTCGGCCTGGGACGGCGAGGTGCCGGACATTCAGCAACGCGTGTCGCTGGCGATCGTGGCGCGCTCGCCGATCGCGCGCCTGATCGCGTTCAAGCGCGAACGCGGCTGGCATTATCTGCCGCTGTTTTCGGATCTCTCCGGCGAGTTCAGCCGTGACTATCACGCGCTGACCAAAGACGGCGGCGACGATGCGGCGTTCAACGTGTTCACCCGGAAAGATGGCACAATCAGGCATTTTTGGGGCGGCGAGATGAACAGTGCTTCGGCCGATCCCGGGCAGGATCCGCGCGGCGCGCCCGATCTGATGCCGATCTGGACCATCCTGGATGCGACCCCGGAAGGGCGCGGCACAGACTGGTATCCGAAGTTGAATTACTGAACGCGTTAAGCGGTTTTTATCCATCCCGAAAATGCTGCAAGTGTCTCGCTGTGGGACAGGTTAACTATGCCCAAGATACGCCCTGACTTAATCCGCATTTAACTAAAAGTCGCCTTAATGACGCTCCGCGCCTCTGCGAGATGCACCGTCGGGACTTTTCCGACGATGGCGTTTCTCGCGCGGGTTTGCGCTCGAAGCTGCCGCCGTTTTGCAGAATTTCGAATGCAGCCTGGAAGGGGAACAAGGTGGAACCAGTCTGGATGCAAGGCGTATGAGTACCAGTGTCAGTGCGTGTTATGACTTCGCGGCCCACACTCCGAGAGACTTTCAGCGCAAGAACATCTCGTACAATTTCTTCGGAAGCGCCGCCATTGCCTGCCTGGTCGTAGGCTGCGCCTGGACGGTCTATAGCAACATTTTCGCCGCGGGGATTTATCCGTCTGCCGGCAATTTCGACGTCGCAGTGATCAAGCGATCGCCCGCGCCGGTCCGAAACATGCTGACGGCGGCTAACAGTTCAGTCGTGATTGAATCACCGTCGCTGGTTTCCGCGCCCGCGACCGTCGCCCAACAGCCGTCGTTTTCGTTCGACGATCGCTTTGCCGCGGCAGCCCCGCAATCCGTCGCACCGGCCCCGCAGGCGGTCGCCGCTGCGCCGCAAGCCGCTTCACGGCCGCAGGTCGCGGCGCTGACGCCGGCGGCAGCGGAACGCAAGGTCGTTGACGCGGTGCAGACGCCGCCGTCGCGTCCCGCTGAGGCGCGCAAGAGTAACGGGGCTTCGGTGCGCGACATGGCGCAGCGCGCCAAGGCGGCCGTGATGTCGGTGGCGTCCAACGACAAGCCGGAGGCGCCGGCGAAACCGCCGACGATCTTCGAGCGGCTGTTCGGCAAGTTCGAGTTCGAGTGCGTCCAACGCCGGATCGGCACTGGCTTATGCGTCGGCCGACGCCAGCAGCACGTCCTCGCTTGGACCGGCCAGCCAGAACATCGCTTCCGTCGGCACCGGCGCGCTCTATGATCGCCAGACCGCGGTGTACGATATTTCCGCGCATACGGTGTATCTGCCCGACGGCACCAGGCTGGAGGCGCATTCCGGCCTCGGCTCCAGCCTCGACGATCCGCGTTCCGCCAGCATCCGGATGCGCGGCGTGACGCCGCCGCATCTGTACGACCTCAAGCCGCGCGAGGCACTGTTTCACGGCGTAGCCGCGCTGCGGCTCAATCCGGTCGGCGGCGAGGAAGCCATCTACGGGCGCGCCGGGCTGCTCGCGCATACCTTCATGCTGGGCCCGAACGGCAACTCCAACGGTTGCGTCTCGTTTCGCGATTACAACGCCTTCCTGAACGCCTACCGCAACAAGGGTGTGCGGAGGCTCGCGGTCGTCGCGCATCTGTGATGGCAGGCGAACGAAAGAACACCAAAAACAAAAACCCCGGCATCGCTGCCGGGGTTTTGCATTCTGTGAACTTGCCTGAGTGGCTGGATCAGAAATCCATGCCGCCCATGCCGCCGCCCGGGGGCATACCGCCGCCGGCCGGGGAGTTCTTCTTCGGCAGTTCGGCCACCATGGCTTCGGTGGTGATCAGAAGAGCCGCAACCGAAGCTGCGTTCTGGATCGCCGCACGGACCACCTTGGTCGGGTCGATGATGCCCTTCTTGACGAGATCGCCGTATTCGCCGGTCTGCGAGTCGAAGCCGTAAGCATACGCCTTGTTCTCGAGGATCTTGCCGACGATGACGGAGCCGTCTTCGCCCGCGTTGATCGCGATCTGGCGGGCCGGCGCGGACAGCGCCTTGCGCACGATCTCGACGCCGGTCTTCTGGTCGTCGTTCTTGGTGCGCAGGCCCTTGAGCTGCTCGGAAGCACGGAGCAGGGCGACGCCGCCGCCCGGGACGATGCCTTCTTCAACCGCGGCGCGGGTCGCATGCATCGCGTCATCAACGCGATCCTTGCGCTCCTTCACCTCGACCTCGGTCGCGCCGCCGACGCGGATCACCGCGACGCCGCCTGCGAGCTTGGCCAGACGCTCCTGCAGCTTCTCACGGTCGTAGTCCGAGGTGGTTTCCTCGATCTGCGCCTTGATCTGTGCAACGCGGGCTTCGATGTCGGCCTTCTTGCCGGCGCCGTTGACGATGGTGGTGTTCTCCTTGTCGATCATCACCTTCTTGGCGCGGCCGAGCATGGCAATCGTGACGTTCTCCATCTTGATGCCGAGGTCTTCCGAGATCGCCTGACCACCGGTCAGAACGGCGATGTCCTGCAGCATGGCCTTGCGGCGATCGCCGAAGCCCGGAGCCTTGACGGCGGCAACCTTGAGGCCGCCACGCAGACGGTTGACGACGAGGGTGGCGAGAGCTTCGCCTTCGACGTCTTCCGCGACGATGACCAGCGGCTTGCCGGTCTGCACCACGGCTTCGAGCAGCGGCAGCAGTTCGTTCAGGTTGGAGAGCTTCTTCTCGTTGATCAGGATGTAGGCGTCGTCGAATTCGACGCGCATCTTGTCGGCGTTGGTGACGAAGTAGGGCGAGATGTAGCCGCGGTCGAACTGCATGCCTTCGACGACGTCGAGTTCGGTCTCGAGCGACTTGGCTTCTTCAACCGTGATGACGCCCTCGTTGCCGACCTTCTTCATGGCGTCGGAGAGGAACTTGCCGATTTCGGCGTCGCCGTTGGCGGAGATGGTGCCGACCTGGGCGATTTCCTCGTTCGAGGTGACCTTCTTGGAGTTCTTGACGAGGTCGGCGACGACGGCTTCCACCGCCATGTCGATACCGCGCTTCAGATCCATCGGGTTCATGCCGGCGGCAACCGACTTGGCGCCTTCACGGACGATCGCAGCCGCCAGAACGGTCGCGGTGGTGGTGCCGTCGCCGGCCGCATCAGCGGACTTGGAGGCGACTTCGCGCACCATCTGGGCGCCCATGTTCTCGAACTTGTCGTCGAGCTCGATCTCCTTGGCGACGGTGACGCCGTCCTTGGTGATGCGGGGAGCGCCGAACGACTTGTCGAGCACGACGTTGCGGCCCTTCGGGCCGAGCGTCACCTTGACCGCGTTGGCGAGAATGTCGACGCCGCGCAGCATGCGGTCGCGGGCATCGACGCCGAATTTGACTTCTTTAGCTGACATATTGTGGATCTCCGGTTTGAACTGGATCCTCATCCCTGCGTAACGGCTGCGCCGTTATCGCCTGAGGAGCCCGCTCTTGCGGGCGTCTCGAAGGATGAGTTGATTGAGCGTGTGGCCCATCCTTCGAGACGCCGGCTGCGCCGGCTCCTCAGGATGAGGGAACAGGCGTGAATTAAGCGGCCTTCTTCTTGGTCGCGGGAACGTCGGTGAGGACGCCCATGATGTCGCTTTCCTTCATGATCAGCAGCTCCTGGCCGTCGATCTTGACCTCGGTGCCCGACCACTTGCCGAACAGGACGCGGTCGCCGACCTTGAGGTCGATCGGGATCAGCTTGCCGGCTTCGTCGCGGCCACCCGGGCCGACGGCGGTGATTTCGCCCTGCGAGGGCTTTTCCTTGGCACTGTCCGGAATGATGATGCCGCCAGCTGACTTCTCTTCGGCGTCGATACGCTTGACCACAACGCGGTCGTGAAGCGGACGGAAATTCATGCAGTCCTCCTAAGCTTTTGAAGATGTTGTCGAATGTTTGCAGATTGGCAGTCGCCGCCGGCGAGTGCCAGCGACGACCGAAGTGGACATAATCCAGTCTTGTCAGGGGGACAAGGGCCTCTAGCAGAAATTTTGGCACTCAAATATGACGCCTGCCAACTTTGTTTCGTATCGTTAACGCGATCGAAAAGCCCGGGACCTTTCTATTAGCAGCTGCGGTAAGCTGCTGCTAACGCACTAAGTTTCAACAATTCATTGAACATTTGAGGCTTGTGATGCGTGGGTATCGTGCGTCACATTTCTCTCATGTGAGCGCATCTCCACCGGGTGGCTCCCGGATGGTCAGCCACCCCTTGAAAATGCGCTCCAGCAATGGAGGTTGGCATGGTCTCGCGGGTTGGGGTTTCCGAAGATTTCCGGAAACAGGTGCTGGGTTATGGGCTGACGACGGCGGAAATTCTTTATCGGCTGCCCGATCATCCCTCGCTGTTACAGACCTATGTCTGGCAGAACTACGATCTGTTTCCGAAATTTCCGGCGCTGAAGGATTTCCTGGCCTTCTGGCAGGAGAAGCTCGAAGGGCCGTTGTTCTCGGTGAGGGTGGCGCATTCCAAGCTGATCAAGCCCGCCGAACTGCGCGCCGTCGATGGCGTGTTCCGGCTGCATTGAGTTAGGGTTTGCGGCTTCGTAGGGTGGCAAAGCGAAGCGTGCCCACCAGTCTGACTGAACGCTCGAGATGGTGGCCACGGCGCAAGGGCGCCTTTGCCCACCCTACGAAGCCGCTATTTGTGCTAGCCTCTCCAAACAACGGAAGGGAGAGCATCATGGCCAAGAAGAAGCCGACCAAGAACAAGCCGGCCGCGCGGGCCGCCGCCAAGACCGCCGCGCAGAAGAAATCGCCGGCGCGCAAGGCGGCCGCCAAATCCACCGCGCGCAAGAAGCTCAAGAGCAAGGGCAGGGCAGCGCTACCTGCCAAGCGGGCGCGTCCCAAGCAACGCATCGCCATCAGCCATCACCGCGAGGAAGATTTCAAGGCCGACGGCCTGCGCGCCTACGCGCATTACCGCGATCTCGGCATTGCCGATGCGAGCCACGGCCTTGCGCAGGCGCATGTGATCCGGCTGATCGGGCCGTGCAATCCCGCGGAAGTGTCAAAGCTGCATTTCCATGACGTCGACTTCCAGATGGTTTACGTGCTCAAGGGCTGGGTGAAGACCTACATGGAAGGGCAGGGCGAAACGCTGATGCAACAAGGCAGCGCCTGGACCCAGCCGCCGAAGATCAAGCATTTGATCATGGATTATTCCGACGACGTCGAATTGCTGGAAGTGATCCTGCCGGCGGAGTTCAAGACGGTGGAGTTGGCGAGTTGAGGGCGGCGCAATCGTCAACGCTAATGTTCGTCATGCCCGGCCTTGTGCCGGGCATCCACGTCTTGCTTCGCTTTCAGGCTTGAAAACGTGGATGGCCGGGACGAGCCCGGCCATGACGATTTTACTCGGCTATCAACTCAACACCCCCACGATCGCGCCCATCAAACACGTCGTCAGCGTGCCTGATACTATCGACTTCAATCCGAGCGAATTGATTTCGTCGCGACGGTCCGGCGCCATGGTGCCGAGGCCGCCGATCATGATGCCGAGGCTGCCGAAATTGGCAAAGCCGCACATCGCATAGAGCATGATCAGGCGCGAACGGGGATCCAGCGCATCGCTGCCGAGTTTTGAGAGATCGACATAGGCAATCAATTCGTTGAGCACCGTCTTGGTGCCCATCAGGCTTCCCGCAATGATCGCCTGCGACCAGGGCAGGCCCATCAGCCAGCACACCGGCGCCATGGCGTAGCCGAGCAGCCGTTGCAGCGAGATCGCAGCTCCGCCGACATCGGGCAACAGCCCCAGGATTGAATTGGCGAGGTGCACCAATGCCACCAGCACGATCAGCATCGCGACAATGTTGAGCAGCAATTCGAGCCCGGCTGAGGTGCCCTTGACGATCGCATCCATGGTGCTGGCGACGTCGACATCGACCGCCTCCAGCGCGCCGCCGGTACGCTTGTCCGAGGTTTCCGGCACCATGATCAGGCTGATCAGGATCGCGGCCGGTGCGCCCAGCACCGAGGCGATGACAAAATGCGCCGCCGCGTCCGGGATCAGCGGCGCCAATAATGTCGCGTAGAGCACCAGCACGGTGCCGGCGATGCCGGCCATGCCGCCGGTCATCACCAGAAACAATTCGCTGCGCGAGAGCTGGCGCCAGATAGGGACGGATGAACAGCGGCGCTTCCACCATGCCCAGGAAGATGTTGGCGGCGGTCGACAGTCCCACCGCGCCGCCGACGCCGAGCGTGCGCTCCAACAGCCACGCCATGCCGCGCACCACCGGCGGCAGCACGCGCCAGTAGAACAACAGCGTGGTCAGCACGCTCATGATCAGCACCACCGGCAGCGCCTGGAACGCCAGGATGAAATCCGCGCCGGGCAACTTAGGATCGAACGGCAGCGCGCCCCGCCGAGATAGCCGAACACAAAGGAAGTGCCGGCGCGCGAGGCCGCGGCGACGGCACCGACGGCGTCGTTGATCACGCCAAAGGCATGGGTCACGAACGGCAGCTTGATCAGCACGATCGCGGTCAGGAAGGTTGCGACCAGGCCGATCGCGGCTTGTCGCAACGATACCGCGCGGCGGTTCTCGCCAAATGCCCACGCCAGCGCCAGCAAGGCGACAACACCAAACGCCGATTGTAGCTGAAGCATCGATCCCCCAAAAAGCCCTTCGCGAGTATGGCCGCGCCATGCGCAAAAGCGCAATGCCGTATGCAGGCAGTAACGGGCCATTGACATCGGGGCGGGCGTCAGTCACGGCGTGAACAGGAGAAAAGCAAGTGGCGCGGGCGGTTCGCTGCCACGGCGGCAAGCGCGGGAAGCCGGTCGATGTCCACCACGATGCCTGTCGGCGCCGGCGCATTGCTCACGCACAGATCGTTCCTGCTTTTTCTACTCTCCCGAAGCCTTTCGCGTTTCTCCAGCCTGATCGCCATCGTGGCGTTCGGCTGGACGGTCTATGACCTGACCAGCAGCGCGTTCGCACTCGGCATGATCGGGCTGGCCGGCTTTCTCCCCACCGCGCTGCTGGTGTTTGTGGCGGGCAACGTCGCGGATCGTTACGAGCGCAAGCGGATCTTGCAGGCCTGCCAGTTTGCCGAGGCGCTGACGGCGCTGTTGCTCGCCTGGGGCGCCTATGCCGGCTGGCTCGATGTGATCGATATCTTCATCGCGGTGCTGGTGCTTGGCACGACCGCCGCATTCGAAAATCCGGCGACGGCGGCGCTGTTGCCGTTGGTCGTACCTGAAGGCGCCGTGCAGCGCGCCACCGCATTGTCGAGCGGTTCGGCGCAATTGGCGACGATCACGGGGCCGGCGCTGGGCGGCATCGCCTATGCGGTTTCGCCCGGCCTGCCTTACGCGATGATGGTGGTGTTCTGGCTGATCGCGGCGGTCTGTGCCGGCGCCGTTCGATTGACGCAACCGGCCGCCCCCAAGGAAGCCGCGACGCCCAAAGGTTCGGCGACGCTTAAGGGCTCTGCGACGGCTGGCGATCTGTTCGCCGGGGTCACCTTCATCCGCAACCATCCGGCGATCCTCGGCACGCTGTCGCTCGATCTGTTTGCTGTGCTGTTTGGCGGCGTTGTCGCGCTGCTGCCGATTTATGCGCGGGACATCCTGCAGACCGGCCCCTGGGGCCTCGGTGTGCTACGCGCCGCACCCGCGCTCGGAGCCTTGCTGACGACCGTGGTGCTGGCGCGCCAGCCGATCGCGCGCCGCGTCGGCATGCGGATGTTTCAGGCGGTCATCATTTACGGCGTCGCCACCGTGGTATTCTCGCTGTCGCACTGGATGTGGCTGTCGGTGGCGGCGCTGGCGCTGCTGGGCGCGGCCGACACGGTCAGCGTGGTGATCCGCTTTTCGCTGGTGCAGCTCGCCACGCCGAACGAGATGCGAGGCCGGGTCGGTGCGGTGAACTTCCTGTTCATCAACGCCTCCAACAATCTCGGCCAGTTCGAAAGCGGCGTCACCGCCGCCTTGTTCGGCGCGATGCCGGCCGCTGTATTGGGCGGCGTCGCCACCGTCGCCATCGCGCTGTTGTGGATGAAGCTGTTTCCGACGCTGCGGGATGTCGAGCGGCTGGAGTAGGGGGGCTGTTTGGATTCGGTGCAGCCTATCCCGTCATTGCGAGCGAAGCGAAGCAATCCATAGCTGCAAAAGAAAGTATGGATTGCTTCGTCGCTTCGCTCCTCGCAATGACGAACCAAGCAGCTCAGCCTCGCCCGACGAACGGCATCTTGCTGGCCATCACCGTCATGAACAGCACGTTGGCGTCGAGCGGCAGGCCCGCCATGTAGGCCACGGCATCGCCGACCGCCTTGGCATCCATCCGCGGCTCCTGTTTCATCGTGCCATCCGGCTGCATCACACCGGGACCGGCGACCATGCGGTCGGTCATCGGCGTCGCGGCGTTGCCGATATCGACCTGGCCGACCGCGATGTCGTAGGCGCGGCCATCGAGGTTGGTGGCCTTGGTCAGGCCGGTGATGGCGTGCTTGGTCGAGGTGTAGGCCGCGGAGAACGGCCGCGGCGCGTGCGCCGAGATCGAGCCGTTGTTGATGATGCGGCCGCCGCGCGGGGTCTGGTCCTTCATGATGCGGAACGCATGCTGGGTGCACAAAAACGGCCCGGTGAGGTTGGTGTTCACCACCGCCTGCCACTGCTCGAGGCTGAGGTCCTCGAAGTTCACCGGCGGCGCGCCCATGCCGGCATTATTGAAAAGCACATCGAGCCGGCCATAGACGTCCATCACCTTGGCGAACAGCGCCGCGATCGAGGCAGGGCTGGTCATGTCGGCGGAAACGCACAGGCTCTTGCCGACATTGTCGCCGAGCTTCCTGGTTTCCTCCAGCATCTCCACGCGCCGGCCCGCCAGCACGACCGTAAAGCCGGCATTCATCAGCGCCAGTGACGCCGCGCGTCCGACACCGGTGCCCGCGCCGGTTACGACCGCGATCTTGTTATTTGCTTCCGCCATTTGCTTCCCGCCTGTCAGGTTTTTGGTGTTTCGGTCTTGTAGGGTGGTCTTGGAATATTCTGATGCGCCGCGCGCAGCGCAGCCGACCAGCGCGAGCGCAAATCGTGGAAATAGGGCTCGCCCGCCTCGATCCGGTGGTTGAGGTCGGCCTCGCAGACATCGGCGCGCACCACCAGCACGTCGATCGGCAGGCCGACGCCGAGATTGGAGCGCATCGTCGAATCCATCGAGATCAGGCTGGTCTTCAGCGCTTCGTACAATTCGACGTCGTAATGCATCGCCCGATCGAGCACCGGCTTGCCGTATTTGTGCTCGCCGATCTGCAAATACGGCGTGTCGGTGGTGCATTCGATGAAATTGCCGGCCGTATAGATCATGAACAATCGCATCCGCGATCCCTTGATCTGGCCACCGAACAGAAATGACACGTCGAACGAGACATCTTCCGACTGTAGTGCTGCGCCCTCGGTGGCGTGCACGTTGCGGATCGCCCGGCCGATGCGCTGGGCGGCCTGGAACATGGTCGGCGCGTTCATCAGGGTTTCGATCTCGCCGGTGTGCGGGTCTTCAAGCCCTTCGGTCAGGGTCGAGAGCACCGATTGGCTGATCGCCAGATTGCCGGCGCTCGCGATCGCCAGGATGCGCTCACCGGGCTTGGAGAAGATGTGGAGCTTGCGGAAGGTCGAGACATTGTCGAGGCCGGCATTGGTCCTGGTGTCCGCGATCATGACCAGGCCATCCCGCACCAGCACTCCGCAGCAATAGGTCATTCCCGGTCCCCGACGATCGCTGTTGCCCGATGATCGCTGCGCAAACTAGTAGCCAATTTCGGGGGGGCATCCAACCCCAATTCCCGCAGCCGAGCCACCCAAATCGGCCGCCGCCGACCGCCAAATGCTTAGTCCTCAAACGTGCTTAGTCCCCAAAGAGGCTAGTCCTCAAAGCTGTCGATCACCGTGTCGGCGATCGCGCGCTTGGTGATGACGCCGACGATGTCGGCGGCCCTCGGCCGCTCGGTGCCATGGAACACGATGGCGGCGCCGGCGCGATGCCGCCGCAATCTCGCGAATACCAGGCTCAGAAGATCGACGTCGCGGCAGATCACCATGTGATCTTCGACAAAGCGCTCGACCTTGAGGTCCGGATTGTTGCGCGACTCCAGCCACAGACCGGAGCGCGGCGGGATCAGGCCGACGATGCGGCCTTCGCGCTCGACGATGATGGCGCGCAGATCATCGGTCTCCTCGGCGCTGATGACGTCCTTGAGTGAGGTGCCGGCCTTGGCGAGGATGAAGCGCTTCTCCATGATGTCCTGCGCCTGCTGCACCAGAAACAGATTGATATGCCGCTCTTTCGGGATGCGGTGGCCGCGATGCCGCAGCTTGATGGTGTAGACGGTCTCGGGGATCAGCATGCGGCGGACGCCGGCCGCGATCGCGACGGCGACGATGACGGGAACGATGATCGCGTAGTCGCGCGTCATCTCGAAGATCATCACAATGGCGGTCATGACGCCGCCGGTTCCGGCGCCGACCATCGCCGCCATGCCGACGATCGCCGCCGAAGGCACCGACAGGCCGGCATGGGGCAGAACGAGACCGATGACGACCGCGAACGCGCCGCCCAGGGTGGCGCCCAGATACAGCGACGGCGAGAAGATGCCGCCGGAAGCGCCGCAGCCGAGACTGACGGTAGTCGCGAGCAACTTCAGGACAAACAGCAGCGCCAGTAGGCCCGCCGATGTCATCTGGTTGTCGAGCGTCGACTGGATCACGCCATAGCCGACGCCGTCGATATAAGGATGGCCGAAAGCATGGGTCAGGCCGACCATCATCAGGCCGATCAGCGCCATGCCGAGAATGTTCTGCGTGTAGGCATTTCCCGGCAGTTTCGGAAAGCCGTCCTCCATGAACACCAAGAGGCGGATGAAGGCCCAGGAAGCTACGCCGCAGGCGATGCCGAGCAGCACGAAGGCGAGCGTTTCCTCGATGCCGGGCGTCTGCGCCAGCGAAAGCTGGATGCCCGGGATGACGAAGGCCGGATCGGGACCGATCAATATTCTGCCGATCGTGGTCGCAGCCCCGGTCGCAACCACGACCGGAAGAAACGTGCGGTTCGAGACTTCCGGCAGCAGGATCTCCAGCGCGAACAGCACGCCGCCGAGCGGTGTGTTGAAGGTCGCCGCGATCCCGGCGCCGGCGCCGGCCGAGAGCAGGGTGATTTTCTGCCAGGTCGACAGCCGGATCGCCTGCGAGAAGGCCGACCCCAAGGCTGCTCCGATCTGGATGATGGGGCCCTCGCGGCCGACCGCGGCGCCGCTGCCGATCGACAGCGCCGAGGCCAATGATTTGATCACCGCCACCTGCCAGCGAATGTTGCCGCGCTTGTAGAATACCGAATCCATCACCTCGGGAACGCCGTGGCCCTTGGCCTCCGGCGCAAAGCGCTGCACCAGGAAAACCACGACAAGGCCGCCCAGAACGGGTGACAGCCAGACCCATTTGCCGAACCGGCTCGGCCCCTCGCTGATATTGGCGTCGTACCAGATGCTGAACGTGCCGTTGTAAAACAGGTTGTGAAACAGGCCGATCAGGGTGCGCAAGGCGACCGCGCCGAAGCCGGTCATGACGCCTACGATCAGCGCGAGGCCGCAAAGCACCAGCAAATTGACGCGTCGTTCGTCGTGCGTTTCGGGCTTGGCGCTGCCGGCGATCGGCTTAACCGTGGACAGGGAAGGGGATGAGGAAGCCAGGGACATATCTGCAATATTCGCATCGGACGGGATCAACCCAATCGACACGAAGCCGGAACGAAATCAAGGCCATTCGGCCCGGTTCCATCACTGTGATTGCGATTGTGATTGGCTCTGCCGTCCGCCGGCCTGATCGACCTTGACCGCGACGGTCAGCGTTTCCATGCCGCCGCCGTAGCGGGTGCCGCGCACCGGCGCGGCGCCGAGGTAGTCGAGCCCGATGGCGACACGGGCATGCGCATCGGTGGTGCAGATCGAATTCGCCGGATCGAACCCGACCCAGCCCAAATCAGGCACGAATGCCTCCGCCCAGGCGTGGCCCGCCTGCTGGTTGACCATGCCGTCGGAGCGCAGGAAATGCCCGGACACGAAGCGCGCGGGAACCCCGCCATGGCGCGCGCAGGCGATGAAGATATGCGCATAGTCCTGGCAGACGCCGCGCTTCAAGCCAAACGCCTCGATCGCCGAGGTGCCGCTGTTGGTCGGATCCTCGTCGAACGTCATGTGTTCGTTGATCTGCGTCATCAGCGCATGCAGGAAGCCGAGCACGTCGTCATGGGCTTCGCTGCGAAGCTCGCGGGCGAAATTCCCCATCAACATGTTGACATCGGTCAACGGCGTCGAACGCAGGAACAGGCTCGGTGGAAAACGCTCGTCGGAGCCGCGCAGCACGCCGCCCGTGTCATGGGTTTCGATCAGGCCTTCGACGTTGATGGTGAGATCGGCGATCGCCCCGTGGGTCAGCACGTGCGTGACGTTGCCGAACGCATCCTCATGGACATCGAGCCGGGAGTCGGTGGAGACGTCGATCTGCCATTCGGCGACATATTGCCCGTCATGGCTGCCGGGCGTCATCCGCAAGATCTGGATCACGCCCGAAGCCGGCGGTTCATAGCGATAGCTGGTCGAATGGGCGATGCGCAGTCGCATGACATACCGAGGCGAGGTTAGAGCTGAAGTCGTCATGCTCGGGCTTGTCCCGGGCATCCACGTCTTTCTCTCACTTCCTAAGCAGACGCGGATGGCCGGGACAAGCCCGGCCATGACGATCAAATCAGATATTGCCTGGTGATGATTTCACCAAGCCGTGAGTTATCCGCAATAAATTCCTGGATGAACTCGTGCACGCCATGCTGGAAGATATCGTCCATATGGCTGTGTTCAAGCCGGTTGCGGACGCCGCGGGCGTGGCGTTGCGAGGCGCCCTGGCGGCCATAGGCGACGCCGATCTGGTCGAGATTGCGCACCAGATTGCCGTAGCAACTGGCGAGCGAGCGCGGCAGCGTGTCGTTGAGGATCAACAGATCGGCGATCAGCCACGGCTTCAGGGTTTCGCGATAGACCCAGTGATAGGCGGTGTTCGCCGAGACCGAGCGCAGGATCGAGTTCCACTGGTAATAATCCAGCGGACCGCCGACATGCTCTTCCTGCGGCAGCAGCACGTGATACTTCACGTCGAGGATCCGCGCGGTATTGTCGGCGCGTTCGAGATGCAGGCCGAGTCGCGAGAACCAGTAGGCGTCGTTGCGCAGCATGGTGCGGTAGGCCGAGCCGTCGAACCGCAGCGAGGTTTCCTGCACGAAGCGCAGGAATTTCGCCAGTTCCTCGCGGCTCGCGGTGCCCTTGCCCCAGACTTCCTGCAACTCGATCCAGGCCGAATTGATGGTGTCCCACATTTCGCTGGTCAGCGCGGTGCGCACCGAGCGTGAATTGAGCCGCGCATTCTCGATGCAGTTGCGGATCGAGGAGGAATTGCCCGGCGCGAACGACAGATATTCGACGACGTTCTGCTCGTTGGCTTCCTGATAGACCTCGTAGAAGCTGGCGCTGACGCCGGCGGTGAGCAGCGCCGAATCCCATTCGTTGGTCTTGCCGATATAGGCGGCGGGAAGTGCGGTGACGCGCAAGGTCGCGTCGATGGTACGCGCGAGATATTCGGCGCGTTCGACATAGCGGGCCAGCCAGTACAGGTTTTCGGCGGTGCGCGACAGCATGCTCTATTCGTCCAAAATCCAGGTGTCCTTGGTGCCGCCGCCCTGACTCGAATTCACCACCAGCGAACCTTCCTTGAGCGCCACCCGGGTCAAGCCGCCCGGCACGATCGTGACGTGATTGCTGCCGGTGAGCACGAACGGCCTGAGATCGACGTGGCGCGGGGCGAGGCCGGAGGCGGTGCAGGTCGGGCAGGTCGACAGCGCCAGGGTCGGCTGGGCGATAAAGCCCTCGGGTTCGCGCTTGAGCTTGTCGCGGAACGCTTCGATCGTGGCTTTAGTGGCGGCGGGCCCGATCAGCATGCCATACCCGCCGGAGCCATGGACTTCCTTCACGACGAGATCGCCGAGATTGTCGAGCACGTAAGCCAGATCCTGCGGCTCGCGGCAGCGCCAGGTCTGCACGTTCTTCAGGATCGGCTCTTCGCCGAGGTAGAATTTCACGACTTCCGGCATGTAGGAGTAGATCGCCTTGTCGTCGGCGATGCCGGTGCCGACCGCATTCGCCAGCGTGACGTTGCCGGCGGCATAGGCTGACATCAGTCCGGGTACGCCGAGCGCCGAATCCGGGCGGAAGGTGAGGGGGTCGAGGAAGTCGTCATCGACCCGGCGGTAGATCACGTCGACGCGCTTGAGGCCCTCGGTGGTGCGCATGAACACTTCGTCGTTCTTGATGACGAGGTCGCGTCCCTCGACCAGCTCGATGCCGAGCTTGTCGGCCAGGAATGAATGTTCGTAATAGGCGGAATTGTAGACGCCGGGCGTCATCAGCGCCACCGTAGGCTCCGCCGAGGCGCTCAGCGGTGCCACCGAGCGCAGCGCGGATAACAGCTCGTCCGGATATTTTTCCACCGGGGCGACGCGGTGGCGGGCGAACAGGTCCGGAAACAGCCGCATCATGATTTCGCGGTTTTCCAGCATGTAGGACACGCCCGAAGGCGTGCGCGCATTGTCCTCCAGCACGATGAAGTTTTCCGCGTCGGTACGGATGATGTCGATGCCGGCGATGTGGACATAGACGTCGTGCGGCACGTCCTGGCCGTTCATCTCGGGACGGAACACCGGGTTCTGGAAGATCAGGTCTTCGGGGATGATGTTGGCGCGCAGGATATCACGGCCGTGATAGATGTCGCGCAGGAACATGTTGAGCGCGCGGACCCGCTGCTTCAGGCCCTTTTCGAGCAGGGTCCATTCCTTGCCCGACATGATCCGCGGGATCACGTCGAACGGGATCAGCCGCTCCTGGGCTTCGGCCTCGCCATAGACCGCGAAGGTGATGCCGATCCGGCGGAACAGCAGTTCGGCTTCCTGGCGGCGATATTCGAGGGCGTCCGGCGGCGTCTCTTTCAGCCAGCGAGAGAGTTCCTGGTAGGCCGAGCGGAGGTCACCGCCAGAGCCGTTCATTTCATCGAACGCAACTGCCATGTATCTCGACTGCCCTCGACTGCCTTCCGACGCCATGCTCAACAGTGCATGACTGAAAGGGATGGTAGCAAGGCCCGGGCCAGCGCGATATGCATTCACGCGGCGCATTTGGGCAGGATGGTCAGGGATTTGCTCGAAAAAGGGGCTGGGCGATGCTTATTTCGATGGCATCATCCAGCGGCCTGCCTGGGATGCCAACAGGTTGCCAACAGGTTTCTCGGGCGACCGTCTCGGGCAGGCGTTCTGGCTGGGTTGACTGAGGGAGGATGCCGCGGCCCGGTTTTCGGCTATTTTGGCCAAACCGCTTGCAACGGCTAAGGACGTGCGACGGCTAAGGAGAGGTCATGAGCGATATTGTTACCGCGGGAATTCTGGTGATCGGCGACGAGATCCTTTCGGGGCGAACCAAAGACAAGAACATCGGCTTCATCGCGGAGTACCTCACCAATATCGGGATCGACCTCAAGGAGGTCCGCGTTGTCGCCGACGAGGAGGCCGACATCGTTGCCGCGTTGAATGCGCTGCGGCACCGCTACACCTACGTGTTCACCACCGGCGGCATCGGGCCGACCCATGACGACATCACCGCCGACAGCGTCGCCAAGGCGTTCGGCGTCGGCATCGATCACCACCCCGAAGTGGTGGCGCGCTTTCGGGAGCGCTGGACCGAGCAGGATTTGAACGAGGCGCGGTTGCGGATGGCCCGCGTTCCCGATGGCGCCGAACTGATTCAGAGCGCGACCATCCTGGCGCCCGGCTTCAAGATCGGCAATGTCATCGTGATGGCCGGCATCCCGACGATCATGCAGGCGATGATGGATATCGTGGCGCCCAAACTGAAATCCGGCGTCCGGATGCTGTCGGAATCGGTCCGCGCAAATGCGCGCGAAGGCGATATCGGCGGTCCGTTGCGCGACATCGCCCATGCGCATCCAGATACGATCATCGGCAGCTATCCGTTCCAGGACGAGGACAAGAAGCCGAACACCAATCTCGTGGTGCGCTCGCGCGATCCGGAAAAGCTCAATGCCGCGATGACCGCGGTGAAGGAAATGCTCGCGGGGCTGAACGTCGCGCGCTGAGCGCAATTCCAAGAACACAGGAGAAGATGATGGCGGCGGACGCGGGCGAACTGAGCGCGCAGGAGCGCGCGGGCAAGGCCTTCCCGGTCTCGTGGGACCAGTTTCACCGGGATTGCCGGGCGCTGACCTGGCGACTGAACGAAGTAGGCCCATTCCACGCCGTGATCGCGATCACCCGCGGCGGGCTGGTGCCGGCCGCGATCGTGGCGCGCGAACTCGGCGTCCGCGTCATCGATACCGTCTGCATCGCGAGCTACGACCACACCAAGCAGGGCGACCTGAAGGTTCTGAAAGGCATCTCGGCCGACACCGCCAAGCTCGGCGAGGGCACCGGGAAGGGATTGTTGATCGTCGACGACCTGGTCGATACCGGCAAGACCGGGCGCCTGGTGCGGGATCTGCTCCCCGACGCGCATTTCGCCACCGTCTATGCGAAACCGATGGGGCGTCCGCTGGTCGATACCTACATCACCGAAGTGTCGCAGGACACCTGGATATTCTTCCCCTGGGACACTGCGCTGTCGTTCCAGCCGCCGATTCGTGACGGCGCGGCGTGATGAAAAGGCGAATAGCGAATGGCGAGTAGCGAATAGGGGTACTATTCGCGATTCGCCATTCGCCATTCGCCAACTGCGGAACGCGACCAATGCCGCTGCAAAACCGGGTCACACCGTCGGGCGACATCGTCGCCGATCCGCATCGCGGCCTGTTCACCGGCAACCGCGGCATCATTCACGACCCCGCCACTAAAACCCTGTTGAAGAAACGCTGGTCGAGCCCGGCGTGGCTGACCTGCGTCTGCGAATTCCGCGGGCGGCGGCGCCAGGTGATGGGCGGCCGCAGTTGGACCGAATTGTTTTTCCTCGACGAGGCCACCGCGTTCGCGGCCGGCCATCGCCCCTGCTTCTACTGCCGCCGCGACGACGCCAATCGGTTTCGGGCGGCTTGGCAAGAGGGCAACGGCGTGAGGTCAGTTCTGGCTCCCGAGATCGACGCCGTGCTGCATCGGGAACGCCTGGATCGTGGCAAGAAGCGGCTGCAACCGCTGCCGATGCCGATGGAGCAACTGCCCGACGGCGTGATGGTGCAAGTCGGCGCGGAAAGCTATCTGATCGCGCAGGGTCGCGCACTGCAATGGTCGTTCGCCGGCTATCGCAAGGCGCCAGGTTCGATTCCGGGCGCCATGCTGCTGACGCCGCCCTCGACGGTGCGGGCGTTCACCGCCGGATATCGGCCGCTGCTGCATCCGAGTGCGATAGAGTTCGTGGCCTGGGCCGCGACCTAACGCATCGGTCGTCATGGCCGGGACGAGCCCGGCCATTACGAATTGGCACCCTCACCCCAACCTCTGCCTCGCGAGCTTCGCGCCAGCGCCGAGCGCCATCAGTTTCGCCTCCGCGATGTCGCGATGCATCGGCGCCATGCCGCAATTGGTGGTCGCGACGATGTTGCTTTTCGGCACGAACTTCGACACCGCCTCGATCACCTGGACTACGTCCTCGGCGGTCTCGACGGTGTCGCTGGCGACGTCGATCACGCCGGCCTGGACGATCTTGCCTTTGAGCAGGCCGAGCAGTTCCAGCGGCACCCGCGAATTGCGGCATTCGATCGCGACCTGCTGGATCGGGCTGTTGGCGATCGCTGGAAAAATATCCTCATATTGCCGCCATTCGCTGCCCAGCGTCTCCTTCCAGTCGGTGTTGGCCTTGATGCCGTAGCCGTAACAGATGTGCACCGCGGTGGCGCAGGTCAGGCCCTGCGCGGCGCGCTCGAGCGCCTTGATGCCCCAGTCCGAGACCTCGCTCATGTAGACGTTGAAGGCCGGCTCATCGAACTGGATCAGATCGACGCCGTCGGCCTGCAAGGCCTTGGCTTCCTCGTTGAGCAATTCGGCAAAGGCGAACGCCATCTTGATCCGGTCGCCGTAATATTTGTCGGCGATGGTGTCGATGATGGTCATCGGGCCCGGCAGCGTGAATTTCAGTTTTCGCGAGGTGTGGGTGCGGGCGATCCGGGCCTCGTCGGCATGGACGCGGCCTTTCAGACGCAACGGCGCCACCACCTGCGGCACCATCGCCTTGTAGCGGTCGTTGCGGATTCCCATCTCGACCTTGTGGGCGAAATCGATGCCCTCGATCTTCTCCAGGAAGCCGTGCACGAAATGCTGGCGCGCCTGCTCGCCCTCGGTGACGATGTCGACGCCGGCATCCTCCTGCAATTTGACCGCCAGCACCGTGGCGTCGCGCTTGGCGCGGGCCAGTTCATCGCCCTTGGACTTCCAGGGCGCCCATAGCGTGTTGGGCTCGGCCAGCCATTCCGGCTTCGGCAAGTGAGCCTGCGATCGTGGTTGGAAACAGCATGGGAGCCTCCAAGTCGGTTGTCGGTTTTGATTGAGCGCCTGTATGCCCTGTCTTATGATCGAGGTACAGAACAACAAAAGTCGCCGGCACGGGGAATATCCCGATGCCATCAGGGGTCGCGGCGAGGGAAGATAACGAAACCATGATCGACCTGCACTACGCGCCGACGCCGAACGGCTGGAAAATCGCGATCATGCTGGAAGAGCTCGGCCTTCCCTACAGCGTGATCCCGGTCGATATCCGGGCCGGCGACCAGTTCAAGCCGGAGTTTTTGGCGATCAGCCCCAACAACCGGATTCCGGCGATCGTCGATCATGCGCCGGCCGATGGTGGCGGGCCGTTTTCGGTGTTCGAGACCGGTGCGATCCTGATCTACCTCGCCGACAAGACCGGGCGTTTCCTGCCCGCGGAGACCCGCGCCCGCTCGATCGTCCTGCAATGGCTGATGTGGCAGATGAGCGGGCTCGGCCCGATGCTCGGCCAGCACGGGCATTTTGCACTGTATGCGCAGGAGAAGATTCCCTTATGCCATCCAGCGCTATCGTGACGAAGCCGCACGGCTCTATCACGTGCTCGATACCCAATTGGGCAAGACCGGCGCCTATGTCGCGGGTGGCGATTACTCGATCGCCGACATCGCCTGCTTTCCCTGGACCATGACCCACAAGGCGCAAGGTTTTACGCTCGACGACTATCCGAACATCAAGCGCTGGTACGCCTTGGTACGCGCGCGGCCGCAGGTGCAGGCTGGATTGGCAATCGGCAAGTTCGTCAAGGAGCCGTTTGACGAGGAGGCCAGACGCAACATGTTCGGCCAGGCCGCGAAGGAGGCGGCGGGGAGGAAGTGAAAGGCCTTGCGTTCGTCATTGCGAGCGGAGCGAAGCAATCCAGAACCACAAGACTGGATTGCTTCGTCGCTTCGCTCCTCGCAATGACGGTGTAAAACAACGAGTAGACGTCACAAGACGCAAAACAGAGGAAACGCCACCATGATCGAGTTCTTCTTCGACTGCTCCAGCCCCTGGACCTATCTCGCCTTCCACAACATCCAGCCGCTGGCCAAGGAATTTGGCGTCGAGATTTCGTGGCGGCCGATTCTGGTCGGCGGCATCTTCAACACCATCAACCCAAGCGTCTACGCCTCGCGCGACAAGCCGATCGAGGCCAAGGCGCGCTACATGAAAAAGGACATGGCGGACTGGGCCCGCTCGACGGGGCTTGCGATCAAGATGCGGCCAACGGTGTTTCCGGTCAACAGCGTCAAGGCGATGCGCGGCTGTATCCTGTTGGCGCCGGAAGGCAAGCTGGTCGAATTCGCGCGCACGGTATTCGAGATCTATTGGGGCGAGGACCAGGACATCTCGCAGGATGCAGTGCTGACGGAGGTTTGCCAGCGCGTCGGCGTGGATCCTGCAAAATTCTTCGATGGCATCGGCCAGCAGGGGATCAAGGATCAGCTCAAGGCCAATACCGATGAGGTGATGGCGCGGGGCGGTTTCGGCTCGCCGACCATCTTCCTCGACAAGACCGACATGTATTTCGGCAATGACCGGATGCCGTTGATCCGCGAGGCGCTTCAACGGCGCAAGGCGAGCGCGGCCTGATGCCGAAGGCCGTCGTTTGTCGCGAACTTGGGCCGCCCGAAAGCCTGCGGCTTGAAACCTTCGCATCAGTGCCGCTGCGGTCAGGCGAGGCGCGCGTCGCCATTCATGCCGCCGGGATCAATTTCCCCGACATCCTGATGGCGGCCGGCGAATACCAGCTCAAGCCGCCATTGCCGTTCACGCCGGGGGTGGAGGCGGCGGGCGAGGTGACCGAGGTCAACAGTGCTGCCGGGGTCGCGGTCGGCGATAAGGTCATCTTGAAACTGCGCCACGGCGCCTATGCGGATGAAGCGGTGGTCACGCCGCAGCAACTGACGCCGTTGCCGGCGGCGTTCGACTATGCCGAGGGCGCGACCTTCCTGGCGGCGCACGGCACGGCGTACCACGCGCTGATCGATCGCGGACAGCTTCTCGCCGGCGAAGTACTGCTGGTGCACGGCGCCGGTGGCGGCGTCGGTCTTGCGGCGGTCGAAATCGGCAAGCTGCTTGGCGCCACCGTGATCGCGGCGGCGTCATCGGAGCAAAAGCTCGCTATTGCGCGGGCCAAAGGCGCCGATCATCTGGTGCTCTACAGCCGCGAGCCGTTTCGTGACGCGGTCAAGCGTCTCACCGACGGCCGCGGCGCCGACGTGGTGTTCGATCCGGTCGGCGGCGAGATTTTTGAAAACAGCGTGCGCTGCATCGCCTGGGGCGCGCGGCTGCTGGTGGTCGGCTTTACCGGAGGGATCGGGCTCGCGCGCACCAATCTCTTGCTGATCAAGGGCGCCAGCGTGCTCGGCGTCCGCGCCGGCGAAGCGGTGCGCAAGAACCCGGCGCTCGGCGTAACGCGGATCAAGGCGCTGACGGAATGGGCGGAAGCCGGCAAAGTTCGGCCGAACATCTCGCACCGCCTGCCGCCGGAAAATTACGCGCAAGCGATGCGGCTGTTGGTCGACCGCAAGGCGATCGGGCGGGTGGCGCTGATGATGGGGTAAATCCGTCATTGCGAGCGAAGCGAAGCAATCCAGAGCTGAGTTGCCGCCGAAAAAGATTGGATTGCTTCGTCGCTGCGCTCCTCGCAATGACGGCTTTTATCTACTCATACTCCCGCTCGTCCCACCACGGAAAATAATCCGGCATGTCGGTCGACACCTTGTTCTTGAATTGCGCCGGGCGCTTTTCCAGGAACGACACCACGCCTTCTTTCACATCCTCCGAGCGGCCGCGGGCGTAGATGCCGCGGCTGTCGACCTTGTGGGCTTCCATCGGATCGTCGGCGCCCATCATGCGCCACATCATCTGCCGGATCAGCGCCACCGACACCGGCGCGGTCTTCGAAGCGATCTCCCGCGCCAGCGCGCGAGCGGTGGGCAGCAATTCGTCCGGCGGCACCACCTTGCTGACGAGGCGGCCGGCGAGTGCTTCCTGCGCCGGAAACACCCGCCCGGTGTAGCACCACTCCAGCGCCTGCGCGATGCCGACGAGGCGCGGCAGGAACCAGCTCGAGGCCGCCTCCGGCACGATGCCGCGCTGCGAGAACACGAAACCGAACCGCGCGTTTTCCGAGGCGATGCGGATATCCATCGCGAGCTGCATGGTGACGCCGATGCCGACCGCGGGCCCGTTCACCGCCGCGATTACCGGTTTTAAGCATTTGAAGATGCGCAACGTGACCTGGCCGCCGCCGTCGCGGACATTGGGATCGCTGTAGTCGACCTTGCCGTCAGCAAGGCGCTTGACCGGCCCGCGCCGCGCATCGCGATCAAAGGTGTCGGCGCCGGACGAAAGGTCCGCGCCGGCGCAGAAGCCGCGGCCGGCGCCGGTGATGATGATGGCGCGAACGTTGTCGTCCCTGTCGGCGGCATCGAACGCCTCGATCAATTCCTTCTGCATCACGGCGTTGAAGGCATTGAGCTTGTCGGGCCGGTTCAGTGTGATGGTCAGGATCTGCTCGTCGACCTCGTATTTGATGGTCTCGTAGGTCATGGGCGTGTTTCCTCTGTGCTTGTTTTGATTCTTGCACGTCGTTACCGGGCTTGACCCGGCAATCCATCCTTTTCAAGTAGATGGATGCGCGGGTCGAGCCCGCGCATGACGATCAGTTACGCCGCGCCGCTCTATTTCGCCGGTGGCGTCGGCCAGGGCTTTTGCGGTCCGCGCAGGCCCTCGAACGCCTTGGCCATGCCGAGCACGCCGAGATCGTCGAAGCGGCGGCCGATGATCTGCACGCCGATCGGGAAACCGCTGTCGTCGTAACCGCCGTTGATCGATAGGGCTGGATTCTCGGACATGTTCCACGGCACGGTGTAGCAGATATGCTCGAACGGCTTGTCGGGATCGTTGAGCGGGCTGGCGTGTTCGGCGGCGAAATTCACCACCGGCGATACCGGTGAAATCACATAGTCGATGTCGGCGAACAGCTTTGCCGCGGCGGTCCGGATCGCCATGGTGGCGTTAAAGCCCCTGATGACGTCGACGCCGGACAGTTTGGCGCCGGCTTCCGCCCATTGATGGATGTAAGGCAGCGTCTTGCCACGCTCGGCTGGCGTCAGCTTCGACAGATCGTCCCACATCCGCGCGCGCCAGAAATTGTCGAGCCCGTCGAGCATCTCGCGGCTCAGTATGCCATCGACTTCGGTGACGACGGCGCCGGCGGCCTCGAAGGCCTTGGCGGCCTTCACGGCAACGCCGCGGACTTCCTGTTCCAGCGGCTGGCCGACGCCGAGGTCGAGCATCAGGCCGATGCGCAGCTTGCGCGGCGACTTCTCCAGTGTCTTCCAGTGGATGCTGTCGGGCGGCAGGCTCATGCCATCGCGGCGATCCGGCCGCGACAGCACGCTCATCATCAGCGCTGCGTCATCGACGGTGCGGGTGATCGGTCCAGCGACACGGCCGACGTAAGGCGGATCGATCGGAACCCGCCCCAGGCTCGGCTTCAGGGCGACGAGGCCGCACCAGCAGGCGGGCAGCCGCACCGAGCCGCCGATGTCGGTGCCGAGATGCAGCGGGCCGTAGCCGGCAGCCCCCGCCGCACCTGCGCCGGAGCTGGAACCGCCGGGATTTTTGGCGACGTTCCAGGGATTGCGGGTCAGGGGGTGAAAACTCGACAGGCCCGACGATAGCATGCCGTAGTCCGGCATCGTGGTCTTGGAGAAGATCACCGCACCGGCCTCGCGCAGCCGCGCCGCCGGCGGGGCATCCGCCGTCGCCGGCACCAGCTTGACCGAGGCCGCCCCGAGGGGCACCGGCACGCCCTTGGTGGCGATGTTGTCCTTGATGGTGACGGGCACGCCGTCGAGGGTGCCGCTCGGCTCGCCATTCTGCCAGCGATCGGTCGAGGCCTTGGCGACCGCGCGCGCGCCGTCGGGATCGAAGGCATACAGCGCCTTGATGTGCGGCTCCCACGCCGCGACATGCGTCAGCACGTCCTCCAGCACTTCGGACGGCGTAAACTGCTTGGCTCGATAGCCGGCGATCAGATCGACGGCGCTGAGCTCGTTCAGCGGTGTGACGGTTTCCTGCGGTTCTGGTTTATGCATGGGCGGCCACCGGCAATCGTTTTTCGATGATGCGTGCGAACATGCTGGCGCCGACGGGCAGAATCCCGTCGTCGAGCACGTAACCAGGATTATGCACGGGCACCGAGCCTTCATGGCCGACCCAGAAATAGGCGCCGGGCACCGCGTGCAGCATGTCGGCGAAATCCTCGCTGCCCATCTTCGGTCTTGCCCGGGTGATGACCTTGGCGGGCTCCACGACCGTGCGTGCGACGTCGGCTACGACGTCCGAATATTCCGGCGCGTTGACCAGCACGCTGAAGATGTCGCGGATATCGACCGTGATCTCGACCTGGAACGCCGCCGCGATGCCGGCGCTGATCGCCCGCATCCGCTCGCGGATCAATGCCCGGACCTCGTCGGAAAAGGCGCGGACCGTGCCGCATAGTTTGGCCTCGCCGGGAATCACATTGTAGGCGGAGCCTGAATGGATCTGCGTGATCGACAGCACCGCGGCCTGCGTCGGTTCGACGTTGCGGCTGACGATGGTCTGCAGCGCCTGTCCGAGCGTCATCGCGATCACCACCGCGTCCTTGGAACGCTCGGGCATCGCGCCATGCGCGCCATAGCCCTGGATCGTGATGTCGAAGAAGTCCGCACCCGCCATCGCCGGCCCCGGGAGGATGGCGATTTCGCCGTGGTTCAGGTCGGGCGCGTTGTGCAGCCCGTAGATCTCATCGCAGGGAAATTTGTCGAACAGCCCGTCCTTGATCATGGCGCGCGCGCCGCCGAGGCCTTCTTCGGCGGGCTGGAAGATGAAATGCACGGTGCCGTCGAAATTTCTGGTCTCGGCGAGGTAGCGCGCGGTGCCGAGCAGCATGGTGGTATGGCCGTCATGGCCGCAGCCGTGGAAACGGCCGGGAATGGTCGAGCGCCATTTCAGATTGGTGTTTTCTTCCATCGGCAGCGCGTCCATGTCGGCGCGCAGGCCGACACGCCGGGCGCCCGCACCCTTGCCCTTGAGCACGCCGACCACGCCGGTGCCGCCGAGGCCGCGATGCACCTCGATGCCCCATTGCGTCAGTTTGTCGGCGACGATGCCGGAGGTGCGGACTTCCTCAAAGCCGATCTCGGGATGGGCGTGCAGATCCCTGCGGATCGCGGTGAGTTCGTCGGCAAAGCCTTCGATACGCTCGATATTGGGCATGTCTGTTATCCGATGGCAGGGGAGGGTGAAGGCGAATTCTTTGGATTGAACACCGGACCGTTCGGTTTGATCCGGATGCCGGCACGCAACCGGGTCCATGGCAGCGTGGCGGTGTCGGCGGGCATCGCGCCGGGCGCGGCGCAGATCAAAAGCTTTGCCGCGATCGGCTCGAAATCGGCGCGGAAATGCACCGAGCTCTTGTTGACCAGGATGGATTGCGCCATCGGCTCGATCCCGACATAGCGGTACATCGATTGATCGGCAAGCTGCGCCTTGTGCGAACTCACGACCACCCTGATATCGCCGATCCGCAGCGCCGCCGACGGGCCCATGTCCATGTCGCGGCCACCGAAATAGGGGCCGGGTGCTACAAACTTCCCGTCGGATAGTTTTTCGACGATAAAACTTTCCTGGTAGGGCGCGTCGCCCGGGATGCCCGATTTGCCGCCGAGCGACAGCGTAACCGTGGCGCCGATTCCTGCCTGATGCGCGGCCTTGGCCGATGCGGGATCGTAGATCACGCCGATCGCGGCGTTGACGGCGCTATTGCGCACCAGCGCGCGCAGCATGCCGGTGGTGTCGGAATCGCCGCCGGCGCCCGGATTGTCCTGGGTGTCGGCAATGACGATCGGCTTGTTCGCGGTCTTTGCCAGCTCCATCGCATGGCGCACGCCATCATCGGGCGAATAGATCCGGCCGTCGAAATCGTCTTCATGGCCGATGATGATGTTCGCGATCGCATCCGCCGCGGCGTCGGCATCGGCTTGCGTCTTGCCATAGGCGAACACGCTCGGCCCGCAATCGGGAAAATCCGCCGCCGGGAAACCGGGTGCAAAGGACAAGGTCGGCACCGCCTCGCTCTCCAGGCCTGCGAGCTTCTGGTAGATGCCCTTGGTCGGCTGGTCGTTGGTGCACTGCCAACTGATCGCAATCAGGAACGGCAGTTGCCGGAACGCTTTTGCGAACTTTTGTTTGGACTCGAGCAGCAGCGCCAGATGTTTGGCCGACGCACGGCCGGTGTCGGCCATGTCGACATGCGGATAGGTGCGATAGGCGATCAGCGCGTCGGCGTGTTCGACCATCGCGGGCGTCACATTGGCATGGAGGTCGAGGCTGACCACCAGCGGCAGATCCCTGCCGATCACCTGGCGCACGCGCGCCAGAATCTCGCCTTCGCCGTCGTCGAAATGTTCCGTCACCATCGCGCCATGCAGATCGAGATAGACGGCATCGAGCGGGCCGGCCGCCCGGATGCCCTCGACCATCACCTTCACGATACGTTCAAAGGCGTCCTTTGTTACATGGGCCGAGGGACTGGCGCCGCACGAGATGGTCGGCACCAGATCCCAGCCATTGGCCTCGGCCGCTTCGACGAACCCCGCCAATCCGACGTTGATGCGGCGCATGGTTTTCAGCACATCGGCGCCGGTCGCCATCGCCGGCCAGCCACCACCATGCACGAAATCATCATAGGTCGCCTTGGTCGGCGCAAAGGTGTTGGTTTCGTGCAGGAAGCCGCCAACGGCGATACGGGTCATCAATACGGTCTCGGTCAATTAATCGTGCACCGACGTTAGCCATGCCGCCAAGCCAAGCGCAAGCGACGAAGCAATCCGCTTCCGCATGGCCTCGAACCATTTTCGGATTGCTTGGTGTTGCGATGCATTAGCCCCGTCATTGCGAGCCACCGGGTCGCGCGAACGCGCGCCCGATGACGGGCTCCACGAAGCAATCCAGCAGTCCCGTATCGGAGCCTGGATTGCTTCGTCGCTTTGCTCCTCGCAATGACGGAGACGGCTAAACCGCCGTTGCCGCCATTTCAATCGGGCGAAAATTGGCAAAATCCCAGCCGCGTCCGGGCGCGGCGTCGAGCAGCGCGCGGGTATAAGGTTGTTGTGGATTGGTCAGGACTTCCGCCGCCGGACCCTGTTCGACGACGCGGCCCTTCTGCATCACCGCGACGTCGTCACAGATCTGCGCCGCGACCCGCAGATCGTGGGTGATGAACAGAAGCGCGATACCGAGCCGGGACTGGATTTCGTCGAGCAGTTCCAGCACCTGCGCCTGCACCGAGACATCCAGCGCGGAGACCGCCTCATCCGCCACCAGCACGTCGGGATCGAGCGCGAGTGCGCGGGCAATGGCGATGCGCTGGCGCTGCCCGCCGGAGAACTGGTGCGGATAGCGCGAGATCGCATCCGCCGGCAGGTCGACCAGTTCCAGCAATTCGCGGGCTTTTGCCAGCGCTCGCGCCCGCGGCACGCCGTAATTGATCGGTCCCTCGGCGATGGTCTCGCCGATCGTGACGCGCGGATTGAGCGAACGATACGGGTCCTGGAAAATGATCTGGATGCGCTTGCGGTGCGGTTGCAGCAGCCGCCGCGACAGTTCGGAGATTTCGCGCCCCGCAAGGCGGACGCCGCCGGAGGTCGGATCGATCAAACGGACGATGCAGCGCGCGACCGTGGACTTGCCGGAGCCGCTTTCGCCGACGATGCCGAGCGTGCGGCCCTTGCGCAAGGTCAGCGTGACATCCTGGGCCGCGGCGACCTCGCGGGCTTTGCCGAACATCGAACGCTCGCGATAGACCTTGCCGAGCTCGTTGGCCTCCAGCACCACCAGCTCTTTGGACTCCGGGCGCGGCGGGCGCGGCACCAGGCTCGGCACTGCCGAGAGCAGGTTGCGCGTGTACTCCATGGTGGGGTTGCGCAGGATATCGTCGAGCGCGCCGGTTTCGACCAGCCGGCCCTGACGCATCACGGCGACGCGGTCGGCGATCTCGGCGACCACGCCCATGTCGTGGGTGATGAACAGCACCGCGGTGCCGCGATCACGTTGCAGGTCCCGGATCAGGGTCAGAATCTGCTTCTGCGTGGTGACGTCTAGGGCTGTGGTCGGCTCGTCCGCGATCAGCAATTTCGGCTCCAGCACCAGCGCCATCGCTATCATGATGCGCTGGCGCTGGCCGCCCGACAGGCGATGCGGATAGGAGGAAAAGATTCGCTCGACCTCGGGCAGCCGCACCTGCTCCATCATCGCGAGGATCTTGGCGCGCCGCGCCCGCGTGTCGAGACTGGTGTGGACACGCAGCACTTCGTCGATCTGGCGTCCGACCGGCACCACCGGATTGAGCGCCGTCATCGGCTCCTGAAAGATCATCGCCATGGTGGTGGCGCGCAGTTGCCTCAAGCGGCGGTCGCTGGCGGTGAGCAGTTCCTCGCCGACCAGCTTGATGCTGCCGCCGAAAGGCACCAGCGATCCCTTTTCCTGCAAGCCCATCGTGGTCAGCGACGTCACGGATTTGCCCGATCCGCTTTCGCCGACCACGCACAGGGTTTCGCCCTCGTGCACTCGCAGCGAGACGCCGTCGATGATGCGCTCGCCTTGCGGATTTTTGCCGAGGCCGACGACGAGGTTGTCGATGTCGAGGACAATGTTTGTCATATCATCGTTCCTCTATCGTCATTGCGAGGAGCCAACGGGTCGGCGCAAGGCGCCGCCCGATGACAGGCTCCGCGACGAAGCAATCCAGCTCTTGCCTGCAGTCCTGGATTGCTTCGCTTCGCTCGCAATGACGGCGCTCTTTTCTTCATTTGCCGCCCTCGCGTTTTTTCATGCGGGGATCGAGCGCGTCGCGCGCGGCATCGCCGATCAGATTAATGCTGAGGATCGCCAGCGACAGCATCAGGCCGGGCCAGAAGATCAGCGACGGCTTGAGCTGGAAATAGACGCGGCCTTCCGCCATCATGTTGCCCCAGGTCGGGGTTTCCGGGTTGATGCCGGCGCCGAGGAACGACAGGATCGCTTCGGTCAGGATCGCGGACGCGCAGACATAGGTGCCTTGCACGATCAAGGGCGCGATCGTGTTCGGCATCAGATGCCGCCACATGATTTTCGGCAGGCTGGAGCCGACCGAGATCGCGGCTTCCACATAGGGCTCCTCGCGGGCCGACAGCACCACCGAGCGCACCAGCCGCGCCACCCGCGGAACCTCGGGAATGGTGATGGCGATGAGCACGGTCGCAATGCTGGCGCCCGACAACGATACCACGGCGACCGCCAGCAGCACGCTCGGGATCGCCATCAGTCCGTCCATGATGCGCATCAGCACCGCGTCGACCCATTTGAAGAAACCCGACACCAGCCCGATCAGAAGGCCAACGGCGATCGAGACCAGCGCGGAGCCGAGCCCGATCAATAGCGAGACCCGTCCGCCGTAAAGGATACGCGACAGCGCATCGCGCCCATAGGCGTCGGTTCCGAGCCAGAACTGCGCACTGGACGGCTTCAGGCGTTGCGCCGGCACCAGCAGCATCGGATCGTGCGGCGCGATCAGCGGCGCCAGGATCGCGGAGGCGACGATCACTCCGAGACAGATCGTGGCCGCGGCAATGATCGGTGTTTCCGTCAGGAAGCCGAACCGCGGCCGCAACGGCGTGGTGATCGGGATTGACGGTTCGGGGAGGGTTTCGATCGCCATCGATATCTGACCTCAGTACCGGATACGGGGATCGAGCAGGGTGTAGGCAACGTCGATCAAGAGATTGACCGCGACATAGATGCCCGAGGTCAACAGGATCATCGCCTGGATGATCGGGTAATCGCGCGCCAGCACCGCATCGACGGTGAGGCGTCCGATACCCGGCAGGTTAAACACGCTTTCGGTAACGACAACTCCGGAGATCAGCAGCGCAAAACCGCTGCCGATCACGGTGATGACCGGCACCGCGGCATTGCGCAAGGCGTGGCGCAGCAGCACGCCGGTCTCGCCGATGCCCTTGGCGCGCGCGGTGCGTACGTAGTCCTCGCCGAGCACGTCCAGCACCGCGGCGCGGGTCATGCGCGCGATCAGGGCGACATAAATGAACGACAGCGTGATGGTCGGCAGGATGATGCGTTGGAGAAACGGCCAAAATCCCTTCGAAATGCTTTGAAAGCCCTGCACCGGCAGCCAGCGCAGGTCGATGGCGAACAACTGGATCAGCACATAGCCGATCACGAACACCGGAACCGAGAAGCCGAGCACCGACAATCCCATCACGAAACGGTCGATCCAGGTGCCGTGCTTCCACGCGGCGATCACGCCAAGCGGCACCGCGACCACGATCGAAAGGACGATCGTCGACAGCGCAATGCTGATCGACGGCTCGACGCGCTGGCTGATCATTTGCAGGACCGGCACGTTGGAAATCAGCGACACTCCGAGATCGCCGTGCAGCAGCTTGCCGATCCAGGTGATGAACTGAAGGTAGAGCGGCTCGTTTAATCCGAGCGAGGTGCGGATGCGCTCGAGCTGCTCGGGCGTCGCATTGTCGCCGGCCAGGATCGCGGCGGGATCGCCCGGCGTCAGTCGCAGCAGCAGAAATACGAACAGCGCCACCACCCCCATCACGGGAACAGCGGCCAGTACGCGGCGAAGCAGATATCCGAGCATTTTTGTCCTGTCACAATTCGCGAACCGGTCGGCCGGTCCGCGTCAAAGTTTTTACCGCCAGCAGGATATCAGGTCAGCAAATCCCGTGCCATTGGGCCGTCAGGCGCGATGCCGAAAGCGAACGTAAAGACTTCGTCATGCCCGGCCTTACTCTCTTGCTTGTTCGAAGATGTGGATGGCCGGGCGTAGGCGAGCGGAAGCGACGCCGTCCTTCGAACGACTATGCCCGGCCATGACGAACATGACCTCGCCTTACTCAAGGGTCGCGAGCAAACCCGCCATCAGCCGGCCGCGCTCGGCGAGGCTCTCGACTTCGATGTGTTCGTTGAGCGTATGGGCGTCGGCGCCGCGGACGCCCAGGCCGTCGAGGGTCGGAATGCCCATGGCGCCGGTGAAATTGCCGTCGGAGCCGCCGCCGGCGCTGCCATGGGGAAGCTCGGCGCCCAATTGTCTGGCGAGGCCACGGGCCTTCTCATACAGCGCCATGGTGCCGGCGTCGGGTTCCCACACCGGCCGGGTGACGCCGCGCGTGACCTTGAACGTCACATCGTTGGCGGTGCCGGACAATGCGAGCATCCGCTCGACGCCACGATCGAGATCGGCCTGACGCTTGGCCATGCTCAACGCTTCGCCGCTGCAGGTGGTGGCGACGCAATTGACCCATTGGCCGCCATGCACGATGCCGACGGAGAAAGTGCAGTCGTCCGAGGTCATGGCATCGATCGCGATGATCTGGCGCGCCATTTCGCGGATCGCGGAACGACCGGAAGAAAGCGTGGCGCCGGCATGGCTCGGCTTGCCGACAGCCTCCAGGTTAAATCGCGCAATCGCATAGCGGCCGGTGACGACGCCGTTGTTCGGCCGGCCGGGTTCAGGCACCAGCACATATTTGTTGCGCGCAGCTTCGGCCTCGATGATGTCGCGGGTCGAGGGCGTGCCGACTTCCTCATCCGGCGTGAACAACACGGTGACCGGAAGCGGCGTGGTGAAGGCGGCGCGCGCCAATTGCCGGATCGCTTCCAGCGTCAGGTAGTTGCCACCCTTCATGTCATAGATGCCGGGACCGAAGCACTTGTTGCCCTCGCGCCGCCACGACAGTTTTGCCAGCGTGCCGACCGGATGCACGGTGTCGAGATGTCCCGCGATCAGGATACCCGGCTGGCCCTGCTTCGGATGCGGAAAGCGGGCGCGGACGCAACCGCCAAAACCCTGCCGTCCGGCGATGCGTTCGATCGTGGCGCCCATCACCGCCATGTCGCGGGCGGCGAGATCCAGCATGCGATTGACCGCTGCGGTATCCCAGGTCGGGCTTTCGCATTCTACCCAGCCGCGCAGGCCCTGCAGCATGGCTTCGGTATCGAACGGAAGGTTGGCAGGGTTCATGGCATGTCTCTTGTGTTTCGAATGGGATGTTTGTTGCGAGGCGTTCTTGCGAGGCGGTTCTTGCGAGGTCAGCGTGCGACGATGAGGTGCTCACGAGACGGATCGGCGATCGACTTGTAAAGTGAAACCTCGGCTGGGTGTCAACTTGCATTCACCGCATGGCAATAGTCCAAAACCCGATTGACGCGCGGCGGGCTTGATGCAAGTCTCGTTTGCACATCTCGAATGTCCAGTTTTTACAGCGCGTTAGTGCGCCTAAATAACGGACCTCATGCATAAACTATCATCGGCGTTTGACCAGTTTCACGTCAGGAGAGAGAATCGAATGTCCCACATTTCGCGTTGGAAGCGTTCCACGATAGCATCGGCTATCGCACTCGCTGCGGCGCTGGCGTTACCGATGCCGACATGGGCCGCCGGCAAGACCATCACCGCGGTGATGCATTCCGATTTGCGTTTTCTCGATCCGATCATCACCACCGCCTATATCCAGCGCGACTATGGATACATGGTCTACGACACGCTGCTGGCGATGGACTCCAATTTCAAGATCCAGCCGCAGATGGCGGAGTACAAGGTTTCCGACGACAAGCTGACCTACACCTTTACCTTGCGCGACGGCCTGAAGTGGCATGACGGCGCGCCGGTGACGGCGGAAGACTGCGTGGCGTCGCTGCAGCGCTGGGCCAAGCGCGACAATATGGGCCAGAAGCTGATGCAATACACCGCCAGCCTGGAGGCGACCGACGCCAGGACCATCACGCTGAAATTGAAGGAACCTTACGGCCTGGTGCTGGAGTCGATCGGCAAGCCGTCATCGGTTGTGCCTTTCATGATGCCGAAGCGCGTCGCGGAAACGGCCGCGGACAAGCCGATCACCGAGCAGATCGGATCCGGCCCGTTCAAATTCGTGAAAGAGGAATTCCAGCCGGGCGTGAAGGCCGTGTTCGTCAAGAACACCGACTATGTGCCGCGCAAGGAGCCGCCGAGCTGGACCTCCGGCGGCAAGGTCGTCAAGGTCGACCGCGTCGAATGGGTGACGATGCCCGATGCGCAGACCGCGATGAATGCGCTGCAATCCGGCGATATCGATCTGATGGAGAACCCGTCATTCGATCTGCTGCCGGTATTGGCGGCCAATCCGGATTTGAAGATTCAGGTGCTGAACCAGCTCGGCTTCCAGACGCTCGGCCGGATGAACTTCATTCATCCGCCGTTCGATAACGTCAAGGTGCGCCGTGCCGCGTTCCTGGCGATGAACCAGAAGAACGTGCTCGATGCGCTGGTCGGCAACCCCGAATATTACAAGGTCTGCGGCGCGGTTTTCGTCTGCGATACGCCGCTCGCGACCGATGTCGGTGCGCAATCGCTGATCAAGGGCGACGGCATGGCGGAGGCAAAAAAGCTGTTGGCCGAATCCGGTTATGACGGCACGCCGGTGGTGGTGATGGCGCCGGGCGACGTCATCACGCTGAAGGCGCAGCCGGTGATAGCGGCGCAGGCGCTGCGCGATGCCGGCTTCAAGGTGGATTTGCAAGCCACCGACTGGCAGACCGTGGTGTCGCGGCGCGCCAGCCAGAAGCCCGACAGCGAAGGCGGCTGGGACATGTTCTTCACCAACTGGGTCGGTGCCGACGTGGTCAATCCGGTGGTCAATGCGTCTGTCAGCGGACGCGGCCTGAACGGCGGCTGGTTCGGCTGGGCCGACGATCCGAAGCTGGAGCAGATGCGCGACGCCTTTGCGCGGGCGACCACGCCCGAGGAGCAGAAGAAGATCGCGACCGACATCCAGAAGGAAGTCTACGATCAGGTGATCTACATCCCGCTCGGGCAATATCTGGCGCCGGTGGTGTGGCGCAAATCGCTCACCGGTGTGCTCGACGGCCCGGCAACGCCGATCTTCTGGAATATCGACAAGTCGGAATAGCCAGAGCCCGGTTCTGATTGAATCAGAACGGGACTCTGGATTTTAGTTTTGACGCGTTTTCCTGGCGCTTCGCTCGAAAACGCTATGGCATCGCCTACAACGACGCGACGGAGGTTCATCTTCCGCCGCGTTTTTGTTTTCAGCTTCAGCAGTCGTTACTGCGCACGGTTTCCAGCCCGTCATTCGCGACCGGCGGGCGCCTTTGCGGCGACGGCCGCGCCGACGAGCGCAAATCCTCGGGCGTCTGGCGCGCGGCTGCGCCCGGATCCGAACGATTTTCAGCCGCGATGTTGGTTTGGGCCATGCTGTCTTGCTCCATTTGCTGCAGGACAACATTTTGCAGTGCGTGAAGTTCCGAGGCGTTGGCGCCGACATCTCCCTTTAGATCGGATAGGTCGCGATGTGCTGCAGCAACAATTCGCTGACCCGATCGGGCGCCTGATCGGCGGCGAAATGGCCGATCCCGGGCAGCACCTCGAATCGGTAGGGCGCGGCGACGAAACCCTCGGTTCCCTCGGCCGCGGCGCGCCCGACGGTGTCGTCGGCATCGCCCCAGATGAAGAGCGTCGGCACCCGGATCGGGCCGATCGGGGCGCGGATCGCGCCGCGGGCGCGATACCAGGCAAGGGCTGCTTCCATCGTCGGCTTGTTGCCGAGCACGGCAAGGTGCTGCTCGATCGCGGCATCGGGAACGCCGTTCGCGGCCCATCGCTCGCGCAGCCATTTGGCGTTGTTGGCGAGCACGGCATCGGCCGCGTCGGATTCGAGGAACGCCTTGTGGTGGCGTGATCGCTGCGCTTGATCGCCGTCCGGCATTTGCAGCGCGCGATTGAAGGCGTTGGGATGCGGCCGCGACAATATCGTCAGTGACGCCAGCCGTTGCGGCGCGCGATCGGCCAGTGCCCAGGCGATGCTGCCGCCCCAATCATGTCCGATCAGATGAAAGCGCCGGTCGCCATAGCCGCAGGCGCCGACGATCGCCATCGCATCGTCCATCAGATGGTCGATATGATAATGGGCTGATACGCCGACGTCGGGCCGCGCGCCCGGCGAATAGCCGCGCTGGCTCGGTGCAATGGCGCGATAGCCGTTTGCCGCGAGTACCGCCAGTTGCGCGCGCCAGCAGTTCATCGATTCCGCAAAACCATGCAGCAGCAGCACCAGCGGCGAACCTGCTTCGCCCGAGGCGAGAGCGTCGAAGGTCAGGCCGGGGGAAAGCGTGATTTTTTCGAATGGCGACATGGAATTGATCCGATGCAACCCGTTGCCGCGGCATTGGTTGCGTGCGGAGGAGTAGATTTTACCCAGGGCTGTTATTCAGCGACTTTTATGCGTCGGCGTCTACCGGGTTCTGCGCAGCGATCGTTTCAACAGGCAAATTGATAAAGAATGAAAGTAATGAATTACCGTTGGTGATAGCTTGTTGGCGATCCCCCGAGAAACCAGCAAAAAGTCATGGAAATATCGCGCAAGACGCGGGGGTAATGAACAGCCGCGGGTCGCGCGCTCAGGCGCGAAGCCGTCGGCGCCACTGCGCCGTTCTCGGAATTTATAATCGCGACTTGATGGCCGGGTGCGAAACGCCATGTCGCTGCAGATCGACCAGCACGCCGGCAGACCCGGACTTTTGCGCGGGCACGATCGATGGAGCCTGCGAGGTCTGAACGCGGATCAATGTTGCCTGGAAAGGCAGTTCCGGCGCTTCTGTCGCGGTCCCGGTGCAACTCGCCGTCGCGCCCGCTGATTTGCCGGACAGCCGCAATTCCACCTCGTCGATACCGAACACCGAGGGTTGTCCCGCGGTGTGCCGTCTGGTCGTCAACACGGCGGTAAAGCGGTCTTCCTCGACTTTGTACCAGCCGGAATAACTCAGCACGCTGTCGCCGCCGGTTATTTCACCGTTGGCCAGCTGCACGATGCCGGTACCTTCGCCCCGCGGGGTCTTGTACCACGCCGCATATTCGCCATCCTGGATCATGTGACACCCCTCGCACCGAAACGGAGGCATAGTGCGAAGAGAGTAGGAAATACAGCTTGCGGTTGTTACATCCGCCGGTGAAGTTAACGACTGGCGAACACCGGACGCGGTGTTTGATTTAATTTGTTCGGACGCCGTCCGTCGTCATCGCCATGCGTCGCTCGCTTCAATCCTCATCGTCCTCATCCAGTTTCGCCGCCGCGATCGACACCTTGGCCTGTGCAATGACCCCTTCGGCATCTTTTTTCGTCACGCGGATGAGGTCGTCAATGTCACGGCGAAACCGGTCGAGATCGAGTTTGAGTCCGCCGGCCGAGGGCTTGGCGGTTGAGGCGACATAGCCCAACATGCGCGAGGTTATTGCAATCCGGAGCAGCAGCAACGCGAGCATCTCGTCGGGGATGTCTTCGTCCTCGGCAACCCCAAGGACGTGCTGAGACAGCAACTGCGTGAGCCGGTCGAATTCATCGCGGGCTTCCCGGCCGTCTTCGTCGAACAGGTCGTTATCATCGGGCATGGCTACCCCACTTACGGGCTTGGTGCGGGCGGTGGGAGTCGAACCCACACGACGTTGCCATCGAGGGATTTTAAGTCCCTTGCGTCTACCAGTTCCGCCACGTCCGCTTTGGCCACGAGATCAGAGACTTAGCGCGTTTTCCGACCCGGAGGAAATGGGGTAGGGTTTTCCCGGAAAGCGCTGCCCTTCCTTAATCGAGCGCGCCGGGCAAGGCAAAGCCTCAATGCGGACATGAGGCGCCTGCTTTACGCAACCGCAAGATTGTCGGTTTACCAAGGTCACATGATTGCTTTTTTTGCCCAACGCCTGATGTTGCCGCGCGCCGCCGCCGTCGCGCCGCTGATGCTCGGGCTGGCGCTCAGCCTGACGCTTGGGCTTGGCGGCTGCGCCAGCAGCGTCAGCGAGATGGGCGATAGCATGACGCTCGCCTTTGCCGACCCCGCCAAATACGACTATTACGACTGCAAGCTGCTGGAGACCGAACGCAAGAGCCTCAAGCGGCAAAATCGAGGATCTGGAGCGGCTGATGGCGAAGGCCGAAACCGGCGCCGCGGGTCCGGTGGTCGCCGAACTCGCCTATCGCAACGACTACATCGCCTATCGCGGTCAGCAAAAATTGGCCGACAAAGCCTGGCAACGCAACAATTGCCACGAACTCGCCGCCGACGCCCGATGCCACCTCGGTCACGGCCACTCCCACACCTCCCGAGCACGGCAAGGGCGGCCGTTCTTCGATGAAGTCCGGCAGCGCGGTCTACTGATCGCCGCGAGCGACGGCCTGCCGTCGACGCCGGTGCCGTCCTTTGCGCAAGCCTTACGCGCAGTCCTGGGCCTCAGGCGCGCCAGTCGTAGATCCAGTCCTGTCGCGCCAGCATGCGCTTGGCGCCCATCGCCCTGATCGCGAGGTCGCGCGCATAGGCCGCCGGGCCCGCGAGGTGATAAATCCGCCCTTGCTGGCGCGCGGCGCGCTGCACCCGGTTCACCCGCGGCCGTCGCAGCCGCGCATAGCGTTGCATCGCGACCGCGATCGTGGGCCCGCGCTCGTTCTGGGTTTCGCCGAGGCATTTTGCCAGCACCGCGGCGTCCTCGATCGCCATGCCGGCGCCTTGCGCGGCGAATGGCAGCATCGCGTGCGCGGCGTCGCCCAGCAAGGCGACCGTGCCATGGGTCCATTCGCCGCCACCGGGCATCGTGAACAAAGCCCATTTCCGCCATTCGTCGACCGCGCCGATCAGCATCCGCGCCGCGCTCGGCCATGGCGACGAGGCGAAGATGGTCTTGATTTCGCCGACCTCGCCCGGCGCGCTCCAGCCCGGCCTGTTCCAGGTTCCCGGCACCACGGCGACGACGTTGATCTGCCGCGCCTCCGGAGATCGGATAGGCGACCAGATGCGCGTTCGATCCCATCCAGAGCTGGACCCGGCGCGAGGCATGTTCGCGCGGCAATTGCGTCGCCTCGAGCGTGCCGCGCCAGGCGATCAGCCCGGAAAACTGCGGCTGCGCGTGCGGAAACAAGTGATGGCGCACCGTCGACCAGATGCCGTCGGCGCCGACCAGCGCCAGCGCCACTTCCTGCTGCCGCATGGTGCCGCTGCGCTGCAACCACCGTCAGTCCCTTGGCATGCGGAGCGAGGTCCTCGAACTGGCATCCGAGCCGCAATTCGATGTCGGGATTGTCGTTGACCTGGGCGTGCCAGCGCCGCCTGCAGGTCGGCGCGATGCACCACCCAATAGGGCGCGCCGGCGCGGCTTGAGGCCTCTTCGCCGAGCGGCAGGCGGGCGATTTCGCGGCCCAGCCGGGCGCTCATGATACTGACGGCCTCGGGGATCACGGCGCGGGCGGCGAGGCGAGGCTTTAGGCCGAGATCGATCAGCACGCGGCTCGCATTGGGCGACAGTTGCAGGCCGGCGCCGGCCTCTTCGAGCCGTTCGGCCTTCTCCAGAACGACGACGCGAAATCCCTTGGCCGCCAGCGCCAGCGCCGCGGTCATTCCCCCGATTCCGGCACCGGCGACGAAAATCGTGCGTGACGCGGCCACCCGTGGCCGATCAGGCGACCTTGTCTTTCAGCACGCATTCCGGCGGCCGCGCTTCGCCGGCGGCGAGGTCGGCGGCATACCGATACAGCGTCGAGCAATACGGGCAGATGATCTCGTTGTCGTTGCCGAGATCGAGGAAGACATGGGGGTGATCGAACGGCGGATTGGCGCCGACGCACATGAACTCCTGCGATCCGATTTCGATCACCGAAACGCCGGCGTCATTGTGAAAGTGCGGCACGACATGGTCGGACATAATATTCACCCCGGATGGCAATGGAGGCAGATGCAATCGACGACAGCCAGCAATGACATGCGGCAAGATTGAAAATGCCGCGCACCATACTGACGGGTTCGGTTGATTCCTAGGCCCCGACCGCCCATTTGCTCATGCAAATTCGACACAATCTTGTCGTCCCAGAGAAGCCCTTCTTTCGTCGGGGCCGTTGTGTCGCAAAAGAGGCACACTATCTTTTTGCTACGCCCTGGAACGGGGAAAATTGGGACGCGGAAGATTTGGGCTTGTCAGGATGAAACCATCGCGGCTCGATTGGGCGTTGACGGGGTTGGCGGTATGTGCGGTGGCATGCGCCGTCGCATGGCCGCACGCGCGTGACGCCGGCGCTATCCTGGCGGCGCAGGATGATCCGGCGGCGTTGTCGGATGCGCAGATCAATTCTGCTCTGCGAAACCATCCATCGGCAGTTTCGCAATCGGCCGTCTCGCAATCGGCGGTCGCGGAAAATATCGAGGCGGCGCTGGCTGCCAACGACGCCGATCTCGCCAATAGTTTTATCGACCTCGCTAGAGCGAAAAATATTCCCGTCACCGACGACTTATCCGGGCGGGTCCGTGACGCCGTCGCGGAAGCAGGCTCGACCTCGCATTTCGCAAAGGGCTTTGCCAGCGGCCTCGTCACCGGAAACGCCGACGATGTCGCGAGCATGTCGGGCACCGTCGCCGGCGACCTGTTCGTGTTCGGCGACATCCGCGACGTGGTGCGCGAAGCAAAACACCTCGCGATGGGCGAGGATACCGACCGCCTGGTGCTCGGCCTGGCGGCGGCCGGTCTCGCGGTAACGGCGGCAACCTATGTCTGGGTCGGCGGCGCGGCCCCGGTGCGTGCCGGTCTCACGCTGGTCAAGGACGCCCGCAAGGTCGGGCGGCTCGGCGAAGGGCTGACGCTGTGGGCCGGCCGCTCGGCGCGTGACCTCGTCGATACGCCGATGCTGGAGAACGCGGTGGAGTCCGCCTCGGTGCTGCGGCCGGGCGATAGCGTGCGGGCGATCAAGGCGGCGTTCCGCCCCGAGCAGGCCGCCGGCCTGGTTCGGCTTGCCAAGGATGTCGGTCGCGTCGGCGAGAAGGCCGGTGCGCGCGGCGCGCTCGATACGCTGAAGCTCGCCGAAGGTCCGGAGGATGTGGCGCGCGCGGCGCGGCTCGCCGAATCCAAGGGCGGGCAGACCCGCGCGATCCTGAAAATGCTCGGCCGAGGCGCACTGCTGCTGGCGGCCGGCGCGTTCGATCTGTCGCTGTGGGTATTCGGCGCGCTGCTGGCGCTGTTCGGCTTCCTGGCGTCGATCAAGGCCACCACCGAACGCATGACGCAGTCCTGGCTCGATCGCAAGAAGAGACGGCGGCTGCGACAACAGATGGCCAGTGCTTCGCAACTGGCGCTGACATAAGCGACAGCGCACAGCCGGTTTCCGCTCAACTCCCAGTCACCAAAAATACGGAATGATCGATGCCGAGCTTTCACAACGGCGATGTCCAGATTGCCTATCTCGATGAAGGCGAGGGCGATCCGATTTTGCTGGTGCACGGCTTTGCATCCAGCAAGAACGTCAACTGGGTCTATCCGACCTGGGTTTCCGAACTGAAGAAACACGGCCGCCGCGTCATCGCGCTCGACAATCGCGGCCATGGCGATTCCGCCAAGCTCTATGATTCCGAACAATATCATATCGGCACCATGGCCGGCGATGTCACCGCGCTGATGGATCACCTCGATATCGCACGCGCCGACGTCATGGGCTATTCGCTGGGCGGGCGGATGACGGCCTGGCTCGCGCACCACATGCCGCAGCGGTTGCGCTCCGCGATCCTCGGCGGCATCGGGATGGGATTGATCGAGGGTGGCGGTCCCGGGGAAAACGTCGCGCTGGCGCTGGAAGCGGACGCGCTGGAGGATGTCACCGATCCGGTGGGGCGGACGTTTCGCGCCTTCGCCGACCAGACCCGCAGCGACCGCCGGGCGCTGGCGGCCTGCCTGCGCGGCTCGCGCCGGCTGATGACCACGGAGGAAGCGGCCGACATCAAGGTGCCGGTGCTGATCGCGGTCGGCACTGCGGACGAGATCGCGGGCTCGGCGGCAGCGCTTGGCAAGATCATCGCGGGCTCGAAAGTGCTCGACATTCCCAACCGCGACCACATGCGGGCGGTCGGCGACAAGGTCTACAAGACCGGCGTGCTGGAGTTTCTCGCACAGCGAAAATGAATCGGCGTCGGATGGCCGCGGTGAACCATGGCCGGATCGGACGGCAAGCCGAAAATCGGCAAATAGTTGGATGGTGGCCGCCTTGATTTCTCCAGATTGCCAACCACCTGCATGATGTCTCAGGGGGACCAAAGGCGGCGGGCGGCTTTTGCGATCGGCTTGGACTTGACGGGCAGGAAACTGCGTCGCTTCAATGTTTTAGCGCGCGTTTCAAGTCCGGCTAACCGAGCTTTTCGGCGGCCCGTACCCTGACAGCGGTGCGATTACCGTGCTATAGTCAGGGACGGAACGGGTCGAATTTGCGAAACGAGAGCAGCCCAAACGTGCGAGAGCAGCCCATGGCCATTCATCAGATCAATCCGCAGAATACGAAAATGGCGGCGCTGGACCCGATCTGGGAACGCGTGCGGCAGGAGGCGGAAGATATCGTTCGGCGCGAGCCTGAGCTTGCTACCTTTATCTACTCGACCGTGCTGCATCACGAGCGGCTGGAAGATTCGGTGGTGCATCGCATCAGCGAGCGTCTCGATCATTCGGCGCTGTCAGGCGATCTGATCCGGCAGACTTTCGATGAAGCGTTGCGCGACGATCCCGATCTCGGCAATGCCTTCCGCGCTGACCTCGTCGCGGTGTACGACCGCGATCCCGCGACCTCGCGCTTCATCGATCCCTTGCTCTACTTCAAGGGCTTCCATGCAATCCAGACCCACCGGCTGGCGTACTGGCTGTTTCAAAAAGGCCGCAAGGACTTTGCGTTCTACCTGCAAAGCCGTTCCTCGGCGGTATTCCAGACCGATATCAATCCGGCCGCCAAGATCGGCCGCGGCATCTTCCTTGATCACGCCACCGGATTTGTCTGCGGCGAAACCGCTGTGATTGAAGACGATGTCTCGATCCTGCACGGCGTCACCCTTGGCGGCACCGGCAAGGAGAACGAGGACCGTCATCCCAAGATTCGCCATGGCGTGCTGATCGGCGCGGGCGCGAAAATTCTCGGCAACATCGAGGTCGGCCATTGCGCCCGCATCGCCGCGGGCTCGGTGGTGGTCAAGCCGGTGCCGCACAACGTGACGGTCGCCGGTGTTCCCGCGAAAATCGTCGGTGAGGCCGGATGCGCCGAGCCGTCCCGCACCATGGATCAGATGCTCAACGCCATCGGGCTTTGATTTTTCGTCACTTGCCTGATTTCCAGATTGCCTAACTTACAGGCCGCCTGTATCGCGTGTACGACACTAGAGTTGTCCTGTTGAGCATGATCTTTTCGGAAAACCGGTTTCCACTTTTCCGGATCATGCTCTAGGGATACGGCTGGCGGTTCTTTTCGCTCCGTCCTAAAACCCGTCAAACCTGTTAATCGTATTGGAGACTGCCGTGGACGTTCAGGAAGTCAGGAAGCTCGACGCTTATCTCAAGCGCCTGTTCGGCAATCCCAAAATTCGCGTGGTGCCGCGGCCGAAAAAGGACGATTCCGCCGAGGTCTATATCGGCGAGGAATTCATCGGCGTGCTGTTCGTCGACGATGAAGACGACGATCGCTCGTTCCAGTTCCAGATGGCGATCCTCGAGGACGACCTGGTCGATCAGGACTGAGGCCGGCTCGCGCGCGGTGTAGTCTTTTACCGGGGATGACAATGGTCACCCCGGGGATGACAATTGTCGCCCCGGGGATGGCCATCGGCCCTCCCGGGAAATTCACTCGGCGGATGTCGCTGATGCGGCGCGTTGATGTTCCACGCGGACGGTACATGGTGGAAACTCCGATCATCGAGTCCATCCATTTTGCGCAGTGTTGCTACCTTGCGCCTGAAGTCGCGACCACTAATGTTCGCGGATGACCTACCGAGCCACGCCTGGGGCTGAACTCATTAATCCATGGCGTTTGATGGGCTCGTTGCCAAAGTCGGCGCGCCCGCGGGGGCGTGGCTCCGGACGAAACTCAAGGCGACCAAGGCAAGAATGCTGAGCGCCGACGACACGATCAGCACGCGGCCACCGAGATGGTCGATCAGCAAACTGAATGCGAGCGGCGCTGCGGCCTGCGATATTCGCGCCGGCGCGCCCAATATGCCGAGACGATAGCCGTAATTTTCAGGGCCGAAGATGGCGAGCGGCAAGGTGCCGCGCGAGATCGTCAGGATGCCGTTGCCGGTCCCATGACAAATAGCGAACACGCTCGACGCGCCGCCGCCGGCGACGGCCAGGATGGCAACGCCGATGGGATGTGTAAGACAGGCGAGGCGCGTTGAGACAAGCGGGTGGAAGCGGTCAAGGAAAGTCGCTTCAACGATTCGCGCAAGCACCTGGGCCGGCCCAATGAAAGCGCCGGCCGTCACCGCCTGCAGCGCGGTGGCGCCATTCGCCTCAAGGATTCTCGGCAGATGCGCTGCCATAGCGCCTGTGACGGCCCAGGCGGCGGCAAAGGTGATTGCGAGCAGTATCATCGTGCGGTCAATCGGAATGTGAGGCTTGATCGCGGCGATCGCTGCGGCCTTTGCCCGCTCGACCTGCGGTAAGAACACCAGATTGAGAGGCAGGCCGACGATGATGTGCGCCGCAGCCCAGGCGAAACAGGTATTGCGCCAGCCGATCGTCTCCAGGCCCCAGGCGCTCAGCGGCCAGCCGACCGTGCTGGCAAATCCCGCCAGCAACGTAATGCCGGTGATCGCCCGTCGCGCCTTGTCGCCATAGATGCGGCCAAGGGCGCCGAAGGCGGCATCGTAAAGCCCGAGGCCCATGCCGATGCCGAGCATCAGCCACGCTGCCAGCAAGACGAAAAGGGAATGCGCGCTACCCAGCAAAGCTAGACCGATCGCAAGCGTGACATTCGAGATCGACAAAACCTGCCGGCCGCCGACGATATCGATCTGCCGGCCGACACGCGGCCCCAGTAAACCTGAAATAACAAGCGATGCGGAGAACGCAGCAAAAAACCAGTTATTCGATATGCCGAGGTCTCTGGCGATCGGGTCGGCGAGAATGGCGGGTAGATAGTAGCTCGATGCCCAGGCCAGGGTTTGGGTGCTGCCGAGCGCCAGAATCACCGGCAACTGACGTCTTTTTGAATTCTGCCCGATTGACATACGGTCGATACTTCCATAAATCTGGATATATGAAAAGCGAAGAAGCCATAGCAGCTTTGGCTGCGCTCGCACAAGGCACGCGCCTTGAAACATTTCGGCTGCTGGTAAAGCACGAACCTGCCGGCGTGGCGGCCGGTGAGTTGGCGCGATTGATCGACGTTCCGCAAAATACGATGTCCGCGCATCTCGCAATCCTGTCACGGGCCGGGCTTGTCATCGGCGAGCGACACAGTCGCACGATCATCTACCGCGCGAACATTGAGGGTTTCCGCGAGCTGACCTTGTTCATGATTCAGGATTGCTGTGGCGGGCGTGCTGAACTGTGCGCGCCGCTGATCGAAAGCCTGCAACCGTGTTGCCCGCCAAAGAAAGCCGCAAAAACCCCGGCGCGATCTCGCGCCAAAGCCTGAAGGGAGCCACCAATGAAGCGCCTGCATGTTCATGTCGCGGTCGAGGATTTGAGCCATTCGATCGGCTTCTATTCGGCGTTGTTCGCGGCCCAGCCGGCCGTCGTCAAAGGCGACTACGCCAAATGGATGCTCGATGATCCACGCGTTAATTTCGCGATCTCGACACGCGGCCGGCAGCCTGGCCTCGATCATCTTGGCATTCAGGTCGAGGACCAGGCTGAGCTGCATGAGGTCTATGGCCGGCTACGCGACGCCGGCGGCACTGTTATTGAGCAGGGGCAGACGGCGTGTTGTTACGCCAAATCGGAAAAGGCCTGGATCGATGATCCGGCCGGCATCTCCTGGGAAACCTTCTTGACGACGGGCGAAAGCACCACTTATGGCGACGGTAGCGGCGAACGCGTGGCGCGGCTGGCCCATGAAAAGCAATCTGCCTGCTGCGCGCCGAAGCCCGCCGCTGTTGCCTCATGCTGCTAAGGCAGGGCGGGCTGATGCCGGCCTATGACCTTTCCCGGCGCCTGGCGGCCGAAGCGCTTGGGACTGCGCTTCTGGTCGCAACGGTAGTCGGCTCCGGCATCATGGCCGAAACGTTGACAAAGGACACCGCCTTGGCATTGCTCGGTAACACTTTGCCGACGGGTGCCATCCTTGTGGTGCTGATTACCGTGCTGGGACCGATTTCCGGCGCGCATTTCAATCCGGTGGTTTCGCTGGTGTTCGTGCTCAAGCGCGAGCTGAGCGCAGCCGACGCCTCGTTCTACACATTGGCGCAAATTATTGGCGGCATCGCCGGCACGGCTGCGGCACACCTGATGTTTGCGCTGCCGATACTCGATGCATCATTGAAGATGCGGACAGGCGGCGCTCAATGGTTTGCGGAGTCGGTTGCGGCCTTCGGATTGATTGCAACAATTCTGGGCGGTATCCGATTTCAACGTGATGCCGTTCCCTGGCTGGTGGGGCTTTATATCACGGCTGCTTACTGGTTCACGGCGTCCACGTCGTTCGCCAATCCCGCCGTGGCAATCGCGCGATCGTTCACCAATACCTTTTCCGGCATCCGCCCCTCGGATTTGCCGGGCTTTATCGCTGCGGAAATCGCCGGGGCCGTTATCGGCCTGCTGGTGATGACCTGGCTGCTGCGTGCGGCCGATAGCGCGCCCGTCTTGAATGCAGAGGCCAAATTATGAGCGTCACCATCTATCACAACCCCGACTGCGGCACGTCGCGGAACACGCTGGCGATGATCCGGCAAAGTGGCGCTGAGCCGGAAGTAATCGAATATCTCAAAAGCCCGCCGTCCCGCCAACGGTTGATCGCACTTATCGCAGCCATGGGTATCCCGACGCGCGCGCTGCTGCGTGAGAAGGGAACGCCCTATGCCGAACTGGGCCTTGGTCAGGAAAAATGGACCGATAGCGAACTGATCGATTTCATGCTCACGCATCCGATCCTGATCAATCGCCCGATCGTTGTGACGCCCAAAGGCGTCCGGCTTTGCCGGCCGTCGGAAGTCGTGCTTGATCTGCTGCCGAACCCGCGCATCGGCCGTTTCGTCAAGGAAGATGGCGAGGTGATTGATGCGGCGTGATCTGCTTGATCTGCCCAACATCGATGCCGGCGCTTTTGCCGTACCCGATTTTGCCGCATTGCGGCCAACGGCCGTAACACATGGCCCGCGTATTCTGCTGCTCTATGGTTCACTGCGGGAACGATCCTTTAGCCGTTTCGCGACGATGGAAGCCGCCCGGCTGCTCGAGTCGTTCGGTGCCGAGACCCGGATATTCAATCCATCTGGTCTGCCGCTTCCCGACGATACGCCGGCGGAACATCCAAAGGTGCAGGAGCTACGCGCATTGTCGGCCTGGTCGGAAGGCCAGGTATGGTGCAGCCCTGAGCGTCATGGCTCGATGACCGGCATCATGAAAGCCCAAATCGACTGGATTCCGCTGTCGATAGGCGCGGTGCGTCCGACGCAGGGGAAGACGCTCGCCGTCATGCAGGTGAGCGGCGGTTCGCAATCCTTTAACGCCGTCAACCAGCTCCGGGTGTTGGGCCGCTGGATGCGCATGATCACGATCCCGAACCAGTCCTCTGTCGCGAAGGCCTATGAGCAGTTCGACGACGCCGGCCGCATGAAGCCGTCCGCTTACTACGATCGGATCGTTGATGTAATGGAGGAGCTGGTGAAATTCACGCTGCTGACGCGCGGAAGTTCACGCTATCTGACCGATCGGTATAGCGAGCGGAAGGAAGACGCCCAGCAGCCGTCGCAGCGCATGCGGCTCGACAAAGCTCTTTGACTGGCCGCTTAACGGGGGGTGCGATGATCTGGACTTCAACCAATCTTATTACTCAGATTATCACGGGCGTTCTTGGTGCGCATTTTGTCGCGACTGCTGCTAAAGAGTACGGTTTCGGATTTTTCGGTCACACGCTCGTCGGCGCGGTCGGGGGCGCGTTGAGCGGGTATTTCCTGCAGACGCTTGCGGTAACCTTGGTGACCGGCAGTGGCAGCTTGAATGAGATTGGCGCTGCCGACAATGCGGTCCTGCAAGGTCTTGCCGGCGTAGCCGCCGGCGGATGCCTCGTACTAATCGTGGGTTTCGTCAAACACAGCATCGACCATCACGGAGCATAAAATAGTTAGACAAGCTCGGGGCTGGTGGGAATGCGCCTGCGGCGACGGGCCGAATTGTTGCCGGCAAGTTCCGGCAGCCGTCATCATGTCGGCGTGGCTGCCTCGTCCCCTCCAGATGTCGGTATCGGCATAGGCGGATATGGCGCTGCCGAGCAGCAGGGCCGTGATCAAAACGATGCGCTTGATATCTCTCGCCGATGCCGTTGGCGTCCCCGTCGGTTGGACGCAGCCAGGATCGGCCGGTTCAAAGAACCTGCCGCTTATTCATCAAGCCTGGATGCCAGCGCACAGCAGTAAGACCGGAGCGAACGCCTTCGCATAGCCTACCGTGATTCCAAGTTGCGGAGACTGGCTAGCCTCCCTTTGGCCCATGCAGTTGCATCGTCAGACGGTCCATCGCATCGGCCACGTCGCGCCACTGCGCGAGCCAGTTCCGCGGAAAGCGAAACGTCAGATCGGCGCCGCCGATGCGGCGTTCGCTGAGACACATCCCGGGCGTTGCGCCGTCGCGCGTGCAGCGCGCGTCGAGGTGAGGGGTGTCGGCGAAAAACAGGTCTTCATTGCCGTAGGGCGTGCCGTCGCGAAACGCCCGCATCGTCAGTCCGTCTTGCGGCGGCGTCGTGGCCTGATCGAGGTAGCGCGGGTAGATGGTGTTCATGCGCACCTCCGGCGCCATCGCATCATGATGCGCGGAGATCGACAGGAAAATCCGGCTGATCGGCTGCATCGCGGCGTCCTCCACGGTATCCGCGCTGACGTGCTTCGGCGCTTCCGGGACCGCGAGCGAGGGAAACTCGAAATTGAGGTCGACGCGCTCCTGCGGCCCGGTGTGGCGCTGGATCTTCATGCGGATCGCCATTGGCGGCACATTGAACAGCGTGCCGCCGACGCTCAGCGGCAAACGCGCCGGATCGCTCGCGGCGTCAGTTCCCCAGGTCGGCCACAGCAGATAGGCGACCAGCGCAATCGCGCCGGCAGCAGCGGCGCTTGCCAGCGCAATCGGCGCGATCAGGCCGCGGCGATGCCGGCGCGAGCCGCGTGCGATCGCCTGGGCCGTGGAGAGTGTGGTCATGAACGAAAGCATTGTTAAGGGTGCGCGCGCCCCAAGCCGGAGCCGAATCATTTTCGAATATGTCACAGGACATGCGAATTTTCCGCATCGCGTTCGTGAATCGATCCGGCGCGAGCCATGTGCGCGGCGCGGTTCCACCCGGCGGCGTTAACCTTTTCTTAAGGATAGTGTGGCGGACGGCGTTGGATTTTGCGAAGCATGACGCGTGGTGTAGTGGTGTGGAATAAGTCCAATGTCGCCTGATGCGTTGAATTCGCTGTTTTCCCTTTGCATCGGCTTTGCGTTGGCCGGCGCGCTCGCCAGCGGATATCAGGCGATGCTGCAACGCCCGGCGGGATTTGGCCTGTTACAGGAGGGGGTCGCTCCCAGCACCTTCGCCGCGGTGCCGTTCCTGGTATTTGCCGCCCCCTTCATCATCATGCGCAATACGCTGCGCGGCGCCCGGATCGAACGCCGCCGCGTCGAATTCGTGATGATGGCAACCGTGCTGGCGGGGTTCTGGAGCATGATGTCCGGCACCTTCTTCCTGATGACGCTGCGCGCCACCGGGCTGTTGGCCTGAAACGCTGGTTTTGTTTCGGCGCGCTTTCCTGGCGTGTACCGGTTCCCACGCTCTGACTGATATGCCAAGGTCTCCGTGCACAGGAGATGCTCGAGCATGGCGATTTACGAACTTGACGGGCAGGGGCCCGAATTCCCGGCGGATGGAAATTACTTTGTCGCCGATAGCGCGACCTTGATCGGCAAGATCCGCCTGCTGAGCGGTGCCAGCGTGTGGTTCGGCGCGGTGCTGCGCGGCGATAATGAGTGGATCGAGATCGGCGAAGGCTCCAACGTGCAGGACAATTCGACCTGCCACACCGACATGGGCTTTCCGCTGACGATCGGAAAGAACTGCACGGTCGGTCACAACGTCATCTTGCACGGCTGCACCATCGAGGATGGTGCGCTGGTCGGGATGGGTTCGATCGTGATGAACGGCGCCAGGATCGGCCGCGGCAGCGTCGTCGGCGCGGGCTCGGTGATTACCGAGGGCAAGCAATTTCCCGAGAACTCGCTGATCATTGGCGCGCCGGCGCGGGTGATCCGCACCCTCGATTCCGAACAGGTCACCAAGATGGGAGGGGCTGCGAAATCCTATCAGCGCAACGGCCCGCGCTTCAAGAAAGGCTTGAAGAAGATCGGCTGAGCCGGCACTGTTTAGCTGCCTTCGGCTTCGCCGGCCTCGGCCTCACCGGCGGCTTCCTCGTGACCGGCGGCCCACAGCGCGTGCTCCTGGCTGCCGTCCTGATATGGATTGCCGCCGGGTGGGATGTTTTCCCGCGCGGCGCGCTGGCCTTCTTCAAAGGGATCGGGGTCGGTGCTCATGGTTTTATTTCGCTTTCCTGTTGCGTTTTTTGGCGCCGCGGGATGTCGCCAGACCTGATCGCACATGATCTGATAGCACATTCGGACGCGCCGCGCTTTTGCGCAGCGCATCTTTCAGGTCAATGGGAATGCCGTGCTTTCGCAAGAGGTCGGCGAACGCTTCGTCGGCCAGCTCCTGCAACGTCGCCATTCGGTCGCGCCCCAATTGGGTGAGCTTGCCGAAGGTGTCCTCGTCGAAAGCGATCAATTTCCGCGCCATGTCTGCCAGGGTCCTGGCTCTGCCAATGCGGATGAAACGAAATCGTTCCGGCCGAGAGCGGCCGCGGCCGTCCCTCAACATGAACGAAAGTCGCGCAAAATTGAGCGGAATTTTGCGTCAACAGGTGAGGAAACCCGTATATCTGGCGGACAGCGAGGCTTGAAGCGTTGCGTCGCGGGGCTCGTTGATGTTCACGGAGGGACGATGATTTTGCGTAAGACTCTTCTCGCTTTGGCGGCGATAGCCTCGATCGGTCTGTTGGCGCCGGGCGCGGCTTCGGCCCGCGGCGGTGGCTTCGGCGGCGGAGGTCACTTCGGCGGCGGCGGCGGTTTCCACGGCGGCGGCTTCCATGGCGGCTACGGCGGTTTTCACGGCGGCTACGGTCGCGGCTTTGGCTACGGCATCGGAGGGTTCGGGCTGGGCGTGGGATTGGGGTATGGGCTCTACGGACCGTACGGTCCCTATGGCTATTACGGCGGCTACGGCTCCCCTTATTACGACGGTTATTACGGCGACGAAGGCGGCTGCTACCTCGTGCGGCGCCGCGTGCACACGCCTTCTGGCTGGCGCATCAGGCCGGTCGAGGTTTGCGGCTGATCGGGCGTCCGATACGCCCGATATCACTGAACTGAAACAGAGGATCGCAATCGTCCGCGCAGCGGAGTTGCGGTCCTCTTCATTTTAAACGGACGGCTTCACCGACATTGCGTTCTCGCAAAATCGCCGCTGGTTTGCCGAAACAGATATCAAGCGTATTTGCATGCTCGCTCTGGCGCCGATCACCAAGCAGCCGCAGATGCCGTGGCTGCTCGATCGAATCAGCTTTGCTTTCGGCATGCCGCGCACGGCCTCTCCCCGGAAAGGACCTGCATCTGGTAAATAAATCGTGCGCGGCACTTCGATAACGTCGATCAATCTTCGTCGGAATGTTTCTTGATGTTGCTGTTGAACAGGCCGTCGAAAAAACTTAGGACGTTTTTCCAGGCGGTGGCGAAAACCGCCACGCCGGTCGCCGCAACAGCGATAATGCTCTGAAAAATGATGCTTCCTGTGCCCGGATCCAGATAGGCAGCCGCATTCGACACGCCAGCGATGGTGAAATTCAGCAGTGCGAAAGACAGCAGGATATATTTCTGTGTTCGATTCATCAGGAGACCTTAGGGGCTCTTGGTGCGCCGTGAAGTGAAGTTTTTTTAATTTGCTTTCAGCAGCAGATTTGACACGTTGCCGTAGTGTCATACGCGCGATCCCGATGTCGTACGCGCGGACAGTCGTAATGATCGCCAACAGATGGTTGCCCTGATCGCGGGCGGGTGATTTGCGTTTCACAAAGTTGCTTTGCTGAATGCAACCGAACCAATGCAAATCGAGGAAATTGACGATGAGCGCCGAGCCTCTCGCATCCGATGTCGTCGGATTGACCAAGGCCGCGCCGGTTTCGCGTCGCGGCCGGATGCAGGCATGGTTCAAGACATACAAAGTGCTGGTTGATGAAGATTGTTCGCGACGCGGGATCGTTTCGTGATCCTTCCGGCTATGTCGCGCATTACGACGACAGGATATTCCGCATCCAGCGTGAAGATGCCTTCAGCTCGTTCGAATGGCTGAGGGCGTCGGGCCTGTTGGCCGATCTCGTCACCAACAAATGGCTGGTGCGGACCGATATCTCCACCGAGCTCGCGATCCAGGATGTCGCGCCGCGCGTGCTGGAGCATGAGCCCATCAACTTCATATCCTATCCCTATGAGTGGCCGTTCGAGCTGTTGAAGCGGGCGGCGCTTTTTCATCTCGACCTGCATCTGAAGGCGCTCAATTCCTGTTTTACGCTGGTCGACGCCAGCGCCTACAACGTTCAATTCGAGGGCACGAGGCCGATCTTTATCGATCCGCTGTCGCTGGTGTCGTACACCGAAGGCGAAATGTGGATCGGCCAGCGGCAGTTCAACGACCAGTTTCTCAATCCGCTGCTGCTGACGTCGCTGCTGAAGATTCCGTTCAATGCCTGGTATCGGGGATCGGTCGAGGGGATTCCGTCCGAGGAGCTGGCGGGCGCGCTTCGCGCCAGGCACAAACTGTCGTGGCGGATATGGTCCGAGGTACTGATCCCGGTTTGGTTGCAACGCTCCGCCCAATCGAAGCCGGCGAGGGGCGTTGCCGCCAAGCAACGAAAGCTTCCGCTGAATGCGCTGCAATTCATGCTGCGCAATCTCAAGGCCTGGATCTCGGGCCTGCGCGATCCGTTTGCGACGGAGGTGACAATCTGGCGCGGCTATGAGGCCGAGAATTCCTATTTGCCGGAAGAGGAGAAGCGCAAGCAACGCTTCGTCGCGGATTTCATCCAGCGTTCGCGGCCGCGAACGGTGTGGGATATCGGCTGCAACACCGGCCTTTATAGCGAGACCGCGCTGCGCGCCGGCGCCCGTGATGTCGTCGGTTTCGACACCGATCACGGCGCGCTCAATCTTGCGGTACAACGCTCGGTGCGAAGCAATCTGAAATTCCTGCCGCTGTACATGGACGCATGCAATCCCAGCCCAAGTCAGGGATGGCATCAAAAGGAGCGTGCCGGGATCAACTGATCTGCGTGAACGACGAGACCGTCACGCTGCTGCATAAGGTCGTCGCGAAAGATCCGCAGGCCATCATCGTGCTGCAGTCCGACCATGGCACCGCGTTTCGCGGACAGTTCAAAAAGCCGTTCGACGGCTGGGACCTGGCGGACCGGAAAGAGCGGTTTGGCGCGTTGAATGCGCTGCGCATGCCGGATGTCTGTTCGGACGATACGCAAGGCACGGTCGATCTGGTCAACACCTTCGCCCGGGTGTTGAATTGCGTCTCAGGCAGCCATCTGACGGACAAGGTGGCCCGGCGGTTTGTGGTTTCGCATGCCGATATGCGCACCGTTCACGAATACACCGCGGATCCCGAATGACCCCGGCCGGGCCGGGACTGGCCGGTTCCGAATCCGCTGCGGGGGCAGGAGCGTCGGCGGGCTCGATAGGCAAAAAAACAAGGCCGCCGGCGGAATATGACGCCCATGCGGCCTTGCCCTGCCCGGATATTGAAATCGGCTCGCGCCACCCGGTAGCCGCATAATTGCCCGAGTCTCCGTCGCCAAGTGTGATCCATTTCACATTCGGCGCCGAAAAAATTTTTGCGGGCTGGCGGGAATAAAACCCAGGGCCGGGTTTTAGGCCGGTTTTTCCATCGCCTGCCTGCCGGCTCAGCCTTGCGACCGGGCGCGCCGGTGTTGCGCACCCCTGGTCGCGTGGTGTCTGGATCGGTTTGTGGCGTGTCTGGCCTTTGGCTGATCGGATGATGATTCCGACGCAGGGACGGCCGCGAAGGATTGCCTGAGGTTGTCGATCGCGCCGGCCACCGCGCCAACCTGGTCCGACAGCCGTTTGGCGTCATTTTGCTGCGCTGCGAGCAGGCGTTTGACACTCTGGACCTGGTCCTGCAGGGCCTGCAACTGGTCGATCAATTCCTGCTGGGAGAGCGCCAGCGCCCTGGTTCTATCGGCCAATTGTTCGGACGCCTCGACCGCCCGGAGCTGGATTTGCCGGGCCGATATCACGCGATCCGGTTCGGCGGAACTGCCGGCGGTGGCGCGCCAAAGCGCGATCGATCCGGCTCCGGTCAACATCAGGACGAGCACAACCGCCGCGAGTCCGATCGGTTGCTGGCCGATACGCGCGATACCGTGGTTGCCTTGATCGTCGGACATGACCTCGATCATAAGACTTTTAAACCGGCCGTGGTCCCAGAGTTCTCTAGGAGTTCCCTTAAGTGAGGCAAAAGTTCGGCGAGTGCCCGCCGGATACCGTCTCGCTTCGCTGGTCCGGAGCCTGGGCGTCGCGTTCGCGGACATCGCCAGGATGCGGCCGGTACTGTACGGTGCGCTGGATTTGCCTGAAGCCGTTGCGGGTTTCTGTGGTGATGATCTTGAGCAGCGCCGCGAGCATGATCGGCCCGGCAAAGCAGGATCAGTATGATTAGCGTCGCGCGGTCCTTGCCATGTCGCGAGGACTCATGGCTCAACGGCCGGCCGAAAAGAGTCCTGTGCGCATCGTCGGAGTTAAAGAGTCCGGCATCGAAAACTCCATACTAATTTGCCGGAGTGATCGAAGCAGATCGGTGTCCTCCGCTGCAACACGGACCGCGATTTTACCTAACCGCGAAACCTTACCTTGCAGGGCACAACGAAAATGCCGGGTCTCAGCCCGGCGCTGCAACCGTGGGACGTATCGCATCGCGTCGGCGGCGCGGACTTTGTCGGCGCCGACGAAGTTCACGCATCGCTGCCATGTCGTCTGTTGCCGAGAAACAACAGGCTGGGGATGTTCGCGAAGGAGAATTGAATTTCGACTGGCATCTGGGTCAAGATCGAGCCGCGCGGTACGACGGGGAAAAAAATGCAGCACGCGTTGCTTCTCAATCCATTCAGTCCCAACCCAGAACAGGTGCAAATCGTCAATCGGCCGAAACGGATCGTCAACCGGCAGTCCGCGCCTTCAACGCCGGTTTGCGCCAGATGCGAGTCGGACGACATCGTGAGCTACGTGACGGCGCAGTGGAGCAATAGAATCCCAGCAATGGGAATTGGCCAACACGTTCGATCAGCCGGCGCACTGCAACAGCTGCAACGGCGCCTGCGAAATAATTTGGCAGCCGCTCTGAATTGAAACGGGGTGGCGGCTCGGTAGTCCGCGATTGGTCCCGGTGCGGCGCGCAATTCAGCGCCGCAAAAAGTTGCGGCCAGCTCTTGGGGGAGAGCTGGCCGCGCGCGATCCGGTCTGGGACGGGGAGGGGTGGGGATGTGACCGGGTCGCGTGTCTTGTGATCGTCTGATGTTCAGCGCGCGGTCGCGGTCGCGACAGCGGGTCGGTTGTCGCCCAGCGAGACCCAGACATTGGGATCGCTCTGCGATTGGCGTTTGACGAAGCGGTATCCGGTCTCGTTCCAGGCCACGACGTTTTCGTTCTGGTTGTCGAGGATGAACTCGCCCTTGTCGGTCTTCACGGTCAGGATCGCGTGGCCTTCGCCGTTCCTGTCGCGCACCACCGTGATCAGCAGTGCTTCGCGCGGCCAGCCGGCGTCGATCAGCATCTTGCGCTTCATCAGCACGTAGTCCTCGCAATCGCCGTAGCCGTCGGTCGGCAACGACCATTTCTCGACCACGCCCCAATGCTCCATGTCGGTCATCGGCTTCACGGTCTCGTTGACCCAGCGATTGACCCGAAGCAGATCCCGCCAGGCGGTCTGCGTCAGCACGATATCGCGTGGCTGCGCGGTGCCGCCCGGACACTCGCCCGGACTGTTCGCGCAGAATTCGGTCCAACCGATCGGCGCCCGCGTGGTGTCGCCGAGGCTCGCATACAGTAGCCGTTCGTCGCCGGCATGCGCCGATACGCTCATTCCAAAAAGGATGGCTGCAACCGCCAATACCTTTCCCCGTCCCCTGAAATCCAACATTGTGGCCCCCGTTTCTTGTTGGGACCACGTTTCGCACAAACGTTTTGCGCCGCCGCTAAGTAAGCCAAGTACATTTGAGGCGATTACAAGTAAAACAAGCGCCGAATTCGTTCTATACTTGAATCGAATTCAACTAAAATTTGAAGTATTCGCAATTGATTCAAATTTTACCGATTAACCCGCGCCGGCATGCGGCACAGCGATTTGCGGCGGCATCGGCGGTTCCCGTTAACCTGGTTCAGTGCAGCTAAAATCGCCCCAAGGCGGCCTCGCATTGCGCGAACGGCGATCGAAATCGAGAGATCGCGGGCCACAGCGCTTTACCGCGCGCTAACGCTGTCTCGCAGCAGCACGAAAATCGGCCTGGTCACGGCACCTTGGCCGACCTCGGCCGCGCTCGCGAGCGCCCCATCTTTCTGGTATCCTACGGTGCGAGGTGAAGCGGCGGAGCTTTCGATGGGCGTCGAACGACGACTTGCGGCAGTGCTCGCGGCCGATGTCGTCGGTTACTCCCGGATGATGGGGGTCGATGAGCTTGGCACGCTGACACTCCTGAATGAGTACCGCCTCGAACTCATCGAGCCATCGATCGCCGCCTGCAAGGGCCGCATCGTCAAAACCACGGGTGACGGGATACTGGTCGAATTTGCCAGCGTGCTGGACGCGGTGACCTGTGCGATGGCCGTACAGGCCACGATGCGGGAGCGCAACACCACCGCGGCTCAGATCGTCACCTTTCGCATCGGTATCAATGTCGGCGACATCATTGTCTATGGCGACGACATCTTTGGCGACTGCGTCAATATCGCTGCGCGGATCGAGAACGAATGTGAGCCCGGTGGCGTGTACCTGTCGGGTAGCGCCTTCGAGCAAGTCAGAGGCAAGACCGGTTTTGCGTTCGACGACCTCGGCGAAAGGTCGCTGAAGAACATTGCCCGGCCGGTTCGGCTTTTTGCCTTACGGGCGGCGTCGCCCGGGGACGCAGCCGCCAGGCCCTCGACCGACGCTTCCTGCGCGCCTAGAAGCGGAGAGGTTTCACGCTGAGTGCAGGCAGTGACGGTTATGTTGATGACGATGAAGCGGCTGGTCTGGGCTTTTTCCGCGCTGCTGTGGCTTGCGGTGGGGACCCACGCGGACGAGCAATTAAAAATTAACCCCACCGATCCGCAGCCGACCTGCCCGATGTGTCCGGGGACCTACATCCCGGCCTGCCGAGATCGATGCCTACGCCCAAAAGGCGCTGGACGGAAAAGCTGCTGGACCAGCAGGTCCGCGATATCGACATCGGCAAGGCCCATATCGGCATCGGCCGGGTGCATCGCGGCAGGCTGGACAAGCCGGCGCCGGATTCGGTGGCCGAGCACGACCAGATCAGCGAGGTCTATCACGTGATTTCGGGGTCGGCGACGCTGGTGCTGGGTCCCGATATCGTCAACCGGCAGCGGCGGCCGGCGACCATGCGCACGGTGGTGGAATTCAACGGCCCGGGCAACAACGGCTCCGAGGTGCGCGATGGCGTGGCCTATGAGATCAAGGCCGGTGACGTCGTGGTGATCCCGGCCGGCACCGGCCACTGGTTCACCCGGATCGACGACCACATCGACTACATCATGGTGCGGATCGACCCGGACAAGGTGACCCCGCTGAAGAGCGAGGCGCAGTCCAAGGACTATCTGTCGAAGCCGGCGAAGAGGGGCGAATGAAGCGCGTGCCGTTTACCGCGCGCTGACGCTGTCTTCCAGCGTCTCGGCGAGCTGCTCGTGGACGAACTCGAGCGCAAAGCCTTCCTCGAGATTGCGCACCACGCGGGCCTGCGATCTTGCCGAGCAACACCAGGGATTTCAGCGGCGGGCGGTTTTCCGCGGCGATCGCGGCACCCGACAGCGACATGTCGATGATCCGGCAGGTCATCTTGGTGCCGTCCTCGAGCGTGAACAGCGCGATCGGGTTGCGCGGCACGATACGGTCGTGGCGGCGATCTTCCGGCAGGTTGAGGATGTCGCGGTTGGCGAGCCAGGTCAGCTGCGCTGCGAGCTTGTCGCGCTTGCGCGCGGTGGCGCCGACCGTCATCGCAAAGCCGTTGTCGATGATGCGGGTGATCTTGCCCTCGACCCGGCCGATATGGTCGAGATAGGCGATCACGCGGTCGCCGACATTGCCGATGCCGGGCGCCAGCAGCGCCAGTCCGCCCGGCGACATATTGATGATCTGGCAGGGAAATTCGCGCCGGTCCGGCAGCATGTAGCGGCCGAGCAGGTGAACCTTGACCCGCTGAAAGCGCCGTCGCTCTTCGGCGGCCGGAAGAATAGATTTTTTGTGCGCTAACGCCATCTTCGCCACCCGACAACCGGACTTTCGGTGTCGCCCGACCCTACGGCCGGCAGGGTTAACGAGCGGTTAGCAGGGATTGCGTCATATGGAGGCAGCTACGCGCAATTCCGGCGCGGATGCCGCGATCCGGTTGAAGCCCCACAGCAGCAGCGGGCAGGCCAGCAGCACCGCGGCGCCGAAATCGAACGCCGCCGCCGCACTGCCGGCCCATTTGGCGCAGGCGCCCGCCGACGACCGGCCCCAGCATCATGGTGCCATAGTAGACCGTGTAGAAGATGCCCATGCCGATCGCGCGGGTCGCGGGCTGCAGCACGCGCGCCGGCAGGCTCATGATCGGCCGGCCGGCAGGCCGCAGACCAATCCGAGCGCCGCGATGGTTGCGATCACCGCGTTGCTCGCGCGGCAGCGCCAGCATCAGCATCGCGAATAGCGATGCAGCCGGCGATCAGGATCGATTGCGGCCGCCCGGTCCGGTCGGCAAGAAATCCGCCGCAGGGCACGGACAGCACCGCGAGCCACAGCACGATGCTGATGGCCGATCCGGCCGCGGCGATCGACCAGCCGCGTTCGACCAGCATCGAGGGCCCGAAACTGAAGATCGCGGCAAAGCCGACATTGAACAGGCCCCAGATCAACCCCGCCACGATCACCGCCATCGCCGAGCGCAGATCGGGCCGCGCGGCATTGGTCGTGGCCGCCACCAGCGGTGTCCGGCGGTCGATAGGTCGCGGCGAGCAGCACGAATGCCGCAGCCGATCAGAGCCGGCCACGGCAAGATCGCACCGCGCTGACGCCATAGGCGACGTGCCGATCGGCCGGCAGCGTCAGCAGCGACAGCGCGACGCCGGCCGGCCATGAACACGAACATCGCCATCGCGGTGGCGATCTCCTTGCCCGCGAACCAGTCGGTGACCATCTTGGTCATCTGGACGTTGAGCAGCACGCCGCCGGCGCCCGCGACCAGCCGGCCCGCGATCTGCAGGCTCCACGCTTGCGAAAACGCCATCGCGAGGCCGCCGGCCAGCATCAGCAGCAGCGCGGCGATCACGGTGGTCTTGTCGCCGAACTTCTGGCCGATCGCGCCGCCCGGCAACGCCAGCGCCACGCCCGGCGTGAAATACAGCCCGATCAGCAATCCGATGTCGGCGAGGCTCGACGCCGTATTGCGGGCCGAGCAGTGGCGCGACCGCGGCGACGCTCTGAAACTGGAAGCGCCATGGTGAGGCGAACCGTGAACAGGACGGCCAGGATGCCCCAGCGGTTGCGCAACATCTCACTCCCCACAATCGAATCGCAACCTGAGACGGCAGCGTGCGCAAGTCAACCGGCGCGCGCCGGACGCGATCTCTTGCTCACGGCTTGCCGCGGTCATGCGTCAGCTCGCGCGGCCGCAACGCGGGACGGTGATGCTTCTCCTTGATCCGGGCGACCTCGTGCAACATGTCCTTGAACGCCATGATCGCGGGCTCCTCGTCGAGATGGAAGACTTCCGGCAGCCGCTCGATCAGCACGAGCAGCGCATCGCTGATCTGGCCGATCTGCTTGCCATAGGTACCGACATCGGACAGCACCTCGGCCTCGACCGGTGGCGCGGATGATTTGCCCCAGCGTGATGTTGACGAGGCCGAACTGGCTGCCGATCGGGCTCATGAAGGCGGTGAACGGGCTGATGTTCTGCACGACATCGCCCGAAAGCGGAAGTTTGAAGACCGGCATGCATTCCTCGCTTTGGCAAAAGCGCATGCTAGCACATTCCGTTTCGCGCGGATCGGGAGTACGGATGGATTGAAAACAACAAACGCCAAAAACAAAATCAAACAGGAAACCTCATGGAACAGATTCGCGTATGCACCTATGACGGCCCCGGCGCAGAGCCGGTCATTCGCAGCGTGCCTTGGCCGAAAATTCCGAAGAAGGCCGCGCTGATCAAGGTCGGCGCCTGCGGGGTCTGCGGCACCGATCTGCATATCCTGAAAGGACATTGGCCGAAGCCGTTGCCATGGCCGTTCACGCTCGGCCACGAGATCGGCGGCGTGCTGGTCGAGGTCGGTTCTGAATTTAGCGAAGACTTCATGAGCAAGCCGCTCACCGTGGGATCGAAGGTGATGATCCCGCCGCTGATGCCGTGCGGCCATTGCTATTACTGCATCCATTATCCGCAAAGCGCCAACAAGTGCCTGACGCCGGTCTATTACGGCCGCTATCTCGGCTTCGACAAGGCGCCGCATCTGTGGGGCGGCTGGGCCGAATATGTCTATGTCGATCTCGAGGAACTGCCCGGCACCAAGATCTACAAATTGCCCGACGACATGTCGTTGCGGCTCGGCGCGCTGTCGGAGCCGTTGACCTCCTGCATCCGCGCCTTCAACCGCGCCAGCCGCGCCGGCGGATTCACCTGGGGCGATACCGTGGTGATCCAGGGCTCGGGCCCGATCGGGATTCTGGCGGTCGCGGCCGCGCAGGAGATGGGGGCAGGGCGCGTGATCTGCGTCGGCGCGCCGGAAGAGCCGCGGCTAAAGCTTGCGCGCAAATTCGGCGCCGAAGCCACGGTGGATATCGAGCAAATCACGACGCCCGGAAGCGCGCATCAAAGCGGTGCGCGACATCGTCGGCGGTTTTGGCGCCGATCTGGTGATGGATTGCTCGGGCCATCCGAGCGCCGGCCCCGAAGGCATCGAAATGCTGCGCGACGGCGGCACCTATGTCGAGATGGGCCAGTTCACCGACGCCGGCTCGATTGAGACCTCCTGGCATCGCATCTGCACCAAGGACCTCAACGTGCTCGGCTCCTGGGGTTTTACCGGCAACGATCTGCCGCTCGGCGTCGACATGCTCTATCGCACCCGCAACAAATATCCGTGGCTTGAGATGCAGACCATCTATCCCTTCACCGAAGATGGCGTGGCCCGCGCGGTCGCGGACGCCATGGCGATGAAGACGGTGAAGTCGACCATCGTGCCGTGGCCGGAATTGGTGGAGTGAAGGGTGCGAACCCGGGACGAGCCATCGATCGCAAGTGCGGCTTAATCCGAAGCTGCTAATTCAAGGTAGCCGATTCGAGGCTGCCGAATTCGAGACCGGACTGGGGACTGCAATGAGCGACTGGATACATAATCTGCCGGTGCCGGCGATGGCGCTGGTTGTGTTCGGCTTTACCTATCTGCTGGCCATCATCATCTTCGTTTCGGTGTCGGCGCTGGCGACCGGAGAACGCGCCAAATCCTTCAAGGCGGTCTCGGTGGGAATGCTGCCGGTGCTCGGCATCATCTTCGGCCTGTTCGTGGCGTTCATCGCGGCGCAGGTCTGGGCCGACAATGATCGCGCCAGTGCCGCGGTGAGCCGCGAGGCCAGCGCGCTGCGCGAGGTGACGCTGCTCGCCGCTGGCCTGCCGGCCGAGCAGCAGGCCCGACTGGCGGAACTCGTCCGCCACTATGTCGAGGAGGCGGTCACGGTGGAATGGCCGATGATGGCAAGCCAGACCGCGTCGCTGCGCGCCGCGCCCGCGGCGCTCGCCGAGGCGCTGCAAGGAGTTGTCGCGATGGCACCGACCGGCGCCGGCCAGCCGACCGCGCAGCGTGAAATCATCACCTCGCTGGGGACCGCGCTCGATGCGCGCCGGCAGCGGATCATCGTCAGCCAGGCGGAAGTCAATCCGGTCAAATGGTGGTGTCTCTATTTGCAGGCGCTATGCGAGCTAATCGTGATCGCGCTTGTGCACTGCGACAACAGGCTGGCATCGGCCATCGCGCTGGGCCTGTTCGCGACCGGCGTCGCAGCATCGGTGCTGCTGATCGCCGCCCATGACCGGCCGTTCACCGGGCAGATTTCCGTCGGGCCGGGGCCGTTGCTGCAAATCGTGCCGGAGCAAGCGGCGAAGGGATGAGAGCGGCCGGCGCGATTTTTATCGGCTGCCGCCGAGAAGGCCCTATCGCCGCTGCCGGTTGGCTGTAGGATCGATTTAGCTCACCTTCGGGCTCAGGGGCTGCATGTCATGATCTGGAAAACGCATTGGACGTTGCGTTGCCTCGTGTTGCTGGGGTTGCTGGCAAGTGCTGCGGCCAGAGCCGAAGATTATCCCTCACGGACGATCACGATCGTGGTTTCGCTCGCCGCTGGCAGCGGCATGGATGCGATCACGCGTCTCTATGCGGAAAAGCTCTCGGAAGCTTTCGGCAAACCGGTGATCGTCGAAAACAAGCCGGGTGCTGCGACGACATTGGCGGCCAACCAGGTCGCCAAGGCGGCCCCGGACGGCTACACGCTGGTGGTGCTGACCAGCATCGCGCTGGCGATCAATCCGACCTTGTTCAAGACGCTTAATTATGACGTGCGGGACTTCACGCCGATCTCGCTCTATGTGAAGTCGCCATTTATCCTGGTGGTCGATCCCGCGCTGCCCGCGAAGACGCTTGCGGAATTCGTCGAACTCGCCCGGAAGGCAAACCCGCCGCTGAACTATGCTTCGATCGGCACCGGTTCGGTACAACACATGTCGATGGAGCTGGCCAAGAAGCAGCTCGGCTTCGACGCCACGCATGTGCCGTATCGCAGCACGCCGCAGTCGGTCACGGATCTGATGGGCGGCCACGTCGCGGCGAGCTTCCTCGAGGCCGGCCTTTCGATTCCGCTGATCAAGGAAGGCAAGCTGCGTGCGCTCGCGGTTTCTTCCGCGCAACGGTTGCCGTTGCTTCCGGATGTGCCGCCATTCGCCGAGGCATCGGGCATTGGAGGCTTCGAGGGCGTGTCCTGGCATATGCTGCTGGTGCCTGCAAAGACGCCGCAGCCGATCATCGACCGGCTGCATGCGGAAATGAAGCGCATCATGCAGGCCCCCGAGATGCGGGCGCAAATCGCCGCGCTTGGCCTGATCCTGAACGATTCACCGTCGATCGACGACATGCGCGGCTATATTGCGTCCGAACACCTGAAATGGGGCGCGATGGTGAAACAGCTCGGGCTCGAAGGTTCGCAGTAGGGGCGTGCGCCAGCTATTGTCAGCTATTGAGCGTACCGGCCAACGTTTGGTCAATTGTTATGCCGCCGCGTTCCGCGAAGAACATGCGGATGAATTCACGGTCGTCGGTGGTCAATGTGCGTTTGCCGTCGGCATTTCGCGCTAATGGCGTACCTGCCTGCGCGTCTTCGGTTATGGCCGCGCATGCCTGCCCGATCAACGTTTCGGAAACACCACAATGAGCGAACAGACGCACGGCGGATTCGCGGAGCTTTGCGACCAGCTCTTCGTACTTGATCGCAACAAATGGCAGTCCGCTTTCGCGCAGGCGCAGATAGGTATGAGCGCAAACCAGCCAGACAAGCATAGGCTGACCCAGTTGGCGGAGCCGTCGGTATTTCTCGGGTTGCGATTGGGCATACGGGAAGGCGCGATCAAACACATGCCTGGGCAGCGGCACTGCACCGAACACGCGGACGTAAGAGTCGATGCAATCGAGCGCGTTCCGATACATAAAGATGAAACTCGCGGCCGGATGCTGTCGGTAGATCAAGTCCGCAATTCCGATACATTGCGCGCGGAACTTGATGACCAGTCTGTCGCGTGGCATCGGCGGCCTATTGACCAGGCGAACAGCGCTGGCAAGCAGCTGGATTGCCTCGTTATCAGTGAGATGACCTTGCCCATGCTGGTAATTTATAGCGGTAAAGATGTCCGGCTCTGAAAGGCTGTATGTGTCATCGAGACGGCCCAACATCTTGCTCATCAGCGTTGAGCCGCAACGTCCCACGGAAAAGATGAAGACCAGATCTGCGGAGTGCCCATGTGCACGTGCCGCGACCTCAGGGACGCGATCATACGGTATTGCAATCAAGCGTGTCGCAGCTTCGTACTGGGCCTGGTAGTAAAATGGCCACGCGCTCGGCTCGATCTCCGGCGGAGTCTCGGCGAAGATCATGCGTCGGTTCTCGTGGTCCAGGCAGTATGGCGTCACATGACGGTTCTCGGCCACACTGGCGCACAAATCTTCACGGACCTGAACTTCGCGCAAGTGGAAGTCGTCGAGCCCGACCATCTGCGTGCAATCAGTTCGCTTGCGACCGAGAATTTGGAGCACGCGAGGCGCAGCCGCGGAGCAGTTGCCGGCGACAAGGTGGTCATGTTTTGTCGTCCTGCCGGAAAGAACGGCGGTATCGGCTGAAGGCATCGAATTACACTCCCGAAAATCGCGAGCCCAGTCCATTCGGCCTCTTCGAATAAGAAGCGTCGCGTTGCCGGCAAAGGCTAGGACTTGCGTCTTAATGATTTCGAACTCTGAGCGAACCTGCTTTCTAATTTTTTCTTAATTTCCGAAACATTCGGAAATTATCACGCTGCCTCGTTTCCGAGCCGGCGCTATCCAAATTTGCTCGCGCACACCGCCTTTCGTAAGATTCGTTGCCGCTGCTTTCGGGCGTCACGCCCTTCGCCGAAGCGTCGGGCATCGCGCGGAGGCCGGACCCGTTGGAGCCATCCTGCGCGCTGGGCCAGAGGCAGCCTGCGGGCTGAGCGCCCGGCCCGCTCAAAGGACATCGCGCGGTCGCGTCACTTGACAAGCAGCGGCTCGCGTCTATACTAAACCACATGGTTAAGTATAGAGATGAAGTCCTGGATCGCACCTTTACCGCGCTTTCCGATTCGACGCGGCGGGCGCTGCTCGCGCGTCTTTCCGAGCGCGATGCGATTTCCGTTAGCGAACTCGCCGAACCCTTTGCGATGTCCTTGCCCGCGATCATGAAGCATCTCGATGTGCTGTTGGACGCCGGCCTCGTCGCCCGCGAAAAGACCGGCCGCGTCGTGGCGTGCCGGCTCACCGCGAAACCGATGGAGCACGCGATGGATTGGCTCAACCGCTACCAGCGCTTCTGGTCCGACAATTTCGACCGCCTTGCCGCCTTTGTGGAGGACGACCCATGGTCCAATCATCAGCCGCAGCCCGCCTCGACCAGCACACGAGCCTCGCGATCACGCGCCGGCTCAACGCAAGTCCGCCGAAGGTCTACGCCGCGTGGACCAACCCGGAAAGTCTGATCCGGTGGTTCGCGACGGCGCAGGCGAAGCCGGGCTCGATCGAGGCGGATCTCGACGTTCGCGTCGGCGGGCATTATCGCATCAGCTTCACCGACGAAAAGAGCGGTGAGTATCATGAGGTCGGCGGCCTCTATCGCGAGGTCGTGCCGAACGAGCGACTGAAGTTCACCTGGGCCTGGCATTCGACGCCGGAGCGGGAATTGCTGGTGACCATCGAGCTGAAGCCGGATGCCTCCGGTACGCTGATGATCTTTCGGCATGAGCAATTCGTCGATCAGGCCGCCCGCGACAATCACGAGCGCGGATGGAGCAAATTCCTCGACGTCCTGGAGCAACAATTCGCTTGATGTGATTGTGAGGAGCGAAGCAATCCGCGATTTCTCCGCCGCGGCTTTTTTACGGTTGGCTTGCCTCGCTCGCAGCGAAAGACAATCGACCTCGAACAAGGAGCATCCCATGCAACCGCACCAGATCGTCTCGCGAGAGGAATGGATAGAGGCCCGCAAGGCGCACATGGCCCATGAAAAGGAACTTGGGCGGGCCCGCGACCGTTTGAACCAAGAGCGCCGCGCGTTGCCCTGGGTCGAAGTTGAAAAGACCTATGTATTCGATGGACCCGCTGGCAAGGTGACCCTGGCCGATCTGTTTGGCGGCAGACCCCAACTTGTGGTCCAGCATGTGATGTTCAGACCGGACTGGGACGCGGCTTGCAAGAGCTGCTCGTTCTGGGCCGACGGTTTCGAGCGCATGGTGCCGCATCTTGCCGCGCGCGACACCACGATGGTCGCGGTCTCGCTGGCGCCGGTTGCCAAGCTCGAGGCGTTCAAGAAACGGATGGGCTGGACCTTCGATTGGGTCTCGTCTCACGGCAATGACTTCAATTCCGATTACGGCGTCACCTATACGCGCGAACAGATCGACGGCGGCGAAAACAGGTACAATTTCGGGACGACGCCGTTCTACGGCGAAGAGCTCCCCGGCATCAGCGTGTTCTACCGCGGCGAGGCCGGAAATATCTTCCACACCTACTCATGCTATGCGCGCGGTCTCGACATGATGAATGCGGCCTACCACTATCTTGACCTGACGCCGCTCGGCCGGCACGAAGAGGGGCTGCCCTATCCGATGGACTGGGTGCGCCTGCGCGACCAATATACGCCGCAAGCGACCAAGGGCGCGTGTTGAACTCTCTGCCGAGATATCGGCATCGCCAACGACGACAGCATCGCATCGCCCCCATTCTCCTGCTGAGCACCCGGCTCGCGATATGATATTGCGAGTTCGCCTGGTCGCTATTCTCGCAGCGGAATCGGGTGCTCCGTCCAGCGGTGGTTGCAGGTAACGACGAACGCTGCACGGCTGCATTGCCACTCCGTTCCCAGGGCGGGTTCGGAGATCGGGCGCGGTCGAGCTAACGCCATAGCACCGGCGCCTAACAGGATGCCGACCACAATTGCCGTCATCCTCGATCGTTGCCAGACGGATCTCATGGGCTGATCTCCGCTCGATCAATTTTTGGTCGCAGCATGTGCCGCTAGCAGCTCACCGTATAACCGGTCGATCTCGCGCGCCTGATCCGGCGTGACATCCCGGAGATGCAATGATTTCAGCTCATTCTGGGTCGGTTGGTAGTTGCGACCGTTACGTATCGGCCATGGTCCCTTGTGAACCGGCGGAACCTGCTCTGCATGGCCGGCGTTTGCCAGCAACAGCGACGACACAACCAATACGGCGACAAAGATTGTTTTGCTCGACATGGACCGCTCTCCTTTCCTGCTCTTCGCCTGTGGCCGAACGGCGGAGCCGAGCCAATGGCAAAGCCGCACTCGTTGCCTTCGCTCTTCAGAGATCGATCTGTCGCGGTTTTTAGTCCAACAACAGGTTGTGATCGGCTTGCCCGGAAAACGTCGTGGCGAAAATATTTCAGGAAAAAGAGAACTTTAGCCGGTAGCAGGGATCGGCTTATCTCGATCGCGTCTCGGCAAATCTAACGATCAAGATTGATAGGCCCTCGTGTGAGCCAGTTCATACGCGCGCTGCTTTTCGAATGCGAAACTATTGAGGAATTCAAACCAGACTTATTGCCGCTTTTGAGATTTGAAGGGCGCGCAAATGGCTGTTGTTGCCAGACTGCTTTCAGCCGCCAGGCCCGACGTTGACGCGGCAACGATCAAGGCCCCGGTGATGTTTTGCGGCGCAGGTTTGACCCGGAACTCCTGGGATGGAGGTCACCATGGGTAGCGAAATAATTTTTGCAGTTTTTGGATTAAGTGGGGTTGCGGCAGGTTTTTTTGCAGGCTTGTTCGGCATCGGCGGCGGCCTGATTATGGTTCCGGTTCTCGTGTATGCGTTCACGACCACAGGCATCCCCATGCAGCAGACTGTGGCCATGGCGCTTGGCACGTCGATGGCGGCGATCGTATTTTCCGCGGCGCAGAGCGCTTATGGTCACTATTGTCGGGGCAGCACCTCGATCGACATCATCCGGCGCGCCGCCCCCTGGGTGGTCGTCGGCGTCATACTTGGCAGCGCAGTTGCTGCCGCAACGCCGGCAATTCCACTGCTCACGTTTGTGGCCTGTTTCCAATTTTTCGCGGCCGCGTTGATGATTACCGATGTGTCGAAGTTGGCTGCGTTGCAAATGGTAGCGCGGCATTCCTTCGCCCTGAATATCTTTAGTTTGACTTTCGGCGGCATTGCCGCGCTCGCGGGGATCGGGGGTGGAACGTTGTTCACACCTTATCTCAAGGCTGCGGGCATGGATCCGAAGCTCGCGATCGGCACTTCGGCGGCTATCGGACTGCCGGTAAGCCTGGCGGGCGCTCTTTCTTACGCCTGGGAAGGCCGTAACGTCCCGCTGGGTCATTGGATGCTTGGCTATATCAACCTGCCCGCATTGACAGCTTTGGTAGCGGGAACGATATTGACGGTACGCCTCGGTGTGGCATTTGCCCATTGGTTGCCATCGCGGGTCCTGGCGAGCTTGTTCTCGTTGTTTCTGGTCTTCAACGGCGCGCACCTGTTGTATTCGGCGTTAAAGTGAAAGCGCGCTCAACGATTGTTAGTTAGTATCGACTTTCGTAGACAAGTGTGAGTTCGTTCACCGGTGTCTTGATTCCCTCAGTTGTCGTTGGGGGCACATGTTTCCTTTCATCACGCTAGCCGACGAAGTGCTTCAAAGTGCCGTTAGTGCGGTAAGGCGAGGCGGCCGCGCCGAGCGTCTCGCTCTCGACGCGTTCCCGGCTGCCTTCTACGTGACCGATCTTGACGGCTTCATAAGCTATTTCAACCCGGCTTGCGTCGGCTTCGCGGGACGCACGCCCAGGATAGGTCAAGACCGCTGGTGCGTCACATGGAAGCTGTATACTGACGGAGGCGACTTTCTTCCGCACGAACAATGCCCGATGGCCGTCGCTATCAGGACCAGGCGCGCCGTGCGCGGGGCGACCGCAATAGCCGAGCGTCCCAACGGCGCTCGCATTAATTTCATGCCCTTCCCAACTCCAGTCGTCGGTGACCGCGGCGAGATGCTGAGCGCGGCCAACATGCTGATCGACGTCACCAGCCGGGATGAGAGCGCGTTGAGGAAATTGTACGAAGATCTGCTGATCTGGCAAGCCGTGCTCATTGCACAGACGCTTAGCACGTTCAGCATTGAAGATGTTCGGACGCTCCTGAGAGAAATTGATCGTGAGCTGCAGCAGCGCGATCGACGTACTCTACATTAAGCACAGGCCTACAGAGCGCTAGCTCAACGCGTGTTGGCGGCCGTGTCGCCGCCGGGTTCACGCGCCAAGGTCCGGGCAGCGTGCGCCCCGGCGTTCGCGCGCGCACACTAAGGAGGGAAGAAGCGATGAAATTCCAATATAAGATCGCAACAGCCGTAACCGGCAGCCTCATGCTGGCGCTCGGTACTGCCGGCATCCTGCACGCACAGGCGAAGGCGCCCGCCTATACGTTCGTTGAAATCGACGTCAGGGATCAAGACGGCTACACCAAGGACTTCCTGCCCAAGGCGCAAGCCAACATCAAGGAAATGGGCGGCAAGTACCTCGCCGGCGGCTTCAACAAAGCGATCAGCATGACTGGATCGCCGCCGCCAAATCGCGTGGTGCTCTTGCAATTTTCCGATATCGACACGCTCAAGGCATTCTTTGTCAAAGAAAAGCAACTTGAGGCCGACGTTGGCAACAAATACGCCAGCTTCCGCGCCATAGGTATCGAGGGCGTCGAGCCAAAATGACGGTGCGAAAGGCGGCACGCTGCGTGAGCGAGTCGCCTTGGCGCGTTATCCGAGGAAGTGGCCGCAATTTCGATGTCGCTTCGGACCAAAACCTCACGATCGATTGGCGCGACTGCGGACAGCGCACCGATTTGGTTTCCGAGTTTTCGACGAAGCTGGTCAAGGCCGATATCGATGTCGTTTATGTCAGCGGGGCTGCCGCAATGGTCATGTAGGTTCGGCGCAAGCCGTGGCGTGCTATAAAGCGTGTTGGCAGCGTGCCTGGGGTGCGCAACCGATCGCACGTCGCGTTCGCGCTTTGAAGTTTGTCCTTCGGGACATTTTCTCGCGAGAGGGAGAGCTGCCGTGTATGACTATTTCTTTTCCGGTAATCAATACATCCGCGTAACCCGCGGCGATACGGGGCCGGGCGTCGTGGACGTGGGCTATCCGAGGACGATTTCGCCCAACTGGGGCTGGGGTTCGTTCGGTGCCAACGGCATTGATGCCGCGCTGTATAGCGGCTCCAAGTGTTATTTCTTCGCAGGCCGCGAATACATCCGGGTGACGCGCGGGGTGACCGGGCCAGGCACGATCGATCCGGGTTACCCGCGTCCGATTGCACCCAACTGGGGTTGGGGCGCGTTTGGCGCCAACGGCATTGATGCAGCGCTGTACAGCAACTCGAAGTGCTATTTCTTTTCAGGCAAGGAATACATTCGTGTAACTCGCGGCGAGACTGGCCCCGGCACGGTGGACGCAGGGTATCCACGACCGATCTCGGTCTGGGGCTGGGGCTCATTCGGCGCCAATGGTATTGATGCTGCGCTGTATAGCGGGTCGCGCTGCTATTTCTTTTCGGGCGATCAGTACATCCGGGTCACGCGCGCCGATGAAGGCGCAGGCACGGTGGATGCCGGCTACCCCCAACCCATTTCGCCGAACTGGGGCTGGGGGGACTTCGGCAACCACGGCATCAGCGCGGCGCTCAATAGTGGCGGCCCCTATGCGGCTATTCCTGAGAAAGGGCTGGGCAGCAATTCGAATTATTTCCTGTACAGCCCCGCCCAGTTGGTGTCGGTCGGTGCCCGCGCCAGGTTGGAGCGCCGCCCTGGTATCGGCCTTCCCATAATTACCTCGTGCAACCACCTGCTGGGACTCTCGGTCCACATCATCGTGGACACCGATATCACCGGCACCAACGGCTTCGGTTTTCAGATCAACGCGTACTCGGCCAGCGGTGAATACGACGGTGCGCAGCAGTACGTGGTGCTGCTCATTCCCAATAGCAGTTCACCCAGCCTGACGTGCGTCGTGAACAACTGGCATAGCAAACAACAATGGGTGATCTTGATCGAGGACTGGCTGGCCAACCTGCCAAGCAATACGCTGCCCGCGGGTTACCAGATCATCATGACCCTGTTGAACGACGCGGTCGACAACATCATCGGCGCGACCTTTGTGGTGATCGACAACCACGGCAACACGGTCGGCAATAAAACCATCTCGTTGAGCAACCAGCCGGCACAGAACCTGGCGCCCATTGTCGCCTTCCAGCTCAACTTCGTGGGCGATATCGGCGGCGCCACCACCATGCTCGCCTCCGGTGCGGGCACCATGACCTACACTGCCTCCAACCTCATGTCGGTGCTGAACAGCGAGCCGTCATGCGTCGATTGGACCTATAGTACGGTGGAAGCTGCCAACAGCATGTACAGCCTGCTGCCTGACACACCAAGCCACAGCTTTACCCAGTCATTCGGTTTGAGTGTTGGCGGCAAGGTGATCCACCGGGTGGGCAAGGTCCGCCACATGTTGGCGCCTATGAAAAGGAGGTCATGAAAAATCCCCACGCCCTCGCTTGCTTTGGTCAACGTCATCCATGGGCTTGATCGCTAACCGGGCAAAGCGGACGTCGCCTTCGCGTTGGCTACCCTCGGCGGCAAACCTACGACCCGAACCCGTACAACGTGCTTGCGTTATCAACCAGTATCCGACGCCGCTGCGCTTCATCCGGCACCCAGGTCTCCAGCAGGTTCAACAGCGGCGTGGTCGCGGGCATCGTGGTCATCTGGCCGACATGGGGCCAATCGCTGCCCCAGACGATGCGATCCGGATAGCGCCCGGTGAGGTCGCGCGCCAACGGCAACACGGCCTCATAGTGGTCGGCCTTGCCTGAGATACGATAGGCGCCGGAAAATTTCACCCAGCCATGGCCGGTCTCGATCAGGCGCTTCAGGGCTTCGAACGCGGGCTGGGCCAATCCGAGATCGGGTTTGATGAAGGCGATGTGGTCGCAGGAGACCGGGCAGGACAGTTTTGTCAGCCGTGGCGCCAGCTCGATCAATTGCTCGGGCTTCAGCAGGAATTCGAGATGCCAGCCGAACGCCCGCGCGCGATCGGCCGAGCGCTCGAGCGTCGCCGTGTCGAGCCCGCCGGGATGGGCGAGGATGTAACGCAGGCCGCGCACGCCCTGATCGTGCAGGCGGGTCATCTCCTGGTCCGACACCTCCGGCGGCAACACTATGATGGCGCGAAAGGGCAGGCCGACTTTTGCCGCAAATTCGAGCTGGCAACGATTGTCCAGCCCGTAGACGCTCGGCTGGATCGCGACAAAGCGCTTGATGCCGAGCCTGTCATAAAGCGCCCGCGCCGACGCAGCGCTGGCTTCGGCCGGCGTGTAGTCGCGATCGCCGACATAGGGAAACTGCGAATCCGTTCCGAACAGATGCATGTGACAGTCGGTGGCGTCCGCCGGCAGCACGAAGGAGGGGATTCGGATCGGGTGCGAGGCAAGGTTTTGTCATTACGTGGTTTCTCGGGGCGCGAGCACTCAAGGGCCGTGGCTCGATGGGGTGGGGCGGACACCTCGCGCATGTCTCACACATCAGGCGCGAGAGCCAGAGCTTGCGTTGCCGACGCGCCGGGCGAGGACGCGCCCACTGTCACAATCCGCGCCCATCGCCGCACACGCATTTTTGTCATGACTCGCCCGCAATTTGTGACAGAAGTAATACACAAAGGTGTCAGTTCGATTATATTTCGAGGGGCGCGACGCTTTAAGTCCAGGAGCTTGGGTTCGAGAGCTTGGGATCGGGAGTTTGAAAGCATGAGCTTGGAATGGCGGGCGCCGGCGCGGGCGAGGTCAACTTCGCTGTCACAATCCAGATCGGCTTCCAAGTCGGCGTCTCTGGCCTGGTCTAACCCGCTGGCCTGGTGGTGGAGCCTGCTGACCCTGGTCAGCGGCGCCAACATCGCGATCTGGTTCGCGCTGTACCATCAGTTCCATGAACAACCGGCCGGTGGTGTCACGAGCCCGCCCGGCCTGGAGCTGATGCTGCTGCTCTGCGCCGCCTATGTGTTTGGCTGCGCCTTCCGCTCGTTGCTGCCGCGCGCGGACGTGCAGCGAATCTGCCTGTTCGACACCTGGCTGTCGAGCGTCGTGGTCGGGCGTTCGGTCGCGACGGTGGCGGAAGTCTGCTTCGCGGTGCAGTGGGCGATCATCCTGCATCGATTGGGCACGATGACGGGCGCCGAGACCGCCGTGAACGCCGCGTGGGTGATCGTGCCCCTGATCCTGATCGCGGAATGTCTGTCGTGGTATGCGGTGCTGACCACGCATTACATCGGCAACGCCATCGAAAATTCGCTCTGGGCGGTTGCCTTCTTCATCGTCGGGATCGGCCTGTGCCGGCTGCTGCCTGAATTCGATGGTCCGGTTCGCGCGGGCCTTGTCGTCACCATTATCGGCATCGTCGCTTATCTGGCGTTCCTGATGGCCATCGACGTTCCGATGTATCTCAACCGATGGCGCGCCGGGCGGGCCGACGGCAGTAGACTGCTCGGGCCGCTCGAGGGCCTGCGCGACGTCTCGACGCGCTGGGTCGTGACCCACGACCTCGCCGAGTGGAAGGAAGAGATGACCTGGATGGCGCTCTATTTCAGCGCCGCGGTCTGGGCCAGCCTGGCGCTGTGCGTCTGCTACGCGCTGCAAGACGAGCTGCCGCGCTATCGCACCGAGGCGACCGTCGCAAGCCGCGTCGTTGCGACGTCGGCGGCTGTGCCGTTTCCGTTGCCCCCGTCATCACCCGGCTTGATGACCGGGTGATCCAAGTATCCCGGAGCGTCTCGCTGACGGCGTGACTGCTGGATACTTCGCTGGGGCCTGTCATCGGGCTCGCCGAAGGCGAGACCCGGTGGCGGAGTATGACGGTCTTTCTGGCCTCCCATGGCAGGGTTGAAACACTGGCCCGGTTCGACGTACTGAACGTCGCGGCCGGAGAACAAGGCCGAACAACCCGGCCGATCAAATGGCCGCATGGGGGAAACGTCGGTGAAACTACGCGCGCTGTTCGCGGCCCTCGGCCTGATCGGCCTGGCCCTGTCGCCGCTGCGGGCCGAGGACATCAAGCCCGCTTTGGTGCTGACCTATCTCGAGCTGTCACCGGACGCGGCCGTGCAATCCCGCGGCCTGCTGAAAACTTATGCAGCTGCGGCGCGAAAGGCCGCGGGCGTGCTCCAGTTCGAAACCTTTCAACGCATCGGCCAGCGCAATCATTTTGCGATTGTCGAAAGCTGGACCGACAGCAACGCGCGGGAGGCGTTTGTCGCCTCTCGCGCGGCGAAGGAATTTCGCGGCAAGATCGATCCCTTGCGGATCGGCCCTTATGACGAGCGCCAGCATTCTGTTCTTAACGTCGGTCCGAAGGTCGAGACACCCGTCACCGCGATCGTCGGCATCACCCATGTCGATTTGATTCCGACCAGCAAGGATGAGGGCACGGCGATGCTCAAAACCCTGGGCGATCAGAGCCGCGGCACATCCGGCAACATCCGCTACGACATCTGGGTGCAGGCCAGCCGTGCCGACCACATGACCATCGTGGAGAGCTGGAAGTCGATGCCCGCGCTGGAGCATTTTACGACGGATGCGGCGACCAGGGCCTTCCGCGAAAAGCTGATGCCGATGAGCGGCAGCCTGTACGATCAGCGGCTGTATCGTCCTCTGCGCTGAGCGGGTTTCCCTTCTCCCCTTGTGGGAGAAGGTGGCGCGGACGAGGTCCGTGCCAGATACAAGAGGTCGCCGCACGCACCACCCCTTCCGCCTTCGCTTCGCGAAGGCACCTTCTCCCACAAGGGGAGAAGGGAAAAAGATGTATCGAGTCAGCAAATAGACCTTGACACGTATTTCACTGATTTGCCCGTCGTGCCAATGTGTCGCAGCGCTCAAGCTTGATCGCGAGGGCAAATCACCTTCACTTCTTCTGTCATCCTGTCCCGAGAGAGGGGCGTTGGCCATCGTCACGAACGTGGGACGGGATGCGGTGGACGCGGATGCGCTTTTGACGAACAGCGCTGAGGCGGACGGCGAAGTCGTGTGGTCCTGACGCCCCCATGGCAGGTGTCAAGTTGGCGATGATGCTTCGCATCACGCTGACGACGGTGACAAACAAGCCAGGTCTCGCCGGGGAGAGCACGATATAAGCTGTAAAACCACTGCGCAGGGAAGGCCGGACTGCTTCCGCTGAACCTGTATGCTCATGTGCGCATTTTCTATCTACCTTTGCAGATGAGACCGCGGGTGCAGCGCGCACCCGGTCTTCCCTGCGCCCTCTCGTTTTTGAGGGCCGATGAATTTGCAAAACTCGGGCGAATGCCGTCGCGAGAAGGCTCACGTTCGTCATCGTCCGGCTTGACCGGACGATCCAGTATTCCGAGACGCCAGTGATCGAATCGAGAAATCGCGGCGTACTGGATACCCCGCCGGAGCCTGTCATCGGGCGCGCATTCGCGCGACCCGGTGGCGGGGTATACGGCGGTGGTTGGAATATCGCGAGCATCGTCATTGCGAGGAGCACTTGCGACGACCTGTCCGCCGTAGCCGTTTGGCGAAGGCGGAAGCAATCCAGCTCTTTGCTCGCGGCCCCTGGATTGCTTCGCTAGCGCTCGCAGTGACGAACTTGTGTGAAACGTGCTCCGCTCTCTACCGCAATCCCTCGTACACCATCAGCCCGCGGGCGATCGCGAGTTTTCGCAGGGCGCGCGGCACCAGGCGCTGCGGCGGGTGGGCGAGATAACGCCACGAGGTCAGTTTGAAATCGCGCAAGGCCAGTTGGGCGTCGCCGAACGGCGCCAGCAATCCGGTCAGGCTGACGGGAGCGTGGGCGCGTGGGTTGAACGGCAGCAGCAGCAATTCCAGATGCGCCGGCGTGCCGTCCGGCGTGGTCGCGGTGATGCCGGCGACCGCGCCGAGCAGTTCCTCGGCCACTACCGCGATGATCTCCTCGATCTCGCGGCTTGTGTCCGGCGTGAACAACGCCGAAAAACTCTTGTCCTTGAGGTCGCGGCCGAGCAGGGCGCAGACCCGCGTTCCCGCCACCCGGAACGGGTAGCCGCCCTCGGCATCATAGGAGAGCACGAAAATGTCGCCGAGCAACTCGCGCACTGCGCCGGGCTCGATCTCGCCGCGGTCGGGCGCCCGCGCCTCGCCACGGCGCTGGTCCCAATAGGCGAAGAATGCGCGGTTCGAAGGATGTTTCATCGTCTGGTCGCTCCGGCGGTGGGGCTCGGCGGGACAGTTCTGTCCTGCTTTCGCGCATCCGCTTTGCCGTGTCTGTTTGTGCAGGGCAGACGGTGCAGCGTCTATGCCAGCGTGCGAGTTACGCCCGTTTCACGGGCCTTTCCTCGCGTTAACGTTAAATTAACTATGGACTTGCCGGGATGCGCGAAGTGGTAGATTGCTACGCCTATAGCCGCGCTGGTCTTCTCCAGGGCCATCCGCGGCACACACAGGGTTGGTTCAAACAGTTTGGTCATCGCGCGGGGAGGGGTGGGGATGTCGCCCGGTTAGCCCAGCGCGCAAGACACGGACAGAAGAGGCAGGGCGTTCTCAGCGCCCTGCCTTTTTGTTTGGGCCCGCTGTCGTGATCGCCTTCGTCCCAATCGTGGGTCCCGGCTCTGCGTCGCAACACTTCGTGCTGCGCCGCGTCCGGGACACGGAGTTCTGTCGATCGAAACCTCGTGCCCCGGATGCTGCGCAACGCGCAGCGGTGCGCTGCTGATCCGGGGCCCACAAGCTCAAGGCCGACAAGACTGTGCCGCTGGACGGCCGTTTTGCGCTCTTGCGCTGCAGCAGCAAGCCGCTTATTGGGGCGCCATCGCTCATCCGAGCCGTGGCTTAAGGTCTTCGATCCCTTGGAATTTCCCCCGGACTCTCCGCCAGAGGCATTCACCCCGGTTGAGCCGCCGCGGGCTCGGCGCGAGCCGATCCTGACCCTGCCGGGCGCGCTGACCGCCTATGTGGCGCTGCTGGCGGTGATTCACGTCGTGCGGTTGCTGCTGCCGTTCGACATCGACAACGTCGTCGTCGAGATGTTCGGCTTCATCCCGAAACGCTACGATTCGACGCTGTTGGACGTCACGTTCCCCGGCGGCGCCGGCGCCAAGGTCTGGACCTTCGTCAGCTATTCGCTGCTGCACGCCAGCTTCACCCATATCGTGTTCAATGTGCTGTGGCTGTTGCCGTTCGGCAGCGCGCTGGCGCGGCGGTTTGGCGCTGCCAGGTTCTTCCTGTTCATGGCGGTGACCGCAGCGGCGGGCGCGCTGGCGCATCTCGTCAGCCATGAACACGCGGTAGTGCCGATGATCGGCGCCTCGGCATCGGTATCCGGCGCCATGGCGGCGGCGATCCGGTTTGCGTTTGCGCAGGGCAGTTTCCTGTCGTTCGGGCGCGGCGACGCCGATGCCGCGGCAAGGGTGCCGGCGCTGTCGCTGTTGCAATGCCTTGCGCAACCGCCGCGTGCTGGGTTTTCTCGCGATCTGGTTCGGCGTCAACATCATCTTCGGCGTCGGATCGATCGCGATCGGCGGCACCGAGGGCGTCAGCATCGCCTGGCAGGCGCATATCGGCGGATTTCTTGCCGGCCTGATGTTGTTTTCGCTGTTCGATCCGGTGCCGCGGGCGCCCGCCGATGCTGCGCCTGCGTCATCGCCGGACGCCTCGAACCAGGGATGATCGCAAGCTTGCGGCGCGGGGCGATTTCATTCATCATCGCAGGCGTGACGAGGGCAGGGCTGTCAGGCCCGCGAGCGTGCTTGATAGCCGCAATTGCCATGTGCTTTGGCAAAAAGAACTGCGCCCGAACGAAACCGGCGCGAAACTGTTGATTGAAGACTCAACGTGAAAAAAGACTGCGCTCGTTCAAGGGCGCGTTCGGCTTCAAGGAGACGACAATGACGGTACGTGCAATTCTCGATTCCAAAGGCCATCAGATCCAGAGCGTCCAGCCGGACGCCAAACTCTCGGTTGCGATCAAGCTACTTGGCGAGAAGAAAATCGGCGCCGTGCTGGCGATGGACCGCGGTCGCATCGAAGGCATCCTGTCGGAACGCGATATCGTGCGCGTGCTCGGCGAACGCGGTGCGGCGGTGCTCGACGAGCCGGTCAGCGCGGTGATGACGCGCAAGGTCATCAGCTGCAAGCCATCGGATACCGTCGGCGCGATCATGGAAATGATGACGTCGGGCAAATTCAGGCATCTGCCTGTCATCGATGACGGCAGGGTGGTTGGCCTGATTTCGATCGGCGACATCGTCAAATGGCGGGTCAGGGAATACGAAAGCGAACAGGAAGCCTTGCGGGATTATATCAAGACCGCCTGAGCTACTCTTTGACGGCCTTGTCGGCTATGGCCTTATCGGCCAAGGCCCTGTCGGCTGCCGCGCCCGGCCTGGCCGACGGTGACACCAGGATGTCGATCGCCTCCTGGATCGATTCGATCGCGCGCTCGGCGGCGCGGGCGCCGTGCGCGATCAGGTCGTCGGCGCGGTGGAAATCGAACCAGCCGATTTGTCCGACCCGGGGCGAGATCAGAAGGTCCGGCGGATCGCCGGCAAGCCGCGCACGGGTGATGCGGTCCTGCATGATGTTGAAGGCATCGACCATCACGGTGGAGATGCCCGGCCGTCCGCCGCCGCCGAAGAACTCCCGCTTCAACGTGCGCTCGGGCGAAAAGAACTTGCCGAATCCGCGCTTCGGTGGACTGGGATCGAGGATTTCCGGCGTTGAGACGACCGCGACCTCCGGCGGCCGGTCCGTGGGAATAGATCGTCGTCGAATGGGCAAACACGTCGCTGGAAAGATTGGCCGCGATCACGATCTCGGCGCCGAACGCGCGCGCCGCCGACACCGGCACCGGATTGACCAGCGCGCCATCGACCAGCCAGCGGTCGCCGACCATGACCGGCGAAAATATTCCGGGCAGCGCATACGAGGCGCGCATCGGCGTCGACGATACGGCCATGGGTCAGCCAGATCTCGTGGCCGGTGCGGACTTCGGTGGCCACGCTGGCAAATTTGATCGGCAGGTCCTCGATCAGGGTCGCGCCCATCGCGGCTTCGAGTTGGGCGGCGAGCTTGGCGCCGCCGATCAGGCCCGAGCCGTTGAGGCGGATGTCGAGATAGCCCAGAATATTGCGCGGCTGCAGGCTGCGCGCCCATTCTTCCAGCGTATCGAGATGCCCGGCCGCATAGGCGCCGCCGACCACCGCGCCGATCGAGGTGCCGACCACGACATTGGGCACGATGCCATGGGCGATCAGGGTGCGGATGATGCCGATATGGGCAAATCCGCGCGCCGCGCCGCCGCCCAGCGCAAGGCCGATCACCGGCCGCCTGACGCTGCCCGAGTCCCGACCTCTGTCGCGGCCGTTCTGGCCGCGCCCGATCAAATTCTCCAGCACGGTCGTCTCCTTGGAAGACAAGCCTATTCGTCGAAGGCGCGAGCTTGCCAGAACCTCCCGAAAGCATGGTTTATGCCGCGGTTGCGGACGGCCTAGGTGGCGATTGTGACTGGACCGCGACCCCCGGGCCATTGGGTGCTTGGCCGGTTCCTGGTCAGTTCCCGCGGCGGCTTCCGCCGCCGTGCGCGCGTGGAGGCTTGAATTTGCCGCGTTTTCAGTGAAAAGCATGACGCTATGACTCCCTGGGGTAACGGCATCGGTGGATCGGGGCGGCGCGGCCGCCCGGCCGTGGCGTTCGCGCTCGCGGCCACGCTGGTTTGTCGGCTTTGCGCCCCCGCGTCGGCTCAGATGTTCACCGATCGGCCGCCGCCGGTGCCGCCGGCATCGGTTCCGGAACCCGCCGGTGGCGCGATGAGCCTGGCGCCGTCGTCCGGGCCGGCGTCGATCCCGAGTCTGCCGGCGCCGTTGACGCAACCCTCGATCGCCGCCGTCCCGCCTCGCCGGTGGCGCTGCCGCCGGGCGCCTCGACAGCCGGCCAGGCCGTGCTGTCGCTGACCGCGCGTTACGGCAAGGACATGCCGGTCGATCAGCAGCGGACTGGTGTGGCGGGTGTTTTCGGACCGGCCGGACGAGACCGGCACTTTCAAATTGATCCGCGAGGATCACGGCGCGACGCCGAACATCGTGCTGCCGCCGGGCAGCTATGTCGTCCACGTCGCGCTCGGCCTCGTCAGCGCGGTGCGGCCGGTGACGCTGAAATCGGAAACCGACCGCGAAGTCCTTCGTGCTTCCGGCCGGCGGCCTGCGCATCGAAGGCCGCGTCGGCACCTCGAAGATTCCGCAGAACCAGATCTCGTTCGCGATCTACAAGGGCAGCCAGTTCGAAATCGCCGAGCGCGCCGCGCTGGTGCCGAGCGTCTCCGCCAGGCGACGTCGCGCTGCTGCCGGAGGGCACCTACTACATCGTCTCCAACTACGGCGACGCCAATTCGGTGGTGCGCTCCGATATCCGCGTGCAGGCCGGCAAGCTGACCGACGTGATCATCACCCATCGCGCCGCCGTGATCACGCTGAAGCTGGTCAGCGACAAGGGCGGCGAGGCGCTGGCGAACACCGCATGGTCGGTGATCACGCCGGGCGGCGACGTCATCAAGGAATCGATCGGCGCGTTCCCCCGCGTCGTGCTGTCCGAAGGCGAATATCGCGCCATCGCCAAGAACGAAGGCAAGGTGTTCGAGCGGCCCTTCAACGTCGTCAACGGCGTCGACGGCGAGGTCGAGGTCATCGCGCGCTAGCGCAGATCGCGCCGATACAACCCTGCGACTGTCATAGTCGCTAACGCGCACTAACCATCGGACGACTTAAAACTGTCATAATCGACGGTTTGCCGATACCGCCCCGCAATTTTTACAACGCATTAAGCCGCCCTGCATTGGATGCCGCGGGATCAGACGCTTTGCGTTGTGGGGAATGTCATGAGTTGCTGCCAAGAAGATCATCCGGAAAAATCAACGCGGAAATGTTCGACGACGTCCCGGTCCTGCAGCGCAAATGGCAGGCCGCGTTGCGGCCGGGCGAAAGACTGCCGCGCTATGAAGACGTGATGCTGGGAAGCCTCGGCCGGCTGGCCGATCATATCGTCCTGATGAAGGACAATAAGCGGAGCGCTCGAAGTGTCGCGCACCGGCCGCTACGTCCAGAAATGGCTGGACGACGAGCGCTGGGACATTCCGCTGACCGCGCTGTCGCCGGATTGCGCGACCGCGCTCGGCGAGGCCGCGGCCAACGCGCTGGCCAACAGCCGTCCCTATCTCGCGGTGGCGCATTGCGTGCGCGACGGCCTGGTCCGGACCTACGACATTCTGGCGCTGCCGACCTCTTCGCGCTGGGGCGGCACGCTGATCGGCACCTATGTCAACGAGCGCGGCTGCGCAGTACAATCTGCTGGATGCGATTTTTTCCACGACCGATGAGGGCGTGCTGTCGCTGGCGACGCTCCGCGATGCCGCGCGGCCGGCCGTTCGATTTCCAGATCGTCCACCTCAATCAGGGCGCGTCGCGGCTGCTCAAGCTGCCGTCGACCGATCTGATGTGGCGCCGGCTCAGCGCCGGCGGCAATCTGTTGTGCTCGCCGGAAGTCGTCGAGCGACTGCTCGACATCGTCAACGAGCGGCAATGGCGACCAGTTCGAGATCGACAGCGACGATCGCAACCTGAAGCTCGGCGTCGACCGCGTTCGGCGACATGCTGTCGCTGACGGTTTCCGACGTCACCGCATCTGAAGCGGCGCGAAGCCTCGTTTCGTCTGCTGTTCGACAACAATCCGATGCCGATGTGGGTGTTCGATGCCGAGACCATCGGAATTCCTCAGCGTCAATGACGCGGCCGTGCAGCATTACGGCTACAGCCGCGCGGACGTTCCTGCGCATGAAGCTGCAGGAGATCTGGCCGCAAGACGAATGGGCGACCCACAGCGAGGCGCTGCAGGAGATCGGCGACATCTATCATTCCAGCCGCAACTGGCGGCATCTCAAGGCCGACGGCAGCGAAATCCATGTGCTGACATTCGGGCGGCGCGTCGCATTCGACGGCCGCGACGGTTATCTCGTCGCCATCGTCGACATCACCGAACGGCGCAAGGCCGAGGCCCGGATCGCCCACATGGCGCATCATGACGGCCTGACCAATCTGCCGAACCGGGATTTCTATCAGGATCGCCTTCGCCAGGCGCTGGAGCGCAGCCAGGCCGGCAACAAGCGCGTGGCGGTGCTGTGCGTCGATCTCGATCTGTTCAAGAACGTCAACGATGCGTTCGGCCATCCGATGGGCGATCGCCTGCTGAAGGCGGTGGCCGAGCGGCTCAGAGGCGCAAGTTCGCGGCGACAATCTGGTCGCGCGGCTTGGCGGCGACGAATTCGCGATCGTGCTCGCCTCCGACGTCTCGCCGAACGAGGCGAGCGACTTTGCGGATCGGCTGATCCGGATATTGAGCGCCCGCTACGACATCGACGGCATGCGAGCTCGTCGTGGGCGCCAGCATCGGCATCGCGTTGTCGCCCGGCGACGGCGACACCTGCGAGGAATTGATGCGCAACGCCGACATGGCGCTGTACCGGGCGAAGTCGGATGGCGGCGGCGTTCACCGGTTCTTCGAACGCGAGATGGACCGGCAGGCGCAAAAGCGCCGCGATATGGAGCTCGATCTGCGCCGCGCTTTCGCCAATGGCGAGTTCGAGCTTCACTACCAGCCGCTGGTGGATATCGCCGCCGACCGGATCAGCGGCTTTGAATCGCTGTTGCGCTGGCGGCATCCGGACAAGGGCATGATCTCGCCGGCCGAATTCATCCCGGTCGCCGAGGATATCGGTTTGATCGTGCCGCTCGGCGAATGGGTGTTGCGGGAGGCCTGCACCGAGGCGGCGAAATGGCCCGCCGAGGTCAAGGTCGCGGTCAATCTGTCGCCGGTGCAGTTCCGCAGCCGCAATCTGGTGCAGGCCGTGATCTCGGCGCTGGCGCATTCGGGGCTGTCGCCGTTGCGGCTCGAGCTCGAAATCACCGAGTCGGTCTTCCTGGCGGAGACCGAGGCCAATCTCGCGATCCTGCATCAGTTGCGCGAACTCGGCGTCAGCATTTCGATGGACGATTTCGGCACCGGCTATTCCAGCCTGAGCTATCTCCGCAGCTTTCCGTTCGACAAGATCAAGATCGATCGCTCGTTCGTGAAGGATCTGGCCGAGCGCCCCGATTGCGTGGCGATCGTGCGGGCGATTTCCGGCCTCGGCCGCAGCCTCAACATCACCACCACGGCCGAAGGCGTTGAAACCATGGACCAGCTCGACTGGTTGCGCGCCGAAGGCTGCAACCAGGTGCAGGGCTTTCTGTTCAGCGCGGCGCGACCCGCGGCCGAGATCGAACAACTGCTGTTCAAGTTCGGCCGGCGCGCGTCGCAGGCGGCGTGAGGCAATCGCTCGTCATGCCCGGGCAGAAGCGCGTCTTCGCGCCGGATGACCCGGGCATCCATCAAGCTTCACAGGATGTCTATTCCAAGCGATGGATGGCCGGGTCAAGCCCGGCCATGACGACCTAGGCCGTGAACCCATCATAAATCGCCCCAGCTGACGGCTCGCGAGAGTCCGCCATGCCCCGGTAGCGATCAACCTCCGCATCGCAGCGAAAATGGGCCATTTCCGGACCTCGGCGCCTACACTGAGGACCTCGCGCGCGGCATGAGGTTGGCAATCGTGCAGTCTTCTAGCGCGCCTCGAAAAGATGTAGTTCTGCCAACTCCGCATGCGCAGAAGGATTTTGCGCAGCAAGGAAGGCTCCTGGAAGTGGCGCGCGATTGCATCGCGAGCCACTCTCCAGCGACTCGCATCGCCTCTTCTCCCTACGCAATGCCCGCACCCCTCCGATGGAGCGCGGCCTGACCAGGGCCTGCCTGGATCTACGCTTTCCATGATTTGGAAGGGTCCCTTCCGATTCTTCCGCCTGTTGAGGGAGGCTTCTCGTCCTATCTTCCGAACCAGGACGCCGCCAATGTGCGGCACATCTAAAGTCGGAGGCGAATATGGGCGAGGTAATCCCATTCATCTCAAGAGCCGAACGCGAACAAATCCGCCTGATTCGAGAAGCCCGCACGAACTACGAGAGCGTCTTCCCGTCGTCTGACCCGCTCACCGAGCGGCGTGAGGCATCATCGGTCAGCGCCGCCAACGTTCGCCGCGGCGACGAGGCTCTGCCGTAATCAAGATCATCGCCGCGCCCTCCAGCCCGGTTGCTTGACAACTTCCATGACACAACAAAGGAGATCGCCATGTCAGTACGTAATTTGCTTTTCGCCGGTGCATTCGCTTTAGCCTCTCTGGGGGCCGCCCACGCCGATGGCCTGCGTCCGATTGCGGCGAAGAGCATCGACCTCGGCGATGTATCGGGTGTCGCCTACTACACCATCGAGCGGGATGGGTTTCATGTCGTCGCGACACTGGCGCAGGGTGAGTCGGGCACGCCGATCCGTGTCGTGTCCGTACTTGCACCGGGCCAGCGTGTTGTTCTGTCGACGCCGCACAAAGCCGATGCGATCGAAATCAGCAAGAAGGGCGACAGCGTGCTCGTTCACAAGGCGGACGCCGTCTCCAACTGAATTTTTCGGATCGTTGGTCAGAACGAATGAAATAGCGAGGCTCGCATGTCCACCATCCATCTCCATCGGACAACCACTTCGACGCCCGAACAGTACGTCGCCGGCCTAACCGATTTCGGGCCTGGCCGTTCGAAACTTTTCGGCAACAGCGCCGACGCGTACCTCAAGGTGCATCACAAGGGCGCCTCGCAGGCCGACGTCACGGAAGGTTCGGCGGGCATCTGGGAGCGCCTGCAATACGACTGGTCCGATCCCGGTCGCGTTGTGCTCACGACGACCCATTCCAATGTGTGGGGTGGCGCATCAGGCCACACCTATACTTTCACTCGCCGGCCCGACGGCACTACCGACATTGACGTCGTGGTTGTGCGCGACGGCAAGAATGTCAGGGGATGGCTGCTCGGCCTTGTGCTCGGGACCGTCGGCAAGCGGGTTTTGGAAAGGGCGTTCGAAAACTCCGTGAAGGCCGTCGAAATGCGGAACGACATGGTATCGACGGATAGCCCAACAAGCCGAGCTGTGTCCGCTCCTGCAACAACGTAGTCGGCGCTGGGCGCGAACGCGCCAATGCTGCGGGTACCGAATCGAAACGCGCGGAACGGGGGCTATGCATGCCCGTAATGATCCGTGCAATGCCATACCTGCTGGCCGGTATCGCGCTATATGCCCTGACTGCTTCCCTGTTCTAAGAGCTGCTTGGCCAACCGAAGGCCCTTCGCGTGCGCCGACGTCGCACGAGTGGTCGTTAATTCGTACCGCAATTGATGCAGACACAGGGCTGGCCCATCGATGGCATGTCCATTCGCCAGGCTGCCTAGCGATCAGGCGGCCAGAACTCCGCGAGGACCCGCTTCAATCGTGGCGCCACAAAATCGAGGAAGGCGCGTACTTTGATCGGCAGAAACCGGTTGGCGGCGTACACGAGATTGACCGGTCGTGGTGCGGGCTGGAAGTCATCGAGCAAGGTCGTCAAAGCTCCGGCCGCCGGATCTGCTCGGAGTTGGTAGGCAAAAGCGATGGCAATTCCGATGCCGGCACGCGCCGCGACACACGCCGCCTCAACGCTTCCGACGACGAGCCGCGTATGCACCGGGACGGCAACGGCCGCCTTGTCTCTGACGAACGTCCAGATGTCGCCGGACGCAGAGCCGATATCGTTGATGCAATCATGACCGACTAAATCTTCCGGCGTGCGCGGCGTTCCGTGAGTCGCCAGATAAGCGGGACTGGCGCAGAGCACGCGTCGCGTGGTACCGAGCGGTATCGCAATCAGGCTGCTATCCGGCAACGTGCCGATACGGAGCCCGACGTCGACATGCTCCTGAAACAAACTCAGCACGCGATCGGTGGGGATCATTCTGACCTTGATTTTCGGATAGGCCTTGAGGAAATCAGCGATGATCGGGATCAGGATGGTACGCCCAAGACCCAGGGGGGTCGTCACAGATAGCTCGCCTGTCGGCGCAGTATATTCGCCAGAAGCGGTGCGTTCTGCTTCGGTCACGTCCGTGAGAATGCGCTTGCACGCGGCCAGGTAGGAACTGCCCGCGTCAGTGAGCACCAGTTGTCGGCTCGACCGGTTGAACAGCTTGGTTCTCAGATATGACTCAAGCTCCGAGATATTGCGACTGATCGTTGTCAGCGGCATCTTCAATTGTCGGGCCGCGGCGGACAGACTTCCGGCCTCGACCACAGCGAGGAAAGTCGACATCGCATCCAGCCGATCCATCCAATCCCTTTCCATAATCCGGAGGGAAAGTTTCCGATTTTGCCACGTAACCGCGGATTTCGGAAGACGTCGCTTAACCACCACAAGCAATCAGCCATTGGGCTTGCGGGGCTTGTTCGCCCGAGGACGAGGGTCTGGAGACGCGAGCCGATCCGCCTTCCATGGTTTGGTAGGGCTCCTTCCGCATCCGCCAGTTGGCAAGGTCGACTGTCCCCTCACTTATCTTGATGAGAGCGTGCGGCTGGTTCGGCATGCTGCTCAACCCATGCGAAGTGCCACCATCCGGCACAACGACACTGTTGCCAACCCAAGGAGAGAATTATGGCCGAGGTTCAGAAAATGCGAGGCGAAAAGATTTATGAGTGTGACTTCAATATTACCGGAGTGACAGACTACGGCGTGACGCTGGATGCACTCCTGAGCGCCAAGGAAAAGGTACCCCTGCAGGGAGCGCGAATTGATGTGGCTTTCGAGGGAGATATCAAGGGCCGCATCACGGGCAAAGTACGTAGTGGCGTCGAATACCTGCAGCTGCGCGCCGACGGACGCACTGACCTCGACGGCAGAGCCACAATTGAAACTGAAGACGGCCATCGCATCGCAATGCGCATCGAGGGCGTTGCAACGCCGCGAGCGAATGAACCGATGATGGACCTCATTGCCAACGTGCGTCTCACCACCGCAGCTCCGAAGTATGATTGGGTCAACACGAGGCAGATTTGGGGTCTCGCGACCGTAAACTTGGCGATGGCGAAGATAAACGTCGAGTCGTTTATGCAGTAACGAGCGAAAGCTGCCACGCGAAAACGCGGTGGCGACCTAATAGGGATCGTCGTCGCGGGCTCGGGGCCGAGCGGACCACGGGGGACTTGTCGGCTTGTGGTCATTCGCGACGGGGCCGGACCAGCAGCGGGTCCGGCAAGGCGCCTTGCTACCACAAACGATGTTACTCGCGGATCGTGGATACGACGCGGACTCGATCAGGGAGCTTGCCCGGCGGCAAGGAGCATGGGCGAACATTCCGCCGAAACGAAATCGCAAAGACCCGATCTGCTTCAGCCCGTACTGTATCGGGCGCGGCACTTGATCGAACGGTTCTTCAACAAAATCAAGCAATGTCGGCGTGTTGCAACCCGACGTGACAGACTTGCAGCGAACGATCTGGCGTTCGTTAAGCTAAATCCTAATTTGGCCGCGTGCAAATCTGTCCACGCCCTGGTTAGAACCGCGTCACGATCTCGGACAGCGCCGGGCGCGGGCGGTCTTCGTTCGGTTTTGTCATGGTGCCGATATGGATGAATCCAGCCAGCCTTTCATCTGGCTTCACCCCAAGTCCTTCAAGGACGTCACGGTCGAACGCGAACCAGCCGGTCAGCCAGTTGGCGCCGTAGCCGAGCGCGGTCGCCGCGGTGACGATATTCATCGCGCTGGCGCCGGCCGATAATTCCTGTTCCCACGGCGGCACTTTGGGGTGCGGCTTTGTAAAGCTGACCACTGCGATCACCAGCGGCGCGTCCATCAGCCGGCGCTTTTCGATCTCGATCTCAGCCACCGGCGCTGCCGGATTTTTCCGTGCGAAGACCTTTGCAATGACGTCGCCGGCGCGGGCGCGGGCGTCGCCCTCGAATACGATGAAACGCCATGGCGTCAGCTTGCCGTGGTCCGGCACCCGCGCGCCGATGGTGAGGATGGTATCGAGTTCGGCCGGCGAGGGGCCGGGACCGCTCATTTCGCGCGGCTTGACCGAGCGGCGAAGCTTCAGGAGTTCAAGGGCGTCGGGCAATGCAGTTTCCTTTATCGCGAATGGCTAACGCCAAAGAAGATAGGGCGCAAACAAGCCGGCGGAAGCCATCTTAGATCGATTATGAACGGCTTAAGCCGCCGCCCGCGCCCGCTTCACGTCCGGTGGCGTGGCTTCCTCGACCAGAGCAGCCAGGGCTGCCTCGGTCGACATCACGGTTTGTCCGTCGCTGCCGAGCCGGCGAACCGAGACCGAATGGCTTTCGGCTTCCTTCTTGCCGACCACCAATAGCGCCGGGATCTTTGCCAGCGAGTGCTCCCGGACTTTGTAGTTGATCTTCTCGTTGCGCAGATCGAGCTCGACACGCAGGCCGGCGCGCCGCGCCTGTGCCGCGACCACCTTGGCGTATTCATCACCTTCCGACGTGATGGTGGTGACCACAGCCTGGGTCGGCGCCAGCCAGAGAGGAAAATTGCCGGCAAAATGCTCGATCAGGATGCCGATGAAGCGCTCCATCGAGCCGCAGATCGCCCGATGCACCATGACCGGCACCTTCTTCGAGCCGTCGGCGTCGATGTAGAACGCGCCGAACCGTTCCGGTAGGTTGAAGTCGACCTGCGTGGTACCGCATTGCCAGTCGCGGCCGATGGCGTCGCGCAGCACATATTCGAATTTCGGTCCGTAGAACGCGCCTTCACCCGGATTGATCTCGGTCTTGATACGGTTGTGGCCCTGCGCTTTGATCTCCTGGAGCACCGTCGCCATCACGCGCTCGGCATGATCCCACATCTCGTCGGTGCCGACGCGCTTCTCCGGCCGGGTCGAGAGTTTTACCGTGAGATCGCCCTCGAAGCCAAAATCGGCATAGGTCGACATGATCAGGTCGTTGATCTTGAGGCACTCGTCGGCAAGCTGCGCCTCGGTGCAGAACACGTGGGCATCGTCCTGGGTAAAGCCTCGCACCCGCATCAGGCCGTGCATGGCGCCCGACGGTTCATAACGGTGCACGACGCCGAATTCGGCGAGGCGCAATGGCAGGTCGCGATAGCTCTTCAGGCCGTGCTTGAAGATCTGGACGTGGCCGGGGCAATTCATCGGCTTCAACGCAAACCAGCGTTTGTCCTCGGCCTCGTCGCCGGCCGATTGCGCTGCGAACATGTTCTCGCGATACCAGTCCCAATGGCCTGAAGTTTCCCACAATGACTTGTCGAGAATCTGCGGCGCATTGACCTCGCTGTAATCGCCGGCAAGCCGCCGGCGCATATAGGCGATCAGCGCCTGGAATATGGTCCAGCCCTTGGCGTGCCAGAACACGACGCCCGGGACCTTCCTCCTGGAAGTGAAACAGGTCGAGTTCGCGCCCGAGTTTGCGATGGTCGCGCTTCTCGGCTTCCTCGATCTGCTTCAGATAAGCATCGAGCTCTTCCTGCTTGGCGAACGCCGTGCCGTAGATCCGCGTCAGCATCGGATTGTTGCTATCGCCGCGCCAATAGGCGCCGGCCACCTTCATCAGCTTGAACGCGCTTCCGATCTTGCCGGTGGAGGTCATGTGCGGGCCGCGGCACAGGTCGAACCAGTCGCCCTGGAAATAGATCTTGATCGGCTCGTCGCCGGGAATGGCGTCGACCAGTTCGACCTTGAAGTTCTCGCCCTTGTCGCGAAATACCTGCTTGGTCTGTTCGCGGCTCCAGACCTGTTTGGTAAATGGTTTGTCGCGCGTGATGATCTCGCGCATCTTCTTTTCGATCGCCGCAAAGTCTTCCGGCGTGAATGGCTCGTTGCGGAAGAAATCGTAATAGAAGCCGTTCTCGATCACCGGACCGATCGTGACCTGGGTGCCCGGCCATAGCGATTGCACGGCCTCGGCCAGCACATGGGCGGCGTCGTGCCGGATCAATTCCAGCGCACGGCCATCCTCGCGGGCGATAAATTCGATTTTCGCGTCCTGTGAGATCGGATCGGCGAGGTCGGTGACCACACCATCGAGCGCCATCGCCACGGTACGCTTGGCCAGCGATGGCGAGATGCCCTTGGCGATATCGAGGCCTGTGATGTCGCTGGGGAATTCGCGCCTGGCGCCGTCGGGGAAGGTGAGGGTGATTTTCATCTGGGGTTCGGCCGGCTTCAAATTCGCAAGGCCAAATTGGAATCCCGATGCGGGTGCATTGCTGTCAGGCATTGGCGTCTCCTTGAGCTCACTCCTGCGAACGAGCGCAGGTAAGCGGGAAGCAGCGGTATAGCAGGGGATTCGGCCGAAGCAATCGGGCATTTTCAAGAAAAAATCAGCGTTCGCCGGCCTTGCTGATGCATCGGGAATTTCGGCTTGCCCGGGACGAGAGCGGAGCAAAATACGGGTCGCGTTCGACGCAAGTTTTCACAAACCGGACCCAGCCGAGACCGTCAGTGATGGAGTACGCGGGTGCTCGAAGGTCGGGCAGGCTATTGGTTTAGCGGTTGGCGTTTGTTATACGCGCGTCATCTATCACACGGCGCCGGCAATGTGCCCATGGCCTCGTGCTGGCGCTCCTGATGGCGATGCTGACGGGGGTCGCGCGTCGCCACAGCAAAAACGGGGTGAAGTTAGATGAGAATAATGCTGGTACTGGTTGCGATGCTCTATTCGGCCACTGCGATGGCGCAGGACAGTCCACCAACGGTCGGGGATAAGCCGCTGGTGCAGGTCAAGCCACATGGCGCAGCGGCCCCCAAGGCGGCCACGGCACCGAAGAACCAGTCCGTCGCCAAGAAGCTGCAGGCCTGTCTCGACATCGACGATGAGACGAAAGGCCGGCTCGATTGCTACGACGCGATTTTCCCGCCCAAGCCGAACCCGAAGGCGCCGGCCGCCAAGGCTGTCGCCGATTGTCATTTCACCAAGGAAGAAGACGAGCGGCTGAATTGCTACAACGGCTTTGCGGAGAAGATACCCAAGCCCTGAGCATGATGGCGCCAAGCTCGTGTGCCGGACGGGGTGCCGCGTGCAATGCTGCTTCACAGAGCCGGAACCCACATCGACAGCGTGGACCCCGGACCAGCGGCGCAGGTTAATTGGTGCTGGCCGCGATCCGCGTCAGCGCCGGCGTTGCCGCCATTTTGGACAGTACTTGCTCGACGGGATTTCGTGTCCAGGCGTGCGTCACGTAATCGCGATGCGTCACACCTTCGGGTGTCTCGACAAAAACCACACTGCCGGGCCGCAAAGGCGCGTCGACGTCCTGCGATACGGCGATGCCCTTTTCGCGCAGCATGTGCATCAGTTCCTGGTCGCGGGGCGCCGTGTAATGCGTATAGGAGCTGACGAAGAAGCCGGATCGGTGATTTTCGATCCAGGACGCGAACTTGTCGAGTTCGCCATAGACGGCATCGAGCAGGAACACGCCGCGGACCTGATCGCTGATGCCGCCGACCTCGAGGCTCCAGGCGGTCGGCAGGAAGCCGCCGCTGTAGCCGACAATGACGATCGGCATCTTGGCGAACGTCTTGGCGGCGTTGGGATCGCCATAGAGGCGGGCGAGCTGATCGGCGGACTCGTTGATGAAGCGCTTGAAGCCGCCGGGCTGCCAGAATTTTCCGGCGCTGGAATCAGCGGCGTCGACCGCGAGTTGCGGCGCGAGCAGCACGGCATTGGCGCCGGACTCGGAAATCTGTTGCGGCACCAGTTGCCGGTCGCGCACGTCGCGCTCCAGCGTGGCGCCGTTGCCGTGGAAGAACACTACGATGACGCCGGGCTTGCGGATATCGAAAGTCTCGGGGACATGCAGCAGAACGCGGCTGTCGCTGTAGGTCTCGTCCTGCCAATAGACCCGGCCCGAGTAGCTGCGATGACCGCGGCGATCGCCTTTGGCGATATTCAGGAACGGCGCGTCGGACGCCGGATTGTTGCCGAAATAGGGGAAGGCCGAGGATTTCATGCTGACCAGCATCGTCAGATCGTCTGGTCGCGACGGACGCTGGTAGGGCAGTTGCGGCTCCAATGATGCAATCCGATAGGGCGCTTGCGGTGATGGAGCCGCGCCTTGGGATATGTCTTGAGCCGTTTGTTTGGGCGCGAGGTCGCCAGGCTGACGTTGTTCAAAACTCTCGCTCGCAGTCGGGAAGCGATCGCTGAATTGAGGTTTCGGGAACCGGTCCTCGAAGCTATCGCCCGGGGTATTCGAACTGGAGGCCTGCACATTGGCGGCGAGGCTGCCTGCGCCTGGCGCCTGCCCACATTGAGCCAGCACAAACGAGAGCGGCACAAGTGCCGATAGAGAGGCGATCCGGCGCCATCGATGCGCGCGATCGGATCGCTGTGCGCGATCGGGATGTCGGGTTTTTTGCGGCGCCGGGCGCACGGCGTCCGGCGCATTCGATGCACCCGCGCGATCACAGCTTTGGAATTTCGGACCCGCCCCGATCATCCACCCATTGCCCCAAGATTCAACGGCGACGTATTTCAGCGCGCTGGCGTTTAGGTGACGTTAAGCTTCCGGGCAAAACTCCCCACTGCCCGACAAACTAAAGTGAGCACCAAATCGTGTCGCGATTGTGGGACCGTCACGGCCTTTTCGCAAAGTTGGAGCGCCCTAGGCGCGAGGAGGCTCATTTAAGGTGCCTAAATACCTATAGCGGGGCCGGATTTATATCCTTGTTAACGCTGCTTGAATTGATGGGGTCCAGTCTGCACCATGAGAGCATCAGGGCGCGACGCCCGAGGCGTGGACCGACATGGCGATATCAGGAACGGGAAGCGCGGCATTGCCCGATCGGCTTCCCGGCGGCGGCTCGACGGTCTCGGTGATCGTGGCGACCGCCATCGTCGTGGCCGACATGATCGGCGTCGGCGTTTTCACCAGCCTGGGTTTTCAGGTCAAGGACATCCCCTCCGGCTTTGCCATCCTGTTGCTGTGGACCGTTGGCGGCGTCGTCGCACTGTGCGGGGTGTTCTCCTACAGCGAACTCGGTGCGATGTTTCCGCGATCGAGCGGCGAATATAATTTCCTGGCCCGCGCCTACCATCCGGCGTTCGGATTTCTGGCCGGCTGGGTATCGGCGACGGTCGGTTTCGCGGCACCGGTGGCGCTGGCGGCGATGGCTTTCGGCGAATACGGCAAGTCGGTGCTCCCAATGGCTTCGCCGCTGACGCTGGCGCTGGGCGTCGTCTGCCTGGTCTCGTTCGTGCAACTCTGCGGCCTCAGGCACTCGAGCACCTTTCAATTGATCGCCACGATCCTGAAAGTCGTGCTGATCATAGCCTTCCTGATCGCGGGTCTGGTCGCGGGCACGGCGCAGCCGATTTCGTTCGCACCCGCGGCGGGTGACCTTGACCACGTCGCCAGCGCGCCGTTCGCGATCGGGCTGGTATTCGTGATGTATGCGTTCTCGGGCTGGAACGCGGCGACCTATATCATCGGTGAGATGCGGTTGCCGCAGCAGAACCTGCCGCGCGCATTGCTTACGGGAACGCTGATCGTGGTCGTTTTGTATGTCGCGCTCAATGCCGTGTTCCTCCACACCACGCCGATCGAGAAACTGTCCGGGCAACTCGACGTCGCCCGCATTGCCGGCAGTTATATCTTCGGCGAGATCGGCGGTCGCATCGTCGGCGCGATGATCTGCATAGGCCTCGTCTCTTCGATCAGCGCGATGATGTGGATCGGACCCCGCGTCATGATGACGATGGGAGAAGACATCCCGGCGCTGCGGATATTTGCCCGCAAATCGGCCAACGGCGCGCCGGCCTATGCCATCCTGTTCCAGTTCGCGATATCGGTGCTGTTGCTGTTCACCCGAAGTTTCGAGGCCGTCCTCGATTTCATCCAATTCGGCCTGTTGTTCTGCTCCTTCTTCACCGTGCTCGGCGTCATCAAGCTGCGGATCACTCGGCCGGATTTGCCGCGGCCCTATCGCGCCTGGGGATACCCGGTCACCCCTCTGGTTTTCCTGCTCGTGACCGGCTTCATGATGTATTATCTTGTGATGGAGCGGCCATTGCAGTCCGCGCTCGGTATTCTGATCATGCTTTCAGGCCTTTTGATTTACGCCGTTTTCCGCGAGCGGCCGGGCCGACCCGCTGCGGCCGCACCTTAAGGTCGTGCGTAACGATGCCCCGAGTTCGAAAATCTTCAAGTCGAAAATATCGTCGTCAAAAATATCGTCGCCCTGGTTGTGATGCTGTGGCTCGCCGCGGCCGCGCCGGCGCGCGCCGCCGACCCCGTCACCGCCAACGACACCGCGCGTTTCCTGGCGGGTATGCCGCCGTCGGAACAATCGCCGCTGGCGGCGCTGACCAAGGATCCGGCGTGGCAACGTCACGCGCGCTTCTTCGATAGCGCGTTCGGACATCTCGAGGAGCATCAGCTATCGAAAATTCGCGCCTGGGCGGGCGTCAACCTTGCCGCGCCGCGGCCGACGATGTTCTACATGTTCAGCGGTCCTGATTTTCTCTATGCGGACGCGTTTTATTCCAAGGCAACGACCTATGTGCTGAGCGCGCTGGAGCCGGTCGGCTCGGTGCCTGATCTCGCCAGATTGCCGTATCTCGGCTCGACGCTCAACGACGTCGAGCGTTCGATGAGCTCGATCCTGAACTTCAGTTTCTTCATCACCAAACACATGAAGACCGACCTGCGCGCCGATCAGGTCAGCGGCACGTTGCCGATCCTCTATGTTTTCCTGGTGCGCTCGGGCAAGACGATCCGCGATGTCAGCCTGGTCGCGCTGGACGACAAGGGCGTGGTGCATTCTTCCAGCGATGGCGGCAGGAACACCACGCAGGGGGTGCGGATCACCTTTGCCGGCGGCGACGGCGTCGAACGAACGCTGTATTATTTCAGCACCGATCTGTCGAACAGCGGCGTACGAAACAGCGGCTTCCTGAAATTCTGCGAAACGCTGGCGCCCGGCAACAGTTTGATCAAGAGCGCATCGTATCTGCTGCACACCGGTAATTTCACCACCGTGCGCAATTTCCTGCTCGCCAATAGCGCGACCGTCATCCAGGACGATTCCGGTATTCCGCTGGCCGACTACGATCCGAGGAAGTGGCGGTTCTTTCCGTTCGGCCGCTATGCCGGCCCGATCGATAAATTCCCCAACACGTATCAGCCGGCCTACGCCGAACTTTTCCGGCGCAGTCAGCCGATGGATTTTGGGATCGGCTATCGCTGGCGATCGTTTGAATCGAACCTGCTGCTGTCGGTCCGGCTGCCCTCCGATGGTACCGGGAACGTCGAGACCACGTCGGCAGCGCCGCCGGTTGAGCCGCTGCCGCCGAAGCCCGCACGCCCGCGCAAGCCGCGTCCACGGCCAGCCGAGCCGCGCTGGTTTTTCTGGTGGCGTTAGATCTTTCCAATCACGACCCGTTGACGCCGCGCCAGCGCCCGAACCGCCACGGCAAATACCACCGCGCGCCCGGCGGTCTGGTCGGCGGCACGTTGTCGATTCCCGAGGTGCCCCAGGGTTGGCAGCGCAACAGCCGCGCCAGCGTCATCCATCCGCCGCCCCACAACCCGAAACGTTCGATCGCCTCGTCGCCATAGACCGAGCAGGTCGGCAGATGCCGGCAGTTATAACCGACCAGCGGCGACAGCGTGTGCCGGTAAATCCAGATCATCGCGCGCCCGGCATTGCGCGGCAGGCGCCGCACGTGGCTCGCGCAGTCGGGGCAAGAGGACCAATGCAACGATGAATGCTTCATGGGCGACAAGCTGCAATCATGCGCAGGCGGTTGCGCGGTTCCCGCGCATGGAACTCCCGCGGGTCGACATTTACGCCACATTTCCGGAGATATCGCATGTTTTTAGTGGCAGTGCAGCAAAGGTTCTATGGACGGTGCAGGGTGGCGCGGCTACCATTTTGATAACGCGCGTATGACAGAATCATGTGGCGTTGCACTGGGACCATTGCCACTGCCCATACGGGGCTTCGGGGAAGGAACCAAATTGCGATTTGTGAGGTCTCTTGATCTTCGCGGTTGGGCGCTGCTCGGCGCCACCGCCCTTTGCCTTGCATTGCCCGGGGCCACCGCGGCACCTGCCGGTTCCGCGGATGCCGCGGCGACGCTGGAAGAGCGAAAATTGCCGATGCGGTTTAGCTGGGTTGCCTGCGAACCCAATTGCGGCGGGTGGGTCAGCGCCATCGGCATCGTGACCTCTGAAAGCCCCGAGGATTTCGACGAGTTCGCGCGTCGGCGCCATATCGATGGGGCGACCGTGGTGCTGGATTCCAGCGGAGGGTCGGTCAACGATGCCATCGCGCTTGGCCGGCGCTGGCGCGGTCTCGGTCTGATGACAACCGTCGGCACCACCATCGAGAAGCATACCGCGCAGGGCGATCGGGCCAGCATCATCCCCGACGCCTATTGCGAGTCGATGTGCGTGTTCCTGCTGCTCTCGGGCAAGACGCGCTACGTACCCGATGGCGCACATGTCCGGGTGCATCAGATATGGATGGGCGACCGCGCCGACGACGCCAAGGCTGCGAGCTACAGCGCGCAGGATCTGATGATCGTCGAACGTGACGTCGGCCGCCTCGCCAAATATACCTTCGACATGGGCGGCGCGGGCGATCTGTTGTCGCTGTCACTGAGCGTGCCGCCGTGGGAAGATCTGCACGAATTGTCTCGTGAAGAATTACGGCTGACCAACCTCGTCACCACCGAGGCGGTGGCCGAAGTGCTGCCCGAGATGTCGCCAAAGATATCGTCCAGGACCGACAGCGCCGCGTTGCCGGTAGCCGAACTCGCAGCCAAGCCGGTACAGGATCGTTTTGTCACCAGCGCCGTGCAGGCCGAGGTGTCCTTGCCGAAAGCACCTGCGCCAACGGAACACACGCTGCCGGAGAAGTCGACCAAGACGGCCGAGGCGACCGGCGGCCTCGGCCCGGCGGCGCCTGCGAAGTAACGGCGGCGCTCAACGCCAGTGACGGCATCATCATCCACCAGCAGGTCTCGCCTTCGGCGAGTTTGCTGACGGGCTCAGGCCGATGATCGGCTTGCTGCAGGGTCTCGGTTATCAGCCCTGCGCTTGCGCCGGCTGCTTAGCTTTGGCTTCGATCTGGCCGATCGCATCGACCACGGCATCGAAGGTCAGCATCGTCGAGGCGTGCCGCGCCTTGTAATCGCGTACCGGCTCGAGCAACGCGATGTCGGCCCATTTGCCTTGCGGAGGGCTTCCGTTTTCCTTCAGCATCTTGCGGACGATCTCGCGCAATTCGCGCAATTCGTTCGCGGTCGAGCCGACCACATGGCTTGCCATGATCGAGGAGGAGGCCTGGCCGAGCGCGCAGGCCTTCACGTCATGGGCAAAGTCGCTGACCACGGGCCCATCCATCTTGAGGTCGATCTTGACGGTCGAACCGCACAGCTTGGAATGCGCCATGGCGCTGGCATCGGGGTCGGCCAGGCGTCCCAGCCGGGGTATATTGCCGGCCAGTTCGATGATGCGCTTGTTGTAGATGTCGTTCAGCATAGGATCGGGCTCTCCGGCCTGCCGCGCGATCGCCCTTGGCGAGCGGGGCCTCGAGCCCTATATATGGGCGGCAGTGGCGGAAAAACAGTCCGTCGATTGGCCGGGTGGCCCCGACTGGAAACCGAACGGGCCGCCTTGGCGTTAACATTGTGACTCAGGCGTCCGGCGGCAAGCCGCCCCGTCTGCCGGTGACACTCCGGTCTGAAGACCGGTCGAACGGAGTAGACATGGACGCCTTGATCAAATCCCTCCGCCCCAACCAGCCCGCCGACGCAAAGCCCTCTGATTCCAGGGACTCCAAGACGGCGGCCTCGAAGATTCCGGAAGTCCGTCCCGCTGAACTGGACCCGTCGGAGTTTCTCGCCGCCGCGGTGCGTGCCGACCAGCCGCGCCCGTCGCGCGCCGAAGCCGAGCGAGCGGTGCATGTCTTGCTGAATTACATCGGTGAGAACTCCGACCGCGAAGGCCTGATCGATACACCGCGCCGCGTGGTCGAAGCCTTCGACGAACTCTATCAGGGCTACCATCAAAATCCGGCCGAGGTGCTCGACCGCACTTTCGGCGAGACCGCGGGCTATGACGACTTCGTGCTGATCCGCGACATCGAATTCACCTCGCAATGCGAGCATCACATGATGCCATTCTACGGCAAGGCGCATATCGCCTATACGCCGGTGGAGCGGGTCGTGGGATTGTCGAAGCTGGCGCGCCTGACCGATATCTTCGCGCGCCGGCTGCAGACCCAGGAACATCTCACGGCGCAGATTGCGGCCGCGATCGACGAAATTCTAAAACCCCGCGGCGTCGCCGTGATGATCGAGGCGGAGCATACCTGCATGTCGGTGCGCGGCGTCGCCAAGCATGGCGCGCTGACGTTCACCAGCCGCTTCACCGGCATGTTCCGCGACAATCCGGCGGAACAGTCGCGTTTCCTGTCGATGGTGCGAGGGTCGCAGCGCTGACCGACCCTCGGTTGAGTTAAACGAGGGGCTGCCGGTGTCCACATCCGCACACAACCATGACGTCGAGGAAGGGCTGGATTTCCGGCCCAAATTCGACGCGTCGGGCCTCGTCACCTGCGTCGCCACCGATGCCGCGAGCGGCGACGTGCTGATGGTCGCCCACATGAACGATGAAGCCCTGCGCAAGACCATCGCCAGCGGCGAGGCCTGGTACTATAGCCGCTCGCGCAAGGCGCTGTGGCGCAAGGGCGAGAGCTCCGGCCACAACCAGCGCGTGGTCGAGATGCGGATGGATTGCGATCAGGACGCAGTGTGGATTCGCGTCGAGCAGACCGGGGCTGCCTGCCACACCGGCCGCCGCTCGTGCTTTTACCGCAAGATCGACGGCGGCGACGGCGGCGCGAAATTGTCGTTCGTGGATGCCAACAAGCTGTTCGATCCGAAGGCCGTTTACCGGAAATAACGCTGTCTGCCGAGCACGAGCTGGGGTTATGGCGTCCGCTGATCCGCCCTGGCTGCCGACGAAATATCGCATTCGTCATTGATCTAGCGCAATGCAATTTGACTCGATTTGTGCCCGAATAAGATAGTCGGGATCGGGCAGCTTCGTTGCCTCCGTTTGCCCGATGTGCAAAGAATTGTTCCGTCGTCGAACTGGGGCGGTTGCGGTGGCGCTACGATTTCGGTCGGTATTGGCGTTTTTGATCCTGGTCGCGCTGCCGTCGAGCGCCGCGCGAGCGCAAACCGTTACGCCGGCTGCGGAGAAGGCACCCGATACGATGGCCGCGCGCGTGCTGGCCTGCGCGTCCTGTCACGGCGCTCAAGGCGAGGGCACCAGCGACGTCTACTTTCCCGCGGCTGGCGGGAAAGCCGGCCGGTTATCTGTATAACCAGTTGGTGGCGTTCCGCGACGGGCGGCGCAGATACCCGCCGATGAACTATCTACTCGAATTTCTCCCCGACGCTTACCTCAAGGAGATCGCTACCTATTTCGCCTCGCTGAGGCCGCCATTTGCTGCGCCTGCGATTCCCACCGTCAGTGGTGAAATCTTGGCGCGCGGCGAATCGCTGGTGAAGAATGGCGATCCGCAGCACGGCATCCCGGCTTGCGCTGGCATGTCACAATCCGGGCTTCACCGGCATGGAGCCGGCGATCCCCGGTCTGCTGGGCCTGCGCGCCAGCTACATCAGCGCCCAGCTCGGGGGATGGCGCTATGGGACGCGGACCGCGGCAGCGCCGGATTGCATGCAGATCGTCGCCGGCCTTCTGACGGAAGACGACGTGAAAGCGGTCGCAGCCTATCTCTCGTCGCGACCGGCGCCGGCCGATCCTTCCTTTGCGCCGCATGGAAGCCTTCCGATGCCGCTTGCGTGCGGCAGCGAAGCCGAATTGAGGGGATCGGCCGATGTCGCGAACCTTGAACAGACTGCTTCCCGCGCTGGCGACGTTATTGCTGACGGTCGGCGTGACGGAGGCGACCGCGCAGCAGCTGTCGAAACCGGACCCGGCCTTGGTGGCCAAAGGCGAATATCTCGCTCGTGCCGGCGACTGCATCGCCTGCCACACCGCGCGCGAAGGCAAGATCTTTGCCGGTGGCCTGCCGATGGAGACGCCGTTCGGCACGCTCTATACGTCGAACATCACGCCCGATCCGCAGACCGGGATCGGCACCTGGACGTCGGATCAATTCTTCACGATGATGCATAACGGGCGTTTTCCGGACGGCGGACTGGTCTATCCGGCGATGCCGTTCGCCTCCTACACCAAGGTGACGCGCGAAGACAGCGACGCGATCTTCGCCTATCTGCGTTCGATCCCGCCGGTCAAGCAGCGTCAACCGTCCGCACGATCTGCGGTTTCCCTACAACAACCGCTCGCTGATCCTCGGATGGCGTACGCTGTTCTTCAGGGAAGGCGAATACAAGCCCGACCCGACCAAATCGGCCGACTGGAATCGCGGCGCTTATCTGGTCGAAGGCCTCGGCCATTGCGGGATGTGCCATACCGCCATCAATGCGCTCGGCGGCAGCTCGGAATCGCAGGCCTTCGAGGGCGGGCTGATTCCGATGCAGAACTGGTACGCGCCGTCGCTCACCTCGAACAAGGAAGCCGGCCTCGGCGACTGGAGCATCGAGGAGATTTCCGACCTGTCTGCGCACCGGCGTGTCCAGTCGCGGCGCGGTTTACGGGCCGATGGCGGAAGTGGTCTATAACAGCCTGCAATATCTCAATGACGACGATATCCGCGCGATGGCGGTGTACCTCAAGAGCCTCGCGCAGGGCACGTCACCGGAAAAGCCGGCGGCGCCACTGCCTTCGGCCGAAAGCAGCCTGTTGCTGTCAGTTCGGCAAGTCGATCTACGATCGGGAATGCGCCGGTTGCCACGGCGTGACGGGTGTCGGCATGCCGCCGCATTATCCGCCGCTTGCCGGCAACCAGTCGATCCAGATGGGATCTGCCGTCAATGCGATCCGGATGGTGCTCAACGGCGGCTATCCGCCGGGCACCGCGGGAAATCCGCGGCCCTATGGCATGCCGCCTTTTGCGCAGCGGCTGTCCGACGACGAGGTCGCCGCCGTCGTGACCTATATCCGGACTTCCTGGGGCAATCGCGGCGAACCGGTTTCGGCGCGGCAGGCCAATGAACTGCGCTCGGCGACGCTGAACTGAGGCATGCCATGATCAATTCACCTCCACCGCAGGCGACCACATTAGGCGCCGAGGACGAACGCGTCGCCGACATCGTCCGCTCGGGTCCCGGCGGCGCCATCGCGGTCGCTGGAATCGCAACCGCGGTCGTGGTCGCGTTGTGGTTTGCGTTCTATCTGTTGGTGTTCCTGCCGCGGAGCGCCTGATCATGACGACCGAGGGCGATGCTCATCCAGGCGAAGCCGTCGCGGCGCGGATCGAGCGGCGGTGGGCGACGTTGTCGATCGTAGATCGTCGGCGTGCTGGTCGGCATGGCGATCTTCATCGGCATCGACCATGCGACGATGCCGCAGGGGCATGTCGAGACCGCCGATCCCAAGACGTTGCATCTCGCCGGCGAATTCATCGAAAGCAATCTCGGCAGCGCGATCGAGGCCGACGGTTCGGTGACCGTGCGCGCGATCGGTCAGCAATATTCCTTTACGCCGCAATGCATCGTCGTTCCGTCAGAGACGCCGGTGACGTTGCGCGCGACCAGCGCCGACGTGGTGCATGGCCTCCTGATCGAAGGCACCAACATCAACACCATGCTGGTGCCGGGTTATGTCTCGGAATTGCCGGTGCAATTCAAGGCGCCGGGCGAGCACGTGATGCCGTGTCAGGAATTTTGCGGGATCGGGCATCAGGGGATGTGGGGCAGGGTCAAGGTGGTCGACAAGTCGACCTTCCTCAGCATGATGGCGTCGCGACGGAGGCTGAGCTGTGTTGATTAACAAGCGGCTGATCCTGGCGCATTTCTGGCTCGCCTTCGCGGTGTTCGGCGCTGGCGCTTGATGCTGGGCGCCTGGCAGATGTTCGTCCGCAGCCCGTTCAACGCCTGGCATTTCAATCCGGAATTCTACTATCGCTCGGTCACCGCGCACGGCTCGGCGATGGGCTATGTGTTTCCGACCCTGATCGCGATGGGTTTTGGCTACGCCATCACCGAAGCGGCGCTTGAAAAGCCGCTGGTCGGGACGCGCTGGGCATGGGCCGGTTTTGCGCTGGTCGCGGTCGGCGCCGTGGTGGCGATGGTCCCGGTCTCGATGGGACTGGCCTCGGTGCTCTACACGTTCTATCCGCCGATGATCGGCAATCCCTTTTATTACATCGGCGTCGTGATGGTCGTGGTCGGCTCATGGATATGGGTCGCGCTGATGTCGATCAATTTGGCGATCTGGAAGCGCGAGAATCCGGAACGGCCGGTGCCGCTGGCGATGTTCGCCAATGTCGCGGGCTCCTATCTCTGGGGCTGGACCGCGGTCGGCGCCGCGCTCGAGATCATTTTCCTGATCCTGCCGGTGGCGCTTGGCCTCAGGTCCACCATCGATGCCGGGCTTGCCCGCGTGTTCTTCTCCTGGACGCTGCATGCGATCGTCTATTTCTGGCTGATCCCGACTTACATCGCCTATTACACGATCTTCCCGCGCGCGATCGGCGGACGGCTCTACAGCGACGCCATGGCGCGGATTTCCTTCATCCTGTTCGTCGTGGTGGCGATGCCGATCGGCGTGCATCATCTGTTTGCCGATCCGCAGGTCGGCGCCGGATTTCAAGTTCATGCATTCGGTGTTTACCGGTCTCGTCGCGCTGCCGACCTTGCTGACGGTGTTCACGATCTGCGCCTCCGCCGAGATCGCCAGCCGCCTGCGCGGCGGCACCGGTGCGTTCGGATGGTTGAGGGCGTTGCCCTGGCAAAATCCGATCATGCTCGCGACCGCGTTGTCGCTGGTCATGCTCGGCTTCGGCGGCGCCGGCGGCCTGATCAACATGAGCTATCAGCTCGACGCCAGCATCCATAATACGCAGTGGATCACCGGGCATTTCCATCTGATCTTCGGTGGCGCGATCGTGATCATGTATTTCGCGATCGCCTATGATCTGTGGCCGCATCTGACCGGCCGGGCGATGGAAAGTTTCGGCCTGATGCGCGCGCAGCTCTGGCTGTGGTTCATCGGCATGATCGTCACCACCTTTCCATGGCACTATGTCGGCATTCTCGGCATGCCGCGCCGCATGGCGTTTTACGATTACGCCAATCCTGCGATCTCGCCGCAGGCGTTTTCGGTGTCGATGTCGGCGGTCGGTGGCTTGATCCTGCTGACGTCGGGCGTTCTGTTTTTCATCGTGCTGATCCGGGGCCAGTTGGCCCAGCGCAGCGAGGCGGGCGCCTATCGTTTCAGCGTGCCGGTGCATATGCCTGCGCGGATTCCGGTGGCGCTGAACAGTTTTGGGCTGTGGCTTGACGCTGATGATTGGCCTCACGGTGGTGAATTACGGCTATCCGATCGCCCAGCTCCTGGTGCTGAAACAAACCAATGTGCCCGCCGTCTATGTCGGAGCCACCCGATGAGCGAGCAGAAGCTGTTCTCATTGCGCAATCCGTGGTTCGGCGCCAGCGTCGGCATCACGGGGGCGATCGCCGTGCTGGCGGCACTGGCCGGCCTGATCTGGCTACCCCTGGCTCAGCCCGACCTCAAGATCAGTGGTATTTGGGACGCGATCTGCAGCGCGGCCGGGGTGCCGCGCATCGTGCCGCAGTCCGAAACCCAAAAGCCCGATTTCAAGACCTCCAATGTCGTGATGACATCGGAGATGCTGACGCGACCCGATCAAGTGTCGATCGGGCGAGGCGCGACCTTGGCGCAGCGTTGCGCGATCTGCCATGGGCCGCAGGGCGTCAGCGACGCCAACTCGCCGAACCTCGCGGGGCAATATGCCGCCGTGACCTACAAGGAGCTGAACGATTTCAAGGCGGGCGCGCGGGTCAATGCCGTGATGAGTCCGTTTGCCGTGAACATGACTAACCAGGACATGCTGGATCTGGCGGCTTATTATTCCTACCTGCCGCGCGTGCCCTCGAGCCAATTGAATGGCAGCGCACCGCCGCCGCAGATCGTGATCACCGGCGCACCGATGCGCAATATCCCACCGTGTGGCGCATGCCACGGCGACATCGACAACAAGGCCGGCAGCCCGTGGCTCGGCGGGCAGTCTGCCGTCTATATCAAGGCACAATTAAAAGCATTCGCGTCGGGCAGCCGGCGCAATGATATCAGCCAGCAGATGCGTAATATCGCGCGGCAGATGACGGCGGAAGAAATCGACGCCGTCGCCCTCTATTATGAAGCCCAGCCCTGACCCAGGGGGTGGGGCGCGCCATCTTAACCCGCCGTTAACCATAGATATCCCAGTGTGACGGCGGCGTGAGCGCCCTTTTGGGAGAAAGGCGCGTGAATAGGCCAGGCGGGAGTTTCGCGGGGAGCGGGGCACCAACAGATGACGACGGTCGATAGTTCAAGCGCCACGGCAACGGCGGGTGTCGATCCGTCGCGCGCGCGTATTGCCGGCGCGATCAAGCAGGCCGCCAACACCACCGGCACCAGCTTCCAATATCTGCTCGCCACCGCGAAGATGGAATCCGACTTCAATCCGAAGGCAGCCGCTTCGACGTCGTCCGCGAGCGGACTGTTTCAATTTATCGGGCAGACCTGGCTCGGCACCATGAAGGAAGCCGGCACCGCGCTCGGCTACGGCCAATATGCCGACGCCATCACCAAATCCTCCTCCGGCAATTACTCGGTCAGCGATCCCGGCGCGCGAACCGCGATCATGAAGCTGCGGGACGATCCTAGCGCCAGTTCGGCTATGGCGGGCGTCCTGACCCATTCCAACAGTTTCAAGCTCACCGGCATGATCGGCCGCCGCCCGACCGACAGTGAACTTTACATGGCCCATTTCATGGGCGTCAGCGGCGCGGCCAAGCTGATCACCAGTGCCGAGGACAATCCGCAGGCCTCCGGCGCGCGAAAATGTTTCCGAACGCGGCCGCGGCCAACCGTTCGATCTTCTACGACAATGCGCGGGCACGCGCGCAGCGTCTCCGACGTCTATTCGGTGCTGACGTCGCGCTACGCCGCGCCGCCAATTCATCGGCGACGCGCACCGCGATGGCCGCGGTGGGCGACACGTCGCCAACCACAGCCGTTGCGAGCGCGGCACCGTACTCCACGCCGAACGGCAATGCCGCCTATCTCTCGAGCTTTCCAAACGCGGCGTCGGCGAGCCCGGTTACGGTGGCGTCAGCATCGTCCGCGGCCGATGGCTCGACGGCGGGCGATACCAGCTTCCGATCGCTGTTCCAGGCCGGCGAGCGGTCGCAGCCGGTTTCGGCGACGGTCCATAAATTGTGGGGTGAATCGTCCTCGCTGACGTCGGTTGCGGTGGCGAGCCCGGCGCCCGCGACACCAGACGTCCAGCGGCAGCGCATCGCAAGGGCTCGATCTGTTCAGCGATCGCAGCGGCACGTTCAGCAGCTAAATTTAGTCGAAGAAAACAGCGAAGAAGAAACGCTGAGATCGGCGCTTGCCGCGCTTATTGCGCGCCAGTGAAGTTACGCCGTCGGCACGAGCTAAGGGTGGTAGATATCGGCATCGCCGCGCATTGTGCGCTCGCGCCGTTGAGGGCAGTCCGGCACCCTTAACAAAACGTCAATAAAACCAGCCGTTTATGGTGAACGCTTTGTTAAGCGTCGTGGTTTATTTTGTATGACAGTGGCATCGCGTCACGGTGTCGTTTCAAGTTGCGTAAGCCGGCAGGACCATGATCGTTCGGCAGTTCATCAGTTGGGTAAGGACCGCTCCGGCAGGCGAGCGGGCAGAGGCCACGCGGTCTCTGGCGCGGGCCTGGCTGATTTCCGATTTGACCGAAGAGGATCGCGCCGCCGCCGAAGGCGCGCTGTTGATGCTGCTCGACGATCCGTCGCCGCTGGTGCGCCAGGCGATGGCCGAAGTATTCGCGCGCAGCACCGAGGCGCCCGCCGCCATCGTGCAGGCGCTGTCGCTCGACCAGCCGTCGGTGGCGCTTCCGGTGCTCGAACATTCACCGCTTTTGATCGACGCCGATCTCGTCGACATCATCGCGACCGGCAATTGCGAGATGCAATGCGCGATCGCCCGCCGGGTCAATCTGCCGGCCTCGGTCTGCGCCGCGATCGCCGAAGTCGGCACGCGCCGCGGCGGCGCTCGAACTGATCGAAAATGCCTATGCCGAACTCGCGCCGTTTTCCTGGGACCGCATCGTCGAGCGCCACGGCCATCTCGCCGCGATCCGGGAATCGATGCTGGTGCTGGAAGATTTGCCCGCCGCGACGCGGGTCGCGCTGGTCGCCAAACTGTCGGATACGCTGGCGCAATTCGTCGTCGCCCGGAACTGGCTGAGCGCCGATCGGGCGGGGCGGATCGCCAGCGAAGCGCGCGACCGTTCGACCGTGAATATCGCGGCGCGTTCGCGCGGCGACGACATGCGCGGGCTGGTGCGGCATCTGCGCGCCACCGGCCAGCTCACCGCCGGACTGATCCTGCGCGCGCTGCTGTCGGGCAATCTCGAACTGTTCGATCACGCGCTGGCGGAATTGTCCGGTCTGCCGCCGGCGCGGGTCTCCGCGCTGCTGCACGATCGCGGCGGCGCCAGCCTGCAGGCGTTGCTGACGCGCGCCGGATTGCCGGAATCGACCTTCGCCGCGTTCCGCGTGGCGCTCGAAGTCAGCCATGAAACCGGATTTGTCGACACGCCGGGCGGTGCTGCGAGCTTGCGGCGCCGGATGGTCGAGCGCGTGCTGACGCATTGCGAGACCGACGGGCAGGCCGCCGAGCCGCTGCTGATCCTGCTGCGGCGCTTTGCGACCGAGTCGGCGCGGGAAGAAGCCCGCATGTTCTGCGACGAACTGATGGCCGAGGACGCCGTCGCGCTGATGCCGGACGAGTCTGATCGCGGCGTAGTTACTTCCAGACGACCATACCGGCTTGTAGGGTGGGCAAAGCGAAGCGTGCCCACCAAACGCGCATACGGCAGAAGATGGTGGGCACGGCGCAAGCGCCTTTGCCCACCCTACCAATTCGTTGGCGACGCCTTCTGCTAATCCGCCGGCACGATGCTCGGGGCGAGGATCGCTTCGAGATGTTCGGGCCGGTCGCGGTTGGCGTGAGTGAGATATTCGTCGGCGACGCCGCGCAGTTGCCGGCTCAGTTCGCTGGCGGTGCTGACGGTGTCGAGCTTGGTGCGCTCGCGCACGATCGCCTGAATGGCGTTGATGTGATGCGCGATCAGGTGCGGACGGCACCGTGGCGAGATCGGGCGCGTGCTCGATGATCCGGCACAGGCTTTCGGCGGCGGCGCCCGCGGAAGGGAAGCCGAACGTCGCGGCGTCGCCCTTGATGTCATGGGCGGCGCGAAACAGTTCTTCGCGGGTGATTTCGGTAAAGCCGTCCTTGAGAATGGCGGCATGGGCCGCGGCGAGCCGGTCGCTTTCGATCGTCCATCCAGTTCTTGAATTCGCCGGACAGGCCGGCGAGCGCCTTTTCGGCGCGCGCCACGGGATCGTCGAGATCCTTTTCGGCGACCCGCCGCAGCACCTTGCGCAGCGGATTGGGTTGCGTGATCACATGATGATCGGCGAAGGTCTCGATCTGCGAGCGCCGCCGGCTTTTCTTTCGCCATGTCAGTTCCTCGCGTCTGGCGCGCTAGATGGTGGTCCGGGCCTTGTCGAGCAGCGAGGGCTGCTGCATCACTTCCATCTCGCCGCCGACGCGGCGCTCGGGACCGATATAGGCGTTGCTGGTGTTGCGCCGGCGGTCCGGGCCGAAATAGGTCTTGGTCTTGATGAACGGGCGCGGATTGGCGACGACGTTGAGGATGCGCTGATAGAGCCCCTTGGCCGAGATCGGCTTGGCGAGAAATTCGGTCACGCCGGCGTCGCGCGCCACCGTGACGCGCCGTTTCTCGGAATGGCCGGTCAGCATGATGATGGGCGCGTAGGGATTGCCCTTGGATTCCGGCTGCCGGATCATCTGCGCCAGTTCGAGGCCGTCGAAAATCGGCATCGACCAGTCGGTGATGACGATGTCGGGGACGTAGTGGCGTGTACATTTCCAGCGCGGTCGCGCCGTCCTCGGATTCATAGACCTCGCGCGCGCCGAACGAATGCAGCAGCGTGCGCAAGATGCGGCGCATATGCGGATTGTCGTCGCAAATCAGAAATCGCAGCTTGTTGAAATCGATGCGAAACATGGCGCGGCTCTAAGCACATACCGAAGGGCTCGGTATACTCCGCGTTAACCATATCGCCGGGCGGCGTTAACGAATGGTTGCGATCCGGCGTTTCGCCGTGCCCGCCCAGGCCAAAACGGCCGGAAACGGAGCGATCAGTAGCCGAATTGTTCGCTCAGGATGCGCTCTTCCAGGCTGTGGCCGGGATCGAACAGCATCCGCATCGAAATGGTCTTGTCGGAAAGCACCTCGACCCGGCGGACGTCGCGCGCCTCGTCATGGTCGGCCACCGCCGCGACCGGGCGCTTGTCGCCTTCAAGCACCTCGATGACGACAAAGGCGGTGTTGGGGAGCAGGGCGCCGCGCCAGCGCCGCGGCCGGAACGCGCTGATCGGGGTCAGCGCCAGCAGCGCCGCGTTGATCGGCAGGATCGGTCCCTGCGCCGACAGATTATAGGCGGTCGATCCGGCGGGCGTCGCCACCAGGATGCCGTCGGCGATCAACTCCGCCATGCGTTCGTGCTCGTCGATCAGGATGCGCAGGCGCGCCGCCTGATGGGTCTGGCGAAACAGCGCGACTTCGTTGATGGCGTGATGCAGATGCACCGTGCCGTGCACGTCGGTGGCGCGCATCAGAAGCGGATGGATCAGGGATTCTCGCGCTGCCGCCAGCCGCGCATGCAGATCGTGCGCAGAGAATTCGTTCATCAGGAAGCCGACGGTGCCGCGATGCATGCCGTAGATCGGCTTGCCCGAATGCATGTGTTCGATGCAGCGTTTGCAGCATCAATCCGTCGCCGCCGAGCGCTACCACGACGTCGGCGTCGGCGGGATCGATGATTGCCGTACATCTGCGTCAGTTGCGCCAGCGCCTGCTGCGCTTCCGCGCTGGCGCTCGCGACAAAGGCGATCCGGTCATATCGCTTGGGGCTGGTCATGGGATCGTGAGCTCCTGCTGGCGCTACGGAGCAGGTACGCCGGGGTCGTCTATACGACCTCTGCGGTCTTTGTCGAGGTGGACCCCCGATCAGCTTGCGAAGGACGTTAACCTGTCGCAGCTTCGGGCTAGAAAAGCGGCCGCCCGCGGCGGATCGCCGTGAACCGGGCGGGGCAACAGGGAAGGCATAAGGATATGGCCAGATCGTTCGCGGCACCTCGCCATCGGCGTCTTTTGCTGGTGGCGCTGGCATTCGCTTTGGCAGTCTCTCTTGATATGAGCGGCGGGGATATGAGTGCCTTGGCGCAGGATGCGCCATCGTCCGAGCCGCCACCTGCGGCGACCCCGCCGGCTGGCCAGAAGTCAGGCGAACAGAAGCCGTCCGAAAGGGGCGGCCGCGCCGACACGCCGGCTTCGGCGGCCACGGCCGAGCAACATCGGCTGCCGCCGGATTCCACCACCAAGCAAACCCTGGCGCTTCCCGGACGCACGCTCGCTTTCACCGCCACCGCGGGCTCGATCCGGCTGTTCAACGACAAGGGTGAGCCGCAGGCCGATATCGCCTATACCGCCTATCAACTGGATGGCGCCGATCCGGCCACCCGGCCGGTGACCTTTGTTTTCAATGGCGGGCCGGGTGCAGCCTCGGCCTATCTGCAACTCGGCAATGCCGGACCGTGGCGGCTGCCGATCACGGGCGATGCGGCGGTGCCCTCCGCGTCGCCCGATCTTCAGCCCAATGCCGAGACCTGGCTCGATTTCACCGATCTCGTCTTCATCGATCCCGTCGGCACCGGCTACAGCCGTTTCGTCGCGACCGGCGAGGACGTGCGCAAGCGCTTCTTCTCGGTCGACGGCGACGTCAATTCGATCGCGGTGGCGATCCGCCGCTGGCTGGAAAAGTCCGACCGCTTGCTGTCGCCGAAATTCGTCGCCGGCGAAAGCTATGGCGGCATCCGCGGACCGAAGATCGTTCGCGAATTGCAGATCGATCAGGGCGTCGGCGTCAAGGGGCTGATCCTGATCTCGCCGGTGCTCGATTTCCGCGAACTTCGGCGGCTCGAGCCTGCTGCAATACATCGCGAGCCTTCCCACGATGGCGGCGGTCGCGCGCGAGATGCCAAAGGTCCGGTCACCCGCGCCGACATGGCCGATGTCGAGCACTATGCGCGCGGCGATTTCCTGGCCGACCTGATCAAGGGCGACGCCGACACCGAGGCCACGACACGGCTTGCCGACAAGGTCGCGGCGCTGACCGGGATCGACCAGGCGGTCAGCCGGAGGCTGGCCGGACGCTTCGATCGTATCGAGTTTCGCCGCGAATTCGACCGGCGCGACGGCAAGGTGACGGGACGCTACGACGCGTCGGTGATGGGGTTCGATCCCTATCCGGATTCGAGCTTCTATCATTTCAGCGATCCGTCCGGCGAACCCTTGATCGCGCCGCTGACCAGCGCGGTGGTCGATCTCACCACGCGCAAGCTCAACTGGCGGCCGGACGGCTCCTACCAGCTGCTCAACGGCGCGGTCGAGAGGGCCTGGGATTTCGGCCGCGGCATCAATCCGCCGGAGTCGATGTCTCAACTGCGCGAGATTCTCGCGCTCGATCCCAAACTGAAGCTGCTGGTCGGGCACGGGCTGTTCGATCTCGCCACGCCGTATTTCGGCACCAAGATCCTGCTCGACCAGTTGCCGGCCTTTGCGTCGCCCGACCGCGTGAAGCTCGTGGTCTATCCCGGCGGCCACATGTTCTATTCGCGCGACGCCTCGCGCCAGGCGTTCCGGACCGAGGTGCAGGCGTTGATGAAGTAAGGCGTTGATGCAGTAAGGCGGCTCACGAAAAATCCGGCGCACGCGCCGTACGGCCCCCGCCAACCTCAGCGGGTAGGGCGGCGTTTGGGCGAGCGCGTATCGGCGCTCGATCTCAGCGCCAAGGATTTTTCCGGCTTCAGATTGGCGCCGGCGAGCCAGATATCGGTGACCGTGCCTGCCTTGTTGCGGGACCGGCGCACGCCTTCGCCATAGCTGCCGTAGCCGCCCGCCAACGTGATCTTGCCGGCATCGCGGCCGGTGACCGCGATTTCCGGCGCATCCAGCGAACGGATTGATGGCGTGAGGATTGGCGGCGATCACCCGATTTCCGGCCGGCACCAGATCGACCGCGCCCCATTGGCTCCACCAGCGGCCGGTCCAGTCGCGAACCCGCCGGCTCGGCGCGCCGTGCGCCGCAAACGCGCGCAGGATGTGGATGGCGCCGTCGACCCAAAGCCCGGCCCAGCCGTCGGTGCAGTTGGTCAGGACGGTGATCGCGAGTTCGCGGGCGGGGATCACGCAGGTGCGCGAGATATAGCCCTGGAAACCGCCGCTATGGCCGAACCAGTCCCAGCCGGCGGTGCTGCCGCTCATGGTGCCCAGGCCGTAATAGCCTTCCAGGCTTGAATCCGGATTGCGCCAGTGTTTTCGGGTCATCTCCCGGCGGCTGCGCGGCCGAGAGCACGCTGCGTTTCGCGTTGGGCGCCAGTTGCGCGAAGAAGCGCGCAACGTCGGCCGCCGTGCTGACGAAACCGGCGGCGGATGCGATCGCATGCGCGGGATTGTCGCCGGGAATGACCAGACGCCGGCCCAGCGGACGCCGCGGCGTATGGCCGCGCGCAAACGGAACAGCCTTGGTAGACGGAACAGGCTTGGCAAGCGGCATGTCGGGCGACGTCTCGCGCAGACCGCAGGCATCGACGATCTCGCGCGCGATCCAGTCGCGATAGGGCTCGCCGGTGATGGCCTCGATCGCAAGGCCAAGCAATCCAAATCCGTGGTTGGAATATTTCAGGCGCGTCGAGGGCTCGATCACGGGCGGCGCTTGCAGATCGCGCCATCAGCTCCTTCTGGTTGAGATAGGGCTTGCGGTCGATGAACTGTCCGCGTCGGCGCCGTCGCGGGTGAGGCCGCCGCTATGCGACAGCAGTTGCGCGATCGTGGTTTCCGCGATCCGCGGATGCAGGCCTTTGACGTATTGTCCGACCGGATCATCCAGCCGCAGTTTACGCCGCTCGCGCAGCTTCATGATCGCCGGCTGCGGTAAAGCTCTTCGAGTGCGAGGCGATCCGGAACCGGTGGCGCGGCGTCAGCTTCTCGCCGGTGTCGAGATTGGCGTGTGCCGAATGCGTATTCGGCGATGACTTTGCCGCGATGGGCGATCAGCGATGATGCAGCCGGGCTGCTGCGACGCCCGCAACTGAAATTCGAGCCAGTCAGCGGATGTAGTCCGATCGCGGGTTGCAGCCATGGCTCCATAGGCGCACCAAATGTCAGGGGAAGCGACCGGATGCTCTGAATATCCAGCGGTAGGTTCTTCGGATGTTATCCGACAAAACAAAACCGGCGCAACCTTTCAGTTGTGCCGGCTGGATTGTCGTCGATGACATCAGGCTTTGCCTTGCCCGGTAAAGTTGGCTTTGCTCAGTAAACGAGGCCGGTGCCGGGCGGCTTTTCCAGCGCGGCCGCCAGCGAGCGATATTCCGCGCTGTCGGTGCCGGCGAGCGAGGCGATCTTGTTCAGGTGATATTCCGCCTGTTCGCGATTGCCCTGTTCGAGCTGCCACAGCCCGTAATACTGCCAGGTCCGACGTGGTTCGGATCGGCCTTCAGCGCGCGCTCGTACCAGATCTGCGAGACCTTGTAGTCGCCGAGCTTGCGATAGGAATAGCCGATCAGGTTGGCGACGGCGGCGTTATCGTCATGGCCAAGCGCCTTCAGCTGCTCGATCGCGGCGGCGTAATCGTGGCGGTCGTAGATCGTGGTGTAGGCGGTATGATAGCCGGCCACGAAACGCGGATCGTCGAGGCTCGAGCTCTTGTCGTTCTTCTTTCTTCTTGGCCTTCTTGCTACCGTCCGAGGCCGGCGGTGCGGGATTGTCGCCGCCCGCGGCATAGGCCGATTTGATCACCGGCGCCGACGACCAGCGCGGCAGTGACGACATGCCCAGCATCAAAAACTTGATCGCGGATTTGCGCATGCATCTCTCCCGATTTCCAGATGTGACGAGCCTATACCCAAGCCTGAGGATAGTGAACAGCCGAAGGGGTCGGAACATTCCCGGCCGCAACGAAATAAATCGCGCTTCCGGCAGGTCAGCTTCGGACGCCATCCGGCCGGAACATGACCAAGATGTCATCCAGATGAACGAAGTCCGTCGCCGCGCTTCAGGTCGGGTTCAGCGCCGGACCACTAGGGTCGCCTGCATGATCGACGAGCCCGGCCATCCGACCGGCCGCCTCGCGATCCCCGGAAGAGGAGACACCATGTTGAAGACCATTTCCGCCGCGCTGCTCGCCATTTCCGTTATTGCGGCGCCCGCGATGGCGGCCGGTACTGTCAAGACGGCGCCCGCGCCGATGCCAAGACCACCGCCAGCTGCGCCGGTCGGCAAAGACCGCCCAGGCTTCCGCGATCAACGCGTGCTGAACGCCAAGCCCGGATGGGCCGGCATCATCACCGCTGCCACGGTATCACCGCCATCATCGCATCATCACCGCTTCCACAAGCATGTGGGCGCCAACAAGCCGCACCAGTTCTCGAAGGTCACGGTCAAGCACGTCAACGCCCGCCATCAAGCGCGGCTGATATCGATCCGCGGGCGCGGGTTCGATTCCACATTGCCCCCACCGCGTCAGCGGATATCAGAGCCCGGCCCGTACGCCATTGCTTCCCCAATGGCTGCGGGCCGGTGCTGTTATGACGGCCTGAATTTGAGGCTTGCAGACGAATTCCATTTCACCGGATCGATGCTCTAGGTTCCCGCGACGACGAACCACCGGGAAGCAGGTTGCGCTTGGGCGTGGGCTTGAAGCCGGGATTGGGCAATAGCTGCGAAGTGTGCGGCGATACTGCTGCTGGCAGCGGGCTTGCGGCTTGCGCGGGCATGGGCATCGGCGGAGGCGGCAGCGACGAGAGCCGGAGCATCAGCTACACCGACGACGCGGCATCGCCAACCAGCCATATCCCAACAATTACCGCCGCGAACTGCTGGCGTTCCTGAAGACCTATCTCAACAATCCCGTCGGCGTGCGCGATGCCGTCATGGCCGAGCCGGTGCAGCGCACCGTCGGCGGGCGGCTGCGCTATGTCACCTGCCTGCGATTTTCGGCGCGCGATTCCGACGGCAACTATCACGATGCGCGCGAGCGCGCCGTCGTCTATGTCGATGGCCGGCTCGACCATGTGGTCGAGAAATCAGGCGAGGTCTGCGCCGGCGCCGCCTACGCGGCGTTCCCGGAACTGGAGAAGCTGACGCGCTGACGCTCCCGGTTGAAGGCGCTGCCGATGCCCTCGCGCCCCAAGGCTTCGATCACTTTTCGGCGAGGCTTGAACCGAAGCCTGTTGCCAGGTGGACGCAATAATGGCGGCAATGCGGCCAATTGTCGGCAATAAGTCGCAGGAAAATTGCGAGTTCCGGGAACAAAATTCCGCCGTTGCCTCGCTGTCACAGTTGCCGACCATCCGCGTTCCGGCATTGCCGCCAAGCAACCAAATTGGCGCCACGTTGTTTGATTGATGTCACAACGACAGTAACGGGGAACATCATGAAGAAGCTTCTACTCGGCCAGCGCCGCGATCATGCGTTTTTGCGGCTCCGGCATTCGCCGCCGATTTGCCCGCGCGCCCCTACACCAAGGCTCCCGCCTATACGGCGCCGGAAGCGGTGTACAACTGGACCGGCTTCTATATCGGCGGTCACATCGGCGGCGCGTTCGCGGGCGACAACAGCCTTGAGGGCAGCGACGCCGCTTCCTGGGCGGCGTGCAGGGCGGCTTCGACTATCAGTTCGCGACCAACTGGGTGATCGGTGCCGAGGCCCAGTACAGCTGGCTCACCGGCAACAGCAACGGCGGTGTGCTGTTCCCGGGCGCGGGACGCTGGTGACCGGCAATACCGACCAGCTCGGTTCGGTGACCGGCCGGCTCGGCTACACTTGGGGTCCGACGCTGCTTTACGCCAAGGGCGGTTACGCCTGGCGCGATAATCCGAATGTCAGCGCGAGCATCGCCGGTTCGCCGGTGGCCTTCACCACCGACGGCAACCATCGCGATGGCTATACCGTCGGCGCCGGCCTCGAATACATGTTCGCCCCGAACTGGTCGGCCAAGATCGAGTACCAGTATTACAATTTCGGCAACACCACCTTCACCAGCGGACCGGCTGAAATCGTCGGCGCCCGCTTCCGGGACGACGAGCACACCGTCAAGGCCGGCATCAACTACCGCTTTGGCTGGGGCGGCCCGGTCGCCACGCGGTACTGAGAGATTTAGCTTTCTGTGACAAGAGGCCGGCGGGATTTCCGCCGGTCTTTTTGTTTGGCCAAAGCCCAAAGCTTGGTCTGGCCAAGACGTGCTTGCACAAAACTTGCTTGGGAGGACGTGTGGGAGCCGCGCCGGGTGGGCGATCGATAGCCAAATTAATTTTGGCCGTCATCGGAACTTCGTCGCGCGGAGTGTAATTGTGCCGTTGCGGGTGGGTGGACCGTGAACATGCGTGCTTTGGCGTTAGGGCTGGTTGTTTCCGCTGTGGCCGCGTTTGCCCTGCCGTGCGTTGCCCAGACCGTCCTGAAATCCGAACCGTTGGTTCTGGCCCCCTATGAGGTCGCCTTCGTGCAGGACGCGTCCTGTCCGGCCGGCAAGGTTCTCAAGGTGACCGGCGCAATCCGGGGGCTGCATCGCAGAAAAGTCTGCGTGGCGCTGGCGGCCGAGCAGGCCTCGCTGGTCGTGGCGACGCCGTAGGCAAAACGCCGGCTCAGGAATTCAGCGGAGATCCAAGTGGATGTCGCGTTCGGCGTCGGCTTGATTCCGGGCGGGGTCTTCCTGCGGATCCGGCCGGCAGGGCCTGATCTCGTAGTCATTGTCCAGCACGGGGCGCGGCGCCAGCTTTTCCCCGTCCGAGACCGAATCGACCACCAGACCGCTTTGCCGGGCGAGTTTCCAGACGTCCGCCTCGGTCGGATAGGCCTTGCTCAGCCGGGCTTCGTTGCAAAACAGCGCGTAGGGCATGGGGTCGGCTCCGTCAAACCACCTTAACGCACTGCACCGAATAGGGTTTCAGCCCTTTAGGTTTCAGCCTCTTGGATTTCAGCCTTGGCCGGTCGTCGGCGAGGGCGGGGATGGCGGCCGTCGAGGGCGGATTTGTGGCTTTTTGGCCTGGAGTCCGTGAGTCGTAAACAAGTCCTGAATCCCGAAAAAAATATTGGTCGAGACTCACCGGGTAGAATCGCCCGATGTTTTCGCCATGAGCCGAACGATCCTCCAAACCTCCTGCGAACGCCTGCCCATCGCGCTGTCGGTGGCGCTATTGGGAGCCTGTGTGGCCAATCTGACGCTGGTCTGCGTCTGGCTCGGTTGACGCCGCGCCCAATCCACCCATCATGCCGTAAAAACAGCTGGAGCCGCGCCGCAGCAACTGGCGGGGCGGCGCGCCGGAATGGGGAGGCCTTACGTGATCGAGGCGCTGAAACAACGGGTCAATGACGATGAGGCACTGGTCAGGCGCGGGCGCTACCTCACCACGACCTTCCTTTTGGAAGTCGGCCGGACCGCCTGGCTGATCGCGATCTTCGAGGGCCGCATCGTGTCGGTGACGCCAGGGCCGTTCGTGATGCCGTCATCTTCTTTCGCGCTGCGGGCCAGCGAAGAGGAGTGGGCAAAATTCTGGACCAGGCGGCCGCCGCCCGGATCCAACGACCTGATGGCCTTGATCAAGCGGCGCGTGCTCATGGCCGAGGGCGACCTGCAGATATTCATGGCCAATCTTCGCTATTTCAAGGAAGCGCTGGCCAAGCTGCGGCCCCAGGAAACGGTGCAAGAAACGGTGTATGAAACTGAGCGGAAAACCGCGGAGGGAAGCGCGGCATGAGCGTCCAGTTCGAACCGATCATCGGCCGCTACATGCATCTCGATCTGTTCGGGCGCAACCATCGCATCTATGTCGAGGAAGCAGGCGAGGGCACGCCACTGCTATGCCTGCACACCGCCGGCGCCGACGGCCGGCAGTACCGCGCGCTGATGAACGACAAGCGCATCACCTCAGGCCATCGCGTGATCGCGTTCGACATGCCCCGGCATGGCAAGTCGTCGCCGCCGTCGGGCTGGCACAACGAGGACTATCAGCTCACTTCGGCGCAATACACCGGCATGATCCTCGAGGTCATGACGGCGCTCGAACTCGATCGTCCGATCCTGATCGGATGCTCGATCGGCGGACGCATCGCGCTGCATCTGGCGCTCGAACACCCCGAACGCTTCCGCTCCATCATCGGCCTGCAGGCCGGCGCCCATGTCGATCCCTATTACGACCTGAACTTCCTGCACCGTCCCGACGTGCATGGCGGCGAAGTCGCTGCCGCCATCGTGTCCGGGCTGGTCGGGCCCGATGCACCTGACGAGGAGCGCTGGGAAACGCTCTGGCACTACATGCAAAGCGGGCCGGGCGTGTTCAAGGGCGATTTGCATTTCTACAAGCTCGACGGTGACATCCGCGGTCGCGTCGCCGAGATCGACACCCGGCGCTGCCCGCTGTTTCTGCTGTCCGGCGAATATGACTATTCCTGCACCCCGGAAGAGACGCTCGCGGTGGCCCGGAGCATCGCGGGCAGCGAAGTCACCATCATGAAGGGCCTCGGCCATTTTCCGATGAGTGAGAACCCGCCCGAGTTTCTAAAGTCCCTGTTGCCGGTGCTGGAGAAGATCGGGCAGCTATCGAAGAAGCCGTGAGGCGCATCGTTCGCGGTCGCCATGGCCTTCGAAATGGCCTGCCTAACGTCGCCCGTCAAAAATCGGGTTTGGCCAAAATTTTGGCTTGAATAATCGTTCTTCTTTTGTTCTTATGACTTTCTGAACTATAGCCTTTTCAGGAGGTCACGATGGACGATACGAAGCAGCGAGAACTGATCCGCCTCTGGAACCTGATGCGGAAGGCCCAAGGGCCGATCGCCGAGGAAATCCGCATTCAGATCCTGGCAAAGTTTGAGCGGGTCCAGAGCCGGGCGGCTTGACCGACAAGGGCGGGCGCGCGCTTCCCGGCAGGCCATGAATAGCGCCGAATGAGCCGGCGGCGCGTACGCGCCGGTCAGTGCGGATCGCGCGAAAGATCGATCGATACCTGCGAAACCCAGGCGCCGGGTGATTCCATCACAAACGACTGGCGGCTGCCCTTGGTGCGGACCGTGAACAGCGCGGTGATGGTGTCGCTCTCGGCCTTCGCCTCAATGACCCCGTTAACGTTTTGGCCCGAGATCTTGCCGCCCTGGCGATACTGATCCTCGAACCAATTCCCCGAAATAGTGGAGCCGTCCTGGTCGATATTGGCGCTCAAATGCATTTTGTAGGCATCGCTGGCGCACAATAGCTCCATCTTCAGGGAATTCCCGGTGCTTTTGACGACGTAGTTGACCTTACACCTGACGCGCTCGCGAGGCCCATCGGAGGGTTTCATCGAACCCACACCGGACCACGAACCCGCTACATTATCGAAGACCTGCTCCGCGAGAGCGGGGGCCGCCGCGAAAACCGTTCCAAGCAGCGCACATCGCAGCGCGTACCGCACGGTCCGTATCAACGACCATCGTATCAACATCAATTCGTCCTCGACCTGCGACCATTGCGTCAGCCATCCGCCACCGGGGAATCCCGTCTCCGGCCCGGAGGTTTTCGTGGAGGGTCTATACGGAGCGCGGTTAAAAATGTGAAGCCTGTATCCTTGCGAGATATACGGGCCGATCTGGGCCGCTTTGAGGTAGGCGCGTTTCGGAGTTTTGCTACGGCTGGCTGCGCGGCCGCCGGAGCTGGATGCTTTTATTGGCGCTCATCCTCCGATAGGTTTCGGCCTTCCATCGGGGCGCGTTGGGGAGGGGTGATGCGTAAAGGTGCGGATTACATTCTCAGGCTGAGGCCGTGGTCGGTATCCGCCTTCGCGGTGGCTTTGCTGGCGGTGGTTGTTGCTGCCTTCCTGCAGGCAGTGCTCGCTTCGTCGATCGGGAGCCCTCTGCACTTCGTCGCCTTCTACCCTGCAATTTTGGTGGCCAGTCTTTTCGCAGGCATCCCGGCGGGGGCCTTTGCGGTCATTCTCACCATTCCGATCGTATGGTGGGCGTTCATGCCGCCATACTTCGAATTCAACCCGCTTACCGTGGCCGACTACAACAGCTTTTTTCTTTTTTTGTTGTCCAGCGGTTTGGCCATCTGGCTTTCGAAACTCTACCGGGAGGCGCTTGTCATTTTGCGGAATTGAATTCCAGAGCGGGCTCGCCCGGCGTTGGAACGAAAGTTGCCTCGGTGATTGCATCTGATGTTGCCGACCAAACCAGTAGCGGCCGTTGCCGCGCATCAAGAAAGAAAGGGAGATGACCTCATGGATCTCGGACTGAAGGGCAAGAATGCGTTGGTCACTGGTGGCAGCAAGGGTATTGGTCTTGCGATCGCCGAATTGTTCGCCGTTGAGGGCGCCAACGTTGCCATCTGCGCGCGCAACGGCGACCAGGTGAGCAAGGCGGTCAAGTCGTTGGCGGCGACCGGAGTCAAGGCGTGGGGCAGGGCGACCGATGTCAGCGAGCCCGCGGCGCTTAAACAGTGGGTTGAGGATGCCGCCGCCGAGCTCGGCGGCATCGACACTCTCGTCTGTAATGTCAGTGCGCTCGCCGTTGGCAACAGCGCTGAGACGTGGGAAAAATCCTTTCGCGTCGACATGATGCATACGGTCAATTCCATCGCGGCGGCACTTCCGTTCCTGGAGAAATCCAGCTCTGCATCGATCGTCATCGTCTCAAGCGTCTCGGGCCTGGAAATCGATTTCGCCGCGGGCTCCTACGGCGCGTTCAAGGCCGCGCTGATTCACTACGCCAAGGGGCTGAGCAATCAGCTGATCAGCAAGGGCATCCGCGTCAACGCCGTGTCGCCGGGCAATACCTATTTCGAAGGCGGCATCTGGCAGAACATCGAGAACAATGCGCCCGACCTTTTCAAGACGGCGATGTCGCTGAACCCGACTGCCAGGATGGGAACGGCGCAGGAGGTTGCTGCGGGTGTGGTATTCATCGCGAGCCCGATCGCCAGCCGTGTGTCCGGAAGCAATCTGATCATCGACGGCGCGCTCACCAAAGCCGTCTAGAATTCCCGCGCTGGGCCGGGATCGAAACTGAAACTCTTCGCGCGCGCGGTATCGGCTTCACTCGAAAAATTTCGGGTGAGGTCGAGGCGAATTTCATGGGGGGCGGGTTGCGCATGCGTGCATGTTTGCAAGTCTGCAGTAGTTGGTTTGCGTTGCCGTATCCTTGATCGCCCGACGCACACAATTTGCACATGCCGCTTAGCATCTCGCGGTTTGAACGCTTTCAACAAGGCAACACGGGAAGGAACATCATCATGTCATGGCTCGAAACCTCCATCATGGCGCGCCGCGGCCTCGCCAAGGGCAAGCCGGGCAAGATCCACGCGATCACCGAGGCAAGCCAAGGCCAATATCACTATGTCTACGGTCCCTACGCCAAACCGGTATTGACGGTCGACCCGGGGGCGGTGATCTCGGCGGAAACGCATGATGCGTTCGAAGGCAGGATCAAGCATGAGACGGACAAACCAAGCGAGATTCTGAATTTTCCGTTCGTCAACCCGCAGAACGGGCCGATCTATGTCAACGGCGCCGAGAAGGGCGATACGCTCGCGGTCTACATCAAATCGATCGTGCCGCGTGGACCGCAGCCGGTGGGCACGACCTGCCTGATCACGGAATTCGGCGGACTGGTCGCGACCGGCGATAACGCGCTGCTCAACGCGCCGCTTCCCGAGCGGGTCAAGAAGGTCGAGGTCACCGTCGAGGGTGGCGTGAAATGGAACGACAAGATCACGCTGCCTTACGAGCCCTTTATCGGCACCATCGGCACCTCGCCTGAGATCGAGGCGATCTCCTCGCTGGTGCCCGATTACTACGGCGGCAACATGGATCTGCCCGATGTTGGCGTTGGCGCGGTGATCTATCTGCCGGTCAATGCGCCCGGCGCGCTGCTGTATCTCGGCGATTGCCACGCTTGCCAGGGCGATGGCGAACTCTGCGGCGTTGCGCTCGAACACCCGACGGTCACCACGGTTCAGGTCGACCTGATCAAGAAGTGGACCTTCAAGTGGCCGCGGCTGGAAAACGAGAAGCTATTCATGACGATCGGCTCCAGCCGGCCGATGGAAGATGCCGCCCGTATCGCCTACCGCGAACTGATCCGCTGGATGGCCGCCGATTTCGGCTTCACCCAGGAAGACGCCTACATGCTGCTGACCCAGTGCGGCCGGGTGCGGCTCGGCAATATGGTCGATCCGAAATACACATTGGGCGCGTCGATCAGCAAATCCCTTTTGGCCTGACCGTTCGGAGCTTTCACGGCGGCAGCGCCGTCTTTGGGCCGGATTCGTTCGCATTTCCTCGGCAGGAATCTTCGATTCTCGACGAAGAAGGATTTGCCGCCGCGGTGGTTGATACGACAAACCTTGATACGCGGTATCCGACCAACATCGTCCGTCGCAAGGATCTCGTCGCCATGCGGCTGCCGCATCATTATGCCGAGCTGGTGAAGTGGCATCAGTGAAAGCCGCTGTCCTTGACCGGGCGGCCGATCGGCTTTCTGCGCTGATAACCGGGCTTACGGCTTGACTAGTGGACAGCCTCCGTCCTTCAGAGGTCGAAACGCCTGCTCGCCGGGAACTTCGGCGAGCAGCTTGTAATAGTCCCATGGGCCCTTGGATTCCTCGGGCTTCTTCACCTGGAACAGAAACATGCTGTGCACCATGCGGCCGTCTTCGCGCAGCACGCCGTTGTCGGTAAACGCATCGCGCACCGGCATTTCGCGCATCTTGGCCAATACCGGCTTGGTATCCTTGGTTCCGGCAGCCTTGGCTGCGTTCAGATAGTGCAGGGTCGCACTGTAGGTGGCAGCTTGATTCATCGTCGGCATCCGCTTCATGCGCTCAAAGAAGCGCTTGCCGAATGCGCGCGTTTTGTCGTTGAGGTCCCAGTAGTACGCTTCGGTGATGATGAGACCTTGAGCCAGATTCAAACCCAGGCTGTTGACGTCGGAGATGAACATGACGATCGCCGCAAGATTCTGGCCACCTGCCACGATGCCGAATTCTCCTGCCTGCTTGATTGCGTTGATGGTGTCGCCGCCACCATTCGCGAGCCCGATGATCTTGGCCTTGGAAGCCTGAGCCTGCAGCAGGAACGATGAGAAGTCTGCCGTGTTGAGGGGATGCTTGACGCTGCCCAGCACTTTGCCGCCGGCGGCGCGGACCACGTCACCGGTGTCGCGTTCGATCGAGTGGCCGAACACGTAATCGGCGGTGATGAAGAACCAGCTGTCTCCGCCGTTCTTGACGATGGCGCTGCCGACCGTGTGAGCATTGGCGTAAGTGTCGTAAGTCCAGTGCGCGGTATAAGGCGAGCAGGACTTGCCGGTGATGTCCGAACTGGCGGCGTCCGTCACAATCATGATCTTTTCGTATTGCTTCGATAGCTCCATGACCGCAAGCGCCGTCGCCGATGTCGGCAAATCGATGATCATGTCGACGCCCTCGTCGCCGTACCATTTGCGGGCAATCGAGGCGGCTACGTCAGCCTTGTTGAGCACATCGGCGGTAACAAGCTCGATAGGTTTGCCGAAGATCGAGCCTCCAAAATCCTCGATCGCCATTTTGGTCGCTTCGACATTGCCCATTCCACCAATGTCGGAATAGACCGAGGAGAAGTCAGACAAAACTCCGATCTTGAGTGGTGTGACGGGCTGCTGCGCCGACACCGGTCCCGCCAGAACCGCGCACAATATGGTCGCCACGGAAATCATCTTCGTGGTACGGATCATCGCCGGTTTCCCCAAATTCTTATGATTGCTGGACAAGCTATGTTTGAGTTTTCTTGGCGTCAATCGCACTGAATACTCGATTTCGGGGCGTTGGCAGCGATCAGGCACCCGGTGATGGTGATATCGGCGGGCCGGTCCAACGTGAGGTCCACGCCACGTTTTCGCTGGCGCACGCTCAGCTTCCGCGAAGCAACTCGCTCGCCACCACCCAATCGTTGCCGTCGAACTGCAGCACGTAGCCGTCCTTGATCGGGCGGAAATCGCTCGGAGAGGTGTTGAGCGTGATGCCCGGTAGCAGCAGAGATAACGGTACGTTCTTGAGATTTGCCGCCTGCGCCATGATATTTTCTCGCGTCAGGTTGTTCTTGCATTGATCGAGTACGACCACTAACGCCTCGGCAACGGTGTAGCCATAGAGCGCCGCCGAGTTGTTGACGTCGGAATTGGGCAGGCGCGTTTTCATGAATTCGCTGTAGGCCGCCATGCTGGCGTCGCCCTTCGGGTCGGCGGCGTAGGGTTTGATCGAGCCCAGCGACATGACGCCGGTGCCGGCCTCGATTCCCGCCGGAGCCATCACGGTCGCCTTGTTGGCGCAACCGCTGGCCAGAAAGCGCTGCGGGCGCCACCCGGTTTCATAGGCCTTGCGGATCGCCTGGGCGCAGGCCCGCGGCGTCACGCTGTAGATCATGAAGACGTCCGCCTTGGTGTTGGCCAAGGTCAGCACCTGGGAATCGACCGTCGGATCGGAGACCTCGAAGCTTGATGCCAGTGCGATGAGCTTGTCCGCGTCATCGCCGAGCGCTTCCTTGACGCCGCGCAGATACTCCTTGCCGGCGTCGTCGTTCTGGTAAAGCACCGCAAAACGGGCATTGCGATTTTTGGCGCGAGCGTAGTGCACGTCGATCGCCGCTTCGCTGAGGTAGTTCGGCGCCCAGGGTAGGGCCATCGACCATGGCATGTTGGCGGGGTCATTCCATTTCGATGCCGAGCTGATCAGAAACAGTTCGGGCACCTTGTTGGCATTGAGGTATTTTGCGATAGCGGAACTCGGCGCCGTACCCATGGTGGCGAAGACGAACGCAACGCCGTCGCCCTCGACGAGACGGCGCGCTGCCTCCATCGTCTTTGGCGGTGAAAAGCCGTCGTCGAGCGAAATGAAATCGAGCTTGCGGCCATTGACGCCGCCCTTTTCATTGATCTGGTCGAAATAGGCGGCGATCACCTTACCCGTGATGCCCAGCGCCGATGCCGGCCCGCTATAGGGCATGGTATTGCCGATCTTGATCTCGGTGTCGCTGATGCCTGGAGCATAGGATTGCGCAGGAGCTTGCGCCGGGAGGCACGCCGCGATGGCAACCGCGGCCCACGCCAGAACGGATCTCATGTCGTCCTCCCCTTTGATTTGCGATCCGGCGGCTTACGGAATATTTGGAGCCCGGCAGCCGTTTTCTTTCGAATGTGGGCGTGACTTCACCGGCGATCTTGCGTTGAGTGGCTGGCCTTAGCCACTTAACGCAAGTTAGGCTGCTCGATTCCGGACATCGTTCGACCCGAAGGGATCCGCAAACTCATGATCAAACCGACGCAGGCTGGAAGCCCGTTCTACACCGCGGACCACATAGCCTTTCGTGACGTGGTTCGCCGGTTTGTCGAGAAGGAAATCGAGCCAAACGCCCATGCCTGGGACGAAGCGGGCGAATTTCCCCGCGTGCTGTACGAAAAGGCGGCGGCGATCGGATTGCTCGGGCTCGGCTTTCCCGAGCAATATGGCGGTACCGAAGCCGACCGTTTCATGTGGATTGTTGCGGTGCAGGAACTCGCGCGGGCCGGCGCGGGAGGCGTCAGTGCCAGTTTGAAGAGCAATTCGATCGGCGCTCCTCCGATTGCCAGGGCCGGCAGCGAAGAATTCAAGGCCCGGGTATTGCCGGAGATTCTGTCCGGCAAGAAGATTTCGGCGCTCGCCATTACCGAGCCAAGCGGAGGCTCCGACGTCGCCAATTTGCGCACGACGGCGCGCCGCGACGGTGATTTCTATGTGGTGAACGGCGAAAAGACCTTCATCACGTCGGGCATGCGCGCCGATTATATCACGACCGCGGTACGGACCGGTGGTGCGGGTCCCGGCGGCGTGAGCCTGCTGGTGATTGAGGGCGATACGCCGGGTCTTAGCCGCACGGCGCTGAAGAAGATGGGGTGGTGGGCCTCGGATACCGCGACGCTGCATTTCGACGATTGCCGCGTCCCGGCCGGCAATCTGCTTGGCGAAGAGGGATCGGGCTTCAAGATCATCATGCACAATTTCAACGGCGAGCGCCTGACCATGGCGGCCGGCTGCATCGCGGCCGCGCGCGTCTGCGTCGATGACGCCATCGAGTATGCCAAGCAACGGCACACCTTCGGCAAGCCGCTGTCGCAGCATCAGGTGATCCGTCACAAGCTGGTCGACATGGCGCAACGGGTCACGGCATCCCAGGCGATGCTGGAAATGCTGGCATGGCGACTGGATCAGGGCGAAAATCCGGTGGCCGAGATTTGCATGCTGAAGAATCAGGCGACCCAGACCATGGCGTTTTGCGCCTCCGAAGCGGTGCAGATTTTTGGTGGCGCAGGTTATATGCGCGGCATCAAGGTCGAGCGGATCTATCGCGAGGTGAAGGTCAACGCGATCGGCGGCGGCAGCGAGGAGATCATGAAGGATCTGGCGTCACGGCAGATGGGATTGTGACGGCGCATAGCCTCGCAACGACAGGGGATAAAAATGCTGTTCACCGCCGACCATGACGAAGCCCGCCGTGCATTGCAAAAGTTCATTGCCAACGAGATCAACCCCTTTGTCGATGAATGGGAGAAGGCGGAGATTTTTCCCGCCCATGAACTGTTCAAGAAACTTGGCGAGCTTGGCTTCCTTGGTCTCAACAAGCCGGAAGAGTTCGGCGGGCAGGGGCTGGACTACAGCTATGCGCTGATGATGGCCGAGGAACTGGGCGCGATCCACTGCGGCGGGGTGCCGATGGCGATCGGCGTGCAAACCGATATGGCGACGCCCGCGCTGGCGCGTTTCGGTTCGGACGAGGTACGCCGGGAATTCCTGGCGCCTGCGATCGCGGGCGATGCGGTCGCCTGTATCGGAGTTTCCGAGCCGGGTGCGGGCTCGGACGTCGCCTCCATCAAGACCCATGCGCGCTCCGATGGCGACGATTATGTCATCAATGGCGGCAAGATGTGGATCACCAACGGCGTTCAAGCCGACTGGATCTGCCTGCTGGCCAATACAAGCGACGAACAGGTCCATCGCAACAAGTCGCTGATCTGTGTTCCCATGAAGAGCAAAGGCGTCCAGGTCGCGCGCAAGCTCGACAAGATGGGCATGCGATCGTCTGATACAGCACAGATTTTCTTCGATAACGTGCGGGTGCCGAAGCGCAACCGCATTGGCGAGGAAGGCAAGGGTTTTACGTATCAGATGGTGCAGTTTCAGGAGGAGCGGCTGTGGGGCGCGGCGGCATGCCTGAAGGCGCATGAATACATCATCGCCGAGACCATCGAATATACCGGCCATCGCAAGGCATTTGGCAAGACGATCCTCGACAATCAGATCGTCCACTTCAAGCTCGCGGAAATGCAAACCGAAGTCGAGCTCTTGCGCGCGCTGATCTATCGCGCCGGCGAAGCGCTGGTCGGGGGAGAGGACGTGACGAAGCTCGCTACGATGGCCAAGTTCAAGGCCGGCAGACTGGGGCGCGAACTCACGGACGCTTGCCTGCAGTTCTGGGGCGGGATGGGTTTTATGACCGAGACGCCGGTGAGCCGCGCCTATCGCGACAGCCGCCTGACGTCGATCGGCGGTGGCGCCGATGAAGTGATGTTGATGGTGCTGTGCAAGATGATGGGTACGCTGCCTGGCGCCGGTACTGCGTTATAGCCAGCCAGCTTGAGCCGGGGTCGAGCAGAATGTGTCTCCGCGGGTTCGGGCCTGAGGAAAGGTCGTTACCACGGGGATCGCGTCTTCGACGCGCCCGAACGATGGCCACAGTCCGTCTGTTCAGGCAGCAAATTTACGCTATGGTTGCCCTCGACGCGCAGCGGCCAAAGAGCCGCGCCGGAGGAGCGACCATGGACGACGAGGGCCACGAATCCGGCCATTTCATGCTGATCACGCCCGAGCGTGTTTTTTACGCGGGCCTGCTCGGCCGGCCGCGCCAGCGGTGTCCCGGTGCGCTTCATATCTATGTGTCCGTCAGGGGCGGCTTGTGGCTTACGACCGCGGATGGTCGCGAAAGCCGCGGTGAGCTGTTGGCGGTGCCGGCGAACATGCGACACACCATTGTCAGCGACCACCGCTCGGCGATCTGCCTTGTGATTGAACCCGAGAGTGTCCGCGCCGGCGCGCTCGAAGCGCTCGCCGGGCGCCTGTCAGGGCGCGAAAGTCCGTTCTTCGCGCATCGCATTCGCGCTGCGCACGAGCGATTGCGGCAGCACCGATGCCGCAACGGCATCACGCGCGTCGAATTCGACATCATGTGCTTCGGGGAGGCCTTGCCGGAACGGTCGCTCGACCCGCGCGTGGTGCGGTCGATTACCCAGATCGGCCGCTTTTGCGGCGAGCCGGTGACGGCGGCCAGTTGCGCTGACGAAGCCGGGTTGTCCTCGTCACGCTTCCTGCATCTCTTCAAGCAGGAGACCGGCATTCCATTTCGAGCATTCCGGGCCTGGAAGCGGGCGCGGCATCTGTTGCACTTCGCCAATCAGGACCTCAACCTCGCGCATCTGGCGCAGGATATCGGCTATCCCAATTCCACCCATTTCAGCCATTCGATCCGCCGATTTTATGGATTGAAGCCGCGGGCGATCTTCTCGGGGTCGCGCGATCTGGCGATCTATCACAGCAACGTGTCGCCGTCGCCTGTCGCCGACGCCCAGGAAGTGGGATGGCCATAGCCACTCAACGCAAGAAGCCTATCTGCTCTGTCTTCATCATCCGTTGCCATGGAGCAATCGATGTCGCGTAGCTTCTCGGAACATGAGCGTAGCCATCTCGACGATATGGCGCGCGAAATTCTCGATGCGCATCCGCGTGTGATTGATCTGATCGCACGTGGCGCGAAGCTCAATCCGCATGGTACCGCGCTGGCCTATTTGCGCACCGCCGTCGACGAAGACCCCGTCATCATCAGTTACGACGCCCTGATGGGATTGCTGCAAACCGCGGCCGACTGGTATCGCGCGCATGGGATAGGGCCGCAAGACGCGGTTGCCATTCTCGTTCCGACCTGCCCGGCGACCGTGGTGGCGATGTGGGCAGCTACCGTGGTTGGGGCCGCCAATCCGCTCAATTTGCTGTTCAGCCGCGAAGCCAGCGCGGCCCAGCTCAAGGCCGTCGGCGCCAAAATCCTGTTGGTGCCGCCGCCGGGAACGCCGGGCGGTTTGTATGAGAAGGTGGCGGGGCTGGAACGCGAGGTGGCGACGCTGGAGCGCATCGTCGTGCTCCCGATCGACGGCACTGTCGCGTTCGACGGTCAAATCTTGCAGCCGGATCGGAACTGGCGTGATAGACTGGGGTCGGCCGCGCCAGGCGAGGCCGACCGTGTCGCCGCGCTGCTGCCGACCGGCGGTACCACCGGCCAACCGAAGGTCACCCGGCTGACCAACCGCAATATGGTCGCTTCCTCGGTGGGCTCGATGCTCGCGGCCGGCAATAGCCAGACTGATCGCATTATGGTGGCGCTGCCGTTGTTTCATGTCGGCGGCGCCTTCGTCGGCACCCTTGCCGGGCTTGCGGCCGGCGCCGCGATCTATTTTCCGACCGCGTTCGGAATGCGCAACCCCGAAGTGGTCAGTCATTTTTGGCGGATTCTCGACCGCCACGGCATCACCTTTGCAGGCATCGTGCCGACCAGTCTGGGTGCCGTCGCCAACGTGCCTGTCGCGGACGCCGACCTGTCACGGCTTCGGCTGGTCGGGACCGGCGCATCGACGTGCCCGCCGGAAATCGAACGCCGTTTCCTTGCCGCCTGGGGTGGCGACGCCGTGCGACAGATCTACGGCATGACCGAGTTCGCCGGCGCGATCACGCAAGTACCCCACGACAAATTGCCGGACGGCTTCGCAGTTGGTCTGCCGGTAGCGCTGGCCGAGGTCGCGGTGTTGGCGGACGGTCGTATTCATCGCGGAACATCGCCGATGGGCGAACTGCTGGCGCGCGGACCGCAGGTATTTTCCGGCTATGTCGATAGCAGGCAGACCGAAGGTGCTTTTTACGAGGGCTGGTTGCGCACGGGAGATCTCTGTCGCATCGAGCCGAGCGGGCAAGTGCTCGTGACCGGTCGTATCAAGGACCTGATCATTCGCGGCGGGCATAACATCGACCCGGCGATGATCGAGGACGTGGCGATGCAGTTTCCGGGCGTCGCGCTCGCCGCCGCAGTCGGCCGGCCCGATCCTTATTCCGGTGAGGTGCCGATGCTGTTCGTGGCGCAGGCGCCAGGGCCGGCCATCGATCTCGCAGCGCTGGCCGATTTCATGGCGGAACGCGTCAGCGAGCCGCCGGCGCGGCCGAAATCGATCGAGCTGGTCGATGAAATTCCGTTGACGCCGGTTGGCAAGATCTTCAAACCCCGGCTGCGGGAAATCGCGGCCGAGCATGCGGTTCAGCAGATGCTCGCGGCAAAGAGTGGTTCGGAACGCTTGACGGTGCGCTCCGCTACCGACCCTGAGCGTGGACTCGTTGTGCGCGTGGAAGGTTGTGGCGATGGTGCCGACCGCATTGCGATCCGGCAATTGCTCGGCCAGTTGCCGCTGACCGTCGATGTCGTGGAGACAATCCAGGCGGCGTGAACAGACGCCGCGAACAATAAAGAGGCTTCATGAGCGACAAGGCTGTGATTACCTGCGCGCTGAATGGCGTACTGACCGATCCGAAACAGCATAACGTTCCGGTGACGCCGGAAGAGATGGCGCGTGAAGCCAGGGCCGCCTTCAACGCCGGCGCCAGTGTGATGCATATCCATCTCCGCCAGCAGGCACCCGGCAAGGGACATCTGCCCTCATGGGAGGTCAGCGTGTCCAGCGAAATCCAGCAGGCGATCCGCGAGGCCTGTCCGGGCGTCATCATCAACCACACCACGGGTACCTCCGGTCCGAATTATTCCGGTGCGCTCGATTGTGTGCGCGAGACCAAACCGGAGATGGCCGCCTGCAATGCCGGGTCGCTGAATTATCTCAAGGTCAAGGCCGACAACACCTGGGCGTGGCCGCCGATGATGTTCGATAACGCGGTCGAAAAGGTGCAGGACTATCTCGATGTCATGAAGCAGTCGGATACGATTCCCGAATTCGAATGCTTCGACGTAGGGATCGTGCGCTGCGTCGGGATGTACCGGCAGACCGGGATGTATTCCGGCCCGCTGGAATATAATTTTGTGATGGGCGTCGCGTCCGGGATGCCGGCCGATCCGGATTTGCTGCCGATCCTGTTGAAGCTGAAGCTGCCGGAGGCTCATTGGCAGGTCACGGCGATCGGCCGGGCGGAAATCTGGCCGCTGCATCAGCGTTGCGCCGATCTCGGCGGTCACCTGCGCACCGGACTGGAAGACACCTTCTATCAGCCTGACGGCGTCAAGGTCACATCGAATGGGCAGTTGATCGAGAGCCTGGCCGCGTGCGCACGCCGCGCCGGCCGCGAGATCGCGAGTCCGGACGAAGCCAGGCAGATGTTCGGGGTCAGGCACTGACCGTCATTCGGGGGCTCGCCTGGGCGAGCCCGGAATCCATAGGCTCGATCAAAGGAAGCATCCCGGAGTGACGAAAAACGGGGAGGGAGTAGCGATGAGCAATCTGATCGCAACCGGCGGCGTATCGGGCCCGGGACGCATCGGGCGGGTAGCGATCGGCGATCTCCTGAAACGCGCGGCGCGGCGGTTTCCGGATCGCATCGCACTAACTGACGGCGAGCGCCGCGTCAGCTTCACCGAGCTTGAGCGCGATGCCAATCGCTTCGCCGATTATCTGGTCGCGCGCGGATTGAAGCCCGGCGAGAAGATTTCGACGATTTGCAACAATTCCGTCGAGCTGGTCAAAGCGCTGTTCGGCATTCACCGTGCGGGCCTGGTCTGGGTGCCGATCAACACCATGCTCGGCCCCGCCGATATGAACTACATCCTCGACCACGCGGAGGTGAAGTTCGCATTGATCGACGATAATCTGCATGCGCAGGCCGATCGGCGCGCGGCGCTGCAAAGCCGCTGCATGGGACTGATCGCGGTGGACCTGACCGGACAAGCGGCGGCGCAGGGCCTCGAAAGTTTCAATGATCTTCTGAAAGGCCGCTCCGAGGTCGAGCCGGAGATCGATATCGACGATCGCGACCTCGCCATGATCATTTATACGTCGGGCACCACGTCGCGGCCGAAGGGGGCGATGCATTGTCATCTCGCGGTGGTGATGGCAGTCATGAGCAATGCGGTCGAAATGCAGCTCGGCCGCAACGACGGCGTCACCGGGCAGTTTCCGCTATTCCATTGCGCCGGCCATGTGCTGTTGCTGAGTTTTCTATCGGTCGGCGGGCGCATGGCGCTGATGCGCGGATTCGATCCCGTCGTCTGCATGGAGGCCATCGTACGCGACAGACTGACGGTCTTCGTCGGCCTGTCATTGATGTACCAGGCCATCCTCGACCACCCGCGCCGCAGGGAATACGACCTCTCGGGCCTGCGAACCTGCATCTACACCATGGCGCCGATGGGCCGTCCGCTGCTGGAACGCGCGATCGCGGACATGTGCCCGAATTTCGTGTTGACCAGCGGCCAGACCGAAATGTATCCGGCCACCACGATGTCGCAGCCGGATCGGCAACTGCAGCGCTTCGGCAATTACTGGGGCGAATCCCTGATCGTGAACGAGACGGCCATCATGGATGACGACGGCCGTTTGCTGCCGCGCGGGCAGGCCGGCGAACTCGTGCACCGCGGGCCCAACGTGATGATGGGCTATTACAAGGATCCCAAGGCCACCGAAGAGGCGCGCAAATTCGGCTGGCATCACACCGGCGATCTCGCGCTCATCGATGAGAACGGCGAAGTGCTGTTCCTCGACCGCAAGAAGGACATGATCAAGTCCGGCGGCGAGAACGTCGCCTCGATCAAGATCGAGGAAACGCTGCTCGCCCATCCCGCCGTGCAGAACGCGGCTGTCGTCGGCCTGCCCCATCTGCAGTGGGGCGAAGCGGTGTCGGCGTTCGTCAAATTGAAGCCGGGGGCGCAGGCAGACGAAGCCGGCATCGCCGAACATTGCCGCAGGCATCTCGGCGGCTTTCAGGTGCCGAAGCTGATCAAGATCCTCGACGAGATGCCGATGACGGCGACCGGCAAGCTGCGCAAGGTTGAACTCAGGCAGGCTTACAGCGAGCATTTCGCGGGGAAGGGGACCTGACGCCGGCCCGCAACATCATGATCGGTGCACATGGCTTCGATTGAAAACACGATTTCCTGCTCAAGCGCCGCCTTTCAAGCCAATCGCACCGGCATGCTCGCCTTGATCTCGCGCTTGCACAGCCTTGAAGAGCGAACGCGCGCGGCATCGGCTGCCGCGAAGGACCGGTTTCACAAGCGGGGTCAGTTGCTGCCGCGCGAACGCGTGGCCTTGGTACTCGATCCCGGAACACCCTTCATCGAACTATCGACGCTCGCGGGCTTCATGTTCGATGTGCCTGACGCCGATAAAAGCATTCCCGGCGGCGGCCTGGTCGCCGGCATTGGGTTCGTGTCTGGCGTGCGCTGCATGGTCAGCGCCAATGACTCCGGCATCGATGCTGGAGCGCTGCAGCCTTATGGTATCGACAAGACCCTGCGGGTGCAGGAACTGGCGCTGGAGAACAAGCTGCCTTACGTGCAACTGGTTGAAAGTGCCGGGGCCAATCTGCTCCGTTACCGCGTCGAGGATTTTGTCCGTGGCGGCAATATCTTCCGCAACCTGGCACGGCTGTCGGCGGCGGGATTGCCCGTGGTCACCGTCACGCATGGCTCCTCAACGGCGGGGGGCGCCTACCAGACCGGGCTGTCCGACTACATCGTGATGGTGCGCGGCCGCACCCGCGCCTTCCTGGCCGGGCCGCCGCTGCTGAAGGCGGCGACCGGCGAGATCGCCACCGAAGAAGAGCTTGGCGGCGCCGAGATGCACACCAGCATTTCTGGCCTCGGCGATTATCTCGCCGAAGACGATCGCGATGCACTGCGCATTGCCCGCGACATCATGGCCAATCTGGAATGGGACCGGCCGGCCGCTGTCAATGCCGGGCATCGACCACCGCGATACGATGCGGAGGAATTGCTTGGCATCATGCCGATGGACCACAAGCGGCCCGTCGACATGCGCCAGGTGATCGCGCGGATCATCGACGATTCCGATTTCACCGAGTTCGGGGCCAATTACGGCCCCGCCACGGTCTGCGGCCATGCGCGTATCGAGGGGCAGGCTATCGGCATCATCACCAATAACGGCCCGCTCGATCCCGCCGGCGCCAACAAGGCCACCCATTTCATCCAGGCCTGCTGCCAGTCGCGCACACCGTTGCTTTATCTGAACAACACCACCGGCTACATGGTCGGCCGCGCCTATGAAGAAGCCGGCATGATCAAGCACGGCTCGAAGATGATCCAGGCGGTGACCAGCGCCACCGTGCCGCAGATCACGATCTACTGCGGGGCCTCATTCGGTGCCGGCAATTACGGCATGTGCGGGCGTGGTTTCCATCCGCGATTTTGCTTCTCTTGGCCGAATGCCAAGACCGCCGTGATGGGCGGCGAACAGGCCGCCGAGACCATGGCGATCGTGACGGAGGCGGCTGCGATCAGACGCGGCAAGCCGATCGAGCAGGAAAAGCTCGACGCGATGAAGGCGCAGATAACAGGTGTGTTCGACGGCCAGATGGATGTGTTTTCGACAAGCGCACGCGTGCTCGACGACGGCGTGATCGATCCGCGCGATACCCGCGGCATTCTGGCCGAGGTGCTGGCGATCTGCCGCGAAGCCGAGGCACGCTCGCCGCAACGCATGCAATTTTCCGTGGCGCGGCCATGAGCAGCGGCTCGACCAGGCGCACGCCGTTTCGCAAGGTACTGATCGCCAATCGGGGCGAGATCGCCTTGCGGATCATGCGCACCGCGCGCCGGCTCGGCTATGGCGTGATCGCGGTCTATTCCGACGCCGACCGCGATGCGCTCCACGTGCGCGAAGCGGATCAGGCAGTTCGGATTGGCGAACCGTTGCCGTCGCAATCCTATCTTAGGATCGATGCGATCATCGCGGCTGCCAAGGCCAGCGGCGCCGACGCGGTTCATCCCGGTTACGGCTTCCTCGCCGAAAACGAGGATTTCGCGCAGGCCTGCTGCGACGCCGGCCTGATTTTCATCGGGCCGTCGCCGGAGGCGATCAAGGCCATGGGCAACAAGGCCGGGGCCAAGAAAATCATGACGGCGGCTGGCGTGCCCTGTGTGCCCGGCTATCAAGGCGCCGATCAGACCGACGCTGCGATGTCGGCGGAGGCCGCTAAAATCGGCTTTCCCGTGATGATCAAGGCGGTCGCCGGCGGTGGTGGGCGCGGCATGCGGCATGTCTCCGATGCCACCAATTTTCTCGATTCGCTGCGCAGCGCGCGATCCGAAGCGCAGGGAGCCTTTGGCGATCCGACGGTGATCCTCGAGCGCGCCATTGCTGATCCCCGCCATATCGAAATCCAGGTGTTCGGCGACCGCTACGGCAACGCCATTCATTTGGGTGAGCGCGATTGTTCCGTGCAGCGCCGGCACCAGAAGCTGATCGAGGAAGCGCCGTCTCCAAAGGTCACGCCGGAACTCCGGGCGCGGATGGGCGCGGTCGCGGTCTCCGCGATCAAGTCGATCGGCTACGAGGGCGCGGGCACGCTGGAATTCCTGCTGGACCAGAATAATGCGTTCTATTTCATGGAAATGAATACCCGTCTGCAGGTCGAGCATCCCGTCACCGAGGCGATCACCGGACTTGATCTCGTCGAGTTGCAATTGCGCGTCGCCAGCGGCGAGCCACTCGGGGTTACCCAGCAGGATGTCAAATTCTCCGGCCACGCCATTGAGGTGCGTCTATGCTCGGAAGATCCTGCGCGCGATTTCATGCCGCAGTCCGGCCGTATGGCGCTATGGCAATTGCCGTGCGGCATTCGCGCAGAACACGCGCTGCAATCCGGTTCCGAGATTCCGCCATTCTATGATTCGATGATCGCCAAGCTCATCAGCCACGGTACGACCCGCGATGAGGCGCGCGGCAAGTTGATAACCGGCCTCGGGCAGACGACAGCCTTCGGAGTGACGACCAATCAGGAATTTCTTGCTGCGTGCCTGCGTCATTCCGCCTTCGCCGCGGGTGAAGCGACCACGGCGTTCATCGGCAGCCATCGCGACGACCTGCTGGCACCGCGCGCAGGTGCGGGGGGCGCGGACGCCGCGCTGGCTGCATTGTTACTGTACATTACCAATCCGCATGCGCCGCCATGGCGCAGCGGACGCTCGCTGGCCGCGACATTTCCAGCGGCGGTGCGGATCGATCTTGGCCACCTGACCCATGAGATTGAGATCGTGCGCGAGCGCGATGGGAGCTATGTCGCGAGCGGCGACGGCGGCAGGCACGTGTTTGAAATCGATCTACTTGGTGCCGATACGGTCCACTTTCGAAGCAACGGGCTGATGGAATCGGCGAAATTCCTGCGCGATGGCAACCGGCTCTATGTTCTGTATCGCGGTGCGAACATCTCCGTGCACGATCTCACCTTCGCGAAACCTGCATCGGCGGCGGCCGCCGGAGGCGATGGCAAGGTCTGCGCGGCGATGAACGGCCGCGTCGTCGCGGTGCTGGTCAAGGCCGGCGAGACGGTGGCGCTCGGTCAGCCGGTGATGACGCTGGAAGCGATGAAGATGGAGCACGTCCATGTGGCTGGCGTTGGCGGCACGATCTCGGCGATCAACGTCGTCGAGGGCGAGCAGGTGACGACCGGAAAGATCGTAGCGGAGATCGCGGCGAATTAGGCGTTCTCCAAATGGCCCGTTACTTTCCGGACCATGAGGGCTTGCGCTTTTCACCAAAAGCCTTGAGGCCCTCCTTGGCATCTTCCGTCAAGGCCAGCAGCGCAATCTGACTTTCCGTATAGGCGATGCTTTCGTCAAACGACATCGAGGCGATCGCACGCATCGCGTACTTACCGCGCCGGATCGCGGTCGGCGATTTATCGACGATACGAGCCGTCAGCCAGTCGATTTTCGCATCGAGTTCGGCCGCGGGTACCACGTAGTTCAGCAGTCCGGCGGCCTGCGCGGTCCGGGCGTCGAAGGGCTCGCCCGTGAGTGCCCATTCGTTGATCAGGCGCGGGTGCACCATCGATTTCAACAGGCTCATCACCTGCATCGGGAACACGCCGACCTTGACTTCGGGCAGTCCAAAAATCGCGTGATCGGCCGCGACCGCCATGTCGGTCATGCACAACAAGCCCATGCCGCCGGCCATGCAGACACCGCCGACCCGGGCGATCGCCGGCTTGGTGGCGTTTTGCGCCAACCGCAACAAGTCAGCGTAATCGACGTTCGGCCGTGAGAAATCCATCGCAAATGCGGCGCCGTTGTTTTGTAGATCGGCTCCAGCGCAAAATGCCTTGTCGCCGGCGCCGGTCAGCACGATTACACGAACATCGTTATCCTCATGTGCCTCGCGATAGGCTTTGGTGAGGCCCGAGATGACGTCGGCATTGAGCGCGTTACGTTTGTGCGGCCGGTTGATAGTGGCCCATAACGCGTGTCCACGCTTCTCGAGGATGACGCTGTCATCGTTGTCCGTCATTTTAAGCTCATCGGCTTGTTTTCTTTCGCAAACATTGCGGCAGGGAGGCCGTCGAAGGCAAGCAGGATTTCAATCGCGCAGTGCCGCTGTGCTCGCGGCGTCGGCGTTGGCTTGTCTCGCCGAAGATAAGTTTCCACGGACCACACGGCAGCTCGCTTGCAATGTTTAGTAAATCGTGATCCACTAAACAAATCGAGCTTTGCCGGGTCCTAAAATCCGGGTGGCGCGAGGAAACGATCGTCTAGTCATTCAGCCGTCAAGGACTGTGTTGCTCTGCTCGAAGCCTTCGAGCGGGTAGGAAAGCCGCGCCATATTGCTGGCCGGCGCCACTGGGAGGGAGACACCTGATGAAGCAGATAATGAAGGCGCTTCTTGTTGCTGCCGGGGCTTTTGCCTCCGTGATCGGCGTCGGAGCGGCGACCACGCCGGCGCAGGCGCAGGGCAAAACCATCACGCTGTGCTGGGCCGCGTGGGACCCCGCCAATGCGCTGGTCGAACTGTCAAAGGACTTCACCACCAAGACCGGTATCGGCATGAAGTTCGAATTCGTGCCGTGGACCAACTATGCGGATCGTTTCCTGAACGAACTTAATTCGCACGGGTCATTGTGCGATCTCATCATCGGCGATTCGCAATGGATCGGCGGCGCCGCGGAGAACGGCCAGTACGTCAAGCTCAACGATTTCTTCAAGAAGGAAGGAATCAGCATGGACGACTACATGCCGGCGACGGTGGTCGGCTATTCCGAATGGCCGAAGAACTCGCCGAATTACTGGGCGCTGCCGGCGATGGGCGATGCGGTGGGCTGGACCTATCGCAAGGACTGGTTTGCGCGACCGGACGTGCAGAAGGATTTCAAGGCCAAATACGGCCGCGATCTCGGGGTGCCGAAAACCCTCGATGAACTCCACGACATCGCGAGTTTCTTCCAGGGCCGCGACATCGACGGCAAGAAGGTCTATGGCGCCTCGATCTATACCGAGCGCGGCTCGGAAGGCATCACCATGGGTGTTTCGAATTATCTATATGATTACGGCTTCAAATATGAGGATCCCAAGAAGCCCTATGCGATGGATGGCTTCGTGAACTCACCCGGTGCGGTCAAGGGGCTGGAGGCCTACAAGGAACTTTACAAGTGCTGTACGCCTCCCGGCGCTTCCAACTCCTACATGTCGGAAGGTCTCGACGCCTTCAAGTCCGGGCAAGTCGCGCTGCAGATGAACTTCTTCGCCTTCTTCCCCGGCCTGTTCAAGGATCCCAATGTCGGCGGCGACAAGATTGGGTTCTTCGTCAATCCGGCCGGCCCGGCGGCACAGGCGACCCAGCTTGGCGGGCAGGGAATTTCGGTTGTTTCCTACTCCAAGAACCAGGGCGAGGCGCTGCAATATATCAAGTGGTTCTCCGGCGGCGATGTGCAGAAGAAGTGGTGGGCGCTGGGCGGCTATTCCTGCGCCAAGTCGGTGCTCAACGACCCGAGCTTCCCGAACAGCGCACCGTTTGCCAAGGAGTTCCTGCAATCGATGGGCATGGTCGTCGACTTCTGGGCCGAGCCCTCCTACGCCCAGTTGCTGCAAGCCGAACAGAAGCGCGTCCATGACTACGTGGTGGCCGACAAGGGCACTGCGCAGGAAGCGCTCGACGGCCTGGTCAAGGACTGGAAGGCCATCTTCAAGGAGGAAGGCAAGTAGTTTCGAGGTAACCGCCTGGAGCGCGCGCGTGCGCTCCAGGCTCCTTTCGGCACCACCGACAGCTGTCGCATCGACGGTCTCGGCGCCAGGATCGACCGAAGCAATGAACGATTTAAGTGCCTCATCGCGGATCACCTATCCGGTCGCGCTGGTCCAGCCCGGCGCGGTGCGCCGCATCAGGGGCCTCTCCGACAAGGCGCTGGCGTGGCTGTTCATTACGCCCACCATCGTGCTGTTGCTGGCGATCAACATTTTCCCGCTGGTCTGGACCATCTATCTGTCCTTCACCAACTACCGCGCCAACAGGGCGAACGCGCCGACGTTATGGTTGGGGATCGATTGGTACCAGTCGATCCTGACCGATCCGGACATCTGGGCGGCGATGCAGGTGACGGCTCATTTCGTGATCTGGACCGTGGTGATCGAAACCGTGCTCGGTTTCGGACTTGCCTTCCTGATCGACAAGAAATTTCGCGGCCACGGCGTGTGGACGACAATCATCCTGCTGCCGATGATGCTCTCACCGGCCGTGGTCGGCAATTTCTGGACGTTTCTCTACCAGCCGCAGATCGGGCTGTTCAACTACGTGGTCGCCTTCTTGACCGGCCGCGCCGCCTCGTCGTTCCAGATGCTGGGCGACGTCACGCTCAGCCCCTGGGCCATCGTCATCGTCGACGCCTGGATGTGGACGCCCTACGTGATGCTGATCTGCCTGGCGGGCCTGCGTTCGATTCCGGATTACATCTACGAGGCGGCCGAGGTCGATCGCGCCTCGAAATGGCGGCAGTTCTGGTCGATCACGTTGCCGATGGCGCTGCCGTTCATCATGCTCGCGGTGCTGTTCCGCGGCATCGAGAACTTCAAGATGTTCGATATGGTCAACCTGCTCACCGGCGGGGGCCCGGGCTCGACCACGGAAGTCGCCTCCATCACGCTCAAGCGCGCGGCGTTCGAGAGCTGGCGAACCGGCTATTCCTCGGCCTTTGCGATCATCCTGTTCGTGACAGTGTTTGGCCTCGCCAACATTTACGTGAAGGCGCTGAACCGGGTGAAAAGTCGATGAGTCTCGCCAACGCAGCCCATTCCGTCGTCGAACCCTCGGTCGGCACGCGCCGCTTCGCCGGCTCGCTGATCGTCCTCTACGCCATCATCACCATGATTCCGCTGGTCTGGATCGTGCTCACCTCGTTCAAGTCACCGGACGATGCGATCTCCTATCCACCCAAGATCCTGTTCACGCCGTCGCTCGAAGGCTATTGCAACCTGTTTACGACGCGCTCACGCCAGACGCCGGAATTCATCAAGACACTGGGCCCGCCGCAGGGGCTCTGCGACGGGATCGCGCGCGACCGCAACATGGTCATCGCGGGGCCGTCGAATTATGTGCCGCGTTTCGTCAATTCGCTGATCATCGCCTTCGGCTCGACAGTGCTCGCGGTCGCGCTCGGCACGCTGTCGGCCTATGGCTTCTCGCGGTTCCGCGTGCCGCTGAAAGACGACCTGCTTTTCTTCATCCTGTCGACCAGGATGATGCCGCCGATCGCGGTAGCGATTCCGATCTACCTGATGTACCGCACCCTTGGATTGTCGGACACCCGGCTCGGGATGATCCTGCTCTACACCTCGGTCAACGTTTCGCTCGCGGTATGGCTGCTCAAAGGCTTCATCGACGAAATCCCGCGCGAGTACGAGGAAGCGGCCATGATCGACGGCTACACCCGCTTTCAAGCCTTCGTGAGAGTGGTACTGCCGCAGGCGACGACCGGTATCGCGGCCACGGCGATCTTCTGCCTGATATTCGCCTGGAACGAGTACGCCTTCGCTGTGCTGCTGACTTCCGGCAACGCGCAAACGGCGCCGCCCTTCATCCCGATCATCATCGGCGAGGGCGGGCAGGACTGGCCCGCCGTGGCCGCCGGTACGACGTTCTTCCTCGTTCCCATCGTGGTGTTCACGGTGCTGTTGCGCAAGCATCTGCTGCGCGGCATCACCTTTGGAGCCGTCCGCAAATGAGCCTCGAAGCGAACTCCTCGATGCCGCGTCGCGGCTTTACAAACAAAATCCTGCGCCGCGGGCCACTGGAGGCGATCGCGACCGTGATCATTGCCGCGGGCGTCGTCATGCTGATGCAGCCGTTTTTCCTGACGCTGTATTCCTGGTCATTCGCGACCACGCTGATCGGCACGGTGATGTTCACCCTGGTCTCGAAGGTCAGGGAGTAGGGCGCCATGGCACAGATCAGGGTTGAAGCGCTCAACAAATCCTTCGGGACATTTCATGCCGTCAAATCCGCCAGCTTCACGGTGGAGGACGGCCAGTTCCTCTGCCTGCTTGGGCCTTCCGGCTGCGGCAAGACGACGACACTGCGCATGATTGCCGGGCTGGAATTGCCGACCGCGGGAACCATTCGGCTGGGCGGCGAGGACGTGACGATGAATCGCGCTTCGGCACGCGATATCGCTTTCGTGTTCCAGCTGTTTGCGCTTTATCCACACCTGAATGTCCGGCGCAATATCGGCTTTCCGCTGAAATGCGAAGGCGTCGGTGCGGCGGAGCGCGAGCGGCGGGTCGAGGAAGTTGCGCGTATCCTGCGTATCTCCCATCTGCTCGACCGATCGGTGTCGGGGCTTGCCGGCGGCGACCGGCAGCGCGTCGCACTTGGGCGGGCGATCGTGCGCAAGCCAAAATGCTTCCTGATGGATGAGCCGCTCGGGGCGCTCGATACCGAGATGCGCGAGGCGATGATCCGTGAATTGCGCGCGCTGCACGATCGGCTCGGCGCCACTACGGTTTACGTGACTCACGACCAACTCGAGGCCATGGCGATGGCCGACAGGATCGCCGTGATGAACCACGGCGTCGTCGAGCAGGTCGCCAGTCCGCGCGATATCTACGACCGGCCGGCTTCGCTCTTTGTCGCGGACTTCATCGGTTCGCCGCCGATGAACTTCTTGCCGTTTCGTGACAGCCTGCAGGCCGGCGCGCGGGCGATCCGGCTCGGAGAGCGCGACGTCGCCATTCCCACCGCGCGCGAGGCGCTGGCGGAAAGCGACCTCGTCCTCGGTGTTCGGCCGGAACATGTGCGTTTCACCGATCAAGGCATGGTGCGGGGTGAGGTCTATGGTGCGGAGTATCTCGGTACGACGCAGATCGTGACCGTGACGACGCGCTACGGCGCACTCAAGGCGCGCTCGGCCGCCAGCGTGTCCTTTCGGACCGGTGAGAATGTCGGATTGGACTTCCGGCCCGATACGCTGTCGATCTTCGACAAGGAGTCGGGCCGGGCGATTCGCACCGCGTTGCATGAAGGAGGGCCGCATGGCTGAGGTCGAGATTGGGGCCGTCTCCAAGGCCTTCGGCAAGACGCAGGCGGTTGACGATCTGTCTCTGACCGTTGCCGACGGTGAGTTCGTCGCGCTGCTTGGGCCGACGGGCGCCGGCAAGACCACGACCTTGCGCCTCGTCGCCGGATTGGAGATGCCCGATAGGGGTTCGATCCGGATCGGCGGCCGGGACGTGACCGGGGATGCGCCGGCCGATCGCGACGTCGCGTTCGTATTCCAGCAATATTCGCTGTATCCGCATCTCACCGTGTTCGAGAACATGGCCTTTGCGTTGCGTGCGCCGATCCGCCGGGTGCCGAAGGCCGAGATTCGCACCAAAGTGCAGCAGGTGGCGCGTTTGCTGCACATCGAAACCAAGCTCGACAACAAGGCGACGCAATTATCGGGCGGGCAGATGCAACGCGTTGCGATCGGCCGGGCGCTGGTGCGTTCGCCCTCGATCTATCTGATGGACGAACCACTTTCCTCGCTGGATGCCAAGCTGCGCGGCGAGATGCGGCTCGAACTCAAGCGCATCCAGACCGATCTCGGCGCCACGATCCTCTATGTCACCCACGATCAGACCGAAGCCATGACCATGGCTTCGCGGATCGGTGTGATCGAGGCCGGACGGCTGATGCAGATCGGGACGCCGCGCGAGATCTACGAAAACCCGGTTAACGCCTATGTCGCCGCGCGGCTTGGCCAGCCGGCGATCAATCTGCTGCCCGCCGCGTTGTTCGCCGGCGCGCCGCCGCAGGCGAGGACCATCGGCGCGCGCACCGAGCACCTGACGATCGCGCGCGGCGGCGGCGACGTATCGGCAACCGTGACGCGGATCGAACATCTCGGCGACCAGAGCCATCTCCATCTCGACCTGCGCGGCCAGCCCGTCGTGACGTTGTCGGACCCCGAGGCAAATCTCGGCGCCGGCGACGTCGTATCGCTCAGCCTCAACAAGCCGCTGTTCTTCGATGCGGCGGGTGCAAGGGTAGCGGCATGACACTCGATCGGGCAAACAGGGAAAAACTGGTGCGGGCGCTGGCGGCAACGGTGATCGAGCATGCCGACGAACTAACCCGCCTCGATCAGGCGATCGGAGACGGCGATCATGGACTGAACATGAAGCGCGGCTTTGAAGCCGTGCTCGCGACACTGCCGGGCGTTGCCGACAAACCGCTGCCGGAAATGCTGAAGGCGATCGGAATGACGCTGGTCATGAAGGTCGGCGGCGCCTCTGGGCCGCTGGTCGGTACGTTCTTCATGGAACTCGGCAAGGCGCTTCCGGAGCAGCCCGTGCGCGGAGATCTCGTCGCGGCGACCGATAGGGCGATCAATGCGGTCAAAGCACGCGGACGCTCGGAAGCGGGGCAGAAAACCTTGCTGGACGTGTTGGTGCCGGTACAAGCCGTTTTGGCCAATGGCGGCGACGCCGGCGCGATCGCGGCGGAGGCGGCACGCGCCGCCGATCGTACCACGCCCATGCTCGCCATCCGCGGTCGCGCCTCCTTTCTCGGCGAACGCTCGATCGGTCACATGGACCCGGGTTCGCGTTCGGCGTCTCTGCTGATCGGCGCGGCTGTTACGACACTGGAGTTCGAGGCAAATACATGAGCAGTTCAAATTCCGGTAACGTCGAAATCGTCATCGTTTCACATTCGCCTAAAATCGCGGAGGGCGCAGCCGATATGGTGCGTCAGATGGTTGGCAGCGCCGTACCGCTGGCCTGGACCGGCGGCGACGTTGATGGAGGGCTCGGCACGAATGTTGCTGGAATCCTCGAGGCGATTGAGACGGCCTGGTCGCCGGCCGGAGTAGCCGTGCTGGTCGATCTTGGCGGGGCGGAGACCAATTCAGAGATGGCAGTGGAGATGTTGGCCGAAGATCGGCGCGCGCGGGTAGTGGTGTGCAACGCTCCCGTGGTCGAGGGCGCGGTGATTGCCGCGACCGAATCTTCAGGCGGCTCGTCGCTTGCTGCCGTCAAGCGTAGCGCGGAGGAATTCTATGCATGATGTCAATGCCGGCCGCGCGGCTGTAGCTTTTGCGGCGCTGACGGCCTCGGCGGTTCTCGTCAACCCGGTCGGTCTGCACGCGCGGCCGTCGGTCAAGCTCACGCAGAGTGCGAAGGGTTTTGCCGCCAGGATCGAGTTTGCCCTCACGGCCGACGGGCCCTGGACCGACGCAAAGAGCCCGGTAAAAGTGATGCGCGTGAAGGCACCGCAGGGGGCGACGCTGCATTTCCGCGTCACCGGTCCCGACGGCGAGGCGGCGCTTGCGGCCATGCTGGCGCTGGTGCGTGACGGCTTCGGCGAGGCGTGAGGCGGTGACCGAGGTTCATCTCACCGGCCGTCCTGCATCGCCCGGCCTCGCCATTGGGCCGGTAACCTTGCTGACGGCCGCTGTCGCCAACAGGTCAGCGGTCGGTGATCCCACGCAAGAGGCGTCCGCGTTGCAAGCGGCCATCAAAGCCGCGGCGGCGGATATCACCGGGCTGATCGCGACGGTTCAAGGCGAAGCCGTGGACATTCTGGAATTCCAGGTCGCTATGCTGGAAGATGATGCGCTGGCGGAGGGAGCTTACGACGCCATCTCGGCGGGTATTGCCGCCGACCATGCCTGGCGTTCGGCGCTCGATGCCGAGATATCGGGTTATCGCGACGCGGAGGACGAATATTTTCGCGCCCGTGCCGTGGATCTGGCCGATATCCGCGACCGGGTGCTCGCGCATCTGAGCGGTACGGATACCGCGAGGATATCAGGCGATTCGATCGTCGCCGGTGAAGATATTTCGCCCACCATTTTCCTTGCCGCCGACTGGACCCGCGGTGGTGCCATTGCGCTGGCCGCCGGCTCGCCGTCGTCGCATGTCGCGATGCTGGCGCGTGCGCGTGGGGCCCCGATGGTGGTCGGGCTCGGTCCGTTGTCGTGGAACGGGCATCCGCCTTCGTTGGCGCTGGTCGATGGCGATGCGGGTACGGTCGTCTTCGACCCGGAGCCGGAAACGCGGCGCCTGTTCGAGCACCGGATGGCGGCTGCGAACGCCGCGCAAGCCGCAGCCGACGCCGGCCAGGCCGGCCCTGCGTGCACGGCGGACGGCCGGCGGATCGCGGTCCTTCTCAACGTCGCCGCGCCGGAAGATCTTACTGGGCTCGATCCCGCTATCTGCGATGGCATCGGGTTGGTGCGCACTGAGTTTCTGTTTGAGGCGTCCCACGGCCTGCCGGACGAGGACACCCAATTTGCGGCCTATCGGCGTATCCTAGACTGGGCCGTGAGACGGCCGGTGACGATCCGTACCCTCGATGCCGGTGGCGACAAGCCGATCGCGGGCCTGACCATCGACGGCGAGCGCAATCCGTTTCTCGGCCTGCGCGGCATCCGTCTCTCGCTGGCGCGGCCGGAGGTATTTCGCGTGCAATTGCGCGCGCTGTGCCGTGCGGCCGTGCACGGGACGCTGAAGGTGATGTTGCCCATGATCGCCGTGCCCTCGGAGTTCGACCGTGCGGCCGCCCTGCTCGACGAGGAGTTTGCGGCCCTGAAAGCCAAAGGCATCGCCTGCGCCCGCCCGCCGCTCGAAATCATGGTCGAGGTCCCGGCCGCGGCGCTCCGGGCCGAGGATTTTGCGGCTGCGTTCTATTCCATCGGGTCAAACGATCTGACCCAGTACACCATGGCCGCCGCGCGCGACGTCGGCGCCGTCGCCGATCTCAACGATACCGGCAATCCGGCGGTGCTGGCGCTGATCGCCCGGACCGTCGAGGCCGGACGCAGGCGCGACGCCGAGGTTTCGCTCTGCGGCGACGCGGCAGCCGATACACGACTGACGATGGCGTTGCTCGCAACCGGGCTGACGACGCTCTCGGTCTCACCGATTGCGGTCGCGCGGCTCAAGGCTGCAATCGCAAAGGTGGGTGCATGACGCACGATGCCGGCGAAGCCATAACTGGACCTGGCGACAGCAACGTCGCTGACTACAAGCTCATCCTGCGGCGCGTGCTCGACAACCGTCCGTCCGGAACGCGGCTGAAGCTTGCTGCGGCGTTGGGCAAGAATCGTTCCTTCGTCAGCCAGATCACCAATCCGGCCTATCTGGTGCCGATTCCGGCCAAGCATGTAGCGATCATCTTCGACGTCTGCCATCTGTCCGGCGCGGAGCGCGCGGCGTTCCTTCAGGCCTATGGACGGGCGCACCCCGGCCGGCTGCGTGCACCTCACCGCGATGCGCGAACGCGTACCCTCGTGGTGACGGTACCCGACCTCGGCGACGACAAAAAGAACCGCGCGCTCGAACAACTGATCGTCGATTTTGCCGCGCGGCTCGCGCGCTATGCCGAGAGCGTCGGCTGACGGGTTGAACCAGACTGCAAGATAAATCCAAGCGGGAGGACGTTCATGAAGAAGCTGATCAACGGCACCGACACGGTTCTCGAAGAAAGTCTCGACGGCCTCGCCGCCGCGCACGCGGATATCCTGCTGCTTGGCGCTGAGCGCAAATTCGTGCGCCGCCGCGCGTTGAAGCCGGGCAAGGTCGCGCTGATTTCGGGCGGCGGCTCCGGACATGAGCCACTGCACGCGGGCTATGTCGGCCTCGGCATGCTCGATGCCGCTTGCCCGGGTCAGGTCTTCACCTCGCCGACGCCCGACCAGATGATCGAGGCCGCGGAGGCGGTCGACACCGGGGCAGGGGTGCTCTTCATCGTCAAGAACTATGAAGGCGATGTGATGAATTTCACCATGGCTGCCGAGATGGCCGGGCGGGAAATTGCAACGGTGGTAACGAACGACGACGTGGCGGTAGAGAAGTCGACCTATACCACCGGCCGTCGCGGCGTCGCGGGCACGCTGATCGTGGAGAAGATGGTTGGCGCTGCGGCCGAGACCGGACTGCCGCTTGCCGCTCTCAAGACGCTTGGCGACGAGGTCAACCGGCGCACCCGTTCGATGGGCGTGGCGCTATTGCCGTGCACCGTGCCAGCGGCGGGGCGGCCGAATTTCACCCTGGCGGATAATGAAATGGAGATGGGCGTCGGTATCCATGGTGAGCCCGGCCGACGCCGGGTGCCGCTGGCGCCTGCCGATGCGATTGCAGCCGAACTGCTCGACGCGATCGTGAAGGATCTTGCGCCAGGCAAGGGCAGCGAGGTGTTGCTTCTGGTCAACGGGTTCGGCGCAACGCCTCTGATCGAACTCTATTTGATGGTCAACGCCGCCAAGCGGATTCTGAATGGTGCGGGCATCACGACGGCGCGCTTCCTCACGGGGTCCTACGTCACCTCGCTCGATATGGCCGGTGTCTCCGTCACTGTCTCCCTGCTCGACGGCCAGGCGAAGACGTTATGGGATGCTCCGGTGCACACGGCGGCGCTGCGGTGGGGTGTCTGATCGAAATCACCGATCGCTGCAGCCCTTCAAAACTTTCGCTCGTGTATCCCGCTCAGCGGAGATGACCTCGCCTGAGGCCTCGAGACACCATTCGTAGTGAACCGAAAACTCGGTCGACCAACGCGTCCCCTGCAAGCCCGAGCCGCAACGCGGGCTCGCCAGCCCTTCCCGCACCTGGACCAGTGCGGCCCTCGCATAGGGCTTGCAGAACGCCGGATCCGCTGCGCGAACGGGGGCCGGTGCTGCGACCAGAAGCGACGACAGGACAGAAAATGCCGTGATCGGCAGCTTTCCCGCCATGCGCCTTTGCGATCGTCCTGATTCCATGGCGCGATTATAGCATCCGGCACTATGGTCGGATGCTTCCGGGGCGTTTTTCGTCGCTGTAGCCCTCGGCCAACAAGTCTGGTATTTGACGGCGCGCTTTCCATCGGCCCCATTTCGGACGACAAAAGCGACAATATCTCCTCGGGTGCGATCGGATGATCTCACCCTTGGTTTGCCGGTTTAGCTCAGCGGTAGAGCAGCGGTTTTGTAAACCGAAGGTCGGGAGTTCAATCCTCTCAACCGGCACCAAAACTCCTCAATCGCCGCTACGTCCAGCCGCCAGCCCGGTGCGCTTTCTTCGACAGGCAAGTTCGAGCAAACTCCGGCAATCGACATCCAGGGAAATCGATCCTCGACGGGGTATCCAACCGACCAGAATCTCTCAGATCGAAACCTATTCGGAGAAGCGAGTCGGCCTGAATTCAGTCAATGAAAAAGGGCGGCCGAAGCCGCCCTTCGTTTGTTCGCTTCATGATGCCGACCGCTTACTGGCAGAGGTGCCGGAGGCCGTCCGCGCCCCTGAACCAGGTTCCGGGCTGACAGACAAAACCATTGCGCTCGGTATAACCTTGGTCGTACCAGCCATTGTTGTAGCCGTTGTTATAATAGGCATAGGAATCGCCGCGGAACGGCGCGGTGGCGATCGCGCCGGCCGTGTCGACGGCCGCACCAGCCGTAGCGAGCGCGCCGCCGACGACGCCGGCTGCGACATCGCCCGGCCAGAAACCGGGCTCGCGCCGGTTGCCGTTCCGGCCGTCGTAGTCGTTGCGATAGGCCATGTTTTCGCGGGCCATGCCGGTATGGCGATTGGCTATATGGCGTTGATGCGTGGCTTGCGAATTCACCCGCATCTGTTTCTGCGCGTGATCGCGAGCGGCATCTTGCGCGAACACCGGGCTCGCCAGTGCCGACGAGAGGACCAGCGCGGTAACGCCGAGAAGTTTGGATCGCATCATGTGTTTTTCTCCGTTGTGGTGAAGCGCAAAGCCCACCGCGGCTCGGAAGAATCCTTGCCGGATATTCCATCGATTGCCGCGTGGATTCGCCGGACGTGTTGCTGCACGCACGTCGCGCAGGGCCAACCATCTGCGATGGCCGACGTTCCGAACCTGCCTCGCGGTTTGATCAAACCGATGTGAAGTTCCGGTTCCGCTGAGGCAGCCAAATTCCGCCATGGATGGCCGACGCGGTCGCTCGCGGCCTTACGTGCCGTCGTCGCGCCGTGCGGCGTTAACGTTTCGATATCGCGATGTCAGGCAATTGAGATGATGCCGATGCGGACACGTTAGGCTTACCGGCAGTTTCGGTTGTGGCCTTAACCCTTCGGTTGATCCCTTGCGATAGATTGTCAGGGAAATTCGGAATCGGGAAAGCATGCGCGCCGCAACAATCTCTGGAATAGTTCTGGCCATTTTGACCGGAGCGGCGCTGCCGGCCAGTGCCGGCGAGGGTTTCGATATCGTCATTCCCGGCCGCCCCGGCGTGCCGATCATCATCAACGGCGTCGACGCATCCTATGCGGTTGTCGAAGGCGATTGGGGACTTGCCAAAGGCGTTCACGTGCAGCCGACCGTCTATGGCGGCCGCTACGTCGATGGGAGCCGAACGTCGGCCATTATTATCCAAGCCTCGGTCACAAGCCCGGCTACGGCCGCCTCGAAATCGAGCCGCCGGCCAACCGCATTCTGCCGAAGCCGGCCGAAAGCTTTCATCAATCCTGGTCCGCGGCATTCTACGCCGCCGAAAGCCCAGCCGGCGCAGCCCGAGGTGCCGTTTTATCCGCCGCCGGTGATCGTCGCGCCGCCGAACGGCGGTGGCGGCATGCCTCACGATCCCGCCGTTCGACCTCAGGACCCGCGGCTTAGACAGCCGCGATAACGATCCGACCAAAAAACCACCCACAAAAAAACACCCACAGGAGAGAGTAATGCGTCAGACGATTTCAGGATTGGTTGCGGCGATCGCCGTGGTGGCCGCCAGTGCGGCGCCGGCGAGCGCGTGCGGACTGTTCGAATTCACATGCGGACAAAGCTATGTTGCGGCCCCGGTCTATTCGGGCTGCAATTGCGGCGGCGGCCTATGAGCGCTTGCCCGATCCGGCCTATCAATACGGCGTGCAGTCATACCCCGCGATTCATCAATACTATTACGCCGATCAGGGACCGACCTATCACCGGTCCCGGTGACTTCGCGCCGCATCCGACCTATCAGGAAGGCGCGCTGCCCTATTACGGCGGCTACTATCCGCACCGCTACCACGCCTGGCATGCCCACACCGGCTATTGGGGCCATCCGGGCATGCGCTACGGCTACGAGCATCACGGCTACGGCTATCACGGCTACGAGCATCACGGCTACAGCATGCGCTACGGCTATCACGGCATGCCGCATCAATACGGCTATCGGCAGCACACGCGCCGTTACTACTGAGCGAGCGATCTGATCAGAGCGTTTTCAAGCGAAGTGGGCACCGGTTCGCGTTAAGAAAACCCGTCAAAACAAAAGATGACATCCGCGCCCGTTCGCCTTCAATGGCGAGCGGGCGTTTTGCTGAAAGCGCTTTTCAGCCCATCAGGCCGAGCCGGCTGGCGCCGATATAGAGCGCCAGCACCGCGGCGTTCGAGACGTTCAGGCTCTTGATTTCGCCGGGCATGTCGAGCCGCGCCACCACGCTGCAGGTGTCGCGGGTCAATTGCCGCAAGCCCTTGCCTTCCGCGCCCAGCACCAGCGCCAGAGGCTGCTGCAGGGAAACCGCGCCGAGGTTCTCGCTGCCCTGGCTGTCGAGCCCGACGGTCAGAAACCCCTGGTCGTTCATTTCGGTCAGCGCCCGCGCGAGGTTTTGCACCGTGACCAGCGGCACCAGCTCCAGCGCGCCGGAGGCGGATTTCGCCAGCACGCCGGTCGCCTCCGGGCTGTGGCGCGCCGTGGTGACGATGGCTTTGACCGCGAACGCCGCCGCCGAGCGCAGGATGGCGCCGACATTGTGCGGATCGGTGATCTGGTCGAGCACCAGCACGATGCCCTCTTGCGGCAGCGTCCTCGATATCGGGCGAGGGCAGGGGATCGGCCTCGGCGAGCAGGCCCTGATGCACGGCATCCGGGCCGAGCCGCTGGTCGATCAGGGCCGGCCGGACGATTTCCGGCGTCACGCGGGTATCGATATTCTCGTCGGCGAGCCGCTGGGCGGCGTTTTCCGACAGAAATAACCGCCTGATCGTCCGCTGCGGGTTGGCCAGCGCCGCGGCCACCGTGTGCCAGCCATACAGGATGACCGGCCCGTCGGAGGCCTCGCCGCGGTCGCGCCGGCCCGGCCGTCCGCCGGATCCGCGGCCTTTATCGAACGGTTTGCCGCCGCTGCGCCGGAACGGCGGCTTTCGATCGCGATCACTCATGCCTGTCATCCCCAAGGCCCGCTTGTTTCACGGGTTCCGGATAATGGCAATTTGGGCCCCTGACAGGTACCGCTTTAGCGGTCTCGCGTTGGTTGACTTTGCCATGGCCGTTCCGCTCATAAACGCGCCCGACCGGGAGCTCGCCATCGGAGCCCGGTATTAACGTCATCCATGGCCTTTCTGCCGCCGTTTCGGCGGATAGGTTGCGATGGGGTTTTGAGACGGGGGAGTGTCCCGAGTGGCAAAGGGAGCTGACTGTAAATCAGCCGTCTTATGACTTCGAAGGTTCGAGTCCTTCTTCCCCCACCATTCCCAAAATGCGCATTTGAAATCATTGCGGAATTTTGGCCTTGGCCCGCACCTTCCGCTTGGGTGCCGGTACGAATGTTCCGGGTCGGGAACGTATAGCCACGCCAGACCGTTTTTCATCGCTCTGAAACGGTCAGAGGAAATGGCAATGAGGCTCATGGCAATCGGGTTAGCGGCAGCGCTGGCGGTTTCCAGCACGATGGCTTGCGCGATGGGCGGCGGTGGCAGCGGTGGCGGCAGCGGTATGGCGCCAGGGACGATTGCCAGTCCGCCGGCCGACCCGGCCAACTGCGGGGGCCTGGTTTGCTTTTTGAAGACGCCTCCTGCGCGGCACAGCGTCGGCGCTCGATCCCGGCGAGCGCGGGCGCATCGCGGAGCAAATTGAGTTTGGTAACGTCCGGTTGTGCCGTCAGCCATCCGCGATCTTCTTCAAGGTCGCCCGAAAACTCAGGCTTCGGGTTCCCACCAGCGTGGTGCCGAACACCTCGGACTGGTCGTCGGCAAACGTCCCCGAAAATCCGCTGGTGACTTCCTGTCCGCCGAACAGCGGCCGGACGAACGGATCGGAAAAAGGCGTGTGCTGATTGGTGCGCAGGTGACCCTTCCAGGTCCCGTCGGCGACGGTGTAGGAGCCGGTCGACCAGAAATACGGGCCGCCGCCCAGGAATGTGCCGTCGCGCAGGATCAGCACGCCGCTGTCGCGGCCCTTCACGCCGTCGAGCATATGGATGTGAACAGAATAAAGCCCATTCTTCATGGCACACGCGGCCGTCGCTCATCCAGGCTGCAACGATACAGGCCCCGGCGATGGACGTCGAGAAGAGCCATCCGAGAAGGGCAATCGGACGCAGCGCGGCGACCCGCCGCGGACCGCGCCCACGATCGGTCAACCTGTCCGGCTTTTGACCGCGAAAAGCAAAAGGCGCGGCGGGTTTCCCCGTCGCGCCCCAATCCTTGCACTCGCTGGTCCAGGCGCTGAGAGCGCCCTGTGCGAAGCCTTGAACAAGCTTAGCGGGCGATCCCAGCGAGGTGACAGCGCTTGGTAAAAGACACTGGATCACCTCCTTTCTCTGTTAACGGAAACAATAATATAGGCCGCGATTCGAAAGATGTTAAGGCACCGCAAGGGGTCCGCGGGCACCTTCGGGGCGGTTATCGATGGATTCCCAGCGATATCAGGCGAGGTCACGGCGCCGCCGCATAACGGTTGAGGCCACCGGCCCGGCATGATAGTTGATCGCCGACAAGCGGGTGTAGCTCAATGGTAGAGCAGCAGCCTTCCAAGCTGAATACGAGGGTTCGATTCCCTTCACCCGCTCCATCTCCGTAATTGTCCGGCCCGGACAGATAGGTAACACCACGTACCTAAGACATGGGTGACAACCGCGTGCCGAACGGGTTGTCGAGGGGTTGCAAGGTTTTCTGCTCCAGGTCGAAGTATCCGAGATCATAGTGCATGAAGCTGGCGAGCCAAATGCCGTCGTCGACTTCCTTGATGCCGAGCTTTTGGCCGGCCAGCACAGTAGAGATGTTGATCGTCTTGCGATGCAGGTAAAGGCGTCCGCAAGCGGTGACGAGCACGTCGCGGTCATGGAACGGATAGGTCAGTTCCGTCAGGCCGTCATAAGAGCGCGCTGAGGGAGTGTAGAGCTCAGCAGGGTACTTTATGCCGAGCGCCTGATTGGGCCGCTCGGCATTGAACTCGCGAACGAAGGCATCGAAGCGGTCGTGCTCCTGCAAGCTGTTGAAGCCCGGCGGCCGAGTAGCCTCCTTCTTGAGGGTGAGATGCATTGATCCAGGGCCTTAACAAATCCCGGTAACCCTACGCAGCTAAGTTCAAATCCGCTTTCCCTGCGGCATCTCAAGTCCGCATTTCTGTACCGCTCGGCCAACCGTATTCGTGGACTTCCAGTCGTCCGGCTCGCGCCCATGCTGAACCCGGTCGAGCCGATATGCCGCCTCACGGCGGGGCCGCCTGGAGCGAAAAAACTCGAGTGGTCGGATCAAGCCATTGAAAAGAAAGGAAAATGCTTTAGGTCTATCCCCTCGATCATTTGTCGGCCGAGAAATCAGTTGGACCGAAGCAATCTGCGAAGATCAATGAAAACAGCATGTTAGCTTACCGCTTTTCCGTAGCCCCGATGATGGATTGGACCGACCGGCATTGCCGGGTGTTCCATCGCTTGATGACGCGGCGGGCGCGACTTTATACCGAGATGCTGACGACCGGGGCGATCATCCATGGCGATCGGGAGCGCCTGCTCGGGTTTGATCCAGGCGAACATCCGGTCGCGCTGCAACTCGGCGGTTCGGACCCGCGCGACCTCGCGATCGCGGCCAGGATCGGCGAGGATTTCGGTTATGACGAAATCAATCTCAATGTCGGCTGCCCGTCGGATCGCGTGCAAGACGGCCGTTTCGGCGCCTGCCTGATGGCGGAGCCTGGCCTGGTTGCGCAAGGCGTCGATGCGATGAAGCGCGCGGTGCGCGTTCCCGTCACGGTCAAATGCCGGATCGGCATCGACGACCAGGATCCGGAAGTGGCGCTCGATGTACTGGCACGCGATGTCGTTGCCGCGGGCTGCGACGCGGTGATCGTCCACGCCCGCAAGGCCTGGCTCAACGGATTATCGCCGAAGGAAAATCGCGACATCCCGCCGCTGGATTACGACCGGGTCTATCGGCTCAAAGCCGCGATGCCGGATGTGCCGATCATCATCAATGGCGGGATCGCAGGCCTCGACGAGGCGAAGCAGCATCTTCGCCATGTCGATGGCGTCATGCTGGGACGCGCAGCCTATCACGACCCCTGGCGATTGCTCAGCGTCGATTCCGAGCTGTTTGGCGAGAGGGCGCCGCACGCCGCGATGAAGGACGTGCTCGAGGCGATGGCGCCTTATATCGAGCGCCAGCTCGCGCAAGGCGTCCGGCTGCATTCGATCACGCGGCATTTTGTCGGCGCGTTTCACGGCGTGCCCGGCGCGCGGGCGTTCCGCCGTCACCTCGCCGAAAATGGCGTCAAGCTCGGCGCCGGCGTGAACGTGTTGCGCGATGCGATCGCGCGGGTCGAGGATCGCGTTGCGCCCTCGATCGCCGCGTGATCGCGGCTGCGCGCGCCAAGTCCGTTCCGCTCTAGCCGAGTGCCTCCAGCATCTCGGCCAATTGCGCCGGGGCGTCGATCATGACGTCATGACCCGCGGCAATTTCAAACGTTCGCCATCCCTTGTTACGCGCTCCCGAAAGTGCGGCGTCGAACGGAGGGCTGTCATAATTTGCCGCACGGATATAGGCCTTTTTGGCGATCCGATCGCGCGCGCCGGTCAGCACGATTTTTTGCAGAAAGCACTTGATCGGGTGCGGCGTGCACTGGGCGTCGACCCAGGCGCGATCGTCCTCATTGACGTTGAAGGCGGCGGCGGGGACCGGCGGGAAGGACGTCGCGCCTTCGTTCGCCGCCTTGAGCATGGCGTCCCGTCGTTGCGGTGCCATCTGGTCGGAGACGCTCTGTCCGTTGGCTGGAATAAACGCATCCAGCATCACCAGGGACGCGATCGACGTTTCCATCCGTTCGGCCACGCCGGATATCACCGCTCCGCCATAGGAATGGCCGACCAGCACGACGTCGCGCAGCTCCTGCCATTTCATCACCCTGACGACGTCGAGGATGTGGGTCTCCAGGTCAATCTCCGGGCTGAGCAGATGCGATCGCTCACCCAGGCCCGTTAGTGTCGGCGTCACGATGCTGTGTTGTTTGGCCGAAAGTAGTTTTGCTACGCGATTCCAGCACCAGCCGCCATGCCATGCGCCGTGCACGAGAACGAATGTCGTCATGTCATTCCTTTGGGGTCGCCAGCCGGTCCACGAAATCACTTACAGGTTGGACCACCCAAGCGGCCAACTTTGGCCGAAGGACGACCGGTAGCTACACAATTCGGAGCGGCGACGGCGCGGGCGGCAAACGCGTTGCGGCGATGATGGCCATGTGATCGCAAAATTCAGGCGCGCGCGCTCAGGGATAGCCGTGCAGCATCAAGTGATCGGCGCGCACTTCCCAGCTCTCGAGCCGATCCAGGAAGCTCATGCCGAGCAGATTGGTTTTCATCTGGCCATGCGGCACCACCAGCGCCGGCACTGAACGCTCGACGAGCTTGCCGATGGCGAGACGATCAAGCGTCAGCCGCGCAGCCTTGGTGTGTCCGCCGGCGGTTTCGACATCGACGTCGTATTCGAGCAATTCCAGCGGCAGGCCTGCGGCCTTCGCCGTCTCATAGGTCAGCACCACCGAGGTGGCGCCGGTGTCGATCACCATCGGCGCGCTGACGCCATTGATTTTGGCCTGCAGTGCGAATTCACCGGCCTGGCCGCGCGCAATCTGAACGGCGCGCACCTGCGGCTTGGCGCGGGTTTTCAGCAAGTCCGAGACGGTATCGCCGGCACGCGCGATCCGCTCCGGATCGCCATAGGCGACGACGGCGCCGGCGGTCGCCGCCAGCATGACGAGGACGAGCAGGATACGGCTCACAGCGGCCCTCCCGCGTACAACGGCGCGCCGGTCAGCCGGTTTTCGGCGCGGCCGCGACAGCGAGCTGAACCAGCCCGGCGTCGGCCATGCGCGCTGCGAGCTGCGCCATCACCGCATGCCGCTCCGCGCTGTCCATGCGGTGCCAGCGCGCGATCTCCGGCAGCGTTCGTCCGCAGCCAAAACAGAGGCTGGTTCGAGGGTCGATCATGCAGACGGCGACGCACGGCGTTTCTTTGCTCATGGACCGAGTGTGAAATGATTTCGGTTGGTTGCGCAAGTATCTCGGTGATCGGCATCTGGCTCACAATCCGGTGCCGGCGCTCATGATCGGCTTGTTGCGGGCCCGCCGCTTGTCTTCGGCGACAATGGGTTCGGGTTGCAACGGCGGGGCCTCCTCGGCCATCGGCGCCAGCGCCGACATCACGCGTTCCGGCGGGAACGTGACGATGACCTCGGTGCCGATGCGCAGCTTCGATTTCAGCGTGAAGGTGCCGCCATGCATGTCGATCAGGCTTTTCGCGATCGGCAATCCGAGGCCCGCGCCTTGCTCGGCGGATTTGATCGAATTGGAACCCTGGCCGAACGAGGCGAGCACGATCGGAATCTCGTCCTCGGCAATGCCGGAGCCGGTATCCTTGACGCTGAGATATTGCCCGCCCGAGGCGGTCCACCCGACCTTCAGCCAGATCTCGCCGGCCTGCGGCGTGAACTTGATGGAGTTCGACAACAGATTGAGCACGATCTGGCGGGTCGCGCGCTCGTCGCCCCAGATCCGCGGCATGCCCTGCTCGAACACCTCGTGAATGGTGATGCCGCGGTTCGACGCCCGCAGCTTCAGCAGATGATGGCAGTCGGCGACGACGTGCACCAGCGACACCGCTTCCTCATTGAGTTCGTAGCGGCCGGCCTCGATCCGCGACAGATCGAGAATTTCATTGATGAGGTTGAGTAAATGAACGCCGGAATTGTGGATGTCCGCGGAATATTCCTTGTAGACCGGCACCGCATGGCCGCCGAAGATCTCGCTCTTCATCACCTCGGAAAATCCCAGGATCGCATTGAGCGGCGTTCGCAGCTCGTGGCTCATCTGCGCCAGAAAACGCGATTTGGCGACGTTGGCGGATTCGGCGCGGTGGCGCGCTTCGTCCGAGATCGCCTTGGCCTGTTCGAGCTCGCCGATCAGCGCGTCCTTTTCAGCGCGCGCCTCCAGCGTATCGAGCGTGGTCGAATGCAGGCGGCGGGCGAGCAGGGCGAAGTAGCCCTCGGCGGCGAGCGCGAGCAGCGCCAGCACGTAATTGTCGAAGCTGCCGGTGAGCACGAAATTGACCGCGATCGCCGCGGTGACCGGGGCGGTCGCGGCCAACGCCGCGATCGGCAGGTTCGCCGCCAGCATGCTCGATACTGCGATCACCAGCAGCATCAGGAACATCATCAGCGTGTTCGACGTCATGTCGGGGCTGGCCGGATGGATCAGGATCGCGGTCCAGCACAGGCCGTACAGGAGATCGAGCAGGATGAAGCGCGTGCGCCATCTGCGGGTCGCGATCAGCGAGGGCGGCTCGGCGAGGAACCTGCGGCAACTGCTGATCATCACCGCATGGATGCAGAGCATGCCGCAGGTCCACGCGGCCGCCGAGACCGGCTTCATCCACAGCCCGAACAACAGGCCGGTCGCCACCACCAGCAGCATCACGACATAGGAGGCCGACAGCCGGGTTTGGGCGTATTGCCGGAGCAGTTCGCGATCGAAGGCGGGGCGGGTTCCGCTGGTCGACGTTAACCGGTCGCGAGCCTCGCGCACCCGCTGGGCGGCGACACGCCGGTTGTGGACCGGCGGTGCGACCGGGGGCTCGGCCGGCAGCTCGACGACCTCTGGCTTATCGGCGGGATTACTCATCAAACAACACAAATCCTGCCCGCGAACCGCGCGGGCTTTTGCATTGTCTATCTGTCGCGCCAAATCCTTAAGAGCGACCTTAAAGAGCGCGAGAATCTCGTTAACGGGAGGTTAAATTAACGTTTTGCCCGTGCCGTGCGGGGGACGGCCGATCAACCCCGTCGTGCCAGGCTCGTCCCGGGCATCCGTGTCTTTGCTGAGCCCAAGAAGGAACAAGTAGGAACAGGTAGGAACAAGAAGGAAGACGTAGATGGCCGGGACAAGCCCGGCCATGACGAGGAGTAAACTCAGGCGATCAGCGTTGCAGCCGCGCCAGCAGGCTCGACGTATCCCAGCGCTTGCCGCCCATCTTCTCCACTTCGGAGTAGAACTGATCGACCAGCGCGGTCACCGGCAGGTTGGCGCCATTGCGCCGGGCCTCGGTGAGGCAAATCGACAGATCCTTGCGCATCCATTCGACCGCAAAACCGAAATCGAATTTGCCCTCGTTCATGGTCTTGTAGCGGTTCTCCATCTGCCAGGACTGGGCGGCGCCCTTGGCGATGGTGTCGATCACCGCGGGGATGTCGAGGCCTGCTTTCTTGGCAAAATGGATGCCTTCGGAGAGGCCCTGGACCAACCCGGCGATGCAGATCTGGTTGACCATTTTGGTCAGTTGGCCGGAGCCGGCGGGGCCGAGCAGCTTGCACATCCGCGCATAGGCCGCGATCACCGGCTCGGCGCCGGCATAGGCATCGGCGCTGCCACCGCACATCACCGTCAAGACGCCGTTTTCCGCGCCGGCCTGTCCGCCCGATACCGGCGCGTCGACGAATTTGAAGCCCGCTTTGGTGGCGGCGGCATCGAGCTCGCGGGCGACTTCGGCGGATGCGGTGGTATGATCGACGAAGGTTGCGCCTTTTTTGACGCCGGCGAAGGCGCCGTCGGCGCCAAGGGTGACCGAGCGCAGATCATTATCGTTGCCGACGCAACACATGACAAAATCCTGGCCCTCGGCGGCGGCCTTCGGCGTGGCCGCGGTTTTGCCGCCGAATTTGTCGGCCCATTCCTTGGCCTTGGCGGCGGTGCGGTTGTAGACGGTGACTTCATGGCCGCCTTTTTTGACAAGGTGCCCTGCCATCGGGAAACCCATCACGCCGAGACCTAGAAAAGCGACTTTAGCCATGGTTGCTACCTTATCGTTTGCCCGCTGGGGCTTTTATTGGGGATATTGCCGGCGACATCGGATGGGCCGGGCGGCTTCTTCAGGGAGCGCGCACCATAACCTCTGCGTAACGGAGGGCCAAGGGAGAGCAACGGGAGGTCAACGGCTTCGATTGCCTGCGGCCCGGGGTTTTGTGCTAGCATCGAACCCTCAAAACGAACTTCACAAAAAAGGGAGTGCATCGCATGGGCGTGAGCGTTGGCGTGCTCGATCATTTCAACATCAGGACCCGGAAACTCGACGATACGGTCCGCTTTTACGAGGACGTCCTGGGCCTGGAGAAGGGTCCCCGGCCAAACTTTGCCTTCCCGGGTGCCTGGATGTACTCGGAGGGCAAGCCGGTGGTGCATCTGGTCGATATCTCCAGGACCGACGAGCCGCAGAAGCCGGATTCCGGGGTCGTTCATCACGTTGCTTTCATCAGCCGCGGGTTCTCCGGCATGAAGCAACGGTTGCAGTCTGGAGGCTTCGAGCACGACGCGCGGCAGGTTCCCGGCGGCGATCTCTGGCAGATTTTCGTCAACGACCCCAACGGCGTCATGATCGAGCTGAACTACGAGGCGGCCAAGGAGCAGGGCTCGGCCGCTCCTACGGCCCGTGCCGACGACATCGGAGCGAGGTAGCCTTTTGGGCCGTAACGCTTTAAGGGTCGCATCCGGTTTTAGCGATAGCGTTTTCGAGCGAAAGCCTGTCCCGGACTTGATCCGGGATGGGCGCCTAGTTCGCGGCGCAATCAAGTTTACGCAGATTGCGTAGACTTATCTGCGTTGGAAAACGCGTCAAAATAAAAGAAGCGCCCGGTTCTGATGCCATCAGAACCGATACGGCGCTAGGAGATGCGCCGTGAGCGTCACGCAGCAACAAGTTCTCGATGCCTTGGCCAAGGTGATGTCGCCGCGCGGCGTCGGTCTGACCAATGCCAATGTGCTGTCGGCGATTTCGGTCAGCGACGGCAAGGTGTTTTTCTCGATCAATGTCGATGCCGCGGAAGCCCGCGCCTGGGAGAGCATTCGCTCTCAGGCGGAAGCGGCGATACGCGCCATTCCCGGCGTCACCACCGCGATGGTCGCATTGACGGCCGAGCGCAAGGCCGGCGTGGCACCGCCACCGGCGCCGGCGCCGCACAACCACGGCCACAGCCACAGCCACGGCCACGGCGTGCAACCGGTAGCCTCACATCGGCCGCCGCAAAGTCCGGCATCCCCGATGGCCAAGCAGGCGGAAATCCCCGGCATCTCGGCGGTGATCGCGGTGGCGTCCGGCAAGGGCGGTGTCGGCAAATCGACCACGGCGCTCAATCTGGCGCTCGGCCTGCGCGATCTCGGTTTGCGCGTCGGCCTGCTCGACGCCGATATTTACGGGCCGTCGGTGCCGCGGCTGACCGGGATCCGCGAAAAGCCCAAACTGGACGACAATAGGAAGATGATCCCGATCGCGCGTTTCGGTCTGGCGATCATGTCGATCGGTTTTCTGGTCGAGGAAGACACCGCGATGATCTGGCGCGGACCGATGGTGATGTCGGCCATCACCCAGATGTTGCGCGACGTCGCGTGGGGTACGCTTGATGTCCTCGTGGTCGATATGCCGCCGGGCACCGGCGACGCGCAATTGACGCTGGCGCAGAACGTACCGCTCAAGGGCGCGGTCATTATTTCGACACCACAGGATCTATCGCTGATCGATGCGCGGCGCGGGCTCGCGATGTTCCGCAAGGTCAATGTGCCGGTTTTGGGTATTGTCGAGAACATGAGTTATTTTCAGTGTCCGCATTGCGGCACGCGATCGGACATTTTCGGTCATGGCGGCGCGCGCCACGAGGCCGAGCGGCTTGGCGTACCCTTCCTCGGCGAGATCCCCTTGCATATGTCGATTCGCACCGCGTCGGATTCGGGAACGCCGGTGGTGGAGAGCGAGCCCGACGGCCCGCATGCCGCGATCTATCGCGAAATCGGTGCCAAGGTCCGCGACCAGTTGCAGGGCGTTATCGCCGCGGCTTGAGCCTGTTTCAACAGGCGTGAACCCAATTCATGCTTCATGCGACTTTCGTTTAATCCGTCCATCATGCCTTTGTTGCGTTTTCGCCAACCGACTTCCGTGTTAAAGCCCCGCCACAGCACCCTCAGCCGATGCAACGACCGCTCGGCCGAAAGCAACACTCCAGAAAACCCGGGAATGCCCCACCAAGGAGATGCCTGAATGAAGCGTCGTGATTTTTTGAAGGTTTCCGCAGTCGGTGCCGCCGCCACGGCCGTGGCCTCGCCGGCGATCGCGCAATCGATGCCGGAGCTCAAATGGCGCATGACGTCGAGCTTCCCGAAGTCGCTCGATACGCTGTACGGCGCCTCGCTCGAGTTTTCGAAATATGTCGCGGAAATGACCGACAACAAATTTCAGATCCAGGTGTTTTCCGCGGGTGAAATCGTTCCCGGCCTGCAGGCGCTCGATGCGACCTCCAACGGCACCATCGAGATGAGCCACACGGTAGCCTATTATTACGTCGGCAAGGATCCGACGTTTGCGATCTATGCGTCGGTGCCGTTCGGTCTGAATGCCCGCATGCAGAACTCCTGGTGGTATCAGGGCGGCGGCCAGGAACTCGGCAACGAGTTCTTCAAGAAATTCGGCGTGATCGGTTTTCCCTGCGGCAACACCGGCACCCAGATGGGCGGCTGGTTCCGCAAGGAGATCAAGACGGTCGCCGACCTGTCGGGGCTGAAATTCCGCATCGGCGGCATCGCCGGCCAGGTGCTGCAGAAGGTCGGCGTGGTGCCGCAGCAGCTCGCCGGCGGCGACATCTATCCCGCGCTCGAAAAGGGCACCATCGACGCGGCCGAATGGGTCGGCCCCTATGACGATGAAAAGCTCGGCTTCCAGAAGGTCGCGAAATATTACTACTATCCGGGCTTCTGGGAAGGCGGCCCGACGGTGCACGCGTTCTGCAATCTCGAGAAGTGGAATTCGCTGCCCAAGAACTATCAGGCCATCATCAACAACGCATGCGCCAACGCCAACACCTGGATGGCGGCGCGCTACGACATGCAGAACCCGACCGCGCTGAAGCGTCTGGTTGCCGGCGGCACCCAGCTTCGCCCGTTCACCAACGAAGTGCTGGAAGCCTGCCTGAAGGCGACCAACGAATTGTGGGGCGAAATCTCCGCGCAGAACGCCGACTTCAAGAAGTCGATCGACGCGATGCAGGCCTATCGCTCCGACCAGTATCTGTGGTGGCAGGTGGCCGAATATACCTTCGACAGCTTCATGATCCGCTCGCGCACGCGCGGCTGATCCAAAGCGTTCCCGCCAAGCCTCAAGTGGCAGGCGCAAGGCCCGGTCTCCCGCAGGAGGCCGGGCCTTTCTGCGTCATCGGGCCGCGGTTGGGGATGGCAATCCGTATCGGGATGTTCCATGGTCGCCCCAGGCCTCGATACGAAGGCATCATCAGGGGGAAACGGTCCATGAAGCGGAGAGAGTTTATCAAGGTCACGGGGCTGGCTGCCGCGGGTGCGGCGACCATAGCGGCACCGGCGATCGCGCAATCGATGCCGGAAATCAAATGGCGCATGACGACGAGCTGGCCGAAATCGCTCGACACCCTGCACGGCGGCGCCGAGCAGATGGCCAAGATGGTCGGTGAGGCCACCGACGGCAAATTCCAGATCCAGACCTTTGCGGCCGGCGAAATCGTTCCGGGCCTGCAGGTGCTCGATGCCGTGCAGAACGGCACCGTCGAGATGGGGCACACCGCGTCGTATTATTATTTCGGCAAGGATCCGACCTTCACTTTCGGTTCCTGCATTCCGTTCGGTCCGAACGCCCGCATCACCCAGGCCTGGTACATGTTCGGTGACGGCAAGGAGCTGCTCAACGAGTTCTACAAGAACTACAACGTCACCTCGCTGCTCGCCGGCAACACCACCTGCCAGATGGGCGGCTGGTTCCGCAAGGAGATCAACACGGTCGAGGATCTGCACGGCCTGAAGTTCCGCATCGGCGGCTATGCCGGCCGCATCATGGCCAAGCTCGGTTGCGTGCCGCAGCAGCTCGCTGGCGGCGACATCTATCCGGCCCTGGAGAAGGGCACCATCGACGCCGCCGAGTGGGTCGGCCCCTATGACGACGAGAGGCTCGGCCTCTACAAGGTCGCGCCCCATTATTATTATCCGGGCTGGTGGGAAGGCGGCCCGATGCTTCTTGCCTTGATCAATCTCGACAAATGGAATGCGCTGCCGAAATATTATCAGAGCGTGCTGGAGCAGGCCGGCCATTACGCCAACAACTGGATGATGGGGAAGTACGACGCGGTCAATCCGCTGGCATTGAAGAAGCTGCTCGCCGGCGGCACCAAGCTGCACGGCTTCTCGCCCGCGATCATGGAGGCAAGCTACAAGGCGACCAAGGAACTCAACGCCGAAGTCGCCGCCGGCAACCCCGCTTTCAAGAAATTGTACGACTCCGTGACCGGGTTCACCGCGACCGGCTACCAATGGTTCCAGGTCGCAGAAATCGGCTTCGACAATTTCATGGCGCGCCACGCCCAGACCTGATCGCGCCAGCTTGCAATGCTGGTAGTCATCCCGGATGAGCCGACGGGTCGCGCGAATGCGCGCCCTGAGACTATCCGCGTTTTGGCTGCCGGGGCCCTTCAGCGTCAGGGAATATGCTCTCGTAAACCGCGCGGGCCTCTCTGATGAGACGCGCCCGTTCAAGCTCAGACTTTGAGACAAACCTTACAACTTCACCCAAGGGACACTCCAGATCTAAAGCCCGGCGCGCAGACGGCGGGCGAGTTTCGTCAGTACCGCGGCCGCCCAAATCGGCCCGCGCTCATGGACAATCGGCGGAAGCGCCTCACCGATGAGAGCAAGGGCCAAAGTCTCACTTGAAATGCCATCGGCCTCTGCGCGCTTCACGGCGTTTCGGATATGCATCCTGGCCTCGTCGAAGCGAAATGCTGTCTGCAGTTCGCTGACATCATTGGGACCTGGGAGCGTCGCCTCGATGTATGGCCTCATCCGAACATCTCCATGGCGCAATGTTATAACATAACATACTCATTGACAACCGAAAACCGGAGCCTGCGCGATATCCGGGGCGACCTGTCGTGCCGCTATGCGCCGCCTGCAACGGAAAACCCCTGCGCGCTATTGCTTCGCCGGCGGCCCGAAATCCAGCGGCGGCAGGTCGATCTGCGGGACGTCGATCTTGACCTTGTTGAGATCGACATTGACCGGCTTGTCGAGCAGGCCGGTGACCGTGATCGGGAATGCGATCACCAGGATCACCATCATCGCCTGCAGGCCGACCCAGGGCAGGGCGCCCCAATAGATGTCGGAGCTCTTGACTTCCTTGGGCGCGACGCCGCGCAGATAGAACAGCGCAAAACCGAACGGCGGATGCATGAACGAGGTCTGCATGTTGACGCAGAGCATGACGCCGAACCAGATCAGCGCCGGTCCGTCGCCGACCACGGGCGCCAGGATCTTCTGCGCGATCGGCGCGATCATCGGCAGGATGATGAAGGCGATCTCGAAGAAATCCAGGAAGAACGCCAGGAAGAAGATGAAGAGGTTGATGAAGATCAGGAAGCCCCAGACGCCGCCGGGCAGCGAGGTCAGCAGGTTTTCCAGCCAGACGCCGCCGGAGACGCCGAGGAACACCACCGAGAAGCAGGTCGAGCCGATCAGGATGAACGTCACCATGGTGGTGATGCGCATGGTGGTCTCGTAGCCCTGCTTGATCAGGTCGCGCAGTTCGGGAATCCGAACCGCCTCGAGGCAGATCCACACCACCGCGAGATAGGTGACGGCAAAGGCCAGCTTGAAGACCAGCCCTTCGGTCACGAAGATGCCGATGATGGTGCCGATGCCGCCGGCGATCACGCCTGTGATGAGCACCTTGCGGCCGGTGGTGCTGAAATCCTTGCTGTGGATCGCCGCCAGCACGATGGCGCCGACCGCGCCCATGGCGCCGGCTTCGGTCGGCGTCGCCAGCCCCATCATCATGGTGCCGAGCACGACGAAGATCAGCACCGCCGAGGGGATGATGCCCATCAGGCATTTGCGCCACAGCGGCCATCCGGTCAGCGTCAATTCGGTCTTCGGCACCGGCGGCAGATAATCCGGCTTGAAGATGCCGAGCACGAAGGTGTAGCCGGCGAACAGGAAGATCTGGAAAATCGACGGGCCCCAGGCGCCGAGATACATGTCGCCGACCGACTTGCCGAGCTGGTCGGCCAGCACGATCAGCACCAGCGACGGCGGCACCAATTGGGTGATGGTGCCGGAGGCCGCCAGCACGCCGGTGATGTAGCGGATGTTGTAGCCGTAGCGGATCATCACCGGCATCGAGATCAGCGCCATCGCGATCACTTGCGCCGCCACCGTGCCGGTGATGGCGCCGAGGATGAAGCCGACCAGGATCACCGAATAGCCGAGGCCGCCGCGGATCGGGCCGAACAACTGGCCCATCGAATCCAGCATGTCCTCGGCAAGCCCGCAGCGCTCGAGGATCGCGCCCATGAAGGTGAAGAAGGGGATCGCGAGCAGCAGTTCGTTGGACAGCACGCTGCCGAACACGCGGCCCGGGATCGCCTGCAGGAAATTCAGGTCGAAGAAGCCGAGATGGATGGCGAGGAATCCGAACGAAAGCCCGACCGCGGCCAGCGTGAACGCCACCGGGAAGCCGATCAGCATCGCGATCACGAGGCCGCCGAACATCATCGGCGGCATCATCTCCAGCGTAATCATTGCGTCGGCCTCTCGTACTTCGCATCGATCGTGACCTCGCCGCGAAGTGCGGCGATGCGCTTGATCACCTCGGAGACGCCTTGCAGCGCCAGCATCACGAAGCCGGACGGGATCACGAATTTGATCGGCCAGCGGATCAGGCCGCCGGCATTGCCCGACATTTCGCCGACCGCATAGGCCTGATGGAAGAACGGCCACGACAGATAGCTCAGCAGCAGGCAGGCCGGGATCAGGAAGAACAGCGTGCCGATCAGATCGAGCCAGAGCTGGCCGCGCTCGGACAGGAACAGATAGAAGATCTCGACCCGGACATGTTCATTGCGCTTGAAGGTGTAGGACGCGCCGAACATCACCAGGATCGCGAACATGTACCATTGCAGCTCGAGCCAGCCGTTCGAACTGTAGCCGAACGCATAGCGGATCATGGCGTTGCCGGCGCTGACGAGGCAGGCGGCCAGCACCAGGAAATTGCAGACGTAGCCGATCTTTTCGTTGATCAGGTCGATCGCCGTGCTGACGGCCAGCAATGGACGCATCGTTTTCTCCCCGGCGCCGGCCATCAGGCCATGCCGATCGTTTCGACCGACGTCGCTTCGCCGGCGCGTACTGAACGCGCAGCGTCACGCGAACGCGCGGCGTGATGGCTCATCTTCACGAGCGATTGCAACGACATCTCCCCCAACGGCGCTTCTGCTGTCTTGGCTGCGCATCAGGCGCAGCGGCTTATCCAGCCGAGCTAGCATGAAGCCGGCGCACCAATCCAGCGCGCAACAGCCGCCGTCAATCGGAAGTTTGTTGATATCGTGGGGGAATTGTTCGCTTGGGCGGGCGGACTAGCCAAGCCGGATCTAACCGCCGGTGACGCTCATATGGCGGCTGACGCTCGGGCGGTTGTGCCGGCGATCGATGATGAAGTCGTGGCCCTTGGGCTTCAGCCCGATCGCGCGGTCGATCGCGGCCGCGAGCAGTTCATTGTCGGCGGAGGCCCGCAGCGGCTTGCGCAGGTCGGAGGCATCCTCGTGGCCGAGGCAGGTATGCAGCGTGCCGGTGCAGGTGATCCGCACCCGGTTGCAGGACTCGCAGAAATTATGCGTCATCGGCGTGATGAAGCCGAGCTTGCCGCCGGTCTCGCTGACGTGGACGTAACGCGCCGGGCCGCCGGTATCGTCCGGAAGGTCGGTCAGGGTGAATTGCTGGGCGAGGCGGGCGCGCAGCAGCGACAGCGGCACATATTGGTCGATGCGGCCTTCGCCGATATCGCCCATCGGCATCACCTCGATCAGCGTCAGCGCCATGCCCTTGCCGTGCGCCCATTGCATCAGCGCGGGGATCTCGTCCTCGTTCATGTTCTTCAGCGCCACCGCGTTGATCTTCACCGCGAGGCCCGCGGCGCGCGCCGCCTCGATGCCGGCCAGCACCTTGTCGAGATCGCCCCAGCGGGTGATGGCGCGGAATTTCGCGGGATCGAGCGTATCCAGCGAGACGTTGATGCGGCGTACGCCGCAGTCGCGCAATTCGACGGCAAAGCGCGCCAGTTGCGAGCCGTTGGTGGTCAGCGTCAATTCGTCGAGCGCGCCGCTGTCGAGATGGCGCGACAGCGAGCGCACCAGCGACATCACGTTGCGCCGGACCAGCGGTTCGCCGCCGGTCAGCCGCAGCTTGCGCACGCCCTTGGCGATGAAGGCCGAACACAGCCGGTCGAGTTCCTCGAGCGTGAGCAGATCGGCCTTGGGCAGGAATGTCATGTCTTCCGACATGCAATAAAAACAGCGCAGGTCGCAGCGATCGGTTACCGACACCCGCAGATAGCTGATCGTCCGGCCAAACGGGTCGGTCATCGGGCGCGACAGTGGCGCGGCAGCACTCAACAAAACGGGTCCGTTCATTCAACTACGGCCTTGTGACTGCAGCGATCCGCCATACGCCTATGGCGGCTGCTTTGCAGTCACAATGTATGCATCATGCGAGGCGCATACAATTGGTACCTCGCAGGTCCTCGCCGCACCTTGTATTGGGTGCAGTGCAAACAATCAGTGGGTGGGCGGCGGAGGCGGCGGAGCAGCTGCGGCCGGGTGCCGGGAACGCCGAATCCGCTGCGGCGGCGGCGCCGCTGCCGCGTCGCCCTTTGGCGGCTTCGGCTTTCTCGGCTGCATCCCGTGCTTCCTGGACGCTTCGGCGGCGGTCCGGCCGGCTGCAGTTGGGCAACGACCGGATTGGGATCGACGTTGACGGTGCCCGCCGAGGCGAAGTCGCCGGGGTTACGCACCACCGTCACCGGCACGGTGGCCGGCTGGAACTTGTTCAAGGAGTAGGTGACCGAGAAGCCGCCGTTTTCCGGAGCCGGGACCGACACCGTGCAGGGGGTTTTGCAGCCTGGCCCGAGCGAGGTGCGGGCATCGGCGCCTTGCGGCGTCGAATCGAGCTGGACCTGCACCGTCGGCGGGGTCGACTTGAAATAGTCTCCCATGGAAGAAAAGGAGGAGCAGCCGGCCAGGCTGAAGCCGGCTGCGGCAATCACGATGACACGACGCATGATCAATCCGTCACTTTAACTGCGGCAAACTGCCACAATCCCCGAGGCCGACCATAGGAGCGTCGGGAGGGCAGCGCAACCATGCGCGACTTCATCGTTAAGTGATGGTTAATATTTCTCACAATAAATTAAAATACCGCAGTAACATCATGTTCTTACAAAGATTTCTGGCGAGCCATCAGGCTTTCGACCGCCCGGCAAATCGCGCATATGCCCGATCAGCAGGTCCGGCTTGAGATCGGCGATGGGAACGTCGGTGTAGCCGAATTCGACACCGATCACCGGGAACGCCGGCACGCCGCGCCACCCCGACGTCCGGGCCGGCATCGCCCACCATCACCGTCGAGGCCAGCTGGCCGCCGGCGCGCGCCACGGTCTGTTGCAGGATGGCCGGATCGGGCTTTGAGACGCCAAACGTATCGGCGCCGCAGATCGCGGCAAACCGCGGGCTCAGTCCGAGCTGGTCGAGCAGCCGCTTCGACAGCCACTCCAGCTTGTTGGTGCAAACCGCGAATCGATAGCCGCGGGCAGCGAGATCATCGAGCGCGTCTTCCAGCCCCTCGAACGGGCGCGAGCCGTCGGCGATATGGGCGGCGTAATAATCGATGAAATCGCCGGTGAGCCGGGTGATGTCGGCGGGCGTTGCGGCGCGCCCCTCCACCTCGAGGCCGCGTTCGATCAGCCGGCGGGCGCCGGCGCCGATCATGTTGCGCGCGGAATGCAGCGGCACCGGCGGCAAGCCCTCGCGATCGAGCACGAAATTGAGCGCGTTGATCAGGTCGGGCGCGGTATCCACCAGCGTGCCATCGAGATCGAATACAACGGTGCGAACAGAGGTCATCCGGGATCGCTAGCGTTCCCGGTCCAATCACGCAAGGGGCGGCCCCGGTCCGGAAGTGATCGATTACGGCCAAGCCGGGGGTATAATACTGTTCCTCCCGGTAAAACGACGCTAGATATGCGCCGCCGAACCCCGCCGCCGATCGCTCGACCGGCAGCGATTTCCCGAAAACACAGGTCTTGCGCGTGGATATGGACGAACTGAAACGGCAAGCGGCGGCGCGCGCGCTCGAAGAGGTGCGCGACGGCATGAAGCTTGGCCTCGGCACCGGTTCGACCGCCAAGCATTTTGTCGAACTTGCTGGGCGAGCGGGTCCGCGCCGGGCTCGACGTCATCGGCGTGCCGACCTCGGAGGTGACCCGCGCGCGAAGCAGAGCGCTGCGGCATTCGCCTGACCACGCTCGACGACATCGACCGCCTCGATCTGACGGTCGACGGCGCCGACGAAATCGATCCCGCGCTCAATGTCATCAAGGGCGGCGGCGGCGCGTTGCTGCGCGAGAAGATCGTGGCCGCCGCGTCCGATCGCATGATCGTGATCGCCGACGATTCCAAATGGGTCGATGTTCTCGGCCGCTTTCCGCTGCCGGTCGAGGTGATTCCGTTCGGCCTGGCGGCGACGCAGCGCGCGCATGGCCAGGGCATTTGCCGAAAGCGGCGTTTCCGGGCAAATGGTGGTCCGGAACGGCAAGGACGGTCACGTTTTCGTCACCGATGGCGGCCACTGGATTGTCGATGCCCATCTGGGACGAATAGCCGATGCGCCGCGCCTGGCGGGATTGCTGAATGCGATACCGGGCGTGGTCGAGCACGGACTGTTCATCGGTCTGGCCAGCACGGCGATGCTTGGCCGGTGCGGCCCAGGGAATTCGCGTTGTTGAACGGCGGTAATGCCGCAATCGAGGAGAATCGGAATGAAGAGCCTTTCGAGAATTTTGTCGGCCGCGGGCCTGGTACTGGGGCTGGCGCTGGCCGGCGGTGCCGGCAGGGGCGCAGACGCACCGCCGCGCTTCGCCGGCTGCGATCGCTGCGGCCAAGGAAATCCTGGCGATGAAAAACGCCAACGCCATGTATGCCAACGCCGTGCCCAACATTGTCGAGCAGACCAAGGAACAGCTGATCGCAGAACAATCTCAACTATCAAAAGGATCTCAACGAGGTCGCGGTGATCGTCGCCCAGAAGCTGGCCGGCCGCGAGAACGAGATCGGCGAAGGCATGGCGAAGATCTATGCCAGCGAGTTCACCGAGCAGGAACTGAAGGATCTGGTGATGTTCTACAAGTCGCCGCTCGGCCAGAAGCTGCTGTCGACCGAGCCCAAGGCCATTCAGGAAAGCATGGCCTATCATGAACCAGTGGGCGCAGCAGTTCGCGCGAAATCGTCAATGGCGAATTCCGCGCCGAGATGCGCAAGCGCGGCAAGCAGATCTGATCAAGCAAATCTGATCCGGTGCTCCAGGGCAAGCGGGGCTTCTTATGGCTGAGTTCGACGTCGATCTTTTCGTCATCGGAGGAGGTTCGGGCGGCGTGCGCGCCGCCCGGATCGCCGCCGGCTACGGCGCACGGGTGATGATCGCCGAAGAATACCGGATGGGCGGCACCTGCGTGATCCGCGGCTGCGTGCCGAAAAAGCTGTTCGTGATCGGCTCGCACATTCATCATGAGATCGAGGATGCCGCGGGCTTCGGCTGGACCATTCCGCCGGTGAGCTTCGACTGGCCGACCCTGGTCGCCAACAAGGACAAGGAGATCGCCCGGCTCGAAGGCATCTACACCACCAACGTCGAAAAGGCCGGCGCGGAGGTGGTCAAGACCCGCGCCGTGCTCGAGGATGCCCACACGCTGCGGCTCGCCAACGGCCGCACTGTCACGGCGAAATACATCCTGATCGCGACCGGCGGCACGCCGAATCACGGCCCGGCGATTCCCGGCATCGAGCACGTGATCTCCTCCAACGAGGCGTTTCATCTGCCGGAATTGCCGAAGCGCATCGTGATCCAGGGCGGCGGCTATATCGCGCTGGAATTCGCCGGCATTTTTGCCGGCTTCGGCTCCGACGTCACGGTGGTCTATCGCGGCGACAATATCCTGCGCGGCTTCGACGAGGACGTTCGCGCCCATGTGCGCAAGGAGATGGAGATGGCAGGGCATCACCATCCTCACCGGCTGCACCGTCAACGAGATCGAGCAGCACGGCAAGGAGCTTTGCCACCCATCTGTCGAGCGGATCGAGCATCGCCTCCGACAAGGTGATGTTCGCGATCGGCCGGCATCCCAATGTCAGCGGTCTTGGGCTGGAGAAGGCCGGCGTCGCCGTCAATCGCGCATCAATGGCGGCATCGTCGGTCGATGGCTTTTCCCGCACCTCGGTGCCGAACATCTATGCGATCGGCGACGTCACCCACCGCATCAATCTGACGCCGGTCGCGATCCGCGAGGGCCATGCCTTCGCCGATACCGTGTTCGGCAAGCGTCCGGTGCAGGTCGATCATGCGACGATTCCGACCGCGGTGTTCTCGCAGCCCGAAGTCGGCACGGTCGGATTGACCGAAGCCGAGGCCCGCGCGCAGTTCAGCCACGTCGATATCTACAAGACCGATTTCCGCCCGATCAAGTCGACGATGTCGGGCCGCGACACCCGCATCCTGATGAAGCTGGTGGTCGACGGCCCGCAGCGACCGCGTGGTCGGCTGCCATATCGTCGGCGACGCCGCCGCCGAAATCATCCAGGCCATCGCGATCGCGGTCAAGATGAAAGCCACCAAGGCCGATTTCGACGCCACCTTCGCGCTGCATCCGACCGCCGCGGAAGAACTCGTGACCATGCGCACGCCGACCGCGCGCTACGTGCGCGAAGCGGCGGAGTAGGCAGGCGCTGTAGGGTGGGCAAAGGCGCGCTCGCGCCGTGCCCACCACCTTCGGTCTCGCACTTCGATGGTGTTCTGGTGGGCAAGGCGCAAGGAACGCGCCTTTGCCCACCCTACGAAGCCAAACACTGGTTTCACTACCGACCGCCGCTTTGCTCTGCTAACGATATCAGCCAGCATTTTATGAAAGCGGAGCTAGCCGAGCAATGATTGAGCAGATTGGTATCGTGGGCGCGGGGACGATGGGCAACGGGATCGCGCAGGTCTGTGCGGCGTCCGGTCTCAAGGTGACGATGGCCGACATTTCGGACGCGGCGCTGGCGCGGGGCATGTCGGTCGTGACCAGCAGCCTGGAGCGTCTGGTCAACAAGCAGAAGATGACGGATGCCGACCGCAACGCGGCGCTGTCGCGGATCGCGACCACCACGGACACCGCGAAATTCGCCGACTGCGATCTGGTGATTGAAGCGGCGACCGAGAACGAAGACCTCAAGGTCAAGATCCTGAAGGATATCTGCTCGAAGATCCGGTCGTCCGCGCTGGTCGCGACCAACACCTCGTCGATCTCGATTACAAAACTCGCCGCGGCGACCGACCGCCCGGACCGCTTTATCGGCCTGCATTTCTTCAATCCGGTGCCGTTGATGGCGCTATTGGAATTGATCCGCGGGTTGCAGACGTCGGACGATACCCACGCCAAGGCCGAGGCGTTCGCCAAGCGGATCGGAAAAGTATCGATCACCGCGAAAAACAGCCCCGGCTTTGCGGTCAACCGCATCCTGTGCCCGATGATCAACGAAGCGATCTTCGCGCTTGCGGAAGGGTTGGCGACCGCCGAGGACATCGATGCCGGCATGAAACTCGGATGCAACCATCCGATCGGCCCGTTGGCGTTGGCCGACATGATCGGGCTCGACACCATGCTGTCGGTGATGGAAGTGTTTTACAACGGCTTCAACGACCCGAAATACCGCCCGGCGCCGCTCTTGAAGGAAATGGTCGCCGCGGGCCACCTCGGCCGCAAGACCGGCCAGGGTTTTTATAGCTACGGCAAGTAAGCTTCGGGAACGCGTTTCCGAGGTTCGGGTCATATCGGGCTGCGAAGCTATCTCCGGCGTCATCCTGAGGTGCGAGCCTCTTGGCGAGCCTCGAAGGATGGCTGCACGCACTGCGCGGAACAACATCCTTCGAGGCGCGCAAGAGCGCGCACCTCAGAGTGTGGGAATGATTTGGCAATGAGCATTTGCCATGGCCGTTGTGCTGTGATTCGCTGGTATTGAGCGCGAAGCAGGAGCTGACGATGGCTGACGAGCAATTGTTCGAGGATTTGCCCGAGCAGGACAGGCCACAGGCTGAGGGGCGCGGCGCAGTGCGGTTACGGGTGCCGGAACGTAATCAGATCGGTATGCAGGTTGCGGCATTGGACGATCTGGTTTCGGACGATCATCCGGTGCGCGCGGTTTGGGCGTTCGTCGAGGGGCTGGATCTGTCGGCGTTGCACGACGTCGTCAAGGCGCGTGAAGGCCAGCCGGGACATCCACCGGCAGCGCCGAAGCTGATGTTGGCGCTTTGGCTATGGGCCACGGTCGATGGGGTCGGCAGCGCCCGCCAACTTGACCGGCTGTGCCGCGATCATCTGGTCTACCGGTGGTTATGCGGCGGGGTGTCGATGAACTATCACAGCCTGTCGAACTTCCGGATCGCTCATATGGCGGTTCTGGAACGGCTTCTGGCCCAAGGCGTCGCCTCGATGGTGGAGGCTGGGTTGGTATCGCTCGACACGTTGGCGCAGGATGGCTTGCGGGTACGCGCCGGCGCGGGGGCGAGTTCGTTCCGCCGGCGCCCGCGGCTTGATGAACTGCAAGCGGCATCGCAGGCGCGGGTGGAGCGCCTGCGCTACGAAGTCGAGACTGATCCGACGGCCGGCGATCGTGTCCGGCGCGCGGCAAAGGAGCGCGGCGCCCGCGAGCGCGAGGCGCGGATCGCGGCGGCGCAGGAGCGCATGAAGGAACTGGAGGCGGAGCGCGAACGGCGGGAGAAGACCAACAAGAAACAGGTCGCCAAGCAGCAGGAGCCGCGCGCTTCGACCACCGATGCCGACGCGCGGGTGATGAAGATGGCGGATGGCGGATGGCGCCCCGCTTACAACATGCAGATCATATCGACGCCGGAACACCAGATGATCGTTGCGGTCGACATCGACACCAGCGGTTCGGATCGCGGCCTGGCACAGCCGGGGATCGAGACCGTGCACGCCGAGGGCTATCAGCCCTCCGACTATCTGGTCGATGGCGGCTTCACCAAAAACGACGACATCGAATGGGCCCATGCCAAAGATATAAAGCTGTGGTGCCCGGCGGGGCAAACCAGGCACGGCACTGCCCCTTATGCGCCGAAGAAAGATGACGGTGTCGGCGTCGCGGATTGGCGCGAACGTATGCAGAGCGAGGGCGGCAAAACATTCTACCGACTGCGCGCCGAGCACGAATGCATCAATGCCCATGCCCGCCGCATGGGCCTGCGCCAGCTATCCTTGCGCGGCAAGATCAAGGCCCGCATCCATCTGCTGTGGTTCGCGGTCGCTCATAACATGATGCGTTTCTTTGCCTTGAAGGCCAGGGCGCAGGCAGTGGCATAAAGGCCACTTACGCCAACCAGAACAAACACACCGCCGCCAACATCGGGATAGCTTGGTTCCCGCAATTTGCCGAGATTTGGCCAGACCGCTGTCATTCGAACGTTGGCTCAGTCAAAAAACCTGCAGCCAGTGGCATTAGGCCCATCAAATCCAAATTTCTTCGCGCGCGAGCAATACATTCTCGCTCTCTCAGGATGACGTTGCACCTTGTTCAACCCGCCGCGCGTCGCGGCATCGCGTCCGAGGCGAGTTCGGCGGGGGCTGCGACCTGCATCAGGATGGTCTGGCCGCTGGATGCGATTTCGAGGCCGCATTCCTGGAAGCGCCGCTTCATGCGGCGGTTGAATTCGCGCTGCACCGGCCAGCGGCCTGCGTCGGTGCAACGGATCTGGCCGACGATCGAGGCCATCGAGCCGTCCACCTTGTCGACGCCCCACAATTCGAGATCGCCGCGGATCGCCTGGCGGTATTCGGTCTCCTTGCGCATTTCGGCGACGATATCCTTGAGTATCTGGCCGGCGCGGTCGGTGTCTTCCTTGTAGGCGACATTGACACTGACCGCCGCGTTGCCGGCGCCGCGGCTGGAATTGGTTAAGGTCGTCACCGCGCTGAAGGGAACGATGTGCACCGCGCCGTCGCCGGCACGCAGCCGGATGGTGCGGATCGAGACGTTCTCGACGGTGCCTGACAGGCCCGACACCGTGACGTTGTCGCCAACCTGCACGGTGTTCTCCAGCAGCAGGAACAGCCCGGTGATCAGATCCTGCACCAGCTTCTGCGAGCCGAAGCCGATTGCGATGCCGACGATCCCGGCGCCGGCCAAAAGCGGGGCGACGTTGACGCCGATTTCGCTCAGTGCGGTCAGTCCGACCACCGCGACGATCACGCACAACAACACCGTTCGCAGCATCGGCTGAAAGGTCCGCAAGCGCGCCGCGCGTGCATAGTGCCCCTCGCGCGACAGCACATTGAGCTGCCGGTCCATCAGTGCGTTGGCTACCTCCCAGATCGCCGCCGCCGCGAGCGCGGCAATGCCGATCGTCAGCACCGCCGACACCAGCCGGCTGCCGATCTGGTCGCCATAGAACCAGACGATGGCATCGACGCCCCAGACTTCGAGCAAAGCGACGAAACCGACAAAGGCGATGATCCCCGCGACGACCTTGCGCAACAGCGGCAGATAGCGATTGGCGCGGGTCTCGAGCCCGGGGAAGCGCTGCAGGATGTCCGGGCTGATCCGGAAGCCGCGATCGATCACGCTCAGCACCACGATGGTGGCAAGACGCGTGACCAGTGCGACCGCGACGGTGCCGACGAAATATTGCAGCAGCAGCGAATAGCCGTTGCGGATGTTGAGCGCCCACACCGCCCACAATCCCAGCACGATCACGATCGCCGGATAGTGCCACAGGCTGGCGATGCGGTTGCGCGCCCTGGCGGCGACGCCCTGGCGGCCATGCGGCGCGCGAATCGCGGCTGCGACCTGGCGGCGGCACTGCAGGATGATGACGACGACAAACAGATGCACGATCAGCATCACCAGGCGCAGCAAAGCGATGTAGCCGGCGTGGTGCAGGCCGAGCAGCAGCGCCACGTTCGCAAAAGCGATGCCGGACACGCCGACGCCGACGATGCGTCGCGCCCATATCTCGATATAGGCCGCGGTCTCGGCGCGAACGCGCAGCAGGCCGAACGGCCCTGCCATCGCCCGCGCCACGCAGATCAGCCCACGCGACAGCGCATAGGCATTGACCACCGCGAAGATCACCAGCCGGGTGGTCGTGAGTTGGCCGAGCGCGGTGCCCAGCAACGTCGTGGCGACCCCGACAAAGACGATGACCGGTAGCAGCTCGAGCAGCAGACGGCCCAACACGAACGGCAGTCTGATCAGCGACTGCCAGACGCGCGCGAGATTGACGCGGCGTTGATGCTGCTCGGGCTCCGCGACCACGTCCGTCGCGTCCGACGGTGGATCGGCGGGTCCGTAGTTGACGGCGACCGTCCGGGCCGGGGCCTGCGCCGTTTGCGGCAAGTGCGCCTCGAGAAACGCCACCGGCCGCTGGATCAACCGGAAGATCACCCATTCGGTGACGAAAGCGCCACCGAACACCAGTGCGAGTTTCCAGGCGATATCGAGCAACTGGTCATAGGCGGCGGGATCGTTGGCGGTTCTCACGATCCAGTAATAGAACGCCGGAAAATGCGTCAGCGTCCGCGCGGCGTCGGCGATCTCGTGCGAGAAATCGTCGACCTGATCGGATATTGTCAGCAGCAGCTGGGCGCCGAGGCTGTCGGAGGTCAGCGGCAGCGCGGATGGCGGCTCAGCCGCGGGTTGTGCGGCTGGCGCTGGCGGGGAAGCATTGCCGGGCAAGGCTTTGTCGGGGGAGGCTTTGTCGGGTGAAATTTTGTCAGGGGACGCCTTGGCGATCGCGCGCAGCGTATCGATCACCTGCGCGCGCTTGGCGTCGTCCTGCAGCGTATCGAGCGCCCGCTTGGCCTGATCGGGCGTCAGCGCATCGGCGTTGGCAGCGGGCGAGGCCGCCGGTTTGGGCACAGCGCCGGTCTGGGCAAGATTCTGTGAAACAGTCTGGGCAAGGGCAGGGGAGGCCAACAGCGCGCAGGCCAGCAGGATCGATGGAAAAAGTTTGTACGACACGAAGGCCCCTTTGAAATATCCGCACGACGGCAAAACCGAGTAAGGTTTACGCGTCGCGCATGCGTCATGTCGGAACGTCTCTTTTTCTTTTCGCCGTCATCGTGTGTCGGAAGTTTGCCAGTGAGGCGGCATTCTCTTGGCATTTGAGATACGCTATCGTCCCGTCACAAAACCCAGAAACGTAAAACAAGGGAACTCCCAAATTGTACGACTTCATCATCGTCGGCGGCGGCTCCGCCGGCTCGGTCATGGCCCATCGGCTCTCGGCCAAAAGCGCCAATAAGGTTCTGCTCTGCGAGGCGGGCCAGGACACGCCGCCCGGCAACGAACCGGCCGAAATTCGCGACAGCTATCCCGGCACTGCCTATTTCGATCCGCGCTTCCACTGGACCGAACTCAAGGTCACGACCCAGATCGTCAGCCACAACAATCCGGACGAGGCGCGTCCGCCGTTGCGCAAATACGAGCAGGCGCGGGTGCTGGGCGGCGGGTCCTCGATCAACGGCCAGATGGCCAATCGCGGCGCGCCGACCGACTACAATGAATGGGAAGCGCGCGGCGCGGCCGGCTGGGACTGGAACGGCGTGCTGCCGTTTTTCAGGAAGCTCGAGCGCGACCTCGACTTCGACGGGCCGTACCATGGCAAGGACGGCCGGATTCCGGTGCGCCGCATTCCGAGGGAGCACTGGACCCGGCACTCGGAAGCGTTCGCCCAGGCCTTCCAGCAAGCCGGTTTTCAATTCGTGCCCGACCAGAACGGCGAGTTCGTCGACGGCTATTTTCCGGTGACGCACTCCAACCAGGACGAGCAGCGCGTCTCGGCCGCGATGGGCTATCTCGATCGCGAAACCCGCAAGCGCGCCAATTTGACCATCTCGACCAACACCCAGGTCAAGGAGCTGTTGTTCGAGGGCACGCGCTGCGTCGGCGTCAAGGCCCAAATCGACGGCCGCGAGCAGGAATTCCGTGGCCGCGAGATCATCCTCTCCTGCGGCGCGATCCATTCGCCGGCGCATCTGCTTGCGCGCCGGCATCGGCCCGGTCGGCCATCTCAGGGATTTGGGCATTCCGGTGCTGATGGGGCTGCAAGGCGTCGGCCAGCGCCTGATGGATCATCCCTCGATTTCGCTGTCGAGCTTCGTGCGACGCGGCGCGCGCATGAACGGGCACACCAGGCGCCACATGCAGCTCGGCTTGCGTTACTCGTCGGGGCTGCAAGGGCGTGCCGAACGGCGACATGTTCGTCGTCGTGCTCAGCAAATCGGCCTGGCACGCGGTCGGCGAACAGATCGGCTCGCTGTTGACCTTCGTCAACAAGACCTATTCCGAGACCGGACAGATAAAACTCGCCTCGCGCGATCCGCAGGCGGAGCCGATCGTCGAGTTCAATCTGTTGTCCGACCGGCGCGACCTCGACCGCCTGATGAGCGGTTTCCGCAAAATGGCGGCGATGCAGATGACCGCGTCGGTCAAGGCGGTGACCGACAAGCCGTTCCCGGCCTCCTACACCGACCGCGTGCGCAAGATCGGCGTGGTCAGCACCAAAAACAAGATCCTGACCTCGATCGCCGCCACGCTGATGGACGGCCCGGCGGCGCTGCGCCATTACATGATCGACAATTTCGTGGTCGAAGGTTTCACCTTCGACGACGTCATCAACGACGACGAGGCGCTGGAGGCCTTCGTGCGCAAGGCCACGATCGGCGTCTGGCACGCCTCCTGTTCATGCCGGATGGGCCGCGACGATGATCCGATGGCGGTGGTCGACACCCAGGGCCGGGTCAAGGGCGTGCAGGGGCTGCGCGTGGTCGACGCCTCGATCTTCCCGGTTGTGCCGTGCGCCAACACCAATCTGCCGACCCTGATGGCGGCGGAAAAGATCGCCGACGCGATGCAGTGAGCGGTGGCGGGCCGGCCTTCGTGCGCCGGGCCGCGCCGTCATGACGCAACTGTCAGCCTTCGCCGGCTGAATCCAAACGCGCGCGGCCGAGCCCGAAGCAGAAAGCTATGCCGCAGTCTCGATGAACGGATTGATCTGCGCCAGTTCATCCGAGATTTGGTTTTCAGCCGTCCGGATATCATAAGCGCTCTGCAAATTGAGCCAGAATTCGGCCGTGGTGCCAAAGGCCTTGGACAGGCGCAGCGCGGTATCCGCGGTGATGCCGGTCGCTTCGCTGGCAATCCGCTCAATGCGGGTGCGCGGCACGCCACAGGCTTTCGCCAAAGCTCCTGGCGACATCTCGAGCGGAGCCAGAAATTCCTCCCGGAGAACTTCGCCGGGGTGCATCGGTGCAAGTTTCTTGGCCATCATCAACATCCCATTTTAGTGGTAGTCAGTAAATTCAACGTCCCTCGCACCTTCGTCGGTCCAAATGAAGCAAATCCGGAATTGATCATTGACCCGGATTGAATGCTGACCTTTCCTATCTCCCTTGAGTGCTTCGAGGCGATTGCCCGGAGGAACTTTCAAGTCGGTGAGCACGGAAGCCGCGGCCATCATTTGCAGCCTGCGGCGCGCGACCTTGAGCAAATCAGCCGGAAATCCTTTGCGGGCTTCGCCTTCAAAAGCCGCTTCGGTTTCAGCATTCTTGAATGCTCTTGATCATGAAAGTATGTATCACTTTGCGATACATACTGCAAGCGCTCCGTATCATAAAATGATACAATTTGCCGCGCGGCCTGAAAGGCGCAGGTGGGATAGTTGCGTACCGGCGCGGGCTACCAGCACGCATGACCTGATCCGGCCGAGCCACCGAGGCGGTAAGGATTATGCTCAAGCGATCACGGCCGTCGGGCATGCTTCAATTTGATTGAAGCATGCCCTCTTCATCCGCTCAGTCGCCATAGCCGGGCGCCAGATTGAACGCGCCGTCGCGCAGCGAGTTGGCTTCCACCATCACCACCTCGTCGTCGGGATAGCCGTTGTGCTCATCGGGCGTGAAGGTGATGTCGCCGAAGACGCCCGGATATCGGTTGAGCTTGTTGAGGTAGCCGGTGATCTGCTCCGCCTCGGGGCCGGCGGCCTTGATCGCGTCTGCGATCATCCGTGGCATGTCATAGCCGCACGTGATCCACCATAGCAGCGTGTCGGACATGTCGACCTTGGCGCTTTTCAGCCGGTCCAGGAACGCCGTGGTGCGGTCCGGCAGCTTGCCGCCGGGGCCATAGCAAACCGGGCGGAAATTATTCGGATAGACCTTGGCCCAGTACTCTTGTTTTTCCAGCAGGTCCTTGGTCTGGCCGCTGCCGAGCGTGGTCTGGCCCACGATCGGCACGTCCCATGCCATCTGTCCGCGGGTGTTGATGATGCGGGACAGGAAGCCGGCATTGACGCTCCAGGGCATGATCGTCTCGGCGCCTGACGACTGCATGCGCAGCAGCTCGGCCTTGAGGTCCGGATTGGCGGCGTCGATATTGCCCTGATAGACGACTTCGGCGCCTTGCGCCTTGAGCATCGGCACATAGGCGTTGACGCAGGCGGTGCCGTAGCCGGTGGTATCGCTGACCACCGCGACCTTCTTGCGCTTCAGGACGTCCACCACATAGCGGTTGGCGGCCGCCCCGATTTGCTGGTTGGTGGAGGCGTTGCGGAAGCACATCGGATATTTCTTCGGATCGGTGAGGCTGTCGACGAAGCAGGAATGCAGTTGCAGCACGTTCATGCGCGCCAGCAGCGGCACCACCGCGAGCGACTCGCCGGAATTGACCGGGCCCAGCACCGCGGTCACCTTCACCGCGCGGGCAAGCTCGGACGCTCCATTCACAGCCTTGGTCGGATCGCTCTGGGTATCGCGGCTGACCAGTTCGATTGGCCGCCCATCGATGCCGCCGGCCGCGTTGATCTCCGCAACCGCCAATTGAACGCCGCGGTTGATGCCGATCCCGGTCGATGAGGAAGGACCGGTGAGGGCTGGCAGATAACCGATCAGGATCGGCTCTTTCGCGGCGATCGCGGGTTTGGGCAGACTGCTTGCGAGCGCTGCGGCCGCAGCGGACGCCAGCGCCTGACGGCGCGTTAGTGCCTTTTCGGTCAATGCCATTTTGGTTCTCTCCCTGGGGTGTTATTTTTTGATTCACTCCCGAAGCGTTTCTTGAATTCAAGCAGGTCCAAGTTTTTCTTGGATCCAAGTTTTTTGGATCTGGATTTTCCTGGATTTTAATCGAGGCAGACTAGCGCCTCGGCTTGATGGTCCGCAAGGCGCTCAATCCCGCGTGCGCGCCAATCCGGACAGCCAATTCCAGCAGGCCTGCCCGGCGATTTGCGCCGGCGCTGCGCCGTCGACACTTCCGCCCGGCGATGGTAACGAAATCACAGGTCTTGGTTTCCAACGGCGACAACAAGAACACCGCGCAACGACAAGGGAGTGACGATGGCCAGTGAAATTGTGGTTGGGTTCATCGGGCTCGGCACCATGGGTGGCAAGATGGCCACCAACATTCTCAAGGCCGGATACAAGGTCGTGGTGCACGATTTGCACCGGCAGTCGGCGGGCCATCATGTGCAGGCCGGCGCCGAATGGGCCGATACGCCGCGCGCGCTGGCCGAGCAGTCCGACGTGATCTTCACCTCGCTGCCGGAGCCCGCCGATGTCGAGCGCGTCGCGCTGGGCGCCGACGGCCTGATCGAAGGCGTCAAAAGCGGCGCGGCCTATTTCGATCTCTCGACAAATTCTCAAAGCATTGTGAAAAAAATTCACGCGGCCTTTGCCGCCAAGGGCGCGCATATGCTCGATGCGCCCGTCAGCGGCGGTCCGTCGGGTGCGGCGTCGCGCAAGATGGCGATCTGGGTCGGCGGCGACAGAGCAGGCCTATGACAAGTACAAGCCCGTGCTCGACGCGATGGGCGATCGCGCATCCTATATCGGGCCGATCGGCAGCGCGACGGTGGCAAAGCTCGTGCACAACATGTCGGGCTATGCGATCACCTGCGCGCTCGCCGAGACCTTCGCCATGGGCGTCAAAGCCGGCATGGATCCGGTGGCGCTGTGGGAGGCGGTGCGCCAGGGCGTCGGCGGCCGCCGCCTCACGTTCGACGGCCTGCTCGACCAGTTCCTGCCCGGCAAATACGATCCGCCGAATTTTGCGCTCAAGCTCGCCACCAAGGACGTCGCGCTCGCGACCGCGCTGGGGCGCGAACTCGGCGTGCCCATGCGGATCTGCAACCTCGCTTACGCCGAGATGACCGAAGCCTGCAACCGCGGCTGGGAAGGCCGCGACTCGCGCGCGGTGATGCTGCTGGAGCAGGAGCGCGCCGGCGTCAAGATCGCGGCCGATCCGGAACGGGTGAAGCAGGCGGCGGAACGCGCCAAATCCGGCTAATGTGAGCTCTGGCCAATATTAAGAACGACGATCTTGCAGGGAGAAGTTGCGGATGGACGGTCAATCGATCAACGGCGGTGAAGCGGCGCGCCCGATGCTGTTCGAACCGCTTACGCTCCGCGGTCTTACCTTGAAGAACCGCCTGGTGGTGCCGCCGATGGTGCATTATCGCGCCGAGGCCGGAAATACCTGCGGGACATTCCACGTCGTGCATCTCGGGCGCTACGCGCTGGGCGGCTTCGGGCTTGTGTTCGTCGAGGCCACGGCGGTCGAGCAAGTCGGCCTCATCAATGAGCATGACCTCGGCATCTGGAACGACGCCCAGATGGAAAGTTTCAAGCCGCTGATCGCGTTCATGAAGCGCCAGGGCACCGCGATCGGCATCCAGCTCGCCCATGGTGGCCGCAAGGCGTCCTCGCAGACCGCGATGCAAGGCATGGGACCGCTGACCGAGGAAAACCTGAAAGCCGGCGCCAAAACCTGGCAGCCGGTGGGCCCGACCGCCGAGCCGGTCGCCAACGGCTGGCTGACGCCGCGGCAACTGACGACCGCCGAGTGCAAGGCGATGGTCGGCACCTGGGCCAACGCGGCGCGGCACGCCGTCGGCGCAGGCTTCGACACCATCGAAATCCACACCGCGCACGGCTATCTGCTGGCCTCGTTCCTGTCGCCGGTCTCCAACACCCGCAACGACGAGTATGGTGGCGACCGGGCCGGGCGGATGCGTCTGCCGCTGGAGATCGCGGAGGCGGTGCGCCGCGAAATGCCTGATACGATGCCGTTGTTCGTGCGCGTCTCGGCCGTCGACGGCACGGTGGAAGGCTGGAACCTGGATGACACGGTGGTGTTCGCCCGTGAGCTGAAGGCGCGCGGCGTCGATGTGATCGACTGTTCCTCGGGCGGCATTTCCGGTTCGGCCACCGCGGCGCAGGTGCCGCGCAGCCTTGGCTTCCAGGTTCCTTTCGCCGAGCGGGTGCGCCGCGAGGCCGAGATCCCGACCATGGCGGTCGGCATCATCCTCGAGGCGCAGCAGGCCGAGAGCATTCTTGAGAGCGGGCAGGCCGATCTGATCGCGATCGGCCGCCAGTCGCAGTTCAATCCCAATATCGCGCACCATTGGGCGCACGAACTCGGCATCAACGCCCGCTTCGAGGACTGGTCGCCCGAATTCGGCTGGTGGCTTGAAAAACGGATCAGAACCTTGGAAGGTTTTGCGACCCCGACCGGCGTTGTCACGCAGCGTTCGTAAGGCTACCCTCGACCATGCGCGATGGCGCGCCGACGAGGGCGAGGTTAAATGGTCATTGATACGCCCTCGTGGTTCCGCGTTGGTTTCGCCGTCGCCGTGCTTTCGGCGATCGGTGCGTTCGATGCCGACGCGCAGGCAGCGCCGCCGCTGCCGGACCGCGTGACGCTCAGCGAACAGACGATTAACTGGAGCACCGCGAAATACGCGACGTCGGCGGATAACGGATTGGTCGACGGGTCGCTCGACACCAACACCATCGTCGATCGCACCTTCAAGACCCATGTGCTCGAGAACCGCTATGTGAAGGTGACGTTGCTGCCCGAATTCGGCGGGCGCATTATTTCCCTCATCTACAAGCCGACCGGCCACGAAGAGCTTTATCGCACCGAGGTCGGCGTGCCCTACGGCATCAAGACCCGGGTTTTCTATTACGACTGGATGATGGTGTATGGCGGCATCTTTCCGACCTTTCCGGATCCCGAGCACGGCAGGACGTGGCTGAAGCCGTGGGATTTCAAGGTGGTCAGGCAGGATGCCGGCGAAGTGACGGTGTCGATGTCGCTGAAAGATGACGTTGCCTATGCGGCGGCGCCGAAGCAGTTCGAAAGGGGCTCGACCGGCATCGAGGCAACCTACTACGTCACGTTGAAGGCCGATCGCGCCGCGCTCGATACCCGCATCGTGCTGAAAAATTCGCAACAGAGACCGATCGACTACGAGTACTGGACCTGCACGACGCTGGCGCCGGGATCGGATCCGAACCATCCCGAGGCGACCGGCGGCGCTGAAATCATCGGGCCGATTGCGACTTACAGCACGCCGCGCTGGTACGCCAGTTTGTCCGAAGCCGACGACAGCGCGGGGCCGGGCGAGCGCCGCTTTGAAAAATTGCGCTACTTCAGGAACTGGCCGACGATGGGCATCGCCTACGCGGCGCCCGACATGCAGGGCGGCCATTTCTGGGGCGTGATCAACCACGACAACGAAGAGGGGATCATCCGCATCGCCGACAACCGGGTGACGCCGGGCCTGAAGATGTGGACCTGGGGGTTTCCGTCGTTCACGAACCAGACCGACCCACGCAAGGACCCGACCCCGGCGCAGCCTTACGTCGAATTGTGGGCGGGTGTGTCGGACCAGTTTTTTCACAAGCGCCAGCTTTCCGGCGTTCGGCGAAGTTGCTGTTGCGGAAACCTATAGCCCGACGGTCGGCATGAGCAACGTGACGGACGCGAACGAGAATATGCTGGTCGATCTGGCGGCCGGGGCTGCTGGCGTCGATCTTCAATTGTTCAGCGTCGAGCCGGCCGCGCCGTTGCGCGTCACGCTGAAACGCGGCGATGCGGTGTTGTTCGATGCGCCCGTCAACGCCGACCCGAAAAATGGCAATCGCATTTCCGCGCCGCTTCCCGCCGGCGGCAGTGGCGACCGCATCAAGCTGACGATCGCAACCGCCGAAGGCAAGGAGCTGATCGCGGCCGAGACTGCGATAAAATAAACCGCTGGCGGCCGCGGTCTCAGCGCTTCCGGCTCGCCGGAGATGGCGCCTTCGGCGGTTGCTTCGTGCCGCAGCGGCGGGCTGGCTCAACCACGGGATCGGTCGGCCGATGCCGCTATCCGTATCCAGCCCGGCTTCGGCCTAGAACGTTTTCGAGCGAAGTGGATACCGGTTCGCGTGAAGAAAACGCGTCAAAACAAAAACCCAGAACCCCGTTCCGATTCCATCGGAACGGGAAAGGCTCTAGGGGTTGCTGTCCAGGGTTGCCGAGAAGGTCCGGCCGTCCACATCCGTGAGCCGAATGAATCTCGCCTGGGCAGTGGCACCAGGGTCAGGCGAGGGCAGTGTCATGGTGGCGGCAGCCCCCATCGGAGCTCGGATTCCGAAAGGACCGGGCGCGAATTTGTTGTAGTCGTAATCGTTCGCGAAAGCGGTTTTTGGCAATGCCGAGAGAGCGGCGGCATCGTAACGCGCGAGTGGCTGGTTGCCGGCGTCCAGCAAATCGGCCGCAACGATGTGCACCGGCGCCTCGGGCGTACCGGCATCGAGATAGACGTGGACGCGGATGGAGCCATCCGGCAGCAACCTTGCGTCGCTGAGCGTGAGATGGTGCTTGGTCGGACTGACTGGACCGCCGTGGAACGCAGTCAGCACCGAGCCGCGATAGTAGCTATAGGTTCCAACGTCGAAGACGAGCACGAAGCCGAGCACCGCGAGCGCGACGTTACGAAGTGCAATGTCCTTGAGCGGTAACGGCAGGCTTCCCGCCATCCAGCGAAACGTGGCTTTTTCGGCGAGCGCGGGATTGCGCCGGAGCAAAACGTTGTCGATGGAGTAGGCGCCGCTGCCGCCAAGCAGCAGCGCTGCACCCATCGCGAGATTGCAGGCGGCCATGGTCCATTCGTCGATGCAGGTCGCACCCTGCCAGCCGAACATCGCCATCAGCAGCACGGAAAACCCCATCGAGACCAAAGCGGCGATGCGGGTCAGGGCCCCCGCCATCAGCATCGCGCCGACGATGAGTTCAGCGGCACTGAACAGGATCACGCCGGCATAGAGCAGCCAGAAATGGTGCAGCATGAAGCTGATCAGGTGATCGGTGCCGAACAGCGCTCCGGGCATCGCGGTCTGGAACTTGTTCGCCATCCAGGTGGGCGCGTCCGGGTTCAGTTTCTCGGGCGCGTAGATGAAGCGCCGGGATCCGCCGCCCCAGTAGATGAAGCCCTGGACGACGCGGACCGACAGCATGGCGAGTGCCGCCGTTCGCCACATACGCCGCGCCTCGCTCAGCCCAACCGCATTCTCGGTTGATCGCACGACGTCGGATGCAGATGTGAAAGACAAAACGGCCATGAGTGTACCCTCCTCAAACGATCAGTCGGCCGACGCGGCCGCGGTGAACGGCTTGAACCCGTAGCGCTCGAAGATCGAGAGTGCAGCAGGCGAGCGAACGAACGCGAGCCAGAGCCGAGCCGCTTCCGGATGCGCCGCACCTTTCACCTCCGCGCCGGCATAGATCGCGGTAGTGTTCTGCGCGGCCGGGATGTCGACATGGGTGATGGGATTACCGATCTGCTCCTGGAATATCGCCTCCGACTGCCAGGTCACGCCCGCTTCCGCGCGTCCCTGCATCAGAAAGAGCGGCGTTTGTCGATGATGGATGTGGGTCAGAACCGCGCTGCCATCGGCAACCTTCGCCTTGTAAACGGTCGTGGCCAACACGTCGCCGCCGGCGTTCTTTAACGAGGTCTCGATCTGCCGGGCGATACCTTCGAACTCAGGATTCGGCATGGCCAGATGAATGTCGGGCCGCGCCAGATCGGAGAGACCTTTGACATGGCCCGGATTGCCCGCCGGCACCATGATCGTCAACGTGTTGGTCACGTAGGGAACGGCGGTACCGGTCAGCATGCCCTGATCGATCAGGCTCTGAACCTTCTTGAGTCCCGCCAAATAGGCATCCGGCTTTGCCGTCCAGGTCATGTTGCCCGAGGTAACGGTACCGCCGGCCTCTATCTGCTTCTCGAGCAGACCGGGCGGAAGCGTTTCCCAGTAGATTCTTCCTTTGAACCCGGGGTGCTGTTGCTCGAAGGCCGCGACCAGCGGCGCCATGGCGAAGAAGTAATTGCCGCCGACATAAAGCACGAGCTTCGGGTCAGACACATTGCCATGGAAATCGGCGAGATCGTCTACCTCAGGAACCGTAAATAAAAGCCCGCGCCGCGTTGCGTCGTCGTTCTCTCCGTGCTGCCAGGGCGGAAAGATCGAATCATGCTGGACCAGCTCGGCGGAGTGCGCGGCGAGCGACAGAAAGATGGCGGCCGTCAATACGGCGGCGCCAAGGATTGTCCTGCGCATTTGAGCCTCCTCACGTCGCGTAGTGAAAGCCGACCTGCTGCAGCTCCGGAATGGTCGCAACGATTCCGGGGTTAGCACCACGCCGTCGATGAGATGGTTGGTGAGCTCGGCCGCCACCGCCTCGTGCGAGGCGTGATCGGGACTTTTGCTGGAGGCGATGAGCTTTGCCGTTATCTCCCAGATCGCGTTATGGCAGGCTAGGAAGACAACGCCGCGCTCCTGCAGGGCGGGGATGGTGTCGCCGATCGAGCCGAACACGCTGTTCGGATCCTCGTTTTCCGCGAAAGAAGCGGGGGCAGATTTGGGCACGACCAGCGTATTGGTCTTGAATTTGGGGCCTGCAAGCTCGGCGAGTCCGTATTTATCCCACATCGCTTGGTCGAACAGCGCGAGGTGCGCCGTACCGTGCGTGGCGGAGACTGCGACAAAATCCTTGTGTCCAAAAGAGAAAACCTGCGCATTGATCGAGTTGCGCATCAGGTTGAGCCAGGGACCCGCGAGATTGGTGTTGTCCCACACCTGCTTGCGCGCGCCGCGATAGGCGATGATCTCGTTGAGCGCTTGATCATCCCAGAAATCAGGATGCTGGAGAATCATCGGCACGGTCTTGAAATCGCGTCGGCGAGGCGCGCGGCGCAACCGATCCATTAACTCAGAGAGTTCCTGGGAACCGGGCGGGATGATCCGCTCGCTCTCGGCGGCGCGCGAGGGACCAGCGGCAAGCGCAGCGGCGCCAACCGCCAACGCGCCAAAACCAACAAGAGCGGTGCGTCGTGTGTTATCGATCGTCATTCATGTCTCCTAAGCTGGATGCTGCGGTGAACAAATGCAGAAATCTCCACAAGGCCACCCTCTTGCTTGTGGGAAGGACTCGTATCCCGGCACAGTGATTATGACTCTTTGGGCGTAACGGGATAGGCGCGGCCCATTTTGGCGCGGGCTTTTTCGGTTGTGAACATCCATTTGATACGGGCGCCGGCGGCGTTTCGTTGTTTTTCCCACGCGGCGATTTCGCTGATGAGGCGGTTGGGATCGTCGATTCTGCGATCCAGGCACTGGCCGCGGAGCACGCCGATCTCAATCTCGACCATGTTGAGCCAGCTGGCATGCTTGGGGGTGTAGTGGAACTCCAGGCGCCGCAGAATTCGCCGGGCTTCGGCCGGCGCGAATGCCTCATAGAGGGCGCCGGCCGAGTGGGTCGACAGGTTGTCCTGGACGACCCGGATGCACGCGGCATCGGGATAATGGACATCGACGAGTTCGCGCATGCATTGGGCGTAGTCTTCTGCCGCCCGCCGCTCGGTGACCTTAACCTTACGCCAGGGCCGATGCACGTCGACGCAGACGAACAGATTGACGGTGCCGTTGCGACGGTACTCGCAATCGTAACGTTCCAGTTGCCCCGGTTCGGCCGGGATCGGCCGGCGCACCTCGCCGATCAGTTGGACCGGGCTCTCGTCGAAGCAGACCACCGGCCGCTTGGGATCGGGCGCTTCGGCATAGAGGTCGAGCACGTCTTCCATGCGGGCAACATACTCGCCGTCGACCCGGGGAATGCACCACATATCCTTGCGCCAGGGCTTGAGACCGTTTTCGGCCAACCGCCGGCGCACCGTCTCGCTCGACAGGCTCTCGTGCCCGGTGAGCTTGACCATGGCGTCGGCCAGCAGTTCCAGCGTCCATCGGGCGCGCCCCTTGGGAGGGTTTGCGCAAGCCGTTGCTACCAGCAAGGCTTCTTGCTTGCCGGTGAGCTTGCGCTCCGCCCCCGGACCTGGATCCTCGCTCAGCGCCCGTTCCAGATTGCCTTCCACGAAGCGCCGCTTGGTCCGGTACACGGTGGAACCGCCTACCGCCACCGTGCGCGCGATATCTTCATCGCTGCAGCCGGCATCGGCCGCCAGCAATATCTGGGCGCGCTTGAGCTTGCGGGCGGCTCGTTTGCCTTTGCTCAACATCGCGGTGAGTTCACAGCGTTCGGCTTGGCTCAATTCGACCCGATAACGTACATTCATCCCGACCTCCTTGTTGGAGGACCGGACGAATCGACAAATGAATCGAAAATCAGGCGCCGCTCGCAGCCTCTGCGCCCAAGGCTTCACCGAAAAGCAAGGTCAGTACCTGGCTTTCATCTACACCTACTCGCACATGTTCCGACGCCCACCCGCCGAGACCGATATGCAGCGCCACTTTCAAGTCAGCCCGCCCTCGGTGCATCAGATGATCGTGACGCTCGAGCGAAACGGTCTCATCCGGCGTCAACCCGGCGTCGCCCGAAGTATCCAGGTTCTCGTTGATCCGAAAGACCTGCCCATCCTGGATTGGCTCAAAATCAGCCAGTCATAATCACTGTGCCGAGGTACTCGCGGAGGTGACTCCAGCAATTTTCGGATCGACCTGATGGCTTCGATGAAGAAGGATTCGTCTCGAGCAGGAGTCATTTCGACGACGAAGGACCGGCGGCCAGCGATCCGAGTGCTGCGAGGATGGGCGATCTCGGTACGACAGGAAGCCGGGGCAATCCGCGAATGCGAGCAGCGCGGCTGTATGCAGGACCGAACTGATCCGCGTAACCGTTTTCCGCGATGTATTGTTCTTCGCACTGAAGATCTCGATGGCTGGCCGCGTCAGCGTTGCCACCGTCCGTGGCTCGCAAACTGACGTGTCATTTGGCCTATGTGCTCATCGCCCGTCGCTTATGCAGCTATATTCTCGTTTTGTCCGCCCATACTTTGGTTTCGGCCCAGCGCTGATCCTTCGATGGTGAAAGGCTCTGTGCCGGTCGCATTCCCGCTGCCGGCGGGCGCCCTGAGACCACGCGACCGCGGCCGCGCCCAATTCGGCGCGCGGAGCGTTGCTTGAGTCCGGAATCGGCCCAGGGCCGACATGGATGCAGTCGGCCTCCAGGTCGTCTTGCAGGAGAAAAGCGAACCCTCGCGAATTGATGAGTACACGCCCTGGTCGCGCGCTCAGGCCGGTGTGCCCATGGTGCAGGACCGCAGGGTGGGTTGGCCGTAGGCGCAACCCGCCCTACGAGCCAAGTAACACGGCGCCGGTTGCATCCACTCAGACGCCCCGATATTCGGGTGTAGTCAGCTGTTCTAAAGGCGCGATGAGCGTGCAGACCAGGCCGTCCCCCCTAAAGTCCAGCAGGACGTCTCCACCGAAATCGTTTGTCAACATTCTTTCGATCAAGCGAGTGCCAAAGCCTCTTTTCGATTGCTCAGGCTCGACGACGCGAGGTCCACCCTTCTCGACCCAATCGAAATGAAAGCTGCCTTTCTTACCGTTGGCATTTGTTTTCCAGAAAACATTCACTTTGCCTACATCGTTGGAAAGCGCGCCGTACTTTGCGGCGTTCGTTGCCAGTTCGTGAACAGCAAGCGCAATTGCCAAAGCGGGTTTTGGCGGCAAGAGCAATTCGGGTCCGCTGACTTCAATGCGGCCTTGACCGGGTCGATGAGGGGCCAGCGCTCCCTCGATCACGTCCTTGATGGATGCACTTACCCAACTCGTTTGAACCAGGAGATCGTGAGCATGGCTCAGCGTTATCAGCCGTGACGTAAACGCCTTTCGGGCCGCCTCCATGTCGTCGCCGCGAATAGTCTGATTTGCGATAGCTGACACCATCGCAAGGGAGTTCTTGATGCGGTGCTGCAATTCACCGGTAAGGACCTTCTGCCGTTCTTGAAATTCGGCAAGTTCCGTAATGTCCCGCGAGATTGAAAGAATTTGCGAAGGCTTTCCGTCGGTGCCGAAAATGGGCGACACCTGAACATCCCAGTATCGCGAGTTTCCTTTTGCCGTGTTCGCGGCCCCCTTGAACCTGGCGACGCCACCAGCTTTCGCGGTTTCAACCGCCGCCCGTGCGTCGGCATTTCCGGCACCACAGAAGTCGGGCCAGGGGCAGCCTTTGAGTTTGCCGAAGTCCTCGACTTCCATCACCCGCTTGCCGCCCTCGCTCATGAACTGTAATTGGCCGTCGAGGTCCAAAATCTTGATGCAGTCGCCGCATCCTTCGAGGACACCACGCAACACGTCATAATTGTCAGCCAGGCCGGCGCCCGCCGCGCGTAACTCTGTTTTTAGCGTTTCAACGGTCGAGACGGGTTGATTTTGCATCGGAAAACTGTGCGCTATTCCTTGGTTCGCTTCCGGACAGTAAACACAGAAGACGGCCAACAGCTATTGCAATCGCCTGTGGGAAGGCGCTGGTTCCACACCCGGAACTTCTAATTAAGTGACGCTGGTTAACTCGCGCAACGTGTCCACGATCTCTCGCGGTTGTGGGCGCGCGTTGTCACTATGAGCCCGCTTCATGGCCCAAAGCAGTCGGCCTCTACGTCCTCTTGCAGGGAAAAGCGGACCCTCGCGATTGGATCAGTACACGCCTTTATCGCGCAAGAAGTCGGGATCTCGCGGTTGGTTCGCGCTCAGGCCGGCGTGCCCATGATGTAGGGCTTCAGCAGCGCGTACATCGTGGCGTGTGTTGGTGTTGGAACACCAAGCTCGCGTCCGAGCGCCACGACCTTGCCGCCGAGCCAGGGCAGTTCGAGCCGATTGCCGCGATCGAGATCGAGCGCCATCGACGCCTTCATCGCAGGCGGCGCGTGACCGATGAATGCGAGAATCTTTTCCAGCGCATCGCCCGGCAGCGTCACCCCTTGGGCGCGGCCGACATCGATCACTTCCTGGAAGGCTGCGCTCATCATGGGGCGGATGTCGGGATCGTCGCGCAGTCTCCCGATCGGCTGGCGCGTTGCCGCGGTGACGCTGGCATTGCTCGCCAGCAGGATAAACTTCATCCACAGTTCGGTCTGGATCTGATCGCTCAAGGTGGCGTCGAAGCCGGCCTTCTGGCATAGCGCCAGAAAATCCTCGGCTCGCTTGCTGCGCGTGCCGTCGAATTCACCGAATATCATCCGCATGAAGGTGCCGACCTGCTCGATCAGGCCCGGAGCCGTGATCGACGCGCTAATTTGCGCGACGCCGCCCATCACCGCGTGGCTGCCGAGGATCGGGATCAACCGTTTGGCGGCGTCGATGCCGTTCTGTAGCGGGATGACCGCGGTGTCAGCGCCGACGAGCGGCTTGATGTGCTGGCCCACGCTTTCGACGTCCCAGAGCTTGACGCAGAACAGCACGATGTCGACCGTGCCGATCGAGGCGGGATCGTCGGTTGCCTGCGTTGGCACCAGATGGGATTCGCCGCGACCGCCCTGGATCTTCAAGCCATGGCTTTTCATCGCGGCAAGATGCGCGCCGCGTGCGATGAAGGTGACATCGGCTCCGGCCTTGGCCAGCGCCACACCAAACCCGCCTCCAACACCTCCGGCACCGACAACCGCAATCCGCATGGATTTCTCCTGACCGACCGACGCTGGCGAAATCGCCCGCCGTGGATTCGCGATAGCGTAAACCGCCGTTCACCGAATACAAAGAGGCGCGTTGCCGTCGGCTGCGCGCCCGGACAGTTTTTCGAGCCAAGCGTGCCCCGTACTTGATCCGGGGTGGGCGCTGGTTCGCGTGAAGAAAACGCGATAATTCCAGATGTTGCTTGCTGCGCACGTGCGCAGCCTGGCCACCCGCCGCTTCAGGCCGAGGCCACTACCGCGCGGCGCGAACGTTGCGGGCAACTGGATTGCCGAGGGCTTTACATTCAGTGTCACCTTCCGCTGGAGATAACAATCGTTTGGGCAAAGCGATGTTCCGCTTCACCGGCGATCGCGTGGAACATCACCTCAATGAGGAGCGATCGGCCGAACGAACGATCCATTGGAACGATCCTTGGCTTGCGCCATTGCCGGGTTGGAGGGCATACCTTTAGGAGAAGCAACCATGCAGCTCGACAACAAAAAGATCGCTATCCTCGCCACCAATGGCTTCGAACAGGCTGAACTCGAGGTTCCTCGGGACAAACTCACGGCGGCTGGAGCCACCGTCCACGTCGTTTCGCTTGAAGCCGGTGAAATCAAGGGCTGGGACAAGAAGGATTGGGGACGGCCCGTCAAGGTCGACAAGACATTGAGCCAGGTTTCCGCCGACGAGTATGATGCTGTGGTGCTGCCGGGCGGCCAGGTCAATCCGGACCTGCTGCGGGTTGAGCCCAAGGCGTTATCCTTCATCAAGGACATGTTCAACCAGAAGAAGATCGTCGCCGCGGTCTGCCATGCGCCATGGCTGTTGATCGAGACCGGCATCGCCAAAGGCCGCAAGATGACGTCCTACAAGTCGATCAAAACCGACGTCGCCAATGCCGGTGCGAAATGGGAAGATTCGCAGGTGGTGGTCGATAGCGGGGTCATTACATCCCGCAACCCCGGCGACCTCGAATCCTTCTGCACCAAGATCATAGAAGAGGTCGGCGAGGGCAAACACACCAGCCGCAGCGCCGCCTGATATCTCGCTTCGTTTGGCAAAAGATTATCGGAGGCGCCGCGATCATATCGCGGTGCCTTGTCATTTTTCGGATTTTTTCGAAAGGACATCCCGCGTTTGGCCTGAAACGTCGTACCCGCAAGAAAGTTGCCGGACGCGCCAATCCAAATCACTCGATGTTGCGTCCAGCCCCTTTCATGCCGCTGCGTCATTTCTGATTTTCAGAAATTGTCCTTGACTCCTGACCCAAATCACCTGCTTATTGCTCGCCATCCCGTCCCGAGATGAGGGGACGTTGGCCATCGTCACTGACGTTGGGGCGGGAAGCGGTGGACGCGGATGCTGCGACTGACGAGCGCGGCTGAAGCGTATGGCGAAGTCGTGTGGTCCTGACGCCCCAATGGCAGGTGTCAAGTTCGTGATGATGCTTCGCATCGCGCGGATGACGGTGACAAGCAAGCTCTGGTCTCACCGAGGAGAGCACGGAATAAGCTGTAAAACCATTGCGCAGGGAAGGCCGGACTGCTTCCGCTGAACCTGTATGCTCGTGTGCGCTTTTTTATGTGCATGTTTGCACACGAGATCGCGGGTGCAGCGCGCACCCGGTCTTCCCTGCGTCCTTTCTTTTTTGAGGGCGGATGAGTTTGCAAACCTCGGACAAATGCTGTCGCGAGAACGCGGAGTTGTGTCTGGTGATCGTAGCCCGCATATCGCTTTGCTGATGCGGGCTACGGGCTGGATTGGTTCGCTCCGCTCGCAATGACGAAACCCACGTCGTCCCGGCCTCCGCGCCGGGACCCATAGGGCGAGGACTCGCGTTTTCGGCACTGGAGCAGATGCCTTCTTTTACCATCAGCGTTGGTGGCTATGGGTCCCGGCTCAAGGCCGGGACGACAAGTGGTCTACGCCGTCGCCTCGAGCCATTCGGCCGCACCCCGCCACAGGGTGTCGCGATGTTCGGGGCGGAAGAAACCGAGATGGCCGATTCCAGCGGCATCGGCATCGGCGGGCGCGATGGTCAGGATCTCTGGCTTGGTCGCGGTGAATCCGGAGCAGAGCAATTCGACCGCCGGCCGCGTTCCCCAGGGATCGTCGGACAGGCACAGCGCGCGCAGCGCGCCCTGGTACTTCGCAAAGTTCTGCAATGCGGCGAGATCAGGCTCGTCGAACAGATAGCGCGGGCTCATGACCCAGCGGGTCCATTGCTCGAACACGCCCTTCGGCAAATCCATCCCGATGCCGCCCCAACCCGGCGCATAGCCGAGCGCCCAAGTGAGCGGCGTGCCGAGGAAATTCATCATGGCGTAAACGCGATAGCGCTCCGGCGAGGCCATCAGCTTCCAGTGGGCAGCTTGCGCTGCGATCAACAGCGCGCGCGCGACTTCGCTGTTGTTGGCGAGCAGTCCGAGCGCCTGGCCGCCGAAGGAATGTCCGACGTAGGCCAGCGGCAGGTTCTTGTAACGCTGGCGCATCCAGGCCACCGCGGCGGTGACGTCGAGCGCGGCCCAGTCCGACATCGAGGCCTTGAAACCGACCAGCGATTTCACTTGATTGTAGCTGACCGGCGACTTCTGCCGGCTGCCACCGATGCCGCGGTAATCATAGGTCAGGACCGCGCAGCCGCGTCGCGCCAGATAACCGGCGAAGGCGCGGTAGACCTTGCGCGGCACGGCGGTGGCCGAATTGATCAGCACGGCGTGACGCTTGGCGCCAAGCGGCAAAAACAGCGTCGCGCCCAGCAAATATCCGTCCGTAGCGGGAAGACTGATGTCGTCGATGAAAAAATCGTCCAGCGCAGCCTCGGCCACCGCGATAACCCCCATGCCGTCGCGACGGCCCAGCAGATGCGAATTCGGCTTTTGCCGCAAGGGTTTGTGTCGAAAGTCAGGAAACCGATAGCGGTCCGCCGTCAGCCTGTGTATAAACCGGCGCGCCGCCATTTGCCCATAAGTAGCGGTTTTTGCTCAGGAGTTAACGTCATGTCCGAGCGGTGGACCCCAGACAGCTGGCGCGCCAAGCCGGTCTTGCAGGTACCCGATTATCCCAACGCCAAAGCCTTGGCCGACGTCGAGGCGCAGCTTGCCACGTTTCCTCCGCTGGTTTTTGCAGGTGAGGCCCGCAATCTGAAGAAGGCGCTGGGGCGGGTCGCGGCGGGCGAAGCCTTCCTGTTGCAGGGCGGCGACTGCGCCGAGAGCTTCGCCGAGCACGGTGCCAATAACATCCGCGACTTCTTCCGCGTGCTGTTGCAGATGGCCGTGGTGCTGACCTATGCCGGCGCGCTGCCGGTGGTGAAGGTCGGCCGCGTCGCCGGACAATTCGCCAAGCCGCGCTCGTCGCCGACCGAGACAATCAACGGCGTCGAGCTGCCGAGCTATCGCGGCGACATCGTCAACGACATCGCGTTCACGGCTGAATCGCGCATCCCCGATCCGCAGCGCCAATTGATGGCGTACCGGCAGTCAGCGGCGACGCTCAATCTGTTGCGGGCGTTTGCGACCGGCGGTTTTGCCAACCTCGGCAGCGTGCATCAATGGATGCTCGGCTTTCTCAAGGATTTACCGCAGTCGCGCCGTTACCGCGAGTTGGCGGACCGCATTTCCGACGCACTGAATTTCATGCGCGCCTGCGGCCTCGATCTGGAGAGCCATCCCGAATTGCGCGCCACCGATATCTACACCAGCCATGAGGCGCTACTGCTCGGCTATGAGCAGGCGTTCACGCGGGTCGATTCCACTACCGGCGACTGGTATGCGACCTCGGGCCACATGATCTGGATCGGCGACCGCACCCGCCAGCTCGATCACGGCCATGTCGAATATTTCCGTGGCATCAAGAATCCGATCGGCCTGAAATGCGGTCCTTCGCTGAAGCCCGATGAATTGCTCAAGCTGATCGACGTGCTCAATCCGGACAACGAGCCGGGACGGCTGACGCTGATCAGCCGCTTCGGCGCGGATAAGGTCGGCGATCACCTGCCGGGCCAGATCCGCGCGGTGCAGCGCGAAGGCCGCGTCGTCGTCTGGTCCTGCGATCCGATGCACGGCAACACCATCACCGCCAACTCCGGCTACAAGACCCGGCCATTCGACCGCATCCTGTCGGAGGTCAAGTCGTTCTTCACCATCCACGCAGCGGAGGGCACCCATGCCGGCGGCGTTCACCTGGAAATGACCGGGCAGGATGTCACCGAATGCATCGGCGGAGCCCGCGCCATCACCCATGAGGATCTCAGCGACCGCTATCACACGGTATGCGACCCCCGTCTCAACGCCGAGCAATCAATCGACATGGCTTTCCTGATCGCCGAATTGCTCAAACAGGATCGCGGCAGCAAGCTCACGCCGATGCCGGTAGCGGCGGGACTCTGAGTTGCTGAGGTTCTGGCGGGCGACGCTCAACTCACGGAACGGCCTGGCCTTCGCGATCAGGTCGGAGCAGGCCATTCGCGAAGAACTGGTGGCGCTGGTGCTGGCGCTGCCGATGGCGTGGCTGGTCGGCGCCACCATCATGCGGCGGATCGAATTGGTCGCCGCCGTCGTGCTGGTGCTGATCGTCGAGTTGCTCAACACCGCGATCGAGAAGCTCGCCGATCGCCTGACAACCGAGCACGATACGCAGATCGGGCGGGTCAAGGACATGGGCTCGGCCGCGGTGGGCGTGTCGCTGGTGATGGCGGGACTGTTCTGGATCTTGGCCATCGCCGAACGCATGGGCGTGTTCTGAGGGGCGGGGTCGCAATGCAGCGTTGCGATCCAAGGCGGCTGGATGGGACGATTTCGCCGGCAGGGCACCTAGCGCAGGTTTGGCGGGCATGCTATATTCGATTTGCTCGTTATGAGCATAATGCTACTTCCTCACGAGTAAGACTGCTTCCTCACGACATATCGAACGCGGCCCCATGACAGAACGCACCAACCAGTTCGCGATCACGCTCGCCCAACTCAATCCGACGGTGGGCGATGTCACCGGCAACGCCGCCAAGGCACGTGCCGCGCGCGTTCGCGCCGCGGCCGATGGCGCCGATCTCGTGGTGCTGTCGGAACTGTTCATTGCCGGCTATCCGCCGGAAGACCTGGTGTTGAAGCCGGCCTTTCAATCGGCCTGCCGCAGCGCCATCGAAGAGCTGGCGCGGGAAACCGCCGATGGCGGTCCGGCCGTGCTGATCGGCACGCCCTGGGTCGAGGACGGCAAGCTCTACAATGCCTGCGCGTTGCTCGATGGCGGGCGCATCGCGGCGATCCGTTACAAGTGCAATCTGCCGAATTACGGCGTGTTCGACGAAAAGCGGCTGTTCGCGCGCGGTCCCGCCGCGGGGCCGGTGACGATCCGCGGCATCCGGGTCGGCGTTCCCATCTGCGAGGACATCTGGCTCGAAGAGTCCGAGGAATATGAGAACGTCGTCGAATGCCTCGCGGAGACCGGCGCCGAAATCCTCGTGGTGCCCAACGGCTCGCCTTACGCGCGCGACAAGAACGATGTGCGGCTGTCGGTCGCGGTGGCGCGGGTCACCGAGAGCGGGCTGCCGCTGATCTACCTCAATGAGGTCGGCGGCCAGGATGAGCTGGTGTTCGACGGCGCGTCGTTCGCGCTGAACGCCGATCTGTCGGTTGCGGCGCAGCTTCCGGCGTTCGAAGAGAACGTCACTACCTTGCGCTGGAATAGAACCGATTCCGGCTGGCGCTGCGCCGGGCCGGTGGCGCCGCTGCTCGACGGCGACAAAGGCGACTACGCCGCCTGCGTGCTCGGTCTGCGCGACTATGTCGGCAAAACCGGTTTTCCCGGCGTGTTGCTGGGCGTCTCCGGCGGCATCGACTCGGCGTTGTGCGCGGCGATCGCGGTCGATGCGCTCGGCGCCGATCGCGTTCGCGGCGTGATGCTGCCGTTTCGTTTCACCGCACAGGTCTCACTCGACGACGCCGCCAAACTCGCCGGCGCCCTCGGCATCCGCTACGAGGTGCTGCCGATCGCAGACGCCGTGAACGGGTTCGAGAAAATTCTGTCCGGCACCTTCGCAGGGTTGCCGCGCGACATCACCGAAGAGAATTTGCAGGCGCGCGCGCGCGGCACGCTGTTGATGGCGATCTCCAACAAGACTGGCGCGATGGTGGTCACCACCGGCAACAAGTCGGAAATGTCGGTGGGCTATGCCACGCTCTATGGCGACATGAACGGCGGCTTCAATCCGATCAAGGATATCTACAAGACCGAGGTGTTCCGGCTCTCGGCTTTGCGCAATTCATGGAAGCCGGACGGCGCGCTGGGCCCGTCAGGCGAAGTCATTCCGGTCAACATCATCACCCGGCCGCCCACCGCGGAGCTGCGTGAAAACCAGACCGATCAGGATTCGCTCCCGCCTTACGACATGCTCGATGCGATCCTGGAACGGCTGGTCGAACGCGAACAGCCGCTGGCCTCGATCGTGGCGGAAGGATTCGACCGCGAAGTGGTGGCGCGGATCGACCGCTTGCTCAATATCGCCGAGTACAAGCGGCGGCAGGCGGCGCCGGGCGTCAAGGTGACGCAAAAGAACTTCGGGCGCGACCGCCGCTATCCCATCACCAACCGGTTTCGCGACACCGGCAAGCCATTGCCGGAGCCCGACCACGCGCTGGTGTCACGCGCGAGAAGCGGATCGGCCGAGGCGTTCGAAGGATAGACCGATTCAGATTGGTTTAGCGGGCGGGGACAAAGGTCGGGCCGACCGACCGGATCGAGCCGGGTGCCGTGGTCGGCGCCGTCGGGCCTGCGTTCGCGGAATCATCGGGCGCCGGCGTTGGCGTGGCCGCATTGGTGGCGGCAGGCGCGCCCTTCCTGGCCGTGGTGGGCGTCGGCTTGACCGGCGCGCGCGACATCTTCTTCGCGCTCTCCTCGGTGACGATGATGTCGCCCTGCTGTTCGGCGGCGTTCTTGTCGTCGGCGTCTTTCAACGCGTCCGACCAACTCTGGCCCGCTGCCTTGCAGGAACAGGATGGATTGAATTCCTGGCGGTAGCGAAATGCATTCGGCAATGCCGTGTAAGGCTGGCCGTTGATCGACACCGCCGAACTGATGTCCTCGCCGGGGTTGCGGTAGGTGAAGAGCGTGGCCTCGGACGCCGGACACAGCGCCTTGCAGCTCCTTTCGTCGTCCGGGAAACGCCCCGGCACCGTCGCAAACGAGATCGGAAAATAACCGCCGTCGCAGCTGCGGACGCAAACCGTGCGGTAGGTTCCGGATTGCGGTCCGACATCGCCGCCTGGCATGCCGGGCTGTCCGACGGGATTGCCGCCGCCGAACAAATTGTTGAGGAAATTGCCCGAGCCTTGCAGCGCGGCGGCGTATTGCGGGCCGCAATTATTCTGCGCCAGCGCCATCAGCACCGAGCGGCGCTGATTGTCGCGATCCGCGCTGCCAGCGCCGCGCAATTGTGCGAGGCTCGAATTGATCTGGTCCAGATTGCCCCGCATCTGCTGAATCTGGTTATTGACCGGGCCGCATTGCGCCGATTGGCCGGAGAACAGCGAGAAGAACCCGGAACTGTCGCAGCCCATTCGCTTGGCCTGCGACGTCACCCGATCGAGTTCGCCCTGCTGCTTGTTCGCGGCATCCTGATAGCGGCGGATTTGGTCGTCCTTGGCAGGATCGCCGCTGCTGCCGCCGCGATCAATGGTCGCCAATTGTCCTTCCAGACGCGGGCACATCGGATTGACCGGCGGCGCTGGCGCGCCTTGCACGGGCGGCGGCGCATTCGGGTTCATCTGCGCCCAGGCGTCAACGCCAGGCACTGCGACGCCGAGCAGGACAACGCAAGCGAGGATCCAACTGGAAAAGGGGCTCATCAGCGTTTCAGGCATATCCGGCCATTGGGAAATTTCGCGCAGGCTGGAAACCGACCAGAGCGCAGCCAACGCGGCTCCACATAGCCGCTTCTGACGGCAGCGTCACGTCGTTTCCGGGGCCCCGGTGTGGCAGGTGCCGGCCATACGTCGCAGGGCAGGCGGGCTCAGCGTTGACAGGTGATGGCGACGTATTCGTCGCAACCGCCATGGCTGCAGTTGCCGCCGGATTTCGGAACCGAGCCCGTGATTTCCTCCGGATCGACGCGCCGGTAGGACGTCGCCTGGGCGAAGTCCCGCGACTGGCAATAAGACAATGCGGCGTGCGCGCCACATTTTTCGCCCTTGGCGAGGCACTGATCGACCCCGTAGCCATCGGCCTGGTTTTCAACGATGAAAACGCGGCTATCTGCCCGAGCCGCCGACGCAGCAAGCAGGAACGCACAGGCCAATAGCGCTGGGATGGATCGCATGCTGCACCGATGAGCGAGAGGATTACGGTCATTCGATACGCCAAAAACGTTAAGAATGATTAACCATGGCGGCAGCGGGTACCGGCGGATCGTGGCCGAAATCAGCCCCTATCGCCCCTTGACGCGATCCCCCTGGCTGCCGCATGGTGCCGCGATGTACGGTTTCCTCGCCATTTGCGGCATTTGCCGCGAGATTATGAGCTAGCGATTCGCTGGCTGAGGCCGTCTTTTCTCACACGAGATCACTGGACGCCCGGCCGCAAGGGACGGGATTTCCATGGAACTACGCCTTCACGATACCTTGACCAAGGAAAAGCGCGCCTTCGTGCCGCTCGATCCCAGCAACGTGCGCATGTATGTCTGCGGGCCGACGGTCTACGACTTCGCCCATATCGGCAACGCGCGCCCGGTGATCGTGTTCGACGTGCTGTTCCGGCTGCTGCGGCATCTCTACGGCCCAACTCACGTCACCTACGTCCGCAACATCACCGACGTCGATGACAAGATCAATGACCGCGCCGCGCGCGATTTCCCTGGCCTGCCGCTGAACGAGGCGATCCGCAAGGTCACGGAAAAGACCGCGGCACAGTTCCATACCGATGTCGCGGCCCTCGGCTGCCTGCCGCCGACATTCGAGCCGCGCGCCACCGATTTCGTGCTGCCGCGCCCCGACGGCAAGGCCGACATGGTGACGTTGATCAAGCGATTGATCGCGCGCGGCCACGCTTACGAGGCCGGCGGCGAAGTGCTGTTCGACACCCAATCGATGGCGGACTACGGCGCGCTGTCCGGCCGCAGGCTCGATGAGCAACTGGCTGGCGCGCGCGTCGCCGTCGATGCCCACAAGAAAAACCCGGCCGATTTCGTGCTTGTGGAAGCAATCATCGGATGACGAGCCGGGCTGGGAAAGTCCGTGGGGCAGGGGACGTCCGGGCTGGCATATCGAGTGCTCGGCGATGAGTGCGGCCTATCTCGGCGACGTCTTCGACATCCATGGCGGCGGGCTCGACCTGATCTTCCCGCATCATGAAAACGAAATCGCGCAGTCGCGCTGCGCGCACGGCACACCGACGATGGCGAACTACTGGATGCACAACGGCTTCCTGCAGGTCGAGGGCGAGAAGATGTCGAAGAGTCTCGGCAATTTTTTCACCATCAACGAGGTGCTGGCGGATTGGCCGGGCGAAGTGTTGCGTCTCAACATGCTCAAGACGCATTACCGCTCGCCGATCGACTGGACCTTGAAGGGATTGGAAGAGAGCGCGAAGACACTGGATGACTGGTATTGGGTCGCCGCCGACACCGAAGGCACGCGGGTCGCCGACACGGTTGTCGAGGCGCTCTCGGATGATCTGAACACGCCGCAGATGGTCGCAGCACTGCATGGCTTGCGGAATAATGCGGCTTCGGGAAACGAGCACGACCGTGACGCCTTCGCGGCTTCGTTGCGGCTGCTCGGCTTCCTGTCCGAGAGTTCGGCGGCGTGGAACGATCGCAAGCAAAAGGCCAGCGGCATCGATGCCGGACAAATCGATGGCTTGATCGCGGACCGCACGGCGGCGCGCGCGCGAAAGGACTTTGGGGAAAGCGACCGCATCCGCGACCTGCTCGCGGCGATGGGGATCGTGATCAAGGACTCCAAGGACGGCACCACCTGGGAGGTCGCTCGCTGATGGGACAGGCATTGCCCAAACCTGCTTTGCGGCCGTTTCTCGCGGCGGATACACCGGTGCTGGCGACGATCTTTGCCGCTGCCATCGAGGAGTTGACGGGCGAAGATTACAGCGAGGCGCAGCAGCAAGCGTGGGCGAGCGTTGCCGATGACGAAGAGCAGTTCGGCAAGCGGCTGGCCTCCGAACTCACGCTGATCGCCACGCTGCGGAATTCGCCGGTCGGCTTTGCTTCGTTGAAAGGCGCAGATCATATCGACATGCTCTATGTCCATCCGAGCGCTGCCGGGCAGGGCATAGCCTCGATGCTGTGCGACGCGCTGGAAAAACTCGCCGGCGCCCGCGGCGCCAAGAGTCTCACGGTCGATGCCAGCGACAATGCGCAGGCGCTGTTCGCCAAGCGCGGCTATGTTGCCAAGCAGCGCAACACCGTGACCCTCAATGGCGAATGGCTTGCCAACACCACGATGCAGAAGAATTTGGCCGAGAGCGCCGCCCCGGGAGTACAGACATGAGCCGCGAGCGCCTCTATCTGTTCGACACCACGCTGCGCGACGGCGCGCAGACCAACGGCGTCGATTTCACGCTGCATGACAAGCAATTGATCGCCCACATGCTCGACGAACTCGGCATCGACTATGTCGAAGGCGGCTATCCCGGCGCCAATCCCACCGATACCGAATTCTTTGCCACCAAGCCAAAGCTTGATCATGCCCGCTTCACCGCGTTCGGGATGACCCGGCGCGCCGGGCGCTCGGCCTCCAACGATCCGGGCCTCGCGGGGCTCTTGGAAGCCAAGGCCGACGCGATCTGTTTTGTGGCAAAAGCCTCGGCCTATCAGGTGCGGGTGGCGCTGGAGACCACCAATGAAGAGAATCTCGCCTCGATCCGCGACAGCGTGAAGGCGGCCAAAGAAGCGGGCCGCGAAGTGATGCTCGACTGCGAGCATTTCTTCGACGGCTACCAGGAAAATCCTGAGTTCGCGCTGGCCTGCGCCAAGGCGGCGTATGATTCAGGCGCGCGCTGGGTGGTGCTGTGTGACACCAATGGCGGCACCATGCCGCACGAGGTCGAGACCATCGTCGGCGAGGTCATCAAGCAGATTCCGGGCGATCACGTCGGCATCCACGCCCATAACGATACTGAGCAGGCGGTCGCCAATTCGCTGGCCGCGGTGCGCGCGGGCGTCCGCCAGATCCAGGGTACGCTGAATGGCCTCGGCGAGCGCTGCGGCAATGCCAATCTGTGCTCGCTGATCCCCACGCTGCGGCTCAAGAAAGAATTTTCAGAGGCTTTCGAGATCGGCGTGTCCGAGGACAAGCTGGCGACCTTGATGAAGGTGTCGCGTACGCTCGACGATATGCTCAATCGCGCGCCCAATCGCCACGCGCCCTATGTCGGCGAAAGCGCGTTCGTCACCAAGACCGGCATTCATGCCTCCGCGGTGATGAAGGATCCGCACACTTATGAACATGTGTTGCCCGAACTGGTCGGCAATCACCGCAAGGTGCTGGTCTCCGATCAGGCCGGCCGTTCCAACGTCATCGCCGAACTCGACCGCGCCGGCATCGCCTACGACAAGGCTGACCCCAAGCTGGCGCGGTTGGTCGATGAATTGAAGGAGCGCGAAGCCGCCGGCTACGCCTATGAATCCGCCGACGCGTCGTTCGACCTGCTGGCACGGCGCACGCTGGGCCGGGTGCCGGAATATTTTCAGGTCGAGCAATTCGACGTCAATGTCGAGCAGCGCTACAACGCCAACGGCCGGCGCGTCACGGTGGCGATGGCGGTGGTGAAGGTCGATGTCGCCGGCGAAAAATTGATCTCGGCAGCCGAGGGCAACGGCCCGGTCAACGCGCTCGACGTCGCGCTGCGCAAGGATCTCGGCAAATATCAGAAATATATCGAGGGCCTCAAGCTGGTCGACTACCGCGTGCGTATCCTCAACGGCGGCACCGAGGCGGTGACGCGGGTGCTGATCGAGAGCGAAGACGAGGCAGGCGAGCGCTGGACCACGATCGGGGTGTCGCCAAATATCATCGACGCCTCGTTCCAGGCGCTGATGGATTCGGTGATCTACAAGTTGGTGAAGTCCGGCGCGCCGGCGTGAGGCGAGGGGCCGCTCATGATCGACCACGTCTCCGTTGGCGTCCGTGACCTCGAACGCGCCGCGCGTTTTTACGAGGCAACGCTGGCGGCGCTCGGGCTGTCGCGCCTCGTAACCCGGCCCGCGACGATCGGGTTCGGCAGGAGCTATCCGGAATTCTGGATCAATCTGCGCGCCGGAATGGCGCAAGTTCCGCCGGAAAGCGGCGTCCACATTTGCCTGCGCGCCAAATCGACCGGCGAGGTCGATGCGTTTCACGCCGCGGCGCTGGGCGCGGGCGGCCAATCCGACGGCGCTCCGGGACCGCGGCCACATGACCGCGTGCGCTACTACGCCGCCTTCGTCATTGATCCCGACGGCAACCGTATCGAAGCGGTGACGTTTCCGGCGGAGTGACGCGATCTCAGAGTCTTCGAGCGACCTCGGGAGCCAGTTCCTCGGTGCCGTCAGGCGCCAGCGCCGCGGCGGCGCGCAGCCGCGGCAGAATATCGGCGACCCGTTCGGCTTTCAGGATGTCGACGGTCAGGGTTGGGCGAATAAACGCGGTTGCGCGCATATGCGCCAGCAGCGCCAGCAGCGGTTCCCAGAAGCCATCGATATTGGCGAGCAGGACCGGCTTGCTGTGACGTCCGAGTTGCTGCCAGGTCAGTTGCTCGACCAGTTCCTCCAGCGTGCCGATGCCGCCGGGCAGCGCAACGAACGCGTCGGAGCGTTCGAACATCAGCCGCTTGCGCTCATGCATGTCCGGCGTGACGATCATCTCCTGGACGTGCGCCAGCGCATTTTCCTTGGCTCGGAGGAAGTCCGGAATGATTCCGGTGACGGAGCCGCCGTGATCCAGGGTGGATTTGGCGACCGCGCCCATCAGGCCAACCGAGCCGCCGCCGTAGACAAGGCGGATACCGCTTTCGGCAAGGGCCTTGCCGAGTTCAACGGCCGTCTCAATAAAATGCGGATTTGTACCGGGACCGGAGCCGCAATAGACGCATACGGTTTTGATCTTGCTCATGCCCGCCATGTGGCACTGCAGCGTAAAGCGCGTCAAGACCGGGTGCGGATAGAACAGTTGAATCTGCCGTAAATGCTTAAAATCGTGAAAGAACTGCCTCTGCGTGGGTAGCCGGCGCACCAAAACGCTCTATATGACTACCGAATGTACATGAAGCGAAAAATACAGGCGGCGCCGCCTCGGCGCGCTGATTTGCCCCGGGTTGCTGCCGATGGCTGATGTCAATTCGTCCAGCGCTGATTCGTCCGCCGGCGCAGCGTCAACCTCCGGCAAATTCGTCGAACGCGCGAGCCTGATCGGCACGCTGGCGCATCTATGGCCCTACATCTGGCCCGGCGATCGCGCCGACCTCAGGATGCGCGTGGTCTGGTCGGTGGTGCTGCTGCTGATCGCCAAGGTCACGACCTTGGCAGTGCCGTTTTCATTCAAATGGGCGGTCGATGCGTTGACGGGAGCCGACAGCGCTCCGGTGCAGGCGTCGAACTGGAAGCTGTGGCTGATCGCCTCGCCGTTGATCATGACCGGCAGTTACGGCGCGTTGCGCGTCGTGATGGGGGTGATCACGCAATGGCGCGACGGTATCTTCGCCAAGGTGGCGATGCATGCGGTGCGCAAGCTCGCTTTTCTCACCTTCGTCCACATGCATGAACTGTCGTTGCGCTTTCATCTGGAGCGCAAGACCGGCGGCTTGACGCGGGTGCTCGAGCGCGGCCGGACCGGCATCGAGACCATCGTCCGGATGGTGATCCTGCAACTGTTGCCGACCATCGTCGAGGTGGCGCTGCTGATGGCGGTGCTGCTGTGGAAATTCGACTGGCGTTATCTGGTCGCCACGCTGCTCATGGTCGTGACGTTCATGTATTTTACCTACGTCGCGACCGAGTGGCGGATCGAGATTCGCCGCAAGATGAACGATTCCGATACCGAGGCCAACACCAAGGCGATCAACTCGCTGTTGAACTATGAGACCGTGAAATATTTCGGCTCGGAGCAACGCGAGGCCGAGCGCTACGATCGTTCGATGGAACGTTACGAACGTGCCAGCGTCAAGACCTACACGTCGCTCGCGCTTCTCAATACCGGGCAGGCCGTCATCTTCAGTGTCGGTCTCACCGGAACCATGCTGATGTGCGCGCTCGGCGTCCGCGCCGGCCACAATACCGTCGGCGATTTCGTCATGATCAACGCCATGATGATCCAGCTCTACCAGCCGCTGAATTTTATGGGCATGGTCTATCGCGAGATCAAGCAGGCGATCATCGACATCGAGAAGATGTTCGAGGTCTTGTCACGGAGGCCCGAAGTCAGGGATATCCCGGGGGCAAAACCCCTGATCGTGACGTCAGGCCATGTGCGCTTCGACAACGTGCGCTTTGCCTACGATCCCGAGCGGCCGATCCTGAAAGGCCTCAGCTTCGAGGTGCCGGCCGGCAAGACGGTCGCGATCGTCGGTCCATCCGGCGCCGGCAAATCGACGATCTCGCGGCTGTTGTTTCGTCTTTACGATGTCTCGGGCGGCCAGATCCTGATCGACGGCCAGGACATCAGGAACGTGACCCAGGAGTCGCTGCGCGCCTCGATCGGCATGGTGCCGCAGGACACCGTATTGTTCAACGACACCATCCGCTACAACATCCGTTATGGGCGTTGGGGCGCGAGCGATGCGGAAGTCGAGGAGGCCGCCCAACTGGCGCAGATCGACCGTTTCATCAAGTTGTCGCCGAAGGGCTATGAGACCCAGGTCGGCGAGCGCGGCCTGAAACTGTCCGGCGGCGAGAAGCAGCGGGTGGCGATCGCGCGCACCGTGCTCAAGGCGCCGCCGATCCTGCTGCTCGACGAAGCGACATCGGCGCTCGACAGCCACACCGAGCATGAAATCCAGGGCGCGCTGGAGCGGGTGTCGCGCAACCGCACCTCGCTGGTGATCGCGCACCGGCTGTCGACCATCGTCGGCGCCGACGAGATCATCGTGCTGGACCAGGGCCGGATCGCCGAGCGTGGGACGCATTCCCGGCTTTTGTCGACAGGCGGGCTTTACGCCAGTATGTGGAACCGGCAGCGCGAGGCCGAGGAAGCGCGCGAGAGACTGGCACGGATCGATGACGAGAACGAAGCACCGAACCGCGCGCCGCCACCGCTCGACGACACGCTGGCGACCCCGGCTGCGGCTGAGTGATTGATTCAATTTTCAAACAGCGGTGCTTGCTTTTCACCTCGCCCCGCTCGCGGGGAGAGTGAAAGCGCTCTCATTCCAACATCGTCATTGCGAGAAGCGCAGCGACGAAGCAATCCAGTCTTCCTTGGCGCCTCTGGATTGCTTCGTCGCTGCGCTTCTCGCAATGACGATGCGCCATGCTCCACCCACTACCGTCATACTCCGCGAAGGCGGAGTATCCAGTATGCCGCGAGTTTTCGATTCCATCACGAGCGTCTCGGAATACTGGATCGTCCACTTCGCGGACGATGACTGCGGAGACGTAGTGTGCGGACGCAAATCCACGATCTCGCGACAGTACTCGCCCGAGTTTTGCAAATTCATCCGCCCCCAAAAAAATAGAGGGCGCAGCGCGACCCTCAAGAGAGCGCGGGGAAGACCGGGTGCGCGCTGCACCCGCGGTCTCATGTGCAAATGGAAATAGCAAAACGCACATGAGCATACAGGTTCAGCGGAAGCAGCCCGGCCTTCCCTGCGCAATGGTTTTAACAGCTTATTTCGTGCTCTCCCCGGCGAGACCAGAGCTTGTTTGTCACCGTCGCCCCCAGGAAGCGTGAGCTTCTTAGGAACTTGACACCAGCCATCGGGGCGTCAGGACCACACGACTTTGCCGTCCGCGTCACGCGCTGTTCGTCAAAAGCGCATCGGGGTCCATCGCTCCCCGCCCCAACGTCAGTGACGATGGCCAACGCCCCCTCTCACCGGGACGGGATGGCGAGGAATAAGTAGGTGAGTTGGGTCAAGAGTCAAGGATAATTTCTGAAAATCAGAAGTGCCATGGAGGTGCGAAGGGGACTTTTTCACGTGCTTCGGTCGCTTTCCAGGCGTTGCGGTCCAATACCCGCCACATCGCGATCGCCGCGATTGAGCTTTGTCACGTCGCCACCAGCCCAGGCCAGCACTTTCGGGTCCATCACCCGGAACCAGAGCGGTGGAAGCGTCGCCAACCCGAACATCCCGGTATAGCCGTTCGGCAGCCGCGGGATGTCGTCGAAGTCGCGCAGCGACTGGTAGGGTCGCATCGGGTTGGCGTGATGGTCGGAATGGCGCTGCAGGTGGAGCGTCATCAGGTTCGATACGATGTGATTGGTGTTCCAGGAATGGCGTGGTTCGACCGACTGGTAGCGCCCGTTCGGCAGCTTCTCGCGCAACAGCCCGTAGTGCTCGACATAATTGGCCTGGGTGAGCGCATACCAACCGAGGAAGTGATGGGCGAGAATGAACGGTGCTACCTTCCAGCCGAACACGGCAATCAGCGCGACGGCCACGACGAGCGTCAGTGCGAAGCCCTGCAGGATCTCATTGTCGATCGACCAGGCACCCTTGCCGCGCTTCGCCAACCGCTCGGCTTCATTGCGCCAGCCGCGCTTGAACGCCCCCGGTAGTTCACGCCCGGCGAAGGCGTAGATCAATTCGCCGAAGCGCGCGCTCGCCGGATCCTCCGGTGTCGCCACCCAGGTGTGATGGCCGCGGTTGTGCTCGATGCGAAAATGCGCGTAGCCCACCGCATTGTTGGCGAGCATGCCGAAAAAGCTGTTGAGCCGATCCGGCTTGTGGCCGAGTTCGTGCCCGATCAGAAGCGCGCCGCCGTCGATCGTGCCCACGCCGAGCAGAAGCGCCACGTAGGACCACCACGGCAGGTCCTGCGTGCCGATGAACGCAATCAGGGCGATGTAGTTCAACCATGGAAACACCACCGTGATGCGTGCAAGCCGCAGGTAGTAGGGGTCGGACTCCATTGCCGCGACCACCTCGGCCGGCGGATTATGCGTGTCTTCGCCGATCACGGCATCGAGCAGCGGGATGAGACCGAAGATGAAGACAAAGGGAATGAGCGTCACGGCCGGGTTCGCTGTCCTGATGTAGAGCCAATAGGACAACAGCGGGATCAGCGGCGGAATGAAGGAGAGCATCCACAAATAGCGCTTGCCGTCGCGATAGGTGATCGTCTCGCCGGCAGCGGTCTTGCCTGTGAAAATCATCGCGTTCCTCCAGCTTTTCCGGATCGGCGTGTTGCCGACTGTTTGGATGGAGGATGCCGCGGCACCGGCCTGCGTTGCCAGTTCCCGACAGGCCAAAATTGTGGCATTTTGCGCCAGCCTCAGTTCGCAATGGAGATCGCCGCCGCAATGCCTCGCGGACCGCAAAAACTAGACGCTCTGCAGGCACCGGTGTCCGCGGTCTACGCGCGGGCGCTGCTACGGCATTTCGGCAAGAGCGACGGCGAGCGCGATGAATTGCTGAAAGGCACGGGCATTCGGCAGCAAACCCTGGGCGAGCCGGGCGCCGACATGCCAGTGTCCGCGCTGGTGGCGCTGGCCACCAATATCACCCGCCGGCACGGCGAGTTATGGCCGCTGTCCGCGGCGACGGTCTGGTCGACCTCGCTGCAGGGTGCGCTCGATGTGGCGGCGCGGACCGCACCAACAATCGAGGATGCGCTGAAGGCCGGCGCCCGCTTCGGGTCGATCCGTGCGCCATTCATCTGCAATCGGCTGCACGCGACCAGCAGGTCGATCCAGATGGAGATCCTTCCCGCTATCCCCATGGACGACACGCTGTGGCGCGCAGTCGCGCTGGCTGTCGGTCTCAACGTACACGCGCTGTATTCGCAGCTGCTTGAGGATGCGATCGGACGCGCGACCCTCGCCTTTCCCTGGTCGCCGCCTGCGGGCGTCGCTCGGGTGTTGCCGCACTTTTCCTGCGCGCTGCAATTCGACGCCGCAGCTTTCATGTTCGACGTACCGAAAGACCTTTGCGCGCTCGCCTCGCCATTCGCGGACCTTCAACTGCACACCAAGGCGATCGAAGCGTTGGAAGCGGCCGGCGCGCGTCGATCGGACACAGCAGCGCTGGCACAGATTGTCGAAAGCCTGATCGCAGCACGCCTGCCACAACGCCTCAGCGAAGAAGACGCGGCGCGCCTGATCGGGACCTCGCGGCGCACCCTGGTGCGGCGCCTCGCCGAGGGCGGTCACGCCTTCCGGCCGCTGCTCGATGGCGTGCTGCGCGAGCGTGCCCGCACGATGCTTGCAGCCGGCGCGCAATCGCGAGACGGGATGGCGGCTATGCTCGGATACACCGACGCCACCAGTTTCAGCCGTGCCTGTCGGCGCTGGTTCGGCAGCGGGAGCGTGCGGTGAACAGATGCGCGCGACACCCGAAGCGGCGTGTGTCAAATTAAATCGCCTCAATAAATTCGATTTTGCGCGCGTCGCTACTTTGCCAGAGAAAGGATGACAGCCGCGCAATTTGGGCAACTCGCCGGATTTTCTTAAGGACTAGCAGCATCGAGTCTGGCGTCCACTGAGGCTAGCGCCGAAGTGATAGCGGCCCTTCAATCAAACGGTGTTACGGAGCAGGCCATCAGTATGGCCCAGCAATTTTACGAGCAAGTAGCAAATGCAAATCCACCGTGCCCGCGACGTCGCCTTGCTCCAAACACGTGCTGCTTCTTGCGAAATGTGAAGATCGCTCTCGCACCCACAGCAGCGAGAGAGATTTTGGGGTCGAACATCCTCTTGGCTGACTTCCCCGACGGCGCCGCCTCTGGCTCGACCAATTTCACCTACAATTTTCACCTAACTTGAGCGCGCCGGGCCGCTATATGGAATTACTAAGTTGGCGTTATGGAATTGCTAAGGCCAGGCCACCAAAGTTGAAGCGGCTCCCGTTAGTTGGGATAGACTAGAATTGCCGCCCCGGGTGTGCTACGCCAAGGCGGCGAGGAATATTGCGCATCCAGAATGACCGAACCCTTTGAATGGTGCGCGAGGGAGGATTTGAAATGTCGCTTCGAGCCATCATCGTGAGTGCCGCCTGCGTTATTGTCGGCATCGCATTTTTCGCGACCGTCTCAACCGAGGCCTTTGCCCGCGATGCCGGGCTGCTTCGCCTTGACCACGGCCGCCACCATCATCAACCCGCCCATCATGGCGGACGGGTGCACCGTGGGCACCCGGTCGCGCGCTAGAGCCTGCGTCCGCCCGGGCCCCGGCATTTGTCCGAGGCTTTTGTTGGCGGCCAGAACATGCGCCCGCGGATGCTGTTGCACGCAATCTGTATTTAACAGCGGGTGATGCCGCCTATCGGATGGTGTGGACGGCTCGTCCACCGGCATGTGCGTGCCATGGATGGGGGCTATTAAAGCTCCTACAATTCAAAATCTCCAGATTGTTGGGTCCTACGTTTTCGCGGAGGTGAATTCTCGTTTCTTTTAAGGGGCGTCGACCGGCGTTTCCGACATCGGCTTCCTTTGCCGGGAGCTTGCCTTGCCAAGTGAAACATCTTCGGAGGCCCCGCCTCACGAGCGAAAAATCAGAAGCCCGCAGCGCCGACCGCAAGACAAGTGCGTGGCGGCCAAAATAGCGGAGAACATTCGAACACAGGCAAGGCGAAGAAGGGGTAATTCCAATGGAAACGAAAATCGTGGAACGTCGAACGGTTCTTAAGGGTGGCGCGGCCGCTTTTGGGATGCTGGGCAGTGGCGCATCGGCTTCAATGGTAACTGGCATAGAGCAGGCACGCGCCGATACGCCTCCGTCATCACTTCCGGATCAAATTCAACGCGCGTTTCAGCGTTTTCGTGAAACCATTCCAGCCAACTTCGATCACGAGTACGTCGAAAAGGTCGTCAGACCGTTTTTCCTTACGAGTTTTTACGAAGGTGAACGTCCGATGCTGCCGCTGATCGACGTCACCTTTAGCAAGGAAAACGCACTGCCTTACGACCTTTGGGGACTCATTACCCGCGACTGGCGACCGACCCCTGAAGACGGCGTGACGGTCTTTTTGCAGGGCCTTGAGAAACGCGGTCCCCATAATCTCCGTAAAAGGATCTACTTCTCGGGGGTGACGCCTGACCTTTACAAACCAATGTACAGCGCGAAAGTCGTCGCGTTCTTCGACAAACTCATGGACCAGAAGTTCGCCAACAAGCCGTTCATGCGGCATTACCTCGATTATTATTTCGACCTTTACTGGGACCTTCATCTTGGAGTGGCGGCAGACGCTATTCCTTTCGAGGTGCGTCAGATCGGCGAAGCCTTCAACACGGTTCTTGCATACAGGAACCCTCTGCTGCCCGTCACGTATGATAACTACATGATAGTTCGTGAACGACTCGACTTTCTGAAATCATGGATCGATGATCGACTGACCGACATTGAAAGTGGCAAAACCGAAGCTCCGGAAAAGACGATAGCCTGGTATTGGCTGAAGAACGCCGGCGACGGCCGCCACTTTGCGAAGAAGGACGTCGTGTTCGAGTGTTTCCACAATTTCGTCGCGCTCAGCCAATGGGGCAACTCGATCTTCGGAATTATGTCGCGCTTGTCCGAAGACGGCGGCGATCCGGCGGTTCGAGCATCGTTTCAGAAGACGATGAGCGGAAATTTCGATGACGCCAACGGTGCTGCGTTCTCCCCGCTGGAATTGTTCGTCATGGAACTATTCCGCGTGATCTCTCCAAACGGCGGGAGCATCTCGGCTATCCACGATGCGAGAACAAGCGCCTATGGCGGATCTCCGCAGCAAAAGTTTGGCCTTCCGATGGAGCGCCATAGCTACATCAGCACGCCCCACACGAGTACCAGCCTGGACCCAGTCCACTGGAAGGATCCGAATGCTTTTGATCCGTCCAGATATCTTGGCGTTCCTACCAGCGCGCAGATTACGGAAGATAAGTGCCGGCAGATCGGGCTTGCGCGATGCCCATTTGAGACCACAAATTTCGAGGTCACGGATGGGCGCACGGCAAGCATCACGAATAGCGGTTTTGGGACGGTTTTCGGTGTTGTCGATGGGAAGAGCCTTCCGGTTTGTGACTATGCGGGCTTCGCGCCATTCGGCTTCGGATACCGGCGGTGTCCGGGCGAACAGTTGACGATTCAGGTCTTCGAAGATTTTCTCCGCAAGGTTTGGCGAGACAAGATCGTCTTCCGCAAACTCAATCTCGCCAATGCAGGCCAGGTTCCGATCGGGCCGACGGCTGTCATCGAAGACGATCTCGGATTCACCAGGTCGGCCTGATTTATCAGCGCAGCACTTTGATCATGAGAGAGCGCCATGTTCAGCCCGTGGCCCTACGGTCAGGCATCATTGACGGTCTGGTTGGCGATAGCGGGAAGATCAGGGGTTTCGCGTCCCCAGGTTCTGGAATAATGAAGGGCTGCGTGACGCCGGCGGTATCGCGGTATCCTGGAGTCGATACCTAACGATACTTGCCGCTTGCGCAGACCCTGTCCCGGCACGCCGCTGCGCGGTGCGCCACCCTCTCCCACAAGGGGAGAGGGATAGCGAAGTGAAACCTGATGTCCATTGGCAATTCCATCCGCGCGCAAATTCCGCCTATTCATCGCGAAGGCTATCCGTTTATCGGCGGCTTTGCGCTGGCGAGCCTCATTCTGTTCTGGCTATGGACGCCGCTCGGCTGGATCGGCACGGTGCTGACGATCTGGTGCGCGCTGTTCTTTCGCGATCCGGTCCGGGTGACGCCGGTGCGGGAAGGCATCGTGGTGGCGCCGGCCGATGGCCGCGTCTCGATGATCGGGCAGGTGGTGCCGCCGGCCGAACTCGGTCTCGGCGACCGGCCGCTGCCGCGGATCTCGATCTTCATGAGCGTGTTCAACTGCCATGTGAACCGCAGTCCGGTGGCCGGGCGGATCGACCGGATCGCCTATCGGCCGGGCGCCTTCATCAACGCCGAACTCGACAAGGCGAGCGAAGACAATGAGCGCAATTCGCTGGTGATCTCGACGCCGAACAACGGCCGCATCGGCGTGATCCAGATCGCCGGACTGGTGGCGCGGCGGATCGTGTCGTTCGTTCGCGAAGGCCAGCAGCTCGGCGCCGGCGAGCGGTTCGGCCTGATCCGGTTCGGTTCGCGGCTCGACGTGTATCTGCCGGAGGGAACCACGGCGCTGGTCTCGGAAGGCCAGACCGCGGTGGCCGGCGAGACGATCCTGGCCGATTTCAGGCTCAGCGATGCGGGGCGAATCTACCGGGCGGATTAACCAACCCAGTAGCCGATATCTTCAATGTCTGCGACATAGAATAGCTTTCGATCCAAGGCGCTCGCGATTATTGATAACCACGAGAGAAATCCATCGATTGCAACGCGATACAGACGAGGATCTTCACTTATTTCTTCAACAGTTCAATCCGCTCGAAGCGCTTGAGCGAATATGCGTCGGTCGTGCTGAATAAGTCGCGGATTGTCCGGCATATACGGACGAAGCGTTTCGGGAAGCGCGAGCGGACCTCCGAACCAGTCAAGGCATCTGCCCGCGAACACAAGCTCCTGATTCGTGTTAAAATCCTACACGTTCTGATATCGAGCGCGCTCTAAACACAGGGGAGACTACGATGAAGAACCTGGTGGCTGCTGCGGCATTTGCAGCCTTTACCTTTTCGCCCGCTTCCGCAAAGACGGTGGCGTGCACAGGCGAAGATTTCGCCAGGATGATGACCCGAATGGCTACTATGCCTTACGGTCACAAAAGGATGGGCATGACGAGGGAGATGGCAGCGGTCAATACTGGCCTGAGCAACGGCGATCTTCGTGGGGCTTGCAAACACTACGTCATCGCCCAGAGAATTCAAAACAACGAGCGTGATCCCTTCGCGGACTTGCTTCTTGAATGACGGACAGATCGGGTATCTGTCTCAAGACGCCCACTACATTGTTGGTGGCGATTTCATGCGGTGCCATCTTGCCAATGATCGGAGAGGCTTATGTTGCGAGCGTCTTGATCCGTTGGTCATGGTGGTGATGACCTTCCCATCCATCTTTGTGTTGAGTGATATAGTCGAGCGCTACGTCCTCGAATGTGTCCGCGGCCGTTGTGATCGCGGTAGCGGTTTTGATCGTGGCGTTTCGTTCATCAAGTCCGGCCTCTATTTTCTTTCGGAATTCCGCCGTCTTCCATTCGAGTGCCTTCAATTTCGCGGCGTCGATTGTTCGTAGGTCTCGATCGTCACCAGACGACACTTGCCGGTTGTGGTTGAATAGCGGAGCGCCCAGAAGGCTTTCCCGCTCTAAACTTGTGGATAATCAAAAAGGTAGCGGCCTAATTGGCATCACGCAGGAGCGCGTGACGCCGTGATTTTAGGGATTAACCATCGCCATGGTCGACGTCGCCGGCTTGCCGCCACAATGGCGGGCAGGCCCAGCGTTTGCTATATACCGCTGATGATGCAGATGCCTTCCGATCCCGGAAATCCCGAATTGCGCCGTCGCCGGTTTCGCCCGATCCCGGTGCGCATGCTGGTGCCCAATGTCATCACGCTGCTGGCGATCTGCGCCGGGCTGACGGCGATCCGGGTGTCCACCGAGGGACGGATGGAATTGGCGGTGGCGGCGATCGTGTTCGCGGCGGTGCTCGACGGCCTCGACGGCCGGGTCGCGCGCATGATCAAGGGCCAGTCGAAATTCGGCGCCGAGCTCGACAGCCTGGCGGATTTCGTCAATTTCGGCGTCGCTCCGGGATTGATCCTGTATTTCTGGCAGCTGCATGAGCTCGGCAATGGCGGCTGGATCGCGGCGATGGTGTTCGCGATCTCAGGCGGCTTGCGGCTCGCCCGCTTCAACGCCACCATGGACGATCCCGACAAACCGCCGTTCGCCGCGAATTATTTCACCGGCGTTCCCGCGCCGCTTGGCGCGATCACGGTGCTGCTGCCGATCTACCTGGAGTTTCTCACGATACCGAAACCTCCGGCGGTGCTGACCGCGTTCTATACGCTTCTGATCGCGTTCCTGATGGTGTCGCGGCTGCCGGTGTTTTCCGGCAAGACCGTGCGGATGCGGGTGCCGCCGGAAATGGTGCTGCCGGTTTTCGTCTCGGTGATTTTCTTCATCGCGCTTCTGGTCGGCTATCCCTGGCATATTCTTTCGGCCTGCACAGTGCTGTATCTGTTGAGCCTGCCGGTTGGATGGAAATCCTACCGCGACCATGAGCGCCGGGCCGCTGCACAAGCGGCGATGCCGGCCGCTGCCGCTCCGCCAAATCCGGCCGCGCCGTTTGCGACGCCCGCGCCCGGGCCGGATCCGGACGACCGGCCGGCCCGGCTGAACTGAACGGCCCGCGTGATATCTGCCGGACGACTGCCAAATAGCAGCCATGAGCGATTGCCGAGTTGGGTCCGTTCCCAATCTCGGCTATAGCGCTGTCGTAGGCGGCCTTTCAGGCGGCCTTTTAAGGTTGCCTTGGAAAAATCGGCAGCGCTTTGAAAATGCTGCCCGCGAAAATCAGGAGAGAACGCCGTGACGAATTCCGCATCCGCGCCGCTGCCCGCTTCCTTGCTCGAGGCGTTGGGTCGCTATGACACGCCGACGATCTGCAACGCGATGGAGGTCGTGGCGCCGGAACGCCGGCTGATCGGCTACACCACCAAGCCGCTGGTGTGCCCGTTTCCTGATTTGCCGCCGATGGTCGGCTATGCGCGGACGGTGACGATCCGCTCCGTACTGAAATCCGACCTCCCGGCCGCCGAACAGTCGAAGCGGCGGATCGAATATTACGAATATATGGGCACCGGACAGGGGCCGCGAATCACCGTCATTCAGGACATCGACGGTCCCGATGTCGGTTACGGCGCGTTCTGGGGCGAGGTGCAGAGCAACGTCCACAAGGCGCTGGGCTGTCTCGGCGTCATCACCGACGGATCGATCCGCGACATCCCGCAATGGGCGCCCGGATTCCAGGCGCTGGCCGGCTCGATCGGGCCGTCGCACGCCTGGGTTCACGCCGAGAATTTCGGCGGCGAAGTCCGCGTTGCCGGCATGACCGTGCGCAATGACGATCTGATTCACGCCGATAGCCACGGCGCCATCGTGATCCCGCACGATATCGCCGCGAAGATTCCCGATGCCGCCGAGCTCTGCGGCCGGCGCGAGACGCCGATCCTTGAAATCGCGCGCAGCCCGGATTTCACGCTGGAAAAACTGAAAGCGGCGTTGCAGAAGTCGGCCGAGATTCACTGATGTGAGTTCGAAGGAGCACCGTGATGAAGATGGACGGCAAGACAGTCTTGATCACGGGCTCGACCGACGGCGTCGGCCGCTATGTCGCAACCCGGCTTGCAGCCGCCGGCGCCAGGGTATTGATCCACGGCCGCGACAAAGGGCGCGCCGACATCCTTGCCGATGAGATTCGCCGGCAAGGCCACGCTGCGCCTGCCTTCTACCCTGCGGATTTGTCATCTCTGGCCGGAACCCGGCAACTCGCGGAAGCGGTCCTCGCGGATCATAAGCGGATCGATGTCTTCATCAGCAATGCCGGGATCGGCTCACGCTCGCCGGGTGCCGAGCGCCAGACCAGCGCGGACGGCCACGAGTTGCGCTTCGCGGTGAATTACCTCTCGGGCTTCCTGCTCGCGTATCTGTTGCTGCCTGTGATCAAGGCCGCGGCGCCGTCGCGGATCGTCAACGTCGCCTCGCTAGGCCAGCACCCGATCGATTTCGACGACGTGATGATCACCAGGGGTTACAATGGCGGGCGCGCTTACGCGCAGAGCAAGCTCTCGCAGATCATGTTCACCATCGATCTCGCCCATGAGCTGAAGGGATCGGGGGTCACGGTCAATTCACTGCACCCGGCCACCTACATGAACACCACGATGGTGCGCCAAGGCGGCATCACGCCGATCTCGACGGTGGAGCAGGGCGGCGAGGCGATCCTGCATCTGGCAACCGGCGACGACATGGCCGGCAGAAGCGGGTTGTTCTTCAACGGCATGTACGAAGCGCAGGCCAATCCGCAGGCGTATGACGTGAGCGCGCGCAAAAGATTGCGGGCGCTGAGCCTGGAGCTGACGGGGCTGCCTTAAAGCTCTCCACCCTGCGAACGCAGGGACCCATACGGCGCGGACTCTCGTTTCTGAACTGGAGCGGAGGCTTTTTTCTACTTGTTAGGCCAGGGGTTATGGGTCCCTGCGTTCGCAGGGACAACTTGCGGAGACACCACGCAAAACTGAAAACAGTCGCCCGCTGACCGCACAGAAGATTTCCATATGCGATAGCCCTGCAGCGCGCGGGCGAGAGATTAAGTCATCAATTACTTCACCAGATGAAACCCGCCGTCCTTGACCTCGATCAGGAACGCCGAGCGCTCATCGTAGCCGTTGTGATTGTCCGGCGTCATGTTGGAGAGGCCGTTGTTGAGCGCGAGGTCTGTTGTTTTCTCGATCTCGCTGCGCAGCGCGGCACGAAATTCCTCGGTGCCGGGTTTTGCGACCTTCAGCGCCGCCGGAATGGCGTGCTCGACCAGCGTCATCGAATCCCAGAGATGGGCGCCGAAGATCGAGGGGATGGTGCCGTTGACGGCCTTGTAGGCGTCGACGAAAGCCGCCGTCGTCTTGCGGAACGGACTGTCGGCGGGCAGATCGTTCACCACCGTAAAGGCTTCGCCGGTGAAGATCGCGCCATCGACATCCTTGCCACCGAGCTTGATGAACTCGTCCATCGCAACTCCGTGGGTCTGGAAGATCGGTCCCTTGTAGCCGCGTTCGCGCAGCGCCTTCTGCGGCAGCACGGCCGGTGTGCCGGCCGACGCCACGAACACTGCGTCGGGCTTGCCGGCGATGACCTTCAGCACCTGTCCGGTAACGCTGGCGTCGCTGCGCGCATAGACTTCATGGCCGGTCAGCGTGATGCCGAGCTTTGGTGCGGCCTCGCTCAGCACCTTGTAATAGCCCTCGCCATAGGCATCCGACACGCCGATATAGCCGAGCGTCTTGACGCCCGATTTGGCGATGTATTTGAGGATCGCGTTGGCCATGATGTCGTCGTTCGGGACCACCTTGAACGCCCATTTCTTCTTCTCGTCCATCGGCGTCACCAGGACGGCGGCGGCGGCGAGCGAGAGCAGGGGCGTCTTTGATTCAGCGGCGATATCGATCAGCGGCAGACTGACCGGGGTCAGCGAGGAGCCGATCAGCACATCGACCTTTTCTTCCGCGATCAGCTTGCGGGCGTTCTGGGCGCCCTTGGTCGGGTCCGATTCATCGTCGAGCGCAAAATACGTGATCTTCTGCCCGGCGATCTCTTTCGGCAATGCTGCGACCGTCTTGGTCTGCGGCTGGCCGAGGGCTGCTCCTGGTCCGGAGCCGCTCATGGTGATGCCGACCTTGATCTGCGCCTGCGCGCTGCCGGCGCTCAGCACGACCGCCGCCAGCGCGATCATCCAGCCTTTATGATTTCCCAGCATGACGTCTCCCTCCGGTGTGTTTGTTGATTTGACTGGCCGCCAGTCTAGTACTCATTGCCGCCGAGGCCGAGATAACTTTCGACCAGTCGGGGGTCCGCGGCGATTTGCTGCGGCGAGCCCTGCGTGGTGATGGCGCCGAGCTCCATCACATAGGCATAGTCGGCGACTTCAAGGGCCGCCCGCGCATTCTGTTCGACCAGCAGGATCGAAACGCCGGTCCGGCGCAGATCGGTCAGGATATGAAAGACGTCGCGGACGATGCGCGGCGCCAGCCCGAGGCTGGGCTCGTCCAGCATCAACAGCGCCGGCCGCGCCATCAGCGCACGGCCCATCGCCAGCATCTGGCGCTCGCCACCGGATAGCGTGCCCGCCAGTTGCTGCCGCCGCTCCTTCAGCCGTGGCAGGCGCGCAAAGATCTCCTCCAGCGTCTGCTTGCGCTCGGCGCGGGATCGCCTGAAGCCGCCGAGCAGCAGATTGTCCTCGACCGGCATGTCGGCGAACAGTTCGCGGCGTTCCGGCACCAGACAGAGGCCGGACTGCACGCGGCTCTCCAGCGCGACGGAGCTAACCTCAGCGCCGCGGAATCCGATGCCGCCTTTGGCCTTCAACAGCCCCATGATGGCGTTGAGCAGCGTGGTCTTGCCGGCGCCGTTGGAGCCGATCACGGTGACCAGCGCGCCCGGGGTCACCGTGATCGAGACATCGTGCACCACCTGGGCGCGGCCGTAGGAAACGCAGAGATTGCGGACATCCAATAGCGGCGCTGTCACGATACGCCTCCGAGATAGGCCTCGAGCACCGCGGGATGCTGCCGGATGTCGGCGGGGACGCCTTCGGCGATCCGGGTGCCGAAATCGAGCACCACCAGCCGGTCGGCGAGACTCATGACGAAATCCATATCGTGCTCGACCAGGAGCACGCTGAGCCCCTCGCTGCGGACTTCGCGCAACAGTCGCGCCAGCGCTTTCTTTTCACCGACGCGCAATCCGGCCGCGGGCTCATCCAGCAGCAGCAACACCGGATTGAGGCACAGCGCGCGGGCGACCTCGACCAGTCGTAACTGGCCGAGCGCCAGCGTGCCGGCCGGCTTGAAGGCGACATCGGCAAGCCCGACGCGGGCGAGCTGGCGTTGGCGTTGGCGAACAGCAGCGCTTCCTCGGCGCGATCGAGGCGTAAGCATCGCGCGCAGCGGGCCGGCGCGTGCCCAGCAGATGCGCGCCAAGCGCGACGTTCTCGATCACGCTCATGTCGGCGACGATTTCGACGTGCTGAAAGGTGCGGCCCAGTCCAAGGGCGGCGGCGCGTTGCGGGGTCTGCGTCCGCAGCGCGTGACCCTCGAACTGGATCTGGCCGGAGCTCAAGGGCAGAACGCCGGTGATCAGATTGAAGGTCGTGCTTTTGCCGGCGCCGTTCGGGCCGATCAGTCCGATGATGCGGCCGCTATGGACGTCGAAGTTGACGTCGTTGACGGCGACCAGGCCGCCGAATACCTTTCTTGCATTCTGCACCTGCAACAACGGCGTTCCCGGCGCGGGCGGCGTGCGCTCGGGCGTCGTGTTGCCGTCGCGCGGCTCGGGCGGGCTTGGCGCGTGGCGGCGGTCCAAACAGGATCGGCCACAGGCCGCTGGACGCGGTTTGCAGGATCAGCACCAGCACCGCGCCGAAGGCGATGGTTTCGTAATTGCCGGTATTGCCGATCAGCCAGGGCAGGAAATTCTGCAACTGGTCGCGCAGAAAGGTGATTCCGGCGGCGCCCAGGATCGCGCCGTAGACCCGGCCGGCGCCGCCCAAGCACCGCCATCAGCAGATATTCGGTGCCGGTCGTGATGCCGAACGGGCCGGGCGATACCGAGCGCTGGAAATGCGCGTAGAGCCAGCCGGCGAGGCCCGCGAGCATCGCAGCATAGACGAACACCATCAGCTTGGCGGCGGCGGTGTTGACGCCGAACGCCTCGGCGGCGCGGGTGCTGCGCCGGAGCGCGCGGATCGCACGGCCGATGCGGCCGCCGAAGCAGGTTTTGGGTCGCGATCACCGCGAGCACTACCGCGATCCAGACCACCACGAAATAGTCGCGCGGATCGATCAGCGCATGGGTGCCGATCCGTAGCGGCGGGATGCCGGCCAGCCCGTCATGGGCGCCGAGCCAGTCGATGTTGCCGAACAGATAGAAGAACGCGATGCCCCAGGCGATGGTGCCGAGCGGCAGATAGTGACCGGAAAGCCGGACCGTGATCGCGCCGATCAGGCCGGCGACCAACATCGTCACGATCAGCGAGGCCGGCAGCGTCAGCCATGGCGAGATGCCGAACTGCGTCGTCAGCACCGCGGTGGTGTAGGCGCCGAAGCCGACAAAGGCCGCCTGGCCGAACGACGTCATGCCGCCGACGCCGGTCAGCAGCACGAGACCGATCGCGACCAGGCTGGAAATGCCGATATAGTTGAACAGCGTGATCCAGTAATCCGGCAGCAGCCCGGTGAAGGGCGCGATCAGGATCGCCAGCGCGCAGACCGAGGGAATGATGGGACCGCGCGAAAACTTCATTCGGTTTCCTCGGCATGCGGCGCATAGACCGAACGCCAGGCGAGCACCGGAATGATCAGGGTGAACACCAGCACTTCCTTGAAGTTGCTGGCCCAGAACGAAAACAGCGCTTCGGCAAATCCGACGCCAAGCGCTGCCAGCACCGTCAGCGGATAGCTGACGAGGCCGCCGAGGATCGCGGCGACAAAGGCCTTCAATCCGATCAGGAAGCCGCAAGTCGTAAAACACCGTCATCAGCGGGCCGACCAGCACGCCGGAGACCGCGCCGAGCAGTGCTGCCAGCGCGAACGCGATCTGCCCCGCGGCGGAGGTCGGAATTCCCGACCAGCCGCGCGCCGATGCGGTTCGACGAACAGGCCCGCAGCGCCTTGCCCAGCAGCGTGCGCCCGAAAAACAGCGCGAACAGCACCAGCAGACAGCGCGGTGACGATCAAGACCGCGACGCTTTGACCGGTTACGACGAGATCGCCCAGCGAAAATGACGCCGACGATAACGGCGTGGTGCCGGTGCCTTCGGGGCCGAAAAACAACAGGCCGAGGCCGGTCAGCGAAAAATGCACGCCGAACGCCGCCATCAGCAGCACCAGCACGCTGGAATGGGCGATCGGCTCGAAGGCGATGCGATAGATCATCGGCCCCATCGGCGTGATCAGCGCGATCGCCAGCAGGATGTTGGCGGCTTGCCCGAGTTTCATCGGCGCCAGCGTTCGCGTCAGCAGCAGCAGCGCCACCGGAAGCGCCAGATCGAACAGCACGATCCTGGCCACGCGCCGCAAGGTCAGCTCGCTGACGTGCCGCACGATTTCAGACGCGGCGGCGAGGCAGCCGAGCGCCAGCAACAGCCACGGCGTCGCGGGAACGTTGCCGTTTTCAAGTGCTGCGATCGTCAGCGCGGTGAACGCCACGAACTCGCCCTGGGGCACCAGGATGACCCGCGTCACCGCGAACACCAGCACGGTTGCGATGGCGACCAGGGCATAGACCGCACCGTTGATGATGCCGTCCTGCAGCAGGAATAGGAAAATGGTGCCGTCCACGCCCGTTCGATCCCCCCAGATGCGCATTTTCCGGGGAGGTGAATGGCCCGGTGCGCTAACGATTTTTTGATTGCAGCCAAATTCACCAACCGCCGGCTTAATTCAAGCGGATAGTTCGGCCCATGTGGCGCGACCGATCGTCCGGGCATGGCCGCTTCAGCCGGTGGTCGCTCGCCGCTCCGCGGCGATGCACAATATGCGGGCAAGTATCTCATGAAACGAGGTACTTTCGCCTGAGAAGCGGCCGGCGCTGTGCGACGAAAGTGACATTGACAGGGCGACATCCCGTGACGCGATATGCCCGCCCAGCAAGCCCGCATTCGCGCCCCATCAACGAGGGCCGCCGGCGTCGGCGCTGCATCGTCTGAACGTCCGGCTGTCGTCGGATGCGTCACAATAAGCATTGGGAGGATCGGTCATGAAAAAAACTATCGCCGGACAGGATTCCGGCCTCGTGGTGTCCCGTCGCAAGCTGTTGCAGTCGGCCGCAGCGTTGGCCGGAGGAGCGATGCTCCCCGCCGGCATGGCATTGCCGGCCTTCGCCGACGACAAGCCGGCGATCGGGACCTATCCCGCCGGTTCGTCCGGCTCCTCGGTTTTCATCGGCATCACCGTGCCGCGCACCGGCACCTATGCGGTGCAGGGCGAAGACGAGCTCAAGGGCTATGAACTCGCGATCGAGCACATCAACAGCGGCCACGAGCTGATCAAGAAGATCTCGCCCAAGACCACCAAGGGCGTGCTCGGCAAGGAATTGAAGTATGGCGTCGCCGATTCCGCCGCCAAGCCGAACGAAGCGGTGCAGGCGCAGCAGCGCTTCATCAGCGAGAACAAGGCGATGATGATCACCGGCGGCACCTCGAGCGCGGTCGCGGTCGCGCTGAACAAGCTGGCGCAGCGCGAAAAGGTGCTGTTCGTGTGCGGCATCTCCGGCTCCAACGACACCACCGGCAAGGATTGCGTGCGCTACGGCTTCCGCCAGAGCTTCTACGGCCAGACCGCGGCGGCCGCGATCAGCCCGACGCTGATCAAGACCTTCGGCAAGAACAAGAAGGTCGCTTATCTGACGCCGGACTACACCTACGGCCACACCGTCACCAAGTCGATGCAGGACAATACGGCTGCGGCCGGCTGGACCACCGTGACCAACCAGGTCTCGCCGCTCGGCGCGCCCGACTTCTCGTCCTATCTGCTCAACGTCGCCAATTCGGGCGCCGATCTCCTGATCAACGTCAACTGGGGCCACGACGCAGTGCTGTCGATCCAGCAGGCCAAGCAGTTCGGCGTGCTCGACAAGATGAAGCTGATCGTGCCCTACCAGGTGCCGTTCCTCGCCCGCGAAACCGGCGGCCTGATGCAGGGCGTCTACTCGGCCACCGACTATTGGTGGGCCATCGAGGACAAATATCCGCTCGCCAAGATGTTCAACGAGGCGTTCGAGAAGAAGTACGGCTACAAGCCGGAGTGGGGCGCGGCGAACTCCTATATCAGCTTCGCGCATTGGGCGCGCATGGTCGAAGAGACCGGCAGCTTCTATCCGCCTGACGTGATCAAGACCTATGAGAAGGAAGAGGTCATTCCCTCGCTCGTCGGCGACGTGCATTACCGCAAGGAAGACCACCAGTGCGTCCGCCCCGTCATCATCGTCAAGGGCAAGCTGGAAAAGGACATGAAGGGCAAGGAAGACTTCTACGACGTGGTCGACATCGTTCCGGGCGAGGGCTTGATGCAGAAGCCGGACGCGTTCGGCTGCAAGCTCGGCGACTACACCTGAGCGGGATCTGAAGTTCGGCGCCGCGGGGCTACTTCCTGCGGCGCCATTTTTGCGTTAGCACCATGATGCCTAGCTTCGCCGTACAGCCAAGTTGCCTTCAGGCGGGTCCTGCGATTGTCTTTCATGATTAATTGGCCGAATTTCATTTCGCAGGTATTCAACGGCCTGGCGCTGGGCGCTCTGCTTGGCGCTGATCAGCTCCGGGCTGACCATCATCTACGGCACGCTCGGCGTGCTCAACCTCGCGCACGGCGCGATGTTCATGCTCGGCGGCTACGCCGGCTACGTCGCCTTCGAATATACCGGCTCGTTCATCGTCGCGGTGATCGCCGGCTCGCTGTTCGTCATGATCGTGGGCGTGGTGATGGAGCGCGTCATCATCCGGCATTTCTATCACCGTCCGCACGAGGACCAGCTTCTCGTCACCTTCGGGCTCGGGCATCTGCTTCGTCGAACTGGTGCGGCTGGTGTTCTCCAGCGACTCGAAGCTGGTGCCGCCGCCGCCGCTGTTCCAGGGCATCACCTCGCTCGGCTTCATGTTTTATCCGACCTATCGGCTCGCGGTGGTCGGCATCGTCGCGGTCGCGCTCGGCGCGCTGTTCGTCGTGCTCTACCGCACCCGGCTCGGCATGATCGTGCGCGCCGGCATCGAAGATTCGGTGATGGTCGATTCGCTCGGCATCAACGTCTACCGCGTCTTCATGATCGTGTTCGGCATCGGCGCGATGGCGGCCGGCTTTGCCGGCATCGTCAACGCGCCGGTGGTCTCGCTGACGCCGGGTGTCGGCGACGACATCCTGGTCGAAACCTTCGTGGTGGTGGTGATCGGCGGCGTCGGATCGTTTCCGGGCGCCATTCTCGGCGGCCTGATCGCCGGCGAAATCATCAGCATCACCTCGATGTTCAATCCCGGCTACGCCTACGTCATGCTGTTCGCGGCGATGACGCTGGTGCTGGTGGTCCGGCCGCATGGCCTGCTCGGCACGCAGGGCCGCGAATGAACGTGGTCATCTGATGCTCAAGCAACGTCCCTTTTTGATCGAGACATTGACGGCGATCGGCCTGATCGTTGCGCCGTTCGTGCTGCCGCATCTCGGCTTTGCCCCCAACACCGTGAACCGGATCCTGGTCTGGGGCCTGTTCGGCCTCGGCTTCGATATCCTGTTCGGCTTTACCGGGCTGTTGTCGTTCGGCCAGTCGGCGTTCTACGGCACCGGCGGTTTTGTCGCGGCCTATCTGCTGACCCGCGCCGGATTTCCCAACGTGGTGCTGGCGCTGATCATCGGCATGATCGCCGCCGCCGCGGTCGGCTATCTGGTCGGGCTGATCGCGCTGCGGCGCACCGGCATCTACTTCTCCATGATCACGGTGGCGATCGCGGAGGTGTTCTTTTTCGTCGAGTTCAATCCGCTGTCGGACTGGACCGGCGGCGAGAACGGTTTGCCCGGCGTGCCGACGCCGAGCTTCAATCTCGGCTTCACCACATATCCATTTCACCACCGGCTGGTCGCTCTATCAGTTCCTCGCGTTGTGCTACTTCATCGGCGTCGTGATCGCGCTGCGCATCGTGCGCTCGCCGGTCGGCGCGATCTTGAGCGCGATCCGCGACAATCCGCTGCGCGCCACCGCCGTCGGCCACAACATCCACGGCTACAAGCTGACCGCCTTCGTGATCGCGGCCGCCTATGCCGGGTTCGCCGGCGGCCTGCTCGGCGTGCTGCAGGCGTTCATGCCGCCCGACGCCTTCACCTTCGATACCTCGGGCCAATTGGTGATGCAGACCGCGATCGGCGGCCGGGGCACGCTGTTCGGCCCGCTGGTCGGCGCCGCGGTCTGGCTGTTCCTGCAGGATTTCCTGCAGGCGGCGCTGGGGCTTGGCGCGGCGTGGAAGCTCGTGCTCGGCGTGGTCTTCGTGCTGCTGGTCTGCTTCCTGCGCCGCGGCATTATCGGCGGCCTCGAGGATCTCTACGGCCGGATGACCGGCAAGCGCGCGAAGCATGCCGAGCCGGAGCGAATCCGTCGCCGGTGCCGGCGCGCCGACGCGGCGAAAGCCATGGACAGCGCTCGTCGCCGAGACAGCCGACGCCGGCGCCGGCTCGCGCGAGTGCGGCCGTACCGGCCCGATCCTGCAGGCCACCGGCCTGACCAAGCGCTACGGCGGCCTGGTCGCCAACAGCGATATCGATTTCACGGTCAATCACGGCGAGCTGCGCGGCATCATCGGCCCCAACGGCGCCGGCAAATCGACCTTCTTCAAGATGCTGACCTGCGAGATTCCGCCGACCTCGGGCACGATCATGTTCGAGGGGCGCGATATCACCGGCACCAGCGTCACCGACGTCTGCCAGCACGGCCTGACCAAGAGCTATCAGGTCAACCAGCTGTTCACCGGACTGACGGTGCGCGAGAATGTCGTGATCGCGGCGCTGGCCAAATTGCGCGGCAAATTCCGGCTCGATCTGTTCCGCAGCCTCGACAGCATCCCGGGATTGAACGAGCTGGTGAAGCGCACGCTCGAACTCGTCAATCTCGCCGTCGCGGCCCGACACGCCGGTATCGGAACTCGCTTACGGCGAGAAGCGCCGGCTGGAAATCGGACTGGCGCTGGCGACATCGCCGAGCCTGTTGCTGCTGGACGAGCCGCTGGCCGGCATGAGCCCGCGCGAGCGCGTCGAAACCGTCAAGCTGCTGAAATCGATCAGCCGGGACCGCACCATGATCATCATCGATCACGACATGGATGCGCTGTTCGAACTGGCCGAACGCGTCACCGTGCTGCAGGAAGGCCGCGTCCTGGTCGAGGGCACGCCGGACGAGATCAAGAAAAGCACCGCGGTGCAGGAAGCCTATCTGGGCGGCGTGCATGGAGTGCTCGACGCATGAGCTTGCTCGAGGTCAACGGCCTGAACAGCTATTACGGGGATTCCCATATCCTGTTCGACGTCTCGCTGCGGGTCGAGCGCAACGAGGTCGTGGCGCTGCTCGGCCGCAACGGCGCCGGCAAGAGCACGACGCTGAAGAGCCTGATGGGCGTGGTGACGCCGCGCGCCGGCACGGTGATGTTCGACGGCGTCGATATCGCCGGGCGAAAGAGCCACGCCATCGCGCAGGCGGGCATGCAGCTCGTGCACGAGGATCGCCGGATTTTCGGCAGCCTCAATGTCGAGGAAAACCTCATCCTCGCGGGCTGACGGCCTCGAAGCGCTGGCCGCTCGACCGCATCTACGAGATGTTTCCGCGGCTCAAGGAGCGGCGCGGCAACCGCGGCACCGATTTGTCCGGCGGCGAGCAGCAGATGCTGGCGATCGCGCGCGCGCTGGTGCGCGATCCCAAGATCATCCTGCTGGATGAGCCGTTCGAAGGGCTCGCGCCGATCATCGTGCGCGACCTGATGAAGGCCTGCAGCGATCTCGCCGCGGCCGGCCAGACCATCGTGCTGGTCGAGCAGAATCTGGCGGCGACGCTGTCGCTGGCGCAGCGCATCTACATCGTCAACAACGGCCATATCGTTCACGAAGGCCCGGCGCAGGAAATCAAGGCGCAGCCGGAAGTCCTGCAGCGCTATCTCGGCGTCTGACGGCGGAGCGACACGACGCCGGCCGCGTTGTCGGCCATGCGCGGGTATATCGGCGGCTCCGGGAACAAACCTAAGCCACTGGGGTTCGTCCTTACCGAATTCCCACAATCGTTTTGCTCGCGGAGTAAAACATGGCTGACGAACAGGCACCCCCGCGGGTCCAGACCTTACAAAAGGCGTATCTGCTGACGAATTCACCGGCGAGACCTTGCTGGGCCATGTCGGCGACCAGGATGTCTTGCTGGTGCGGTCCGGGTCCGAAATCTTCGCGATCGACGCGCAATGCAGCCATTATCACGGGCCGCTCGCGGAGGGACTCGTCGTCGGGCGACGAGCATCCGCTGCCCCTGGCATCATGCCTGCTTCGATCTGCGCACCGGGGAGGCCACGCGCGCGCCGGCGCTGACGCCGCTTTCGGTCTGGCAGGTCGAGCACGAAGGCGACCGCATCTTCGTCCGGCACAAGCGCGAGCAGCCGAAGCCGCCGGCAAGGGGCCGATCGAAGCGCCCGACAGAATCGTGATCGTCGGCGGCGGGGCGGCGGGGTTTGCCGCGGCCGAAATGCTGCGGCGGCGAGAGCTTTCGCGGCAGCATCGTCATGCTGAGCAGCGACGCGCGCCGCGCCGGTCGATCGGCCGAACCTGTCAAAGGATTATCTGGCCGGCAGCGCGCCGGAAGACTGGCTGCCGCTGCGTCCGGACAATTTTTACGCGGACGCCAAAATCGATCTGCGGCTCAACAGCAAAGTCACCGCGATCGACGCCAAAGCGCGCAAGGTCGCCACTCGCCGACGGCGGCACGTTTCCTACGACCGCCTGCTGCTGGCGACCGGCGCCGAGCCGGTGCGGCTGCCGATTCCGGGCGCCGATCAGCCGCATGTCCATACGCTTGCGGTCGCTGGCGGATTGCCGGGCGATCATCGACTCCGCGAAAGGCGCGCGCCGCGCGATCGTGATCGGCGCCAGCTTTATCGGGCTGGAGGCCGCGGCCGCGTTGCGTGCGCGCGAGATCGAGGTTCATGTCGTGGCGCCGGAGCCGCGGCCGATGGAACGCGTGCTCGGGCCCGGCATGGGCGATTTCGTGCGCGCCTTGCACGAGGAGCACGGCGTCATCTTCCATCTCGGCGACACCGTGACCGCGATCGACGGCAAGCGCGCGACGCTAAGAGCGGCGGCGTGCTGGAGGCCGATCTGGTCGTGGTCGGCGTCGGGGTGCGGCCGCGGCTGGCGCTGGCCGAACAGGCCGGCCTCAAGCTCGATCGCGGCGTCGTCGTGAACGAGTTGCTCGAAACCAGCGTTCCCGGGATCTTTGCCGCGGGCGATATCGCGCGCTGGCCCGATCCGCATTCGAAGGAGAATATCCGGGTCGAGCATTGGGTGGTGGCGCGAACGCCAGGGCCAGACCGCCGCGCGCAACATGCTGGGGCAGCGCGAGGCGTTCGACGCGGTGCCGTTCTTCTGGAGCCAGCATTACGACGTGCCGATCAATTATGTCGGTCATGCCGAGCAGTGGGACGAGATCGCCGTCGACGGCGACATCGCGGCAAGGGATTGCCTGCTGCGATACAAGCGCGGGGGCCGCGTGCTTGCGGTCGCCTCGATCTATCGCGATCTGGCGAGCCTGCAAGCCGAACTCGCGATGGAGCGGGGCACGATGCGCTGAGATCGCGAAGTCACGGCTTCGGGAACATCTCGATCACGCGGCGGTTAGCTTTGCTCGTGGAGCTCGCGTGCGGATGTCGGCAAGCCAATCAACCTCGCCGACGTCAGGCGCAGTGAAGACGGATATTCCTGCGCGGCTGGACCGGCTGCCCTGGAGCCGCTTTCACCTGCTCATCGTTGTTGGTCTCGGGGTGACCTGGATTCTGGACGGACTAGAGGTCACGATTGTTGGCGCGCTGGGTCCTGCGCTGCAGAATCCCCTGACGCTGCATCTGTCGAGCGCCGATCTTGGCGCCGTCGCCTCTTTCTACGTTGTCGGCGCCGTGACCGGTGCGCTGGTGTCGGGCTGGGTGACCGACCGTTTCGGACGGCGGCTCGTCTTTTACGCGACGCTGATCGTCTACCTCGCCGGCGTGCTGCTGAGCGCCTGCGCGTGGGATTTCTGGAGCTTCGCACTGTTCCGGATGCTGACCGGGATGGGCATCGGCGGCGAATATGCCGCGGTGAATTCCGCCATCGACGAATTGATTCCCGCGAAATACCGCGGTCGCATCGACCTGATCGTCAATGGCAGTTTCTGGGTCGGCGCCGCTGCCGGCGCGGCGGTGACACCCTTGTTGCTCGATCAGGGCCTGTTTTCCGTCAATGTCGGATGGCGGCTCGGTTTCGGGATCGGCGGCGTGCTTGGCCTCTCGATCCTGATGCTCCGTCGTTTTGTGCCGGAAAGTCCGCGATGGCTGGTGACGCACTGCCGAAGCGGGGACGCCGAGCGAACGGTGCGGGACATCGAGGCCGACGTCGAGTCGTCGACAGGGCGCGCGCCGGCTCCCATCACCGAAAGTATCACGGTGCATCCGAGGAAATCATTTGGGCTCGGCATGATCTTCGCTTCGATGCTGGGGCCGCATCGCCTGCGCAGCGTACTGGCGCTGACGTTGATGGTGGCGCAGTCGTTTCTCTACAATTCGGTTTTCTTCAGCTACGGGCTGATCCTCTCCCACTTCTATCATGTGCCGGAGCAGCGTATCGGCTTCTATCTGCTGCCGCTGGCGCTGGGGAATTTTTGCGGCCCGCTGCTGCTTGGATCGTTGTTCGACACGGTCGGGCGTCGCAAGATGATCGCGGGTACCTTCGCGGTCAGCGGGCTTCTGCTGCTTGGAACCGCGGCGCTGTTCGGGGCAGGGCTGCTGTCGGAGGTCACGCAGACCGCGGCGTGGCTCGTGATTTTCTTTTTCGCGTCGGCCGCGGCGAGTTCGGCCTACCTGACCGCCAGTGAGATATTCCCGCTGGAAACGAGGGCGCTCGCTATCGCCTGCTTTTACGCCTTGGGTACGTTGATCGGGGGAAGCCTTTCACCGCTGTTGTTCGGCTGGCTGTTGGATCCGGATCGAGTTGGCAAGTCAGCGGAGGCTATGCTCTGGCCGCGCTGCTTTTGTTGATAGCGGCCGTCACCGAGTGGAAACTGGGCATCGATGCGGAAGGAAAATCGCTGGAGAGCATCGCCACGCCGCTTTCGAGCCAGAACGGATGATTGTCTATTCGTATTCGTATTCGGGATCGGCGGGGCGGGCCGCGCTGGCGGTCGACGCCCCAGGTTCTAGCTTTTTGTTAACCAATTGTTATGCCTACCAAATTCGGTAACGCGTCTTTAATGGCGGGACCGTAGGGTCATTTCCACGCGGCTCGGGATGGGCCGCGCTTCCGTCCAGGATGGCCGGAAATTCGCGTACGCGTTGGAGTTTCCCATGGATATCATGACGTTGGTCGGGCTGGCGTGCGGCATCGCCGTCATCACCGTCATCATGCTGTTGGGCGGCAATCTGGAGATGTTCTGGAGCGAACACGCCGTCATCATCATCTTCGGCGGATCGATCGCCGCCACCATGATCCGCTTTCCGCTCATGCGCGATCGCTGCATGGCCTGCCGCTCGGCGCGAAATTCGCCTTCACCATGAGCCGACTGTCGGCGCGCGACCTGGTCGACGAACTCGCCCGCATCGCCGAGATCGCCCGCAAGCAGGGGCCGGTCGGGCTGGAAAAGGTCGAGACCGACGAGCCGTTCCTCGCCAAGGGAATCCGCTACGTCGCCGACGGCTACGATCTCGAATTCATCCGCGACAATCTCGAGCGCGACCGCGACAACTTCCTGATGCATCTCGACGAAGGCGGCAAGATCTACCGCGCCATCGGCGACTGCGCCCCGGCGTTCGGCATGGTCGGCACCCTGATCGGCATGGTGCAGATGTTCGCCAACATGACCGATCCGTCGAAACTCGGCCCGTTCATGGCGACCGCGCTGCTGGCGACGCTGTACGGCGCGCTGGTCTCCAACCTGTTCTGTCTGCCGCTCGCCGACAAGCTGCACGTCAAGCTGCTCGACGAGGAGACCAACCGCACGCTGATCATCGACGGCATCCTGATGATCCGGGATTCCAAGAGCCCGACGCTGGTGCGGGAAATGCTGCTGGCCTATCTGCCGGAAAAACACCGCCACGAAGAAGCCGAGCCGGTCCCGGCGTAAGGCGACCGCTTCCGGTCCGGAACAACCACCATGGCCAAGAAGAAACGTGGCGACGCGCATGGAGGAGGGCACGGCTGGTTCGTGACCTTCGCCGACCTGATGGGCCTGATGATGAGCTTCTTCGTGATGCTCGTCGCGTTTTCCACCATGGACAACAACAAGCTCAAGATCGTCGCCGGTTCGATGCGCGATGCCTTCGGCGTGCAGACCGACAAGCGCTATTCCGGCATCATCGAATCCGACGGCCTGCCGACGCGGCCGAAGCTGAAGAATGCCGCGCACATCAATCCCGAGGAATCCTCCAATACGCCGACCCCGGATCAGAACGAGGAAGCCAAGGTCTCCGGCGCCAAGCTCAAGATCGATCGCGAATTCGCGCTGGCCTCGGCTTCGCTGCGCCAGGCCTTGCAGGACATGCCGGAACTGACCGAGATTTCAAAGCACATCATGTTCGAGGAGACCAAAGAGGGTCTCAATCTGGAAATCGTCGATCAGGATGGCCGCTCGATGTTCGCCGACGGCTCCAAGGTGCCGTATGATCGCACCCGCCGGCTGATCGAGAAGCTTGCCGCGCCGCTCAAGGCGACGCCGCTGCGCATCTCGATCATCGGTCATACCGCCGCGGGCTTCGTGCCGTCGCAAAGCGACTATGGCGCATTCGATCTCTCGGCCGATCGCGCCAACGCGGTGCGCCAGATTCTGGAGCGGGAAGGGCTGCCGCCGGCCCACATCTTCGCGGTTTCGGGCAAGGCCGACACCCAGCCGCTGTTTCCCGACGATCCTTCGCTGTCGGCCGAACCGCCGCGTGACCATCACGCTGATGCGCGAGGATCCGGCGCTGCCGCCGAACCTGAAGCCGTAATCCACGACGTCGCGGCGCTCGCTGAAGCCGTCGGCGCAGTCGGGAATGCCGCAATGGCAGGATCATCTGTTCATCGCGCTGAGCCGCTCGGCCAACGACGCAACCGACTACTTTCCAGATTCCGACCGGCCGGGTGGTTGAGGTTGGGAGCCAGGTCACTATTTGGGTTTGAGCCCCAACCCAGACTGTGATTTAAGTTGCAGCCAAAGATTTATGCGTTTTTGCATGGCGCTGGCCCAAAATCAGGGTAGGCTATGCTCCAAGCGCAGGGCTATAAGCCGCGTCGCTTTGCTATTGTGCAGTGAAGCATTTTTGAGGCCTCCGTTCCCATGACCACTGATGTTGTAGTTCCCGCCGCGGAAACGACGGCGGCCAACGGTCATGGCGACGCCCATTCCACCGCTGGCTTCAAGGCGCTGATGCTGGGCAGTATCGGCGTCGTCTACGGCGACATCGGCACCAGCCCGCTATACGCGTTGCGCGAGGCCGTGATCGCGGCCAGCGGCACCGGCCCCGCCGCCGTCGTCGACCCGCAGGCCGTGCTCGGCGTGCTCTCGCTGATCCTGTGGGCGCTGATCGTCGTGGTGACGCTGAAATACGTGCTGATCCTGCTGCGCGCCGACAACCATGGCGAGGGCGGAACGCTGGCGCTGATGGCGCTGGCGCAGCGCGCGGTCAGCCGCGGCGCCGGCGCGATCGTGCTGCTTGGGCATCATCAGCGGCGCGTTGTTCTATGGCGATGCGGTGATCACGCCGGCGCTGTCGGTGCTGTCGGCGATCGAAGGCATCAAGCTCGTCACCTCGGCCTTCGATCCCTATGTCGTGCCGCTGACGGTCGTCATCCTGTTCGTGCTGTTCGCGGTGCAGTCGCGCGGCACCGCGCGGGTCGCGGCCTTCTTCGGGCCGATCATGAGGGTCTGGTTCGCCGTCATCGCGATCGCGGCGATTACCCCGATCCTGCGGCATCCCGAAGTGCTGTTCGCGCTCAATCCCGTGCATGCCGTCGCCTTCATGCTTCATCACGGCATCATCGGCTTCGTGACGCTCGGCGCGGTGTTTCTCGCGGTCACCGGCGCCGAGGCGCTCTATGCCGATCTCGGCCATTTCGGCAAACGTCCGATCCAGACCGCCTGGCTTTTCATCGTGCTGCCGTCGCTGGCGCTGAATTATCTCGGGCAGGGCGCGCTGGTGATCGCCGATCCGCATGCGGTCGAGAACCCGTTCTTCCTGATGTTTCCGGACTGGGCGTTGCTGCCGATGGTCGTGCTGGCCACGGTGGCGACCGTGATCGCGAGCCAGGCCGTGATCACCGGCGCCTATTCGCTGACCCGTCAGGCCATCCAGCTCGGCCTGTTGCCGCGATTTGAGATCCGCCACACCTCGGAAGCCCATTCCGGCCAGATCTATATTCCGCGCATCAACATGCTGCTGCTGGTCGCGGTGACGCTGCTGGTCTTGATGTTCCGCTCGTCGAGCGCGCTGGCGTCGGCCTACGGCATCTCGGTGACCGGCACCATGGTGGTGACGGCGATGATGGGTTTTGTCGTGATCTGGCGGGTCTGGAAATGGTCGCCGATCGCCGCCGCCGCGCTGATCGCGCCGTTCCTGTTCCTCGATCTGACCTTCCTCGCCGCCAATCTGCTGAAGGTGCTCGAGGGCGGCTGGGTGCCGTTGGCGCTGGGCTCGGTGGTGATGCTGTTGATGTACACGTGGCGGCGCGGCAGCCGGCTGTTGTTCGAAAAATCGCGCAAGCTGGAGTTTCCGCTGGCCGACCTGGTGGCGATGCTGGAGAAGCGGCCGCCGCAGCGGGTGTCCGGCACCGCGGTGTTCCTGACCAGCGATCCCGCCTCAGCGCGCCGACCGCGCTGATGCACAGTCTGAAGCACTACAAGGTGCTGCACGAGAAGAACGTCATTCTCACCATCGAGACCGCGCCGACGCCGCGCATCGACCCGTCCGAACGGGTGCGGATGGAGGAGATCAGCGCGACCTTCTCCCGGGTGACGCTGCGGTTCGGCTTCATGGAATCGCCCAACGTGCCGAAGACGCTGGCGATCGCCCGCAAGCTCGGCTGGCATTTCGACATCATGTCGACGTCGTTCTTCCTGTCGCGCCGCGCGCTGAAGCCGGCCGCGCATTCGGGCATGCCGCGCTGGCAGGATCATCTGTTCATCGCGCTGAGCCGCACCGCCAACGACGCCACCGACTATTTCCAGATTCCCACCGGACGGGTGGTCGAGGTGGGAACGCAGGTCACGGTCTAGCAGCCGCCATTCGGCGTTTCCGAACAGCGTTCTAGCGCTTGATTTTCATCGCGCGAGGGGCGACTTTGGCCGCCGAAAGAGCGGGCGGTCGGCGCGGTCGATTTAGCCCGCAGAAATGGATCGTTGGGAGGACAAGCGTGGCGGATCATCAGGTGCACGATTTAACGCCGGACGAGGTATCGAAGGGCATCGCGGAGGGACGTTATCTTCTGGTCGATGTTCGCGAGCCGAATGAAGTTGCCGTTGAGGCCTATCCGGACGGCGTGGTCGTTCCGCTTTCGAGCTTCGATCCCGCAGGATATTCCCGATCCGCAAGGCAAGCAGGTGGTGTTCGCCTGCCGCTCCGGCAAACGCTCGGTGACGGCGTCGCTGGCGGCGCAGGCCGCGGGCCTGCCCTACGACAAGCATCTGGCCGGCGGCATGTTGGGCTGGAAGGCCGCGGGACTGCCGACCAAGACGCGGCGGCTGATCGCTCCATGATTTCGATGAACAAGGTCTTCGCCGACCTTCCGGTCACCATTTTCGAGGCGATGTCGCAAGCTCGCGCGCGACAATAACGCCATCAATCTCGGCCAGGGTTTTCCGGACGATCCGGGGCCGGAGGACATTCGCCGCGCGGCGGCGGATGCGACGATGGACGGCTATAACCAATATCCCTCGATGATGGGCATTCCGGAGTTGCGGCAGGCGATCGCAGCGCATTACGGCCGCTGGCACGGGCTTGAGCTCGATCCGATGACCGAGGTGATGGTGACCTCGGGCGGCACCGAAGCGCTGACCAGCGCCATCCTGTCGGTCGTGGAGCCCGGCGACGAGGTGATCGTTTTCCAGCCGGTCTATGATTCCTATTTGCCGATCATCCGCCAGGCCGGCGGCATCCCGCGGCTGTTGCGACTCGAGCCGCCGCATTGGCGGCTTTCGCGAGGAGATGCTGCGCGGCGCGTTCAATCACAAGACCAAGGCGGTCCTGTTCAACAATCCGCTCAATCCGGCCGCGGTGGTGTATCCGCGCGAGGACCTCGAATTGCTGGCGCGGTTTTGCCAGGAGTTCGACAGCGATCGCGATCTGCGACGAGGTCTGGGAACACGTGATCTTCGACGGCCGCGAACATATTCCGCTGATTACCATTCCGGGAATGCGCGACCGCACCATCAAGGTCGGCTCCGCCGGCAAGATATTTTCGCTGACGGGGTGGAAGATCGGCTTTGTCTGCGCCGCGCCGCCGTTGTTGCGGGTGGCCGCTAAAGTGCACCAGTTTCTGACCTTTACGACCGCTCCCAACCTTCAGGCGGCGGTGGCCTACGGCCTCGGCAAGCCGGCGGAATATTTTTACGACATGCGCAAGGATCTGGCGCGCAGCCGCGACCGCCTCGCGCGGGGATTGGAGCAGCATCGGCTTTCCGGTGCTGCGCTCGCAGGGCACCTATTTTCTCACCGTCGATCTGTCGCCGCTCGGACTTAACGAAACCGACGAAGCCTTTTGCCGGCGCATCGTGACCGATTACAAGGTCGCGGCAATCCCGGTGTCGGCGTTTTATGAGCAGGATGCCGTGACGTCGGTGGTGCGGTTTTGCTTTGCCAAGAACGACGCGACGCTCGATACCGCGCTGGAGCGGCTGTCGGATGCGGTGCATCGCCGCTAAGGATTGGCCCATGATGCGCCGCTTGCGTTTGGCTCGGGTTCGATTGGTCGCCGCGCTGGCCGCCATCCTGGCGGCTGCCGCGCTGCCTGCGAGCGCACAGCAGCGCACCGTCAATTTCTACAATTGGTCGAACTACGTGGCGCCAGGCGTGCTGGAGGATTTTACCAGGGAAACCGGCATCAAGGTGGTCTACGACACCTTCGACGCCAACGAGACGCTGGAGACGCGGTTGCTGGCGGGAAAATCCGGCTATGACGTCGTGGTTCCCACCGCCTATTTCCTGCAGCGCCAGATCACAGCGCATGTGTTCCAGAAGCTCGACAAGTCGAAGCTGCCCAATCTGGCCAACGCCTGGCCGGTGGTGACCGAACGGCTCGCCACCTACGATCCCGGCAATCTCTATGCCGCCAATTACATGTGGGGCACCACCGGCATCGGCTACAACGTCAAGGCGGTGCGGAAAATCCTCGGCCCCGACGCCCGCATCGACAGCTGGGACATCGTGTTCAAGCCGGAGAACCTGGCGAAGTTCAAAGACTGCGGCGTCCACATGCTGGATTCTCCGGATGATATTTTTCCGGCCGCCTTGGGCTATCTCGGGCTCGACCCCAATTCGACCAAACAGGCCGATCTGGAGCAGGCCGCCGACCTCGTTTCCAAGATCAGGCCCTCTATTCGCAAGTTTCATTCATCGGAATATCTGAGCGCGCTTGCCACCGGCGAGATCTGCTTCGTGGTGGGATGGTCGGGCGACATCATGCAGGCGCGCAGCCGCGCCGCTGAAGCCAACAGCGGCGTCGAAATCGGTTACGCCATCCCGAAACAGGGCGCGCAGATGTTTTTCGACAATCTTGCGATCCCGGCCGATGCCGGCAATGTCGCCGAGGCCTATGAGTTGATCAATTATCTCTACCGGCCGGAGATCGCGGCGAGGAATTCGAATTTCCTGTCGTATGCCAACGGCAATCTGGCGAGCCAGAAGCTGATTGATCCAAAAATCCTGGACGACAGGAACATCTATCCCGACGACGCGACGCTGAAGAAGCTGTTCGTGATCACGGCGCGCGACCCGGCCACCCAGCGCATCATCAACCGGCTCTGGACCAGGGTGAAGACGGGAAGGTGACGGCGGCACGCGCCGACCTCACCAAGAGGAGTCTGTGAAGCTATCTCCGACGTCATCCTGAGGAGCGGCGTCTTCGCCGCGTCTCGAAGGATGGTGTTGCGCAGTGCGTGCGGCCATCCTTCGAGACGCGCGCAAGAGCGCGCTCCTCAGGATGACGGCCGAGATAGCAAGACGCGCACTGGACAACGCAAGCGTTGCCGGGCAAATGCGCTGCTCGCCTTGAGGGCGTATCTACCGCCAGCGGCGGTGCAGCCAGAGCCACTGATCCGGATATTCGCGGATCCAGCCTTCAATCACCGTGGTGACGGCCTGCATCGTTCCCTGAATATCGATCTCACCTGAGGCGTCGCGCACCGGCTCGACTTCCTCGGATATTTCGGCGCGAAAACGGTGATCGGGCAGGCGAATGACCCGCACCCCGTGAATCGGGCACTCGATCTGCCGCCGGAGCCGTGCCAGCGTCGGATTGGCCCGGGTCTTGCGGCCAAAGAACGTAACCTCGACGCCATTGGTAAAATACTGGTCGACCAGCATCGCGACATGCTGGCCGTTTTGCAGGGCTTGCGCCAGCCGGTATGGCGCGTCGCGGCCGGCCGCAATCAGCGTGCCCATCTTGACGTTGCGCAGTTCTTCGACGATGCGCTCGGCGGAGGCGATGTTCGGCCTGCGATAGAGGATCGCGGCGTCGAGGCCGTGCGCGGCCGCCGCCAGCGCGGGCAATTCCCAATTGCCGAGATGGCTTGCAAAGAACAGCGCGGGTTTGCCGTCGTCGCGCAGGCGGTCGTACAACTCGGCGCTGCGCGGGCCGAATTCGACGCGGCCGTTGCCGGGATCGGCGGTGTCATAGTCCCAGACATGATCGAGATGGGCGAATTCGGCGCCGTAGCGGCCGAGATTGTCCCACACCCCCGCCAGGATGGCATCGATCTCCACGGGCGATTTTTCCGGGAAGGCGGCGGTTAGATTTTCCCGTGCGATCCGGTGCTCGCGCAGTTTCGGGCCGATCAAACGGGTGATGCGGCCGAATAAATTCGCGGTCTTGATCGGGTCGAAATGGCGCGTGGTGCGCAGCATCCCGATGGTCACGGCGCCGACCGCGGCGCCGCCGAGCGATTTTGCGCCGGTGCGAAGACGAGCCTTGGTGCGAGCGAGCAGGGGATGCATCAGTTCCGTTCCGGCGTGAGCGGCCTATCGCCGGTTGGCGCTTCAGCCGCCGCAACCTGCCGAGGCCCGTGGATTAAATCGGCTCGCGGGTCAGGATCAACGAGGCGTTCTGGCCGCCGAAGCCGAAGGAGTTCGACATCACCGCGGTGACGCGGGCGTCGCGCGCCTTGTTGGGCACGACGTCGAACGGAATGGCGGGATCGGGAACGTCGTAATTGATGGTCGGCGGAATCCGCTGGTGCTCGAGCGTCAGCAGCGAGATCACGGCTTCGACCGCGCCCGCCGCCGAAACAGTATGCCCGATCATCGATTTGTTCGATGAAACCGGAATCTGTTTGGCGCGCTCGCCGAACACCGTGGAGATGCCCAGATATTCCATCTTGTCGTTTTCCGGCGTAGCCGTGCCGTGAGCGTTGATGTAGTCGATTTGATCGGACTCCATGCTGGCGTCCGCCAATACCTTGCGTACGCAGCCGATGATCGGTTTGCCGTCGGGACTTGATCGGGTCCGATGGAACGAATCCGTCAGCTCACCGCAGCCGGCCACGACGCCGAGAATTGTGGCTCCGCGTGCCATCGCGGATTCATAGTTTTCCAGGACGAGAGCTGCGGCGCCCTCTGCGATGACGAAGCCGTCACGGTTCTTCGAGAACGGTTTTGATGCCGATCGCGGCGGATCGTTCTGGGTGGATAGCGCCGATAGCAGGGAAAATCGGACCAGCGACTCCGGATTGACCGAGCCCTCGGTCCCAACGCACAACGCGGCATCGGTTTCGCCGCGGCGGATCGCTTCGACGCCGAGCTGGATTGCAGTTGCGCCGGATGCGCAGGCCGTCGAAAGCGAAATCGGCGATCCCTTGGTGCCGAACTTCTCGGCAAGATAGTCCGCCACCGAACCAAACAGAAAACGCCGATGATAGCGCGTGTATTTGCCGCCGCCGCTGACCCGAAGCAGATCGTCGTAATTGAACTCGGTCTTGCCGGTATCGTGTCCCAGTTCGAGCCGCTGCGGCCACTCGATCTCGACCGGCGCTACGGCCAAAAACAGCGGTCCGGGAAAATCAGCTTTGGTTCCGATCGCGGATTGCGCAATGGCTTCTTCTACGACGATATCGGCCAACCGTTCCGAAAGGTCGGTCGAGGAAGACGGCTGCACCGGCAGGAAATCGATCGTTCCGGCCATCGACGTTTTCAAGCCATCGATCGGAAAGCGCGTGATGGTTCGGATTCCCGATTCACCCGCGGTGAGCTTCGCCCAATTGTCGCTCTTGCCGGTGCCGAGCGACGTCACCACGCCCATGCCCGTGACGACGACGATCGGCCTGCCGAATTTATCGCGCGTAGCTGTCATGTTTTCCCCGCCAATTCCGCGCCGTGCTCACCTGACCGCCTCAACCAGGCCCATGCCTTCGCCCCGCCAGTGACCGGCTCCGATCACCACAATTTGGGTCGGAGGCTTCGACATTTCAACCTCCAGCGCGGTGGGATCGTTCGGGGAGAACAACGCGCCGCGCGAGATCGAGAGCGCTGCAAGCGCCAGGCCCAGCGGGAACTGCGCTTCCATGGTGTGGCCGAACGCGGTGCCGATGGCCCGCACCGCGAAATCCGGATGGTGGCGGAGAAACGCCAGTTCCTCCGACGTGACTGGCTCGGCGCCGGTTGCGCCGGTAATGATGGCGCCGTTGTCCTCAAGCTTGCCGAGCTTCGACCACAGTGTTTCGAGTGTTGCCGTCACCGCGCCGGGGCCCTTGCGGCGCGCCTGATCGGCCACGACGTTGGTCAGGCGGGCATAAGGCTTGGCGCCGCGCGCCTCCGCGTGCGGTCTGGATTCGATGACAAGAAACGCGCCGGCCGAACCGAGCGCAAAGCCGGGCTTCGGGCCGCGTGCCCAGACCGGCTCGAACTTGTCCTTGAGGTTGAAATCGTCGAACTCGTAGAGCACCAGCATGTCCTTGCGCTCGCTGTTTTGCGAACCGCCGATCAATGCGATGTCACTCTGGCCTCCGGCGATGCGCGCCAGCGCAATCCGCGCCGCGTCGAAGCCTGCGGCTTCTTCGCCCATGAAAGTGCGCGACGTTCCGGTCACGCCATGCACGATGGCGATATTGCCGGCTAAAAGGTTCGAAAGCTGCGCCAGAAACAACGTCGGCCGCAGGTCGTTCATCAGCCGTTCGTTGAGGAAGTCGGGAGCCGAATTGCCCTTCGCTCTCAGGCTCAGGATGTTGCTATCCACCGCGAGATCGCGCTCGCCGCCGCCGGCGGCGACGATCATGTCCATCCGCCCCAGGATTTCCTTGTTACCCTTGACGCCGGCCGAATCCAACGCCAGTCCGGCGGCATAAGTCCCGATCCGCTGCCAGGCTTCCATCTGGCGCTGATCGCCCTTTTTGGGGATCTGGGTGTCGAAGTTTACCGGCGCCCAGGGATGAACGACATAAGGCGCAAAGCCCTTCTCATCGACATTAGTGCGCCGCTGATTGAGCGCGTCCCAGTTCGCGTCCAGCCCTTCACCGAGGGACGTGGCAAGCCCGATGCCGGTGATCCAGACTTCCGCCGATCCCGGATTTGAAGATTTCGTCTCAGTCATTGCCGGGGCTCGTCGGAGAGATTGGGTTCGTCGCAGGAATAACCTGATGCGGAAAACCGACGCGCTTGGCCTCGGCTTCCATGTGTCCGCGCAGATCGGGATTCGGGAAGGGGATAACGCCGAACGTGATCGTCGCGTTGCATCTCAGTTCGTTGTTCACCCGTACCTTCGCCTGGGTGATCGCGTAGCCCGAACCTTCGTGAACCAGACTCACATCGATTTTCAACAGATCACCCGGATTGACGAAGCTGCGCATCTTGGCTTCCTTGACCGCGGCCAGAAACGGCATCCGTTCGAACTTCGTCAGCGCAATCAGCAACCAGCCGGAACTCTGCGCCATGGCTTCGATCAAGAGAACACCGGGCATGATCGGATAGCCCGGGAAATGCCCCTCGAAGATGGTGTTGGTTTGTGGAACCTGCGCCTCGACCGTAATCCGGCGCTCGCCGATATCGAGTTCGACGATGCGGTCAATCAGCTTGAAATATTCGAGGTGCATGATGCGCGATTAGGCGCTCGGGGTCTTGGCGGCGACCAGTTCGTCGATGCGTGCGCAGAGGTTCTTCAGCACGAAATACTGTTCGGTGGTGGCTTTGCCATCGTTGACTTCCTGGGTCCACTTTTCCAGCGGAAGCTTGATCCCGAACGCCTTGTCGATCGCAAACGCGATGTCGAGGAAATCGAGGCTGTCGATTCCCAGATCGTCGATCGCGTGGCTCTCCGGCGTGATCGTGTCGCGCGGTATGTCGCAGGTTTCAGCGATAATCGTAGCGACCTGATCGAATGTGGATGACATCACTAAGCCTTTGATATATTGAGGATAAATTCAATGGCGGCCAAGCGGCCTGGCACCGGGTCCGGAAAACGCCCTGTCCACCATCCGGAGTCGACTGCCGGTATAACGGAGGCCCGCCCCCAATTCAATGGAGGTGGGCCGTGGGTAGGCGCAGGGCGCACTCAAGGGGAGGCCGCCCGGGTGGCCCCGAAGGCGGCGGTCTAGCGTTGTAAGCTTGCCGTTGCCCGGTGCGGAAATCCGCGCGGCGGTTCAGAACCGGTTGGGGACGTACATTTCGGGCGGGATCGGTCCGCGGTGATAATCAGGGTTGTGGACCCTCGGCGGCAATACGACGGGCTGGTGCTGCACCTCGGAATAGGGAATCTGATCCAGCAGATGGGAGATGCAGTTAAGCCGCGCCCGCTTCTTGTCCACGGCATCGACGATCCACCACGGCGAGTCCGGAAGATGGGTATGCTCCAGCATCGCTTCCTTGGCCTTGGTGTATTGCTCCCAGCGGCTTCGCGACTGGACGTCCATCGGACTCAGCTTCCACTGCTTCAGCGGATCCTGGATCCGCATGGTGAAACGGAATTGCTGTTCTTCGTCAGTGATCGAGAACCAGTATTTGATCAGGATGATCCCGGAACGCATCAACATGCGTTCGAACTCCGGCACTGATTGGAAGAACTCCTGGTACTGATCCTCGGTGCAAAAGCCCATCACGCGCTCGACGCCGGCGCGATTGTACCAGCTGCGGTCGAACAGCACGATCTCGCCGCCGGCCGGCAGATGCGAGACATATCGCTGGAAATACCATTGCGTCCGCTCGCGCTCGCTGGGGGCCGGAAGTGCTGCGACCCGGCAGATACGCGGATTGAGCCGCTGGGTGATGCGCTTGATGGCGCCGCCCTTGCCGGCGGAATCCCGCCCCTCGAACAGAACGACGACCTTTTTCTTTTCGTGCTGGACCCAATCCTGCAGCTTCACCAGTTCGCCCTGCAGGCGGAACAGCTCCTTGAAATAGACCCTGCGGTCGACGGTGTCGCGGCCGGACGGATCGGGTGCGTCGTCGGTGGCGGCGTCGAGCCGGTGATCGTCGAGTTCGAGCTCCAACTCCTCGTCAAGCGTATCGGCCATATCCTGGCGAATGCGTTCGCGCAGCGCGGCTTCGGCGGTCATATCGGATGGGGTCATGTAAGCTTCCCTCTAAGCTTTCCTCGGCGGTCGTGCGACGTCGCGGATCCGACCATTGCAAAACTTGTATTGCGGGGATGTGACAGCAACCATCGGCGTCCACCACGAGCCTTGTTCAACCGCGCAAGACGCCGATCGCAAGAAAACCAACCGCATAATACCTGTCCGACCCGGCCGGCCCGGCCGAGGACACCACACGTAAAAGAGGTGTCATGCCATTGTCATAAACCTTTTTTAATTGGCCGATAGACCATCGGTGTCGGGTCCGCGCGCATCCAATCTTTTGCGCCTGTGGCCTTTGGCTGTCTGTGTAACATAAGGACTTTCACGATGAATCCGGCCCAGAATGGTCACGACGCAGCGGACAAGATCGACGGCGCCAACGAGCACGATGAGGAGGGCGGCATCAACAAGACGGTCGCGACTGTCGTCGTCGTCGCAGCCGGCGCGGCGCTGTTCGAGGCCGCGTTGTTGCCGGGCCTTGTGCTCGGTGTGGCCGCGATGGCCGCGCCGAAATATCTACCCAAACTTGCGAGCTCGCTCAATCCGCTGTTCAAGTCGACCGTGCGCGGAACGTACAAATTCGCGCAGAAGTCGAAGGAGATGTTCGCGGAAGCTCACGAACAGGTGCACGACATCGTCGCCGAAGTGAAAGCCGAGAACGAAACCGCGGCCAACAGCGGCACGACGTCACGGCCGGCCGCCTGATCCTGCGATCGCGCCTGAGCAGGGCCCGCCAAGTGGAACGGGCCTTGCATCGCTGAAATTGTCTTGTGGCGTTGCCTTGGTGATGCGCGAGCGGCGTCAACGGGTTTTGCAAGCGGATTTGAATTTGCATTCCGGCCGGCGCTATCTGGCGAAGTGATCGAGACGGTGAGTTCGCGATGAGATCGCAACCAGTTCAGATCGCGACAAGATCAAATCGGCGGAATTGCCCGACCGAGACGCCTTACCGAGCCTGAGATCATTAATGACCAAGATGAAACTGGAGATCGCGCATCAGGTACCGGGCCGGATCCGCATGAAGGTCGGTGCGGCCAAGGCCAATCCCGAACTGCTCGAGCAGATCAAGGAAACCTTCATGGTGATCCCGGGTGTAGAGCAGGTCGAGGTCAACCCGGCAACCGGCAGCGTCGTGCTGCATTACGACGTCGACCAGCACGATGAATTTCACGGCCATTTGCAGCATCACACCGGCGGCCACCACCAGCCGCCGCCGACCAACGAGATCGACGCGCTCGCCAGCAAGATTTCAGCAGGAGGCGGAATTTCTCGCCGAGAATTCCCATACCGCCAGGGTGATCGTCGATTTCTTCAAGGCAACCGACAAGCAGATCAAGTCCGCCACCAGCAACACCGTCGACCTCAAGATCGTGCTGGCCACCGCGATCGCCGGCTTCACGATCCTCGAGGTGGGCGCCAGTGCCGCGACCCCCGTCTGGGTCACGCTCTCGATGTTCGGATTGAACCATCTGATCGAAGCCAACAGCCCGGAGGCCCGGGCCGAAGAAGCCGAGGCCGAGGCGGCCGAAGCCGCGACCACGTGAGGGCTCGCATTGTGTTTTGGATCGATTGAATGAACTTCTCCGTCCGTCACGCAATGCCCGGCCGGCTTCGGCTCAACGTTCCCGAATTATGCCGAAAGCGTTCGCTGGCCGAGGCGGTCTTGCGCTGGCTCGGCGTCCAATCCGGGGTCAAGGCCGCGCGGATCAATTACGACTGCGCCAGCCTGGTGCTCGAATATGATCCTGCCCAGGAACCAGTGCTTCGGCTGCTGTTGGAGCGCTTCCGCAACGCCTCGGTCGTGGAAGTCAAGGCGCTCGCGGCCAGCGCGCCTGCCGGTTCGGGTGCATCCGCCGCGCCGCCCGCGGTGTCGAAGCAGATGCCGCTGGCGCTGCCGACATTGTCATTGGTGATGGCGTTCAGCGCCAATCCGGTGGTGTTCGCCGCCAACATGCCGTTGATGCTGTGGAACGCCTGGCCGATCGCCAAGCGCGCCTGGAAGGTGTGGGACAACGAGCGCAGGCTCAACATCGATGTGCTCGATACACTAGCGATCAGCGCCTCGGTGCTGCAGGGCAATCCGCTCGCCGGCTGTATCGTCACCTGGCTGATCAAGCTTGGCGACTGGATCCGTGACCTGACCGCGGCGGGCTCGCGCCGGGCGATCAGCGATCTGCTGGAATTCCAGACCAAGAGCGCCTGGATTATCAGGGACGGCGTGGTGGTTTCGATTCCGGCGGCGGACCTTACCGCCGGCGACCTCGTCGTGGTCTATCCGGGTGAGATGATCCCGGTCGACGGCGAAATCATCGAGGGCCAGGCCACCATCGATCAAAAGACCATCACCGGCGAAGGCCTGCCGGTCAGCCGCGGGACGGGTGAGGCGGCGTTCGCGGCCACCGTGATCCGCGAAGGTCAGATCACGATCCGCGCGCTGCGCGTCGGTTCGGACACCACCGCCGGCCAGATCGTACATCTCGTCGAGTCCGCGCCGATCGGCGACACCAGGATTCAGAACCATGCGGAGCGCTTTGCGGATCGCCTGGTGACGCCGACGCTCGGGCTCGCGGTCGGCACCGCGGCCCTCACCGGTGATTTCAACCGGTTTCTCTCGCTTGTCATCGTCGATTACGGCACCGGTATTCGCGTCGCGGCGCCGACGTCGGTGCTGTCGTCGATGACCCACGCGGCGCGCGCCGGCATCATCATTAAGAGCGGCGGCCATATGGAGCGCCTCGCCGGGATCGACACCGTGGTGTTCGACAAGACCGGCACGCTGACCCACGGCACGCCGGCGGTTATCGATGTGATCTCCTACCAGCATCACATCACCTCCAACCATCTGCTGGGCCTTGCCGCCGCGGCGGAAACCCGGTTGACCCATCCGGTGGCGCAGGCGTTGCGCGACCGCGCGCGCGAGCTCGCGGTCAATGTCCCGCCGTGTGACGAAACCACCTATCGCCTCGGGCTTGGCGTCGAGGGCCAGGTCAACGGCTACTACATGCATGTCGGCAATTCGCGCTTCATGCGCGAGAGCGACATCAGGATCGACCTGTCGGTGTCGGACCGCAGCGCGCTCGACGAGAAGGGCTATTCCTGCCTCTATATCGCGGTCGATGGCCAACTCGCCGGCCTCGTGCCATATTCGGACGAAATTCGCGCCGAGAGCAAACCCGTGATCCAGAAGCTCCACGCCCTCGGCATCAAGGACACGATCATGCTGACCGGCGACAATGCCGTGGTCGCGCGCGCGGTGTGCCGCAACATCGGCCTGACCCGGCATTTCGCCGACATGCTGCCGGCCGACAAGGCCGACATTATCCAGCAATTGCAGCGCGAGGGCCGGCGCGTCGCCATGGTCGGCGACGGCATCAACGATTTCCCGGCGCTGAGCTTTGCCGATGTCGGCATCGCGATGAAACATGGCGCGGAAGTGACCCACGAGTCCGCCGATATCATCCTGATGGAGGACTCGCTGTGGCGCCTCGTCAAGGCGGTCGAGATATCGCAGGGCGCTGTCAGGCTGATCAAGCAGAATTATGCGATCGTCGCCGGACTGAACACGCTGGCGCTCGGATTGGCGTTGCCCGGAGGACTGATCACGCCCGAGGTCACGGCGCTGATCAGCAATGGCTCGGCGATTCTGGCCAGCATGAACGGTATCCGGCCAATCCTGCGGTACCAATGATCGCAGAACTCAGCACAGTTCTTTCCCAGCCCGATCGCGAAGCCTTGAAGCTTGCGGTGCACAACCTCGAAAATCCGAATTTCGCCGCGCGGCTGGCCGATTACGCAGGTGTGCCGGTCAATCGCGTGCTTGGCATCCTGCCCAAATTCGCCAACGGCCAATTGAGCGCCATGGTACGCTCCGCGGTCATGAAGGGCCTCGATGTCGCCATCGACACGCTTGACGAGGACGCGACGCTGCCGCCGTTGACCGGCTTCTCGTCGTTTCTGGCGGGGGTCACGGGCGGGGTCAGCGGATTGATCGGCTTCGCGGCGCTGCCGTTCGAGCTGCCTTTGACCACCACCTTCATGCTCCGTGCCATCGCTTCGATCGCGCGGCACGAGGGCGAGGATCTGTCGCAGATCGAGCCGCGGCTTGCTTGCCTCGAGGTCTTCGCATTCGGGGCCAAGCGCCCCGCCGGGCAGCAGATCGATATCGGCTATTACGCCGCCCGTGCCTTGCTCAGCAAATACACCAACGAGATCGCCGCGTTCGTCGCCGAGCGCGGGGCGGTCGACGTCTCCGCTCCCGTGGTGACCAGCCTGGTCAGCGAGATCGTTTCGCGCTTTGGCCTTGTGGTGTCCGACAAGGCTGCCGCGGGCGCGTTGCCGATCCTCGGCGCGGTCGGCGGGGCGACCGTCAATGTGATTTTCATGGATCACTTTCAACGGATCGCGCAGGGTCATTTCGCGCTGCGCCGGCTCGAGCGCACCTATGGCAGCGCCACGGTCCGCCAGCTCTATGCCGATCTCTCCAGCAAGCCGGCGCAGGCTCTTGGCTGAGCTGTCCGGTTCAGACACGCCGCACGCGGCGAAACGGAAGCCGCCGCTGAGCACCCCGGTGTTGAATCCCGTCCCCGATACCAGGCTGCGCAATCTGCGCCGGATGCGCTTTCTCGCCACCGCGCTGTTGGGGCTGATGTTCGTCATTTTCATCGCAACCTCATTCGCGCCGGTGCAATGGCCCTGGCTGTCCTACCTGCAGGCCTTCGCCGAAGCCGGGATGATCGGGGCCTGCGCCGACTGGTTCGCGGTCGTTGCGATGTTCCGCCATCCGCTCGGCCTGCCGATACCGCACACCGCGATCGTGCCGCACAACAAGGGCCGCATCGGCGGCGCGCTCGGCCGTTTCGTCTCCAACAACTTTCTGTCGCCGCTGGTGCTCGAGGCAAAGCTGCGGGAGATCGATACAGCCGGATGGATCGCCCGCTGGCTGTCGGAGCGCGAGAACACCAGGCGCATCGCGCGGCGGGCCGCAGCGGCGCTGCCTCATATGTTGCAGGCATTGCCGCGCGATCAGCTCGGCGCATTCCTGACCCGCGCCATACGCCACGGCATCGAAGCCGTCCCGGCAGCGCCGCTTGCGTCGGAATTGCTGTCGCTGTTCTGGGCGCAGGGCGAGACCCAGGCGCTGGTGGAAAAGGCGATCTCGATCGCGGCCACAGCCCTTGTCGACAATCGCGACGTCATCAAGGCTACGGTTGCGAAGAAATCCTCGCGCTTCATCCCGAAATGGGTCGATGGCATCGTCGCCGACAAGATCATGAGCGGGGTGTCGCAGCTGCTCGACGAGATGCGCAATCCCGGTCATCCCTGGCGGCTCGAGCTTGGCGCAGCAATCGAGCGGCTGATCAAGGACCTCGCCGAGAATCCGCAGATGATCGGGCGCGGCGAGGAACTGAAGGCCGAGATGCTGAGCAACCCGATGGTCGCCGAGCAGGTCGGCAAGCTCTGGATCCGGATCGAAACCAGGATCGGCGCAGATTCCGCATCCTATATCGATCCGCTATCCGACGGGCTCGAACGCGGATTGTCCGCGCTCGGCGGCTGGATGGCGCAGGACGAGAAAATCAAGACCGCGATCAATCAATGGGTCGCGATAGCCTTGCTGCGCCTGGTCGCACCGCGCCGCGCCGAAATCGGTAACTTCATCGCACAGGTGGTGGAGCGGTGGGATAGCGAAACGCTGGTCAACCGGCTGGAATTGCAGGTTGGACGCGACCTGCAATATATCAGGATCAACGGCACGCTGGTCGGCGGCCTCGTCGGCCTGATCATCTTTTCCGCCAAGCGGCTTTTTCTTTAAGCCTCTCTCGCCGGTCAAAGCCCGGGCGAGAAGGTGACGCCGTCGGCCTCGGTCATCTTGTGGATCGCGGCATCGAACGACATCCGGTCGGCATTTTCCAGCGACTGTGCGCGCAGCGTCTCGGTCAGTTCGTCCTGTTCGAGCAGGAAGCTCTGACCGTCGCGAAGCCGGACATAAGCCGCCCAGGGAATGAATTTGGTGAGGGGGAACGGCAATCCCTCGGGCGGCGAGATGTCGATATTCAGTCCCGAAATGAACAGCAGGTTTTTACCGCGGTAGGCCGGCTCGTGCAGGATGCTACGATAGGTGCGATCGAATTCGAGCTGGGTATGGTAGCGCGCGGCGTCCAGCGCCGGCTCCGATGACGTCACCAAGGTCGGCATCGCCGGAGCCAAGGCGGCTTCGAGGATGTCGTGGCCTTCAGGCCCTTCGGTCGGAGTGCGGCGGAAATGAAACATGTCCGGCGTCAGCCGGGAGCCGATCGGCTGTGGTTTGGTGCCAAAGGTCTCCGTGGGCAGGCTCGCAGCGAACGACGCCGCGGCCGGAAACGCCTTTGACGTGCTCAGCACCCTGAGCGGCTCTTCGCTGTGATCGACCAGCCGGTCCATATTCAGAAACAGGCCCTCGTGACGCCGTTCATCGAGGAACTGGTTGTCGATGAACACGGTCGGCACGCCCTCGATGCGGCCGCACAGCACGTGATCGCGGGCCTGCTGGTATTCATGCTGATACCAATGCAGCACCGCGCACATCTTGCCGCAACTGTCGCCGAACTCGCGGCCGGCGGTGCGCGGGCGCTGGTAGACGCCGAACCGTCTGGTATCGGCGTCGTAGCCGACATGGCTGGCCTGGACGATGATCAGGTCTTCGCCGTGATGGGAATGCGGCCCATGGCGATTGATCGCGACCTTGCCGCCGACCCGGCCATGGTCGAAGGGAAACGTGCCGAAATGCTGCGCCAGCAGAATGACGGGATAGCCCTGGCTTTCGTCCGAGCAGAACGCCCGCGACGGCATCATCCGCTGGCGCTCGAAACCGAGCGAAAGGCAGTAATTATACAGCCGCGGCACAAAATGGCTGTACCGCATCGCGCGGTCGCCAAGCTTCAGGTTCTCGATGATGCGCCGCATGTGAATGCCCTGCCAAAGCGGGTTTTGACTTTGATATGAGATATTTCCGACACAAGCGTGACAGGAGTTGCGGTGCTTGTGGCAGCGCCAGGCATGGTTGCGGCCGTCGGCCGGCAAAAGGCCGCCGAGGTCGTAGTTCTAGATCGACGGCGTGGTAATCCGCACGCAGTCGCGGCGTCCCATCAGGACGCAATCCTGGGTCCGGCGCAGGTCCTGGATGCTCATGGCGAGCCATATTCCAATCGCCGTCAGGGCGATGGTAAAGGCAAGCGCCGCGATGTTTGCCAGGATACGATGATGAAAGTCATCCGGCTCATCCCGGGGCCGCTCATAGCGCGACAGGTCGTTCGGCTCCCGACCGGCGTCCTTCAGCGGCGTAACGGCGGCGGGATCCTTCCTCCACCCCTGCGTGAGAGCGCCGTTACGCGGCCGGAATTGCAGCACGCGGTGCTCTTCTTCCGCCGCGATGGGCCGCTGGTTTTTCACTGCTGCCAGCTCCGTGAATCCTGATTTCAAATTAGCACGCTCGCGGCGCGTGTCACAGCAAATGTTGGGATTATAAGACACCAACTAAAAGATGATGGCGATAGCCAGTTATGCCTGTTCGATGGTTTCGTTGAACCGGCCATAATCCAGTCTCAAACGGCCGTCTTCCTGGGGGCCGAGGATATCGACATAGCTGCGGCCAAACAGGATGGCGGCGTGGTCGTACGACCTTCGGGCGTGGACCGTTTGCGCCGCAACAACATCATACCCGGACACCACCACCACGAGAGACGTGCTGGTTGCATCGAGGTCTTCCGCGCTCTGCTGATAGAGCGGGCTGTCTTCATCGATCGTGTGGTAGAGCGTCCAGCTCAGCGCCAGCGCGGGGTGCTCGCTTCGCATCAGCGGCAATTCGTAAAATCGCCGATGCGATCGGCCCTCCAGGGTCACGACGTTTCTGAGCAGCCACAATTTGGCGGTGGCATTGGCGATAACGTTGTGACGTTCGTTGGCAAAACGTATCATCAGGGTCGGCTTGCCGTCGTGGTTTGAAATCACCGGATTGTCCGCGAACAACAGCCGTGCATTGGGGCGCGAGAACCGGGCAAAGATCAGGCCGGTCATCAACGACATCGAGAAGATGCCCGTGAACAACTCCACCGCGGCGATGAAATGCCCGTAATGGGTCTGCGGGTGCATGTCGCCGTAACCCGCGGTCGAAAGCGTCTCGATGCTGAAATAGAGATAGTCGATATAGGCGCCGCCGGGGACGTTGGCGATCGGCTGATCTCCGATCCAGTAGAGCCAGGCGAAAATCGCGTTGAAGATCACAAACACCAGCGCGGCGCCGCCGATGAAGGCAGGCCATGTGGCGGTCATGCAGCGATGGCTGATGTCGGCCCAGAAACTGAGATGAAGGCCCTCGCTGATGATGATTTCGCGGTCGCCAAATCGAATGACCTGTTCGTTCGGTTTTCGTCTCGTTCCGTCGCCTTGAACATCGTCCAAATCTCTTGAAGCGCTCGCGCCAAAGGTATTTAATTGCCAGTGCCATCATGGCATAATCGCGGCGATTTAAGCGACATTTTTGCCCAGTCAGACATCGGGGGTTCAAGTCATGGCGAATACGCGCGAACCGATCCTTCAGCCGGTCCCGATCCTCTCGCTGCGTCCGACCCAGATGACGGTCGGGATGCGGGAGGTCAAGGAAAAGCGCAAGCGCTGGCGCGAACACAAATCGGCGAAAAAGCGCGGCGAGATGCTGGGCAAGCATATGATCCCGGTGGTGCTCGGCCCGGACCAGCACTATTACGTGGTCGATCATCATCATCTGGCGCGCGCGCTTCACGAGGAGGGCGTGAAGGACATTCTCGTCACCGTGATCGGCGATCTCACCATGGTCGAACGCGATGCGTTCTGGGGCGTGATGGACAACAAGCGATGGGTCTATCCCTACGACGCCAAGGGCGAGCGCCGGCACTTCAAGGATATTCCGAAATCGATCACCGCGCTCAAGGACGATCCGTTCCGCAGCCTTGCCGGCGAATTGCGCCGCGCCGGCGGCTTTGCCAAGGACACGACGCCGTTCAGCGAATTCCTGTGGGCCGATTTCCTGCGCCGGAGGATGTCGCGCAAGAGCGTGGATGACGATTTCGCCAAAGCGATGGAGAAGGCGCTGGCCTTTGCCAAAAGCAAGGATGCGATCTATTTGCCCGGCTGGTGCGGGCCGGCGTCGGACGACTAGGGCGCGAGCCGGCGAGCTATTTCGGCAGCCGCCCCATCAGGTAGAATTCGTCGTTCGGGCGCATCGCCGGTGACGTTGGCCATCCGGTTCGACAGCGCAAAGAACGCCGAGATCGCGGCGATGTCCCAGACGTCGTCGTCGCTGAAGCCGTGGCTGGCGAGATCGGCGAAATCCTGTTCGGAGATCTTGCCCGCCTCGCAGGCTGACCTTCATGGCGAAGTCGAGCATGGCGCGCTGGCGCGGCGTGATATCCGCCTTGCGGTAGTTGACGGCGATCTGGTCGGCGATCAGCGGGTTCTTGGCCCGGATCCGCAGGATCGCGCCATGCGCGATCACGCAATACTGGCACTGGTTGGCGCTGGAGGTGGCGACCACGATCATTTCGCGCTCGGCCTTGGTCAGGCCGCCGTCCTTCTCCATCAGCGCGTCGTGATAGGCAAAGAAGGCGCGAAACTCGTCGGGCCGATACGCCAGCGTCAGGAACACGTTCGGAACGAAGCCGGATTTTTCCTGCACCGCGAGCAGGCGGGTGCGGATATCCTCCGGCAGTGTGTCGATCGGGGGCGCTGGGAAGCGTTTCGGCGGTCTGGGTCATCTCAGGGATTCCGGCGCGCGGCCTGCGGGATGCGGGCGCGCTCGGAGCATAGTCGATGGCGGTGTCGCCGCAAAGCGCAAGTGCGTCGCGTTACTGGCGATTTCAGGCGCTTAGCGCAGCGGCTTTTTCAGCAGCGAAAAGCGGTCGGGATCGAGACCCATCGACGGTTGCAGCATCGGCGCTTCGACCGTGCGCGCGGCGGGCCGTTCGTTGATGGTGGGGTCGTTGGGCACGTCGCGATGCGAGGTGGCGCCGCGCCAGCGCTCGAGCACGGCGCTGACGAAATGCATGTCGTGGCCGGCGGTCGCCGACGGCACCGTCGCGATGGTGGCCTCGCTGCGCGGCAATTGATGCACCGGTACTTCCTTGAAACGCAGCCGGGTCGGCAGCGCCACGCCTTCGCCGAAGGCAAGCACTTCGCGGGTGCCGAGCGAGGGCACGAACGACAACAGGTTTGCGGCGGCGTCCGACACCGCCGAGCGCAGCAGCGCCTGGTCGCGGTCGTTGGCAAGGCGCATCGCAAACAGCGTATTGCATTGCGAAATGATGGTGGCGTCGAGTTCGGCGGGGCGCTGGGTCACGAGCCCGAGATAGACGCCGTATTTGCGGCCTTCCTTGGCGATCCGCGACACCGCCTTGCGGGTCGGCCCGAAGCCGATATTGCGGTCGGCGGAGGCGTAGCGATGGGCCTCCTCGCAGACGAACAATAGCGGCGATACGCCGTCGCTCCACAGGCCGAAATCGAACGCCATGCGGCACAACACCGAGACCACGGAATCGACGACTTCGGCGGGGAAGCCGGCAAGCTGCATGATCGTCATCGGCCGGCCGTTGGCCGGCAGCCGGAACAGATGGCTGATGACTTCCGCCATGGTGTCGCCGCCGACATTGGCGTTGTCGAACATGAAGGCATAGCGCGGGTCGTTGCGCACGGTTTCGATGCGCGAGATCAGCTTGTGATAGATGATGCGCGACGAGCGGTTCTCGAGCTTGCCCATGCGCTCGTCGATCAGCGAGATCAGATCGACCAGGCGATAGGGGACGGGCGTGTCGACGGTATAGCCGATCGGCCTTGGGATCGATGCGCTTCAGCCCGAGCCGATCGGCATTCTGGTATTGAGTATAGATACCCTTCGCCATCGGAATGACTTCGGCGAGAATGTCGAGTTCTTCGGGAACGCCGGGCCGGCCGGCGAACAGCACGTCGACGATCTCTTCGAAATTGAACAGCCAGAACGGCAGTTTCAGGTTACGCGGATTGAGAACCAGCGAGCGGTCGCCGAAGCAGCGGCCATATTCGTTGTGGACGTCGAGCAGGAACACCCGCAGGTTCGGGCCGCGATTTGAGGATTTCGTTCAGCAGCAGCGATACGCCGCTCGATTTGCCGACGCCGGTCGAGCCGAGCACCGCGAAATGCTTGGAAAGCATTTCCTCGATATCGACATAGGCGATGACGGACGGATCCTGCTGCAGGGTGCCGACATTGATCTGGTCCGATCCGGACGGCGCATAGACCGTGCGAAGTTCCTGATTGCTGATCAGCTCGACCGTATCGCCGATGGTCGGATAATTGGTGACGCCGCGCTGGAATTTCGGGCGGTCCGCGATGCCGAGGATTTCACCGAGCAGATCGACCGAGGCGCTGGCGATGTAGTTGTCCGAGGTCGGCAGATTCTCGCAGGATACTTCGGTGATCATGGCGACGATCGTGGAGTTCGCGCAGCGGATGCTGACGAAGCGGCCGACTGTGGCCCTTACTTCCGAGACGGCCATCTGGCTTCGTCGCCAGCAGTCCGACCCGGGCGAGGGATCCGCGCACCGAAATTACACGTCCGAAGGATGTCACTGTAAGAAGCCCGTCATCTCATGCGCATTCTGCCCATCGCACTATGGTGGGCGCGGTTGGACAAACGGTTAAGCCGGCCCGGCCCGACTCGGTAAAATCAGCGACATCTTGGTCGGCATATGGCCTGATGGGGCGATCCATCGGTTTTATTGCCGAATATTGCGGAAAAAACCGATGTCTTGCGACCAATCCTTAACCGGGACGGCGATTTGAGCTTAACGTTTGATTTACCAAGGTTTCGAGGAAGTCATGATCGTGCGCCGGTTCCTGCTCGCCTCTGTTGTCGTCCTTGCCACCTGGCCGGCTCTGGCAGGCGAACGATGGGAGACATTGCCGCAGACGCCTGCGCCCATCGCAGCGGACCGTGCCGGCCACGCACAGGTGAATGGCATCAGCATTTACTACGCGGTCTACGGCCATGGCTCGCCGGTGATCTTTCTGCATGGCGGGCTGGCGAACACCGATTATTGGGGCAACCAGGTTCCGGAGGTCGCGGCGCATCATACCGTTATCCTGATGGACAGCCGGGGTCACGGCCGCAGCACGCGCGATGCGCGGCCCTATGGCTACGATCTGATGGCGGACGATGTCGTCGCGTTGATGGACAGTCTCAATATCCCCAAAGCCGATATTGTGGGCTGGAGCGACGGCGGAATTCTCGGCATCGATCTCGCCATGCGTCACAAGGACAGGGTCGGCAAGGTCTTTGCCTTTGCGGCGAACACGGTGGTGTCGGGCGTCAAGGATGGCGTCGAGAAGAACCCGACCTTTGCCGCCTATATCGAGCGCGCCGGCCGGGAGTACCGGAGGCTTTCGGCAACGCCTGGGGATTACGACGCGTTCGTCGGGCAGATCAGCCGGATGTGGGCCGAGCAGCCGAATTGGAGCGATGCCCAGCTAAAGACCATCGACACGCCGATCCTCGTTGCCGACGGCGATCACGACGAGGCCATCAAGCGCGAGCACACCGAGGCCATCGCGGCGGCGATCCCGCATGCGGGGCTGCTGATCCTGCCGAATGTCAGCCATTTTGCGTTTCTGCAGGATCCCGGACAATTCAATTTCGCCATCCTTCACTTCCTGGGCGATGAGTAGGAATCGGTTCGCGCACCGCGAAATATGGATGCTTGTCTCGGCTGGAACAGGTATCGTGTCCTGACTGCAACCAATGCCGACCAGCAGGGGGGGACGCCATGTGCGCCGAATGTCGTGCTAACGAGACCACGTTGTTCGCGGCAGCCTCCAGGCGTCGCTTTCTCCAATCGGTAGGCGGGGCGGCCGCCGGTTTGGCGTTGGGGTCGCCGGCGTTTGCCAAGGACACCAAGGCATCGCCCAAACCGCAGAACGAGCTTACCCCGGATGCGGCGCTGGACCGGCTGATGAAGGGGAATGTTCGCTATGTCGATGGGGTCTCGCGCCGTCACGATTTCAAGATCGAACGCGAGGCGCTGGTCGGGGGCCAGAATCCATACGCCGGAATCCTTAGCTGCGCCGACTCGCGCATCGCCCCCGAATACGCTTTCGATAGCGCCAGAGGCGATCTGTTCGTCTGTCGGGTCGCGGGCAATTTCGCCAACGACGATACCGTCGCAAGCCTGGAATATGCCGTTGCGATCCTCAGCACGCCGCTGTTGCTCGTGCTGGGGCACGAAAGCTGCGGCGCGGTGAGCGCGACGATCAAATCGCTCAAGGACAATACCACGCTGCCGGGTCATCTGCCGTCGCTTGTCAGCGCCATCGCTCCGGCGGTGAAGGCGAGCATGGATAAGCCCGGCGACCAGCTCCAGAACGCGATCAGGCGAAATGTCGTCGACAATGTCGCGAAACTCAGATCGGCGACGCCGATCCTGAGCGCCGCGGTCGCAGAGGGTAAATTGAAAGTCATCGGCGGCATCTATCGCCTGAGCGACGGCAAGGTCGAACTGATCGACTAAAGGCAGGATGAGATCAGGTTGAATTGTCATTGCGAGCCAACGGGTCGGGCGAACGCCCGCCCGATGACAGGCTCCGCGAAGCAATCCATCGCGTCAGACCAAGAATGGATTGCTTCGTCGCTGTCGCTCCTCGCAATGACGGCTTAGTTGGTGATTGAACCCGATCTCATCGCGCTTTAGACGCTCAAGACATCTGCTTCCGTGGTACTTCGATATACCACGGAAGCAGACGCGGATGTCTTTGCGACGTCTCCGGGAATCCAGCCTCTTTCAATCCTGCCTCTTGAAATCCCGGCTATCTCGATTTGTGATGCTTGGCCAGGTAGGCATGCAAGGATTCCGTGCCGGTCTCCTTGAGCAATGTTTTTAACATAAGGGTTGAACGGCGGCCCTTGGCGAAATGGTCGCCATAGGTCTTGCGCAATGAGCCGACCAATGTGTTGCCGTGCTTCTTGTCGATCCGGCCGGTCTTGTCGCGGTGCCTACCGTCCAACGCTTTCCTCGCCGAAGTTTTCCTCGTCAAGGCCTTCTTCGCTTTCTTCGCCATAGATGCCTCTCCCTCGGGTTTTGTAGCGACAACAGGCTATCGGCCCAAGAAAAGAAGTTCAATCCCGATCTAACAGCGCTGCATTCGTCTCGTTGCGAGAGCGTGGCATATGACCGGCATGACAAAGTGACCAGCATGACAAGTGTCCATGCATGACGCGGGTTCGGCCCGATTGACATGCGTAATACCAACGTTAGGCTGTGCCGGCTTCCAGAGGGCGGTTTTCTATGCGTTGGAAATCGGCCTGCTGAAATAACAAGAAACAGAGCAGGGTGGAGCGCGATGAGCCGCGGCGTCGAGTTTTGAGCGAGTTCGCATGGCCGTCCGCGCTCGCGCCCTTCCGGATCAGGAATTATCGCTTCCAGTGGCCGTCCGACCTCTTGACGTCGTGGGCGTTCGAGATGGAGACGATCATCCTCGGCTGGTACGTGCTGGTCGAGACCGGCTCGGTGCTGCTGCTGACATTGTTCGCCTCGCTCAATTACACCGGCACGCTGCTGGCGCCGCTGTTCGGCGTGATCGGCGACCGCATCGGTCACCGCGACCTGCTTGCCGTGATGCGGGCGTCCTACGTCGTGCTTGCCGCCACGCTGCTGGCGCTGGCACTGACCGGCCATTTGAATGCCTCCTGTGTTCTGGTGATCGCGGCGCTGATGGGCCTGGTTCGCCCGTCGGATCTCGGCGTGCGCGGCGCTCTGGTCGCCACCATCATGCCGTCGGATCAATTGATCAGTTCGATCGCGGTTTCGCGGACGACGATGGATCTGGCGCGCATCGCCGGCGCCTTGAGCGGCGCCGGATTGTTCGCAGGCTCGGGCCTCGGGCCGGCCTATGTCGTGATCGTCAGCCTGTATGTGATCAGCACCTTGCTGACACTCTGCGTCGTGGTGCCGGCGGAACGCCGCCCCGCCGTTGAAATGGCGGTTCGGGCGTTGCGGCGCTCTCCGCTGCGGGACCTCAGGGAAGGGGTCTCGCACGTCTGGATATCGCCGGCCATGCGCGCGGGGATCTGGATCGCATTCATCACCAACCTGACCTCACTGCGTATCCCTTTACCAACGGCCTGCTGCCCTATATCGCGCGCGAGATCTACGGCGCCAACCAGACGATACTCGGATATCTCTCGGCCGGTTTCGCGATCGGCTCGCTGATCGGTTCGGTCACGCTGAGCTTGATCGGCAGGGTCAGGGTCGCACGGCTGATGATCTGCGCGACCGCGATGTGGTATGGCGGGTTGCTGGTGTTTGCGCGTATGCCAAGCGTTCCGACCGCGATCGTCAGCCTGACGCTGGCAGGCATCTCGCAAAGCATGTCCATGATCACGATCGCGGTGATCCTGATGCGGACCGCGGACGAACGTTTCCGTGGCCGGGTGATGGGCGTGCGGATGCTGACGATCTATGGCCTGCCGTTCGGGCTGATGGCGGCCGGCAGCCTGATCGACCAGGTCGGGTTTGTCGCCACCGCGACGCTCTACGTCGCCGTGGGGCTTGCGATGCTGACGGCCGTCGCCTTGCACTGGCGCGCGGATTTGTGGCGTCTGAATGCGCCGGCCAACGCCAAGTGACCAGGATGTGGGCAGCCACAGCGCGTCGCCGGTGGCTCGGCCCGTGATCTTGCATCCAACTTTGCGTTTGATGCCGGGGTGGCCTAACTTCGCTGGGCTATGTCGATCGACCGGAGACCTGTTGCGATGACGACGCGGCTGCGCACCTTGCTTGGCACCCACCCTTGTACGGCCGCGCTGAAGGATGGATCGATCAAATCGGATCAGGTCGCGTTCGAGTTCGTGGAATATTCGCCGGCCAACAAAGGCTTCAAGCCGATGGTGCGCGAGGGCGCCTTCGATGTTTCGGAGATGGCGATCGTCACCTATCTGATGGCGAAGAGCGTCGGCAAGCCGATGGTGCTGCTGCCGAACGTCGTGGTGGCGCGGTTTCAGCACGGCTACGCGCTTTACAATGCCAAGCACGGCACGCTGAAACCCGGCGACCTCAACGGCAAGCGCGTCGGCATCCGCTCCTTCACCACCACGACCGGCGCGTGGCTGCGCGGCATTCTCGCCAATGAGTACGGCGTCGACCTCGATTCGATCGATTGGGTGACGTTCGAGGACGCCCATGTTGCCGAATACCACGACACCACGAAGCGGGCGCCGGCCGGCAAGGCAGATCATCCAGATGCTGCTCGACGGCGAACTCGATGCGGTGCTCGGCGAGAAATCCGATCATCCCGACTTGAAGCCGCTGTTTGGCGACCGCCTCGAAGGAAGAGCTGTCCTGGTTCGCCAAATATGGGGTGACGCCGATCAACCATATGGTGGTGGTGAAGCAGGAATTGTCCGAGCAAAATCCCGGACGCCGTGCGCGAGGTGCATCGGCTGCTGCTGGAGGCCGCGAAGGGCGCCAAGTCGAGCTTCCCGGATCATAATATGCGCCGCTCGCTGCGAATGATCATAGACTATACAGCGCAACAGGGACTTATTCCCCGCGCGTTTACCGTCGACGAAATGTTCGACGACGTGACGCGGGCGCTGCTTGAAAGGATGCCGCAATGATGAAGCCCGAACCGATCTTACGATCTCGCCCATCTCGGCCATCTGGAATTGCTGACGCCGAAGCCGGACGAGAGCCTGAAATTCTTTGTCGACGTGATGGGCATGACCGATCAGCGGCCGCAAGGGCGAGTCGGTCTACTTGCGCGGCTGGGACGATTACGAGCGCTATTCGCTCAAACTCACCGCGTCGAAAACCTCCGGCATGGAGCACATGGCGCTGCGGGCGCGAAGCCCGCAGGCGCTGGAACGGCGCGTCGCGGCGCTGAAGGGATCGGGTTTCGATATCGGCTGGACCGACGGCGATATGGGGCAGGGGCCGGCGTTTCGTTGCCGCGATCCCGACGGCCATATCGTCGAGCTCTATTACGAGACCGAATGGTATCAGGCGCCGCCGGAGCTGAAGCCCGCGCTGAAAAACCAGGCGCAGCGTTTTCCGGCGCGCGGCGTCAATGTCCGCCGGCTCGATCACCTCAATTGCCTCGCGGTCGACATCAAGGCCAACCGGATCTTCTTCGAGAATTATCTCGGCTGCCGGCTGACCGAGCAGATCGTGCTCAACGACGGCACGGAAGCGGCGATGTGGATGACGATGTCGAACAAGAGCTACGATTTCGCCTATTCGCGCGATCATTCCGGACACGCCGGGCCGTTTCCATCACGTCACCTACGCGCTCGACAGCCGCGAGGAGATCCTGCGCGCCGCCGATATCTTCCTGGAGAACGGCGTCTATATCGAGACCGGCCCGCACAAGCACGCGATCCAGCAGACATTCTTCCTCTACGTCTACGAGCCCGGCGGCAACCGCGTCGAGGTCGCCAATGCCGGCGCCCGGCTGATCCTGGCGCCGGACTGGAAGCCGATCGTGTGGACCGAGGAGGAGCGCAAGAAAGGCCAGGCGTGGGGGCTCAAGACCATCGAGTCGTTCCATACCCACGGCACGCCGCCGGTGGCGCACGAGTGACGTCTTTCCGGCATCGGCCGCTACGGCAATAAAAAGCCGTGACAGCGGCGGCGGTTTAAGTTAGATAGCGCCCGTCATGATCAACGCCGCGAACCTGTTTTATAGCTGGTTTAACTATTTCCAAAGCCCCGGGCAGCGGAAGGCACGCGTTTGATCTGAAATCAAGCCAATCGTGTTCAACCAGCCGCCCGGGTTTCCCGGCGGCTTTTTTTATGCCTCCGGAAGACTCCGCCGCTCCCCAAGGAGACTTCACGTGACCCCCTCCACCGACGATGTCCGCATCCGAGAAATCAAGGCCCTGATCACGCCAAGACGGGTGATCGGCGAATTCCCGCAGACGCCACTCGCGTCAGAGACGGTTGCCAATTCGCGCACCGCGCTCAGCGCCATATTGCATCACGTCGACGACAGGCTCGCGGTCGTGGTCGGTCCGTGCTCGATCCACGACCCGATCTCGGCGATGGAATACGCACAGCGCCTGCGCACGTTGAGAGATCGGCTTGCCGGCGAACTCGAGATCGTGATGCGGGTTTATTTTGCAAAACCGCGGACCACGGTTGGCTGGAAGGGGCTGATCAATGATCCCGATCTCGACGGCAGTTTCAGGATCGATGATGGCCTTCGGATCGCAAGGAAGCTGCTGCTCGACGTCAACGAGATCGGTCTGCCCGTTGGCTCGGAGTTTCTCGATATCGTCGCACCGCAATATCTGTCGGACCTGGTCGCCTGGGGCGCGATCGGCGCACGCACCACCGAAAGCCAGGTCCACCGCGAACTGGCGTCCGGATTGTCCTGTCCGATCGGATTCAAGAACGGCACCGACGGCAAGGTCAAGATCGCGGTCGATGCGGTCAAGGCGGCGGCCGAGCCGCATCACTTTTTGGCGGTGACAAAGGACGGTCAATCGGCGATCGCCTCGACGACGGGCAACACGGATTGCCACGTCATTCTTCGCGGCGGCGACGCTCCCAATTACGGCGCCGCGGAGGTCGAAGCCGCCTGTCGCGCGTTGCAGGCATCGGGATTGCAGCCCTGCGTCATGATCGACGCCAGCCATGCCAACAGCGGCTATGATCCGGAAAATCAGCCCAACGTCGTCGATGCGGTGGCCGATCAGGTCGCCTCAGGCAACCGCTGTATCATCGGTATGATGATCGAAAGCAACCTGGTTGGCGGCCGGCAGACGCATATGCCGGGCCGGGCACTGCGTTACGGCCAGAGCATTACCGATGGATGCATCGATTGGGAAACCACGGTCAAGGCGCTGGAGAGGCTGGCGCAGGCGGTAACGCTTCGCCGTAGCACCGTGCGATTTGCGCATTGAAATTTTCCAGATGCGTTTCGAACCGGATCGCGCCGGATGCCGACCAACGGAAGGTGACACCTCCGGCGCGATCAAAAATTCTGGATCAGAAATCCCAATGAAACTTCTGTCTGCTTTCGCCACGGCGCTTCTGGCGCTGACGCCGACCGCCGTCTGTTTGGCCCAGACCCCGGAGCGGCAGGCCTGCGACGTCCATGTCGACATCACCGATACCGATCCCAAGGGCACCCATGTCAGGGCCACCCCCGGCGGGACGGTGATCGCGTCGTTGAGCAATCCCAATGCCGACGGCTGGATCGCGGTGCACATCACCGGCCAGCTCGGCGACTGGTACGAGATCGATCGCGCCAGCCTCATCAACGCCGATCTCGGGCCGGACGGAAAAGTCCTTTTCCACGGCAAGGGTTTTTTGCATAAAAGCGTGGTCGGCGTCAGCGGGATGCAGAATGGCGGCGCCATCTATCGCGATCACGACGTCAAGAGCGACCCGGTCGACCTCCACGCGCCGGGAGATCAGCAAGTGGATTTGCTGGGCTGCTGGGGCGAGTTTCTGAAGGTCCATGTGAGGAAAGGCAGCGGCTGGACCCGAGAGGCCTGCACCAATATGGACACGACCTGTTCCTGATCGCGCCAATCGATTTCGCTCTGGGAGTATTTCATTTGAAAACGATGTCATTGGCCGCGGCCTTTGTCTTGCTGGGATCGGCTGCCGCGCCCGCGCTCGGCGCCGATTACGATTTGACGGAAAAGTCGCCGCTTTACGAGCTGCATCTGCGCATACCCGCGGTCGCGATGACGATCGCGCCGCTCAAGGAAAAAATCCTGGCGCTGTACAAGACCGACGCCGATCAGGCCAAGAGCGATGCCAACGAGGACAAGCAGGACAACCCGAGTTTCCATCCCTACAGCATCGACACGATATGGCGCGTGACGTTCGAGAGCGACGCGGTGCTGAGCCTTTCAGCCGATACTAACGCCGACACCGGCGGCGCGCATCCCAACGAGGCCTTCCAGACGCTGGTCTGGGACAAAAAGGCCAATCGCACGGTGCCGGTCGAGGCGCTGTTTGCGCCGGATCAGGTCAAGCCCGCGCTCGGCGCGATTGCGGATGCCGCGACCAAAGCCTGGACCAGAACCTATGTTCAGCGCAGTGGCCAGCAGCCGGGGCCAGAGGCCGATGTCGCCAGGGACGGCATCGCCGCCGATCCTGACAAGCTCAAGAACTATGCGCTGACCTACGCCAAGGGACAGGCCACCGCCAACGGCATCGTGCTGTTGTATGGCGCGGGCCAGACATGGCCGCATGTGCTCGGCGATTTCCGGCTCGCGGTGCCGGCTTCCGTGTTCGCGAAATACCTGGCGCCGCAGTGGAAGGCGGTGTTCGGGTAATTGATCGGCGCAGTGGGCCTGAGCGGCGGTTTGGCGGCCTGGCTGGGGAACTAGGATTTGAACCTAGACAAACAGAGTCAGAGTTTGTTGTGCTACCGTTACACCATTCCCCAATAATTATCGCTCAGAATCAATAACTTGCACGGAAAGTCTCGCAAGATTTGAAAGGAGTTTTGCAAAACCACCCATTCGCGACGTGGCTATAGCGGTCCCCGGGTTCATGGTCTAGTCCCCTTTGCCAACGATCTGGAGGCGCTTGCGGCCGTCGGAAGCGACCTTCATCTGGTCGCGGAAGCGCATTTAGTGGGCGACGTTCTGGCGGGTCATGCCGATGTTGTTGGCGATCTGGTCGACGTCATAGCCTTGCTCGCCACGGGCCAGCATGCCCGTGCCACGGAGCCCGTGGATCGTCGGGTGGTCAGCCTCTTCGGGGTCGATGTCCCACTCGTATTTCTTGACCTGCGCGGCCACCCATTCCTTCCAGCGCTTGCAGATAACGCGGCCTTCCTCTGTGTCGGCGTACTAGCGCTCGAGGCGCGCGCGGAGGCTGTCAGGCGTGTAGGGGGCAGCCTTCGGCGAACAGAGATATAGATCCTCGCGGAAGCGCTCGATGGGCGCCTTCCATCGGCTGTCGGTGAACATGATCGGCGTTTCGGCCCAGAGCTTATTGTCCCGGCCCACTAATATCGGACATCCGTCAGGGGGCTTTCGGGTGGAGAAGTATCGGGTTTACTTCGTCGGGCGCGACGGCCATTTCAATGGTTTAGAACCGATCGTCTGTGCCGACGATGCGGCGGCGATCGAGAATGCAAAACGCCTTGTTAACAGGCATGGCATCGAGCTTTGGAACGGTGCGCGGCTTGTTGGTCGGCTTGAGCCAATGGGGCAGTCAGCTCATGACCTTCACTAAGCCGACGCAAGTCGAGAATACGGCCGCGACGACCGCGATGAAGAGAAGTCCGCGATAAAAGTAAAGCATTGCGTGGAGTTTCTACACTATGAGAGTTTTGATCACGGTCGAACCATCCGTTGCCGGCTGTTGATGTGGATAAACGCAGAATTACACTGAACGGCGATTATGGGTGGTTGCCCTAGAAACCGCTCTTTTCCCGCGTGGGCTGCATCGCGTCGTCGCTCTCTTGCTTGGTGGTGGGCTGCGGTGGCATGTGACCGGGCTTCTGTTGAGCGCGATCCTTGTCCTTCGGTTGCTCCTGGCCCTTCTCATCCAGGACAATTCCATGGCCTTCATTGTTTTTCGTCACGGCTCTCTCCTACGCTGGATAACGCTTCACTGAGCGTGAGGTTCTATTGGAACCTCATTTTGCGCGACGGGTTTAGCGAGAAAGGAGGGCAACTGACTTCGTGGCGCGTCTTGCGTCCATCCTTCGAACGTTTGAATTCGCAGTTGCGTAAGTCACGGAAGTTTCGCAGAGCGGAACTCGGAATTGGCTCGCTTCCCGCCAGAATCTGGGCGTTCAGTCGAATCATCACCGCCCCATGTTCGGCAACGATCGGTGACTGAGGGTGTTGTGCTCCCGCCTGATCTTGGGGAGCTCGCTGTTATCGAATATCGCGCCTACCTAGTCGGGGCTGATGTTTCGCAGGGTGCGAGCCAATCGTCGGCCAATGGCCTCTGCAGCGCCGCCTTGGCTTCGTCCCACGGCGCGCGCACTTTTGTTGACGATCCACCCACAACCCGATGGCATATTTCGATGCGATCGCCGCTCGGAATGCGCGATAGACCCTAGCTCCTGGAAGGGAACATGTTGCAATAGTGCCGCGGACGCCGGGAAAATAGGTCAGGAAGCGTTCCACTATTGCGGATGTGCCTGCGAAACCCTTAACTCGCGCCCGCTGCTGGCATTCTTGCGGGGAACTTATGAAGTCGAATGGCGGTAACCTATTGAGCCAGCTATCATTTGCGCTTCCGCGTTGGTCGAACTCATTGAGAATCGCGGCAATTGTAGCTTTGTTGGCATTGGTGCCTGTCAATGTGAGGCCGGCGCAGGCGGCCCCTGCGGAATTGGGCGCTCACGTCTTTCTGGTCCGAGGCGTTCTCAATATCTTCTCCCTGGGTATGGACCAAATAGCATCCAGACTGCAGCAGCAGGGCATCACCGCTACCGTTCACAATCACATGCTGTGGGCGTCGATCGCCGACGAGGCTGCAGCTGAGTACAAAAGCGGTCGGATCAAGACGATCATCCTGGTTGGGCACTCGTCCGGCGCAACATGTCTGCCGGATATCGTAGCCCGGCTGGATCAGCAGGGAGTGCCCGTTAAACTGGCGATCGGTCTCGATTTGGTGTTCCATACGCGCCTCGCCGGCCACGTCGGCCGGTACATCAATTTTTACGTCGCCAGCGGCAACGGTACGCGCGTCGAACAAGCCAAGGACTTCCAAGGAAAACTTGAGAATGTCGATGTCGAAAGGGTGCCTGGCATCTCGCATCTGACGATCGACAAAAACCAGTTGATGCAACAAAAGGTGATCGCCGAGATCGACGCGGCGGTGCGCAGCGGTCCGGCACGGGGAAAGTCACGGCAGGCAGTAGCTCATGAGAACACGCGCGAGCCACGCGCATCCCTTGCGGACTGAGCAGCTAGTCCAACGCTAGTACTGAGTATCGCTGAAGTGTGAGTTGTATTCGGCCGTCATTGCGAGGAGCGCCAGCGACGAAGCAATCCGTCTTTCTCATAGGCAGGCAGATGGATTGCTTCGCGGAGCCTGTCATCGGGCCGGCCAGAGGCCGGACCCGTTGGCTCGCAATGACGTTTGTGTCTCACAAATCTACGATTTCAGGTACCAGCTAGAACACGATCCGCCCGAAACCGTTTTGCCTCGCGACAAGCTCGAAGCGTTTGCGCGGAGATGATGCTCTAGAAGCGGGTAAATGGCACAATCATCGGCACGCGATGGGAATAGGATCGGTATGCTTCCGCGCCCATCGCGGCAGAGAGGAATGTCTCCTCCATGCGCGCCTTCCGCCATTCTCCGAACGATATAAGCAAGGCGCCCAACAGCGACGTCCACGTCGCCAGGGCACCCCCCGTTGCCAGGATTGCGAGGATCAGGCCGGTGTAGATTGGATGGCGCACCAGTCCGTAAGGTCCGGTATCAATGATGCGATGTCCCTCTTTGTGCGTGATGGCGTTTGACCAGAAACGTCCAAGATGAATGCGCGCCCACCACGTAAATGAGACGCCGAGCAACACAACGGCAGCCATCACATAAGTGCCAGCGTTGCCAAGATTGTAAAGCCTACTCCCTCCCAGTGCGGACGTTGCCCACGGGGAGAGCAAGATCGCTCCCACTAGAATGGGTAGCCGATAGATCAACGAATCCAGGGTTTGAACATGCGTCTTAGTTCGACCGGACCAGAAAGATGCGAAAACCCAAGTGATGACCCATGCAAGCCAGATCAACGCGAGCAATTTTGTGGGCCATGTGACAATCCAGCCGCAAGCAATTAGGTCATAAATATCCTCGAGAATGCTAAGCATGCTTCAAAATTGCGCTAAGTTGCGTGTCGATCATGTGCGAGATGGTTTCCTGCAAAACGGGAAGGACGAAACGGGGGGCGTATCCGAGTTCACGCCGGGCCTTCTCTGTTGAAAGAGCCGTGGCCCGGCGAGCGATCCTAACGCCTTCAACTGTCGCCGAGGGGGCACGGTGTGTCACGTAATCGGCCTTCAACTCTATCATCCATGCCGCCAATTCTGCGAGTTTGCCGGGAACCGGAATTGCGAGCTTGCGGCGACCTGTGGTTGCCGCCATGAGCGCGAGTACCTGCCTAAGCGGTATGTCGTCGCCGCCGAGAAGATAGCGTTGACCGATTTTCCCTCTTTCCATCGCAAGAATGAGGCCGATAGCAACGTCCCGCACATCGACAAGGTTCAATATGAAATCGATATATAGCTGAAATCGCCCGGTTTCGAGAAAGTGTCGAAGCATGGCGGTCGGCGGGGTCGGATTGTGATCATCGGGACCGATCGGCATCGTAGGACATCCGACGATCACAGGAAAACCCTCTGCAGCAGCCTGCAACGCCAGCCTATCAGCGAGCATTTTCGAACGCGTGTACGGCCCCGGCATTTTGTCGACTGTTAGAGAGGCATCCTCTGCTGCAGCACCGTTCGACTGAAACGCGCCGAAAAGGATGGACTCGGTCGAGCAGTGCAAAACTTTTGCCACGCCGCATCGGCGGGCGGCCGCGAGTACATTTTTGGTCCCGATAAAATTGACTACGTGAAAATCACTTCTGTCAGCTCTCCACATGCCAGGCAAGCCCGCAAGATGATAAATTTGTTCAATACCAGCCATCGCCCCGTGCAATAGCTTCTCGTCCAGCACCGAACCCTCGACGTATTCCGCGACGGGCAAGGCGCGGTGAGGAACACGGACGTCGAGAACGCGCACCTGCCGGCCCCGAGCGATAAGTTCGGATACCAGATGATGCCCGATGAAGCCGCTGCCGCCGGTAACGAGTATACCCGTCATGAACGCGCGTTGGGTTCACCTCGGCGGTCAGCCGGGTAGAGAGAAGTGTCCGGAAGCCGGTGCTGCACGCCCGGTCCAATGATCGCAGCGAGGTCCAGGCGAAATCCAAGCACGATGAATAGTTTCGCCATCAAAAACATCGGTCCAAGCAGCAGATGCGCTGGATTGTCAACCAGCGCGGGCTGCCGTCGCTCGAACACTCGATGCCCTATGATTTGCGAGACCACACCAATCCCGATCAAAACCGCGCTCGTAATCCACACACTGACAACGCTTGCATGGTCGACGATTATCGCCGCGGTCACCAACAGCAGAATGACCGCACCGAAGATCGCCGATCCAATCGATGTGTCGAGGACGAGCCAGTAAATCAAAACCGGAAGCACCAGAATTGCCGCGAGGCTGACGTGCGTGCCAAACACGGAGATTGACCACTCGGTGAGGGGAAGAAGCGCCGCTAGAAACAGCAAGATGATACCTAGAACATGCATCGCACAGTTCCTCGGATCGCGGTGGTATTCCGCATAATTCGCCAACTGAAGCTTAAAAGGTGCAGTCATACACAGGTCCTTTCCGCCCTCGAGGCTCGGGACGTCCTATGGGATTTCGCGGAACCGCGAAACTTCGCGTCAGGCTCGTTGGCGGACCAAGCGGCGTCAGTAAAACTGCTGATCAGGCCAAAGTCAAAGCTTGGAATTTGCATGGCGCAAACCGTCATCGGTCCGCCGCGACACACGCCATCTCTGGAATCTGCTGCCGTTCTTCGGTGGCGGGCTCCCACATCCCACCACACGATAAGGTTGTGCAAGATTGGGGACCAAGAGCGGACTTTGATTGTCGAGAAGCCTGTACCCGCTATTCACAGAGGCTGCGAAAGGCATCTCAGGCCCGCGGCCATACGCATCATCTCGTCGCGCTGTGACGTCAACTGAGCGGCGTCCGAATGTGAACGGCGGGAACTCGTAGTCCGGATCGCGGACGATTTCAGAGTTTTGCAATCATGTCAGAAGTGCCCGGAATAGCCGGATCAAAAATGGGGGTATTTGCGAGACTGGTTGAATGATTTCAATGGGATAGCCCGGAATTTGATAGGCTGCCGTGACACCACTCCCCAAGATTTTACGAGTAAAATCAATAGCTTGTATTGTTGATCGGTAATAGGAGCAAAACCCGTGGCGTCAGCCGGACGCGCAGCGGTGGCGGACGAGGTCCGGAAGTTGCGGGACGTTGGGCAAGTTCGAGACAGTGAGCCTTGAGCCGAGATAGTGCCAGAAGGCGATGCCGAGCTTGGCGCAGGTCTTGCTGAGGCCGAGGAAGGCGTCGCGGCAATCGCGTCCGGCATCGCTTCGTGTGCCGGCGCTGACCTTACGCTTGGTGACCTGGCAGCGGATGTCGTTCTCCGAGCCGTTGGTGTTCAAGGGGATCTCGGGCCGGTCGAGCACCATGAGCAGCTCGCTCTTGTTGGCATGGAGCCTTTTGAGCAGCCGGTCGAGAGTGATGAAGCCAGTGTTTCGGGTGAAGATGCGGTCAAAGCGGGCGCGCAGGGCAGCCTTGCGCTGCTTGCTGGGGTTCTGGCGATAGGCCTTGAGATCGCGATAGAACCGCCAGACCAGATCACGAGTTTTGCGCTGGGCTTCGCGTTGCTCATCGGTGAAGGTGTCAAGCTTGTGGATCAGGCGCTCGGCATGGACCCAGCACAGGGCGTGCTGTCCGACATTGAACTGGCCGGCGTCATCGCTGACGATGACGGTATTGGGCAGAAAGTCATGCGCCTTGATGCTGCCCCACAACGCGCCCTCGGTGGCGGTCGTCACTGGATCGGGGTTGACCTTCAGGGCCGAGATGCCGAGCTGGTCGAGGTGCACGTTCCAGGCGGCTTGATCGGGGAAGCACCGGTTGGGGTGTTCGGCCAAGCGGGCAACGACTGGCCCGGAGAGTGCGCGCTGGCGCATGTAGGCCAGCGCCTCGTCGCTGATCACGTAGTCGCTGTGGCCGGCGCGCATCAACTCGAGAAAGTTGCTGCGGCTCTTCGAGTCGGTGGAGCCGAACCAGGTAAAATGCGCGTTGCCGATCTGGGTGCAGAAGCCGTTCGCAGCCTTGTGACGAGCGCCGGTGTCATCGACCGTAATCCAGGTCGCATGCGCCAGCCCGGCGCGCAGTACATCACGGGCCTCGTCGAGGAAGCAGTCCTGATCGGCGATCAGCAGGCGCATGAGCTGGCGTTTGGAGATGACGATGCCAAGCGCCTGCAACAGCGCTAGAAGTCGCGGCACCGTCACCTGGCCCTGGTGATACTGGGCCAGCACGAAGCGGCGCAGCTCCGGCCCGAAATGCCCGCTAACGCCGGACGGCAGCGGGGCTGTGATAACCTTGTCATCCGGGCTCTGCCAACGCTCGCAGCGGAAATGCGTCACGTAGGGGCGGATCACCAGATCCTGCACCACATAGCTCGTGTAGCCTTTGAAGCGAGAGCCCTGTGGCGCCACCACCACCTTAACGGTCTCCTCCGCGTCGATCACAAGCTTCGATCTCGTCTCGCCCCGCCCACGGCGCTGCTCGCCCGAGCCTCCGGCTGGCTTCGGTTCGGTCGCCTTCTCCATGCCGCTTGGCTTGATGTTCGGCCGGCCTGACCCACCCTTGAGCCGCGCAATCTCATCGCGTTGTGCCGCAACCGTTCGCCGAAGCTCCGCCATCTCTTCCAATAACTTCAGCACCAAGCCCTTCAGCTCGGCGTGTGGCAGGCAGTCAAGATCATCGGGCGGTGACATGCCCAGAATAAATCTGACTCGCCCCTTCCCGTAAATCGTATAATCATACCGATGCCACGCCTTCTGCTCCTATTACGTTGATCGGGCGGCAACCGGTCGCTTTGGCGGGATTCGTGGAAAAGCCCCGCCGGGCTGGCGCCGTTCTACCCGCTCGGTCCCGGCCTTGGCAAGCGCGCGGCGATGCTGCTTGTTGAGGGGCTGCCGGCGAAGCCGCGGCCATGGGCGGCGCGGGTGGCGTCGCAGTCGGGCAGGGGCAGCGCGAATGAGCGTGTATTTCGAAGAGCTGGATTTTCGCCCGACGCCGATGGGCGTGCTCAGCCTGCGGCGGCGCACGGCAGCTCGTCTACCGGCATCGACATCTACGAAATCAAGCTCGGCGACGAATTCCTGATGTCGAGCCTGTTCACCGTCGCCGAGATCGAACTGGCGCGGCTCGGACTGGCGGCGCTGGCGCGGACGCGATCTCGACGTCGTCGTCGGCGGTCTCGGGCTCGGCTACACCGCGCAGGCCGTGCTGGAAAATCCCGGCGTGCGATCGCTGATCGTGGTCGATGCGCTGGCCGAGGTGATCGAATGGCACGAGCAGGGGTTGCTGCCGCTCGGCAAGCAACTCACCGGCGATCCGCGCTGCCGTCTGGTCCATGGCGACTTCTTCGCGATGTCGCATTCCGCGGATGGCTTCGATTCCGCAGGCGCCGCGGCCGCCGCTTCGATGCGGTGCTGGTGGATATCGATCACTCGCCGCGAAACCTGCTGCATCCGCGCCACGCCGCGCTGTACCAGCCGGAGGGGCTGGCGCGGCTGGCCGCGCATCTGCATCCCGGCGGCGTCTTTGCACTTTGGTCGAACGACCCGCCGGATGACGCGTTCAATGCCGTGCTGGCCGGCGCCTTCGCGACATCGGCGGCGCATGTCGTGACCTTCGACAATGCGCAAGGGGATGCGCGATGCCAGCAACACCGTCTATGTCGGGGTCAAGGCCGACCTGAGGCCTGCGGCTAAGGCAAGAGCCGGTGCGCCACGGTCGCTTGTCCACCGCTGATGATCTTGCGCCTCGGCCGCCCGGGGCGCCGCAACTTGCTCCTGCCAAAGCGGCATGCAATGCTGACGGCCAATAAATAAGAAGACGGCGGCGGCAACGCATGGCGTGTCGCCGATTCAGGCCCGGCTCAGAAGCTCGCATCGGGTGGAAACGCTTTCGGAGACGATCAACATGAGATTGAAGCATGTCCTCGGGCTGCTTTGCGCCGCCTCGATTTCCGTCGCGCTGGCGGGCCGCGCTTCGGCGCAGGACAAGACCGTCAAGATCGGCGCGGTGTTTCCGCTGAGCGGCGGCGCCGCCAGCGCCGGCGTCCATGCCAAGGCCGCGATCGAGACCGCGATGGACATCATCAACAACGCCCATCCCGAACTCGGCAATTTTCCGCTGGCGAAGAACGCCGGCCTTGCCGGCCTCGGCGGCGCCAAGGTCGAGGTGGTGTTCGCCGACAACCAGGGCAGCCCGGCGACCGGACAGAACCAGACGCTGCGCCTGATCACCGAAGAGAAGGTGGTCGCGCTCACCGGCGCCTATCAGTCCGGCATCACGCTGACCGCGAGCGCGATCGCCGAAAAATACGGCATTCCCTTCGTCAACGGCGAGTCGGTCGCGGCCAATCTCACCGAGCGCGGCTTCAAATGGTTCTTCCGCGTCACGCCGGTGGCGTCCGACTTCGCCAAGATCTATTACGATTTCCTCAAGGACATGAAGGCCGCCGGCGCCAAGACCGACAATGTCGCGCTGGTCCACGACAACACCGAATACGGCACCTCGGTCGCCAGCGTGATCACCAGCGTGTTCAAGGAAAACGGCGCAGAGCATCGCGCTCGATATCGCCTACGCCGTCAACGCCACCGACGTGCAGAGCCAGGTGCTGCAGCTCAAGGAGAAGAAGCCCGACGTCGTGATCATGATCGCCTACACGTCGGACGCGATCCTGTATGCCGAAGACCATGCAGGCGCTCGACTACAAGCCGCCGATGATGATCGCCGACGATTCCGGCTATTCCGATCCGTCCTTCATCAAGGCGGTCGGCAAGATCTCGCAAGGCGTCTTCAACCGTTCGTCGTGGAGCGTCGGGCCTCCGGGCTCGCCGACGCGCCATGATCGCCGACATGTACAAGAAGAAGAGCGGCGACGAGATGGACGACACCGCCGCGCGCGCAGATGCAGGGCTTCTTCGTGCTGTGCGACGCGATCGATCGCGCCGGCTCGACCGATCCCGCCAAGATCCAGGCGGCGCTGAAGGCGACCGACCTCAAGCCCGATCAGCTGATGATGGGCTACAAGGGCGTCAAGTTCGACGACAAGGGCCAGAACATCCTGGCCTCGGGCCTGATCATCCAGTTGCAGGACGGCGAAAACTATGTCGCGGTCTGGCCGAAGGCCAACGCCGAGAAAGCGCCGGTGATGCCCTACAAGGGCTGGTGACGAAAATCGGAGGCGGGGCATGTCGGATCATTCCGCCTTTTTCCGCTTGCCGCGATACGATTGGCGTGGACGATCGGCTGAATTCGACAGTCGAGGTATAACCCGGCGGCAACGCCAATCGAAAAGACACGCGGCTTCATGTCCTCCATTCTCGTTCAGGTGATCGTCGGCGGACTGTTGCTGGGCGCGGTCTATGCGCTGTTTTCCTCCGGCCTCACGCTGATCTGGGGCATGATGAACATCGTCAATTTCGCGCATGGCGATTTCGTCATGCTCGGCATGTACGTCGCCTTCGTGGTCTGGACGCTGTTCGGCGCCGGCCCGCTTGCTCGGCGCGCCGGTCGCCGCGCTGGTGCTGGCGACGCTCGGCATCATCGTCTATTTCGGGCTGATCCGCAGCATCATGAAGGGGCCGATGCTGGCGCAGATCCTCGGCACCTTCGGGCTCGCGCTGCTGCTGCGCTATTCGGCGTTCTGGTGGTTCGGCGCCAACTTCCTGTCGCTGCCGGAAAATATCGTCGGCGGCACCTTCGATGTGCTGGGCATTCGGATCCAGGCCTCGCGGCTGCTGGCCGGCGTGGTCGCGCTGGTGGTGACCGGCGGCCTGCATCTCCTGCTGACGCGCACCTCGCTGGGCTCGAAGATGCTGGCGGTCGCGGAAGATTCCACCGCGGCGCAATTGATGGGAATCCGGCCCGACACCATGCAGGCGATCGCCTGGGCGATCGCGGCCGGCGTCACCGGCATCGCCGGCGCGTTGATCGCGACCTTCTTCTATATCGTGCCGACGGTCGGCGAGACCCTGGGCATCGTCGCCTTCGTCACGGTGTCGCTCGGCGGCTTCGGCAGCGTGCCCGGCGCGCTGGTCGCGGGCCTGCTGATCGGCGTGATCGAGTCGCTGTCGGCGTACTGGATCGGCGCCGTCTACAAGGACATCGTGGTGTATTCGCTGTTCCTCTGCTTCCTCTGGTTCCGGCCGCAAGGCCTGATGGGCAAATCCTGATGGGCAAGACGTGATGCGGCGTCTGCTGTGGCCGTCGGTGGCGCTGGCGCTGGTGATCGCCTATCCGCTGCTGTTCTCGACGCCGTTCCAGCAGCGGCTCGGCGCGCTGGTGCTGCTCTATGCGATCGCCGCGTCGGCCTGGAACATCGTCGGCGGCTATGCCGGCCAGGTATCGGTCGGGCATGTGGTGTTCTTCGGCTGCGGCGCCTATGCCGCGATGGGGGCCTATGCGCATTTCGCGCTGTCGCCGCTGGTCGGCATTCCCGTCGGCATCGTCGTCAGCGTGGCGATTGCCGCCGTGATCGGCGTGCCGACGCTGCGGCTGTCCGGCCATTATTTCAGCATGGCCACGATCGCGGTCGCCGAACTGGTGCGGCTGATCGTCACCAACACCGACTATCTCGGCGCCGGCGTCGGGCTGAGCGGCCCGACCGTGCCGCGCAACGTGTTCGATCTCTCGTTCATCTCGGCGCTGCCTTATTACTATCTGTTCCTGACGGTGCTGGTGATCACGCTCGGCATCACCTGGTGGATGGCCAACAGCCGGATGGGGTTTTATCTGCGCGCCATCAGGGATTCCGAGCGCGCGGCGCGCTCGCTCGGCGCGCCGGCCAGCCGCATCAAGCTCTACGCCTTCATGCTGAGCGCCGGGCCTGACCAGCGTCGCCGGCGCGCTCTACGCGACGATGTTCGGCTTCGTCGATCCGGAATCCGGGCTCGGCATCCTGATCTCGGTGAAGATGCTGATCATGGCGGCGCTCGGCGGCGCCGGCCTGCTGTTCGGGCCGCTGGTCGGCGCGGCGATCCTGGTGCCGCTGGAGGAAATCTCCAACAATCTGCTCGGCGGCAAGGGCGCCGGCCTGACCTTCGTGGTCTATGGCGCCATCATCGTGCTGATCGCGCGCTTTCAGCCGGGCGGCATCCTGACCTTGATCAAGCGGCTGTGGGCCAAGCGCAGCAAGACGCCGGAGACGCCGGTCGCGGCGGGAGCAGCCCATGCTCCTTGAAGCCCGCGACGTGACAAAGGCCTTCGGCAGCTTCAAGGCGGTCGATGCGGCCTCCGTGACGCTGGAGCAGGGCGATATTCTCGGCCTGATCGGGCCGAACGGCGCCGGCAAATCCACCTTCTTCAATTGCCTGACCGGCGATCTGCATGTCGACCTCCGGCAAGGTGCTGTTCGAAGGCCACGACATCACCGACATGACGCCGGAAGCCCGCGCGCAGCTCGGCCTCGCCCGCACCTTCCAGGTGCCGCAGACCTTCGAGGGCATGTCGGTGCTGGAGAACGTGATGATCGGCGCGTTCCTGCGCACCTCGCATCGCGCCGAGGCCGAAACCAGGGCGCGCGCGGTGCTGGAGCGCGTCGGCATGAGCAGGCTGGCGGATGCGCCGGCGCGCTCGCTCGGAACGCCCGGCCGCAAGCGGCTCGAGATCGCCCGTGCGCTCGCCACCGAGCCCAAGGTTCTGCTGCTCGACGAAGCGATGGCGGGCCTGACCCAGCGCGAGGTGCAACTCGCGATCGATCTGGTGCGCGACATCCATCGTTCCGGCATCACGCTGGTGATCGTCGAGCACATCATGGAAGTCATCATGTCGCTGGCGACGCCGCGTGGTGGTGTTTCACCAGGGCCGCGAGATCGCGCGCGGCAGCCCGCGCGAGGTCACCGGCAATCCGGCCGTGATCGAGGCCTATCTCGGCAAGCGCGCCGCCAAGGCCGCCGCCGGCCACACGCCGATCGAACTGATGGGCGGACCCGCGACATGACCGCGCCCTTGCTCAAGATCGAGCATCTCGAAGTCCGCTACGGCGACCTGATCGGCGTGTCCGACGTGTCGCTCGAGGTGCCCGAGGGCAGCGTGGTGGCGCTGCTCGGCTCCAATGGCGGCGGCAAGACCACGACGCTCAACGCCATCGCCGGGCTGATCCCGGTGCATTCCGGATCGATCGTGTTTCGCGGCGCAGGAGATCGGCGGCCAGACCGCGTTTTCGATCGTGCGCAAGGGCCTCGCGCTGTCGCCGGAAGGCTGGCGGCTGTTCGTGCAGCAGAGCGTCGAGAACAATCTGCTGCTCGGCGCGACGCCGCTGCGCGACAAGGCGCGCGCCGCGACGCTTGCTCGATCGGGTCTACGAGATCTTTCCAAAGCTGGCCGAGCGGCGCAACCAGCGCGCCGGCACCATGTCCGGCGGCGAGCGGCAGATGCTGGCGGTCGGCCGCGCGCTGATGAGCGATCCCAAACTGCTGATGCTGGACGAGCCGTCGCTGGGCCTGGCGCCGGCCGTGGTGGAGTCGATGTACGAGACGTTCGGCCGGCTGCACCAGGAAGGGCTGACCATCCTGCTCGCCGAGCAATCGATCGAGCTGGCGCTGGAGGTCTCGGATTTCGCCACCGTGCTGCAGGTCGGCAAAAGCGTGTTGTCCGGCACCGCGGCCGACTCTCGCCAACGATCCGCAGGTGCAGAAGGTCTATCTCGGCACCGCGTGAATCCACCATTGTAAGTCGGGGTTACGCTTCGCCAACCGAGGTAACTCTGTTTGGTATCGGATCTGTCCGATATTGCTCGTGCGCCTGCCAGCGAAGCGCATAACATTCGCTCCATGAGCTATGACGCACCAGAATTTCTGACTCGCGATCAGTTCATCTCGCTGCTGATGGTGGGCGATGTGACACCGGCCGGGCTGGCGCCGATCATCCCGATAGATCACGAAACGCTGCTGGTCAGGCTAGGTTACGTCGTGAACTTGCAGGGACGGCTCAGGATCACGACGTACGGCAGACAGCGCTTGGCGAGCATCGAGGCGACCCGTGGGGCCGGGAAAACTGGGGCCGGCAAAACTGGGGGAGGGACAGCCCAAACCAGGCCGCGGCCAAGATCGGACCAGGCCACCAAGGTTCAAAGCGGACAGCACCCCGCGGTGCGGTCCTAGTCAGGATATTCGTTCTCGCGAATTAGGCCATGCGTATTGAGTATTCAGCCTAATTCATGAGGGGTACCCGATCGCCCCAGCCCCCGCTCCCGATCGGGTGCTTTCAGAACGGCCCCAGTCGCTCGCGCCCTGGGGCCGTTTTGTCTGGGCAACGAAAAACCCGCCGTCGGCGCCGTGCCGCCGATCAGCCACCGGGTCTCGCCAATGCGCCCATCCAATGAAAAACTCCGCGCGATCGGCCTCACGAACTGCGAGCCGTCCGGCGCCAAAAATTTGCGCCGGCGTCAGTCGCCGTTTACGCTCTGGCGCCAATCGTCGGGCTGCATTCCGGACGGCGGCCAGCGACTGGTCGTGCCAAAGGCGCTCTGATCTCCCGCGAATGCATTCGGGATTTCCGCGCGAAACGCATCGGCATTCCCGATTGTTTTGCTCGCGTAGGTCCTGTGGTGTCGGGTGAGGTGTTTGCCTGCCGTGGCCGCATTTGCGATCGACGCAACAATCAAAGTCGAGCCAAACAAGCCAAGGATCGTGGTCCGCATGACAGTAGCAAGAGCTGAACTTCGCATTGCAGTCTCCATCAATGGCGACAATCTCCGCTGATCGGACGCGCAGCGAAAGGCATCACGCCACGCTCCTGGGAGTTCGCGTTTCAATCAATTAAGCCCGCCAGATGCCTTTGCTAACTATACGAGTGGAGGTTCCGCATCATCTCTTGGTAGAGGGTGGTAATTCCTTGGTTTCACCAATGGTTCACCCGAACCGGAGTGGCGATCCAACGCGGCTATCCTTCGCGCTGTGGACGCAAACGCAGGGAAGGCAAGTCGGCGGCTGGTGGGAGAGTGCCCGCTTGTTGGCAATTTGCCGTCAGCCGAGGTAACTCCGTTTAGTCTGTCTTCCATGCGATATTGCGCGTCCGCGAGACAGCGAAGGGGATACGTTCGTTCGCAACGAGGTGCGGTCTTAATCAGGATGTTCGTTCTCGCGAATTAGGACACGAGTGCCGAGCCTAATTCATGGGGGTGCCCGATCTCCCCACCTCATCCCTGATCGGGTGCTTTCAAAACGGCCCCAGTTGCTCGCGCCCTGGGGCCGTTTTGAGGCCCAATCTGCCGCGGCGATCATCTCGTCGGCGCGGGCGAGTGCGCTCATTCGGGCAACCCCGCTTTCCGAAGACCCTCAATCAATAACTTCGCGTTTGACATCGCGCCCCGAGCGACGGCCGCCGATATTGTAAAGGCGGGATCGACCTCAAGCGCACGCGCAGCCGCCTCACGCGCCTCAGCGTTGCGTCCGAGATGGGCGAATGCAACTGCGAGACAGCGGTAGGCTGGCGCATAGCGTGGCGTTCTGTCGCAGGGCTTTCTTCCCGGCGACGATGGCCTCGTCAAAGCGACCAAGCTCAATCAAGGCCGTCCCCATCCCGGTAAATAACCGGTATAGTAGCGGATCCACCGGGCTCGCGCGAATGGCACGTTCAAAGCTGCGGATCGCTTCCTCCGGCAGCCCCGCATTTCGATGGACCCAGCCTCTACAGATCCATGCGACATATGAATTCGGGTTGAGCGCGACGGCCCGGTCAGCCATTTCGATCTCACTTTCCCTATCGCCGACCATGAACGTCGAGGTTAATGCAGCCCATGCCAACGTGTCCGGATCACCATCGTCGAGGCTGAATGCCAAGCGCATAAGCCGAATTGCTTCCTTGGCGATCAAATTGCGGATCGTCGGCATAGCCCAAAAGGACGTTGTTGCATGTGACAGGACTCCTGCCAGAGCGGCGACAAGGCCAAACCGAGGGTCCAGCTCCAAAGCGCGATGAGCCAGCCTGATCGCCTCGGTCAAACTCTCGCGGGTCGCCAGGTAAAGATGTGGCATGGCTCGGAGATAAAAATCATAGGCGGTGGGGTTCTCCGGTCGCCGCCGCGCCGCCATCGCAATTTCTGTTTGAAGCAATTTTGGCTGAATGGCTGAGACAACGGCGGCCGTGACCTCGTCCTGCAGAGCGAATAAATCTGTCAGATTGCGCTCGAACCTGTCCGCCCAGATGTGCGCGCCTGTACTCGCATCAATCAACTGTCCTGTGATGCGAACCTTTCCCGACGCCTTGCGGACGGACCCCTCAAGGACATAGCGCACGCCAAGCTTGCGTCCGACCTCTTTCACATCGACGTTTTTACCCTTGAACGTAAAGCTCGAATTGCGAGCAATCACGAACAACCATTTGAAACGCGAGAGCGCAGTGAGTGATCTCCTCAACCATTCCGTCCGCAAAATACTCCTGCTCGGGATCGCCACTCATGTTCTCGAACGGCAGCACGGCGACCGACGGTTTGTCCGGCAACGGAGGGACCGCACTTAGCCGCTCGGCCAGCGCGCCATGCGCTCCCGCGCGTACAGCAAATGCGCGGACCGACTTGGAGATGTTCTTGAGCTGCTGTTCGCCCCGGTCCTCGAAGCTAACGTCGAGCTTGGCTTCGACTTCGCTGTACACCTTTTCGGAAATCAGGATGCCGCCCGGATCGGCGACCCCTTCCAGCCGGACAGCGATGTTGATCCCATCGCCGAACAGATCGCCGTCAGCCCCGACGATAACCTCGCCGAGATTGACCCCAATGCGCAGCTTAAGGGAGCTTCGACCTGATGCGATGCTTTCCTGTATCTCCATCGCGCATCGCACCGCAGCCGACGGACTTGCGAACTCGGCCAACGCGCCGTCACCCGTGGTCTTGATTAGTCGCCCGTCGTGGCGGGAGAGGCCAGGCTCGATTACTTCGCGCTTCAGCCGCTCGAACTCGGCGTAGGTGGCCTCCTCAGCGCGTTGCATCAACGCAGAGTAACCGACCACGTCGGCGGCCAAGATTGCCGCTAATCGCCTTTGAACCCGCTGCTCGGTCACCGCGCTCTCCGAACGGCCAGACCAACCACGTCGCTGGGACAAGGAGGAGCCTAGCACTTTGTTGCGGAGCTGTGAGCGCTAATCACCGGGGAGAGCACGAAAATGGGCCGTAAAACCATTGCGCAGGGAAGGCCGGACTGCTTCCGGTGAACCTGTATGCTCGCGTGCGTTTTTTTCTTTTGTGCATTGGCACGCGAGATCGCGGGTGCAGCGAGCACCCCGTCTGTATTTTTGAGGGCGAATGAATTTGCAAACCTCGGGCGCAGTGTGTCGCGAGAATATGAAACTGTGTCTCGACGTCTCAACGTCATTGCGAGGAGCACTTGCGACGACCTGTCCGCCGTAGCCGTTTGGCGAAGGCGGAAGCAATCCAGCTTTCGCTCGCAGCCTGGATTGCTTCGCGGAGCCTGTCATCGGGCGGGCGTTCGCCCGACCCGTTGGCTCGCAATGACGGTGTTGGACGGGGACACCAGAACTCTCAACCATCAAGCACCGGCAAACTGGCGCCGGCCTATTTGATCTTGTCGTAGGCGGTGGCAAAATCGGTCAGCGGCAACGGAATGCTGATGGTTTCCTTGTTGAGCGTCTGAAACGACACCTTCATCTGCTTTCCCGACCTTCAGCGCGGCAAGTACGTCGGGCGCGAGCGGCGTGCTGGCGTAGCAGCCGCGGTTTTCGCAGGTCTGGATCTGCATCTCGGTGGCCTTGCCGTCATCGACCTGAAATTTGGCGCCGCCCGGCAGGTTGAGCCCGAGCGGCAGCTGCACCAGGACGACCGGCGCATGGGTATCGCTGGGCACGCGAATGTTGACCGAGCACGACAGTTGTCCGGTCTTGCTCAGGACGGCGGTCTGTTCCATCGCGCATTCGAGCGGCGCCTCGCGGCTTGCGCTGGTGCATCGCGCGGCCCAGCCGGGCGGCGCTGCTGCCGCGGCGGGAGCCGCCGGCTCGGCGGCCGCAGGCGCGGGTGCCGGTGCGCTCTGGGCGGTGCGCGGCGCGGCTTTGGCTTTGGGCGCCGGCGCCTGCTGGGCGTGGCCGAGCCCGATCGACCCGCACAGCCATCGACGGCCGCGAGCAAGCATATTTTTCGCACACATTTTCACTGATCCGGCTCCGGCAGGAATTCGAGGGCAAGGTATCCTTGAAGATGGATCGATCGGACCGTTGGCAGGGCCGAAGTCAAGCTACTCGGCGGCTTGCTTGATCGAGCCGTGCGCGTCGGCGTGCGGATCCTGATCGGCATTGGCCGGATCGTCCCCAGCCCGCAAACGCGTTCGAGAGCTTGTCGAGATAGAGATAGATCACCGGCGTCGTGAACAGCGTCAGCGCCTGGCTGACGATCAGGCCGCCGACCATCGCATAGCCGAGCGGCTGGCGGATTTCCGAGCCGGTGCCGGTGCCCAGCATCAGCGGCACGCCGCCGAGCATCGCCGCCATCGTCGTCATCATGATCGGGCGGAAGCGCAGCAGCGCGGCCTTGCGGATCGATTGCTTCCGGCGACAGATGCTCGTCGCGCTCGGCCGAGATCGCGAAGTCGACCATCATGATGCCGTTCTTCTTGACGATGCCGATCAACAGGATGATGCCGATCAGCGCGATCAGGCTGAAGTCGTATCCGAACAGCCATCAGGATCGCGAGCGCGCCGACGCCGGCCGAGGGCAGCGTCGACAGGATCGTCAGCGGGTGGATGTAGCTCTCGTAGAGAATGCCGAGGATCAGGTACACCACGACCAGCGCCGCCATGATCAGCAGCGGCACGGTGCCGAGCGATTGCTGGAACGCCTGCGCGGTGCCCTGGAAGCTCGAGTTGAGCGTGGCGGGCGCGCCGAGATCGGCCATCGCCTTCTGCACGGCGTCGGTCGCTTGCCCGAGCGCGACGCCCTGGGCGAGGTTGAAGCTGATGGTGATGGCCGGAAACTGGCCCTGGTGGCTGATCGAGAGCGAGCGGACCGGCACGCTGGTCCAGGTCGCGAACGTCGCCAACGGCACCTGTTCGCCGGTCGTCGGCGATTTGATGTAGAGCTTGTTGAGCGTGTCGAGGTTGCCCTGCAGCTCCGGCAGGATTTCCAGGATCACGTGGTAGCTGTTGAGCTGGGTGAAATACTGCGTGACCTGGCGCTGGCCGAACGCGTCGTACAGCGTGTCGTCGATCAGCTGCGGCTGGATGCCGTAGCGCGACGCGGTGTCGCGGTTGATCTTCAGCTGCAGCGTGGTGCCTTCGCTCTGCTGGTCGGTCGCGACGTCGCGCAACTCGGGCAGCGTCTGCATCTTGTCCAGGATCTTCGGCGCCCATTCGTTCAGCTCGTCGAGATTGGCGTCCTGCAGCGTGAACTCGAACTGCGTTCGCGTCGGCCGGCCGCCGAGCCGCACGTCCTGCGCCGCCTGCATGAACAGCCGCGCGCCCTCGACCTTTTCGAGCTTGGGACGCAGCCGGGCGATGATCTGCTGGGCGCTGGCGGTGCGCTCGTTGCGCGGCTTCAGCGTGATGAACACGTTGCCGTTGTTGCCGGCCCGGCCGCTGCCGCCGATCGCCATCGCCACGCGTGGCGACGTCGGGATCGGCCTGCACGATCTCGCCGAGCGCCTCCTGCCGCTGCTTCATCGCGGCGAAGGAAATGTCCTGCGCGGCTTCGGACGTGGCGGTGATCAGGCCGACGTCCTGCTGCGGGAAGAAGCCCTTGGGAATGATGACGAACAGATAGACCGACAAGGCCAGCGTCGCGAAGAAAATCACCAGCGTCGTCAGCCGCCAGCGCATGGCGAGGTCGAGGCCGCGCTCATAGGCGTGCAGCATGGCGTCGAAAGCCCGCTCGCTCCATTCGATAGAACTTGCCGTGCTTGGTTTCGCTGTGCGCGCGCAGGAAGCGGGACGCCATCATCGGCGTCAGCGTCAGCGACACCACCATCGACACGAAGATCGTCATCGCCAGCGTCACCGCGAATTCGCGGAACAGGCGTCCGATGATGCCGCCCATCAGCAGCAGCGGAATCAGCACCGCGACCAGCGAAATGCTGATCGACACGATGGTGAAGCCGATTTCGCTGGAGCCCTTGAAGGCGGCGGCCAGCGGCTTCTCGCCTTCCTCGATATAGCGCGTGATGTTTTCCAGCATCACGATGGCGTCGTCGACCACGAAGCCGACCGCGATGGTCAAGCGCCATCAGCGACAGATTGTCGAGCGTATAGCCGAATACCCACATCAGCGCGCAGGCGCCGAGCAGCGCCAGCGGCACGGTCACGGTCGGAATCACGGTGGCCCAGAAACTGCGCAGGAAGACGAAGATGACCATGACGACCAGCGCGATGGTCAGCAGCAGCGTGAACTGAACGTCCTCGACCGCGGCGCGAATGGTCTGGGTGCGGTCGCTGATGACCTCGATCTTGATCGCCGGCGGAATCGCGGCGACCAGCCGCGGCAGCAGCGCCTTGATCTTGTCGACGGTGTCGATGACGTTGGCGCCGGGCTGCTTGTAGACCACCAGGAACACGCCGCGCTTGCCGTTGGCCCAGGCCGCCTGCTTGGCGTCTTCCGGTCCGGTCACGGCCTTGCCGATGTCGCGGATCCGCAACGGACCGCCATTGCGGTAGGCGACGATGACGTCGTTCCAGTCCTTGGAGTCCAGCATCTGGTCGTTGGCGTAGATCGTGTAGGCGCGCGTGTCGCCGTCGATATTGCCCTTCGGGCTGTCGACCGTCGTGATCGCAATGCTGGTTGCGGACGTCTTCCAGCGACAGGCCCTTGGCGACCAGTTTCGCCGGATCGACCTGGACCCGGATCGACGGCTTTTGCTGGCCGCCGATCGTGACCTGCGCGACGCCGGAAATCTGGCTGATCTGCTGGGCGAGCTGGGCGTCGACCGCGTCGCTGACCGTGGTCAGCGGCAGCGAATCCGACGTCGCCGACAACAGCAGGATCGGCGAATCCGCCGGGTTGACCTTGCGGTAGGTCGGCGGCGAGGGAAGGTTTTTCGGCAACTGGCCGCTGGCGGCGTTGATGGCGCCCTGCACGTCGTTGGCGGCGCCGTCGATGCTGCGGTTGAGGTCGAACTGGATGGTGACGGCCGCGGTTCCCAGATAGCTCGTCGAGGTCATCTGGGCGATGCCGGGAATCTGCGCGAACTGCCGCTCCAGCGGCTGCGCCACCGAGGAGGCCATGGTTTCGGGGCTGCCGCCCGGCAACGTCGCGGTGATCTGGATGGTCGGGAAGTCGACCTGCGGCAGCGGCGCGACCGGCAGCAGCGGATAGGCGACGAGGCCGACAAACAGAATGCCGGCCATCATCAGCGAGGTGCCGATGGGGTAGCGAATAAAGGGTGCGGAAATCCCCTCGCTCATTCCTGCTTGACCTTGGGTTGCGCCGGATCCGAACTCGCCACCGCGGTGCTGACGAGGGTGCCGGGCTGAGACCTTGTACTGGCCGGCGGTGATCACGTGCTGTCCCGGCGACAGGCCCTCATCGACCACCGAGCGTCCGTCGATCGACTGGCTGACCTTGACCTTGTGCAGCTCGGCCTTGTTGTCCTGATTGACGCATAGGCATAAAGGCCGTCGGTGCCGTGCTGGATCGCGTCGTCCGGAACCACCGTGGCATCCTTCAGCGTCTTCACCAGCAGCCGCGTCGAGACCGACTGGCCCGGCCACAGCGCGTGGTCCTTGTTGTCGAACACCGCCTTGAGGCGGATGGTGCCGCTGGTGGTGTCGACCTGATTGTTGACCACCGCCAGCGTTCCCTCCGCCAGCGGCTTCTTGCCGTCGGTCGTGATCGCGATGACCTTGAGCGGCGCGACCGCCTGCGCCTCGTTGATATACGGCAACTGCTCTTCCGGCGCGGTGAAAATCACGGCGATCGGCTCGATCTGGGCGATCGTCACGATGCCGGTCTGGGTCGAGGCATTGACGATGTTGCCGATGTCGACCTGGCGCAGGCCGGCGACGCCCGGGATCGGCGATTTGATCGGCGGTATAGTCGAGCTGGGTCTGGGCGTTGGAGATGGCGGCGATCGTCGGCCGCGATCTGCGCGGTCAACTGCTGCACGGTCGAGCGCTGGGTATCGAGTCTGCTGCTTGGTCGCGAACTCGCCGAGCTTGGTGTAGCGCTGCAGATCCAGATTGGCGTTGGCGAGGTTGGCCTCGTCCTGGGCCTTCTTGGCCTTGGCCTGATCGAGCGTCGCCTGGTAGGGCCGGGGGTCGATCTCGACCAGCAGGTCGCCCTGCTTGACCAACTGGCCTTCCTTGAAGGCGATCTTGTCGATCTGGCCGTCGACCCGGGTCCGCACCAGCACGGTGTTGAAGCCCTGAACGGTTCCGAGCCCGGTCAGATAGACCGGAAAGTCGGACTTTCTCGACCGGGGCGATGGTGACGCGAACGGCGTTGCGCGCCGACCTTTTGCGCGTTGGCCGCGCGCTTGCTGCCCGGCGCTGGTAGCGCTGCCAGCCGTAATAGCCCGCGCCGGCGACGGCAGCGATCAGCACAATCCAAGTAATCGTTCGCGATTTGTTCATGACAGCTCGTAGTTACCGGGGATGGCTGACCGGTTCAAAAATAAAGAAGTTACAGGTCTTTAAAACGGTTCCCGAGAAGCCCAGATATAATATGCGTGCACTATAATGTGTAAACACACTATCATCTTGAGAATTCTAAACATTTGGAAAGGTTTGGGAGCGCGAATCCGATGCTGCTCACCCAATGCCTTCGAGCTTGACATGACTCAGGATCTGAAACGCCAGTTGGTTGCGCAACTCGTCGAAAGCTCGCGGCTGTTGCGCAACTACATCGATCATCGCGCCAAGGGCCGCGGCACCACGCGCGCGCAGTGGATCGTGCTGTTCCGGTTGCGGGAACAGGAAGGCTTGTCGCAGGTCGATCTGGCCGATGTGCTCGAATTGCAGCCGATCTCGCTGGTGCGGCTGCTCGACCGGCTGGTCGAGCACGGCCTGCTCGAGCGGCGGCACGACCCCCGGGACCGCCGCGCCAACCGGCTGTTTCTCACCGCGGCCGGCCGCCAGCTGGTCGACGATCTCGACAGCCTGCGCGATTCCATCGCGGCCGATGTGCTGCAGGATATTCCGGACGAGTCGCTCCAGACCAGTCTCGAAACGCTGCGCGACATCAAGGAGCGGATCAAGGGCCTCGCCGAGCCCGGCCAGCATCGCCGCCAAATAGTTCGGTACGTCGCGCGATCTGCCTCGCACCGCAGCGCCGCGTCGTGTCCAGTTGTCACCGGCGGACGTCGTCCATATCACGCGCGCACCGACCAGTCAGCAGCCGAAACCCATCGATGGATGAATTGAACGGACGCATGATCGCCTGCCAGATCCTGATCACGGGCCTGATCGCGCGCGTCGCCAACAATTCACCGCGACCCGTTGCGATTTCTCACCGATTTTCGCGACGAGATCAGAGCCGTGGTGAAGGGCGTCAACATCGCCGGAATGGAAAACACCGATCGCGTGCGGCAGGTCGCGCAACAGACCGTCGACGAATTGTTTTCGCTGATGAAGCCGCCCAGCGCCGATTGAGCGATACCGTTCGCGAAAAAGCGAAAAACGGCCGATTTACCGGCATTTCTTGCATTAGTTTAGAACGCTTCAAAGCTTAATTTAGAACCATTTCAAACTGCGATTTTAGAATCGCTTTTGAACTGGACGAATTCAACCACTCTGTTGCCGTAATCGCATTGACCCGATCTTTTTTCGCTCGATAACCAACATGCAATTGCTCATCGCAAATGGGGCGCGTGAGCAGATTGAATTGTGGTTGGTGGGGCATTTAAAATGAATACGGCAAAGACGCCGAGGTCGCTGCGTTCGAATGCGGCGATGAACTCGGTCAGCGAAACGTTCGACAACTATTCCGGCCGCAAGGTGTCGGCGGTTGCCGGCCTGATGGCGGTCGCCTCGTTTTCCGGCGCCGAAGCGCAGCAAGCAAGCTCGAACCTGCCGCCGGTGACGGTCGATGCCCCGGTCGCTCGCCCGCGTCCCGCCGCCTCGAAACCGACGCCGGATCAGATCCGCGCCCGCAATGCCCTGCGGCGCGCGGCGCGCCGGTCGCAGCCGACCGCGGCGGCGCCGGTGCCGTTATCCCAACGCCGGCGCGCTGAGCGCGGACCGCGACCCCTATGCGGATGCCGCGGCGCCCTACAAGGTCGATCATCTGCAGGCCTCGGGCAAATTTCCCGAGCCGCTGCTGAATACGCCGAAGACCGTCACGGTCATCAGCAAGGAAGTGCTGGCAGACGAGAACGCCACGTCGTTGAAGCAGGCGGTGCTGAACACCGCCGGCGTGACGCTCGGCACCGGCGAGGGCGGCAACGCCTTCGGCGACCGGTTCTTCATTCGCGGCTTCGATACCCGCAACGACGTCTTCATCGACGGCGTCCGCGATTCCGGCGTCAGCGTCCGCGAGAATTTCTTCACCGAGCAGATCGAGATCCTGCGCGGACCCGGCTCGTCGTTTGCCGGCCGCGGCACGACGGGCGGTGCGATCAACATCGTCACCAAGCAGGCGACCACCGAAAAGTCCTTCTACAACATGGACACGACGTTCGCGAGCGACAGCACCAAGCGCGTCACGCTCGACGTCAACCAGGTGATCAGCCCGACATTGGCCATTCGCGCCGGCGGCCTGTTCCAGGATGCGGGCGTCGAAGGCCGAAACTTTGCCACCGACGATCGCGGTGGCGGTTTTGTGGCGGTGACGTGGAAGCCCGTCGATGCGGTGAAGGTGACCGCGGACTACATTCACACCGACATCCACGGATTGCCGGACTTCGGCGTGCCGTACCTGCGGACGGGGCCCACCACCACCATCAACGGCACTTCATATTATACGACCACCGCCGGCGGCCCGGCCCCGAATTCGGCGTCAATCGTGACAATTTCTACGGCTTCGTCAATCGCGATTTCTTCGAGGTCCATCAGGACATCGCCACGATCAATACCGAAGTAAAGATCACTCCCGACTTGACCTTTAGCGACAAGGTTCGGGGCTCGCGGTCGCTGCTGAATTACATCGGCACGATTCCGGAGTCAGCCTAACCTTGCTGGCGAACACGGTGACCGCCAACCCGCAGAGCCGCTATCAGCCGACCGACGTCGTCGCCAACCAGAGCGAGTCACGTACAAGTTCGATACCGGCAACTGGCATCACACCGCGGTCGCCGGCGTCGAGGTCTCGCGCGAAACTTCCAGCATCGACTACGTACACGGGCTTGAGCTCGGAACTGGTTACGGCCGGTACCCCCTTCACCGGCAGCGGGTCGCTGGCCGGCGTGAGCATCACCAATCCGCAGTACGACATTCGCGCCGTTCTCGACGACGCCCACGCTTACCGGGAAGCCGACGCAAATCGCGATCGATACCACGAGCGGCTATCTGCTCGATTCCGCCAATTACCGCGATCTGGTCATCCTCAATGGCGGCATCCGCTTGGACGACTACGGCATCAAAGCCAGCGGTTACGGCACATCGGACGGGGTCGCGGGCATCTTCGGCTCGCAGGCCGCGCAGTTCGATATGCCGAACTTCAATCTGGGCCTCACGCTGAAGCCGCTGCCGATTACCAGCGTCTATGTTGCCTATGCCACTTCGTCTGATCCGGTGGGCTCCGAATTCGACGGCACCAGCGCGGCCTACGGCGGACTTGCGCCGGTCCTGAACGGCGGGTCGAACCAGATATTTGGGCCGATGAAGAACACCGCGATCGAGGTCGGCAATAAATGGGAGTTGTTTGAGCGCCATTTGCTCGTGACCGGCGCGCTGTTCCAGACCAATGTCACCAATGCGCGTAAATCGGTGAACGTCACCTCAGCAGCGAACCCGACAGCACCAGGTTGCGTCTATAATGCTTCGATAGGAGGCACGCAGCCTTGCATCAGCGCCGGCGCGGCCTATCAGATCCGCGGCATCGATCTCGAAGTCGCCGGCAAGATCACCGACAAATGGAGCGTGTTCGGCGGCCTGGTGCTGATGAAGTCGGAGGTGACGAAGTCGCTGGTTCCCTCGGCCGATCCCGCACTGTACCCGACAAACGTCGGCCTGCCGCTGGCCAACATCGCCAATCAGTCATTCAGCCTGCTCAGCAAATATCAGATCGACGACCGCTGGGAAGTTGGCGGACAGGCGGTCTATCGTTCCGCGATGTACGGCGGCACCTTGCTTGCCGCGAACCAGGGCACGGCGCTGCCGAGCTTCTGGCGCTTCGATAGCTTCGCGGAAGCGAAGATCGACAAGAACTGGACGGCGAAGCTGTTCGTCAACAACATCTTCAACAAGCTCTATTACACCGCGTTCTATCAAAGTGCGGCGCCGTTCATGCTGGAAGCGCCTGGCCGCACCGTGGCGTTGATGCTTTCGGCGAGGTACTGATTGTCGATGCGATGCTGATCTGTGTTCCCGAATGTGCTGAGCAAAAGCGATGTGGCGGATTTCCGCCGCATCATGGACGAATGTGCATGGGAGGACGGCCGCTCGACCGCAGGCGCGCAATCGGCACTGGTGAAAAGCAACGAGCAATTGCCGCCGGACAGCGAGACCGCGCGCAAGCTCGGCAACCGCGTGATCTCGGCGCTGACCGCCAATCCGCGGTTCATCTCGGCGGCGGTGCCGCTGCATATCTTTCCGCCGCTGTTCAACCGTTACGCGGCCGCGGACGGCCACCATTTCGGCATCCATGTCGACAACGCCGTGCGAGGCGATCACCTGACCGGCTTGCGCATCCGGACCGATCTGTCGGTCACGTTATTTTTATCCGAGCCGGACGAGTACGACGGCGGAGAACTGGTGGTCGAGGACCTCTACGGATCCCACGAAATCAAGCTGCCGGCCGGCGATCTCGTAGTTTATCCTGCGTCTAGTTTGCATATGGTCACCCCGGTCACCCGCGGGACGCGGGTTGCGTCTTTTTTCTGGCTGCAGAGCATGGTACGGGATGCGCATGCCCGCAGCCTGATTTTCGATCTCGACACCGCGATTCAGGCTCTGGTGGAGCGTCTTGGCCGCGATGACCCTGAAACGGTCAAATTGACCGGCATCTATCACAATCTGATCCGCTACTGGGCCGAAGTATGAACACGTCACTGTTTAGAGCGACTTGGTTTCGAGCGACCTTTGCTGCCATCCTGACGCTGGCGATGCTGTCGCCGGCGCGGCCGCTGCTGGCGCAGCAGAACACCGCACAAGTACCTCAGACCCAGGCAGCGCCTCAGAGCCAGGCAGCGCCTCAGACTCAGGCTGCGCCAAGGGCGCCTGTTGCGCCACCGGCTCAAGTTGCGCCGCATGCCCCTATGCCGGCTCAGCCGTCTATTGCGGCCGCGCCGCCGACCGTCGCGCCGGTACAGGTCGCCGCGCCGGTACAGAATGTGCCGGTCGCGCCAGCACCATCCGTCGCTGCTGCGCCGGCCGCTTCCGATGCATCGACACCGCCCGCCGATGGCGGTGGCAAGGCGCTGAAATCGACCGTTGCTGCGCTGCACGAATTATCGCCATGGTCGATGTTCCTGTCGGCGGACATCATCGTCAAGGCGGTGATGATCGGCCTGGCGTTCGCCTCGCTGGTGACCTGGACCGTCTTCATCGCGAAAATGATCGAGCTGTCGGTTGTGCAGACCAAATTGCGCGCCGCGCTACGCAAGATCGCCGAGCGCAAGATCGCTGGCGGAAGCGCAGTTCGCGCTCGGCGCCAAGGACAGCGTACTGTCGACGTTGCTTGCCGCGGCCATGAGCGAAGCGCGGTTGTCGGCGGGAATATCCAGTGACGACGGCATCAAGGAACGGGCGGCGTCGAGCTTTGGCGAAATCGTCCGCGCCGAGGGGCGGCGGATCCGGATCGGCATGGGATTGTTGGCGACGATCGGCGCGACGTCGCCGTTCGTCGGCCTGTTCGGCACCGTCTGGGGCATCATGAACAGCTTCATCGGCATCTCGAAATCGCAGACCACCAATCTCGCGGTGGTCGCACCTGGTATCGCCGAAGCGCTGCTCGCAACCGCGATAGGCCTGGTCGCGGCGATCCCGGCGGTCATCATCTACAATCACTTTGCGCGCGTGACGAAAGGCTATCTCGAACTGGTCAGCCGGTCCTCGGGCGCCGCGGCGCGGCTGTTGTCGCGCGATCTCGACCGCACCCATGGCGGCACGCATTCGCGCGCGGCGGAGTAGGCGATGGCCATTTCGCTCTCGGACAACGACGACGACGACGATTTCGGGGAGACCCATGAAATCAACGTCACGCCGTTCATCGACGTCATCCTGGTTCTGCTGATCATCTTCATGGTGGCGGCGCCGCTGTCGACCGTCGATCTTCCGATCGATCTGCCGTCGTCGACCGCTACCCCGCAGAAGAAGCCGGACAAGCCGACCTATGTCAGCATCAAGCCGGATCTCGCGGTGGCGGTCGGCGAAAATCCGGTCAAGCGGGTCGATCTGGTTCGCACACTCGACGCGATGCCGGATTCGAACAAGGATCGCGCGATTTTTCTCCGCTCGGACCGCGCGGTGCCGTACGGCGAATTGATGGACGTGCTGGAAATCCTGCGCGCCGGGGGCTATACCAAGATCAAGCTGGTGGCGCTGGAAGGCGTTCCGAACGCCGATACATCGCCATCCGCGCCGGCAAACCCAAAACCCTGAGCGGCAGCCAGTTCGAGATGTCCGGCCTCGTCACCGAGCAAAAGCCATCGCGGCGCCTCTGGATTCTGGCGGCGGCGGGCGCGCTCGCGCTGCATATCGGCTGCGGCGCACTGGCGCTCGCGCATCTGCGGGGCGATGACGAAACCGAATATCTGGGCTCGCAGGGCGACATCGGCATCGAACTCACCTCCGCGAGTGTCGAGGATACCGATCTTCCGGCCGGACCGGACGCCGACGCGTCGGTGGCCTCGCCCGCGCTCGCCGAGCAGAAGGCCGAGCTCAAGCAAACCGACCTGCCAAAGGATACGCCGACCGAAACCGAAGATCCCGACCGGGTGGTGACGACGACGGACAACAACAAGCCCAAGGAAGACGATCCGAAGATTGCCACGGTACAGACCTCGGCATCGGACGAGTCCGTGGCGCAGGAAGCGACCGCGCAACAGAAGATCGAAGGCGCGCAGCAATCCACCACCCCGACCGTCGTTCATCAGGGCATCGGCAAGGACGCGCAAAAGCTGCTGGCGAAATGGCGCGGCCAGCTCAGCGCCTATCTCAATCTGCACAAGCGCTATCCCGAGGTGAAAACCACCAAGGAGACCAAGGTCAAGGTGGGTTTTGTGCTCGATCGTCTCGGCCATGTGGTGTCGATGCGCGTCATTGAAGGCTCCGGCGATGCGGCCTATGACGAGGCGGCGCTCGCGATGATCCGCAGGTCGGATCCCGTGCCGCGGCCGCCCCCGATGGAGGCGGATGATGGCTTGAATTTCACGCTGGATGTCATCTTCCCGAAGGGAAAGAGCTAGTTTCTTCCCTCACCCGATTGGGGCGTGGGAAGAAGTCATGTCACCGCGTCGCGGTATTTTATCTGCTCAGTTCTTCTTCACCAGCGGGCAAACGCTCTTCTCCAGCGGAAGCCAGGCTTCGTCGGCCGGAATGGTGGCGATCAGCTTGTAATAGTCCCACGGATATTTCAACTCCGAGGGCTTCTTCACCTCGAACAGATAGGCCGGGTGAATCTTGCGGCCGTCGGCGCGGATCGAGCCCTTGCCGAATAGCGGATCGTCGGTCGGCAACTCTTTCATCTTGGCGACCACCGCGCGGCCATCATGCGGATTGCCGCCGAGCGCTTCGAGCGCCTTGAAGTAATGGATCAGCGAGGAATAGACGCCGGCCTGCACCATGGTCGGCGGGTTCTTCTTGAACCGTCTCCATGAAGCGCTTGGTGAAGGCGCGGGTCTGGTCGTTCATGTCCCAGTAGAAGGTCTCGGTGAAGTTGAGGCCTTGCGCGACATTGAGCCCGAGCGCGTTGACGTCGGTGATGAACATCAGCATGCCCGCGAGCTTCTGCCCGCCGGCGACGATGCCGAACTCGGCGGCCTGCTTGATGGCGTTGGTGGTGTCGCCGCCGGCATTGGCGAGGCCGATGACTTTTGCCTTCGAGTGCTGCGCCTGCAAGCAGGAACGAGGAGAAGTCGGATGTGTTGAGCGGATGCTTGACGCCGCCCAGCACCTTGCCGCCGGCAGCGGTGACCGCCGCCGTGGTGTCGCGCTCCAGCGCCTGACCGAATGCATAGTCCGCGGTGATGAGGAACCAGCTGTCGCCGCCGGATTTCACCAGCGCCTTGCCGGTACCGTTGGCAAGCATGTAGGTGTCGTAAGCCCAGTGCACGGTATTGGGCGTGCACTGGGCGCCGGTGAGGTCGGACGAGCCCGAGCCGGAGTTCAGGTTGACGACATTCTTCTCCCTGGAAAGGTTCGCGATGGCGAGCCCGACGTTGGAAGCTGCGAGATCGACGAACACGTCGACCTTCTCGACGTCGATCCATTGCTTGCCGATGTTGACGGCGACGTCGGGCTTGTTCTGGTGATCGGCCGAGATCAGATCGACCTTCCAGCCCTTGGCCAACAGCCCGGAATCCTCGATCGCCATTTGGGCTGCGACGGCGGAGCCGGGACCGCCGATATCCTGATAAAGCCCCGATTGATCGCCGAGTGCTCCGACCCTGACGACCTTGTCGAGCTTCTCCTGCGCCAGCGCACTGCCGGCGAACGCCAGACCCGTCGTCAGCAACAACGCCGCAATGAAGCGCTTCATTTCCCCTCCAAGTGCCGTTCCGGTCTTGCACCGGATTATTCATGAAAAGCACTATGGCCTGCCTTCCGCGTCTCGCCTAGGAGCCCGTCCAGATAGGCATCGCGACCGGCCAATTGTTGCAGGGTAGCCGGCTCAGGCAACCTTTGCGAGGGTGAACAGCTTGAGGAGGTTGTGGATGGTGCAAATCATGGCCCATTCGGCTCGCACCTTCTCGACGCCCCGCAACAGGAACTCGCGGAAGCCGCGTGCTTGTTTGATCTGTCCGAACACCGGTTCCACCACTTGCTTTCTCAATCGGTAGGGCGTTTCGAAGCCGCCATCGTCGATCTTCTTTCGCATCCGTTGGGTCAGCGGTCCGCCGATTTTTCCGTTCGCGGCTGTCGGGTGCTTGGCGCGTCCGGGCGCGACATAGCCGTCGATACCGTGTGCTTCGAGCGCTTCGAGATTGGCTTCGCTGCAGTAGCCGGAGTCCGCTGAGGCCTGCTCCGGCTTGCGGCCGAGATTGTTCTCGATGGCCTTGATCAGCGGCACCAACTGGCCCTGATCGTTGCCGCACTGCGTCAGTTCGTGCGCGACAATGATCTGGGCGCCTGCGTCAACGGCGGCCTGTGCATTGTAGGCCTGAACGAAACCATCCTTCGACTTCATGATGCGGCTTTCCGGATCGGTAAAATTGCGTTGCGACTTGGGATTGGGTTCGTCCGACGGCGGTGCTGCCGGTTTGCCCGGCTTCTTGCGGCCTTCGGCTTGGCGCTGCTGTTCTTTCTCTGCCTCGATGCGACGCTCTTCCTCCGCCTCCAGCTTGGCCTCGGCCTCCAGCGCCGCCATCGCCTGCTGGATCTTCGCCAGCCGTTTCTGTTTGTCGCCGACCCATCCGGCAGTTCGTCGCCGCGCTTGTCTTTGCCGAAAGTCTCGTCCTCATCGGAATCCGCCGCCTCGGCGGCCGCCAACATGCGGGCGATCTCGGCTTTCAATTCCGTATCGCGTTTTTTCATGCGCTCATAACTCATCGCTTTATGTTTCGAAGCGTTGGCTTTGATCTTCGTGCCATCAAGCGCGACATGCCCGAGTTTGACCAGCCCTGCCGTCTCACACAGCTTCAGAACCTGCAGGAACAGCGCGCCCAGCGCCTTCAAATGCCGCTTGCGGAAGTCGCTGATCGTGCGAAAATCCGGCGGATCCAGTGCCACAATCATCACAAAATCGTTCCGCTCACGGCAGGCCTTTGCGATCCGCCGCGAAGAATACAGCCCACTCGCATAGCTGTGCAACAGAAGCGCCACCATCATCCGCGGGTCAAACGGCGGTTGCCCGAGCCCGCTCACATAGCTGCCCGTGATCGCCCTGAGATCGAGGCTCTCCCGCACCAGCTCAACGATAAACCGCGAAACATGGCCTTTCGGCACAAAATCCTGCACATTCGGCGGCAGAAGCAGCGTCTGATCGATATTCCAGGGGCGAAAATACTTGCTCATGGCCCTCGCTTGAATCAGAATTGCTTAGAATTGAACAGTCACTATTCGGACAGGCTCCTAGCCGTTGTGCGAAAACGGCCCGCGCTTTTCGGCCGATTTTGATCTTGCAGGGAATTCACGACCGGTCTTCGGCGCTTGATATTCGCTCGATTGCAATAGGGTTAGCCCGCCGCGCTTGCCGGCTGGATCGGTCGATCGGCCCGGAAGTTTTCACGATACCGGGCCGGGGTGAGACCGAGCCGCCGCTGGAAAACGAGCCGCATCTGCTCCGGGCTGCCGAAGCCGCATTCGTAGGCGACGGCCTTCAAGGCAAGGCCGGTCGCTTCGAGCAGATTTCGCGCATAGTCGATCCGGGCACGCTCGACAAACTCGTGCGGCGTAATGCCAAGTTCGGTAGCGAATATCCGCGCGACGCTTCGCGCGCTCACCCCGCCGATTTCGGCGAGACGGTCGACGACCAGCGCCTCTCTCGGATTCTCCATCGCATAGGCCTGGATCTTGGCAAGCGGCGATCCATCGCGTGACGGCGGCAGCAGAAACGGACTGAATTGCGATTGTCCTCCCTGCCGTTGCGCGGTGACGACCAGCCGCTTGGCGCAGGCGAGCGCGATCGCGGCCCCATGATCCTCGGCCACGAGCGCAAGTGCGAGATCGATTCCGGCGGTCACGCCAGCCGAGGTGACGAGCGAACCATCGCGCAAATAGATTCGGTCGTGCTCGATTTTGGCGGCGGGAAACTTCGCCGCGAGCTGGCCGGCGTTCTGCCAATGCGTCGTCGCCATTTTTCCGTCGAGCAGACCGGCATGGCCGAGAGTGAAGGCGCCGGTGCAGACCGAGCCGTAGCGTTGCGCGTGCGTTCCCCATTCTCGCAGCCAGATCCCTGTCGCGGCATCCGGTTCAGCTTCCGGCAGGCTGGGTCCGCCAGCGACCAACACGGTCGCAAACCGTCGCGCGGCGGCAGCGAGATCCAGGTCGGCGAGCATCGCGAGGCCGTTTGAGGCGCGCATGGCTTTCGCCTCACGGCCGACCACAAATATCTCGTAGCCGATATCCGGCGCCACGAAACCGTTCGCCTCGGCGAACACATCGAGTGGTCCTGCAACGTCAAGCGCCTGCACGCCATCGTGAATTACGATCGCAACGGAATGCCTGCGCATTCTGATCTCCCTGACGGCGCGGACCAGCCATCGAAATTCAGGTAGCCGTCAGCGTTTCCTGGCAGACATTTCGCGGCGGTTGGCAGGTTTGTCTCGTTCGATCGCATTGCGATGATCCAGCGATACTGACCATAAAGGTCGTGTTGGACTGTGAGGCTCCGTTCCATTTCCTGACGCTCGCCGCTGCGACACTTTAACGTCACCCGCCGCCCGGCCTTTCCGGCCGTTTGGTTCACCGCGTCGCCGGCCATTTGCCGGAACGATGACGCACGCCGACACGATGGAGATCAAGATGGCCGACAGCAGTATGCGCTTCACCACGGCAGCCGGCAATCCCGTTGCCGACAACACCAACATCCTGACCGCCGGCCCGCGCGGCCCGGCACTGCTGCAGGATATCTGGCTGATCGAGAAGCTCGCCCATTTCGACCGCGAGGTGATACCGGAACGGCGCATGCACGCCAAAGGGTGGGGCGCTTACGGCGCCTTCACCGTGACCCACGACATCAGCCGCTACACCAAGGCGAAGATTTTTTCCAAGATCGGCAAGAAGACCGACCTGTTCATGCGTTTCTCCAGCGTTGCCGGTGAGCGCGGTGCGGCCGACGCCGAGCGCGACATTCGCGGCTTCTCGATGAAATTCTACACCGAGGAGGGAAATTGGGACATTGTCGGTAACAACACGCCGGTGTTCTTCTTCCGCGATCCGCTGCGCTTCCCCGATCTCAATCACGCGATCAAGCGCGATCCGCGCACCGGCTTGCGCTCGGCCGACAACAATTGGGACTTCTGGTCGCTGCTGCCGGAGGCGCTGCATCAGGTCACGATCGTGATGTCCGATCGCGGCTTGCCGAAGAGCTTCCGCCATATGCACGGCTTTGGCAGCCATACCTTCTCGATGATCAACGCGGCCAATGAGCGCACCTGGGTCAAATTCCATTTCAGAACGCAGCAGGGCATTGCGAACCTGACCGATGCGCAAGCTGCCGCGGTCGTTGCGGATGATCGTGAAAGCCACGGCCGCGATCTGTTCACCGCGATCGAGACCGGCAACTTCCCGAAATGGACTCTCTTCATCCAGGTGATGACCCAGGAGCAGGCCCGCAACCACAAGCACAATCCATTCGACCTGACCAAGGTCTGGCCGAAAGCGGATTACCCGCTCATCGAAGTCGGCGAGATGGAGCTCAAACGCAACCAGGAGAATTACTTCGCCGAGGTCGAGCAGTCGGCGTTTTCGCCGGCCAACATCGTGCCGGGCATCAGCTTTTCGCCCGACAAGATGTTGCAGGCCCGCCTGTTCTCCTATGCCGACGCCCAGCGCTACCGGCTTGGGGTGAACTTCAACCATATCCCGGTCAACGCGCCGAGATGCCCGGTCCACAGCTATCACCGTGACGGCGCGATGCGGACCGACGGCAATCTCGGGCGGACGTTGACCTATCATCCCAACAGCCAGGGCGTGTGGGCCAACCAGCCGGACTTTGCGGAGCCGCCAATGCAGATCGACGGCGATGCGGACCATTGGGACCATCGTGTGGACGATGACCATTGGGAGCAGCCTGGCGACCTGTTCCGCATGATGACTCCGGCGCAGCAGCAAGCTCTGTTCGACAACACGGCGCGCGCGATGGGAGACGCAGCCGTCCACATCAAACAGCGCCATATCGACAATTGCACGCGTGCCGACCCGGCCTACGGAGCGGGCGTAGCTGCCGCACTGAACCTCACGACGTTAATCAGAGCCGCGGAATAGGTGGCTCCAACATCCGGAATAACCAACCGACAGAAAGGAATCCAAGATGACGACGGTCATGAACGATCGCTCCAAGATCGAAGGAGTTGGTATCCCCGATAGCAAGCTGGCGCGGGCGATTACCGAACTGGTGCGCGACACCGAAAACGACCTGCTGTTCAACCATTCGAGCCGGGTCTACTTTTTCGCCGCCATCGCCGGCAGCAAGCAGGGCCTGCGCTACGATCCCGAACTGCTTTACGCGGCGACCATGTTTCACGACATGGGGCTAACCAAGGCGCATGGCAGCAAGGACCTCCGGTTCGAAGTCGACGGCGCAAATGCGGCGCGTAACTTCCTCGAGCAATATGGAATTGCCGCCGCCGATATCGACACGGTGTGGGCCGCGATCGCCTTGCACACCACGCCAGGCATTCCCGAACATATGCATCCGGTGGTCGCGCTCACGACCGCGGGGGTTGAAATGGACGTGCTCGGAATGAAATACGACCGGTATCCGGATCTCGTCCGCGAGCAGGTGGTGGCCGCGTTTCCGCGCACGCCTCATTTCAAGGAGGACATCATCCAGGCTTTCTACGACGGCATCAAACACAAGCCCGAAACAACCTTCGGCAACGTCAAGGCCGACGTGCTGGCGGACAAGGATCCGCATTTCCACCGCGGCAATTTCTGCAGTGTGATCCGCGGCTCACGCTGGAAAGCATGAACGCCGGCGGTAGCGCAGCCGGTTCAGCCCTCGATGGGCGGTGGCGTCCTCGTTCACGATGCCATCGCCGAACGCCGGAAGAACGCTGCAAAACGGTCGTTGGACCAAACCCTTGATCAGCGCCAAAGATATCGGAAGCCGACATATACCACAACAAGGCACGCGAAGATCAGCGCCACCGGAAGGCGAGGCTTTGCGTCGGGGCCGCTCCTGGGTTTGGCCTTTTGCGGTACGGGGCGTTTGAAGGCCGTGACGTTGTCGACCACCGGTTCGCTCAAATGCGCCCGGACGTCGGGCGCGGTGCCCTTGCCGCCCATTTCGGTGTAGTAGGCCCGATACATCAGGCTGATGGTGGCGTCGGTGGCCTCCGGCTCCGTCATCTGCTTGAGGAGCTCCTTGTAGCTGACCAGGAAGGTCTGGGCTTCGTCGGGCAGGGCGGAGGCACCGTTCAGCTTGGCCATCATTTTCCAGGTCGCGAAGTCCGCGCGAGCCTTGGTGTCGGCCCGGCGCGCAATCATCATGTCGGCAGCTTTGATCAAAATGGCCTCAGGTGCATCAGGCGGCGGATTTTTGGATAACTACTCGAAAATAACAACTACGCGTTGCCGGTGACCAGGAGAAGTAGCCGGATTACATAGCCGGTCACCGTCCGCAGTATCGTTGAAATAACATCAAGATTTAGACCGAGTTGGGTGCCGAGCATCGGAAGCAGGATCAGAAAACCGATCAGAATCAGCATGCCATAGGGTTCCAGCCGCGATAGCGGGATCGCCAGCGCGTTCGGCAATAGCCCGACCGCGACCCGCCCGCCATCCAGCGGCGGAATCGGCATCATGTTGAAAACGGCCAGCACGACGTTGATAACAAGCGCGTTTTTCAGATTGTCGGCAAACCATTGCGCGGTGTTTTCGGGGGCAAGGCCCAATAGATGAAACGCCGCCGCGGCGACCAGGGCCAGCGCGATGTTGGTGGCCGGGCCGGCCAGCGCGACCCAGACCATGTCGAGCCGGGGATGCCGCAAGGCGCGGAAATTCACCGGCACCGGCTTGGCATAGCCGAACAAAAACGGCGAGTTCGACAACAGCAGGATCGCCGGCAGCAACAGGGTGCCGAAGGGATCGATGTGCTTCAGGGGATTGAAACTGACGCGGCCGAGCTGCCAGGCCGTGTTATCGCCGAGCCGGTGGGCGACAAAACCGTGGGCGGCCTCGTGAAAGGTGATGGCGATCACGAGCGGCAACACCCAGACCGACACCGCATAGATTGTGCTGTTTTGGAGCAATCGATGTTCCCGCCCGGTTGGACTGATCGAGCAAGGCTAGCACGTAAAAGCGTCAGGCCGGAACCGTCCGCGGATATTGCGGTAAACCATCCTCTAGCGTCACCCAGGCCATCTTCTCGCTGACCCAGATGTGTTCGGTCGGCGCGAAGGCGTCGCGGTCGTCGAAAACAGCCAAAGCGACTCCCGCCATGGTGCCATCCGTGCGCCAGGAAAACAGCCGGGTGCCGCAGCGCTTGCAAAATACCCGGCCAAGCCGCTCCGACGAGGCGTAGCTGCGCGGTCTCGCCTTCGACCGCAAGCGCCTTCTGCGCGAACAAGCGCCCGGGCGTAGAACGGCGATCCCATCGCTTTCTGGCAGTTGCGGCAGTGGCAAATGCGGACGTTGACGGGCTCGCCCTCGGCCTTGAAGCGCACCGCGCCGCACAGACATCCGCCTTCCCGGACCATCGTGCCCCCTGCTTTCAGGCTAGTAGGTCGCGCGTCCGCCGGAGATGTCGAACACAGCGCCGGTGGAGAACGCGCAATCTTCCGAGGCGAGCCAGGCCACCATCGCCGCGAGTTCTTCCACCAGCACGAAGCGTCCTTTCGGAATCTTCGACAGCATGAAGTCGATGTGCTGCTGCGTCATCTGATCGAAGATCGCGGTCCTGGCCGCGGCAGGGGTGACCGCGTTGACCGCGATTTCGTGGCCGGCGAGCTCCTTGCCGAGCGATTTCGTCAACGCGATCAGGCCGGCCTTCGAGGCCGAGTAGTGCGCGGCGTTGGGGTTGCCTTCCTTGCCCGCGATGGAGGCGATGTTGACGATGCGGCCGTAATTTTGCTTCACCATCGAAGGCACGATCGCCTTGCAGCAAATGAACGGGCCGTCGAGATTGATGCGCAGCACCTTGCGCCATTCCTCGAGATCGGTTTCCCAGACCGTCTTGTTGATGCCGGCGATGCCGGCATTGTTGACCAGAATGTCGATCTTGCCGAACGCTTTCAGCGTGGCGTCCCGGGTCTTCTCGACCGCGGCGAGATCGGACACGTCGACCTTGAACGCGGTCACATCAGGGCCGATCTCCTTGGCGGTTTTCTCGGCGAACGGCAGATCATGATCCCAGATCGCAACCTTGGCGCCGGAGGCGACAAAACGTTCGGTGATGGCGCGCCCAAAACCCTGCGCGCCGCCGGTAACGACGGCGCAGCGGCCGTTCAGATCGATCTTGTTCATGGGGAGGGGTCCTGTTGATCGGTTTCGTGTTATCTTACTTTCGTCATTCCGGGATGCGCCTCTTGGCGCAGGCCCGGAATCCATACTCCCTGTCGTGGTTATGGATTCCGGGCTCGCGCAAGAGCGCGCCCCGGAATGACAACTCTAAAGCGTCCAGCCGCCGTCGATGACATGGGCGACGCCGGTGGTGAAAGCACTCTCGTCGCTGGCGAGATAGACCGCGAGCGAGGCGATTTCGTCCGCGGTGCCGAGCCGCCCCATCGGTTGGCGGCCGACGAACATCTCGCGGCCGTTTGGACCCGCCGCGGCGGCGCGGTCCAGCATCGACGGCGTCTCGATGGTGCCGGGGCAGATGCAGTTGCAGCGAATGCCCTTGGTGATGAAGTCGGCGGCGACCGCGCGGGTCAACGCCGCCACAGCGGCCTTGGTCGCGCCGTAGACGTAGCGGTTGGGCGCTGCCTTGAACACGCCGGCGGCGGACGAGATGTTGACGATCGAGCCGCCGCCCTGTTCCAGCATGGCCGGCAGGAACGAGCGGATCGTGCGATGCATCGACTTGACGTTGAGGTCGAACGAGAAGTCCCAGTCGTCGTCGGAGCATTCCAGCACGCGTGCCATGATGCACGAAGCCGGCGGCGTTGAGCAGGATGTCGACCTTGCCGACGCGCTTGGCCATCGCGGCGACTGCTTCGCTGTCGCGGGCGTCGAGCCGCGCCACCTCGGACACGCCCTCCTTGGTGAGCAGCGCAAGTTCTGTCTCATCGATGTCGGTTGCAAAAACCGTGGCGCCTTCGCGCGCAAAGGCCAGCGCGCAGGCCCGGCCGATGCCCACCGCCGCCGCGGTCACGAATGCGCGTTTGCCTTTCAGGCGGTCTGTCATGTGGTTTTCTCCTTCATATTTTCATCCGTCATTGCGAGGAGCCACCGGGTCCGGCCTTCGGCCGGCCTGATGATAAACTCCGCGACGAAGCAATCCAGTTTTCTTTGTGATTCTGGATTGCTTCGCGGAGCCTGTCGTCGGGCGGCGCTTAGCGCCGACCCGTTGGCTCGCAATGACGGCTCAACTGCTCAGTGATTATCCCGCGCGACGCCGACCTTGCCGGCGATGTCGTGGTAGCGCGTCGCGAACTCCATGCAGGCGCCGGTGGCCTGCTGGCCGACCGTCGAGCGATAGAGCTCCTGCCACGGCGTCTGGTTGGCCGGAATCGGGAAGCCGCCCTTGGCCTTGAGTTCGACGCGGCGTCTTTTCAGCTCCTCGTCCGAAATCAGGATGTTGGCGCTGCCCTTGTTGAGGTCGACGCGAACCTTGTCGCCGGTCTTGAGGATCGCCAGACCGCCATCGGCGGCGGCTTCCGGCGTCGCGTTGAGGATCGAGGGCGAACCCGAAGTGCCGGACTGGCGGCCGTCGCCGATGCAGGGCAGGGACAGGATGCCGCGTTTGATCAGGGCGGCGGGCGGCTGCATGTTGACGACCTCGGCGCCGCCGGGATAGCCGATCGGCCCGGTGCCGCGCACGAACAGGATGCAATGCTCGTCGATATCGAGCGACGGGATCCTCGATCCGGTGGTGATAATCCTCCGGTCCCTCGAACACGATGGCGCGGCCCTCGAACGCGTTCGAGATCCTTCGGATTGACCAGATAGCGGTCGCGGAATTCCTTCGAGATCACGCTGGTCTTCATGATCGCGGAATCGAACAGGTTGCCGCGCAGCACCAGGAAGCCGGCGTCCTTGACCAGCGGCTTGTCGTAGCTCCAGATCACGTCGTTGTCGGGCTTCGGCGCCTCGCGGCAATTGTCGCCCATGGTGTGGCCGTTGACGGTCAGGGCGTCTTCGTGGATGCGCTTGTGCGCCATCAATTCGCGCACCACCGACGGCACGCCGCCGGCGCGATGATATTCCTCGCCGAGATAGAAGCCGGCCGGCTGCATGTTCACCAGCAGCGGAATTTCGTGGCCGAATTTCTGCCAGTCGTCGATCGAAAGCTCGACGCCGATATGGCGGGCCAGCGCGTTGATATGGATCGGCGCGTTGGTCGAGCCGCCGATCGCCGAATTGACCACGATGCAGTTCTCGAACGCCTTTCGCGTCAGGATGTCGGAGGGTTTCAGATCCTCCCAGACCATGTCGACGATGCGGGTGCCGGTCTCATAGGCGATCTGGCCGCGCTCGCGATAGGGGGCGGGGATCGCGGCGCAGCCCGGCAGCGACATGCCGAGCGCCTCGGCCAGCGAATTCATGGTGGAGGCGGTGCCCATGGTGTTGCAGTGGCCGACCGACGGCGCGGAGGAGGCCACGATATTCATGAACTCCTCATAGTCGATCTCGCCGGCGGCGAGTTCCTCGCGCGCCTTCCAGACCACGGTGCCGGAACCGGTGCGCTGGCCCTTGTGCCAGCCGTTCAGCATCGGTCCGCCCGACAGCACGATGGCGGGCATATTGACGGTGGCCGCCGCCATCAGGCAGGCGGGCGTCGTCTTGTCGCAGCCGGTGGTCAGCACCACGCCGTCCAGCGGATAGCCGAACAGGATTTCGACCAGTCCGAGATAAGCGAGGTTGCGGTCCAGCGCCGCGGTCGGGCGCTTGCCGGTCTCCTGGATCGGATGCATCGGGAATTCCATCGCGATGCCGCCGGCGGCGCGGATGCCCTCGCGGACCCGGTGCGCCAGTTCGAGGTGGTGGCGGTTGCACGGGGAAAGGTCGTTGCCGGTCTGGGCGATGCCGATGATCGGCTTGCCGGACTGCAATTCGTGCCGGGTCAGGCCGTAATTGAGGTAGCGCTCGAGGTAGAGCGCGGTCATTCCGGGGTTATGCGGATTGTTGAACCATTCGCTGGAGCGGAGTTTGCGCCCTTTGCCTGTTGGCCGATCGTGCCCGTTGCGAGGTTCTTGTTCATTGGTTTCTCCCAATGCAAAGCCGCCCGTTCGGGCTCTGTGTTCTAGCATGCGCAAATCCGCGCGCATGACAAACGCGGCATCCGCCATGCGCCATGCGCCGTCGCATAGGACCTTAGTTCAACATCGATGGTTGCGCTACCATTTTGTGCTGTTTGTGACGTCGACCGATTGAAGCGGGAGCGGTCGCCGATCATGGCTCACGCACCGAGCTTTGGCGCTCGATGACGGTAAATCCGAGGTCGACGATCGGTTGCTCCGGGCGCCGGCCTTCGATCGCTTCGATCACCATTGAGGCTGCGTCCCTGCCCATTTCGTAGCGATTGGTGCGCACGCTGGTCAGCGTCGGGACGGCTGAGGCCATGAATTCGAGATCGTTGAAACCGACGATCGCCATTTGCTTGGGAATCGCGATGTGCCGGCGCTGGCATTCGAACAGCACGCCCAGAGCGAGGTCGTCATTGGCGCAGAACACCGCGTCGGTGTCGGGGGCCTTGGCGAGAAGATCGGCGAACAGCGTGCCGCCGAGCGTGACGGAGGTCGGCACCGGTGTCGTCACGATGAGCCGGGAATCGAACAATGAGGCGGCCTTCATGGCGGCCTGATAGCCGGCAAATCGCCGCTGCACGCGCGGGTCCATGCGCGCGCCGAGAAAGCCGATCCGCCGGCATCCCTGGGCGAGAAGGTGAGAAATCGCCGCCTGCGCCGCGTCCGCGTGCGAAAAGCCGATGATCATGTCGACCGGGTCAGGGTCGATCTCCATGATCTGGACGATCGGGCAATCCACCGATTGCATGATCGATGCGGCTTTCCGGCGTTTGATCGATGCCGGTCACGATCAGGCCGGCCGGCTTTTGCGCCAGGAACAGCCGCAGCAATTTTTCTTCCTGCAGGATGCTGTAGCGGGTATTGGCGAGCTGGATGCTGTAACGGCTGCCCTCGAAGCGCATCGTAGATGCCGCGCAGCACGTCGGAGAAGACGTTGTTGGTGAAGCGACGGGATCAGGACGCCGATCACTTCGGTCCGTTGTGACGCCAGCGCGCGCGCGGCGAGGTTCGGCACGTAACCGAGTTCTTTCGCGGCGCTTTCGACCCGCACCCGCTTGCCGATCGACAGGGCTTCGGGATTTCTGAAGAAACGCGATGCGGTGATCGGGCTCACGCCGGCGAGTTCGGCGACTTCCGTGAACCGGATGTTGTCGGGCTTGCTGCGCTTTCGTCCCATCAGGCGCTCATATCACAGGCAGTTCCGCAAACAAGCGGTGATTGACAGCGCTACCAAAACGTTGCTAAGCGAGCGATTGCCAAAACCGTATAAACTGCGGACAATATCCGTCCGACCGGACTTCGCGATCAGCGCGACGTCGACGAGAAAAACAGAGCGGTAACGGCGTCGTCATACGCCGTCGGGAACTCTAGGGGAGGGAAGTGGATGTCGTCGGTGCAAATTCGCGACGTGCGGAAATCGTTTGGTGGCTTTGAAGTCCTGCACGGCGTGTCGATCCCGATCGAGGACGGCGCCTTTGTCGTTCTGGTCGGCCCCTCCGGCTGCGGCAAATCGACCTTGCTGCGGATGCTCGCGGGGCTCGAAAACATCACCTCCGGGACGATTTCGATCGGCGACCGCGTCGTCAACAACGTCCAGCCCAAAGAGCGCGACATCGCGATGGTGTTCCAGAACTATGCGCTCTATCCGCATATGACGGTCGCCGACAATATGGGATTTTCGCTGAAACTGCGGGGCGCCAAGCTCCGACGAGATCAAGCAAGGGCGTCAAGCGCGCCGCCGAAATCCTCGATCTGACGCCGCTGCTCGACCGCTATCCCCGGCAATTGTCCGGCGGCCAGCGCCAGCGCGTCGCGATGGGCCGCGCCATCGTGCGCGATCCGCAGGTGTTCCTGTTCGACGAGCCGCTGTCCAACCTCGACGCCAAGCTGCGCGTGGCGATGCGCACCGAAATCAAGGAACTGCATCAGCGGCTGAAGACCACCACGGTCTATGTCACCCACGACCAGATCGAGGCCATGACCATGGCCGACAAGATCGTGGTGATGCATGACGGCATCGTCGAGCAGATCGGCTCGCCGCTCGAACTGTACGACCGGCCGGACAACCAGTTCGTCGCGAGCTTCATCGGCTCGCCGGCGATGAATTTCCTCAAAGGCAAGGTGAAGGCCAACGGCAGCGCCAGTTTCGAGGGCCCGAACGGCGTCAAGCTGCCGCTGGCGTCGGCGCCGGCCAATTCCGACGGCCGGCCCGCGGTCTACGGCGTGCGGCCGGAGCATTTCACCATCGCCGATGACGGCGCCGAAGCCGAGATCGTGGTGGTCGAGCCGACCGGATCGGAAACCCAGGTGTTCGCCAAGCTCGGCGGCGAGCAGGTCGTCGCCGTGTTCCGCGAACGCCATCAATTCAATCCGGGCGACAAGGTCCGGCTCAAGCCGGATCCGTCGCTGGTGCATCTGTTCGACGAGGCCACCGGCAAGCGACTGTAGAAGTCTCAAGAAGCAAATTGGTCGATGAAAGAGCCAATAAAACAGGGAGAATACGGAAGATGACTAACTTTACACCGGATCGGCGGTCTCTGCTGAAGGGCGGCGCCACCCTGCTGGCCGCCGCGGCAACCATGTCGAGCGAGCAATTGCTGGGCTATGCCAAGGCATGGGCGCAGGACGCGCAGTGGAAGCCGGAAGCCGGCGCCAAGATCAACCTGTTGCGCTGGAAGCGCTTCGTCGAAGCCGAAGACGTTGCCTTCATGAAGATCGTCGACGCCTTCCAGAAGGCGACCGGCGTCACCATCAACGTCTCCAACGAATCCTATGACGACATCCAGCCCAAGGCGTCGGTCGCGGCCAACACCGGGCAGGGCCTCGACATGGTCTGGGGCCTTTATACGCTGCCGTTCCTGTTCCCGAACAAATGCACCGACATGACCGACGTCGCCGACTATCTCGGCAAGAAGTGCGGCGGCTGGACCGGCGTCGGGCGAGGCCTACGGCAAGCTCGACGGCAAGTGGATCGGCATTCCCGTCGCCGCCACCGGCGGTCTGGTGAACTACCGCGTCGCCGCGGCGGAAAAGGCCGGCCACAAGGAATTCCCGAAGGACCTCGCCGGCTTCGCCGACCTGATCAAGGGCCTGAACAAGAACGGCACGCCGGCCGGCTTGGCGCTCGGCCACGCCTCGGGCGACGCCAACGGCTGGCTGCACTGGGCGCTGTGGGCCCATGGCGGCAACCTGATCGACAAGGACAACAAGGTCGTCATCAACTCGCCGGAAACCGCGAAGGCGCTGGAATACGTCAAGGGGCTGTACGACAACTTCATTCCGGGCACCGCGTCCTGGAACGACAGCTCCAACAACAAGGCGTTCCTGGCCGGCCAGCTCTACCTGACCGCCAACGGCATCTCGATCTACGTCACGGCGAAGAAGGAAAATCCGCAGATCGCCGAGGACATGAACCACGCCCATCTGCCGGCGGGCGTCGACGGCAAGACCGCGCGAACTGCATCTCGGCTTCCCGATCCTGGTCTTCAACTTCACCAAGTATCCCGCAGGCCTGCAAGGCGTTCACCGCCTTCATGATGGAGCCGGAGCAGTTCGATCCCTGGGTCGAAGCGGCGCAGGGCTATCTGTCGCCGTTCCTGCTCGGCTTCGAGAAGAACCCGATCTGGACCGCGGACCCCAAGAACACGCCGTACCGCAACGTGGCCGAGACCGCGCTGACCCCGGCCGGCATCGGCAAGATGGGCGAGAACGCCGCGGCCGCGATCGCCGACTTCGTCGTGGTCGACATGTTCGCGAACTACTGCACCGGCCGCGAAGACGTCAAGACGGCGATGGCTTCGGCGGAACGTTCCGCCAAGCGCATCTTCCGCTAAGCGTGATGGCCGGCGCGGTCTTCCGCGCCGGCTCGTTTTTATCTGGAAATCGGAACGGCGCCCGGCGAAAGCCGATCGGAGTGCCGGGCGTCGGCTTCCGGTTTGGAATTGGAGCGGCATGACCACCCTTCAGACATCGGTGCCGGTACAGGCCGCCGATGCGTCGACACGCCGTCGCTGTGGGCGCGGCTGCAAGACCAACCGCAACTGGATGGCGCTGTGGTTCATGCTGCCGGCGGCGGCGTTCCTGATCCTGTTCCTGGCCTATCCGCTGGGCCTCGGCGTCTGGATGAGTTTCACCGACGAACGCATCGGCCGCACCGGCGTTTTCATCGGCCTCGAGAACTACGAGTGGCTGTGGGACGATTCGATCTTCTGGCTCTCGGTGTTCAACACGCTGCTCTACACGATCGTCGCCAGCGCCATCAAATTCGCGATCGGGCTTTATCTGGCGCTGCTGTTGAACCGGCACATGCCGTTCAAGGCGATGATCCGCTCGATCGTGCTGATCCCGTTCATCGTGCCGACCGTGCTGTCGGCGATCGCGTTCTGGTGGATCTACGATTCGCAGTTCTCGATCATCTCGTGGTCGCTGATCAAGACTCGGCCTGATCGACCACAACATCAACTTCCTCGGCGATGCCAACATGGCGCGCGGCAGCGTGATCTTCGCCAATATCTGGCGCGGCGTTCCGTTCGTCGCGATCACGCTGCTGGCCGGCCTGCAGACCGTGTCGCCCTCGCTCTATGAGGCGGCGACGCTCGACGGCGCCACCAACTGGCAGCGCTTCCGCTACATCACCTATCCGCTGCTGACGCCGATCATCGCGGTCGTGATGACCTTCTCGGTGCTGTTCACCTTCACCGACTTCCAGCTGATCTGGGCGCTGACGCGCGGCGGTCCGGTCAATGCCACGCATCTGATGGCGACGTTGAGCTATCAGCGCGGCATCATCACCGGCCGGCTCGGCGAGGGCGCGGCGATCGCGACCGCGATGATCCCGTTCCTGCTGGCGGCGATCGCGATTTCCTGGTTCGGCATGCAGCGCCGCAAATGGCAGCAAGGATCGAACAATGACTGATTCACGCGCTTGCCGACCAAAGTGCCGGCCGCCGTCGCAGACCGACGACAGCGAGGGCATGAGCTATCTGGAGTCGCTGCCGCGCCGTCTGGTGACGCTCTATCTGCCGCTGTTCGTGATCCTGATCGTGCTGCTGTTCCCGTTCTACTGGATGGGCGCTGACGTCGATCAAACCGGACGAACAGCTGATCGACATGGACAAGTACAACCCGTTCTGGGTGGTCCATCCGACCTTCAAGCATATCAGCAAGCTGTTGTTCGAGACCCAGTATCCGCGCTGGCTCTGGAACACGATGTATGTGGCGGTCGGCGCCACCACGCTGTCGATCATCGCCAGCGTGCTGGCGGCCTATGCCATCGTGCGCCTGCGCTTCAAGGGCGCGGATGCGGTCGGCGTGCTGATCTTCTTTGCCTATCTGGTGCCGCCGTCGATCCTGTTCATTCCGCTGGCGTCGGTGATCCAGGCCTACGGCCTGTTCAACTCGCCGCTGTCGCTGATCCTGGTCTATCCGACCCTGCTGATTCCGTTCTCGACCTGGCTGCTTGATGGGCTACTTCAAGACCATTCCCTATGAGCTGGAGGAATGCGCGCTGATCGACGGCGCGTCGCGCTGGCAGATCCTGACCAAGATCGTGGTGCCGCTGGCGATCCCCGGCCTGATCTCGGCCTTCATCTTCTCCTTCACGCTGTGCTGGAACGAGTTCATCTACGCGCTGACCTTTCTGCAATCGACGCCGAACAAGACCGTGCCGGTGGCGATCGTCAACGAGTTCGTCGACGGCGATATCTACAAATGGGGTTCGCTGATGGCGGGCGCGCTGGTCGGCTCGCTGCCGCTGGTCATCCTTTACGCGTTCTTTGTCGAGCATTACGTGTCGGCGATGACCGGAGCCGTGAAAGAGTAAGCGCGCAGTCCTGATCGCGGCTCATCCTGAGAGCGCGTCATTGCGCGCGTCGCGAAGCATGCAGTTGCACACGTGCCATCCTTCGAGACGCATCGCTTCGCAATGCTACACAGGATCAGACAAGCAAGAACAAAAAGGAGTTGGGTCTTGCACATTCTGGTTCTGGGCGCCGCCGGCATGGTCGGCCGCAAATTGACCGAACGGCTGTTGCGCGACGGGCGTCTCGGCAAGACGCGACATCACGCGCATGACGCTGCAGGACGTGGTGGCGCCGGCGAAGCCCGCCAAGCCGGGATTTCCGGTCGATACCGTCGCCTGCGATTTCGCGGTGCCGGGCGCTGCCGAAAAGCTGGTCGCGGATCGGCCCGACGTGATCTTTCATCTCGCGGCGATCGTCTCCGGCGAGGCCGAGCTCGATTTCGACAAGGGCTACCGGATCAACCTCGACGGCACGCGGATGCTGCTCGATGCCATCAGGCTGATCGGCGGCGGCTACAAGCCGCGCGTGGTGTTCACCTCCTCGATCGCGGTGTTCGGCGCGCCGTTTCCCGACGCCATCGGCGACGAGTTCTTTCACACCCCGCTGCTCAGCTACGGCACCCAGAAGGCGATCGGCGAATTGCTGCTGGCCGATTATTCGCGCCGCGGCTTCATGGACGGCATCGGCATCCGGCTGCCGACCATCTGCATCCGTCCCGGCCTGCCCAACAAGGCGGCGTCCGGCTTCTTCTCCAACATCCTGCGCGAGCCGCTGGCCGGCAAGGAAGCGATCCTGCCGGTATCGGAGGACGTCCGCCACTGGCATGCCTCGCCGCGCTCGGCGGTCGGCTTCCTGCTGCATGCCGCGACCATGGATACCGCGATTGCCGGCGCGCGCCGCAACCTCACCATGCCCGGCCTTTCCGCGACCGTCGGCGAACAGATCGCCGCGCTGAAGCGGGTGGCGGGCGACAAGGTCGCGGCGCGGATCAAGCGCGAGCCGGATCCGTTCATCATGGGCATCGTCGACGGCTGGCCGCGCAATTTCGACGCCAAGCGGGCGGTCAAGCTCGGCTTCACCACCGCCGAAAAGACCTTCGACGACATCATCCGGATTCACATCGAGGACGAACTCGGCGGCAAGTTCGCCGCCTAGCACCGTTTTGCGCGAACCTTGCGGATGCGGCGATGACCAGAGTAGCCTGCATCGGCGAGTGCATGATCGAGCTGCAAGCAGGCTGACGGCGGCCTGTACGCGCGGGGCTATGGCGGCGACACGCTCAACACCGCCGTCTATCTCGCCCGTCTCGGCGTCGGCGTCGATTACATCACCGCGCTCGGCGACGATCCCATCAGCGACGAGATGATCGCGGGGTGGGCCGCCGAGGGGGTCGGCACCGGACGGGTGGTGCGGCTGCCCGGGAAATTGCCGGGCCTCTATCATGATCCGGACCGACGCGCAGGGCGAGCGCCGCTTCTTTCACTGGCGCGACAGTCGGCCGCGCGCAGCCTGATGGATTTGCCTGAGACCGCCGACATCCTGAATTCGCTCGCTGAGCTATGAGGTTGTTTATCTCTCCGCGATCACGCTATCGATCTATAGCGAAGACGGACGAGCACGATTGATTGCGGCGCTGCGAGCAGCGCGCGGCAACGCGGCGCGCGCGTGGCCTTCGATACCAATTTTCGCGCCCGCGGCTGGCCCGATCTCGATGTGGCGCGCGCGGTCTATCGCGAGCGCGTTCGAGGTGCCGATATCGTGCTGGCCTCGACCGAGGATTTGTTGCCGCTGTATCCCGACGAAAGCGCCGGAGAATCTGATGGCGCGCATCGCCAGCGTCGGAGGCGGTGTTGAAACTGCGCGAACCCGCGAGCATCGTGCGGTTTGACGGGCGTGCTGCACGAGATCAAGGCCGAGCCCGTCGCGGCCCGGTGGTCGATACCACCGCGGCCGGCGACAGTTTTGCCGCGGCCTATATCGCGGCGCGGCTGGCGGGCGCCGAGCCGGTCGAGGCCGCGCGCGCCGGACATCGTCTCGCCGGCGTCGTGGTAGGCCATCCCGGCGCCATCATTCCGCGGGCGGCGATGCCGGCAGCGTCATCCGTCAGCGCCGTCGTCCTCGCGAAAGGCATCATTCATGAACGCTGCATCAGCCCCATCGACGCACAGCGGGCCATTCGCGACACTGTTCGAGCGCGGCCCGCGTCATTCCGGTGCTGACCATCGAACGGCTGCGAAGACGCCGTGCCGCTTGCGAGAGCGCTTGGTTGCGGGCGGCGTGCGCGTGCTGGAAGTCACGCTGCGCACGCCGGTTGCGATCGAGGCGGCCAAGGCGATCATCGCCGAGGTACCCGAAGCCATCGTCGGGATCGGCACCATCCTGAACCCCGACGATCTGGCACGCGCGCAAGCGCTCGGCGCCAAATTCGGCATCAGCCCCGGTGCTCACGCCCGAACTGCTGAAGGCCGCCGCTGAAAGCGGGTTACCGTTCGCGCCGGGTATCGCGACTGCATCCGAACTGATGCAGGCGCTGGCGCATGGCTTCGATCTGGTCAAATTCTTCCCGGCCGAGCAGTCCGGCGGTATCAAGGCGCTGCGGGCGCTGGCCGGACCGTTTCCGGATATGCGGTTTTGCCCGACCGGGGGCATTGGCGAGGCCAATGCGGCGTCGTGGCTGGCCGAGCCCAACGTGGTCGCGGTGGGCGGTTCCTGGCTGTGCCCGGCGGCGGACATCCGGTCCGGCAACTGGGCCGGCATAACCGCCATGTGCAACCGGGCCATGAAATTGCTGAAACCGGCGTGAAGTATCCGGCGCAATAGGTTACATATCATCCAAACAGGCAATCGGTCCAAAGAACAGGGAGAACAACCATGACAGCCAGCATCGTCGGATGGGCGCACACGCCGTTCGGCAAGTTCGATACCGAGACCGTCGAAAGCCTCGTGGTCCGGGTCGCCAATGATGCGCTGGCCGATGCCGGCATTTCCGCCGGCGATGTCGACGAGATCGTGCTCGGGCATTTCAACGCCGGCTTCTCGCCGCAGGATTTTACCGCCTCGCTGGTGCTGCAGGCCGATCCGCAATTGCGCTTCAAGCCGGCGACCCGGGTCGAGAACGCCTGCGCCACCGGATCGGCGGCGGTGCATCAGGGCATCCGCGCGATCGCCTCGGGCGCTGCCAAGATCGTGCTGGTGGTCGGCGTCGAGCAGATGACGCGCACGCCCGGACCGGAGATCGGCAGGAACCTGCTGCAGGCGTCGTATCTGCCGGAGGACGGCGACACGCCCGGCGGTTTCGCCGGCGTGTTCGGCAAGATCGCGCAGAGCCTATTTCCAGAAATACGGCGACCAGTCCGATGCGCTGGCGATGATCGCCGCCAAGAACCACAAGAACGGCGTCGCCAATCCCTATGCGCAGATGCGCAAGGATTTCGGCTACGAGTTCTGCCGCTCCGAGAGCGAGAAGAATCCGTTCGTGGCGGGTCCGCTGAAGCGCACCGATTGTTCGCTGGTGTCGGATGGCGCGGCAGCTTTGGTGCTGACGGATTCCGAGACCGCGAAGACCATGGGCAAGGCGGTCAACATCCGCGCCACCGCGCATGCGCAGGATTTCCTGCCGATGTCGAAGCGCGACATCCTGCAGTTCGAGGGCTGCACCGTGGCCTGGCAGCGGGCGCTGCAAAAGGCCGGCGTCGAGCTTTCCGATCTTTCCTTTGTCGAAACCCATGACTGCTTCACCGTCGCCGAACTGATCGAATATGAAGCGATGGGCCTGACGCCGCGCGGGCAGGGCGCCCGCGCCATCAAGGAAGGCTGGACCCAGAAGGACGGCAAGCTGCCGATCAATCCGTCCGGCGGCCTGAAGGCAAAGGGCCATCCGATCGGCGCCACCGGCGTTTCCATGCATGTGCTGAGCGCCATGCAACTGGTGGGTCAGGCGCCCGAGGGCATGCAGATCAAGAATGCAAAACTCGCCGGCATCTTCAACATGGGCGGCGCCGCGGTCGCGAATTACGTCTCGGTGCTGGAGCCGGCGAAGTAGGGCGGGCGCCACGCGGCGCGCCAGCGTTGTATGTAGGGTGGGCAAAGGCGCGCTTGCGCCGTGCCCACCAAAGGCATGCAGGAAAATAAGATGGTGGGCACGCTTCGCTTTGCCCACCCTACGGGGCTTACTGTCCGTCCCCTCAGGTCCTCCACGGTATTTCTGATTTTCAGAAATTATCCTTGACTCCTGACCCAAATCAGCTGCTTATTGCTCGTCATCCCGTCCCGAGAGAGGGGGCGTTGGCCATCGTCACTGACGTTGGGGCGGGGAGCGATGGACGCGAGAGCTGCGACTGACGAGCGTGGCTGAAGCGGACGGCGAAGTCGTGTGGTCCTGACGCCCCAATGGCCGGTGTCAAGTTCGCGATGATGTTTCGCATCACGCGGATGACGGTGACAAACAAGCTCTGGTCTCGCCGGGAGAGCACGGAATAAGCTGTAAAACCATCGCGCAGGGAAGGCCGGACTGCTTCCGCTGAACCTGTATGCTCGTGTGCGTTTTTGTTTGTTACCTTTGCACGCGAGACCGCGGGTGCAGCGCGCACCCGGTCTTCCCTGCGCCCTCTTCTGGGGCGAAATGAATTTGCAAAACTCGGGCGGATCGTGTCGCGAGAATGCGGAGGCATATCTAGCCGTCGTCCCGGCCTCCGCGCCGGGACCCATACTGCGAGGGCTCGCGTTTTCGGCAGTGTGGCGGATGCCTTCTGCAATCACCAAGGCCCGGGGCTATGGGTCCCGGCTCGAGGCCGGGACGACGCCAACCTTGGAGCCAACGCATACGCATACGCCCATACGCCGGGCGCCCTTGATCTTGCCGGCCCCCTGCCGTTACTTGGCCTGAGAACAGCGGCGCCCGATGCGCTGCACGCGACATCCGGGAGCGAAGCGCAACCATGGGACCACTGGAGGGCATCAAGGTCATCGACATGACGACCGTGCTGATGGGGCCCTATGCCACCCAGATGCTCGGCGACTACGGCGCCGACGTCATCAAGGTCGAAACGCCCGACGGCGACGTGACGCGGCTGATCGGCCCGACCCGCCATCCCGGCATGGGGCCGGTGTTCCTCAACACCAACCGCAGCAAGCGCTCGCATCGCGCTCGACCTGAAGAAGCCGGCCGGGCGCGACGCCGTGCTGCGGCTGATCGAGACCGCCGACGTGCTGATCTACAACGTGCGGCCGCAGGCGATGGCGCGGCTGCAGCTCGGCTACGACGTGGTCTCAAAACTCAATCCGCGGCTGATCTATGCCGGCGTGTTCGGCTTCGGCCAGGACGGGCCTTATGCCGCCAAGCCCGCCTATGACGATCTGATCCAGGGCGCGACCGCGCTGCCGGCCTTGATGGCGCAGACCGGCGACGGCATTCCGCGCTATGTGCCGAACGCGCTGGTCGACCGCATCGTCGGCCTCACCGCGGTCGGCGCGATCTGCGCCAGCCTCGTGCATCGCGACCGCACCGGGCGCGGCCAGCGCGTGGACATTCCGATGTTCGAGACCATGGCGGGTTTTGTGCATGGGCGACCACATGGGCGGGCTGACCTATCGAGCCGCCGCTCGACAAAGGCGGCTACGCGCGGCATCTGTCGCGCGACCGCCGGCCCTACAAGACCTCCGACGGCTATATCTGCGTGATCGTCTACAACGACAAGCAGTGGGAGAATTTCTTCGAGGCCACCGGCCGCGACGACCTGCGCAGCGATCCCAAATTCGCGACCTTTGCCGGGCGCGCCGTCAATATCGACATGGTCTATGCCGAACTCGCCCGCATCTTCGAGACGCGCACCACGGCCGAATGGACCGAGCTGCTGACCAAGGCCGATGTGCCTGTCATGCCGATGCACGATCTCGAAAGCATGCTGCAGGATCCGCATCTGGTCGCGACCGGATTTCTTTCCGGTGGTCGAGCATCCGACCGAGGGCGCGATCCGCAGCATGAAGGTGTCGGCGACCTGGTCGGAAACGCCGGCGGAGACCGAGCGGCTGGCGCCGCGCCTGAGCGAGCATGGCGAGGAAATCCTGCGCGAAGCCGGATTCTCCGCCGACGAAATCGCCGCCTTGGTGCGCGACGGCGTCACCAAAGCCGCGCCACGCACACAGGATTGAGACGCCATGGATTTCGCACTCTCCGCCAACCAGGAATCGATCCGCGACGCGGTTGCAAAAATCTGCGCGCGCTTCGACGACGCCTATTGGCTGAAAAAGGACAAGGAGGGCGGCTTTCCCGGCCGACTTCCACAAGGCGCTGGCGGATGCCGGCTGGCTCGGCATCTGCATCCCCGAGGAATATGGCGGCTCGGGGCTCGGCATCACCGATGCCGCGATCATGATGCGCACGATTTCGGAATCCGGCGCCGGCATGTCCGGCGCGTCCGCCGTGCATATGAACGTGTTCGGGCTCAATCCCGTGGTGGTGTTCGGCACGCAAGAGCAATGCGAGCGCATGCTGCCGCCGATCATCTCCGGCGCGCGACAAATCCTGCTTCGCGGTGACCGAGCCCAATACCGGCCTCAACACCACGCAGCTCAAGACCCGCGCGGTGCGCACCGGCGACAAATACATCGTCAACGGCCAGAAGGTCTGGATCTCGACCGCGCAGGTCGCCAACAAGATCCTGCTGCTGGCGCGCACCACGCCGCTGGAAGAGGTGAAGACCCCGACCCACGGCTTGAGCCTGTTCTACACCGATTTCGACCGCAAGCGCGTCGCGGTGCATGAGATCGAGAAGATGGGCCGCAAGCCCGTCGATTCCAACGAATTGTTCTTCGAGAATTTTGAAATCCCGCGTCGAAGACCGCCTCGGCGAGGAAGGCCGCGGCTTCGAATACATCCTGCACGGCATGAATCCGGAGCGCATCCTGATCGCGGCCGAAGCGGTCGGGCTCGGCCAGGTCGCGCTGTCGCGCGCCGTCGGCCTATGCCAAGAGCCGCATCGTGTTCAACCGTCCGATCGGCATGAACCAGGCGATCCAGCATCCGCTGGCCAAGAACTGGATGGAGCTGGAGGCGGCCTGGCTGATGACGCTCTCGGCGGGCTGGCAATACGACCAGGGCCTGCCATGCGGGCCGGCGGCCAATGCCGCGAAATATCTCGCCGCCGAAGCCGGCTTCCACGCCTGCGAGCAGGCGGTGATGACCCATGGCGGCTTCGGTTACGCCAAGGAATTCCACGTCGAGCGCTATTTGCGCGAATCCCTGATCCCGCGCATCGCGCCGATCAGCCCGCAGCTCATTCTCAGTTTTATCGCCGAGAAGGTGCTGGGCATGCCGAAGTCGTATTGAGGATGGTTGGAGCGATGCGTGTAACATTCAAGCCGTCATTCCGGGGCGCGCTCTTGCGCGAGCCCGGAATCCATAACCCCTGCAGGGAGTATGGATTCCGGGCCTGCGCCAAGAGGCGCATCCCGGAATGACGAGAGTTGTAGGATCGTCCTCATGAGCTTCATCACCGGCGTCGGGCTGACGTCCTTCGGCAAGCATGAAGGCTCTTCCTCGCTCGACCTGATGAGCCAGGCCGCGGAGCTTGCGATATCGCCGATGCCGGGCTGAAGCGCGCCGAGATCGACGGCATTCTCTGCGGCTACAGCACGGTCTCGCCGCACATCATGCTGGCGACCGTGTTCGCCGAGCATTTCGGCATTCGGCCGTCCTACGCCCACGCCGTGCAGGTCGGCGGCGCGACGGGCCTTGCGATGACCATGCTGGCGCATCATCTGGTCGACGCCGGCGTCGCCAAGCATGTGCTGGTGGTCGGCGGCGAGAACCGGCTGACCGGACAAAGCCGCGACGCCTCGATCCTGGCGCTGGCGCAGGTCGGGCATCCCGATTACGAGGTGCCGCTGGGGCCGACCATTCCGGCCTATTACGGCCTGGTCGCCTCGCGCTACATGCACGAATACGGCGTGACCCAGGAAGACCTCGCCGAATTCGCGGTGCTGATGCGCAAGCATGCGCTGACGCATCCCGGCGCGCAATTTCACGAGGCGATCACCGTCGCCGACGTGATGAATTCAAAGCCGGTGGCGTTGCCGCTTAAAGCTGCTGGATTGCTGCCCGGTATCGGACGGCGGCGCGGCGTTCGTCGTCAGCCGCGAACGCACCGGCGAGGCCGGCGTGCGCGTGCTCGGTTGCGCGCAGGCGCATACCCATCAGCACGTCACGGCGGCGCCCGCTTTAAGCGAACTCGGCGCCGAGATCGCGATCGCCGAGGCCAAGGCCGCCTCGGGCGTTGCGATCTCCGACGTGCGCTATGCCGCGGTCTATGACAGCTTTACCATTACGCTGGCGATGCTGCTGGAAGATCTCGGCCTTGCCGGACGCGGCGAGGCGGCGGCGCGGGTGCGATGCAGGATATTTCAATGGCGACGGCGCGATGCCGCTCAACACCCATGGCGGTCTCCTGAGTTACGGCCATTGCGGCGTCGGCGGCGCGATGGCGCATCTGGTCGAAACCCATCTGCAGATGACCGGGCGCGCCGGCAATCGCCAGGTGCGCGACGCCTCGATCGCGCTGCTGCATGGCGATGGCGGCGTGCTGTCGTCGCATGTCAGCATGTTCCTGGAGCGGGTGCGATGAGCGGCGAACCGGCATTGGCGGACTGGACCGCGAGGCGAAGCCGCGATCGTCTATCAATCCTGCGCGGCCTGCGGCGGCGTGCAATATTTCCGCCGCAGCTTCTGCGCGGCGTGCGGCGCGCCTGATCCGGTCAGAGCAACGCGCCAGCGGCGAGGGCACGGTCTATGCGACCTCGCTGGTGTGCCGCGCCGCGACGCCGGAGACCCGCGCGCACGTGCCTTACAACATCGTTCTGGTCGATACCGCCGAAGGCTTTCGCATGATGGCCCATGGCGACAACGACCTTGCGATCGGCGACAGGGTCACCGCGCGATTTGAGCCATTCGCCGGCCGTCTGGTTCCTTATTTCGCGAAGACAAAATGAGAATGAAGATTATCGCGGCGCTTGCGCGAGTCGAACGGAGCGATCCAGTACGACAAACAGGAGGCTGGATCGCTCCGCCGCTTTCACTTCTCGCAACGACTGGCGTCACCGCCAGTAGAAAATAATGCTGGCGATGACGAGCATCGCCGTCACCGCCAGCATTTGCGCAAGCGCTTCCGAGGCCGCCCTTTTGGTGGCTTCCTTCACGTCTAACTCCCTAGACTCGGGCATGAGTCATCATCGCCTGCGAAGGCTCAATGGCTCAGTTGTGCTTTACTCGGAACACCCCACGACGAGTATTCGCTTTAGAGTCCCCACTCGGCGAATATCGACTGTGCTAGAGTCGAACAGCAATGCGGCGGCATTTTGACTCCCGCGTGTTGCTCTCGCGTCAGCCGCCGGATAGGGTTCGAGGCGAAGTTCTGCTGCCAAAACCAATAATAAATTCTGGAAAAACCAAGGTGAATCATGGCCCGTATTGACTACAGCGATCCCGCCAAAGCCGACGACCGCACCCGCGAAATTCTCGGCAAGAACCGCAACGCCAACATCTTCCGCATGATGGCGCATTCGCCGAGTTACTTCGAACAATACTGCCGGCTCGGCGGCGCGATCCGCAACAAGGGCGAGCTCGATCCGGTGATCCGTGAACTCGCGATCACGCGCACCGGCATCCTGTGCGAGGCGCCCTATGAGATCGTGGCCCACAAGCGCATCGGCGGGAATGTCGGGGTCACCGACGAACAGAACGCGGCGCTGGAAGACTGGCAGTCCGCCACCTGCTTCAACGAGGTGCAGCGCGCCGCGCTCGCCTTCACCGACGAGATCGTAAAACTGCGCCGTCCCACCGACGCGACCTTCAACGCGATGGCGGCCAAGCTGACGCCGGGGGCGCTGGTCGAATTGCAGCTCTCGGTCGGCTTCTACATCATGACCTCAAAATTCCTGGAAACCTTTGCGATCGATCTGCAACCCGTGACGGAAGTGATTGCTTGAGCAACGCGGACTTCGAGGTTTCGGTGGCTGCGGCCATCGCTCGATTGCATGCGGCGATGGCCAGGGTCGCCAATGGCGATGTCTCGGCCATCAAGCAGCTTTATTCGCAGACGGCGGATGCGACCAGTTTCTACGGCTGGGGCGGCTATGAGAAGGGCGCAGCGGCGGTCGCAAAGCGCTGGGACTGGGCCGGCAGCCAGTTCAAGGGCGGGACGGTCCGCTATGAAAACGTCTCGACGGTCGCAACGCCTGAGATGTTCTATGTGACCGATATCGAAACCTTTGAAAACCAACGCGTGGCCGGCGTCGACGGCATCACCGGATGGTCCAACCGGGTGACGCATATTTTCCGCCGCGAAGCCGGCGAATGGCGCCTGCTGCATCGCCACGGCAACCGGCTGGAAGCGCAACACGAGGCCGCCGCCAAATTGGCAAAATGACCCGTCTCGGCAGCGACGCAAATGTTTCGCGCGGGGCCCTACAGGCTTCCGGCGAACGCGCGGAAGGTGGGGTTGGCCCGCAGGGCATCGCGGCCGGCCGATATCACGCTGTCGACCTGTTCGGGGGGTAACCGGAAGCGGGTCGGCACCGCCTCGAGTTCGGCCGCGCGCGCCGGATCGAGCTGGTCGAAGCCGACGCGTCCGATGAAGAATTTAAGGTCGTGACAGTTCCAGCCGGGACGGGCGCCCAACCTGGCGCGGTCCGCCGCCGACAGGCCGCAGCGCCATTTGATCAAGGCACTCTGCCAATCTCCCATGGTGCCGTCGAAGGCGGTGAAACTCGCGCCGACGCTGGCGTCGATCGCGGTGTCGGCCGCGGCCTTGACCAGGTCGACACCGGTCGGCCCTTCCACGGAGTTGATCCAGTTGCCGGAAACGCCGGTCTTGGCGTCGACCACGAGAAACAAGGCGTGGCGCAGCTTGACCGCCTGTTGCGGTGACAGCGGGCCGTAGGGCGTGTCGGCCGACAGCCGCGCGATGGTGAAACCAGACAGTCCGTAATTGTCGACCAGACCACCATCGAGCAGCTTGATGTACGGCATCGTCCCGTCGTGATAGCGGTTGATTGCCTTGGCGTAAGAGCTGAGTATTGGCTGCGCATGACGATCGTCGCGCGCTTTGACGATCCAGGCGGGTAACGGATCGCTGCATTCGCGGGCGAACGTCTGAATGACGACCGGAGCGAAGGCGACCGGCACCGCGGCAGATGCTGCGACAGCGTTCGCCAGTGGATATTTCGAAAGATCGCTGCACATGGCGCTGAAGGTCGTCGCGCTGAACACGAACGGCGTGCGGTTGTAGATGTCGGACGCGTTGATCCAGACCCGCGGGCGCTCGGTCTCATGAAAATCGGCGAATGTCGCGCCATTGAACAGATTGGCATCGAGCCAGCGTGGAAAGCCCCGGGAGTCGTTGATGCCGCCGGCCAGCGCCTTTCCGAGGGTTTCGAGCGTCAGGTCGGTCTGAAGCCCTTCCTCCGCGTTGCGCAGCAGGAAGCGCTCGCGGAAATCGTCCAGCGCGGCGCGCTTTCGCAAGCCGTAATACGCGGCGGTCACCGCGCCACCGGACACGCCGGAGATGAAATCGAGACGGTCGAGCATCGAGGCGCTCGCGCCCCGCATCGGCGTGTGCTGCATTTCCGTCAGCACGCCGAATGAAAACGCCGCGGCCCGGGTTCCGCCACCTGAAAACGACAGCCCGACCAGGTCGGCATCTTGCTCGGCGCCGACGTCGTAATTGAAACGAACCTTGTCCGCGAGGTCGGCGCTGCTGCCAGGCTGGTTGACGGGCGCATTCTAAATCGACGCGCAGCCGAGCAGTGCGAGGCAAAGCCCGGTGATAAAAACTGCGGAACGCATACGCCTGAAGTCACCAATTGCGCGAGATCGGCCCTTATAGCTCACGAGATTGCGTCCGGATGATGCCGAAAGCCAGTTAAGTCGGATATCCCGGCGGCGTGGAAACATCGTTAACGGCGGTCTCATAGCCGGTCGCGCCGGGCCGCGTAACCCCCCAAGCGGGTCTGGCCGGAAGACGCTCGCAAATGTCCGCTTCGGTGCTGTGCCGAGAGCAGCAGCGCCCGCATGTCGTCAGGGCTTAGGATGCCCGCGACATACGGCGATCGACCGCATCCAGAGTTTGGATCAGTGCGCCAGCGCGGGTTGTGCCGCGCCCACGGCCTGTTCGCGCCTCTGGTCGATGCGCAAGGTCGCGGAGACGACGGCGCCAACTAACGCGCAGCCCGCCAGCAGGAGCAGCCCCACCGTGAAGTTTCCAGTCAGATCCTTCATGTAGCCCATCAAGAACGGGCCGGCGAAGCCGGACAGATTTCCCAGCGAGTTGATGGCCGCGATCCCGGCCGCGGCCGATGCGCCGGTCAGGAAACTCGCCGGCAACGGCCAGAACATCGGTGGCACCGCCGAGATGCCGATCTGCGCGAAGCAGAGCAATGCCATGATGAGGACGGGACTGGAAACAAGCCCTGACACTCCGACCCCGATCGCGGCCATCAGCAATGCCGCGGCGACGTGGCCTTTTCGCTCCATCGTGCGATCCGAGTGCCGCCCGAGCAACACCATGCCGATGGCACCGAAGACGAAGGGCAATGCCGCCAATAATCCGGTCTGGGTATCGCTGACCCCGAAGCCCTTGATGATGGTCGGCAGGAAGAAGGCGACGCCGTAGCTTGCCGCATTCAGGCAAAAGTACACCAAAGCGCAGAGCAAAATGCGGATATCGGTGAGCGCCTGCAGCAACGACAGATGTTCGACCTTCTCCTTGTTCCGTTTCTCGGTGGCTTGCACGTTCTCCAGCCACGCGATCTCGTCTGGTTGCAGCCAACCGGCCTGGCGGGGAAAATCGGTCAAATAGAACAGCACACAGAGGCCCACCAGAATGGACGGTGCGGCCTCGAGAATGAACAGCCATTGCCAGCCGACCAGTCCCCAGCCCGACAGGTTCAGCAGCATTCCGGATATCGGCGAGCCCACGATGGAGGAGATCGGAATCGCCAGCATGAAGAAACTGATGACCCGCGCCCGGTAGACCGCGGGAAACCACAGCGTGAGATAGAAGATGATACCGGGAAAGAAGCCGGCCTCGCATCCGCCGAGCAGCAAACGCAGCGTATAGAACACCGTTTCATGCGAGGCCCCGGTGGCTTTGCTGATCTGCGGAATGAAGGCGAACGCCGCCGAGACGATACCCCAGGAGATCATGATGCGGGCGATCCAGATCCGCGCGCCGACCCGCTCCAGAAACAGGTTGGACGGAACCTCAAACAGGAAATAGGCGATGAAGAACAGTCCGGCCCCCAGTCCGAAGGCCGCCTCGCTGAAACCCAGTGCTTGGTTCATGTGCAGCTTGGCGAAGCCGACATTGACGCGATCGAGATAGGCAACGAAATAGCACAGGATCAGAAACGGAATCAGCCGCCGCATCACTTTGCCGATGACACGCTTTTCCACTTCGTCCATGGCGCTGTCTCCCGTTCCCTGAATTTTCCGCCCTTGAGTTGGGTTGGCTTGACCTGACTATGACGCGCCCGGGCTTGGAGCGCCAAGGCTTTTTTAACGGTGCCATTTTTACGGTGCCATGCCGGGAATCGATTGATGCGCTGCGGCAAGCCTAAGGGAGGGCCGCCGCTATACGCCTCAATTATCGGTAGACGGGCAGGGGCAAATTGCGATCAAACTTGGCGGGGTGCTCGTGGCCAATTCAGATGCGCGCGGGCGAGATAGCATCAACCAATAGGGCAGGAGAACATCATGCGGGCTGACGGAAACACATCCCTGACGCGTCATGCCCTCGCTTTTGTGCTGGCCGGCGGGCGCGGTAGCCGGCTGATGGAGTTGACCGATCGGCGGGCGAAACCCGCCGTCTATTTTGGCGGCAAGTCGCGCATCATCGATTTCGCGCTCTCCAACGCCATGAACTCCGGCATCCGCCGCATCGCGGTGGCTACCCAGTACAAGGCCCATAGCCTCATTCGGCATCTGCAGATGGGTTGGAACTTCTTTCGGCCCGAACGCAACGAGAGTTTCGACATTTTGCCTGCGAGCCAACGCGTTTCCGAAACCAATTGGTATCTCGGGACCGCGGACGCGATTTATCAGAACATCGATATCATTGAAGTCTACGGCGCCCGGTTCATCGTTGTCCTCGCCGGTGACCATGTCTACAAAATGGACTACGAGTTCATGCTGCAGCAGCATGTCCAGCAGTGCGCCGACGTCACCATCGGTTGCCTCGAAATGCCGCGATCGGAATCTAGCGGCTTTGGTATCATGGATGTCGACGACCAGGACGTGATCCTGAGTTTCCTGGAGAAGCCGGCGGATCCGCCGGCGATGCCGGGCAAGCCCGACAAATCCCTGGCCAGTATGGGAATCTATGTATTCGATACAAAATTTCTTTTCGAGGAACTGCGGCGCGACGCTAATGATCCCAACTCAAGTCATGACTTCGGCAAGGATATCATCCCTCATATCGTGAAGCACGGCCGCGCGGTGGCGCATCAGTTCAGCCGTTCCTGCGTCCGCTCTGGCAATGATCCGCGCAGCTATTGGCGGGATGTGGGAACCGTGGATGCATATTGGGCTTCCAACATCGATCTCACGGATATTCTTCCCGAACTCGATCTTTACGACCAGTCATGGCCGATCTGGACCCACGCCGAAATCACGCCGCCGGCGAAATTCGTTCACGATGAGGAAGGCCGTCGCGGCGAGGCGATCACCTCGCTCGTCTCGGGCGGGTGCATCATATCCGGCGCGTCGTTGCGTCGTTCTCTGCTCTTTACCGGGGTGCATCTGCATTCCTGGGCCAAGGTCGAAAACGCGGTGATCCTGCCCTATGTCGACGTCGGCGAGAATGCGCGACTGGCGAACGTCGTCATCGACCGCGGCGTGCAGATTCCATCCGGGCTGGTCGTAGGAGAAGACCCCGAATTTGATGCCAAGAGATTCCGCACCACCGAACAGGGCATCTGTCTGATTACGCAGGCGATGATCGACGGACTGGCGACATGAGCCCCATTCGGGTTCTTTCAGTCGCGTCGGAAATCTATCCGATCGTCAAGACGGGAGGTCTTGCCGACGTGGTCGGGGCGCTGCCAATGGCTTTGAACGCCGAAGGCGTCGAGATGCGCACGCTTGTGCCCGGCTATCCCGGCGTCATGCAGGCGTTGGAAGCGGCGGAAGAGGTTCTCTCTCTGCCCAATTTGCACGGAGGGCCGGCGCGCGTCCTCAGTGGCTCGAGCGCGGGGCTTGAGCTCTTGGTGCTCGATGCCGCGCATCTCTTTGCTCGCCCGGGAAACCCCTATTCGTCGCCGGATGGTGCCGACTGGCCCGACAACGGCATCCGTTTCTCGGCACTCGGAAGAATAGCCGCGGACATCGGCCAGGGATCGATCCCGGCATTCGCCCCCGACATCGTGCACGCGCACGACTGGCAGGCCGGGCTGACCCCTGCCTATTTGCAGTATAGCGGCCGGCCGCGGCCAGGCACGGTGATGACCGTTCACAATCTGGCCTTCCAGGGACAGTTTCCACGCGCGCTCCTGCAACAAATCGGATTGCCGCCCCACTCGTTTGATATCGACGGGGTCGAATATTACGGCGCCATCGGATTCTTAAAGGCCGGGCTTCGGTTTGCGGATCGCGTCACGACGGTGTCGCCGACCTACGCGGCTGAAATCCAGCGTCCCGACGACGGCATGGGGCTCGACGGTCTGCTGCGCGGGCGGTCGGATGTATTAAGCGGAATTCTCAACGGGATCGATATTTCGGTTTGGAATCCCGCGACCGATGCTCACATCGCAGCAGCCTTCAACACCGATCATCTGCGGAACAGGGCAGTCAACAAGGCGGCGCTGCAACGGAGATTGGGCCTTCGGAACGCACCGGAAGCATTGTTGCTCGGCGTTATCAGCCGGTTGTCCTGGCAAAAGGGGCTTGACCTTCTGCTGGAGGCTCTTCCGGTGGCCCTCGGCGAGGATATCCAAATTGCGGTGCTGGGAAGTGGCGATCCGGACCTTCAAGGCCGCTACACGGCGGCCGCCGCAGCCAATCCCGACCGGATCGGCGTATCGATCGGTTATGACGAAAGCCTTGCGCATCTGATCCAGGCCGGCGCCGATGCGCTGGTGGTGCCGTCGCGGTTTGAGCCATGCGGGCTTACTCAGCTATGTGCGCTGAGGTACGGCGCGGTTCCTGTTGTGTCTCGCGTCGGCGGATTGGTTGATACCGTGGTGGATGCGGATGAGCCGGGTGGTGCCGGCGAGCGGGCGACCGGAATAAAATTCGGCCCCGTTACGGCCGAACAGCTTGCCGGCGCGCTGCGCCGGGCAAACGTCTTGTTTTGCAACAAGCCCGTTTGGCGACAGCTTCAGCAGAACGGCATGGCCGTCGATGTCTCGTGGCGTCATCGAGCGAGCCAATATGCCGACCTGTATCGTCAGATTATCAAGGCGCGCCAGGTCAGCTAATTTAGTTCGCCGTCAGGACGCTCACCTTGGTGTTGGCCACGATCAGGCGATCGGCGAGCAATTGCGCGAGATTGCGCATGATGCGTTCGCCGACCCGCGGCCGCTGTTCGCGAAAGCGCTGGAAATCGGCCAGCGGCACTTCGAGGGCGGTGACGGATTTTTCCGCCAGTACGTCTGCGGAGCGATTCGCCTCCAATAGCGCCATTTCGCCAAACGCCATACCTGCGGTGAGCGTGGCGATCCGGACGCCATTCGGCAGCCGGACATGGACGATGCCGGTTTTGAGGAAGAACAGCGACACCGGCGGTTCGGCGGCGGCGATGATCGTGGTGCCCGCTTCGTAGCTTCGGATCGTGCCCAGCGCCGCGAGATCGGCGAGTTCCTGCGCGCTCAATCCCGCGAGCAATGGTTGTTCGGACAGCTCGGTCACTGCATGGGTGTCGATTGCGCCGCTGTAGCGGTAGACGATCTGGTCCTCGGCCCATTCGATGCAATCGTCGAGCAGCCGGAAGTTACGCAAGTTCGAAATCCCGTCGGTCCATTCAGCGATCGCCTGCCATGTCGGTGATGATCGTTCGATGCCGGACAGGATCGCGGTGACATGGAAAGCCGCGAGTTCGCGAAAGCCCTCGGCGAGCAGACGGCCGGCCGGCCGCGTGATCACGGCAACGCGGCGCAGGTCGAAAATAATGAAGGACGGCCGCGGCTTGGCCGCAAGCTGCCGCGACACATAGTCGATGTTGGCGAATGTCAGCGTGCCCATCAATTCGATGATGCGGACGTCATGATGATGGGCGGCGAGCAGTCGTTGCTCATGCGGGCGACGGCTGCGGCGCGACGGGCTTTTCCCGAGGTCGTAATCAGCGATGATGCTGTTGCGGGCGTTGTCGTTGCGATTCATCATGTGCAGGTCGTAGTGCGACGACAGCGCTTCGCAGACCTTGATGCCGCGCACGCTGTTGCCGTGCTTGTCGAGTTTCGGCGAATAACTCCCGAGCCCGAGCCGCGCCGGCAGCGACGCCAGGATGCCGCCGCCAACGCCGCTCTTGGCGGGAATGCCGACGCGATAGATCCATTCGCCGGCGTAGTCGTACATGCCGGAAGAGGTCATCACCGAAAGCGTTCGCGAGATCGCGTAGGGGGTCATGACCTGCTCGCCAGTCACCGGATTGATGCCGCGATTGGCCAGCGTCGCCGCCATCACCGCGATATCCCGCGCCGTCACCAGCACCGAGCACTGCCGAAAATAGACATCCAGCACCGTGCTGACGTCGCCGCTAATGACGCCGGAATTGCGCAGGAGATAACCGATCGCGCGATTGCGGTCACCGGTCGCGCTTTCCGACGCATAGACCGCCTCATCCATCGCGAGTTCGCGCCCGGCGAACCGTCCCAGCGCCTCGCGGATATAGTCGAAGGCGCTGAAGCCCTTGGCTTCATGGATCAGGCCGGAGCACGCGATCGCGCCGGCATTGACCATCGGGTTGAAGGGATGGTTCTCGGCATTGAGGCGGATCGAGTTGAAGGGGTCGCCGGACGGTTCGACGCCGATCGCGCGTTCCACCCGTTCGGCGCCGAGCGTATCGAGCGCCAGTGCGAACACGAAGGGTTTCGACATCGACTGGATCGTGAAGGGGATACGGCTATCGCCGACCTCATAGACATGGCCGTCAATGGTGGCGAGGCTGATGCCGAAATGAGCCGGATCGGCCTTGCCCAGTTCCGGAATATAGTCGGCGACGTTGCCACCGTTCTCTATCAAAAAGTCCTGATAGCAACGCTCGAGGAACCGCAGCAGCGGCGTTTTGGAGCCGGTCCATTGATTGGCGTGATGGACCGTGGCCGGTGGCAGGATATTCATGGTTGTCCAGTCCGCGCGAGGCTTGGCTCGGGCGGATTTTACGCCGCATCGGCCCGCGCTGGAACCGGTGCTGCCGCCTTAATTCGCGGCAACGAAAACGCTGCGTTATCGTTTTGCCTGGAAACGAGGCTTTCAGGTCTCGAGAATGGCGAGAACCTGTCCTTCCGCGACGACATCGTCCAGCTTGACGAGGATGGATTTGAGTTTTCCGGAAGCCGGCGATGAGACCGGAAGCTCCATTTTCATGGCTTCGACAAATGCGACTTCGTCGCCGTCGCCGACGCTCGCGCCAACCTCGATGGGTAGCGCGCAAACGCGTCCCGCGACTTCGGTGACAATCTTGATTTCTGGCATTTCACTCCCCGGTGAAGCCGCCGCGCGTTGGCATACAGGATACATGCGTCGGGAAGGGCGGGCGCCCTCGGCTTACTGTTGTGGCTGCAGATTGCCTGAGGTAGTTTAATCCGCAAGTGGAATATTATTCCGTAAAACGAAATTGGATAGGGCATGGGACGACGCTCCGAGCGGCTCAGCAAACAGGGAATGCTCGCCAGCGATCTCGCGGGCGAGGGTGATGTGATCCAGGTGGTGTCGCGCGCCTTCGACGTGCTGCGCTGCTTCGAGGGCCATGAAGCGCGGCTTGGCAATCTGGAGATTTCCAACCGCTGCGGGCTGCCGCGATCGACGGTATCGCGCCTCACGCACACGCTGACCCGGATGGGTCAGCTGGTCTATCTGCCGCACGACCAGAAATACCGCATCGGTCCGAGCGCGGTCGCCATGAGCGCCTCGATGATGCGCGGCTTGCAGTTGCGCAATCTGATCCGCCAGCGATTGCAGGATGTGGCCGAGCAATTGCCGGGAACCGTCGGGTTTCTGATCCCGGATCGGTCTCATATGGTTTATCTCGAACACGCCCGCGCGGACAATGCGCTCGGCCTGTACGAAGGCACCGGCACCCGCATCGCGATAGCCTCCACCGCCGCGGGTCACGCCTACGCCGCGGCGCTTGATGCCGATGTCGGCGACGCCTTGCTGACGGAAATGGAACGTGAAAGTCCTGAAAGCGCCAAACTGCTGCGGCCGCGGATCGAGGCCAATCGCTGCTTCCTGCGCGAACATGGCTATGTCGTAGCCTGCGGACTGTGGAGCCCTCATATCAATGGTCTCGCGGTGCCGGTGTGGTCGCCGCAATACCAAACCTTCGCCGTGGTCACGATCGGCCTGTTGTCGGCGATGTATGACGAAAAGCGGCTGCACATGGAGGTCGCGCCACGGCTGCTGGAATTGGGCGCCGCGGTCCATGGTCTGCTCGACGGCACCGACACCGATATTTTCAGTAATCGGATCGAGAACAGGCCGCTTCCGGTAACCGCCCAAAAAAATAAAATCATCAAGACGGAGGATACCAATGAACTGGAAGCCGGAGCTCGACGATCTCGCGCGGCGGGAAGCCTTCGCGCGCGAGATGGGCGGCGCTGACAAGGTCAAGCGTCAGCACGACCAGGGCCGGCTCACCGTTCGCGAACGTATCGACAGGCTGATCGATCCAAACAGCTTTCACGAGGTCGGCGCCGTGTCCGGCATCGGCGAATACGATGAAAGCGGCGAACTCAAACATCTCACGCCGGCCAATTGCGTGTTCGGCCGCGGCAAGGTCGACGGCCGCACCGTCGTCGTGGTCGGCGACGATTTCACGGTGCGCGGCGGCTCGGCGGACGCCTCGATCTCGGCAAAGCCGTTGATGGCCGAAGAGATGGCGCATGATTTCCGGCTGCCGATCATCCGTGTGATCGAAGGCTCGGGCGGCGGCGGCTCGGTGAAGACCATCGAAACCAAGGGCGCGGCCAATCTGCCCGGCGGCATCGGCGGCACGCGCTGGTACTCGTACACGACCGCCAACATGGCCCGCGTGCCGGTGGTTGGTCTCGGATTGGGTTCGGTGGCGGGGCTTGGTGCGGCGCGGCTCGCGGCGACGCATTATTCGGTCATGACCAGGAACTCGGCGATGTTCGTTGCGGGTCCGCCGGTGGTGAAACGCCTGGGCCAGGACCTGACAAAGCAGGAGCTCGGCGGCGCCGACATCCAGACCCGTGCCGGCGGCGTCGATCATGCCGTCGACACCGAGGAGGAGGCCTTCGCCTGCGCGCGGCGTTTCCTGTCGTATCTGCCGTCCTCGGTCTACGACTTGCCGCCGACGCTGCCTTCCGATGATGATCCGGAGCGCGCGGAAGAGGGCCTGCTGAAGGCGGTGCCGCGCAATCGCCGCCAGGTCTACAAGATGCGCCCGATCATCGATGCCGTCGTCGACAAGGGCTCGTTCTTCGAGATGAACGCCAATTTCGGCCGCTCGATGATCGTCGGTCTGGCGCGGCTCGAAGGCCGTGCGGTGCTGCTGCTGGCCAGCGATCCCTTTCACTATGGCGGGTCGTGGACCGCCGACGCCTGCCAGAAGGTGGTGCGCTGGGTCGACTTCGCCGAGACCTTCCATCTGCCGGTGGTCTATCTGATGGATTGTCCGGGCTTCATGATCGGGCTTGAGGCCGAGAAGGCGGCCACTATCCGTCACGGCGTGCGCGCGATGGCCGCGGTCAACCAAAGCACGGTTCCCTGGTGCACCATCATCGTGCGCAATTCCTTTGGCGTCGCCGGCGTGGTGCATCAGCCCGCCGACCGCTTCTCGATGCGCTATGCGTGGCCGTCGGCCTATTGGGGCTCGCTGCCGCTGGAAGGCGGCATCGAGGCCGCCTATCGCGCCGACATCGATGCGGCCGAAGATCCCAAGGCAAAACTGAAGGAGATCGAGGACCGGCTCAACAAGCTGCGCTCGCCGTTCCGCTCGGCCGAAAAATTCTGGGTCGAGGAGATCATCGATCCCCGCAAGACCCGTTCGCTGTTGTGCGAATTCGCGCGTTTGGCGGAGCCGATCCGCACGCCGGGACCGACGACGAGCATGGCGATCAGGCCATGAGACGCGAATGGCGAGTAGCGAATGGCGAATAGGGAGCAGCGCCTTTCTTTCCCCCATTCGCTATTCGCCACTCACTATTCGCCCTCTACACCACTACCGGCTTCCGCCGCGGCGAAATCCCGAGCGTGATCAGCGAGGCGAACAGGCACAAGGCGCCGGCGACGAAGAACGCCGGCAGGTAGCTCGCGAGCAGGGTGCGCGACAGGCCGGCGCCGAAGGCGGCGGTGGCCGCGCCCAGTTGATGGCCGGCGAAAATCCAGCCGAACACCAGATTGGCGCGCTCGGGCCCGAAGCGTTGCGTGGTCAACCGGACCGTCGGCGGCACGGTGGCGATCCAGTCGAGACCGTAGAACATCGCGAACAGCGACAGGCCGTAGAACGAGAAATTGGTGAACGGCAGGAATACCAGCGACAGGCCGCGCAGGCCGTAATACCAGAACAGCAGATAGCGGTTGTCATAGCGGTCCGACAGCCAGCCCGATACGATGGTGCCGACGAAATCGAAGATCCCCATCGCCGCCAGCAGGCTCGCGGCCTGCACCTGCGGAATGCCGAAATCGAGGCACATCGGAATCAGATGCACCTGGACCAGGCCGTTGGTGCTGGCGCCGCAGATGAAGAACGTCGCGAACAGAATCCAGAACACCCGCGTCTTCGAGGCGTCGCGCAGCGTGCCGAGCGCCGCCGCCATGATCGGTGCATTGTTCGGCGCCGGCTGCGGCAGCGGCTGCTTGCCGTCATCCCCGAACGGACGCAGACCGAGATCGCCGGGGCGATCGCGCATCACCAGCAACACCGCGAACGCCGCGACGCCGAGCATTCCGCACATCAGCCCGAGCGCGGTTCGCCAACCCATGACTTCGGTGAGGTGGGCCAGCAACGGCAGGAACACCAATTGTCCGGTCGCCGCACTCGCGGTCAGGATTCCGACCACGAGGCCGCGCCGGGCGTTGAACCAGCGCGCGGCAATGGTGGCGCCGAGCACCAGCGCGGTCATGCCGGTGCCGATGCCGACCACGACGCCCCAGAGCAGGATCAGTTGCCAGACCTGCGTCATCGCCAGCGAGATCACCAGCGCCGTGACCACCGTCAGCAGCGCCGCGAGCGTCACGTTGCGCAAGCCATAGCGGTTCATCAAGGCCGCCGCGAACGGCGCCATCAGCCCGAACAGGATGAAGCGGATCGACAGCGCCGAGGAAATCTGCGCGGTGCTCCAGCCGAACTCCTTTTGCAGCGGTACGATGAACACGCCGGGCGCGCCCACCGCGCCGGCGCTGACCAGCGCGGTCAGGAAGGTCACGCCGACCATCACCCAGCCGTAATGAATATTGCGGCGGGCGAGCGCGGCCGACAGCCAATTCGAAATCATTGAGCCTCAGATGTCTTTCTTGGTTTTGCTTTGACGGGCGCATCCTGGCACAATGGCCGTTAGACCGAAATGACAAAGTTCCCTCATTTTCGGACGCGTCGTACCGAGTATCGCTGAAGCGTAGGTCGTATTCGTCCGTCATTGCGAGGAGCGTTAGCGACGAAGCAATCCATTCTTCGTTTGACGCTATGGATTGCTTCGCGGAGCCTGTCATCGGGCCGGCCAGAGGCCGGACCCGTTGGCTCGCAATGACGATTTAATCTGATCTCAGCCCAAGCTAATGCACGATGCGCTCGATCGCGATCGCGGTGGCTTCACCGCCTCCGATGCAGAGCGAGGCAACACCGCGTTTCAAACCCTGCGCTTCGAGGGCGTGCAGCAAGGTCACGATCAGGCGCGCACCGGTCGCGCCGATCGGGTGGCCGAGCGCGCAGGCGCCGCCATTGATGTTGAGTTTTTCGCGCGGGATGCCGAGATCGCGCGCCGCTGCCATCGGCACCACCGCGAAGGCCTCGTTGATCTCGAACAGATCGACGTCGCTGACGCTCCAGCCGACCTTGTCGAGCAGCTTGCGGATCGCGGGGATCGGCGCGGTGGTGAACCACTGCGGTTCCTGGCTATGGGTGGCGTGACCCTTGATCTCGGCCAGCGCGGGCAGGCCGTCGCGGTCGGTGAGCGAGCGGCGCGCCAGGATCAGCGCCGCGGCACCGTCGGCATTGGCCGAGGACGCCGCCGGCGTGATGGTGCCGTTGGCGCGGAACGCCGGCTTCAATCCGGGAATCTTGGCGGGGTCGACCTTGAGCGGAATTTCGTCATTGCCGATGGTGCGCGGGCCGGCCTTTTCGGTGACCGTCAGCGGCGCGATCTCGGCCTTGAACGCGCCGCCTTCGACCGCCTTGCGCGCCCGCGTCAGCGTTTCCATCGCGTAGCTGTCCTGGTCCTTGCGGCTGAATTGATAGGCCTCGGCGGTCTGTTCGCCGAAATCGCCCATCGAGCGGCCGACCTCGTAGGCGTCCTCGAGGCCGTCCATCATCATGTGGTCGATGATCCGGTCGTGGCCGGCGCGGTAGCCGCCGCGGGCCTTCGCCAGCAAATAGGGCGCATTGCTCATGCTCTCCATGCCGCCGGACACCACGATCTCGGCCGAACCGGCATTGATGATGTCATGCGCCAGCATGGTGGCTTTCATGCCGGAGCCGCAAACCTTGTTGATGGTGGTTGCACCCGTCGCGTCCGGCAGTTTGGCGCCGCGGGCTGCCTGCCGCGCCGGTGCCTGGCCCTGTCCGGCCGGCAGCACGCAGCCCATGAACACTTCGTCGATCCGTTCCGGCGACAATTTGGCCCGTTCGACCGCCGCGCCGATCACATGGGAACCGAGCTTGTGCGCGCTGAAAGGCACGAGATCACCCATGAATTTGCCGAGCGGGGTGCGGGCGGCGGAAACGATGACGACCGGATCGGAAGCTGTGGCCATGGCGCGCTCCTTGGATGTCGCGAATTGGATTATGTCCATCATATGATGCGCTGCAAAAAATGCAACGGGCGAGGTGGCTTAAATTTGTCGTGAAGGGGAGGCCGTCATGCCAGCCACTTGTCGCGCATTCGCGTGACGAGGTGGCGGATGATGACGGTGGAGAGTTTGGCACCCACGTCCAATGACGTTGATGGGCACGGCGTTTCTCCAAATGACCACGTCGTCCCGGCCTTGAGCCGGGATCCATAACCCCTGGCGTCAGCTTTATCGAAAGGCATCTGCTCCACTGCCGAAACGAGAGGACACGGCGCCGCGATGAGCGCAATTGCGCTCACGCTGGGGTCCCGGCCCAAGGCCGGGACGACGTGGGGTTTCGTCATTGCGAGCGAAGCGAAGCCCATAAGCCACATGCCAGAACTAGATTGCCTCGTCGCAAGTGCTCCTCGCAATGACGTTGAGAGTACGAAACATAACCCCGCATTCTCGCGACACAATGCGCCCGAGTTTTTGAAATAACGCGCGGCCAGCATCGAAACCGCGCGGCACCACGTCGTAAAAATGAGTCCAAATGATATCGGCACCAGCCTCGACCGTTTCGGGGGTGACTTTGATTTCCTCGCTTTGGATCGAATTACGGTGAATTACGGTGACAGTGCACTTAATAGTGCCCGCCGGTGGCGTGCAGGTAGTCGTAAACGGAATAGTTAGGTGCACTGTCACCGTAATTCTGGGAGGCGTGAGACGCGATCGAGAAGATAGCTCGGTAGTCCTCCTCTAGGACCGCTGGCCAAGCGACGCCGGCAGAATATGGCGCGGGGCTAAAGCTCGGGATCGAGCGGAACTGGCTCGACCTGCACGAAAGCGATAGGTTCGTGAGATTTACCCAGGCTAGCGACGATCTTTAACGTGAAAGAGGCCTCTCCTTTGTTCGCGGCCTCTCGCGCATTCTGTCGTCCATGTGAGTGTGATTGCTTAGAAGGCGAAGGTCTGGAATAGTACACGCTCTGGTGCAGCCCCTTCGGAGCTTTTTAGCCTTTGAGGGCGACACACAATGGAATTGCTGTCGAGTTTTTTACTCGGAATATTCGGGTCTGTAATTGCCGCGTACCTGGTTGGACCAGTTATCACGATTGCAGCAGGTTATCACTTTATTCGCGCCTTAACTTGGCTTCGGAAGAAGATCATTCACGACGAGATGTTCGACATTCCTTGGACGCAGCAATGGGATGTTCTCGCCGACGAAATGCCTAAGAGGCCGACCCGAAATTAAGCTGAGTGATTTCAGTCATTTGTGATTTAGTCGTGGTTGCGAGCTACGACGGAGGCACAAATTGGTTTGGACTGAAATCACTCGAGCGAAATATTGTCGAGATGGGCTGCGGTATGCAAGCGATACCACGGATGAAGAGTGGGCGATGATCGCTCCCTACATGCCTTGCAAGAATTGTCGCGGCCGGCCACGTGTGACGGCGATGCGGGCATTAGTGAATTCGATCTTTTTCATCGCTCAGAGCGGTTGCCAGTGGCGGTTGTTACCGAAGGAGTTTCCGCCTTATACGACGGTGCAGCGGTACTTCTACCGGTGGCGCGATGACGGCACCTGGCAGAAGATCAACCACCATCTCGTCATGATGGCGCGTGAGGCCGATGGCCGGGAGGCAAGTCCCACGGCAGGAGTGATCGACAGCCAGTCGATTAAAACGACCGAGGCAGGTGGTCCGCGCGGGTTCGATGCCGGCAAGAAGATCAAAGGACGCAAACGGCACCTTCTCACTGACACCGCGGGCTTTCTGATCGCAGGCGTCGTGCATGAAGCCAGCATACAAGATCGCGACGGCGCACCTGCGCTTTTCCAGTTGATCCGAAGTGCTTTCCCCTGGTTACGTCATGTCTTCGCCGATGGTGGCTATGCCGGTCCGAAACTCAAAAAGGCGCTTGCCTCAATCGGCCGCTGGACCATCGAGATCGTCAAACGATCCGATGCCGCTAAAGGATTCAAATTATTGCCACGCCGCTGGGTCGTCGAACGAACCATCGCCTGGCTCAACCGCAATCGTCGTCTTGCAAAGGACTTCGAGGCAACGATTGCGAGCGCCGAAGCATGGCTCATGATCGCCAGCGTCAAGTTGCTCTCGCGCAGACTCGCCAGAGCATGATCCGCCCGGATACATTATGAGTTGGACTTTAAGAGCTTTCCAAGCAAGCTCACATTATACCGTTTCACTCACCTTTTGGCTGGAGAGTTCCGAGACGCCGACGAGACCGGAATGGGGGTCTACCGTGTGGTGGCCGTGATAGACGGCAACAGAATCACTGGAACTTGGAAAGACATTAAACCGATGGGCTATTACGGAACTTTCCAGCTCTTGATTTCGCATAAACGAGATGAAGCTTCGGGTAGATGGATTGGCTTTTCCACGAGAGCATCAATCGTAAGAGCTGGCAGTTGGATATGGACGCCGAACTATTCTTCAACTTGACGGTCGCTCCCTAACTTGCTTCGGGCGACCACCTTTTTCGGCGCTTCCAGATCCACGCCAGGACAGTCAAATGAAACGCATCGAATGGCCCGGCATCGCGACGGCGGTCGGCATCCTGCTTATCGGTGCGATCGCGCTCGACCTCAGCAAATGGCAACCGCTTCTGGCTGCCCTCGTCGCACTTGGTGGGGGCACCCTCGCTTACCAAGGAGCCATGGCGAAAATATATGCGGACCAGGAAAAGGATCGCCGCGAGTTTCAACGGAAGCGGCTCGGAGTTTTCCTCAGAACCGAGCATGCATGCGATCATCTCGCTCGTCGCTCCAATATCTTGGCGGAAAAAACCTCTCGAGAGTTGAAAGAAAAAACGGTGAAGTTAAGCGATCTCAAGATCACTGACTTGCCCGACTTTGATGAGGCGTGGGAAAATCTCGAGATGTTTCCTGCAACCGTTGCACTAAGTCTGTCTCAGATTTAGGGTAGCGTGCGGACACTGGATAATTTCACCGAGGACCGGCCGGAAGATGCAGAATGGAAGTTCGCCTTCACTACTTACAATATGCAAATGAAGGTCACCAATGACATTGCCCTTACGCTAAAGTTTGCCTGCGAGGCCGTCCTAAAAGAATTGGTGCCAATAATTAAGCGAATCGCGCGTCAGATGGACGAAACAGACGATCCGGCCACCGATTAGACGCCGATCCTCATCGCTGGTCGACCCACCGCACGCCGAATTATGGTGTCAGTGCACTCAATGAATTACGGTGACAGTAGTGGCGTAATTCTACCGCCGCTCATCATCATCCGGATGCACCCACTTGTAAGGCGCGATCTCGCGATGTTGCGTCAGCTTGATCATGTGCACGCGCGGCGAATAGCGCGGCGTCCGGCATGACCGGCATTTCAGCGCCGCCTCTAGTTTCCAGATCGGCGTGTCGCGCGGCCTGCGGACGTGCTCTAGCGGTATGCTGGCCTCGGTTTCGCAACGGTGGCATTTGACCTGTAGCCAGCCATAGCCGCCGTTGAGGCATTGCGCGAGTGTTGGCGACGGTTGCGCCGGCCCGCCATGGGCTTCCATCTGGATCGACCATAGCTCGGCCGCGGCCCGGTCGGCTTCACGGACGGCTTTCTGCGCGGCTTCCCGTGCACCTTCGGCGCGAATCTTCGCCCCGATGATCCGGCCGCCGTAGATGACTTCTCGCGATCTCGAGCCCATGGCCGCCATTACAGCGACCTTGGCGCGGCTGCGCAATGCCACTAGGCTTTGAGGTACGGTAGCGCTTGGCGACCCCACAGGTACGGGCTGTGTGTAACTTATACTATGCCGACCTCTGGATTATGCCGACCATTAGCTCAGAACGGGCTCGGGCGGCGGCGATCGCTGCGATGGAGTCGGCATAATCCGATTGATGGCTACTGCGTATAGCCTCCCTCTTGCCAATCGAAGGGAGGCTTTCATGTTGATTGATCTGTCACGAGTTAGGGTTTCGGGTCCGCTTTCGGCATTCGCGACTGGGTTTGCCGACCACATGACACGACAAGGCTATAGCCCACAGCAGGCCCGCTTTCATTTGTTGCTGCTAAACCACCTGAGCAATTGGCTCGCGAGCGAGGGGCTCGATGTAGGGGAACTATGCGCAAAGGAAGTAGAGCGGTTTCAGCGCAGCCGTCATGAAGCAGGTTACAGTTTTCTTTGCTCTATCAGAGCGATGCAGCCGATCCTCGGTTACCTGCGCGGTCTTGGGACCGCACCTGCGGCTTTGTTGCCGCCGGCCAGCGGAGTGCTTGAAGCGGCCCTGGCGCGATACCGAGGTTACTTGATACTTGAACGTGGCATCAAGGATGCGTCAGCGTCCCGGTATATCGAACTGATGCGTCCCTTCCTTCAAACCAAGGTCTTGCCGGACGGCCTTGCTCTGGACCTTCGAAGCCTGACAGCGGCTGATGTCATTTCCTTTGTGGTGACAAAGTGCTCCCGCCTCAGCCCTGGGACGGCCGGGCTGACGGTGACGGCCCTTCGATCACTACTCGGTTTTCTTTACGTCGACGGCGCTATCGATCGGTCGCTGGTGTCTGCGGTACCGACCGTTCCCGGTCGGCGATTAACCGGATTGCCGAAGGGATTGGCCGCTGACCAAGTGCAACGCCTTCTGGCGTCCTGCGACACCAGCACCCGAAGTGGCTGTCGTGACTTCGCGGTCCTGACCATGCTTGTTCGCCTGGGCTTGCGGGCAGGCGAAGTCGCCAAACTGCAGCTTGAGCATATCGATTGGCGAGGCGGCGAGATCGTGATTGCCCACAGCAAGGGCAATCGCTCCGAACGACTGCCATTGCCTGCAGACGTCGGCGAAGCAATCGCGGCTTACTTGCGTCACGGCCGTCCCGCAAGCACGCAAGGCCGCACAGTGTTTGCACGGATCACAGCCCCGCATCATGCTCTCACCACTGGCGCGGTAACGCAGATTGTTCGCCACGCTGGCGAACGGTGCGGCTTTGAACCGATCCATGCTCACCGGCTGCGTCACACCGCAGCGACGCTGATGCTACGCGGCGGTGCATCGCTGCCCGAGATCGGACAACTCCTGCGTCACCGCAACGCCATTACGACATCGATCTATGCCAAGGTCGATCGCGATGCTCTGCGGTCGATCGCTCGCCCCTGGCCGGGTGTCGTCGCATGAACGCTCTCCGCAAGGCTCTCGCAGACTACTTTGTGGTTCGCCGCGCCCTCGGCTTTAAGCTCTATCGAGCCGAGAAGCTCCTCAGTCAGTTTCTCACCTTCGTCGAGGATCGCGGCGAAGATCATCTGACAACCGAGGCGGCGCTCGCTTGGGCGACACTCCCTAAGCGCGGTCGAACCTGGGCGTTCGCCCGGCTTTCCGTTGTTCGCCGCTTCGCTAAGCACCTGCGCGGGATCGACCCCGCGACCGAGGTGCCCCCGACACACTTGCTGGTGCAGCAAAAGGGCCGAGCCACGCCTTACCTATATTCGGAGTCGGATATCGCCGCCCTCATCGCCGCAGCCGGGACGCTGCGGACACCGCACCGCGTGGCGACATTTCGGACATTGATCGCTTTGCTTGCGGTGACCGGAATGCGGGTTGGGGAAGCGATCGGACTCGACCGCGACGATTTCGATCCTGTCATTGGACTACTCACCATTCGGAACGCAAAGTTCGGCAAGTCTCGCCAATTGCCGCTACATCCAAGTACCGTGGCCGCGCTAGTTGATTATCTGCGTCGAGGCGACCGTCCGACAAACTCATCGAATACGCCAGCATTGCTGGTCACTACGGTTGGCACCAGGCCCCACTACATGAGTGTCCAGCCTGTCTTTCGTCAAATTGTCGACCGCGCCGGCCTCAAACCGCGGTCGGCGTCATGCCGGCCGAGGCTGCATGATCTGCGGCATGGATTTGCCGTCAATACCATCCTTGACGGGTATCGAGATGGCAGGGAGCCGGGGAACCGGATCGCGTTGCTGTCGACGTACCTCGGCCACGTCGATCCTGTCAGCACATACTGGTATCTCTCGGCTGCGCCGGAGTTGCTGACGCTGGTTGGTGATCGTTTGGAGCGGCATCTCGGAGGTGCCGCATGACTGCACTTGCCCCAACCCTGCAAGCGTTCTTCACGGAACGCCTCATCCGCCAGCGCCAGGCTAACCCGCATTTCTCACAGAGAATAAGCGCATCGGGACTCCGAATCAGCGAAAGTTGTTTTGCGAGAACGACTTCTTGATGATTCGAGGAGAGCCCCGATGCAGACAGAGTGTATCCCGGATATTTTTGGATTTGAAGGCGTAGAAGGCCGCGATGTTGTGGCGGCGTTTGACGGTGGCGCGATCACATCGGACGCGGGCGCGCTGCTGCTGGGGGCGACGGATCGGGCGATCAGGATGGTGGATCGGTTGGCATCGTGCTTTGTCGATCGGCGATCCCAGGCGCAGGTCGAGCATTCGGTTGCAACGCTGGTCGGGCAGCGGATATTCGGGATCGCGCTCGGCTACGAGGACCTCAACGACCATGAGACGCTACGCCACGATCCATTGCTGGCGGTGCTGGCGGGAAAGCTCGAGGCGCGGCGCGCGGACTGTGCCGCGGTAGCCGGCAAGTCGACGTTGAACCGGCTGGAATTGTCGAAGCCGGAGCCGTCGCGCTACCACAAGATCAGCTACGATGCTGAGGCGGTGGAGCGGCTATTCGTCGATCTGTTTCTCGAGGCGCATCGAACGGCGCCCCACCAGATCACCCTCGACCTCGATGCCACCGATGATCCGCTGCATGGTGAGCAGGAAGGACGCTTCTTTCATGGCTACTACAAATCCTATTGTTACCTGCCGCTGTATATTTTTTGCGGGCGGCACCTTCTTTGCGCCAAGCTGCGCCGGTCCAACATCGATGCCAGCGCGGGCTCGGTTGACGCAGTTGCGCGGATCGTCGCACAGATCCGCGAGCGTTGGCCCAAGGTGCGCATTCTGCTGCGGGCGGATTCGGGGTTCACACGCGACGATCTGATGACATGGTGCGAACAGAACGACGTCGATTATCTGTTCGGCTTGGCCAAGAATAACAGGCTGATCACCGAGATCGCGGCCGAACTTGCCGAGGCAGCCGAGGAGAACCGCCGGACCGGCAAGCCAGCCCGGCGCTTCAAGGACTTCCGCTATAGGACGCGCAAGAGCTGGAGCCGGCAACGCCGCGTCGTCGGCAAGGCCGAGTGGATGATCCCGTCCATCGCCGAAAGCGAGAGCGCGACAAAGTCCCGGCGCAAGAAATCCATCAGGGTCGGCGACATCGACCTGGCGACACTGGAAGGCCGGGCCAATCCGCGCTTCGTCGTCACCTCGCTGCAGGCCGACCAGTATCAGGCCCGCGCGCTCTATGAGAAGCTCTATTGCGCCCGCGGTGAGATGGAAAACCGCATCAAGGAATGTCAGCTCGATCTGTTCGCCGACAGAACCTCCACCCGCACCATGCGCGCCAACCAGCTTCGGCTTTGGCTGTCCTCAATGGCCTATGTCCTTATCAGCGCGCTGCGCCGCATCGCCCTGGCTACGACCCGCTTCGCCGATGCCACATGCGGCACCATCCGCCTGAAGCTGTTAAAGATCGGCGCCCAGGTCCGCATCAGCGTCCGCCGGATCAAGTTCTCGATGGCCTCGGCATTTCCCTACACCGATGTCTTTCGAACAGCATGGGCCGCGCTCGACAGCGCGGCCATCTGAACCCTCGGCCCACAGGAAAACATCCAAGCCCCTATGACCCTCTGAATACTCCCGGCCAACCCGCCGCAGCGGGCGAGAAGTCATGCCCAAATGACTGGCCCTGGTTGTGGTGCCGCCGAACTCAACCTGCCACAGCGCTCGATCAAACAGCGTGAGAAATCCGGGCTAATCCCCATACACTTGCGGCCTACCGGGACACGCTGCGGCTGCTGCTGGTGTTCGCGTCCGCGAGGAAAGACGTCGAGCCATCGAAGCTGGACATCGATGATCTTGATGCGCCGCTCATCGGCGCCTTCCTCGACCATCTTGAGAAGCAGCGGGAGAATAGTGCGCGCACCCGCAACGCTCGACTTGCCGCCGTTCGTTCGCTGTTCCGGTACGCAGCGCTTCGACATCCCGAGCATGCCGCCGTAATCGAGCGCGTGCTTGCCATTCCACGCAAGCGTTTCGACCGGAGGCTCGTCACTTTCCTGATCGAACCGGAACTCGATGCGCTGTTCCGCGCACCCGACCGCTCGACCTGGACCGGGCGGCGCGACCATACCCTGCTTACGCTCGCGGCCCAAACGGGCCTGCGTGCGTCAGAATTGATTGGCCTTCGCCTCAGCGATGTTCATCTCGGCACTGGCGCGCATGTCAGTTGCATGGGGAAAGGACGGAAGTTGCGGATCACACCGATTACCGCGGGCATGGTCGCCCTCCTGCGTGTTTGGCTCGCCGAGCGCGCGGGTCATCCGGCGGAGCCACTTTTCGTCACCCGATCGGGGACGTCACTGAGCCGTGACGCCGTTGAACATCGGCTTGCGAAATACATTCAAATAGCCACCCGAGCCTGTCCGTCGTTGGGACAGAAAACCATCAGCATGCATGTGTTGCGTCACAGCGCCGCGATGCGACTGCTGCGGGCGGGAGTTGAGACTTCGGTGATAGCACTTTGGCTCGGCCATGAGCAGGTCGAAACCACCCACATCTACCTACACGCTGATATGGGAATCAAGGAACGCGCACTGGCCGCTACAGCTCCAGCGATAGCTACTCCCGGTCGTTTTCGACCGAATGACAAGCTTCTCGCATTTCTAGAGGCACTGTGATTATGCCGACTCCAAAGCAGCGATCGCCACCGTCAGAGCCCGTTCTGAGCCAATGGTCGGCATAATCCAGAGGTCGGCATAGTAGAGATTATGCCGACGTCGGCATAACTTATACTCGATCACCACCAACCAGGAGGCAATCATCCGCCTGTTCCGAGTCATGAACAGGTACGTCGGCAACCTGCCGCCGATGCCGGGCGTGTTCCCCGATTATCCGGCACCGGTCGTGCGCAACGCTGGCGCCGAACGCGAGTTGACCATGATGCGCTGGGGCATGCCGCCACCGCCGCGCACGGGCGGTCCGCCCGTCACCAATATCCGGAACACCTCGTCGCCGCATTGGCGCGGCTGGTTGAAGCCGGAAAGCCGATGCCTGGTGCCGGTGAACAGCTTCGCGGAATACGCGCCGGAGCCGAACCCGGAGACCAGGAAAAAGGATGTTGTCTGGTTCGCGCTCAATGACGACCGCCCGCTGTTCGCGTTCGCCGGCATCTGGACCGAATTCAGGGGTGACCGGGGCACCAAGTCCAAGCCGATCCCGGGACCGCACAATGTCTATGGTTTTCTCACGACGGCACCGAACGCCGTGGTCGAGCCGATCCACTCCAAGGCCATGCCGGTGATCCTGACGACGGATGAAGAACGCGACGTTTGGCTGCGCGCGCCGTGGGATGAAGCCGAGGCGTTGCAACGACCGTTGCTGGATGATGGATTGATGATTGTCGCACGCGGCGCGGATAAGGAAGACAGGGCTGCGACGGCCTGAGCGGTAGGGCGACCATCCTACATGCGGACAAGGACGACGCCGGCGACCAGCAGGACCGCGCCGGCGATGCGGATCGCGCTGACGGGATGGACCGGAACGCCCAGCACGCCGAAATGATCGAAGGCGATGGAGCCGAGCATCTGGCCGGCGATCAGCAGCGCGAAGAAGGTCGCCGCGCCGAGCTGCGGAATCAGGAAAATGGCAAGGCCGATAAAAATCGCGCCGAACATGCCGCCGGTCCAGGCGAACCAGGGGATGCGGGACGCCGTCGCCACCGATGGCAGCGGATCCCGCAGCAGCAGGGCGAGCGCCACCATGCAGATGACGCCGAGAGCGTAGCTCATGAAGCCCGACCAGGCGGCCGAGCTCAGCGCCGCGCGCAGGTTGGCGTTGAGCGCTTGCTGCACGACGAGACTGAGCCCGGCCGCGATGGCCAGGATCATCGGAAAGGCAAGTTTCAGCATGTTATCTCCGGGTTCTTCCGCCTGGTTTCTAATCGACAGGATTACGGTGCAAATCGCGAATTAAAGATGACAGTCCGGCACTGTCACCGTAACTAGCGGCGCTATCGATTGCGGTCGATAGACGCGATCGTCAAGGCTGAGCTGGCCATAACATTTTCCGACCGCCACAACACCCTGGCAGGTGTTGCACTTGTCTCGTGAACCCCAGGCATCAAGGGCTGCGACGGCTATTCCAGGTCTTCGAGCGCCGCGCGGACGGCGGCCCTGAAGGCGTCGTTGTCGCCGAGTTTGTGGCTAAGCACGAGGGCCAGCCGGGTCAGAAACAGCGCTTCATTCTTTGCTCCGACGGAATTGATCGCAGTCGCCAGCGCTTCATAGGCCGATTCGAGATCCTCGGAGGGCATCGCGCTCATGGTTTCCGTCCCAGGCAAATGCCTGCTGTTCGCAGGATTTCGTCTGCGACCATCTTTTTCCACCTCCCTGCAATGTGCAGGTCGGGCCGCAGCAGATAGAACGTGCCAGGCTCCGCATCATACAGGCGGGCGATTTCGCCGTTCGTGTCCAATATGGCGTTTGCTTCGGGCGCAGAACCCCCGGATTGGATCAACAACGAAACGAGGCGTTTGTCGATTATGGCCAGTCGCGCCAGAAGCTCCGCCTGCGCGGCGGTTGGCGCCCCCTCACAGAAAAGTATCGCCGTTATTCCAATTCCGGCGCGATCCAGTAGATAGTAGCGATCGGCGAGCCTGGCGTTCGGGGCAGCGCTGCCGCCGGTCGGTCCGGAAGCAAACTCGGCGTCGCGGCCCACATAGGGCGTCAGCGGGCTCTCGGAATAGGTGTAGGGTTGCATCTGGCGCGGATTGGCAAGGCCGCGCGGAAACTCATGCTTCAGGCTGAGCGAAAGCGCGGCCTCCCGCGCGAGCCGAAAGCCGCGTGTCGGCGGCGTCATGAATTGCGTGCTCTTGGTCGCATGGGCGAACACATCCAGCGTCGCACCGCGCCGTTCAGGCGAATAGCTGTCGAGCAACCGTTCGTCCGCGCCGTCGAGGACAAGGCTGAGCTTCCAGCCGATATTGTCGGCATCCGCAAGGCCGTTGTTCAGTCCGCGCACGCCGAAGATCGGCACGATGTGCGCGGAATCGCCTATGAAGAACACCCGGCCGTGCCTGTAGTCATCGAGGCACAGCGTGTTGGCGGAATAGACACTCCACCATTCCAGCTCCCATGGTTTGGTGTGGCCGATGTCCATGAGGATGGCGCTGACGCGTGCGCGAATGTTTTGTTCCCGCAGCGCCTCTTGCTCGCTTTCGCCTTCGCGCAGCTGGTAATCGACGCGCCAGATATCATCGGGCTGCTTATGGATCAGCACGGTACCGCCGGGATTGCCGCTCGGTTCGAAAAAGGCGCGGCGCTCGGTCGGAAAATCATGATCCATACGGATGTCCGCGATCACGTAGCGGCCTTCGTAATTGTCTCCCTTGAGGCGCAGCCCCAACATCGACCGTACCGGTGACCACGCGCCGTCAGCGGCCAGCACATAATCGGCGTCGAGGCGATAGTTGCCGGCAGGCGAGGAGATCTGAAGCGAGACGCTATCCGCGCGACATTCGACGCCGGACAGTTCGTGCTGCCAACGCATGTCGATGAGATCGCAGGACGTCACGGCATCATGCAGGAATTTCTCGATATATTGCTGCTGCAGATTGTACATCGGCAGATATTTTTCGCCCGCCGGATGCTGCATTTCCAACCGGAAAATCTGCTCGCCGCGATAGTAGCTTCGGCCGTAGCGCCAGCCGAGCGCCTTTTCGACGAAGGGCGCGACCGCGCCAATTCGCTCCAGGATGTGCATGCTCGGCCGCGCAATGCAGATCGCGCGGCTACCATCGTTAAATGTGTCCTTGCGATCGATCAGCACGCATCGGACGCCGTATCGCGCCAAAACCAGCGCCGCGGTCATGCCGATCGGACCGGCGCCCACAATGACCACGGGATGCTGCGTCGCGATGCCGCCGAGACTCGGGCGCGGGGCTCGCAGGAAATCGCGGATAGTCGAAATAGAGCGAATCCAGCGGGCCTTTGCCAGCAGGTCTCATGCGTGCCTCCGCCTATTTTTTGCGGTCGATAAAACCCTGCATCAGCCGCTGCGGCTCGCCGCCGACGAAGCATTGCCCGAACGCGCCGATGCTGAGATCGACGGATTCCTTCAGCGGCAGTTCTTCCCATTGCCGGAGCAGGTCCTTTTGCGCGCGCAACGCTCCCGGACCGCATTCCAGCAGCATCGCGATGGTGCGTTCGACCGCGGCATCGAGGCCACCCTGCGGCGCCATCACGTCGATCAGGCCCCAGGCCAGCGCGGTGGGGGCGTCGATGTTTTCGGCCGTCATCAACAGCCAGCGCGCGCGGCCCCAGCCAATCAGCCGCGGCAATAAAGCGGCATGAATTACCGAGGGGATGCCGACCCGCACTTCCGGCATGCCGAATTTGGCGTCGTGGGCGGCAACCCGGAAGTCGCAGGCCGCGGCGACTTCGAGGCCACCGCCCAGACACCAGCCCGGCATCCGCGCGATCACCGGGCCCGGAAACGCGCGCACGGCTTCGCAGAGGTCGCGCAAGCCGGTGATGAATTTCTCCGCCGAGTTCTGATCGAGGCCCGCCATTTCCTTGATGTCGGCGCCGCCGATCATGCTCTTTTCGCTTTGGCCCGCGAGCACCAGCACGCGAATGCTCTCGTCCCTGGCCAGCGTTTCCAGCCCTTCGCGGACGGCGTTGATGACGGGCGTTGAGAGGATGTTGAGCGAGCCGGCGTTGCTGATCGTCGAGACGGACGACGCCGCGCGGGTCGCGATCGACGCCGCAATGGGGGTTGAGCATTTCCATGGCAGATTCCGGGCATAATGAGATGGATCGCGCCACTTCCCGGACAAAGCGCCACCTTGTCAAGGGTCGGAAACACCGGCCCGTTGCGAAGCGGCGGGCGCTCCATTAGAATGATATCCATCATGTAACGGAGCGCCCATGAGCACCGCGGAAAATGTGAACCTGTTCTCGGCCGCAGAGCGCCGGGAGCGGGTGGTCGACTGGCAGGCGCCCGGACCGGTCGCGCAGGCCGCGGCCGCAATGTCCGGGCTGGAGGCGATGTGCGGGATTCGCGACGGTGTCCTGCCGCCGCCACCGATGGCGCGATTGATTGGTTTTCGGCTCCGTATCGCCGAGCCCGGCCGGATCGTGATGGAACTCGAGCCGCATGAAAGCCTGGAGAACACCATCGGGCTGCTGCACGGGGCGACCGCGGCGGCGCTGCTCGACACCGCCATGGGCTGCGCGATCTCGACCATGCTGCCGGCCGGGCAGGGCTCGGTCACGCTCGATCTCAAGCTGACCTATTTGCGGCCGCTTTCGGTGCGGTCGGGCACGATCTCGGCGGAAGGAAAACTCGTCAAGCTCGGCCGCCAGACCAGCTATGCCGAAGGCTTCGTGCGCGACGGCGCAGGCAATCTTGCGGTGCACGCAACCGCGACGTTCTCAATGATCGGTGAGCCAAAAGTGAAATAGATCGAGCTTTTCCCGGTCATATTTGCTATTATATGACTGTAAACATCTTATAGGACTGTTGATGCGCTATTCCAGGGAACACAAGCTCGAAACCCACGAACGGATCGTCAAGCGGGCCTCGGTGCGGTTGCGCGAGAAGGGCGCCCATGGCATCGGCGTCGCCGATTTGATGAAGGACGCCGGCCTCACCCATGGCGGGTTCTATGCCCATTTCGATTCGCGGGAAGCGCTGGTGATCGAGGCCTTTGCCTATGCCATGGATCGCTCCACCGAACGCTGGCGCAAGGTCGGCGAGACCACGCCGCCGGAACAGCGCCTCGCGACCATCGTGGATTCCTATCTGACCCCGACGCATCGCGACAACCCAGGCCAAGGGTGCTCGATCCCGACGCTGGGGGCGGAAATCGCCCGCGAGAGTCCGAAGACCCGCAGGGCGTTCGCGACCAAGCTGGAGCAGATGATCGACGTGTTCGCGGACCAGATTCCCGATATCTCACGCGAGGCCGCGCGCAAGCAGGCGACGGCCGCGATCGCGACCATGATGGGGACGATGGTGATGGCCCGCGTCGCCGGCACCGGCGAGTTCTCCGAAGAGATTCTCGCCGCCGGACGCGAGGCCGTGCTCGGCCGCGCGGCGGCGCCAAAGCCGGCGGCCAGGAAATCCACCCGGAAGGCGCATTAAACTCGGCCTGAGGGACCACCAAACAGCGGACGTTCGGCTTCCACCGTCTCATAGATGTAGTCGGCGACCGCGCGAATCCGGGCCAGATCCTTGCTGTCGGCGTGCATCAACAGCCAGAATGTGCGCGAGATCGAGACTTCCCCTGGCAATACCGGGCACAGTTCAGGATGCGCCGTCGCCATGAAGTGCGGCATGACCGCGATGCCGAAGCCCGCGATCGTGGCGTTGAGCTGCGCAATCAGATTGGCGCTGCGGAACTTGGCGGAAACCTTCGGCGAAACCTGCGGCAGATAATCCAGCTCGGGCGTGAACAGCAGTTCTTCGATGTAGCCGACGAAACGATGCCCGGCGAGGTCATCGCGCGCCGTGATGGCAGGGCTGCGATCGAGATACGCTGGCGTGGCGTAAAGTCCGAGGCGATAATCGAGCAGCTTGCGCCCGACGATCCGTCCTTCCTTCGGCATCGACAGGCTGATCGCAATATCGGCCTCGCGCTTCGACAGGCTGAACAGACGGGCCGTCGCGACCAGTTCGAGATCGAGATCCGGGTAGCGTTCGACGAATTTCACCAGCCGCGAGGCGAGGAAATGGCTCCCGAAGCCATCAGGCGCGCCGATCCTGACCGTCCCGGTCAGATGGGCGCGCGAGCCGCCGACGGCTTCCTGGTTGGCGACAATGGTGGATTCCATCGCCTCGGCGCTGTCGGCGACGCGCTGGCCGGCTTCGGTCAAGAGGTATCCGGTCTTGCGGCGATCAAACAGTTTTGCGGAAAGCTGCCGTTCCAGCCGGTCGACACGCCGGATCACTGTGGCATGATCGACCGCCAGCTGTTTCGCCGCGGCGGAGACCGATCCGCCGCGCACGATCGCCAGCACGAAACGAAAATCGTCCCAATCGATCGTTCCTCGACCTTGATCCTGCATTTTCGCACATCTATCGTGCAATATATCGCACTTGTTTCCTATAAAATGCAGGTCAAAAGGATTTGTAAAGCGATCTAGTTCGGTACCCAGGGAGGAATTCATGCGCTCAATTGGACATTTCATCGGCGGCCGCGAGGTCAAGGGCACCTCGGGACGCACCGCGGACGTTTTCGAGCCGATGACCGGCGACGTCCAGGCCAAGGTGGCGCTGGCGTCCAAGGCCGAGGTCCGGGCCGCGGTCGAGAACGCCAAGGCGGCGCAGGACGCATGGGCGAACACCAACCCGCAGCGCCGCGCCCGCGTCATGATGAAATTCCTCGAACTGGCGCAGCGCGACTACGACAAGCTCGCCGACGTGCTGGCGCGCGAGCACGGCAAGACCGTTCCCGACGCCAAGGGCGACATCCAGCGCGGCCTCGAAGTGGTCGAATTCGCCTGCGGCATTCCGCATCTGATGAAGGGCGAATATACCGAAGGCGCCGGTCCCGGCATCGACATCTATTCGCTGCGGCAGCCGCTTCGGCGTGGTCGCCGGCATCACGCCGTTCAATTTCCCGGCGATGATCCCGATGTGGAAATTCGCGCCCGGCGATCGCCTGCGGCAATGCGTTCATCCTAAAGCCGTCGGAGCGCGATCCCGGCGTGCCGATGATGCTGGCGCAATTGATGATCGAGGCCGGGCTGCCGGCCGGCATCCTCAATGTCGTCAACGGCGACAAGGAAGCGGTCGACGCCATCCTCGACGATCCCGATATCAAGGCCATCGGCTTTGTCGGCTCCTCGCCGATCGCGCAATATATCTATGAGCGGGCCGCCGCGACCGGCAAGCGCTGCCAGTGTTTCGGCGGCGCCAAGAACCACGCCATCATCATGCCGGATGCCGACATGGACCAGGCGGTCGACGCCCTGATCGGCGCCGGCTACGGCTCGGCCGGCGAGCGCTGCATGGCGGTCTCGGTCGCGGTGCCCGTCGGCAAGACCACCGCCGACCGGCTGATGGAAAAGCTGATCCCGCGCGTCGAGAGCCTGAAGATCGGCACCTCGATCGATCCGTCGGCCGATTACGGTCCGCTGGTCACCGCGGAGGCGGTCGCCAAGGTCAGGAACTACATCGATATCGGCATCAAGGAAGGCGCGACGCTGGCGGTCGACGGCCGCGGCTTCAAGATGCAGGGCTACGAGAAGGGCTTCTATCTGGGCGGCTGCCTGTTCGACAACGTCACCAAGGACATGCGGATCTACAAGGAAGAGATTTTCGGGCCGGTGCTGTCGGTGGTGCGCGCCAAGGACTATTCCGAGGCGCTGGCGCTGCCGTCGGATCATGATTACGGCAACGGCGTCGCGATCTTCACCCGCGACGGCGACGCCGCGCGCGATTTCGCCGCCAAGGTCAATGTCGGCATGGTCGGCATCAACGTGCCGATCCCGGTGCCGATCGCCTATTACACCTTCGGCGGCTGGAAGAAGTCCGGCTTCGGCGATCTCAACCAGCACGGTCCGGATTCGATCCGCTTCTACACCAAGACCAAGACCGTGACCTCGCGCTGGCCCTCCGGCGTCAAGGAAGGCGCGGAGTTCTCGATCCCGACGATGAATTAAGGCGAACCCAGAGCCGTCATTGCGAGCGTAGCGAAGCAATCCAGAGCCGCAAGTAAGAGCTGGATTGCTTCGTCGCTATACTCCTCGCAATGACGACAAATTTGATTGGCGCGGATAACGGATGCAATTCGCTCTCAGCGAGGACCAGCTTGCGGTTCGCGACATGGCGCGGGACTTTGCCGCGGAAAAAATCGCGCCGCATGCGGTCCGCTGGGACGAGGAGAAGTATTTTCCGGTCGAGGTGATGCGCGAGGCCGCAACGCTCGGCATCGGCGGCGTCTACATCCGCGACGACGTCGGCGGCTCGGCGCTGACTCGGTTCGACGCGGCGCTGATCTTCGAGGCGCTGGCGCAGGGTTGCCCGACGGTGTCGGCCTTCATCTCGATCCACAACATGGCGTCGTGGATGATCGATGCCTTCGGCAACGACACGCAGCGGCAGCAATGGCTGCCGAAGCTGTGCACGCATGGAGCTGTTGGCGAGCTATTGCCTGACCGAGCCGGGCTCCGGCTCGGACGCGGCGGCGCTGCGCACCCGCGCGGTGCGCGACGGCGACCATTACGTGCTCAACGGCCAGAAGCAGTTCATCTCCGGCGCCGGCACGCGGCGACCTCTATGTGGTGATGGTGCGGACCGGCGGCGATGGACCCGGCGGCATCTCGACGCTGGTGGTCGAGGGCGACACGCCGGGGCTGTCGTTCGGCGCCAACGAGCGCAAGATGGGCTGGAACGCGCAGCCGACCCGCGCGGTGATTTTCGAGAATGCGCGCGTGCCGGTCGCCAACCGGCTCGGCGACGAAGGCATCGGCTTCAAGATCGCGATGGCCGGGCTCGACGGCGGCCGCATCAATATCGCGGCCTGTTCGCTCGGCGGCGCGCAATCCGCGCTCGACAAGTCGCTCGCCTACATGAAGGAGCGCAAGGCGTTCGGAAAACGGCTCGACGAATTCCAGGCGCTGCAATTCCGGCTCGCCGACATGGCGACCGAACTGGAGGCGGCGCGGACCTTTGTGTGGCGCGCGGCCGCGGCGCTCGACCGCAAGGATGCCGACGCGACCATGCTGTGCGCGATGGCCAAGCGATTCGGCACCGACGTCGGCTTCGAGGTCGCCAACCAGGCGCTGCAACTGCATGGCGGTTACGGCTATCTCAGCGAATACGGCATCGAGAAGATCGTGCGCGATCTGCGCGTGCACCAGATCCTCGAAGGCACCAACGAAATCATGCGGCTGATCGTGTCGCGCAAGCTGATCGAGGGCGCGCGATGACGGCCAGCACTGCGGCGGTCGCCGATGCGGAAGGCGATCTGATCGTCCGGCGCGAGGGCTCGGCCGGTATCATCCGGCTCAACCGGCCGAAGGCGATCAACGCCATGACGCTGGAAATGTCCGAAGGCATCGATGCGGCGCTGGACCGGTTCGAAGCCGATCCGGCCGTCGCGGTGGTCGTGCTGGAAGGCGCCGGCGAACGCGGGCTGTGCGCCGGCGGCGACATCCGCGGGCTCTATGAGAGCTCGCGGGCCGGAGGCGATCTCGGCAAGCGGTTCTGGCGCCAGGAATACGTCATGAATGCGCGGATCGCGAAATTCCCAAAGCCCTATGTCGCGTTCATGGACGGGCTGGTGATGGGCGGCGGCGTCGGCCTGTCGGCGCATGCACGCCACCGCGTCGTCACCGAGAAGACAAAACTCGCGATGCCGGAAGTCGGCCTCGGCTTCTTTCCCGATGTCGGCGGCACCTGGCTGCTGTCGCGCTCGCCCGGCGAGATCGGCACTTATTTCGGGTTGACCGGCCAGACCATGAATGGCCCCGACGCGATCCATGCCGCGCTTTGCCGATGCCGTGGTGCCCTCGGCCAAATTGCCGGCCCTGCGCGAGGTGCTGACCAAGGTTCGTCCCGGCACGGTGTCCGGCGAGATCGAGCTTTTGATCGACGGGTTTGCGCACCGGCGAGGCCGCGGGCCCCGTGGCTGCGATGCAGTCGAACATCGACGGCTGGTTTGCCCATGACCGGATGGAAGATATCGTCGCGGCGCTTGCAGCGCGACGGTTCGGAGCTGGCGCAATATCGACGCTGAAGACATTGAACGAGAAATCGCCGCGCGGCATGGTGGTGACGCTGAAGCTGTTGCGGCTGGCGCGGACATCGTCTTCGCTGGAACAATGCCTGGTGCGGGAATATCGCGCGGCGCTGGAAGTCTTTGCCAGCGACGATTTTCGCGAGGGCGTGCGCGCCGCCGTGATCGACAAGGACCGCAATCCGCGCTGGTCGCCGGCTCGGATCGAGGACGTGACGCCGGAAATGCTTGCGCCTATTTCGCGGAGATCGGCGCCGACGAATTGGTATTCGGTTAACTAGAATAAAGCGCGCAAGACACAAAAGCGCCTCACGCGGAGGAAATTCGAAATGGCCACATATCGCATTCATCGGCCTCGGCAATATGGGCGGCCCGATGGCCGGCCAATCTGGTCAAGGCCGGCCACAAGGTGACCGCCTTCGATCTGGCGGCGGCCTCGCGCGAGCAGGCCAAGAGCGACGGCGCTTCGATCGCCGAAAGCTGCGGTCGGTTCGGTCAAGGGCGCCGATGTCGTCATCACCATGCTGCCGGCCGGCAAGCATGTGCTGTCGGTGTGGAGCGAGGTGGTTCCGTCGATGGGCAAGGGCGCGCTGATCATCGACTGCTCGACCATCGACGTCGAAAGCGCCAAGCAGGCGCATGCGCTGGCGGCCAAACACGGCATCGCCTCGGTCGACGCGCCGGTGTCCGGCGGCACCGGCGGCGCCAAGGGCGCGACCCTGACCTTCATGTGCGGCGGCGAGGACAAGGCGTTCGCGGCGGCAAAGCCGGTGCTGGAAAAGATGGGCAAGAAGATCGTGCATTGCGGCGGCGCCGGCGCCGGGCAGGCGGCAAAGATCTGCAACAACATGATCCTCGGCATCTCCATGATCGCGGTCAGCGAGGCCTTTGCGCTGGCCGAAAAACTCGGATTGTCGCATCAGGCGCTGTTCGACGTCGCCTCGACCTCGTCGGGGCAATGCTGGTCGCTGACGACCTATTGCCCGGTGCCGGGTCCGGTGCCGACGTCGCCCGCCAATAACGACTACAAGCCCGGCTTCGCCTCGGCCCTGATGGTGAAGGATCTCACGCTGGCGCAGGACGCCGCCAAGGCCGCGGGCGCCGCTACGCCGCTCGGCAAGCATGCGCAGGAGATCTACAAGGCGTTCGATGCGGCTGGACATGGCGGAGTGGATTTTTCGGGAATCGTCCAGCACGTGCGAGAGTTGGCCGGGAAGTAAGCGGAAGCGTCATCGTTGAAACAGTCACGCCGTCATCCTGAGGAGCTGCGCTCTTCGCGCAGCGTCTCGAAGGATGGCGACAGGTGCAGGACACCATTCTTCGAGGCTCGCAAGAGCTCGCACCTCAGGATGACGGTTTTGAGCATCGAGAGATCGTCGGGAGCCTAGACATGACCACATTCCAGGACGCGCGCGCCTTCCTCTTGAAACATCGCACCGACTACGACACGGCCGTCAAGGGATTCCGCTGGCCCGACCCTGTGCCGTTCAACTGGGCGCTGGACTGGTTCGACGCCGAGCTGGCGCGCAACGCCGACAGCAGGGATCGGCCGGCGCTGTGGATCGTCGATGCCGCCAGCAACCGCGAGACCAAACTGTCGTTCGCGGCGTTGTCGCGCCGTTCCAATCAGGTGGCAAACTTCCTGCGTGCGCAGGGCCTCAAGCGCGGCGATCATCTGCTGCTGTTGCTCGGCAATGTCGTGCCGCTGTGGGAGACCATGCTGGCGGCGATGAAGCTCGGCGTGGTGGTGATCCCCGCAACCACGCTGCTGACGCCGGATGAGCTGCGCGACCGGCTCGATCGCGGCCGCGCCAAGGTCGTGGTGGCGTCGCAGGATCAGGTCGCGAAATTTGCGGGGCTCGGCGGCGACAAGCTCGTCCGCATCGTGGTCGGCGCGTCGTCGGCTCACGAGGGTTGGCTGCCGTTCGAACAGGCCGCGACGTTTCCGGAAGATTTCAAGGCCGATGGCCCGACAAAGGCCGAGGACCCGATGCTGCTGTATTTCACGTCAGGTACGACGGCAAAACCAAAGCTGGTGCGGCACAGCCAGCGCAGCTACCCGGTCGGCGGTCTCTCGACGATGTACTGGCTGGGCCTGCAGCCCGGCGACGTCCATCTGAATATTTCCTCGCCGGGATGGGCCAAGCATGCCTGGAGCTGCCTGTTCGCGCCCTGGAATGCCGGCGCCACGGTGTTCGTGGTCAACCAGCCGCGTTTCGACGCCAAGGGATTGCTGGCGACCATCGGCCGCTGCGGCGTCACCACGCTGTGCGCGCCGCCGACGGTATGGCGGCTGTTCATCCAGGAGAAGCTCGCGGATTTCAAGGTCAGCTTGCGCGAAGTCTGCGGCGCCGGCGAACCGCTCAACCCGGAAGTGATCGATCAGGTCAAGGCGGCCTGGGGCCTGACCATCCGCGACGGCTATGGGCAGACCGAGACCACGGCATTGGCCGGCAATTCGCCGGGGCAGGCGGTGAAGATCGGATCGATGGGCCGGCCGTTGCCCGGCTATCGCGTACAGATCACCGACAGCGACGGCCACGTCACCAAAGAAGGCGAGGTCAGTCTGCTGCTCGGCGCTGACCGGCCCGCGGGCCTGATGCAGGGTTATCAGGGCGACGACGGCAAATTGAGCGGCGCCGATGGCGAGATCTACCGCAGCGGCGACGTGGTGTTTGTCGACGACGAGGGTTACCTCACCTTCGTCGGCCGCTCCGACGACGTGTTCAAGTCGTCGGACTATCGCATCAGCCCGTTCGAGCTCGAAAGCATCCTGCTGGAGCACGACGCTGTCGCCGAGGCCGCTGTCGTGCCGAGCCCGGATCCGATCCGGCTCGCGATCCCCAAGGCCTATGTGCTGCTGGTATCGGGCAACGAGCGATCGGCGCAGACCGCGCTGTCGATCTTCCGGCATCTGCACGCGCGGCTTGCGCCATTCAAGCGGATCCGCAAGATCGAACTGGTAACCGAATTGCCGAAGACGATCTCCGGCAAGATCCGCCGCGTGCAACTGCGCCGGCTCGAACATGAAAATGATCGTGGCGACGCCTTGCGCGGCGAGGAATTTCGTGAAGAGGATTTTCCGGAGCTGCAAAAACTGCGCACGGGATCGGAGAGTTGACGAATGAATGAAGTCTGGAAGAAACCGCCGGTTTCGCTGGAGACCTATCAGAAGATGGTGGGCCAGGAGATCGGCGTATCGTCGTGGCATGTCGTCGATCAGAAGCGGATCGACAGCTATGCCGACGTGATTGAGGATCATCAGTTCATCCATGTCGATCCGGAGCGCGCGAAAAAGGAGACCGCGTTCGGCACCACGGTCGCGCATGGTTTCCTGACCATGTCGCTGCTGAGCATCATGTCGTATGAGGTGATGCCGGTGATCTCGGGCACCACGATGGGCGTCAATTACGGCTTCGATAAACTGCGCTTCATCTCGCCGGTGCGCTCGGGTTCGCGGGTCCGCGGCCGCTTCACCCTGGCGGACGCGACCCTGCGCAAGCCCAACGAATTGCAATCGCGCACCCACGTCACCGTCGAGATCGAGGGCGAGGAAAAGCCCGCGCTGGTGGCCGACTGGATCGGGTTGATTTATTTTGCTTGATATCTCAGGCCGTCATTGTCGGGCCGGTCCGCTCCGCCCGTCATTGCCGGGCTTGACCCGGCAATCCATCACTGCTCAAAAACGCTTTGATTTTGATGGATGGCCGGGTCGCGAAGACGCGCTTCGCGCTTTTGCCCGGCCATGACGAAAGAAACAAGAGTCAGGAATCCTACAGCATGACAATCAGATTTGACGGACGCGTCGCCATTGTCACCGGCGCGGGCAATGGTCTTGGACGCGCGCACGCCCTCGGGCTCGCGAGCCGTGGCGCCAAGGTCGTGGTCAACGATTTCGGCGGTGCCCGTGATGGCACCGGCGGCTCGCTGACCCCGGCGGAAGCCGTGGTCGAGGAAATCCGCCAAGCCGGCGGCACGGCGATGGCCGATGGCGCGGATGTCTCGAATTTCGAGCAGGTCAAGGCGATGGTGGATCGCGCGACCAGGGAATGGGGCAGCGTCGATCTGCTCTGCGCCAATGCCGGCATTTTGCGTGATAAATCCTTCGGCAAGATGGAAGTCGCCGACTTCGCCAAGGTGCTCGACGTGCATCTGGTCGGCACGTTTTATTGCTGCAAGGCGGTGTGGGACGGCATGCGCGAGCGCAATTATGGCCGCATCGTCGTCACCACCTCGTCGTCGGGCCTCTACGGCAATTTCGGCCAGGCCAATTACGGCGCGGCGAAGACCGGCATGGTCGGCCTGATGAACGTGCTGGCCGAGGAGGGCCGCAAGAGCAATATTCGCGTCAACACCATTTCGCCGACCGCGGCGACCCGGATGACGGAGGAACTGCTGCCGCCGCAGGCGCTGGCCCTGATGCGGCCGGAGGCGATTACGCCAGCGGTGGAATTTTTGCTGAGCGAGGACGCGCCGACCCGCACCATCATGGGCGCCGGCGCGGGGTCTTTCGCGGTGATCAAGATCCTGGAGAGCGAAGGCGTCAATCTGCCGGCCTCCGACTGGAACCCCGACGCGATCGCGGCGCATTTTGCCGAAATCAGCGATATGTCGAAGGCGAGGGCGCTGGAAGGCGCGTTCCAGCAGACCCAGAAATATGTCGAGCAAGCCGCCAAGAGGGCGGGTGTGAAGCTGTAGCGCGCGAGCTATCCGTAGGGTGGGCAAAGGCGCACTTTGCGTCGTGCCCACCACGTCTCTCCGACAGCGGTGAATATCGGTGGGCACGCTTCGCTTTGCCCACCCTACAAACTTCCCCTCGTCATGGCCGGGCATAGCCGTCCGAAGGACGGCGTCGCTTCCGCTCGCCTATGACCCGGCCATCCACGTTTTGAACCCCACAAAAATAAGCCGTGGATGCCCGGGACAAGCCCGGGCATGATGACTGTTCTAGTGGCGGGCGATCCGGCCTACATTACCAGATGCCCTCAACTCAGCCCCAAATCGCCATCATCGGCGCCGGTCCCGCCGGCTTGATGGCGGCCGAGGTGCTGGCGCTGGGCGGTGCCAAAGTCACCGTCTATGACGCGATGCCGTCGGCCGGACGCAAGTTGCTGATGGCGGGGCGCGGCGGTCTCAATCTGACCCACAGCGAGCCGTTGCCGCAATTCCTCGCGCGCTACGGCAACGCGGCGCCATGTCTCAAAGCCGCGATCGAGACGTTTCCGCCGCAGGCGTTGCGCGATTGGAGCGGGGCGTTGGGGCAACCGACGTTTGTCGGCTCCAGCGGTCGGGTGTTTCCGCAAGCCTTCAAGGCCTCGCCATTGCTGCGCGCGTGGTTGCGGCGGCTGGACTCCCAGGGCGTGCAATTCGCATTGCGTCACCGCTGGATCGGTTGGGACGACGATGGACGCTTGTCGTTGCAGATACCCGACGGCACGCGCGCCGTTGAAGCCAGCGCCACCGTGATCGCGCTCGGCGGCGCGAGCTGGCCGCGGCTCGGGTCCGACGGTGCATGGGTGCAAGTGCTTTCCGCCGGGGGCGTAGCGATATCGTCGTTAAAACCCGCCAATGGCGGGTTCACGGTGGCCTGGTCCGATATCTTTCGCGATCGCTTTGAAGGCCAACCGCTGAAAGGCATTTCGCTATCCTTCGGCGCCCACGCCGTGCGCGGCGAGGCGGTGATCACGGGGGCCGGCATCGAGGGCGGCGCGGTCTATGCGCTGTCGGCTGATTTGCGAGAGGCCGTCTTGCGTTCAGGGCAGGCCAAGCTTCACATCGCGTTACGACCCGATCTCGATGCGCGCGATCTGGCCGCAAAACTGTCAACGCCGCGTGGCAAGCAATCGCTGTCCAATTTTCTCCGCAAGGCGGCGCATCTGTCGCCGGTCGCCATCGGCCTGTTGCAGGAGGCGGCGATCGCCTCCGGCGTATCGCTGGCGTCGCTATCGGCGGCAAGTCTCGCCGGATTGATCAATGCCGTGCCGGTTCAGCTCGATGGCCTCGCGCCGATAGCGCGCGCGATCTCCACCGCGGGCGGCATCAGCTTCGACGAACTCGATGACGACTTCATGCTTCGCCGCTTGCCCGGCGTGTTCGCCGCGGGTGAAATGCTCGACTGGGAAGCCCCGACCGGCGGCTATCTGCTACAGGCGTCGTTTGCGACGGGGGCGGCGGCGGCCAGGGGCGCGTTGAAGTGGCTGGGAGGGCGAGTAGCGAATAGCGAATAGAAATCTATTCGCTATTCGCTCTACCTCAGCTTGCCCCGCGCCGCTACCGGCAGCACGCCGACAATCTCGTCGCCGCGCACCATTACCACCTCGTCCATCATGTTGACGACGACGCAAACGTGATTGGGCACGATCCGCACGACGTCGCCGACATTGGGGCGGGTGTTGCTGCGCGCCAGATCGAGGAATCCGTGCTCCTCGGCAAAGCGTGCGATCCTGGCTTCAGGGTGTTCGAGGATCAAGCCGTGGCCGTCGAGGCCGCCGCCGGTATCCGACGTCAGCGTCTTGGAGCCGGCATCGAGAATGCCGCGATCCGGGCCGGCGCGGCTTACCACGGTGGCGTAGATGTTCAGCGCGCAGTCGTCCCAGGCCGCGACACCGGCCGCGACCTGCATGCGGTCGTTGTAGATGTAGGTGCCGGGCCGGTGCTCGGTGGCGCCCTTGAGTTTTCCGAGATTCTTCAGGTTCGGCGAGCCGCCGGTCGAGACCATCGCGGCATCCAGGCCGTGTTCACGGATTCCCGCCAGCGCCTCGTCGAAGAATTTCTGCGCCTCGGCCCAGCCGGTCTCGGTCGGGTAGAGCATGAAACCGGCGAACTGCAATCCCTTCGAGGCCGCGATCTCGCGTGCCAGCGCGATCGCCTCGGCAGGCGTCTCGACACCGGCGCGCTTGCGTCCGGTGTCGCATTCGACCACCACCGACAACGGCCGGCCGGAGATCGCCGCGGCCTGCGGCAGCCCGCCGACCACCACCGAATTATCGACGGCAACCGTCATGTTGGCCCTGGCCTGCAACGCGCCGAGCCGCGCCATCTTCTCGTCGCCGATCAGATTGTAGCTGATCAGGATGTCGTCGATGCCGGCCTCCGCCATCACCTCGGCCTCGCCGAGTTTCTGGCAGGTGATGCCCTTGGCGCCAGCGGCGATCTGCATCCTGGCCAGCATCGGGCTCTTGTGGGTCTTGATGTGGGGACGGTTGGCGACGCCGGCGGCATCGCACGCGGATTGGATCCGCGCGATGTTGCGCTCCACGCGATCCATGTCGATCACGGCGGCGGGCGTGCCGTATTCGCGGGCGATCTTAGCGGCAAGGGGGGTGGTCATGGGCATAGACTCCAATAGGTATTTTCGTCATTGCGAGCCACCGGGTGGCGCGAACGCGCGCCCGATGACAGGCTCCACGAAGCAATCCATCCGTCTTCGTGCGCAGAATGGATTGCTTCGTCGCTGCGCTCCTCGCAATGACGACAGCAAATGCTCCGCGGCTTAAGCCTGTTCGATCTCTTCGCGTAACACTTCAAGCTCGAGCCATTTATCCTCGGCCTCCTGCAACTCCTTCTGCGCCGTCGTCAGCGCGGCGGAGGCGGAATCGAATTTCTTGCGATCCTTTTTGTAGAGATTGGGATCGTCAAGGAAGCGTTGCTGCTTGGCGATTTCGGCCTGCAGTTTGGCCATGGTCTTCGGCAGCGTATCAAGCGCGTGCTTCTCGTTGAAATTCAGCTTGCGCTTTGCTGCGCTTGAAGACGCACCGGCCTTGGCACCCTTGCCGGATTCCTTGCGGTCTTCGGCAGCGGTCTTCGCGGCCTCGCGCTTCAGATCGGCGCCGCGCTGTTTCAACATGTCGGTATAGCCGCCGGCATATTCGATCCAGCGGCCGTCGCCTTCCGGCGCGATCACCGAGGTCACCACGCGGTCGAGGAAATCGCGGTCATGGCTGATCAGGATCACGGTGCCCTCGTAGTCGCCGAGCATCTCCTCGAGTACGTCGAGGGTTTCGAGGTCGAGGTCGTTGGTTGGCTCGTCCAGCACCAAAAGGTTCGAGGGCTTTGCCAGCGCCCGCGCCAGCATCAGCCGGCCGCGCTCGCCGCCGGAGAGTACTTCCAGCGGCGTGCGCATCTGTTCCTGCGCAAATAGAAAGTCCTTCATGTAGCTGACGACGTGCCTTGGTTTGCCGCCGACCATGACGTTGTCGCTGCCGCCCCCGGTCAGGGCGTCCGCCAAGGTCGATTTCGGATCGAGGCTTTCGCGGTGCTGGTCGAGCGTCGCCATCTCGATATTGGCGCCGAACCGGATGCTGCCGCGATCCGGCGGTTTGCCGCCGGTCAGCATTTCGATCAGCGTGGTCTTGCCGGCGCCGTTCGGCCCGACGATGCCGATGCGGTCGCCACGCTGCACCCGGATCGAGAAATCATCGACGATGTTGCGGTCGCCATAGGTCCGGCCGATCCCCTTGGCCTCGATGATCAGCTTGCCTGATTTGTCCGCTTCGGAGGCGGCAAGGTTGGCATTGCCGGCCGCGCCCCGATAGTCCCGGCGCTGCTCGCGCAGCGCATAGAGATTGCCGAGCCGCTTGACGTTGCGCTTGCGGCGCCCGGACACGCCGTAGCGCAGCCAATGCTCCTCGTTGACGATCTTGCGGTCGAGCTTGTGCTGGTCGCGCTCTTCTTCCGCCAGCACATCGTCGCGCCAGGCTTCGAATGCGCTGAAGCCTTTGTCGATCTGTTTGATCTGGCCGCGATCGAGCCACGCGGTGGAGCGCGACAGATTGGACAGGAAGCGGCGGTCATGGCTGATGATGACAAGCGCGCTGCGGCGGCTGCCGAGCTCGCTTTCCAGCCATTCGATGGTGGTGAGATCGAGATGGTTGGTGGGCTCGTCGAGCAGCAGGATGTCGGGCGAGGGCGCCAGCACCCGCGCCAGCGCCGCGCGGCGGGCCTCGCCACCGGAGACATGCGCGGGGTCTTCGTCGCCATGCAGGCCGAGTTGTTCCAGCACATAGCGGGCCTGATAGTGGTCGTCGCCCGGCGCGAGGCCGTCTTCGACATAGGCCAGCGTGGTCGCAAAGCCGGTAAAATCCGGCTCCTGCGGCAGATAACGGACGGTCGCGCCGGGCTGCACGAAGCGGCTGCCGCTGTCGGGCTCGACGAGGCCGGCCGCGATCTTGAGCAGCGTCGATTTGCCGGAGCCGTTGCGGCCGATCAGGCAAACACGTTCGGCGGTCGATACCGACAGCTCGACGCCCGACAGCAGCGGCGTGCCGCCGAAGGTCAGCTTGATGTCTTTCAATTGGATCAGTGGGGGCGCCATAGGCTCACTTCAATCTTGTTTGATCGCAGGCTGGGTGGCCTGCTGGCGCTGGATGCGGCGAATGGTTTGATCGAGCGCCGACAGGAACGTCGAGCGGTCGCGCGGTGCGAAGGATTTGGGGCCGCCGGTGACTTCCCCCGACGAACGCAGATCGGTCATCAGATTGCGAACCGCAAGCGTCATGCCGATCGATTGTTCGGTAAACGGCTTGCCGTTCGGGGCGATCACTTCGGCGCCGGCTTTGACGCAACGGCTCGCCAGCGGAATATCCGAGGTAATCACGATGTCGCCTTTGCCGGCGCGTTCCGCGATCCAGTCGTCCGCGGCGTCCATCCCGGAACCGGCAGCGATGCGCTCGATCATCGGGTCGTGCGGCACCCGAATGAATTGGCCCGCGACCACGCTAACCGGCAGCGCGTGCCGGGCCGCGACGCGATAGATCTCGTCTTTGACCGGGCAGGCATCGGCGTCGACATAGATGCGGGTGGCGGTCAAATCGGGTGTCATCGTTTGGGGTTTGCTGGGGCTGTGCCGTTGTGCCGGGTGGTACCCCATCGCATGCAAAAATGCGAGGGAAACACCCGGTCAAACCGGCTTGCCACGGCACTTTGTCGGCGTAGGATTATGCCCAGAAAACAGCCTAAATCAGGGAACAGGCAGGAAACCGGGAATGACAGATCCGCTCGAAACCTACCGCGTGTCGGCCTACAACACCTCAAAACTGTCGGAAAACAAGATTCACGACGACACCGTGGCGCGGAAGTTCGGCTTCAGCGGCGGACTGGTCCCCGGCGTCGATGTGCTGGCCTACATGATCCATTTGCCGGTCGCGAAATGGGGCCGGGCGTTTCTGGAGCGTGGCCTGATCGAGGCCCGCTTCGTCAAGCCGGTCTATGACGGCGAGTTCGCCGACGTCACGGGCCGGGAAAGTGATGGTGTGTTGTCGATCGCAGTGGAAAGCCGCGGCGATCGCTGCGCCACCGGGACGGCGTCGCTGCCGGCTTCCGTGCCGTCGTTCTCGATGTCGGATTACCGCGATGTCGCCGCGGTGGCCGAGCGGCGGCCGGTCAATCCGGCCTCGTACCAACTCGGCAAATGGCTCGGCAGTGCGCCGCGCGCCTGGGCCGGCGAAGCCGCGACAGAGTATCTGACTGATGTCCGCGAGGCCGATCCGATCTATGCCCGCGAAGGTCTCGGTCATCCCGGCATGCTGCAGAAGGTCATGAACAAGGTGCTGGTCGACAATGCCATCCTCGGCCCCTGGATTCACGTCGGCAGCCGGATGCAGCTGTTGTCGGCGGCCAAGGCCGGCGACGAGATCACCGCGCGTGCGAAAGTCACCGGCAATTACGAGAAGAAGGGTCACTCGTTCGTCGAGCTCGACGCGCTCGTGATTGCCAACGGCAAGACGGCGCTGGCGCATTGCCACCACGTCGCGATCTACCAGCCGCGCGAGCAGGCGGCGGCGTAGGGGAGCCGTGGTTGCCGGGCATAGCCGTCTGAAGGACGGCGTCGCTTTCGCTCGCCTATGACCCGGCAATCCATCGCGTTCGGTGCTCCATCCTCAGCCGTCATACCCCGCGAAAGCGGGGTATCCAGTAATTACCGCCGGTCGAGAACTCGAACGCGCTGGAATACTGGATCACCCGCCTTCGCGGGTGATGACGGTGGTGTGTGTTGAGGGCGAACAGGAGCCGTTGCCGCCTAAGCCGCCTTCGCCTTCGCATCCTGAATGGCGCGCCAGACCCGCTCCGGGGTCAGCGGCATGTCGATGTGCGAAATGCCATATTCGGAGAGCGCGTCGACCACCGCGTTGACGAGGCAGACGAGACTGCCGGCGCAGCCGGCTTCGCCGCAACCCTTGGTGCCCAGCGGATTGGATTTCGCCGGCGAGGGATGATCGCCGACTTCCATCAGCGGAATGTCGCCGGCGCGCGGCATCGCGTAGTCCATGAACGAGCCGGTGATCGGCTGGCCGCTTTCGTCGTAGCTGACTTCCTCCATCAGCGCCTGGCCGATGCCCTGCGCGACGCCGCCATGCAACTGGCCCGCGACGATCATCGGATTGACGACGACGCCGAAATCATTGACGGCGCTGTAGCGCACGATCTGCACGATGCCGGTTTCGGGATCGATCTCGACTTCCGCGACATGACAGCCGTTCGGGAAAGTCGAGGGTGTATCCTTGCTGTTGTGATCGACGTCGAGCGAGGAGGGCACGCCTTCGGGCATCTTGCCCTCGCGGGTGCGGCGCGCCAGTTCCATGATATCGATGCTGCGGTCGGTGCCGGCGATGGTGAAGCGGCCGTTGGCGAATTCGATGTCGCCCTCGGAAGCCTCCATCAGATGCGCCGCGGCCTGCTTGCCCTTGGCGATCACCAGCGCGGAGGATTCGACGATCGCCTGACCGGTCGCGGTGATCGAGCGCGAGCCGCCGGTGCCGTTGCCGAAGCGGACGAGGTCGCTGTCGTTTTGCTCGAGCGTGACCTTCTCGAAGGGCACGCCGAGCTGCGCGCAAAGCACCTGCGCGAACGGCGTGGCATGACCCTGGCCGTAATCGAGCGTGCCGGTGGTCAGCTTCACCGAGCCGTCCGGCTCGAACGTGATCTTGCCGAGTTCGCCGCTCGGGGGCGCGGTGACTTCGAGATAGGAGCCGACCGCGATGCCGCGCAACTTGCCGTTCTTGCGGCTTTCCTTCTTGCGCTTGGCGAAATTGGCGTGATCGGAAATCTCCAGCGCCTTGTCGAAGACGCCCTGGAAATCGCCGCTGTCATAGGTGACGCCGGAAGCCGCCGCGAACGGCAGCTGCGCGGGCTTGATGAAATTGCGCTTGCGCAAGGTGAGCCGGTTGATGCCCATCTCCTCGGCGGCGCGGTCGATCAGCCGCTCCATGTAATAATTCGCCTCGGGCCGCCCGGCGCCGCGATAGGCGCCCATCAGCGTGGTGTTGGTCAGCACGGTCTTGATGTCGACGCCGAGCAGCGGCGTGCGATAGACGCTGGCGAGATTCTTGCCGGTGTTGAGCGATAGCGGGCCCGGCGAGACGCCGCTGATATAGGCGCCGAGATTGCCGTAGCCGTTGAGGCGCACCGCGAGGAACTTGCCGTCGCATCGAGCGCCAGTTCGGCATGGATGATCTGGGCGCGGCCCTGGCTGTCCGACAGAAAGCTGGTCGAGCGCTCGTCGGTCCATTTCACCGGCCGCCCCAGCGCCTTCGCCGCATGCAGGATGCAGGTATATTCGGGATAGCTGATGTTCTTCATCCCGAACGAGCCGCCGACATTCGCGGTCAGGATGCGAACCTTCTCCGCCGGGACGTTCAGGAGCTTTGGCCAGGGTCGCCCGGTTTCCCGAAACGCCCTGGGTCGGCACCTGGATGGTGTAGCGCTCGCTGGTCTTGTCGTAGGCGCCGATTGCGACCCGCGGCTCCATCGACACCACGGCGACGCGGGTGTTGACGATATCGAGCTTGGTCACGTGGGCGGCGCCGGCAAACGCCGCATCGATCTTGGCGGTGTCGCCAAAATGATAATCCAGCGCCACGTTATTGGGGATGTGGTCGTAAAGCTGCGGCGCGCCGGGTTTTGCCGCTTCCTCGGCATTGGTCACCGCGGGCAGGGGATCGATGTCGAGCTCGACCGCTTCTGCCGCGTCGCGCGCCTGCGCCAGCGTTTCCGCCACCACGAACGCCACGGGATCGCCGACATAGCGCACCTTGTCGGTCGCCAGCGCGAGGCGGTTGGTCTGTAGCAGCGGTGAGCCATCGCGGCTCTTCAGCGGCAGGCCGCAGGTGAAGGGCCCGTAATTCGCCGAAGCAAGATCGGCGCCGGTCCAGACGCCGAGCACGCCTGGCATGGCCTTGGCGGCCGAGGTGTCGATGCCCTTGATGATGCCGTGGGCGTGGCTGGAGCGCACGATCCAGGCATAGACCTGCCCAGGCAGGCTGAAATCGTCGGTATATTTACCTTTGCCCCGCACCAGGGTGTCGTCTTCCTTGCGCCGGACCGGCTGCCCGACGCCGTATTTTTGCAGTGCGATAGCGTTTTCCAGCGAGGACGGGGACGGTGTGATCTTGCATGTAAGGGACCTGAAATACCGGCTTTTGCGCGATTTCGCGGCCGTACGTCCGAGATAAACCAGCGAACCCCCAACGACAACGCCTGATTGGGCATGGTCCTATGTGCCTGCTGTTGCGCGCCGGGCCGGCGCTGCTAAAGTTTCCGTGAACGGAAATCCTCGCCGGCCAAGATGGCCGCGGAAAGACAGTTTGATGAACGACGATACGCGGCTTCGCGACGGCCTTGAGCCATGCGAAAGCCCGCAACAATCGGTCGCGGCGGTGAGCCCAGGCTTGCCGGAACAAGACCTGTCGGGACCAGGCTTGCGAGGGCAAGGCCTGCCGGGGCAACGCGCCGGAACCGCTCATTTGCCGGGCTCCGGGACCGGCGTCTATGCCGCGCTCGACCTCGGCACCAACAATTGCCGGCTGCTGATCGCCTGTCCCGTCCGGCGACGGCTTTCGCGTGGTCGATTCGTTCTCGCGGATCATCCGGCTGGGCGAGGGCATCTCGACCACCGGCTGCATCAGCGACGCCGCGATCGAGCGCGCGATCGCGCGCGCTGAGCATTTGCCGCGACAAGATTAGGTCCGAGGAAGGCCCGGCGGCTGCGGCTGATCGCAACCGAGGCATGCCGCGCGGCTTCCAACGCCGCCGGTTTCCGCGACCGCGTCGCGGCCGAGACCGGCATCCGGCTGGAGGTGATCGACCGCGAGACCGAAGCAGCCCTCGCCGTGCTCGGCTGTTCGCCGCTGCTCGATCCAGACGGGCGAGGCGCCATCCTGTTCGACATCGGCGGCGGCTCGACCGAACTGGTCCGGATCGAGCGCGATCCCGCCGAGCCAAACGCCGCGCCCCGGATCAAGGCATGGATGTCGATCCCGCTCGGCGTCGTCACTTTGGCCGAGCGTTTCGGCGGCCGGGACGTCACGACGCAATCCTATGCGTTGATGGTGCAGGAAGTCGCAAAACACATCGCGCCGTTCGCGGCCGAGCATGGCGGCGATCTCGAGGGCATGCATCTGCTCGGCACCTCCGGCACGGTGACGACGCTGGCCGGCGTGCATCTCAATCTTCTGCGCTACGATCGCCGCCGGATCGACGGCGTCTGGATGAGCAACGCCGACATATCGGCGACCATCGCGCGCCTGCTCGCCATGAGCTATCAGGAACGCGCCGACAATCATTGCGTCAGCATCGAACGCGCCGATCTGGTGCTGGCGGGCTGCGCCATCCTCGACGCGATCCGCGATGCCTTTCCGCTGCCGCGGCTGCGCGTCGCCGATCGCGGCCTGCGCGAGGGCATGCTGGTCGAGATGATGCGCGAGGACGGCGTGCTCGGCATATGCCCGTAGGCGCATCGTCCCGCAGTGTGCTACAGCGCCAGCAACCGACACAAGGCAAGCAAGACAGACATGGCGAAGGACACCACCGGCCGGCTGCACGTCACGGTCAAGACCGGTGGCAAGCGCAAGCTGTCATCGAAATTGTGGCTGGAGCGCCAACTCAACGATCCCTATGTGGCGCAGGCCAAGCGGGACGGCTATCCGCTCGCGCGCGGCCTACAAGCTGCTCGAGATCGACGACAAGCATCATTTCCTCAAGCCCGGCATCACGGTGGTCGATCTTGGCGCGGCGCCCGGCGGCTGGAGCCAGGTCGCGGCCAAGCGCACCGGTGCCGCCGACGGCAAGGGCAAGGTCGTCGCGATCGATCTTCTGGAGATGCCGGAGATCGCGGGCGTCAGTTTCGCGCAGCTCGATTTTCTTGAGGACGACGCGCCGGAAAAACTGCTGGCGATGCTCGGCGGGCGCGCCGATGTGGTGCTGTCCGACATGGCCGCCAATACCACCGGCCATCGCAAGACCGATCAGCTGCGTATCCTCGGTCTCGTCGAAGGCGCCGCCGCCTTCGCCGCCGACGTGCTCAATCCCGGCGGCACCTTCGTCGCCAAGGTGTTTCAGAGCGGCGCCGATGCCGATCTGCTGGCGCAGCTCAAGCGCGACTTTGCAGCGGTCAAGCACGTCAAGCCGGCCTCGAGCCGGCAGGATTCCTCCGAACGCTATGTGCTGGCGATCGGGTTTCGCGGGACGCCCCCGAAACAATCCTAGAGCGTTTTCGAGCGAAGTGGGTACCGGTTCGTGTCAAGAAAACGCGTCAAAACAAGAATCTAGAGCCCGGTTCTGATTCTATCAGAACCGGAAATGCTCTAGGATGGCTCGAGCCCTTGGCGAAAGCTATCGACAACATTGGCCAATTCGTCACGAACCTGATCCAGCAGCGGGCGGTAGTCGCGCCTTTCGTCCTGCCGGAACAGACGCGCGGTCGGGTACCAGGGCGAATCCGCGCGATCGAGCAGCCAGCGATAGTCCGCCCGGTAGGGTAACAAAATCCAGACCGTACACCCAAGACCGCCGGCAAGATGGGCGACACTGGTATCGACGGTGATCACGAGATCGAGGCAGCCGATCAGCGCCGCGGTTTCGTCGAAATCGGAAAGCTGGTCCGTGATGTCGAGAACGTCCAATCCGCCAAGGATTTCCAGGTCGGAAGTCCGCGGATTCTTCTGCAGGCTGACAAACCTGGCATCGACATCCAGGAGGCCCGCCAGCATCTGCAACGGCAGCGACCGGTTTCGGTCGTTGGCATGACCCGGATTGCCGGACCACACCAATCCGACACGAAGTCTGTCGTGCGAACCCAGTCGCTGCTCCCATTGTTTTGTTCGCGCGGCCAGAGGTGCCGGCAGATAAGGCACGGTGGCCGGGATGGTGTCGAGCGTCGTCTTGAATGCGAATGGCAAGCTGGATATGCCGCAATGCAGGTCGAACGCCGGCAAGAAAGTCGTCGATTTCGGGATGCATTCGGCCACGCCCGGCATCCGCGACAACAATGACACCGCCGGTTCCTGCACCGCCAGGATGATTTTGGCGCCGAGCTCCGCCACCATCGGCACGTAGCGCGCGAACTGAAAGCAATCGCCGATCCCTTCATCGGCGAACAGAAGAACGGTCTTGCCGTCGATGGAGCGATGGCCGAGCCATTGCGGCTGGGCGAAATTCGGGGCTTTCATGCCAAGCCCGGTGTTCCAGCGAATCTCGCGGCCCGCCCATCCAGCTTCGAAACGGCCAAGGGTCATGTCGATCAGCGCGACATTCCACAAGGCGATCGGATCGTCCGGTTTGATCGTCAGGGATTTAGCGTAGCAGGCCAGGGCATCGTCAAGCCGCAGCATGTCGGCGAGCAGATGCGCCTTGTTGTTCAGCGCGACAAGGTAATCGGGCCGAACCGCAAGCGCTCGATCATAACACGCCAGAGACTTCCTGGAACCGGTCAAGCTCTTGCAGCACGCTGCCGAGATTGTTGTGGGTGTCGGCGTTGGCCGGATCAAATTGCGCCGATCGCGCCCCGTCAGCGGCCGACTCCTCCAGCCGTCCCAGTTTCTGAAGCATCAGCGCGCGCATATGCAGCGCGTCCGCCTGGTCCGGATCGGCGCGCACCGAGATGTCGAAAAACTCCAGAGCCTCGGCGAAGCGGTCCTTTTGGTAGAGGATCAGGCCGCTCAAATTCGCCGCGTCCGCATAGTGCGGGCGCAAGTCGAGGGCGTGCCGCAGGCTCAACAGGGCCTCATCGGGGCGCTCAAGATCGATCAGCACGGCCCCGAGCTTCTTCCAATGCTCCGCATCGGCGGGCTCAAGCGATACCGCCTTGTCGAATGCCCTAAGCGCCTCCTCGAGCCGGCCCGCCCCAAGCAGTGCCGTTCCCAAGGTTGAGATATAATCCGCTCGTGGTTCAATCCTGATCGCGCGGGCGGCCCACTCGATGGCGTGATCGTGGTGTTTGGCCTGCAGCGACAACAGCCCCATCAAATGAAGGCTATCGGCGTGATCGGGGTCGGCCGCGATCGCCTGCTGACAGCAGAGTTGCGCATCGAGATGCCGGCCGGCTTGCAGATGTCGACGGCCCGCCTCGACCAGCGCAGCCGGGGTGGTGGCACCGGAACGAATGGAGGCCTGCTTGGATTTTGGGCCGGTAGCCCGGCGTTCACGGCGGTTCATCGGCGCATTTCGCGTTGACGATCAACCTGTAGGCGATTTGGCGGTTATTGGCTCAGGCGTTTTGACTGAGCCCATCCAGATGGCGCCGCGTGGCGTCACGCTGAAACTATCCGAGCCGCTGATCACGCGCGTCGGCGGTCTCGGTGGCGGCGGTCTCTTCCGGTTCGGCGTCGCGCTCCGGTGGGGCAACGACGACCACGCCGCGGCCCGAGACCTGATGACCGGCGTCAGCCGGCATCTCCCAGAAGAAATACGCCGATAGCGCCGAGATTACCGAGACCACGATGAAGGCGGGAGCGAACAGACCGGCGTTCAACTCGGTCACATGATGCAGCCACATGGTGGATTCCACCGAGGCTGCGCCCACGGCGACGCCGGCGGACACCGCCAGTTGCTGGTTGACGCTGACCAGTGTGGTGGCGCGGCTCATCAGGTCCGGTTCGACTTCGGCGTAGGCCAGGGTGTTGATCGCGGTGAATTGCAGGGAACGGAAGAAGCCCCCGACCACCAGCAGGATCATGATCAAGAGCAGCGGCGTCGTTATCGTGAACAACGCGCAGGCCGCGAGGAAGACCGAACTGACGACCGCGTTGATGATCATGATATTGCGAAAGCCGAAGGTGCGGATGATGCGCGCCGCCAGTGTCTTCATGCCCATGGCGCCGGCCGCCGAGGCAAAGGTCACGAGGCCGGAGCGCAGCGGCGACAGGCCGAATCCGATTTGCAGCAACAGCGGCAGCAGGAACGGCAGGGAGCCGATGCCGAGCCGGAACATGAACCCGCCGATGATGCTGGCGCGCATCGTCGGCAGGCGCAGCAGCGCAAAATCCAGCACCGGCGAGGCGGTCCGCCTGGCGTGGATCACATAGAGCGTCATCGAGACGCTGCCGACCGCGACCAGCGCGATGACGAAGCTCCACGGCAACAGATTGAGGCCCGCGACCGAAAGGCCGAATGCGATGCCGCCGAGACCTACTCCCGCCAGCACCAGCCCGTAGAGATCGAAACGCTCGGGGTTATCGCTGCGGATCGGATCGATGTAGCGCAGCGCCATCGCGATGCCGAGCAATCCGATCGGAATGTTGATCAGGAAGATCCAGTGCCAGGTCAAATAGGTCGTGATGAAACCGCCGAGCGGCGGACCAAGAACCGGCCCGATCAGCGCCGGCACCGTCACCCACGCCATCGCATTGACCAGCGCGCTCTTGTCGATCGAGCGCAGCAGCACCAGACGCCCGACCGGCGTCATCATCGCCCCGCCAAAGCCCTGCACGATGCGCGCGATCACGAAATCGGTGACGGAGTGCGAGAGCGCGCAACCGATCGACCCCGCCATGAAGACCGTGATCGCGAGGCTGAACACCATCCGCGCGCCGAAGCGGTCGGCGGTCCAGCCGCTCGCCGGAATGAACACCGCGAGCGACAGCAGATACGAGGTGATCGCAAGTTTCAGGGACAGTGGGCTGGTGCCGATATCGGCGGCAATCGCCGGCAGTGAGGTCGCAATGACGGTGGAATCCATGTTCTCCATGAACAAGGCAGTGGCCACGATGAGCGGGATCAGGCGTTCTTTGGTCATTGCCATTTTTAGGGGGAGAGCAGGAGAGCAGGGGTGTCGGGGCTGTATCACCCCGTGGTCACACAAGCCATTGCGGAACCGCCGAAACCACCTAAATCCTGTGTGACACCGCCGTGGCGGGCAATTTGCGGCGCCCGGGACCCACGAAAACGTTGTGCATGGCAGGCAAACGCTTTGATTCGGCGGGCTGCCATGCTATCGACCGCCGCCAACCCTACCGATGGGCTCGATTCGCCGGCGCTGCCATTGCATCGCCGACCAAGCCGCTCATCCCGAAGGTCTATCGCGGCGAACGAGCCGCCGAATGGAGTTGGTAATGGCGCTAGTGCAGGGACTGCAAGCTATCCGCGAAGCCTATACGTTCGACGACGTGCTATTGAGGCCCGGCCTGTCGGATATCCTGCCCAGCGAGGCCGATATCCGCTCCCACGTCACCCGCGCCATACCGCTCAATATTCCGATTATCGCCTCGGCGATGGATACCGTGACCGAGGCGCGCATGGCGATTGCGATGGCGCAGGCCGGCGGCATCGGCGTCATCCACCGCAATTTCGATGTCGAAGGCCAGGCCGCCCAGGTGCGGCAGGTCAAGAAGTTCGAATCCGGAATGGTGGTCAATCCCTTGACCATCGGGCCCGATGCGATGCTGTCGGACGCGCTGTCCTTGATGAGCGATCATGGATTTTCCGGCATTCCGGTGGTCACCGGTGCGGCCAAGGGCGTACCGGGCCGGCTGGTCGGCATCCTCACCAACCGCGACGTGCGGTTCGCGACCGACCCGCGCCAGAAAATCTCCGAATTGATGACGCACGAAAACCTTGTGACGGTGCGCGAAGGCGTCAGCCAGGACGAGGCGAAGCGGATGCTGCATCAGCACCGCATCGAAAAGCTGTTGGTGGTCGACGATCAATATCGCTGCGTCGGACTGATCACGGTCAAGGACATGGAAAAGGCGGTAGCGCATCCGCTGGCCTGCAAGGATGCGCAGGGCCGGCTGCGGGTCGCAGCGGCGACCACCGTCGGCGAGGGCGGCTACGAGCGCACCGAGCGGCTGATCGAGGCCGGCGTCGATATCATCGTCGTCGACACCGCGCACGGCCATTCGTCGCGCGTGCTGGAAGCGGTCAATCGCATCAAGCGGCTGTCCAATGCGGTGCAGGTGATCGCCGGCAACATCGCCACCAAGGAAGGCGCCCAGGCGCTGATCGATGCCGGCGCCGATTCCATCAAGGTCGGCATCGGTCCCGGCTCGATCTGCACCACGCGGATCGTCGCCGGCGTCGGCGTGCCGCAACTGACCGCGATCATGGATGCGGTCGAAGCTGCCAAGAAAGCCAATGTGCCCGTGATCGCCGATGGCGGCATCAAATTTTCCGGCGATCTTGCCAAGGCGCTGGCCGCCGGCGCCGACATCGCCATGGTCGGCTCGCTTGCTGGCCGGCACCGACGAGACCCCGGGCGAAGTGTTCCTGTGGCAGGGGCGCTCCTACAAGGCCTATCGCGGCATGGGCTCGGTGGGCGCGATGGCGCGCGGCTCGGCCGACCGCTACTTCCAGCAGGATATCAAGGACACGCTCAAACTGGTGCCGGAGGGCATCGAGGGCCAGGTGCCCTACAAGGGCCCGGTCGGCAACGTCATGCATCAGCTCGCCGGGGGCCTTCGCGCGGCGATGGGATATGTCGGCGCACGCAACATCGCCGAATTCCACGAGAAGGCGCAATTCGTACGCATCACCGGCGCGGGCTTGCGCGAGAGCCACGTTCATGACGTCACGATCACCCGCGAAGCCCCGAACTATCCGGGCGGCGGCTAGAGGCCTTAATTAGGCCACCAATAGGCCGGTGAAACGCGATACCGTCGCCGTGAGGCTGCGCCGGCTCAGAGGCGAACGGCGTCGCGCGTGCGTGGGTACCACGTTGTTCACGCAAATTACCGCAACACAATTCGAAAAGAGAAGTTGGTCAGTATGGTCGATTGGTCGGACGAAAAGATTGCCGCGCTTGCAGACAAGGATCTGAAAACCCTGCTGGCCAATGCGGAACGAAAATCCGCCACCGATCTGGTCGCCAAATGCACGGCCGAGCTCGAAAAGCGCGATGCCGCCAAACCGCGCAAGACGGCAAAGCCGCGCACCGAGCTGAAGGAGTTCGAACACGCGGTAGCCGGCGAACTGGCCGCGGTCGGCAAGGAGATGGCTGCCAAGTACGACCTGTCGGAAGAGACCGCCAAGGCGAAGTCGGCCGGCATCAAGGGCTTTCGCTCGCACAAGCTGCTGGACGCCCAGGGCCATGCCAAGCTTGGTGGCAGCCAGCGCGACGGAACGGTGGCGGTCGACCGCTATATCTCGTATCGGCTCGGCAACGACATCGTGACGCTGGGCGTCTGGCTGCTCAAGGACGCGCCGATCGAGACCCACGAATTCCATGTCAGTGGGCCGGCCGCGATCATCGAAGGCGGCAAGTCGTTTTCCGAAGCGCGACCGGGGATTTCGGAAAAGGAACTGAAGGAAACGCGGTTGATCCTCGCGTTCAAGGATTTGCCGAGCGCCGCGGCCGCGTTCGACGCGGCCCTGGCAAAAATCACGGCATAGTATGGCGCGGCCTTTCTGGGCTATGCTATCTCCGAATGACAATAAACTCGGAGGAAAGCATCATGTCCCAGGCCAAGCGTGTCGTTCTTGTTTCGCGTCCCATGGGCGAGCCCAAGGCGTCGGATTTCCGCGTGGAGGAATATTCGCCGCCCGTCACCCGGCGATGGGCAGGTGCTGCTGCGCACCATCTGGCTGTCGCTCGATCCCTATATGCGCGGACGCATGAGCGATGGACCTTCCTATGCGGCACCGGTGCCGATCGGCGGCGTGATGGAGGGCGGCACGGTCTCCGAGGTGATCGCCTCGAACAATCCGGGCTTTGCCAAAGGCGACATCGTGCTGTCGCGCGCCGGCTGGCAGACCCATGCGCTCTCCGACGGCAACGGGCTTGCGAAAGATCGATCCAAAGCTCGCGCCGGTCTCGACCGCGGTCGGCGTGCTCGGCATGCCCGGCATGACCGCCTATACCGGGCTGCTCGATATCGGCAAGCCGCAGCCCGGCGAGACCGTGGTGGTCGCGGCGGCTTCCGGCGCGGTCGGCTCGGCGGTCGGGCAGATCGCAAGGATCAAGGGCGCGCGCGCCGTGGGCATCGCCGGCGGCAAGGACAAATGCGATTACGTCACCAAGGAGCTCGGCTTCGATGCCTGCCTCGATCACCGCGATCCCGATCTGGCGGCCAAGCTGAAGGAAGCCTGCCCGAAAGGCATCGACGTCTATTTCGAAAATGTCGGCGGCGCGGTGTTCGAGGCGGTGTTTCCGCTGCTCAACGCCTTCGCGCGCGTGCCGGTCTGCGGCCTGATCGCGCATTACAACGACACCGAAGCCCACGCGCCGAAATGGGCCGCGTCGATGATGCGCGCTGTCCTGACCAAACGCCTGAACATCCGCGGCTTCATCGTCAGCGATTTCGCCGCGCGCCATGGCGATTTCCTGCGCGACATGTCGGAGTGGGTGCGCGAGGGCAAGGTCAAGCACAAGGAGTTCGTCACCGAAGGGCTCGACAGCGCGCCCGCCGCCTTCATGGGGCTTTTGAAGGGCGCCAATTTCGGCAAGCAACTGGTGCGGGTCGGACCCGACAAGGCCTAGAGCAGAGACACGCAAAAAAGGGGAAGCGGGAATGAACAAACCCGTCGATGTCCTGATTATCGGCGCCGGCGCCTCCGGCGCCGCGGTGGCGTGGAGCCTCGCCGACACCAAGATGCACATCCTTTGCCTCGAGCAGGGCGACTGGATGAACTCCGCCGAAATATCCGAGCACCGGGCGCGACTGGGAGGCGCGGTTCTATGGCGACTATTCGCCGAGCCCGAACATCCGCGCCCGGCCCGAGGACTATCCCGATCAACGACGACAATTCGCCGATCAAGGTGGTGAATTTCAACGGCGTCGGCGGCTCGACGGTGATGTACACCGCGCATTGGCCGCGGCTGCATCCGTCCGATTTTCGCGGTGAGGACACTCGACGGCGTCGCCGACGACTGGCCGATCGATTACGACACGCTGGCGCCGTTCTTTGCCGAGAACGACCGCATGATGGGCGTCTCGGGGCTATCCGGCGATCCCGCCTCGCCGTTGACGCATCCGCCGATGCCGCCGCAGCCGCTCGGCCGCTCCGGCGCGATCCTCGGCAAGGCCATGAACAAGCTCGGCTGGCACTGGTGGCCGTCGGATACCACGGTCGCGACCATGGATTACGAGGGCCGGGCCCGCTGCATCAATCTCGGCCATTGCACGCCGGCCTGCGCGCAGGGCGCGAAGGCCTCGCACCGACATCACCTATTGGCCGGCGGCGTTGCGCGCCGGCGTCGAGCTGCGCACGCATTGCCGGGTGCGCGAGATCACCACCAACGAAGACGGCATGGCGACCGGCGTGATCTATTACGACAAGGACGGCGTCGAGCAGTTCCAGGCCGCCGAAGTCGTGGTGATCGCCTGCAACGGCGTCGGCACGCCGCGGCTGCTGTTGAATTCGGCCTCCGGACGTTTTCCGGACGGGCTGGCCAATTCGAGCGGACTGGTCGGCAAGAACCTGATGTTCCATCCCTATGCCAGGTCTACGGCTATGTCGAGGAGCCGACCGACTGCAACCGCGCGCCGCCGACCTGCCTGTGGAGCAAGGAGTTTTACGAGACCGATCCCTCGCGCGGCTTCGTGCGCGGCTATGGCATCCAGTTCGGCCGCGGCGCCGGGCCGGTGTTCGAGGCGGTCGCGAGCGAGGCCAAGGGCATCCTGCCGTGGGGCGCGGATCACCACCGCGTCTTCCGCAAGCTCAACGGCCATCGCCTTGCCGTCGTCCGCGATCTGCGAGGATCTGCCGGAGGAGCACAACCGCGTCACGCTCGATCCGGTGCTGAAGGACAGCCACGGCATTCCGGCGCCGCGCGATCGATTACACCATCAGCGAGAACAGCGCGGAAGATGATGGAACATGGCATCGCGCGCGGCGAAGGAGGTGCTCGCCGCCGCCGGCGCGACCGACATCTGCGTCAACAGTCCGATCCTCTATGGCGGCTGGCATCTGCTCGGCACCGCGCGCATGGGCACCGATCCCGAAGCGATCGGTGGTCAACGAATGGGGCAGGTCGCACGACGTCAAAAACCTGTTCATCGTCGACGGCAGCGTGTTCGTCACTTCGGGCGGCGTCAATCCGACCTCCACCATCCAGGCCATCGCGCTCTACATCGCCGACCAGATGAAGCAGCGCCTCGCCAATTTGTTCGATTGAGGACGTGATGTCAGTGGAAACAATTCTCACAGCCGCGCAACGCGACGATCTGCGCGCCGTCGCCGCGATGATCATTCCCGCCAGCAGCGAATACAACGTGCCCGGCGCCGACGATGCCGTCATTCAGGCCGACATCCTGGCGACGCTCGGCCGCGACACCGGCGATGGTGCGCGAGGCGCTCGATCATCTGGCGCGGCTTGCCGGCATGCCGCTTGCCGATCTCGACGCGGCGCGGCGCGAGGCGGTAGCGAAGGAATTCCGCGCCTCGGGCGGCGCGGCCGGCGGCGACGCTCACTCGCGTCGTGCTGCAATGCTACTACCGCGACGATCGCGTGTTGCGCTCGCTCGGGCCTGGAGCTGCGGCCGCCGTTCCCGAAGGGCTACGCGCTGGAGCAGGGCGACTGGTCGCTGCTCGACCCGGTCAAGGCGCGTCCGCCGACGTTGCGGCGGATCAGTTGATAAATCGATTCCGCAAGCGGTCATTGCGAGCCAACGGGTCGGGCGAACGCCCGCCCGATGACAGGCTCCGCGAAGCAATCCAGGAGCAAAAAACAAGGCTGGATTGCTTCGTCGCAAGAGCTCCTCGCAATGACGAACAAATAAGTGGCAATACTTATCCCCGCCGCACGCTGGCGCCGCCGTCGACCGGCAGCGTCACGCCGGTGATAAAACTGGCTTCGTCGGAGGCCAGGAACAAGGCGGCGTTGGCGACGTCCCAGCCGGTGCCCATCTTCTTGCGCAGCGGCACCTGGGCGTCGCGCTCGGCCTCGACCTCGGCGCGGGTCTTCTTGAACTCGCGGGCGCGGGTGTCGACCGCCATCGGCGTGTTCATCAGGCCGGGCAGGATGACATTGGCGCGGATGCCGTATTGCGCGTTCTGGTAGGCGAGCTGCTCGGTGAACGACACCATCGCCGACTTGGTCGCCTTGTAGGCGACGTAGGGATAGGTGGTGATCACCGCCATCGAGGAGATGTTGATGATGACGCCGCTCTTGCTGCGCGCGCATGATCGGGATCACGTGCTTGGCGGCGAAGATGCAGCTCTTGAGGTTGATCGCGATGCAGCGGTCGAGCGCTTCTTCGGTGATATCGAGCAGTTCGGCGTCGCCGCCGGACAGGCTGACGCCGACATTGTTGTGCAGGATGTCGATGCGGCCCCAGCGCGCGTGGGCGTCGCGCCACCATCGCCTTGATCTCGGCTTCCTTGGTGACGTCGGCCTTGAAGGCCACCGCCGTGCCGCCCTTGGCCGCGATCATGTCGACCGTCTCCTGCGCCGAAGTCGAGATTGTGATCGACGCACAGCACCTTGGCGCCTTCGCGCGCGAAAGTCAGCGCGGTGGCGCGGCCGTTGCCGATGCCTTCGCCCGGGCGACTGGCCGGCGCCGACGACGATGGCGACGCGATCTTCAGGCGCATGTCAGTTCACTCCCGGGATCGGGTACTGCTGCAGTACCTCTTTGTAATAGGGCTCGTTGTCCATCTTCATGGTGGCGAGCACGCGGACCACGGCGCAGTAGAACGCGATGGTGAGCACGAGATCGGTCATGTGCTCGTTGGAAAGCTCCTTCTTGATCTCGGCGAAGGTCGCATCCGACATCGCGAGCTCGCGCACCATCTCGCGCGCGCCTTTCAGGATCGCTTTCGCCAGCGGCTCGAGCTTGGAGGGCTTGCCCTCGGTCTCCGCCATCATGGCCTGGATGTCGTCGTCGGTGACGCCGAATTCCTTGCCGATCTTCACGTGATGGGTGAATTCGTATTCCGACTTCTCCATCCAGCCGACCTGCAGGATCGCGAGTTCGCGCAGGCGCGGATCGAGCTTGCTCTTGAAGCGGATATAGCTGCCGATGCCGTTGAAGGCGCGCGCCATGTCGGGCGAGTTGACCAGGAGCTTGTGCAGATTGGTGTTGCGCTTGAGCATGTCGCGATATTCGGGCGCGACCTGGTCGGCCTCGAGATAGGGCAGGCGGGCCATCTGGCTGGTTCTCCTCTTTGTGTGATCGTGCTCAGTGAGGTTGCGATTCGCGTTCCGGGGCCTGCAGCGTGACGCCGCCATCGACCACCAGCACCTGGCCGGTGATGTAGCGGGCGTGGTCGCTGAGCAGGAATTGCACGGCGTGGCCGACGTCCCAGCCGGTGCCTTCGGTCTTCAGCACCGAGGCCTTGGCGCGCTGGCGTGCGCGCCGGCCTCGCTCATGCCGCGCGCATAGACCATCGGCGTGTACATCGGGCCCGGGCAGATGCAGTTGACGCGGATGTTGTCGCGGCCGTGATCGACCGCCATCGCCTGGGTCAGCCCGATCACCGCGGCCTTCGAGTCGGTATAGGTGGTGAGGCCGCGCGGCCGCAGCGCCGAGATCGAGGAGATGTTGACGATCGCGCCGCCTTTGGCCGTCTTGATCATCGCCGGGATGGCGTATTTCGAGAGCAGGAACATGGTCTCGACATTGACCTGCATCACCCGGCGGTATTCCTCGGGCTTCTCGTCGACGACGCTGCCGCGGCTGCCGATGCCGACATTGTTGTCGAGGAAATCGAGCCGGCCCCAGCGGTCGACGCGCGGCATCGACCAGCGCCTTGCATTCGGCTTCGCTGGTGACGTCGCAGGCCATCGCCGCCGCCGTGCCGCCTTCGGCCTTGATCATCTCGACGGTGCGTTCGGCGAGCGCCAGATCGCGGTCGGCCACCAGCACCTTGACGCCGGCGCGCGCCAGCAGGATCGCCGCCGCCCGGCCGTTGCCGATGCCGTCGCCCGCCGCGCCGCCGCCGCTGATCAGTGCGACCTTGCCGGCCAGGCCGGCATCGTCCTCGGGTCCCTTCATCGCGTTCCTCTTTTTGTCTTTGTTTTTTGTCTTTGTTCTTGGCTGGTCCGCGCCCGGGCATAATCCGGGCACGCGTCCGCCATGGTGGTCATAGCAGACTTGGCGCGGCCATGTCGTCGGGGTGTTTTGGGATTGCAGACCCGAGCTCCGTGCAGGCCTTAGCTCTGCGCTGCCTCGGCCAGCAACTCGTCCAGGTCGATGTCGATCTGGCCCGGCGCCTTGACGTGCCGGACCTCGAAACTGTCGGGCGCAAAACGATATTCCACCAGCCCGACTTCCTTGATGCCGATCACTTCCTGCCTTGTATCCGAAATGATGAAGCCGGCGGAAGGCGCCCAGATCTGGCGGGTATGGGCATAGGTAAAATCCCGGCGCTGGTGAACATGGCCGCTCGCGACCAGCCGGCAATCGACGGCGCGCAAGCATCTCGATCAGGCGGCGGCGCGCCGGCATCGGCACATAGCGGAACGACGTCTCCGCGAGTTCGGGATCGTCAGGTGCATTGAGAAACAGCGGCTTGTGCAGGAACAGCGCCAGCGGCTTGCCGCCGGTTGCGGAAAGTTGCGACGCCAGCCAGTCGAACTGCTCGGCTTCGCGCGCCAAGTCCGGTGTTCATGACCAGCGAATTGAGCCCGATGAAACACCAGCCGGCGGCCTCAAACCGCCAGCGGTCTTCGCCGACGATCGGCGTGATAGGCCTCCAGGTTCGCGTCGGTGACCGGATGCGACGGTGGCGGGCCAACCGCGTCGGGTTGTCGCCGATATCGTGATTGCCGGGCAGATAGCGGCAGGCGACCGGAAGCGCCTCGTGCAGCGATTTGGCGAATTCGAGATCGTCCGGGCTGGTCGGCGCATCGAAGGCGAGGTCGCCGCTGTTGATCACGAGATCGGGCCGCTTCGCATCGATATATTCGCTGATGCCGGTGGAAATTGTCGGTCAAGCGGGGCATGGCGGCGGGCAAGATGGGTATCGGAAATCTGGATCAGGCGAAATTCAGTCATGCCATATTCCTTCGTGGTGCGATAATATCGCCGTCCGACGTCGGAAAAATGAAAAAGGAATTACAGGGATAAGGCAGGGATAAGGAATGCCATGAAGATCATCGACGCGCAGGTCCACATCTGGTCGAAGACGGTGACGCCGACCACCGGCCTGCACCGCAAGGTCGAGAAGTTCACGGCCGAGGAATTGCTGATGGAAATGGACGAGGCCGGCGTCGACGCCGCGCTGATCCATCCGCCGCTGCGGCTGGGATCCCGATTCCAACGCGCTGGCGATCGAGGCGGCGCGGAAATATCCGGATCGGTTCGCGGTCATGGGCCAGTTTCGCGCTCGACGTGCCGGAGAACCGCAAGCTCATTCATGGCTGGCGCAACCAGCCGGGCATGATGGGCCTGCGCTGGCCGTTCCTGCAACCGGCGCAGCAGAAGCTGCTGCACGATGGCGCGGTCGACTGGCTGTGGCCGGCCGCGGAGAAAGAGGGCCTGCCGGTCGCCATGATGGGCGGAATGTTCCTGCCGAAATTCCGCGAGATCGCCGAGCGCCATCCGGACTTGCGGCTGTTGATCGATCATTGCGGCCTCAACCGTCACGGCCAGGACGCCGAGGCTTTCGTCCATCTCGACGAGTTGGTGGCGCTGGCAAAATTGCCCAACGTCGCGGTCAAGGCGACCGGCGCGCCGCATTATTCGACGCAAGGCTATCCGTTCCGCAACATCCAGGACGGCCTGCATCGGATATTCGACGCGTTCGGGCCGAAGCGGATGTTCTGGGGCACCGACATCACCCGCATGCCATGCAGCTATCGTCAATGCGTGACACTTCTTCACCGAGGAATTGCCATGGCTGAAGGGGCGCGATCTCGAAGACGTGATGGGCCGCGGCCTGTGCGAATGGATCGGATGGGACTACTGCTTTTAGTGAAAAGCGATGTGATCACGGGACCACATCCTCAAGGATGTCATACTCACGGGTGATATTGATATCTGTTGCTGGAGTGCTATCGTCCGCGCTGTAGCAAGTCCGGAATTGGTGCGCCGATGAACATCCTCGATCCGCAAGGTCCGATCGGCGCCGCCGAAAAAACCATCCTGATCGATTCCGTCGGCGATCATGCTGGCGATCGTGGTGCCGACAATCATCGCGATTTTCGCCTTCGCCTTCTGGTTCCGGCAATCGAACCCGCGCGCGCATCTATCTGCCCGGACTGGGCGGATTCCGGACGCATCGAACTCGTGGTGTGGTCGATCCCGGCGCTCACCGTCATCCTGCTCGGCGGCGTCGCCTGGATCGGCGCGCATCAGCTCGATCCGGCCAAGCCGGTCGAGGGCACCGGGCAGGCCATCACCATCCAGGTGGTGTCGCTCGACTGGAAATGGCTGTTCATCTATCCGGACCAGCGCATCGCGACCGTCAATACGCTGACCGTTCCCGTCGGCGCGCCGCTGCATTTCCAGCTGACATCGGCGAGCGTGATGAACGCGTTCTTCATCCCGCAATTCGGCAGCATGATCTACACCATGAACGGCATGACCACGCGGCTCGAGCTGCGCGCCGATGAGGTCGGCACCTATCAGGGCCTCTCGGCGCATTTCAGCGGCGACGGTTTTCCCGACATGATGTTCGACGTCCATGTGGTGCCGCAGAACGAGTTTTCCGACTGGGCCACCAAGACGGCGCACGGCGACAATGCCCTCAACGCCGACGAGCTACAAGCGAACTCGTCAAGCAGTCGGTGCCAAAGGACAAGGCGGTCTATCGGCTGGCCGATCCGGAACTGTTCCAGAACATCGCGACCCAGACGGATCGCGCCAGGGCCGGGGCCGGAGCTGACGCGCGAAGATCGGAGCCAACGATGCTCGGTAAGCTGACGCTGGGCCGCGATCCCGTTCGATCAGCCGATCCCGCTGGTCGCCGGCGCGGTGGTGCTGGTCGCGATCCTCGCGGTTCTGGTCTGGGTCGTCGTCAAGGGCCATCTGCCGTATCTCTGGCAGCGAATGGATCACCAGCGTCGATCACAAGCGGATCGGCGTGATGTACACCCTGCTGGCCTCGGTGATGCTGCTGCGCGGCTTTTCCGACGCCATCATGATGCGGGTGCAGCAGGCGGTCGCGTTTCATTCGCCGGGCTTCCTGCCGCCGGAGCATTACAACCAGATCTTCTCCGCGCACGGCACCATCATGATCTTCTTTGTCGCGATGCCGTTCGTGATCGGGTTGATGAATCTCGTGGTGCCGCTGCAACTCGGCGTCCGCGACGTGGCGTTTCCGACGCTGAACTCGGTCGGCTTCTGGCTCACCGCGACCGGCGCGCTGCTGGTCAACGTCTCGCTGGTGGTCGGCGAGTTCGCGCGCACCGGCTGGCTGCCTTATCCGCCGCTGTCGGAACTGACCTATTCGCCCGGCGTCGGCGTCGACTATTATCTGTGGTCGCTGGAGATTTCCGGCGTCGGCACGCTGGTCGCCGGCATCAACCTCGTCACCACCGTGCTGAAGATCCGCACCAAGGGCATGAACTATCTGCGCATGCCGATGTTCTGCTGGACCACGCTGGCGTCCAATCTCCTGATCATCGCGGCGTTTCCGATCCTGACCGCGACGCTGGCGATGCTGATCCTCGACCGCTATCTCGGCTTCCATTTCTTCACCAACGAAGCCGGCGGCAACATGATGATGTTCATGAACCTGATCTGGGCCTGGGGTCATCCGGAGGTCTACATCCTGGTGCTGCCGGCGTTCGGGATTTTCTCCGAAGTGGTCTCGACCTTCTCCGGCAAGCCGCTGTTCGGCTACCGCTCGATGGTGCTCGCGACCATGGCGATCTGCGTCATCTCGTTCATGGTGTGGCTGCATCACTTCTTCACCATGGGCGCCGGCCCCGACGTCAACGCGATCTTCGGCATCGCCAGCATGATCATCGCGGTGCCGACCGGCGTGAAGATCTACAACTGGCTGTTCACGATGTATGGCGGGCGCATCCGCTTCACCACGCCGATGCTGTGGTCGATCGGCTTCATGGTGACCTTCATCATCGGCGGCCTGACCGGCGTGCTGGTCGCGGTGCCGCCGGCGGACTTCCTGCTGCACAACAGCCTGTTCCTGGTCGCCCACTTCCACAACGTCATCATCGGCGGCGTGCTGTTCGGCGCGTTCGCCGGCTACACCTACTGGTTTCCGAAGGCGTTCGGCTTCCGGCTGCACGAAGGGCTCGGCAAGGCCGCGTTCTGGTTCTGGCTGGTCGGCTTCTACGTCGCCTTCATGCCGCTCTACGCCGTCGGCTTTCTCGGCATGACGCGGCGCATGCAGCATTACGACGTGCCGGAATGGCGGCCCTGGCTGATGCTGGCCGGCGTCGGCGCGGTCCTGATCCTGATCGGGATCATCTTCCAGATCGCGCAGCTCGTCGTCAGCATCCGCGACCGCGAGGAACTGCGCGACCACACCGGCGATCCCTGGGATGGCCGCTCGCTGGAATGGGCGACCGCGTCGCCGCCGCCGGTGTTCAATTTCGCCGTGCTGCCCGACGTCAGCGGCGAGGATGCCTATTGGGCGCATGAAGGCGCGCGCCAGGCAGGCAGGCGCAGCGAAGAGCGAACCGAATACCAGCCGATCGAGATGCCGCGCAATTCGCCGACCGGCTTTGTCTGCGCGTTCTTCGCCACCGTCATGGGCTTTGCGCTGATCTGGCACATCTGGTGGATGGTGATCCTCGGGCTCGATCGGCGCGTTCGCGACCTTCGTGGTGTTCGCCTGGCGCGACCATGACGAATACGAGATTCCGGCCGACGAAGTCGCGCGCATCGATCGCGCCAATATCAGCGAGCGGCGCGACATGGTCAGCGCCGCGGGGAGCCGTGTGATGTCGGCAGCGACCATGCACGGCGGCGATCCGCACCAGGTGCATGGCCTGGAAGCTGCCGATCATCCGGGCCCGGCGCCGAAGCGGATCGTGACCGGCTACGGCTTCTGGATCTTCATTCTCAGCGACATGGTGATGTTCTCCTGCTTCTTCGCGGCCTATGCCGTGCTGTCGGGGCAGACCGCGGGCGGGCCGCACGGCGCCGAACTGTTCAACCTGAAGAACGTCGCGATCGAGACCGCGCTGCCTGTTGCTGTCGAGCTTCACCTGCGGGATGGCCAGCATCGCGGCCGACGTGCGCAACAAGTTCTGGTTCCAGATCGCGATGGCGGTCACCTGCGTGCTGGGGCTGGCGTTCCTGTGCGATCGAATTCCGCGAATTCGCCGATCTGGTCGCGCGCGGCGCCGGGCCGATCGCGCAGCGCGTTCCTGTCGTCGTTCTTCACGCTGGTCGGCTGTCACGGCCTGCATGTCTCGGCCGGCATCCTCTGGCTGCTGACCATGATGGCGCAGGTGTTCGCCAAGGGATTTCGCGCCGACATCCAGCGCCGCATTCTCTGCTTTGCGCTGTTCTGGCACGCGCTCGACATCATCTGGGTCGCGGTGTTTTCGGTGGTCTATCTGCTCGGGAGCGGCGCATGAGCGATGTTCATCATTCGCACGATGCAGTCGATCTCGCGCCCGGCGACGAGGACGAGGGCCGGATCGGCCCGCGCCTGATCGGCTATCTGATCGGCCTTGGGCTTGCGATCCTGCTGACCGCGACGTCGTTCTTTATCGCCGGCACCGATCTCGTCTGGCAGCCGAGCATTCCGGTCGCGATCATCGTGCTGGCGATCGCGCAGATGGGCGTGCATCTGGTGTTCTTCCTGCACATCACCACCGGCGCCGACAATACCAACAACGTGCTGGCGCTCGCCTTCGGCATCCTGATCGTGGTGCTGGTGATCGGCGGCTCGCTGTGGATCATGGCGAACCTCAATCACAACATGATGCCGATGGATCAGATCATGCAGATGCAGCGCTGAGAAATCCAGCGCTGACAGTTTCCGCGCTGGATTTTTTGCCGGCCTTGCAATTAAAGGCCCGGCGAAAGCCCGCGGCCTGGGCGTCGTCCTCCGAGCAGAACCAGCGGTCCGGCCTGGTCAGCGCCGGGTAGCTGCGGCAGCCCTGCAAATGATAGATGCCGACATGTCCGGTGAAGCGGGCGCGCACCGCGAATTTGCCCTTGATGCTGCAACGGGGCGGCATCGCGAGATCATCGGGAAACAGCACGCTGCGGATTTCGCGATCCTTGTCGGCCGGGCAGGCGGCGCCGAGCAGGGCGCCGTCCTTTTTGCCAAGCCGGAATTCGTGCGGCGCCACGAAACAGCCCTTCCAGAGGCCCTGGCGGTCGTCCTTGGCGGCCGTCTCGTCCTCGTTCGAACCGGCCCTTGGCGGAGGGCTGCCGGCTGATCGCAAAACCCTGGCGGACCAGCGCCTGGTTCAGGCTCGTCGTGTCGCCCTCGGCGGTGCAGATGCCGATGTGTCTTTTGCGGTGGGTTTTGTCGGGCCCCAGATCGTCGCAGTGAACCTGATGGCCGCCGATCAGTTTTGTCAGTTGCTCGCTCGCCTCGACGCCGCAGGTCCAGGCATCGGCGTGGGCGTCGATGCAGATCTGGTCGAATTCCGGCGCATCGATGCCGTCGAGCCGGTAGCTTGTGTCGCCAAGCTGGATGGTGTTGCCGTCGCGGACGACCGGGTTCGCGGCCCAGACAGGATTCGCGAGCAGCATTGTCGCGGCCAACAGCAGCATCAAACGCAGCGGCGAGCAGATCGAAGGGACAAAATTGCGGGGCCGCATGCGTGCTCTCGGGGGAGGGTGTGTGGCGCTGATGCGATTTCCTAGCACAGCCCGATGACGCAAGACCAACGCCTTGAGTTGCTAAGCGCCGCGACGTTGCACCGCGTCCGGGACACGATGTCGGACGCGCTTTAAGCCGCGCCCGGGATTCGCGCGTCGGCCGCGGCGAATTGGCTCGTCGTCGCCTTCGGCAGCGGCGCCCTGAACTCGACCTCCGGTTTAGCCGGACTGACGCCGAGATAATCCAGCGCGGCGTGGCGCACGTCGTAGGCCACGAAAGCCAGTAGCCCGAGCACCGCGGCCGCCGCAAGGCCGTGGCGAACCATGTCGCGCGCCGTGCGGTAGCCGGTTCGGAAATACACCGCCAGCATGAGCGCGACCGCGAGCGCGGCGGCGGCGCCGGCTAATCCCGATATCAGCAGGCCGAGCGTGCCGTCCGGGGTGTCGTCGGCAAAAAGTGCGAGCGAACCAAAGCTCGAGGCGAAGCTGTTGACCACGGCCGCAGACAACGAGGTCACGGGTTCAAGGATCAGGTTCATCTGAAATCACGCGGGCGTTGGGGCCGATTCGGGGCTCAAATCACGGGAACCGTCGTGAATTTGGTCTCCGAGCCGCCGCGTGTGGTTCAACCGGCAACGCGCGTTTTCCCGATCACTTGATTGTCAGGGTAAGCTGCGGTCGCTATAGCGGGGCCTTGCGCTTGATCCGGGGGGAGGGTTTTCAATGTCCGTTCAATGGGTTTTGCTGCCGGTTTTCCTGTCCGTGGGGCTCACATTCGCGCTGCTGCTGGGGATGGTCGCGACGCGGACGCGGGCGAAGAAAGCCGGCGCGGTTGCGAACGACCAGTTCGGCGATTGCTTCAGCAACCAGTTCGAACTGCCGCTGTTGTTTTATGTCCTGATCGCGCTGGCGTTGCCGTTGCGCCATGCCGATCTCGTCATGGTGCTGCTGTCCTGGGTGTTCGTGGTCACCCGCTTTGCGCATGCCGGGATATTCGTGACCTCGAACAATCTGCCAGCAGCGCGGACAGGCGTGGTTCGCCGGCGTATTGGTGCTGTTCGCGATGTGGCTCTACTTCGCGCTGAGGATCCTGTTATTGATCTGATGCTCTCGCATACCTAGATAATCTTCCTGAACTGAAAGTGTTGGATGACCCCCGCTGCGCGGCTCTCCGCCGCCATTGAACTGATCGACACCATCGACGCGCAGCGCGTCCCGGCGGCCAAAGCGCTGAAGGAGTGGGGCACCGCGCATCGCTATGCCGGCTCGGGCGATCGCGCCGCGATTTCCGGCCTGATCTGGGACGTGCTGCGGCGGCGCGCCTCCAGCGCCTGGATCATGGACGCTGATACGCCGCGGGCGCGTACGCTCGGCATGCTTAAGCTCGAGCGCGGCATGGACGTCGAGGCGATGGTAGCCTGTGCGACGGCGAGCGTTTTGCGCCCGAGCCGCTGAGCCTCGGCCGAGCGCGCGGCGCTGATCTCGCGGACGCTCGACGACGCCCCGCCGCACATCGCCGGCGATTATCCGGAATGGCTCGACGGCTATCTGGCGCAGGCGTTTGGCGAGGACCGCGTCGCGGAGGCCACCGCGATGGCCAGCCGCGCGCCGCTCGATCTGCGCGTCAACACCCTGAAGGCCAAACGCGAGAAGGTGCTGGGCTCGATCGCACATCTCGGCGCCAAGCCGACGCCATGGTCGCCGATCGGCCTGCGCATCGAACTCGGCGCCGACGCGCGCAATCCCGGCATCCATGCCGAGGAGGATTTTATCAAGGGCGCCATCGAGGTGCAGGACGAGGGCTCGCAGCTCGCGGCGTTGCTGTCGGCGGCAAAGCCCGGCGAGCAGGTGATCGATCTCTGCGCGGGCGCCGGCGGCAAGACGCTGGCGCTGGCGGCGATGATGCAGGGCAAGGGCCGGCTGATCGCGACCGACCACGACAAGCGCCAGCTCGCGCCGATCTACGAGCGGCTGTCGCGCGCCGGCGTCCACAACGCCGACGTCCGCACCCCCAAGGGGCGACGAACGATACCTTGGGCGATATCCGCGCCTCCGCCGATCTGGTGCTGATCGACGCGCCCTGCACGGGAACCGGAACCTGGCGGCGCAACCCCGACGCCAAATGGCGGATGCGCCCCGGCGCGCTCGAGGTGCGGCTGAAGGACCAGATCGAGGTGCTGGATCGCGCCGCGGCCCTGGTCAAGCCGGGCGGCCGGATCGCCTACATCACCTGCTCGGTGCTGCCGCCGGAAAACGGCGAACAGGTCCGCAGCCTTCATCGCCCGCCATCCGGAGTTCGCGGTCGTGCCGCCGGCGCAGACCGCGACCGTGTTGTGGGACAAGGCCGAGGAGTTCGCGCAAGCCGCGCTGGAGACCGCCCGAAGGCTGGCTGATGACCCCGCGCCGCACCGGCACGGACGGGTTTTTCGTGTCGGTGTTGAAGAAGGCTTAATCCACAAAACGCCGTCATTCCGGGGCGCGCGAAGCGCGAGCCCGGAATCGACTCCCCGTGACAGCGTTCAGCGCCGAGCTTTGCCACAGGGAGTATCGATTCCGGGCCTGCGCCAAGTGGCGCATCTCAGAATGACGGCGTGCTATGGCCTGTCAAAAGGCGTGGATGGCCGGAACAAGGCCGCCCGAACCCGGCCAGCAGGGTTGCGAGGCCGCGCCCCGTCGCGTATCTGCTGGCCATGACAGCCCCACAGCCTACCGCAGAGTCGGCGCCCTCGGTGGCCTCGGCGCATGACAAGATTCTGATTGTCGATTTCGGCAGCCAGGTGACGCAACTGATCGCGCGCCGGGTGCGCGAGGAGGGCGTCTATTCCGAGATCGTGCCGTTCCAGAAGGCCGAAGCGGCCTTCAAGGAGATGAAGCCGAAAGCCGTGATCCTCTCCGGCGGGCCGGCTTCCGTGCTCGACGACAATGCGCCGGCCGCGCCGATGTCGATCCTCAATGCCGGCGTGCCGGTGCTCGGCATCTGCTACGGCGAGCAGACCATGGCCCAGCAGCTCGGCGGCACCGTCGAGGGCGGGCATCACCGCGAGTTCGGCCGCGCCGCCATCGAGGTCACCGACGACTGCACGCTGTTCGACGGCGTCTGGGAGAAGGGCGGACGCTACGACGTCTGGATGAGCCATGGCGACCGCGTCACCAAGCTGCCCGACGGTTTTCGCGCGGTGGCGAAGGCCGCGGGTTCGCCGATTTCGGTGATCGCCGACGACAAGCGCAAATTCTACGCGATGCAGTTCCACCCCGAAGTGGTGCACACGCCGGACGGCGCCAAACTGATCCGCAATTTCGTCCGCAAGGTCGCAGGCCTCACCGGCGACTGGACCATGCGCGCGTTCCGCGAGGAGGCGATCGAGAAGATCCGCGCCCAGGTAGGCAAGGGCAAGGTGATCTGCGGCCTTTCCGGCGGCGTCGATTCCGCGGTCGCCGCGGTGCTGATCCACGAGGCGATCGGCGACCAGCTCACTTGCGTGTTCGTCGATCACGGCATGCTGCGGCTCGATGAAGCCAAGACCGTGGTCGATCTGTTCCGGCATCACTACAACATTCCGCTGGTGCATGTGGATGCCTCGAAAGCAGTTTCTGGGCGAACTCGAAGGCGTCACCGATCCCGAAGTGAAGCGCAAGACCATCGGGCGTCTGTTCATCGACGTGTTCGACGCCGAGGCCAAGAAAATCGGCGGCGCGGATTTTCTGGCGCAGGGCACGCTCTATCCCGACGTGATCGAGAGCGTGTCGTTCACCGGCGGCCCTTCGGTGACGATCAAATCGCACCACAATGTCGGCGGCCTGCCGGCGCGCATGAACATGAAGCTGGTCGAGCCGTTGCGCGAACTGTTCAAGGACGAGGTGCGCGTGCTGGGCCGCGAACTCGGCCTGCCGGAAATTTTCGTCGGCCGCCATCCGTTCCCCGGACCGGGCCTCGCGATCCGCTGCCCCGGCGAGATCACCGGCGAAAAGCTCGACATCCTGCGCAACGCCGACGCGGTCTATATCGACCAGATCCGAAAAGCCGGCCTCTACGACCAGATCTGGCAGGCGTTTGCCGTGCTGCTGCCGGTCAAGACCGTCGGCGTGATGGGCGACGGCCGAACCTACGAATACGTCGTCGGCCTGCGCGCGGTGACCTCGACCGACGGCATGACCGCCGACTTCTATGCCTTCGACATGAAGTTCCTGGGCGAGACCGCGACGCGGATCATCAACGAGGTCAAGGGCGTCAACCGGGTGGTGTACGACGTGACGCGCAAGCCGCCGGGGACGATCGAGTGGGAGTGAGGGCGAAATTATCCCACTCGTATTCCGGCCATACCCGGATTCTCGAAGTGCCGTGCTGAAAAGCTATGGGATTTGGAGATTTCATTCATCGCTCAGACTCGATTTACGAAGACACTCCCGCTGAACGATACCAATTTCCAAGCCAATACCTGCGACACGTTGAGGCATGTGTTGGAAATTGGATTATCTACTACGAGCCAAGCAAGGTGGCCGAGACAAAGGGCTATTTTGCAATCGCAAAGGTTCGTCAAGTCATCTCTGATCCCAGTATATCCGGGATGTATATCGCGCTCGTGGAGCCGGGGAGCTATCTAGACTTCGCAAATCCGGTCGCCTTCAATGGAGCAACGGGACCGATAGAGCGAGGGGTCCTCAATAGCGAAGGGCGAATCTCTGGTCGGGCTCAATCGGCGGTTCGCCCCATCTCTCCTGATGATTTTACCAGAATATGCGATCTCGGATTTGCGGAAAATACACCCTTGTTGCCCCGCTCCGATAGAGACTTGCCATCCGTTGGCATGGACGAAGGAGCACAGACACCTTTTATATTTGACCAGCAACGCGATCGCGTAGACGTTACGGTGTCGAGAATTATGCGAGATCGAGTATTTCGTCGCGTGGTTCTTCGCTCCTACGACGAACGATGCGCTGTTACCGGGCTAAAACTAATTAATGGCGGGGGACGGGCCGAAGTCGCTGCGGCACATATTCGTCCAGTCGAAGCGAGCGGGCCGGATATCATCAGTAACGGGATTGCCCTTTCAGGCGCAGCTCACTGGATGTTTGATCGTGGCCTTATCAGTTTGTCGGACGACCTTGAGATATTGGTATCTCGACAGACCAATGATCCGGACAGTGTAAAATCCATCATCAACAAATCCGGCCATGCGCTGACGCCGCAACGCATTTCGGACCGTCCGCATCCGCATTTTCTTAAATGGCACCGCGAGCACTGCTTTAAGCTGTGAGAACTAATAGCAGGTAAAATTAGAGAGCTTATAGGGTGGATTAGCCGCAGGCGTAATCCACCACATCCTTCGTGAAGTCGTACTCGTGATCACGGATGACGCTTTCGCCAGCCCGCCCTACGGTCGCCACTCTGTCAAATAACCCAGTTCTCGACCCTGATGCCCTGCATGCGGTCGAACTCGCGCAAATTGTTGGTGACGACGATCAACCCTTCGCTACGGGCATGACCGCCAATTTGCATGTCATGCGGACCGCAGGGCGTTCCAGCCCGCTCCAATTCCGCTCGAACCTGGCCGTAATGCGCTGCTGCTTTGGGCCCGAACGGCAGCACGTCGAGGCGCGCCACGAAATTTTCGATCGCCAAGAGGTTGTCGGCCCGGCGCGCTGATTTTTCCGCGCCATAGTGCAGTTCGCCGAACGTAATGCTGGAAATGCAGAGTTGTTCGGCCAGCGAGTTGAACTTCTCACGCATGGTCTGCGGATAGTTCTTCATGACGTAGATGCAGATATTGGTGTCGAGCATGTAGGTGAGCATCAGAGCAGCTCACGCTCCTCGGCCGGCGGCTGTTCACGTTCAACCATGAAATCCTCGCTTGCGCGCGGACCGTTCGCAAATAGATCGTCCCAGCGTTTGCCTTGCGGCACGATCACGCGGCTGCGGCCGATCTTTAAAATATCGACTTGATGCACGTCTTCCGGAAAGGCGACTGCCTTGGGCAGCCGTACGGCCTGGCTGCGATTGCTGGTGAACACCGTCGAACTGGTCATGACGTTATCCTTATGTATATCCAAGTGGGATATACATAATTGGAGACCGAGGTTTTTGCAAGGATCAATTCGGTCGCGCGCTGCTCGAAGAAGTCAGCGCGCGCGACCGGTTCTCGGCGTCGATCACACGGCGGTAGGTTGATCACTGCTCCTTCTTGAACAAATCCTGGAAGATGAGCGGGCCCCAAACGCGGTTGCGCGCGTGCACCAGCGCGCCTCCCTCGTTGAGCTTTCCCAGCTTGACGGGGGCGAAGCCGAGTTGCTTGGCCAAGGCCTCCACGGGAGCGATCGCGTTCTCGTCGTCGCTCGACAGAAACACGACGCGGTGGCCGCCCTCGACGGCGGGATCGGCAGCCAGTTTGGCCGCACCCAGGTGATTGAAGCCCTTCACGAACCTGGCGCCGGTGAACGCCTTCGCGGTGAAGGCGGAGGAGGGGAGACCGTCCAGCTCCTCAACGGAAACCAGCGCGTTCATCGCATCGATGACCGTCTTGCCTTGCCAGGTCGGCAGCGCCTTCGCCACCTCGCGATGCTCGCCGAACGGGACCGCCAGGATGATGGTGTCCGCCTCGAGTGCCTCGCGCAGCGACTTCGCGAAGACGGTGGGTCCGATCGCCCGGGCCTGCGGCGCCAACGCCTCGGGCGGCCGGCGGCTCGCGACGGTCACGTTGATGTTCTTGCGGGCGAAGGCCCGGGCGAGAGCCTGGCCTACCGCACCAAATCCTATAATCGCATAGCTCATGATACTTCTCCGATCCGTGTTGATATTGATGCCCCGGCTTCAGATGGCCGAGAAGCCGCCGTCAACAGACAAATCCACCCCATTCACGAAGCTGGAATCGTCTGACGCCAGAAACAGCGCGGCCGCCGCAATTTCCTCAGGCTGCCCCATCGTTCCCCGCGGGATCAGGGATTCGAACATCCGCTTCGCTTCCTCGGTGAGAACCTGGTCCTGCATCGGTGTGGCGATCGGCCCCGGGCTCAGCACGTTCACCCGGATATTCCTGCCCTTCAGTTCGTTGAGCCAGGTGCGTGCGAAGGCGCGCAACGCCGCCTTGCTCGCCGCATACACGCCGTAACCGGGAAAACCTTTCACCGAAGCGACTGATCCCGTCATGAAGATCGATCCGCCATCGCTGAACAGCGGCAACGCCTTCTGCACCGTAAACAGCGTGCCGCGCGTATTCAGGCCGAAGGTCGCATCGAAATGCTGCTCGCTAATCTCGCCCAGTGGCACGGCTTCGCCAATCCCGGCGCTCGCGTACAGGACGTCGATCCTGCCCTTCGCCCGCTTGACCGTGTCGAACAGACGGTCGAGGTCGTCGAGATTGGCTGCGTCGCCGCGTACGCCGGTCACATTCCGGCCAATCAGTCTGACGGCCTCGTCGAGCGTCTCCTGCCTCCGGCCTGTGATGAAGACGTAGGCGCCTTCTTCAACGAACCGCCTGGCGCTCGCCAGCGCCATACCGCTCGATCCACCCGTGATGACTGCAACCTTACCTTCAAGCTTTCCCATGACTTCTCCTTCAAACTCCGTCTTTGGTCGTTCGGGGAGGCTCCCCGAGAACCCCGAGATGGGTCCGCCGGCGTCAGGCGTTGAGTACGCAAGCGCGCACATCGGTGGTGCGAAATCGATCCGGCTGGACGACCGACGCCTGTCGCGACGACCGGTGTCCGCCTTTCGGAATTGGGGCGTGTTTGTTGGCATAGGCTATGATCGCCGCCCGTGCTAACCCACGTTCGAGAGGATGTTCGATGGTGTTGGATACGGGCTTGGAAGGCGCACCCTGTGGTGCCGGATTGCACCATGATCGACTGGGATGACGTTCGTTACTTTCTTGCCGTCGCGCGCGGGGGCTCGGTGCGGGCTGCGGCTGAGCGCCTCGGTGTGAACCACTCGACCGTGCTGCGGCGCATCGCCCAGCTCGAGGAACGGCTCGGGGTGCACATGTTCGAAAAGCTGCCTTCGGGCTACCGCCTGACGGCTGCGGGCGAGGAGGTCCTCGAGTTCGCGGACCAGATGGAAGCGTCGTCGCACCTCTTGGAGACGCGCGTCTTCGGCCGCGACCAGAGCGTGCGCGGGCTTCTGCGGGTGACGCTGGCACCGCCGCTTGTGACACACCTGCTCATGCCGGACTTCGCCGATTTCGCGCGTCTGCATCCGGACATCGAGATGGAAATCTTGTCGTTCGGCGAGCTGGCAAATCTGACCAACCGGGAGGCCGACGTCGCGATCCGGGTCGTCTACGACCGCAAAACCCTGCCGCTCAATCTTCACGGCCTGAAGGGACCGGAGCTGTTCGGCGGCGTCTACATGTCCCGCGATCGACTGGCCGCGTGGCGTGCGGGCGCGCCTGATCCTGTCAGGTGGATCGTCATCAGCATTCATGGAATTCCGGATTGGGCCAGCGAGGGTGAGGTTCGCACCACGGGGGTTCCGTTCAGGACCACGGACGCCGAGGCGCAGATCGTTGCCGTACGGCGAGGCATCGGAATGACGACACTGCCGTGCTTCGTCGGCGATGCCGACCCCCTACTGGCGAGGGTGCCGGGCACCGGCCTGCACATGTACGGTACGCTCTGGCTTCTCACACAGGGGGAGACACGCAAAACGAAGCGCGTGCGGCTCTTCACGGAGTTCGTATCCCGCAGGCTCGCCGCTTACGCTCCGCTTCTCGCGGGCCTGTCCATATCGCGCGACTGACGCCCGGCAGGTCGCCGGCGACGCTTGCCGTGCCGCGGCGATCACATCGGCGCAAATGCGGGCTGTGCGCCGTGTTACTCCATGTTACGACGTCGGCATCGCCTCTCTGGAGTGATTCTCTTGTTGAGCCGGCCGATTTCCACCATATGACTACAGTAGTCACATTCCGCGGAGGCCGCCGTGAAGGAAATCCAGCTTCGGGACGCGAAGGCAAGCCTCTCGGCGGTAGTTGACGAGGCGGTGCAGGGGAAGCCGGCGGTAATCACCCGTCACGGCAAGAAAAAGGCGGTGGTCGTGAGCTATGAGGAATGGCAGCGGCTGTCCCACGTCCCGAGTTTTGGCCGCCTGCTGATGGCGGCGCCGTTGGCCGGCGAGGCGCCCAAGCGAAACCGGTCGGGTCTGCGCAAGGCGGATCTCTGACCGGCCGTGTATCTCGTCGACACCAACATTATTTCGGCTGCCTCGCCCGCTCGACCCGTTCCGTCGGCGTTGGTCGAATGGATGGACGCGCATTCCGCTTTGCTGTTTCTATCGGTGGTAACATTGGCCGAAATCGAGGACGGCATCGCGAAATCGCGGCGTGAAAGGGCGGTACGCAAAGGTGCCGATTTGGCGTCCTGGTTCGAAACCATCTGTCATCTCTATGGCGACCGCATCCTTGCTTTCGATGCGCTGGCTGCGCGGACCGCCGGCGCCATCTCCGATCGTGCGCGAGGGAAGGGCCGCGCGCCGGGCTTTGCCGACATCATCATCGCCGCGACGGCGCAGCGTCACGGGCTGACGATCCTGTCGCGTAATCTCAAGCATTTCGTACCGCTCGGCGTGGCGGTTATCGATCCCTTCTTGGCGCTGCCGCGCCCTCCGAGGTGAGAGCATGATGTTGAGCAGCAACCAATGACCGGCCCAAATCGTCGAGGTCCTGATCTTCTACCGGTGATCATTCTTCTGGCGATCGTCGGTGCGGTGTGCGCCGGGCTATGGCTGTTCCCGTATGTTCAGGCGATCCTTCAGCACCGCGATTGCGTCGCGGTCGGCCGCACTGACTGCGACTGAGACGATTTCTCTGGCCACCCAGCACATCGGCTGCGGGGCACCACGCCGTCTTTTTATGGGGCCGATGAATTTGCAAAACTCCGGTGCATCGTGCCGCGGGATCGGGTGCGCTTGTTCGGATATGGGACTCGAATGACAGAGCCGCTTGCCTTCCGAAGGGACCGGCGCGAAACTCTCTGTCAGAAGCGAGCCCCCCGCTGAACTGAGTGTATTTCAATGAAACCCAAGCGCCGACCGCCGAATTCCACGACCCAGCCGACCAGGGAGGCCAAGCTCTCGCGTACTCACGCGCCCGCCAATCTTTCGCCGGTGGATTGGCAACGTGGCCTGCGTCGGCAGTTCGGCCGCGAGCAGGCGTTTGGGCTTGAAAATCTGGGCAGCGAACCGTTTTTCTCCGAGTTTCGCGTCAGCAATCCTGTTTCGAAATCCAGCTATCGCGTAGCGATCAGGGGCCTGGGGCCAGGCGGCAACTTCTGTTCCTGTCCTGATTACGCAACCAGCGAACTGGGAACCTGCAAGCACCTCGAATTCACGATTGCGAAGCTGGGGAAAAAGCGCGGCGCCAGGAAGGCGTTCGCGCTTGGCTACCAGCCCGCATTTTCCGAATTGTATCTGCGCAATGACGGCAAACGCCGCGTGTATTTTCGCGCCGGGACTGATTGCCCGCCGGCGGTGCGCGAGGAGGCGTTCGGCTTGTTCGACGCCGGACAGGACGGGATGCTGCGGGACGATCGCTTCGCCGAACTGGAGCCATTCATCGCGATGGCTTCGAAGAGCGGTCATGAGTTTCGTGCCTATGACGATGCGCTCGAGTTCATCGCGGGACGACGGGATGCGGACCGGCGAGCCTCGAAGCTCGCGGAGCTATTCCCGCGCGGCGCCGCGGATCCCAAGCTGCGAGGCCTCTTGAAGGTCTCGCTCTATCCCTATCAAGCCGAGGGTGCGCTGTTCGCAGTGCGGACCGGCCGAGCGCTGATCGGCGACGACATGGGGCTGGGCAAGACGATCCAGGCCATCGCCGCGACAGAAATATTGGCGCGGCATTTTGGCGTCTCGAAAGTATTGGTGGTCTGCCCGACCTCGCTCAAATACCAGTGGCAAAGCGAGATCACGCGCTTCTCGGGGCGACGGGGAGCAAATGCCGCGCGCGTCATCAGCGGAGGCCGGGCGCAGCGGCTGAAAGACTATGCGCTGGACGATTTCTGCAAGATCACGAACTACGAAAAGCTGCAGCCCGATCTCGACCTGATTGCCGCCTGGGCGCCCGAACTGGTGATCGTCGATGAAGCCCAACGGGTGAAGAACTGGAACACGATCGCGGCACGCGCCTTGAAGCGCATCGATAGTTCCTATGCCGTCGTGTTGACCGGCACCCCCCTGGAGAACAAGCTGGAGGAATTGATTTCTATCGTTCAGTTCGTCGATCAGCACCGGCTGGGGCCGACCTGGAAGCTGCTGCACGAGCATCAGGTCAAGGACGAAGCCGGGCGAGTCACGGGCTACACCAGACTGGAGAAGATCGGCCAGACGCTGGCGCCGGTCATGATCCGCCGGCGCAAGTCCGAGGTGCTGCGGCAACTGCCCGCCCGGACCGACCAGAACCTGCTGGTGCCGATGACCGAGCCGCAAATAGCCTATCACGAGGAAAACGCCGACGAGGTGGCGAAAATCGTCACGCGCTGGCGCCGGTCCCGGTTTTTATCGGACAAGGATCAGCGGCGGCTGATGATTGCCCTCCAGAACATGCGGATGTCGTGCAACAGCACCTATCTGCTGGATCAGGAAACCGACCACGGCGTCAAGGCGGATGAATTGGCCGCGCTGTTCGACGAATTGTTGGCCGAGCCCGAGGTAAAGGCGGTGGTGTTTTCGCAATGGACGCGGACCCATGACATCGTTATCCGCCGTCTCGAAATGCGCGGGATCGGTTACGTGTCCTTTCACGGTGGCGTGCCGTCGGACAAACGGCCGGCGCTGGTCGAGCGCTTTCGCCACGACCCCTCCTGCCGCGTGTTCCTGTCCACCGATGCCGGCAGCACGGGCCTCAATCTGCAACATGCTTCGACCGTGGTGAACATGGACTTGCCGTGGAACCCGGCGATCCTCGAACAGCGCATCGCACGCATCCATCGCATGGGCCAGGCCCGGCCGGTGCAGGTCATCAATTTCGTCTCGAAAGGTACAATCGAAGAGGGGATGCTGTCGACATTGGCGTTCAAACGCTCCTTGTCGGCGGGGATTCTCGATGGCGGCAGTGGCGAAATTTCGCTCGGCGGTTCGCGTCTCAACCGATTCATGAAGGATGTAGAAAACGTCACCGGAAATATCGGCGAGGGCGAGGCCATGACGCCGGCCGAGGAAGTGAGGAATATTGGCACACCAGATAGCGCGGGATTGGTGGACGGTGCTGGCGCAGATGTAGCAGGCAGCGCCGGAGAGACGACGACCGCTCGGACGGCAGGGCCGAAGGCACCGTCGCCCGACACGGGCTCCGACCCCTGGCAAGCCCTGGCGCAGATTGGCGTGCAGCTTATCGCCGCGCTGGCTGCGGCCAACGATCCCGATGCCGCGGCGCATCCATGGATTGAGCGCGATCCTGCCACCGGCGCGCAAAGCCTAAAGATGCCGCTGCCGTCGCCGGAAACCGCGAGGCAATTCGCGAATGCGCTTTCCGCGCTGGCGGACGGTTTGCGGGGCAGGACGGTGTGATGGGCACAGCATTTGAACGGATAATATTCCCGGGGTGAAGCCGTGAAGCGGACCGCGATCGAGCAACAGAATCAATTGATGCTGCGTCGGCAGCGAGAGTTCAGGCTGGCCGCCGATGTCGTGACCGATGCGTGGACGACGTTTGCCGAAGTGCGGGCCGTGGCATTGATCGGTTCGGTCGCTAGGGCGCTATGGAAGGAGGTGCCGCGGTTCTCTGAGTTCCGCCGCGCCGGGATCGAGGTCTGGCACGAATGCGGCGATCTGGACCTGGCGCTTTGGATCGATTCGCAGGAACGGCTTGGCTCTCTTCGCCGTGCGGCGGCTCAAGCGCTGCGCGCGGCTTTTGAACGCGGGGCCGAAACCAGCGTGGTCAGTCAACAGCTCGACGTCTTCATGATCGAGCCGGACAGCGATCGCTATCTTGGCCGGCTTTGTTCGTTCAACGCGTGCCCGAAGGGCAAGCGCGATTGCCTTGCGCCGGGATGCGGCGCGATCCCCTTCAACAAAGTGGTCGCGGAATTCAGTCCGCGGGCCGATCTGTTGAAGTTGGCTCGTTACGCGATGCTGTACGAACGGGGTGTCGGGCGGCTGCGTTCGGCGCTTGATCTTCCTTCAGTCGAAGAAGGTCACGACGAACGCAGCGGCGCGACGGCGAGACGCGCGACGCGGATCATCAACGAGGCCAAGGGCGTCGATTGTCGTCGGTCTTCAGCTTCCTAACACGACGACGTTTGCCGCCGACCAGAAAGGATTGAACGAGCGGTTCATCGCGATCACGGCATCATGGACATCGGCGTAGGCTGGGTTATCGGCGAATAGCTGGCCGTACCTTTCTCCTCATACGGTATCGCGTATCGTTTCCGCGTTGCCTTTGACCGCCGCACTGATCTCTCGCAGGGGTGTTTCCGCGTCTTAGTCACAGCAGTAAGCCGGCGTCGAAGGTTGTTGTCGCCACGAATCCTGCAGTGAGCCGCCGTCTACCGAATCAAATCCCATGTCGTTTACGAGGCTCATAACGACGGATTTCCTCGAGGACTCCACTCATTTGCCCTATACCGATAACGCCAATGTTCATGACATTGCCCTCCCGCTCTTGCGGTTCAATCGATTGCCCATCAGTTCCAGCCACGGAGCAGAATGAAATACGCCCATCAGCAGATACATCGGGGCCATTCCGGCCAGCGACGAAGGATCGGCGCCACACATCATCCCCATGCTCTCAAAGGTCGGCAAAGTGGTTATGATTGCCATGGCTGCAAAAGTCGGCGCCGCGGCGATCGCGAGCCACGCCGCGATGCGCCGCGTCAACGGATAGAGCCGTTTCGATGCGACCATCGACCCGTCAGTGCAAGAGTCGCTCATTCGTTTGAGCCCTTGCTCTGCTTTCGAAACGCTGCCTCGCCGCTATCCGACACCTCAACCCACTTCGCGTCAGGAGCGGCATCAGCCTCATAATTGTCGTTCCAATTCCACCATTTATATGCCGGCGTCTGGGGATAGCCCTTTGGAGAGTCCTCCCAAACTTCCTGCCGGCCGAGCGGGGTGATATCGAGGTAACTCCACGTGGTCCCCATGGCCTCGTCGCCGCGATTGTTGGTGAAGTAAGTGCGGAAAATCTGGTTGCCGTCGCGAAAGAAGACATTGTGACCGTGCCATTCGTCCACGCCGAAATCGGCGTCGAAGGTCCCCGCGAACGAATACCACGGCATCTTCCAGCCCATCCGAGCTTTCAAGCGCGCAATGTCGGCCAAAGGTGCGCGTGAGGCGTAGACGAGCGTGGTATCGCGCGCGTTCAGGTGAGCCAGATTTGACACCTGGTCTGCTCCAAGGGAGCAGCCGCGGCATGCGTGGTCGGGCCAGCCGTACACGCCAGGTTCGAAGAAAGCGCGATAGACGATCAGCTGTCGCCGGCTCTCGAATAAATCGTGGAGGCTGACCTTTCCTTGCGGTCCCTCGAATTCATAGTCCTTCTCGACCGCCATCCACGGCATGCGGCGACGCTCGGCCGCCAACGCATCTCGGGCGCGAGTGAAGGCTTTCTCCTTTGCAAGCATTTTCCCCCACGCGGTCGTCCATTCGTCCGGCGACGCGATTGGGGGCATGTTGGGACCCTGTCCTTTATTTGCATCGTCTGCTGAGACAGTCTTGTCGGTGATCATGGTTCCCTCCGGTGGTTGCTTTCTCCAAGACGTTTGGCAAAGGCAAAAAGAGTCATGGAAAATTGGCATGGTCGAACGGCCGCAAGGGCCTTGGGCCCGAGAAATTTCAAACCGGACGCGCCCATCCGCATCAATCCATTAGAGCAGAATGTAAGCGGTGCAGGCGTTGATCGAAACGTCGCGACGTAAGGGTCTCGAAATGCTATGCTTTGTTGCGACGCCTCCATCGCTGGACTTTGGTTGACCCACCGGGGCAGAAGCGCCCGTCGCGTTGCAGCCGTGCTCACGACGAAACCCCGAGAGGTGCAGAGCGCCGATCAGGGCCTGACTCTTTTTCAGACCTTCAACCGTCTTGGCTTTACACAGACGTTGGAGCAGAACAGATGAGCCTCAAAGATAAACGCGCGGTCGTCACCGGTGGAAGCCGCGGTCTCGGTCTTGGTTTGGTTGAAGCGCTTGTTGCTGAAGGCGCGAATGTCACGGTGGTCGCACGGGGGGCGGACGCGCTCAAAGCCGTCGAGGCCAGACTTGGAGTAGCGACCATCTCGGCAGATGTAACGGATCGCGCTGCCGCCAATCGCATCCTTGCCGATATTCAGCCGGATATTTTGGCGCTCAACGCCGGTGTCACGCCGAGGATGGGACGGCTGGACCAGTTGAGCTGGGAGGACTTCTCCGTTGCTTGGGAAACGGACGTCAAAGCAGGTCTGTTTTGGCTACAGGCAGCTCTCAATCTTCCCCTGAAGCCTGGAAGCAGGGTTCTGGTCGGTTCGAGCGGTGCAGCTGTGACTGGCTCACAGATGTCGGGCGGCTATGGCGGGTCCAAGCGGATGCTGTGGTTTATGGCGAAATATGCCAATGGCGTTTCGCAGGAATTGAACCTCGGCATTCGTTTTCAGGCGATTGTGCCGAGACAGGTGATTTTGGGCACCGGAACCGGGGATGCAGCCGCCGGCGCCTATGCAGGTTCGATGGGTATCACGCCGGAGCAGTTCGTCGTCCGGTTCGGCGCTCCCATGCCTCCTCGGCAGTTCGGTGATCGAGTAATTTCGGGTTTGGACGACCCTCAATACGCCGATGGCATCGTGTTCGGCCTTAACGGCGATGCGGGTGTGACGATTATGGAGAAGGCGGCAGCTTGAGCGACGATGAACAGTCAAAGGCCGATCAGCGGGCTGAGCTTCTCGCCCTTGCTGGAGAGTTGCGGCCTGAGCTTCACCGCTATTGTTCTCGTCTCGTGGGCTCGGTGATCGAGGGCGAAGACGTGGTGCAGGATACACTTGCCAAAGCGTTTGTCGCCCTCGATGGGCTGGTCGAAACGCCTCCGCTTCGTGCGTGGCTTTTTCGGATAGCCCATAACCGTGCGTTGGACGTACTGCGTAGCAAAGCCATCCGAGCAGCCGAGCCGATAGAGGCAGCACGTCATGTTGTCGACCAAACAAGCCCCGATCCATTGGAGCAGTTGATGCGCCAGGAAGCGCTGAAGACAGCCATATCGCGCTTTGCAGTGCTTCCAATTCCCCAGCGCAGTGTGATCATCCTGAAGGACATTCTGGATGAGCCGCTCGCCGAGATCGCCTCACTGCTGGATCTCACCGTGGACTCCGTAAAAGCGCATCTCGCACGCGGACGCGCCCGCCTTCGCGAGATCAACGCAAAGGCGCAGCAGCTTCCTGAAGTCAAATCGCCTTCCGCCGCGGTGGCGCGCTATGCCGCTTTGTTCAACCAGAGAGACTGGGACGGCCTGCGCGCGATGCTGGCTAGTGATGTGAGACTGAATCAGTCGACCCATCCTGTCCGGGTAGGCTCGGCGGATGTTGGAATGTTCTTCAGCATATATGCGAAGATCGACGGCATATGGCTTGTGCCTGCCTGGCTGGAGGGCCGGGAGGTTATCGCGGTGTTCGAGAGCCGCTTGGCCACCAAGCCAAGCTATTTCATGTGGTTGGAGTGGCGCGGCAACGAGATCACGTTAATCCGCGACTATAAATATGTGCGCTACGTCATGGCGGACGCCGAGCTGACAATCTCATCCTGAGGGTTGGAGGAGGTCTGATGGGCGTCGGGTTTTGCCTGTTCGCGTAGGTGTCGCGATGCTGGCGCTGATGATGGACACTGACCGTACTTTTGGCAGCGTTTGCGGTCGCATGTCAGTCGTGGAATTGCACGCCGATGGCCGAAAGCAGTCGATGGATGGGTCGTGGAGGTCGTCGAACATTCTTCAACGAAATCACAGCGTAATTTTCCGACCAGGCATAGGCCGGTAACATTTTTTGAAGATTGAATTGGAATTAACGCCTTCCGCTTTTCAGCCTGGTCGTAGTCGGCCGGAAACTTTCTACTTCCGGAACTGCCGGTTGCCGTTGGCCTCCGTTAAGGCGTTGAGCGGCCCGGTAACGGCCGGGCGACAGGCCGTGATGTCGATGAAACAGTTTTGAAAACGCCGCCGCTGTCTCGTAGCCGACCTGGCTCGCAATCCGTGCGATGGGCTCATCGCTTGTTTCGAGCAGGAAAGCAGCCTCCGCCATCCGGCGTTCGATCACATAACGGTGCATGGACTGGCCCACGAGCTTGGTGAAGCGAGCCGAAAATACCGAGCGGCCGAGCCCCACGCGCTGGCCAAGGTCGCTCAGGGTCCAGGGAAGCTCCGGGTTTTCGTGAATCAGTTTGAGCGCCGGCCCGATATGCGGGTCCGAGATCGCCCCGAGCCAGCCACCTTGTCCGGGACTGAGAGACGCGATCCAGCTTCGGAGCGCCTCGACAAACAGCACTTCCGTCAGTCGCGAAAGCGCGACCTGTTGGCCAGGACGCTCAAGTGCGGACTCGCTAACCATGCGGCGCAGGATTGCTTCAAGCCAACCACGGTCCGCCGTCGGCTTCAGCAAGAGGACGGGCGGAAGTAGCTCCAGCACGCTGCCAAACATCGGCCGTGACACCGTGAAATTGCCGCAGATCATGGCCGAGAGCGGTTTGGCGCGGCCGCCGTGACGAAGGACGCCAAGACGCGGCGACGCTCGATCGATGTCCACAATCTGCAAAGGCTCGGCCCGGCGATCCGAATAAAACACATGGGGCTCGCCGCGCGTGATGACGACAAAGTCGCCTTCGGTCATGTGCAGTTCTTGTCCGTCTCCGAGCGCGAGGGTGGCCGAGCCGCGACTGAGATAGTGAAACAGGGCGTAGGGGCGCGCCGGCAGCTCCAGATTCCAGGGATGACCGAGCTCGAAGTGGAACAGCAGGGTCCCGCCAAGGCGAACGCGATCGAGCACTTGGGCGAGGATGTCCATGTCATCGATACTAGACCGGTGGACGATGGGACACAACATCCGGACGATTGATCTCTATCGTCCGAAAGGTCGGCAAACTAGGTCATGTCGCAGCGGGCCGACGTTACGAGCGGCAACCATTTCGCCAACGGCAGATGGAAGAACCGCGACCTAGCTGGAAACGCCTGTCCATCCACCGGACTGTGTTCGTCCGACATGCCAACAGGAACAATCAATGCTAAATATCCTCCTCTCAGCTGCCACCCTACTTCTGACCGGAACGACATTGATCGGCTCCGTCCGTTCCGCCGAATTGCCCAAGGGAGCGGCCCACAACATTGTGCTCGTGCACGGCGCTTTCGTGGACCAGACGAGCTGGCAGCCCGTTGCCGATATTCTCACGAAGAAGGGCTACAACGTCACGCTTGTCGAAAATCCGCTCACCTCCCTTGCTGCTGACGTCGATGCCACCAAGCAGGCGCTGGCGAAGCAGGACGGCAAAACCGTTCTCGTCGGCCATTCCTGGGGTGGCGTGGTCATCACGGAAGCCGGTAACGATCCGAAGGTGTCGGCGCTAGTTTACGTCTCCGCTTTAGCGCCTGACGTGGGACAATCTATGGCAACACTCTCCAAGAGCGGCCCGGTAACCGAAGGTGCCGCGGCGGTTCATCCCGACGACAAAGGCAACCTCTACATCGACCCCAAGGTGTTTCCTTCGGCGGTCGCGGCTGACCTTCCGCCAACGATCGCCGAATCCCTGGCAAACCATCAGCTTCCGTTGAATGTTAAGGCGTTCGAGGCACCGGTGGATATCACCGCTTGGCGCGACAAGCCGACGTTCTATGTAATCACCACCAAGGACAAGGTGATCGCACCGGAGGCTCAGAAATTTTTTGCCGAGCGTATGAAGGCGCAGATAACGGAAATCGCCGGCAGCCATGCTTCGCTCGTCGTTCACGCCGACGCAGTCGCGGCGGCGATCGAAAAGGCCACACTCGCGAAGTGACGGTACCGCTCCCGGCGCGTTCGTGCCGGGAGCGCTCCCGCCGAGAGAATGCAGACACATCGGACCGCAGAAGGTCTCGGTCGCTGTGCCGCGCTGGTCCCCCCACTCGATTATTTTATGCCAAGCATCCGGAGGATGAGATGACTCAACTCGACATCGCCAGAACGGAAATCGCTACGCTCGAAACGGCTCCGACCCGTTACGTCGAAGGCCACGGCATCCGCTTCGCCTATCGCCGCCTCGGTCCCGCGACCGGAACGCCGCTGGTTCTCCTGCAGCACTTCTCGGGCAACATCGACGCATGGGATCCCGCCGTCGTCAACGCTCTCGCCACCGATCGCCCTGTCATCGCATTCGACAACGCCGGGGTCGGCCGCTCGATCGGTCAAACGCCCGACAATATCGCAGCGATGGCGCGAGACGCGGTCGCCTTCATCAATCTGCTCGGCCTTTCTGAGGTCGACCTGTTGGGCTTTTCTCTCGGTGGCTGCGTCGCTCAGCAGATCGCCGCCGAGCACGGACAGCTGATCCGCAAGCTCATCCTGGTCGGCACCGCGCCGAGAGGCGGAGAGGAACACCTGTTAGCGGTTCTGCGGGAGGCGTTTTCTCGAACCGATGCGCCGGACCCCCGCTTGCCGCTGTTCTTCACGAATTCACCCGCCAGTCAGGCGTCCGGCTTGGCCTTCCTGAACCGGACAAAGGTGCGCAAGGTTGATCGGGACACCGATAACGGCAGCGCCGTGACCGATCCGCAAGCCAAGGCGCTGATCACCTGGTGCGCTACACTTGATCCCGAACACGCCATTCTGCGCGCCATCGGCCAGCCAACTCTTGTCGTCAGCGGTAGCAACGACACCATGCTGCCCGCGAGCAACGCCTACGCGATGTTCAAGGAGCTAAGCAACGCTCAACTGATCCTCTATCCCAATTCAGGGCACGGCGCCCTGTTTCAGCACCACCAGATCTTCGTCAGCCACGTCCGGACTTTCCTGGACGCACAGCCCGCGTCTGCGTGATCCCCGGCGCGTTCTAGCGATCGTGCCACTTCATCCATGAGATTTGGTAAGGAAGATAAAATGACAATCGAAAAAGTCGAAGTTGAGCGCTTCAGCCTCACGATTTCAAAACCGTTCGACACTGTCGTGGCCGCGCTCAAGTCGGCGGTCGGTCAGCCTGACATTGTCGAATTTTTTAGCAGGACGAGGACAGCAAAATCGTTCCCTGATTTAAAGTGCATTGTACAAAGCGCCGTGGGCCGCACCGACCTTATGCTCTTCGCCGAGTTCGACTTGGGCGACATCTTGCGTCGCGAAACTGGATCCGAGACGCCTAAGATCATACGGCTTGTGGTCGGCAATCCGCTCATCATGAAAGAAATGGTCAGGCACGTGCCCGATGCTGGATCTTACGCGCCAGTCACAATCCTCATTGATGAGCGTCCCGATGGCGTGCACGTCTCCTATGACAGAATGGAGAGTTATCTGCGGAGTTATGGCAGTGCGGAAGCCCTTGCCGTCGCCCACAATCTCGATGCGAAAGTCACCGCTTTGCTCCGCGAATGTGCGAGCTGAAACGTTCTAACGACTTCTTCGGCTGGTGGAAGCGTATACATCGCCGAACGCGAGGGTCGTTGTCACGATGTGAGCCAGACGTTGGAACTCTGCATGCGCAAGGCGTTTCTCGTCACTCTGATTGCTTCGGTTCTTTCCACCTGGGCTGTCGCGTCTGCTCCCGCCGTCAGGAAAGAGCCGTTGGACGCGACTATTCTCGGCGCGAGCAAATCGAAATTCGGCGGGCTTATGGAATTGGCCAACAAGCACGATTTCAAGGCTCTGCATGAGATGTTCTGGCAATCGCCTTCGAGCCTATTGGTGGCCAAGAGCTTGATCCAGTCCGAGGGAAGCCGGGCCGGCTTTTGGGGCAACGAGGCGATTGATTAAAAGCTGCACGATATCGGTAGCTCCGGTCCGGCGGTGCTCAAACCAGATTATTCGAAGCCCAGGTTTGTCAGGCTGACGCGCGACGTCGCAGAGTCCTACGTGCCGGTGAATATCACGGTCTCCTATGCGGGGCAGGATGACCCAGCCAGGCCGTCTCTAATGATCATCAATTAGCTTCGCGTCGGGAAGGACTAGAAGGTTGCTTTCGAAATCGTTCTGCCAGTCCCGCCCGTACCTGCAGCGCGAAGAGCGCCCGCTCTCACTCGGGAGGACTGCAACGGCGCAACGAACGCTGTCATTCCACAACGAACAAATAAATCCCTCGGATGACAGCTTTGGGTCAACATTGGAGAATGCAATGGAGAAGTTTATGGTCGATGCCGGCGGTTCATTCGTTCTGGTTCATCTCATCGTCAACGATCTGCCGCTCGAAATGAAATCCGGGCTTGTCGCCAATGCCACCGATATTCATGCGCTGTTATCGAGTAAACTTGAGAAGATGGTTTACCGAATGCGTAAGCCCTCCCTGCGAAGCGACGCCACCTCCAGTCGGCCAGTAGCGATAATAGAATTGGTAACGAAGTCAGATCCGTTGGTCCGACTGTCCCCTCTGCCCAATGAAACGGTGCTGCGAGCGGGGCCGCTGGAGCTCGATCTCCTGGATCGAACTGCGAAGCGCGGCGACCGTCAGATCAATCTGAAGCCGCGCGAGTTTCAGTTGCTCAAATACATGATGCAACGAAGTGGGAAAATGCTAACTCGTGCCGCCATCTTTGAGGAGGTATGGCATTATAAATTCGTTCCGAAAACAAACCTGGTCGACGTTTATATGGGCCGGCTGCGTCGCAAGGTCGATGGGTCAAATGAAGCTCCGATGATTCGCAGCGTCCGCGGCGTTGGCTTCGTTCTAAGCGCAACTCCGCAGTTGCGTGGCCGAAGCAAGTCGAACGAACGACAGATGTAACCGTCTGGACCATGCCTTCGACATCACTGTGGTCCACGCTATTTTCAGCAGGGGTTCGCGTTGCCGGCAAGGTCGGCTCTTGGCGGGCAACTGCCTAGCCTAAGGATGGAATCCGTGCCTGTGGTGAAGTCCACAAGGGCCTTTTCCAAGTCGTCGTCACCGATACTGGACCGGTGGACGATGGGACACAACATCCGGACGATTGATCCCTATCGTCCGGAAAGCCTTCAGCCTAGGTGATGTCGCGGCGGGCCGACGTCACGTGCGGCAACCATTTCGCCAACCGCGGATGGAAAACCGCGACCCGGTTGGAAACGCCTGCCCATTCCCCCGGACCTTACCCGTCCGACATTCCAACAGGAACAATCAATGCGAAATCTTCTCCTCTCAGCCGCCACCGTCCTCCTGGCCGGAACGGCATTTGCCGGCTCCATCCACGCCGCCGAACTGCCGAAGGGCGCTGCTCACAACATCGTGCTCGTGCACGGCGCTTTCGTCGATCAGACGAGTTGGCAGCCCGTTGCCGATATCCTCACGAAGAAGGGTTACAACGTCACGCTTGTCGAAAATCCGCTCACTTCCCTTGCTGCTGACGTCGATGCCACCAAGCAGGCGCTGGCGAAACAGGACGGCAGAACCGTTCTGGTCGGCCATTCATGGGGCGGCGTGGTGATCACGCAAGCCGGTAACGATCCCAAGGTTTCGGCGCTGGTCTATGTCTCCGCCTTCGCGCCCGAGGTCGGAGAATCGCTGGCGTCGCTGGCCAAGGCCGGTCCACCGACCGAAGGCGGCAACGCGATCCATCCCGACGCAAAGGGCAATCTGTACATCGACCCTAAGGTGTTTCCGTCGGCCGTCGCGGCTGACCTCCCGCCGGAGATCGGCGCGCATCTGGCTGAAACCCAGCTTCCATTGAACCACGTCGCGTTCGAGGCGCCCGTCGATATCGCCGCCTGGCACGACAAGCCGAATTTCTATGTGATCAGCACCAGGGACAAGGTGCTGGCGCCCGAGGCCCAGAAGATGTTCGCAACCAGGATCAAGGCCCATATCACCGAGGTCGCCGGTAGCCATGCCTCGCTCGTGGTCCATGCCAAGGAAGTCGCCGAGGTCATCGAAAAGGCAGCGCTTGTGAAGTGACGATATCGCTCCCGGCGCTTCGTTGCCGGGAGCACCACATTAGGAGCTGCGTTATGAATAGCCAGACTTCGTCGATGCGTTGGTCGGAACGATCGCTGCGCCGTCTTTCGGCCGCGATCGCGGTTCTCGCCGTCCTGACGATGGCTGCGCTGAACGGGCAGGCGTCCGCAGCGGCGGATGAATCCGAGGCGCGAGCGTTCTTCAGCAAGTTCGTCGCCGCGCAGAATGCGCATGATGTGGACGCCGTGAAATCCATGCTCTGGGATTCGCCCGGCATGCTCTGGTTCGGGCGAAACGTCGAAACCCGGGGGCGGGACGCGGTCGCTGATCGCTTCAGGGAATATTACCAGGGCACATGGCATCTCGAACCCGACATGGCGCAATTTCATGTCGCCGTGATCTCAAACGACGTGATGCAGATCCTCGTCCCGATCGTTTTCACGCGAGGCCTGCCGGGCCAGCCATCACAGGACAACAAGTTTCTGATCAGCCAGACCTTCGTCCACGATGCGAACGGCTGGCACGTCGCGTCGATCCTCCCGATCGCCAACACGCAGTTGAAATAGCCGAATGCATCGATGTTTTGAACCGCGCGCTATCGCGTTTTCGAGCCAACGGGTCGCGCGAATGCGCGCCCGACGACAGGCTCCGTGGGCACCGGTTCGCGCGAAGAAAACGCGTCAAAACAAAAGACTGGAGCCCCGTTCCGATTCTATCGGAACGGAAAAGGCTCTAACATTACAGTTGTCGTTTTTTGAAGTGGGCACGTTGGGCGGCGGCCTGGTGAGCTCTGCGCCAGAGTGACCATGCGATGATGTGTGCGGGTCGGATCCGCTTTCGGGCGAGCCTGATGGCGATGCGGCGGACTTCCTGGATTGACCAACGGATCAATGACGGGGTGGTGACGTCTTTGTTTTTGTCTTGGTTCGGCGTTGCGTTTTTTTTGGCACAACCGGATTGGCGCGATGGCGGATCACCGCCATCATGGCGAAGGCGAGCATCACCAGGGAAACGTGGCGATGCCACCCATGCCAGGATCTGCTCTCGTTGTGATCGAGCCCGAACTCGTTTTTCGCGGTCTCAAAGCTGTCCTCGATCGCCCACCGATGGCCTTCGACCGCCACCAGCGTTTCGATGGATGTTCCCGCCGGACACCAGGTGGTGAAGAAGGCTAGATCGCCAGCGGCGATATGACGACGGATTAGCAGACCGCGTGTCCAAAGACCCGGATTTGTGTCATTTGATTCTTCGACTTCCAGATCGGCCAATTCGAGATAGCACCAATCGTGCAGCCGCGGTCCTTTGGTCCCGGCTCCTGCGGACAGGCGTTTCCAATCGGACGCGCGCCGCGTCCGAGCGATGTCCGCGGCCGTGCCGGCGACCGATCGCCGCTTGCCCCAGGATCGGAATACATGAGCGCTGCTGACCCCGAGCACGTAGCCTTTGCCTGCCCGGCGTAATTGCTGTTCGATATCGCCAACACCGTAGACAGTATCACCGGCAACCCACTTGAATGGGACAGACGCGGCTATGGCGCGTGCGATCATGCTCGTTGCAAGCTTTGGCTTGGTCGCAAAGCCGACACCGGGAGGCACATAAGCGGCTTCCAGACGATCTGGATCGTCGGTCCATTCCTTCGGAAGATACAGCGCGCGATCGATGAACGCATGACCGTGGCGCGACACGTAGGCGGCGAAGACGCCGATCTGGCAGTTCGTGATCTTGCCGGCGGAACCAGTGTATTGCCGCGCCACCCCGCACGACGCCTTGCCCTGCTTGAGAAAGCCGGTCTCGTCGATCACCAGCACCGCATCGTCATCCGCCAAATGCTCGACGACATAATCGCGGACGATATCGCGCAGACCATCGGCATCCCAATCCCTGCGACCCAGGATTGCCTGTTGCCGCCAAGGACCGGGATCGCCAGCGGCCTCCGCGCGCATCCAACCGGTCTTGCGTTGCTCATCGCTGAGCAGGCTTTCCAGAAACAAGCCTGCATTCCTCGCAACACGATCTTGATTGAACAACGGACGTATCCGTTGCTTGATCTCACGAAGCGACGCCGCCCACAGCGCAAGCGTCTCTTCAATCGACGCTGTCTGCGCCCACGATCTTCAAATCATGGTTGCCTATGGATTCAGAAAATTCCATAAATGGCAACTGTAGTGCTAGACGGGCTCCGAGACAGGAACCTGCCGCCCGGCGTTGATCCCGGCAACCTCGGCGATCAGTTCAAAGGAGCGAAGCCGCGTGGCATGATCGTGGATATCGGAGACGACGATGAGCTCGTCGGCGTCGGTTTCCTTGACCAGCGCGTCGAGGCCTGCGCGAACCGTATCGGGGGATCCGACGATGGAACGCGCGAGCATGCGCATCGCCTGCGCCTTTTCCGCCGGCGACCAGTAGCTTTCGATGTCGTCGATCGGCGGCTGGCTCAAGCCGCGAGCGCCGCGAAACAGGTTGGTAAACGACATCTGCTGCGTCGTGGCCAGCCGGCGTGCTTCGGCGTCGCTGCCGGCGGCAATGATGTTGACGCCGACCATCGCATAGGGCCGATCGAGCTGTTCGGACGGCTTGAAGCGGCTGCGATAGATCTGCAGCGCCGGAATCAACTCGTCCGGCGCGAAGTGCGACGCGAACGAGTAGGGCAGCCCGAGTTCGGCGGCCAGCATCGCGCCGAAATGGCTTGATCCCAATATCCACAGCGGCACGTTCGTTCCCGCCGCCGGCACCGCCTGGATGCGCTGGTTTGGACCGGCCGGAGCCAGGAAAGCCTGCACTTCGAGAACGTCCTGCGGGAAGTTTTCCGCGGCTTCCGGCGTGCGGCGCAGGGCGCGCAAGGTCAACTGGTCGGTGCCCGGCGCGCGTCCCAGCCCAAGGTCGATGCGTCCGGGGAACAGCCGCGCCAATGTGCCGAACTGTTCGGCGATCACGTAGGGCGCGTGGTTGGGCAGCATGATGCCGCCGGCGCCGACCCGGATGCTTTTGCTCCCGGCCGCGATATGGCCAAGCACGACCGACGTCGCGGCGCTGGCAATACCCGGCATGTTGTGATGCTCGGCGACCCAGATGCGGCGATAGCCCCAGGCCTCGGCGTGGCCTGCGAGATCGCGGGCATTGTCGAGCGCGCCGCGCGCGTCGGTGTCCGTGGTGACGCGGACCAGTTCGAGGATGGACAGAGGCGTCATGGTGTACTCCCAAGCGAAGCCCACGGCTTCCCCGGACGTTATATGGCGATCATCGCGATGGGGACAATGCAATCGCGCAACTGAATGGCGGGCATGCGGATGGGTGGGCCGTTCGGCCAGGCGGCGGCATCCGGCATGACAGACCCAGCGGATTCCGCTGCATTCCCCGAAGGCAATAGTGTCAATAGCCGCAGTCCCAGTGGTTCGGTCGACAGTCATGCTGCAAGATCGATGTAACAAGAAGACTCAAGGTCCTGCATGAATTCGTGATGGTGGTGAAGTCCGTTAGCTCAGGGAGTGGATCGTGCTTACCCAAACCGAAACCGGGACCAAAAGCGTCACGAGCGGACCGATTGATGCGTCAATTCCGGATCAGGCCGCCCATGTGTCCGCTGACGAATTTCGCGAAGCGTTATCGCGGGTCGCTTCCTCGGTTTCCATCGTTACCACCGATGGCGCCCATGGTGTCGCGGGATTCACCTGCTCGGCGGTGTGCACGGTGACCGACGAGCCTCCGACCATCCTTGTCTGCGTCAATCGCAAGAGCGCGGCGAATGCCGTCATCAAGGCGAACGGCGTCCTCTGCGTCAGCAGCCTGGGCGCCGATCAGATCGCGTTGTCGCAGATGTTCGCCGGCGTCGGCAAAGTGCCGATGCATGAGCGGTTCGGCGGCTCGCAGTGGGGGTTTCTCGCCACTGGCTCACCTTACTGCAAAACATCTCGCGTCGCGCTTGACTGCCGGATCGCCGAAATCAGGGAGGTCGGCACGCACACCGTATTCTTCGCCGAAGTGTTGTCGACCGTGAACGCCACGGCAGATGAGCCCCTGATCTATCACCGTCGCAATTACGCGACGATTCGAAACGTTGCCTAACCCCGCCGTCCATCGGATCGCGAACACAAAACAGGACATCAACATGCCACGCACCGGCGCACATTATCTCGAAGCACTCAACGACGGTCGCAACGTCTGGGTTGGTGACGAGAAGATCGACAATATCGCCACGCACCCGAAGACCCGCGACTACGCGCAGCGTCTTGCCGATTTTTATGATCTGCATAATCGCAAGGATCTGGAAGACGTGGTAACATTCCTTGATGAAGACGGTGTCCGCCGCTCGATGCAGTGGTTTGGTCATCGCAACAAGGAAGAGGTGAAGCGAAAGCGCAAATACCATGAAACCGTGATGCGCGAGATCGGCGGGACGTCGTTTCCGCGCATGCCCGACACCAACAACTATCCGCTGCTGACCTACGTCGACGATCCCCAGCCGTGGGAGTCGTCGGCGATCGGAGCGGAAGGTCGCGGGCTCGCCAACAACATCGTCGAGTTCTTCAAGTTCGCGAGGGACAACGACCTGAATTGTTCGCCACAGTTCGTCGATCCGCAGGCGGACCGGTCGGGTCCGGAAGCCCAGGCGAAGTCGCCCGCACTTCGGGTGCTGGAAATCAATGACGATGGGATCGTGGTCGACGGCGTCAAGGCGATCGGGACCGGCACCGCTTTTGCCGACTGGATCCATATCGGGGTGTTTTTCCGTCCGGGAATCCCGGCCGAGCAGATCATTTATGCGGTGACGCCGGTCAATACCAAGGGCGTCACCGTGGTCTGCCGCGAGAGCACCGTGAAGGAGGATACCGTCGAGCATCCTTTGGCATCGTCAGGCGATGAACTCGATAATCTGACGGTATTCGACCATGTCCTGATCCCGTGGAAATACGTCTTTCATATCGGCAATCCGGACCACGCCAAGCTCTATCCGCAACGCGTATTCGACTGGCTGCATTATCACGCGATCATCCGTCAGATGGTGCGTGCCGAATTGATGGCCGGCCTCGCCATCTTGATCACCGAACACATCGGCACCAGCAAGATCCCCGCGGTCCAGGTGCGGGTCGGGAAATTTGTCGGGTTCCACCAAGCGATGATCGCTCATGTCGTGGCGTCCGAAGAGCTCGGCTTCATGACACCTGGCGGTCATTACAAGCCGAACATCCTGATCTACGATTTCGGTCGTGCCTACTATCTCGAGCACTTTTCCTCGATGATGTATGAGCTGCTTGACCTGTGCGGTCGGAGTGCCCTGCTGTTTCCGACCGAGGAACAATGGAACGACTCAAGGATCGGTCCGTGGCTGAAGCGGCTCAATACGGGCCCGAGCGGGCGGCCTCACGATCGTCTCAAGATCGGTCGGGTTATTCGCGACTTGTATCTGTCGGATTGGGGCGGGCGCTTGTTCATGTTCGAAAACTTCAACGGGACGCCGTTGCAGACGATCCGGTCGCTTACCATGCAGCGCGCGGAATTCTCAGGCGCCGGCTACTACGCGAAGTTCGCCAGGGAGGTCTGCGGCATCGAGCTGAAGGAAGATACAACCGAGTACACATCATCCGCCGCCTACGCCCGCGCGCAGGACGCCGCCTCTGGTGAGCGCGTTGCGTTCGGGCAGGTGGCTCGGCTCAAGGAAGCGGTTTTCGATCCCCGGATCTAGTGTACCGACGTCACTTTCGGGATGGGGACTTCCGTCCGCTGCCGAATTGGGCGTGAAAGACCGAACGTAACCATTGGTTGCCGGGATCGCGGTCGAAGCGCTCATGCCAATACTGGGCGATTTCGAACCCCGGCAGCTTGATCGGCGTTTTTGCAATCTGCATGTCGAGTTCGCGGGCGAGAACGGCCGCGACCGGTCCCGGCATGGTTGCGACCGCATCGGTGTGCTTGGCAAGAATGGCGGCCGCGGTAAAGCTTGGCGCATGCGCGATAACGTTGCGGGGTGGTAGGAGCTTCTCAAGTGAGCGCTCCGCAATCTGATGAGGATGGCCCGTTCCGGCCGCGGTCACGAGGACGTGTTGCTCGGCAATGAAATCGGATTGGGAGGGGGCCGGCCCGAGCCGCGGATGGCTCTTCTGGAAAATGCTCATATGCCGCCCCGAAAACAGCTTTTGCCGGCGGATTCCCGGTACCAGCAGCGGAAACTCGCCGATCGCGAGATCGATTTCGCCTGCCTCCAACGACGCATGAAGATATTGCAGGCTCACCTGGGCAGCTCGCACCCTGACGCCCGGAGCATCGCTCAGCAGCAACTTGATGACGGGAAGCAGCAGCACGATAACACCGGCGTCGAGCGTGAAAACACGAAAGGTCCGGTTCGATGTAAGGGGATCGAAATGGAGCTGTTCGTTACGCAGGCGCTGCATTCCGTCGAGTAACGCGCGGATCGGCTTTTCGAGTTCGAGCGCCTTGGCCGTTGGCTCCATATGCAATGCCACACGGACAAACAACGGATCGTCGAAATACCGCCGCAGGCGCGCCAACGTCTTGCTGAGCGCCGGTTGGCTGGTGCGCAACGCTTCGGCGGCGCGGGTCAGGCTTCGGTCGCGAAACAGCGCGTCCAGTACGCGAAGCGCATGGAGGTCGAGGTTTTCGGTGTGCTGGTTCGCAATAGTCTTCATAGGCCCCGGCGATAGCTTAATCGCCTGTTTGCCGGCGCGCCAGCTGGGGTTCCCGGCGTTGGCAAGAAAATGCTGGCAGCGGTGGACCGATCGACGTGAATGCGGCCCGCGGCATCGCGCTTGTACGCTCGACCGCTTTTTGAGAATTGAATAGAACAAGGTGCCGCACCACATTAAATGAGCACACCTGACGAGTATCCCTGGAGAATTCATGAAACCGCATGTCATCTGCCACATGGTTTCCAGCGTCGACGGCCGAACGCTCAACAGCCGCTGGCGTCCAGACGGCAAGTTGGCGAGCGCACTATTTGAACGACTGCATGATGAACTGGGCGGCGACGCGTGGCTGATCGGGCGCGTCACCGGGCAGGAATTCGCCAAGGGCAAACCCTATCCGGCGGTCACGGACCAGATTTTTCCGCGCGAAAACTGGTTCGCGCGGCGGGATGCCAAGGCTTCCGATGTCAAGGCGTATGGCGTGGCGCTCGACTGCAACGGCAAGATCGCCTGGGGCAGGTCAGACATCGGCGGCGATCCGATCGTGGCGGTGTTGTCCCGCCAGGTTTCGGATGCGCATCTGGCGGGCCTGCGCCATGAAGGCGTCTCCTACATCTTCGCCGGCGACAGCGAACTGGATCTCGGCCTGGTTCTCGAGATTCTCAATCGCGAACTCGGCGTCAAGCGGCTGCTGCTGGAAGGCGGCGGCGGGGCCAACGGAGCCTTCCTGCGCGCGGGGCTGGTCGACGAACTCAGCCTGGTATTGTGTCCGGCCGTGGATGGCGCCAAGGGCGCGCCGAGCGTGTTCGATTCGCAAGAAGCCCTCACGGGGCCGACCGCTCCCGTCGAGGCGATGACGCTGGAAAGCAGCACAGTGATCGACGGCGGCGCCGTGTGGCTGCGGTACCGGATTCGGAACCGCTGATGGCGTTCGTCGCCTGTTGACGGGCCTTGCCGATCGAACGCCGGGGTACGATATCTGCATTGCATGACCGCCTTCAGTTCTCTCCAGGATTTCGTCGATCGCCATCAGCGACTTTTCGTGCTGACCGGGGCGGGTTGCAGCACAAATTCGGGCATTCCCGACTATCGCGACGCCGCCGGCAACTGGAAGCGGCAGCAGCCCGTCACCTACCAGGCCTTCATGGGCGAGGAAGCGACGCGACGCCGGTATTGGGCGCGAAGCCTGATCGGGTGGCGCAGCTTCGGCCGCGCCCGGCCCAACTCGGCGCATCTGGCCCTGGCCAGGCTCGAGGCGGCCGGCAGATCCGAACTCGTTCTGACCCAGAACGTCGACCGCTTGCACCAGGCCGCCGGCAACGAAAAGGTGATCGATCTGCACGGCCGGCTCGACCTGGTCCGCTGCATGGGGTGCGGGCGGAAGAGCCCGCGTGACGAGCTTCAGGACGAACTGACCCGCCTGAATGCCGGCTGGCTCGGCCTCGACGCAACGGACGCGCCCGACGGCGATGCCGATCTCGAAGCTCATAATTTCTCCAGCTTCAACATTCCGGCGTGCCCGCACTGCGAGGGCGTCCTCAAGCCCGACGTCGTGTTCTTCGGCGAGAGCGTGCCCCGCGAGTTCGTCGATACCGCCGCGGGCCATCTGCGCGAGGCCGACGGCATGCTGATCGTCGGCTCCTCGCTGATGGTCTATTCGGGATTCCGTTTCGTGCAGATGGCCGCCCGCGCCGGGATACCGATCGCGGCCGTCAATCTGGGCCGAACCCGCGCCGACGAGATGCTGGCCTTCAAGGCAGAAGAGGCGTGCGAAACGGCTTTGAGCTTTCTGCTCTGAGCCTTATGCAGGAGTTCGCCGGGACCGTTCCAGGCGCAGCAGAGATCCAAGCCTGTCAGAGATCAACACGATGACCGAAGCAACCTTTCCGCAAATGGCGCGCTATCGCCACTGGCTGCATGAACAACGCGGCCTCAATTTCCCGGATTATGAAGCCCTGCGGCAATGGTCGGTGCGCGACATCGACGCCTTCTGGCAGAGCATCTGGGACCATTTCGATCTGCGCTCGCCGACGCCGCACAGCGCCGTCGTGGCGCAGCGCAAGATGCCGGGCGCGGTCTGGTTCCCGGGCGCGCAGGTCAATTACGCCCGCCAGGTGTTGCGGCACGTCGAGGCGGCGCAGGCCGCGGGGATGCCGGCGATCGTGAGTTGCGGCGAGGACGGCGTGCTGAAGCAAACAAGCTGGCCCGAACTGCGGCGCAAGGCGGCAGCACTTGCGATCCATTTGAAAGCACAAGGCGTAAGTTCCGGCGATCGCGTCGCGGCCTATCTTCCCAACATCCCGGAGACCATTATCGCGTTTCTGGCGACCGCGAGCATCGGCGCGGTGTGGAGCGTCTGCGCGCCCGATATGGCCGCGCCCGCGGTGATCGATCGGTTCAAGCAGATCGAGCCCAAAATCCTGATCGCCTGCGACGGCGTGACCTATGCCGGGCGGCGCCACGACCGCCGCGAGGTGGTCGAGGAATTGCGCGCGGCACTGCCGACGGTCGAGCAGGTCATCGTCCATAGCGAGGGGAGCGAAACCACGGCAGGCTCCGATCCGCGGCTTTCGACCATCCTTGCGGCGGCGGGGCCACAGATCGACGCCTTCGAGCCGGTCTGGCTGCCGTTCGATCATCCGCTCTGGATCGTCTATTCCAGCGGCACCACCGGGCTTCCGAAGCCGATCGTCCATGGCCACGGCGGCGTCATCATCGTGGCGCTGCCGCTCAACGTGCTGCACAACGATATCGGTTGCAGCTACCAGCCGCATTCGTTCGGCGAACGCTATCACTGGTACTCGTCAACCGGCTGGATCATGTGGAACTGCCAGGTCGCCGGCCTGCTCAACGGCACCACCATCTGCATCTTCGACGGCAGCCCAAGCGGATCAAAGGACAAGCCCGACTGGGCGACGCTGTGGCGCTTTGTCTCCGCATCAAGGGCAACCTTCTTCGGCGCCGGCGCGGCGTTCTTTGCGGGTTGCACGAAAGCAGGGATCGATCTTTCGGCCGCTGGCGATCTGTCCAGCCTGCGCGCGCTCGGCTCGACCGGATCGCCGCTCTCCGCCGATACCCAGCAATGGTTCAACGATCGTTTTGCGCGCCTTGCCGAGGTCAGTGGCAACAGCGCGCATGCCGAGATGTGGTGGGCGAACATGTCCGGCGGCACTGATTTTGCCGGCGCCTTCATCGGCGCCTGCCGCGAATTGCCGCAAACGCCGGGACTGATGCAGTGCCGGCTGTTGGGGGCGGCCGTCGAGGCGTTCGACGAACGCGGCCGCGCCGTCATCGACGAGGTCGGCGAGCTCGTCTGCACCGAGCCGATGCCCTCGATGCCGCTGCGGTTCTGGAACGACGAGGGCGATGCGCGATACCGCGCCAGCTATTTCGACACCTATCCGGACAATTTCGACGGCACCGGCCGAGGCGCGGTGTGGCGTCATGGCGACTGGCTGAAGATCAACCCGGACGGATCCTGCGTGATCTATGGCCGCAGCGACGCCACCATCAACCGGCATGGCCTGCGGATGGGAACCAGCGAACTTTATTCCGCGATCGAGGCGTTGCCGGAAGTGCTGGATTCGATGGTGGTCGACCTCGAATATCTCGGACGCGAAAGCTACATGCCGCTGTTCGTGGTGCTGCGAGACGGCATCGCGCTCGACAATGCGATGCAGGCGCGGATCAACCAGGCGATCGAAGCCGGCCTGTCACGCCGGTTTCTGCCCAACGAGATTTTTTCCGTTGCCGAAATCCCGCGGACGCTGTCCGGCAAGAAGCAGGAACTGCCGATCAAAAAGCTGCTGCTCGGCCACGAGATCGAGAAGGTCATCAACAAGGACGCGATGGCCAATCCCGGATGCCTCGGCTGGTATCTCGAATTCGCGAAAAGGCATTTGCAGCGGAATGCCTGAATAACGGAGCGGAGCTGGCAGGTCGTAGTTAGCCCACGTCGCGAAACGGATTGACGATCCGCAACTACTCCTCAAATAAACGAGCTAACTAAAGCAGCATGAGATCAGGTTTTATCGTCATTGCGAGCGAAGCGAAGCAATCCATAGCGTCAAACGAAGAATGGATTGCTTCGTCGCTGTCGCTCCTCGCAATGACGGTTTAGTCGGTGATCTAACCTCTGCTCATCGCGTTTTAGCGGGCATTCGCCTCATCTCTGTCGAACTTGAAATCGGCGGGTAGGCGACCGCGGAATGTGCGAAGACGCTTCAGCAGCTCATCGCGCCCGGTTTTGCGTGCAACACCGAAATCCTTGCTCCCGGCGACATGGATCTCGACTTCATCGCCTTCCTTGAGGCCAAGCACTTTGACGACAACGGCAGGCAGTCGAACCACCAGACTGTTTCCCCATTTCGCGACCTGCATGGCAACTTCTCCAAAGGTATATACGTCAACGGATTTGTACATCCGAGAGAAGTAGAGGTCGAGATTATACCCTCGCATCAACGCTTGTTCGCGCCCCGTTTCTTCGTGCTGCCCGTCGGCGCGCGCGCCTTGGTGCCGGCCTTCGCGCGCGCCTTGACGTGATCGATGAAGGCGCGCAGTTTCGGCATCAATTGACGGTGGCCGGGATAATAGAGAAACACGCCGGGACAGGTCGGCGCGAACGGCTCCAGCACCTGCACCAGCTTTCCCTCTTTCAGCAGGCCGGCAGCGACCGGCGCGGGCACTTGCGCGAGGCCAACGCCTTCGATCGCGGCGCCGAGCATGGTGGGATAGTCGTTGGCGATCAACGGGCCTGCGACGGCGATCTCGATTGCGTGGCCGTTATTGTTGAGCGACCAGGGCGCGAGCGCGCCATTGGATCGCCGTAGTCGGAGGCAGGCGTGCCGGCGCAAATCGTCCGGATGCCTGGGCTGGCCGCGGCGGGCGAGGTAGCCGGGGGTGCCGACGACGATAAATCGAAACGGCGGCGTCAGCCGCACGGCGATCATGTCGGCGGCGATGAACTGGCCCATCCGGACGCCGGCGTCGAACCCTCCGGTCGCCAGATCGACCATCTCCTCGCTGGCGGCGATCTCCACCTCGACCTCGGGATAGGCCTCGCAGAACGACGCGATCAGCGGCTCCAGCACGATCGGCACCGCCGCGCGCGGCACCGCGAGGCGCAACAATCCGGATGGCCGCTGCCCGAGATCGCGCGCGATGCGGCTGGCGGCGACCAGCTCCTCGAAAGCGGGCTTGGCGCGCGACAGGAAGCGGTCGCCGGCCTCGGTCAGGCCGACGCTGCGGGTGGTGCGGATGAACAGCGCGGCGCCGAGGCGCGCCTCGAGCGCGCGTATCGCCTGGCTGATCGCCGATGGCGTCACGGCGAGGTCAGTCGCCGCCTTGCGAAAATTGCGATGCTCGGCGACGCTCAGGAAGACCTCGACCCCGTCGAGCGCGCCCTGCCGGACTGTGAAGTTCTGCTTCATGACCCATCAACATTATCGCGGCTGGTCACTCGCGGGAAGCGGCCTTAGATCAGGCCGACAACGTCCGACAGGAGTTCGCATGGCACCGCAAACCATATTTCAGATCCATCTCGTTCTCGGCTATGTCGCCTGGCTGCTGTGCTTCGGCGCCTATATCTGGCCCTGGCTCAGATCGATGGAACGGACCGAGGCGCTGCGCGCCATCGCCACCCTGCACAGCTTCCGCTTCTTCGGGCTGGTTTTCCTGCTGCCCGGCGTCGTCGGTCCGCAGATGCCGGCAGACTTTGCCGCCTTCGCCGCATACGTCGACTTCGCCACCGGGATCATGGCGATGCTGGCGCTCGTCAGCGTCAGGATCCGGCCGCTGTTCCTGCTGTTTGTCGTGGCCTTCAATCTCGTGGGCGCGATCGACCTGGTGATCGACTACTATCACGCCATTCAGCTCGATCTTCCGGCGATGGCAGGCGAGTTCGGCGCGGTCTACGCGATCCCGGTCATCTATGTGCCGCTACTGATGATCACACACATCACCACCTTCTATCTGCTGCTGCGTCCGCAAGCCAGCCGCGAGAACCGGCTCAACGCCGCGACGCTTTCTCAAAGCGCTTGATCAGCCGCTCGCGCTTGAGGCGGGACAGCCGCTTGATCCAGAACACGCCGTCCAGTTGATCGATCTCGTGCTGGTGGCAGACCGCCCGAAGCCCGTCGGATTCCTCGGTGTGGCCGTTTCCATCGATGTCACGGTAGCGGATCCGGACCCTTGCATGACGCTCGACCTCGTCATGCACGCCCGGCATCGAGACGCTCCCCTCCCGGTGCAGGATCTTCTCCGGCGATGCCCATGAGATCTCCGGATTGACATAGGTCCGCGCGTCATCGGCGGGATCGAGGTCGAGCACCACGACCCGCAACGAGACGCCGATATGCGGCGCGGTGATCCCGATACCGGGCGCCGCGCGTAGCGTCTCCAAGAGATCGCGCGCCAGTTCGCGCAGCGCCACGTCAAACGCCGTGACGGGCTGCGCCGGGAGCGCGAGCCGGGGGTCGGGATAGCGGAGGAGGGGGCGGATGGGCATGATCGTTTTTCTTATGCGGGCGAATGGCTCCGGGCCGTTGCAAGTCACCGCAACCCATGCGTCCCGTCCCAGGACGTTGTCACGGCTGGGCCCGGCGGAGTTCGAGCAGCAGGCTGGAAATCGGCGTCGGCGCCTCGACGGTCTGTGCGGTGACCTTGAACAGGCTGAGGTCCTTTTCGGGTATCGGCGAGCCGCTGGGTGGCGTCCTGTGCTCTGCGATCATGCGGCCGTAGCCCTTGTAAATCGGCGCGGGGAAAAGCGTGCTGGTCAGCATGTCGATGGTCGCGACCGGATCGAAGCCAAGCTTCTCGACCAGCGACAGGCCCTCGATCAGCGCGCCGCCTGCCGAAATGATCAGGAAGTTGCCGACAAGCTTGACGGTAGTCGCTGCGCCGATTTCCACGCCGAAGTCGAACGTCCCTTGCGCGCCCATTGCCTCAAACAACGGCTTGACCCGTGCCTTGGCTTCTTGCGGCCCGGCATAGGGAATCCATAACTGTTTGGCGACCGCCGCATCGGGCCTGCCGAAAATCGGTGCCTCGACGAAGTGCGAGCCGTGCTCGGCGTAAATCGCCGCGAGTGCCTTCGAGCAGGCGGGCGTGATGGTGCTCATCGATACGTGGACACCACCGGCGCCCAGCCGATCGAGAAAGCCCTCGCTGTGCACGACGCTGTTCACCGAGGCGTCGTCCCACAGCAGGCTGCACACGATGCCTCCCGGCTTTGCGGCATCCGCCGCTCGCGTCGCGCGTGCCGCGCCGCGGGCCACGAGGTCGTCGGCTTTGCTCGCGGTCCTGTTGTAGACGACGAGCGGGTAGCCCGCGTCAAGCAGATTGGCGGCGACCGGGCGGCCGAGATCGCCAAGCCCGATAAAACCGACGGTCTCAATCATGGTCATTTTACAATTCCTTCAACCGTTTTGCTTGAGCCAGTCCTCGAAGCGCTGGATATGGCTGCGCAATTCCGCGCAGAATGCATCCAGCGCGGTCGCCTTCTGCTCGGCTTGCTGCAGGTGTTGCCGCAACATCGCCAGCACCTTCAGCTTGGCTTTCTTGCCGGAGGGGTCTGTAAAATACAGATCGATCACGGAGGCGATTTCCTCGAGGCTCAGCCCGAGTGCCTTGAGCTGATCGATTTTGCGAAGCCGGATGACGGCTGCTTCATCGTAGTAATGCTGACCGCCGCCTTCGCGCTCGCCGGGCGGAAGCAGACCGATGGTTTCATAGTAGCGAACCGTGCGCGCGGTCACGCCGGTACGGATCGCCAGTTCGCCGATGCGCATTCGTTCTGCCATCAGAACCCGGAAAACATGATGTTGACGTTAACGTCATGTTTAGCGATGGGAAGCGGCCACTGTCAAGCTGTCCGGCTTGCGGCGCCAGCAAGGCTCAAGACATCGGAGCGTTTCTCAAAAAAAGGAGGCCGACCTGTCGGTTCCGGCCTGTCCCGTTCGTCTTTTATCCAGAACGAGATGCAGGGAGGATCGAAAAATGCAGGAGTTCTCGCTATCGCTGGGTGATTGTCGCAGCCGGAGGCCTGTTGGGCTGCGTCGCGATCGGCGGCATGTTTTCGCTGCCGGTGTTCCTGCAACCGATCGCGCGGGACACCGGCTGGTCGGTCACCGGCGTGTCCAGCGCCATGACGATTGGTTTCCTGGCCATGGCCTTCACCAGCATGATGTGGGGAACCCTGTCCGACCGGTTCGGGCCGCTGCCGGTGGTGCTGACCGGCTCGATCGTGATCGCGGCGAGCCTGGCGCTGGCGAGCCTGGCGACGTCGCTGCTCGCCTTTCAGTTCATCTTCGGCCTGATGGTCGGCAGCGCCACCGCCGCGATCTTTGCGCCGATGATGGCGACGGTTACCGGCTGGTTCGAGACCCATCGCAGCCTCGCGGTGTCGCTGGTGTCGGCCGGGATGGGGATGGCGCCGATGACGATGTCGCCGCTCGCCGCCTGGCTGATTTCGAACCATGACTGGCGGTTCTCGATGCGGATCATCGCGCTCGTGGTGGCCGCGATCATGATCCCGGTCTCGCTGCTGGTGCGCCGCGCGCCGGCGCTTGCGAGCGCTGCGTCCTCGCCATCTGGCGCGCCCGCGCAGCCGGAGATGTCGCGCGCGCAGGCGCTGCGCTCGCCGCAATTCATCATCCTGCTGCTGACGAACTTCTTTTGCTGCGCCACCCATTCGGGGCCGATCATCCACACCGTGAGCTACGCCGTCAGCTGCGGCATCCCGATGATCGCCGCGGTCACGATCTACAGCGTCGAGGGCCTCGCGGGGATGGGCGGCCGTATCGCCTTCGGCCTGCTCGGCGATCGCTTCGGCGCCAAGCGCGTGCTGGTGCTCGGCCTGCTGGCGCAGGCGTTCGGTGCGCTCGGCTATGTCTTCGTGCGCGAGCTCGCCACGTTCTACGCAGTCGCGGCGGTGTTCGGCTTCATCTATGCCGGCACCATGCCGCTGTATTCCGTGCTGGTCCGCGAAAACTTTCCGCTGCGGATGATGGGCACCGTGATCGGCGGCACCGCGATGGCCGGGAGCCTCGGCATGGCGACCGGGCCCCTGGCCGGCGGTTTGATTTACGACGCGTTCGCCAGCTATGCGTGGCTCTACATCGGTTCGTGGGCGTTCGGCTTCGGCGCGTTCCTGATCGCGTTAAACTTCAAGCCGATCCCGACGGCGAATGCCGAGGCCGCGCCGGCGCCGGCGTGAAAATCGCGCAAAACAAACGCGTGTCAAACGGGGTCGCGCGGCGCATGGATGCGGATGATAATGTAAGCCATGAAGCCGAAATGCACGAGCACGCCAGATCGAGATATTGAGGCCGGGCCAAGCGAGGCGATCTACACGGAACTGCAACCGTTAAGCCGCCATCGTGCCTTCCTCGACCATCTCTATATCCTGAAGGATAACGGCCGACTGACCGGTCCCCACCGCAGTGTCTTTGCTTCGCCGCTGTGTGAAATCGCCTTGGCGTGCCGCGAGGATCCCGGCAGCCTGCATCGTGGCGATGAAGCCCTGCGCTGGATATCGGTGCATGCGCCGCCGCGCTTCGGACAACGGCCGCGGCAACGCGCTTTTCGCGGCTGGATGATCGGCATTCGATGCCGGCCGTCGAGTATCCTGTTCGATGAAAAGCCGGTCGCGCTTGCCGCCCTGGCCGGCGCCTTCACCGCGATCGTCAGCGAGCAAAGCCCGCTTGACGACATCATCCACACCCTGGATCGCTGGATCGAAGACATCGTGCGGAAATCCGGCCTGCGGGAGGCGGAGGTCCGGGGATCGATTGATCTCGCCGCAGGTTCCGAGCCAACCTTGTCGATGCCGGCAGCCGGTCGCCCTCCGACCATTGCCGCCCGCGCCGCCGCGGCCGGAATCTCGCCGCGAACGATGCTGCGGCATGTCCGTGCCCGCACCGGACTTGCGCCGAAGCGCTATGCGTCGCTCGAGCGCTTCGGCGAAGCGCTTCGCCACCTGGCGCTCGACCATGCCGGCTTCGCGCAAATCGCCGCCGAAGTCGGATATTCCGATCAGGCCCATATGACGGTGGATCTGGCGCGGCACGCCGGCGTGTCACCAGGCCGGTTCCGTGCCCTCGCGCGACGCCAGATCCGAAACGAGGCTGTCCGTTTCTTCAAAGACGCCGATCTCTGCAGCCGGGTACGCCTGCTGGTCTGTGATTCCGGCGCGCCGATCGGTGCGGCCGCGGACACCGGCAAGGGACAGCACGGCCAATGTCATCGTTCGAACCCAAAGACCCACACTTCGAGGCCCGAGTCAAAGCAAGCTTCGCGCGCCAGCAAACCATGAACACGCTCGGCATTGAGATCACAGATCTCAGGGCCGGCGAAATCGAACTCATGATGCCGCAGAGGCAGGCGTATACCCAGCAGCATGGCTTTACCCATGCCGGAATCATCGCGACCGCGCTCGACTCGGCGTGCGGCTATGCGGCGTTCTCGCTGATGCCCGAGGATGCCGCGGTCCTTACCGTCGAATTCAAGACAAATCTGATTGCACCGGCGAGGGGAGAATATTTCCTGTTCCGCGCCCGTGTGGTGAAGCCGGGGCGCACCATCACGGTTTGCGATAGCCACGCCTTCGCGGTGGAGGCAGGCCAGGAGAGACTGGTAGCCACCATGACCGGCACCCTGATGGCGCTGTTTGACCGCGCCGGGATCAGCCATTGAGCCGCGTGCTGCACACCGCCTGTTGCGGCTACAGCGTTTTCGAGCGACGTGCCCTCTTTATTCCCAACTGTCGATCTTGATATCGTTGGGGAAGGGGGCGCCTTTGCCGGTTTCGAGCAGCGATTTCAGGCTGACCAGAAAGGTTCCCCATTTGGTGCTGCAATGATGCATGAAATCCACCGGCTCCTTCCAGCCCTGGTGCTTGAACAGCACGCTGGTCCAGTCGCCGTCCTGCTTGAGATCGAAACTTATCTTGGTGCCGATCCATTCTTCGGGCCCGTCGACGACTTGCCATAGCACGTGGTCGGCGGGACGAAGCTCGAGCACCTTCATGTCGAAACCGCCACGGTCGCCAAAGCGAAATTTCAGGGGTCCGCCGATTTCGGTTTCATCCTGCGTGCTGTTGGTCCACCAGGCGGAAAGACCTTCGGGCGTGGTCAATGCCTGATAGGTATCGTTGAGCGACGACTGGATTCCGATCTTGTGTAGAATATCGACCATGGCGATTGCTCCTATCGGGGTTGGTTGCTGCTCGAATTTCAATTCTGTTCGCCGGCGATGGCCGCGATGCTCGGCACCACCGTCTTCCAGCCGCCACTCATATTGGTGAAAGCGATCTCGTTTCGCGGCAGCACGAAGCCGGAATGGACCAGGCGAAGCCTTGTTCCGTTGTCCACTTTGGAAAGCGTGAAGGTGACGACTGTATCGAGCCTGGAGCCGTAGCCCGAGTTGCCCTCGTGGCCCCCCTTCCACGAATAGGCGAGGCGCTGGTTCGGGATCACCTCGAGCACCTCGCAGTGAATGACGCCGTCCCATGCGCCGGCCGCCTTGGTCTGGTAGGTGAAGCGCGTACCGGTGACGGGCGCGAACCCGGTCGGCGCCATCTTCAGCCAGCGACCCATCAGCGCGCCGGTCGTCAGCGTCTTCCAGATCATCTCCGGGGCATGCGGAAACACGTCGTCGACCACGATCTGCTGGGTGTGGGATTTCAAGGCGGCCTCGTTCATGGATCGATCTCCTTCAACAGGGTTCGCAGGTCGGCGAACCGCTCATGCCAGAATGCGTCGTAGTGGCTCATCCAGTCGAACAATGGCGCGAGCCCCTTCGGCTCGCTGCGATAGAAGACGTTGCGGCCCTGCGCGCGATCGATGATCAGGCCGGCCTGTTTGAGGGAACGCAGATGTTGCGAGATCGCCGATTGCGTCACGCCGCTGCCGCGCGTCAGGTCGGCCACGCTGATCTCGTCGGATCGCGCGATCCGTTCAAACACCGCGCGCCGCGTCGGGTCGGCGAGGGTGCGCATCACGGCATCAATGGGAGAGGGCTGCATCATGCAAATACATTAGTATAAGCTAATGAATTAGTCAACACTAATATTTTTGCTCGACCGCCAATCCGTCGAACGATCGGCTAATTCATTGATTCAAATGCATAATTTTATTGTCACGACCACTGGCGCAGCACGAGGCTCGCATTGACGCCGCCGAAGCCAAAGCCGTTTGATATCGCGTGCGTCATCGGCATATGGCGGGCTTCGCCACCGACAAGATCGATACCTTCCGCGAGGGTATCAGGGTTTTCGAGGTTAAGGGTCGGCGGCGCGATCTGGTCGCGAAGCGCCAGCGCCGTGAAGATCGCTTCCAGGCCGCCGGCGGCGCCGAGCAGATGGCCGGTGGCCGACTTCGTCGCGCTGACTGCGATGCGCCTGTTGTCGCCGAACACGGCCTTGATCGCGGCCAATTCGCCGCGGTCGCCGACCGGCGTCGAGGTCGAATGCGCATTCAGATGTTGCACCTCGCCGGGCGCAAGCCCGGCTTGCCGCAGCGCCAATTGCATCGCGCGGCGGGCGCCTGCGCCGTCCTCGGGTCCCGACGTCATGTGATAGGCATCGGCGCTGGTGCCATAGCCGACAAGCTCGACCAACGGTTTTGCGCCGCGCGCCAGAGCGTGCTGCAAATCCTCGATCACGAGAATTCCAGCACCTTCTCCCATCACGAAGCCGTCGCGGTCGCGATCGAACGGACGCGAGGCGCGGCTCGGCGTGTCGTTGAAGCTGGTCGATAGCGCGCGCGCAGCGGCAAAGCCGCCGAGGCTGACGAGATCGATGCAGGCTTCGGTGCCACCGCAAATCGCGATGTCGGCTTCGCCGGCCTGGATCAGCCGCGCGGCATCGCCGATCGCCTGAACACCGGCCGCGCAGGCGGTGATGGGCGCGCCGAGCGGACCCTGATAGCCATAGCGGATGGAGATATGACCGGCGGCGAGGTTGACCAGAAACGACGGCACCGTAAATGGCGAAAGGCGCCTGATACCGCGGGTGTCGGTGGTGCGAACGGCCTCGACAATGGCTGGAAATCCGCCGATCCCCGAACCGATCACGGTCGCGGTTCGTTCGCGCGACGGCGCATCCTCCGGAGTCCAGCCTGCCTGCGCGATCGCTTCCGCCGCGGCGGCCATCGCAAACAGGATGAAGCGATCCATCTTGCGCTGATCTTTCCGCGCCACGGCGATATCGGGATCGAATCCGGCCTCGTCGTCCTCGGCTTTGTCAGGCACAATTCCGGCCACGCGGGCGGAGAGGTCGGCGCTGATGCTGGCGGGCAGCGCACGCAGGCCCGATCGCCCCGCAATCAGGCGCGACCATATGACTTCCACGCCGCATCCGAGCGGCGACACCGCTCCCATTCCCGTGACAACGATCCTGCGCATCGGTTTCCTTTATGCGGTTGCGTTCGGCCGCAGCGCGCGCATTGCGTCCAGCCGCCGGTGCATGTCGCGGCTGGCCCGGGGGCCGGGAACGAGCACCACGTTGTCCAGTGTGATCGGCGCCAGGGTGCCGGCGGCCACCATGACCGGTTCGATCCCGCGCGAAGAAGCCTTGTCCGCCATCAGCAGGGAGGCGCCCTTTGCTGCGAGATGTTTGTTGCCCCAGGCGAACATCGCTACCACGACGGGAAAAAAGTCGCGACCTTTTTCGGTCAGTACATATTCGTACCAGTTGGGCTTCTTGTGATAGAGGCGCCGCTCGAACAGGCCCTGCGCGGTGAGATGTTTCAGGCGGCGGGCCAGGATATTTGGAGCAATTCCCAGGCTTCGCTGGAACTCGTCGAAGCGGGTAAACCCCTGAAACGCGTCACGCAGGATCAGGATGCTCCAATATTCTCCGACGGACTCCAGCGTCCGGGCCGTGGGGCATTCCGAGCGAGGCTTTTTTCGCGGCTGCATCGCGTCAAAGTAGGTTTGGTACTTTCATTTTGCAAGGTACGCACTTCCATTTTGAAAGTATCAAAAATTTTTCGACGATGTCGGCAAACCGGTACGATGTCGCCGTCGCTCGCCTCGCAAAACTGCCCGACGAGCAAATCAGTAAAGTGTGTGTCCAGCCCCTTTTGCAAAAATATTTTGATTTACGTTTGACCCAAATCACCTGCGTAATGTCGCCATCCCGTCCCGGTGAGAGGGGCGTTGGCCATCGTTACTGACGTTGGGGCGGGGAGCGGTGGACGCGGATGCGCTTTTGACGAACGGCGCGTGAAGCGTACGGCGAAGTCGTGTGGTCCTGACGCCCCGATGGGAGGTGTCAAGTTCGCAAGGAGCTCACGCTTCTTGGGGGCGACGGTGACAAGCAAGCCAGGTCTCGCCGGGGAGAGCACGATATAAGGCGTAAAGCCATTGCGCAGGGAAAATAATGATGCGCATGGAGTTGCAGAGAACTGCGTGGAGTCTTCAAGCCATTGATGAAACACGCGTTATCCCCATATGATGCCATAGAGATTTATTGGCATTCCCACACACCATTGGGACAAAATCGGGGACACAACATGGCACGCAAAGTCCGTCATTCCGGCCTTGAGACGCGCACCGCGCGGTTGAAGCTCACCGTCCGGCGCAAGCCGCACAGCGGTCCCTCGCTCGCGCGCGGTGTGGCGCTGCTGTACAGGCGCAACAAGACAAACGGAACTTGGGTGCTGAAGGCTTCAGATGGTCACGGCAAATACTGGACAAAAGCCATCGCCGAGGCCGACGACCACGACGAGAGCAACGGCAAGACAATTCTGAATTTCTTCGAGGCGCAGGATCACGCGAAGAAGTTGGCGCGCGGCGCTGATGACGGCGGTGCCGGCACCGCACCGATCACCGTCGAAGGTGCGCTCGCCGATTACAGAACCGATCTCATAACGGGCGCTGCCAATCCCTACAACGCCGACTGGCCGCTCCTGCATCTCACCAGCGTGCTGAAGTCAAAGCCGGTGGCATTGCTCACATCCATTGAGTTGAAGAAATGGCGCGACGGCCTGCTGGGCACGATGGCACCATCGACGATCAACCGGCTTTGCGGTTGCCTGCGCGCCGCACTGAACCTCGCGGCACGGCACGACAAGCGCATACAAAACCGGGATGCTTGGGAAGTTGGGCTGGTCAATCTGCCGGATGCTCAGCAAGCACGCAACGTCATCCTCTCCGATGACAAGGTGCGCGAATTCGTCGCCGCCGCTTACGAGCTCGATGACAAGTTTGGCTTATTCACCGATACGCTGGCGATCACCGGCGCGCGTCCGAGTCAGGCGAGGCGGTTGCGCGTCGAGGATCTGCACGATCATCCGGTGCGGCCGAAGCTGATGATGTCGAAGGCCGCCAAGGGCGGCAGTAGAAAGCGCGTGGAAAAGAAACAGCAGCGCTTTTCCGTACCGATCACCACGGAGCTTGCCGCCAAGCTGAAGGCAGCGGCCAAGGGCCGTGCCGACCATGCGCCGCTTCTGCTGCAAAGCGACGGCAGCCCATGGGGCGACAATCCCGGCGCGAGCTATCATAACGACGTAAAGAAGATCGTCGCTGCCATCGGGGCCGATCCTGCCGCGACGATGTACTGTCTCCGACATTCGTCAATCGTGAGACAGTTATTGAAAAACGTTCCGGTCCGGTTGGTGGCGGAGCTGCACAACACATCGATCAAGATGATCGAAAAGCATTATTCGAAATACATCACTGAGCACAGCGACGACATCTCGCGCCACGCGCTGCTACAGCATGAGCCGCCGAGCGGCAAGAATGTCGTTGCGCTGGCGCGGTGATCCATGCCCCGTCCGCTGTTGGAAATCTGGCGCGAGCTAAATCACGACCGCGATGGCGAGCCGTCATCGCTGATAGTGCCGCACGCGGCGCTGCACCGAATGCAGCAGGACGCCAACATCGTTAGGCTGCGGAAATCAGCGCTGACCGCGCCCGCCCGCGAGATGCGCGAGGCGATGCGCCAAGTGGCGGAGAGACTGATGGGACGAATGCGTCCCGTCTCGCCCGTTCAACCTGACAAGCCCAAGTCCGGTGTTGGTCGCCCTCGCAGCTTCAAACCAGCTGAAATCGAGCGCGGCATCCGCATCCTGCGCAATATGGGCAAAATGTCAGTGGATGCCGCGCGTGAGACGCTGAAGGAAGCAGGCATCAAAGGTGAGAGAAGTGCCGTGTATAGCTTGATCTGGAAACCGGCTTACGCTTCACGATGATCCACTGGTTTGCCTTTCAACCCCTCCATCACGCGAATGCGCAAGTTCCCCAACTCGACTTGCAAGTCTGCTTCTCCCTCTAAGGCCATGTTAAGAATTAACTTAGTCACTTTTTTGATGGTTTGTTTTTCGGTGCGATGGTGTAGTTCCATTCACCGTGAAAGTCATGAGGAAAAATGTTGACGGCGGCGAGTTGTGCATCGGATATTTTGACGCCCTTAGGGTATTTCTTTTCGTCGAGTTCAGCACGCACAGTCAGACCCGTCTCGGTAGTGGTAGCGGCGATGAGTTCGACGATGGTGCGAAAATTCCGCAATGGTTTGCCGCGCCAGTTGATGCTGATGAAAGAGAAAAGCCGGTGCTCGATTTTATTCCATTTACTGGTTCCTGGCGGCAGGTGGCACACCGTGACCGGGAACTTGAGTTCGTCGGCCAGTTTCTGTAGTTCGATTTTCCACAGACGGACGCGATAGCCGTTCGATCCACCGCCGTCAGCGGTCACCAACAGGCCCTTGGGTTTCGGATAACGTTTCTTCCCCATGGTCTTCCACCAGCGGCGGATGGCGTTGACCGCAAAAGCAGCGGTGTCGTGATCCGTTCCGACGCTGACCCAGCCGATGTTGTTGTTGATGTCATAAACGCCGTACGGCACCGCGCGCTTCAGCTTGGGATCAATGAAGTCATGTACATTGACCTCTTGGGGTTTGCCTTTTGGTCTCCATTCGCGGCCCGCATTCTTGAAATTGCCTACCAATTCCTTCTTTTTCGTATCGACCGAGATGACCGGCTGGTGGTCCGCCAGGAAGCTCCCAGCCTTTTTGCTGATGTATTCAAACTGAGCATTCCGGTCCATATGCTCGCTTCCTTCGTTGGATTTCCGGTTGGCCTGTAGGCTATAGTGTAGCTTGTGCAGGCAGTCCCTAACGACGGGATAGCTGATGTCGTGCCCCTTGCGGTTCAGCTCCGCGCATAGCTTCCGCAGGCTCAGCGACGTCCACAATTGCCGCCGCATCGGATCACCTCGAGTCGCCGGTTCAAGCAGCGACTTAAGGTCGGCAAGGAGGGTCGGGTCCTCGGCTATCTTCGATTTACGCCCGCCACCCTGCCGGCGTATCCGCTCATCCCCAAATGGAGCGCGATCTTCCAGATCACCGAGCCCTCGATATATTGTCCGTCGAGCCAGACCTGTCGCCTTGGCGACCGCGCTCACGCCACCGTGTCCAATCATATGTGCTTCCGACGCCGCCCAGCGTCGCCGGCTCCGCTCATCAAGCAACGGAGCCATCGCCTTCCAATGTTTTCGAAGAGCTTTGATGACAGAAGCGTTTATCACGCCACGAATTTAGCGCGCCCGATTCTCTTCAGGGAATCCCCAAGCCATAATTCTTGCAGAGCGTGATAAAAATGACTCAGTTATTTCTTAACGAGCCCTAAGCCACTAAGCAGGCCGCGTATGTATGCCGCTCTCACTTCTTCCAACGTTAACTGTAGTGGCTCCTTTGTTCTGGCTGCTTCGAACTCGGCGATGTGAGCCTTGAGCTGCATGTTCTCCTCGCTCAACTCCGCGACGCTCTCGCGCAAGCCGGGCTTTAGAGGCTTCGACGGATCGGACACTTCGAATGCCGCCTTGAACTTGCGCAGTATGGCGTTGGGGTGGTTCAGCTTCAGCCGCTCGGCCAGTGTTATCGTGCGCCGCCAATCCTCGATCTGCGGCAAAGCATCCATCATATGGAACAGGCGCGAGCGGTCACCCTTGTCCATGTCGTCGAGCTTGTAGCGCTGCAGCCACTCGCCGAACGCCATGTTGTACGCCTTGCCCTCCGGCTTGTTGGTCTGCGCTTGGTTCATTGCCCACTCGCGTCCGACCAGTATCGCCTCGCCGACCTTGACCCAATCATTGTAGTCCTTGCACTTCTTCAATCTCTTCCACGCCTCGCTTCCCAGACGACTGACACGATCCCGCTCGTCTTCGCGCATTGTGCACCTCCATTTTTGCTGACGTGGAGAGATTATAGGCTGGCACGGCCAACCGAAAGCGGCAGGCGTTCGGAAATGATCTGTCTATTCGGAAAATGCGAACGAATTTCCGAATGAATTTCCGAATAGAAACCCGGCATTTCCGAACAGCTTCCGTCTTTTCTTAAACGGACATTTGGTGTGATGCTCCTGTGCATCGATATGCATGCGGAGGATCTAGAATGGCACGTCCGGAAATCACCGGCAGAAAGCTGCCTACAGTCACCGGCGATGCCGATGCTTTCAGCGTCGCTGAATTCTGCAAGCGTCATCGGATCAGCCCGCAGCTCTTTTACAAATTCAGAAATCAAATGCCGGTCACGTTCCGCATCGGCACGCGAGTTCTGATCTCGCGGGAAGCCGCTGCTCGCTGGCGCGCTCAGCGCGAACGCGCGAGTAAAACCGAGGCCCAGCCGCCTGAAAAGGAAACGGCGCGAACCGTGAGTTGCGCGCCGTCGCCCATCCCTGAAAGTTCGCTTCACTGTCACGCAAAGGAACCATCAATGAGACTATATTTATTCCCATCTCAGTCAGCAAGGCCCACCCTTAACAGCAAGCCGCAATCCATTACGGGACGCGACAGCTACATCGTCGCCGAAGCGTTATATCGCTGCATCGCCACCGAACAGGCAAAGCCTGATCGCGAACAGTCTTGGAGCAACTTGCAAGACGCCATAGCGATTTTCAACGCCGCCGTCGGCGCAAAGAATGCTTGCTTCTTTGCCGACCAATATCCCGGCGTGACGGTCAGCCTGATCGACGAGAAGGCTCCGCGCAATCACTCCGAGTGAATCGCTTGCGGCGTTGGGCTCGAAGGCGGGCGCACGCCCGCCTTCGTCCGCCAATCGAAAACATGGAGTGGTCACGATGATTGATGGCCGCAAGAAAATGCTGGAACGGGTTCGGGCCATCCTCGCCAAGACAATGGTCAATGGCTGCACCGAGAGCGAGGCGATGGCCGCGCTTGCCAAGGCGCAGGAATTGATAGCCGCCTATGACATCAGCGAAGCAGAGCTGGGTCAGACGGAAGAAACCGAAGCCGCCGTAATTCATGAAGATGCGAATAGCGATCCTTATCGCATCAAGGGAAATTTTGCCTACTGCATCGGCCACTTCACACGCTGTAAGACCTGGTACTACAGCGGTCAAAACCGCCAGGCCTTCTGTGGCCTCGAAAGCGATGTCGCGTTCGCCACCTGGCTATTGGACACGCTGGCCGCATTCATTCTTCGCGAGCTGAAGGCCCATCAGGCCCAACGCCGCGCGCAGGGCCGGTCCAACCCGCGAATCGTGAGTTCGTCATTCGTCCTTGGGTGTGTCTCGCGCATTGGCGATCGGCTGCGTGAGTTGACGCCGCCAGCACCCATTATAGCCACCGGCAACGCGCTTGCGGTGTCGCGCAAAGCGTTGATCGACGAAGTGATGAAGAAGGCGGGCATCGTGCTCGGCAGCGCCAGCTCATCCCGCGTCCGGCGCGTCGATGGCGCATCGTACGGTGCCGGCCAGGCCGCAGGCAATGCGGCGCGCTTTGACAGACCCGTCTCGGCTGGCGGTGGCGCACCGCGCCTCGGATCAAGGTAAGGGCGCCGCCATATGATCCAGATCATTTCACCCGAAGAACGTCTTGCTGAAGCTCACGGCGTGCACGCGCTGATCATCGGCGAGTTCGGCATCGGCAAAACCTCGTTGCTGCGCACGGTTGATCCTTCAACTGCGACGTTTATCGACATCGAGAATGGTGGTCTTGCGGTTCATGATGTTCCGGTCCCGCATATCACTTCGATCGCGCAGGCGGATATCTGCCGGGCATCGAAGAGCGTCCAACGGTCTTCTTCGACACCGTAAACGCGGCAGGGCAGATTTGTTTTCGGTGGGCGTCGGCGCAGCCGGCAGCCTTCACCGAACGCGGCAAGCCGGATCTTCGATCGGCCTATGGACTGCACGCACGCGAATTCCTTCTGATGCTGCGCCATTTACAGAGCGCCCGTGGATCCAACGTCTTTCTGATCGGCGCGAAGGAGCGCGTCACCGACGATTACCGCCGCACCGAGCATCGCCTTCAAATGGAAGGCCAGCGCGTTGGACGGGAGATCGGCGGCATCGTCGACATCGTCATCACGATGGCCGGGATCGACTTTGGCGACAGCAAACCCGTACGCGCTTTCGTGTGCACGTCACCCAATCCCTGGGGTTATCCGGCGAAGGATCGCAGCGGAAAGCTCGAACAGATCGAGAAGCCTGATCTCGGCGCGTTGATCGCAAAAATCCTGCCACCGCAGGCGAACCATGGAGGGTGAGATGGCGGAGATATCGGAAAATCGAGGAGGAACGAGGACCAGCAAAAGCATGAAGTCGCACACCATCAAACGTTTTTAGCAAAGTCAAAACAGGAGAATGAACATGGGACTTGGACTTGATACCGCGAATGCCGCTCAGGGCTTCGAACCGATTCCGGCCGGATACGTCGTCGAATTGGTCATGACGATCAAGGCCGGAAACACCGGCATCGACGGACTTCTCAAGCGTTCGTCGAAGGGGGACAGCGAAGGCCTCGATACTGTCTACATCGTGAAGGGCGGCACCTATGACGGCCGCAAGATCTATGCCTACCACCTGATCGATGGCGTCACGGCAGGGCATCAAAAGGCAGGCGAAATCACGCGTTCGTTGCTGCGCGCGATTTACGAAGCGGTTCACGGCATCGATCCCAACGATAACTCTCCGGAGGCGATCTCACGCCGGGCCAGCGCGTCGCTAGCTGACTTCCACGGCGCAACGTTCCTGGCCGAACTCGGCATCGAGCGCGGTGGTCCGAAGGAGAACGGCGGTTCGTGGCCGGACAAGAACGTGATCGCCAAGGTGTTGAGGGTCAGTGACAAGGGATACCGCAAGCTCGACCAGCCGCCGCCGCAGCCGATCGAACGCTCGACGCCACCCGCCGCAACCGCACCACGCACCGATGGTGCGCCAGCGGTCGCACCGACCGCGATCGCGAAACCGACGTGGGCAGAATGATCATGGCACGGCACAAGATCGGCGCACTCACGCCTGAGAAGCTCGACGACGTGTGGCAGCGCAAGGCCACGGCCGCGTCCATCATCGCGGTGCGCGAACTCGTTGCCGGTGGAGTTATTCCACCGGCAACGCCGATCTCAAGATTGAGCGATAGCGAATGGGGTTGGTTCGCCGCAGCCAACTTGTTCGCGTGGATCAAATGCAGAAGCGAACAGGCGACCGCCGAGGGCTGGAATATGGAGCTCACGCTGCGATTGACTGCGCTCGATCCGCAGCCTTGGGACGCTGGCGCGGTGGAATCCATTCTGCCGGATCTCGGCAATCTACAAGGCGTCGACTGGTCGAAGCCGATCACGTCATGGCCAAAGGACCAGATGGTAAAGTTCCTGCAGCAGGCGATGAAGCTCATACACGCGGCCATGATCAGCCGCGACGTCGGAGGCGGCATCAGGACCAGGGGGAAGTCGCTGGAAGAAATGCAGCGGATCGCGTCGGCCGAAGCTGGCGGACCGCTGATGACGCCGGACGAAATGAGTGACGAGATACCTTTTTAGGAGGATGCCGGCATGGCCACGTGTCCCTGCTGTCGACAGTCGCTGCCGGAGAGTCGAGCGGGGATTAGGTTGTCGCCGCTCAAGGCGCACATCTTTGATGTGATCAAACGCGCCGGTCCAGATGGCGTCATGATCGAAGACATCAACGCGATCTGCTTCGACGGACGATCAAAGGCGGTGAAGATTCGAACGCATATCGGCCAAATCAACGACGCGCTGGCTGGGACTGACTTGCAAGTTCGCGGTGGCAATCCGCGAGGATTCTATCGAGTTGTACGGGTAGTGGATCATGTTCAATCTCAATCGCGCCAATCTTTCGCTTGCCCCGCTCAACGCCGCCATCAACGCGCGGATCGAATTGGCGTCGCTGGAAAAGCACGCCAACGATCTGCCGCGCGATTATCTCGGCGCCTCGCTGATCGGCGAAATATGCCTTCGGAAGATCCAGTTTGAATGGCTGACGTCTTCGAAGTTCTCGGCGCGGGTGCGCTCGATCTTTGAACGCGGGCATCACTTCGAAGCCGAGAGCCGCCAGCAGCTGGTCGATGCCGGTTTTGTGTTCGCGCCGACGCAAGCACTCGGTTTTGTTGTCGCCGACAGTCCGATTGCCGGTCATGCAGACGGTATCATCACATTTGTTCCTGACGAGATCGAGCTGGCGACGCCTGCGCTGTGGGAGTGCAAGGGGCTGAACGCCAAGAACTTCAACGCGGTCGAGCGCGACGGCCTAGCCAAAGTGTTCCCGCGCTACGCAGGACAGGTGGCGATTTATCAAAAATTCCTCGAGATTTGCAATCCGGTGCTAATGACCGTCGTCAACAGCGACACCTGCGAACGGCTTCACTTCAAAGTCGAGTTCGACGCTCGCCTGGCACAGGAGACGTTTGATCGCGCGGTCGACGTGATCAGGGCAACACGCGCAGGTGAGCTGCTGCCGCGGCTCGATCCGGAGCTGAAGGACTTTCGCTGCGTCATGTGTAGTCACCGCGAAAGGTGTCAACGCTATGAGTGAGAAGCTCGACAAAGCGATCGATAAAAAGCTCGACGCGGTAGTGCCGAAGCTGGCGCGGCTATTGGGAATGTTGACCAGCAATGCTGATGGCGAGGTCGTCAACACGGCCCACGCGCTGCTTCAAGTGCTGACCAACGGCGGGCTCGACATTCATGTGCTGGTCAGTCGGATCGAGCATGGCAAGCATAAAGAAGATGGGAAGCTCAGCGCCGCCGAGATGCGGAAGATCTACGACACTGCCTACGCGAAGGGCCATGCCGACGGTGCCGAACAGGGTCGTCGCAGCGCGGCAATCGCCGCTGCGATGCCGATGGCCATGCTTGACACAAGCGATGTCGGCCCCGGTATCAACGGCTACAGCTGGCTCGAGATTGCGCATTACTGCGCGGACAACAAGCACCGTCTTTCCAGGGACCGGGACCGCGAATTCATCGATAGCGTCTTTGAGCAGCTAACTTCTGCCCATAGACCCATCTCGCCACCGCAGGCGAAGTGGCTTCGAGATATTTTCAAGCAACGATTTGCCGGAAGGATTGACTGATGCAGCCGATCATTGAAGTTCGCCTTGCGATGGTCGACCACGGCTTCACGCCGATCCCGGTTATCGGCAAGGTGCCGCCGCTCAAAAAGTGGCAAGAAACAACAGGTGTCTGCAAGGCGACGCTCGAAGATTGGGACCGCGACTGGCCGAACGCCAGCAATACCGGAATCCTCACCAGGCTTACGCCGACCTTTGATCTCGATCTGCTCAAGGAACCGGCGGCGATTGCGGCCGAAAAGCTTATCCGTGAGCGCTTCGATGGGCTCGGCTGCGTCCTGACGCGCATCGGCCGCGCGCCCAAACGGGCGATCCTCTTTCGGATGGAAACACCGTTCAAAAAACTGACGACCAATTTCCTGGTACCACCGGGCGCCGGATCGGAGAAGATCGAATTTCTAGCCGACGGCCAGCAGATCGTCGCCCATGGCGTTCATCCCGATACACAGGGACCATATACCTGGATCGGCGGCGATCCGACGACGACCGCCTACAAGGATCTGCCCGACATCGCCGCCGAAGAGGCACAGCAACTACAGGACGACGTCGTCGCGATGCTGGTGCGGGATTTTGGTTACGTCACCACCCAGGGATCGCCAAAAAAGAAGTCCGCCACCCGCGGTAAAGCCGCGCGTAAGAATCTAAAACGCGATCGAGCATGGGCCGCAGCAGCACTCGATGCCGAGTGCGCGACGATCGCTGCTACCGCAGCCGGTGATCGCAACGCCCAGCTCAACAAGAGCGCCTATAACATTTACCAGATTGTCCACGGCAACCCCGGACTTCTCGACGAAAACGCGGTACGGCGGCGACTGTTCGCAGCGGCCGAGGCCTGCGGGCTCGTGGACGACGATGGCGCTGACAGCGCATGGCGAACCATTCAAAGCGGAGAGGCGGGAGCAGAGAAGCAGCCGCGTGTGCGACCACTGGCGAAACTGGAGCAACCAGCGGCGTCGGCTGCGGGCGGAGGCGGAGGCGGCGGCCTGTTCGGAGGCGGTGGCGGGCTTGCTAGCGCTGCACCAGGCAGCGGTGCCGGGGCAGGCAGCGCCACGCAACCGGGCGTACGCCGAGTTATTCAGCTGATCGAGGGCGACTATCACATCGCCGTGGACGAGGCTGAGGAGGCGCTGGTAGACGCCGAATGGACCGACATCTACCAGCGCGGCGGCATGTTGGTCAGGCCCATTCTGGAACACCTGGCCGCGGCCGACAATCAGGCAACCACCGCCTGGATGCTGGTTGAGGTGCAGCTGCCGTATTTGATCGAGATGCTCGGGCGCGTGGCCACGTTCGTGGACTACGACAAGCGTTCGAAGGCCTGGCTGCCACGCAACTGCCCCTATCAGCTCGGCGAGATGATGCTGGCGCGTCGTGGCCACTGGCAGTTGCCAATCGTGCTCGGGGTCGTCCGTACCCCGCAATTTCGGCACGATGGTTCGCTGACGATGATGGAGGGTTACGATCCCGGCACGCGGCTGCTGTTCAAGCCGGATGGCGAGGTGTTTCCGCCGGTCCCGGATCGGCCGACGAAAGAGCAGGCGCAGGCAGCGCTCAAGGTGATCGAATCCCCGATCTCGACTTTTCCCTTTAAGGGGCCGGTCGACAAGGCAGTGATCCTGTCGCTGTTCCTGACCAGCATATGTCGGCGCGTGCTCGACCTTGCACCCCTGCACGGGATCTCGGCAACAGCGGCGGGTACCGGGAAAAGTCTTCTGGTCGATCTTGCCTCGATCCTGCTGACCGGCCACGACGCGCCGGTGGTCTCGATCGATACGTCTCGCGAAGAAGCCGAGAAGCGGCTGGGCGCCTCGTTGCTGGCCGGCGATGCGCTGGTCTCGTTCGACAATTGCAACGCGCCGGTTGGCGGCACGCTGATCTGTCAGGTGTTGTCGCAACGATGGGTCCGAGTCCGCGTGCTTGGCCTGTCACGCCAGGTGGACGTTCCGACGTCAGCGCTGTTTGCCGCCACCGGCAACAATTTGATCCTGGAAGGCGACCTGACCCGGCGTTCGATACGATGCGAACTGGATGCCAAGGTCGAGCGGCCGGAACTGCGCGAATTCGCCGTCAATCCGAAAACGGTGTTCCGGCAACGGCGCGGTGAACTGGTCTCGGCGGCGCTGACCATCCTGCGTGCCGGTCGGGTGGCGGAGCTCAAGCCGATCTCGCCACCTCTTGGCGGCTTCGAAATTTGGTCCTCGTGGGTCCGCAATCCATTGCAGTGGCTCGGCTGCGCCGATCCCTGCGATTCCATGGAACGGCTCTACCAGGGCGATCCGGCGCGGGAATCGCACGAGGTCATGATCGTTACCTGGCGGGATCATTTCGGTCTCGGCACTGAATTTCACGCGCAGCAACTGATCGATCGTTCCCTGCTCAACCAGGATCTCAGGACCGCTCTATTGAACGTCGCACAGGAAAAGAACACGAGCGGCATCATCAGCGCCAAACGCCTAGGGATGTGGCTGAAAAAGGTCGACGGCAAGATCTGCCAGAAGATGTGCATCGTTCGGTCCCGAATATCCGCGGGATATACGATGTGGAAGCTCGTCAGCGTCTAGGGAGGTGAAGTGGGGTCAAGTCCGTCACTTCGCGTCGACTGTGCAGAGAAAGAGATTGGTGGATCGTGGTGAACCTGGGGGGGCAAATCGGCCGCCCTACCCAAACTATCAAAAATAGATGATCTGCCATTTCTCTCATTTAGCGCCAATCAATTCCACCATGTTGCACCTGCCACTTTCCCGCGTACGGCCAAATTTTCCACCTGGATGCACCAAGATCCACCAACAAAAGAGGAGAAAGATTATGTCTGATACTGAGTCTTCAAGGGTTGAGGCGTTTCTGGCTGACGTTTCCAAGCGACCGCAGCAGCGCGGCAACTTGATTTTCGCTTTGGATGCAACGGCTTCCCGCGAGCGCACATGGGATACCGCGGCCAGACTTCAGGTCCAGATGTTTCGTGAAGCGGCGGTTATCGGATCGCTTGATGTCCAGCTCGTTTATTTCCGCGGCGTGAATGACTTCGGCGGTGAATGCAAAGCTTCAACCTGGGTCAGCGACCCCATGGTGCTGGCAAAGCTTATGGCCAAGATCCGATGCGATGCCGGGGAAACACAGATCGGCAAGGTGCTGACCCACGCTCTACGCGAAGCAAACCAGCGGAAAATCAACGCTGTGGTCTTTGTCGGAGACTGCTGCGAGGAATCTCGGGACAAGCTTGTCGGCCCCGCCAAGCAGCTCGCCGGCCTCAAGGTGCCAGTGTTCATGTTTCAAGAGGGAGGCGATCAGATCGCGAGAATGCGCTTCCGGGAGCTCGCCGAACTGACCCATGGCGCCTTCTACCGATTCGATCAGGGAAGCGCCCGACAGTTCGGCGATGTGCTTAAAGCCGTTGCCACGTTTGCTGTCGGTGGTGTTGTAGCGCTCGAACGTCAGGGATCGGCTGCGGCAAAGCTTTTGCTTGGACAGATCAGCTAACCGCTCCGCTCAAATGCTTCCCCAGATGAGGCGAAAGGATAGCCTGTCGCCGATCAGACTTACTTCCGCCGCCGTGAAGCAACCACGGCGTCAGGTCGCACCCGTTCGACAGCCGCGCCAGCCAGTTCGACCCGGCGCGTACTGCCCAGCAACGTCAGTAACACCGCGACCCGCTCGCGCGGTTTCATGCCGGTGAACAATCCGAGCTGCCCGGCGAGCGGACCATGCAGGACTTGCACGCGATCTCCGCGCCGAAATCGCGGCGGTGGTGGCAACTCGATCAGGCCGTTCACTTCCCGCGCCTTGAGCGAGGTGACCACCGTATCAGGGACGACGGCCGGCGTGATCCCGTCCATCACCAGGCGGACGACACCCGGCGACCATCGCGCCTGGTTCCATTGCAGTTCGATCAGGACGAATACATAGCCAGGAAACAGCAGCGGGGTCTTGATCACCTTGGAGCCGCGGATGGTGTGCTGATCGCGCAGACGAGGCGCGTAGGTTTCGAACCCGAATAGTTTGAGACAGTGCAGGGCTAGTTGATCCCGTTGCGGCTGTAACTGCGCCGCTGCCCAGAAGGCCATGACGAACATCCATGCTTGCGTGATGGCAGACGCCAGGACTATGCTGGCGCCATTCGTCGCGATGGATATTCCTAAGGCCTCACAGCGTGTTCCCGCTGTGGGTCCTAGTGTACACGCTGCGGGTACGTTTGTACGAATCCCGTCGTCGACGACGACCCTTAATGCGTCCGCGCATCACGCTCCTTGGCGTAACGTTCGCCAGCAGCCTCCACAGCTTTGGCATGCAGACCAGCAAGTTCAGGCCGCGCGGCGCGGGCGCGCTCGGCGGAATCAAGGGTCGACTGTGCCTGTCCCTGGAAGTGGGGCATGACGTGGCGGGCGATCAGTTCGAAGCTCTTGGCGGTCGCCTGCGGGTTCGCCCAATTGTGGCCGAGCAGCAGATAGCAACCGAAGCCACCGTTTGATTGCTTGACGAGCCGGTCGATCTGCGCGGCGCACTCTTCCGGCGTTCCGATCACGCCGAGCCCAGATTTGTTGATGAAGTCGATCATTTCAGCGACGCTGTCGCCGAGCACGGCCATTTGCGGGAAGGCCGCAACCGCCTGAAAGTAACGGAACCAATGCTCGATGCCGTACTGTACGTCGGCGATCGCCTGCTCCTTAGTTTCCGCACAGTGCATCGGGCCGACGAGGCGCCAATTCGAGCGGTCGACCGTCTTGCCGTGCACCCGCGCCTCCTCGCCCAGCACATCCCAATGCAGTGCCAGGGCATCGAAGCCGGCCGCTGTCGTCGCGCCGACCGAGAGGAGCCCGATGCCATGCCGTCCTGCGAGCTTGGCCCCCGTGGGCGACGCCACGGCCGCCACCGCCACGTCGAAAAGCGGATTGGAATAAGGCCGAAGATGCAGCCGTGCATCTCGCAGATCCCAACGATGGTTCTTGAATGTCACCGGCTCATCTCCTGTCAGCAGCCTCATGATGACGTCAAGGCTCTGCTCGAGGAGCTCTCGCGTCTCGGACTGAGGGACCCCGATCATGATGCCGTCCGTCGGCAGCGAGCCTGGTCCGGCACCGAACATCACGCGCCCGCGGGTCAGGTGATCGAGTAGCACGATGCGTTCCGCGACCCACAGCGGATTGTGGTAGGAGAGGCTGATGACGCCCGTGCCAAGCTTGATGTGACGCGTGCGCTCGGCCGCAACCGCGATCATGATTTCGGGCGACGCGCTGATCTCCGTACCGGCGGAATGGTGCTCACCAAACCACGCTTCATCGTAACCGAGGTGGTCGAGCCAAGCGATCAGATCCAGATCGTTCTGTAGGGCTAACGTCGGATTAATGCCGGGCTTGTGGAAGGGCGCGAGAAAAACGCCGAAACGCAGGCGGGATGTCATAGGCATGTCCTCCATCGAATATTGGCGGCGGCGTCTCCCAAAAGGAAATGCTACCGTCTCTTCAAAGTAATGACCAGCCCTGCAGGCACAGACACCTTACGCGAGCGCGGTATTGGCGCGGTGCGCAGTCACCAATCCGTCTACGGCGCCGTACTTGAGGTCAGTCACGCGAATGACTACTCTTTCTATCGCCGGATGACTTCGGTTTTTTACCTTGATCTTCCTATGTCGGCGCTGTCAACTCGCAGCCCGACGCTTCCCCTCGGCTTGCTCAAGCGCGCCAAGCGGATCGGGTTCGAACCGTGACAGACCGGCATCTAGCAGGCGTCGCAACAACTCCGCGCTTTCGCGGGCGGCTCGCGGATCGCCAAAGGGCTGACTCAAGGCGCGGAGGTTGGCGTGACAGGGCGGCAATTGCCACGGCGTGAGATCCAGCGCGCGACCCTGTGCGCAACAACTGGCGAAGTGCGCGACCTCTTCCCAAGGTTCATCGCGGAGCTTGCTGTCAAGCTGCTTGGCGCGGGCGGGACTCTCGGCGCGGCATGCGACGAGGGCGCGCTTCAATGCGTCTCCATCAATTTCGTCAATTTCGTTCATCACCCTGCTCCAGAGCGAGTTTGCTGTAATAGCTGACCGGTTCGTGCGACTCGGCGGACTTCGACGCCACGCGACCGCCCGGACTTAGGCTCAACATTCTCGCGAGCGTCGTCAGCGCCCGGACCTTGGCTTGCCAGATCGGCAACCATGGGCTCGGCCGGTCATCGACGACATAGGCGGCGGCCAGCTCACCGCTCGCGACCCGCTCGGCGACGATGGCTTTCGCGTAGGCGGCGAGCAGCGGAACATCGGACGGCAAAAAATGGTTCGCGGGCGCTCCAGTGATGAGGTTGGCGAATTCGACGCGCTCCAGCTGGTCGAGATCCTCGGGCGGTCTCAACAGCATCCGGGTCCCGTTGGTCGCGGTCGCAAATCCGGCGGCGGCTGCGGCTTGTCGGGGCATCGGGTTGACTTCCGTCTTAGGCTTTTAGAAGCCTGTTCTCTTGGTTCTAAAACGCTACGACCGATTGTAGCAAATTTGGAGCGGCTCCGCGCCGGGAATATTGAGGAACCGACGTTTTCCGGACCCGCCCCCCGGCCCCATTCAATCGACCTTGACGAGTTCGGGCTCATCGCGACGCATGGGCGTCGTGTTCGCCCGGGCAGGACATTTGATTCGGCGCTCCATGGTCCCCCTGCTGGAGGTCGCCGGAATCGTCTAGCATGAGCACAGTCTGTCTAACGTCGCTGCCTTGATCGGAGGTTTTGCAATTCAGGTCTAGCAGCCAAGCATTTGGTTTGGCGACCCTTACTCGCCTGTTGATCGCGCACTGGCAATTGATTCTTGGATCGGTGCTGCTGCTGACGATCCTGTTCGTGCCCGAGGGGCTCGGCTCGCTGGTCGTCCGCAAACGCGCCACCGTTTCCGATGGGGGGGCGACATGAGTGCGCTGCTTTCCGTCAAGGGTCTCGAAAAGACCTTCGGTCAGGTCGTCGCCGCCCGCGATATCAATGTCGATGTGCCGCAGGGGCAGACCGCGGGTATCATCGGCGCCAACGGCGCCGGCAAGACGACTTTCGTCAACATGATCACCGGCCATCTGACGCCGTCGGGAGGCACCATCGAATTCGAGGGCCAGAACATCACCGGGCTGCCGTCGCGCAAAATCATGCGTCTCGGTGTTGCGCGTTCGTTTCAGGTAGCGCAGGTTTTTCCGACCTTCAGCGTGTTCGAAAACCTCTGCGCGGCAAACGCCATCGCCCGTTCCGGCAGCTCCGTGGTCGGTGCGGCGCTGTCGCGTTTTGTCTCCGCCGAGACGACCGTGAATGCCGAAGCGGCGCTTGGCCAGTTCCAGATCTCCCAGTTCCGCGACGCGCTGGCGTCGATGCTGCCCCAGGGCGTGCGCAAGCTGCTCGACATTGCGATGGCAACGGCGAGCAATCCGCGCGTCCTGCTGCTCGATGAGCCGACCAGCGGGATCAGTCTGGAAGAGAAATTTGGCCTGATGGATGTCATCATGGGTGCATTGAAGGCGCGCGGCACAACGATCCTGTTCGTCGAGCACGACATGGAGATCGTGCAGCGGTTCGCCGACCGCGTGCTGGCCTTCTACGACGGCACCGTCATCGCGGACGGGTCGCCGGCACAGGCGCTCGGCGACGAACGCGTGCGCGAGTTCATCACAGGAACGCTGATCCGGTCGAAGGACGGCAAACTCAACGCCAGCAGAGCGTCCCATGCTTGAAGTTTCCGCGCTGCACGTCTCGATCGGCGCCATCGAGATCATCCGCGACGCACAGCTGTCGCTCGGCGAACGGCAGTTCTCCGGCCTGATCGGGCGCAATGGCGCAGGCAAGACCACCCTGATGCGGGCATTGATGGGGGGCACTGCCGGCGCGGGGCATCATGACCCTGGACCGCCTCGATCTGCTGGCGGAACCGCCGCATCGCCGCGCGGCGCTCGGGCTCGGTTACATGCCGGAAGATCGCCGTTTCGTACCGGAATTCGTGGTTGAGGAAAACATTCTGCTGCCGGCTTTGGCGACCGGTTCGACAGACGCGAGAGAACGCCTCGAGCGGATCTATGCGCTGATGCCCGAGGTCGCGAACTTCCGGCGTCGCCGCGCGCTCGAACGCTCCGGTGGCCAGCAGAAAATGGTTGCTCTGGCCCGCGCATTGATGGCGGGGCGCCGTCTGCTCGTGCTGGACGAACCGTTCGAGGGCCTGGCGCCCGCGCTGGCGCGCCGCCTCGGCGAAGTCCTCTCAAACCTCAAGGGCGAGTGAGTGTCGGTCTTGATGTCGGAATCAAACGAGACTCACGTTATCGATCTTCTCGATCGCACCTTTCGCATCGAGCGCGGCGCGGTCCTGGCGGGCTAAGAAAGGTTCAGTCGGTTGACCAACGGATGCGCCTTGGAATGCGGTGTCGGCTTTCGCCAACTGCGGACGTGCCGTCGCAAACGTCCGGGGAGCTATGTGCTGCCAAAGGCGGACAATAGTTACTCGATCTGCGACTGGGTCAGTCCCGAGTGTTAACCCGATCAACAGCGGCGTTGGCCTCAGTATCTAATATGTAAGGCTCCCAGAAGCCGGGTGCAGGGTCGATTTGCTCGACGACGTCGACCCAGAGGCCCGAGGGATCTGTGAAACCGAAACGGCGCTGGCCGAACGGCTCGTCGGTGAGTTGAAGACCAACCGGACCGCCACTGTGCTGGAACTCGGCAAATGCGGCGGCAGCGTCCTCAACCTGAATTTCGAAGCACATGCCGGTGCCGGAAAATGTCTCTGGCCCTGGTGGCGCAGAGGGATGGTCGGGGCTCATGAAGGCAAGCGTCGCGCTTTGATCGCCGGCCGCGAGTAAAACGAACCAGCTCGCCTCGAACAAAACGCTTAGGCCTATGTGCCGGCACCAAAAATCGCGGCATTGGCGAAGCTTTGGAGTCACGATGATGGGATAGCGGTCAATGATGCGCATGGGCGTCCTTCCCGGGCGAGCCCCGCTCAGAACTGTCGCGACACTTGCAATGGTGCCGACACTAAAACACTTCTTAAGCGCTCTTTCCATTCTTGCATGTTGGCAAATGTCTCCGTCGGGTCAAACCCGGACTTCCTCCTTGGAAGCCGCGCGTCCGTTTCCTCCGAGTGCAGACATTGGTCCGGGAGGGCAGTCCGTTGGTCAAGCTGCACAATTCTGCTTAGGGCTGTTCCGATGGGAATTCGGAAACCGTCAGTGCGAGCTGCCGCGCCAACGCGCCAGGTACGGCCGTGCTGAAAATCTCGCTCAGCCCACGGTAATACCAAATCGTGCCTTCGCGTCCGCCGGTGAAGCGCCCCCAAAGATCGTCGCCGATATTGCGGTAGTCATTCAGGATCGCCTCGGCGTTATCGACCTTGTCGGCGAGCGAAACGAGCAACGATGAGACGGCCTTCTTCGGCAGAAGAGATAAGTAGAGCTCTTTGCGCGGACGCCATGCCGGCTTTGGCTCGCTCCAAGAATTGGTGCAGTCGGCCACTATCTGCGCGACGTCGCCGAACCGTCCCCTAACGTCGTCGAGAGTTGCTTGGCCTCCCTGATCCTCCGCTGCGTCGTGCAGGAGCCCGGCGATAGCTTGAACTTCGGTCCCGCCTGCGGACAGTACGCGACTAGATACGCTCAACAAATGAGCGATGTACGGCGTCCCGCTTCCCTTCCTCACTTGCATGCGGTGGAGATCGGATGCGTACAGGAGGGCCTCATCGTACAATTTAGACAACGGCATCATCTTCCTTTCATGGTAAGTGCAAGTCCTCGATAGGCGACTCTTGTTCGGCGTCGTCTTTCTCCTTTCCTTCGTTGAATTCTGGTCGCGCCGATCGCGAGCGGTCTTCGACGGCCACACACTGTGGTCGACGCACGGGCGGCGCTAAGGAATAGCGTCGGGAAACTATCTGGGGATGGTGGGACCGGACCGTTGGCCACGCGGTTTCCACACCGGATGATATGGTATCTGGAACGTGGGATTCAAGAGGTTGGCTAGTTGGGCATCTCTGGCAACGGTGCCGGAGATTCCGCGGCTTGAAGCGTCGATAGGCCGTAGCAGGCCAGGTGCGGCGCCGCCCGAGAGGGTGGTCGCTAGGGGCCGAGGATCGGCGTAATGGCTCGGGCGGATCGCGAGCCCACCGCCCTATTTTCTTGCAGGTTTTAATGCGCTTCGTCCAGTGAAAGCGGTTCAATGATGCTTCTGACAGCGTCATCGTTGGCACCGCCACTCCCATCCAGCTTCGGGCTGTCGAACTTTGGGACCTGGTCAGCATGATCGCCCAAGGAGCAGGGCATGTGCTTGGGCTTAGCCCGTCTCCCTGGGCGCATCCGGATTCGATCGAATACCTCACGGGCCGGCGTTCGTGGCCGACCGAACCCGACGCGCAGTGGGAACTCCTAAAGAACCCTTTGCCCCTGCCGGCCGAGCACGGAGTTTTTCGCGAGTTGCGTAGCGCCCGGCGCATCGCTCCGGCGGAGATAAGGGGGCCTCGCTTCGAGAGCCTACCGGCCAGTCTTCGCAGCACCATCACCCGAAACTTCCGGGACCTTGTCGAGCGGTCAAACCCCATATTTCGACGCGTGGTCAGGCGTTCGCGCAGGATGCTCGAGGATAGCGGCCTCCTCAAGTGCATTGCCGTTGCCATTCACCCGTCCCACGCGGACGAACTGCCTCCGGATCTTTTCGCGGGGCAGGGCCTTTCGATGGGGTTCGCGTTCGAACAAGCCTACGCGAAGGCTCCGGAATTCTGCGAGGTGTACGCTGCGGCCAGGCCGAAGGCAGGCTTCATGAAGACCATTTTGCTAAGGCGCATTGGGTCGTCAGTTCAGGCAGGATTGAATACGGCCGCCGCCCTTTTGAAATCGAGTGAACCGGCGGCCCTTGATGCCGATACAAACGATGACTTGTTCCGCGAGGATCGCGCGAAGATCCCCTTGACGCCTTTGGAGAGGTCGCTTCTGGAGGACGTTCGAAGAAATCTTGAAGCGGTCAAGCAGGGTGAAGGATCGGATCCAAAGATACTGGTGATTCTGCACTACCTCAGGAACCTGGGCGGGCTGGAAAGTCACGGGTCCATAATATTCAGCCAATATTTCGACACCGCGGAATGGGTCGCACTCGCTTTGACAGCGGCATTTCCAAAGGAGCCGATCGGCCTATATGCCGGCCATGGAAATTCGTTCGTCTACAGGGGCGGTGAACGGGTGTTCGCCGAACGCGAACTGCTGAAGCAGAAGGTCAAGGACGAAGAAATACGATTGCTGGTTGCTACCGACGCCGCCTGCGAGGGACTGAACCTTCAGCGGCTTGGCAGCCAGATGAACGTCGACATGCCATGGAATCCTTCCCGGCTCGAGCAACGAAAGGGCCGCATTCAGCGTATCGGTCAATTGCGCGACATGATCCACGTTGTAAACATGCGCTATGCCGGCACCGTTGAAGATGACGTCTACTCGGTCTTGTCCGAGCGGTTCAGCGATATCTTCGCGGTGCTAGGACAACTGCCGGAACTCGTTCGAGGACGCTTGGGTGGACGCCGTCCTCAAGGACCGTGAGGCAGTCCGTATTTCCCGCAACGGGTCGAGATGATTAGCTCTCCGATAGAAAAGCGTTACTGGAACGAAGTTGCCGACGACGCCGGCCTGGACTGGGAGTTCACGGAAAAAGTCCTATCGTCTCACGACATCGAAGCTCATATGCGACAGAGTTGGTGAACGGAAGAATGCCGTCGGATCTCGTCTTAGCGATCGGGCTACAGAGTATGTCGTATATGATGACAGTCGGAATTTCCTGGTCCGGATCGGTCACCACTCGTTGGTCATTGACGGACTATTGGCCAAAATGAAAGCCAGCAGCGGCGCCTTCATTACCGCTTGGAACCCCTTTAGTAAGAGCCTGGCCGCCGGGGCTAACGCATATTGGGATCGTGAGCTAAAGAGCTATCTGGGCGCTCGCGGTTTCGCTTTTCTTGCGGGAGAAGGTCGCGGTGAAATTGGAGAATGGCCTGCTGAATCCAGCATTTTCGCGTTTGGCATGTCACGCGCGCACGCCGCTTCCATCGGTCGGCGTTTTCGACAAAATGCTATCGTATATGTACCGTTGGGTCGACCAGCCGAGTTAGTCATGCTGCGATGGCTGAAGTAGACGGCAAGTTCGGTTATATTTGACATCCGTCGCGGAGACCGTGACCGCGCGCGGCGGACGCCAAGTGTACCCAGTTTATAGCGCGAAAATCTGGATGAGAACGGCGCGGCGGCTCTGGGAAATCGGATCAAGACAGGCTGGATCGGGATCTGCCTCCTCATAGCTATCCGATGGAGGCTCGCGCCTCGCGAGCAATCCGTGAATGATTGGCGACACAACGCAAGGCTACATCGTCGCACCCGTCACCCACGAAACCAGATGGTGCCTGAAGGCGCGGGCCCTTCTGAAAGGAGTGGCCCTGGACGGAGTGAACCTTGAGGTCGGACGCCGGCTGATCCGCCATCAACCTCTGGCCGGCTTCCGGACCTCCGAGAGTGGCCGCGACCCGTGATAGACGGGAAGGGGCGGTTAGTACTACTGCGTAGGCTGAGTTCGTCGATCCTGACGGTCCGCAGCGGCCCCTAGACCGAGGTCGCTGCAGCATTGGCTCCGGACGCGCCAGCCGGCGGCTTCCTGAGGGCTTCCGGCCTGTATGGCCCCACGGTGGCGCATTGAACGACTGCCGATAACCCTGCCCGGGTGGTGACGGTAGGATCGACGTGTCCATCCGGATCAATGACCCGGACATTCGTCTCCCAGTTCTGGCGGGCGACATAACGCTGCAGCCAGCCCCATTTCGGAAGCTTGGAAGCGTAGGCATCGAGCGTGTCGCGCATGCCGGCGACTTCGCAGTGCTGCACGCCGTCCGCAAGCAGGGAAGATGTTGAGGGCGGGACCATTCTCGCCGGTGTTCGGCGGCTTGTTGCTGTCGACCAAGATCGGCCCGGTCTTCAAGCCGTCCGGGACCGAGATGGCCCGCTACATGCGGTGTGGGGCTCACCGAGGTGCCGAGCGATCCTCAACGGGCTCATTGCAGACCACAGGTGCCGTATAGCGAACACGGTTGGCGACTGTGTATCCCTGAATTTACTTCTGCGTTCGGCAGCACAGCGGACGTATTCGGAATTTGCTGGCTCGGCTCGGTCGTGAATGACCCAAATGAGAAGGAGGGGGGTGCTCCACGCTGCCGGGCAGGGCTGGAATATCTAACGCCTTCAGCGGTAGCCGGACCGCCCCCCTTAACGTGGATCAATGCAGGCACTCTGGTATTGGGTGCCAGATGGTTCATCTAGTCAGGGAGGTTTGACATGAATGCAATCATCAGGTCGGAAATGATCTCTCGCCGAAAGGCCCTTTCAGTGATGGGATTGGCGGCTGCGTTCGGCCTCGCGGCGGCCCCTACGGTACTGGCAGTATCTGATGCTGAGGCTCAGACCGTCGGCATGGAGCGGCGTCAGGAGCGGCGCGCAGGACGGCACGAGCGACGTGAGGCGCGGCGCACAGGTACAACTACCGGCACAGGTACAGGCACAACTACCGGCATGGCTAAATAATTCCTCTGGCTCGGCGAAGTCACTAATCGAACCCATCGCGCGAACTGAGACGGTGGACGTCGCCCCTCGCTACGTTTGGAACGTTACACTGCACAGCACGTTGTCTCTGCCCAAAAGACCGTTGTGGCCGCCCAATCAGCCCTGGAGTGTCAGATGAGCAAACGTAAACCGGCGTCAAAGCACGCCCGCAGCCCGAAAATAGCCGCGAAGGCCCACCGGGCCAAACAGGCTATTGTTAGAAGCCCGAAACACAGCCGTCTGCGCTCGGCTGCAGCAGGCTCGACTGAATCGCCCCCTGAGCGTCAGAACGACTCAAAACAAGCGACCCCCCTTGTTGTTGAGAATCCGGCGATAGCCTTACAAGATGACTGCAAACAGACGATGACGGATAACGATTTAAAGAAAGGGTTTGAGTTTTCTTCAGCCACGGCAAAGGTGCGGGCTTATCAAGCAAAGCTGCTGGAAATGGCGCAAGCCAACATGCAATTTCCTTTTGAATTCGCCCAGAGACTTGCGACGATTAGGTCGCCCGTTGAAATTCCCAGCGTCATCGCAGAATTCACAAGCAAGCGGATCGCCATATTCCAGAAGTATTCGAAAGAAATGGCTGAACTAAGTACCAAGCAGTGAAAAACCTGAGAGTTCGACTCATAATGTATCCGGGCGGATCATGCTCTGGCGAGTTTGCGCGAGAGCAACTTGACGCTGGCGATCATGAGCCATGCTTCGGCGCTCGCAATCGTTGCCTCGAAGTCCTTTGCAAGACGACGATTGCGGTTGAGCCAGGCGATGGTTCGTTCGACGACCCAGCGGCGTGGCAATAATTTGAATCCTTTAGCGGCATCGGATCGTTTGACGATCTCGATGGTCCAGCGGCCGATTGAGGCAAGCGCCTTTTTGAGTTTCGGACCGGCATAGCCACCATCGGCGAAGACATGACGTAACCAGGGGAAAGCACTTCGGATCAACTGGAAAAGCGCAGGTGCGCCGTCGCGATCTTGTATGCTGGCTTCATGCACGACGCCTGCGATCAGAAAGCCCGCGGTGTCAGTGAGAAGGTGCCGTTTGCGTCCTTTGATCTTCTTGCCGGCATCGAACCCGCGCGGACCACCTGCCTCGGTCGTTTTAATCGACTGGCTGTCGATCACTCCTGCCGTGGGACTTGCCTCCCGGCCATCGGCCTCACGCGCCATCATGACGAGATGGTGGTTGATCTTCTGCCAGGTGCCGTCATCGCGCCACCGGTAGAAGTACCGCTGCACCGTCGTATAAGGCGGAAACTCCTTCGGTAACAACCGCCACTGGCAACCGCTCTGAGCGATGAAAAAGATCGAATTCACTAATGCCCGCATCGCCGTCACACGTGGCCGGCCGCGACAATTCTTGCAAGGCATGTAGGGAGCGATCATCGCCCACTCTTCATCCGTGGTATCGCTTGCATACCGCAGCCCATCTCGACAATATTTCGCTCGAGTGATTTCAGTCCAAACCAATTTGTGCCTCCGTCGTAGCTCGCAACCACGACTGAATCACAAATGACTGAAATCACTCAGCTTAATTTCGGGTCGGCCTCTAAGACCAAGGCCACCTATTTGCCGATACAGATTTTGAACCGCTCTCGCGCCAGCCTCAGCTTGAGTAGTCACCGAACTCGTCATCAATTCCCTCAAACATGCGTTCGACGCAACAACAAAGGACGGCGAGATCAAGGTTTCCTACGACGTATCAGGCACCGATTGGCAGCTTGCGGTCTCTGACAACGGCTCCGGTGAGCCTGACGGCGTGTTCGCTCAACCCAAAACCGGACTTGGTGCCGGCGTGGTTAAAGCGTTGTCAAAGCAGATCGATGCTCAAGTGGTGACCATGAGCGGAGCTCTGAGGACAAAAAGTTTCAGTTACTCACGCCACATTTGCAGCCGTGTAATTTAACAGGCCCGCCGCAGCCAATTCATTCCGTCCACTTCCGCTTATTGGCGTCACTTCGGTGCGATGCGGAATTTGGTTGCTATCGACGCATAGCGGAAGTCGGTCAAGCATGTGAGGTGTTCTCACGCCGTTCGTATCGTACGCCTCAGGTGTCCGTATTTGCAGATATGTTCACCGTGCCACGCGCTCAGTGTTCCGTCGGATGCACATCTACGCCACCTTCCGTTCCGCCGTATCGAGTGCGCTGGCGAAGGCTCTCCAGCGTGGCAACGGTCGCCCTAATGTTATCCCTTCGCGCCCTCAGGCTCCGCGCCAACACCGGATAAGTCGGGTCTGACGGGTCGCAAACACCCACGCGGGCTTCCTCGTGTTCGATGTCTAACGGTGAGAAGGTACAAGGAGCGCGATAGGTTGCCGATCAGTGTTGCGATTTGCAGCCTACGAATGGCTGGCGAATTACTGAGCGTCTCAACGGGATACGACTGGAACACTTGCGGTCTCCTTAGCTGGCCTATTCTGGGACGCGCTGATGGCGCATTCCGCCCAGAGCAGGCTCGATGCCAAGCTAAAGAAATCGATGAGGAGGCCGTGTAGTTCCGAAGTGCCCCAATGCCTACGCGACCAGATAGAATGCCAAGGCGCCGAATCCCGCAGCAGTCACAGGCATCTCGATGGATTCTGTGAGCACCGCGAGCGCCGTTGACGTTACGGTTGGTGTTCCCCCTCAAGGCCCGTGCCAGAACGTTCGCAATCGACTTCGCATGCCATTGGCCACCGCGTGCCGTTGCGATACCTCCCGGCATACAACTTTTTAATCATTCGTTAACCATAGCTACTCATGATGCTGCTGTGTGTGTGTGTTCGCAACGGGCTTGAAACTACATGGCGCAGCGTAATTCCAGAGCGTCAGTTGGAGGGGACGAGAGCGTCCTGAGCTTTCCCTCACCGCCGACACCGGACAGGGGAGCAACAGCCCTCGATCTGGTGTATCAAGCGGCCGATGTCTTCCGCGGTATGGAGACGCACGCCCGCGAGACCGAAGCCCGTGCCCAGTCGATTTGCACGAGCGCCTTAGAAAGATTGCGGCTTGCCGAAATGCGAGCGGAGGCCGCCGAGCGGGCACAACGTGAACTCATCGTCACAGCCGAACGTAACCTGCAACATGCGTGCCGAGCGCTGGAACAAGCCCAGTCGCGTATTGAAGCTCAGAAGGATAAGTTGACGGCCGTCGAGCTTCGTGCCGAAGTTGCTGAAGCCGAAGCGCGACAAGCCAAGGAAGCGCTCGCGGACGTTGAAGAGGCCATTCGCAGGCGTCTGCTTGGCGCAAACCCGCATGCCGATGGCAGGTTGACAGCGGTAGCCTGATCCATTGCGGCTGCCATGGCTCACTGGGTGCTACCGTGGGCAGGCGAGGTGCCCCAAAGCGAACCCTCGCGCATCCGGCAGGGCTGGCGTATCGTTTGCGTGAACAATCAATAGGAGGTCGCAACAGTGACACCTAGTGAAGCACTGCAGCACATTCGCACGCTCGTCGAAACATCGGCCGAATTGAAGGACGACACGCAACGCAAGGTCTTGTTACGCGGCGTGGTCGTGGTCGCGCAGAAGGGTCTTGGCGTGGCCCCGGATGGTGCGGCCGAATGTGAACGTCCTGACGTTTCCTACTCGGTAGGCAAACGGAACGCCGTTGTGGACGCTGGTTGATAAACCGCGTCACATGTGCCTGAGGCTGATGCCGAGGGCCGCAGGCGCATCACGGATGCACTCACCGCCATCCGCGTGCGCTCCATCGCCAATGGCGCTCTCGGGGAGGCGCGCGGGCGGAGAGGGTGGGGGAGGGCCCGGGGCGGTGATGCAGGATTTAAATCGCATCAGGTACCGGTACCGGTTATTGTTGATGTAGATCAAGCGTAGGCACTCTGGAATGGAGTGCATTGGCAGATGGTTCATCTAGTCAGGGAGGTTTGACATGAATGCAATCATCAAGTCGGAAATGATCTCTCGCCGAAAGGCCCTTTCAGTGATGGGATTGGCGGCTGCGTTCGGCCTCGCGGCGGCCCCTACGGTACTGGCAGTATCTGATGCTGAGGCTCAGACCGTCGGCATGGAGCGGCGTCAGGAGCGGCGCGCAGGACGGCACGAGCGACGTGAGGCGCGGCGCACAGGACGGCATGAGCGACGTGAGGTGCGGCGCACAGGTACAACTACCGGCATGGCCAAATAATTCCATTGGCTCGGCGAAGTCACTAATCGAAGCCATTGCGCAGCCACCGTGCGAACTAACAACACGCGCATCCGTGGAGGCCGCTGGTGTGCGATATACGTGGTAAAGTTGGGAAAAATGGGAAAAAGCGGAATTCGCGCGGAAGCGCCGCCACTTCCGAGTTTGAACCCGAACCGGACATGGGCTGTTGCTCGTTTGGCCCGCACCGACGGTAACGTTCTTCACGGTAATCTGAGACTCGTCAAAGAGCCTTGGTGCTAGTCTGCGTTGAGGCAAGTTATGCGTCTGTGCGATCCAAGAGCATGCCAGACAAACTAAAAAAGCTGTGCACCTTCACCGAGCGGGGCCCGCTGATTGCGCTAACCATCGCGGCGGGAATGGTGCTCGGCATGGTCGGACCCACCTCGGCGCAGTTTTTCAATTTCGGCGGATTTCAGCAGCGGCCGCAGCCACAACGCGGCGGCGGCGGGTTCGGTGGCGGCTGGTTTGGTAATGACACGTTTGCGCCGTTCCAGCAGCACGCGCCGCAGCCTCGTTGGAATAGGCGGCAAACGCTACCGCCCGTGCAAGAGGATTTTTCAAAGGCGCCGCCGCCCGAGAAACGCAACACTGTACCGGAGCACCACATTCTGGTGCTCGGTGACGCCATGGCGGACTGGCTCGCCTATGGTCTTGAAGACGCCTATGCCGAACAGCCTGACATAGGCGTGATCCGCAAACACAAGACAGTCTCCGGCCTGATCAAATATCAGCCGAAGGACGGTCCGGCCGATTGGGCCGCCGCCGCCAAAGGCATCCTTGCCACCGAAAAAGCCGACGCCATTGTCGTTATGCTCGGGCTCGATGACCGTGTCGCAATCCGGGAGCCGGCGACCGATAAATCCGACAATAAATCGCCGGACAAGAAGAGCGACAAGGACGCCAAGGCCAAACCTGATGGCAAACCTTCAAGCGCAAAACCCGCCGCGAAGCCCGATGGCGCAGCCCAGGCGACGGATTACGAATTGTCGCCGGACGATGCCGTCGACAACGGTGATGCGCCGCCGGCTATAGTACCGGAGAAAAGCGTGCGCTCGCCGAATGCCCTCTATCAGTTTCGCGAGGAACGCTGGGTCGAGCTCTACAAAAAAAAGATCGAAGAGATGATCGGCGTGCTTAAGTCCAAGGGTGTGCCGGTGCTATGGGTCGGTCTGCCGGTGGTGTATGGCTCCAAGGCGACCGCCGACACTCTGTTCCTGGATTCGCTCTATCGCGATGTGGCCGGCAAGGCCGGCATCACATATGTCGATGTCTGGGACGGCTTTGTCGACGAGGCGGGCCGCTTCGTGCAGAAGGGCCCGGACTTCGAGGGTCAGATCCGACAGCTGCGCTCTTCCGATGGCGTGTATTTCACCAAGGCCGGCGCGCGCAAGCTCGCGCACTATGTCGAGCGCGAAATCACGCGGCTGCTCGCCGCGCGTTCGGCGCCGATCACACTGCCAACTGAGCCTGCAACGCCCGATGCCAATGCCTTGCCTGGTCAGCCCGCGCCGCGGCCTCTCGCAGGGCCAATCCTGCCGTTGGTCGCCTCCTCGGTCGGCACCGATCAATTGCTCGGGGGGCCGGGAACGCGACCGGCCGCGGTCGATGCGCTCGCCGCGCGTACACTGCTTAAGGGTGAAGCGCTGACGCCGCCCCCCGGCCGCGCCGACGATTTTGCGTGGCCGCGCCGCGAAGTCGGACGCGAAGAGGCCAAGGGTGAGACGCCAGTGGCATCGACATCGCTGGATGCCAACGCCCGGCGGCATCGCTAAAGTCGAAAAACCATCGCCGCTAGAGTTAAGGACTGTCTTTTGACGGTTTCCAGAGGGATCGCGCGACGGGGCGCTTGGTCTCACACCTTGCGCAAGTCGAGCGTCAGAGTTTCTACATATCGGGCCCAGCGACCGGCACCGCGAGGAGGATGCCAAGGGCAAGGACCGTCTTGATCGCGGCGATATGGCGTCTCGTTCCCATGTTTCAGCCTTTATGCTGATAGCCCATCAAGCGGGCGTTCGCAGGCGCCGCCGTTGCACACAGGCAACACTTCCGGGAAAAGCTCACGACCTGTCCGTTTGCGCTATTGCGCGGCCATTATCTTGTCCGAACAATCAGCGTCGTTCGCATGCTTGGCTGTGCAATCCCGTTCCGGTGAGGCTGGGATGATGAACCCGCGGCGACTTTCGACAGTGCCTTCGCCATTGTTGCGATCGGTCATTCTCGCGACCGGGGTTATCGGGTTGCTTGCTGCCTTCGGGCGCGCAGGAATCCAGAACACCGGCGTGGCGCCACGCAAGGACATCAGCGCTCCCTCTCTCTCCACCGAACAGGAACTCGCCGAGGCACCGCAGCCAAGCCCGATGCTCAATGACGATCTCGGTCAAACCGATGTAGCGATGGCCGCAGCTATCGCTTGCGGGACCAGTCGCGGACGCATCAATTGCTCTGAACAAGCCGGAGCCGGTGGTCGAAACGGTCTCGACCAATGCGCGCGGATGTGCCGCCAACCGAACCAGCGCCTGTGCAAGTCGCAACGGCGGATCCGTCGGATCTCGAACCTGGCGACGCCGGCAAGGCCGTGAGCTCCATCGAAATCGTCGACGAGTGCCTGGTCGTGGACATCTGCGTCGATCGATATCTGTGGGCGCTTTATCAACGGACGCCCAAGGAGGACAGCATCAAGGAGCTTGAACGGAGGAACGTCGCCGTCAAGCGGAAGGGCAAGATGGTGACTGTCGCCAGGACCTTCACCAAGCTTGTCGATGAAGATTTTGGGTGGAAGGATCCGAAGGCGGCGGAACGAGCCGGCATGTCGATGATGGACTACGTGATCGGAGGCATGGATCGGAGTTTCAAGCTAAAACTGTTTCATACGCTTCACGCGGCGGAGGCGGCGGGCCTTTCGCCCGGCATCACCAGCGCATTCCGTGATGACTACCGCCAATCGATCGCAAGCGGACTCAAGGCGGCGAGCAACAGGTCGTATCATGGCGGGAGCTTGCGCGGTGGCTATGGGCATGGGCTTGCGGCCGATATCGTGAGTGTCGAGGGCGGAACTCGCGACCAGCGATGGGCTTCCTCCGAAAAGCTCTGGAAGTGGGTTGATGCGCATGGGAAGGAGTTCGGAATCGGGCGCCCATATCTCGGCACGGACCCGCCGCATGTCGCCCCGGTCGACGGCCAGGAATATGCGGCGCACAACCGCGGCTCCAAGCACGCGGGATCAGACGTGAAGAAGGTGAAGCGCATGGCCGTAAGGGAGGACCCGAATCTCGCGAAGCGCCCGAGAGCTGCAGCAGCCTCAAAGATGAGAGCGAGCTGAGCGCCCCGGTTCCGGGAATCCATGACTTCGCCTGACGATCGAAATTTTTTAGAACCGCTGATGCGTTTTACGCGCGGCGACGGGAGGGGCCGCATCGTTTGCATCCAAAATCGACCCAAATGTATGGTCCGGCCGTGCGGTGCAAGAGGTTTTGGTCGACGCTGGCTGATACGGTCTAGCGTCAATGTCTGGTCTCTGATTGGAGCCCCGTGCTACGGGCCATCATGGATATCGGCCGGCGTCATTTTGAGCACAGTCCCCTGCCTGATCAGCTTTCTAGAGCGCCATTTCATCCACCGGCCCACCGCTGGAGCAGTCAACGCTTTGGTTGGCCCGCCACCCATGTTTCGATGACTTCAAACTTGCTACTGAAGGCAACGAGGTCAGCGCGATAGCCCAATCGCCGCATCGTCATAACCTCCTGTAAGGGGGCCAAAGGCGAGTATAGATGCTTGACCTGTAATCACGTCCGAAAACAGGACGACGGCGAGTACAGCCATGCTGAGAATGACAGTCACGATCCCGGCCACTTCGAGGTTGAAAGCCCGTCTTGGGTCAAGGGCCATGCGCGATCGTTAGCGGCAGTCGAGCGGTAGCGTTGATCTGGATCATGTGCGGCGACCCGTCGCATCCTTCATCTCGTCGGAATGGACTTTACCGCAGCAACGTCAGCGAGTTGAGGAAGTGTCCTATAACGCCCTGCTGCGCCCCCGGCACTGCTCGATTTCAACGCCAGAACAAGGCAGCCGCGACTAGCGCCACCGTTAGCGAGCCCAAGCAAACCACCATCACTTTGAACCAAAGTTCCTGCACCACGGGTGCACGATAATGGAATGATGATTGACCTGTCAGCGATCATTTCGACAGGCAGCAATCCAATCCCGGCACCGTAATTTTACGGGCTGCTAAAGGCCGCCAACTGAGGCGGCCTTACTTCGCTTTATGGCAAAGCCGGAACGCAAACGCCGCTCTGCCGAATATGATCGCAGGGCGGCGTTGGTACGGCGAGGTCGGGCACTGAAATCCCGGCAATCTCAATTAGCAATATCTGTGCCACACCCATATGACACCATTTGGGACAGGAACGGTTACCCGGCTGGGCGGCTTATCCAGCCGTGCCGTCCCCCAACGGCACAACCCCAAAGCGGCCCGGCGACGCCAAGCGCCGGAGACGTGAAACATCCCGTCGCAGGCGCGGATATGTCCGCGTGATCCGAAGATGGTCGGATCGCCGCACTCATCACGACCGAGCGCGTTCATTGCGCCATGCAGCGCGGTGAGCAACGTGGATAGCTCGGCGCGATCCTGCGCGCGCAGGCGGTTCAGTCCGGGTTGATCCATTTTTGCGCACTCCGGTTTGGATGGGCGGGCGACGCAGCCCCGGCTGTTGGCCACGTCGCCCGACGCCACGGTCTCGACACCGGGTGCCGCCGTCGCGTTGGTTGGGCGGAGCAGGCCAAGGAGCAACCGCTCCGCCCTGAGCGCCGTCGAGCAGCCGATGCACGGCAGCGCGGTTCGTGATATGTGCGGGGAGACCGGTCCAAGCCTGTCTCCCCGCTGCGCATCCATCCCCCGCTGAGTTGGCACGGAGCCGGAGCGGACGCGCATCTCGCTCATCGTCGCCCGCCGACGATGTTGTAACCATGCTCCGGCGACGTTGGCGGCGGAGCCGCGCGCGGTACGGAGACCAATTGCACCTGCAAGATCGCGAGCTGGCTGCAATCGCTGCGATGCTCGCAAGCAAGACCGTGTTCCCACGCGGCGAACACCAGCGCCGCCTCCTGCCGTTCGATGTCGAGCAAGTCGCCCATCACCTCGGCCTCGGCCTTCTGGCGCGCTTCATGCGACAGCGCGGCACCATCATCCGCTTCGGTGCTGATCTCGGTATCGAGCTTCGCGATCATCGCGCCACGATGCAGCCAGCAGATCAGTGCGACCGCGTCGGCTGTTTCGGTGAACCCCAATTGCCGCCGCTCACCTTGGATTTCCGACGTGAGGCGCTGCGTCTGGAAATCCAGCGGCCCATCAAGTTCCACAAGACGGGACACTGACGGTGTGCCGCGCTCTGCTAATTGCTCGATCTGCTGACGCATCTGCGCCTTGGCGTGCGCGCTCGGGTACGGCGCGGACCTGATGCGATGCTCATCGGCGCGCAACTCGCGAACCCTGCGCCTTCTGACCTCAATTTGATCGAGTAAACCGTTTTCGCCCTTGGTCGGCTTCGGCACCTCGGTTTCATGGTCCTGCAACGTGCAGCCGCCGGGCACCCCGTGGCGCAGCCATGTCTCGACGTTCGCCAGCGCGGCACCCGCCGCTTGAAATTGCGCTGACCTCACCTCCCGCAACTCTGTCAGCCGCTTCCAGTCATCGGTCAGCTTGTCGACCGTTCGTTGTTGGGCAATGACGCGCGGGTCGGTCGGTGGCAAGTTGAAGCCGCGTTCGGAGGGATGAGCGGTCAGCCGCGTCAGCGCGCGTTCGGCATCGACCTTCGCCGCGTTCGCTTCGCGGATGTCCTCGAACATCGGGATGACCGCGTGAGCATCATCCTTCCTCAAGCGCAATTTTCTCAGACGGTCTTGAGCGCGCTCCGGCAAAAGCTCGACCACGTCGAACGCTGGCGCTGTATGGAAGCCACCGGGAAGCGGCGTCGGCGCGACGGTTGTCTCCAGCGGTGCGGGCGGGAAGCCTGTCGTCGCGGCGTTCGCCTCCATCACAAACCGTCTCCAGCCTGCCTCGGGTTGTTCGCCTGTCATGATCGCCTCCGGTCTCCGATGAGATGATCGGGACACGGTGGCGCGGGCCGTTGGCAAAAAATAGGAGGGTTGGCAAAATGGTCGATCAGCGCCGCGCGCGCTCGCTCGCCCGCAACACCTCGCGGACCAACCTCTCGCCCGGCAGACGATCACGGGACCTCAAGACCATCCAAAAAAACTCCCTGATGGTGCCGCGATGTCGAGGGGGACAAAGCGCCTCATCACAATCGCGATCACGTTGCCAAGCGGTTGCTCGATACAGACTGAGCTTGGCGATCAGAACGGCCGCCGCTGCATTGTAGCTCAACCCAATGCAATACCGATCCGCCGCCTCGACCAGATATTTGTCGCGCTCGTCTCGGGACAGCATCTCGGCGGGCGTCGGATGCCCGCGACCGACCGGAAACGCGCCTGCAAATATCGATGGTCGAACCGGCTTCATCGTCGCTCGGCGTAGTGCAGCTCTGCTTCTTCATGCTCCCGACCTGCTTGAGGAGGTCAGGCATTTACCCGTGGTGCCGCAACCTGGGCATTCAGTAGCAAGGGCGATACATGGCCTCCAGCTGCCTGCCTCGCAGAAAGATCATGTGTGGAGTCAAACCGCCTTGACTAGCGATCCAGTGCCGGACCTGCGATGGGTACATAGAATAAAGCGTCCGGGTTGCTCCCGGGTTCGCAATGGCATGTCCGTGGGCTCCGAAATCCCACGCTGCGTGAAAAGCGAGGTTGGCGTTTGGAGTTACACAGATTTTGTCGTGAGGGATCGTGGCGAGGATAATTGTACAGGCCGAGGCGCAAAGGCCATCGATGACTATTCTTTGGCCTGAGGCTCGCAATTGTTCGTATCGATCTACATAACGCCCGATCTGTCCGCCCTGATCACGAGCAATCCGGACTTCCGCATGGCTTGTGCCTGCACCCGCCAACAAGAGCGTTACCGCGAGCAGCCCCGTCAGCAATTTCATGCTTCCTACCCTCAACAGATGTGATGCGTACCACGACAACTCAGATAGCTGCACCAGATCAAGGAAGAATTGTGGTACGGTTGCCCGTTGTGTCCCAAAATCGTTCTTCTGTGAGGGCGGCGCCCCCTCCGTTTCTCGACCTTTCCCATCCCCAGCGCCGGCTTCAGTTCACGCGGTGGCTGCGCAACGGGTTCGGCAAATCAGTGACGTGACCAGCTCCGTGGCAAGCTCCGGCGCGCGGCGTGTTCTGACCCCCGGCCAGCGGTAGTCAATGGCGACGTTCCATTGCGTGGCGGGAGAGCATCACCAGTCAGAAAAATAAAACTGCACCCGCCGTCGCCACAATTGCGGCCATCCTCGTAACGATTGTGATCTTGTTGATTCGCAAGTTTAGTTTGTGCCTCGAGATTTCGCACTCCCTCGCGTCTCGGTGACGTCCGGGGCTGTCGCGGCCCAGTTTTTATTATTGGCATTGCCGATTGATGGGGGCCGATATGGGGTGCGAACCGCGTCGATTGTCGTCCACAGGGTCGCGCCGGGGCGCGACGTCACGGGCACGCGCCGGCTGCAAATTCGTCTGCTCCAGATTGCTGGCGACAATCGCGCTTGTCGCAGCATCTACGGTTTCGACACACGCCCAGACCAACTGGACCGGACAGTTCTCCTCTAATTGGTTCTTGAGTGGCAACTGGGACGCCGGTTTTCCCAGGCAGACGACCGACGGAAACATTAACACTGTGACGCCGAATGCGACGGTGATCAGTGACCCGGGCGCATTAGCCCGGAATCTGTCCGTCGGTCAAAACGGCACAGGGATGCTTACAATCCAGACCGGCGGGACATTGGCCGACTCCTTCGGGACAGTCGGCAATCTACCGGGCGGGCTGGGCACGGTGACCGTGACCGGAGCGGGCTCCAACTGGTCGAATGCCGGAGGCGTAGTGGTCGGCGGCCTGGGCACGGGCACTCTTACAATTCAAGACGGCGGCACGGTGATTGGCGGCGGCGGCTCCATCGGACTGTCTGCCGGCTCGACGGGCACGGTGATGGTGACCGGCCCGGGCTCCAGTTGGATCAACGGAACAAGCGGCGGGCTCAATATCGGCAGTTTTGGCACCGGCACACTCATGATCGCAAACGGTGGGAAGGTCATCAATATCACCAACTTCGCCACCAACATCGGCAATGGCTGCAGGCTCGCAGGGTACGGTGACGGTGACCGGCGCGGGCTCTACCTGGAGCAACAGTTCGGGGGTGAACATTGGCAATCTCGGGCACGCGGCACGCTCACGATTGCGGACGGCGGCATTGTCAACGGGCCTGTTACGATCGCGGCGAACGCCGGTGCGACTGGAACACTCAACATCGGCGCGGGCGCGGGCAATCCGGCGGTTGCACCCGGCACGCTTACGGCGCCGAGCATCGCGTTTGGCGCTGGCACCGGTACGATCAACTTCAATCACACGTCCGCCAACTACGTGTTTGCGCCTGCGATCAGTGGCAACGGTACTGTCAATGTGCTCGCGGGCAGCCACCATCCTGACAGGTGCCAACAGTTACAGCGGAGCGACGAATGTCGACGCGGGCACGTTGCGAGCCGGCGCGCCTGAACACGTTCAGCCCAAATTCGGCGGTGACGGTCGCCGGCGGCGGAACACTCGATCTCAACGGCTTCAACCAGACCGTCTCCGGCCTCACCAATGCCGGCCTGGTGAACATGGGCACGGGCACTGCGCCGGGCACGGTCTTGACGACGACCAGCTACATGGGAGCTGGCGGAACGATCGCGATGCAACACTTTTCTCGGCGCCGACGGTTCGCCATCGGACAAGCTCGTCATCAACGGCGGCAGCGCGACCGGCAATTCGTTGTTGCGCATCACCAATGCGGGCGGCCCCGGCGCCGAGACGGTGGCGAATGGCATCACGGTGGTGCAGGCGATCAACGGCGGCACGACGGCGCCCGGCGCTTTCACGCTCGCTGGCGAGGTGCGCGCGCGGCGCCTTCGACTATGATCTCTTCCGGGGCGGCCTCGGCGGCAGCAGTCCCAACGATTGGTTCCTGCGCTCGAGCTTCACTCGTCGGACCGCCGATCGTGCCGCCGGTCGTGCCGCCGGGTGCCGCCGATCCTGCCGCCCGAGCCGCCGCTGCACGGAGCCGCTGCCGCCGGGCGTCTATCCGATCATCGGGCCGGAGATCGCGACCTATGGCGTGGTCCAGCCGATCGCCCGGCAATTGGGGATGACGACGCTCGGCACTTTGCATGACCGCATCGGCGATACGTTGCTGAACGCGAATATGGGCACGCCATGCCCGCCCGACGGCGACACGCGGGATACGATCGCGAGCAAGGCGCCGGTGAAGCCGCAGCCTGAATGCCTGTACGCCGGCTGGTGGGGCCGGGTCCTCGGCCAGCAGATCGACAACCATTACAGGGCCTTCGCCGATCCGCGCGCCTCCGGCCAGTTGCTGGGCTTTCAGAGCGGCATCGATCTGTGGCGTGGCGAATGGATACCGGGCCATCGCGATGCCGCCGGCGTTTACTTCGCCTATCGCCAATGCCGGTGTCGACGTGAACGGTCTCGTCACCAACGAGGCGGCGACCGGCTATGTGCTGCGCCGGACCGGCAGCCTCAATCTCGATGCATGGTCGGGCGGAGCTTATTGGACGCATTACGGCCCGGGCGACTGGTATCTCGACGCGGTCGTGCAGGGGACGCACTATCAAGGCGACGCGACCACTCAATTCGCCAGCCTTTCGACCAACGGCTTCGGCTTCGTCTCTTCGCTGGAGACGGGCTATCCGATCCGGCTGCCGATGTTCGGACCGGGTTTCGTGCTGGAGCCGCAGGCGCAGATCGTCTGGCAACGCGTGTCGTTCGACGACGCCAATGACGGCTTGGGTGAGGTCGCGCTCGGCACGACGTCGGGCGCGAGCGGGCGGATCGGCCTGCGCGGCAAATGGACCATCGTCAGCGACAGCGGGCAGGTGTGGCAGCCTTATGTGCGCGCCAATCTGTGGCGGACTGGGGGGCGCAGGCGACGACGAACTTTTCCGGCGCCGATCTGGTGCCGCTGCTGGAGCAGGCCACGCGCCTGCAACTGGGCGGTGGCCTGAGCGTGAGGATGAACACCAATGTCAGCTTCTACGCCAATGCCGACTACCAGTTCGCTGTCGGCGATACCGACGGCGGCCAGCGTAACGGCATTCGCGGAGCCGCTGGTGTACGATATACGTGGTGAAATTGATTTGCGGCTGAACTTTATCCGCCGAAGACGTCGGACAGCGCGGCGGTGCGCCGCGAGCGCGAGGAAGAGTGGCGATAGCGGCCCTCATGCTGTCGTCAAAAAGGAAAACAGGAGGTAGGCGAGATAGGCGACCAGACCGACACAAATGCCAGTCGCGATTGCTTCGATGATGGACGCCTGTCTCGGATCAAGTGCCATGCGTCATCGTTGGCGGCAGCAATCGGACCACGGCTTTGATCTACGTCAAGGGAGGTTGGTGAGGCTGGCGGCTGGCTGTGATAGGATCGCACTGTGCTGCCGTTTGGCTCCTCTCCCGGCAGCAAAACCTGCGCCAGGCGCTCCCGGATGCATGGAGAGCCTGGCGCGCTTTTGCATCGGGCGGCGGCTGTCTCTCAGAACCCGGTCGCGGATTTAAGCGATGAAACGCCCTTTAGGTGGGGCGAATTGCTGGTCTCGGCCTATGTTGATCATCCAGCCGCTGTCAGGTGCAATGCGTGGAGCGTATCAGGAGACGTACTCGAATACACTCTGCACGACACCGACAGCCCGTCTTTCTTTGCCCGCGTCGAAAAGATTCGATTGCGCGAGATCAGCCTGGTGTCAAATCCTATCCAAGCCCGCGCTCGCGTGCTGCATCGATCAAACCCCGGGCCGGCTTCGAGCTTTGTTGCCGAAACAATAAAGGGGCAGGACCTCATGATAGAAAAGTGTCGTGCCTCGCCCAGTACGCCGAGTTGTTGCAACAGATTGTTCATCAACAGACAGAGGCCCGCGCATGAATGTCCGGAAGATACGCGACCGCGCCCAGCATTATCTCGCCCCAGACACCGCAGCCGACGCTGATTTATCGTTCGAGGAGCTGCGCCAATTCGTTGCCGGGACATCGCTGCCGTCGCAGGGCCAGCTGAGAAAGCTGGCGGCCCGCATCGGCCTTTCCGAGGAGGAAAGTCATGACCGAAAAACCGATCACCGCCACCGACGTGCTCCGCGAGACCGTGAGGGCGCGTAACCGCAGCCCGCACGCGTTCGCGCTGGTAGCCCGCGAGCTTGACGGCGTCAGCACCGGCCTGCTGGAGGATTTCGCCGCCGGCAAGGCCGATCCCAATGTCGAGGTGCTGAAAGGGCTGACTAAACTTTTCTATCCGACCGCCGAATTCGATGAGGCTACTAATCTGCTGCGATCAACGGCGCCGGAGCCGAAGCCGTTAGGCATTCGGCCGGCGCCGTATGACATAGAGAAACACCCGGCGCACGCCCCGCCGCCGATTGGTCCATGGACCAAAGCCAGCGGCATCACGGGATTACCGCCGTCGCCGCACGCCGGACCGCCGACGCGACCCGGCTGGGCGCGCTGATCAGGAGTGACCGCCAGTGGCAAGCTTTCGAGCAGGCAACTTACTGCTGAAAAATTCCTCGACGCCGGAAATCAAAAAGGACGCGCTGTGACCAAAACTCCACGCATCAACTTAGGTCGAGAGGTCAAGCCGTTCGTCGCCGCCCGGCAATAAAGCCGTAAATCATGAGAACGATGATCGCCCCCACTACGGCGCCGATGAAGCCGGCGCTTTCGCCTGCCTTGTACCAATTGAGCGCTTGCCCGAGATAGGAAGCCACGAACGCGCCCACGATGCCGAGGATGGTCGTCATGATGAAGCCCGACGGCTCGTTGTCTCCAGGCATGATGAACTTCGCAATGACGCCGGCCAGAAAACCGATAATGATGGTCCAGATAATGCTCATCTTACTATCTCCGCATACCCGATGAATTTATGCGTCGCGTGGGGGTAAACGACCGTTTGGAACCGGAAGAATAATGGCCGTTGGCAGAGGCGGTCTTGATCTGGATCAATGGAGCTGATTTGCCCGGACTGACGCTGCGAGCCTGACGCGCACTCGGTGGATTGGAAGTGTCCCGAGGCGCCGCTTGCCGTCCTTGCCGGTGCGCTTTGCAGTTGGGGACTTGTCCCCACCTCGCTTGCGTCCGCGAACGCGCCGAAATCGCCTCTCGGCGAAAGACGTGACTGTGAGGTTTCGATCTTTCGGGCTACGCAATCTGAATAACGTCCGGGTGAAATACGTTGACATCGTTGCGTCGCACGGTCCCCCCACATTTCTAACACGCCTCAAAGGACCCCAGCCCCAGACATCCCTTGAGACGTCTCTGGCGGCAGGCGGCGCACACCGGGATGGAACGGATCAACTGGGCCGGTCTGACGATGTCCGTTCATAGGGTGGGGGGATATTGTTGCAAAAGTCGAAAATCGGGCAACCCAAAAAATCTCGCGAAAGTCGATCTCGGGACCTCACTGCTGCTGCCTCGCTTGTAAGCGCCACTACGAAGGTCCGTCGTCGATTTTGGCTAAAGCGATATGGTCCCTCACGTCGCCGCGCGTAAAGCGCATCAGCGGCTCTAAGAATTTTCGTTCGTCACCCCAAAAAGACTTTTTCAACAATATCAGGGTAGACCGGAAGTTGCTGGCCAACGGTCAAAACGACGCGAATAACCCAACGCGGGCAAAAGCCGGTTCCCCAAACATCGTTGATGTAGGTCAATAGAACTGTGCCCGAACCTAAAGACGCTCGGGGAACGGTATTCTTTCCGTGAGAAAAGCAAGGCGAGGAGAGAAGCAAATGGCAGGAAAATACTCTCTGCGAATTGTTTCTTTGGTTTTGGCGTGCTTCGCGGCGATAGCTTCATCAGCTTCGGCAGCAGATCGCCCCGCAGTTCAAGGTATTCGGGAGGAAATTTGGGCTTTGATGACCCCACTGCCCATGTTCGCCTTCGTCGTGCGACCAGTCGGCGGAGGCCCGTATCCTCTCCTCGTCATGAACCACGGCATTTCTGGCGATCCTGAGTAGCGGACGTTCTTCCCAGCAATCGAGTACCGCGACGCAGCACAATGGTTTGCACGGCAGGGTTACTTCGTAGTCTCCCCGGTGAGATACGGTGGCATTTCAATCGACCGCCCGGAGGAAGGACTGTTTAGTACTACTGAGTCAAGCGGTCGCAGTGGAGATTCAATTTTTGGCACGCGGAGGGCCAGATGGATCTCGATCAGAGTGAAGCACGGTTCGCGTCGTATGTGGCGGGGCTTGGGAGCGTGCTCGGTCACGCGGAACGGACGAGGCCGCTGCGCGACTATTGTACGGGCCTGATGTTACCCGGTGAGCGCAAGAGCGTTGAGCCGATGGCGGCGCGGACGGCTCCGGCGCGGACGGCTGCACAGCACCTGTCGCTGCTGCACTTTGTCGCCAACGCGGCCTGGTCGGACGAGGACGTGCTGGCCAAGGTGCGCGAGATGGTGTTGCCGGTCCTTGAGGCTGAGAAGAAGTTGAGACCGATCGAGGCGTGGATCATCGACGACACGTCGTTCCCTAAACAAGGCAAACATTCGGTCGGCGTGCACCACCAATATTGCGGGCAGCTCGGCAAGCAAGCCAATTGCCAGGTCGCGGTGTCGCTGTCGATCGCCAATCACTCTGCCAGCCTGCCGGTGGCCTATCGGCTGTATCTGCCACAGGATTGGACCAAGGACCGTGCCCGACGGAAGAAGCGGGCGTTCCGAAGGAAATCAAGTTCAAGACCAAGCCGGAGATCGCGCTGGAGCAAATACGATGGGCGTGCGAGGTCGGCCTGCCGCGAGGCGTCGCCTTGATGGATGCGGCCTACGGCAGGGACTCGCGGCTGCGCGCCGGCATGACGGAATTGGGTGTGCCTTACGTGGTCGGCATCTTGTCGGACACATTGATGTGGCGGCCCGGCGCCGGCCCGCGGCGCATGGACAAGCCGCTGAACAATACCGGCCGACGCGACGAGCCCGGTCTGGTCTCAGCCAAGAAAGTGGCGCTCAGTCTACCGAAGCAGGCCTGGCGCACGCTGACGTGGCGGGAAGGTTCGGCCGAGCAGCTGTCCTCGCGCTTTGCGCGTGTGCGCGTCCGTGTCGGGTACAACAAACTGATCCCCGAGACGCTGTCGCCCGAGTGGCTGTTGATCGACTGGCCGGAGGGCGAGGCAGAGCCGACCAAATACTGGCTCGCCACGCTGCCAGAGAACGTCAGCTTCACGCGGCTCGTCGATCTGGCCAAGCTGCGCTGGCGCATCGAGCGCGACTACCAGGAGCTCAAGCAGGAGGTCGGGCTCGGTCACTACGAGGGGCGCGGCTGGCGCGGCTTCCATCATCATGCAACCCTGTGCATCGCGGCCTACGGATTCCTGATCGCCGAGCAGGCGACGATTCCCCCCTCAAGACCTCGTTCCACCGCGCCAGTCCAAGTCCCTCCCTTACCCAAAAATTATCGACCCAGAGGCTCCGCCCTCGCGGCCTGAACGCCATGTCCCGAACTCAATCGCAACCATGCGCGTACGGCTGATCCGAGCGCTGGTCAAAGCATTGCCGCGCTGTCCGTGTTGTGGCCTCATCGCAGCATCAAACAGGCGACGATACTCGTGACGCAGTAAGATTAGCCTCTACTTCGCCAACGTCGGGAATTGTGACAAGCCCAATTTCCGCTGGCCCGGCTTGATGATTGCGACCTTGGATCAATGGGTGATCGACTTCATGCAGAAGGAAGCGACCGTTGCGCCGGGGAAGGCCATCGTCGTTGGTCAATCAGGCGGCGGATGGGGAGCCATCGCTCTGTCCAGCCTGAACCCGTCGTCGGTCCAAGCGATCATCACGTTTGCGGCGGGTCGGGGCGGACGGGTTGATGGTAAGCCGAACAACAATTGCGCGCCCGACAAGCTCGTCGAAGCGACGCGCAATTTCGGCAAGACATCCCGCATCCCAATGCTTTGGATTTACGCAGAGAACGACACATACTTTGGCCCGGACTTGGCGAAACGAATGCACGAGGCGTTTACAGCAGCGGGCGGCAATGCGGAGTTGCGAGTGTTTCCACCGTTTGGAAGCGACGGCCACTTCTTTATCGGTGCGGCTGAAGCCATTCCAATATGGTCACCTCTAGTAAGCCGGTTCCTCGACGAGCATCAATGAAGCTGTGGGCTTCTGGCACCCGCAACGGCCTGATAGCTCGGCGCAACCTTTGGGGAGTAGCATATGAGCCAGCCCGCTATTGCCTCCGCGCCGACACCGGCCCTGCGGCGGGTCGTGACTTGGTGGCTCGCACAGGTGAAGCATGCGCTTCCGCCAACGATCTTCTTCTTCGTCGGCTTCAATCTGATCCTATGGACCAAACGCCTAATCTTGCAGGAACAGGGCGTCGAGTTCAGTGGCTTCTTCACCGCGATAGTAGCGGCGCTGCTCGTCGGAAAAGCCGTTTTGGTAACCGACAACCTGCCCTTTATGCGCCGCTTCGACGGCGCGCCAATGATCCAGCCCATCTTGTTCAAGAGCGCGATCTACTGGGTGTGCGTACTGATCGTGCGACTGGTAGAGGAAATCGCCCATTTCGTCGCTGCAGGCGGCGCAATCGCTCATTTCGGAGACCACTTCGTTAATCACTTTTCGTTGCCGCGCTTTTTGTCAATTCAGATATGGCTGATGGTCCTATTCCTTGCCTACGTCACGATACACGAACTTAACGAACTCTTCGGCGACGGTGAACTGTATCGCCTGTTCTTCCGCTGGCGCTCGTCCGAGGCCAAACTTACCCGCCGTCAGCGCATTCGCCTGCTCACGCGTCTCAACCGGCTCACTGAAGCAAATCCAATCGAGGCGTTCAGTGATCGGACATCGCCTGTTCACACCGAGCTAGTCGCCATACTCCACGAACTCGCTTCGCCGCCCGCCACTTCGGCGACGCACGCCTGAGTGCGGCATGTGGCGGGGGTAATGAACCCGGTTTCTGCTGTTGGGGCAGGACACGTGCTGAAGGCCAGCCCAGATGTCCGCTTCTGGGCGTGCGGACATCGCAAGCCCTTCGCGCTCATCGCGTCATCACGACCGACGACGACGGCAAACAGCGTGCCAGCGAGCGGACATGGATATGGCTGCAAACGCGCCAACGCCATTGACGGCAGCTAACCGGAAGGTTCTGCTGGATCTACACGAGCAAACCCTACCTTTCTCGCTGGCAGCAACGGTAAGGAGCAGCACAGATGATGATGGATAAATTCCAACGCGCCATTCTTGAAAACCAAATCATCCTCGCCGAAGCCCTATGGATGCTTCTGCATTCGCAAGGTATCAGTTCGGAGGCAATGCTCGCGAACGTCTCCGCCCGCATCAAGCAAACGAGGGAACTGCTCGAAGAACACGACCCAGGGAACCCTGCACAAGCGGGCAAGGAGTTGTAGATATTGTTTTGCGTTTTTGCGGGCGCACATCTCAAGATAATCGTTGAGACCGCTCTTGCCCTTTGCCGTCACAGCCAACGTTCACTGCACCGTTCCGACCTGACGCTTAGCGACCGACTGGGATGATCTGATGTTCGCGGGATGACGCCACGATCGCTGGCGAATTCCCGATCGCAAACATCGTCTTGGGCGTTGTCGATCGGACCCGCAGGGACGCCCCGTGGTGCGCGTCTGTCTCGTCGCGCACGAGATGGTGGCGAGCGTCAAATACGGCTCAATCCGCCGCCTTGATATGGATCAATAACACCACTGAGGATTTCGGGTCGGTGTGGGAATGCGGCGCGAGCCAGCAACCCGATTAGGAGAAGAACATGAAAAGATTAACGGTACTCGGCACGGCCCTTGGTGCAGCGATGTTGTGTTTGGCTCCCGTTTCGCTTCAGCGGTCACCGGCAGGGACTGTCGTTATCTCTATCGACAAAGCTGACGCTCGTGTCGGTCGCCCGCTCACACCCGGCAGCGTTGCGGGGGTTCATAGGAGAGTGCATCGGCGTGCGTATTATGGAGCCGCGGTAGGTGCGGCTGCCGTCGGAGCAGCGGCCACGGGAGCGTACTATCACAGCCGACAGTGCGGTTACTATCCATATCCGGCGTGCTATTGAGAGCGAGAACCGCCAGAGGTAAATGAGAGTACTGCACGTTCCCGCCTGATCCATGCTCCAAACAAAAAACACGATATCAGGGCGACATAAGGGGCTAGGCACGGATACGCAGAATGGCGGGGAAGTGCGGGAAGGAACACCATGACCCGCGATGTCTGCCGGGTTCTAGCGCCGGATTTCCTATCGCTCACAATCGGCATCGTGGTCTATTTCGTCGGCGTTCTGACCACGCAGCACGTGAAGTTTTTACGAAATTTCAGTATTCCCGAACCAGTGAGCGGAGGGTTTATAGCGGGCGTCGTTCTTTCGTTGATCTACCTTGTTTTCAACTTCGAAATAGACTTCGACCTCACGACGCGCGATCGATTGCTGGTGATCTTTTTCGCTGCCGTCGGCATCAATACACGGTTCGCCGATCTTGTGGTGGGCGGACGGATTATGGTTGTCCTGTGTGTGATCTCTGCGGCGTTTGTATTCATTCAGAATATCGTCGGCACCGCTGCGGCTCTGGCCTTCGGCATGCCCTCTGCAGCGGGGGTGGTCATGGGCTCCCTAGCCTTGTCCGGAGGTCATGGGACCACCATCGCTTGGGCTCCCCTCATTGCGACTGAGCATGACTTTCCAGCGGCGATGGAGACTGGCATCGCGGCCGCAACCCTCGGGCTAATCATCGCCTGCGTGTTAGGCGGCCCAATCGCAAAATACCTTATCGAAAGGTACGGCCTGCAACCTTCGTCGACGGACCCAGTGCCAATCGAGCTAGCGGCGGAAGACGACAAAGCCCCAATAGATAAAATGGGAGTGATGCATGCGATGCTTGTGGTAAACATCGCAGTAATCCTTGGCTATCTGGTGCACCACTGGATTTCCAACGCTACTACGATAAAGGTGCCCCTGTTTGTGCCTTGTTTAATAATGGGCATTGTCCTCTCTAACACTTGTCCGAAACTCTGTCCCCGTTGGCCTTGGCCCGCACGAACAGCGTCGCTTGATCTTATTTCAAGCTATTCGCTGTCAATCTTCCTCGCCATGTCGCTCATGAGCATGCAGCTTTGGACTTTGGCCAAGATTGCAGGGCCGCTGCTTGTTATCGTGGGCGTACAGACGCTGCTGGCAGCGATGTATACCTTGCTCGTGGTCTTTCCTGCACTTGGCAAGGACTATCAGGCTGCAGTGCTTAGCGCTGGGTTCACCGGCATATCGCTTGGCTCAACGCCGACGGCCATCGCAACAATGACGGCGGTCACCAAACACTACGGACCATCGCCCAATGCTTTCGTTATTCTGCCGCTGGTATCAGCTTTGTTTGTCAGTCTAGTCAATGTCGCCGCGATTACGTTGTTTTTATCTTTGTAAACAACGCGCAATCAACGTGTGTGAGGAGTGACTTAAATTGCTGTTTAGCGCAACGGCCCGCTGAACTTGCCGTGCCGCGGGTTTGGACCGACGCTGATCCGCGTGCGCGCAAGCGCTGTCATGCCGAACTCGACAGCAAAGCGCAACACGTCACCTGCTGCTTAGCATCTGCTTCGAAGCTTGCTTGACCCGTGGCATGGTCGCATCCTCCGTAAGTTCCTGTGAAAACGCTCCGCAAGAGTGCGCTCGGCGAAACCGGCGCGCAAGGATTACCGTGCCAAATGCAAAGCATCTCATCGAGTTCCATTCATCTCATGACCGAAATCGAGACATAACCGCTTTTGGTTAAGCCAGTGGGAACTGCAAATGGGATAGAATGTTGCCCTCAAACACGGTGGGGCTAATGGCCCCGGCGGAAGGGCCTAAATGCCTACAGTTGAACAATGCAGAGCATATGCGGCGAATTACAAAACCCTCGGAGATGATCCAGCGAATTCGGCCCGCCGATCCGCTATGCTTTTGGGCATTTCACGTAGTTGGACAGCGCTGGCGCACCAATTTGAGAACCTTGCGACCATCGTGAGTTCGGAAGGATAGTAAGGTCGCCTAGCTGCGCTGATCGTAGCTCGACCATCGCGCCCGCCGCCGGCCTCGACGCCGAGCCGAGGTGGCGGACCGCGCCGACCCTGCGCCGGGCATCAGCGCGAGCAGGAATTTTCATGGGGGCGCAATCCGGTAGGTGTCGGGATCATCCTTGGCCAAAGAACGCCGACACTGTACCTTAGGACAACTGTCCCTGACTTGGTTCTTGAGTTTAGATGGCTGGATACCACCTCCAAGCGCGGTACGCTAAGCGCCCACGGCCTCAGTCTCCCCAAGACTGGGGCCGTACCTTTTGACAGCATCACCACCCGGCTCCCAGCGCCATGGGGACACTGATGTGCGTGCGTGAGGAAGAAGCCGTCACGGCTTCGTTCGATGTTCGGCCCCTCGAATTTTGTACCGATCCGCTACGCAAGCCGAAAAACAAATATGCTCGAAGCCTGCGGTCACGCGGTCCCCGCGTTCTTCAACAGCGTCAGAAGGACCCGCTTCCCAACGAGGTCCGGACCCGCCTCGCGCTGATGATGCCCAAGTCCCTCGCGCAAGCGACAATTGTGGTCCTATCATCGCGCACACCGCACGGTTTTACGAGGCCATTAGGCTTACCAACATTTTGGAGGACGGCTTTAACCCTTGCGCCGGCGCATTCGCTTACAAACCTCTGACCGAAAAAGGGAGAGAGTAATGCATCAAACGCTTTCAGGATTGGTAGCGGCGGTTGCCGTGATGATGACCGCTAGCGCTGCGCCCGCGATGGCTTGCGGAGGCGGTCTGTTTCAGAGTTCGTGCTCGCCCTGCGGTTACAGCGCGTGCGCTCCGGTTTATGTCGCTCCCGTTATTTCAGGCTGCAACACCGGCTGCGGCGGCGGTGGCTACGAGGCATTTTCCGATGCAGGCAGTGTGGCTCTTGAGCCTGCCAATGAGACCATGCCTGCTTACGGTGGCTATGGCTATGGCTATGGTGCAGGCGGCTACGGTTACGGCATGCGTCCGAGCGTTGGCTACGGCTACGGTGCGCGTTATGGCTTGGGCCGCGGCTATGGTTATGGTTACGGCTTGGGCCGCGGCTACGGGTACGGCATGGGTCGAGGATATGGCTACGGCGGGCGATACGGCTACGGCGGGCGCGGTTACGGTGCGCGCTACGGCGGCGGCTACCGCGGCGGGCGTCTCGGCCGCTACTGATCAGGGTAGCTCGGAAAGACTTAGGCCTCGGCCACGAATAAGTGAATTTGCGTTTGCTCGGGATTTCGAGTGGTGGGATTCCCGTCCGGGTATGATGCTTGTAGCATCTGCTTGTGATTGATGAATCGGCTATCCGTCAGCGATTTGAGGCGCTCGATCCTTTGCTGGACGAGCGCGGCCGGCGACGTTTTGTGGCAGCGGAGGCCTTGACGGCCGGTCACGGAGGCATCGTCGCAGTGTCGCGGGCCACCGGGGTGGCGCGCAGCACGATAGGGCGCGCGATTGAGGAATTGCGCAGTGGCGAGGCGCCTGATCCAGAACGGGTCCGCAGGTCGGGTGGCGGACGCAAGCCTCTGATTGCGACCGATCCGCGTCTTCTTGATGATCTGCGCTCACTGGTCGAACCGGCGACGCGAGGTGATCCGCAATCGCCGATGTTGTGGACCTCGAAGAGCTTGCGCAAGCTCTCGGAGAGCTTGGGTCGGATGGGCCATAGGATCGGCCGTACCTTGGTCGGCAAGCTACTACACCAGCTCGATTATAGTTTGCAGGCCAACCGCAAGACGCGCGAGGGATCGAACCACATCGATCGCGACGCCCAATTCCACTATATCAACGATCGCGTCAAAGAGGTGCTTGCCTCCGGCAACCCGGCGATCTCCGTCGATACCAAAAAGAAGGAGTTGGTTGGCGATTTCAAGAACGGCGGACGGGAATGGCGGCCGAAGGGGTCACCCGAAGAAGTGCGCGTCCACGACTTCGTCATTCCCGAACTCGGGCGAGCAGTGCCCTATGGCGTCTACGACATCGCCGGCAACGCCGGCTGGGTCAGCGTGGGCATCGACCACGACACAGCGGCTTTCGCAACCAACGCCATCCGGAGCTGGTGGCAAGTGATGGGCCGTGAGCGCTATCCCGTGGCTAAAAATCTGCTGATCACCGCCGATGGCGGCGGCAGCAATGGCTCACGGGTGCGGCTATGGAAGCTGGAGCTGCAAAAGCTGGCCGACGAACTCGATATCCCGATCACCGTCTGTCACTTGCCGCCCGGCACCAGCAAATGGAACAAGATCGAGCATCGCCTCTTCTCCTTCATCACCAGCAACTGGCGGGGAAAGCCGCTGATCAGCCATCAGGTCATCGTGCAGCTGATCGGCGCTACGACCACCAAAGCCGGCCTCAAGGTCCGTTGCCAGCTCGACCCCATGACCTACCCCGCCGGCATCAAGGTTTCTGACGACGAACTCGCTGCTGTCAACATCACCCGCCATGATTTCCACGGCGAATGGAACTATACAATTAGCCCAAAAGCCCGAGCCTTGCAGCGTTAGTTCGCGGACGACGCCTTAGCACGCCCGTTCGCATGCCGCGAGCGGGCGTTTGCGCGTTGCTGGGCAGAGGCCCTCCCAAGGCAGGTCCTCTGCTGGGCAGAGGCCCTCCCAAGGCAGGTCCTCGACCTCAACGAGCCTGATCGAGGTCATACGCCGCATCCTCGAACTCGGGCATCTGACAGCTTGCAGCAGAGAGTTAGGGGTCAAGCGGCTGAGCCTTACAGGACAGCGGGCAGCGTCGCTGCAGCGCACAGACCCTCCATTGATCTAGGTCAACGTCAGCGATCCTTTGGCGCTCACGCTGTGTTCAGCGGCACCTGGAGGCGGCTCCCGTCACCTTTCAGTTCGCAAGCGCGAAGAGGGAGGTCCGCCATGCATCCGAGGACGCGTCTTTCGATCAAGTCAGCGACAGTTGCCGGGGTTGCTGCCAGCGTCCTGTTGGGGCTGGCAGGTCTCACTCTCAATCCACCGCCAGCCAAGGCGGTCGTCGTGTACTGCCAGTACGTCGGTTATCCCGCCCATTGCGTCGCAAGGGCTGGCGTCGTTCTACGGCCTCGTCCGGTGGCGCGCGCTGCGGTCCGTCATAACGCCGGTGGCAACTTAAATGGCGGCGTCAATCGCGTTGGGGTGCGGCGGTAAACGCTTGTTAGGCCGTACAGCCCGCCGCCAGCGCAGGGCCAAAGCAGGATAACCATGTCCGAGCTGCGGGAAGATAGGTTTAAAACTACATCCGTTTGGGCCGACCAGCCCATGCTGGATATCCAATTAAACAGCGGCCTACATGACGATTGGCGCATTGTAACAGTTGTTTTCCAACCTGATTTCACAGACGCGCTGGGAAACAACCATCGCGCCTCATACGTCACGATATGGGAGCGCAAAGGTGCCTAGAGGTCCAAAAGACGAAAAGCGCCGCGCCGACGCCAGCGGCAACGCCGTCATGATCGCCAAGGTCGCCACCGGCAAGATCGAAGACATCGCGACCGAGTACGGCAGGAACGCCGCCGCAAAACGCTGGGCGAAATAGCAAGCATGCCTCGACGGTCAGGCGTCAGCGTCGAGGCCATTAGAAGGCCGTTACAGCGCGCCGCCAGCGCGGGGCTACAGGACACCGGGCAAGCCGCGCCAGCGCACAGGCGGCCACACGCGGATAGCCCTTCGACCGTGACGCAACCGCAACCGTGACAGCGTGACACGTTCAACCTAAACCGTCACGGCCATGCCGCTGCCGTTCGCCCATTCGTAGCCCGTCCGCTGCGACCGCCGAGCAGCGGTGAAAAAGATACTGTCCTTCAGGGCACTGTGCTTCAGGACAACTGTCCCTGACTTGGTTCTTGAGTTTAGATGGCTGGGTACCACCCCCAAGCGCGGTATACTAAGCCCCCACGGCCTCAGTCTCCCCAAGACTGGGGCCGTACCTTTTTGACAGCATCACCCAGCGCGACCGCGACGATATTCCGTCCCTCGATTTTTGTACCGATCCGCTACGCAAGCCGAAAAACAAAAACCGCCAATATGCTCGAAGCCTGCGGTCGCGCGGTCCCCGCACCCTCCGACACGTCTCACAGTACCTGCGCATCGATTGCGGAGGGCCACCATCGTCGGAGGGTCGCCATCGTCAGACGGTCCCCGCCAGCCGTGGCGCGCATCGCGTCATCACCGCGACACGGCGCGAGCCATCAACGATGGATGTCCGCTTCTCTAATCGGCCCTTCGGGGTCAAGCACTTTCAGACTATCCACCACTGCAATGTCGATGTCGCTCGCGGGCTCGTGCTTCTCTTCGGAATCGGCACTAGGGCCCTTGTATGGGGCTTTTTTGTCAAGGAGATTTGGCAGGGCGCCCTTTTTTTCTTCGCCAGTTTCTTTGTTCGATCTGAAGGCCGTTTCTTCGTCCCGATCCGCACTTCGCTCGAGTTGGCGCGCGCAGGAGCTGTCAAGGTTGGCCGTCGCGCCAACCTTGCGGCATACTCCACCCTTCCCAGGCCCACACCTTGACAGCTTCGAGCACGACGGCACCGCTTGGTGCGGTTCGGACGATGACGATCAGAGGGGAGCCCGCTTGCGGGCGCGGATCAATCGCGCCACAACCTTGTATTCGGTGGGTCCAAGGACCCGAACCATGATGCAGTCATGCGCATCGGCAGCGAAGCTCCGAAGCGGCGGACCCATTCTTCCATTCGGCATAAAAGCCAAGGGACCTCTCGGGATTCCGCCACCTCGAACCGTTATCGGCGTCCCGTCACAAGCGTACGGACAAGGCCGAAACTGTCGGGGTACCTTCAGCGTCCTCCGGTCATTGTGCCGCACGCAAAACGACGCCGTCCGGGACAATGCCCTCCCGCACGAGCCGCCACAGGGCAATCAGTAGCTTGCGCGCCAAGGCCACGATCATGGGCTTTCGAGTACCGCGCGCGTTCTCGGTGCGGGATCGAAACCACTTCGTCAAGGCGCTGTTCTTCTGGTGTAGAAGGAACCGCCACGCCAATTGAATCATGCCTCGTCGGACCCGGACATTGCCCGAGCGGGCCAGCCCTTTCTCTCGGCGTTTCCTTCCGCTCTCGTCGGGTGAACCAGTGAGGCCGGCATAACGCGCTACGGCCCGTCGGTCGCGCATGTTTCGCGACAACACCTCGTGCACCAGCATGTCGGCTGTCTCTATGCCGATCCCCATCACGCGCGCTAACAGGCGCACCATGACGTGCGGTCCATCACAGGGCACTTGTTCGATACGCTCCAGGCGTTCCTCCTCAATCTGCCGGATTTGATTATTGACCAGCCGTCGGCGCTCCATGTCGCGACGTAACTCAGCCAGCGCGTTGGGCGGGATTGGCTCGCCCTCAGGGGTGCGCAAGCCGTCAAGGCGCGTAGTGGCCCTTTTCAGCTTGGGATTGAAGCCGCGGATGCCGAGCCGAACCAACGCTGCCTTCATTCGGTTGACGATCCGACTTCGCTCTCCAATGAGGCTGTCATGCTCGCGGTTGGGTCGCTTGGCATCCTCGTCCTTCATTGTCGGGATCGCGACCATCTTGCAGTGGTCACGCTCGCCGCGCAGCCAGCCAAGAAAGGAGCGTTTGAGCAACTCGGTGTCGAGCCGGTCAGTCTTGGCGCGCCGATGCTCGCGAGAAACCGCTACACTCGATGCGTGAATGACGTAGGCCTCGATGCCGCGCGCCTTGAGCCAGCGCGCCAACCAGAAGCCGTCACGGCCAGCCTCGAAGGCGACTGCAATGCGCTCGATCCTGCGTCCTGCTTTCTCCGCTTCCTCTCGCCATCGATGTAGCAGCTTCAGCAATGCGCTCTCGTCGACCGCGAGCTTTTTCAACGGCTGGCGCTCGACGCCAGGCACGATACCGGCAACGAGCCAGCTCGACAGGCTCATCTCAATGACCGTAATCAGCGTGCCGTCCGGTTCGAGGGCGGTGAGGGATCGGCTCAGGTCGTTCAACTTCTTCATGGGGGCGCTCCATCGGTTCACATCAGCGACGATGGAATGCAATATCCTCGCCGCCGCCCCATAGCATCTTCCATCATGGGATCCGAGGACGAGGCGGAACAATCTTTCGGACGACCTTGCCGTCAGTGTGACGGCGGGTCCAAACGGACATATGAACTCACCTCATCCATCGTCCCGCAAGGGCATCTTTCCACCGCTCGGTGGAGCTCGGGTTTTCTCCTATCGGGTTTGATCCTGAACGGTTTTCATGCGGCTGCCGCCACTTGCTCCCGGGCCCACCGGAACTCGGTGCCGTCAACCCAGATGCGGTGCATGATCACGGCCAGCCGGCGCGCGAGTGCCACGATCGCCTTCTTCATCCCGCGGCGCCTGGCGATCTGCATGGCCCACGCCTTGAGCCAAGACCATTTTTTTGGATGCATCATGCTCTGAGCGGCTTCGTAGAGCATCGTCCGCATCATCTCATCGCCACAGCGCGATATTTTGCCGCTCCAATCGACCTCGCCCGATTGATATCTGGAGCACGTCAGCCCAAACACCGCCCCGACGGACTTGGATTTGCGGAATCGGGCTGGCACATCGACGGTGGCGCGATAGGTCAGCGCCACCACGGGGCCGACACCCGGGGTCGTCATCAGGCGCCGGCATACCTCATCCTCCCGGACGATAGCCAGCAAGCGGCAGTGCAGGATGACGATCTGTTCACGGAGCACCCGCCGGACGATGAGCAGCGGCTCCACCAGTGCCGCCAAGTCGGCGATATTCTCGACAAGCTCCTGGATGCGGGCCTCGAACCTCACCTTGCCGACCATTCCGACCTTGAGGCCGAAATTGCGCAAAGTACCGCGCAGATCGTTCTCGATGGCGATGGCCTTCGACTGCAGAAGCTTGCGATGGGTCAGCAGCATTCGCAGTTTCTGACTGCGGAGCGTCTTCACATGCACCGGACGGTACAGTCCCACCCGGATCATCTGAGCGATGCCGCGCGCGTCATTGCGGTCGGTCTTGTTGATCTGCGCCTTCAGCACCGCCTGCATGTGCCGCGTCTCGACACAGATCACTGGTAATTCGGCTTCGGCGAGAGCGCTGAATAGCCATTGCGATAACGGCCCGGCTTCCAGTCCGATCCGCTTGAAGCGGTAGGTGGGGTTCCCCAGAACCTTCAGCAGGGCTGCAGGTTTCGCTTGCTACCTTCACTTCCTTCACGATCCTGCCCGTGTCATCCACAATGCAAATGCTGGTCTCCTTGACCGATACGTCCAATCCACCAAAATGGTCCATGCTGCGCTTCTCCTTCTGATGCTTGAGGCCGTCACCACGGACCTCGTTTTCACCATCAGCCTGAAGCGCAGCACCCAAAATCTTCAGCTATCCACAAGCTGGGCCGGCCGATTACACCATCTTTTGGGGAGCAAAGCAGACGTCCCGCCGCAAGGTCGCGACTTTCGTTTTTGACCCATTTCAGACATAGGCATAGCCGGACATCGGCCCACAATTGTGCTACATGAACATTCAATTTCCCCGAACCTGGGGGCGCACCGTGAGCGGCAAGCAGGTAGAGCGGCGACTGGCGGCTATTCTGGCGGCGGATGTCGCGGGCTCTTGCCGCCTGATAGGGATCGACGAGGAAGACACACAGGCGCAGAGCGGCGGTGCATGAGAACATGAGAAGGTGAGCAAGCAATAATGCCCAATGTGCCGCGCCATCTCGAAGATATAGCCCCAGGCACCAGTCTGCTGCCCATCCCCTTTTGTCTATCGTTATTCGCATGTCTATTTTTTGCTGTGACCATAGCGCTCGATGCCAAGGTCTTCCACGGAACGTTCACCCTCCCAGCTTGGCTATCGGTTGGAAACATCGATGACGCCCGGGCCCTGCTCGGCGCACTTCTTGGCGCAGTGAGTACGGTCCTTGCGTTGATCTTTTCGGTCAGCCTGTTGGTCTTTTCTGCGGCGGTAACCCAATTCGGCCCGCGTCTGATACACCGTTTCCTGCGCGACAGGATGATGCAGATCACGCTGGGGCTATTTGTCGCCACGTTTTTCCACGCGCTGCTCACATTCATCGCAGTCCGCCAACATGGGGCGGACCAATTTGTTCCTCAACTGACAATAATGACGACTTGCACCTTGGTGGTGATCAGCTTCGCTTCGTTGGTTTTTTTCAACAACAAAATCGCGATGTCAATTCAGACGAACAATGTGCTGCCCGGAATCCTCGAAGACCTGCAGACTGTAGTGACTCAGAGATCATACTCCATAGCTCAGCAGGCCAGGCGCACGATCGAGTTACCTCAAAATCCTGGCGCACTACAGTTGCGCGACGCCGTAGAACTCCAAAAATTCTCGGCGCGAGATGGCGCCGTTGTGCGCAGTGTCATCAGTGGATTTGTGCAAGTAATTCATTTCGAGCAGATGGCCAGCGAAACCGCGCAGGCTAATGTAGTCATCAGCCTTCTCTTCCGTCCCGGGCAGTTTGTCGGACAGGGAGAGACTATCGCCCGCGTTGTGCCAGCGCAGTGCGTGGGGGTCTTGGGACCGTCAATCATCGCGGCGGTAAAACTCGGCCGACATCGCAATCTCGACCAGGATCTGGAGTTCGCTATTGCGCAGCTGGTTGAAATCGCGCTTCGTGCGCTAAGCCCGGCGATCAATGATACTTACACAGCTCTTTATTGCATCGACTGGCTCGGTGAGGCGATACGGGGCCTGGCTAACTTGCCTGAACAGACCGGTATCTGGAGTAGTGAACACGGAAAAGTCAGCATACTTTTCCCGCCACTGCAATTTCGGGACATTGTGAAGACCGCGTTCGATCTATTGCGGCAAGCATCGATCGGCAATGCGGTGGTCAAGATTTATTTGCTGCGCACATGGTCCAGGCTGGCACTGGATCTAAGGACTCCGATGCAAAGTCAATCGCTGCTGGAGCAAGCGCAGGCGGTCTGGGAGGCCGCCTCTCAGGAGATGATGGCGGCCATTGATCGAGCCGATATCAAACTTGCCTATGATGGTTCAGTGGAGTTACTGTCGGCAGTTCTCACAGAAGAAAAACTTCTCAAAAACGTCACGCTTCCTGCGGCCGCCTGCGGTGGGTCCGGTGATGCATAAGCTGATTTCAGGTATCGTTGAGTTCCGTGAACAGCATCTGCCTGAGCATGCGGAACGGTTTCGCGAACTGTCGCTTGCCCAGTCGCCCGATACGCTGATGATCACGTGTGCGGATAGCCGCGTGGTACCCGACCTGTTGGCGTCGACCGACCCGGGCGACCTTTTTACCATGCGTAATGTCGGCAATCTGATTCCGCCGGCGACAGACGAAGGTATATCGATCGGCGACTTCTCCGAAGCGAGTGCGATCGAGTACGCCGTATTGGTTCTCAAGGTGGCGAGCATCGTTGTGTGCGGGCATTCTGAATGCGGCGCGATGAAAGCGGCGATGACGCGCAGCCCAAGGCCCGACGCGCCAAATCTTGAAAGGTGGTTGCATCATGCCAGAACCGCAGCGTTCCGACTCGAGCACGAGGGCGCGCTGGATGCTACGATAAAGCCGCACGATCAACTTTCGCAGCTCAACGTGCTGGTGCAGCTCGAACACCTGATGTCCTACCCTATCGTGCGCGCGCGGGTCGCGGCCGGAACGCTCCGTCTGAGCGGTTGGTGGTTCGACATTGCCTCTGGCAATATGTATTCCTACGAGCGTGCAAGCCGTTCGTTTGTGGTCATTGACCGCCAGCTAGCCGAGCGATTGATCGCTCGTCTCGGAGAGACTGAGTGAGCTTGTTTGCCCACGCATCAACTCAGCGCAGGCGCAAAATCCCGGCGATATTCCTTACTGTCAGGCTTCCAAGTTTGAATTGTCGCTCAATCTTAAAACCGCGAAGGCGCTCGGACTGACAGTGCCGGCGACGCTGGTGAGAGCGCCGACAAGGTGATCGAATAGACAGCGTTTTTGCTGCGCTGCATGAGTTCGCTTCTGTGAAGGTTTGCGGACGGCGACCCCATGATGGTGGTGCGGCGGACACGTGGGGTCGGCGTACGCAAACCTCCAAAGGAGGAAACCGCGGGATGGTGTGACGAAGCTGCGCGTCAGACGCTATGGGGATTTGGACGCTGGCGGCTTGTTGCCGGGGTGCGTTGATCGCCTCTCTGGGAAGCAGTAGACGGGGCGGCGAGCACGGTCGGCCAGTCGCGACAGGCAGAACCGGCGTCGCGCAGCAGAGATCGAACGACAGGACGGCTGTTCCGGGCTGCGCGAGGGCGAGCCTGATCCTTGCCGGTCAGGAGGCAGCGATACAGAGGGGCCGCGCTGGGGTGTCGCCGCGAATTGACTTCGATCATGATGTATCGATCCTGATTACGGCGGTTGATGCCGCCGGTCGATAGCGCGGCGAGGCGCCGCGCTGGAATGTCTCGATGATGATCATGCGACCGCCGCAGCAAGGGCACGGGTGCGAGAGTTCGGCGTCCTCGGCGCGACTGTCATGGGCGGCCTCGTGCTGTTCCGCAGGCACGTCGAGCAGGCGGCATGCCTTGGCGATGTTGTCGGCGCGCGTGCCGCTGGCGAGCAGTCCGTAGTGGCGGATGCGGTGGAAGCCAGACGGCAGGACGTGGATCAGGAATCTGCGGATGAACTCGGCGGTAGCGAGTGTCATGATCTTCTGGCGCTCGCGACCTTCGGCCCGATAGTCCTTCCATCGGAAGGTGACGCCGGTGCGGTCGCAGGCAATCAATCTGCTATTGGCGATGGCGACGCGGTGGGTATAGCGCGACAGATAGGCCAGCACGGCGTGTGGCCCGCCGAACGGGCGCTTGGCATAGACCACCCATTCGGCGCGGCGCAGTGGCGCGAGATACGCGGCGAACGCCTGTGCGTCAGCGAGGGCGGCGTGGCTGCCGAAGAACTTCAGGTGGCCGGCTTTGTGGGCCGCGATCAGCTTCTCCAGGAACAGTCGGCGGAACAAGCGCGAGAGCACGCGTACCGGCAGGAAGAAGCCGGGGCGGCACGCCACCCAGCGCTCGCCGTCGAGCGCGATGCCGCCGCCCGGCACGATCATATGGACATGCGGATGATGGGTGAGCGCCGAACCCCAGGTGTGGAGAACCGAGGTGATGCCGACGCGGGCGCCGAGGTGCTTTGGGTCGGCGGCAATCGTGGTCAGGGTCTCGGCCGATGTCTTAAACAGGATATCGTAGACGACGGCCTTGTTCTGGTAGGCGATGTCGGCGATGGAGGCGTTCATGTGTGGGGGTGCGCAACCATGACGCCGATTGCACCTCACATCGAAGCCTACCTCCACGAGACGCTCGCCGGCCACCGAGGTGCCAGCCAGCATACATGCGATTCCTACGCCTACAGCTTCCAGCTCCTCTTCGAGTTCGCGGCCGCAAGGCACAAGGTCACGCCATCGTCGCTGATGCTGGAGCAGATTGACGCGAAGCTGGTCAGTGCCTTCCTCGAATATCTGGAGGACACGCGCAAAAACGCGCCGGAAACCCGTAACGTTCGGTTGGCGGCAATCAAGTCCTTCTTCCACTTCCTCGAATATCGTCAACCGGCGGCGCTTGAGCAAATACGTCGCGTTCTGGCGATCCCTTTCAAGAAAACCAACTCTCGTCTGGTTCCCTATCTCCTGCGAGAGGAGTTCCAAGCCTTGCTCGACGCACCCGATCCGGCGACCCGCGATGGGGTTCGCGATCGGGCCATGCTGCATCTGGCCGTTTGCGCCGGCCTTCGCGTATCCGAACTGACGGGACTGCGAATCGACAACGTTGACCTGCAAGCGATGAGCGTTCGAGTTCTCGGCAAAGGACGACGGCAACGGGTTCTCCCCCTATGGAAAACCACGGCTGCGGCGCTGCGTGCTTGGCTGGCGGTGAGAGGGACAGTCGCGACGCCGGAGGTGTTCGTTAGTGCCAGGGGAGAACCGCTAACCCGCTGGGGCTTTGCATATCTGCTCAAGCAACATTGCGCGACCGCCGCTCACAAATGCCCTGGTCTGCTAAAAAAGCGTGTCTCACCCCATGTGTTGCGGCACACATGCGCGATGATCGTCCTGCAAGCGACGCAGGACATCCGAAAAGTGTCCTTGTGGCTGGGACACGCCAACTTGGCGACGACCGAAGTCTATACGCGCGGCGATCCCACGGAGAAACTCGAGGCCATTGAAGCCATCGTTCCGCCCCACATGCGCAAAGGCTTCTTCCGGCCGCCGGATAAACTTATCGCCATGCTCAGGGGTGCCTCGTAATGGTGAGTGGAGTTGGCGAACGCTCAAAGCACAGTGACGGAATGGCCCGCCAACTCCCCATTACAAATCGTGCCCATAAGGCAACTAATGGGAAATGCCCATTACCTGCCGCAACCGGCACTGCCCGAAGTGCCAGGCCGCAGCAGCCCGCGAGTGGATGGCGGCGCGCGAGGCCGAACTGCTTCCGATTCCCTACTTCCACGTGGTCTTCACGCTGCCGTCGGCGATTGGCGACATCGCCTACCAGAACAAGGCCGTGATCTACGATCTGCTGTTCAAGGCCTCGTCGGAGGCGATGCTCACCATCGCGGCCGATCCCAAGCACCTCGGCGCTCGCATCGGCATTACGTCGGTATTGCACAGCTGGGGCTCGGCCATGACCCATCATCCGCATGTCCACATGATCGTGCCGGGCGGCGGCCTCGCCATCATGGATGACAGCCGTTGGATCTCATGCAAACCGAACTTCCTGCTGCCCGTGCGCGTTCTATCGAAGCTGTTCCGCCGTTTAATGCTGGAGAAGCTTCTGACGGCACACGAGGCGGGCAGCCTGCAGTTCCTCGGCGCACACGCGCATCTTGTCGATGCGAAGGCGTTCGCGGCATTCCTCGCCCCGCTCGGCAAGAAGCGCTGGTTCGTCTACGCCAAGCGTCCGTTCGCGGGCCCGAAGGCCGTGTTCGCCTATCTGTCGCGATATACCCACCGCGTCGCCATCTCGAACCGCCGTCTGATCGCGATCGACCAGCACAGCGTCACGTTCAAGGTCAAAAACCACAGGATCGAAGGCCCAGGCCGGTACACGACGATGACCCTCGACGTCGGCGAGTTCATCCGCCGGTTTCTGATCCACGTTCTGCCCAAGGGCTTCCATCGCATTCGCCACTACGGCTTGTTCGCCAGCAGCAATCGCGCCGAGACGATCGCGCGAGCGCGTGAACTTCTGGGATTGGCAACGCCTGCGGCCGAAGAGACCGTCGAGATCGATCCAGCGACAGCCCAGCCACTCGCCCAGCCTTGTCCCTGCTGTGGCGGCCGCATGTTCGTCATCGAGACCTTCGATGCCGGCTGCCAGCCACGCCACCGGCCAACCGCGCCCGTCGTCGAAATCAGGATCGACACGTCATGAGCGCGACCGCCACATCACCCACCCGCATCGTCAATCGCGTTTCTTGCTGGTCACAACCCGGCCACGGCGACGCTCGACCGCATAGCTACCCGCCAGCGCTTTCCAAAGCGCAATCGGCACCGAAAGCCATCCTCATTGGTGCAAAAGAGAGCCCGAGATCCATCAGCGCCCGTCGTCACCTGACCGACACGCTCTCGCACCTCGCCCACACCGTCAAAACCGCGATCAAATCGCCATAGCGCCCGCCTCAGCGTCCGCACCTCATCTCCCGCGCGTTCCTTCACTGGAGGCTTTCGGACGACGGCCCTGTGCAAGCCGAATCGTCGCGATGGGCCGTCATCCGAAACCCTTCACATCAGCTGACCTGCTCAATCACCTCGTCGGCGACAGCCCTGACCAGACGCGCCTCCTCATGTTTTCGGTAGCCGACTGAATCCGATGGCGGTGACCAGCATCCATCAACGAATACGTCGCCCACCCTGCATCCAAGTCGCGGACCATTTTCGCCTATTGAAGACGAGACCATTTCCTCCCCTTTACCCTCTTCACAATCCCAGGGAGGATAGAAATGGCTAATGCGCTGGCGCCATCTTTCTCTGCATCCCCGGGGTCGTGGCGGGCGGCTTCATCGCGGCGGCCTGCGCGGGGAGATATTTGGCAACGATGGCGGGATCGACTTGGGCGATGGCGCTATCGGGCAGGCGGGTCCAGGTCTCGTCGCGGCCGAGCAGCGAGATGCCGATATAGCCGCGTAGCGTCAAGGTCTGCCCATCCGGGCTCAAGGTCATCTTGGCGCTGTAGATCTTGCCGTCGCGGGGATCAAGCACGTTGCCGTTCTCATATTTCAGACCATTGCGCCTCATGTCGCGGACGAAGGAGATACCGAGCCAAGGCGCGTTCTTGCGGTCGTCGATGCACTCCGAACAGATCCGCCGGCCTGTACTGCCGGGCTTGGCAAACAGCTTCGCCATCAAGCCTTCGAAGACGCCGTTATGATCGACGACCAACACGTAAAGCCGGGGCTCGCCGTTCTCGATCTTCTGCCACAGGCCCGCCGCGGAGGGCTCGGCCGCAGCAGGCCAAGCAGCGACCGCCCAGAGGGTAAGGCCCACGATCAGCGACAGCAATCGCCGAAGTGCGAAAGACAAATTCCGCATCGTTGTCACCTCGACCAATCCGTCGAATTCGATGACCGCCTTCACCTTCAATTGCCGAAAACTACGGCCATTTTGCGAGCAGCTCGTGGAAAGCTGCGCTCGCGGCCCGGATAGTGGTTGGTCAACTCCTGCAGCGCGTTGGCATAGTTAGCCTGGACCCTGGTGCGCTGCGGCCGTTCATGTCAATTCCGGGTCAATCGCGACACTGACCGTGGGCCGGCCGCTTCCGGTCCACTCCGCCTAACGGACATTCCTCAAGACGGTCGGCATGTCTCAAAAGTGCCGACATTGCTGCAAAAGCAAGGCAAGCCTTGCAACTGGAACCATGGATTTTCTCGCGCCTGTTATCCTCAATAGGTGCGGTCGCGCGTTCCCCGCAGGAAGTCGCGCCCTCCACAGGAACGCCGCGATCGGGGCCGACGGCTTCAGCTTCGCGCCCGAGCTAGGACCATAGCATTCTTGAATGCGAGTTGTTGGTCGGGACCTGATCGGCGCTCTGATTTGGCGGTCGCAATTTCGTCGGACACGGCGGCTGCCTTGACGCGCACGCGCGCGGAGGCGGCCGTCGTGTCGGCCAACCGCATGCCGGAATGTAGTTTGCCGACTCAATATGTCACCCGCCTCGTCAGCGAATTGGCCGCTGACGATGCGATCTTCACCTGCGACGTGGGAACGCCAATCATCTGGACGGCGCGGTATCTGAAGGTCAATGGAAGGCGGCGCATCATTGGTTCGTTCAATCACGGGTCGATGGCGAATGCGATGCTGCAGGCGATCGGCGCGCAGGCGACGTTCCCGGATCGCCAGGTCATCTCGATGTCAGGTGACGGGGGTCAGCATGATGATCGGTGATTTTTTCACACTGACCCAGATGGGACTCCCGGTGAAGGTGATCGTCCTCAACCACGGACTCAAGAACCCCAATTTCGCGCTCATGGCAGATGCCGTAGGCGTTCGCGGTATCCGGGTCGAGAAGCCGCAGGAGCTGAAGGCGGCGATCGCAAAGGGCGACGCTCGTGATCCGGAGCGGAAGTTAGGCCCCCGGCGGAACAGGCAGGCCAGGGGTACTGACATGGAAGGTACAATACTACTATCGGACCCGCCTTTCGCGGCCCCGGAGCTGCCGCGCAGACGCGCTTTGTTGCCACAATTGTCAGTTCAGTAATCGCAAGTCGTCCCCGTTGGGTGCCGAACTGGCAGCCGCAGCCGGGTCGATCGTCGTTTAGGGCATGCCAATTCACTTTGGGGTGGGGGATCAGCATGGGTGAAATGTTTCGGCGCTTGCTTCTTGAGTACGCGAAGTATCATCGCGACGAGCGCAACTGCCTGATGCACATCATCGGCAATCCGATTCTGGCGGTGGCGGCGTTTCTTCCATTCAGTTTGCTGCCGGTTACCGTATTCGGTGTTCAGACCAACGCGGCAGCGCTGTTGGTCATACCGGCGCTCGTGTTCTGGATGGCGCTCGACCTCACGATCGGGTTGGCCATTGTCGCCACGGCGGCTCCGCTTCTCCTGGCGGCGGCCCTGATTGCCGGTCATGTGAGCGCTGTCTGGGTCTGGATCATTGCGATCGGGCTCTCCGTCTTCGGTTGGGGGCTGCAGGTTATCGGCCACAAATACTTCGAAGGTGGCTGGCCGGCGCTCCTCGACAATCCGATCCACATGCTCATGAGCCCCATGTTCGTGTTTGCGAAGCTGTACGTTTCGCTTGGGCTCAGGCCGGATCTGGTGTCCATCGTTCAACAACCGGCGCTGCAGGACCGGCCTATCCAGGAAGCGTCAGGGTCATGATGGGTCGTCCAAGCGCCATACTCGAAATCATCTGGATCGTCTGGCTTTGTAGCTGGGTCGCGGCATCGTTCTGGTCAGGCCGCCCCCAGAGCAGGATCGGCTCGCTGGACACATGGACTTACCGCTTCGTGATGATCGTCGGGGGCATTCTGCTTGTCCCGCTGACGGCGCAAGTGCTCGGCGAAAAACCAATCTGGCCCGTCGGCTATGGCGGTGCCTACGCGCTCGCGATCGTGATGCTGGCCGGACTCTGTTTCACCTGGTGGGCGCGCATCTACCTGGGACGGCTGTGGTCGAGCGAGATCACCCGCAAGGAGGACCATCGCATCGTCGACATCGGCCCCTACGGCATGGTGCGGCATCCGATCTACACGGGGCTTATCCTGGCGCTGCTGGCGACGGCGGTTGCAGAGGCGACCATCACGGGACTGATTGGCGCCGCCCTCGTCATCTTTGGCATCTATCTCAAAGCAAGCTCCGAGGAGCGCTTTTTGCGCGTCGAGCTCGGCCCGGATGTCTACGACTCGTACCGTCGTCGGGTCCCGATGCTCATTCCGTTTTTGAAGCTCGGCTAGCTGCGCCGGTGGCGCGTTTTTGCCCTGAAGTTTTGAAGCTCGTCTGCACGGCGAGCGGACCGAGATGACGCGGCACGACAATATGTGTGCCGACCGCGAGTGGCGTTCCATCCGGCAAGTGATTAGCCTGGGTCAGAGACCAGAGCGGGACGTGATAGGCGGCCCGCGAGCGTTTCCAACGAGTTGCCGGAGCGCGCAGTAACCGGCCTGCCGCTGTCCCAAAGCTCGATTGCCGCGTCCGCCGGAACCACATAGTGGATCGGCACTGATTGGCTCTCGGCCTTGGCCGGCGTCTCCGCGAGCTCGAGGATCTTGTTCATTACTTGCTCTTGGATCGCCCCGTCCTTCTCCATGTTCACGTGCGAAACTTCGCTGTGCTTGGCGAGATCGAACGTTGCGACGTGGCCTCGAAAGCCTGGCACGGTTTCCGTGTTAAAGCCGCCCAACAGGCTGTTCGCTTGGAAGATGTTGATGTAGCGCTCGACGTTCCGCGGCACCTTATGCGAAATGCGATTTGGTTCAGTCGTGACGAGCAGGCTGACCGGGATGTGCTCGGCCTCGAGCATTTCCGCAAAACTGATCGCGCAAGTGCCGCCCATCGAATGGCCGATCAGAACGATCAGCGCGGGGTCGCGGCGGTAGTCGGCGATCGCGTCCTTGGCGATCTGCGGGCACATCACGGCCTCGTTGACCGTCGCCTTGAAGCCGGCATGTTCGATTCGGTCGGCCAGATCGTCCGTCCCGCGCGAGAAGATCATGCCGGCAAAGCCGCGAAACAGATAGGCACGCGGTTTCGTTAGTGCGTCCGCACCAGCATCACCCGCGGCGGCCGAATCAAGCGCGCCCCACAGGAGCCCGCCCGATAGGATTGCCGCGATCAGAAAGACCCCAACCTGTGTCGGTTTGATCATGACTCCCGGAAAGTGCGTTCACAAACGCGTCGAACATTCCTGCCGGGAGAGAGTGGCCGAATTCCGGAGACAATAAGGCGCGGTGTGCGCCTCATGCCCAGTTGATCGATTTCCAGAGGCGTTACGGCACATCAATCGGCACGATCGATCGCTAGTTGCTTGGCCGCTCGCCCTCGACGGTGAGCCGGGAAATGAACCGCGATGGCGGCTATGATCGCTATCGAGCGGCGCTTGCGGATGAGAATGCCCGGGCGCGAGCTCGTCGCCCAAAATGTTGTAAATTGGCGAACAGCCCGCGGCTACGGCAGGCAGTGGCAGCCAAGCTCAGATTGGATTGGTCGCCCGAGCAGATAGCCGGTTGGCTGAAGAGAACGCATCCTGAAGACGGGTGTAATCAGGTGTCACACGAGACGATCTACCGCAGTTTATTTGTACAAACACGTGGCGTGCTCAAGAAAGAGCTGCTTAGTCATCTTCGATCGAAGCGCTCGATGCGCCGCTCCAAGCCGGTTGATCCGAATGGCGATAGACGGGGGCATATCGTCTCAATCCGTCAGCAACCGGCGGCGGTTGAAGATCGGGCGGTGCCTGGCCTGTGTGTACCGAAAACCTCATCCGACTTGATGCCGTGATGGAATTGCGTAAGTTGACGGAATGATCAGGCTGTTCTGTTTCGTTCTGGCCGTCCTGGCCTCGCCATTCAAGTCGAAGTTGCGGCCTGAAGCCGAGAACGCGGTGCTAAGACATCAGTTGATCATATTGAGGCGTAGGCTGCATGGTCGCGTCCAGCTGACGAACCATGATCGATGGTTCTTTATCCAGCTGTATCGTTGGTTTCCAGCAATCCTGAAGGTCCTCACGATCATGCGGCCCGAGACGCTCGTGCGTTGGCACAGGGCCGGCTTTCGTCGCTACTGGCGTTGGAAATCGCGTCGACGGGGAGGGCGGCCCGCCAGTCGAGACGGAGCTGCGCGCGCTGATCCGGCGGATGAGTATCGAGAACCCACTTTGGGGCGCGCCACGCATTCACGGCGAGCTGCTCAAGCTGGGATTTGAGGTCGCGCAGTCGAGCGTCGCCAAGTACATGGTCAAGCGGCGAGTGCCACCTAGCCAAGGATGGCGCACCTTTCTGCGTAATCATGCTCCAGACATTGCCGCCATGGACCTGTTCGTTGTCCCGACCATTGGCTTCGATCTGCTTTATTCGCTCGTCATCGTGCGGCTGGATCGTAGAGATCTCGTTTGGATTAACGTCACAACCAACCCGACGGCGGAGTGGGTTGCACGTCAGATCACCGAGGCGTTTCCTTGGGACATGGCCCCGGGTTACATGATCCGAGACCGCGATCGGGTCTACGGCACCGTCGTCACACGCCGATTGCGTGCCATGGGCATTCGGGACAAGCCTATTGCACCGGCCTCACCCTGGCAGAACGGCTTTGCCGAACGGCTGATCGGATCGATCCGGCGGGAATGTCTGGACCACATCATTGTCCTGGGCGAGGTGCATCTGCGCCGCATTCTGAAATCTTACGCTCGCTACTATAATGAGACGCGCACGCACTTGGCCTTGGACAAGGACGCGCCCCTATCGCGCACCGTGAAGAGGGCAGGGCGCATTCTTTGCCGCCCAATCCTCGGCGGATTGCACCACGAATATGTTCGGATTTGATTTTCGACAGGCACACCGCGATCATCATCGATGTCGAGGCGACGCGAGCTATCCGGCAGGCCGAGGTCGGTGCGGCACGCACAATGATTGAACGCACCGAAGAGCGCCTCGGGCTCTGTCCCGAGCGCCTGGCCGCCGACAGTGCTTACGGTTCAGCCGAGATGCTGGGGTGGCTCGTTAACAAGCATGCGATCGAGCCGCACATTCCGGTGTTCGATAGCTCTTCGATCTATCTCGAATGGCTAGTGCGCGGACTTCTTCAACACAATCTGCCAGGAACAGACATCCTACCAGTTGTCGGACTCGATCTAACTGCGTTTGAGCGCAGCCATAGTCGGGCGGTTAGAAATCGCTCCCTGATTTGTGTAGCGGGCAGCGCTCCCGGCACGAACGATCTTGCGTTTCTTGGGCGTTTTCGCCACGCTGTGTTCGTCCCGCACAGCTAGCCGGTTGCGCTTCTTCGTATCCGATTCCGCGTGTTGAGCTTTCGTGCCGCCGCGGTGAGCGGCATATTCCTTGCCGTCGATCGCTGCCAGATGCGGCGGATCTCTATCGAGATACGGTCGTCCGATTCCAAACTCCTTGCCATGTGCATCGATCCATTTCCAGAAGCTCTCAGTGGAAATCCATCGCTGCGCCCGTGTCGCGCCTTTGACGCTGACGACATCGGCGGCAAGCCCGTGGCCATAGCCGCCGCGGAAGCTCCCGCCATGGTATGACCTGTCAGTCGCCGCCTTCAGGCCGCTTGCGATCGATTGACGGTAGTCATCGCGGAACGCACTGGTTATGCCAGGCGACAGCCCGGCCTGCTCCGCCGCGTAAAGCGTATAAAACAGCTTCAGCTTGAAGCTCCGTTCCATGCCTCCGATCACATAGTCCATCATCGGCATGCCGGCTTTGTCCGCCGCCTTCGGATCCTTCCACGTGAAGTCCTCATCGACGAGCCTGGTAAAGGTTTTGGTGACAGTCTTCGTTTTGCCCCTCTTCTTGACTGTCACTTTCCTCCGCTCCTGCACCTTGATGCTGTCTTCCTTGGGCGTCCGTTGGTAGAGCGCCCACAGGAATCGGTCGATGCAGGTCTCCGCTACCAGGCACTCGTCGAGAATTTCGATGCGGCTCACAGCGTCCTTGACGTCGTCTGGCACCAGATCTGACGGGTTCGCTGTCGCCACCTGTACGGGCGGTAAATCGGCCGGCGGCATCTGAGACGGATCGGGCAACGCGGCCTCAACGATCGAATCCGGCTCATCCGAGGCCGCCCTCGTGGCGGTGGCTGTCCCCGTCACCTGTTCGACGGTCGTCGCCACATCCGCGTTGGCAATAACGGCGTTGCCCATTGGGATTGCCTGCGGTTCATCCGCGAGCTTGGCGTTGGCGGTGAGAGATGCCGCGCGGTTCTCGATTGGCACTGCGCCGGTGTTGTTGATGCCGGCCGAACCGAAGCCAGCAAGCCAGGCGACGACCCAACCCGCGAGAACGACCGTTCCGCACAACGCCGCCGCTACTGTCGCAAATCGCCGCGGGTTCATGATCCGTCGCCTCCAAAGGCTCCGACGCCGCTGATTTTTCGGATCAAGATATGGACGCGCAATGACGAAAACTGCAGGTCATCAAATTTTTCCAAAAAGTGTTGCCCGAATGCAACGCGCGGCCGGAAAGCAATTGTTGAGCATCGAGCCGCCACGATCTCGCCCATAAGCTTACCGCAAGATTAATGGCATGGATGTCCGCATTGTGCCCACGCTCTCGGCGCTGACGCTGTTCGCCACATGCCTGTGCGCCCGCGCTGAAACATTCGACGATCTCTGGCTAACGCGCATCAAGCCGCCGCCATACGGCGGCGTTGCCACAGAGTTTGATGACGCTATCGCGGCTGACGGCAAACGGCTGCGTCCCTATCGGGACTTGGTCTGTGCGCACATGCTTGAAGAGATTGGCCAGCGGCTTCGCGTGACCAATGTTGCTAACGGAAAATCTGTGGTCTGTACGGTGGCAGATAGGGGACCGAACCGCAGGTTTTGGCCGCGCCGCGAAATCGATCTGACACCGCCTGCATCCAAAGCTATCGGCTGCGACGGCATGTGCAACGTAAGCCTGGAGCGGGTGACGCCATGAAAAGGCCGCGCGGCTTTAAAGATCGATATTCCTGTCGACCTGGGGGAAGGTCGTCTCTGGATCCGTCTCGACTTAGACTAGGTGGCCGGTAGGGCCCGTTCGAGAGCGAGGACGACGATACGGCTGAAGAGTGCTGTGAGCGAACCATGTCTGCATCTATCTCCGGACGCATCACTATGGGACCCATCCGCGCGACGATAGTGGCATTTGCCGTTTTCATACTTCCTGTAAGCACCGCACATGCCCAGTTCCTGTTATGGCCCCAATCCAGGTCTTGGTGGGGCGATCAGGCTCCGTTCAAGCACAAGCACCACCACCGGCAGACAAACTCTGAATCTGCGAAGAACGCTCGGCCCGAGGACCCTCCGAAGGGCCCGCTCCAGATCATCATCTCGATCGCTGACCAACGGGTCTCGCTTTTTGACAACGGGGCCCTGATCGCACGCTCATCGGTGTCCACGGGAACTCAGGGGCATCCTACACCCCTCGGCGTGTTCAGCGTGATCAGCAAACAACGATGGCACCGTTCAAATATTTATAGCGCTGCCCCCATGCCCTACATGCAGCGCATCACCTGGTCAGGGATTGCGTTGCATGCCGGTGTCGTGCCTGGGCATCCGGCGTCACACGGCTGCATCCGTTTGAAAAATGACTTTGCCATTCGACTCTGGCATCTCACGAAGCGCGGCACGCGCGTGATCATTGCGCACGACGATGTCCAGCCGGTCGAGATAACCAATCCGCACCTTTTTAAGCCGAAAGCCGTGTCCGGTTCGCCGGAATTTCAGACTGCCACTGTCGCGGGCAAGAGCATTGATACAGCCGCGGCAACGCAGGAATCACTGGTGTCAAACGCTGAGACTCCGGAAGCCGCCAGTCTCCAGGTGCCGGGCTCGGCTCCCGCTGCAAGCGCGCCCAAAAAGATCGTCCCGATCTCCATCTTCGTCAGTCGTAAGTTGAGCAAGCTGTTCGTGCGTGAGGGCTTCACGCCGTTGTTTGATGTCGCGGTCCGGATCGAAAATCCGGAGGAGCCCCTGGGAACGCACGTGTTTACCGCAATGGAATTCCAGAACGAGGGAACGGCTATTCGCTGGACCGTCGTGTCAATTCCGGACGAATTTCCTCGCATCGAGGGTGCCACGAAAGGGCGCGAAGCGCCCGTGAAGCAAACCGCCCTATCGGTACCGTCGCCCGATCAGGCCAACGCTGTCCTCAACCGCATCGAAATACCGCAGGATACGGTTGAGAGGATCTCTGAACTACTGACGCCGGCCTCTGCATTGATTATTTCCGACAACGGATTTAGCCATGAGACGGGAAAAGACACGGATTTCATCGTGGTAACGCATTGATGCGGCGGCGCAACCCACCAACACAATATGCCACTGTGCAAGTCCGCTTTTCTTCCACGGGTTAACCGAACGACCCATGCGATCCCTCACCAGGCCGTCGACCTCGCCGGCGCCATAATCGCCGCGCGCGGCGATGTGGCGGACGATGTCCTCAAGTCGCGTGGTGTGTCCAGCGAAGGCTGGCATGTTCAGCAGGAGACAAATCTGCCGGGGTAGAAGTCAGAGCCCCGTAGTTTGGATAGCAGAGGTGATGGAAACTGAAACTCTGAAGCCTATCGACAAGACCTCCCTAGGGGAGGTTACGAGTCACCGGGCCGTAACAAAAGTAAACGCATTGTGGCCTCGAAAGTGAGTATTTCCGAGGGCCGAGCCTCCCACGCAAGGGCGAAGGCAACATGACCAACCGAACACTGACCGATACGGCTGGCGATGGCCGCACGATCCGCAGCGCAGCGGCTTGGTCGCGAGATCGGGTGGCAGCGGGCGCGGTGCCGGTGTGACCGCCTGTGCGCTGGCGCGGCTTGCCCGGTGTGCTGTGGCCTTGCGCTGTACGACCTTCTAATCGCCTTGCCGCTGACGCCATCCCGAAGAGTTAGCGTCCCTGCTCCTGTAGGATCGTGGTGGTTTCGATATCGCCGTCGTCACCAGACAACAGATGGTCGATGACGCGCAGCGCAGCGAGCTGCACGCCCGTATCGCCGGCGTGCTAGAGGAGAGGCTCGCCACGGCCGCCGAGGTGCAACCGGAGATTCTTGCACACCATTGCGCGAATGCGGGTCTGACCGAGAAGGCGGTTTTTTATTGGCAAGAGGCGGGTGAGCGTTCCAAGGCGCGCTCAGCCATGCCGGAAGCGATCAGGCATATGCGCAAGGCGCTTGATCTCCTGTCCCACCTGCCGGATACGCCCGGGCGCCAGGGCACCGAAGTCGGACTTCAACTCGCGCTCGGCGGCGCGCTGATCGCCGCGAAGGGCCATGCGGCTGAAGAGACTGGAAAGGCCTACGCGCGGGCGCGCCGTCTCTGCGAGCTGCTGAACGATACGCCGAGGCGAGCTGTTACGGACCGCTCATCCGCGTGCCGAGGCCGAAGCGGAGGCCTCCTTTAGCAGCGCCATCGAGATCGCGCGCCGGCAGAACGCGAAGCTCTGGGAACTCCGCGCCGCCGTCAGCCTCGCCCGGCTCTGGCGAGACCAAGGCAAGCGCGATGAAGCCCGCGTTCCCCTCGCGCCGATCTACGACTGGTTCGCCGAGGGTCTCGACACGCCCGACCTGCAGGAAGCTAAAGCGCTGCTCGATGAACTAAGCGCGTAGAAGTCACTGTATGCGCGACACAGTCGGACGGGGCGCTGAACCGATCTTCGCGAACAAACGCCGAGGGGCCTCCGGAACCTTCACTCGGCAAGCTTTGACTTTGGCCTGAACAGCAGTTTTACTGACGTCGCCTTGGTCCGCCCACGAAGCTGACGCGAAAGTTTCGTGGTGCCGTGACTATCCCATCATAGGACGTCCCCAGCCTCGAGGGCCGAAAGGACCGTGTATGACCGCGTATTTTAAGCTTCAGTTGGCGGATTACGTGGAATACCACCGCGATCCGAGGAACTGTGCGATGCATGTGCTGGGTATCATCTTGCTGTTCCTAGCGGCGCTTCTTCCCCTCACCGAGTGGTCAATCTCTGTGTTTGGCGCGCAAGTTAGCCTGGCGGCAATTCTGGTGCTTCCGGTCTTGATATATTGGCTCGTCCTCGACGCATCGCTTGGATTGGCGATCTTTGGCGCGGCCATTCTGCTGTTGGTGACCGCGGCGATAATCGTCGATCATGCAAGCGTTGTCAGTGTGTGGATCACGAGCGCAGTTTTAATTGGGATTGGCGTGGCCTCGCAAATCATAGGGCATCGAGTGTTCGAGCGACGACAGCCCGCGTTGGTTGACGATCCAGCGCATCTGCTGCTTGGACCAATGTTTTTGATGACGAAACTGTTCATTGTACTTGGATTTCGGCAGGACCTCGCTGCGATCATTGGACCAGGCGTGCAGCACCGGCCTACGGACACTTCGCACTACCCGGCTGACCGCCGAGGCGAACCCCACGCACGTTCATGACGGATATACTTGTTACCGGCGGCAGCGGCTTCATCGGGCAGCATCTGGTATCCGAACTTATCGCTCGGGGCCGCCAGGTGCGCATTCTCGACGTCCGCGTTCCGCACCGGGCCTTGCCCATCGCGGACTATGTCGAGGGTTCGGTGCTCGACAAGAAGTTATTGCACGGGGCGATGGTCGGTATTGAAGAAGTTTATCATCTTGCAGGCTTGCCTGGCATGTGGAGACCGGACAGAACAGATTTTCACGTTGTCAATTTTACCGGGACCGAAAATGTGCTCGCGGCCGCCCGCCGATGCGGCGTGGCAAAAGTTATGCACTGCTCGACCGAGTCCATTCTTTTCGGCGCGTCTCAGTCGAACGGTATTGCCGCAGAGGATGTCTCTCTAACAGTCGACAAAATGCCGGGGCCGTACACGCGCTCGAAAATGCTCGCGGATTGGCTGGCGTTGCAGGCTGCTGAAGAGGGTTTTCCTGTGATCGTCGGATGTCCTACGATGCCGATCGGTCCCCACGATCACAATCCGACCCCGCCGACCGCCATGCTTCGACACTTTCTCGAAACCGGGCGATTTCAGCTATATCTCGATTTTACCTTGAACCTTGTCGATGTGCGGGATGTTGCTATCGGCCTCATTCTTGCAATGGAAAAAGGACGGATCGGTCAACGCTATCTTCTCGGCGGCGATAGCGTACCGCTTAGGCAGGTACTCGCGCTCATGGCTGCAACCACTGGCCGCCGTAAGCTCGCGATTCCGGTTCCCGGCAAACTCGCGGAACTGGCGGCATGGATGATAGAGTTGAAGGCTGATTACGTGACACGCCGTGCACCCTCGGCGACAGTTGAGGGCGTTAGGATCGCTCGTCGGGCCACGGCGCTTTCAACAGAGAAGGCCCGGCGTGAACTCGGATACGCTCCCCGTCTCGTCCTGCCCGTTTTGCAGGAAACCATCTCGCACATGATCGGCACACCAGTTAGCGCGATTTTGAAGCATGCTTAGTATTCGCGAGGATATCTATGACCTAGTTGCTTGCGGCTGGATTGTCACCTGGCCTACACAATTGCTCGCGTCGATCTGGCTTGCATGGGTCGCGTCTTTCTGGTCCGGGCGAACTGAGAGTCCGAACTCATAATGTATCCGGGCGGATCATGCTCTGGCGAGTCTGCGCGAGAGCAACTTGACGCTGGCGATCATGAGCCATGCTTCGGCGCTCGCAATCGTTGCCTCGAAGTCCTTTGCAAGACGACGATTGCGGTTGAGCCAGGCGATGGTTCGTTCGACGACCCAGCGGCGTGGCAATAATTTAAATCCTTTAGCGGCATCGGATCGTTTGACGATCTCGATGGTCCAGCGGCCGATTGAGGCAAGCGCCTTTTTGAGTTTCGGACCGGCATAGCCACCATCGGCGAAGACATGACGTAACCAGGGGAAAGCACTTCGGATCAACTGGAAAAGCGCAGGTGCGCCGTCGCGATCTTGTATGCTGGCTTCATGCACGACGCCTGCGATCAGAAAGCCCGCGGTGTCAGTGAGAAGGTGCCGTTTGCGTCCTTTGATCTTCTTGCCGGCATCGAACCCGCGCGGACCACCTGCCTCGGTCGTTTTAATCGACTGGCTGTCGATCACTCCTGCCGTGGGACTTGCCTCCCGGCCATCGGCCTCACGCGCCATCATGACGAGATGGTGGTTGATCTTCTGCCAGGTGCCGTCATCGCGCCACCGGTAGAAGTACCGCTGCACCGTCGTATAAGGCGGAAACTCCTTCGGTAACAACCGCCACTGGCAACCGCTCTGAGCGATGAAAAAGATCGAATTCACTAATGCCCGCATCGCCGTCACACGTGGCCGGCCGCGACAATTCTTGCAAGGCATGTAGGGAGCGATCATCGCCCACTCTTCATCCGTGGTATCGCTTGCATACCGCAGCCCATCTCGACAATATTTCGCTCGAGTGATTTCAGTCCAAACCAATTTGTGCCTCCGTCGTAGCTCGCAACCACGACTAAATCACAAATGACTGAAATCACTCAGCTTAATTTCGGGTCGGCCTCTAAGACGCATGTTCAAACCCTAAATTCGTTAGTCTATCGGCTACCCATTCTACTGGGAGCAATCTTGCTATCCCCCTGGACGACGGCAGCACGGGGAGAGAGTAGACTTTACGATCTCGGTAATGCCGGCACTTATGTGCTGGCCGCCGTTGTGTTGCTCGGCGTCTCATTTACGTGGTGGGCGCGCATTCATCTTGGACGTTTCTGGTCAAATGCCATCACGCAAAAAGAGGGGCACCGCATCGTCGATACTGGGCCTTACGGACTGGTGCGTCATCCAATCTACGCCGGCCTGATCCTCGCAATCCTAGCGACGGGCGTTGCGGTGGCGACGTGGACGTCGCTGTTGGGCGCGTTGCTAATATCGCTCGGAGAATGGCGGAAGGCGCGCATGGAGGAGAGCTTCCTCTGCACCAAGATGGGCCTGGACGCATACGGACCCTATTCCCGCCGTGTGCCGATGATTGTGCCATTTATCCGCTTCTAGAGCATGATCTCCGCGCAAGCGTTTCGCGTCTGTCCCGACGGAAAACCGGTGTCCGCTTTCCGGACCGTGTTCTAGTGTTTGACTAATTGGTCAATCCGCAACGGATGCGCGCTTTGCGCCTGGCTCGCGCGTGGTCTCATGAGCTACTGGCTGCCGCAACTCCCCGTGTGCAGGCACTTGTACCGGACCGCTGCGCACCGCCGCGTCGATCGCGGCGATCACCTTTTGCTGCATCAGCTGGTTTTTGTCGATTGTCAGGTGCGAGATGCCGGGCACCCTCTCGACATCAACATTCTCAAGTTTTCCGTGGAAGTCTTTGGCCTGTTGGACGCGGGTACCGGGGCCATTGGCAACGTAAAAATTGATATAGTGCCCAACGCGGCCAGCGAGGCTCGTACGGAACACCGAGTCGAGACCGATTGCCAATTTAACTGGAACTCCCTGTCGATCCAGCCGGGCCACAATATCCGGCAGACACGTTGCACCGGAGGAGTGCCCAACCAGAATGACAGTCTTGACCCGCCCGCTTTTGTACTCAGCTGCGGCTTCATCAGCGATCGATGCCCACAGCATATGATTGCTAACGTGCCCTGCTGCTGCAACCTGACTGCGATTTGATCCAGGCCAAGTGAGAAAATATTGAGGACCCCTCGGACCAGAAAAACGTGAGCGCCCGATCCGGCGGGGGCCGCCTGCGCCGGCCTCACACTGACCGTCATGCCTGTTAACAAAACCACGATTGCCGCAACTCTAGACGCAAAGGCCGAGTAACCCTCGAGTTAACCCTTGGTTACGAGCGGAGCCGGGGCCGGGGCTTTGCCGACTGGATACTTGCCGACCGGGTATTTGCCGATTGGCATCTTGCCCACCTGCGCCGGTTGATAAACCGGCTGCGGATGGGGCAGGTCGGCAGCAACCGTTCCCACAAACGCCAGGGTAGCGGTTCCCACAATCACGAATTTCAACATCCAAGTCTCCAGCTGTCATTAGGGGAATCAGAAATAACCTGATACTCGTTACGAGCACAGTAAACAGAGCCCCTCAGCCGCGCGATCTATTTCTGACGATTGTTGCAGAAATAGCACCAAATTAGACGATTGAGTCCGCCCGTCCCTCAATGAGGTACCGCAAATCTCTCCTAAATCTATTTCGGGAGCCCTGCTTCAGAAGATTGACGGGAAAACGCGGCCCCGACCAACTGCGTGGCACTGTGACGCTCAAGATCCGGGCCGGAGCAACATGACGATCCCCTGCCGCGTCCTAATGATCTATCCGAAATTCGTTCCGGACTCGTTCTGGAACTATACGGAAGCTTGCGAACTCGTCGGCGCGAAGTATCCGGCGGCGCCACTCGGACTGATCACCGTCGCCGCCATGCTGCCGAAGCATTGGGACATTCGTCTTGTCAACCGTAACACCGAGCCTTTGACGGACGCGGACTTCAACTGGGCCGATCTCGTAATGATCGGCGGTATGCTCAACCAGCAGCCTGATTTTCTCGACCTGATCGCTCTCGCCCACCTGCACGGCAAGCCAGTATGTGTCGGTGGGCCTGACGTCTCCTCCAGCCCGCATCTTTACGCGGACGCGGACTTCCAGGTGATCGGCGAGGCCGAGCAAATCATCGAGCAATTCATCGCCGCCTGGGAAAGCGGCGAGCGCAAGGGCGTGTTCATCGCCGAGAAATTCAAGATCGACGTCACACTAAGCCCGATGCCCCGCTACGATCTGATCAAGTTCGATCATTATCTCTTCATTGGCGTGCAATATTCGCGTGGCTGCCCGTTCACCTGCGAGTTCTGCGATATAATCGAGCTGTATGGTCGCGTGCCGCGCACCAAGACCCCCGATCAGATTCTCGCTGAGCTGCAAGCGCTCTACGATCACGGTTATCGCGGGCATGTCGATTTCGTCGACGACAATTTCATCGGAAAAAAAACCTCCGCACCCTACTGCCGCGGCTCAAAGCCTGGCTGGAAGAGCGCGACTATCCATTCGAGTTCTCGACCGAAGCCTCGATCAATATCGCGGACGACAGCGAGCTGTTGCAGGCAATGAAGGACGCGAACTTCTTCGGGATTTTCGTCGGCATTGAGAGCCCGGATCCAGAGACCCTCGTGCATATGAAGAAAAAACAGAACACCAGGCGCAACATCGCCGAGTGCATTCATAAGATCTACGGCTACGGCATGTTCGTCACCGCGGGCTTCATCGTCGGGTTCGATACCGAGAAAGTCTCGATGGGACAGGCGATGATCGACTTCATCGAGGAGGCGAACATTCCAGTCTGCACGGTTGGACTACTCTATGCGCTGCCTGGCACACAGCTGACGCGGCGGCTAGCCAAGGAAGGCCGCCTGCACAAAGGTCATGACCTCATGAAGGTACGAGCAGGCGGGCGACCAATGCACGCTCGGCTGCAATTTCGACACCAAGCGTCCGCTTCGTGACATCCTTGTGGATTACAAGGCCGTGCTCGGGCACGTGTTCAGCCCGACGGCATACGCGGGACGGCTGTCTCGGCTCGCCGTCATGCTCGACCGGTCCGACCGGCGCCGCGACCTGCCAGATGGCGACATGCGCAATAGGCTTGGCAGCATCGACAGCGTACACCGGATCATGCGGGCCCTTCCGGAGGTTCGCGAGCCGTTCTGGAAGATCTTCGTCGAAGTCGCCAAGACCAATCCAGGCGCGCTGCGTTACATCGTGATGCTGATGGCGCTGTACATGCACCTCGGGCCGTTCTCGAAGCGCGTGATCAGTGAGATTGACCGCCGGATTGCCGAGTTGGACGGTAGGTCGCCGGTGGGGGCCAGGGGGTTGGCTAGGAGCCTGTCCGAATAGTGACTGTTCAATTCTAAGCGATTCTGATTCAAGCGAGGGCCATGAGCAAGTATTTTCGCCCCTGGAATATCGATCAGACGCTGCTTCTGCCGCCGAATGTGCAGGATTTTGTGCCGAAAGGCCATGTTTCGCGGTTTATCGTTGAGCTGGTGCGGGAGAGCCTCGATCTCAGGGCGATCACGGGCAGCTATGTGAGCGGGCTCGGGCAACCGCCGTTTGACCCGCGGATGATGGTGGCGCTTCTGTTGCACAGCTATGCGAGTGGGCTGTATTCTTCGCGGCGGATCGCAAAGGCCTGCCGTGAGCGGAACGATTTTGTGATGATTGTGGCGCTGGATCCGCCGGATTTTCGCACGATCAGCGACTTCCGCAAGCGGCATTTGAAGGCGCTGGGCGCGCTGTTCCTGCAGGTTCTGAAGCTGTGTGAGACGGCAGGGCTGGTCAAACTCGGGCATGTCGCGCTTGATGGCACGAAGATCAAAGCCAACGCTTCGAAACATAAAGCGATGAGTTATGAGCGCATGAAAAAACGCGATACGGAATTGAAAGCCGAGATCGCCCGCATGTTGGCGGCCGCCGAGGCGGCGGATTCCGATGAGGACGAGACTTTCGGCAAAGACAAGCGCGGCGACGAACTGCCGGATTGGGTCGGCGACAAACAGAAACGGCTGGCGAAGATCCAGCAGGCGATGGCGGCGCTGGAGGCCGAGGCCAAGCTGGAGGCGGAGGAAGAGCGTCGCATCGAGGCAGAGAAAGAACAGCAGCGCCAAGCCGAAGGCCGCAAGAAGCCGGGCAAACCGGCAGCACCGCCGTCGGACGAACCCAATCCCAAGTCGCAACGCAATTTTACCGATCCGGAAAGCCGCATCATGAAGTCGAAGGATGGTTTCGTTCAGGCCTACAATGCACAGGCCGCCGTTGACGCAGGCGCCCAGATCATTGTCGCGCACGAACTGACGCAGTGCGGCAACGATCAGGGCCAGTTGGTGCCGCTGATCAAGGCCATCGAGAACAATCTCGGCCGCAAGCCGGAGCAGGCCTCAGCGGACTCCGGCTACTGCAGCGAAGCCAATCTCGAAGCGCTCGAAGCACACGGTATCGACGGCTATGTCGCGCCCGGACGCGCCAAGCACCCGACAGCCGCGAACGGAAAAATCGGCGGACCGCTGACCCAACGGATGCGAAAGAAGATCGACGATGGCGGCTTCGAAACGCCCTACCGATTGAGAAAGCAAGTGGTGGAACCGGTGTTCGGACAGATCAAACAAGCACGCGGCTTCCGCGAGTTCCTGTTGCGGGGCGTCGAGAAGGTGCGAGCCGAATGGGCCATGATTTGCACCATCCACAACCTCCTCAAGCTGTTCACCCTCGCAAAGGTTGCCTGAGCCGGCTACCCTGCAACAATTGGCCGGTCGCGATGCCTATCTGGACGGGCTCCTAGGGGCGTGAACCCATAAATCCAGAGTCGTTGGCGGACGTCCGCTCTGGGGCGCATTCCGGACTTAAGTCGGACATTACGGCACTTCCGAAAAGTGCCGATATTGTTGCTAAAGTCTTTTTGGGGTGACGAACGAAAATTTTTAGAGCCGCTGATGCGTTTTACGAGCGGCGACGTGAGGGACCATCTCACACCGTCCTCCCGGCATCGTCGGCGTCTACGACCTGCACGAATATGAGGACGAGAAGCGCGAGGCACTGGAGAAGTGGGCGCAGCGGCTCGCGACCATCGTCAACCCTGAGCCTGCCGCGCCCGCCAAGGTCGTCAAGCTGCGGGTGCGGCGGCGATGATGGCCCGGCAGATCGCGGCGCGTGGCCGTCTGTGCGCTGGCGCGTGGTGGTTCGGTTGTGCTGTAGCCGTGCCGCTGACGGCCCGGTGGACGGCCTTCTAATGGCCCGGCGCTGCTCGGCCTGTCCCTCAGTCGGAATGGCCCCAAGGGCAATAGTCCCCGAAACGCGCCTGTGATAGGTTTACTGATCGGGGGCCTTACGGCGCGTAGTTTGGAAAGCCGGAATTTGGGGAGTGGATCGACTGTTGAAAGAGTGACGCCCCATGCGTGCCGAGTTCAGCGGATTGCCGCAGATAGCGACGCTTGAGCCTGAGCTACGAAACGTCTTTATGGCCCGCTCGCCATCCCTAGATGCGCCGGTCTTCAAAGCAGCCAACGACAACGAGCGGGGTTGGCCCTTTATTCCGTTTCCTGACGATTGGTACTCCACCTGCTGAATGCCGCGGACGGATTTTATCTGGTGTGAAACGTGCGGCGCGCATCGTCGCACCGATGCCTTGGGGGCGTAGCCCTGCCGCTGCGCGCGCTGGACGGCCTTCTGATGGCGTCGATGTTGACGCCTACCCGTCGCTGTCGTGGTGATGGTGCGCGTGATCGTGATGGCGCTGCTCGACGCTGGCGCGGTGCCTGCCGTCGCGGCGTGGTGATGGCGCGATGACGTGATGCCGTCCGCGATCGGTCGCCTGTTCGCATCGTGATGCTGGCGCGACCGTGACGTGATCGCGACCTCGATGGTGATGACGTGACGCGCGCGACGGCTGGCGATGGTGACGCTGTTGGCGCTTACAAATCGTTTTATTAAAATTGGCGATTTAACCGTAAGTTCGGTTATTGATCTTCAGGACAATTACACGGCGGTATCCTCGGCGCTTATAGATCATGTGGTTCCTCAAAGTACCAAATCCAGCGCGGCTATTTTCCGAGGATTGGATTGCCCATGATCAAACATTCCATAAATGGCCTGCTGTTCTTTGATGGCGGCCGAGAATTGCGCATTATAGCTTACGACCTTAGCCGAACGAATGCCGTAGTGCATGCAGACGGACTAGGCCTCCTTCCGATACAGTTCTACGTCACGTTCGATGGCTTTCTCACAGTTGGAAAATGCCACCTCCTCTGGAGGCATCGGGACGATATCGGCGTCGTTTTCGAAAGATGGCTTGATATCCGCCAGCGTATCGCGGTTGACCAAGCAGGCGCTGGCGAATGCGCTGATCACCGGTACAGATAGCTGTTCGACGCTGGCGTGTCGGTCGTCTTGCGCGCGTCATGGTGGTGCGGTGACGCGGTGACGGTGCGCGCCGTTGTCCGTGCTGGCTCCGGGTTCGATGCGTGCCGTGTCGCGCATCTCATGTCGGGGAAGACAAAAAGCCGTCACCGGGGGGTAAGCGGTGACGGCTTCTTCACGCTCACGCAACACCAACGGGACCGATAGTGTTCGGAGCCGGTTAACGATCCGTTCCCCCGGCCTGCCGGAACGGCGGCCTTTGATCTAACTCAAATAGACACGTTGCTACCGGGCGTCTGCTTACAATGGGTAGACCGTAGAGGCGCAGGTCATGACACGAGGTCAGTTTTGGCGGATCAATCTCCTGATCGGGGTGGTGGCTGCGCTTGGCGTGGCTTCAATCGTATCCCGCCTGATGCGATGAGTGCGACGGTGGCGGTCCCTCCGCAACCGGGGACATCACCGCGAGACGCCGATGGGTGAATATATTTGTCATCGCGCATTCTCGGCTTAATTTTATCCCGGTTGGTACACAAGGCGGTGCGCGATGTGGCGCATGTCGAATACGGAAGCCGTGATCTTCATGGGGTTGGAACGCGGGCCTGGCACGAGGTTAGATAGATCTCGCACCATCGCGGCGGCGCTGACCGGCGCGTTGGATTGGAGGCGGCCCATGAAAAACATCGTGGACGAAGACGGTGAGATCATCGCCAAAGCAACGGATGACCATACGCTGATCGGCGGCTAAGCGTGGGCACGCTTTTTGATGGAGCTTCACTCTCACTTTTTGATGGTCCGTTTGATGCGCGTGTATCGGTTTCCCGACGCGACCGAGCATGCCGTCGTGCTCACGGCCGTCAAGGACGCTGCGCGCCGCTGGCGCGGTGGCCCGAAGACGGGCCATCCTTGACAGCCGCTGCGCGCGACGACACCGGCTGCGCGCAGGTCGGGATGGAAGGATGGTGCCGATCGAACAAAAGGATGGAACACTAGTCGCTGTGGTGCTGCGGGACTTCCCGCTACCGCTTCCGGTGCGCTGTAGAGCATTCGGGAAGCGGAAGTGGCAGCCGGCCGTCATTGCAGTCGACGGTAATGTGGTCGTGCAGCGCTCAGCTCGGCGTAAGACGATAGCCCTGCGCGGATTTGATGATGCGACCCGCGGTGGTTAGGGCGGCCAGTCGCTCGTAGAGGCTGGCGGTGCGGACACGGCAGAGCCCGCGCAGTTCGGAGAACGGAAGCGGGCCGGCGGCATCGGTGAGCGCTGTTGTGATGCGCTCGTCGACGGAGCTGGGCGGCGGTGTTTGCGGTGCATGGCGTTCGATCACCTCAAGCGCCAGCGCATTGGCGCGTTGCGCGAGTTCGAGCGTGACGGTTGGCATGGCGGGAGCCGCGCGGTGCTCAGCCGTGAGAGTGAGATCATCACCATTGCGGCGCAGGTAGAGATTGGAATCGCCCCAGGCGTGGAACTCGGAGGAGCCGCGCAGGGCCTGGCCGGCCCGGATGCGGCCGGCGCCCTTCTTGGCGTGGTGGACGACGACCACGGCGACGCCGTGTCGGCGCTGCAACTCGCGCAGATATGCGAGCAGCGGCGCGACTTCGCCGCTGGCATTCTCATCGATGCGATGCAGACGTACGAAGGGATCGAGCACGAGCAGGCGCGGTTGCAGTTTGGCGACGGTCTCGTCGAGCGCCCTGCGGTCGGCTTCGAGGTCGAGCCGCACGGTAGGAGCGGTGATCACCTGTACGTCGAGATCTGCGAGTCCGACGCCTGCGGCGGCGCAGATGCCCTCGATCCGCCGACGCACGATGTGGAGCGCGTCCTCGGCGGCATAGAGCAGAACGCGCCCAGCGCGTGGGACGACGAAGCGGCGCAGGCATGCCGTGCCGGCGGCAACTGCGACGGCGAGATCGAGCGCGAGGAAGGATTTGCAGCATTTGGGCTCGCCGCCGATGATTCCGACCGCCTGCTCGGACCACAGCGAGGTGACGAGCCAGCGTTGCTCCTCGGCGCGCTCGGCGAGGCGATAAGCGGGCTCGACCGGCAACAGGCTCATCGCCGCCGTCCGGCAGCGGCTTTGGTCTCGGCGGGTGGAGAGCAGGTCTCGAGGAACAGCTTCTCGTCGATCTGGCGGGCTTCGCGCTCGGCCGCGAAGGCGAGCAGCTCTGCGGCCATGTTCATGAGGGCGCGCAGATTGCCCTGGGCATGATCGCACAAGGTTGCAATCAGCTCCGGCGTCATCAGCTTTACGGCGCCGGCTTTTTGCAACGCGTGCCGCAGGTGCTCGGCGAGCTCTTCCGGGGTGGCGCGCTCGAGCGAGAGGCGTACCCGCATACGGCTGGCGAGGGGAAGGAACTCGTCGGATCGTAAGCGCTCGGCGAGGCGGCCGTCGCCGGCCAGCACGACCGTGAGCAGAATGTGGGAATCGAGTTCTGGTGGAACACAACAGGCGCAGTTCGGAGAGGACGGTCGACAACATCTCCTGCGCCTCATCAACGATGAGCACGGGCCGCGCCAGGGAGGCATCGATGTGGGTTTGCCAACGCTCGCGCAAAACCTTGGCGCCCGCCCACCGATTGTGCGGGCGCAGCTCGACGCCGAACAGCTCACCCATCTCGCGATAGAAGTCAGCGAGATTGGCTTGGGGCCGGCTGCACACGCCGACCTTGACGTCACGCTGCCCGGCGAACCGCTCGGCGAGCATGCGCAAGGTAACCGACTTGCCGGTACCGGGAGCGCCGGTGACGAGCGCGAAGCCGCCTTCGCCAGCGAATTGCCCGACCCGCCAGCAGAACAACTCGATGCGCGGCGTGACATGGAGCGCCTCGACCGGCACGTCAGGGGCAAACGGATTCCATTTGAGGCCATAGAGCGCGAGCAGCTTCTTGTTCACGTGGCGTCTCCATCTTCATTCTTGGGCAGATAGGGCGGCGGCAGTCCGGTAGCGGCCTGCTGGTCGATCAGCCGGGCGAGCAGCGGCGCGATACCGGTCGCCGGCTTGACGTCCTTGGGCTCGGGCGAGATCGGATCGAGCGCACGGCGCAGACCGTTGGCGTTCCGGGTCTTGTCCTGGGGATAGAGACGGGACAGCACCTTGCCGGTGCGGTCGTCGACGAGGTGGACGATGCCGAGATCCCAACCGGCGTAGCGAACTTCGAGCCGGGTCAAATGCCGGTAGCGGTTGGGAATCTCGAAGCGGCGCCCTTCGATGACGACGGTGCCATCGCTCTTGCGCTGCATGCGATGATCGGTGCGCGTGAAGGCGAGGCGCAACGTGTCGCTGTTCGGGCACGGCCGCGTCACCTCGGTGCCGGCGAGGAAGCGCGTGATGGGGGCTTCGCCGATCTCGGAATGGACCTTGCGATTATACTCATACTCCACCCAGGCCTGCGTCGCCTCGTTGAGAACCGCAAGTGTGAGATCGGGGACATCCTCCAGCATGGCGATGAGCCGCCCCTCGACCGGCCCCCAAAACGCCTCCTGCTTGGCATTTTGATACGGGCTATATGGCAGTGTGGTCTGGTGCAGGATACCGAGGCGGGAGAGACCTTCGGTTATCTCGGCGGCCGTCATGGCGGCGCCATTGTCGCTCAAACCGGAGCGCGGCAGACCGCGCTTCTGGAACGCCTGCGACAGACCATGGGCGATGATCTCCGCCGTCTCGGCCAGATACCACTGCAGATGACAGGCAAGTCGCGAGCGATCATCCAGCACGCCGAACAGGATCGGGGTTTGCCACTCGCCGCGTGCGGTGAGCACTTTCCTGGATCCATGGTGACAGTCCCAATGCCACAGGCCGTTGACGAACTCGGCCTCATAGCTGCGGATCTCGCGGTCGAAGAGCCGTGCCTCGGCGCGGGCGGCGCCTGCGGTCAGGCGTGATGTGATCCGCCGTCGCTTGTTAAGACCGGTCGCCTTCATGAAGCGGCGCAGCGTGTCGTAACACGGCAAAGGCCTGAGATCGGCTCTGGTCTCGGCGAGCGCGACGAGATTGTCGTGATGGAGCTGGATGCTCCAGCTTTTGTGCGCGGCATACTGTGCGAGCAAGATCTGGCGCACCGCGTCGCTCATCGCGGGCTGCTGGCCAGAATCGGTGCGCAGCTTGCGGCGCAAGACGCCGACCGGATCGCTGCGCTCCTGCAGGGCACGGTAGAACCACCGCTCAATGGTGGAGAAGCTGAAGCGGACAGGATCGCCAGTGCTGGGGTGACGCCACTGGCGCGCTGCGAGCGCCGCGATCTCGGCGCGCAGTTCGCCTTTGGGCGGCGGCGCCGCCAACAGCTGTCCTATCACGGAGAAGCGCAGATGCGCCCACCGCTCATGGACTCGGGGACCTCGTGCCTGCTGCGTCACGCCCGGTGCTCCTCTGGATCAAGCACACAGACGGTAAAAGACGCACCGGATTGCTGGCGATGAGCATCCTCTGCGGATCGGGCAAAGCCGCTATCGAGCGTGCCTGTCGCCTCCGGTGATCGGGGCGATGAAGCGCAGCAGCGCAATGAGCCGCTCCACGCCGCTGCCGGTGAACCGCTCGATCAGCGAGGCCGGCAGGCGATCCTGATCAACCGGTGGCATGAATGTGGCCCGGCCGATCTGCCAGAACGGGCTCGCCGTGAACGTGTCGCGCCACCACTCCCGCCAGCGCTCAACCGTCCGACGGTTGACGCCGACCAAGGCGGACAGCTGTCGCATCCGTGCGGCGGTCGCGCCCTCCCGCATGATCGCGATCAGCACCACCATTGCGGCGAGATAGACCTTGCGACCGAGGAACCGGAACGACGGCGGCGTCCTGCGTGTACGGCAACCGTCGCGGGCACAACAGAAGCTGAAGCGCCAATCGTGCTCCTCGCCGAGTTTGGCCGGATGGCCACGAGGCTTGCGGCGATACCGGGCAGAATGCAGAACCCCGCGGCACAAACGGCATGGTTCCCGTCGAGCCGAGATGGCGATATCCTGATCAAGGACAAGAAGCAGCTCATGGAATGCAGCGTCAGCCAGCAGCGTTGAATACATTGGATGCATCCTTCTCAGCTCAATGGCATTGACCACCATGGCCAAACCCGGACGCAATGATCCATGCCCCTGTGGCAGCGGCAACAAGTACAAAAAGTGTTGTCTTGCCAAGGAGGAAGCAGCCGAACGCGAGCAGCTTGCCGAGGCCGAAGCCAGGCGAGCCGAAAGCACCGCCGCCAATCGCTTGCACCTTCAAGAAATGAGAGCCGCCATCGCGGCGAGGCTCGCCGCCGCCATGGACGCTGACGAGGACGCACTCACCATCGCGTCCAACGCCGCTGCCGATCTCGTTCGTGCCGGAAAGCTCGACGAGGCCGAGAAGGCCGCCAACGATCTTCTGGTCCAGTTCCCTGAAGTGCACGACGGCTATGATCGCCTCGGCATGGTGCATGAGGCTCGTGGCGACAATATCCAGGCCGCGGAATGCTACCGAAAGGTCATCGAGTTCATCAAGGAACACCCCGACCATTACGAGCCCGGCTTCGAGGACACGTTCGTCACACTCGTCAATCGGCTCGACCCGCCAGCCGAAACCTGAATCTCGACGCTCTACGCTCGCTCCGTGAGGGGCCTAAACCAGCGACCCTTACAAACCGTCCTCAAATCGCCCGCGATCCCCATCAACTTGCGGTCGCAGTGTTACGGCCACCACCGCCTCGCGGTGGCGGCCAGCCACGGTCAAAAACTGTTCTGGAAAGATACCGGCGAACCTGTGAAGCTTGATCCCTTCTTCAAGGGTTCTCATCGACATACAACTTGATGCGCAGGCAACGTGACGCGACTGGCCGAGCGTCTGGTCGAGGCGCATCACGTCGATGCTGCCGAGTTCATGCATCTGATGACCGTGGGCGGGTCTAGCACCCTTCCTCCTCGCGCCCGGCGCACCGCCTCGCTCGCCCGGTTCTTGAGCCACACCATCGATGGCCCGCTGCGATAGGGTGCATCCGTTCGCTTCGAAACGATGCCCTCCAACCCCACGGCCCGTGTTTCACTCGGCGGCTAACTGATCGAACTCATCGGAGCCATATTGATGCCCTGCGGCATTAGTGATGTGAACCTGCCATCCTTCTTGCAAGAGCGTCTTGGCTTTCTCAACACAGACCGTTGGTCTGATCCGGACTGTTGTGATCGTCTGTCCATTTTTGGACGCTTGGATCGTGAAAGCTGTCATCTCGCACCGCTCTTGTGCCACGGCCATGGGGAGGAAAAAACTTCGATTGGGACCACCAATGTTCGGGCTGGCACCTCGACGAGACCGCTTCGCAGGGGGCGGCCAAGCGAAGCAGCCTCATCGAAGGCTCGCGCTGTCCTATGCTCAGAGAGCCTTTCCAGCACAGTGCCCGATATGAGATCATTTCCAAGGGGCACTATTGTCCTGATGGACAAGGGCCGAGCGTTGAGCAGGTGAGCGACGCCGAATTGACCCACCTCGCGCCATAGATAGAAACCAAACAGACGGCACTCCCGCTCCCGCAACCGCCGAAACTTCTAATCCTCAATTCGCCCTGAGACCGCTGACGTTCCGGCCCGCCCGTCGTAAAGACCCTTGATCTATCTCAAGCCTTCGAGCGACCAGTCCGTAAGCTTGGGGGGCGTTGCTTGAACCCAAGAGCCGGACCATCCTCCTGCTGTGAGAGGTCGGGGTGATCGAACGGATTAGGGAGGAGCAGAATGATTAGGACGATTGCGATTGCTGGCTTCGCCTTTTCGGTCGCACTATCGGCGCAGGCTGCGCCACTCGCGCCGATTATTCTTCAGCCGGACAGCATGATCACGGAAGTCGCTGCTGCCTGCGGCGCGGGCAGGACACGAGTTAACGGTATGTGCGTGGCAAGAACCACGGTCCGCCACACCCGGCGAGCCGTCCGCAGATGCGCAACCGGAATGACTTGCTAGCTGCTGACGACCTTGAACTTCCGGCGGTTCAAGTGGCCACTGGCGGTACACGCGAGGACCGTTCCCCGGCTTGCACGAGGATTGGCCTGAAACCTAACCCATTGTCTTGCGCTATACATGGAGCTAAACGGTTCAACCGAATTTACAAAGTTCCCGCTCAAGTCTTTGCGGACATCGAGGACTTTATCTTGCCTCCCAAAGAACGCGTACTTATCGTCGATGACGATCCCGCGATGCTGCGGGGAGTTGCGCGAGTGCTAAGGCAACACGGGTATGAGCCCGTCCTCTTCCCGACTGCGGAGGCTTTCAAAAACTATAGCAATTACGAAGAGGCGGCTTGCATCATTCTGGATATCAATTTGAATGATGGATCAGGCATCGATCTTAGGCAGCGTCTCACAGCCGCTCGCATTTCCGTCCCCGTTATCTACATAACCGCAAACGAAAACCCAGCCGTTCGCACGGCGGCGCTGCAATCCGGCTGTCTCGCCTATCTTACCAAACCGTTCTCGGTAAATTCACTGATCGATCCGCTCAAGGCAGCATCGCTCGGGCCTGCTTAGACACCTTGCCCCTATCTCTGCGCGCTCACGCATAACCTGTCGTTGGTGCCGCGACGGTCGTCCCGATGCTCGTTGCTTCGCTGGTTGCTGCACCCGGCAGAACAATTTCAAACACACAGCCTTTTGAACTCGTTTCGACAAGCCGCAAATCACCGCCGTGATCCTCGACGATCCGCCGAGAAATGGAAAGTCCCAATCCCATCCCCGAAGCTTTCGTTGTGACGAAAGGATCGAATATAACCCAGTTCCCTTCCAATGGCCCGTTGAAGCGGCGTTCACAACAACTGCGATCTTCGTCGTCAGCAATGGCGGGTGCCGCTCATGGACTGATGGTGTGATCGTTTTGCTGGTGATCTACTTTCTGCCGTGGTTCGTTGCGCGTGCCGTCAGCACCACGCAACGGATGCGATCTTCATTGCCAACCTCGTTCTCGGCTGGACTTTCCTCGGTTGGTTCGGTGCGCTGGTTTGAGCTGCGATGCCGGTCAAGTGCGAGCAAGTCGCATGATCTGGCAACGGCCGACAGGCAATCATCGATCACAGTCGCAATATCGGTAATGGGTTTTACCTTGGGTGCAAATTTCCTGCCTATCCCACCCCGTTAATATTTTATTAACCATGTTCGAGGACGGTTCGTCTGTCCTTTCTGGACACAGTGTGCGTGAGGGAGAAGCCGTTGCCGCTTCGTCCCGGTGACGGCTTCTACATTTCCCGAGCGATGGAGTAGGAGTCATGTCTAAAAAAATCGACAATGTGCAGCCTGAGGTAAACATGCTTGCCGCATTAGCGTCGACGATTGTCGGTGCTTTTGTCGTAGGCTTGCCGATGGCGGCAGCGATTATCTGGGTTTGCTCCTGATCGCCTCGCTGTCCCGCCGAAGATCAATTGTCGCTTGGCATCAGTCGCAAGCGGATGGCCGTGCTGGCAATGGTGCCGCGATCCAGCGTCATGACGGCTATGTCAACGACGTGCAGCGATTTGGGACGGTCATAAAAATATTTGAGGTGCGAGAGAGAACCAAAGTCCGGTGTGACGATAAAATCGCCGGAGCGAAGCGCTCGCGTAATCAGTTTGACCGCGTCGCGGTTTTTCAGCGGCGAGCGCAACATGACGTCGATCAAAGCGGCCAGCGATAAGCCGTCGTTCAGCATGACCCGCGCGATGTCGTCGCCATGAACCTGCCTTACGACGTTGACAATCGCCGCGACGGTGTTCGGGTCGCGCATCCATGCCTCTCCGGTCGCCCCCAAAAAACTATAGAGTTTTGGCTCTTACTGCCACCAGCGCGCCATCGCCCGAAAATTGATCGAGATGGCCGAGCGTGGCGATTCAAACGATTAAAAAGGCCGGGGACCGATTGAACGGTAAGTGCGCGCAGACGATAGAGCGGGGCGACGTTCGCGTGGACGTGCTGTCAGACCGGGAACAGTTCGCGATCATTCGGAGCGGGCCGTTCGCGCCTATGGATGAGACAAACCGGGCATTACCGCGAAAGAGCAGCGCGTGGTTACGCGGTGGTTCCAATTCAATTCGGCGATGGAAGGCCAATCCAAATCGATCAGAATAAACGCATAAATTTCAAATAGATGAATGGTGCTGCCAGACAGGATTGAACTGTCGACCTCTTACCAATTAGGCGGTCGGTAATTTCTTGATACTCTCATCCCGCGCTGCCACCATCAGCGCGGCGACCACGGCGAGCGCGCCCGAAGCATGAGCGTGGACGAAATGCGCCTCCATGGGAAAGCGCTTGCCGCCGATGAGGTGCTCGCTCGGATGATGGAAGTGATCAATAGACCGTAAGGCCCACTGCCAAAACTGAGCGTGTTCCCCTGGGCCGCATTGAGTTGGATTGTGTGACCGTTGTTGACAATGGTGTCGACGGTCTTGCCCCAGGCAATCCTGAGTGGCGGCAGTTGCGCTTTGATCGACCCCATAATGTCGATGGGCGATTGCTGGCTACCACGCCGTTGATTTCGATCAATGTGCCAAAGTGTGCATTCCAGCTTAGTTAAATAGATTTGATCAGTCTAATTGGTACCGGGGCGTTGGATGTCTTGGTTTTCTTCCATTTTCGGGAGAGGGCGCCCCCGAAAAACTACGGTGCGCGATATGATCTACCGGCAAGCTATATCACTATAGATCGTAACGGTTTAAGCTCTCCATCTTTGTGGCGCTGCCGAGCCAGCGAACATTACGGCGCGCAGAGTGCAGGATATAGAGTGCAGCATATTTGAGTAATGATTAACGGGGGGTAGCACAATGAAGTCGCCTGTCGTGAAGCATTCGGTCGTGGTCGCCGGCCACAAGACTAGCGTCAGCCTCGAAGAGGCATTCTGGAACGGCATGAAGGAGATTTCCGTGGAGCGCAGCATGACGCTGTCCGAATTGGTTGGCGAGATCGACACTAAGCGCCAGCAGGGCAATCTGTCTTCGGCGATTTGCCTGTTCGTGCTCGACTACTTCAAGACCCGTGCCGCGGGTCCGGCTGGCGAGCGCAAAGCTGCACTCGTCGCGGGGGTCCGGGCGTAGTTTGGCGGCCAGCGCCTGGCGATCTCGGCGCGGTGCTGATGGATGCGAAAGCGGGCCATGGTTGGATGATCGTGTGTCACGCACGCAGGCGCAAGCGCCGATACCCTTCATCGTGTGTCCGTCAAGAACCGAACACATCACGCCTTCAGCCGGGTGCTGGATCGGTTCTAGTTGGGACATCCGACCAGCGCCGGTCTCGAACATTACACAGCACAAAGGCCCGATCGGGGCTCGGGCCTTGACTGCGCTCGTTAGGTCGTCGAGGCCCGAGGATGGGGTCATCTGGGCTAGCCGTCACCTGACGAGACGCCGGCTTCACGCAATGCATCTGCGCCTGAGTTCAATGGCTGAATTTTGGCGCGCACCTGCGAGAACGTCGCTCGATCAGGGCGCGATCCGCGCCATCATCTCCGGCCCGTTGCGTTGGGCGGGAATCACTTACCCTTGCTATGGGAATTCCCAACCGATAGCGCGTAGGTTCCCGCGAAGATCAGGATTGCTGCGACGGTCGACAAAGCGATGATTTTCTCCATGCCGAAAATATGCGGCCGGGGTCGTTAGTTTTTCACTCCAAAAATGCGCGCAATTAAACTGATCCACTGACGTGAACTGGACGCGCAATCGGGCGCGCGGGCTAATGAGGGCCGCCAGCGATCCGCGCTGATCGTTGTGGAGTGGCTGCAGCGGTGATCGCGGCAATAGACCAGCACCGAGTGGACGCCGGAGGCGCGCATTTCGCCGAAGGTGATTTTGGGCGGGTAGTGGGCAGGCTTAAGGCGTCGTCCGCGAACTAACGCTGCAAGGCTCGGGCTTTTGGGCTAATTGTATAGTTCCATTCGCCGTGGAAATCATGGCGGGTGATGTTGACAGCAGCGAGTTCGTCGTCAGAAACCTTGATGCCGGCGGGGTAGGTCATGGGGTCGAGCTGGCAACGGACCTTGAGGCCGGCTTTGGTGGTCGTAGCGCCGATCAGCTGCACGATGACCTGATGGCTGATCAGCGGCTTTCCCCGCCAGTTGCTGGTGATGAAGGAGAAGAGGCGATGCTCGATCTTGTTCCATTTGCTGGTGCCGGGCGGCAAGTGACAGACGGTGATCGGGATATCGAGTTCGTCGGCCAGCTTTTGCAGCTCCAGCTTCCATAGCCGCACCCGTGAGCCATTGCTGCCGCCGCCATCGGCGGTGATCAGCAGATTTTTAGCCACGGGATAGCGCTCACGGCCCATCACTTGCCACCAGCTCCGGATGGCGTTGGTTGCGAAAGCCGCTGTGTCGTGGTCGATGCCCACGCTGACCCAGCCGGCGTTGCCGGCGATGTCGTAGACGCCATAGGGCACTGCTCGCCCGAGTTCGGGAATGACGAAGTCGTGGACGCGCACTTCTTCGGGTGACCCCTTCGGCCGCCATTCCCGTCCGCCGTTCTTGAAATCGCCAACCAACTCCTTCTTTTTGGTATCGACGGAGATCGCCGGGTTGCCGGAGGCAAGCACCTCTTTGACGCGATCGTTGATATAGTGGAATTGGGCGTCGCGATCGATGTGGTTCGATCCCTCGCGCGTCTTGCGGTTGGCCTGCAAACTATAATCGAGCTGGTGTAGTAGCTTGCCGACCAAGGTACGGCCGATCCTATGGCCCATCCGACCCAAGCTCTCCGAGAGCTTGCGCAAGCTCTTCGAGGTCCACAACATCGGCGATTGCGGATCACCTCGCGTCGCCGGTTCGACCAGTGAGCGCAGATCATCAAGAAGACGCGGATCGGTCGCAATCAGAGGCTTGCGTCCGCCACCCGACCTGCGGACCCGTTCTGGATCAGGCGCCTCGCCACTGCGCAATTCCTCAATCGCGCGCCCTATCGTGCTGCGCGCCACCCCGGTGGCCCGCGACACTGCGACGATGCCTCCGTGACCGGCCGTCAAGGCCTCCGCTGCCACAAAACGTCGCCGGCCGCGCTCGTCCAGCAAAGGATCGAGCGCCTCAAATCGCTGACGGATAGCCGATTCATCAATCACAAGCAGATGCTACAAGCATCATACCCGGACGGGAATCCCACCACTCGAAATCCCGAGCAAACGCAGATTCACTTATTCGTGGCCGAGGCCTTAGCTCCACAGGGCTCTATAGGCGTCAACATGTCCCCATGTTTCTTGTCACAGTTAAATCGATTGACGATCGCGACACAAATGTGAACACAACAGTCGCATGGCGTTGATTTGTCGACACTTTTTGTCCCCATACTCTCCCTTGCGCAGGGAAGGCCGGACTGCTTCCGCTGAACCTGTATGCTCGTGTGCGTTTTGTCATGCACATCATGGCACATGAGACCGCGGGTGCAGCGCGCATCCGGTCTTCCCCGCGCCCTTGTGTCCAGAAAATCTGTCAGAATGGGCAAACGGGCGGGGTCAAGGCCGTCAGCCGCCGAAGGCGGGGGCGCGCCAGCGCCAGCCTTGAGACCGGCCGAGCACCGGTCTACTTCCAGCACGGTTGCTCTCTTGAGGGTCGCGCTGCGCCCTCTATCTTTAGGGCGAACGAATTTTTCAAAACTCGGGCACATCGTGTCGCGAGAACGCCCACTTTCGTCATCGTCCGCGAAGGCGGACGATCCAGTATTCCGCGACGTTGGAAATTGATCAGTAGCGCCTCGTATTACTGGATACCCGCGTGCGCGGGTATGACGGTAGGCGGGCTAAGCCATCACTTGACGTCGGGATCGGCGGGGACGATGCAGAGAGCCGGCCAATATCCCTCACACCGACAACACGGAGAACTCCGATGGCGCGCGTACGCTGTATCACTGAAATGGGCATGGGCGTTGACGTTCACGGCCGCGACGCCACCAAGGCCGCGAAGCGCGCGGTGTCGGACGCGATCCGCCATTCCAGCCTGGGGTTCTTTCGCATGGTGGGCAAGACCTCAAAGGACATGTTCGTCGATGTCACCATCGCCGTGCCGACCCCCGAGGCGGTCGACACGGCGGCGGTGGCCAAGGAGCTGCCATACGGGACGGTGACCGTCACCGCGGTCAAAGGCGGATTGGAAATCCCGGCCGAGCAGGGCAGCGATTCCATCGTCATCGCCAACGCCGCGGTGATCGTCAGCCTCGATGACGACAAGCCTGCGTGAACCGAAGCCTGGAGGCGCTGGTCGCGGCATTTCCCGATCAAAGGTTCTGAGCGTTATAAGCTATCCCTGATCCCTCACAACAGCCTGGTGCCAACGAGCAAACTCATGTCGGACCTTTCCGCCTTCCCGATCACCAAACGCTGGCCCGCGAAACATCCCGACCGGCTTCAGCTTTATTCGCTGCCGACGCCGAACGGCGTCAAGGTTTCGATCATGCTGGAGGAGATCGGGTTGCCCTACGAAGTGCACCTCATCGACTTCGGCAAGGACGACCAGAAGACGCCGGATTTTCTGTCGCTCAATCCGAACGGCAAGATCCCGGCGATCATCGATCCGAACGGACCCGGCGGCAAACCGCTCGGGTTGTTCGAGTCAGGGGCGATCCTGCAATATCTCGCGGAGAAGACCGGCAAGCTGCTGCCGGCCGATGCGGCGCGGCGATATCAGACCATCCAATGGGTGCATTTCCAGATGGGCGGGATCGGGCCAATGTTCGGCCAGCTCGGCTATTTCAACAAATTCGCCGGCAAGGAAATCGCCGACAAGCGGCCGCTCGAGCGCTATGTTGCCGAGTCAAAACGCCTGCTCGGCGTGATCGAGATCCGTCTCGACGGGCGGCAGTGGATCATGGACGACGAGTACACCATCGCCGACATCTCGATGCTGGGCTGGGTGCGCAACCTGATCGGCTTTTACGACGCGCGCGAGCTGGTTGCGTTCGATACGTTCAAGCATGTGGCGCCATGGCTGGAGCGCGGCCTGGCGCGGCCGGCAGTGCAGCGCGGGCTGGATATTCCGAAGCGACCGTAAGGTCGTCTTCCGAAGCGGCCCTGACGGTCTCTTCAGGATCCGTGTCTGAGCAGTTCGTACACGATCGGATTGTCAGCGCAGGCCCCAGGGCCGCATTCCAGAAACGCCGAGACAACATTCAGCGCGGTGAGGCCGATCACAAGCCACACCGCGATATACGCAAAGACGCCGCCTGCAACCGGTTGCGCTGCGCCGTCGTCCTCGAACTGGCGATCGAACAGCAGGATCGTGGCGAGCAGCACGATGGCGGCGATAAAGCCGATCAGCGCCCAACTATAATAATGATAGCCCAGCAGCGCCGAGCCGTACCCTAAGTCTCCCGGCATGATGTGCAACAGCACCTGCCGCGACGAAACCACAGCACCGGCGACGGCCGCCAGCAGTGACATCGCGTAATGGCCCGGGCGCGGTCCGAAGCGGATATTCAGAATCGGCCCCACCGCCAGTGTCGCGAACAGCACGCGCTGCAGCAGGCACAGCGGGCAGGGCAGTTCGCCGAGCAGGAATTGCGCGGCGAACGCCGCCGCCAGCAGACCCGCCAATGCGTAGAGGCTGAGCGCATTGAGGGCGATAGCGCGGGTTTGGGTCATGCGCAGTTCTCAGAACGACAGTTTGAGCACGTCGGTCGCGTGGTGCAGATAGGTTGCGACGCAAGCGACCAGGACAAATGCAAACAGGCCCAACGCGAGCCGGCGCGGGCCTCGCCATGCGACCAGCATCACGATGGCGATCGCCAGAAACAATAATGTGAATTCCATCGTCAGCCCCGGCACCCGTGCTGCGCCAGTCTATGCCAGATTCGGAAGGGCGCCGGGCATTTGGCTTTCCGCGGGACAACGATCCCTTGACATTGTGTGATGTTCATGATGTGTTCTGGGGTATTGAGTTGAGGCGTTATGGACCGCGGTTTTGGCGATTGCGGGCGGCGGTTTTTGCCGCTGTTCCGGATTTTGCCGCTGCGGCGAAAATCTACCGGGTTGCGGGCGTTCTCAAGCTGGCGCACCGGTTTAGCCGCAAGCTGATCCCGCGCGAATGCCTGCATGTCTCGCTGTTGTTGGTCGGTCGCGGGTCTGAGCAACTGGTTCGCAGCGCCTGCGAGGCTGTCGCCTGCGTGAACCTGATCCCGTTCGACGTTTCCTTCGACCGCACCGCCAGCTTTCGCGGCAGGCCGGGCAATCGCCCTTTGTTCTGGTCGGCGATGACACGCGCTTGGTGGCGCGATCGCGGAAAACGGCGTCGCTGGACCGTGAGCGAATTTGTACTGATCCACAGCCTGAAAGGGCACAAGCACGTTGCGCCTTGGCGGTTCGATGTATGATGGCGATAGCGGCGTCAGAGAGGGAAAACCAAATTGCCCACCACCATCTACGGCATCAAGAACTGCGACACCATGAAGAAGGCCCGCGCCTGGCTCGATGGCCACGGCGTCGCCTACCAGTTTCACGATTACAAGACCGCGGGCATCGCCAAGGACAAGCTCAAGCGCTGGTCCGATGAGCTTGGTTGGGAAACGCTGCTCAATCGCGCGGGCACCACGTTTCGCAAATTACCCGACGCCGACAAGGAAGGCCTCAATGAGCGCAAGGCGCTCGCTTTGATGCTGGCGCAGCCCTCGATGATCAAGCGGCCGGTACTTGAAGCCGGGTCCAAATTACTGGTCGGCTTCAAGCCGGACATTTATGCCAAGGAAGTCTCGGCCAAGTAAGTTTCGGCCAAGTAAGTTTCGGCCAAGCAAGTCGCGGTTAAATCTCGATGACATCGTCGGAGGCACCGCGAGCCGACGAACCGCGGACGAAATCGAGGTCGATGATGGCGCTGACGAGCCTGATCGGTGCCGTGTTGGCTGTGGCGGCCATCAGGTTGGTTATCTTGAAGCCGCCCTCGATGCTGATGGCCTTGTAGGAGCCGACGATCTGTTCGACCTTATCCGCGCTTCCGAACGGCAGCAGCAACCGCTCAAAGGATACTTCCTTGCCGTCCGCATCGCGCACCATGCAGATCGAATAGGTCGGCTGCTTTCGCATCAGGCAAACCTGGTAACAGGGCCGCACGCGGGCATATTGTACCGGGTCGATCGCATCGTCGAGATATCGGTTGGTCCGCTTGTCGGGCTCGATGTGCTCGTTGCCATAGGTCGCGGCGAGCCGCGCGCCTTCCTGGGTAATCAGAAACCGCGCATCCTCGCCGTTGCCGGCGACGTCGAACCCCATCATATCCGCCATCTCGTCGCCGATGCGATCGGGCTGGTAATCGCGGACCGCGGGCAGGGCGCGCGGCCGCGGCCTGCTGCGTGCCCGCAGCCACGCGTTAAGTAGCACGCGTTGCTTGACGGATCGGACCACCGACGGATTGGCGCTCGCGAATTCCAGGTGAAATTCCATGTGAAAATAGCTGAGTGAAACTAGCTGAATTCGATCACGTCGCCGGCCGGAATCCGTCCGGGCGCACGATGAAACAGGTCGCGATCGATGACGGCGCGAAGCTTCGGAGTTGGCAAGGTGTCGTTCCCCCGCATCAAGTTCCTGATCTCGAAGCTGCCGTCTTCGCTGATCGTCTTCAGCGACGCGATGATGTGAGTAACATCGCCGCCATCGGAAAACGGCAGCAGCAGCCGCTCGTATGCGACAATTCGGCCGTAGATGTCATCGATGTTGGCGATGGTGTAGACCGGAAGCGCGCGCTTGATGCATTCCTGATAGACCGGCATCACGATCGGCGCGAGCCTGGCGCCGAGATATTCATCGAGGTCGCGGCCCTTGCCGGTGTTGCCATAGGCGCTCGACATCCGCGTGCCGTCGCTTTCGATGGTCAAGCGCGCCGGCGCCGGCGTGGTGTCGACGGTCAGGTAGACCATATCGGGAAGTTCATCGGCGAGCCGCGTCGGCTGGTAGGCGTCCATGCGCGGCATGCGCTGATCGGGGGCATATAGCCGCAACCAGGTATTGAGCAGATCGCGCTGCTTGATCGATTTGACGATCGTGGGGTTCGCGCTCAGAAAATCCAGAGCTGCGATATCCAAGGGTGCACTATCCATGGCTGCAATCCGATCTCGATGCAAAACAACCGACCATCGGTTCGAGGTCCGAATTTTTGGTGAAAAAGACCAAGGTGCATGGAAATACCGTTAACGGATGCTTCGTGCCCGGTTTGGCCGCGCTGCCGAAAGTCAGGGCAGGGCCGTCGATCGGATGCCGCGCTCAATTCGACTAATGGCGAAGTCACGGGCGCCGGCTTGAGCGGCATGCGGGGTTTTCGACCCTTGCGTAAGGCGCGGCATTGACGGCATATTCCGGCCCGGAGGCGGCAGCCCAGGACTGGACGTCAAAAAGCCAGACGTTAAAAGCTGGACGTCGAAGACTGGGCTTCGAAGACCGGACTGCAAGACTGGACTTCAAGGGCGGATTTCCAAGGAAGGATTTCCGAGCCGTCTTTGGAGAAACCGCCGGTTAGGAAAAATTAGCCACGCGCGAGCGACCTTGTGCGGCTGGCTGATGGGGGAAATTTGATTGGCCGATGAGTTCATTCTCGAGACCCACGGATTAACCAAGGAATTCGCGGGGTTCTTCGCCGTTCGCGACGTCGGCCTTCGGGTCCGCCGTGGCAGCATTCACGCGTTGATCGGGCCGAACGGGGCTGGAAAAACCACGTGCTTTAACCTGTTGACCAAGTTCCTGAGCCCTTCCGCCGGCCAGATCCTGTACAACGGCAAGGATATCACGGCGATGGCGCCGGCCGACGTCGCGCGTCTTGGCCTGGTCCGCTCGTTCCAGATTTCGGCCGTGTTCCCGCATCTGACCGCGCTGGAGAATGTGCGGGTCGCGCTACAGCGGCAGCACGGGCATTCGTTCGATTTCTGGCGCTCAAAGACCGTGCTCGACCGCTTCAACGGCCGGGCCCGCGAATTGCTCGACGATGTCGGCTTGAGCGAATTTGCCAATACGCCGGCGGTCGAGATGCCCTATGGGCGCAAGCGTGCATTGGAGATCGCGACGACGCTGGCGCTCGATCCGGAAATGATGCTGCTCGACGAACCGATGGCCGGCATGGGCCATGAAGACATCGACAAGATCGCCGCCTTGATCAAGCGTATCTCGGCGAAATACACCATCCTGATGGTCGAACATAACCTGAGCGTCGTCGCCAACCTTTCCGACATCATCACCGTGCTGACGCGCGGGCGTGTGCTGGCGGAAGGCAATTATGCCGACCTGACCAAGGATGAGCGCGTCAAGGAAGCCTATCTGGGGGCCGGTCATGGCTGATTCGAAAGTGGCCGAAGCCACCACGGCGGCCGCGCCGGGCGCAGGCGCGCCGGTTCTGTCGGTGCAAAATCTGCAAGCCTGGTACGGCGAATCCCACATCCTGCACGGCATCGATTTCAACGTGAAAGCCGGTGAGGTGGTCACGCTGCTCGGCCGCAACGGCGCCGGCAAGACGACGACGCTGAAATCAGTGATGGGGATCATCGGCAAGCGCACCGGCTCGATCCGTTTCGACGACAAGGAAATCATCCGGGCGACGTCGGACAAGATTGCGCGCATGGGCATTGCCTTTTGCCCCGAAGAGCGCGGCATTTTCGCCAGCCTCGACGTCCGTGAAAACCTGATGTTGCCGCCGGTGGTGCGCAGCGGCGGCCTGTCGCTGGATCAGATCTTCGACCTGTTTCCAAATTTGAAGGAGCGGCTCAACAGCCAGGGTACCAAATTGTCGGGCGGCGAGCAGCAGATGCTGGCGATCGCCCGGATCCTGCGTACCGGCGCGCGTTTCCTGATGCTGGACGAGCCGACCGAAGGGCTTGCGCCCGTCATCATCCAGCAGATCGGCCACACCATCGCGCGGCTCAAATCAGAAGGTTTTACCATCCTGCTGGTCGAGCAGAACTTCCGCTTCGCGTCCACGGTCGCGGATCGTTACTACATCGTCGAGCACGGCAAGGTGATTGACGGTTTTGCCAACTCGGAACTGGCCGCCAACATGGACAAGCTTCACACCTATCTCGGCGTCTGAAAATCCGGCGTCTCATAGACGCGCATTCGAAAACAACGAAAAAATTGAAAGAGAAAAAATGAAAGAGGAGACCAATATGAAGAATAAAATATCGGCGCTGCTGCTGGGAACGGCGCTGGTGCTCTCCGCCGGCAATATGGCGTTCGCGCAGGACAAGACCGTGAAGATCGGGGCGCTGAGCGATCAGTCCGGCCTCTATGCCGATCTCGGCGGTCCCGGCTCGACGCTGGCAGCGCAGATGGCGGTTGAGGATTCCGGTCTGACGGCCAAGGGCTGGAAGATCGATATTGTCTCCGGCGATCACCTCAACAAGCCCGACGTCGGGGTGAACATCGCGCGGCAATGGTTCGACGTCGACAAGGTCGATGTCATCGTCGACGTTCCGAACTCCGGCGTTGCGCTGGCGGTCAACAACGTCGTCAAGGAGAAAAACGGCGTCTTCATCGATTCCGGCGCAGGGACCTCGGACCTGACCAACGCGCAGTGTTCGCCGAACACCATTCACTGGACTTACGATACCTACACGCTGGCCCACGGCACCGGTTCGGCACTGACCAAGGCCGGCGGCGATAGCTGGTTCTTCCTGACCGCCGATTACGCCTTCGGCGCCGCGCTCGAACGCGATACCAAAGCGGCGGTGGAGGCGGGCGGTGGAAAGATCCTCGGCGGCGTCAAGCATCCGCTCGGCACCTCGGATTTCTCGTCGTTCCTGCTGCAGGCGCAGGCCTCGAAAGCCAAGGTCATCGGCCTCGCCAACGCCGGCGCGGACACCACCACCTCGATCAAGCAGGCCGCCGAGTTCGGCCTCACCTCGGGCGGCCAGAAGCTCGCCGCGCTGCTGCTTTTCATTACCGACGTCCACTCGCTCGGCCTCAATACCGCGCAGGGTCTCAACTTCACCGAGACGTTCTACTGGGACCTCAACGACCAGGACCGCGCCTTCGCCAAGCGCTTCCAGGAGCGCATGAAGAACCACAGCATGCCGACCATGGTGCATGCCGGCGTCTACTCCGGCCTGCTGCATTACTTCAAGGCGCTGGAAGCGCTCGGCGGCAATCCACATGACGGCGTCAAGGTGGTCGCCAAGATGAAGGAACTGCCGACCGACGATGCGCTGTTCGGCAAGGGCCGCATCGAACCCAATGGCCGCACCATCCATCCGGCGTATCTGTTCGAAGTCAAGAAGCCGTCGGAGTCCAAGGGGCCCTGGGACTATTACAAGTTGATCGCCACCATCCCGGCGGACGAAGCTTTTACGCCGCTGGACAAAAGCAGTTGTCCGCTGCTGAAGAAATGATCCCCGGCGCCCGGCGGCCTGCCGCCGCCGGGCGTTTGATTTCGACAGATTGAGCACGAGAAAGATACATGCAGGCCCTTTACGCCCAACTCCTGGTCGGACTGATCAACGGCTCGTTCTACGCGCTGCTCAGTCTTGGACTTGCCGTGATCTTCGGCATGCTCAACATCATCAATTTCGCCCATGGCGCGCTTTATATGATGGGCGCGTTCTGCGCGTATTTCCTGCTCAACCTGCTCAATATCGGCTATTGGCCGGCCTTGATCCTGGCGCCGGTCGCGGTCGGGATCTTCGGCATGATCCTCGAGCGGACCATGCTGCAATGGCTGTCCGGCCTCGATCACCTCTACGGCCTGCTGCTGACCTTCGGCATGGCGCTGATCATTCAGGGCGTCTTTCAGAATTATTTCGGTTCGTCCGGCCTGCCGTATTCGATTCCGGATGCGCTCAAGGGCGGCATGAATCTCGGCTTCATGTACCTGCCGATCTACCGTGGCTGGGTGGTTATCTTCTCCCTCGTGGTGTGCCTGGCGACCTGGTACCTGATCGAGCGCACCCGGCTCGGCGCCAATCTGCGCGCGGCCACGGAAAATCCGACACTGGTGCGCGCCTTCGGCATCAACGTTCCCAGGATGATCACGCTGACCTATGGACTTGGTGTCGGCCTCGCCGCGCTGGCGGGGGTGTTATCGGCACCGATCAATCAGGTGCGGCCGCTGATGGGCGCCGACCTCATCATCGTGGTGTTCGCGGTCGTGGTGATCGGCGGCATGGGGTCGATCATGGGATCGATCATCACCGGCTTTTCGCTCGGCGTAATCGAGGGATTGACCAAATATTTTTACCCGGAAGCTTCCAACACCGTGGTTTTCGTTCTGATGGTGCTGGTGCTGCTGGTGAAGCCTTCGGGATTGACGGGACGGGCGAACTGACATGACAGCCTTGACAGACGACACTCTGGCCGCGACGCCGCACGCCATCCGCGACGAGATGATCGCGTTCGGAATCATGACGGCGCTGTTGTTGATCGTGCCGTTCACCGGCATCTATCCGTTCTTCGTGATGCAGGCGCTCTGCTTTGCGCTGCTGGCCTGCGCCTTCAACCTCCTGATCGGTTACGGCGGATTGTTGTCGTTCGGCCACGCGATGTTTCTCGGCACCGCGGGCTACGTTTCGGCGCACGCGTTGAAAGTCTGGGGTCTTTCGCCCGAGTTGGCCATCCTGGTGGGTACGGCTGCCGCGGCCGGGCTTGGTGTCATCACCGGCCTGATCGCGATCCGCCGCCAGGGCATCTACTTCGCGATGATCACGCTGGCGCTGTCGCAGCTTCTCTATTTCATCTATCTGCAGACGCCGTTCACCCATGGCGAGGATGGCATCCAGGGGATTCCGCAGGGACGTCTGTTTGGTGTGCTCAATCTTTCGAACCCGACGGTGCTTTATTACGTCATCCTCGCGGGCTTCCTGATCGGCTTTCTGCTGATCTTCCGCACCATCAACTCGCCGTTCGGCGAGGTGCTGAAGGCGATCCGCGAGAATGAGCAGCGGGCGATCTCGCTGGGCTACAAGACCGACCAGTACAAGCTGCTGGCCTTTATCCTGTCCGGTACGCTGGCGGGGTTCGCCGGCTCGCTGAAAGTGTTCGTCGCGCAAAACGCCTCGTTGACCGATGTACACTGGAGCATGTCCGGCGAAATCGTGCTGATGACGCTGGTCGGCGGCCTCGGCACGATCTTCGGTCCGGTGGTCGGCGCGTTCGTGATTACGGCCATGCAGCAATATCTGGCGGGGTACGGCCAGTGGGTGACGGTGATCCAGGGTGTGATCTTCGTGGCCTGCGTGCTGGCGTTCCGCCGCGGCATTATTGGCGAAATCGCTCATCTGCTGCGGCGTTCGCTCTGAGCGGGCGGGTTCTTCCGAGCTGTTCCGGTCGGCATAAAGTGGTGGATGACCGCCTCGTACGACGCCGCCCGCTGCCCGCGCGCCGCGATAAATAGCTTATGACAATCGTGTGACGGGCCGTGTCGGCCTGATTCCCTGAATGGCGGACCGATCGGATGCTGCGCTGGTTTCGTGCTTTTCTGCCCAGGGAGGAGCGGTTCTTCGATCTGTTCGCCCGGCATTCCCAAACCGTGGTGCACGGCGCGCTGGCGCTGCAGGAGATGCTGCGCGGCGGCGACGAAACGCCGGCGAGCTGCCAGCGCGTCAACCAGTTCGAGAATGATGCCGACAACATCACGCGTGAGGTGCTGACGGCGGTGCGCCGGACCTTCATCACGCCGTTCGACCGCGTCGACATCAAGAACCTGATCACGGCGATGGACGACGCCATCGATCAAATGCAGCAAACCGCCAAGGCGGTGATGCTGTTCGAGGTTCGCGAGTTCGAGCCGCCGATGCGCGAGATCGGAACGCTGCTGGTCGAGTGCGCCAATCTGGTCGGCCGCGCGCTGCCGCTGATGCAATCGATCGGCGACAACGTCTCGATGCTGAGCGCAATCACCGAAGAGCTGACCAAGCTGGAAGGTCGGGTCGACGATCTCCACGATATCGGGCTGAAGGAACTGTTCCTCAAGCACCGCGACGCCAACACGATGGATTTCGTTGTCGGCGCGGAGATCTATAAGCATCTGGAGAAGGTCGCGGACCGCTTCGACGACGTCGCCAACGAGATCAATAGTATCGTGATCGAACAGGTATAGGGCAGGGCCGCGCCGTGGATGCCACGCTTGGTCTTCCAGTCCTGATCGGGCTGATCACAGTTGCCCTGCTGTTCGATTTCCTCAACGGATTGCACGACGCCGCCAATTCGATCGCGACGATTGTGTCGACCCGCGTGCTGCGGCCGCAATACGCGGTACTGTGGGCGGCTTTCTTCAATTTCGTCGCCTTTGCGATGTTCGGACTGAACGTCGCCAACACCATCGGCACCGGGATCATCGAGCCCAGCGTGATCGATGCGCAGGTGATCTTCGCAGCCCTCACGGGCGCGATCGTCTGGAATCTGATCACCTGGGCACTGGGAATTCCCTCCTCGAGTTCGCATGCGCTGATCGGCGGGCTGGTCGGCGGCGGCATGGCCAAGGCCGGCATTTCGGCCGCGGTCTGGAGCGGCCTGTCGAAGGCCTTGCTCGCTATCGTGCTGTCGCCGCTGATCGGGTTTCTGCTGGCGCTGGTGCTGGTCGCGATCGTGTCCTGGGCCTCGATGCGCTCGACGCCATTCGCGGTCGATCGCGCGTTCCGGATCCTGCAATTCGCCTCGGCGTCGCTGTATTCGCTCGGCCATGGCGGCAACGATGCGCAAAAGACCATGGGCATCATCGCGGTGCTGCTGTATTCGCAAGGACACCTCGGGGCGCATTTTTCGGTGCCGTTCTGGGTGGTGCTGGCGTGCCAGGCCTCGATGGCGCTGGGCACCCTGATGGGCGGCTGGCGGATCGTGCGCACCATGGGGTTGCGGATCACCAAACTGACGCCGATGCAGGGCTTTTGCGCCGAGACCGGCGGGGCCGCGACCCTGTTCATCGCGACCTTTCTGGGGGTTCCGGTATCGACGACGCACACTATCACCGGCGCCATCGTCGGCGTTGGCGCGGCGCGGCGGGTCTCGGCGGTGCGCTGGAACGTGGCAAGTTCGATCGTCTATGCCTGGGTCATCACCATACCGGCCTCCGCGCTGGTCGCCGCACTGGCCTATTGGGCGGTATCACTGGTCGGCTAGCCTGCCGCGATTGGAGTTCGGCCGCGCAATCCATATATGAAGCGCTTGAAAACGCTGTAATCCTCCTTGATCCGGCCGGGTTTCCCTGCCACAGGCTCGCTGATGTCCGACCTCGCCGTTTCGACCGAAAAGCCTTCCCATTCGCCGCTCGCCGCCGAGGTCGCGCGGCGGCGGACCTTTGCGATCATCTCGCATCCCGACGCCGGCAAGACCACGCTGACGGAAAAATTGCTGCTGTTCGGCGGCGCGATCAATCTCGCTGGCCAGGTCAAGGCCAAGGGCGAGCGGCGCAATACCCGTTCCGACTGGATGAAGATCGAGCGCGAGCGCGGCATCTCGGTGGTCACCTCGGTGATGACCTTCGAATTCGATGACCTGGTGTTCAACCTGTTGGACACGCCGGGCCATGAGGACTTTTCCGAGGATACCTACCGCACGCTGACGGCGGTCGATTCCGCGGTGATGGTGATCGACGCCGCCAAGGGTATCGAGGCGCGCACGCGAAAACTGTTCGAGGTGTGCCGGCTGCGCGACATCCCCATCATCACCTTCATCAACAAGATGGACCGCGAGAGCCGCGACACGTTCGATCTGCTCGACGAGATCGAAAAGACGCTGGCGCTCGACACCACGCCGATGACCTGGCCGGTCGGCCGCGGCCGCGATTTCCTCGGCACCTATGACGTCACCACGGGCGGCGTGCGGCTGCTCGAAGGCGGTGGCGCCAAGACCGGTGCTGCGCAACAGATCGACATCGCCGATCTCGCCGGCCGCAATGCCAATCTCGACGTCGGCGCGATCAAGGACGAACTCGCTCTGGTGTCGGAGGCCTGCCAGCCGTTTGAACTCGAGGCCTTTCGCGAGGGCCATCTGACGCCGGTCTATTTCGGCAGCGCGCTGCGCAATTTCGGCGTCGGTGATCTCCTGGAAGGCCTCGGCAAATTCGCGCCGCCGCCGCGCGCGCAGGACAGCAATTTGCGCAAGGTCGAAGCCGCCGAGCCGCGCATGAGCGCCTTCGTGTTCAAGATCCAGGCCAATATGGATCCGAACCACCGCGACCGCATCGCCTTCGCGCGGTTGTGTTCGGGCAAGCTGACCCGGGGCATGAAGGCGAAGCTGGTGCGCACCGGCAAGAACATGTCGCTCTCCAGCCCGCAGTTCTTCTTCGCCCAGGATCGATCGGTGGCCGACGAGGCTTTTGCCGGCGACGTCGTCGGCATTCCCAATCACGGCACCTTGCGGATCGGCGACACCCTGACCGAAGGCGAGGATCTCACCTTCGTCGGCGTGCCGAGCTTCGCGCCGGAAATCGTCCGCCGCGTCCGGCTGACCGATGCGATGAAGGCCAAGAAGCTGAAAGAGGCGCTGCAGCAGATGTCGGAGGAGGGCGTGGTGCAGGTGTTCCGCCCGCGCGACGGCGCGCCCGCGCTGGTCGGCGTGGTCGGTCCGCTGCAGCTCGACGTGCTGAAGGCGCGGCTCGATGCCGAATATTCGCTGCCGGTGGAATTCGAAGTCAGCGAGTTCCAACTGGCGCGCTGGATTTCCTCCGACGATCGCAAGAAGCTCGATGCCTTCGTTGCCGCCAACGGCTCCGGCGTCGCCGACGACGTCGATGGCGATCCGGTGTTCCTGGCCAAGAACGAATTCTATCTCGGCTACACCAAGGAACGCGCCGAGGGCATCGTCTTTTCCAGCATCAAGGATGTGAAGAAAAAAGACGCAAAGTAGTTGCTCCCCTCGATCACGGAACCGCTGACGTAAACGCGGGGATGTGAACGGCACGAGACTTGATGCCGGCCGCCTTATGCATCAATTTGCTGGCTGGTGCTGCTCTCGAGGGCGCTTCATGCGCGGGCGTTTTGTCATATTTTTCGTCGTTGCCGCGGCAGCATTGATGGCCGCCGGTTCGGCCGAGGCATGGCGGCCGGCATCACATCAATGCCACGCCGTTTTTCCATGCGCCCTGCAGCGTGCTGAGCGGACGCCCGTGCACGCCGTATTTCTGCAGCGTGCTCAGTCACGGTCCCTGCATTCCCGAGATCGACTATCCCTATGGCGAGAATTTGCAGCTCACCGTCGAAACCGTGCCGTCGCAGGATGACAAGGCGAAATACGCAAGGCCCGACCACGATCTCGACAGCATCGGCGACCTGTTCGCCGAATTGCGCTCCTGCTGGTCGCCGCCGCCGGCCGACGATGCGCAAGGAGGGCATGCAGATGACGGTGCGCTTCAGCTTCAAGCGGGACGGCGAGATCATCGCGACGCCGCGCCTGACGTTTGCCACCGCAGGCGTCTCGGCGGATACCCGCGACGACCTATTTGAAGGCGATCAACGCCTCGCTGGACGCCTGCGTGCCGCTGAAATTCACCGATAGCCTCGGCGGCGCGCTCGCCGGCCGCCCGATCGCGATCCGCTATGTCGACAACCGCGAACTGCAACAGCAGTCCGGCAAGCCGTGACACCCTGCGATATCGCCGGGAATGGCGCCAAGCGTAAAGCCGCTGGTAAAAACATCGGACATGGGTAAGTCTGCGCCGGAAGCGGCGGCAAGCCGCATCGGTAGGGCGTTGAAACGCCAGGGAAACGCAAGGGAAAAATCATGAAATCAGCGGCCGCCTTATGCTTCGTCCTTCTGATATGCTCGTTCCATCAGGCGAACGCACAGAAAACGGTGCTGCCGCCGGTCGACTTTTCGGCCATGACCTGCGACCAGTTCTGGGATAAAACCCCGCCCAGCGACCGAGGCCCGTTTCTGTTTTGGCTGAGCGGCTATTTCGGCGCACAAGAACAACTCCGCCGTACTGGACCCGACCGGCGTTTACCGAAAAGACCAAAGCCTTGTCGCAATACTGCTCCAAGCAGCCCAACGACAACATCCTGTCCGCCGCCGAGAAGGCGTTCGCCAATTAAGCCGAGCGGAAACATTGATCGACATGCCGCCGCGGGCGGTCGAGGCAATGCGGGCTGGCCAATCGGCGTTATCTTCGGCCCTTTGGCGCATTGCGGCCTGGGCCCGAAGGTGATACCCGGGTTCCAGCAAAAGCTTGGCCGTCACGGAGGACATCTTGGGACTGCCGGTGATGATCCTGGGCCTCGTGCTGTTTCTCGGCGTCCATCTGCTCACGACCCAGCGCGAGCTTGCGCGCGCGGTTCGTCGCCTCGATGGGCGAGGGCGGCTACAAGGGCGGCTATTCGCTGGTGTCGCTGGCCGGCCTCGGCTGATCGTCTGGGGCTTTGCCCATTACCGCGCCGCCGGGATGATCGATGTCTGGCATCCGCCGGCCGCGTTCAAGCACATCACCGAGGCGCTGATGCTGCCGGCGGTGATCCTGGTGGTGGCGTCCTACATCCGCGGCCGCATCTACACCGCGCTGAAGCATCCGATGCTGGCCGGCGTCAAACTGTGGGCGGCGGCGCATCTGCTCGCCAATGGCGATCTCGGCTCGATCATCCTGTTCGGCTCGTTTCTGGCATGGGCGGTGTTCGACCGGATCTCGCTGAAGCATCGCACCGATGCCGGTGCGCCGCCGATCCCGGTCGGCGGTGTCGGCAATGATCTGATTGCGGTCGCGGTCGGCATCGTCGCCTATCTGGCGCTCGGCTTTGTCTTCCATCCCGTCGTGATCGGCGTTCCCGTCTTCGGAGCTTAAATTGTCCATTCAATCGTCCATCAAGCGCAAGACCGCGCCCGATATTCGCGCCCGCAAGAACGGCGAGCCGATCGTGATGCTGACGTCGTATCACGCCCACACCGCGGCGCTGGTCGATCGCTATTGCGACGTCATTCTGGTCGGCGATTCCCTCGGCAACGTGATGCATGGTTTCGAGACCACGGTGCCGGTGACGCTCGAGATGATGATCCTGCAGGGCCGTGCGGTGATGCGCGGATCGCAACATGCGCTGGTCGTGGTGGACATGCCGTTCGGCTCCTACGAGGCCTCGAAGGAGCAGGCGTTCCATTCCGCGGTGCGGATTCTGAAAGAGACCCATTGCGGCGCGATAAAACTCGAGGGCGGCGTGCGGATGGCGGAGACCGTGGCGTTTCTCGGCCGAGCGCGGCGTTCCGGTGATGGGCCATATCGGCCTGACCCCGCAATCGATCAATACGCTCGGCTCGTTTCGCGCCCAGGGCCGCGAGGAGGGCAGCTGGGAGCCGATCGAAAACGATGCGCGTCGCGATCGCGCAAGCCGGCGCATTCTCGGTCGTGATCGAGGCGGTCGCCGAGCCGCTGGCGCGCAAGATCACGGAAACCATCGCGATCCCCACCATCGGTATCGGCGCCAGTGCGGCCTGCGACGGTCAGGTGCTGGTGCTGGAGGACATGCTGGGGCTGTCGGCGCGGACGCCGAAATTCGTCCGCCGCTACGGCAATCTCGGCCCGATGATCGAGGCCGCGATCGAAGGCTATGCCACCGATGTGCGCGCCCGCGCGTTCCCGGGGCCGGAGCATGTCTACGGCATGAAAGCGAAGAGCTGAACCAGAGCTGAGGCGCCACGATGGACTGGTCGCAATATCCCATTCCCGCCGATGCAGCTGCAGGCGCGCTTCGGCGACCGCGTGGTGCCGGTGTTTTGCGAACGGCCGCACAGCATCTGGGCGATGATCTCGGATGCGGCGTTGCGCAATCCGGACGGCGAGGCGCTGGTCTGCGGCGACGTCAGGATGAACTGGCGCGAGGTCGTGCAGCGATCCGCGAGATATCGCGGCGGGCTTCCATCGAGCTGGGCTTGCAGCGCGGCGACCGCGTCGCGCGTGCTGCTCGGCAACCGCATCGAATTTGCGCTGACGATGTTCGCCGCGGCCCATGCCGGCGCTGATCACGGTGCTGCTCGGCACCCGCCAGCAAAAGCCCGAGATCGCCTATGTGCTGACCGATTGCGGCGCCAGGCTCCTGATCCATGAGGCCGCGCTGGCCGACCGCGTGCCCGATGCGCGCGACGTGCCCGGACTTGAAGCATCGGATCGCGGTCGACGATGACGCGCGCCTGTCGCAATTCTCCGACCTCTGCCGACAACGCGCCGCTGCCGCCGCCGGCCGAGGTCGGCGAGGAAGACACCGCGATGATCCTCTATACGTCCGGGCACCACCGGACGGCCGAAAGGCGCGATGCTGGCGCATTGCAACATCATCCATTCCGCGATGATCTTCGTGTCCTGCCTGGAGCTGACCGCGGCGGATCGCTCGATCGCCGCGGTGCCGCTCGCGCATGTCACCGGCGTCGTCGCCAACATCATGACCATGGTTCGCTGCGCCGGCACCCTGATCATCATGGCCGAGTTCAAGGCGGCGGCCTATCTGCAAGGTCGCGGCGCGCGAGCGCGTCACCTACACGGTGATGGTGCCGGCGATGTACAATCTCTGCCTGCTGCAGCCGGATTTCGACAGCTACGATCTGTCGAGCTGGCGGATCGGCGGCTTCGGCGGCGCGCCGATGCCGGTGGCGACGATCGAAAGACTGGATGCCAAGATCCCGGGCCTGAAGCTGATGAATTGCTACGGCTCGACCGAGACCACATCGCCTTCGACCATCATGCCGGGTGAATTGACCGCCGGCGCATATCGACAGCGTCGGGCTGCCGTGTCCCGGCGCCGAGATCATCGTGGTCGATGCCGCGGGGCGCGAAGTGCCGCGCGGCGAGATCGGCGAGATCTGGATTCGCAGCGGTTCGGTCATCAAGGGCTACTGGAACAATCCGGCGGCGACGGCGGAAAGCTTTACCGGCGGCTTCTGGCATTCCGGCGATCTCGGTTCGATCGATGCGCAGAATTTTGTCCGCGTGTTCGATCGTCAGAAGGACATGATCAACCGCGGCGGGCTGAAGATCTATTCCGCCGAAGTCGAATCCGTGCTGGCCGGTCACGCCGACGTGGTCGAGAGCGCGATCATCGCAAAGCCGTGCCCGGTGCTGGGCGAGCGCGTCCACGCCGTGATCGTGACGCGCAACAACGACGTCAAGCAGCGAGGCGCTGCGCGCGTGGTGCGCCGAGCGATTGTCGGACTACAAGGTGCCGGAAACGATCGCACTGACTAGGGAGCCGCTGCCGCGCAACGCCAATGGCAAGGTGATGAAGCGGCAATTGCGCGACGCGCATGGCGCGCGCGCCGTAGCCGTCGCGCGTCATCACGCTTCTGCGAAACGCCATCAACGCGTTGATGCCTTGATTGCACGATCTGCATGATCTTAGCTGATTCGCGGCACGAACATTGCTTTGCTGAATGCGCTGGGAAAACTCAGGAGTGCGAAATGAAACGCATCGTCCTCGGCCTGGTGTTGAGTTCCGTGATTGGTGTGGTGAATGCCCGCGATCTCGGACAATGGGAAAGTACAGATCCCGCCATCCGCGAGTGGTATCAAGCGTTGATGCAGCCCGACGTTCCGACCGCCTCATGTTGCGGTGAGGCGGACGCCTATTGGGCAGACGAAGTTCATGTCAAAGGCGGCAAGACCTACGCGACCATCACCGACGACAGGCCCGATGAGCCACGTCGGCGGCCGCATATCGATGTCGGAACCGAAATCGAAATCCCTGACAACAAACTCAAATGGGATAAATCGAATCCGACCGGACATGGCATCGTATTTTTGAGCCGCGCCGGCTACGTCTTTTGCTACGTCCAGCCCGGCGGGGTCTGACACCGGTCAGGCCCCCAGGCGAGACGAGGCTGCCAGACGAGAGCCGCCAAAGTGGAGCATCCGGGGAGGCAGCCAGACATGGCCGCCAAAAGCAACGGCGCTCGCGCCCGATCGACGCCATCGTCTTGCCGGCTGTTCGGGCCTCGCATCGCTTTGAATTAACGAAGAAAACATTGCAGTCACAGAGCCGGCGGCTTTGCCTTGCCGCCGCCATATCGCTAGGGTATCGCCGCCGCCACATGGGGGATCAAGAACATGCCGGATCTCGTGATCTGGCGTGATCTACCGGGGATTGGATAACCTTAAGTGTCTGAATTATTTGACGAAGTCGACGAGGACGTCCGTCGCGACCAGCTCAAGAAGCTGTGGGATCAGTATTCGATTTTCATCGTCGCGGCCGCGCTTGTTGGTGATCGCCGGCGTCGGCGGCTGGCGCGGCTATCAGTATCTCGAGACCAAGAAGGCCGCGGAGGCCAGCGTGGCCTTCGACAAGGCCGTGGAACTCTCCGAAGCAGAACAAGCATGCCGAGGCGGAAGCCGCCTTCAACAGCCTCGCGGCGACCGCGCCGTCCGGCTATCGGATGCTGGCGCGGCTGCGCGCGGCCGGCGAAGTCGCCAGCCATGATCCGCAAGCGGCGGTGAAGCTTTATGACGACATCGCGGCCGATCGCAGCGTCGGGCACGCTGGAACAGGAACTGGCCAGGGTTCGCGCCGCTCAGCTGCTGGTGGAAACGTCGACTTATCCCGACATGCTGACGCGCCTTGAGTCCTCGACCGCGCCGGGCGCTACTTTTCGCCACACTGCGCGCGAGTTGCTGGCGTTGTCGGCCTGGCGCGCCAACGATACGACGTCGGCGCGAAAATGGCTGGATATGATTGCCAATGATGGCGAGACGCCGCCGGGGCTTGCGCTCGCGCGCCGAAGCACTGCAGGCGTTGCTGCCGCCGGTTGCAAAAAGCTGACGACTGAGAAAGAGTTGAGTGAGAAATCGACCATGCGCCTGTCGCAACGTCTGATCGCCGCCACTGTTCTTGATCGCGCTGTCCGGCGCGCTGGCCGGCTGTGGCGGTGGTGGCATCAGCAGTTGGGATCCCACCGATATGCTGGATTGGCTCGACACCAAGAAAAAGCTGCCGGGCGAATCGCAAGCCGGTTTTCCCCGAAGGCGTTCCCGGCCTCGAGCAGGGCGTGCCAAAGGAATTGTACAAGGGCGCGGATCCAGCAGCAGATCGATCAGCAGAACGCGCAGGCCGCCGCCGCCGCGCCGCCCCCGGAAGAGCCCAAGCAGGCCGCCGAAACAAGGGCAAGAAGAACAAGCCGCCGGCCGCCGCCGGCACGGCCGGCACGGCCGATCCCAACGCGGCGCCCGATGCCGGTGCCTCGGGTGAGGCAGAGGGCACCGCCGCGGCGCCGCCGCGATCCCAAGCCCAAGAAGATCGTCCGCAAGCGCACCACCGCGCCGCCGCCGGATCAGCAGGACGCGCAGCCGGCGTCATCGGGAGCGCAACCGTCGGCCACCACCGCGCAACAACAATCCGCTGCGCCGTTCCCGGCGCCGATGCCGAGCAATACTTTCTCGCACTAGAGCGTTTTCGAGCGAAGCGGATACCGGTTCGCGTGAAGAAAACGCGTCAAAACAAAAACCTGGAGCCCCGTTCCGATTCCATCGGAACGGGAAAGGCTCTAGAGCATGATCCGGAAAAGTGGGAGCCGGTTTTCCCTCGGGACAAACGCGTAGTGTTTGCCCGGAGATCATGCTCAAACAATAAGATGAACGACGAGCATGCTCAATTTGGTTGAAGCATGCTCTTCGTTCGGTTTTTTCATCGCGTCGACAGCCGCGGCGATGCAATAGTCAGCGTATATTCGACCGCGGATGGATCGGCGCCATCGGTGCCAACTTGAAACCGCGGCACAATTTTACGGTATGCGCGCCTGAAGGGCGCAGGAATTATTGATGTCTTTCACGATTGCCATTATCGGCCGGCCCAATGTCGGCAAATCGACGCTGTTCAATCGTCTGGTCGGGCAAAAGCTCGCACTGGTCGACGACGAGCCCGGCGTCACACGCGACCGCCGCGAGGGCGCGGCGCGGCTTGGTGACCTTGAATTCACCATCATCGACACCGCGGGCCTCGACGAGGGAGCCAAGGGCTCGCTGACCGCGCGGATGCAGGAGCAGACCGAGACGGCGATCGCGCTTGCCGATGCCTTGATGTTCGTGATCGACGCGCGTGCCGGCCTGACGCCGAACGATCGGGCGTTCGCCGACTTTGCCCGCCGTGCCAACAAGCCGGTGGTGCTGGTCGCCAACAAATCCGAGGGCAAGCATGGCGAAATCGGCGCGATGGAATCCTACGCGCTGGGTCTCGGCGATCCGATCCAGATCTCCGCCGAGCATGGTGAGGGGCTGAGCGATCTCTACGACGCGCTGCGCCCGCTGATGCCCGAACCAGCGGAGGAGACGGAAGAGTTCGACGATGACGACATCATCGAAACGGATGAGGAGATCGCAAAACGGCCGATCCGCGTCGCCATCGTCGGCCGCCCCAATGCCGGCAAGTCGACGCTGATCAATCATCTGCTCGGCGAGGAGCGGCTATTGACCAGCGCCGAGGCCGGCACCACCCGGGATTCCATTTCGGTGGAGATCACCTGGCAGGGTCGCGAATTCCGGGTGTTCGATACCGCGGGGATAAGGCGGCGCTCGCGGATCGAGGAGAAACTGGAAAAACTGTCGGTGGCGGACGCGTTGCGCGCGGTGCGCTTCGCCGAGGTCGTGGTCTTGATGATGGATGCGCAGCACAAGTTCGAGGAGCAGGATCTGCGGATCGCCGACCTGATCGAGCGCGAGGGCCGCGCGGTGGTGATCGCCGCCAACAAATGGGATCTGATGGGACGCCAGTCCAGCCTGATTTCAGGCTTGCGCACCGATGTCGACCATCTGCTGCCGCAGATCAAGGGCGCGCCGGTGGTTGCGGTGTCCGGCCTGATGGGCGAGGGCATCGACCGCTTGATGAGCGCGATCGAACAGGCTTACGCGGTATGGAACAGGCGGGTGCCGACAGCCTCGCTTAATCGCTGGTTCGAGCAGGCGGTCGACAACAATCCGCCGCCGGCGGTGTCCGGCCGGCGGCTGAAGCTGAATTATGTCACCCAGGCCAAGGCGCGGCCACCGAGTTTTATCCTGTTCTGCTCGCGCGCCGATGCGGTGCCGCAGTCCTATTTGCGTTATCTCGTCAACTCCATGCGCGAGTTTTTCGAGCTGCCGGGCACGCCGGTGCGGATCATGCTGCGCGAAAAAGCCAATCCGTTCGCCCACAAGCGCAGGCGGCCGTCGTGAGCGACGCGGTTATTCGCCGCCGTCGACATCCATCGTCATGCCGGTCATGAAACTGTTCTCGGCGAGACATAACGCGGCATGGGCGATCTCATCCGGCGTTCCGATCCGGCCGACCGGCAACTTCTGAGCCGCGGCGTCGCAGCGCGCCTGATTGGCCTCTGGCCCGATGATGCTGGCAAGCGTATCCACCTGCCCCGGCGCCAGCGCATTGATGCGGACCGGCGCGAGTTCGGTCGCGAGCACCTTCACCAGCGCCTCGATCGCGCCGTTCACGGCTGCGAAGGCCGAGAAACCCGGCGTTGGCTTGCGGTAGAGATAGCCGGAAAGCAGCGTGATGGAGCCCGATCGGTTCAAATAAGGCAGCGCTGCGCGAATGGCGCGATACTGGCCCCAGAACTTGACTTCGAAGAATTCGCGAAAGGCCTGTTCCGGCAATTCGGCGAATGGTCCGATGACGATGCCGGCAGCGCAGGTCACCAGATGGTCGATGCCGCCGATGGCTTCAAAAACGCGCGCAACCGCCGCGCCGTCCGCGACGTCGAGGACGCGATAGGAAGCCGCCTTGCCAAGGGCTGTGGAGGCGGCCTGCAGCTTTTGATCGGTTCGGCCAAGCAACACGACGGAGGCGCCACGCGCCACCGCGAGCCGCGCGATGGCAAGCCCGATACCGCTGCCCCCGCCGGTGATGACGAACCTGTTTCCCTCGACATTCATGCGATCATCTCCATCATTCGATCATTCTGCATGCATGAGAATGTCTGCGGTTGAGCCTGGCTTAGAGCGTTTTCGAGCGAAGTGGATACCGGTTCGCGTGAAGAAAACGCGTCAAAACAAAAACCTAGAGCCCCGTTCCGATTCCATCGGAACGGAAAAGGGTCTAGGTGCCCCGAGAGACCGCAAGCGGATCGTAGTCGGGCTGCATATAGAGGGCGTGCAACTGCCGGCGACGAACGCCCATGTTGCTGCCGCCGAACAGCGGCAACGCCATCGCGTCCTGCATAAGGCCGGCGAGAGGAAGCGCCTGGTTGTAGCTGTCGATCCCCACGATCTTCATGAGATCGCCGACCACGCGTACCGCGGTTTCGGAACCGAAAATCTTGGAATGCAGCGCAAGCTCGACCGCCGCGGGGGATCGGGCATCGATCGCCTGACATGCCCTCCAGGCCAGATGGCGCACGGCCTCGATCGACATCTTGGCATCCGCCAAGGCATAGCCCACCGCCTGGTGTTCGATGATGGGCTGGAGGCCGCCGCGGCGCTCCGTCCTGGCGAATTCCAGGGCAAAGGCAAACGCGCGTCGCATCAGGCCGACCGCCATGATGCCGACCAAAGCGGTGGCGCCCTGGAAACTTGCCGCAACCACCGATAACCCGTCACCCTCCGATCCGATGGTGTTTTCGACCGAAACCCGGACATCGCGAAAATGGTAGAGCGGCACAAGATGGGCGCGATGGCCCATCGCCTCATAGGCACGCTCCAGGATGATGCCGGCCTGTGGGCCGGGCACGGCGATCACGGTGACGCCATTAACCGGTGCCTTGTCGGGATCGGTCCGGCAAACGACGCATTGCAGATCGGCGCCATGGCCGTTCCATCCCGTCGCCGAGGATATCCAGTGCTTCGAACCCGAGACGATCCATTCGCCACCCTGCTTTCGCGCCAGGGTCCGCACGCCTTCGGCAGGTGGTGCGGCCGCCGCATTGGCGCTGCCGCCCGGTTCGCTCAAGGCGAATGCGGCAAGCGGCGCGCCGCTGGTCTCGAGAAATGGCGCCAGCAGCCGCCGGCGCTGTGCATCGGTGGCCGCGATGAAGATCGGCAGCAACCCGAGCACGGTGCCGAACAGCGTCAGCGCGACGCTGCAATTGGCCGCATAGAACTCCTCGGCGATCACCGCCATGTCGAGCAGCCCGCTGCCACCGCCGCCGAACTGTGTGGGGATGCAACGGCGGAGAAAGCCTCCGCGGATCATCTCCTGATAGATCGGACGGGTCGCCGCAAAACGTTCGGCGGGGGTCGGAAGGCCGTCGGTCAGAGCGTCGACGTCGGCAAGCACGTCGTTTGCGAAATCACGGGCTTGCTTTCTCAGATCGGACTGATGCGGGGTCAACGTAAAATCGATCGGCATCCGTGTTCTCTCCGCCGCCTGCCGAGGCGCAGCCGTGCAGCGATCGAACCTAGGTCGGGTTCCGGCCGCCGCACATGGTCAGAAACGTATTATTCCTAGGTGAAAAGCGCCCTTATCGCTTCGCCTCAGTGTAGGCGCCCGCCGTACACTTGAAGCGTTCGCGGAAGACGCGGGAGAAATGCGTCAGGTCCTTAAAGCCGCTTAGATAAGCGATCTCGGCAATGGTTGTTTTGGCAGCCATGCGCTGCCGGCCAATGAGCAACCGGGCCGCGTGATCCAGCCGGCATGCTTGAATATAGGAGGAGCACGAATTGTCCCTCGCGGCGAAGAGTTTCTGAACATATCGCAATGAAATGCCAGCCTCCGCTGCAACGGCCGAGGAAGTCAGACCGGGATCGAGAAACTTCTGCTTCACGATTCCGCATATCCTCGCATAGAGCCGGGCGTTCTGGACCGATGATGGCACGAGGTCGTCGGCGTGAGCGAGGAACAGCGAACCAATGAGATCGAGGATGGCGCAGCTCAGGAAATGACCGCGGGCGTTGTCGCCATATTGCTGTTCGAGCGCGGTCACCTGGATCAGCAAATTTGCCAACGCCTTGGTCATGAACGATCCGGCATCGCCCAGAACCGCGGTACGTGGTTCGAACCCTAAATGGGAAACGATTGTCTTCTTCGGAATCCGCAGCGAAACGATATGCGCGGGCTTTTTCGCGTAGTAGAAGGTCGACGGCCTGTCGGAATCGATCAGGGTCACGTCGCCCGCAGCCAGATGGGCGATGCCGCTCGATTGTTCGACCACCGAGTTTCCAGCGGCTTGCACCACCAGGAAGTACATTTCACGCCCGTCGCGCCGTACGTCTTTCGCGCTGCGCTCAAGTCGATCGACCCCGATCCCGGCGTCCAGGGCATCCAGGCCTCCGATCCTTCGCCTCAGGGCCCAGCCCGAGAATTCGTGGCCGTCGCCCAAAATCGGATGGAAGCAGCCACAGATGCCGCGGAGCGTCTCCGCCCACTCGTCGAAGGTGCAGGCAGTACCCTGGTTCAAAGCATTCATCGTCATGCCTCGCGCGGCTGCTCAAACCACGAATATAGCAAATTTCGCGCCACTGGGTCACGATAACGCGATGGCCTCGAAAGGAATTGAACCGCGCCCCATCGATCAAATTAGACCAGATTGTACGCGCAACTCTTGCGGCCGAAAGCAGGATGCGCTCTTAACGCACGGCACTCTTTTCGGAGGCGGCGGGTGGCTTTGGCGGATACCAACGGGAAGGCAGCGCCGCGTGGCGCGGTGGCGTGCATCTTCGTCACCATCCTCCTGGACATGTTCGCGCTCGGCCTGATCATGCCGATCCTGCCCAAGCTGGTCGAAAGTTTTGTCAATAACGACACCGCAAGTGCGGCGCGGATTTTTGGCTTGTTCGGCACCGCATGGGCGCTGATGCAGTTTTTCTTCTCGCCGATTCTTGGCGGCCTGTCGGATCGCTTTGGCCGGCGGCCGGTGGTGCTGTTGTCGAATTTCGGACTGGCGCTCGACTACGTGCTGATGGCGCTGGCGCCGTCGCTGACCTGGCTGTTCGTCGGCAGGGTGATCTCCGGAATCACTTCGGCGAGCGTTTCGACGGCTTTCGCCTACATCGCCGATATTACGCCGCAGGAGCGGCGCGCGTCGGTGTTCGGCAAGGTCGGGGCTGCGTTCGGCGCCGGATTCGTTATCGGGCCGGCGGTCGGCGGCCTGCTCGGCGGCTTCGATCCGCGGCTGCCGTTCTGGGTCGCGGCGGCCTTGAGCTTTGCCAACACGCTTTACGGCCTGCTGATCCTGCCGGAGTCGCTGCCGCCGGATCGCCGCTCGCCGTTCCGCTGGAAAAGTGCAAATCCGCTGGGGGCGCTGTATCTGTTGCGCTCGAATCCCACGCTGGCGCGACTATCGCTGGTGAATTTCATTGCCCAGCTCGCCCATGTGGTGCTGCCCTCGACCTTCGTGCTGTACGCGACCTATCGATATGGCTGGGACGCGAGGACCGTCGGTCTGACCCTGGCGATTGTGGGCATCTGCGCGATGGCGGTGCAGGGGGCCGGCATCGGCCCGATCGTCAAACGTTTCGGCGAGCGACGGGCGCTGTTGGTCGGGCTTGCTTCCGGTGCCCTCGGCTTCCTGATTTTCGGCATGGCCTCGAGCGGGCCATTGTTCTGGATCGGAATTCCCGTGATGGCGCTGTGGGGCGTCGCGGGCGCCGCGACGCAGGCGCTGACGACGCGTCTGGTCGCGCCGGACCAGCAGGGTCAATTGCAGGGCGCTACCGCCAGCGTGCAGAGCGTATCGCAACTGCTGGGGCCGTTTCTCTTCACGCTGACATTTGCCTATTTCATTGGCGCACAGGCGCCGCTGCATTTGCCCGGGGCGCCGTTCCTGCTGGCGGCGGCGTTGCTGTCGCTCGCGCTGTTGATTGCCGCCCACGCGACCGCGGTGATGCCACGCGAGCAGTGAGAACTAATCTTCTTTCAGGCTCCTTGCACCGTTCCGGATGTCCGATGGCGTTGCGCCATAACGGCGGCGGAACGTGCGATTGAAATAAGAAAGGTCGCCGAAGCCGGCTTCATAGGCCACCGCGCTGATGCTGCGGTCGCCGAAACGATCGACGAGCATGTGATGCGCGCGCGCCAATCTTCCGGCCAGCACCAGTTCGGTGAACGTCGTGCCGTTTTCCGCGAGCAACTGACGGATATAACTCTCCGAGATTTGCTGGCTTCGCGCGACATCGGCCAGCGTCAGGTCGTGATGTCCGAGCCGTTCGCGGATATGTTCCTTGATCGACCTTAACCGGGCCGCGCGCAGGCCGCTATCGTTCAGGCCGAGGCCGCCGTCGCCGCCGAGCAGCAGCGCCGCCAGGCCATGCATGTGGGTCGCGACCATGCGGCGCAGCTCCACGGTCGCCAGTTCCTCCTGGTCATTGAGCATCGTGGCGTAGCCTACCATGAACTTCAGGACACGGTTGTCTTTCGGAATCGGCCGCGCGATCAAGGCATCGATATCGGCAACATGCGGCGCCAGCAGATTTCGGCTGAGCCGCAAGTTGATCACACGCGTCGAGGTCAGTCCGGTGAAGGTCGCTTCGGCACCATTGGCCGTAAGCACGGCTTCACCTTCATTGACCATCGCAACGCGGCCGTATTGGCTGACCTCGCCAACGCCGCTCTGCATCACGACGAGGACGACGTCGTCATTGTCGAGCAGCGCAGGCGTATGCCGGTTGCGCATCGGCGACAACGTTCCGCTTGCCATCGCAAAGCCGGGCAGCGACCGCAGCGTCAAATCGATCGCGAGCGGGTGGCCGTCGAGTGCATCGATTTCGATGCCAAGAATTTCGCGACCGAAAATCTCGCGAAACGCATCGAGGCCGACATCATTTTGAAAGGCCTCGGTAGAGACCCGGAGCGTCTTCATTTCATCGTCCGTCATGCGTGCGGCTCAATTCCTTGTCTCCTCCGGCGGCCGTTGGTCGCATCATGGCGGGACCCGGTTCATGCCGAGCAGATATTTCGAAGACTTAATAGTTCGCGAGCGCTGAAAATGTTGCCTTCCGCCCCCGGTTCGCAGCGATCCCAATATTTCTATCTAAAGTTGTATTTCACGCCGAACCGTACCACGTTGTCGGTGACGTGCGAGCTGTAATTGCTGGCAAGCGTGACGGCCCCACCGCCGGAAGCGGGGGTCGCCGTTGTCTTTTTAATGGGTTAGCGAAAATCGGCCTGGACTGGGGGTCACTGGCCTTGGACTTGGCGCTAGAGCCTTTCCCGTTCCGATGGAATCGGAACGGGGCTCTAGGTTTTTGTTTTGACGCGTTCTTCACGCGAACCGGTATCCACTTCGCTCGAAAACGCTCTAGCCCGGATTTCTCACGCTGTTTGATCGAGCGCTGTGGCAGGTTGAGTTCGGCGGCACCACAACCAGGGCCAGTCATTTGGGCATGACTTCTCGCCCGCTGCGGCGGGTTGGCCGGGAGTATTCAGAGGGTCATAGGGGCTTGGATGTTTTCCTGTGGGCCGAGGGTTCAGATGGCCGCGCTGTCGAGCGCGGCCCATGCTGTTCGAAAGACATCGGTGTAGGGAAATGCCGAGGCCATCGAGAACTTGATCCGGCGGACGCTGATGCGGACCTGGGCGCCGATCTTTAACAGCTTCAGGCGGATGGTGCCGCATGTGGCATCGGCGAAGCGGGTCGTAGCCAGGGCGATGCGGCGCAGCGCGCTGATAAGGACATAGGCCATTGAGGACAGCCAAAGCCGAAGCTGGTTGGCGCGCATGGTGCGGGTGGAGGTTCTGTCGGCGAACAGATCGAGCTGACATTCCTTGATGCGGTTTTCCATCTCACCGCGGGCGCAATAGAGCTTCTCATAGAGCGCGCGGGCCTGATACTGGTCGGCCTGCAGCGAGGTGACGACGAAGCGCGGATTGGCCCGGCCTTCCAGTGTCGCCAGGTCGATGTCGCCGACCCTGATGGATTTCTTGCGCCGGGACTTTGTCGCGCTCTCGCTTTCGGCGATGGACGGGATCATCCACTCGGCCTTGCCGACGACGCGGCGTTGCCGGCTCCAGCTCTTGCGCGTCCTATAGCGGAAGTCCTTGAAGCGCCGGGCTGGCTTGCCGGTCCGGCGGTTCTCCTCGGCTGCCTCGGCAAGTTCGGCCGCGATCTCGGTGATCAGCCTGTTATTCTTGGCCAAGCCGAACAGATAATCGACGTCGTTCTGTTCGCACCATGTCATCAGATCGTCGCGTGTGAACCCCGAATCCGCCCGCAGCAGAATGCGCACCTTGGGCCAACGCTCGCGGATCTGTGCGACGATCCGCGCAACTGCGTCAACCGAGCCCGCGCTGGCATCGATGTTGGACCGGCGCAGCTTGGCGCAAAGAAGGTGCCGCCCGCAAAAAATATACAGCGGCAGGTAACAATAGGATTTGTAGTAGCCATGAAAGAAGCGTCCTTCCTGCTCACCATGCAGCGGATCATCGGTGGCATCGAGGTCGAGGGTGATCTGGTGGGGCGCCGTTCGATGCGCCTCGAGAAACAGATCGACGAATAGCCGCTCCACCGCCTCAGCATCGTAGCTGATCTTGTGGTAGCGCGACGGCTCCGGCTTCGACAATTCCAGCCGGTTCAACGTCGACTTGCCGGCTACCGCGGCACAGTCCGCGCGCCGCGCCTCGAGCTTTCCCGCCAGCACCGCCAGCAATGGATCGTGGCGTAGCGTCTCATGGTCGTTGAGGTCCTCGTAGCCGAGCGCGATCCCGAATATCCGCTGCCCGACCAGCGTTGCAACCGAATGCTCGACCTGCGCCTGGGATCGCCGATCGACAAAGCACGATGCCAACCGATCCACCATCCTGATCGCCCGATCCGTCGCCCCCAGCAGCAGCGCGCCCGCGTCCGATGTGATCGCGCCACCGTCAAACGCCGCCACAACATCGCGGCCTTCTACGCCTTCAAATCCAAAAATATCCGGGATACACTCTGTCTGCATCGGGGCTCTCCTCGAATCATCAAGAAGTCGTTCTCGCAAAACAACTTTCGCTGATTTCGGAGTTCCGATGCGCTTATTCTCTGTGAGAAATGCGGGCTAGCCCCGGGCGATTGAGCGGTTCTGTCGCCGATAGGAGACATCGGCGAGGCCGCAGCGACAATCGAAGAAGCAACCCGGAAACGTCACTGCACGGCAATGACGACGACCGATCACGCCGGCGCGCGGAAACTCAGTAGCGTGCGGGTCTTGTAGTCGTAGAATTTGCCGGTCTCGGTCCAGGACGGCGCGCACATCGGCACGATGAATTCGGCCGCCTGTTCCGGCGTGTCGAGCGTCATCGGGTCTTCGCCGGGAAATACCGCGGCGCGCATCCGGGTGCGGATCGGGCCGGGGCTGAACAGATTGACGCGAAGCGGCTGTCGTCGCGGTCTCGTGGGCCCAGACCCGCACCAGCGCTTCGAGCGCTGCCTTCGAGGCCGCGTAGGGACCGAGATAGGCCAGCGCCTTGTTGGCGGCGCCGGAGGTGATGAACACCGCGCGGCCGGCGTCGGATTGCCTGAGCAGCGGCTCCATGCAGCGGATCAACTGGAAATTCGCGGTGACGTTGATCGCCATCACGTCGTTCCACGGTTTCATCTCGATATGGCCGAGCGGCGAGGAAGGGCCGGCCACGCCGGCATTGCCGACCAGAATGTCGAGCTTGCCGTGACGCTCGTGCAGCGCCGCGCCGAGCCGGGCGATGCCTTCGAAATCGGTGAGGTTGAGCGGCACCAGCGTGGCGCTGCCGCCGATCGTTGCGGATCTCGTCGTCGAGTTCTTCGAGGCCGCCCTGCGTCCGCGCCACGGCGACGACATGCGCGCCGGCTTTGGCCAGCGCGACGCGCGGTGGCATAGCCGATGCCGCGCGAGGCGCCGGTGACGAGAGCGATGCGGGAGGCGAGGGGTAGGGTCATCAGAACAACTCTCTCGTCATCGGTCGTCCCTGCGCACGTCAGCGGACTCCATACGCCGTGACAGCGGCTATGATGAAAGAAGGCTGTCTCGTGTCTAATCGCCGGAATCAGAGCTAACTGAACGTCGGTGGACTATCGGGATCCCCGTGTGCATGCGCACTGAGGTCGCGCTGCGCGCCGGTACGACGCTTCGCTCAGCTCGCTTCCGCCAGCAACGACAATTGCCGGGGCTGCGGCTCGACCTGGGTCTGGTCGGTGAGGTGGGTCGGATAGGCGCCGGTAAAGCAATGGTCGGAGAATTTCGGATTGGCGGGGTCGCGGCCCGGCTCGCCCATGGCGCGGTACATGCCGTCGATCGACAGGAACGCCAGCGAATCCGCGCCGATGATCTCGCGCATCTCCTCGACCGAATGGGTTGCGGCCAACAGGCCGCCGCGGTCGGGCAGGTCGATGCCGTAATAATCGGGGTAGATGATCGGCGGCGAGGCGAGCCGGAAGTGCACTTCGCGGGCGCCGGCGTCGCGCATCATGCGCACGATCTTCTTCGAGGTGGTGCCGCGCACCAGCGAATCGTCGATCAGGATGATGCGCTTGCCTTCGATCGCGGCGCGGTTGGCCGAATGCTTCATGCGCACGCCGAGTTCGCGCACGCTCTGGGTCGGCTGGATGAAGGTGCGGCCGACATAGTGGTTGCGGATGATGCCGAGTTCGAACGGCACGCCGGAATGCTGGCTGTAGCCGACCGCGGCCGGCACGCCGGAATCCGGCACCGGCACCACGACGTCGACCTCGACATGGCTTTCGCGCGCGAGCTGCGCGCCGAAGGCCTTGCGGACTTCGTAGACCGAGCGGCCGCCGACGATCGAATCCGGCCGCGCGAAATAGATGTATTCGAAGATGCAGGGCCGCGGCGGCTTCGGCGGAAACGGCTTGTGGCTGTGGGCGCCGTGCTCGTCGAACACGATGATTTCGCCGGGCTCGATGTCGCGGACATATTTGGCGCCGATCATGTCGAGCGCGCAGGTTTCCGACGCCAGGATCGGGCAGCCGTCGAGTTCGCCCAGCACCAGCGGGCGGATGCCGAGCGGATCGCGGGCGCCGATCAGCTTCTTGTTGGTCAGCGACACCAGCGAATAGGCGCCCTCGATCGCGCGCAGCGCCTCGATGAAGCGGTCGATGAAGCGGTTGCGCTTGGATTGCGCGACCAGATGCAGGATCACTTCGGTGTCGGTGGTGGATTGCATCATGGCGCCGTTGCGCACCAGTTCGCGGCGCAGCGTCAGGCCGTTGGTGAGATTGCCGTTGTGGCCGACCGCGAAGCCGCCGGCATTGAGCTCGGCGAACAGCGGCTGCACGTTGCGCAGGATGGTGGCGCCGGTGGTGGAATAGCGGACATGGCCGACCGCGGCGTTGCCGGGCAGGCGCTCGATCACCTCGCGGCGGGAAAAGGTGTCGCCGACCAGGCCGAGCCGGCGTTCGCTGTGAAACCGGGTGCCGTCGAAGGAGACGATGCCGGCGGCTTCCTGGCCGCGATGCTGCAGGGCGTGCAACCCGAGCGCGGTGATGGCGGCGGCTTCGGGGTGGCCGAAGATGCCGAACACGCCGCATTCCTCGCGTAGCGTGTCGCCTTCGAGATCATCCTGCAATTCGATCCCAAGATTTGACCTGGATCTCGCCCGAGATTCAGGTCGCGTTGCTCGGCGTCGTCGGAAGGGCTCTGTATCTCGTCCATCGCGCCTCTCTTTTGGCCTCGCTATCTTCTGGCCTGCGGGTTTCTCGATCAGCTTTTTAAGGCTGTCGCGGGCAGGTTTGCTATAGCCATCACCACGTCGCCGGCGCCGCCGGGTCGGTGTCAGTTTGTTCGTCGTCGGGTTTATTCTTCTTGAATCTCTTTAAGATGGTGTTCTCGGGGTCATCCGGCAAGAGCGACATCAGCCAATCCCCGGTTCCCTGCAGCACCACCCGGGATTTGGCCCCGGTCACCCAGTCCGGCCGCTGCTTGTCCGGAACCAGCCAGCTGAAGAACATGAAGGCGACCACCACGATCAGGAGGCCGCGCGCCAGCCCGAACAGGAACCCGAGGGTGCGGTCGAGCGCGCCGATCCGGGAATCCAGGATCATGTCGGAAATCCGCACCGTGATGATGGAAACCACGATCAGGGTGCCGATGAAGACGCCGGCGACCACGACGACGCTCGCGACCGTGTCGTTGTTGAAATAGGTCTTCGCGGTCGGCAGCAGCTTGCCGAAGGCATAAAGCGTGACCAGCGCGGCGGTGCCCCAGGCCGCGATCGACAGGATCTCCCGCATGAAGCCGCGCACCATCGCGAGCAGGCCGGAGATCAGCATCACTCCGAGCAGGACGAGATCGAGTATCGTTATGGGCATCGGCTGGTCAGGTCCGCTCGTAAATTCAAAACCGCAAATCGGCTTGTCGGTGCCGCCCTAAGTGACGGGCATATGGCACGTCCCGCAAGGCCGGAAATCGGGCCGCTTCCCCCGTCTTGCGCGCGGTTGTATAGCGGCGAGGCCCGGATAAGGTCACGTCCGTCTAGCCGTCCTCACGCCGGAATCTGGCGGGTGTGGCATTTTTCTCAGCGGTATTTTCGCGATTTTCGTCCCGATTTCCCCGATTTCCCTGATTTCCTCTGGGGCTGCCGCGCGCGGCGATATCCGCGACCAGGCTGGTCAATCCGCCCACGGTGTTAAGGGCCAGGCCGGCATCGCCGCCGACCTCGCCGCGCGCCGATTCGGGCAGCACGGCGCGGCCAAATCCGAGCTTGGCGGCTTCCTTCAGCCGGGCCGAGGTCTGCGCCACCGGGCGGACCGCGCCCGACAGCGAAATCTCGCCGAAATAGACCGCATCCGTCGGCAGCGGCGCATTGACCAGCGACGATACCAGAGCCGCGGCGGCGGCAAGGTCGGCCGCCGGTTCCTGGATCCGCAGGCCGCCGGCCACGTTCAGATAGACGTCGTAGCCGGACAGTTTGACGCCGCAATGGGCCTCCAGCACCGCCAGCACCATCGAGAGCCGGCTCGGGTCCCAGCCCACCACCGCGCGGCGCGGCGTGCCGAGCGTGGTCGGCGCCACCAGCGCCTGCAATTCCACCAGCACCGGCCGGGTGCCTTCGATCCCGGCGAACACCGCCGTGCCCGGACTGCCGAGATCGCGTTCCGACAGGAACAGTTCGGACGGATTGGAGACCTCGCGCAGGCCAAGCCCGGTCATCTCGAACACGCCGATCTCGTCGGTCGGGCCGAAGCGGTTCTTCACCGCGCGCAGGATCCGAAAATGCTGCGAGCCTTCGCCCTCGAACGACAGCACCGCGTCGACCATGTGCTCGACCACGCGGGGGCCGGCGATCTGGCCGTCTTTGGTCACGTGCCCGACCAGGATGATCGCCGCGCCGGATTTCTTGGCGAAACGTATCAGCGCCTGCGCCGAGGCGCGGACCTGCGTCACCGTGCCGGGCGCGGATTCGACCGTGTCGGTCCACATGGTCTGGATCGAATCGATCACGATCAGCCGCGGCACCGCGCCTTCGGACAGAGTGGAGACGATGTCCTCGACCGAGGTTTCGGCCGCAAGCTGCACCGGCGCATCCGCAAGTCCCAGACGCTCGGCGCGCAGCCGCACCTGCGCCACGGCTTCTTCGCCGGAAATGTAGACCGCGCGGTGGCCGGCGCGCGCCATCAGGGACTGGTCGCCTGCGTCAACAAGGTCGATTTGCCGATGCCGGGATCGCCGCCGACCAACAGCACCGAGCCGCGGACAAAACCGCCGCCGGTGACGCGATCGAGTTCGGCCATGCCGGAGGGCAGGCGAGGGGCGTCCTGGCTCTTGCCGGTCAGCGATTCCAGCGTGAACAGCCGGCCCTTGCGCTTGGAGCGGATCGAGACCGGCATCGTGGTGGCGCCGGTGGTGTCCTCCTCGGCCAGCGTGTTCCACTCGCCGCAGGATTCGCACTTGCCCTGCCAGCGGTTATACGCCGCGCCGCAGTTCTGGCAGACAAAGGAGAGGGCTGATTTGGCCATGGGGAGGTAGGTCGCCGTTTGTGGATTCGTCGGGTTTCATAGCACGATAATTCGAAATGCTTGACTATTTGTTTCTGTTTTGTTCTTTATTCGCTACTGGCCTGTTTCCGGGCTTGGCCTATTTTGCTCGCGTTGCTTTTTTCGTCATCCAATGCCTCCAGAAAAAAGCACTTGAAGTGTGACATTAGCTTTGTACGAAAGGGCTACTGGGTCGTTCAACATCTACGGCGAATGCGCCGCATTCCACAGCATCGAAAGCCCCGCCGCGATCATGATGCCATCCATCACCAGCCGAAACACATCGGCGTTGAGCTTCAGCAGAAACGGCTTGGCGATGAAGGCGCCGGCCATCAGCGAGGATCCGGCGATCAGGCCTTTGATCGCGACGTCCGGCGTCAGCGCGCCGAATTGCTGGAAGGTCACCGATTTGCTGACATAGAGGCCGAGCGAACTTGCCGCTTCGGTGGCGAGAAACGCGCCCTTGGTGAGGCCGTAGAACAGAAACAGCGGCACGCTCAACGGCCCGGTCGAGACCACGATGCCGGTGATGTAGCCGATCACGGCGCCGCCGACGGCAAGGTGCCAGAGCGAGAATTTGAGCTGATGCCGCGCCAGCCAGTGCCGCGCCGGCACCATCGCGATCAGGAACAGGCCGATGGAGATATCGACCGCGTGCGACGGCAGCGCCAGCAAGGTGCGGGCGCCGAGCGCGGCGGCCGGAATGCCGGGAATGGAATAGGCGGCGCAGGCGCGCCAATCGACCTCGCGCCACCAGGCGAGGATGCGCGACAGATTGGCCATCACCGCGGCGATCGCCATGATCGGGACGGCCTGTTTCGGCCCGTATTGATAGACCAGGACCGGCATCAGCATGATCGAGGAGCCGGTGCCGACGATGCCGCTGATGGTGCCGGCGACGAGCCCGACCGTGAGGACGAAAAGGAAATTCACGCGGGCCTGGTCTCCAGCAAATCGATGGCGATCCGCATCCTGCGGCAGCGCGGCGCGCCCGGCTAGCCGCGAGTCACGCTAACTGCGCCGCGAGTTTTTTCATGGCCGCATTTTCGCGCGTAACTTCACCAGCCTCTCGACTGTACAAAGCGATCTCCGCGGCGACCGAGCGACCGAGAATTCGCTGATCGATATTGCCAAACGGCCCAGGCACGAGGCTTCCCAACCAACCGACCCAGGTCGGCGTATGAGCGTTGCCGACAATGATGCCGGGGCGAAAGATCGCGAGGCGGGTAAAGCCGATGCTGCGCACGGTGTCTTCCTTCATGCCCATGACGCGGACATAGCGAAACCGGCTGCGGGCTGTGCTTCCTACCGCGGAAAGCAGACAAAACTGGGCGATGCCAGCGTCACGGCAGCCACGCGCAAAGGCACCGACGACGCCGAGTTCAAGTCGTTGCAATTCTTCTTCGCTCCAGCGCATCGATCCAGAACCGACACCCACGCAGCTCACGGCGCTGACGGGCCCCTGGCTTAGAACTTCGCGGGCAATAGCGGCGGTGCGTTCGGCAAAGTCGGCAGCGCTGGTATCGAGAACGACGTTGCGCACCCGCGATCGCGCCGCAAGGGGCTTTCTGGTGACCATCACCACTTCCCGGCATTGCGGAATGGCCAGCAACTCCGCGACGGCCGCACCACCGACTTGCCCGGTGCCACCGAGGACAATCGCAGCGAAATTCTGCTTCATCGATGGGACCTCTGCCTGGCCAGGGATGCAATCTCCCTATCAAACACGCTTTTGCCGATTTGCTAATCCGCCAAATGACGACATGCCTAAATCTGGTGTCAGAATCTGTCGCCTTTGTCAGTTGAAATGGTCGGATCAATTCGGTCTCCTGATGGTCTAACGCGACGGCATCCGTCGCTGCAATTCAACCACGGAGAAATCAGATGAAGAGCAAGCTCCTGAGTTGCCTGGTCGCGGCCGCGCTCGCTACGACGGTTGCTCTCGCGCCGCCCGCGTTCGCGCGAGGCGGTGGTGGTGGTGGCGGCGGTGGTGGCCACGGCGGCGGAGGCGGCATGCACGGTGGCGGCATGGGTGGTGGGGGGCACTTCGGCGGTTTCGGAGGCGGCCATTTCGCCGGCGGATCCTTTGGGCATAGTGGATTCGGGCATGGTGGATTCTCGCCCCGGTTTTCCAAATTCGCTTTCCACGATGGATTCCATCACCGCTTCCACCGTTTCGGCTTCTTTGGCGGGTCCTACGACTACGGTTACTACGACGGCTGCTGGCAACAAGCGTGGACAGCCTATGGGCCGCAATGGATCAACGCCTGCGGCGATTACGCGTACGGCTACTAGTGCCGCGGCGACCGAACCAACGCCGCAACCGTTCCAGCTTGCAGGCCGTTGGGCGACGCCCGGCGCGTTGGTGCTTCTTGTCCCGGGTCCCATCGCGTCGGGCGGAGTTCGCCAAGTCGAAGTCTCCGCCTCGGTCATCACGTGCATTTGCCTTGAAGCGGATGCAGTCTTGGCCAATCGTTCGGAGACGGAAAGATCATGACAAAAGTTCATCGCCGCATTCTGGTTGTTGAAGACGATCCGGAAACCGCCGGTCAACTCGTGGAGTCGCTGACGACCAGCGGTTACGAGGTGGATCTGGCCGCCAGCGGCAACGAAGCGCTGAGCCGCGGGGCCGCATGCGACTATGCGGTGATCACGATCGACCGCATGCTTCCGGACGTCGATGGCATCACGGTGATGCGTCAGTTGCGCGACGACGGCGTTGCCGCACCGGTCCTGATCGTCAGCGCGCTCGGAGAAGTCGACGACAGGGTGCGCGGCTTGCGTGCCGGCGGCGATGATTATCTGGTCAAGCCTTTTTCGTTCGTCGAGCTGCTGGCGCGCGTCGAGGCGCTTGGCCGGCGCAGCGATACCATGGTCAAGGAAACTATCCTGCGTGTCGGCGATCTCGCCATCGATCTGGTGTCGCGGACCGCCATGCGGCGCGGCAAGGATATTTTCCTGCTGCCCCGGGAATTCGAATTGCTGGAGTACCTGGTCCGCAATGAAGGTCGCATCGTATCCCGCGCGATGTTGCTCCGGCATGTCTGGGATCTGCATTTCGATCCCTCGACAAATATCATCGACGTCTATGTCGGCCGTCTGCGTCGCAAGATCGATGGCGAGCAGGCCTATCCGCTGATCCATACCGTCCGCGGCGTCGGGTACTGTCTCCGTGCTCCTGGCTAAAACCTTAACGTCATCGACCTTCAGGTTGGCGCTGATTGCGATCGCGACCTTCGGCGTGATCGTGTCGGCTATCTTTAGCTACGTCTATCTGTCGACCTCGTCGTATGTGCGTAGCCGATCGGATCGCGCAATCGAGACCGAATATTCGACCCTGCGCGACGCTTATGCGAGATCGGGGCGCGATGGACTGATCGATCTCATTCGGCAACGCCTGGCCGATAGAGGTTTGGCCGATGAAGCCTATATCCTGGTCGATCGGTCATCGGCCGTGTTGGCCGGCAACCTCAAGGCATGGCCGCAGGCCATTGCTGCGACCAAGGGGTGGGTGGAGTTTCGCGCAGCCGAACCGTCGCCCACCGCGGCAGGCCGGCCGCTGCTGCGGGGCATGCTCGACACATTTCCGGACGGCGATCGTCTGCTGGTCGCAAAGGATATAAGCGACCTCGACGGCTTTACCGATCAGATCAAGACCGCGGTCGCGCTCGGTGTCGCATTGATATTCGCGCTCGCGGCGGTCGCCAGCGTCCTGGTGACGCGCCGGACCGTGGGGCGGATCGAACAGATCAACGCGACCAGCCGGGCCATCATGCAGAGCGGCCTGGACAAGCGCATCCCGCTGCGCGGCACCAATGACGAATGGGACCGCGTCGCGGAAAACCTCAATTTGATGCTGGATCGCATCGAAACGTTGATGGGCGAGGTCAAGCAGGTGAGCGACAACGTTGCGCACGACCTGCGGACGCCGCTGACGCGCATGCGCGGACGGCTGGAAAAGGCCTATCACGGCCAGCGCATCGGCGAGGCCGATCAATTGCTGATCGGCGACACCATCGGCGATCTCGATGGCGTGTTGCGGATATTTTCATCGATCACGCGGATCGCTCAAATCGAGACCCAGGCGCGAAAGGGTGCGTTTCGTACCGTGAACCTGGTCGAAATCGCCGGCGAGGTCGTCGAGTTGTACGATGCCGCGGCCGAACAGGATGGCACCCGGCTCACCATTGCCGGCGAGCGCGAGGTGCTGGTGACCGGCGATCGTGACCTGATCTTCGATGCCATCGCCAATCTGGTGGACAATGCGATCAAGCATGGCCGCCATGGCGGCCAGGTCGTCGTCGCCAACGAAAACATCGATGGCAGGCCGGTCATTTCGATCGCCGATGACGGACCCGGCATTCCCGCCGACGAGTGCGAGCATGTTTTCAAACGCTTTTACCGGCTCGAACACAGTCGCTATGCGCCGGGAAACGGTCTGGGGCTCAGCCTGGTCGCCGCCGTCGCCCGTCTTCATGGCGCGCGGATCGAAATGCTCGATAACGCGCCGGGCCTCCGGCTCAAGCTTTGGTTTTCAGCACCTGCCGGTTAGAGCGTTTTCGAGCGAAGTGGATACCGGTTCGCGTGAAGAAAACGCGTCAAGACAAAAACCTAGAGCCGCGTTCCGATTCCATCGGAACGGGAAAGGCTCTAGCCTCGCATGAGAGGACTACCGCAGCACGATCCACGCCGGCGCATGGTCGCTGGCGCCTTCTTCGCCGCGTAGTTTGCGGTCGACACCGGCCTTGACCAGGCGCGGCGCCAGGGCAGGGCTCAGCAGCAAGTGGTCCAGCCGCAACCCGGCATCGCGCGGCCAGCGGTTTCGCTTGTAGTCCCAGAACGTGAACATCGGCTTTGCCGGATGGAGGGTGCGGACTGCGTCTGTCCAGCCCTGCGCCAGCAGCGATTGGAACGCGGCACGGCTTTCCGGCTGGATCAGCGCATCCTTATCCCAGGATCGGGTCGGATAAATATCCGACGCCGTCGGCGCGACGTTGTAGTCGCCGGCCAGTACGGCCGGAATCTCCTGCTTGAGAAATTGCCGCGAATGCCGTTGCAGCCGCTTGAACCATTTCAGCTTGGCGTCGAATTTCGGTCCGGGCTGCGGATTGCCGTTCGGCAGATAGATGCAGGCGATCAGGATGCCATTGACGGCGGCTTCGATGTAGCGCGCCTCGTGATCTTCGCGGTCGCCGGGCAGTGCGCTGCGGATCAGCACCGGCTCGGCTTTGCGCGCCAGGATGGCGACGCCGTTCCAGGTCTTTTGGCCGCGCCAGACCGCGCCGTAGCCCGCTCTGTCGAGCGCCCCGACCGGAAAATCGGAATCGGTCGATTTCAATTCCTGCAGGCAGACGACGTCGGGCTTCGCGGCCCGCAGCCAGCGCAGCAAATTTGGCAGGCGGCGATTGATGTTGTTGATGTTGAACGTGGCGATTTTCATCTACGGCAGCCGCATCGCCAAGCAGCCCTTTGCGCCCGGATCACGCCGTAGCCGGAGCCGGCGAGTTTTCGGCAACGCCGCCCTTGTAAACGCGCGCATAACGGCGGCCGAGGCTGGTCAGCACTTCGTAGCCGATGGTGCCGAAATGGTGCGCGAGTTCGTCGACCGTGATGCCTTCGCCGATCAGCGTCGCCATGTGGCCGCGCCGCACCGCGCTGTTGGGCAGATCGGTGATATCGACGGCGATCAAATCCATCGAAACGCGGCCGGCGATCGGGCAGCGTTTTCCGGCGACCACGACTTCGGCGCCGCGGGTGCCGTCATTGGCGCTGGCGGCGCGGAAATAACCGTCGGCATAGCCTGCCGAGACGATTGCGAGCCGGGTCGGCCGCCGCGCGGTCCAGGTGCCGCCGTAACCTACGCCTTCACCGCGCTCGACGTTGCGGATCTGGACGATGCGCGCTTTCAAGTCGACCACCGGCTGCATCGGGTTGTCGGCTTCCGGGGTCGGGTTGACGCCGTAGAGCGCGGCCCCCGGACGCACCATGTCGAACTGGAATTGCGCGCCGAGAAAAATGCCCGATGAATTCGACAGCGCCGCCGGCACGCCGGAATACAGGCTGGCGATCTCGCGGAAGGCCGCGAGCTGCTTGCCGTTGAGCGGATGGTTGAGGGTTTCGGCGCAGGCGAGGTGGCTCATGACCAGCGTGATGCCGTGATCGCCGGCATTGATCCGGGGCACGATGCCCTGGGCTTCCGTGATCGTCAGGCCGAGCCGGTTCATGCCGGTGTCGATGTGAACCGCGGCGCCGCCGGTCCAGCCGGAGCGCCGGCAGAACACATCCCATTCGGCGAGTTCGTTGAGCTCGCCGATGACCGGCCGGGCATCGATCCTGGCGTAGGCATCGCCGCTATTCTGGAAGAAACCGTCGAGCACATAGATCGCCGGCGGCGGCAGCGTCGCGCCTTCTGATGACAGGGCTTCGGACGATAAGGCTTCGGACGACAAGGCTTGGCGGACCACGCGCGCTTCGTCCAGCGTGGCGACGAAGAATGTCTTGCAGCCGGCGCCCGCCAGCGCGCGTGCGACCGGCCCGGCGCCGCAGCCGTAACCGTCGGCCTTGATCACGCCGGCGCATTCCGCCGGCACGGCGGTTTTCTCCAGCTTGCGCCAATTGGCGATGATGGCGTCGAGATCGACCGTCAGCACGCCGGTCGCGGTGGCGAGCGCCGCCGCCTGATTGGCTTCAGGCGAAAGCAGGGTGCTTTGCGGGATGGGCGTCGGGTCGGATGCGATGTTCATGTCGGGTTTTTACGCGCAGCCAAGCGGGGGTTCAACCGTGCAGGCGGGGGCACCCTGACCCGGGTTGATCGCGGCCTAGCAGCCTGTCGGACTTAGTAACGCATTGCCGGGATATTGGTTAGAATCGCGAGACCGATTTTGATTCGAGGTCTGGGTTCTGCGATGAGCAACTTTCGCCAAATTGACCGCGAGACCGGTTTTTTAATGCCGCCGTCGGTGGATGAGTGGCTTCCGGAGCGGCATCTGGCGCGTTTTATTGTGGAAGTGATCGCGGGTCTTGAGCTGCGATCGATGAGCGGCAGCTATCGTGGTTCGGGCTCGGCGTCGTACCACCCGCGGGTTTTGCTGGGGCTTCTGGTTTATGGCTATGCGACGGGAGTGTTTTCGAGCCGCAAGCTGGAGCGTGCGACGTATGACTTGGTGGCGTTCCGCTTCATTGCCGCGAACGATCATCCCGATCACGATACAATAGCGACATTTCGGCGGCGATTTCTGCCACAGATCGAGGGCCTGTTTGTGCAGGTGCTGGTTCTGGCACGGGAGATCGGGGTTCTGAAGCTGGGCACGGTTGGGCTTGACGGGACCAAGATCCACGCCAATGCCAGCCGGCACAGTGCGTTGTCCTATGCGCATGCCGGTAGCATCGAAACGCAGTTGAAGGCCGAGGTGGCCGCTCTGATGGCGAAGGCCGAAACGGCCGATCAGGCCGATCTTCCCGATGGCTTTTCGATCCCGGAAGAACTTGAGCGGCGGGAAGAGCGGTTGGGCAAGCTCGCCGCGGCGCGCGCCAGGATCGAGGCGCGGGCCAAAGAGCGTCATGCCCGAGAGCAGGCCGAGTACGAGGCCAAGCTTGCGGCCCGCAAGGCCAGGGAGGAGAGCCGCGGCAAGAAGACGGGCGGCCGGCCGCCATCACCGCCTGCATCCGGCGCTTTGCCCACTGACCAGATCAATCTGACCGACGAGGAGTTGCGCATCATGCCGGTGGCCGGCGGCGGGTTCGAGCAATGCTACAATGCGCAGGCCGTGGTCGCCGCGGGCAGCATGTTGGTGGTTGCGGTCGATGTGGTGCAGGCGCCCAACGACAAGCAGCAACTTGCGCCAATGCTCGACAAGATATCGGCTTTGCCGGATGAACTGGGTGAGGCGGAAACACTGCTGGCCGACAGCGGCTACTTCAGTGAAGCCAATGTGGAAGCCTGCGCCGCGGCGGGCATCGAGCCGCTGATTCCCCAGGGGCGGCAGACGCATTACCCGCGGCTCAGCGATCGCTTTGCAAATTTGCCGCCCGCTCCAGAGAATCCAACGCCGCTTAAGACCATGGCTCATCGGCTGAAAACACCCGAAGGCAAAAATCTCTACGCGCTGCGCAAGCAGACCCCGGAGCCGGTGTTCGGCATCATCAAATCGGTGATGGGCTTCCGGCAGTTCTCGATGCGCGGCCTCGAAGAAGTTCGTGGCGAATGGAGCCTCGTGACCATGGCATGGAACATCAAGCGCATGTTCGCCCTGATACCCGCCTGAGAGCGCCGCTCAGTCGGGTACAGCGCCAATGGTTGGCTTCAAAACCGCTAAAAATCGCCTCTGCACCCGCCCGACGCGCGGCCAGTTTGCCGATCCTCGGCTACAAACCGCTTGTTGCCACGCGGCTGAATAACTCAGTCCGACAGGCTGCTAGAGCCTTTTCCGTTTCGATTGAAATCGAAACGGGGCTCTAGATTTTCGATTTGACGCGTTTTCTTGACGCGAACCGGTATCCACTTCGCTTGAAAACGCTCTAATAGGTCCGTTCCGGCATATGGCCGTCTTGCGCGAGGTCGCTGAAGCGGGTGAACTGGCCCTCGAATTGCAATTCGACCATGCCGGTCGGGCCGTGGCGCTGCTTGGCGATGATGACTTCGGCCTTGCCGTGGGCGAGGTCCATATCCAGCTGCCACTTCTCGTGTTCCGGCGTACCGGGGCGGGGCTCCTTGTTGGTGAGATAATATTCCTCGCGGTACACGAACATCACGACGTCGGCGTCCTGTTCGATCGAACCGGATTCACGCAGGTCGGACAATTGCGGCCGCTTGTCGTCGCGGCTTTCGACCTGACGCGAGAGCTGCGACAGCGCGATGATCGGAACGCTCAATTCCTTCGCCAGCGCCTTCAGGCTGGTGGTGATCTCGGTGACTTCCTGCACCCGGTTGTCGGAACGCTTGCCCGACCCCTGCAACAGCTGGATGTAGTCGACCACGATGAGGTCGAGACCTTTCTGCCGCTTCAGGCGCCGGGCGCGTGCGGTCAATTGCGAGATCGACAGGCCGCCAGTTTCGTCGACATAGAGCGGCAGCGATTGCAATTCGATCGAATGGTTGCGAATCTTGTCGAAATCCAACTCGGTGATGCCGCCGCGGCGGATGTTGCTGGAGGCGATGCCGGTTTGCTCGGCGAGAATACGGGTCGCGAGCTGTTCGGCCGACATTTCGCAGGAGAAGAAGCCGACGATGCCGCCATTGACCGACTTCATGGTGCCGTCCGGCTGGACTTCGGCGTGATGCGCCCTGGCGATGTTGTAGGCGATGTTGGTGGCGAGCGCGGTCTTGCCCATGCCGGGACGGCCGGCGAGCACGATCAGGTCGGAGTGCTGCAAGCCGCCCATCTTGGTGTCGAGATCGCGCAATCCGGTGGCGATTCCCGACAGCTTGCCGTCGCGTTTATAGGCGTTGGCGGCCATGTCGACCGCGACCGTCAGCGCCTGCGAGAAGCGCTGGAACCCGCCGTCATAGCGACCGGTCTCGGCCAGTTCGTAGAGCTTGCGCTCGGCATCCTCGATCTGCGCGCGCGGTGCGAAATCCACCGGCGCATCGAACGCGACGTTGACCATGTCCTCGCCGATATGAATCAGATCGCGCCGCAGCGCCAAATCATAGACGGTTCGCCCGTAATCCTGAGCATTGATGATGGTGGTCGCCTCGGAGGCCAGGCGGGCCAGATATTGGCCGATCGTCATGCCGCCGATGTCGGTTTCCGCCGGCAGGAATGTCTTCAGCGTGACCGGGGTCGCGACCTTGCCCATCCGGATCAGGCTGCCGGCGGTCTCATAGATGGTCAAATGCAGCGGTTCGAAGAAATGCTTCGGCTCGAGAAAGTCCGACACCCGATAGAATGCGTCATTGTTGACCAGGATCGCGCCCAGCAAACTCTGCTCCGCCTCGATATTGTGCGGTGCGCTGCGATAGGCCGGATTCGGCGCGTCGGGAGCGAGTTTGAGAACATTCGAATCAGTCAGGGCCATGGGTCTTGAGTGTTTCTCGGAATTTGTCGGATGCGGGGCGGCGATAAAGCGCTCCTCCGGCGCAAAGCGAAAGCAAAAGCTCGCCGCTATGCACCGTTGATCAAAAATGTGGATGAATCGTTCTCGGGCGCCGCGTCATGCTTGACGGGTTTCGTAAATCATTTCGCGCGCCGCGACCGCTGGTCGCATACCGAAGGCGAAAATGTTGTGATGCAATGTGAACCTTTCGGCGAAGGCGGCATACACACTCTCGCGAGGGGCAACGAGCGTCCCGCACCGCCATCTCCGGGCTAAATCAAAGCAGCAGGAGATAGACCAGCGCAATCAAGGCGGCCCCGATGCCTGTGGCGATCAGGATGTAATCGGTCCCGAGGTCACGGCGCGGCGGATCGAAGGAGGGTCGGGATGATTTTCGGGTCATCACGGAGGTTTAGGGCAGGCGGGCCCGGTTTTCTGTGAAGCGGATCACACCCCCGCGGATAATCTTGAGGGCAGGTCTTCTTGAGGGCAGATATTCGGGAACAATTTACGGTCGGCGGAATTGGTGCATCTGGGCTGCGGACAGGAACCAGGTAAATGGGTCAGGCGGTCAGGCCACAACGGTTAGGGCAAGGCTTAGGGCAAGGCTTAGGGATTGAGCGGACCCGCGCGGGCGAGCGCGCGTGGCTGTCGATGCTGATCGACGCCATGGAGCAGGTTTCGCGCCGCGATGTGCGAACCGCGCCGTGTGACGCCAGGCTGCTGGCAATGGTCCGCCTGCACTTGGGCCGTTCCGTGGTCGCGCACCGGCCGATCAACTACGCGGCACGTTTGGGCCATCGAACCAAACGCGCGATCTGACGTCTTAGCCACCTGCGATTTATCCGCCCGCGATCTGCAACCGCGGCCGCTTGCCGGGCTCGATGCCGCGAAGTTTCGCTTCCTCGCGGCCGATATAGTCGCGCGTCATCGGCACCACGCCTTGACGCTTGGTCAGCTGAATCTGGAAATTCATCAGGTTCTGCTTGCGGAACGACATTTCCGAGGATGCCAGATAGAATTCCCACATCCGCGCAAAGCGCTCGTCGTAGAGCCGCACCGCTTCCTCGCGCCGCGCCATGAAACGCTCGCGCCATGCCTTGAGGGTTTCGGCGTAATGCAGCCGCAGGATTTCGATATCGCACACCAACAGCCCGGCCGCTTCGATCGCGGGGATCACTTCGGAGAGCGCGGGAATGTAGCCGCCCGGGAAGATATATTTCGCAATCCAGGGGTTGGTAACGTCGGGTCCGTCCGAGCGGCCGATCGAATGCAGCATCATCACACCGTCGTCGGTCAGAAGTTCGGCGCAACGCCGGAAATAGGTCTCGTAGAAATCGACGCCGACATGCTCGAACATGCCGACCGACACGATGCGATTGAACGGCCCTGGAATATCGCGATAGTCCTCGAGCAGAAACTTCGCCGATCCCGTAAGGTTCTTCTCTGTGGCCCGCGCGTTCGACACCTGCAATTGTTCGGTCGAGAGCGTGACGCCGGTGACGTCGGCGCCGGTCACCTCCGCCAAATATAGCCCAAGGCCTCCCCAGCCGGAGCCAATGTCGAGCACGCGGTCGCCCGGCCGCACCATCAGCTTGGCGGCCAGGTGCCGCTTCTTGGCCAGTTGCGCGTCGTCGAGGCTGCTGTCCGGCGTTTCAAAATAGGCGCAGCTGTATTGCTGGTCCACATCGAGGAACAGCGAATAGAGCCGCCCGTCGAGATCGTAATGGCGCGCGACATTTTCCCGCGCCCGGCCGCGCGGGTTGAACTGCCGGGCGTGCCGGACCAGATAGCGCAACCACCATTGCAGTTTGGCCCAGCGCGGCAATATCTCGGGTTGATCCAGCAGGATCGCCAGCGCATCCGCGATCGAGCCCTGCTCGACGACGAAAGTGCCGTCCATGTAGAGTTCGCCGAGCGCAAGTTCCGGGTTGAGCAAGATCCGACGTTCGCCGTCGGTGGTCAGGAAGCGGACGGACACCGGCTCGCCAGTTCCGTCTCCGCAGGTGAACTTGGCCCCGCTCGCGGTCGTGAACGTCATCGACCCGCGACGAATGAACTGCGTCAGGAAGTACCGCAACAAACGGTCCATCGAAACCACCAAGGAGAGCGATCCGGCCGCAACCAGAGCACACTGCGTGTCCAGTTCCTCACCGCCTCAGGCACAACATAATATCGACTTTCCCGCGCGCTAGTGCGTTGTCCACAAAGCGGATATTCCGAAATGTCACATTCACGCCCTTACGTTATCTGCGTGCTTCCATTCGCGGGATAATCGGCTAAAAGGTGACCCGTCGCTCCGGTGCCGCCATCGGGTCGTTGGAAGCGATTTCCTTCCGCATTTTGGAGAACTAAGAGAATGTTGAGCCGAGCGCTCATTTCAGCGACGGTGACGCTTCTGATTGGCTGTTTCGCGGCGGCCCCGGCGCATGCGCAGGCGAAATCTCGAGGCCGGCAAAAGTCCTTCGCAGATTTTCGCCGGGACCTGCACCGTCTGCCACAAGAGCCCGCGGGGACTGCTCAGGACCATGTCCGCGGGAGCGCTGCCGGGCTTCCTGCGCCAGCATTACACCACGAGCCCGGAAATGGCCGGGCTCCTCAGCTCTTACCTTGTATCCAACGGGGCTGCCGACAAGCGGTATCAGGGCAAGGACGCGAAATCCGACGGCAAGCCGGAAGGCCAACCCGGCGGTGCGCCGCCGCAACTCGACCGCCAGGGTCGTCCCGTTCACACGTCCGCGCCCGCGCGGGAGCCGGCGAAGCCGCAGGCCGAGCAGCAGCCGGCGGCGGACACCGCTGCAATTTCGCCGCAGGACGACGGCGCGCGCAGGGGCCGCAAGCGGCTGGCGCGCCCGGCGGAGGAGGGTGCGACACCGGCCGAGGATGAGACCGCCGTCCGCAATGTGGGCGAGCCTGGTTCCGACGGCCGCAAGCTCGGCGCCAAGCAGCGCTTGAGCAAGCGCGGCAAGCCGGGCGAGGAAACGCCTAAAGGCGATGCCGCCAAAACGGATAGCGGCAACGAAGCGCCCGCGGCGTCCACCGCGACAAGGGAAGACAAGCCGGCGGCCGAAACCACCAACGACGAGGGCGCCAGGCCATCGGAGGAAGCCGCCAAGGTCGAATCCCCGAAAGAGACCGGACCGGAAGCGCCCGCTGGCCAGACCCCGGCGCGGCGCGCCGATCCGGTGCCAGCGGTCACACCGGCATCGGCAGCTCCTGCGGCTGCAGCGGCCGCCTCCGGCGGCTCCACAGAGCCGGCGGCCGGTTCATCAGCTGAGTCAGCAAAGCCTGCGCCGGCCCAATCCGCGGCGTCCGAGCCTGTATCCGCTGCGGCGGCTGCTTCGGCACCATCCTCGGCTCCGACAGGGCCGCCCCAACCACCGATCTCACATTAGCATTCCCGCGTTCAACTGCTTTCCAGACGTCCGTCGTGCCTGACCCGAATTAGAGTGTCACTGGCGACCCGAACTGCTCGGGCAACATGGTCTGTTCCACAGCGGCGTCACCGCCTTTCTGGTGGACAATGCGACGACGATCGCAGCCGCGACGTCGCGCGGCCAGGCGGCGCTGGCGGCGGAATATAAATTGAACTTGTTGCCGCTGACGTGTTTTGCGTGACCGATGGAATTGAGAAGCACACCGCGACCGCGCTGGCGTCGATCGCGATGCTGGAAAAGACCCCGGCAAAAATTTCAAGCCCGGCTTGAGAAGCCGGGCTTGTCTGGTTTCACGCTGCGATAGACGGTTGGTCTTACTTCTCGGAGGCCGCTTCTTCCTGCGGCTCCTCGTCGCGACGCGCCTCGGGATCGAAGAACTCGCCGGCGGCGGCGAGCGCCTCGGCGGCGGCGTCCTGATCTTCCTGGCGAGTCGAGATGTCCTCACCGCGGTTGATGCGTTCGGCTTCATCGGCGCTGCGCGCAACCGTCACGCTGACGCTGACTTCGACTTCCGGATGCACGGCGATCGAAATCGTGTGCTTGCCGATGGTCTTGATCGGCGCGTCCAGCATGACCTGGCTGCGGGTGATGGTGACGCCATCGGATTCGAACGAGGCAATGATGTCGCGAACGCTGACCGATCCGAACAGCTGACCGGTTTCGGAGGCCTGACGCAGCACGACGACATTGCGGCCGTCGATCTTCTCGGCAACCTTGGTGGCCTCACCCTTGGCCTTCAGATTGTTGGCTTCCAGTTCGACCTTCATGCCCTCGAACTTGGCGCGATTATCCGCGGTGGCGCGCAGCGCCTTGCCGCGCTTCAACAGGAAATTGCGGGCAAATCCGTCCTTGACGCGGACCACTTCGCCCATATGGCCGAGCTTGGCGACGCGTTCCAGCAAAATGACTTCCATATTCGTTCTCCTTTGATGTGTAGTGAAGTGTGGGTTGAGAGTTGAGTTGAACCCGTGCGCTCAAGCGATGGGCAGCGGCGGGGGCCTGCTTCGCAAATAGCGTTGCCTCAGGCCGAACACGGCGTCGGCAAGACCGAGTGCCGCCATCGCCAACATCAGCCAGCTGAACAGCGCAACGATCACGTAGGTGAAGCTCAGCCAGATCGGGCGATTCCTCAACGCCAGCGTCAAGGTGTGCAGGACGGCAAAGCCGATCAGTGCATAGGCCATGATCAAGGCGGCCGTGACCGTCTGCGCCAGGATCGCCGGCAACCCGCCGATAAAGCAGAACGCGATCGCGACCGACAATGCCGCAAGCGTCATCGGCGGCAGCGCGACGCTTCGAAGATCAGGCCAGGGGCGCTGCAACCGTCCCGATGTCGCGGTGACTTTCGCGGCGAGCCAGAGGTTGAGCGTCAGCGTCATCATGGCGACGATCGCGGCGGCCGCTGGCGCGATGCTCGCCAGGGCGTCGATCGCCCGTTTTGTTTCTTCGTTCGACGCATCGTCCGGATGCCAGATCAGCATCAGGCCGCGCCCTATCGTGCCGGTGATGGTCGCAGCGTCGCTCCCCAGCGTCAGCAGGACCGACATCGTGGTCAGTGCGGCAAAGCCGGCGATCCAGAGCAGGATACGGCCGACCGGATACCATTCCAGCACCGGCGTCACCGGCGCTGCGCCGTCGCCCGAAGATGCCGGATGTGCCGTCGGCCGCCCAAGCAACGCCAGATGCCCGAGCCACCAGGCGGGTAGGGCAATGGCGACTACAAAAGCGATGCAATAGGGCAGACCGAACAGCGCGCCGAGCGCGATCGCGGCGGCGATGCCGCCGATGGTGGCGCACAGCGGCCCCCATCCAAGTGCGGCCACCATCAGCGGCAGGGGCGCCAGGTAAAGCAGCAGCACCGAGATCAGCGCGCCCGATATCATCGAGGCGAACATCAGCGCCGACGCGCAGCCGGCCGCAATGGCAATGAGAACGATTGTGATCATTAGCTGTCCCGCTCCTTTCGAGCGGTTAGAGGTTATGGTGAACCCCAACCATCGGCGACCGGACGACCCGGAAGCCTTATGAAGATCTCACTCCGCCGCGTTGGCGTGGCGGAGTGAAGGATTGCCGTGTTATCTTATCACGTAGGGCAGCAGGCCGAGGAAACGCGAGCGCTTGATGGCGCGCGCGAGTTCACGCTGCTTCTTGGCGGAGACGGCGGTGATGCGGCTCGGCACGATCTTGCCGCGCTCGGACACGTAACGCATCAGCAGCTTGGAATCCTTGTAGTCGATCTTCGGCGCATTCGGGCCCGTGAACGGGCAGGTTTTGCGGCGGCGGAAAAACGGACGGCGTGCACCAGCTTCAGCCATGATTCTTACTCCTCGACCGATGCTGCAGGGGCGGCGTCTTCATCACGGGGCCGGCGCGGACCACGATCGCCACGGAAGCCACCGCCTTCACGGTCGCCACCACGGAAACCACCACCATCGCGATCGCCACCACGGAAGCCGCCTTCGCGGTCGCCACGGAAGCCGCCGCCACGGTCGTCACGATCGCGGTCGCGATCGGCCTTGCGCATCATCGCCGACGGGCCTTCCTCGTGCTCCTCGACGCGAACGCTGAGATAGCGAATCACGTCTTCACTGATTCGCTCCTGCCGCTCGATCTCGGCGACCGCGGCCGACGGAGCATCGATGTTCAGCAGCACGAAGTGCGCCTTGCGGTTCTTGTTCATACGATAGGTCAGGGAGCGTAAGCCCCAGTTTTCCATCTTCACGACCTTGCCGCCGAGTCCTTCGACGATGCCGGTCATCTGGGTGGTCAATTCCTCGACCTGCTGGGTGCTCGCATCCTGACGCGCGAGAAAAACATGCTCATAAAGAGGCATGGGTGTCCTTTCCAATGTTGGCGCGTTTCCCGGCGGCAAGCCCTTCGAACCCTCCGGAAAGGACTCGATATGCTCAGAAGGCGGAAGCACGGGACGACGGGCCGACTGGCCCTGCCACATCAACGTCGCCAAAAAGGTGAAATTGCTGAGACCGTCCGTTCAGCTCCCGGCCGGGATCCACGGATGGCGCGGTTTATACGGATTTTGAGGGCGATGGCAAGGGAAACTGCCCTTCAAAGTGGCCGTAAATGGGTGCCTCGCCCGAGCATTGGGAACCTGCGGCGGCTTGACACAACCGGCTCCCCCGGTGTCTTACGGCGCAACTTTCTTACATTTGCGACGTTCAGGGGTCTTGATGACGGCGGCATTCACCTTTCCAGGGCAGGGTTCCCAGTCGGTCGGCATGGGCAAGGCATTGGCCGATGCCTTTCCGGCGGCGCGCGCGGTATTTGACGAGGTCAACTCGGCGCTCGGCGAAAAGCTGACCGGTATCATCTGGGATGGTCCAGGCGAAACCCTGCAACTCACTGAAAACGCTCAACCGGCCCTGATGGCGGTCTCGCTCGCAGCCTGGCGCGTGCTGGAAACCGAGGCCGGCTTTGCAGTGGGACGGGACGCGGCCTTTGTCGCCGGCCATTCGCTGGGCGAATATTCCGCGCTCGCCGCCGCCGGCAGCCTTAGTATCGGCGATACCGCGCGGCTGCTCCGCACCCGCGGCCTTGCGATGCAGAAGGCGGTCCCGGTCGGCGTCGGCGCGATGGCCGCATTGCTTGGTCTCGATTACGAGGCCGCGGTCGCGGTCGCGGAAGAAGCCGCCCAAGGCCAGGTCTGCCAGGCCGCCAACGATAATGGCGGCGGCCAGGTCGTGGTGTCCGGCGACAAGGCCGCGGTCGAGCGCGCGCTCGAGATCGCCAGGGCCAAAGGCGCCAAGCGCGCGATGTTGCTGCCGGTGTCGGCGCCGTTCCATTGTCGGTTGATGCAGCCCGCGGCCGATGTGATGGCGAAGGCGCTTGCCGATGTTACGATCAAGCCGCCGGCGTCGCGCCTGGTCTCGAACGTACTGGCCGCGCCGATCAGCGATCCCGACGAAATCCGCCGTCGCCTGATCGAGCAGGTCACGGGAACGGTGCGCTGGCGCGAGTCGGTGGCTTATATGGCAAGCCAGGGCGTCACGCGATTCTTCGAGATCGGCGCCGGCAAGGTGCTGAGCGGGCTGGTCAAGCGGATCGCCGACGGCGCGGTTGGTGTTTCCGTCGGTAGTCCCGGCGATATTCCTGCTGCGAAAGACGCGATGGCGGCAACATGTTCGGCCTAGGCGGCCGGAAGGAGAATGAGATGTTCGATCTGACGGGCAGGACGGCGCTTGTCACGGGTGCAACGGGCGGCATCGGTGGTGCGATCGCGCAGGCGCTGCACGCCCAAGGCGCCACCGTGACCATTTCCGGAACCCGGCGCGAGGTGCTCGACACGCTGGCCGGCAAGCTCGGCGAGAGGGTTCATGTGCTGCCCTGCAATCTGTCCGATTCAGCCGAAGTCGAGGCCCTGGTGCCGTCGGCGGAAAAGGCCATGGGCCAAGTAGACATCCTGGTTGCCAATGCCGGCATCACCAAGGACAATCTGTTTGTGCAACTGCGGGATGAGGATTGGGACGAAGTCATCCGGGTTAACCTGACCGCGACCTTCCGGCTGACCCGGGCCGCCACCAAATTGATGATGCGCAAGCGCTTCGGCCGCATCATCGCGATCACCTCGGTGGTCGGCGTTACCGGCAATCCAGGCCAAGGCAATTACACCGCCTCGAAGGCGGGATTAATTGGTATGATCAAGACGCTAGGTGCCGAATACGCCAAACGCAACGTCACCGCGAACTGCATCGCGCCCGGATTTATTGCAACGCCGATGACGGATGTGCTGAACGAGAAGCAACGCGAAACCATCCTGTCGAAAGTTCCTGCGGGCCGGCTCGGGACCCCCGAAGACATCGCCGCGGCGGCGGTTTATCTCAGTTCGAACGAAGCAGCTTACGTCACCGGACAGACGATTCACGTTAACGGCGGGATGGCCATGATCTGAGCGGGTTGGCGGACCCGCAAAGGCGGGAGCGCAGCCCGTTTTCCGGAGGCCGAACCGAGGCTTGTAGTCAAGGGTTGGGAAGTATGATAACCGAACTTCCGGATGGGTGAAGAAGGCCATTGCAGGATTTTGAAACCCTGTATATTGGCGGTGCGGAGCCTGCCGTTGCGCGCCGGTCGTTTTGGCCGCGACGGAGCCAAATCAAGTCGATGCGCGACTGCGAAGAAAACTTAACGATCAAGGTGGCTCGTATCGTCTCAGGGACGGGTCCAATGGAACAAGCACGAGGTTGAACGATGAGTGAGATTGGCGAGCGGGTTAAAAAGATCGTGGTCGAACACCTCGGTGTCGAACCCGAAAAAGTAGTCGACAATGCGAGCTTCATTGACGACCTCGGCGCCGACAGCCTCGATACCGTCGAGCTGGTGATGGCGTTTGAAGAAGAATTTGGCTGTGAAATTCCCGACGATGCCGCGGAAACAATTCTGACCGTTGGAGACGCCACCAAATTTCTCGAAAAGAACGCGAAAAGCTGACGCCCCCGCGCGGTTTTGACGAAGCCGGACGGGCCGTGGTTGTGCGGTCCACCGGCTTCTTGTTGTCGGCCGCGTATCCGGGACTGGAGTGATGGATATGAGGCGGGTTGTCGTTACGGGCCTCGGCATAGTGTCCCCACTAGGCTGCGGCATCGAGCCGACCTGGAAACGTATCCTCAACAGCGAGAGCGGCGCCAGGCGGATCGAAACGTTTGAGGTCGCGGATCTCACCAGCCGGATCGCCTGCGTGGTGCCGCGGGGCGACGGCACCGACGGCAGTTTCAATCCCGATCAATGGATGGAGCCGAAGGATCAGCGCAAGGTCGACGACTTCATCATCTTTGCGATGTGCGCGGCGCGCCAGGCGCTTGACGACGCCGATTGGCACCCGTCCACCGAAGAGGATCGCTACGCCACCGGGACCATGATCGGTTCCGGCATCGGCGGTCTGTCGGGCATCGCCGATACCGCGCTGCTGCTGAAGGAGCGGGGACCGCGCAAGGTGTCGCCGTTCTTCATCCCCGGCCGCCTCATCAACCTTGCTTCGGGTTACGTCTCGATCGAGCACGGCCTCAAGGGCCCCAACCACGCCGTCGTGACAGCTTGCTCGACCGGTGCGCATGCGATCGGCGATGCCGGCCGCTTGATCGCGCTTGGCGATGCCGACGTGATGGTGGCGGGTGGAACGGAATCGCCAATCTGCCGGCTGGCGATGGCGGGGTTTTGCGCGGCGCGCGCTCTTTCTACCGGCTTCAACGACACGCCGGAAAAAGCCTCGCGCCCTTATGACAGGGATCGCGACGGCTTCGTGATGGGAGAAGGCGCCGGCATCGTGGTGCTCGAGGAATACGAACACGCCAGGAAGCGCGGCGCCAGGATCTATGCAGAAGTGACCGGCTATGGCCTGTCGGGGGATGCCTATCACATCACCTCGCCGACGCCGGATGGCGACGGCGCTTTCCGCAGCATGAGCGCGGCGCTGAAACGCGCAGGGATCGCTGCTTCAGATATCGATTACATCAATGCGCACGGAACATCGACGCAGATCGGCGATGAAATCGAGCTCGGCGCGGTGGAGCGGCTGCTCGGCAACGCCGCGTCCAAGGTGTCGATGTCGTCGACCAAATCATCGACCGGACATCTGCTGGGCGCCGCCGGCGCGATCGAGGCTATTTTCGGCATTCTGGCGATTCGCGATAACATCGTCCCGCCGACCATCAATCTCGACAACCCGTCGGTGGAGACGTCGATCGATCTGGTGCCGCGAACGCCGCGCAAACGCGAGGTCAACACCGTGCTGTCGAATTCATTCGGTTTCGGCGGCACCAACGCGTCCGTGGTCATGCAGCGCGTGGTCGGCTGACGGGTCATACCGAGATTATGTCCACCGTTTCGCCGCATTCGGTGATAAATCCTAAGCCTCGGTGGGTGAGCACTGCGACCGCGGCGAAAGTTCGCAAGGGTTGCGATTGAAGCGACAGGATTCAGGTTGCATCGATGAGTGAGAGGCCACCCATTTCGCCCCGGTCCCCGCGTGCCGCGCTGGAGCCCGAACAGCTTCCGCCGCCGCCCAAGCGGTCCGAGCGCGCTCGCAATCCATTCGTCGTGGTCGGCAACGCCATCATCACCATCGTGCTGGTACTGCTGATCGGATCGGCCGCAGGCTATTACTACGGCATGCAGAAGATCGAGGCTCCAGGTCCGCTGCAGGACGAAAAGGTCGTCAACATTCCGACGCGCGCGGGAATGGCCGATATCGCCGACACGCTGCAGCGAGAGGGCGTGATCGACAATAATCGCTGGGCCTTCATCGGCGCGGTGATCGCGCTAAAGGCGCGCTCTGAACTGAAGCCGGGCGAATATGCGTTCCAGGAGAACGCCAGCCTGCGCAGTGTCATCGCCACCATGGTCGATGGCAAGGTGGTCCAGCATTCCGTGACGATTCCCGAAGGCTTGACCTCCGAACAGATCGTAGCCCGGCTTTCGGACAACGACATCTTTGCGGGCTCCATCAATGAAATCCCGCGCGAGGGCACGCTGCTGCCGGAGACCTACAAGTTTCCACGCGGCACCACCCGCGACCAGGTGATTGGGCGGATGCAGCAGGCGCAGAAGCGCCTGGTTGCTGAAGTCTGGGAGCACCGCAACCCCGACATTCCGGTCAAGACACCGGAGCAGCTCGTGACGCTGGCCTCGATCATCGAGAAGGAAACCGGCAAGGCGGATGAGCGCAGCCGTGTCGCTGCGGTCTATGTCAATCGGCTGCGGCAGAAGATGAAGCTGCAATCCGATCCGACCATCATCTATGGACTGGTCGGCGGCAAGGGAACGCTGGGACGCCCGATCAAGCGCAGCGAAATCACCCAGCCATCGCCCTACAACACCTATGTGGTCGACGGCCTTCCGCCGGGACCGATCGCCAATCCCGGCCGCGCCTCGCTGGAAGCGGCCGCCAATCCGGCCCGCACCCGCGATCTGTTCTTTGTCGCCGACGGTACCGGCGGCCACAGCTTTACCGAAACCTACGACCAGCATCAGAAGAATGTCGCCAAGCTGCGGGCGATGGAAAAGCAGATCCAGAACGACACCGTCGAGCCGGCGGACGATCCACCGCCGGCCGCGCCCGCCGCAGGCCCCGCCGATGCGACCTCCGCGACGCCTCCCGCCAAGCCGGCCGCGCCGAAAAAGCCCGCGCGCCGGCAGGGCGCGGCGCAATCCACCGCTTCACCCCCGGTGGTTCAGCAATAATAGGAACCGGCAATCCGCCGGAGCGAATTCCCCTTTACACCAAAACGCTTTAAAGTCGCGTTCGCAACGCGTGCGAATCTCACGCGGTCATCATCAGGAGAAGTTCACGCGATGGCGCTTTCGAGCATGACCGGCTTTGCGCGAAGCCACGGCGCCAGCGGACCATATGTGTTCGAGTGGGAACTGAAATCGGTGAACGCCAAGGGCTTTGACCTGCGGATGCGGCTGCCGCCGGGATGGGACGAACTCGAAGCCACGGCCAAGAAGCGTGCCGGCGAACTGCTGTCGCGCGGCACGGTCTATGCCAATTTGAACGTCAAGCGGGCCAACGCGGTTTCGACGATCCGGATCAACGAAGACGTGCTGGCGTCGATCGTGAAGGTTGCGGGCGAGCTCGCAAGCCGGATCGACGCCGTGGCGCCGAGCATCGACGGCCTTTTGGGGATCAAGGGCGTCGTCGAGGTGGTCGAGCCCGAAAGCGACGAGGCGGAAGACAAGGCGGCGAAGGCCGCCGCCGCCACCGCGTTCGAGCAGGCGCTCGGCGACCTCGTGCGGATGCGTCAACGCGAAGGCGCGACGCTTGGCCAAATCCTCGCCCAGCGCATGGACGAAATCGAACGGCTGGCTAACAAGGCCGAGGCCGCGCCGGGCCGCAAGCCCGATGCGATTCGCGCCCGCCTCGCCGAGCAGGTCGCGGCGCTGCTGGAATCCTCCGATCGCTTTGATTCCGACCGGCTCAATCAGGAAGCGCTGCTGATCGCTGCGAAAGCTGACATTCGCGAGGAGCTCGATCGCATCGCCTCGCACGTCTCGCAGGCCCGCGAGATGATCGGCAAGGGCGGCCCGGTCGGACGGCGGCTGGATTTCCTGGCGCAGGAATTCAACCGCGAGGTCAATACCTGTTGCTCCAAGTCGAACGACCTCGAACTGACCAACACCGGACTTGAGATGAAGAACGTGGTCGAGCAATTTCGCGAGCAGGTTCAGAATCTGGAGTGATCGATGAGCGCTGGTGGCCACGGTCTTAGCGGAGTTGAACGGCGCGGACTGATGTTCGTGCTGTCGTCACCGTCGGGCGCGGGCAAGACCACGCTGTCGCGGCTGCTGATCGACAAGACGTCGGGTCTGAAAATGTCGGTGTCGGCGACCACGCGACCGATGCGGCCCGGTGAGGTTGATGGCCGCGACTATTTCTTTGTCGATAAATCCAAATTCGAAACGATGGCCAAGGAGGGCGAATTGCTCGAATGGGCCACCGTATTCGACAATCGCTACGGCACCCCACGCGTACCGGTCGAGGCCGCGCTGTCGGCCGGGCAGGACGTGTTGTTCGACATCGACTGGCAAGGCACCCAGCAATTGCGTGAGAAAGCGCGCGCCGATGTCGTTTCGGTGTTCATCCTGCCACCATCGGCCGCGGATCTGGAAAAGCGCCTGCATTCCCGCGCGCAGGATTCAGACGAGGTGATCCGCGGACGTATGGACCGCGCCAGCCATGAAATGAGCCACTGGGCGGAGTATGATTACATCGTTATCAATCACGAGATCGATGAAGCCTTTGCCGAAGTGCAATCGATCCTGAAGGCCGAACGGCTCAAGCGCGAACGGCGCACCGGATTGACGACGTTCGTGCGCAAGCTGCAGCAGCAGCTCGAGAAGTAATTTAGAGCGTTTTCGAGCGAAGTGGATACCGGTTCGCGTGAAGAAAACGCGTCAAAAAAAACTAGAGCCCCGTTCCAATTCCATCGGAACGGGAAAGGCTCTAGGCCTGCGCGCTTTTCGTCAGACGCGCCAGCAATTCCACGATCTTGTCGTCGTGATCTTTGGCTTCGCGCAATTCGCGGGGAATACCGATATTGTGCCGGATCGTGGCGGAGGCCGCGAACGGCGACGGCAACGGACGATCGGCGAGCGTCGTCTCCCAGATCGCGCGTCGAGCGGCTCTGTTTTCGACTTCGAGTTCGATGTCGTCGAGACGCTTCCGTCTGCCGCCATAGCCAACCGCGCTGGCCGCGAGGCCCGCAATCGAGAGCGCGCCGACGATGGCGATGATCAGCGTCTGGGTGGAGAAGGGCTGTTTGTCGCTCGCCGCCTCAGCGGCGGCAAGCGGGACGACGGTAGCAGCTGTAGGCGCGGTTGCTACCGGGGACGATGGCGCGGTGGCGCTTGAATCGTCCGGGCTCACATCGGGAGCGATCGACGAGGCCGCGGCCAGTTGCTCGGGCCAGCGCGACGCCACAACCGATCGCAGCATGTTCGCATCGGCACGGTTTGTACCCGCGGTGGCGTCCGCGGCCGCAGCGGGCGATTGTCCGGTCACGGCGCTGCTGCGCTGATCGCCGTCGCCTTGTGGGGAGGTGAGTTCGGCGTGCGCGTTCGCGACCGAACCCGGCATCGTCATCGAATTATTCGGCGAGGTCGGATTGGCGGCTGGCGATGCGTCAACGGATGCGTTCGATGGCGCTATTTGTGTGGCTGCGCGCAAATACCAGCAATGGCGGTTGGAGGGGTGTTCGATGCGGAAATACCAATGACTGCCTCGGGGAGCCTGGTCCTTCGGACTGGCAAGGCAGTTGTCGGCGGCTTGTGCCGCGGCGGGTGATGTGGTGGCCAGAGGGACGCCCGCCAGCAGCAGACTGGCGATGATGGCTGGGACGAACTTCGCGGTTCGATTTGGCATAGTCTGCTCCGGCGATGATACTGAACACGTCGCGAGCCCAATCTCGTTAAAGAGTTGGGTCGCAATGCGCCGCAATTCCGGACAGCATGGGGCTTAATTCGGGCCGGGCCCGCGCCACGAATGTGGCGAAAATCGGCATCCTCGCGGGAGTTGCCCACAGGTTGAGGTTGAGGACGTTCGGGCGGACCAGAGCCCGTTCCGATGGAATCGGAACCGGGCTCTGATCTTCTGTTTTGACGCGTCTTCTTCACGCGAACCGGTGCCCGCGGAGCCTGTCATCGGGGCGCGCATTCGCGCGACCCGTTGGCTCGAAAACGCTATCGGGTGCGCCCGAAGCGCCGTTCAGCAATGCCGCATCAGTTTTTCAGCACGATACGTCCGACCACTTTTCCGGCCCGCAGCTCTTCGATCCATTTCTGGACGTCGGCCATCGGCTCTTCCTTCATCGGCGTTGGCTTGATCTTGCCGGCGCGCGCCAGCGCCATCAATTCCTCGGCCTCGGCCAGCGTTCCCACCATGAAACCCTCGATGGTCATGCGCTTGTAGATCCATTGCACCATCGGCAGGCTGAAATTGCCGCCCATCAGTCCGGAGACCACGATCTTGCCGCCACGCGCCAGCACCGAGACCGCAAAGGCCATCGATTTTTCGTTGCCGGCAAAATCGACGATCTCGTCGAAGCCGCCTTCGGTCTCCTTGATCATGCGCTTGACCACATCCGGCTTCGGCGGGATCGTAGGCGACCGCGGCGCCGTTGTTCAGTGCGGCCTCGCGCGCCGCCGGGCTCAGATCCGCGACCGAGATTTTCTGCTTGAACATGGCTTGCGCAAACGCAAGCCCCATCATGCCGACGCCGCCGAGGCCGATCAGCAGCAGATTGCGCTGCCGCGGCCGGTCGACCAGCCGCTTCAGCGCGCCATAGGCGGTGACGCCGGAGCACATCAGGGTCGCCGCCTGGTTGACCGGCAGCGGATCGTAATCCAGCAGGTATTTTGCATCGGGCACCAGCACATGGCTGGCGAAGCCGCCGTCGATGGCGACGCCGAGAAAGCGCTGCTTGACGCACAGATTCTCATCGCCGTTGAGGCAGTCGCGGCACTGGCCGCAGCCGATCCAGGGGAATACCGCCTTCTTGGCGCCGATCAGATCCTTCGAGACATCGGGGCCGACTTCCTCGACGACGCCGGCGATCTCGTGTCCGAGCGTGAACGGCAGCGTCATGCCGCGCGTGGTATCGAGCTTCTTGCCGCCGCCGAGGTCGGCATAGCCGTCCTGGATATGCAGGTCGGAATGGCACAATCCGCAACGCTCGATGCGGACCAGCACCTCCCTGCCCTGCGGCTTCGGCGTTTCGACGATGGTTTCGCACAAGGGCGCATCGAACTTGACCAGCGATTGGCGACGCATCAGCGCCATGGGGTTCTCTCCTTAAGACGGTTTTGAGTTTTTCGTTTCGTATATCGGTCAATTCGCGGGCCATGGCAACAAAGCCCGCGACCGGAACGGTCTCGGCGCGCCGCGTCACATCGACATCGGCGGCCGCGGCCAGCCGGGCCGGATCGACCGCCAGCGATTTCAGGCTCTGCCGCAGCATCTTGCGGCGCTGGCCGAACGCCGCCGCGGCGACCTGTTCCAGCGCCCGGCGGTCGCACGGCTCCGGCGCGTCGCGCGGCACCAGCCGCACCACCGACGAGGTGACCTTGGGCTGCGGCACGAAGGCCGCGGGCGAAATGTCGAACAGGATCTTGGTCTCGGCGCGCCAGTTCGCGAGCACGCCGAGCCGGCCATAGGCCTCGGCATTTTCGCGGGCGACGATGCGCTCGGCCACCTCGCGCTGAAACATCAGCACCATCATGTCGTACCAGGGCGGCCACGGCTCGATCGACAGCCAGTCGATCAGCAGCGCGGTCGCGATGTTGTAGGGCAGGTTGGCGACGATCTTGGCCTTGACGTCGCCGAGCAGCGGCCGCGGATCGAAATGCTGGGCGTCGGCGCAGACGATCTCCAGCCGTCCGGGATAGCGCCTGGAGATCTCCTCGAGCGGCGCCGAGCGCGCGCTCGTCGCGCTCGACCGCAATGACGCGCCGCGCGCCCAGCGCCAGCAGCGCGCGCGTCAGCCCGCCGGGACCCGGGCCGATCTCGATCACGGTGGCGTCTTCGAGCGGGCCTGCCGCGCGCGCGATCCGCGCGGTGAGGTTGAGGTCGAGCAGGAAGTTCTGCCCGAGCGATTTGCGCGCCGACAGGGCATGCTGGCGAATGACCTCGCGCAGCGGCGGAAGGTCATCGATCGCGCTCATGCCGACTCGCGCCGCCATCCGGGCGGCGAGCCGCAAGCGCCGCGATCAGGCTCGACGGATTGGCCCGGCCGGTTCCGGCGATATCGAACGCGGTGCCGTGATCCGGCGAGGTGCGAATGAACGGCAGCCCCAGCGTGACGTTGACCGCGTCGTCGAACGCCAGCGTCTTGATCGGGATCAGCGCCTGGTCGTGATACATGCAGATCGCGCAGTCATAGGTTTTGCGCGCGGCGTCGTGGAACATGGTGTCGGCCGGCAGCGGCCCCGTGACGTCGATGCCGTCAGCGCGCAGCATCTCGACCGCGGGCGCCACGATGGTCTGCTCCTCGGTGCCGAGCGAGCCGTCTTCGCCGGCATGGGGGTTGAGGCCGGATACTGCGAGGCGCGGCCGGGCGAGCCCGAAACGGCGCTTTCAAGTCCGCGGCCACGATGCGCGCCGTCGTGACGATCAGATCGCTCGAGAGCTGCGTGATCGCGTCGCGCAGCGGAAGATGGATGGTCACGGGCACGACGGCGAGCGCCGGGGACCACAGCATCATCACCGGTTGCGGCGTACGGCCGCCGGCCGCGGCGAGTTCGGCGAGGAATTCGGTATGGCCGGGATGACGAAATCCGGCGCGGTAGAGCACGCTCTTGGCAATCGGATTGGTGACGACCGCGCCGGCCCGTCCGGCGACGACGTCGCCGACCGCCTGGCGGATGGAGGCGATGGCGGCGTCCGCGCTGCTGTCGTCGGGCTGCCCGGGCCGCGCGGTCGCGACCGATGCCGGTCGCGACCACCGGCAAGGCGTCGGCGAATGTCGCGAGCGCATCCTCGGCGCGAACTTCGGCGAGCTTGACATCCAGCCCGAGCGTTTTCGCCCGGTCGCGGAGGAAGTCGCGATCGCCGAGCAGGTAGAATGGCGGCAGCTTCAGTTCATTCCGGCGCAGCCACGCCTCGATGGTGATGTCGGGCCCGATACCCGCGGGTTCGCCTGACGTCAGCGCGAGGGGCTTTGCCATGCATCAACGATATTCGATCATCGCGGCCTTGCGGACCTCCTGCAGATACGCTTTCGACTTCGCTTCGAATTTCTCGGCAAACATCTTGTCGCGGATTTCCTTCTTCTGCGGCGTGTCGACCGTGGTCGGCTTTCGGCCGCACAGCGCGACCATCTCCACGCCCTGTTTGGTCATCTCGGGCGGGGTCAGATGGCCGATCGGGGTCTTGTCGAGCACTTCGCGCAGCGCGGCCGGCATGTCGGCCGAGGTTTTGGTCACGGTCTCGCGGATCGCGGCGTTCTGCATCGACTTGAAGAACGCGTTGGCCTCGTCGCAGGTCTGCACGCGGCTGCGCAGGGTTTCGGCTTCCTTGCTGTCGCAACTCGACGGCGGTCGGCGGGGATCCGCGCGGCACGATCAGGACGATCGGCTGCATCTTGTATTCGAAGCTTTCGCTGTCGCGTCCTGTGCTCATTGTCCTTGCTCGTCCGCCGCTTGCCTCGGCCGGCTCCGCGGCCGCGGCAGCGACTTCCTTCTCGCCGACCTGGAGGCTCTCCTTGAATCGCCCGCGAACCAGGCTGGTCCAGACCATGTCGGCCTTGATGCGGTCCTTCAGCGTGTCGGGCCGAATGCCCTGGCTTTCGAGCGACTTCGTCAGCTGATCGGGCGTGATCCGCATCCGCGAACTCATCTGCCGCGAACGAGGCGTCGATATCGGAAGCGGACGGATCGACGCCGAATTGCTTGGCTTCCTTGATCTTCACTTTTTCGTCGATCAGCTCGTCGATCACTTCCTGCCGGGTCGGCTGCTTGTGCGTCGACAGGAAGTCGAGCTTGGTGCGCTGCTCGATATCGTAATTGGTGATCGGTTCGCCATTGACCATGACGGCGACGGTTTGCGCGTGCAGACGGCGTTCCGACACGCCATCAGGATCAGGGCCGCGGCGCAAGCCCGAGATGAGAAGCGGAAGGCGCTGAAGCAATGTAGGTCGTCATGGTCATCTTCGCTATGTCAACCGATTGGAATGGGATCCGGGACGCGCCGGCAATTCGTCCGCCGGTGGCGTGCCGACGCCGGCTCTATTGGACAGTCCCGCCGCCCGCCGATGTCGAGGTCTGGGCGAGGGTCCGCAGGCCGATCTGCAGCATGAACGCGTGGCTGAGCATCGGCGGCGACGTTGCCGGCGGCATAGGAGTAGGACGTGACGTAGTTGGCGGCCAGCACGAAGCAGTCGTCCACATAGCCGGCGCCGATGACATATTGGTTGATCTGGTTGGCGACAAGATCCCAGCGGGCGGCGCCGGTCACCACCCAGTTGGCGGCCACCTTGACCGAGGCGCTGGCGAGAATGCCTTCGCGGCGCGTCAGGTATCCGAGGTCCGGCTGGGCGGCATAGTCGCCATACAGCACGCTGACCGACCAGCGGTCGAAGTTGGCGCGGCCTTCGGCCTCGAAGCGCTCGACGCTTCCGGTGGCCTCGTCAAAGCGCGCGCGCGCGCTGAAAACGTATAGGTCCTGTTCGGCGAATAGCCGACGCTCGCGACATAGTCCGATACCGGCTTGTCGCAGACCGGAATCGACCGCGGTATTGGTGACGTCGTGCGACCGCGAAGGAATTCAGGCCGAACAGCTGGTAGGACTGTCCGAACACCGCGGTGACGGTGCCGCCGCGGTCGAATTGCGTGGTCGCCTGCACGCCGGCATTGGCGCGGCCGCCGCCTTCGACGCGGTCATAGCCGGAGAACTTGTCGACACTGAACAGGTTGCTGGTGTCGAAGGTCATGCTCTGCGCGTCTTCGTTGGGCAGCTTGCCGGCATAGGGTTCGTTGGGACGAATGATGACCTGCGCGATCGGCTCGATCGTCGTGGTGCCCCACGGCTGAACGTTGATGAAGGGATAGCGATATTCGAGGCCGACCGTCGGCATCACCCGCAGCGCCTGGCGTCTCGCCGGTCGGCAGGAAGTTCGAAACGCCCGGCTGGTTGGCGATCGAGGCATCGATCGCGTCGGCACGCAGGCTCGCAAACGGCGTCCAGATCTCGCCCGCAGAATCGGTGAACGAGCGCCGCCAATCCACTTCAGCCGTAGCGCGCGTATAGGTGCCGGGCATGCCGCGCAGCAGGCAGTTCGCCGGCGTGATGTTCTTGGCCGGATCGGCTGAGTCGTCGTCAGGCAGGTGCCGTTGGCCAGCGCGGTCGGCATTGATCGGATCGAAGGCCGCGGTATCGCGCGTCAGGCTGGTGAAGTTGCGTCTTGTAGCTGAACTCGCCGCCCAGCACCGAATGGTTGATCACGTTCGAATAGTCGATCACCGGCGCGACCACCGGCACCTGAGTCTGATTGCCCGAGAAGCTCAGATAATAGATCGTGCGCGCGTCGAAGTAGCTGCGGTTGCCGACGCCGGTCAGATAAAGCTGCGAGATCGCTTCGGTCGGCAGGGTCAGGAACGAGCCGAGCGGATCCTTGTATTGGGCCAGCCGGTAGTCCGACATGAAGTAGTAGTCGGTGAGCAGCGACGCCGTCCCAGCCCCAAACCCATTTGTCGTTGAGCGCGAACTGCGCCCTTGGTTTCGACGCCGCCGCGGAACTGGCGATCTCCGGGCTGGCCGGCGAAGGCGCCGGGGTCCTGCTGGTCGATGCCATAGGCGCGGATCTGATACGATCCGTCCATCAGCCGCTGGCGGAATTCGGCCTGCAACAGCACGCCCTGCTGGGTCGTGAAGCGCGGGGTGAAGGTCGCGTCGTAGTCGGGCGCGATCGCCCAGTAGAACGGGACTTCGACGCCGTAGCCGATAGGTCGTGTCCGAGGTGAAGCCCGGCATCAGGAAGCCGGTCTTGCGCTTCACGGTCGGATCGGGCGTCGAGAAATACGGCATATAGGCCATCGGAACGCCGAAGAACTCGAGCTGCGCGTTCTCGAAATACAGCATCTTCTCGATCTGGTCGTGGATGATGCGCGCGCCCTTGACCTGCCACAGCGGCGGCTTCTTCGGATCGTCCTTGCAGGGCGCGCAGGCGGTGTAGACGCCGTTCTCGAACACGGTGTAGTTGCCGCTGGAGCGGTCGGCGCGGGTCGCGGCCATCCGCGTCTGGTCGGCGGTATCGACGCGCAGCGAATCGACGAAACCGTCGCGGTAGTCGTCGCTCAGATCCATGATGTTGGCGTAGGTGATCTTGCCGTCCGCATCGGTCATGCGGATGTTGCCTTCGGCATGCAGCCGCTTGGTCTTCTGGTCGTAGATGACCTTGTCGGCCTCGACGCTGGTGCCGTTATAGAACATCTGCACGTTGCCGACCGCCGACACCCGCGAGTTGTTGTAGTCGTAATCGACCTCGACCGCCTGGACCAGCATCTGCCCGTCGCTGGCGGTGCGCGGCGGTTTCGGCCGGGCGGGATCGGATTGTAGGTGAAGCCTTGCGCCGAGGCCGGCGTGCGTCGCGGCAATGCCGAGCGCGCCGGCGACAATCAGCCCGACAACCAGCGCGAGAACGGGTCCGCCGGACGGCGGCCAAGCGGCTGCGATGACGGCGCACGCGGGTGCGCCGCCCGAACGCGGGCGACCTGCCTCTGGCGGGCGGCGACAACGGCCACTACCCGTCCTCCTGGTACAGCAAGGCCAAAAAGCCGGTGAGGCCGCCCACGCACACGGGCAGCCACGCCGCAGCGATCGGATGCATCAACTCAGCCTTGCTCAAATCCTCAGTTACTTTCGACAGAACGTAGAGCAGAAAGCCTGCGCCCACGCCACTCAAAACCATCTTTTGCACGCCGCCGAAACGGAAGAACCGCAGGCTCACGGAGGCCGCCAGCATGACCATCGCAGCCAGCAAAAACGGCTGTGCGATGAGCTTGTGGTACTGCAACCGATAGCCGGCGGTCGCAAATCCGGAGCTTTCGGAAGATCGGATATAGCCCGGAAGTTGCCAAAAAGACACAGTTTCGGGCGTGGAGAAACTGTTGCGGACCTGGGCCGGCGTCAGGCTGGTCGGCGAGGCATGAAGCTGTCCTGCTCGACCGGGGGGCCGTCGAGCGAGTAGCGCCGCACGCGATTTGAACACCCAGTGCCCTTCCTCGAGCGTCGCCTCCCGCGCCTCGATTCGCTCCTTGAACTGGTAGTCGGTGTCGAACGTGAACACCGTCAGCCCGGTCAGCCGCACGCCCTGCTGCTCGCTGCGGGCGGCGTTGATGATGGCCTGGCCGTCGCTGTTGACCTGATTGATCCAGAAGCCGGCGGCGTCCTGGATGCCGCCGCCGGGCGCCGAGCCGAACAGCTCGGCCTCCATCTGCTTGGAGAGTTCGCGCAAATTGGCGGACATCGGATTGTAGGCGGTGGTCGCCAGGATCCCGAGCACGATCGCGCTTGCCAGCGCCGGCGCGATGAACTGCCAGGCCGAAACGCCGGCGGCGCGCGCCACCACCAGTTCCAGCCGCCGCGACAGCGCCAGATAGCAGGTCATCGCCCCGATCAGGATGCAGAACGGCATCATCTTTTCGAGCAGTTGCGGCACCCGGAACAGCGACGTCTCCGCGACCATGATGGCGGATGCCGAAGCCAGCCCCGACGTCTTCCGGACCATTTCGATGTAATCGACCAGCACCAGCAGCACGAAGATGCTGGCGAACACGCCGAGCGCCGAGATCACGAAGCGGCCGGCAAAATATCGCCCGAGCGTGTTGGTCATCATGCTCATGCGGTGGCCGGCCGTCCGAACAGCCGCAGCAGCCGCGCGTTGGATTTGTTGATCGCCTCGATCAGCGCCGCCGGCGGTTCGATCACGACGCCCGCGATGATGATCCACAGGCTGGCGCCGATCGCCGCGACCAGCATCAGATATTGAACGAGCGGCGGCGAGCGGCGATTTCACCGCCATGACCGAGCAGGCGAATCCCGCCATGCGCAGTCCGAACACGGCAAGGATCGAGCCGCCGATCGAAAAGTTGCGGCTCTGGCGCGTGGTGCGCGGCGTGCCGAGAAAGGCAAAGGTGAGGGCCGCGAATGCAAACGGATAGATCGGCGACATGAAGCGGTCATGCAGCTCGGCGCGGAACTGTCCCGGCAATTGCTTGTAGATCGGATCGTCGGCCGCCGGGCCACAGCAATTCCCAGAGATAGCGTTCGCGAATGCCGAGCGCGACGTCATGGCCCTGATTCGAGAATTTCGACATGTCGAACGCATAGCGGCCGAACGCCACCAGCGCCGGATCGCGCTTGCCGACTTCGAAGCGCTCGAGATTGCCGTCCTCGAGAATCAGGAACGAGCCGCCGTCGTTTTTCAGCACCGTGCCGTGGTCGGCGACGATGCTGACGCGTTCCTTGGGATCGCGGCGGTCGTCGATGAAGATGCCGGCGAGCAGGCCGCCCGGCTGCCGTTCGCGGATCCGGATGGTCAGGTTCTGATCGAGCTGGGCGAAGCGGCCGGGCTGCAGGATGTTGGTGAGCACGTCGGCGGTGATGTCGGCGTCCCATTGCTTGATGCGGCGCATGCCGTCGGGCGCGAGATAGGCGGCGATAAAGGCGACCATGCACCGCCACCACGCAGGTGGCATAGACGAACGGGACGGAACAGCCGGAACGGCGACAAGCCGGCGGCGTTCATCACGATGATCTCGGAATCGGTCGCGAGCTTGTTGAGGGTGTGCGAGATCGCGATCATCAGCGCGATCGGCGCGATGATCAGCACCAGCGCCGGAATCACCAGGCTGGTGATGCCGAGAAAGGTCAGGATGGTCTGACCCTGGCTGGTCATCAGGTCGATGCCGCGCAACGCCTGCGTAATCCAGATCACCCCCGTCAGGCTGACCAGGACCAGCGCAAACGACGCCAGCGTCGTGCGAAAGATATACTTGTCGATCGACCCCATCGCTACCGCACGATCCCCGCCTCGCGAACCGGAACCGCAGCTGGCGACCAATCCTGAAACCAGGATCCCCTTGGTCGCGCCGCCATCCTCCAGCCGGCTCACTCTTCTCACTACCATCCCTTTGATCCGTCAACAAAATGGCTGAGCCATGGCACCCTCAGGATATGGTTAATAATTCGCGCTATGTGGCCTTCCGGCCACGGCAGCGCTTGGCAGCGCGGCGGCTGGACAGGCCATAGTGCGCCGGGAACATGCTCTTGACGGCATGTGCAGCGCGGCCGAAAGAGACCTCAATACCGCCCGACCGGGTTCCCGACCCGGCGACAGCCCTGATTTTTGGAGGATTTGCCTATGTCCGACGCCGTCAAGGTCGGCTTCGTCCCGTTTTCCGCCGCCTCGCGCGGCATTCTGGTGGTGTTCTGCGACGACGCGTTGAAATTCGGCGCCGCGACCCGCAAGGCGCTGGGGGCGGCGGCCGATCTGGTCGAAGCGCGCCGCGGCGACCAACCAGTTCAAGGGCAAAGAGCGGCGTCCACGCTCGATATTCTGGCGCCGGAGGGCCTCAAGGCCTCGCGCCTGATCGTGGTCGGCGCCGGCAAGCTGTCGGCGATCAAGGACAAGGATTTTCTCAAGTTCGGCGGCGTGGTCGCCGGCAAGCTCAGCGCCGGCAGCGAGGCCGTGACGATCATCGCGGAATTGCCCGATGGCGGCCATGAAGCCGGAGCAGGCGGCCGCGGTCGCCGCCGGGCGTCCGGCTGCGCGCCTACAAATTCGACCGCTACAAGACCAAGAAGAAGGACGGCGAGGACGCCGCCTTGCGCGCCGACGTTTCGGTCGCGGTCGGCGATGTCGGCGCCGCGCGAAAGGCGTTCGCGCCCGATGCGCCACATCGTCGACGGCGTGATCATCGCGCGCGAACTCGTCAACGAGCCGCCGAACGTGCTGTTTCCGGTCGAGTTCGCGCGCCGCGCCAGCGCAGTTGCGCAAGCTCGGCGTCGAGGTCGAGGTTCTCGACGTCAAGGCGATGACCAAACTCGGAATGGGCGCGCTGCTCGGCGTCGCCCAGGGCTCGACGCAGCCCGGCCGCACCGTGATCATGCGCTGGAACGGCGGCAAGCGCGGCGATGCAGCCGGTGGCGTTTATCGGCAAGGGCGTCTGTTTCGATACCGGCGGCATTTCGATCAAGGGCGCCGCCGGCATGGAGGACATGAAGGGCGACATGGGCGGCGCGGCCTGCGTGGTCGGACTGATGCATGCGCTGGCCGCGCGCAAGGCGAAGGTCAATGCGGTCGGCGCCATCGGCCTGGTCGAGAACATGCCCGACGGCAACGCGCAGCGTCCCGGCGACATCGTCACCTCGATGTCCGGCCAGACCATCGAGATCATCAACACCGACGCCGAGGGCCGGCTGGTGCTGGCCGACGTGCTCTGGTACGTGGCGAAGAAGTTCAAGCCGAAATTCATGGTCGATCTCGCCACCCTGACCGGCGCGATCATGGTGGCGCTCGGCACCGAATATGCCGGCATGTTCTCCAACAATGACGAATTGGCCGAGCGGCTGACCAAGGTCGGGATCGAGACCGGGGAGAAGGTCTGGCGCATGCCGCTCGGTCCGGAATACGACAAGCAGATCGATTCGCAATTCGCCGACATGAAGAACACCGGCGGCCGCAACGGCGGTTCGATCACCGCCGCGCAGTTCCTGCAGCGTTTCGTCGACGACACGCCGTGGGCGCATCTCGATATCGCGGGAACCGCGATGGGCGCGCCGAAGACCGAGATCAATCACAGCTGGGGTTCGGGCTATGGCGTTCGCCTGCTGGAGCGGCTGGTCGCGGAGTATTACGAAGCCAGAAAATAGCCGAAGATAGCGAAGCCGGATGACGGAAGTTCTGTTCTACCATCTGCAGGACATGACGCTGGAAAACGTGCTTGCCGCCGCTGCTGGAGAAATCGCTGGAGCGCGGCTGGCGGGTCGTCGTGCAGTCGACATCGGAGGAGCGCGCCGACGCGCTCGACGCCCATTTGTGGACCTATCGCGACGATTCGTTTCTGCCGCACGCCACCTGGCGCGCCGGCGATGCGCAGGATCAGCCGATCGTGCTGATGGCGGAGGAGGGCAATCCGAACCGGGCCAATGTCAGGTTTCTGGTCGACAACGCCGCGTTGCCGGCCGATTCGGACAGCCTATGATCGGCTGGTGCTGGTTTTCAACGGCGACGACGGCGATGCGCTGGCGGCGGCGCGCGGCGCCTGGACCGATTGCAAGTCGCGGGGCTTCGAGGTCACCTATTGGCAGGCCGACGAGCGGGGCCGCTGGCAGCGGCGGCAATAGCGATATCTCGGCAGTTAATGATAATCTGCGGTTTCGGCGGCGCCGGCTTGCCCAAGCCACGGTCATGCCGCAAAGTGATGGTGGGACAACCGCTTACGGCCGGGGTAGGAACTTAATTCATCGTGCGAGACAATAACGCTCATCGAAAACCGCTGCTGGCGTTGCTTCTGTTCGCCCCGCTGATCGCGGGCTGCGCGGGCGGCGATGCGATATGTTTTCGTCCGATCTGCTGTCGAAGGACGCGGAATGGTTTTCGCGCTCCGGCCGGCTGTTCATCAGCAACGTTTCGATCGAAACGCCGCCGCTGACCCCGAACAAGCCGGTCACGGCGGATGATCTGGTCAGCGCCGACGGCTATTGCCCGGGCATGGCGCCCCGCCGGCCGCGGATGCCAACGCGCTGACCGAAGGCGCGGCCGGCGCGCCGCCGCAGCCCTCGACCACGGAACGGTGGCGCTCGGTCACACCGAATGCGACGTCGTGCGCGGCATCGGCGCGCCCGACAGCGTCAATCTGTCGAACAATGGGCGCGGCGACCGGGTGGCGGTGGTCAACTATACCGCAGGGCCAACGCGCCGGGATCTATACCTTCACCGCCGGACGCCTGACCTCGATCGAGCGCGGGCCGGAGGCCGAGGTGCAGCCGAAGCCGGCGAAGCCCAAGCAAGAAAAAGCCGGCGGCGACCTGATCGCTGTCGCAGTTCGGCTTTCGAGCGATTGCAAATCAGCTCAGACTGAATCGGCTCAGCCGGTCGCTTCGTCATATTGCGAACTGGCCGCCAGCCATTCTTCCTCGGCGCGCAGCAACGCGCTGGCCGCACCCGCGCGCGCCTTGCTGAGCTGGGCCGCCTGCTTCGGATCGCGCTTGAACAGATCCGGCAGCGCCAGCGCGGTATCGATCTTCGCGATGATGCCGTTGATGCGCGCGATCTCGGCCTCGGCGTCCGAAATCTTCTGCTTCAGCGGCACGCGCTTTTCGGCTTTCGCGCGCTGCGGCTTGTCGCGGCCGTTGCCGCGCTCGTTGCCGGCGCGGTCGCGCGAATTGGTGCGCATGCCGCGCGCCGACAGCACCATGCGCCGGTAATCGTCGAGGTCGCCGTCATAGTTGGTGACGGCGTGGTCGGCCACCACCCATAATTGATCGGCGCAGGCTTCGATCAGATAGCGATCATGCGAGACCATGATCACCGCGCCGGGGAATTCGTTGATCGCCTCGGCCAGCGCCGCGCGGCTGTCGATGTCGAGATGGTTGGTCGGCTCGTCGAGGATGATCATGTTGGGGCCGAAGAAGGTCGCAAGCCCGAGCAGCAGCCGGGCTTTTTCGCCGCCCGACAGGCTCTTGACGATGGTGTCGCCGGCCTTGCCGGAGAAGCCGATCGCGCCGACGCGGCCGCGCACCTTGCTCTCGGGGGCATCCGGCATCAGCTTGCGGACGTGATCGTAGGGCGAGCCGTCGAGATTGAGTTCATCGACCTGATGCTGCGCGAAATATCCGATCGAGAGTTTTTCGGCGCGGGTGACGTGGCCGGAGAACGGCGGCAGCTTGTTCGCCAGCAGTTTGACCAGCGTCGATTTGCCGTTGCCGTTGGAGCCGAGCAAAGCGATGCGGTCGTCGGTATCGATCCGCAGCGTGACGCGATTGAGCACCGGCTTTTTCGGATCGTAGCCGACCGAGACGTCATCGACCGCGATGATCGGCGGCGACAGCATCTTTTCCGGCGTCGGAAACGAGATTTCGCGCACGTCCTGCGTCACCAGCGCGGTCACCGGCTTCATCCGCTCCAGCATCTTGACGCGGGACTGGGCCTGGCGGGCTTTCGAGGCCTTGGCCTTGAAGCGGTCGACGAAGGCTTGCAGCCGCTTGCGCTCGTCGGCCTGCCGCCTGGCGTGCTTGGCATCGAGCATTTCGCGCGTCGCGCGCTGTTCCTCGAACGACGAATAGGTGCCCTTGTAGAGCGTCAGCTTGCCGCGATCGAGATGCAGGATCTGGTCGACCGAGGTATCGAGCAGGTCGCGGTCATGGCTGATGACGATCACGGTGCGCGGATAATTCGCCAGATGGTCTTCCAGCCACAGCGTGCCTTCGAGATCGAGATAGTTGGTGGGCTCGTCGAGCAGCAGCAGGTCGGGTGCTGCGAACAGCGTCGCGGCAAGCGCGACCCGCATCCGCCAGCCGCCGGAGAATTCCGAGCAGGATCGCGCCTGATCGGCAGTGGAAAATCCGAGGCCCGAGAGGATCGCGGCGGCGCGGGCAGGGGCGGAATGGGCGTCGATATCGACCAGCCTGGTCTGGATGTCGGCGATCCGCGCCGGATCGTGCGCGGTCTCGGCCTCGTGCAGCAGGGCTTCGCGCTCCAGATCCGCCTTCAGCACCACGCGGATGAGGCTTTCCGGGCCGTCGGGCGCTTCCTGCGCGAGACTGCCGACACGCCAGCGCGGCGGGATGGCGATACTGCCGGTCTCGGTCGGCAATTCGCCGCGGATCGCGTGGAACAGCGTCGATTTGCCGACGCCGTTGCGGCCGACAAAGCCGACGCGCGCGCCGGGCACGATCTGCACGGAGCTATTGTCGATCAGGAGCCGTCCGGCGATCCGGATCGATATGTCGGTGATTGAAAGCATGCGGCCTTGTCACCGCTGCCGAGACTAAACGCAACCGCTTTATCGGCAAAATATCGCGCGAAATTTCACCTTGCCGGCTAGTTCCGTGGGCGGCTTTCGTGATCGCGCCGGCGCAGTTCGTCGATCAGATCTTGCAGATGGGACGATGCGGGCATGGCGTTCAGGTGCAGGTCGCGTCGCAACCGCTCGCCAACAGCATCGCAAATCGATCGGCTGGTGGCTCGATCGATCGTCTCGCTGGGGTCGTCGGTTCGGCTGCTCATCGTCGGTTCCGTGTGATGTCCGCTGGGTGACACCGCATCAAGTCGCAGCGACCAAAAATGTTTCAAGCCCCTGCAACATATTGCGTGCCCGCTCGCCAAAAAAAGCACCGCTGGTTCCCGGCCAGACAGCAAGAGCCACCCCGGCGCTGGCGCGGTCGGGGCTCTTTGACGGCTCGATCCGTCGATCGAGGTTAATAGCAGCGGTTGATCAGGCGCGAGCGCGGTCCCCAGGGCGTCGGGACCAGTTGCCTGACATAGCAGCCGCCGTAGCCGTAGCCGGATCCGTAATAGGCCGGGCCGCCGACATAGAAGCGCGGGCCACCCCAACCGCCGTGCCACCCACCACCGTGCCAGCCACCGCCACCCCAGGCCGAGGAGGAGGTCGGCGCCAATGCGGCCGCACCCAGCGACAGCGCGGCAACTGCAACAAGCGAGAGTTTGCGTAACATGGGTTGTTTCCTCGAGGTTTGGCGCCACCGGCGCCGGTGAGATCGCGGTCCCTCGCGCCTTGCCTTGATCCCGAAAGGGGGTCTGGAAGGCGCTCGGTGGATGGCAGGTTAGGCCTCGCAAAATGAACCGGACCGGCACGCGCGTTTCAGAATGGGTTCACCTTCCTAAAGCAGGCAGAATCGTATTTTCAATAACCCCTTGTTCTGCAAGCATTTCTGTCGTGCTGCGCATTTTCGGGAAAAGCTCTAGGCCCATAATCGCCGACAGACGCGCGTATGGCGTCACCTCGCAGGGCTTCATTTTGCCAGTGGGATGCACGACGATCCGCTCAAAGGTGTTGCGGAAGGCTGCGCGGAAAGGCGCGAGTTGCTCGACATCGAAGTCGACGTCGGACAGGGCGGCGTGCATCTCCTCCATCGCGGTTCCGAACTTGTCGATGGCGGCCGGGTGCAGGGTGACGACATTGCCCTCGGCCTCGATCAGCCGCACCTTCTCAGCCAGGCTGGCGCGCTCGATCTCCAGCGTCTTCAACTTGTCGACCAGAACCTTCACTGGGTCGTCACTCTCGCTGATCGCCGTGACGATGCGGTCGATCTGAACCGTCACGCGGTTGAGTTGTTTTTGAGCATTGCCGAGATCGGCCCCAACCTCCTTCTGACGTTCAGCCCATCGGCTGTGATATGCGCGCGTCAATTCGAGCAGCGCCTCGTGGCTGGTCAGCTTCTCTTTGACTCCGTCGAGGACCGTCTTCTGTAGCTTTGCGAGGCAATAGCTTCTGCGATGGTCGCAGTGGTTTTTCCCGCGGTGCGCAAATGGGCACACGACGCGGGGCGAGCCGTCAGGGTTATTCTGGCCGATGATCATCGAGCCGCCGCACTCGCTGCAGGTCAGGAGACCGAGAAGCAGATGGTCCCTCTTGGCAGACTTGTGCTGGCGCGGCCCATGCCATCCCTTGGCTTCCCTCCGCTGAGTACGGATGGTCTCGACGCGATCCCAGAGGTCTTGCGGGATGATCCGAAGGTGAGGGGCCTCGACGACGACCCTGTCCTCCACTGGAGCACGGCGATACAGCCGCCTGCCAGTATCCGGATCCTTGATCGAGCTGGTCGCGTTCCAGACGATCTTACCGATGTAGATCTCATTGCGGAGCATTTCGCCGGTCATCAATCCCGGCGTTTGAATGTTCTCTCGTGCAAGCTCCTCGGAGATATCACGCATCGACTTGCCGTCCGCATACTCCTCGAAAACCCGGCGCACGATTGCTGCCTGCTCCGGGTCGGCCTCGCGCTCGCACGGCTTGCCTGTGCCGCGATAGCCAAAGGCGATGCGGCCCGGCACAAGGCCGTCGCGAACGCGCCCCTTGAGTGACCGCTTCACAGAGACGGCCAGATTTTTGAGGAACATCGAGTTGACGATGCCGCCGACGCCGACATGGACATCGGAGACGACGCCAGTGGTATCGATGATCGTGACCTCGTTGAACTTGAGTTGCTTGTAGATCGCGGCCGTATCCTCTTGGTCGCGCGACAGGCGGGATAGACTTTCGGTGATGACGGCGCTGAAGCCGCGCTTCTTCGCGGCGGTCATCAGGGCGAGCAGGCCGTCGCGCTCAAACATGCTGGCGCCCGACTTGGCGCGGTCTGAAAAAATCTCGATGACCTTGTATCCATTACGCGCGGCGATATCCCTGCACAGCGCGATCTGGTCATCAATCGAGCGATCCTTTTGGAGATCGCTTGAGTACCTTGCGTAAATGACGGCGTTCTTCATTCTTTTCCCCAGTGGCGTGCAGTCGATCCCAGTCCCGATCTGCCATTGCGCGCCCAAGAGCCCTCGCTATTTAAAGCCATTGCTCGTTATGGCTTGGGTGATCAGGACTCTGCGGGTCGGATGGATTTAGGGATCGAATGACCCCTGCTGGCTGGGTATGCACGCCTAACCTCTTTCTACTATCGGAAGTTAAACGCCGGAAGTTCCAGCGTAAGTCCTTGACGTAGAAGGACGTTTCGTGATGCCCTTGCGGGGTACGCACCTTGAGAAGGCGCCGACTTAGAATTGATTAGGCTAACTCGCCGCGGTCACGACGCGCACCCGTCCTCGCGCTCCACTTGTCGGGTAGATTGCCGTCCGGATACGGACCACCTCATTGGTGGATTTGCCACTCAACAGTAACCCTCGGCGTTGAGCTGTCCAGGTGGGACGCGCAATTTCAGCCCGCCGTCCTGCTTTTCCCCAAGGAGCGCGGGGGTGTTACAACCTCGCGCACTCGCAGGTTGATTCGTCAGGGCGGCAACGCATAGCGTGTCTCGGTCTGAAGCCATCCGCCGGCTGGTCGAGATCGGGCTGAAGGCGAAGAAGTGACGCTAATAATTGGGGGCAGAATGAATTTACTCAGTTCCTTTCCTAGAGCTACCGCTGCGTTGTTGATGTTGTCATTGACGACCTGTGCATCTGAACCGAAAAAATACCTAACGTCAGAATATGATGATGACAAAACCTGTCGTTCGTACATGAAGAACAAAAGAAGCGACGATGACAATACCTACGCCGACTGTCGCAAATCATTGGTCGATCTTGCAAACAGGCCGCCGATGGCCGCCCCCGCTCCGAACGTGACGGTAATCATCAATCAGTAGATGGCAGCGTCACGTTGCATAGAAGCAATGAAAAGTCGAAACGCATGACCGAAAACTATGTGCGCTTTAATGAATACGAGGATGTTTTAGCTTCAACCGAACTTCTCGCTACCGTTTTTAATCTGAAGAACAAATCGGCGCTCTGGAAATGGACGATCCTCGCGGCGCACAATGGCGCGCAAGGCGCACTCGTTTGCGCGATTAAAGATACCAGCGGAACTAATATCTTAGATAAGCGATCTGCGAAAGCCATGCTCAGTTGGCTCGAAAACCCTGACGAAGATGTGCCGCGACGGCATCTCGACAGGTTTGTCGTATTGCTAAAGAAATATAGAAAGAAGTACCTAGTGCCCAGCCTACCCAATCAGCAGATGAAGAACCTCTGCAAACTCAATAATGAATTTCGAAATAACTTTGTCCACTTTATTCCCCAAGGCTGGAGCATTGATGAGGCGATATTTCCCGCGCTCATCGAAAGCGCGCTCGACTTAATCGGAGCGGCTATGAAGCAGCGCCAAGTTGAAATTCATTTGGATGCCGACATGAAGCGTCGCCTTGATACAAACTTGGCCGCCGCAAGGTCAGGCCTCGCTGCTTTGGGAAACGGTTGCCCCGCCACTTAACGACCAGCGGCCGGGCAATCTGGCGCGGCTGCCAGAATAGTGGTGCATGATCAAGCCGCTTGATCCATCCGCTGCCCCTGCATCTCGCTTGCAATCCTTCAGCTTCAATCCAAAGGAGATGAAGAAGGTGGCGTGGCTAAATCAGCCGATAGGCTGGACGCCACTACGATTTATCCTGTTGATCGTGGTCTTATGGATCGTTTTCTTTAACGTGTTCCGCGCCCACGGCGCGCAGCCACAAGCCGAAATGACAGATGGAGCGACGGTCGCCTGCCTAAAAGACGAAAACTATGACCGGTATCTCACTCTGTTGCTCGACGATGTCAGCGCGGCCATTGCTTACTACACGGACCACGGCTGCGTGATGCTGCCACCAAAAACTCATGTGAAGATAGATCAAGGATCCACGCAGCAAGAATCCAATCATGTCTGCACTGTCGGATCGTACAACTGTCTGTGGACCTTTGCCGGTAACCTGAAGAAAAACTAGGGCGAGAAGAACTTACTCAGCACCCTCTGCTCGACAATCTTGACGACCTCCTCGTGCTTGTGCTGCAGCGCTTCTTCTAGATTGGTGTCGCCCATTTTTAATCTTCGTTTTAAAAAAGTCTGGGCGGATGGTTGTGTCAGGCCACCCGCCCAGGTCATCGAGCTGGCGCTGTACATCCGAGCGCCAACTGCATTGGATTATTTGCTTGCAGCGTATGCGGACTCTTCTTCCAGCCGCGCCCTATAGGCGTCGACCTGATTGAGTATGTTGTGGACGATGAAGTCCTTGCGCAGTTCGTCACTCGGGACTTCGTCTCTTCGGCGACGGCGCAAACGACCGAAGAAGTGCTCGTAGTTTTTACGGAGAACCTTGAAAAGGTCAGATCGTGAGTCATTGCTGCGCGCCATAGTGCTGACGCTCTGCAGGTGAATCCAGCGAAGCTGGCAGAGTGACTGCCGCTTAGCTGTTCTGGGCGGATACAGTGGGACTAAATCGGCAAGCTCTCGTTCCGCTGGCGGATTGAGAATCCGTTCCAGCAATTCAATTTGGCAGGGGTGGGTGCAGGTGTTTTTCATCTGGTCGACAGCTTCAGCAAGCGTCATGCCGCAATTCTTTCTTTGAGTTCAGCAACAGGTTCCTTCTTCGCCCCGTTCGAAAGTATTTTGATGACGTGTAGGGCCAGCGCATTGGCGGCGGCTTCACGACTACTGATTGGTTTCGATTCTTTCGTTTCCACTAGTTCGTTCTCCGTCTGTTGGTGGTTTGATTCATGGCCAGCGCATCAGCGGCAGGCCTAACGTGCCGTCATCGAGCACGGTTTCAGTTGTCCTCCGCCACGGCAGCACAAACGAGGGAAGAAGCGCTCTCTCAACCTCAACGATAACTATCGATCATGCCGCCCATCGCGATGTCCCCATTATGTACAGCACCACCAGCAGATATGACGATTGTGTGAATTGACATCCTCGAAAGAATTTTAATTGGAGAGTCGCAAACCGAACGGACAGGACCCCTTTCGTCGGGACATCGTCGCATCTGGGTTGGATGGAAGCTCCAACAGAACTGATCGAACCCGGAAGCGGACAGTCTCCGCCTCCACAAACTTTCGTGACGCAAGCCAGCGTCTCGGAAAACGATGTCGCTTGAAAAGAGGATGCTGCCGTGAGTGAAAGTGAAGTGAAAGCCGGACTAAACGGAACGAACGGTTTCGCGATGCCGTTGTTCGGACTCCCGAAGATCGCGTTGCCCAGCGTGTTCGGCGAGCTTTCCGAGCAGGGCGTCGCCCGCGCACAGGAAGCCTGCGAGAAGATCAAGGCCGCGTCGGACGAGATGGCGCAAGCGCTGCGTGAGACCTATTCGATCAATGCCAGGAGCGCGACCGATTACGGGCTCAAGGTCATCGAGATATCGAACGCCAATACCGCCTCCGCGATCGATTTCTTCGCCCATCTCCTGGGCAGCAAGTCGGTGACGGATGCCGTCAGCCTGTCGGCTACGCAAGCGCGCAAGGTTTTCGACACCGCATCCGCTCAGAACAAGGACCTGTGGGCACTTGCCCAGAAGCATGCGGCGGAAACGGGCGAGCCTGTCAGGAAGCAATTCGCTGCCATGGTTCTCCACCAAAGCAATTAGAGCGCGGCTGACTTTTCTTCGAATCGTCATCCCGCTTGGCGCTCGATGCACTTCCAGGGTTCGTTCAGGAGGGAGACCCGGCCGGTTGGAACAAGCCCCCGCGACGAGCAATCGACCGCTTGCTCGATCAAACAACGGGAAGGTGCGCGATGCCCCCCAAAGTCACTCGCACCGACAACAGGCGCAATCCAGCCGGCCGGTTTCTTTTGCTTTAAAAAATCAAAAATTCAAGGGGAGGCTCACATGGGTATGGTCATGATCAAATGCCCGCAAACCGGACACGCGATCTCAACTGGCATCACGGCCGACCGCGACAGCTTTCGGCGTAGCCCGGTGTTTTTCGCGCGCACGCGTTGCCCGATCTGCCACGCCGATCACGCGTGGTTCGCACCGGAAGCGTGGGTCCACGAGCCGAGCGCCTGGGCGCGGCGTCCCAGCGGGGGCTCCCTGGCCTGATCGTCCACACAGCCCATCGATGATCGCGATGGAGGGACACCATGGCGCACATGCAAATTTCCGCTGAAGCGATTTACGACTCAGCGCAATGGATTCGCAGTGAGTTGTTGGAGCTCGTACGCCTTTGAGACAAGGTTAGAAGGGCTGAGGCGAGACAGAAGGCGCGCGGAAGTTTGGTCCGCGCGACAAACCGATCAGGGCCCGTACGTATCTTGATGGTACACAACTGAGGTTGAGACCATGTTGGGAGTGTCGATTACCAAGCGAGGTCGGACCAAATGGGAATGGCGGGTTTGTGACCGCCACGGGACCACGATTATGGGCGGGTTTGAACGCACTCGACCAGCGGCTAGGTACAGCGGCAACCGAGCGCTATTTCTCATGTTGGCTCGCGGCTGCAAACGTGAAGATCGGCGAGGAGCTTGAGGCGCTGATCGACTGAGGGTAAGGACGTCGACCACAATTGCTAATCCGCAAGGTAGGCAGCCGCGCGGAAAACGGCTCACATAGCATCGCCCAATTCATTTACTGCATCATCCGGCACAACCAAAACGCGAGATCGGGCCGTATTCATCGAGAAGATCTCCTCGACTTCGAGACGCATGTTGCCGTGGCATTCGCACGCCGCCGCCGCGAGCCGCGATCGGTCGATCTCGATCTGGCCTCGTCGATCAGATCTGATCGCTCCGGACGCGCGTAGATTGCGCATCAGGAGCGTCACCGTCGTTCGTCGCACACCGAGTATTTGCGACAGCGCGTCCTGGGTGAGCGGGAGGACGTCGTGGTCGATGCGGTCGCGAAGATGGAGCAGCCAGCGTGCCATGCGGGCTTCGACCGGATGCAGCGCATTGCAGGCCGCGCCGAGCTGAAACTGTATCAGCATCGCCCTTGTTTGAATCTGGACCGCTTGCCGGATCGCGGGGCTCCGGTTGGAAGCGGCGTGAAATCGCGATGCGGGGATCCGCGAGGCGATGCCCCCCGCACGAACGATGGCGGTAATGGCCGAAGGTGACGGCCCTAGCACGGAAAGAATGCCTACTGCCCCCTCGCGCCCAACTGCGGCGGTGGCGACCGTCTGCCCGTTCGCCATGTCGATCATCAGCGAGATGGCGCCGCAATGAGGAAAGAAGACATGCTCGATCTGGTCACCCGCTCGCGAGAGGACCATGTCCTGATCGAGCGCGACCGTCTCTAGCTCGGGCGCCAGCAAATCGAAGTCCGCGGGTGGCAATGCTGCCAGAAGGCGGTTTTCAATTCCGCCGGGACGCCTCAACGCAGGTGACTCGTTGTGAGGGATCCGCCGCCTTCTCCGTTTCGAGCGGCGCGGAACGGCGGCCTTAACGTTTGTTTAAATCTGCATTCTCTGCACGCACTGAGATCCAATTCACTTGCCGACGTTTTCTCTCTCAACAAATCAAAACTCCAAAAAGCTCTCGACGGCGAGGCGCATATTCTGCTTACAGCATCGCTAGGACTTAGAAACAAGTGCACTGCGAGAGACAATTGCAAAATGCGTATGGGTAATACCGTATGGCGTGCCGCCGCCTTGAGTTCCAATTCCCGGTGCGTAGCATACGCTGCTGTGATCCCGGAAGGGTGACCTGCCGTAAAACCGCGGTCCTTCTTTGCAAGTGCGGCGCTGCCTCCGCACTTTGTCGCCGTGCAGGGTCTCGCGCTGCGGCGGTCGGCGGCGGCTTCGTCGAGCTTGTTACGCGCGATCTCGTCGAGCGTGCTTCATGCCGCGCATCGCGATCGGTGCGTTCGACGCGATGAGGCGTGCAAGCTCCTCGGCACGGGCGTCGAGGAATTCCGCCGGTGCCGGCTCGTCGAGATAGCCGATGCGCAGCATTTCCCGCACATGCCGGCGAGGTAATCCAGCAGGGTGCTAGTGAGGCTGCGCTGGGCGCACGATCAAATAGGGGAAAAAACCGGACGGCGCCACCACCTCACATAGCGCGCCGTCCGGTGGTCACAACAGACGCGACATGCGGTGGGCAGCAACGCCGCCCTGCCGCTGTACCAGCGAGCTGTCGTGATGTTGGTGTCAGAACTCGTTCGGCCGCATTAGCCCGAGCCGACTCAGATTCGCTTTAAAGGCGAGGCGTTCGGATACGCTTGCATTCACGTCCTTGAAGGCCTGGTCGATTTCATAAGGCGACCATTTCTTCCGCTCACCGAGCGCGCTGATGGATGTTGCTCCAGACGCAACAAGCTTGTGCAGCTCCGGCGAGTGAGCGAGTAGGCCGAGACCTTCAAGCGCACGCAGAAGGGCCGGGCCTCCGGTGGCAGTGATGCCTGCTACGCGACGTTTCTCACTGACGGGTGCTGATGGGGTGTAGCCCGTAAAATTATGATTGGCCATTTAGTTTTTCCTTTGTTGGATTGGTGGTGGGTTGGTCTGCGTGAGTAGAGATTTTTGTAACCGTCGGCATGTCACGCCAGCTCGCCGATGATCGTATTCAGCGCAGCGTGTGCCTTAGCCGCTGTCATTGTTTCGGCTCCGATTGAGACGGCCACTGATACTGTTGGCGCAGCTTGCCGCCTGCATCGTTGTCAGATCGCTGCGTTTCACTTGCGCGGCGATAGATTGGCGAGGGCGTTGGGGGTGCGCTGTCGTGGTCGTTGGGCTCATCGCGTAGCGGAATTGGCACGCGAGGTCGTTAGGTTCAGGCAAACAGCAAGCCGCTGTATCGCGCGACCCTGGTTGCGAGCACCATTGCTAGAGCGGCGCTGTTGCAAAGGTCGTCGTGACCTCCGGGTCCATGGTCGATGCGATCTTTTCCCATCGTGCTTGTCTTCCGCTCGAGCGCCGCGAACTGACTGACGAGTTTCGGATTGTCGAGAAGTCGGGCGCGCCCGCTCGTGAAGAGGGGCAGCGCATCCTGGTAGATTGCGCTTCGATCGCGTTCGGAATGACGATAAGTGATGCCACAGGTGGCGAACGCGCTCACGACCCATTCGGCCGCGTATCGATCGCCTGTCACTTCCGTCAGGTTATATGATCGCAGCATCGCCGCGATCTGTGAGACCGCCTCAGTAGGGTTGAACGGCGGTTTGATCTCAATCAGGCAATCAAGAACAGCAACGCCGTTCTCTACATGCGCGACCGCAGCGGTGAAGGTATCCCGACCACTGCCGCCGCTTGGATCGCAGCCTGCCCGATAGCTGTGATGCAGACTGGCCGGCGGCCTGACGGTCAAGCCACGGTCGACTGCTGCCTCGATCATCTCCACCGCGAGCCAGCCGCCGATATCATCGCGGAATTCCGCCAGCCATTCAGCGCTGGCGCCGGCTGGATCCTCTTCAAGCGCGCGGTCGATGATCTCTTTCGGTATCGTGGGATTCAGCGCCCTGGTCGGCGCCTGAATGACCAGGACTTCATCGTCCTGGCCGAAGTGTCTCTTGTACTTCTTGACAGCGGCCAGGACTTGCTCGGAGATCACCGGGTCGAGGTTCTCGACGCCGATCTGGCTGATGTAATGAAGGCGCAGGCGCTTACGGCGTTGTTGCGGACCCAGCGGACGACCAGCGCGGGCGCGTTCGTGGGCAGTGGTGCTGATGTCGGTCATGTTTGCTCCATGTCGAAGGATCGCCGCAGAGCGCAGCTCCGGGCGTTGGAAGGGTCTGTGTGAAGGCGGGACTGTTAGTGACGGGTCGGTGTGCTGAAGCCGTAGATTTCGGCCAGCTTGTCGAGTGCCTGATGCAGTTCGCGAACGCCGGTTCTGGGCAGCGGCTGGCCATCGATTAGGACGCGGCGGATGAGCCGGGATCGATCAGGGCCTAGCGCGGCATGGGCGCGGGCTAGGCGATCACGGTGCTTGCGCAGTCGGTCGCCGTCCGAGCGGCGCGGCCTCCAGCCAGCGTCCTCCGCGCCGCGGCTAGGGGCACGAAGTGCGCCAGATAGCGTCTCGACGTCTTGTTGATACGCCTCGGCAGTGGCGCGCTGATGCTGTGAAATCTGGGTGGTGACGTAGAGCTGGCCGACAGGATCGTCGCGGGTGTTCCTGGCGACGGTGATCGGCCGGCCAGTCTCTGGGCAGGCGATAGTGACGAAGTGGCAAGGTGTCATCTCAGTCCCTTGGAATAAGCGCAGAGCGGCCACGCGAACGGGCGTCTCTTGGCTGGTTTGGATTGGGGGACTGAGGTGATCAGGAAGAGGCGGGCGACTCACTGGTCAGCGCGCATGTTCGCCTAATTATGCGACATTTTGGTAAAAATTTCAACCCATAGTGGGTGATATCAGGGTATTTGTCTATATGTTGCGTTTGGCGATGATTCGTTATTTCCCGAAAAGGGGCTTCTCCTCGCACACCATATAACGACGTTCTGCCACGAATGTCAACTAGATATAGTAAATTTTGGTTACATTGTTTTGATAATACATTCTCAGTAATACCTGATTTTGCTAAGTTATCCTATTCTTTCAGAATTATATATTTTGTTATTTATGTCAATATGTAGTAGGTCAGAGTCCAGGAGCCCAATGTTCTCGCACCTTTTGTTTCGGCCCAGCCACTCGCGGCACCATTTGGATTTCACTCCTTTTGTGAGTCGGTCGGTGGAATCTGAGTTAGGACCGGTGCGAGGTGGCCCGATTTTCTTGAAAATGGAATCCGCGAGCAGTCGCGCCGCCGTCTTTCGCGACCAAAATGGGTTCACACGATTCGCCCCCCCCCAGCGACGACCATCCCGCTGCCATCGATGGCTTGGATGCCCCTCTGTGCGCGAATTAGAAAGGCCTGCGCTGCAGCGTCTTCTAATGTGCAGATGTTAGGTGCGAAAGTCGCCTCAGATTCGTTCGAGGATGCGCGCGACCTGTACCGCGGTCCATTCGCCGCCGCCCCGCGCCGTTGGGATGCCTTGTGCGTTAAGGCCCGCAGCGATGGCGCGCAGTGACGTAGCGCCGGCCGCCTGTAGCGCTTTCACGGTTGGGACGATGTCGGCGGCCCGCGCATCGGCGCGTTGCTGTGTGACCGCCACAGCCTTGGTACGCGCGCTCGCCGAACCCTTGACCACTTCGCCGTAGATCTTCTTGCCACGCGGGTCGACGCCGATGACCTTGCGACGACGGCCGCCCAACTTCACGCCGCGCTTACGCGCCTGCGCCAGCGCAGCCTTGGTACGCGCTGAGATCATGCCAGCCTCAAGCTCCGCAACGGCGACCATTTGCTGAAGCAGAAACCGGCCTGTGGCGCCCTCGATTTGCGGAAGGTCAGCGAACCTCACGTCAACACCAGCCTCGAGCAGGCGGCTCAAGAACGCCACCGAGCGCGTGAGACGGTCGACTTTGCTGACGACGAGCGAGGCGCGATGCAGCCGCGCTGCAGCCAACGCCTTGTCGAGAGCGGGCCGATCAGAGTTCTTGCCGGACTCTACCTCAGTGAACTCAGCGACGATCGCCCAATCGCCGCCATTGAGGTACGTTTCGACCGCGGCGCGCTGGGCATCGAGGCCAAGGCCGCTCTTACCCTGGCGACCCGTGGAAACTCGGTAATACGCAATGAATTTGCCGTTGTTCGTCACCATGGCGCCCTCGTTACGAAACGTCCAACCCTCGTTGGATGATTTGTAACGACAGCAGCTAGGCTGTCAAGGACGAGATCAACGTACCCAAATGAGACGGTAGACGCAGCACGGCCCCGCTGGGCTTGGGGGGCTGGAGGCAGGGCCGTGCGACCCCCCAGGGCGTAGAGGAGCCAAGGGGAAACAGCGGAGCATACCGCATGCCATCAGCGACCGGCGGCGGCATGGTGTCGCGCGGCGAGGTGGTGGACACGAGCTTTTATTTCGCGCGTCGGTTTGTGCGTTTCATGGTCCCGTTGGAATCTCCATCGCGCCGGCCCTCGACACAGCTGCGGCTGTGATCATCCCGTTGCCGCTGCGCGAACCTTTGCCCGGTCCAAAGTCGTTCAAGAGGATATGTGCGCTACTTCAATTGCGTGACTACAGTTCAAATGGTGTGCACTGCGGCATTCGACGATCATGCTGCGTTCACAATGTCGGGCAAGGCGTCACGCCGATGTTCCGCTAGTTCCGCATTGTTCCGGCGAGCGGACCACCGAAACCCCCTGCGCCGCAGGCACTTCTTACATATGTTCCTCTTGTTCCTCCTTGAAAGAAGAATTTGATATGGAAGATAGGTACGGGGGCGACGCCCCCGTCGCCCCGACCGAGGCAGGTTTCCGGCAACTGAGACTAGGAAGCGGAACAGCGGAACATGCGGAACAATATGTAATAGGAGCAAAACCCGTGGCGTCAGCCGGACGCGCAGCGGTGGCGGACGAGGTCCGGAAGTTGCGGGACGTTGGGCAAGTTCGAGACAGTGAGCCTTGAGCCGAGATAGTGCCAGAAGGCGATGCCGAGCTTGGCGCAGGTCTTGCTGAGGCCGAGGAAGGCGTCGCGGCAATCGCGTCCGGCATCGCTTCGTGTGCCGGCGCTGACCTTACGCTTGGTGACCTGGCAGCGGATGTCGTTCTCCGAGCCGTTGGTGTTCAAGGGGATCTCGGGCCGGTCGAGCACCATGAGCAGCTCGCTCTTGTTGGCATGGAGCCTTTTGAGCAGCCGGTCGAGAGTGATGAAGCCAGTGTTTCGGGTGAAGATGCGGTCAAAGCGGGCGCGCAGGGCAGCCTTGCGCTGCTTGCTGGGGTTCTGGCGATAGGCCTTGAGATCGCGATAGAACCGCCAGACCAGATCACGAGTTTTGCGCTGGGCTTCGCGTTGCTCATCGGTGAAGGTGTCAAGCTTGTGGATCAGGCGCTCGGCATGGACCCAGCACAGGGCGTGCTGTCCGACATTGAACTGGCCGGCGTCATCGCTGACGATGACGGTATTGGGCAGAAAGTCATGCGCCTTGATGCTGCCCCACAACGCGCCCTCGGTGGCGGTCGTCACTGGATCGGGGTTGACCTTCAGGGCCGAGATGCCGAGCTGGTCGAGGTGCACGTTCCAGGCGGCTTGATCGGGGAAGCACCGGTTGGGGTGTTCGGCCAAGCGGGCAACGACTGGCCCGGAGAGTGCGCGCTGGCGCATGTAGGCCAGCGCCTCGTCGCTGATCACGTAGTCGCTGTGGCCGGCGCGCATCAACTCGAGAAAGTTGCTGCGGCTCTTCGAGTCGGTGGAGCCGAACCAGGTAAAATGCGCGTTGCCGATCTGGGTGCAGAAGCCGTTCGCAGCCTTGTGACGAGCGCCGGTGTCATCGACCGTAATCCAGGTCGCATGCGCCAGCCCGGCGCGCAGTACATCACGGGCCTCGTCGAGGAAGCAGTCCTGATCGGCGATCAGCAGGCGCATGAGCTGGCGTTTGGAGATGACGATGCCAAGCGCCTGCAACAGCGCTAGAAGTCGCGGCACCGTCACCTGGCCCTGGTGATACTGGGCCAGCACGAAGCGGCGCAGCTCCGGCCCGAAATGCCCGCTAACGCCGGACGGCAGCGGGGCTGTGATAACCTTGTCATCCGGGCTCTGCCAACGCTCGCAGCGGAAATGCGTCACGTAGGGGCGGATCACCAGATCCTGCACCACATAGCTCGTGTAGCCTTTGAAGCGAGAGCCCTGTGGCGCCACCACCACCTTAACGGTCTCCTCCGCGTCGATCACAAGCTTCGATCTCGTCTCGCCCCGCCCACGGCGCTGCTCGCCCGAGCCTCCGGCTGGCTTCGGTTCGGTCGCCTTCTCCATGCCGCTTGGCTTGATGTTCGGCCGGCCTGACCCACCCTTGAGCCGCGCAATCTCATCGCGTTGTGCCGCAACCGTTCGCCGAAGCTCCGCCATCTCTTCCAATAACTTCAGCACCAAGCCCTTCAGCTCGGCGTGTGGCAGGCAGTCAAGATCATCGGGCGGTGACATGCCCAGAATGAATCTGACTCGCCCCTTCCCGTGAATCGTATAATCATACCGATGCCACGCCTTCTGCTCCTATTACAACAATATCTATTAAGTATCTGATTGTACTTGTGTTTTATGCGTTCCGCTCCGGAGCCAAAAGTGGCACAGGGGCGGAACAGTTTGTGCCGCTTCAAAATTTTGGCTGTGGCCAGTACCCGAACGACCGACACCCTCATCCCGGTTGGGGAAATTCTCGTTTGCATCCGGCAAAAAGTCGTCAGCCTCCTCCGCCCGCCACTCGGTGATCTCGATATCACGCCATTGCCAGTCAGGATAACGCCTCTCCCATGCGCCTCGGCATTGGAGTAGCGGCGGGAATGACCAGCCGCGGCGGCGCAGAACCTTCTTCGTGTTATCGCAACCCATTTCCCTCAAGAGGTCGCCCAACTTGTGATCGCTGAAGTGGGTCTTGAGACGCGGTTCAATAAGTTTCGCCTGATCATAGACTCCCAACTGGGTGACGTGCCTGACTTGGGTGCTGAAGCCAGTGTCGATCTCGATCTGGCGCGTGTAGGAGTTGCTGACGGCCCGATGAGGCTCACTAGGATCCGCCCCCGCGAGCGTTCCGGTCTCCAGCAGCTCACACCACCAAGCCTCAAGCGGGGCGAGGCTCTGATTGCGCTGCTCCCTCAATCCTTCTGTCTGCGGCACCAGACGAACATTAAAGCCGGTGAGGTCAACCTCGTGCAGAAGATGGTAAAGCAGTGCCTCGTATCCGCCATCATCAAGCTGGGCCTGGATCGCATCGAAGTATGCGAAATCCTGCATGTGGATGGTCGACACGGTCGGAATCAGAAATCGCCGCGCCGTCCCGCTGACCGGCAGGAAGTGCGGCGCGTTGCTGGTGATCGAGATGTTCAGAAAGTTGTCTGCCGTATAGACGCCGTAACCCTTCGGTTCGATCGTCAACTTAGCTTCGGTGATCAATCCGAACAGGGCATTGCGATGTTCGTGGATGCCGACAAACAGGGCCTCGTCGGCCGTCAACCGCAACAGCGTTTCCAGATGGGGGTTGAAGTTGCCGACGATGTGCTTGGGATTGGTAATCTGCATGGCATGATGGCCGAGCAGGTGCCCCATGGTCTTCTCGTAGAAGCCTTTGCCGCATCCTTCTTCTTCAGTCCGCAGCCCCAGCGCGATCTCGCTGCGGATTCGCTTCTGGAAGATGGTTGCTTCGCGCTTTAGCAGATAATCGAAGTGTTCCTCGTTTCCGTTGCAGATGACGTTGAGCATGAACTCTAGGAATTTGTTGCACCCGGCCGCACCGCTCCTGCCATCCGGCTTGATCGGTTTGACGCCGAATCCGTTCCAAAGGTTGAGCCGGTTGCCGACGTTCCCCTCATGCTGCGGCATGAACGCCATTCCACCGTCAAACTGCCGGCGCTTCGGACTGTTGATCCAGTGGTTACCCATGGGCACATGCTTCAGCTCCCCCTTCTCATCCCGGTAGCTGTGACGATACTTGTTTTGCAACGCCTTGAAGTCATCGATCGTCTGCGTCATCACGATGGTTTCGCGGCCGGGGAAATCCGGCAACTCCCCGAACGTCACGACGCAAGTCTTGCCGCCGATCGGAATCACTGCATGCGACTTATTCATGCGGTCGATATCGCTTTCGTTGGTGGCGGAAAAGTCGCTGCTAGGCGGTTCCTCGATATTGGGCTTGTTAAATCCCCGTCGCCCGGTATCGATCAGCTCCTGCAAATCGGCGTCCTTGACGCTGCCGTCGCAGTATGGCGCACACGTCATCTTGATCGCGGAGTCGGGCCATCCTCGACCGATCATTGTTGCGACGACGCTGCGCATAGGGATGTGCCAGTTCTCGCCGCGACTATCCTCGAGCAACTTTCGCAACTCATCGTCGGTTCGACCTGGGCCGCTTGTCTTGTCGTTGTCGGCGTGGGGTTCGTTGCGCCGGATGCCGGGGCAAGTCCGATCAGTTCGTCTGCTTTGTACGCGCGCGCACCCTCCTTGATGTGCAACGTCACCAGTTCGGGAACGTAGCCCTTCGCTTTCTTCTTGGGCGACGGATAGTTGATGGTACCGGCCAATCGCATCACGCGCGGTGCGTCCTGCACCGCGTCACTTCCTAGCAACTCGCGCAGCGCGGTGTTGGCGCCTTCCAACTGTTCAGGGGTAACAGTGCCATCGAGCTTGAAGTACAGGTGACGGCGAACGTGCGGGACGGTGCCCGTAGTAACGACTAGCGCTGGGACTCGGCCGTTCGCCTTCAAGAGAGCAGCAATTCGTTCGTCGTCGCCGACACGGTCGTATTCGGCCCATGCGTGGGACGCATCTAGCATTACAGTTGTCGTTTTTTGAAGTGGGCACGTTGGGCGGCCTGGTGAGCTCTGCGCCAGAGTGACCATGCGATGATGTGTGCGGGTCGGATCCGCTTTCGGGCGAGCCTGATGGCGATGCGGCGGACTTCCTGGATTGACCAGCGGATCAACGACGGATTGGCGATATTTTGAGTTTTGCCGTGGTTCGGCGTTTCGTTTTTTTGGGTGGCGGCGAATTGGCGCGATGGCGGATCACCGCCATCATGGCGAAGGCGAGCATCACCAGGGAAACGTGGCGATGCCAGCCATGCCAGGATCTGCTCTCGTTGTGATCGAGCCCGAATTCGTTTTTCGCGGTCTCAAAGCTGTCCTCGATCGCCCACCGATGGCCTTCGACCGCCACCAGCGTTTCGATGGATGTTCCCGCTGGACACCAGGTGGTGAAGAAGGCGAGATCGCCATCGGCGATATGACGACGGATCAGCAGACCTCGTGTCCAAAGACCATGATTTGCGCTGTAAAATTCTTCGACCTCGAGATCGGCCAATTCGAGATAGCACCAATCGTGCAGCCGCGGTCCTTTGGTCCCGGCTCCTGCCGGACAGGCGTTTCCAATCGGACGCGCGCCGCGTCCGAGCGATGTCCGCGGCCGTGCCGGCGACCGATCGCCGCTTTCCCCAGGATCGAAATACATGAGCGCTGCTGACCCCGAGCACGTAGCCTTTGCCTGCCCGGCGTAATTGCTGTTCGATATCGCCAACACCGTAGACAGTATCACCGGCAACCCACTTGAATGGGACAGACGCGGCTATGGCGCGTGCGATCATGCTCGTTGCAAGCTTTGGCTTGGTCGCAAAGCCGACACCGGGAGGCACATAAGCGGCTTCCAGACGATCTGGATCGTCGGTCCATTCCTTCGGAAGATACAGCGCGCGATCGATGAACGCATGACCGTGGCGCGACACGTAGGCGGCGAAGACGCCGATCTGGCAGTTCGTGATCTTGCCGGCGGAACCAGTGTATTGCCGCGCCACCCCGCACGACGCCTTGCCCTGCTTGAGAAAGCCGGTCTCGTCGATCACCAGCACCGCATCGTCATCCGCCAAATGCTCGACGACATAATCGCGGACGATATCGCGCAGACCATCAGCATCCCAATCCCTGCGACCCAGGATCGCCTGTTGCCGCCAAGGACCGGGATCGCCAGCTGCCTCCGCACGCATCCAACCGGTCTTGCGTTGCTCATCTCCGAGCAGGCTTTCCAGAAACAAGCCTGCATTCCTCGCAACACGATCTTGATTGAACAACGGACGTATCCGCTGCTTGATCTCCCGAAGCGACGCCGCCCACAACGCAAGCGTCTCTTCAATCGACGCTGTCTGCGCCCACGATCTTCAAATCATGGTTGCCCATGGATTCAGAAATCTCCATAAAAGGCAACTGTAGTGCTTGGACGTGATCGCCATCCGCTCTCCCGCTCTCAGGCTTTGCGCCGTGGCGCAAAGCTGCTCCGACATAGACATTGTAGCCGGCATTGCTCTTGGCTTCAGCGAACGCGACGGCCTTCTCCAGGTCGAACGCAGAGACGTTTTTAGCCGCGTTGAGTTTCCCGTCAGGGCGGCCATACGCAATCTCTATCCACGCCTCGGGAGCCTGCACGAATGCGGGATCGAACAGCGCATAGAGGTGTCTTGAGATGTCGGCCTTGTTCGGGAGCAGCTGCGGACTGACAGCCACCGCTGTGGCATTTGCCGCATCGATCGGCGTCTGCGCATTCATGATCGCACCCCCAACAGAATGACGGCGAGCACGATCAGTTCGACGATGTGCGCCGAGAGGCACCAAACGGCGAATGCGATATTTCGATCGACAACTTGAGAGGATGCTGGAGTTGACACGGTATTGGCCTTGTTGAAGTCCCGGCTTGCATCCGCGCCACTGGCGCAAGCGGGGGCGTTCACGCGACGTGCGTGGGATGAATGATGGGGCGGAAGCCGGTGAACGACTTGAATGGCGGGGAGGGAGCCGCTGAACAACTCGAAATTCTCGCGGGAGGAACTGCTGAAAGCCCCTTACTCGCGTGCCGGTAGGTTGCCGGATGTCTGTAAACCTGTCCAGCCCGGCGTGAGCGTCATGTCACGGTGGCGGCAGGCTGCTGCGAGTTTGCCTGGGGATAGCGCGACCTCGCGCCGGTTGCCGCCGGTCAAGGCCTTGGCAGGAACGGTTCATGCCCTCCGGACGGGAACACGTAGCGCCCGCGGAATCGACCGGATGATGTCGATTGCCTGATTGGTCAGCGGCACCAGATGCGGCTTCCGTGTGTCGGCAGACTGGGTCAAGGTGAAGAACCGCGTCCATCCGGCCTTTAATGGGATGGGGGACGCGTCGATGGGCGCCCAACCATAAGCAAGATGCCGCCAAGGTGTTCCAGCACCACCCCGCCCGACTTGCTTCAGGCGGCAAGCCGCCATGTACCGAGAGGAATGATCCCCTCGGAATTACAATTCTGCCTGTTACATGTTGGTGAAATCGCTGTAATTTTGGGCATCGACAGCGTCGCCGGATCGCGCTTCGCCGGATCGCTTGCCGTCCCGCGATGGCGCCGATATAAGCGCCGCAACTCCCACCAGTGGTTTTTCAAGGACGAGATCATGGCGATTGAACGCACCTTTTCGATTATCAAGCCGGACGCGACCGAGCGTAATTTGACCGGCGCGATCAACGCGCTGATCGAGAAGGCCGGCCTGCGCATCGTAGCCCAGAAGCGCATTCGGATGACCCGGGAACAGGCCGAGACCTTCTATGCCGTGCACAAGGCGCGGCCGTTCTTCGGCGAATTGGTGGATTTCATGATTTCCGCGCCGGTCGTCGTTCAGGTGCTGGAGGGTGAAAACGCCGTGCTGCGACATCGCGACGTGATGGGCGCGACCGATCCGTCGAAGGCCGCCGATGGCACCATCCGCAAGCTGCATGCGAAGTCGATCGGTGAAAACTCGGTGCATGGTTCGGACGCCGCCGAGACCGCCGCGATCGAAATCGCGCAGTTTTTCTCGGGCAACGAAATCGTCGGCTGATCGACGCTGACGCCGGCGCGCCCTTCAGCTGACAACAGCCGCAAGGGCCGTCGGGCCAACAGGGGCGGGCTGTGAACGGACTACTGCAGGTCTTCGACCCCGCCAGCGTCGGCGCCGTGCTGACGCAATTCAAGGCCGATCTGCAAACACCGACATTCTGGCTGGCGGTCGGCAAGATCATCTGGATCAACGTGCTGCTGTCCGGCGACAACGCGCTTGTCATCGCGATGGCGTGCCGTGGCCTGGCGCCCCGGCAACGCGTCTGGGGCATGACGATCGGCGCCGGCATCGCGGTGATCCTGCTGATCGTCTTCACCGGCATCGTCGCGCGGCTGATGGTGCTGCCCTATCTGAAGCTGGTCGGCGGCCTTGCGCTGCTGGTGATCGCCGCCAAGCTTCTGGTGCCCGAAGACGAGGGCGATGACGTCACCGCGGGCACCAGCCTGTGGCACGCGATCCAGATCGTGGTGATCGCCGACATCGTCATGAGCCTCGACAACGTCATCGCGGTGGCCGCCGCCGCCAATGGCGAGATTCCGCTCTTGATCCTCGGCCTTGCCGTCAGTATCCCGATGATCATCGCCGGCGCAGCCCTGATCATGCTGGTGCTCGACCGGTTTCCGATCCTGATCTGGTTCGGCGCGATATTACTGGGCTGGATCGCCGGTGACGTGATCGCGACCGATCCGGCCGATCACCCGTTCCTGCAACAGCTGCTGGATGGCCAGATCGCCTTCAATCTCGATGCGACCTCGTCGATCTTCAACTGGTCGCCGCACATCAGGCTGGATGGCGATATCGACGAATATCTTTGCTCGATCCTGGGCGCGATCACCGTGCTGGTGGTCGGCTCGATCTGGCGGCGGCGCAAGCTGCGCCAGCTCGAAAAGCCCGCGCTTTCGACAGCGAGCGAGGTGGCGCCGCCGGTAAATCCGGCCTGAAGATAGCGATGAGCTGAGAGCCGATCTGTGCGATGCCGAAGGCGATGCCGAGGCTGACCGACAGCAACGTGTTGTGCGTCAGCAGAAACAGAGCGAGGAAGAACAACGTCGACGCCATGTCGAGCAGCAGAAATTTCGCCGCGGCGAGAAAATCTCTCATCGGACGTCGGTCTCCCGGCGGGCGCGCGCCAGGCTAGCGCCCGGCCGTTAGCGCATCGCGCGCCTTTTCCAGCGCTTCGAGCTCGGCGTTTTGCTGTTCAATCCGCTCCGCGATCCGCTCTTCGTTGCGATCACCAGAAGCGCCCGCGGCCTGCTCGATCAATTGCCGGATATTGTCCCTGGTAATAGCCATGCGATTTTCCAGTTCAGCCAACGATAATGCGCTGTAGTCGGTCATCGCGAATTCTCCGATCATGTGCCTTCCGCGAAACTAGCCACGGCCGCAGCCGGGAGCTATCGATATATTTTTGTTCGGGATGTAACATTTCAAGGTAGATTAGCGCCGCACGATCGACCCCGAGCGGCCGAGCAGCCGCGCCAGTTGCTTGAAGCGGCTGCCGACGCGATCGGCGACGAGATCGACTAGCCGGTGTTCGAACACCAGCATCAGCTGGCGGTCGTGGCTGCGAAAATGCGTTGCCGGCAGCACGCCCGGCCGTGCCGCCGATACCAGATGGGCGACCCGGAAAGCTGCGCCGAGCACCCGCGCGCGCTCGACCATCGCCGGGGGCAACAAGGCGCGAATCAGCGCCGGTGGTTCGTTTTCCTCGCTCAGGCCGGCATAGCGATAGAACACCGACAGCGCGATGAAGACCCGGCCCTGATGGCTGATCGAGCCGAAATTTCCGTTGGTAATGAGACTGAGCGTTTCCTCGCCGCGGTGATCCGGATGCACGCGCCACCCGATATCCGACAGCAGGCAGGCGGCGTGGCGCAGGCGGCGATCCTCGTCGGTTTCGCGCAGTTTTGTCACCCTGATCAAGCGGTCGGTCCAGCCGATCAGCTCCTGAGCATGGCGCGCCGAGCGCGACAGCAGTTGGTTGAGGTCCTGGGCTGCGCAGAGCAATCCGTCCTTGGCGTGCTCGGCCTGTGGCAGCATTTCGTAGAGCAGGCCCTCGCGCACGCCGAAGGTCGAAAACACGATGGTCTTCGGCCTGGCAACGCGGATGATGTATTCCAGCACCAGCGCCGCATATGTCAAAAGCGGCCGCCGCGCGTCGGCGACGACTTCGATATTGGCCAGCATGTTGGTCGATGCGAGACGGCGCAGCCGCTGCGCGAAATCGAGCGCGTCCGCGGCCGGTATGGAATAGCCGTGCATCACCCGCAACGGGTAGCCGCTTTGCACGATGTGGATACGCGCCAGCGCGCGCCAGGTGCCGCCGACCGCGTAGAAGGTGCGGCCGCGGCCGGCCTTGAGCTGGGCCACCCCGACCAGGTCGGTGCTGACGATGCGCTCGGCGCGCTTGAGTGATTTATGCGACGAATCCTGCAACGCCAGGCTTCCCAGCGGCAGCGTCACGCCGCTGCGGGCGCGGTTGCCGCGGACGTCGATCAGTTCGAGCGAACCGCCGCCGAGATCGCCGACAATGCCGTCGGGATTGTGGATGCCGGAAACCACGCCAAGCGCCGACAATCTCGCCTCGCGCGGCCCCGACAGGATTTCGATCGGCACGCCACAGATGCGTTCGGCCTTGGCGATGAAGTCAGGCCCGTTGGTGGCGTCGCGGCAGGCGGCGGTGGCGATCGCATGGACGCGGCCGACTTTCTGCACCCGGCACAGCGCGCGAAAACGCCGCAGCGACGTCAGGGCTTTGGCCACCGCGTCCGGCGCCAACAGGCCGGTGGTTTGAACTTCCCGGCCGAGGCCGCACAGCGCTTTCTCGTTGAAGATGGTCACGAGACTGCGGGCCATCGATGCGTAGATCACAAGACGCACCGAGTTCGAGCCGATGTCGATGACCGCGACGCTGGACGCGCGTTTACGCGGTCGCTTCACCTTAGAAACCCCTTATGAAGATTGCTGGCGTTCGTTGCGGCGCGTGAGGCGTCGCGGTGAAGATTCCTTGAGCGACTTTCCACGGCCAGACAAACTCGGATTCGTCATGAAGTAGTTGTGCAGGTTGAAAGGCTCTTCGCCTTTCGCGGCCTTCATACGCGTTGAGGACCCGTCCGGCAACAATTGCCAGCTTTGCTCGGTGTCCTTCAGATTGGCGACCATGATTTGTTCGAGAACCTGCTGATGCACCGTGGGATTTTGCAGCGGACAGAGCACTTCGACGCGGCGGTCGAGGTTGCGCGGCATCATGTCGGCCGACGAGATATACACAGCAGCTTTTGCACCGGGCAGGCCCTGTCCCATGCCGAAGCAGTAGATTCGGCCGTGTTCCAGGAAACGGCCGATGATCGATTTGACGCGGATGTTCTCGGAAAGTCCCGCGATGCCGGGCCGCAGGCAGCAGATGCCGCGCACCACCAGTTCGATCGGCACGCCGGCCTGCGATGCCTCATAAAGCGCATCGATGATGTCGGGGTCGACCAGCGAGTTCATCTTCATCCAGATCGCCGCCGGCTTGCCGTGGCGGGCGAAGTTGGTCTCGCCGCGAATATGCTCGAGCATGCGTCTGCGCAAGGTTAGCGGTGATACCGCCATCTTCTCGATGTCGCTCGGTTCGGCGTAACCGGTGATGTAGTTGAAGACCCGCGCGGCGTCGCGTCCGATGATCGGATCGGAGGTAAAGTAGGACAGGTCGGTGTAGATCCGCGCGGTCACCGGATGATAATTGCCGGTGCCGGTGTGGACGTAAGTGGTAAGGCTGCCGCCCTCGCGACGCACGATCAGCGACAGCTTGGCGTGGGTTTTAAGTTCGATGAATCCGTACACCACCTGCACGCCGGCGCGTTCGAGGTCGCGCGCCCAGCGGATGTTGGCTTCCTCGTCAAACCGCGCCTTGAGTTCGATCAGCGCGGTCACGGATTTTCCGGCCTCGGCGGCCTCCGCCAGCGCGCGCACGATCGGCGAGTTGTTCGAGGTGCGATAGAGCGTCTGCTTGATGGCGACGACATCGGGATCGCGCGCCGCCTGTTGCAGGAACTGCACGACGACGTCGAACGATTCGTAAGGGTGATGGACGATCAGGTCTTTCTGCCGGATCGCGGCGAAGATATCGCCGCCATGATCGCGCACGCGCTCGGGATGGCGCGGCACGAACGGAACGAATTCAAGATCGGGGCGGTCGAGCCGCGTCAGTTGCGACAGCTCGTTCATCGCCAGCACGCCATCGACCAGCAGAACCTCGTCGGGGGCGGTCGACAGCGCATGCTGCACGAAGGCGCGCAATTCCTCCGGCATCTTGGCTTCGATTTCGAGCCGGATCACCGATCCGCGCCGCCGCCGCTTCAGCGCGGTTTCGAACAGCCGCACCAGATCCTCGGCTTCTTCCTCGATTTCGAGTTCGGAATCCCGGATGATGCGGAACGCGCCCTGGCCCTTGACGGTGTAGCCGGGAAACAGTCGGCCGATGAACAGGCCGGTGGCTTCTTCCAGCGTGATCAGTCGCACCGAGCCGTCCTTGCCGCTGGGCATCCGGATGAAGCGGTCGATCTTGCCGGGCATGCGGATCAGCGCGTTCATCGGCTTGCCGTCGGACACCCGCGCCAGATGCAGCGCGACGGTAAAGCCGAGGCTCGGGATGAACGGGAAGGGATGGGCCGGATCGATCGCAAGCGGCGTCAGCAGCGGGAAAATGTTGTGGAGGAAATGATCCTCGATCCAGCTCCGCTCGGCCTTGGTGACGTCGCGGCCGTCGACCAGGACGATCCCGACGCCTTTGAGGATATCGCGCAGATCGCGCCAGATCGCCTGCTGATCGCCGGCAAGTTTGGAGACGGCCTCGTTGATCAGGACGAGTTGCTCGGAGGGCGTCAGGCCGTCGGGGCTGCGCTCGGTGATGCCTTCGCGCACCTGGGCCTTGATGCCGGCGACGCGGACCATGAAGAACTCATCAAGGTTATTGGCGGAAATCGACAGGAACCTGACCCGCTCCAGCGCGGGATGGCCGGAATTGACCAACTCCTCGAGGACCCGGCGGTTGAAATGCAGCCATGAGAGCTCGCGATTGATGAAGCGCTCGGGGCTGTCGGCCATCGGTGATGCGGCCTGGAAAGCATCTTCTTTTTCTTTGATTACAAGGGCTTGCTCGGATTCCATCAGAATTCAATCCATCTCGAGGCAGGAGGCGGGCAGGCCTGCGGCGAATGCGCACAAACCATGTGTTACCGCGATGACGTTTCGATGACATTGACGTGCCTGCAGTCCGCTCCGTCAAGCCGGGATACAGACCCGCCCGGATATTGTGAGCAAGTCTCCACGCCGGCGGCCAACGCCGTCACGCCAACTCCGGAACGGCAGAAAGCGGCCCCAAGATCCAGCAGGTCAACGTGATCCGCTCTCCTGCGGTCACGGGGGTCACCCGATGCGGGGCCACGCTCGGAAACACCGCAACCGAGCCCGGGGCGGAATGCTGGTTGAGCCGCATCGGCTCGGAAGCGAAATTGTCCCATGCCGGTTGCAACTCGAGAACGCCACCGCTGAAACTCTCGCCAGAGATGTTCAAGACCACGGAAATCTTCCGCTCCAGTCGGTCGCCCTGTTGCGGTGGCGCATTATCCGAATGCCACTCGAAAAATGAGCCTTCTGTGTATATGGCGACCTGTGCGGGGCTTGGTGCAATCAGCGGCAATCCCCACGAACGATTGTTCGCGAGAACGGCGTAATGAAACAATATCCCATGAACCCAGCGCTCTCGCGCAAAGAAGCCTACCAGGGAAGACCGCCGGTCCCTAAGTTCGAGCCCCGATCCAACACGCCCTGGTGACATTTGCAGACCAACGGCCTCCTTTCTCAAGGCGGCAGTTATCCCTTCCGGCAGCACCTGCTCAAACAAATGATAGGGCGGAGTAAACAACGCTCAAACGTCAGTCGGTGCAGGAACAGGAGCAGGTCTCCCGCGGCCAAAAATATCTTTTCTGACCTCCGGAAGGCGGCCTGGTTCGTCCTCGACATATACCGGAAGGTATCCTGTCAACGCCTCGACCGCGGCAGCGAAGTAAGGAATGTGATCCGTAAAAGTATTGTTGCAGCTCGAATAAAACAAATCACCGGTGAGGTACATGCATCCCCCCTTGCAAACCTGCACGACGGGACAACCGTAGCAATGAGCCCGGTTCATGAAATGCACCGATGTCTTGATTTCAACCGCCTCGATTTTGTCTATGTTTCCGCCGCTGTGCGCCTCGCCATTGGGAGCGGTGGAAGCTTTTGAGACGTTTTGGCAAGTCAACACGTTGCCAAGCAAGTCTATCGTCAGCGTATCCAGCTGATCCATCCCGCACTTCATTCCAAGACCATCGAGCATGCGACCATACTGCATTGTTCCGAGCCATTCCCCCATCCGCACTCGCGACATCATGAAAGCCCGGTCTGCGCGCGCCTGGATATTTCGCAAGGACGTTGTTCTCAAGTTCAGATGATCTTGATGAGCTTGCGGACTGACGCCTTTGCCAGCTTGATCATAGACTTCAATGACCGCACCTTCTCCAATGATAATATCGGGGTCCTCGAACTTCTCGCTTAGCCAGCGCGCGATCGCCGCTCGGTCGCCATTCTCGGCGTGTATCATGGCACCAACGGTCACCTGCTCTCCGGAAGCCTTCTTCCTTTTATACAGGTCAAGAATCGCGGCCGTCTGTTCTTCATTATCGAAAGGATCCGGCCCTCTGACTCTGTGTCCCGGGCCGTCGTGAGAGATGGACCCTTATCTCGTTCTCTATCAGCCAATCGTTCGTTTCAAAATTTAAAAGAGACCCATTTGTTATGATGGAAAGCTTGGCATTGGGATACAGACCCTTCAACTTTGCGACGAGCGGCTTCAGGGTCTTGATGTAAACAAGCGGTTCTCCACCCCAGAGCTGGATGTTTTCTGGCTCTCCCTTCAGGTGGGTGCGGATCTTGGAAACGAGGCTATCAATCTGAGCCGCGCCCGCTTCCTGGGCATGCGGCACGAATCTTTGCAGGCAATAGCTGCAAGAATAGTTACAAGACAGCCCCAACTGTATCTTCAGTATGCGCGGCGTGTCGTGTTTACGAATGGGGACGCGACCTTGATCGGCCTTGAACGCGGGAGCGTAGTCGGCCAGATCCTGCCTGGGAGTACCGACGGCGTTGCCGTCTCGATCGTGCAGCAAGCCGGTGCTGTTGTCGTAGTAGAAAAGCTGAATGGAGTTCTCGTCGTCCGAGGTAATGCAAGTTAACTTAAATCTCATGCCTCCTCCGAACCATCCTGATCATCCAGGACATCCTCTGGGATCGGCGGACGTCGCCAGGGGACATCTCCGCGAGGCCAACAAGTTCAAGGGCCAGCAAGTCGCAGGCAATCTCCAAGTTATTGTTGGGGCCATCCACCCCGAGAACTAGTTGTCATAATACTTCTCGCCCAACGCCAGGGCGACGTGCATCGAAATGTCGTTCTGCTTTTCCTGACCAGCATCATGCGTGCATTGGGGAGGCCAGCACTGGCATTGAGGAGGCGTGCACTGGCATTTGCGACGAATGGGCAGCTTCGCCACCGGAAGCCAAAGCAGCGATACTGAAGCGGCCAACCCCGGCGGCATCGGCCTTCGCAGCAGATGTCAGTTTTGGAAATTCAAGGCTGTGAGATTCAGGACTGCGCGGATTCGACATTTTAATGACGCTCCATTCGGGAAGGCCAATACCACCAAAGGTAGATTAGTTCAGAGTCGGCATTTCGGTCAATTGCCGTGATTGAGCACTCGTTGTCGCGTAATCATGCCCTGGCCAGCAGTTACCCGATTGACACGCTCACGGCGCCGAGCTCTATTTTAGCGTGCAAATATGACGGTCGTATTGCCCTCACCTGGAACTGCTCCGCCGATGGCGCCATTGCGGCTGAAGATCCAATGTCGACCAATCGGCTGCGCGGAAGATAGGCCGCGCTCAAATTGGAAAGCCAGCTGTGGCGAGCCGTCGTCTTCGTCGATAAGCACGACAGGCGACGCATGATTAATGTGATCAAGCAGACCCACACGGGGGCGGAGGGCCGGGTGGACGGCTTTGGGGGTGCTGGTCGACGCTTGTTATTCCGGTACCGCCGCCTTCGGCGCGGCGGAAGATTGGATCCGAGATCTTAATGGTCAGCTTCGTTTCGAACTGCTTGCGGCGGCGGCGGCCGACCGACCCGCCGCGGACGGTTGTTTCAGCCGAAACATCGTAAGGTTGTTGCGCGAAGGGATTTCGACGGTGCCTTCCGGGTACCTCCGCTGTGTTGATCTGCGTCCCCTCATCAAGCTCTCATGCCTAAATCAGGAGCCGCAGCATCCGTCGTTCAACACCGACGAAACGCTATGGCTTGCCCGGAACGCAGGGCGCACCCCCGAACCTTGGGCGAAAACCCCCGCCGCCGATGAGATCAAGCGGCTAACTTTTCGCTATCAACCGATCCGCGCGCTGGGCGAAGTCGTCGAACGCTCGCGCAAACATCGCTGCCTGGTTGTACTGGGCGAGGCGGGGGCAGGGAAATCAGCTCTGGCTGCTGCGCTGGCATGGCCCAAGGTTGCCGAGGCGGTCGTACCCTCCGGGTTCGTCCAGGCGGTCGCGCTGTTCACCGAGGCTACAACGCCGCAAGAACTGGCTCGCGCGGTCAGCGAACAACTCCTGGCTGTCAAGGGATTTCGCGAGGCTCAGAAAGCCTTCGCCAGGGAGACGCCCAATTCAGAGCAGCGGAAGCTAGGCGCGCTGGAGCGGCAGGTGGTGCAACCGCTCAAGCGGCTCAACCCGCACGAAACGGTTCGCCTGGTGTTTGACGGGCTGGACCGCGTCGCAACCGGCGCCGTGGGGTCGGTGATGGCCGCAATCGCGGAACTCGCTGAACTGGATTTTGTGCGTCTGGTGATCACCGCACGCCCTGACACCGAGCTTCCCAAGGCCGTTTCTCCCAAGGCGGTTTCAACGTACTGCCTTCCTCCGGCGGCGGACGACAATGTGCTTCGATATCTTGAGGGGCGCGAAATACCGGACGCACGTCGAGCGGAGATCGCCAACGCGTCGGAGGGCAATTGGCTTGTCGTGCGGGTTCTTGCCGACCTGCTCTGTGAGCAGCCCGATGCTGAAATCCGCACGATGGGCCAACTCGCCCTCGGGGACGCTTACGAGGAACTGCTCTTGCGCTGCAACGCTGCGAGCGACAACGGCGCGCAGCCTATCCTCGAAATACTTGCCGCCGCCGGCGCGGGTCCTCTGCTGCCTCTGTCGCTGCTCTGCGCAGCGAGCCGTGAGTTCGACGGTCCGGGTACGCCCGCGGGCGTTCGCGACCGACTGGTGCGGTTGCGCGGGCTCGCGGTGCGCAGCGCGGCAGGCGCGGAGGCGGAACACGCCGGCCTGTTTCACGCGACGCTGGTCCCGCACGTCGCAGCGCAATCGCCGGACCAAAACCGCTCGGCGCACCGTGCGATCATCGCCAGCATCGAGGCGCTTGCGCCGGTTGCCGCCGACGGGACTGACTTCAACAGCCCTGCACGGCGCTATGCCTTTGAACGCGAGGCGGAGCACCGATGGGTTCTGGGCGAGACGGAATTGGCCCTTCAAAGCCTTTCAACAAGGAGGTCGGCCGTACCGCCCGAAAACTTGCGGCGCTGGCGGGCCTGGTTGCCTAAGGTGAACGATGCGTTCGGCCCCGATCACCCGGACACGCTCACGACCCGCGGCCATATCGCCCGCTGGACCGGCGAGTGCGGAGACGCCTCGGAAGCGTCGCGGCTGTTCCGGGAGTTGCTTCTCGACCAAGAGCGTGTGCTTGGGCCCGATCACCCCGAAACGCTCGCGACCCGTGGCAATATCGCCTTCTGGATCGGTGGGAGCGGAGATGCCCGAGGGGCGCTGCGGTTGTCCAAGGCGCTGCTTGGCGACCGCAAGCGACTGTTCGGCCCCGATCACCCGGACACGCTCACGACCCGTGGCCAAGTCGCCTACTGGACCGGCGGGTGCGGAGATGCGCGCGGCGCGCTCCGGCTGTCCAAGGCGCTGCTTCGCGACCGCCAGCGACTGCCCGATCCCGATCACCCGGACGCGCTCACGACCCGCGGCCTTATCGCCTTCTGGACCGGTATGTGCGGATATGTGCGGGAGGCGCCGCGGTTGTCCAGGGCGTTGCTTCGCGACCGGGAGCACATACTCGGCCCCGATCACCCGGACACGCTCACGTCGCGTAGCGACATCGCCTCCTGGACTGGCGGGTGCGGAGATGCACAGAGCGCACTGGGGTTGTTCCAGTCGCTGCTAGGCGACCGAGAGCGAATACTCGGCCCCGACCATCCGATTACACTCACGACCCGCGGCGACATCGCCTATTGGACCGGCGGGTGCGGAGATGCCGGCGAGGCGCTACGGCTGTCCGAAGTGCTGCTTTGCGACCGAGAGCGCGTGCTCGGCCTCGATCACCCGGACACGCTCGCGACCCGCGGCAATATCGCTTTCTGGATCGGCAGGTGCGGGAATGACGACGAGGCGCTGCGGCTGTCTCTGGTGCTGCTTCCCGACCTGGAGCGCGTGCTCGGCCCCGCTCACCCGATTACGCTCACGATCCGCTACAACATCGCCCGCTGGACCGCCGAGTGCGAAAGATGTCCCGGGGGCGCTGCGGCTATTCCAGGCACTGCTTTCCGTCCAAAAGCGAATGCTCGGCTCCAATCACCGGACGACGCTCGCGACCCGCAAAGCTATTGACGAATTGAATCGGCGTTGAATTCAACCATAGCGGCGTTCGTAAAGGTCTCTCCCACCGGACCGCCAACTTCCGCCGTTCCGAGGTAGAAATCGCAACTATGCGGGGCCGCTCCGTTAGCCACGGTAGAGCTATGCTTGAATCGGTCTTCGTCGAGCTTGTTTCCACAAAAGAGTCCTCTGATGTCCGACCCGGCCGCGACGAAATCGTCCGGATCGGCCACATTGACCCACCGCCGAACGTTCGGCGGGAAACTCGGCTCCGGTCGGAGTCGTTGGTGGATAGGGGGCAGGCCGAGCGGAGAACCGAGCGTCACCAGTAGCGGGAGCGGCTCCCTGAGGTCATGCGCCGCCTCGTAAGCAACCACCGAACCCAGCGAGTGGCCGATCAACACCTTGGTTTCTGGGCCAATCAGTTTTGATACGGTTTCGAGCGCCGCCGAGCGAATCCCGTCATCGATCAGATAGCGCGTGACCTGGGTGAGCGAGAGTTTGGTGAAGCGTTCAGCTAAACCCATCCCATATGGCGCGAACCATGGGATCCTGGCGAGACTGCCAATAGCGCTTCGCAGAACGCGCCCAGCGCCTTGTTCCTTACCCATCTGATGGGTCACATAAGCCAGTTCGCGGCGGGCGGTCTGTCGCACATCGGCTTTCGTTGCGCGCTCCGCGGCGTGCCTCAACCACGCCAACGCCAACGCCTCCGCGAACGCGGACTCTTCTGCGGTAAAATCACCGGGATCGTCACCCTGTTGGCCCGGAGCGACGAATAGGCTCCCGTAAAAGGCCATGCGGGTCTCGATGGCTTCGGGATAATCGGCGGGCCAGATGCGATCGGCGACCTCAGGAAACCCCGCCGTGCGAACGCCGGCAGCGAGGCAAGGCGTCCATTGGTTTTCCAGCACGGCAGCCGACTTCTGCTGCTGAGCGATACCATGCACGAGAACGATTTCTGCCACTGGTTTCCCCTGACCTTTTTTCGCGCCGCCTGGTCGCATGGGCTCGCCATCCATCGCGCCCATGCGGATACGGCTAGGCGTCGCGCAGCAATTCAGCCGCCAGCGCCCGGGTCACCGGCCGGCCCAGCCGCAGCGCTTCGGTGTCGAGCAGTTCGACGGCCTGCCGGGCGGCGGCAAAGGACCGCTCGATCCGGGTCGCCAGGAAACTCACCACGGTCTCGTCGACGACCATCTGGCGGTCGGCGCAAAACTTGACGATCAGCGCCCGAAATAGCTGATCGTCCGGCGGCTGCAGCGACACCGTTGGTATCGCGCGCAGCCGGGAGCGCAAATCGCGCAGCTCGATCGCAAGCGCCGACGGCGGTTCGCGCGCGGTGATCAGAACGTAGGCCTCTTCTTCGCGGGTCAGGTTCAGCAAATGGAACAGCGCGCGCTCATCGAATTGCTGTGGCTTCAGGTCGTCGACGACCAGTGCCCCGGTTGCCAAAGCGCCGGGAACCTCGGCCACGGTCAGCGCGTGCGCGCTGGTGGAGCGTGCGCCGGCCTGTTCGGCCCAGATCGCGGCGAGATGGCTCTTGCCGGAACCTTCCGGCCCTACCAGCAGCATCACCCGGTTGGGCCAGTCGGGCCAGCCGTCGATCAAAGTCAGCGCCGCGGCGTTGGCCGGTCCTTCGAGAAAATTGTCGCGGCCGAGGCTTTCGGCATGCGGCAAGGCGAACGCAAGCTGACGAGGTTGAACGCGGCCTGCCACGCAGTCACTCCATGCCGGGGTCCAACACACCGAAGCGCTCAATTGGCTTCGATCGTGCTCATGTGCCGCGCCCACTCGACGAGATAGAAGGATACGGAAAGCAATGTAAAGATCGTTACCAGCGCCATCAGGACCAGATCATACGGCGCCGAATCGAACCCGAAACCGAGCGACGCCAGCACCAAGGCCGCAAATCCCACCTGGGCGACGGTATTGAGCTTCGACACCATCAGCGGTTTCATCGGGATCGGCTTGCCGAACAACCATGACACGATCACGGCGCCGATGATCATGATGTCGCGCGATACCACCAGGATCACGATCCAGCGCGGTATCGCGCCCCAAATTCCGAGCGCCATATAGATCGAAACCAACAGCGCCTTGTCGGCCACCGGATCGAGCAGGGCGCCCAATTCGCTCGACATATTGAAGCGCTTGGCGAGGAAGCCGTCGACGGCGTCGCTGACGCCTGCGACAATGAAAATCACAAAGGCGATTTCCATCTGGTTGGAGGCGATCGCCCAGACGATGAACGGCACCGCCAGAATGCGGCCCAAGGTGATGATGTTTGGAATGTTCAACTGGGCGCTTCCCGGCTAGCGGCCTGATTTCGTGATCAATCCGGCCTTTGCGGAACCAGCCGGTTCCCGTCTACATAGTTTGTTCCGAAAGACTATTCAAAGGCGGATTTCGGAGACCGACGATGCCAACCCTATCCGCTTTTACCGCCAAGGTGCCAAGCTCAGCCGAGAGAATCTCGCCATCCAATCCGGTCTGACGCTGCAATATCCGACCTCGAAGGCGGTCATGAACGACGCTTTACGGTACGGCTGGCGTCGGTCGCGGCCGAACTCAACGCGCCGTGGGCGCCTGATGGTTTGATCGATCGCCGCGGCGTAGCGGAACGGCTTCAGCTCTTTCGATTTAGCGCCCAGAGTGAACAGGCCCCTGCAAGCGCAATTACTGCGCCGCCAACGGCGAAAATGGCATAAATCTCTTGCATCGGAAGTCCGTTCTCCAGTCCGAAAGGTGCCGCGTATCGGCACAATCCCGATGTAGATTGGCAGCCGGCCGATTCCATTAAATTCCGTTTCAGTGGCAACGCGGGCCGGCTGTGCGGCGGTCCTGCAGCAGCGCGACGGCAGAGCCGAGGGGAACATCTGCGGAACGCGCGCGCCTAACCACTGATCGGTCGCCACCATCATGGCGCGCCGATAGGGCTGCAAGCCCGCTAAAATACTGCTCTGCGTCGATGACGATGCCTTCCGCTCTGAGGAACTTAAGCGCTCTGAGGTTATTGCTCTCGCGAGCGAAAGGAACGCCGCATATGGACGCGCTTGATTGGTGCCGCTGCAATCTGCTTGGCATGTACGCCGCAGGCCAGCGCCGCGGGGATACTCCATCGCGCTTCTTGCGCCATGGTCCGATTCTACGTCGCGAAGTATTCGGCGCCTGCCGCTGAAGCATGGGCCAGAAGCAAGGGTGCCACCGATGCCGAGATCGCGGCTGCACGGCTTTGTATCAAAGATGCACGAGTGCAGACCGCCGCTGTTCAGAATTCAACGGCGCGCTGAGGAATCCGATATGGGTGAACTGCTGGATCGATTAAACGCGATGGACTCGCGTCCTCGTGCGCCCGGCGAACCGATCAGATCGGTCGCCGACCAGGCCGCGCTGGCGTTCCGATTGGCCAGCCAACGCGTCAACGAGGCTATTGAGGCGGTTCGAGAGCCCGGCATGCCGCTAGACACCCTCAGCCGCTGGACGCGCCAGGCGCCGCTCCAGGCTCTGGCGGCAGCGTTCTTGCTCGGTGTGATCATGAGCCGGCGGAGATAGCGTGCTCATGCTCAGGTTAGCACCAATGCCGCGAGCCCTGAACCGAGGACGGCAATTCCGACGATCATTATGCCGAGGCAGATGAAAGATATTAGATCTTCGCGTGTGGCCATTGGCGGCCCCCAATGTTTTGAACGTTCAATCTAGAGCTGCTTCGTTTCACGATGGCTTCGCGCCGGGGCAAAAATGGTTTCGTCCCGGGCGGCGTGGGGTTCTCGCAAATCCCGCACCAGGTCGGCCCAATTCTGCAAGATCATGCCCCTGGCGCCCCGGGGCTTTTTTGTGCACCGAATCGTCTTTTGAAGAAGCCGCCGTTTTTCTGGGCTAACTTGTTGTAACTGCATAGTATAGGCGAGGCCTGCTTGCGAGCCATTGCGCGCCGGCGGATTCCGACGTAACCAGCCGCCATCATCTGGAATCGGGCATGAACGAGCGCAAAAACGGCCTCACTTACGCGGATTCGGGCGTCGACATCGATGCCGGCAATCGTCTGGTCGATCTGATCAAGCCGATGGTTCGGGCCACCGCGCGTCCCGGCGCCGATGCCGAAATCGGCGGCTTTGGCGGCCTGTTCGATCTCAAGGCGGCGGGCTTTGTCGATCCGGTGCTGGTCGCAGCCACCGACGGTGTCGGTACCAAGCTCAAGATCGCGATCGAGACCGGCCTGCATGGCGGCATCGGCATCGATCTGGTGGCGATGTCGGTCAATGATCTCGTGGTCCAGGGCGCCGAACCGCTGTTCTTTCTGGATTATTTCGCCTGCGGCAAGCTCGATCCGGAGGCCACGGCGGCGATCGTCGCCGGAATCGCGGAAGGCTGCCGGGAATCCGGTTGCGCGCTGATCGGCGGCGAGACCGCCGAAATGCCCGGCCTCTACAAGGATGGCGATTACGACCTCGGGGGCTTTGCGGTCGGCGCGGCCGAACGCGGCACGCTGCTGCCGCACCCCGATATCGCCATCGGCGACGCGGTGATCGGGCTGGCGTCCTCCGGCGTTCATTCCAACGGTTTTTCGCTGGTGCGCAAGATCGTCGAACAAGCAGGCCTCGGTTTCGAGGCGCCGGCACCGTTCTCGCCGGTCATGACCCTGGGCGGCGCGCTGCTGACGCCGACCAAGCTTTACGTCAAATCCTGCCTGCGTGCGATCCGCGAGACCAAGGCGGTCAAGGGACTGGCCCATATCACCGGCGGCGGCTTTACCGACAACATTCCGCGCGTGCTGCCGAAGCATCTCGGCGTCGGCATCGATCTCGCCCGTTTGCCGGTACTGCCGGTGTTCAAATGGCTGGCGGCGCAGGGCGGCATCGCCGAACTGGAATTGCTGCGCACCTTCAACTGCGGCATCGGCATGATCGCCATCGTGAAGCCGGATGCGATCGACGCGGTGACCGATGTTTTCACGGAGGCCGGCGAGACTGTCGCGCTGCTCGGCGAGGTGATCCCGGCCCAGGAAGACCATCAAGGCGAGCATCGCGTGGTCTATAACGGTCATCTCGATCTCACGTCATGAAGCGCCGCGCAGCGATCCTGATTTCCGGGCGCGGATCGAACATGGCCGCGCTGATCGATGCGGCAAAGGCGTCGGATTTTCCCGCCGAGATCGCAATGGTGATTTCCAACCGGCCCGATGCGCCCGGTCTGGTCACGGCAAGCGCAAGCGGCGTGCCGACGCTCACGATCGAGAGCAAGCGTTTTGGCAAGGACCGCGCCGGCTTCGAGGCGGCGCTGCAAGCGGCGCTCGACCAGCACCAGGTCGAGCTGATCTGCCTCGCCGGCTTCATGCGGTTGCTGACGGCTGAATTCGTGCAGCGCTGGTACGGGCGGATGCTCAACATCCATCCATCGCTGCTGCCGTCGTTTCCGGGGCTTGAACCGCAGGCCCAGGCGCTGCGCGCCGGCGTCAAGATTTCGGGCGCCACCGTGCATTTTGTCATTCCGGAAACCGATGCCGGCCCGATTCTGATGCAGGGCGCGGTCGCGGTTGCCGACGACGATACGCCGGAGACGCTGGCGGCGCGGATCCTCGCCGTCGAGCACCGCATCTATCCCGACGCGCTCAGGCTGGTGGCCGACGGTGGCGTGCGGCTGGAGGGCGATCTCTGCAAGTCGATTGCAAGCGCTGCTGGCGATGAGGTCTTGATTGCGCCGGGGCTGATTTCACCAAGATAATCCTCAGGCATGAGCCGGGGAGCTTATGACGCATGTGGAAATCGGCTGGCTGGCCGCGACCACCTGTGGCTGTGGAACAACAATGACGGCCAATCGGCCGGTGGCGGGCAGCATGACCGATTGACGCTCCGGAAGAACTGGGCGCAAATCGGCGCCGGCCGACGGTGATTTCGGTATTTTTTCGCTGCGCTTTTTCAGGAATGATATTTAGGAATGGTATTGATGCGCGGCTCATCGAAGCCTCCGCACTTTGGCAAAAGCGGCGCCGGCCCAAGGCTCGCGCAAAGGCTCGTGCAACGGCTCGCAACCGCTTTCGCGATCACCATGGCGTTGGCGTCAACTTCCGCCAAGGCCCAGCGCGCGCCGCCACCGCCGCCGCCTGTCATTGTGACAACGCCACCGGCTGTCATCGTCACTCCGACGGTGGTCGTTGCGCCTCCAACGCCCTCGCGCTTCTCGGACAATACCGGCATGGCCGCCGGCGCCACCATCGCCAATCTCGGCAGCAACTTCCTGGAGCGCCTCGGCAACCAGGCCACGCACGGCTTCGGCAATGCGTGGCGAAGCAATCCGGGCGGCGGCGGCGCCTCCGAGGCCACCGATGAGCCGCGGTTCCGAACCTGGGGCGAGGCCTATGGAATCTCGGCCACCACGGCCGCGCAAGGCGATTTCGTCGGCGACCACCGTCAGACCTATGGCGGCGTGGCCGGGGTGGGGGCTACGATCGCGCCCGGCGTCAATGTCGGCTTTTCGATCGACCAGAGCCGGACCTCGATCGACGTTCCGCTGGCGCTGCAATCGGCGACGCTCGACCTCACCCAGTTCGGCTTCAATGCCTCGGTGGACAAGGGGCCATGGACCTGGGCCGTCGCGGTGGTCCACGGTCTTGGAAATATCAATTCCAGCCGCGACACCGGCGGCGGCATCGCCAGCGCCCGCTACGATGGCCAGATCGACGGCGCGCTGACCGAACTCAGCTATTACTGGAGCCTCGACCAGAGCCGCATCGTGCCGAAGCTTGGACTCGAATATGTGCATTCCGCAACCGGCGCATTCCAGGAATCCGGCGGTCTCGATCCGGTGGCGGCGAGCGACGCCACGCTGGAGCGCGCGCGCGTGCTGGTCGGCGCCGAGATCGGGCACTACTGGATCTTCGACCAGAAGATTTTCGATCTGTCCGCCTACGGCAAATTCGTCGACAATTTCGCGCAGAATTTCAGCGCGATCACCGTCACCCTCGATACCCAAAGCATCGCCTTGCAGGGCATCGGCGAAAGCCAATATGGCGCCGATGTCGGCGCCGCCGCGTCGCTGAACCTGACCGACAAGACCCGTCTGTACGTCAATTACGACGGCAAATTCCGCGCCGCGTTCCAGTCGCACCAGGGCACGCTGGGCATCGAGTACCGGTGGTAGCCGACGCGATATTTGCAGGCTCTTTCTGACTCACTTTTCGTCATGGCCGGGCTTGTCCCGGCCATCCACGTCTTTTCTCGCTTAGAGCGTTTTCGAGCGAAGTGGATACCGGTTCGCGTGAAGAAAACGCGTCAAAACAAAAACCTAGAGCCCCGTTCCGATTCCATCGGAACGGGAAAGGCTCTAAGTTCAGCAAAGACATGGATGCCCGGGACAAGCCCGGGCATGACGGACTCTTCGAAGGGCGCGCGTGACAAGCTCAGGTTCGGTCGACCCTGATCACGCGCCCTTTTTCCATCGCCAGCGCCAGCCGGCCATGCTTCAGCGCGAGGGCTGCTTCGCCGAACAGCTCGCGGCGCCAGCCGTGCAGCGCGCCGACATCGGCATTGTCGTCGGATGCGATCTGCTCCAGATCATCGACGGTCGCGATCACCTTGCTGGCGACGGCGTGGCGCTCCGATGTCATCCGCAGCAGCACCTTCAACAGCTCGACCGTTGCCTGGCCATTGGAATTGCCGCGCGGCTTTTCGATTTTCGGCAAAGTCGATGGATCGCGGGCGAGACCGCGCTGCACCGCGGCGACGATGTCGCTGCCCCATTTCGAGCGGTCGAAACCCTTCGGCAGCGAACGCAGATTGGCCAGCCGCTCCAGGCTGGTCGGGGCGTGGGTGGCGATGTCGCCGACCGCGTCGTCCTTGAGCACGCGGCTGCGCGGAACATCGCGGCTTTGCGCTTCCTGCTCGCGCCAGGCCGCGACTTCCATCAGCACCGCGAGTTCCTTGGGCTTGCGCACCCGCGTCTTCAGCCGCTCCCAGGCGCGTTCCGGGTGGAAGTCGTAGGTCCTGGGCGAGGTCAGGACCTCCATTTCCTCGCTGACCCACTCGCTGCGGCCGCGCTTCTTGAGGTCGGTATCGAGGGCGGCGAACACATCGCGCAAATGGGTGACGTCGGAGACCGCATAATGCATCTGCTCCGCGCTCAGCGGCCGGCGCGACCAGTCGGTGAAGCGATGGGTCTTGTCGGGCCGGTGGCCGGTGATGCGTTCGACCAATTGATCATAGGCGATGCTGTCGCCATAGCCGAGCACCATCGCCGCGACTTGGGTGTCGAAGATCGGGTGCGGAATAGTGCCGGACTGGTGCCAGACGATTTCGATGTCCTGCCGGGCGGCGTGAAACACCTTCAGCACCTTCTCGTCGGCCATCAGGTCGAAGAACGGCTTGAGGTCGATGCCCTCGGCCAGCGTGTCGATCACGACCGCTTCCTCCGCGCTCGCCATCTGCACCACGCAGAGCAGGGGATAATAGGTCGTCTCCCGCAGGAACTCGGTGTCGACGGTGATGACCGGGTGCTTGGCGAGGCGGCCGCATACCGCGGCGAGTTCCGAGGTCGTTGTAATCAGATCCATGAACGGTCCATAGCGCGACCGGCGCCGCCGATGTGAAGTCCCTAGCACCCCCGGCAGGCACGATCAGGAAACTTCAACCGAAAAGCGGCACCAGAAAAACATGCATTTTTGCGGTGTCCCGTTTCCGAAGTTCGCGTCAGCACAAGCTGGCGATATCAGGTGAACTTCGGAAACGGGCCACCGATCACGGCGTTCGGCCGAAAGCACTGATATGTCAAGGGTCTTGCAGCGAATTCGAGCCTTGCATTTACGCCGAGACGTGGATTGTGGGCCCAAATCGCCACGGGCGCTGCGGCAAGCGGCCCGAATCCGGCCAAGGCCGGGTTATGTCGGCGGGGTCGGTCAGAAGTCGCTGAGGCGTCGGGACGACCGCCGTTCCGTGGGAACCGCCAGCACGACGATGCACAGCCCGACCATCGCCAGCCCGATGAATTCAAATACCAAGGCGTCCACGGCAGTTACCCCTACCAAAGCGGTTAGAATTGTCGGCGAGGCGTTGAGCGTTTGTTAATTTATGGCGCGTGGGCGAGGGCCGATCGGCGGATGGTGCATGCGCGATTAAGAAGCGAGGTTAACGGCGGCCGCCTTCGCCAAGATCGGCGCGGGGACCAGCGCCTGACCCTTTCAACGCCCTGGCGCCAACGCCTATCCGCTGGTGAACTACGAATATGCCGTGGTCTCGACCAAGCACGCCAAGCCGGAGGCCGCGCTGCGCAAATTCCTGCCCTGGGCCATCGCGCCCGACGAGGGCAACGAACGCTTGCTCGACGAGGGCAACGAACGCTTGCTCGACGAGGCCTACTTCATTGCGTTGCCGGTGCACATCTGGGTGCTCAGTCACGATCAGATCGAGACCATCAAGTAGGCGGCCGAAGGGGCTTCTCTGACTCCGTCCGTTCACACTTCCGAATAATTTCTGATTTTCCGAAGTTATCCTTGACTCCTGGCCCAAATCACCTGCTTATTGCTCGCCATCCCGTCCCGAGATGAGGGGACGTTGGCCATCGTCACTGACGTTGGGGCGGGGAGCGGCGGACGCGAAAGCTGCGACTGACGAGCGTGGCTGAAGCGTACGGCGAAGTCGTGTGGTCCTGACGCCCCAATGGCAGGTGTCAAGTTCGCAAGGAGCTCACACTCCTTGGGGACGACGGTGACAAGCAAGCTCTGGTCTCGCCGGGGAGAGCACGAAATAAGTCGTCAAACCATTGCGCAGGGAAGGCCGGACTGCTTCCGCTGAACCTGTATGCTCATGTGCGTTTTTCCATCTACCCGTGCACATGAGACCGCGGGTGCAGCGCGCACCCGGTCTTCCCTGCGCCCTCTGTTTTTTAGGGCGCGAACGAATTTGCAAAACTCGGGCACAACAAGTCGCGAGAACGCTCACGTTCGTCATCGTCCGCGATGGCGGACGATCCAGTATTCCGAGACGCTCGTAAGGAACTGAAAACTCGCGGCGTACTGGATGCCCGCCGGAGCCTGTCATCGGGCGCGCATTCGCGCGACCCGGTGGAGGGCATGACGGTGAAAGGTGGAGTTGTCGTCATCGCCGTCATTGCGAGGAGCGAAGCGACGAAGCAATCCAGCTCTTCCTTCGTTGCTGTGGATTGCGTCGCTATCGCTCGCAATGACGATGCTCATGCGGCAGCCACCCTACGGAACGCGCAACCCTCACGTCCCGCAGAATGTCTGCAACACGCGCTGTTCCGGCTTCGGCGGTTCGGCGTAGCGAGCGAATTCAGCCTGGTCCTCGAACGGTTGTACCAGCACCGTCAAAAGCTCCTCGAACGGCGCGTAGTCGTCGCTGTTCACGGCGGCGTCGATGATCGCCTCGATGCGGTGGTTCCTCGGAATGAAGGCCGGGTTGACCGCGCGCATCGCGGCCGATCGCTCAGTGGCGGATTGCGGCTCGCTGCCGATCCGTTCGCGCCAGCGGATCGCCCATTGGTCGAACGCGGCGACATCAGCGAACAATTGCCGGACCTCGCGATCGTTTTCCGGATCGCGTGCGGCATCGGCCAGGCGCCGGAACGTCAGGGTGAAATCGGCCTGGTTCTGCGCCATCGCATCCAAGAGATCCTGCACCAGTGCCTCGTCGCCTTCGCGGCTCGTAAACAGGCCGATCTTGCCGCGCAGGCCGGACTGATAGGCGGCGGTGAATTTCTCCGGGAATTCACTGAGCAGCGCCTGCGCTTCCGCGATGGCCTTTTCCTGCTCGCTGGAAAACAGCGGCAACAGGCATTCCGCCAGCCGCGTCAGGTTCCACAGCGCGATCCGCGGCTGGTTGGCATAGGCGTAGCGGCCTTGCTCGTCGATCGAGGAGAACACCGCCGCCGGGTCGTAATGATCCATGAAGGCGCACGGACCGTAATCGATGGTCTCGCCGGAGATCGAGCTGTTGTCGGTGTTCATCACGCCATGGATAAAGCCGACCAGCAGCCAGTGCGCGACCAGTTGGGCCTGGCGCGCGATGACGCCCTCCAGCAGCGCGTGATAGGGCCGTTTCGCGCCCGCCGCGTCGGGATAGTGCCGGTTGATGACGTGATCGGCCAGCCGCCGCACGCCGTCGGTATCGCCGCGGGCGGCGAAGAACTGGAAGGTGCCGACCCGGATATGGCTCGATGCGACCCGCGTCAGCACGGCGCCCGGGAGCATGGTCTCGCGCATCACGTTTTCGCCGGTCACGACCGCGGCGAGCGATCGAGTGGTCGGAATACCCAACGCCCACATCGCCTCGCTGACGATGTATTCGCGCAGCACCGGACCGAGCGCGGCGCGGCCATCGCCCCGCCGCGAAAACGGCGTCGGGCCGCTTCCCTTGAGCTGGATGTCACGCCGGATGCCGTCGGCGTCGATCACTTCGCCGAGCAGGATGGCGCGGCCGTCGCCCAATTGCGGAACGAAATGACCGAACTGGTGGCCGGCATAGGCCATCGCGATCGGGTCGGCGCCATCGGGCAGGCGTTTGCCGGCGAGAATTTCGGCGCCCTCTGGGCTCGCGAGCAGCTCCGGATCGAGCCCCAGATGCAGCGCCAGCGGCCGGTTCAGCTTGACCAGGCGCGGGGAGGCGACCGGCGTTGGCGCAACGCGGGCAAAGAAGTTCGCGGGCAGCGCCGCATAGGTGTTCTGGAACGGGAAATGGACGGTCATGGCCATCAAGATAGGCCCGCCCCGCGAATAGGCAAATGGTTCGGCTGCCCTGATGTCTCAAATCTGCGTTTGTGAGCGCAAAACGGGCCTTTCCATTGGTTGCCGCGCCCGACAGCGTCGGGTAAACCCTCAGCCTCTTCGGGCAGCACTTTGGCCGCCGATTCCAGTCTCCGACATCTAATTTTGGGAATTCCATGCATCGTTACCGGTCCCACACCTGCGGCGCGCTCCGCGACAGCGACATCGACCAGACCGTTCGGCTTTCTGGCTGGTGCCATCGCATCCGCGACCATGGTGGCGTGCTGTTCATCGACCTGCGCGACCATTACGGCCTGACCCAATGCGTCGCCGATCCGGATTCGCCGGCGTTCAAGGACGCCGAAAAGCTGCGCTCGGAATGGGTGGTGCGGATCGACGGCAAGGTGCGCCGCCGTCCTGCCGGCACCGATAATCCGGAACTGCCGACCGGCATGGTGGAATTGTATATCAGCGAGATCGAGGTGCTGGGTCCGGCCGGCGAATTGCCAATGCCGGTGTTCGGCGATCAGGAATATCCCGAGGATATAAGGCTTAAGTACCGCTTCCTCGATCTTCGCCGCGAGAAGCTGCATCAGAACATCATGACCCGCGGCGCCGATCGTCGATTCGATGCGCAAGCGGATGAAGGAGCCAAGGCTTCTTCGAATTCCAGACCCCGATCCTGACGGCCTCGTCGCCGGAAGGCGCGCGCGACTTCCTGGTGCCATCACGGATTCATCCCGGCCAGTTCTATGCGCTGCCGCAGGCGCCGCAGCAGTACAAGCAATTGCTGATGATGTCGGGCTTCGACCGCTATTTCCAGATCGCGCCCTGTTTCCGCGACGAGGACCCGCGCGCCGACCGTCTGCCGGGTGAGTTCTATCAGCTCGATCTCGAGATGAGCTTTGTCGAGCAAGACGATGTTTTCGCAGCCGTCGAGCCCGTCATCACCGGCGTGTTCGAGGAGTTTGCCAAGGGCAAGCCCGTGACCAAGGGCTGGCCGCGGATTCCGTTCGCGGAAGCGCTGCAAGAAGTACGGCAGCGACAAGCCCGACTTGCGCAACCCGATCATCATGCAGGACGTCTCCGAGCATTTCCGCGGCTCCGGCTTCAAGGTGTTCGCGCGGATGCTGGAAGACCCCAAGAACCAGGTGTGGGCGATCCCCGGCACCGGCGGCGGTTCGCGCGCGTTCTGCGACCGGATGAACTCGTGGGCGCAAGGCGAGGGCCAGCCCGGGCTCGGCTACATCATGTGGCGCGAGGGCGGCGAGGGCGCAGGTCCGCTCGCCAACAACATCGGTCCGGAGCGCACCGCGGCGATCCGCGGCCAACTCGGCCTGAAGGAAGGCGATGCGGCGTTCTTCGTCGCCGGCGATCCCGACAAGTTCTGGAAGTTCTCAGGCCTTGCGCGGACAAAACTCGGCGAGGAGTTGAACCTGATCGACAAGGATCGGTTCGAACTGGCCTGGATCGTCGACTTCCCGATGTACGAATACAACGAGGAAGACAAGAAGGTCGATTTCTCGCACAACCCGTTCTCGATGCCGCAAGGCGGTCTCGACGCGCTCAACGGGCAGGACCCGCTGACCATCAAGGCGTTTCAGTACGACATCACCTGTAACGGCTACGAAATCGCCTCCGGCGGTATCCGCAACCATCGCCCCGAGGCGATGGTGAAGGCGTTCGAGATCGCCGGTTATGGCGAAAAGGATGTGGTCGAGCGTTTTGGCGGCATGTACCGCGCCTTCCAGTACGGCGCTCCGCCGCATGGCGGCATGGCGGCCGGCGTCGATCGCATCGTGATGCTGTTGTGCGGCACCACCAATTTGCGTGAGATCTCGCTGTTTCCGATGAACCAGCAGGCGGTCGACCTCTTGATGGGCGCGCCTTCGGAAGTGACGCCGAAGCAGTTGCGGGAGCTTCACATCCGGCTCAATCTGCCTCAAAACTAACAGCAGCAACCGAAGCATGAATTCGGAGCGCAGGGAGCCCGCGGGGGAAATATATGTCGTCCAGTTCTGAAGATCTTCACGCCGCGGCACTGGCGTATCATCGTCTGCCGCGGCCGGGCAAACTCGAGATTCAGGCCACCAAGCCGCTCGCCAACCAGCGCGACCTTGCGCTGGCCTATTCGCCGGGCGTCGCCTGCGCCTGTACGGAAATCGCCAAAAACCCGGCAGAGGCGGCGACGCTGACCGCCCGCGCCAATCTGGTCGCGGTGGTCTCCAACGGCACCGCGGTGCTCGGCCTCGGCAATATCGGCCCGCTGGCGTCGAAGCCGGTGATGGAGGGCAAGGCCGTCCTGTTCAAGAAATTCGCCGGGATCGACGTCTTCGACATCGAAATCGCCGCCGACACCATCGAACGCGTGGTGGAGACCGTGGCGGCGCTGGAGCCGACCTTCGGCGGCATCAACCTCGAGGACATCAAGGGACCGGAATGCTTCGAGATCGAGGCGCAGCTCAAGGCGCGGATGAAGATCCCGGTGTTTCATGACGACCAGCATGGCACCGCCATCATCGTCGGCGCCGCGATCACCAACGCGCTGCTGTTGAACGGCAAGAAGCTCGCCGATTGCAAGATCGTCGCCTCGGGCGCGGGTGCTGCGGCGATCGCCTGCCTCAATCTGCTGGTGTCGCTGGGCGCGCAACGCAAGAACATCTGGGTATGCGATATCGACGGCGTGGTGCACGAAGGGCCGCAACACGCTGATGGACCGCTGGAAGGCGGTCTATGCGCAGAAGACCGACAAGCGGGTGCTGGCCGAGGTGATCGGCGGCGCCGATATTTTCCTCGGGCTTTCCGCGCCCAATGTGCTGAAGCCCGACATGGTCAAGCAGATGGCGGACAAGCCGCTGGTGATGGCGCTGGCCAATCCGGACCCCGAAATCATGCCGGATGAGGCCCGCAAAGCCCGCCCCGACGCGATGATCTGCACCGGGCGTTCGGACTTTCCCGAACCAGGTCAACAACGTCCTGTGCTTTCCGTTCATCTTCCGCGGCGCGCTCGACTGTCGGCGCCACCGCGATCAACGAGGATATGAAGCACGCCGCGGTCGACGCGATCGCGCAATTGGCGCGCGATCCGCCGTCGGACGCAATTGCCCCCGGCTTCGACAGCGGGGAGACCCAGGGCTTCGGCCCGGGCTCGCTGATCCCAAGCCCGTTCGATCCGCGGCTGATCCTGCGCATCGCGCCCGCGGTCGCAAAGGCGGCGATGAAGTCGGGCGTCGCATCGCGTCCGATCGCGAATTTCGAGGACTATGCCGCGCAGCTCGAACGCTTCGCGTTCCGCTCCGGTCTGGTCATGAAGCCGGTGTTTGCCAAGGCCAAGACCCAGCCGGTCCGCGTGATCTATGCCGAAGGCGAGGACGAACGCGTCCTGCATGCGACGCAAGTGGTGCTCGAGGAAAAGCTGGCGCGGCCGATCCTGGTCGGACGTCCCTCGGTGGTCGAGGCGCGCATCAAGCGCTACGGCCTTGCGATCAAGGCCGGACAGGATTTCGACCTGATCAATCCCGAGGACGATCCGCGCTATCGATCCTACGTTCAATCCTATATCGACGTCGCCGGCCGGCATGGCGTCACGCCCGGATGCCGCGCGCACGGTGGTGCGCACCAACGCGACCGTGATCGCCGCGCTGGCGGTGATCCGCGGCGAAGCCGATGCCATGATCTGCGGCGTCGAAGGCCGTTATATGAGCCATCTTCGCCACGTCCGCGAGATCATCGGCTTCCTGCCGGGCGTCACCGATTTCGCCGCGCTGTCGCTGATGATCACCAGCAAGGGCGCTTATTTCATCGCCGATACGCAGGTGCGGCCGAATCCGAGCGCCGAGGAACTCGCGGAGGTGGCCGCATTGGCCGCGATCCACGTCCAGCGCTTCAACATCAAGCCCAAGATCGCCTTCGTGTCACATTCCGATTTTGGCAGTTATGATACGGAATCCTCCCGGAAGATGCGCCGCGCCACCGCGTTGTTGAAACAGAACCATCCGGAGATCGAGGCGGACGGTGAAATGCAGGGCGACACCGCGCTTTCCGAGGCGGCACGGGCGCTGATCCTGCCGCATTCGAAGCTGGAGGGCGTTGCCAACATCCTGATCATGCCAAACCTCGACACCGCCAACGTCGCCTATCAGATGATCAAGTCGCTGGCCGATGCGCTTCCGGTCGGACCGATCCTGGTCGGGCCCTCGCGTCCGGCGCATATCCTGACCCCGTCGGTGACCGCGCGCGGCGTTCTCAACATGACCGCGGTGGCGGCGGTCGAAGCCCAGGAGCGCGCCGGCCGTCAGCAGCCCACGCTGTTTGGCTGAGAGAATCGATTTTGGGGGACCAACCGAAGCTGCTGAATCGATTTGAAAACCGGGGCGGAACGCCCATAATCACTCCGCCGTATTCCGCCGCATAATAACTTTGCATTTGCCGCAGCCAATGAGGCCGACCATGCCAGCCTTCGTTACCTTCGGAAGAGTGTTGTTCGCCGTGCTGTTTCTCTATTCGGGGGCGACCAAGCTGTTTGACATCGCTGCCACCGCGGATTTCATCGCCGCCAAGGTTGCCATTCCCGCGCTGCTGGCGCCCTATACGGCCCAGCTTGAAACCATGACGGGGATGCCGACGCCGCAGATTTTGGCGATCGTGGTCGGCGTCTTCGAGATCATCAGCGGATTGATGATCGCGCTGAATTTCGGCGCGCGGTTCTTTGCCATTCTGCTGATCTTCTTCGTCGCCGCGGTAACCTTCTATTTCCACGATTTCTGGAATCAGTCGCCGCCGGAAAACGCCAAATCGCTGATGGACGCGCTGAAAAACCTGTCGATCATCGGCGCGCTGTTCATCATCGCGGGCTATGGCCGGTCGGCGCGATCGGCGATTATACCCGCTTACGGGGATGTCTAGACTAGAGCGTTTTCAAGCGAAGTGGGTACCGGTTCGCGTCAAGAAAACGCGTCAAAACAAGAATCTAGAGCCCGGTTCTGATTCTATCAGAACCGGAAATGCTCTAGCCCAACTTGCGCAGTTGGGGGGTAGTTTTTGCGATTTTGCGCGAGCTGGTGCGAGTCTAATCAAGGGGTTGGGCGGCGCGAAGGAGCGATTTGAGCGTGTAGTGCCGACCTTGGGTATTTTCTTTCGCTGCCGAGGTGTTCTGATGGCGCATGTACCTGCGCCACACGATTCGCAAGAAAGATGGAAAGGCTCACTGCTATTGGCGCCTGGTACGCAGCGTTCGTGTCGGGGGTCGTGTCATCCAGCAAACGATGGCACATCTCGGCGAACTCGACGAGCACGGCCGCATTGAGGCGCGGGCGCTGGCCCGCCGGCTGATCGGCGCACCCGAGCAAGCGCAGCTGTTCGATGACGGCAGCGAGCATATGACGGTACCGGTTCGTTTGAAGGGCATCCGCATCGAGCGCTCGCGTCGGTTTGGCGATGTATATTTGGCGTTGGCATTGTGGCGCGGGACAGGCCTTGCGGAGCTATGCGAGCGACTACTGCCGGCGGGCAAGGAGCGCATCTCATGGGCGAAGATGGCGGCCGTTCTGGTGGCGGCGCGGCTTTGCGAGCCGTCGAGCGAGCTGCACATTGCCGAGGATTGGTACCGCCACACGGCGCTTTCCGATTTGCTGCAGCTTGGGGACGATCAGGTCAACAAAGACCGGCTTTACCGCGCCCTCGATCATCTCATCCTGCACAAGGAGGCGCTCGAAGCGCATTTGTCCCGGCGCTGCGGCGAGCTGTTTGCGGTTCAGAACGAAGTGCTGCTCTATGATGTCACGAGCACATATTTCGAAGGCCAGGCGGAAGCAAACCCGCTGGCGCGGCGCGGCTACTCGCGGGATCATCGGCCCGATTGCAAGCAGGTGTGCATTGCGCTGGTCGTGACCTTCGACGGCTTTCCCTTGGGCTACGAGGTGTTCGCCGGCAACACCCACAACTCGCGAACCTTGCAGACCATCGTGGCCACTATGGAGGCCCGCCATGGCATGCTGGGCCGCGTGTGGATCAGCGATCGCGGCATGGCCAGCGCCGACAATCTGGCGTGGCTACGAAGCACTGGCCGCCGCTACATTATCGGCGCGCCGAAGTCGGAGCTGAAGAAGTTCAGCTCCGCGCTCGCTGCCGCGGACGGATGGCACACGGTCCATGAAGGCGTCGAGGTCAAACTCACGCGCCACCCCGAGACCGAGGAGACCGTGATCCTGTGCCGTTCCGCCGATCGGCGCAGCAAAGAGCGGGCCATGCACGACAAGTTCAGCCAGCGGATCGAAGAAGCGCTCCAGCGCCTGGCTGCGCGCTTGGCTCGTGCGAAGAAGCGTGTCGATCCGGCAGGTGTGAACCGGCAGATCGGCCGCATCCTGCAGCAAAACCAGCGATCCGCCGCCCGCTTCGCAATCACGCTGGAGCCGGATGGCTATCCCGCGGGTTTCCGCCTTGGCGTCGTTTACAGCGACGCTTTCGACGACTGGGCCGCGCTCTCGGAGGGCGCCTATCTGCTGCGCTCGAATATCGACGATTGGAGCGATCAACAGCTCTGGAAGGCCTATATCCAGCTGACGCAGGCCGAAGCCGCTTTCCGCATCCAGAAGGACCAACTCAACCTTCGTCCGATCTGGCACCAGCGCGAGGATCGCGTGCAGGCACATATCCTCGTCTGCTTTCTCGCCTTTGTGCTGTGGAAGAGCCTCGAGATGTGGCAGAGCCGCGCTGGTCTCGGCAATTCCCCAAGAACCGTGCTCGAAGAACTCGCGCGCATTCAATCGAATGATGTCGTGTTGCCAACCGCCTCCCACGGCCAGATCCGCCTGCGTTGCGTCACCCAACCCGATGCCGCACAGGCCGCTCTCCTCGACCGCCTCGGCATAGTCTTGCCAAAGCGCATCCGCCTCGCCGAACACGAGCGGCCGGCCCTCGCCGCAAGCGCCTGATCGCCAGCTCCTCGACCAAAAATGTAGTGCCGACTTTTCGGCTAAGCCTTTGATTTGCCTAAAGCCGACCCTCAATTCTGCGCAAGTTGGGCTAGTTCGTCAATGCGTGACGCTGCCAGGGCGTGACGCTGACATCATTTGCCGCATCGAGGATCCGGGCGTTACCGGCCTTGAGGCCGTTTGCCGCGAGAATTTGCTGCGGGGATTGCGCGGGCACGCCGGGAAAGCACGGCTCGCCGCCGGGCAGCCGTACCTGCGGCGCCAGCGACAGCCAGAACGTGTCGTAGCGATCCATGAACATTCCGAACACATAAGGGCCGCCGATGATCGCAATGGTGCCGGAGCGTACGCCTGCTTGCTCGCAGGCTGCTTCGAAAGAGGCGCCAGAGGGATTCCACAGCGTGGCTTTGGGATTGGAAGGATCGGGCGCGACCGCGCCGATGCCGCGGGTCAGGACGATCCGCTTCCGCTTTGGCGAGTTGGGCTGGTCCTCGAAGGAATTCCGTCCGTGCACGATCAGGTCGGCACGGTCGAGGGCGGCGGTGAAGAATTGCTTGTCGCCCTCGAACTTCAGCCCAACCGGCATCACGCGGTCGGCGTTCGCCAGCATGCCGTCAGCCGACACGATGACATAGCCTTCGATGTGCAGCGCGGCCATCGCGTTATCGCGCGCGGCGCAACACTATTCGGAAATCGTCTGCACGACGCTTGAAACCGGACGGTCGGTGACGGTCGGGAGCTTGGCGTCCTTCAGGAGTTCTTCGTCGTACTGCGGCAGCGTCTGCACCGGAGCTTTCGCGATCATCTTGACGACCTTGTAGCCGCCGGCCTTCAGCCTGCGCAGCAGCGTGGGCAGCGCTTCGGCGGTGTGCTTGTGGAAATCGTGCATCAGGATGATGCCCTTGCCCAGCTTGTCGAGCTTCTTCATGGTGACGTCGATCACCTGTTGGGCGTTGCGGGCCTTGAAATCGAAGGAGTCGAGGTCGCAGGAGAAGATCGCGATATTGCGGGTGCCGAGATAGGTCACCATCTCGGGCGGGTGCTGCAGCGCCGGAAAGCGGAAGAACGGTGCCGGTGAAACCCCGCCCAGCGCCCACTTCACCGCGCTGAAGCCTTTCTCGATCTCTTCCTTCTTCTGATCGTCGGTCAGCTTCTTGTTGGTCAATGTCGCGTGCGACCAGGTGTGGGCTCCGACGGTGTGGCCGGCTGCGAGAACCTGCTTGAGGATTTCCGGATAATAGGTCGCGTGCTTGCCGATCGAGAAGAAAATGCCGGTGGTGCATTCGTCCGCCAGCGTCTTCAGCACGGACGGCGTGTTGACCAGCCACGGGCCGTCGTCGAACGTCAGCACCACTTCATGGTCGCGCAGGAAATCGAGCTGCTTGAAGTGCTCGAAACCGAATCCGGGTCCGCCCGTGGTGTCGATTTCAACGGTGCGCGCGATACCGAGCGCATCGGGATTGGCACAGGCGGCTTTCGCGGGCGCTGGCGCCGCCGCGGGAACGGGGGCCGGCGCAGGAGCCGCCTGCGGAGCTGCCGCCTGTGCGGCCGGCGCGGGTTTCGGGGCTGCGGTCTGCGACCATGCGTCACCGGATACGCACAGCGAAACCGCGCTGGCAAAAATCAAACCTGCCGCAAAACGCATCTGATGTCCCTTACGCTGATCCCATGTTCGGCCGCGACTTTCAGGTCTCGCCGAACCGTTCCTGCCCCTGATCACAATAGCTTAGTTGGAGCCCCGCCGCCACGGCAACGGCTTTCTCGCCAAACGCAGCCCGATCGCTGGAGCCGGTTAATTTCGGCGCCAAGGCGGCGTCACGAGGCTGCGTCATGCGAAGGTTACGTCATGAAGGCCGCAGCTGATCATATGTTTGTGAAAGGTGCCGTGAAAGTTCCTGCGCGGAACACGTTCGCCCGGATCGCCTAGCGCAACGAAACGATGAAATCCGTTCCTTCGCCCGTTTCACCCGCAGCGATACCTTGATCGGAAACGATGATCGAGCCGCCGGTCGAGAGTGCCTCGGTAATGCGCGCCATCGTGTCCGCGGGGATGGTGAGGCGATCCAGAGCTTCGGCCGGGCTGTCAGGCTCGGGCTTTGCGATTTCGGCGGCGCCCGCGATCTTGCGGCGGCGGGAAGCCCGCTCGTAGTCGTCGCGCCGCTCGGCGTTGCGGCTCGACGGCAGGGTAACCACCGACCAGCGCAGGGTGTTGGCGTCTTTCCTGTCGGCTTCGGCGGTAAAAATGTGGGTTCCGAGCGGCCGGTCGCTCGGCGCGATGGTCACGGGAACATCAAACAGCGGCGCGAAATTCTGCCGTACATAGAGCTTGGCATCCTTGCGGCTGATGAACACCGAGATCGGGCCGTTGCCCTTGGCGATCGCCTGCGTCGGAGCGGGTTTTGCGGCCTCTGCCTTCTCGGAGTCGGCCGGCCGGCCTTGATCCTTCTTCACATCCGGAACCGGCTGCGCGTTGGTCGCTGCTGGAATGCCTGCGCTGGGCTTGTCGCCCGGTGCAACGATCGCCGCCTGCGGCTTGACGTCGTCGGCCTTCGCTGCCTCTACCTTCGCGGCTTCAGCCGGTGCGTCGGTCTTCACGACATCGAGGCTTGCTTGCGCGTCGTCGGTAGCCTTGACGTCGATCGGCTGGTCGTTCGACGCAGCCGTCTCGCTGCTCTTGGGCGCGAGAAGCTCGGCCACCGATTTCACGGTACCGGATTTCAGTCCGGCGTCGGCCGGTTGGCCGGAAGCGGCGTTGTCGGCGTCGGACATGGTGACCGCGATTTTCGCTTCCGGCGAAGCGCCGGCGTCCGCGGTATGGGTCTGCTCGTTCAACGGCTTCGGGGTGGATGCTTCATCCATGACATTAGGCGCGCGGCTGTCATGGCCGACGGTCGATCTCAGGTCGAGGCTCGCGACCGACATCTCGGGCTTGCTGAGCGGATCGGCCGCTGCGGTCTTGTCGCCCTTCGCCGTAACGTCAGCCTTGATCACGTCAGCCTTGGGCAGGTCCACCGCAACCGGTTGCGGCACGACCTTCTGGGTGGCGAGCAGCGGGTGCGAAAAGCTGGCAGGCGTCAACTCGCCGGGCGTGACCACCACGCGCGCGCCCATCCTGGTCCAGCCGTACATCTTCACGGCGAACGCCGGGGGCATCCGGATACAGCCATGCGACGCTGGATAGCCCGGAAGCACGCCGGCGTGCATCGCGATACCAGACCAGGTGATCCGCTGCATGAACGGCATCGGGGCACCGCTATAAATATTGGAGCGATGCATCTTCTGCTTCTGGATGACGCTAAAAGCGCCCATCGGCGTCGAATGACCGGCCATGCCGGTCGAAATCGGCGTTTCCGCGAAGAAGCCGTTGGCGTCATACACCTTGAGGCTTTGATGGCTGATCGAGATCGCGACGATCAGCGGGCCCTGCGGCTTGGTCGCTTCCTTGGCGGCCGCTTCGACCGGCTTTGCCTGGCGGCGGTGCGGCCGTTGCACGCGCGGCGATGCCACCAGCGCCGGCCGCGAATATCCGCCATCGTCCTCTGACCAGAATACCGCGGCTTCGGCGTGTGCTGCGAGGCCGATGGTCCCAACCACCGTCAAGGCGACGATCTGCCAAAGCCGATTTGAGGAAATCGCTGAAATCTGATGTTTGGATACCGACGGTTCCAACCGTCCGGTGGCAATAGAGGCCTGATACCCGCCCACGCGTTTCATTCTTCGAATCCCAATTCCGATTATTGACATTTAGTGTCGCAGAGAGGGTACGGGTTCACCAGCGTAAGGCGTGTAATTCCCGCCAATTTCGCGTCGAGCGTAGCAAAAAAGCCTCACATTCGGTTAAAGGCCGTGGGGTGCGGCAGCCGTAAAGCCGTGGGGTGCGGCAGCCGTGAAGCCTTATTCCCCAACATCCCGGCATTACATAGGCGAAGGACCCACTAACGGGGCCTCACTGCTTAAATCTTACCGACGGAGTTCACCATGACACCCCGAGCCTCGAGCCAATATGACACCCAATCGAGGCGCTGGATGTTGGCGGCGGTTGCGCTGATGATGGTGTCTGCTTCTCCGGCGGTCGCGGCCGATGAGCCGGACTTGATTTTCCGCCGCTCCACCGTGTTCAATCTGCTCAGCCCCAACGACAAGCTTGCGACTTACGGGGTCGATGATCCCGAGGTCGCCGGCGTAGCCTGTCATTTCACGGTGCCCGAGAAGGGCGGTATCAAGGGCTCGCTGGGCCTCGCCGAGCAGGTCTCGGATATTTCGCTGGCATGCCGTCAGATCGGCCCGATCCATTTCAAGGACAAGATGGAGCAGGGCGGCGATATGTTCCGCCAGCGCCGTTCGCTGTTCTTCAAGAAGATGCAAATCGTCCGCGGCTGCGACGCCAAGCGGAACGTGCTGGTTTATATGGTCTATTCCGATAAATTGATCGACGGGTCGCCGAAGAATTCGACTTCCTCGGTTCCGGTCATGCCATGGGGATCAGGCGATGCCGCCGTCGAGAAATGCGGGGACTTCGTCCAGTGATCGCAACGGAAAGCCGGATCCTATCGCTTGGCCGTATCAGGATGCTTGAGCAGATCGGGCGGGCCCTTGGCTTCGCGGCACCCCACCAAATGAAGCAGCTTTTGTGGGGCGCATTGGGTGCCCCAACCGCTGTCGCCGCTCTGCTGGGTCATCGCGCCACAAACCCTCGGGCGTTCCGCTTGCGCGGGACTTAATTGATCGATCCGCAATTCGGGTAAGCTGTTACTCCCGGACAAACGCTCAACGATCGGCTGGCCGATCTTGCGGGTCGGGTTGATGTTGCCATTGCCCACGACCGATATCCTCTGTTGGAGGTTTGCGATAACGCGCAACCGCACAAGAAGGTTGCATGACATTTTGGGTTAAGTCGGCCGCACCGGTTGCTCGGTTCACGGTCGGCGGTCTGCCGATGGGATGTCTCCACCAGAGAAAGGTTAAAAATTCGAAGCCGCCTCGAACCGTCGGGCGTCGGCAGGCGTCTTATCTCCAGAGAGTGGAGACACCAGATGCGACCCCTCAGCTACGTTATCGCGTTTGTCTTGCTATTGGGCGGGCCTTCGTTGGCGGGCGCGGCCGATCATGATCTGCCGGGAATTGGGACCTTCAGCTACAACGGATCGCCGATCGCTGCCCCGGCGCCGCCAGTAATGATTGCTGCCAATCTCGGTCACTGAACCACGTTCTGCAATTCGGTGACCGATGGAGGTGAGGCCTCGGACAAGCCCTCCACACCGGCAATTGTGTCATCGGGCCGCGGTGACGAAACAATCCTGCCCGGTGACGAAACCATTTCCCGCTTCGGCGCAGACATGCGGAAACGGTGCATCGTTATCAATCCGGCAACGAGACGGCGGGCTTTGTATCCCCGAGAGAAGGCGCTGGTAGTGAGCATGTTTACTCGGATCGGCGCGGTTGCAACGCTGCTCTCTGTGCTTCTCGCCGGGTCGGCGCACGGCCAGGTTCGTTGGCTGATGAAGTTTTCGGATCCGGGCGACGAGTTCGTGCGCCAGTGTGTGCCCCACATGCAGGGGCGTTGGCGCATCCCGAATCCGTCTGCGGCTGCCTGCATGATTATGCGGTCGCCAGCATCGATGACAGCGACCTGCGCCAGGCTTCTGCTACGCGGCATCAGCGAAACCGGCGTGCCGAACATCGAGAGCGATTGGGTGCCGACGTCGAAGCGATCCGAGATCAGCGCGACTTTCACCAGGATTGCCAAGCCAACGCTGCAATGCATGTTCGCGCCCAAAACTTGAAGCGCGTACGGCAGCGCCGCTAGCTGTTTCCGGGAGCCGGCTGTTTGGTGTTCTCGGGACGGGTTTTGCCAGCCACGCGCGGAATGCATTTGTGGGTGCGGACAATTCCCGTTGCGGCCATCTTGGCCCCCGAGACTTCCTTGATCTGGCCGGCGGGACAGGTCCCGTCATCGACCCTGATGCGCTGACCCAATCGCAAATTGACGATATCCTGCTCGCGCGACACCTGCTGCGCTGTGGCGGGGCTAGCGAATGCGACCATGGCCAGCCCGCCAAGCAGCAGAACCGAAACAAGCTTGGTGCGTGAGGTGTTCGTCATCGGCAGCGCATCCTTCGTCACTTGTTCTGTATCTCAGTCCATTCGGGCCGGCGTTGAGCTTAGTGATGCGGTGGCAATTCTGATAGGGCGCCAGCCTTCAAACCGCCGATCCCGACGGCGATGCCTTGCGCGTCACCCTTTTGACACGGCCGGTCCCGCTTGTGTCCGGTTTGCGGTTCGAGCGTAGGGCTGCGAGCGACGCCTTCGCGAGTGTTTCCGCCGACGCGATCAGTAGTGGAATGGGGTGGCGGGCAAATCCCAGCACAAACCCAGGAGCGGACGTGCGCGATGATAGGTTTCCGCCAGCAGCCAGCCCTCGACGCCGGCCGCGGCCTTCGCTTGCGACGCGACAAGCGGCTCGATCGATGGATCAAACCGCGCAACGAGATGTAGACCCTGCGACGGCACCGGCACCGGGTTCAACCATTCGGCGGACTATCGCGCGGTGATGGCGTTCGGTATTTTTGTGCAATACCCCTGCGGCTGAGATCGGGCTAGGGTGCCGGCTCTCGTAACCAAGAAAATCCAAACTGGAGCTGCCGAATGACCGATACGCAAAAAATCCTGGACGCCGTCGATGCCGGCTTCGACGCGCAGCTTGAAACCACCAGGGATTTTGTTGCGATCCCCTCGACCCGCGGCGCGGAGGGGCCGTGCCAGGACATGATCGGAGATCTCCTGCGCGAGCGCGGTTATGAGGTCGACGACTGGCATATCGATGTCGAGGATCTGAAGAATTTACACGGCTTCGGCCCGATCGAACATGATTTTTCGAAAGCGCGGACGGTGGTCGGCACCTATCGTCCGGCGGCCAATGCCGGGAAATCGCTGATCCTGCAGGGCCATTGCGATGTGGTTCCGACCGGGCCGCTCGATATGTGGGAAACGCCGCCGTTCGCGCCCGTGGTCAAAGACGGTCGGATGTATGGCCGCGGCGCCTGCGACATGAAGTCGGGCACTATCGGCGCGCTCTACGCGCTCGATGCGATCAAGGCCGCGGGCCTTAAACCCACCGCGCGGATCCACTTTCAGTCTGTGATCGAGGAGGAAAGCACCGGCGTCGGCGCGCTCTCGACGCTGCAACGGGGCTATCGCGCCGATGCGTGCTTCATTCCCGAGCCCACTGGCGGCAAGATGGTGCGCTCGCAGGTCGGCGTGATCTGGTTTCGCCTCCGGGTGCGCGGCTTTCCGGTGCATGTGTTCGAGGCCGGCGCCGGCTCCAACGCGATCACGGCGGCCTATCATCTCGTTCACGCGCTGGAAAAGCTCGAGGCTGCATGGAACGAGCGTGCCAGGAGCGACACTCATTTCAAGGCGGTGACGCACCCGATCAATTTCAATCCCGGCATCATCAAGGGCGGCGACTGGGCCTCCAGCGTGCCGGCGTGGTGCGACGTCGATTGCCGGATCGCGATCCTGCCTGGCTGGTCGGTCGCCGACTGCCAGGCCGAGATTCTCGCCTGCGTCTCGGCGGCCGCGCGCGACCATCGCTTCCTCTCCAACAATCCGCCCAGCGTCGAATGGTCCGGATTCCTGTCCGAAGGCTATGAGCTGAAGGATTCCGCCGCGCCCGAAGCCGCGTTCGGCAAGGCCTACAATGCGGTCTATGGCAGCACGGTGCAGGACCTCGTATTCACCGCGCTGACCGACACGAGATTTTATGGGCTGAACTACAACATTCCGAGCCTGTGCTTCGGCGCCAGCGGGGCGGCGATGCATGGCTTCAACGAATATGTCGATCTCAACTCGCTGCGAAAATCGACCAAGGCCACCGCGCTGTTCATCGCGGAATGGTGTGGGGTGGAGAAGGCGTAGGCCGCGTCGCGCCAAACAGATCCGATGTCACCGACCTGGACCAGCGGTGCGCGGCATCGCGATGGTAGCGTTCGTGCCAGTATTGCAAGATTTCGATACGCGGCAAAGCCATAGGCGTTTCGAACGCGACCAGCCCGAGAGGTGCTGCGACGCGCTTGGCGAGATTGGCTGGCAGCGTGGTGAGGCCGTCGGTTTCGGCGGTGACGATCGCGCCGGCAATAAAGCTCGGTACGCGCAGCATGATATTCGTCGATGATATTTGCGAAGCGAGCACGCGCTGAACGGCTCCGTGCGCGGCATGGCCGGTATCGGATGCCGTGACGAGGATATGGCGTTCGGCGAGGAAACCGGCCCGGGACCGTAACGCCGACAAGCGCGGGTGAGCTGTTCGCACGACGGTGACATAGCCGTCGAAATACAGCCGCTGGCGACGCAAATGGCGCGCCGCTTTGGGGAATGCGCCAAGCGCCAAATCTGCCTCGCCGGCTTCCAGCTTCAATTCGAATTGACGTGAATCGAGCGGTATCGCGCGGATCATGACCCGCGGCGCGACCACGGCAACGCGGGCGATCAGCGGCGGGAGGAAGCGGATCATTCCGACGTCGGTCAGCAGCAGGCTGAAGGTGCGGTCCGAGTGACGGGGATCGAAAGTGGCTGCCGAGGCACGCAAACCGTCCGCGGCATCGAGCAGCGCGCGCAGCTGATCCGCGATGTCGAGCGCCTTGGCGGTCGGCTGCATCGCATGTCCGTTGCGGACGAACAGGGGATCGGCAAACTGGGCGCGGAGATGCCGTAACACCTTGCTGATACCGGGCTGCGTGGTTGCCAGCAATTGCGCGGTCCGGGTGATGCTGCGTTCGTGCAGCAGGGCATTGAGGATTTGCAGCTCCCTCAAATTCAATTCAGATGATGCAATATCGGCCATATCATCTATTCCCGTTAGGACATGGCGGCATTGACGCCGATCGGCTAGGCTCCTGTCAAATAAAAACGTCCAACGTCAGGGAGACCAGCCATGAGCAAGTTCATCATCGAGCCGCACTTTCGCCTGCAGGAATGGGTTGCCGAGGAGAAAGGCTATTTCCGGGCCGAAGGCCTCGATTATGAATTTCGCGAGTTGATCCGCTCCACCGAGGGGCAGCATCACAACAAGGCCAATCAGGGCGCGTTCCAGAGCATCGAGCAGGGACGCGAAGCCAATGTCAGTTGCGCCTGCCATTGGACCGTGAACGTGGCGGCCTCCAATGGCCATGCCAAGCTCTATGCCGACGTCTATTCAGTCGCGCCGTCCGGAATCTTCGTCGCTGCGGATTCGCCGATACGGACCCCGCGCGATCTTGCGGGCGTTCCCATTTCAGTCGGCTTTCAATCGGGTAGCCACTATTCGACGATACAGGCGTTGGAGCAGTATATGGCTCCAGCTGAAATCAACCTGACCTTCGAAGACGGCATGCTGTTTCACCGGATGGCGCAATTGATCGAGGGCAAGAGCCCCGCGGCGGCGCTGTTCAGCGGGCCTTATTATCTCGCCGAGCAACTCGGATTCCGCAAGGTGATCGACACCACCTTCATGATTGCCGCCATGATCAAGGGCACGGTGGATCCCGAGGATATCAAGCGATACTTCCGCGCCTTGCGGCGCGCGCAACGGGATATCGATCTGCGGCCGGAACTCTACACCCATTATTACAAGAACGAATTCCCGGAGCGTTTTCATGCCATCATGGATACGCGCAGTTGGGGCCCGGGCGAGCGGATCGTGTTCGAGACCTATTCCAGGGAAGTCTTCGAGCAGTCGTTCGAGTGGATCGCGGAACACCAGATTTTTGCGGACGGGCGGATGGGATCTGGAGAATACGATCGATCGACCGTCTCGCTTGTGGAATAGTCGCGGCACCGTCGCTAGAGCCTCGTCCGTTCCGATGGAATCGGAACGGGGTTCTAGATTTCTCGTTTGACGCGTTTTCTTGACGCGAACCGGCGCCCACTTCGCTTGAAGACGCTCTATGGCCACAGCGCCGCGATAATCGCATCGAGGCCATCCGTCAGCGCGGCGGGGCCGGGCTGCAGGATCAGCGGCGACTTGATCTCGACGACGCGGCCGTCACGCACCGCCGGAATCTCGCTCCAGCCCGGCCGCCGCCGGATCTTGTCGGTCACGACTTTCTTGCCGCACCACGAGGCCAGGATCACGTCGGGTGCTGCGGCGCGCACGGTATCGGGCGAGATAATCCGGTCTTTCGCGGCTTTCTGTGACCGCAACTCCGGCAGGATGTCTTCGCCGCCGGCGATCTCGATCAGCTCGGAGACCCAGCCGATGCCGCTGATCAACGGATCGTCCCATTCCTCGAAATAGACTTTTGGTTTGGGTGAGGGACGGGCGGTCGACGCCACGCTCGCGAGGCGCGTCTCGTAGGCTGCGGCCAGCCGATCGGCCCGCTCCGCCACTCCAACCAGCGCGCCGAGCGCGCGGATCATCGCCAGGATGCCGGCGATATCGCGCTGGTTGAAGACATGGATCGCGACGCCGGCGCGGACCAAACATGCTGCGATGTCCGCCTGCAAATCGGAAAAGGCAAGAACCAGTTCCGGTTCCAGCGCCAGGATTTTCGGGATATCGGCCGAGACGAACGCCGACACCCGCGGCTTCTCGCGCCGGACCTGCGGCGGCCGCACCGCATAGCCGGAGACGCCGACGATGCGATCCTGCTCGCCGAGCAAATACAGCGTTTCCACGGTCTCTTCGGTGAGACAGACAATCCGGCGGGGCGGGAACTGGCGCATGGTCGTCATTACACAAACGTCATTGCCTGATCCGGTCAAGCCGTTCATCCTTGACGTCAAGGAATACGGGAGGAATGACCGGTATGACGCCGCTTGAAAAAATCCAGTCGATGAAAATGCCGTTTGCCGAATTGAAGGGGGTGACCTTCGTCGAGGCCGAGAAAGATCGCGTGGTGGCGCGGATGCTGGTGCGGGCCGATCTCTGCACCTTGCGCCATACCATTCACGGTGGCGCGGTGATGGCATTCGCCGACTCGGTCGGCGCGGCCGCGACCGTGATCAATCTGCCCGACGACGCCAAGGGCACCACGACCATCGAGAGCAAGACCAACTTCATCGGCGCCGCCAAGGAGGGCACCACGGTGACCGCGACTGCGACCCCGGTCCATCGGGGACGGCGCACCCAGGTCTGGCAGACCCGGCTGGAGAACGAGGAGGGCAAGCTGGTCGCGATCGTGACCCAGACTCAGATGGTGCTCTGATCGGAAACAGCCGTCGCAACGGCATTCAGCATGCCGGTTTGCGGGTGACAGTTCAGATATTCGAAAAACTGTTCGTCCGCCCGCGCCACCGTCACCTCGTGATAGAGCCGCAGCTTCGCGGCCGGCCCCAAGGTCGACAAATATTTCATCGCCGCGCCGAATATCCTGACATGGGTCGGATGCGATTCCGCCCATCGCTCCAGCGCCGCCAGGCTTTTCCACCAGCTCATGCCGTAGGATTTTTCGGCTTGCGCGCCGTCGGGGGATACGACTGTCATATAGCGGTTGGCGTAACAGCCGATCGGGCGGCCGTTGTCGCGCAAGAAGTCCATGCCTTCCCGCAACACCGGTTCGACATCCTCGAGGTACATCTTGCGTTCTGCCGTTTCGGTGTCGCCCCAATCCTGGCCTGACCTGATCAGGCAGACATTGTCGTGCGGGATGACCTGGATACGCGCGCCATCGCGGACGGCGCGGGCAGCACCCGCGGGCGCCATCTCGCTGGTCTGCGACTTCGGAATACGATCGCGCATGCCACCCCAATAGGCGTGTTCCTGAACCTCGCCGCTCATGCCGTCGGCGAGGACCGCGACGCCTTCGGGACGGCCCAGGGATGAGAACAGGGTTTCGTAGCCCTCGACGGACGGATAGAGCACCTCGATGAACGCACCAAAGCCGTCATGGGTTCGCTGCTCGCCGGTCCAGTTGTCGCGCGCCGCCGGAAACCAGTCATCGAATTTCTTCCGATCGTCCCAATAGGCCACCGTGACGATATTGCTAAAGCCCGCTTCGTCGATATAGCGCGCCCGATCCCAATGCGCCGGGCCGCCACCCGCTGCGAAAGCTGAAGCGATCCGTGCGATGGCCTGCTCGGCGGCCGGTGAAGGCGCGCCCTGGGTCTGGATGCCGAAATAGGCCATCACCACCCGGTCCACGCTCGGTTTATGGCGCGCCACAAAGGACGGGTAGGGCGGCGCATAGTCGTCGGGAACGCGGCGGTGCCGCGTCCGGGCGGTGAGGAGATGCTGTGGGATTGCGGATTCCATGGCGGGCTCCTGTTGCGGGCGAATGGTCAGGCTTGAAGCCTGATTTCGTTCATGACCTCGGCATCGACCGGCAGGCTGAAATGCTCGACGCGATTGGCGCGGGAGTTGTTGAGCAATAGCCGCGTGACGTCGGGCCGCGAATAATGTCCGGCGGGATCGGCGGCGTTCTTCGCCACGCCGATCATGCCGAGATCGATATCGGCATACAGAATGCCTTCCTGGTCGGGCGGAAGCTTTTCGGCCAGCGAACTGCCGTCCGGCCCATAAATCACCGCATGGCCGCCGCCGGCATGCAGGAACGCGTGTTTTTCCGGTGAATCGCACAGCTCGTCGATCATCGCCTGGGAGACCACGGCGCAAGGGCCGAGGACGAAGCACGAGCCCTCGACCGCGTAGATCTTGCTCGCGGCATTGTTGACTTCAAAGCCAAGCGCATGGGCGAACGGGTCGTACAGCGAGAAGCTCGGCCAGGCGCCGACGTGAACCTGTTCGTTCTGGGCGTACATCGCGTATTTCGACAGCGGTTGCAGGTGCTCCCAGCAGCACAAGGCACCGAGCCGTCCGACGTCGGCGCGATCATGGACGGCGAGGTCGCTGCCATCGCCTTCGCCGAACACGGTGCGTTCGGCATGGGTCGGCCGCAGTTTGCGGCGCTTGGCGATGGTCTCGCCGTCGGGACCGATCAGCCACTGCGCGATGTAGAGGCTGCCACCGTCGCGTTCGGACAGGCCGATGACCGCGGTGAGCTTGGCGCGCTTGACGGCCTTGCGGATTTTCTCCGCCTGCGGGCTGTCATAGGCCAATGAATTATCGAAATAGCGCTGCACGAAGCCGCGGCCGATCGCCCATGCCGGCGCGCCAAGCCAGATCTGCCAGGGATATCCGGGGATGAAGGTCTCGGGAAACGCGATCAGCTTGGCGCCTTCCGAGGCTGCCTGTTCGATCAGCGCGATCGTCTTGTCCACGGTCGCATCGAGATCGAGAAAAACCGGCGCCGCCTGAACAACCGCAACCCTGTATTTCTGATGAACCAGACCCATCGACATCATCCTTTCGCGTCGGGAGACAGCCAACCGTGAGAGCAAAACCTACAGCGATCGCGGGCCACAGCGCTTGTCGGTGGCGGCACGAAAACTTGTCTTAACTGGCGGATGGGCCGCGTGCGGCCCGTTTGGGCGGCGCGAAAGCGCTACCGGATGGTGTGCTCGCGCCACTCGCGCGGCGACGCCCCGAACTTCTGGCGGAAGATGCGGCTGAAATGAGCGAGGTCGTTGAAGCCCCATGCGAATGCGATGTCGCCGATGTGCCGGGCCAGGTGGGCGGGATCCGCCAAATCGCGCTTGCAGCGCTCCAGCCGTTGCGCCTGCACATAGCTGCGGAACGAGATCTGCTCGGAGGCCATCAGATCGCTGGTGTAGCGCGGCGAGATTCCAGTGGCCGCCGCGGCGCGCGGCAGCGACAATTCGGGATCGCTAAGATGTGTCAGGATATAATTCTTCAGGCGATAAAGCATCGCCGACCGGTGGATCGACTGGTCCGACGAACGGACCCGCATCCTGTCGGCGAACGCCATCGCGACCAGGTCCAGCGCCTGGTCCAGCAGGCGGCTTGCGACGGCAGGTTCGACATGCTCAATCGTCTTGCTGATGCCGAGCAGGAAATCATACGCCAGTCTTTCGACCGGATGGTCGCTGGAGAACGTGGTTGCGGTCAACGCGTCGAACGAACCGATGCGCTGCTGCAGAAGCTTGCGCGGCATCTGGAAGATCGTCTGCGAGAAGCTGTCGTCGAAACGCAGCTCGTAGGGGCGGGTGGTGTCGTAAATAACGAACTGTCCGGCGACTACCTTGGCTTCACGGCCGTCCTGAAATACCCCGTTCACGCCGCTGTTTCCCAGCGCCACCAGCACGAAGTCATCGCTGGTGCGCGAGATCCGCGATGGTGTGCGGAATACCCGCTGGGCGCAGGAATTGACCCGCGTGCAGCTCACGGGCCCGACCGTCGATTGCGCGACCGAACCCCAGAACGAGTTGCGCATGTCCGATCGACAATCGAGTCCGACGAAGGTGTCGCAAACGATGTCTTGCCAGACCGCAAGTCGCCGGTCCGGAGTCGAGGAACCCGTGTCGAGCACAACAGCCACGACGGACCTCCAGGAAATCCACCCAACAATGGGCCAACGTCACGCCTAAATCCACATCTTGCGGCGCCGTGCCCACTCTCACGGGCCCTCGCGATCTTAACAACAGGTTACCCAGCTTGGTGCTGAAAAATGTGTCGCCAAAGCTGTCGCTATATGAGGCATCCGATGGCCTTGAAATTCATGCTGCGATGCACAATATGTCGGGTCTAGGGATTCGACGCCTCCTCGAGGGTTATCTGAGAGGAGTTTTTGATATGCGCTACGACACGATTGCCGGTTCGACCAAAGGCTGCGTTCGGACGCTGCGCCGAGAAGAAATACCACTGCTGCGCGACCATCTTTTGCGGCTCGACCGTGCCAGCCGCCGCGATCGCTTTCACGGTTTCATCGACGACGGCTTCATCGAGCGCTATGCCGAAAAAGTGCGCCAATGATGGTACGGTCATCATCGCCTATCTGGAGGACGGCGCGGTGCGCGGCGCTGCCGAACTGCATCCGCCCGAGCAGTCCCCGGATTCACAGCCCGAGATCGCGTTCAGCGTGGAAACCTCGGTGCGACGTCACGGCGTCGGCAGCACCCTGTTCAGGAATCTGATCGAGGAAGCGCGCACCAAGGGGTACCTGAGCCTGCGGATCACCACTGGCGCGGAGAACGAGGCGATGCGGGCGCTGGCGCACAAGTTCGGCGCCCGATCTGACATTCCGCCATGGCAAATCCACCGGCAGCATCGAGCTGGAGCCGCAACGTCAGCGGGAGCCGGCATCGCTGGCGATGCCAAGCATGGCCGACGCCGCACGCGCGATGATGAATTTCAATCGCGCGTATTGGCAGATGTGTTGCGGATGTATGGCTGGGGCCGGGCGGCCTGACCGGAGGCATCTGCTCCGGTCCGATGTAGCTCAGCTTCGGCTGTCAGGTGCCGGTGCGCTTGTCGTTGCCGAATTTCCTGATGACGCGGCGTTCGACCACGATCGAACGCTGCGCGCCTTGCTCGCCCGCGATCACCCGCGTCGCCGAACGCGACGACGACCGCGCGATCTTCTTCACTTCGGCGAGCACGGCATCGAGCGGCATCCCCATCAGGGACGCCGCGATTTCGGCCTGTGCTTCCAGATCGTCGGTGATGCCGATCGCCGCGAAAATGGCTTCATCCAGCGTCGGCGGGTCGCGCCGCACGCGCCGGGTTCCGTACTTGGTATTCCAGTCTTCGCTCATCGGGGCCTCATCTCTGATACGGCACTACCTAGGAGCCCTTATGTTGCATTGCAATATGAAATTCGCGTGGCAAACCAGCTATGCGCTACAATTTCTCTAACCGGGTGGCGTCGTAGAGCTCCAGGGTCGCGGCTGCCGCGGCGAGCGGCTGCAGCGCGCGAGACGAATTCGCGCGAAGCCGGCACCGCGAAATGGGCCAGTAGCGCTGCGCGATCGGCCCATTGCTCGAAAAACACCAGCCGCAGCGGGTTCTCGCAGTCGACATGTACGGCGTGCGAGATGCATCCCGGCTCATTACGCGAGCGATGCACGTGCTCGAGGCTCAGCCTGCGTGACTTCGTCGAGGGAATCCTCCCGTGCGGTGACGCTGCCGGTCACGACGATCATGCTGTCACTCCCAAGTTTTCGTTTTACGCTGTGGTCACGAACTGAAAGTCACGGAACGGAATCGCCGGCACCGGAGAAATCGATCGGCTGCTGCGGCCAGCGCTTCAGCGCGGCGCGTCCGGCATCGGTCAGCACGTAGATGCCGCGCTCGGCGCGATCGAACCAGCCATAGACGTTATGCAGCAGGATTTTCGGCGCGTCCGGAATATCGGGCTTCAGGTCGCGCACGCGCCGCGGCCCCTGCGACAGCGCCGCGGCGCAGGCCAACGCCTGCTGGCGGTAGGCCGTCATGATCGGCGCACGCGTGCTGCCGCCGAGCACCGGGTCGCCCTTGCGGCGCCGATGCTCGGCGACCAGGCGCGAGCGCTTCTTCGGATCGCGGCGCGGGGCGGTGGTCGGCGGCTTGACGATCACCTCGACGTCGCCGGTGTTGGTGACCGCGAGCATGCCGAAGCCGAGCCGGCGGCAGAGATTGCGATAGCGCGCATCGCTCTCGCGGCCCTTGCCGCGCGCCGACATTTTGGCGGCAAGCCAGACCTCGTCGCAGGCGCCGGCGCGATCGACCGCCTGCAGGATCAGTTCGAGATTGAACGATAATTTCAATTCGCCGATCACCACGACCGGCGGATCGTCGTCGCTCAGCGCCACGAGGTCGCAGCCGCCGACTTCGCCCTTGACCGTGAAGCCGAGCTTTTCGAGGAAGCGTTTGACGGGCAGATAAAGCGCGGTTTCCAACGGCAACTCCAGTGTCGCGTTTGCGACTCAGTGGCGAAGTCTAACCCGAATTGAGTCGGCATCGGTTTTTCCGGCAGCTACACCGATCTAGGCGCGGTCGCGGAAGCCACCGCGCTCGCCGGCAAGCGCAGCATTCGCTTTAGCGCGGTGCTGAAGAAGCTCGCCAAATGCTGATGGGGTAGTGGCCTGAAGGCTATACCCGCCCGCTCACCGGCAGCAGCGCGCCGGTGACGGCGCTGGCGGCGTCGCTGACGAGAAACAGGATCACGTCGGCGAGTTCCTGCGGCGTCACCCATTTGGTGAAATCAGCCTTCGGCATGCTGGCGCGATTGGCCGCGGTGTCGATGGTCGAGGGCAGCACGGCGTTGACGGTGATCTTGCCTTTCCACTCGGCAGCGAGCGCTTCGGTCAGGCGATGCACGCCGGCCTTGGAAGCGGCGTAGGGGCCCATGCCGGCGCCGGCCTGCAGCGCGCCCATCGCGCCGACATTGACGATGCGCCCGCGCTGGATGCCGGCGAGATGCGGGATCGCCGATTGCGACGCATTCAGCGCGGTGAGGACGTTGAGCGCATACATGCGCTGCCAGGTCTTCGGATCGCCCTCGGCGACCGCCTCGAACGCAAAGCCGCCGGCGATATTGATCAGCGCATCGAGCCTGCCGAAATGCGACGCCGCGGCATCGATGGCTTTTCTGGCCTGCGCCGCGTCGGTCAGATCGACGCCGCCGAGTTCGAGCCGGTCCGGCGTTGCCGGAATCTGCGTTGGCGCGTGGTCGATGCCGGCGACGCGCGCGCCGCTGCGCCAGCGCCGCCTCCGCGACCACCTTGCCAAGCGCGCCCGAGGCGCCGGTCACGACAATGACTTTTCCGTCCATGACCGGTCTCTCCGTGCGCGCGGGATAACGAGGCGAACAGTATCGTCAGGAGAATTTCATTTGCAATGGCAGGCAATTCCGCTTCCAGATGCACGTTCATCATTCATTCCCGCAGAGGATGTCTCCCATGCCGGACCCAGCAGGACCTTGCGATCCGCATCTCGATCTCATCCGCTTCCAGCACCGGCTTTGCCACCTGACCAAGAGTCTGTGCCGCCAACGCAAGATCAAGATCGTTGCGATCGGATCATCATCGACCGCGGGCGAGGATAATGTCATCCCGTTCCCGCATCGGCTGGAACTTGCTCTGCGAAATCGATTTCCCGATCGGATGATCGACGTGCTCAACCGGGGCATCGGCGGCCAGGAAGCGCCGGAGGAACTGGCGCGCTTTGAGTCCGATGTGATCGCCGAAGCGCCGGCGCTGGTGATCTGGCAGGTCGGAACCAATGCGATCTATCACAGATGTCTGTACGATCCTCACCGTGTCGCAACAACTATCGCGACGGGCGTGAGCTGGCTGAAGGGTCTCGCGACCGACGTGGTCTTGATGGACCTGCAATATGCTCCGATATTGCTGGAAAAACATCCGGACGATACGAGGCTCATGGTGTCGCTGATCTCAGCCGTCGCCGGCGCATCTGGGATAAATCTGTTTCCCAGGTTTGCGCTCATGGAGCAGTGGGAGAAAGACGACGGCATCAAGCCGGAAGCGCTGATCAGTGCAGACGGGCTCCATCAGACCGATTTTGCGACCAATTGCGTTACGCAGGCGCTCGACCTTGCAATCGGAAGCGCAGTCGGGGCCATTCCAACCGAGCCAGCTGTCTGAAACGGCGCAGCTTGGCCCATGCCCGATCGCTAAAATTAGCCGGAGTTTTGTAAAGGGATCGCAGAGGTCGCCGGCTATAGATTGGGACTGTTCAACCCAAGGGCTGGGAACATCATGATGCGATATCTGCCTGATCACGGTCTGCCGCTCATTCAGCTCAAGGAGCAGCGGCGGGATTTGGTCGTCGCGCTGCAAAACCGCAACGGTCCGATCAGCGGCTGGGAATTGATGCAGATCGCCGCGATTCAGCAGGCGATCTCGGCATTCGAGGACGTGATCGCCGATCTCGATGCCGAAATGGAAGCGGCGGCGTAAGCCGGCAGCATCGTATCATCGATCAGGCCTCCAGGTAGCGCGCCTGGAGCCTCGCGCGTTCGCCGGCGCCGAGCCCCAGTCCATCGCTGAAATATCCCTCGAGGTCGCCATAATCGGCGCGGATCGCGTCGAACGCGGCGGCGAGAAACGACACATCGACCGATCCGAGCACCTGCCTGACATCATCGGGAAGATCGCTGCTGGCAGAGGGATCGCGCCGGTAGAAGCGGTTGGTCAGCAGATAGTCCTCGGCGATCAGATCATCCGCGACGCCGAGCGCATGCAGGATCAGCGCGCAGGCAAAACCGGTGCGGTCCTTGCCGGCGGTGCAGTGAATGACCAGCGGCGCCGGCGTCATCAAGCAGATGCGCGAACAGGCTGCGGAAGCGCGGCGTGTTGTGCTGCACATAGTTGCGGTAGGAATCGCGCATCATCTCCAGCCCGTCCGCCGAGCGACAGCCTCCCACCGCCGGCGAGCCGCGCCCGCAGCGCGGCAACGACAGTCGGCTCGATCGGCAGCGAATGCACCGCGATCTCCTCAATGACGCAGATTGCCGCGCAGCGTTCCTCCGAGCCGCGAAAATCGAACGCGTTCTTCAAGCCCAGGCCGCGCAGCACCGCGATATCGGCCTCGGTCAGATGGCCGAGATGGTTGGAGCGGAATATCTGCCGCCAGCGCACCATGCGGCCGTCGTGGCCGGGATAGCCGCCGAGATCGCGAAAATTGCTGGCGCCGACGAGGTCGAAGTGGCGGATGGGCGAAACTGACATCTGATGATCCCTCGTCATCCTCCGCGGCGGAGAATGGCGCAAAGCGCGTTGCGTGCGGCGTCTGCCTCTATACCCGCTTCCCAATATTGGTTAGGAGCATTTTATTGTGACAGGCTGAATTCTGGGCGACGGGAAATGGTTTTGGGGGACGATGATGGAGCAGCGCGGGGCCGAGGCTATTTTCGGGGCGTTAGTTTTTGTTGGCTTCGTTACGGCAGGCGTGGCACCGGCGTCGGCGCAGACGTTCCAGAGTTATCGTTGCGCTGACGGCACCCGGTTCCTCGCCGCTTTCTATCAATACGATTCACGCGCGTATTTGCAGATCGACGGTGGCGCCGTGACATTGACCAAGCGGCTGAACTGGTCCGGTACGCGCTATTCCGGGGACGGCATCACGCTCACCATCACCAAGGCCGGCATAGCGGTCAAACACGCCAGGCGGCCCACCACGGCCTGTGAGGTCGACGTCAAGCAGCTATGAAAAAAGGCCGAAACGCTTTCGTTTCGACCCTTTTTTAGTTTTCGCTATCGACTGAACTTCGGTGATAGCAGCCGGTGTCGAACATGCGCTTGGCATCAACGTTCCCATTTGGGTTTGGACTCGTCGATCGCCGCCTGATGATACCAGCTGCCGCTGCAAATGGTTTCGTTGACATGCTGCAAGGGGAGGTCGGTCGGCGGCTTTGGACTCGTCATAGCGACGTCCGCCGAGAGCCTGCCGGCCCCCGGCCGGGAATTGGTAGATCTTGGCAGATCCCTGATTCAAACTCGCATTCATCATCGTCTCTCCTTGGGTCTAAATATCCGGCTCCGAAGCGTCTGCTTCAAAGATTCAGGCTTCATGGTGCGCCCAACTCGTTCTTGAGTGGTTACCAAACTCGATATCGTTGGTGCCTTCCTCCGATGCAACATGATCAAAATAAAATCATCTGCTGTGTAATTTGTAGGCATTTCCTGTTTTGCTGCCTGTGAGGCAGTGAGCAGATGATTAACGCTTGAGCCAATGCAAAGGTTGCTGACGAGAGCCCGTCGAATTGGTGAATATTGCCGGTCGATTGACGCGGCTTTAATCGCCGCGGCCTGGCGGCTCCGGACTGCCGCTAAATCGAGCGAAATTCCCGACTGAACCACGCGGTTTCGTAACCCTCGGACGACGCCGGCCGCGCGCCTTTGCCGCACCTTCGCTGGCGCGAATGCTCGAGTGCCCGGTGGATTTCGCGGTCCGGCGCCAGGCTGCCGAACCGCTACCGCACTGCGGCGGATTGGCACATTAAATGCTTGGTAACAGGCGGCCGATGGTGGCCGGGTACGTGTGTGGCAGCCATTGGCTTCGGCTTCCACACCTTTCGCATCGTCAATATGAGAGGCTCAATGACCAAGTACAAGCTCGAGTATATCTGGCTCGACGGATATACGCCGGTGCCGAATCTGCGCGGCAAAACGCAGATCAAGGAATTCGATTCGTTCCCGACGCTGGAACAGCTTCCGCTGTGGGGCTTCGACGGAAGCTCGACCATGCAGGCGGAAGGCCACAGCTCGGACTGCGTGCTGAAGCCGGTCGCGGTCTATCCGGACGCCGCGCGCACAACGGCGCGCTGGTGATGTGCGAAGTCATGATGCCCGATGGCAAGACGCCGCACGCGACCAACAAGCGCGCCACCATTCTCGACGACGCCGGCGCCTGGTTCGGCTTCGAGCAGGAATACTTCTTCTACAAGGACGGCCGTCCGCTCGGCTTCCCGACCGCCGGTTATCCGGCGCCGCAGGGCCCGTATTACACCGGCGTCGGCTACTCGAACGTCGGCGCGGTCGCGCGCGAGATCGTCGAGAAGCATCTCGACCTCTGCCTCGCCGCCGGCATCAACCACGAAGGCATCAACGCCGAAGTGGCGAAGGGCCAGTGGGAATTCCAGATCTTCGGCAAGGGCTCCAAGAACGCCGCCGACGAGATGTGGATGGCCCGCTATCTGATGCATGCGTCTCACCGAGAGCTACGGCATCGACATCGAATTCCACTGCAAGCCGCTCGGCGACACCGACTGGAACGGCTCCGGCATGCACGCCAACTTCTCGACCGAGTACATGCGCGAGGTCGGCGGCAAGGAGTACTTCGAGGCGCTGATGGCGGCCTTCGACAAGAACATCATGGACCACATCGCCGTCTACGGCCCGGACAACGACAAGCGTCTGACCGGCAAGCACGAGACCGCGCCGTGGAACAAGTTCAGCTACGGCATCGCCGACCGCGGCGCTTCGATCCGCGTTCCGCACTCCTTCGTCAACAACGGCTACAAGGGCTATCTGGAAGATCGCCGCCCGAACTCGCAAGGCGACCCCTACCAGATCGCTTCGCAGATCCTGAAGACGATCGCTTCGGTTCCGGCCGGCGCTAAAGCTGCGGCCGCCTAAGCGTACAACCGATACGGCCTGGATTTTGCAGGGGATCCAGGCCGCTATCCCGCTTCTTTAGCGGGAGTGTTCAGCCTCTCCTCCAGCGAACCTTGACCAGCCCGCGCGGCTTTGCCCGTTCAGGCTGGTCTTTTTTTGCCGTCATTGCCGGCGCGAGGTATGCGTTGCATGCTTCAAAAGGTCCCGTTCATCGCCATTCTCCGCTGCCGCGATCCGCGCTAGAAACATTTGGAAATGGTCTGAGGGGACATGATCTTTGCTGGAGGGATTTTATAAAGTCCGTTTTCAGGTCGATGACGCGGTGGGCCGAAGCGTGATGTACGCCCATGCCGGCAGCATGCTCGGCGGCAACTCGGCGTTCGCGCATTACGGCAGCTACCAGGAGGTGGACGGCGTCGTCACCTCCGAGATCACCAGCCATCGCCACAACGAAGATCCCAATTACAAGTCGCTGCTCGGCGCCGATATCGCGACGATCGAGGTGCGCGGCACCGCGGAAGGCGACATCTACAGTTTCGTCGGCGCTTCGCCGCAGATGCCGGGCGCGATATTTCGTTCGGTGATGACCCCGATCGAAGACGAGATGATGCCTGCCATGGGCGCCGTCAGTGAGGGCGGCATCGTCAACGGGCTTTATTCCGTCCACGTCCGATTGCTCGACGGATTGGTTGACCCCCTGACCGGCGTCATGCTGCTCCATGACGGCCGCATCCTCGGCGGCGATGCCTTCTTCTATTATCTCGGAGCCTACAGCTCGGCGAACGGGCGCTGGAAAGGCCAAATTCTCAATCAGGAACATACGCCGGCCAAAGGCGAACATCCGATTTTTGGCGGCTACGAAGTCGGGATCGGTTTCTCCGGCACGTGCGATGAGCGAGGCGCATTATTGGAAGCGAGCGCGCTGGCTGGCAAGCGCAGCCTTCGCCTGACGGCCGTGCTGAAGCTGATGCGCCGGGCCTAGCGCAGGGGTCGCCATGGCGCTAAAACGCCACGCGCGCGCCGCTGCATAAAATAAGGTCCCCAATGGAAAATGTGGTTCGGGTGTTCTCGACGCTCGCTTTGATGGGCGCGGTGCGCAATCTGGCCAGCCGGTTTGAGGCGGCAACGGCAATACGCATCGATGCCGATTTCGCGCCGACCATCGGCTTGCTGGACCGGCTGCGCGGCGGTGAGGGCGCCGACATCGTCATCCTGACCAAGGAGGCGCTCGACGATCTCGCGGCCAAGGGCACCGTGGCGGCGGAGAGCTGCGTCGATCTGGCGCGCTCCTTTGTCGGCATCGCGGTGAAGGCCGGCGCCGCGCATCCCGACATCTCGACCGAAGCGGCGCTGCGCGCGACGCTGCTCGGCGCGCGCAGCGGTGGCTTATTCGCGCATCGGCGCCAGCGGCATTTTCTTTGCGAAGCTGATCGAGCAGATGGGGATTGCCGCCGAGATCAACGCGCGCGCCACGATCACCTCCGGCTTTACCGCCGAGCGGCTGGTCAGCGGCGAGGCCGATATCGCGGTTCAGCAGCTCAGCGAGTTGAAGCTGGTTTCCGGCGTCGAAGTGGTCGGGCCGATGCCGCTTCATCTGCAAAGCCGCCCCGCGGTGTTTTCCGCCGGGCGCCTGGCGGCGTCGCCGCGCGTCGAGCAATCCGAGGCCCTGTTGAAATATCTCGCCTCGCCGGAAGTCGCGCCGGTGTTGCGCGAGTCCGGGCTGGAGCCTTAAATCCGCCCGAAGATCGAAGCTAACCTCCTCGCCATGACACAACGATTTTGCCTGTTTTCGTTCGCCGTGACCGTTGGCGTCGCCGTGCTGGCGACGATGATCGCCGCCATGCTGGCCAGTTCATCGCCCGCGAGGGCGCAATCCGCCGATCTCGTGCTGTGCGACCGGCTCGCGGCCGATCCCGCCGATCCGGACAAGCCGGCCGACGTCAAGGGCGCGCCGGATGTCGCGCCGGCCGACATCGCGACCGCGATCAAATATTGCAGAACGCGCGGGCAATTCGTCGCGCCGGGCGCTGTACCAGCTCGGCCGCGCCTATGCCGCCAACCGGCAAATGCCGGAAGCGATGGCGGCGTGGCGCAAGGCCGCCGACAAGGGCTCGACCTCGGCGATGGTCGAACTCGGCGTGCTCTATGGCACCGGCGCGGGCGTGCCCAAGGACGAGGCCCAGGCGCGCAAGCTGTTCGAGCGCGCCGCGCAGGCCGGCAATCCGCGCGGCGTCACCAATCTGGCGGCGCTCTCCGGCGGCGGCGGCGCGCCGGCGGATCCCGCCAGAGCGCGCGAATTGTTGGGGAAGGCGGCCGAGACCAATCCCGAAGCGCAGTATCAACTCGGCTTGATGCTGGCGAACGGCACCGGCGGCGCCAGGATGACGCCGGCGCGCGAAGCCTGTTCGAGAAGGCGGCTGCGCAAAATCACCCCGGCGCGCTGGAGCGGATGGGTGCGTTCTCCGAACAGGGCCGCGGCGGACCAAAGGATAAAGACGCCGCCAAAGCCTATTACGAGCGCGCCGCGGCGCTTGGTGACGAAAACGCCAAGAAGGCGCTGAAGCGGATGCGAATGTCCGTACGCGATCAAGGACAAGCGCGGCAATCTCGTGACCAATCTTTGTTTCTGATCGATCTGCGGGTCTGCGCAGTCGCTATTTCATGTAGTAAGCGACGTGATAGCGGGCGTCCTCATAGGTGCCTTCGAGATAGCCGGGATTTTCGTGCCGCTGCGCCAGCGCGACGGCGCGTACCACCCGTTGCCAATAGTCGGTGCTATCGACCGTAAAATATTTGAAGCAGGCATCGTCGAACCTCACAGCGGCGATGATCGCACGTCTGATTTCGGTGTCGCTGGCTTGCGGGTGGGCGCGTTTCAGGCGGTCGAACGTCGCGCCGTCCTGGGCGTGATCGCGGCTGAACCTGACCTTCGCGGAAACTTCTTCCAGCGACAATGCACGCGCAATGCGGATATCTTCCGGCGTCATCGGCGGGCCCTCGAGCGCATCCAGCCGCGGCCGCTGCCGCCACAGCGAGAAGGCGGCGTCGCGCAGCGGCAGCTTTGCGGCCTCGGCAATGATGATTTCGACGTCGGTCATCGGGGTTTGCTTCGAAGGTGTTGGGTTCGAGCGGTCGGAATGAACCCCTTTGTCGACGGTATCGGCTTGTCGGTTCGAGGGAATCGCCTGCATCGATCCGATTTCGGGCTTTGCATGGAACTCCGGTGCGCGTTGCCGATTAATCCGCACAGGTCGTTCAGGCGAGTTCAGATCCATGATCCGCAAATTGCAATCGGGCGAATACCGGCTCTATTCGCGCAAGGTCAATCCGAAGACCGGCAAGCGCCGCAATCTCGGCACCTTCAAGTCGCGTGCGTTGGCGGAAAAACACGAGCGCGACGTCCAGTATTTCAAGCGGCATTGACGCCGATGGTCAGCAAAACAGGCGTTGCCGACGCGTGGTTTGGATTGCTCTTGATCGCGGGAGTGTTCGCGGCAACGCCCGCCGCCGCGCAAAACGTCGCTCCGGATTCCGTCAAGCGAGTCGGTCCGCCGCTGGAAGTCGTAAAATCGTTCGAGGATGATTTCCGTCTGGTCGGGATCGGCGTTTCGGCCAAGGGCAGGGTGTTCGCGACCGCGCCGGCCTCCAATGTCCGCTCGCGCTTCAGCATGGTCGAAGTCGACCCGAAGACCGGTACGGTCGCGCCCTATCCCGATGCGGCCTGGAATAATTTCAGCGAGCAGGGCGACGGCAAGTCGGAATGGATTTCCGTTCAGGCGCTATGGGTCGATAAGGCGGATCACCTTTGGGCGCTCAACTCCTCGTTGCCGAAAGTCGATCAGGACCGCCTGCCGCCAAAACTCGTCGAATTCGATCTGTCGACCAACAAGGTCGTCCGGCAGTACGATTTCAAGGGCGTGGTTTCGGCGAAGGATTCCCTGAACGATCTGCGGATCGACGTGGCGCACGGTTACGCCTATCTGACCAACATCGGCAACAAGGGCAGCCTGGTGGTACTTGATTTGAAGACCGGCAATGCGAGACAGGTGCTGGTGGGCAGCCGCTCGACCTTCGCCGATCCGAAGCAGCATCTGATGTTCGGTAAGGAAATCGCGCTGCGGCCGGACGGCTCGGTGGTGGCGATTCATGCCGACGGCATCGCATTGTCGCCGGATGCAAGCTGGCTGTATTACCGGCCGTTGACCGATCATAATTATTGGCGCGTGCCCACGTCCGCCCTGCGCGACGCCAGGCTGTCCGATACCGAACTCGCCGCCAAGGTCGAGTATCTCGGTAGTTCGGTGCTGAGCGGCGGTTTGATCATGGATGCCGACGGTACGCTTTATGGCGGCGATCTGGAAAACCGCACCGTGGTTGCGCTGCGGAGCACACCAAGCCACACGCTTGACGCAAAAGTCTTCGTCAGCGATCCGTCGAAGCTTTCCTGGGCGGACGGTTTTGCGATCAGCGGCGGCTATCTCTACATCGCCGATTCACATCTCTGGGAAGTTGCGTTCAAGAACGATCTGCCGCGCTCGGGTCCCTTTACGATCTTCAAGGTGAAATTGCCGCGCGAGCCGGAGCACGGTCATTTCCGGAGACGGCATCGATAAAATGACTGGCGTGCCGGCGTCACGCGATGGCAGCCGTGGGAACGGCAATGCCGAGCCTGGCCGCGGCGCGCCGTGCGGTTGCCTCGCGTTGTGCGGTGATGCCGGCAACCGATTGCCGCGCCTGCGCGAGGATGGCGGCCGGCGCGGTCTCCGGCGTGCCGCTGTCGAATGGCGGCTCCGGCGCATACGACCATGTAAAGCTGGATCGCGCGCGCGGCGTCGTCGCCGCGCAGTTCGGCGGCGAGCCGCAACGCGCCGTCGATTCCGGCGGTGACGCCGGCGGCAAACACCCAGTTGCCGTCGAGCACCACGCGTTCGTTGACCGGGATGGCGCCGAACAGCGGCAGCAGATGAAACGAAGCCCAGTGCGTCGTCGCGCGCCGTCCCTTCAACAGCCCGGCCGCGCCGCAAAGCAGCGCGCCGGTGCAGACCGAGAAGACGCTGCGCGCGCCGGCCGCCTGTCGCGCGATCCAGCCGAGCACTTCGTCGATCCTCCATCAGCGCTTCCTGGCCGAAGCCGCCGGGCACATGCAGCACGTCGAGCTGCGGCGCCTCCGATAGCGCCGCATCCGGCGTCAGCCGCAATCCCTTGAGGTCGCGAACCGGCTCGGCGGTCTTGCCGTAGACGCGATAGGTCGAGTTCGGGATGCGCGACAGCACCTCGAACGGGCCGGTCAGATCGATCTGGTCGAGGCCCTCGAACAGCAGCGAGCCGATTTGCAGATGGGTGTCATGCGGGATCATGGCGAACTCCTTTGAGGATCGAGGGCTGGACAAGCGCGAACCTAAGCCGCGCATAGCTGTTGGCGGAAATGCCAAAGTCCCCTCGTTTTCCGCCAAACGCCGTTCGGCGCTTCGCCCGCACCGCGCATCGTCGAGGTGTTGGCCTATCCCGTCGGTGCAATTGCTCGACGTCACCGGACCGCTTCAGGTGTTCGCCACCGCCAACGATCAGGTCACGCAAGCGGGCGGCGCTGCGCCATATGATTTGCGCGTGGTGGCGCAAAGGGCGGGCAGGGCGTGACGGCCTCGGCGGGGCTCGCGATTGCGGCGGCCGCCGCTGCCGCGCACGGGCTCGGCGGTGGATACGCTGATGGTTGCGGGAGGGCCGGGGGTCGAAGCTGCGACCGCCGATCCGGTATTGGTCGATTGGGTGCGGCAACGCGCGGCCAAGGCGCGCCGGGTCGCTTCGGTCTGCACCGGCGCGTTCCTGCTGGCGGCGTCCGGCGCGCTGGATGGACGGCGCGCGGCGACGCATTGGTCGGTCTGCAAGGAATTTGCCCGGCGCTATCCCGCCGTGACGGGTCGAGCCCGATCCGATCTTCGTGCGCGATGGTTCGGTCTGGACTTCGGCCGGCGTTACCGCCGGCATCGATCTGGCGCTGGCGCTGGTCGAGCAGGATCTCGGGCGCACCGTGGCGCTGGCGGTGGCGCGCTATCTCGTCGTCTTCCTCAAGCGGCCCGGCGGGCAGGCGCAGTTCAGCGACGGCATTGTCGCTGCAATCGGCGGAGGACGAATTCGGCGCGCTGCATGACTGGATCAACAAGCATCTGGCCGACGATATTTCGCTGTCCGATGCTGGCCGACCAGGCCGGCATGAGCGAGCGCAGTTTCAGCCGGCATTATGCCGAGGCCACCGGACTGACGCCGGCGCGCGCCGTCGAGCGGCTGCGGGTGGAGGCGGCGCGGCGGATGCTGTCGGAGTCGCGGTTGCCGGTGAAGCGGATCTCGCAGCGTTGCGGTTTTGGCTCGGAAGAAACCATGCGCCGCAGTTTTCTGCGCGTGCTCTCGGCGACGCCGCAGGATTACCGCGCCCGCTTCAGCTCGTGATCGGTTCCCTGGATGTCATCCGTTGGTCATCCGGCGGGTAGTAGCGCTGCCTTTTCGGGCTTCCGTGCGCGCGCGACATGGCCTAGAGACCGGCCCAACGCTTCAATTTCTCGATATTCAGGTAATCATGATCCGTCTCGATAATGTCAGTAAGCAGGTCGGCCACCAGATCCTCTTCATCGAAGCCTCCGCGGCGCTCCTCAAGGGGGAGAAGATCGGTCTTGTCGGTCCGAACGGGGCCGGCAAGACCACGCTGTTCCGGATGATCGCGGGCCAGGAGCCGCCCGACGAGGGCCAGGTCGTCGACCGATCGCGGTATTTCGATCGGCTATTTCAGCCAGGATGTCGGCGAAATGTCGGGCCGTAGCGCGGTGTCCGAGGTGATGGACGGCGCCGGCCCTGTCAGCGTAGTTGCCGGCGAGTTGAAAGAACTCGAGACCGCGATGGCCGATCCGGATCAGGCCGACAACATGGATGAGATCATCGCGCGCTACGGCGAAGTGCAGGGGCGCTTCGAGGAACTCGACGGCTATGCGCTGGATGGCCGGGCGCGCGAGGCGCTTTCGGGGCTTGGCTTCAGCCAGGAGATGATGGACGGCGATGTCGGCGCGCTCTCGGGCGGCTGGAAGATGCGGGTCGCGCTGGCACGAATTCTTCTGATGCGCCCCGACGTCATGCTGCTGGACGAGCCGAGCAACCATCTCGATCTCGAAAGCCTGATCTGGCTGGAGCAGTTCCTGAAAGGTTATGACGGTGCGTTGTTGATGACCTCGCATGACCGCGAATTCATGAACCGCATCGTCAACAAGATCGTCGAGATCGACGGCGGCACGCTGACGACCTTCTCGGGAAACTACGAATTTTACGAGGCGCAGCGTGCGCTGAACGAGAAGCAGCAGCAGGCCCAGTTCGAGCGCCAGCAGGCGATGCTGGCTAAGGAGATAAAATTCATCGAGCGCTTCAAGGCGCGCGCCTCGCATGCGGCGCAGGTGCAGAGCCGGGTGAAGAAACTGGAGAAGATCGAGCGCGTCGAGCCGCCGCGGCGGCGCCAGACCGTGGCGTTCGAGTTCCTGCCGGCGCCGCGCTCGGGCGAGGATGTCGTCAGCCTGAAGAACGTGCACAAGGGCTACGGCAGCAGAAGCATTTATGAAGGGCTGAATTTTCAGGTGCGCCGCCGCGAGCGCTGGTGCGTGATGGGCGTCAATGGCGCGGGCAAGTCGACATTGCTGAAGCTGGTCGCAGGCTCCACCGAGCCGGACGAGGGCTCGGTGGCGCTCGGCGGCAGCGTCAAGATGGGTTACTTCGCCCAACACGCGATGGATCTGCTCGACGGCGAACAGACCGTGTTCGAGTCGCTGGAGGAGTCCTTTCCGCAGGCTGGGCAGGGTTCGCTACGCGCGCTGGCCGGTTGCTTCGGGTTCTCCGGCGACGATGTCGAAAAGCGATGCCGGGTGCTGTCGGGCGGCGAGAAGGCGCGCTTTGTGATGGCAAAAATGCTGTTCGATCCGCCGAATTTTCTGGTGCTGGACGAGCCCACCAACCATCTTGATATCGCGACCAAGCAGATGCTGATTGCGGCGCTGTCGGAATATGAGGGCACCATGCTGTTCGTCTCGCATGACCGGCACTTCCTGGCGGCGCTCTCCAACCGGCTATTGGAACTGACGCCCGAGGGCATCCATCAATACGGCGGCGGCTACACCGAATACGTCGCCGGCACCGGGCAGGAAGCGCCAGGCCTTCGAAGCTAAAGTTTTCGAAGTTAGAGTCTTCGAAGTTAAAGTCTTCGAAGTTAGGTGTGCGGAGCTGCGGCGAGCCATGTCAGCCGCTAAAACGCCGGCTGTCACACCGCAACCATCTGCGTTCGGATGTCCTGGGCGGTCCGTTTCAGCGGGACCAGGAATTTCTCTTTGGCCTGCGTTTCGCTCGTCATGCCTGAAATCGTATTGATGCTGATGGCGGCGACGACCCGTCCCGCGTGATCACGCAGCGGCACCGCGATGCCGCAGATCGCCGGATCGAGTTCGCCGTCGACCCAGGCATGGCCCTGGGCTTCGACGAGGTCGAGTTGCCGGTCGAGCACGCCAGCGTCGGTGACGGTGCGTGCGGTCACCGCTGTCAATTCCACTGACTGCAGATAGGCGGTGCGCTCGTCTCGCGGCAATGACGCCAGCATGACGCGGCCGAGCGAAACCAGATGCGCGGGCAGGCGGCTGCCGATGCCGAGATTGGCCGACAGGATGCGGCGCGCCGGCAACCGCAAGGCATAGACGATCTCGGTCTCGTCCAGTACCGCGAGCGCGCAGGATTCGCCGATCTCGTTGCGCAGATCCTCCAGCGCGCGCTGTGCGTAACCCCAGTAAGGCAGCGCGTTGAGATAGGACAATCTGAGGCCGAGCGCGCGCGGCCGCAGGCTGAAATAGCGCCCGTCCGCCTCGCAATATTTCAGTGCGACCAGTGTCGCCAGCACGCGCCGTGCCGTGGCGCGATTGATTTCGGCGATGGCGGCCACTTCCGACAGCGTGTGCCGGCCCGGCGGGCGACCGAGCGCTTCGACCACCGCGAAGCCGCGGGCGATCGCTCTTACAAATCCGTCGCTGTCCTTTGGCATGGCTGCTTCGCTCCGCCGATTCCTGACTTGCCAGCCCCCGCGCCGCAAGGGCATATTGTTCGTGAGGCGACGATATAGTTCGCCAGGCGAACATACTTAAGAGAGGGAGCCCATGTCGCAAGCGCCATCTTTCGAAACCGACTTCTGGAAGGACGCCAATCTGCGCAAGGTGTGGGACGACATCGTCCCCGGCGAGCCGCGCAAGACGCTGCCTTACCAACTGACCAGGGAAGCGATCCAGCTCTATTGCCGTTCGGTCGGCGAGGATCATCCGCTGTATTTCGACGAGGCCTACGCCAGGAAGACGCCCTATGGCGGCCTGATCGCGCCGCCGTCGATCCATATCCTGTTGATGTTTGCCTGCACGCCCGACCGACGACTGGATGCGGACGCCCGGTACCGTCAATGCCGGCCAGTCCTGGAGCTACAACATCCCCGCGCGCCCGGGCGACACCATCACCCTGCAGGCCCGCGCGCTCGACAAGTTCATCAAGCGCGAGCGGCTGTTCGTGGTCCACGACAATGTGTTCTTCAATCAAAAAGGCGAGGTCATCTGTTCCGGCCGCGGCCAAACCATCCGGCCGATGTAACGGCGCTTCAGGAGATCAACATGACCACGACATTCGAAAGCCTCTCGACCGGCGATGCCATCAGCGGGCCGACATTCGCCGTCTCGCGCGAATCCATCCGGCTCTTCTGCGACGGATCGCTCGACTACAATCCGCTGCATCTCGACGACGACTACATGAAGAACGATTTCGGCAAGACCAATTTCGGCGGCATCATCATGCATGGCATGAACAATTTCGGCCTCATCACGCGGATGCTGACCGATTGGGCCTATCCCGCCGACGCCATCCATCGTCGTCTGGAGACGCGATGGGTCAAGCCGGTGAAGCCGGGCGATACCATCCAGCCCGTCGGTATCATCAAGGCGAAGCAGGCCACGCAGAAATCGCGCTGGGTGCTGATCGATGTCCTGGTGAAAAACCAGAACGACGAAAAAGTCGCGACCGGCGAGGCGATGGTGGAGTTTCCGCTGCTGCTTAGCCAGGCGTCGTAACGGGCGGCCATAAGATAAACGGGAGGATCGGCATGAGGACGCTCGCAGTGATCACGTGTTGGTGGCTGCTGATCGGCAGCCGGCCTCGTGCACTGCGGCGGGCGCGGACGAATTTCCGGTCAAATCGATCCGGATCATCGTGCCGTTTCCCGCCGGCGGCACTACCGACATTCTGGCGCGGTCGGTGGCGCAGGCGCTCGGTGAAAAGCTCGGTGTCACGACTTTCGTCGAGAACCGCGCCGGCGCCTCCGGCACGATCGGCTCGGAACTGGTGGCGACGTCGCCCGCCGACGGCGGCGTGCTGTTGTTGACGGCGACGCATCACGTCATCAATCCCAGCCTGTTTCGCAAATTGCCGTATGACACAAGGAAAGACTTCTCGCCCATTGCAGTGGTCGCGACCGCGCCGAACGCGCTGTTCGTCAACAAGGATTTTCCGGCCAAAACCGTCGCCGAGCTGGTGGCGATGGCCAAGAAGGATCCCGGAAAATTGTCGTTCGGATCGACCGGCATCGGCGGCGCCAATCATCTGTCGGGCGAGATGTTCAAGCAGATGGCGGGTATCGATCTCGTCCACATTCCCTACAAGGGCGCCGCGCCCGCGATGAACGATCTGCTCGGCGGCCATATTCCGATCATGTTCGACACGCTGACCACGGTGCTGCCGGAGGCCGCCGCCGGAAACATCCGCGTGCTCGCGGTGACCAGCCTGACCCGCGCGGCGTCGTTGCCGGATGTGCCGACCATGGATCAGGCCGGCGTCAAGGGCTTTGAATCGATCGCGTGGTTCGGGCTGTACATGCCTGCCGCGAACAACAATCCGGCCTATCAAAAGTTGGTCGCGGCGATGACGGACATTCTCGCCATCCCCGCGATCAAGGAAAAATTCGCAACCCAAGGCGTCGACCCCGGCAAATTATTCGGCGCGGAGTTTGTCAGCTTCGTCGACGCCGAGATCGACAAATGGGGTGCCGTCGTGAAGGCAGCCAACGTCCCCGCAGGAGTAACGCCCGGTTCTTGTTCAGTTCTTTACTTAGTTCTTGGCGGACGCCGCCGACAGCGCCAGCGCGCCGGGCTCGTCGGCGGGCTTCGGCGTGTCAGTCTTCGCCGCGGCGGTCGCGCTGTCGTCGTCATCGAGGAACTTGTCGAGGATGCCGCCGATCCGCTGCTTGACCTCGTCGGGACCGCGATCGCTCATATCGGTGTGTTGGTAGCCGGTCCTGACCACGGTGATGCCGGCCTTCGCGCATATCTCGTCGTCGGGAACGACGCCGGGATCGGCCTTGAACACCGGATCCTGCGAGCGGAACGAGAGGATCTTGAACTTGCCGTCGGTCGCGAACGGCACCCGCAGATTGTCCAGCGTAACGACCTTCTTGATCATCGCAGGATAGCGCTTGGCGAAATACATCGAAATATCGCCGCCGTTGGAATGCCCGATCATGGTCAAATGCTTCCAGTCCGCATTCGGCTGGAACTTCTTCAACTCGTCGATCGCGAACATGATGTTGGCGATGCCGCGGTTATATTGCATGCGGCGGCCGACATATTCCTCGCCGACATTCGTGACCATCGGCTCGTCGCTGTCGAGATCATGCTGGATGCTGACCACCATGTAGCCGCGCGCGGCTAGGATGTTGGCCAGGAATGAGTATTCGGTGAATTTGACGGTATTGCCATGGTTCAGGATCGCCACCGGCAGGGTTATCATTTCGGCCGTTGCTTGCCATTCGCGGTCGCGGCGCACCGCGATGTCGACGGCGACCGGGCGGTCGCTGCGCAACAGATCAAAAAAGGTAAGCGTCGTGTGATGGATCGCCCATTTGCTTGCGGTGAAATATCCGGCGACGAGCATGGCGCAAACCGCAAGCGTGACGATGATTCGGCGCTTCATGTTCTTACCCTGTTTAATCGGCGGGCAGAGCCGCGGCCATCGTGAATGCGATGGCGTCTGTCTCGCTTTGGCGCTCGGTCCGCCTACGCAGCTTTGTTCCGGCCCTGCTCGGGATCGCCGGTCAGCTTCCTGAAAGCCGAAGACTTCAGTCGTTCCAGATCACGTTCGCCGGCCGCCGCCTGTGCCAGCAGATGCTCGGCAATTTCGAGCGCCGAGGCCGACGCGCGACGGTGGAAGCGCATGTCGAGAAGCACTTCGTCCAGGGCGCGGCGCAGGGTGGCTATGGTGGACGGGTCGTAGCTCATGCAGGTCGTATAGCCGGGGCAGTTAACAGCCAGATGACCACGGCAAAATTCTCCCCGGAGGGCACACGACCGCGCCCGGAAGCCGGATTTTTCCCCTGCTTTCTTCCACGGGCAGTTCGGGACGGTAGAACAGTACGGGGCGGATTTCATAAACGCGCCGGATCGGGGAGAGCTTCGCAGGCGATCTGTGCTAGATACCGTCTTGATCATGGCACAGGAAACGCTCGAAACAGTTCGTCCCCAGCAACAATCAATCACGGACTGGATGATCCGGATCGTCCCCTTCATGTTTGTGTTGCTGTGGAGTTCCTCCTTCATCACCGCCAAGGTAGGCCTGCGGCATCTGTCGCCGCTGCTGTTCGTCACGATCCGGTTGGTTGGTTGCGCAGTCGTGCTGAGCGTTGTGATGCTGGTGTTGCGCCGGTCGTGGCGGCCATTGGCAAATGGGCGATGGTTTCATTGCGCGGTGGCCGGCGCGCTGCTCAACGCCGTGGGATTGATGGCGCCGCACATTGCCCTGGTCACGACACCGGCGGCGCAGATTGCGCTGGTGCAATCCCTGACGCCGTTGTTGGCGGCGGCCTGCGGCGTGCTGCTGCTGAACGAGCGGTTGCGCTCGGCACAATGGCTCGGCCTGGTGCTGGGGCTGATGGGGGTCGGCCTCGTGGTCGGCGCGGCGGCGCTGGAAAGCGCCGCCCGGCTGCAAGGCCTGATCCTGGCTTTCGTCGGTGTACTGGGTCTTGTTGCCGGCACGCTGTATTTCGGGCGCTTCTGCCGCGATGTGCCGCTGCTGCAGGGCGCCACCGTGCAGTTCATATCAGCCGCGGTCGTAGGCTGCCTGGGTGCGGCATTGCTGGAAACGCCGCATTGGGAATGGACCGATGGCACCATCGCTGCCGTGGTCTGGAACACCCTGATGGTGTCGATCGGCGGCATGGTGCTGTACTCGGTGATGCTGGTGCGCGGTTCGGTCGCGCGCGCTAGCGCGAATTTTTATCTGGTCCCCGTCACCGCCGCGCTGCTGGCGTGGGGTCTGTTGGGTGAACAATTGAGCGCGCATGTCATCGTCGGGCTGGTGATGGCGTCGGCGGGCTGCTGGCTGGTTAATGCCGCGGCATCGCCGGTGCTGGGCGACGAGGTCAGCCAATAAGGATTTAAGGAGTTCCCCATCGCCATGAGCCTGTTCAACTCCCCATTCGATCCGGCGCGCGAGGCGGCTTTGGTGACCGGCGCGGGCAATGGCATCGGCCGCGCGATCGCGCAGGCGCTGGTCGGCGAGGGCGTGCGAACCGTGTTCGCCGATCTGCGCGAGGATACCGTCAGGGCGGCGGCCGCGGCCTCGCCCCGGCCGCAGCTGGCGGTGCCCTGGGTCGGCGATCTCGCAACGCGCGAAGCCTGCGATAGACTGCTGGCCGACGCGAGGGCCACGGTGGGCCAGGTGACGCATTTCGTGCACAGCGCGTCACCGCCACGACGTGAGGCCGATCACGCCTTCGCGGTCAGCCAGGAGACCTGGCGGCTGATGCATGCGGTCAATCTCGACGCCGGCTTTCGTCTGTCGCGCGAACTCGCGCGTCAGTTGATCGCGGCGAAGCAGCCCGGCTCGTTCCTGCTGCTGACGTCGCTGCACGCCGGCACGCCGCGGAATTTGCCGCATTACTCGACGTCGAAAGCCGCGCTCGCGATGCTGGTCAGGGAGCTCGCCAAAACCGTCGGCCGCCATGGCATCCGGGTCAATGCGCTGGTGCCCGGCGCCATCGCCGCCGGCGGCTTTGTGGCTGATCCCTCGCTGGCAAAACATATTCCGTTGGGCCGTCTCGGCCGCAGCGAAGACCTCGCGCCGATGGCGCTGGCGGTGCTGTCGAACCGGATATCGGCCTATGTCACCGGCGCCGCGATCGTGGTCGACGGCGGGCTGTCGCTGACCAACTGGTTCGATCCGCCGGAGTTGGCGGAGATGTGAGAGTGTGCCCTCAGCAACGCACTCTGGCCTCAGCGGATCAGCCTGTCGTACTCAGCGTGGGAGCCAATCCAGAACCAGAGGTAGCCCTCATCCACCTCGACGGCCAACGCACGATGGCGCAGACCGACGCGCACCGACCAGTAACGTCCGACCTTCTTGAATTGCAACGAAGGATGACGCGGATCACGTTTCAGAAGTTCATAATTGGCATCGGAAAGCTTGCGAAGCGAAGGCGGCAGCGCCTCGTAGGCGACCCAGAATTTTGGTATGCTTCACAATTCACGCGTTTGCCCGGTCCGGTGCGCGGCCAGGGCCTCATCGGCTAGCGCGTCGAGCCTGCCTGCGCGGGCGTCGCGTTCGATCGCGGCATCGGACTGGTTCGCATCGAACGTCTCATACCAAGCGCGAAACTGTGCAAGTTCGCTTGGAGTAAGCCGTTCGATGGCTTTTTCGATTTCTTCGGTATTGGTCATGCTTCAAATATATCATTTGCCGCGACGGGGCGGAAGGCCATTCCTGGGCCGCGATCTTGGTCGATGGCCCGTTCGATCAGCGGCACCAAATGGTCATGCTCTCGGCACATTGCGGCCCGCGCGTGCTGTCAAAGCCTTTGCAGGTGCGTAGAATATGCAGAGGGACAACAATTGACTTACAGGATGATCGCAGAACGCGAAGGTGAGACGGTGAAGGTCGAACGCGAAAGCCCGCTCATCATGGTCGCCAAGGCGCGGATCTGGGCCAGCGAAGGCTGGCAGGTCGTCATCACCGATGCGGACGGAAAATCGTACGCGGCCGAGGAATTTGAGGGTCTGTTGGCGGCCTGACGGTCGATGCGGCGCGGCGGGCGCGCCGCGGCTCGCACATCATTTCATCTCCAGCGCTAGCGCACCGGCATCGGCGGTCGCACTACTACCGCGTCGGCATCGACGTCCGACTGATCCACGACCTGCGCCCGCGGCTGGTACGGCGGCGGCGCGGGAACGGGTTGCGGCAGCGGCCTGTAGGCAGCTTGCGGCGGCGTGGGCGCTCGCGACGATGCGAGGGCTGCTGCGGCCATCGCGGGCGAAAATGCCGGTTTCGGCTTGTGCACCGGTGTCGGCACCGGCTGCGGTGCCAGCGCTGATAGCTTCCTGGCCGCGTTTGCCTTGGCCATTTGTTGCGCCATCTGCTGGGATAGCTGTTCCTGGCCGGCCTTGAGCTGCTCGATGCTGGCTTTGAGCGCCTCGATCTGCTGGCCCATCACCGCGATATCTGGCGCGATTGATTGCGGCGGCGGCGGAGCAGCGGCGGCGGCCGTCGGGGCGGTGCCTTGCGCGGGCTGCGCCGCAGGCGCCGATGGCGCGGCAGCCTGATCTGTCGCGGACGCCTGCTCTGTCGCGGACGCCTGCGCGGATCCTTGCGTGTCAGGTGAGCTCGCTTGCTCGGCGACAGCAGGTTTTGCGACCGCCTGCGAGCGCTGCGGCGCCAGCACGAACGGCGTCCAGTTCGCGATCATCATTTTAGCCGTTTCGCCGTAATGGTCCCAGGCGGCGGCCGTGGCCGCCGCGCCGATCGCGAACACGAAGCCGAGAATTGCGCGGGCCGTCCGGCCCCGGGACGGCCGCTTGCCCAAGAGATGGATGTCGCCGGGGACCTCGATCTCCGGCGCCCGGATTTCGCCGGCGGCGGGAGCGGCAGTGCCGGCCGTGGTGCGGAACGTGGTCTCGACCCTCGGCACCGACACCGCAGCGGCCACGTCGGGAGTCATTTCGGCCTGCGGGGGCGCGGGGTGGCTGATCGGGTCAACCGCGGGGGCGGAAGGCGTTTGATCCGCGCGCGCGGCCAGAACGACATCGGGCTCGATCACGAAGATATCGTGCGGATCAGTTTCTGTCGGTGTCAGCGTGGATTGCATTGGCGTTCTCTGGTCAGTCCAATGTCACCCGCATCAGGGCGTCCGGCGGATTTTCGTGCCCTCGACGATCCTCAGCCCATCCCCACACGCCAGTCAGGTTTGACCAAAGCAAGGCAAGGGGATGGAGAGGTTATGATCAGTTGTGGCGAGAGGTTGGAACCGGGAGCACCGTAGCGGGCATAGTCCCGTCCGATCCGCCGGTCCTACACGCTTGCGAAGCTGTCCACATGGCGGCGCGCTTCGTGGAATTCAAGCACACGTTTCGCGGTCCGGCTTTCAAGCCGTTCGAAATTGCGCCGCGCGTGTTCAAGGTCGGTCTTGGACATCCTGCGATCCGCTACGCTCATCAGCAACAACGCCTTGACCGTGGTCCAGGAGCAGCCGGCGACTTTTGCGATCACCTGCACCACGCCGGGATTTTCGTTGAGCACGGCCCGTTCAGCCATCGCGATCGGACAGCCGGCGAGGGCCGACAAGGCCGTCACGGTCTGCTCAAAGTTTTGGGCGCGAGCGGCGGTATGAACGCTGGCTTCGCCGAGTTCCTGCCAATCCTTGAGCCGCCTGATCTTGGCCTTGGCCCTGGCGTGATCCCGGGACTTGTTGCGGACCTCCAGGTTGATGTCGTCAATCACCTCCGTAATGACGCCCTGCACGGCGTCGGCATATTTTGAATTGACAGCGACGATCTTGCCGCGCACGGAAGCAGACGCGGTCTCGATCAGCTTCAAAAAATGATGTCGGGGGATGTCGCGCCGGGTTCCGACGTGCAGCGCAAGCTGGGCGTCTTCGCCGGCACGAGCGACCAGTTCGAGAAAGCTATCGTCCGAAATGCGGGCGCCGGCATTTTTCGCGACCGCATGGACAACGCCGGGTTCGCCGCGCTCGATCAGGATTTCGGTGACGGCTTCGCTGATTTCCTGGCGTTGCGCGATGGCGTACAGATGGCCCTGGCTCTGGGTGCCGGCGTTTTCGACCAGATCGGACTCGTCAATGGCATTTGACCGGCTGAGCACGGGAGCCGCCACCGCGACGGCAGCGTCGAAGGCAAATACCCGAGCCAGCGCCGCCGGCGCATTGGGGTTGGCTGCGATATGGTGCGCAAGCTTGACCCGGGTCTTCAACTCGATCACTTCAACGAGGATCTTGAACACCTCGCCGAACAGCTCGGTCTGTTGTCGCGTATAGCGGCTGGACCCAGCGACGAACAAATCGGTGATGCGCGTCAGCGCCCTTAATTGTCTTTTCGTCAGCCCGGATACCGTTGAATCCTGGATGTCATTGATCAGGGAATAGAACATTGTCATCGGCAGCAACTCGTCCGGCATTTCGAGAAAGCGAGATGGAAGGTCACGAATGTGACGATGACGTACTAGCGGTAACCCATGAAAATAGCTCGCTCCAGTTGCTTCATAGATAATTCAAATTGTCGGTAACCTTCGGCGATGGGCTGAGCGCCTGTATCGGCCGAAATTGCTACGATTTCGGCCATCGCTGACGCGGCGGTTGCGTCGGACGTGAAGCGGAGATATCGCTCGCACGTCTTGTTTGCCAAAATTCGTTTGTCAGGATTGGATGCCCGATGACGCTGTCGCTGCCTAAACACAAGATCCGCGTCCTGCTGCTGGAGGGCGTCAACGATTCGGCGGTGAGGCTGTTCGACGCCAACGGCTATAGCGAGGTCGAGCGCCTCACCAAGGCGTTGGGCCCAAAGGAACTCAAGCAGGCCCTGTCGGGCGTCCACATGCTCGGGATCCGCTCGCGGACCCAGTTGACGGCGGAGGTGATGGAGGCCGCCGACCGGCTGCTCGTGGTCGGCTGCTTTTCGGTCGGCACCAATCAGGTCGACCTCGACGCCGCGCGAAAACTCGGGATTCCGGTTTTCAACGCGCCCTATTCCAACACCCGCAGCGTGGCCGAGCTGACCATCGCCGAAGTGGTGATACTGTTTCGCCGGGTGTTTCCGCGTTCGGTCTCGGCTCACGCCGGCGGCTGGGACAAGTCCGCCGAGGGCAGCCGCGAGGCGCGCGGCAAGACGCTGGGCATTGTCGGTTATGGCAATATCGGCTCGCAACTGTCGAACCTCGCCGAAGCCATGGGCATGCGCGTGATCTATTTCGACCAGACTGATAAACTGCGTCACGGCAATACCGAGCCGGTCGAGACGCTGGACGAATTGCTGTCAACAAGCGACGTCGTTTCGCTGCACGTGCCGGAGACGCCTGCGACCGCCAATATGATCGGCGAGGCGCAGCTTCGCTCGATGAAGCCCGGCGCCTTCCTCATCAACAATTCGCGCGGCACCGTGGTCGATCTCGATGCACTGGCTGGCGCCTTGCGCGAGGGGCGGCTCGCGGGTGCGGCGGTCGATGTGTTTCCGGTCGAGCCGACGTCGAACGCCGACCGTTTTGTGTCGCCGTTGCAGGGCCTGCCCAACGTCATCCTCACGCCGCATGTCGGCGGCTCGACGGAAGAAGCCCAGGACCGCATCGGCGGCGAGGTCGCGCGCAAGCTGATCGACTATTCCGATGTCGGCTCGACCTTCGGCGCAGTCAATTTCCCGCAGGTGCAACTACCGGTCCGGCCGATCGGAACCCGCTTTATCCATGTCCACCGCAACGTTCCCGGTGTGCTGCGCCAGGTCAACGACGCGGTCTCGCGCCATGGCATCAACATCCTGGCGCAATACCTGCAGACCGATCCGGAAGTCGGTTACGTCGTGCTCGAGACCGACGTGGTCGGCGGCGAGGGTGAGGAATTGCTGGCCGACCTGAAGGCCGTCGCCGGCACCATCCGCGTGCGGGTGCTGTACGACCAAGGGCGGTGAGGGGCTTCAGCAATTGTGGCGACGGGCCAGCGCGCAATCTTCCTGATGCGACATGTCGGCCAGCTTGTTGACGAACAAATAGCCTGTTACGAGCGCCACCGCGAGGACCACCAGGAACACCGCCAGCCCACGATCGGAGACCGGCCGCGGGCCCTCGCCATCGTTGCGATGGGGCGGTTCGCCGGATGGTTCAGAGTGACGGTTTGGGTGTTCTGACAATGCTGGTTATCCCTCACCCCGTCTTACACGCTGATCGAGATTTCAAACAGCCAATCATCGACGGCCGACATGACAAGCCTGTTCGCCCTTGCCATCGTGAACGCCCAGCGAATATTGTCGGCACGAACTTGATCGACGTGACGCACGGGATGCGGTGACATGAAGCTATCTGGCAAGGTCGCCGTGATTACCGGTGCGGCGCGCGGCATCGGCAAGGCTTGCGCGGAACGATTTCTTGGCGACGGCGTCAAGGTCGTGATTTCGGACATCGATGGCGAGGCGCTTGCCGGCACGGCGGCGGAACTGGGACGGCCCGATGATCTGCGCGCGGTCACGGCCGATGTAGCCAAGCGCGCCGACATCGATGCGCTCGTCGCCACCGCCGTCACCGCGTTCGGCAGGCTCGACATCATGGTCAACAATGCCGGCGTCGCCCGTAACCGGGATTTTCTCGAGATTTCCGAGCAGGATTTCGACGACGTGATGGCGATCAACCTGAAGGGCGCTTTCTTCGGCGTGCAGGCCGCGGCCAGGCAGATGATCGCGCAGGGCGGCGGCGGGGTCATCATCAACATGTCCTCGGTGAACGCGCTGCTGGCAATTCCGACACTGGCGACCTATGCGATCTCCAAGGGCGGCATGAAGCAACTCACCTCGGTTGCCGCGGTGGCGCTGGCGCCGCATCGCATCCGGGTCGTCGCGGTGGGACCGGGCACGATCCTGACCGATATGGTGTCCAGCGCGATCTTCTCGTCCGAGGATGCGCGCCGCAGCGTGTTGTCGCGAACGCCGATCGGGCGCGGCGGCGAGCCGGGCGAAGTCGCCGCCGTGGTCGCCTTCCTCGCCAGCGACGATGCGTCCTATATCACCGGACAGACCATCTATCCGGACGGCGGCCGCCTGGTGCTGAACTACACGGTGCCGGTGAGCGAGCCGTAGCCATCCCACGCGCTTCAGCGGCCTGCCTCCGGTAGCGAGATCGCGATGATCTCGATTTCCTGATCGCCCGCGCCGACGATATCCCCGACAGCTTTGCCCATGAGAGACTTCGCCACCGGGGAGACGAACGAAATCGACCCGGCCTTCGGATCTGCCTCGTCCTCGCCGACGATGCGATATTTCTGCACGCGGCCATCGCCGCGCCGGAAGGTCACGATGCTGCCAAAGGCCACCACATCGATCGACGCAGGGTCCGGGATGGTCTGGGCCGTTCGAACCCTTGCCGCGAAGTAGCGGGCCTCACGCAAGGGATTCGCGCTTTGCCGCCTGCGTTCATTGACGTCTTCAATGGTATTCGCGGCCTCATAGGCCTCGCGCGCCTGTTGCAGTTGGAACTCCAGCGCCTTCAATCCTGCTTCGGTGACGAGGTTCGGATGCGGTGAAATCGGGCGATCGGGCAGCAGCGTCTCCGACGCGGTCTCCGCGCTGTCTTCCTTGGTGAAGGCGACACTCAATCTCGAACTCCGCTAATGAGGCGATCTAGCTTATATCAGCTTGTAGGATGGCAACGTAGCCCGGATGAGCGTAAGCGATATCCGGGGACGCCGAAATGTCCCGGATGTCGCTGCGCTCATCCGGGCTACATGCTGCGATGCAATCGTTTGTATCATCTGACAGCGACGGCGTCGAACCGGCGTTTCGGATGGACGAGCAGCCCGGCGCTCTCGACGATGCGCATTTCCTCGGTGCCGGCAATGGCGGTGCGCTCGAGCACGACGAAAATCGCGGAAGCCGCATGGCCCAGCGCTTCCGGCGTATCGGCCCCGTCGACACGCGCGGACACCAGCAGCGAGGCAAACAGATCGCCGGTTCCGGACGGGCTGATCGGCAGTTTCGGCGTGCGCACGCGCCAGGCCTTGAAGCCGTCCTCGGTCCGTTCGATCGCAAGGGTTTCGATCGCGTCGTGCGGGGTGTCCTCGAGTTCGGCTGACGTGACGACGACGGTCGATGGGCCGCGCGCCAGCAGCGTTTGCGCCTGCGCGATCATCTGATCCGATGTCGTGGTCTTTGCCCCGCACAGCCATTCGAACTCGAAATGATTGGGCGTGATGGTATCGGCCAACGGGCAAAGACGATCGCGCACCAGCGGCGGAATCTCGACGTGGACGAACAGGCCGCGGTCGCGATCCCCGAGCACGGGATCGCAACAATAAGCGAGTTTCGGATTGCGAGCCTTGGCGCGCGCGACGAAGTCCGCGACCACGGCAGCGATCTCGGGCGAGCCGAGATAGCCCGACAGGATCATGCTGGATGTCTCGACCGCGCCGCGCTCCTCGACCCCGAGCAGCAGGTCGGCGACCAGTTGCGCCTCGAGCACCCGGCCGCGAATGGTCGGATAACCCGGCCGGTTGCTCAGCAGGACGGTCGGCACCGCGATGACGTCGATGCCGTGCATCTGCATCGGAAGGGTCGCGGCGCTGTTGCCGACATGGCCGTAAGCCACCTGCGACTGAATCGAAATCACGCTCATGGGTTAAGCCGGATCATCCAAACAGCGCCACATAGATCACGTAAAGCCAGCCCAGGATGCCGTGGATGATCGCCCACAGGATCGAGTGGTTGTTGGTATAGGAGATCGCGATAGCGAGCGCCGACCCAAAACCCACGCCGTATTTCGCGCTCTCGACCCGAACCCCGTAGGTCCGATTTCCGTTCATGGTGATCCCCCAAATTGCAGGCCAGTCATCTGCCCGAGTGGCGAGCCTACTCCGTTGGGAGACCCGTCGGGAAGAGCAGACAGAAGCCTAGGGCGGATTACGGGATCGTCCGCCCACTCGGTCATACCCGCCACCGGATCGCGCGAATGCGCGCCCGATGACAGGCTCCGGCGGGTATCCAGTACGCCGCGAGTTCTCGATTCCATCACTGACGTCTCGGAATGCTGGATCGTCCGAACACTTCGCGGACGATGACGAGCGTGAGCATTCCCGCGGCACGATGCACCCGAGTTTTGCAAATTCGTTTCGCCCTCAAAAACGAGAGGGCGCAGCGCGACCCTCAAGAGAGGGCGCGGGGAAGACCGGGTGCGCGCTGCACCCGCGGTCTCATGTGCAAAGGTAGATAAAAAAACGCACATGAGCATACAGGTTCAGCGGAAGCAGTCCGGCCTTCCCTGCGCAATGGTTTTACGGCTTATATCGTGCTCTCCCCGGCGAGACCTGGCTTGCTTGTCACCGTCATTGCACGGATATCTCCGCGCAACTTGACACCTGCCATCGGGGCGTCAGGACCACACGACTTTGCCGTCCGCGTCACGCGCCGTTCGTCAAAAGCGCATCCGCGTCCATCGCTCCCCGCCCCAACGTCAGTGACGTTGGCCAACGCCCCTCTCTCGGGACGGGATGGCGAGGAATAAGCAGGTGATTTGCCCTCGAAGGAAACAAAAATATTTTTGGCTGGAGGGCTGGACACGATGTGGAGTGATTTGCCCGTCGGGTCGTTTTGTCGCATGCGGCGCAGTCAAAATCGACTTGCACGCGAAGCGACGCAGCGCGCGAGACGGTGCTGCGAAGACATCCTCCGTCATTTTCGAAAACACCTAACGTAACGGCGGATTACGCGGAGCCTGTCGTTGGGGTGAGGAGCACGTTGCGCGCGGATGGTGGAGCGTAAACCTAAGTATCATCACCCTCAAACGCATGTACGGCGCTGATGAACGTCTGTGCAGTGGCCGATCCGTACCTCTGCGATTAGTTGTCGGTCAACGGCGTTATGCCATTCGAACCCGTGAATGTGGAGGCGACATGCTGAGCAAAGCATATCTGGAGACGGCACGGACCATACTTCGGGCGGCCCAAACGATGAGCGACCGATACGTTGCCGGTCAGCTCAAGGCGCTTGCCGAGGACTATGAGCGGCGGGCTGCGAAAGCCGCACGCGCTGAGGCGGCCAAGGCATTGGCTGGCTCAACTGCTGGCGCATGCGAGGCGTCACCATGAACGTCATCATCCATAAGCATAACGGCTTGTGGCACCTCAGCGTCGGGTCGTGTCAGATCCGGACTCCGTTCCTGGAAATACAGGATCGCGCACTGGTCGTTGCGTACGCCCGCCGGATCTACCCGGGCGCCACGATTTTCGAACGTGACCGACGGTGAAGAATGGGACAAGTCAGCACTCACGCAGCTCAAGTGTGCCGCGCCGGCTCTCGGCATATACCGCCTGACAAATGATTTAATGGTCAGGGGGCCTGTCGATTCCTACGTAGACAACCGCCGGGCAACGAAGCGGACAGTTTCGGTTCGGCACATCAGAGGAAAGCAAATGCAGATTACCGTCGTTGCCGTCATGTGCCATGCCCTCGGCGCCATCAGCCAACCAGTTTGCCGCGAGGAAATCGTCGTTAAGGACGATATGCCGATGCAGGCGTGTTTCCTCTCGCAGCCGGCGCTGGCCGAATGGAAAGAGCATTCGATATTCCGCGGCGAGCAGTGGAAGATCGGCCGCATCAAGTGCGTACCCGGCGACTATGCGCCCAAGGATCGGGCGTGAGTTTTGAAGAGCACCCTCTTGCTACCGCTTCTATGGCCGGCTGATGAAGGCCCGTGTGAAGATCTATCCGGGCGGGCTTCGGCCGAGGCGGGCAGCGTAGCTTAAGCGCGCTCTTGTTCGACGGGTTTTTCAGGGGCCGTGAGCGGGCTTTCAGACCATTTCACCGCGGGGTCGTCACAACTTATGCATTGCAGAACGGTGCGGCCGGAAATGGTGACAACGGGCACCATTCGCTTTTCGCACTTAGGGCAGCGCGTTGTTCGATCCATGAGATCCTCCCGATATTTCACCCATAACGAGGAACCAGCGCCTTTGTTCCATCTGGGCTTTGCGGCTCAGCAGGAGGGCATGGAAGCCGCTTCCGATCGGCCATCAGTGAAACGCGCGGACCTCGACCGGCGCCCGGCAGGCGACGGCGGCCTTGCGCCCCCACGCCAGCGCCTCGTCCAGGCTAGCCGCTTCCAGCACCCAAAAACCGCCGACATGTTCTTTGGCCTCGATGTATGGCCCATCGGTGATGAGCACCGCGCCACCAGGCGTCAGCCGCAGCGATTTCGCGCTGCGCGCCCGGCCCAACCCACCCACAAAAATCCTGGCGCCAGCGGCAACCATCTCGTCGTTGAGCACATCGATATCGCGGTGCATCGCTTCGTCCTCGACCGAGGGGTCGTAGTCGTCGGGGTGGTGAATGGCCACGAGATACTGCGTCATGACATCTCCTGTGACGGTCTTCGGCGGGCCGGCCGCCTGCCTTTGCTGTAACGACGAACCGCCTGAGCGGAATCCGACAGACCGTCCGGGACATTTCGCAACGCGTTGCCCATCGCCCCGGGAGTTGGAATTGTTGGCATTCCCCAATAAGCCGAGCGGTCGACGTCAATTGTGCCGAGTGCAATGATTTTCTTGAACCGATAAATTAGCCGGGACATTCTGGCTTCGCCAACCCGATTGCAAGCCGCGATCGTCCCACATGCAGACGCGCGCCAGGCCCGCTGCGATCCCGGAGGAGAGCAATGGAGCTAACGGTCGCGACGGTCCTGGTTGCTTTTGCCGGCGTGTTCCTGATCTGCTTCATGAAGGGCGCGTTCGGCGGCGGGTTCTCCATTGTCGGCATTCCGCTGTTGTCGTTCGTGATGGATCCGGTAACGGCCGGCGGCCTTCTCGCGCCATTGTTCATCGCGATGGACCTGTTCGCGCTGCGCTACTGGAAGCCCTCGACGTGGTCAAAGCCCGACCTGGCGTTGCTGTTGCCGGGGCTCGTGATCGGCATCGGGCTCGGTTATCTGCTGTTCCGGGTGCTGGACCATCGTGCCGTGGCGATCGTGATGGCGACGGTCACTCTGAGCTTTGTCGGGCTGTGGTTTGCCCGAGGCTCGGAGGTGACGGTCCACGTTCGTCGCCGAAAGCGATCGCTGCCGGTCTCGCCTCAGGTATCACCACCATGGTAGCGCATTCCGGCGGACCACCGCTTGCGATGTATCTGCTGCCGCTCGGCCTCAGCAAGCAGATCTATGCCGGAACGACGAGCCTGTTCTTCACTGTCGGCAACGCGACCAAGGCGGTGCCGTGGTTACTGCTGGCAAAACCCGCGGCCAACGTCTGGATGTTGATGGCAGCCTGCCTGCTCGCGATCCCCACCGGCGTCTGGCTTGGTTGGCGGCTTCACGGAAGGCTGGACCAGCAGCAGATCTATCGTGCCTGCTACGGATTACTGATCGTGACGGCGCTGAAATTGTTGTGGGATGGCGTTTCCGGCTATCTCACGTGAATTCAGGCATAAGGCCGGACCCGTCGGCTAATCCTGCAAGCTGGGTTGGCTAGAGCGTTTTCGAGCGAAGTGGATACCGGTTCGCGTGAAGAAAACGCGTCAAAACAAAAACCCAGAGCCCCGTTCCGATTCCATCGGAACGGGAAAGGCTCTAGTTGCCGCCTTCGGCAACAAGGTGCTGGAACTGGCGCTTCATCGCGTCGACCCTGGAGACATAGGCCGCTACGAGATGATCGCCGCAGCGTTCGCCCGATATCATCTGGAAGTGACGGCGTGCGTAACGGGTGGCCGGTCCGGCGCCGCAGAGATGGATGAAGGCCGCCAGATCCTGCTTCTGCTGCGGGGTTGGCTTCACATCGCCCGCCACGTTGAGAACCGCCGCGACATGGCGGTCGAGATACACCGATGCCAATTCGATGGAATGGCTCGGGAACGCGCGAATGTAGGGGCCGAATCCGCAGCCGGTATCGGTGACCGCGTTGTCGCGGATGCAGAACCGCGCGGCCTCGGCGTAGGCGCCATCGATCATCTGGAACAGGCCGACGGCGCTGGAGGCGGGTTGGTAGACCGCGAACGGGTTAAAACTCCATCGCCAGCGCCAGTAGGTGCGATCCACCGGATTGCCCGAACTCTCGACCTGAGCCAGCGCGGCCAATAGCTCGGGCGTGATCGACGGGGTCGAATAGGTACGAAACAGTGCCCCGTATTGCCGCCACGTCTCCGGCGGCTCCTTGTCGAGCCTGTGGCCGACGAAGAAGAACAGTTCGGTTGGCTTGTGGATCACGTGATAGATCAGGTTCGTCAGCGCGAAGATCGCCAGCAGGATTGCGGCAGCGCCCGCGATCCGAACCGAGCGCGGTACTTGCGTGAGCTTCGCTCGCGCCCATCGCGTGCCTTGCCGCCAGCGGCGAAGGAGGGAGCTATTGCTTTTTCTTGGCATGCGTTTCGTGGGAATGCGTAGGGACAGTAACGGAACCTGAGCGCCGTTAATCATCTTTCGGGGCGGCGTGCAGGGTTAACACATTGGTTATGATCTTGCGGGCATTTTCGCACTTCCATTAATCAGGGAGACACCATGTCCGACGTCACCATTCCCGGCGGTAAAATTCGCGCGTTCGTCGAACGGATCGAAAATATCGACAGCGAAATCCAGGAGTTGAACGAGCAAAAGAAGGAAGTGTTCGCGGAAGCCAAGGGCGACGGGTTTGACGTCAAGATCCTCAAGGAGATCGTCAAGCTGCGAAAGCAGGACGAGGAAGAGCGCGACGAGCGCGAGAGCATGCTCGATCTCTACATGCGCGCCATGGAACAGGCCACTCCGGCAGAAAAAACCGCCAAGGCCGCGTGATGGAATAGGGCGGGTTGGCTGGGGCTGACCCGCCTCTTTTGTTTGTCCGAGCGGTAGGGCGGATTAGTACTACTGAGTCAAGCGGTCGCAGTCCTTGAGGCTGAGAATCAAGTAGTTGAGGAGATTCAATTTTTGGCACGCGGAGGGCCAGATGGATCTCGATCAGAGTGAAGCACGGTTCACGTCGTATGTGGCGGGGCTTGGGAGCGTGCTCGGTCACGCGGAACGGACGAGGCCGCTGCGCGACTATTGTACGGGCCTGGTGTTACCCGGTGAGCGCAAGAGCGTTGAGCCGATGGCGGCGCGGACGGCTCCGGCGCGGACGGCTGCACAGCACCAGTCGCTGCTGCACTTTGTCGGCCAACGCGGCCTGGTCGGACGAGGATGTGCTGGCCAAGGTGCGCGAGATGGTGTTGCCGGCGATCGAGAAGAATGGACCGATCGAGGCGTTCATCATCGACGACACGTCGTTCCCTAAACAAGGCAAGCATTCGGTCGGCGTGCACCACCAATATTGCGGGCAGCTCGGCAAGCAAGCCAATTGCCAGGTCGCGGTGTCGCTGTCGATCGCCAATCACTCTGCCAGCCTGCCGGTCGCCTATCGGCTGTATCTGCCACAGGATTGGACCAAGGACCGTGCCCGACGGAAGAAGGCGGGCGTTCCGAAGGAAATCAAGTTCAAGACCAAGCCGGAGATCGCGCTGGAGCAAATACGATGGGCGTGCGAGGTCGGCCTGCCGCGAGGCGTCGCCTTGATGGATGCGGCCTACGGCAGGGACTCGCGGCTGCGCGCCGGAATGACGGAGTTGGGTGTGCCTTACGTGGTCGGCATCTTGTCGGACACATTGATGTGGCGGCCCGGCACCGGCCCGCGGCGCATGGACAAGCCGCTGAACAATACCGGCCGACGCGACGAGCCCGATCTGGTCTCAGCCAAGAAAGTGGCGCTCAGTCTACCGAAGCAGGCCTGGCGCACGCTGACGTGGCGGGAAGGCTCGGCCGAGCAGCTGTCCTCGCGCTTTGCGCGTGTGCGCGTCCGTGTCGGGTACAACAAGCTGATGCCCGAGACGCTGTCGCCCGAGTGGCTGTTGATCGACTGGCCGGAGGGCGAGGCAGAGCCGACCAAATACTGGCTCGCCACGCTGCCAGAGAACGTCAGCTTCACGCGGCTCGTCGATCTGGCCAAGCTGCGCTGGCGCATCGAGCGCGACTACCAGGAGCTCAAGCAGGAGGTCGGGCTCGGTCACTACGAGGGGCGCGGCTGGCGCGGCTTCCATCATCACGCAACCCTGTGCATCGCGGCCTACGGATTCCTGATCGCCGAGCAGGCGACGATTCCCCCCTCAAGACCTCGTTCCACCGCGCCAGTCCAAGTCCCTCCCTTACCCAACAATTATCGACCCAGAGGCTCCGCCCTCGCGGCCTGAACGCCATGTCCCGAACTCAATCGCAACTATGCGCGTACGGCTGATCCGAGCGCTGGTCAAAGCATTGCCGCGCTGTCCGTGTTGTGGCCTCATCGCAGCATCAAACAGGCGACGATACTCGTGACGCAGTAAGACTAATCTGCCCTACGAGCCGGTCACAGGTGCCCGCAGGATGGGTTGAACTCTTGCCGCCATTGCTATGGGCAATAATAATTTGGGTAATAATGATACAATGGCGCTCTCGAAGATCGCATGTACAGTCTGCGCGGGTAGGACCGCAGGATCGTTCCGCACTGACCCGGAATTCCGATAAACGAAGTGTCATCGTACACGCGACACCACCGGTGGGTTGGATAAAAGATACTGGCACGAGCGGGTAACTGAGAGAAAACCAGCGTCGTAGCAATCACGAGTGCAAAGGATATTTTCATTGGAAATCCTTTCGTACACGTTTGTGACCCTAGCAGAATTTTGAGATTGAGTCAGGCTTCGTCAGGAGCAATCACCCTTGCGGCGTTGCCTACTTCGGCGGCTTCCGCTGTGCTCCCGGCCGCGGACATCGTCGGACATCGCGTGACATCCGAAAAGCGCCAGAAGGGGTCTTCGGCTTCCACTCACAAGGCCGATTTCGACCTACGGCTGCGTCGGTCACCGGGCCAGTTCGTCAGGCAAAAGCTAATAGGTCCGCGAGATAGAGCCCGATGGGGTGAGCTCTTGGCGAAACCCATCACATCAAGCGCCAAAATTGACGGGTATCGCTTCGCTCGACCCATCCTACAAGCTCTACGCGGCGCGTTCTGTCGATCGCGTTACATCCCCACGTCCGGCCAACAGACCCGCGGTGGAAATATCTTCGTCGATGGCTTCCCAGTGCAGGCCGACGCGGCTCAACTCGACCTGCTCGCGTTCGGAAGATGTCGCGTGCAGCAGCCGTGGAAACCATGCCAGCGGCACGCCGAGCGTCCGTCCGTCGGACAATTCGACCCACATCGTGTGTTCGTCAAATCGAACGCTGGTCGCCGAAATGGTCATGCCATGCCTTCAAAAGCAGGTCGCGATTGTCCGCGACGACCTGCAGGATATTCGAAAGTTCCCGGGAATTGAAGCCATAACTATCGGCCAACGATATTTCCGGTTCCAGCCACACTTTCGCGTCGCGACCGCCGCCCTTTGACATGAACATGAGGCGCTTCAGGCGGCTGGCCTTCGTTTGAAAAGAAATAGTAACGCAAGCCGCTCTGGCGCAACGCAACAGGCATGGCTGCCTCCAGGCGGCTGCTTGCGTTTCGGATTTAGCTGCACCCCGTCGTGCTGGCGGCATAAGAGATCGTTCCGAGTTATCCGAGTGTGTATGTAAAGGGCTTTCCTACTCCGAACGGCGGTGTCGGCCGTTCCGAGTTGCCTAACTCCGAACGGTGTTTTCGAAGCATGATGCTCAGGCTCACCAGGGATCAGGACGAGTCTGATCCTCCGCCGCAGTCCCGGCTCAAACCCTTCGCGCAGTCGTGCTCATCCGCCAGGGACGCTGCGCTCTTCGCCCTTGCGGATTGTGCGCGCCGGCGCTTTCGGGACGCCGCGACGGCGGCTCCGGGGATCAGACTTCACACAGATTGTGGATCGCGAACCTCAGCCCGAGGCAGGCCAGCGCAGGCCGACAAGCCGTCTATCGTCGGCGTAGGGGCGTCCCAGGGCCTCTCCGATGGTGCCGGCTTCGCCAACGATGATGGCGAGGGTGCTGGCGCGCGTCACGGCCGTGTAAAGCCATGACGGATCCAGTAAACGGCCGGGAGGCAGGGCGATGATCACGCGCTTGGCCTCGCTGCCTTGGCTGCGATGGCAAGTTAGGGCATAGCCCAGCGCGAGGTCGACGAGCTCGTCGCCTTCGAACGAATGTTCCTCGTTGTCGAACACCGCGATGAGGCTGCGTTGCGAGCGGTCGATGCGCTTGACGGAGCCGACCGAGCCGTTGAACAGGCCGCGGTGGTAGTCGTTGCGGCGGTGGACAACGGGTTCTCCGGCCGAGAACAAATCACCCAGCGGTCCGCACAATTCCTGAAGTTCGTGCTTCTCGACGTAGTCGTCGTGAAGACGCCGGTTGAGGCCGATGACACCGCAGGGGCCGTCATTGACGGGCGTGACTACCATGACGTCGGGGCCGCCGCCGAGATCGGCGCGGGCGGTCACCACCTTTTCGCCTATAGTCTCACGGCCGACGGCTTCGAGCAGCCTCACGCCCTGCCGTTCGCCGCCGTAAGGAAGCAGGACCGGCACCTCTCGCCGGCGGATCTTTGCGGCTACCGCCGGAATATCCGAATCCGAAGCCTGCCGGCGGACGGAGGCCAGCGTCGCGGTGACCGTGTCGTCCTGCACGAACCGGTGAAACAGAAGCCCCAATGCCGACAGGGGGAAGCTGACGCTCGTCGCCGATGAGGAGCAACCTGGCGCCGTGGGGCAGGCGACGAAGCAGACCATGGGCGCTGGCGAGATCGAGCATGGAGGCCTCGTCGATGATGACGAGGGTGCCGGCCGGCGCGGTTCTTGAACGCATGGATGACGGCGAATTTCTCGCTCTGCGGATGGGGCTGCGCCCAACCCTCCGGATCCGTGGCGTCGACCGCGCAGGCCGTCGAGTAATTCCAGCCCGTACCGAGCAGGAAGAGCCAGAAGAACACCGACGTTTCCGGAAAGCCAGGCAGAATCCACCGCAGCAGCCCCGACACGCCGCGGGTGCTGCGCTCTTCCGCGCCCGGGACCAGATAGGCCGGTCCCGCCAATTCCTGCATCGGACGCCCCCCGGCGGCGCGGACCGTCTTGCTGTCCGGCAGGCCGTCCCCCAGCATCGACTTGACGAGCCAGATACGGTTCTCCGGCGCGAGCCAGTCGTCGGTGGTGCCGCCCCGCGGATCCGATCCGATCATTGCGAGCCGGTCGCCTTCGCCGAACATGGCCTTGATGCTGCGCGCTTCGTGCCTGAGCGCATGGAAGAACCGCTTCATGGCTTGGTCGTCGACCGGCTCCTCACGGACCGCAAGGTCGCGTCGGCGGGTGGGCCAGAACAGCAGGCGGCCGGCGGAGAGCGCCCTCATCTGGTTGAGGATGCTCTTGGCCGTGCGGTAGCTGTTTTCGTCGCCGTCGAGCCAACGTGCGAACGCCGGGCCGTGGGCGTCGGTCACATCGGTCGAGCATTCCACCGTTTCGCCGGACGCGGCACGCTCATCCAGGAAGCGGAAAAAGTTTCGCATGGCCGAACGCGTCGAGATGACAGACCTCTCGGTGGGATTAGTCAGGAAGACGAGGTCGTAGATTTCCCGTGCAAGGCGCGGGCGGCCGCGGTAGTCGCCGTTCCATGACGTGGTTTTTGCGGCCGTGGCAATGCCGCCGCCGAGCGCGAACTCGGAGAGGTCGATCTCGTAGGCGTGGCCCTGAGCCGGCGCAATCCACAAGGTGAGATTGTCAGTCATCACTTCCCTCGAGGAATCGATGCCAGCCGGAAGCGAGCTAGGTCAGGCCGCAAGCCGACCTCAGCCACCGCAGGTAGACCTCGGTGGTCTCCTCGCTCATGTGCCCGAACTGCTTGCGAAGCAGCCGCAGCCAGAAGTCGCCGCGGTTCATCACCCAACTGGCGCCCTTGGCGGACAGACCGCCGTCCGCCTGCGCCTCCACCGAAAGGGCGTGGAGGACGAAGAAGCATGCGAACGCGTGGCGGCCCTTGTGCGGCGACCACAGCTTCGGACGCGGGTTCACTTGTGAGAAGCAGCGGTAGATGGTCTGCACGCTGACCGGGTTTCCGTGCGCCCCCGGCGCGTCGCTGAGGAACAGCCTGTAGGTGGGTTTCTTGTGCTCGACCTGGTAGCGGTAGGCATAGGTCGAACGCTTCTCGTCGATCCACTCCCGCACGCGGCCGGCGTATTCCAGCGGCACCCAGACGGTGCGCGGCCGGCCGCCCTTCGTCTCGACGAGGTCCATCGGAACGGATTCCTGCGCGAGCAGGTACGCCTCCTCGATTGCGGCGGCGGAGGGCCACTGATGTACTTCGAGCGCCTCGACCTCCTTGCGGCGCGCCCCGACCTCGAGGATCATCCGGCAGACGAGGTATTTCGCATATCCCCGCTGCCGCTTTACCGCGTCCAGCCAGGCCTTCACGGCCGTGGCCTTGGGAAGTTTGAACTGCTTTTCCGTCTTGGTCGTGAGGTTCTCCTTGGCGCGGCCGGCGCGGACCATGACCTGCGCGGCGCCGAACTTCGTCCGCACCGTCCGGAAGAACATCTGCGCGTCGAACGGACCGCGCAGGCCGCGCTCGGCCGCCCAGCGTAGGAAGCTCGTTGCCTCGTCGGCGCGGTGGTTGGCGGTCGACGCTTCGAGCTTCTTTCCGCGGCAGGACCACCTGCCGCTGATCTGCTCCCTCTGATATGCGAGCACTTCGGCGTACTTGACCTCCTGCCATGACGCTCCGCGCGTCTCGCACCACTGGATGAAGTTGCTGAGGTTGTCGGCGATGTTCTTCAGCGTCGTGGGCCGCGGGACATCGGAGCCCGCACCAGGATGCCATTCGAGCATGGCGCGCTCGCGCAGGTAGCGGTTGTGGGCGCGGCAGTACCGCGACGCCGAATCGAACAGGACCGGCACATGGGTGATGGGCGCGGCGTAGCCCAGCCGGGCCAGCCGCTGGGGATCGGGATGAAACACGGTTGCCATGCTTTGATGGCCGGCCGGCCGCCCGCGGGACGCGGAAACGCCTGACCAGATGCGCCTCCGGTCGCGCCGGGTCGCCGCCGCGCATGCTGCGCGGACGCCGGTCGGCTCGCAACGAAACGTTCCGGTCTTCGCCGGATTGCCCCCTGAAATGAACTCTTTGCGCAACATCACACCCACAACTAAACCAGAGGTTAGCGGCAGCAGCGCTCTTGCAGCGTGGTCAACGAATCCTTGAAAAATTGTTCCCGCTAAAATCTCGGACGCGGGTGGAATTGCCCCCCAACGAGCGCTTCGGCCAACTTGCCGATTGAGGTCACGTGCTTCTCCTCAAACGGTTCAGGCCAGTTTTCCTGAACCAGATGGACCATCGATGAATTGAGTTCGGACGACGTGTCCCTGGCGATGACGGACATCTCTTCGGTGTCGATCGCTACGTATCTGAGAATGCAGTACGCGCGTGGATCTAATAGCGAGAACGGAGCGGCGCGCCCCTGGCGATCTATGCAGATCGAACGTATCGGCGGCTGCTCCAGCGCCCACCGGGCCGCTTCACCGCTGTTGTGATTTTCCTCAGCGTAAAGCTCGGCGCTCCGCTCCAGCATGGACGCCGTAAATAGCCTGATCCGTAGGTTTTCCTCGGTACGAAGTTCGAAGTCGCCACGCCCGCGCCGGATTCCGACGCGTCCTCGGCGTAGGGCGGCCGCGACTTCGTCGATCGCGTCGCTCGGATGAACGCCGGCGACGAGCAGATCCATGCCGCCTTCGGGAAGAAGTTCACGCGGCAACAGCACTGCAAGCTCGCATTCGTATCCGTAGACGGCCGCCTCGCCAACGATCGTGACGTGGTTGAATATGTCGGAATATCCGATCGCCCGCACCACATCGGCGATCTCAGTTGGCGTGCGGGACAGCCGCAGCGCCTTCGCCATCCGGGTTTGCTCGGCCATGGTCGGCCGCAGTTCTTCAATCTCGCGATCGAGATCGGCACGACCTTCGGTGAACCGCTCATAGACCACCTCCGTTTCTGCGGAGCGCCGTCCAAGTGAAGTCGATTTCTGTTCGCCCGAGAGCGGGTCGCGCCGGTAGCGCGTCAGATACTCTCTCCCCTTTACGGGGAGCCACTGCATGCCACCGACAAACTCGTCCCGCTTGCGGGCGAGGGCGGCAAAATCGCTCGCGGTTGCGCGCATCGCCTCCGTCAGGCGACGCTGCTCGCGTGTCATGGGAGTATGCATAACTGTTATATTAATAGATAAAAATGTCTATTCGATGATATAAACAGCCAAATTTGAAGTCGATTTGCCTGATTTACCGCCAAATTGGGGGTTCTCGGCAAAATCCCGCTCTTCTGTCTAGCCGAGGCGCCATCGATGCGGCATAGCTCCCAGTTGAAATTACCCTGCCATTGGCGTATCTAAATGACTTGGAAGCGGGAACAGGTCTCGTTCGAATTCGTGCACGATGGCACGGCCGACCAGGTTGTCACGGTCCGTATCGCGACCCCGATGGGGGCAATTTTTGCGATGGCCGAGGTCGAGATATCGGGTCGAAACTTGGTCCTGAAAGGCTTTCACATCCATTCGGACGCGGGAGTCCGACAAATCGGCGTCTCGAATTTGCGTATGCTCGCTGAGCATGTCCTAGAGGAGTTGGACTACGATGAGCTCATCATTCAAGGAGCGTCTCGCACGACTGGGGCCGGTCCAGGCCGTGCCCCAGGTCGTCTCCGGTTCACCCGTCGCGGTGTCCCTTCGCCCTGTAGCAAACCGTAAGGTCAACGCAATTACGGCGACAGAGGCGCTCGCGCGCCGCGGTCTCACGTTGCTGCGCGCCAAGCGGGCCGTGGAGGAGATGCTGCGGAATGGCCGAGCCGTCATCGAAGTGCCGAAGGTCGAGAGCCGTAAATTGCTCGCGTCCGATCTCGCGGATGCAGGTGTGGTCGCCCGCTCCACCGATCGCAATCCGGATATCCGGCGCCTGCGGGAAGCCATGAAACTTACCCAGGAGCAGTTCGCGCTGCGCTTTGGGTTGGACTTAGACTTGCTGCAAAACTGGGAAAGGAAGCGACGCAAGCCCGAGAAGGCTGTCCTCTCCTATCTGAGGGTGATCGAGCGACTGCCGGAAGCCGCAAGCGAGGCTCAGGAAGATATTGAAATGCCCCTCGGCAACATAAACATCACGCAGCTTCCCTAGCACCTTGCACACCAAGCACCGCTTTTGTGCTGCTAAGCGCCAAAGCAAACATTCTGAAAGAGGAAAGCCCGCCATTGCCGGCGGGCTTTCTCTTTTTGCGTGCGGATGAGGGTGCTAACTCCGAACTGCCCGATCTCTCTCTCTCTCCAAGAATTTGGAAAGTTGCGTCGTAACTCCGAACTGTCAACTGCACCCCGTTGTACTACCACACGTATCGCACTTCATGCAGGTGCCGTTGCGCACCAGCGTGAAATTGCCCGCACTCGCCGCACATCTCGCCTTCGTAGCCTTTGGCTTTCGCTTCGGCGCGGCGTTCGGCCTTGCTCGGCTGGGCTGCTTGCGGCGGCACCCGCCTTGCTCCATTGCAGGGCTTCGAGCTTTTCGGTCGGCGACAGATCGTGCTGGGCTTCCTGCTTCAGCGCGACCGCGCCTTCGTGGGTGTCGCTGTGGCGGGCGGTGGCGCCGTGCGCGGTCATCGTGGTGACGTTGCTGGAGCCGCGCGCCTCGGTCTCGGGGGTCGAGACGCTGCGCATGACGACGAGGTTGTCGGTGCGCGAACGGGTCAGGCCCTTCGACAGGTACTTGTTGCTCGGATGCTCCGGCGTGCTTGCCTTCCTCGACGCCCTTGCCCATCGCGTCGAAGTTGGATTCTGATGGGATCGACATGGGCGAGGTCGAAGCGCGACATGTAGCTGACCGCGAGTTCGCGGAACACATAGTCGAGGATCGAGGTCGCATACTTGATGCTGTCGTTGCCCTGCACCGGGCCCGCGGGCTCGAAGCGGGTGAAGGTGAAGGCGTCGACATATTCCTCCAGCGGCACGCCGTATTGCAGGCCGAGCGAGACCGCGATCGCGAAGTTGTTGATGAAGGAGCGCAACGCCGCGCCTTCCTTGTGCATGTCGATGAAGATCTCGCCGATCCGGCCATCGTCATATTCGCCGGTGCGCAGATAGACCTTATGGCCGCCGACGACGGCCTTCTGGGTATAGCCCTTGCGGCGATCCGGCATCTTCTCGCGCTCGCGCATCACCACGATGCGCTCGACCAGCTTCTCGACGATCTTTTCCGAAACTTGCGCGGTGCGGGCGGCCATCGGCTTGTCGTAGAACGCCTCGACCGCATCGTCCTCCTCGTCTTCGTCGCTGATGAGCTGCGAGTTGAGCGGCTGCGACAGCTTCGAGCCGTCGCGGTAGAGCGCGTTGGCCTTCAGCGCGAGCTTCCAGGACAGCAGGTAGGCGGATTTGCAATCCTCCACCGTGGCGTCGTTCGGCATGTTGATGGTTTTGCTGATCGCACCCGAAATGAACGGCTGCGACGCCGCCATCATGCGGATGTGGCTTTCCACCGAGAGATAGCGCTTGCCGATCTTGCCGCAGGGATTGGCGCAGTCGAACACGTTGATAGTGCTCGGCCTTCAGATGCGGCGCGCCTTCCACCGTCATCGCGCCGCAGATGTGCACGTTGGCGGCCTCGATCTCGCGCTTGGTGAAGCCGACCGCGGCGAGCAGGTCGAAATTCGGCGCGGCAATGGCTTCGGAGCCGATGCCGAGGGTGTCGCGAATGAAATCCTCGCCAAAGGTCCATTTGTTGAAGGCGAACTTGATGTCGAACGCGGTCGGCAGCGCCTTCTCGACCTTGGCGATGGCTTCGTCGGTAAAGCCTTTGGCCTTCAGGGTGGAGACGTTGATGCCGGGCGCGTTGGAGAGCGAGCCGTGGCCGACGGCATAGGCCTCGATCTCGGCGATGTCGCTTTCGCGGTAGCCGAGCGCGCGCAGCGCTTCGGGCACGGCGCGGTTGATGATCTTCCAGTAGCCGCCGCCGGCGAGCTTCTTGAACTTCACCAGCGCGAAATCAGGCTCGATGCCGGTGGTGTCGCAATCCATCACGAGGCCAATGGTGCCGGTCGGCGCCACCACGGTGGTCTGCGCGTTGCGGATAGCCGTGGAGTTCGCCGAACTCGAGCGCCTGGTCCCAGGCCGCCTTGGCGTGCTCGATGATGTTGGCTTGCGGCACGCTGGCGTGATCGAGCGGCACCGGATTGACCGCGAGCGCTTCATAGCCGCGGCTTTCGCCGTGCGCGGCGCGGCGATGGTTGCGGATCACCCGCAGCATGTGCGCGGCGTTCTTCTTGTAGCCGGGGAAGGGGCCGAGCTCGCTTGCCATCTCGGCCGAGGTGGCGTAGCTGATGCCGGTCATCACGGCGGTCAGCGCGCCGCACAGCGCGCGGCCTTCCTTGGAGTCGTACGACAGGCCCATGGTCATCAGGAGACCGCCGATATTGGCAAAGCCGAGGCCCAGCGTGCGGAACTCGTAGGACAGTTCGGCGATCGCCTTCGACGGGAACTGCGCCATCATCACCGAGATTTCCAGCACCACGGTCCAGAGCCGGCACAGATGCTCGTAAGCCTCGACGTCGAACAGTTTTGTCGAGGTGTTGTAGAAGGTGATCAGGTTGGCGGACGCCAGATTGCACGCGGTGTCGTCCAGGAACATGTATTCCGAGCACGGATTGGAGGCGCGGATGTCGCCGGACGCCTTGCAGGTGTGCCAGTCGTTCATGGTGGTGTTGAAGTGCAGGCCGGGATCGGCCGACGCCCAGGCGGCGTGACCGATTTTCTCCCAGAGGTCGCGCGCCTTCAGCGTCTTCGTCACCTTCTTGTTGGTGCGGCCGATCAGGTTCCAGTCGCCGTCGGTTTCGACCGCGCGGAGGAAATCATCCTTCAGCGAGACCGAGTTGTTGGAGTTCTGGCCGGACACCGTGAGGTAGGCTTCCGAATCCCAGTCGGTGTCGTAGATCGGGAAATCGATCTCCTTGTAGCCCTGTCGCGCGAACTGGATCACGCGCTTGATCATGCCGTCGGCCACCATCGAGCGGCGCGCGAGCTTGATTTCGCGGCGCAGCGCAGGGTTCTTCTCGGGATCGAAGCAGTCGTCGCCGCGAGCCTTCGCAATTGACGCAGGCTTTCAGCACGGCCTTGAGGTGGCGCTGGTTGAGCTTGGAGCCGGTCACGAGCGCTGCGACCTTCTGCTCCTCCTTCACCTTCCAGTCGATATAGGTCTCGATATCCGGATGGTCGGCGTCGACCACGACCATCTTGGCCGCGCGTCGCGTGGTGCCGCCGGACTTGATGGCGCCGGCGGCGCGGTCGCCGATCTTGAGGAAGCTCATCAGGCCGGACGAGCGGCCGCCGCCGGAAAGCTTTTCGCCTTCGCCGCGCAGCCGCGAGAAGTTGGAGCCGGTGCCGGAGCCGTATTTGAACAGGCGCGCTTCGCGCACCCAGAGGTCCATGATGCCGCCCTCGTTGACGAGGTCGTCACCGACGCCCTGGATGAAGCAGGCATGCGGCTGCGGATGCTCGTAGGAGGATTTTGATTTGGTCAGTTTGCCGGTGAAGGGATCGACATAATAATGGCCCTGGCCGGGACCGTCGACGCCATAGGCCCAATGCAGTCCGGTGTTGAACCATTGCGGCGAATTCGGCGCGACCATCTGCTTGGCCAGCATGAAGCGCAGTTCGTCATAGAACGCCTGCGCGTCTTCTTCGCTGGAGAAGTACTTGCCCTTCCAGCCCCAATAGGTCCAGCAGCCGGCGAGGCGATCGAACACCTGCTTGGCGGAGAGTTCGCTGACATAGCGCTCGTTCTCGGGCAGGGCGGCCAGCGCCTCGGTGTCCGGCACCGAGCGCCACAGCCAGGACGGCACGGTCTCTTCCTCGACCTTCTTCAGCCGCGCGGCGACGCCCGCCTTGCGGAAGTACTTCTGCGCCAGCACGTCGGAGGCGACCTGCGACCAGAATTCCGGCACCTCGACGTTTTCGAGGCGGAACACCACCGAGCCGTCGGGGTTGCGGATCTCGGATGTCGTCAATCTGAAATCAATCCCTGCGTAGGGTGACTGGCCCTGAGTGGTGTTGCGGCGTTCGATTCGCATGGTCGTGCCCCGTTTCTTTCGTTAGCCGGCCGCTGCCCCGCGGTGCCGGATGTTATGCTTTGAGCGAACGCCGCGTCACGGTTGAGCTCCGTGATCCCGTCATCCGCAGTTCAACCGGTGAACCCGGCCTGTTTCTGTTCCGGGCAAAACCGATGCGAGCATCGATCTCGTTCCGGCCCGAGGCTCGCCCCGTCCTTGGATTTCCAAAGCTGGCCCAAACCCCAGGTACGCCCCAATCCGTTACAACGTCTCTGGGCCAATTCCGGCCCGTGTCTCCGAACCAATTCCGGCCCGTTTTTGCGCCCCGAAAGACCCTGAACTCAGGGCACACAAGCCCCGTACCCGCTGCCTCAACCGGCTGACGGAGTGGTCATTCTGGAACCCTTTTGGGAGCGACCGGCGGGGACCCAAACACACTCGCGCCGAACAGGTTGGAAGCTAGGGAAGTCCGGGACGCCCGTCAAGGATTAGTACGAGTTCCTGAATCAAATACTAAATATGGTGGAAAAGAAGGGAAACCAAGGGGTGCAGCCCCGCCTCGGTTGGGGGCAAGTATCAGTGAGTTCCAAGGGGATTCCCAAGCGAAAAAAAATGTCCCAGGGCTGTGAATTGGAGCTTCGCCCCGCTGTTCACAGGGTAACTATTTATTGCGGTCCTGGCATTGCACTTTGAGAGACTCACGTAAGGCTACGGACTTCTCGGAGCTGGCATGTCCGCCGGCCGATGGCGTGAGGCCTGGATAAGCGGCAAGGTGGCGCCGAATTCCACCCTCGATCGCAGTTCAATGACAGAATCAAAACCGACCCACGCGCGTGCGCGGCTTGCGCCCACGGGACTGATCTTCCTCACCGTCACCTCAATCGGCTGGGGATTCAATTGGCCGGTCAGTAAATACCTTCTCACCACGTTGCCGCCGTTGACGGTGCGCGGCTGCACCGGCGTGGTCGGCGCGCTGTGCCTGGCCGCGCTGGCGCTGTCGCAGGGCCAAAGCCTGAAGATCCCGCGTGCGCTGTGGCCGCGGTTGATGCTGGCCGCGCTGCTCAACGTCGGCTGCTGGATGGTGCTGATCGGGCTGGCGTTGCTGTGGCTGCCGGCCAGCGAAACCGCCTTGATCGCCTATACCATGCCGGTATGGGCGGCGATCATGGCCTGGCCGGTGCTTGGCGAGCGGCCGACGCCGCTGCGCCTGATCGCGCTGGTGCTGGCATTCGCCGGGCTCGCCACCATCATGGGCGGCAACGGGCTCGTGGCGAGTGCAGCCCAACTGCCGGGCATCATGCTGGCGCTGGGAGGTGCGATCGGATTTGCGCTTGGCACCGTGCTCTCCAAGAAACGTCCATTGCAACTGCCGCCGTTTTCGGCCGCCGCCTGGCAGGTCGGCCTCGGCTGCCTGCCGGTGGCGATCGCGGGGCTACTGATCGAGACCACGCATCCGGCGGCGCTGACCCCGTTGGTCTGGCTGTTGATGTTCTACTCGGTCGCGATCGCATTTTGCCTTTGCTACGTCACCTGGTTCGGCGCGTTGGCGCGTCTGCCGGCCTCGGTGGCGGCGATCGGCACCATGGCGGTACCGGTGATCGGCGTGGTGGTATCGGCGCTAACGCTGCACGAGCCGCTCGGCATCACCCAGATCGCAGCGCTGGTCTTAACGGTGGGCGGCGTCGCGCTGGCGGCGCTGTCCTGAGCCGCGCGCGGCACGCTCTTGGTGAGCGCGCAGCTCCGAGGCTTGTGGCGGCGGGCAGCGGTTAACTCGTTTCGCCCTTCAGCGCCTGGCGTATCATCTGGGCCAGCTGCGTCTTGCGATAGGGTTTGGTCAGCAGCAACACACCCTGGTCGAGCCGGCCGTGGTGGACGATCGAGTTGTCGGTGTAGCCCGACGTGTACAACACCTTCAATCCGGGGCGACGCCTGGCCACCGCTTCGGCCAGTTGGCGGCCGGTCATGCCGCCGGACAGGATGACATCGGTAAACAGCAGGTCGAACGGCTCGCCGTTCTCGACAAGCGCCATCGCGGCGCGGCTGTCGGCGGCGGCGATGGTCCGGTAGCCGAGGCCCTGGAGCTGCGTGACCACGAAATTGCGCACCAGTGGATCGTCCTCGACCACCAGGATGGTCTCGCTGCCGCCGGCGATAGGCGCCGCGGAAGGCAGCGCGGCATCGGCGCCCGCGCTGGCGGGCGGCAGATAAAGCCGGATCGTGGTGCCGTGGCCCGGCTCGCTGTAGATCTTGATATGGCCACCGGATTGCTTGACGAACCCGTACACCATGCTCAATCCGAGGCCGCTTCCTTTGCCGACCTCCTTGGTGGTGAAGAACGGCTCGAAAACCTTGTCGCGGATCTCGGCCGGCATGCCGGTGCCGGTATCGCTGACCGCGAGCATCACATAGGGACCCGGCCGCACCTCCGCATTGGCCTCGGCATAGGCTTCGTCGAGCACGACATTGCGCGTTTCCAGCAACAGCTTGCCGCCGTCCGGCATCGCATCGCGGGCGTTGATCGCCATGTTGAGCACGGAATTGGCGAGTAGCGACGGATCGATGTGCGAGGTGGTGTTGCCGCGCTCCAGCATGGTCTCGATCTCGATCTGCTCGCCGAGGGTAGGGCGAAGCAGTTTCACGATATCGAGGACCGCGTTGTTGATATCGACGTTGCGCGGTTGCAGCGTCTGCCTGCGCGCGAAGGCGAGCAGATGCTTGATCAGATCGGCGCAGCGCTCGGCGGCGTCGTCGATCAGTCTGGCGACGCTTTGCAGTTCCGGCTGGCGCGCAAGTTCCGCCACCAGGGTTTCGGTGGTGCCGGTGATCACCGTCAGCATGTTGTTGAAGTCGTGCGCGACGCCGCCGGTGAGTTTTCCGATCGCGTCCAGCTTCTGGGCCTGCTGCAGCAGGCGCTCGGTGTCGCGGGCGGCCGTGATGTCGTGATAGACCAGCGCCGCCCCGCTGATCGCGCCGGAGGCGTCGTGCAGCGGCGCGCCCGACACCACGAGATGAACGATCTCGCCGCTATCGCGCCGATGCGAGATCAGTTCCTTGCGGTCGAAATGTTCGCCGCGCAGCGCACATGACGACGGCAGTTCTTCGGAAGGCATCGGCGTGGTGCCGTCGCCACGGTAGACCACGGTCGTCTTGTTCAACTGTTTGATGTTCATGCCGGGCCGGTAGGTCAGCACGGTTTCGGCCGCGGCGTTCGCCAGCACGATGATGCCCTTGGTGTCGATCACCAGCACGGCTTCCGCCATGCTGTTGAAGGTGCCCTGCAGCACCGAGGCCGAGCGGCGGAGCTCTTCATGCGCGGCCAGCAAATGCTCGGTGCGCTCGGCGACCGCGGCTTCAAGCGTTTCGTTTTCGGCCCTGGAGGCGCTCAGCGAGGTCTCCATGGTCCGGCTCGAGCGGCGGACGTCGCGGATCAGGATCGCGGCCAGCAAGAGGATCAACAGCGCGCCGACCAGGTCGATCCCCAGCAGGATGAAGCGGGTCTGGCGCGAATTCCGCCGACCGGATCGCGAGCAGACGTTGCTCCTCGGCAGCCAGCCTGTCGAAATTGGCGCTGATCGCATCCATCGCCGCGCGGCCTTCGGACGTGGCGTTCAGTGCCGCGATGCCCGCGCTGTCGCCCGCCGCGTGCAGCCGAACCAGTTCACCGCTGACCGCAAGCCGGCGGGTAATCAGTTCCCGGCTGTTTTCCAGCAGTTGGGTCTGGGCGCGATTGTCCCTGGTGGTCTCGATCAATTCGTCGAGGGCTGGCCCGATCCGGTCGCGGGTCTCGTTGAATTCCACGACGTAATTCGGATTGCTGGTGAGCATGAAGCCGCGCGAGGCGCTCACCGCGCGGGTGATCAGAAATCGCATATCGGAAAATTTCTGCAACACCGCGAGCGTGTGATCGACCCAGATCGCATCGGATCGCGACTTGACGTCGAGGCCGATCGAGGCGGCGCTGATGATCAGCAGGATCGCAAGCCCTGTTCCGAGAACGGCGCGCTGCGACACCACCGTCGGGGGATTTCCACGTCGACGTTGCCGTTGAAATTCACTGGGCGAGACGAGCGTTTGCAATCGGTTTTGCCAGACGTCGGTTGAGGGCTGCGGGCGGCGCGTTCGGAATGAACGGCTTGCGCAGGCGAAACGTTGCAGCGGGTTTAAGGATCATTTCGGGAAAATCGGCCGAGGCGAAGATATCGATCGGCATCCCGTCGCCAGCGATGCTCGCTTCGAAGCGGGTTGCTCCGAAGATTTGGCGCTGAAGGCGGACTTCAACGGCCAATTGAACCATTGCGACGTCGTCGACCACGAAAGCACGCGGCACTTATCAGCTTCCCCAGAGGCAACCGAACGGAACTCGGCGCAGAAATTTCGATGCAACAGATTCGATGCAAAAGAATTGAGTCGCCCTGCGACAATTAGGGCCGAAATAGGTCGATGCGTCTGCCCGCTAGAATGCATAGCAGATCGAGGCTCCCCGATGCCGATCTCACGAACTTTCGATTGGACAAAATCGTCAGTGGCGCGTCGCGCTGAACCTCAAGCTGCAAAAGAAACGATTGCACCAAAAAGGACGGCGCAGCGAATACGCCGTCCTGTCTCATCGAAGTCGCATGCAATGGCGTTTTCGAGCCAACGGGTCGCGCGGATGCGCGCCCGATGACAGGCTCCGTGCGCACCGGCTCGCGTGAAGAAAACGCGTCAAGACAAAAGACGAGAGCCCCGTTCCGATTCAATCGGAACGGAAAAGGCTCTAGCACTACAGTTGCCATTTATGGAATTTTCTGAATCCATAGGCAACCATGATTTGAAGATCGTGGGCGCAGACAGCGTCGATTGAAGAGACGCTTGCGCTGTGGGCGGCGTCGCTTCGTGAGATCAAGCAACGGATACGTCCGTTGTTCAATCAAGATCGTGTTGCGAGGAATGCAGGCTTGTTTCTGGAAAGCCTGCTCGGCGATGAGCAACGCAAGACCGGTTGGATGCGCGCGGAGGCCGCTGGCGATCCCGGTCCTTGGCGGCAACAGGCAATCCTGGGTCGCAGGGATTGGGATGCCGATGGTCTGCGCGATATCGTCCGCGATTATGTCGTCGAGCATTTGGCGGATGACGATGCGGTGCTGGTGATCGACGAGACCGGCTTTCTCAAGCAGGGCAAGGCGTCGTGCGGGGTGGCGCGGCAATACACTGGTTCCGCCGGCAAGATCACGAACTGCCAGATCGGCGTCTTCGCCGCCTACGTGTCGCGCCACGGTCATGCGTTCATCGATCGCGCGCTGTATCTTCCGAAGGAATGGACCGACGATCCAGATCGTCTGGAAGCCGCTTATGTGCCTCCCGGTGTCGGCTTTGCGACCAAGCCAAAGCTTGCAACGAGCATGATCGCACGCGCCATAGCCGCGTCTATCCCATTCAAGTGGGTTGCCGGTGATACTGTCTATGGTGTTGGCGATATCGAACAGCAATTACGCCGGGCAGGCAAAGGCTACGTGCTCGGGGTCAGCAGCGCTCATGTATTTCAATCCTGGGGTAAGCGGCGATCGGTCGCCGGCAACGCCGCGGACATCGCTCGCACGCGGCGTGCGTCCGACTGGAAACGCCTGTCCGCAGGAGCCGGGACCAAAGGACCGCGGCTGCACGATTGGTGCTATCTCGAATTGGCCGATCTGGAAGTCGAAGAATCAAATGACACAAATCCGGGTCTTTGGACACGCGGTCTGCTAATCCGTCGTCATATCGCCGATGGCGATCTAGCCTTCTTCACCACCTGGTGTCCGGCGGGAACATCCATCGAAACGCTGGTGGCGGTCGAAGGCCATCGGTGGGCGATCGAGGACAGCTTTGAGACCGCGAAAAACGAGTTCGGGCTCGATCACAACGAGAGCAGATCCTGGCATGGGTGGCATCGCCACGTTTCCCTGGTGATGCTCGCCTTCGCCATGATGGCGGTGATCCGCCATCGCGCCAATCCGGTTGTGCCAAAAAAAACGCAACGCCGAACCAAGACAAAAACAAAGACGTCACCACCCCGTCATTGATCCGTTGGTCAATCCAGGAAGTCCGCCGCATCGCCATCAGGCTCGCCCGAAAGCGGATCCGACCCGCACACATCATCGCATGGTCACTCTGGCGCAGAGCTCACCAGGCCGCCGCCCAACGTGCCCACTTCAAAAAACGACAACTGTAATGCTAGGCGGGATCGGATGGTTACGGGCAGGGATGCCGGTAGCCGTCATTGCCCATATAGGTTCCTGAACGCGGGTCATAGGAGCGGTAGGTCTGCATGCAATACGCCACGGCGTCATCGCCGCCGGGCGCCGGCGCAACGGCGACAGCGCCGTCATCATAGCCGTTGTCATAATAGCCGGGACCGGGACCGTAATAGCCGGGGCCGTAGCCCTGTGACGCGATGGCGCCACCGATCACCGCGCCGGCGATCGCGCCGCCAATCAAGGCCCCGTTTCCACCGCCGTGGTAGCCGCCACCGCGATAGCCGCCGCCGTTAAAGCGCGGGCCGCCACCACCGGGACGCACGCCGCCGCCGGGGCGGAAACCGCCGCCCTGATGGCCGCCGCCGCGGCTCGCGCCCGGATGACCCGGCGCCTGAGCGAGACTGGCTTGGGGCACCAGGAAGGGCAACACCAGAGCCATCACGGCTGCGGTACTCAAAACTTTAAGACGGATCATGATCGGGCTCCAGTGGCGGGACACGCCAACCCGCTCGACGGGCGGGCGTTCCCCAGCCTCGCACCCTATTGTGCGTGAAGATCAGGCTGTCAGGTCCGAACTGTAAGTAAAATGAACGAATTGCCGGGATCGCGCGGCAATTCGTCACCGAGGCGACGGTTCGCAGGTCGCCTGGAAGACGTGATGACGGGACTTCAACTGGACTTTTCGGCGTGCGGGTGGCATCAGGAGCACACGCGATCCTCGAACCGGCCATGCCCTGATGAAGCAGTTTTTCCTGAAGATGTTCACGTGGTGGAACGGCCAGACCTTTGGCACCCAATTGTGGACATGGCGGTTCGGCGAACTGGTGGGCGAGGACGAGCAGGGCAACCGCTATTTCCGCACCGCAGGCCGCAAGATCGATCCGACGCTCGGCTTTGAGCGGCGCTGGGTGGTCTACAACGGCTACGCCGAAGCGACGCGCGTGCCGCCGTCCTGGCATGGCTGGCTGCATCACACCGTCGATGTTGCGCCGACCGAAGAAGCCTACACCGCGCATGAATGGCAAAAGCCGCATATCCCGAACATGACCGGGACCCCGCGGGCCTACCGCCCGTCCGGCTCGACCATGGCGAGCGGCCGCCGTCCCAAGGCCACCGGCGATTACCAGCCGTGGACGCCTGGAAGTAACTGATCTTCGCGCGCAACAACTCCACCGTCATCCCCGGGATGAACGCAATTGCGTTCACCCGTGAGGTGCGCCGAAGATGGCGCGTATCTCAGATGCCCAATGGTGCATCGGCCTGTGAACAACGGGAACAGCGGGGACATCTGTCGCCGAACGTCAGAGCGTGCTTGCGCTTGCGATGGGATCGCGGCTCAATAGGGTCATCTTACGGAGATGGGAGACCATCGCATCGGTTCGGGCAACAGTTCGCGACTGCCCCGATTTGCAGCGGCGCCCGATCAGGGTACGGCTGGGAGATAGGCCCCCGGCGCAGAAATCCTGAAATCGCCCGTCAATGTGGCGCCACCGTAGGACAGGAAGGGCCGCCTGGGAAACCAGGCGGCCTTTTTCTTGGCGCGGCGTGATTGAGCCAAGATCCAGGCTCGGGATATTCTGAACCTGCTCCGATCGGCAATTATTTCAACCACAGTTTGAGTGGAACAGCCTCTCGATTGGGGCAGGCCATCATACCGGTATAGAAATCGGACAATCGTCCGCGGTAGGAGCATTCGATCCCGGCGATCGATAAAGTTGCGTCCAATCGGGAAGGCGAACCCGATATTTCAAGATGCATCTCACCCGTTTGCTCCTCCGGTCCGTCCTGAGTGCAGATACCGACATGCTTCATCGTCAAAGGGCCGAAGTAACGTTTCGTTGCGCCGGTCGCGGTTTCTGTAACCGTGGCAGTCAACTCCCATTCTCCGAGTAGCCCTGAATATCCGAACACCTCGAGCGATTGGGCCTGCGCGGGCGCGGCCAGCGCGCCCAGCATCATCGGCAGCAAGCAGGTTCTCATCCAAAGGCTCACAGGCTTTTCCTGCGCTGCGGTTCACAGCTTCTCCAGGTGCGCGCGGGCGTCGGCAATTTCGGCCCGGCTGCCATCCGCGCTATCTGCAATCGCCACGATTTTCTGGTAGTAGTCGCGTGCCTTTGCGTGGTCGCCGGATTTATCGGCGGCTGCCGCCGCGCCCAAATAGGCTCCGAGCCTGTTCGGCTCCTTCTTCAGCGTCGCCTCGAAGGCAACCAGCGCTTCGCTGGCCTTGCCGCTCTCAAGCAGCATGACGCCATAGAGTTCGCGCGCCGGCTTCGGCACACCCGGCGTCACTGGATGCTTCTCGGTCTTGTCCTCGGCATCCGCAGCCGCGCTCATCGCACTCAGCGCGTCATCCCGCTTGCCCTCGGCGTAGAGCGTCCAGGCGGCCGCGACCTGCCGTTGAATGTCGACTTGTTCTGACCAGTAGGCGTCCTTGGCAGCGCTTAGCTTGTCCCGCAACTCCGCGAGCTTCGCAAGGTCGACTTTGGCAGCTTCCGGATCTCCCGAGCGAGCCGCTCCAAGCGCGCGAGCGAAATACGTGATTGCCTGCACGTGCGCCAGCGGGCTGGGCCTGACCTGAAGTTCGGCGGCCGCCTTCCAATCGCCGCGCTCAATCGCGTAACGTGCCGGCGAAGCCGCTAGTGCGTACGGCCCGGCTAGGACAGTTTCGTTGAAGCCCGTCACTGCATTCATGTCATCGAGCACGGCCTTGGCCTTGCCGTCCTCGCCGCGTTGCAAATAAGCATAAACAAGGTAGTCCATCGCGTGCAACTGGTCGTGGGCTTCATTGTCTGCCTTGGCGACTCGCGCTGCTTCAACATTCGACGTGATTGATTCGCTCCAGTAACCGACGCGGGTAAAAATATGCGACGGCATGTGCTGGGCATGGGATGACGCCGGGGCGATCTTGGCGTAGCGCCGGGCGGCATCGAGTCCCTTCTCGGCGATTGGCGGATAATCGTAGAGGTGGATCAGGTAATGCGCCACGCCGGGATGCTGCGGTTGGCGCTTTGCGATCACTTCCAGAATTTCCGCGCCCTTGAGCTGGTTGGCGTAGGTCTTGTCCGCGGGCGAAGCCGAGGTGTTCAGCGCAAGTGCATAATAGATCTGCGCCTCGTCATCGTCTGGATATCGCTTGGCCAGCTGCTCCATGGCCTTGGCGTAGGCCAGCAACCGGGCGCGGTGATCGACCTTGTCGAAATCGGCGTACATAACGGTCAGCGCGTCGATATAGTCGCGCTCACGCTGCGTCCCAGCACCGATATCCTTGCCGTTTGCCAGCGCGGCAGCACCCTGGGCCAGATTCTTGGCGGGCGTTGTGCTATGCGGATTCAACAGCAGGCTTAGCGCGATGCCCCAGTCGGCAATGCCGCACTTGGGATCGGCTTTCAATACGTCTTCGAATACCCGCTGAGACGCGCGGTACCAGAAAGAGTGTTGATATAACATTCCGCGATCGAAAAGCTTCTGCGCCTCAGGGTTGCACGATGTCTCGAAATGGACCGTGCCGAGTTCGCTGTCGTTGGATTGTCCGAATGCTGGATTCATCAACGAAATCCAGCAGATCGCCAAAGCGGCGATCGTAACCGGTGGCTTGATCATGATACAGCTCCTGATCACTCGGGCTCTGATCAAATTGGTGCAGATCGGGCCTAGGTTGGGCCGGTAGGTCGGTGTTGGCTATGCAGTTTCCGCACCAATATGCGAATCTCGCAGGGAACGCCGGATGGGAGTAGGATGCATGGAAGCACTCTCCTCTCGCGCGAGGCGATATCAGCTATGTCGATGCCAGTCCCATATGGTGAGCCGATGGACAGGAAAGACAACTCGCCGTTGCCGGCGGACCTGGTGCACGCTCTTCGCTGGCTCCAGAGCCACCTGTCGGAGCAGATCCAGCTCGAAACGCTTGCTCAAGTCAGTGGCGTTCGTCCGCGGACGCTCGAGATGCACTTCAAGATGTTTCTGGATGCCACGCCTTTCGGCTGGCTACGTCGGATGAGGCTCGCCCGGGCTCGCCAGGAACTGCTTAGCTCAGGTCCGGAAGACACCGTTACCGCTATCGCGTTATCGAGCGGCTTCAACCAGTTAGGCCGGTTCGCTGCGCAGTACCGGAAATCTTTCGAAGAACTTCCATCGGTGACCCTCCTGCGGTCCAGGAATTCTCAGGCAAAGCGCGCCGACGCGGAGGCCGATGAGGCGATGCGTTTGACCTCGGGGCCTTTGCCGTTCGCTTTGGCGGAGGCAGCGCGGCGCTCGAAGAAAGTTGTCGGACCCAGCAATTCGTCGTCCGTGAACAACGGCTAAGGGCTCGTTAAGAAATAACTGAGTCATTTTTATCACGCTCTGCAAGAATTATGGCTTGGGGATTCCCTGAAGAGAATCGGGCGCGCTAGATTCGTGGCGTGATAAACGCTTCTGTCATCAAAGCTCTTCGAAAACATTGGAAGGCGATGGCTCCGTTGCTTGATGAGCGGAGCCGGCGACGCTGGGCGGCGTCGGAAGCACATATGATTGGACACGGTGGCGTGAGCGCGGTCGCCAAGGCGACAGGTCTGGCTCGACGGACAATATATCGAGGGCTCGGTGATCTGGAAGATCGCGCTCCATTTGGGGATGAGCGGATACGCCGGCAGGGTGGCGGGCGTAAATCGAAGATAGCCGAGGACCCGACCCTCCTTGCCGACCTTAAGTCGCTGCTTGAACCGGCGACTCGAGGTGATCCGATGCGGCGGCAATTGTGGACGTCGCTGAGCCTGCGGAAGCTATGCGCGGAGCTGAACCGCAAGGGGCACGACATCAGCTATCCCGTCGTTAGGGACTGCCTGCACAAGCTACACTATAGCCTACAGGCCAACCGGAAATCCAACGAAGGAAGCGAGCATATGGACCGGAATGCTCAGTTTGAATACATCAGCAAAAAGGCTGGGAGCTTCCTGGCGGACCACCAGCCGGTCATCTCGGTCGATACGAAAAAGAAGGAATTGGTAGGCAATTTCAAGAATGCGGGCCGCGAATGGAGACCAAAAGGCAAACCCCAAGAGGTCAATGTACATGACTTCATTGATCCCAAGCTGAAGCGCGCGGTGCCGTACGGCGTTTATGACATCAACAACAACATCGGCTGGGTCAGCGTCGGAACGGATCACGACACCGCTGCTTTTGCGGTCAACGCCATCCGCCGCTGGTGGAAGACCATGGGGAAGAAACGTTATCCGAAACCCAAGGGCCTGTTGGTGACCGCTGACGGCGGTGGATCGAACGGCTATCGCGTCCGTCTGTGGAAAATCGAACTACAGAAACTGGCCGACGAACTCAAGTTCCCGGTCACGGTGTGCCACCTGCCGCCAGGAACCAGTAAATGGAATAAAATCGAGCACCGGCTTTTCTCTTTCATCAGCATCAACTGGCGCGGCAAACCATTGCGGAATTTTCGCACCATCGTCGAACTCATCGCCGCTACCACTACCGAGACGGGTCTGACTGTGCGTGCTGAACTCGACGAAAAGAAATACCCTAAGGGCGTCAAAATATCCGATGCACAACTCGCCGCCGTCAACATTTTTCCTCATGACTTTCACGGTGAATGGAACTACACCATCGCACCGAAAAACAAACCATCAAAAAAGTGACTAAGTTAATTCTTAACATGTCCTAAGCGGTTGATTCAGAATCGCATGTTTCCAGCTTTGGGCACCTCGTCCACAACATCGTCACCATCCGGCTGGGCGGGTTGATTCATCTCGACAGCGAGGACACTGCGGTCCGGCTTGGTTTGCCGCGCACGGCGCCGACAGAGCCGCTGGCCGCGGACATTTGATGCGCAGCTCACGCATCCGCCAGCCGCGCAGCGGCGCGGTGGATGGCTTCGCTGCGGCGCGGCTGGGTGACGGCGATCCTTTCTTGCATCCGCGCCAGAACTTCCGGCGGCGCCGCGTCGGGCGAGCCGGCGTTGAACGGCGGCGCCGGATTATATTCGAGCCGCAACTGAATGGCTTCGGCGGTCGGACGATCGACCAGGATCGACACTAAAGTGAGCGCGAAATCGATTCCCGCGGTGACGCCGCCGCCGGTCACGCGGTTGCGGTCGACAACGACGCGGCTCCTGGTCGGCACCGCGCCGAATTCGCCGAGGAATTCCATCGCCGTCCAATGCGTCGTCGCCCGATAGCCGCGCAACAAACCGGCCGCGCCCAGCACCAGCGATCCGGTGCAGACCGAGGTGATGTATTTGGCGCCGTCGGCCTGGCGGCGCAGGAAGTCGAGCATCTCCTCGTCATTGACCATGTCGTCGGTGCCGGCGCCACCGGGGACGCAGATCACGTCGAGTTGCGGACAGTCGGCGAAGGTCGTCGTCGGCGTCAGCATCAGCACCGCGTCGCTCGCGACCGGTTCGATGCGCTTCCAGATCAGATGCACCTTGGCGCCGGGCAGGCTCGAAAACACCTGCAACGGCCCGGTCATGTCGAGCTGGGTCACCTTTGGAAAAATCACGAGGCCGATCTGAAGTGGCGCCGACATGACAGAGCTCCAAATGTTGCAAGTAAGGATTTGCGAGGTTTTGCTTGACCACGTCATTCTGGCATGATCGTCTGATGTCTGAAATGACATATTTCCCTCATTTAGGGACGCGCACCCCCGGGGTCTCGTCATGATCGGCATTCTGGTGTTTCCGGATTTTCAGTTGCTCGACGCGGCCGGCCCGATTTCGGTGTTCGAGATCGCCAGCCGCCTGGCTGGCGCGGCGCCATCGATCAGGACGATCGCAGCGACGCCGGGGCCGGTGCGCAGTTCGGCCGGGGTCGAATTGCTGGCGCGAGGTTTTCGGCCGTCCGCGGCGATCGGCACGCTGATCGTGGTCGGCGGCAGCGGCGTCGATGCCGCGTCGAAATGCGACAAGACGCTCGGCTTCCTGCGGACGATGGCCAAACGCGGCATCCGCATCGCCAGCGTCTGCTCGGGCGCCTTCATCCTTGCCGAAGCCGGCCTGCTCGACGGCCGTCGTGCCACCACGCATTGGCAGCGCACGCGGCAATTCCTCAGCCAGTATCCCAGGGTGAAACTGGAGCCTGACCAGATCTTCGTGCGCGATGGCGATATCTGGAGTTCGGCCGGGATCAGCGCCGGCATCGACCTCGCGCTGGCGATGGTCGCGGAGGATCTTGGCGACGAGATTGCCAAGAAGGCCGCGCGCCAGCTCGTGCTCTATCATCGCCGCAGCGGCGGCCAGTCGCAATTCTCCTCGCTGCTGGAATTGAAGGCGCCGTCGGGGCGGTTCGGGCCGCTATTGAGCTGGGCGCGCGAGCATCTCGATGCGCCACTGACGGTGGAAGCGCTGGCCGAGCAGGCCGGCATGAGCTCGCGGCATTTTGCCCGCGCCTTCATCGCGGAGACCGGCACCACGCCGTCCAAGGCGGTCGAGCGGCTGCGGGTCGAAGTGGCGCGCGAGCAGGTGCAATCCTCCAGCGAGGCGATCGAACGCGTCGCCGAGACCACCGGCTTTCGCGATCCGGAGCGGATGCGCCGCGCCTTCATCCGCGCCTTCGGCCAGCCGCCGCAATCGTTACGCAGGGCGGCGCGGGCCGGTTAAGCTCGGCGCGAACGATCAGTTGAGTTGACTGGTTTCGACGGCCAACACGCGATGACATGACAGGTTCATGAAAGGGCGCGAGTTTACGCCGGGCTTTTTGCCCAAGCAGCCAATTTCACGGATCGCCCATGATTGCCCGCAGTGCAGACCGAGGCGTCAATTGCCTGACGCATTTCTTCAGGTTGCCTTTCAAAACGTTCTTCATCCACCTTCTTCTCGGCTGTTGTCTCGCCTTGTCGGTGGCGAGCGCCTCCGACACCGAGCCGCTGCTTCAGGCCACGCCGCTCCGTATCGCGGTTTATGACGTCCCGCCTTACGGGTACGCTAACCCGGATGGTTCGATTTCCGGCATCAGTGTGGACCTGTGGCGCAGGGTCGCCGAACGATTGCAACGGCAATTCAAGCTGATTCCGATTTCGGAAATGGAAGCGATTCTGAGCGGTCTCGAGCAGGATCAGTTCGACGCCGCGATCGGCGCGATCACGATCACGCCGGAACGAGAGAAGCGCGTGGATTTCTCCTATCCCGCCCACCGGTCCGGGGTCGCGGTCGCCTTGCGCAAGGAAAAAGGTCCGCTTTCCGCGCTCAAGTCCTACGCGGCAGCGACCTCGGAACTGGGGCCCCTGATCCTCGGCAGCCTGGCGATGCTGGTTCTGATCGGCGTCTCGATGTGGTTCATCGAAAGCCGTCACCCCGCGGCGCACGGTTCGGAATCCTCGGTCGTCACACTGCGCGACGGGCTTTACTGGGCGATCGTAACCATGACGACCGTGGGTTATGGTGACAAGACGCCGAAGTCGACCACCGGTCGCGTCATCGCGGTCTCCTGGATGTTCGCCAGCCTGGTTTGGGTCTCGCTGCTGTCGACAAGCCTGGTCTCGCGATTGACCGCGGATCGTGTCGAATCCCGCGACATGGTCGGCACCATCGATCTGGCGAAAAGGAAGCTGGCGGCGGTGGCGCAGTCGTCGGGCGCCGAATACCTCGACCAACATCATCTTCAATACGTGAAATTCAATAACCTGCCGGACGCGCTCGACTCTCTGGGCGACGGCAAAACCGACGCCGTGGTCAACAGCGTCGGCGCCCTGCAACACCTGATTTCAAAACGTTACGCCGGCGCCGAGGAAATGCCGCAGGGCCTTCTCGCGCCGGCTTACATGGCGATCGCGCTTCCCGAACATAGTCCGCTTAAACGGCCGATCGACGAGGCCCTGGTGAAGATCACGTCCGACCCGGAATGGATATCGATGGAGGAACGCTTCTTCGGCAAGTGAATGGTGGGTGACAGTGACCGAAGATTTTGGCGAGGAGATCGCGCGCCAGCCCCCGCAATCGCTCCGCTGGGCGGCGAGGGCGGGTTAATCCGCGTCCGTCTTCAGCAGCCCGAGCTTGCGCGCGAGCCACTCCGTCGTCGTCGCCTGGATCAGGATCGTCATCAGGATCGCGATGAAGGTCACCGAGGCGATCATCGGCGCGCCCGGGGCCTTCATGCCGAGCAGCAGGCCGGCCAGCGCCGCGGGGATGACGCCGGTCTCGCGGGTCCAGCACATGAACAGCATCTCGCGAAAGCTCCAGCGCGCGCGACGGTCCGGCAATGCGCACAAAAACACTGTCGCCGGGCGACCCACCAGCATCAGCACGGCGACGACCGCCATGCCCTTGAGCCAGTGCTGGCCGATCAGCACGAAATCGACCTGCGCACCAAGCAGGATGAAAATGAACAGGCGCATGATGAACGCCGTGGTCGAAACGAATTCGTCGAGCCTTTGTGCCTCGCCGGCCTCCATCTTGAAGCCGAAGGCTTCCTTGTTACCGAGCACGATGCCGAAGACGAACACCGCCATGAAGCCCGAGGCCTGCAAACCGTCGGCGGCGAAATAGGCGGCGATCACCGCGGCGAGCGTGACGACCGGGGCATATTCGGCAAGGAACGCCCATTTCTCATGGGCGATCAAGAGCGCGGCGAAGTAGCCAAGCGCAATGCCGGCGACGATGCCGATGACGGATTGCTTGAGAAGATCGACGATCGAATCCGTCAGCGAGAATTTTTCACCTCCGATCGCGACCGCCAGCACCGTGAAAGTCAGGATCGCAGCCATCGCGTCGTTGAACGCGGATTCGCTCATCACGGTCTGCGCCACCCGGTCGCTGATCCGGATCTGGCGGAAAATCGGCACCAGCGTCGCCGGATCGGTCGAGGCCACGGTGGCGGCCAGCAGTGCTGCCACGCCGAGCGGAATACCGAGAATGAAATGAGCGGCAATACCGGTGATGCCGGCGGTGATCAGCACGCCAAGGGTAGCGATTACCACAATGGTGACCCAGACCTGTTTCAGGACATGCAGGCGTAACGCCGCGCCGCCATCGAACAGGATGTAGCTGGCGCCGAACAACAGGATGATCTCGTTCAGCGCCGAAATCGGCCTTGATGTCGATCAGTCCCAGCGACTGCGGGCCGAGCGCGATGCCGACCACGAGAAACACCGCGACATCGGGAATCCTGATCTTCTGCGCGACAAAGGCGGCGAGCGTGCCGACCGCCAGAATGAGGCCGCAAGATAGCAGCGTGTGCCTGGCGATTTCGATCGACGCGGAAGTTTCCAATTCGCGGGGCCTAACTCGTTGCGGCGCAGATCATCAATTCAGCGCCCTCAGCCAGACGCCGATGTCGCTGGCGGCGACGTTGGCCTGCTGCAGCAATTTTCCCATGGTGAAGAAGCCGTGGAATTGGCCGGGGAATGTCCGGTACGTCACGGCCACGCCAGCTTGCTTCAGGCGTTCGGCGTATTCATTACCCTCGTCACGCAGCGGATCGGCGCCTGCCGTCAGCACATAGGCCGGCGGCAATCCGGCCAGTGTGCTGGCGCGGGCCGGCGAGGCGCGCCAGTCCTGGCCGTCGGCGAGGCTGTTGAGATAATGATCGCGGAACCATTTGATCACGGTGTGGGTCAAGAGAATGCTGGTCTCGGGTTCGCGATGCGAGGGATGCGTCATCGCAAAGTCGGTGGCGGGATAGATCAGCACCTGGCCGGCGACCCCCGGACCGTTGCCGTCGCGCGCCGATAGCGCGACCACCGCGGCAAGATTGCCGCCGGCGCTGTCGCCGCCGACCATCAGCCGCGATGCGTCGATGCCGAGCGATGCGGCGTTGCCGGCGATCCATGTTGTCGCAATGATCGCGTCATCGACGGCGGCGGGAAACTTATGCTCGGGCGCCAGGCGATAATCGACCGAGATCACGATCAGCTCGCCTACATGCGCGAGCTTGCGACACACCACGTCGTGGCTGTCGAGATCGCCGATCACCCAGCCGCCGCCGTGAAAGAACACGAGGCATGGCGCGAGACCGTTGGCTTGCCGCGGCTTGAGCGGCGTGTAGACGCGCGCGGGAATGGCGCCCGACGGGGAGGGGATCGAAAGCGGTGCCACCGACTTCAGTTCGGGGGCATCGGGGTTGGTGACGGGGCGGGCCTGCAAATAGAACGCGCGCGCTTCGGCCGGCGTCAACGTCTCGTAGGCCGGGCGTCCGGCCTCCTGGAACGCCTTTTGGACGGCGGCGGAATCGGCATCGAGTACGACAGGCATCGGGAAGACCTTCTGAATTTCGCTTGGTCATTCCGGGGCTATGCGAAGCATAGAACCCGGAATCTCGAGATTCCGAGTTTGGCGCTAGCGCGCCATCCCGGAATGACTTTCACCCTAGGCAGCCGTGCGGCCGCCGTCCACGGTATAGGCCGAGCCCGAGACGTAGCTCGCTTCGTCGGAGGCCAGGAACGCCACGATCGAGGCGACCTCGGAGGCCTGTCCGAGCCGCCGCGCCGGAATCCGCTCGACGATCTTGTCGTTCGGGGTCGGCGCGTTGCCGCTGGTGCGGCCCTGGAGGATCGCGCTCAGCATCCGGCTGTCGATCAGGCCCGGGCAGACGCAATTGACGCGCACGCGCGTCGCGGTGCATTCCCACGCCGCGCTCTTGGTCAGCCCGATCACGGCATGCTTGCTGGCGCTGTACACCGCGATGTGCGGCGATCCCACCAGGCCCGCGATCGAGGCGGTGTTGATGATGCTGCCGTTGTCGTTTTTCAGCATCACGGGCAGCACGTGCTTCATGCCTAAGAACACGCCGACCACATTGACGTCGAGCACCCGGCAAAACGATGCAAGCGAATATTCGGTGATCGGCTTGACGTCGCCCTCGACGCCGGCGTTGTTGTAGAACACGTCGATGGTGCCGAACCGGTCGAGGCAGGCCCCGACATAGCCGGCGACCTCGTCCTCCTGCGTGACATCGGCGGCGACGGCGAGTGCTTCGGCTGCGGACGGCAGATCCTTGATCGCGGCGTGCAGGTCCTCGCGCTTGCGGTCGACTGCGACAATTCGCGCGCCGCGTTCGGCCAACAACCGCATGGTGGCGGCGCCGATGTGACCTGCCGCGCCGGTCACCACGGCGACCTTGCCGTCCAGACGAATTCGATCGGGCATGTCCTTGCGTTTCCCCAGCTGTTCCGGTTGTCCCGGATTTTCATGGCCGGCGCGCGGGACGCGACCGGCTTTGATCGCGTGGACTATTTCATGCGCCGTGAGGGCTGACCAGTGGGCGGCGGCGGAGCGGAAGACCGCCCGCGGCGGGGGCGATAGCCGCCCTTTCCCCGCCGTATTCGGCGTGTTAACCGGTTGCCCGTGGGGGGCTGATCGATTTTACAATGGCCCTAGCCCGATTCGCCCTTTAAAGCCGCGCGAGATGCTTCGAACCATTGCCCTGACTGGCTTTGCGGTCCTGCTTGCCGCCACATCGATTGCGCTTGCGCCGCCCGCGCGGGCGCAGATCGGCAATATTTTCTCCGATCCCGCACCGCGCCCGCCCGGCAATATCCCCCGGGGCAATCAGCAGGCGGCGCCGGACGACGAGGAAGAGGTTCCGGAACTGCCGCAGGGCCGGCTGCTGCCGGCCCCCAACCGGCCGCTGCCGCCGGCGCAGGGTGTTCCCGCGCCGGGCTCGGTGCAGTCGCAGCCGTTGGCGCCGCCGCCGGGTACCACCGTCGTTCCGCAGAATTCGCCATCGGGCGTCGCGGTCGCACCTCCGCCGCCGGGATCTGGGCCGGGTCCGGTCGCCGTTGCACCATCCGGGCGCAATGCGCAGCCGGGATTGCCGCCGGGGCAGGGCCAGCCCAAGGCCGTGCCGCAAGCGCCGCCGACATTGCAGCCGGGCGATGAGGTCGTCACCGAGCCGCCGGCGCAGAAGATCATCAACAAGAAGGCGAGCTTCTCCGGCCTCGACAAGATCACCGGGCGCATCATCAATTTCGACGAGGATATCGGCGAGACCGTTCAGTTTGGCGCGCTGCGGGTCAAGACCGACGCTTGCTACACCCGCCCGGCCACCGAATCCGCCAACACCGATGCTTTTGTCGAGGTCGACGAGATCACGCTGCAAGGCGAGGTGAAGCGGATCTTTTCCGGTTGGATGTTCGCGGCAAGCCCCGGCCTGCACGGCGTCGAGCATCCGATCTATGATATCTGGCTGACCGACTGCAAAGGCCCCGAGACCACCATCGTCAGCGCGCAGCCCGATACGCCGAAACCGGCCGCCGCTCCGCCGCCGCCCGCGCAGAAGCGCGCGGCGCCGCGGCAGGCCCCGCGTCCGCCACCGCCGGTGCAGCAGCAGACCCAACAGCAGCCACCGCCGCCGCCCCCGCCGCAGCAGAGCGGCGGGTTGTTCGGGATTTTCAGGCAGTAGGGCGTTCGCGTTCGCCTCACGACGTGTAGCGTTCGGTGTGAAGGGCCGCGCGGCGCGCACGTCGAGCTTCGCCTGGATTGGACGACAGGCATATCCGTCGTACGATCGATGATGATGTGTCCGTTGCAAACTGGATCGTGGTTGCCTGCGCGCGATGCGGCCATCGCCAGGCGCTTCGGCTTCAGGCGCCGCTTTCATATCGCAGTGGCGCTGCTGTTCTGGCCGATGCCAAATCTGGCAGATCCCATCGTGGCCGCGGCCGACGCGCCGTCCGTGGTGCCCTCCAGCATGCCGCGCATCGGCACGGTCGATCGGCGCTTCCAATCCTACAACATCGAAATGGTCGAAATCACCGGCGGGAGATTTTGGCGGCCGTATCAGTCGCGCGCCGATGACGCGCCCGCAACGTCCGGATCGCAAACGCCGGCCGGTGTCGACGCAAAACTGTTTCAGTACCGGCGGCCGATCGACCTGACCGGGGCGCGGCTGCGAATGCTCGCGGCAGCGCTCGGACCTGCCTATGTCAGGATCAGCGGCACCTGGGCCAACACCACCTATTTTGCCGACCGGGACAAACTGCCGGCGATGCCGCCGGCGGGATTCGGCGGCATCCTGACCCGGCCGGAATGGCGCAGCGTGGTTGAGTTCGCACGCGCCGTCGACGCCGGGATCGTGACGTCGTTCGCCATCAGCGCCGGCAGCCGCGATGCGGCCGGAAGCTGGACACCGAAGCAGGCGCGGCGCCTCATCGCCTATACCGGCGCGATCGGCGGAAAGATCGCGGCTGCCGAATTCATGAACGAGCCGGATCTCGCCGCGATGGGCGGCGCACCCGCGGGCTACGATGCCGAGGCTTACGGACGCGACTTCAGGCGCTTCCGTTCGCTGCTCAAGCCTACCACGCCGGATACCCTGATCCTCGGACCCGGCACCATCGGCGATGCCGCAACCGCATCGCGGCTGCTGGCAGCGTCCGGTCCCGGCCTGGATGGGTTTTCCTATCATTACTACGGCGCGCTCTCGGCGCGATGCCACGGCAACGCCACGCCGGAAACCGCATTGTCGCAAGACTGGCTCTCGGGCACCGATCGTGCGCTGGCTTCGAACAAAGCGCTGCGCGACCGGTTCGCGCCCGGCAAGCCGATCTGGCTCACGGAGACCGCGGATGCCGCCTGTGGCGGCAATCCGTGGGCGGCGAGCTTTCTGGATACGTTCCGCTATCTCGATCAGCTTGGAAGGCTGGCGCGAGGGGGCGTGCAAGTCGTCATGCACAACACGCTGGCGGCGAGCGATTATGGCTTGCTCGATGAAAGCACGTTGCAACCAAGGCCGAAATATTGGGGCGCGCTGCTGTGGCGACGACTGATGGGAAGCACCGTGCTCGACGCCGGCGTGCCGTCTCACACAGGCCTTGACGTCTACGCCCATTGCCAAAGCGCGATGCCCGGCGGCGTCTCGCTTCTGGTCATCAACACCGATCGCGCCGCGGCGCGCCAGCTCATGCTGGCCAACGCCGCGCTGCGCTATACGCTGGACGCCGCCGATCTGAACGATACCGAAATCAGGCTCAACGGCACCACGCTCGCTCTCGACCCGCGCGGTGCACTGCCCGATATTAGGGGCATGTCGGTGGCCGCCGGCATGGCGAACTTCGCCCCCGCCACCATCACCTTCCTGGCTGTTCCCGCGGCGGCAAACAGCGCCTGTCGCGGTCCGGCATGAACCAACGGTGTTTTGTTGGCAACGGCCGGCCGGCGTGGCATCTTTGTCATAACGAACAGCATTTTTTGGGAGATCATCTTGCACCGTCGCGCCGTTTGCCTTCGCTCGACCGTATTGGCGCTGCTGGGTGCAATGTTGCTTGCTCCAACGTCTCCTGCTCACGCAGCCCAGTCGGAGCGCTGCCGGGAGCTCAACCGCAAATTTGAAATCAGCAAGCCTCAGATCACGGCGATCGAGATATCGCTGACGCTGTTTTCCGCAGCCGACGCCAATTGCGTTGATCTTGCGACCCTGTTGCTCGACCAAAGCGCGTCGGTCGACGCCCGCGACCGGATCGGTGCCCGGCCGCTCAGTCACGCCGCGAGATCCGGCCATATCGAGATGCTCGACCTGCTGCTTGCGCGTGGCGCCCCGATCGATGCCCGTGATCTCAACGGCGCGACGGCGCTATACCAGGCGGCCGAACGCGGTCAGACCGCGGTGGTGCAACGGCTGATCGAGCACGGCGCCGATGTCCATCTGACCGGACGGAGCGGCGTTTCTCCGGTAGCCGCGGCGGCCTATGCGGGGCGGGATTCCATCGTCAAGATATTGCTCGCCCACGGCGCTGACGCCCGCGCTGCCGACGATACCGGCAAGCCGCCGGTGATCTATGCGGCGGCCAGCGGCCGGCTCGACATCGTCAAGCAGTTGATGGCTTCTGGCACTATCGAGCTCAATGCCCGCTATGCCAACGATCTTAGCTTGCTGATGTGGGCATCCGGCCCGGATGAGAAAATTCCGGAGGCGCAGGCGATCGAGGTTGTCTCATATCTGTTGGACAGCGGAGCCCATATCGATGATCGCGACGATCGCGGACGCACCGCGCTGATGATCGCGGCCGAAGGCGGCCACGCGGCGATCGCCGATCTCTTGCTGGCGCGCGGCGCCGATCCGTCGCTGAAGGACAAGGTTGGAAAGCGCGCAGCCGACCTGACGGTGCTGTCAGCGCTGCGCGAGAGACTGACCCCGCGTTAAGGCTGCTCACAACCCAGACAGATATTCCTCGAGCGCCGCCAGATCGTCGGGCGAGGTCGCATTCATCAGGTCCGACATGCCCGGATTGTTGGCGCGGGCGTGGCTGCGGAAATCGGCGATGGTCTTGGTCAGATAGTCGCGGCCCATGCCGGCCAGACGCGGCACGGTGCCGTCGCCCTGAAAGTGATCGAGATGGCAACCGGTGCAGCCGATCGAGACGTTGGCCTTCGAGGCCCGTTCCGCGACATCCTTGGGGGCGCGCGGCTGGCCCAGATCAGGCCATGGCTTTTTGGAGAAATATTCCGCGATCGCCTGCATGTCGTCGCGCTCGAGCGCTGAGGCAATCGGCTGCATGATGTCGCTCTTGCGGTCACCCCGCTTGAAATCGCGCAGTTGGATATAGATGTAGCCGGCTTGCTGCCCCCAGATGGTGGGAATCGTCTTGTCGGTCGGCTTGCCGTCCGCGCCGTGACAGCCGGCGCATATCTGCGTCTTGTCCTCGATGTTCTGGGCGCTCGACGGCACCGGACCGATCACGATCAGCGCCAGCGCCGCGGCGCCGGAAATCCACCAATTCAAACTACCGTTCATCTATCCATTCCAGCCGGGAGCATCAAAACAAGCGGGACCGTAACCGGTCCCGCCTTATTACTCCAAATGATCGTCTGTCCGCTCAGTCGAGCGAGAAGGCGATTATGTTGTTGCCGCGGTGAAAGTCGACCTGGGTGTTGCCGCCCGCGCCGACCACGACGTATTGCTTGCCGCCCAGCGTGTAGCTGGAGGGGGGCGCGTTGACGCCGGCGCCGGCGCGGAAGCTCCACAATTCCTTGCCGCTCGACGAATTATAGGCTGCGAACTTGCCGTTGCCTTCACCGGTGAACACGAGACCGCCGGCGGTGGCGAGAATGCCGCCGATCATCGGCTCCGGCGTCTTCACCTGCCATTTGACCTTACCGGTGTTGTAGTCGACCGCGGTGATGTTGCCGGACTGCTTCTCGCCCGGAATCGCCTTGAACGCGCCGCCGAGCCACAATTTACCGTTCGGATAGGGCGAATTCTCAACCTGGTAGGTCATGGGCTGGTGCAGGTTGATGGCATAGGCAAGCCCTTGTCCGGGGTCGGTGGCGATCGGCGACCATTCGACGCCGCCATTGGCGCCCGGCAGCATGCGAGCACCTTCCTTGGTCGGAAGCACCCACATGTTCTCCTGCGGCACCATGGCCTCGGAGAAACGGATCAGGCTGCAATCCTTGCGATCATGCACATAGATGTGCCCGGTCTTGCCGGCATGCAGCACGCCGGGGACTGTCTTGCCGTCCTTACCCTTCACGTTCACCAGCACCGGCGGGCTCACCGCATCGAGGTCCCACAAATCGTGGGCGATATACTGGAAATGACAGACGTATTTTCCGGTATCGAGATCGAGCGAGACCAGCGAGTCGGTATAGAGGTTGTCGCCGGGACGATTGGATCCGTCGAGGTCCGGCGAGGGATTGCCGACGACGAAATAGATCCGGTTGGTGGCGAGATCGACCGCGGGATTTTGCCAGACACCGCCGCCGAGTTTGGCGAAGGGGTCGCCGCTCTTGGCGAGTTGGTTCTTCTCGGCCTGGATATCGCGATGCATGTCGCGCCCGGTGGCATCCTTGGTGGCCCAGACGCCGGCCGAATTTTCCGGCGTCGTGTTGAACGTCCAGATCAGCTTGCCGGTCTTGGCGTCATAGGCCTTGACGAAGCCTCGGATGCCGTATTCGCCGCCGTTGGTTCCGATCAGGACCTTGTCCTTGACCACGGTCGGCGCCATCGTCTCGCTGTAGCCGAGCTCGGGATCGGCGATGTCGGTCGACCAGACCACGTCGCCGGTCTTGGCATTCAGGGCAACCAACTTGGAATCGAGCGTGGCGAGATAGACGCGGTCGCCGAGCACCTGGACGCCGCGATTGTTGGGGCCGCAGCAGTACGTCGTGACCAGTCCCATCTTGTGATTGTAGTGCCAAAGCTGTTCGCCGGTCTTGGCGTCGAGCGCATAGACATGGCTGAACGACGTCGTCACATACATGACGCCATCGACGACAATCGGTGACGTCTCCAGCGATTCCTTGACGTCGGTCTGGAAGATCCACGCGACATGCAGGTTCTTGACGTTGTCGCGGTCGATCTGCTTGGCGGGATAAAACCGCGTCTGGGCATAATTGCCATTGGTCAGCAGGAAATCCTTGGCGTTCTTGTCGGCCGCGTTGAGTTGCTCCTGCGTCACAGGAGAAACTTTCGCCATGCCTGCCGCCGACTTTGCTTCTTGCTTGGTTTCCTGCTGCGCGTAACCTGGGCCCGCGAGCATGCCGGCCACACCGATCAATGCGGCGCATACAATCAAATGCTTGTTCATGTTTCCTGCCCCGGTTTTTCGTCGATACCGACCGGCGTTCGCTAAAATGTCGCCGGTTCTCTTCAAATCTGACGCTGTCGGGCATGCATGACAAGTACAAAAGGGAAAAAGTCCCAAATTCTTAGGGATTTTTATGAGCTATCGCGCGAGGCGCGAATAGTGCGTCGCAACAACAGCGACATCGTGTGTGGCTTGTCAGCGGCGAGGGGATCAACGCTGCCGGCATTCCGATCTGCGAACGCCGATCTGGAGGCATTCCTGGGTGATCGAGCGAATTACGAGGTTTAACCGCGCTCGGCGATGATCTCGAGCGCTTCGGCGCCGCTGATCGGGCGATCGAGCGGCAGCCTGGCAAAATCCGCCGTGCCGGCGATGGCCCTGTCGAGCAGCGTTCCGTAGCGCCGCCGCGGGATTTCGACGGCGCCGAAGCTGCGCAAATGCTCAGTCACATATTGGGTGTCGAGCAATTCGAACCCGCCCGCGATCAACCGCGCCACCAGATGCACCAGCGCGACCTTCGAGGCGTCGCGGGCGTGATGAAACATGCTTTCGCCAAAGAAGGCGCGGCCGAGGTTGACGCCGTACAGTCCGCCGACCAAATCGTCATTCTGCCAGACCTCGACGCTGTGGGCGTGCCCGCGTTCGTGCAGCCCGTAATAAAGGTCGCGAATGCGCTTGTTGATCCACGTGTCGTCGCGCCCCGGCTGCGGCGCGGCGCAGCCTGACATCACCGCCTTGAACGCGGTATCGACCGTGACGACGAAGGCGTCGGAACGCACGGTGCGGGCCAGCCGCGAGGAGATATGAAAGCCGTCGAGCGGGATCACGCCGCGCATTTCCGGCTCGACCCAGAACAGCGTCGGGTCGTCGGCGCTCTCCGCCATCGGGAAGATGCCGCAGGCGTAGGCGCGCAGCAGCACTTCGGGCGTGATTTCGGAGGAGGCGGAGTTGCGCGATGTCATGCGCCACAGGTTAGCAGAAATCTGGGCAGTTGTGCGACAGGCCGGCGGCGCTTCCGCATGGAACGCCGCTGGGCTCGATGGTTAAGCCAGCGATAGCCAAATTATTCCACGCAGCTTCTGACGAACTCCTTGCGCTCTCGTCCGACGATCTTCTGGTCGATCGCCTGTTTCAGGCAGTCGATACGCGCCTGCGCCACGCAAAGCTGCATGTGATCGTGCCGTTCCTGCCCCTGCAATCCTTGCGCCGCGGTGCGGCAGGCAAAACGCTTGCTGCTCGGAACGGGAACCGCCGCGGCCGGCGCTGCCGTTGCGGCGGGAGTGGTTGGGGCTTGCGCATAAGCGGTCGCCGCAATCGCGAGCGACGCGACGATGGCGGCAAGTGAAATTCTCATAGGGATCTCCGAGCGAAGGGCCTCTTCCTGGCTAGGGCTCGCCGCCTGAACGCTGTGTGAATGCGCCGATGCAATCCGTCGCGCCTCAGCCGGAGGCAGCGGTCGCCGGCTTTTCCGCGGGCGCATTGACCCGGCGGAACCGCAGCAGGATGCGGGTGCCGGGGTGGTCCGGATCGCGCTCGACGCCGGCGTCGAGCTTGGTCGCCATTGCGGTGACGATGCGCTGTCCCATGCCGGTGGAGCGCGGATCCGCCTTGACGTTGAGGCCAACGCCGTTATCGGCAATCGACAGCAAGACCTCGTCATCCTGCGAGGTGAGCACGACGTGAATAGGGCCGGCGCCGTCGGGGTAGGCGTATTTGACCGCGTTCATCACCAGCTCATTGACGATGATGCCGATCGCCACCGCGCGATCGGGATCGATCTCGATCGGCTCGGCCTTCAGGGTCAGCCGCGACATCCGGTTGCCTTCGGCCGAACGCCGGAGATCCTCCAGCAACGCATCGAGATACTGGTTCAGCATCACGTTCTTGAGGTCATGCGAGGTGTAGAGGCGGCGGTGAACCTGGGCCACCGCGGCGACGCGTCCCATCGCATTGGTCAGCGCGGCCTTGACGTCGTCCTGCACGGAAGAGCTCGCCTGCAGATGCAGCAGCGAGGCAATGATCTGCAGGCTGTTGCCGACACGATGATTGACTTCGCGCAACAGCACTTCGCGCTCGGCGGCAAGTGCCGCGTAGCGGTCGCGCGAGGCGTGGACCTCGGCTTCGGCGTCGTCGCGGGCCTTCTGGATCTGCGCCTGGCGCAACGCGCCGTTGACGGCGACCTGAAGCAGCGGAATGAAATCGCCCTGGACGTCCTTGACCAGATAATCGGCGGCGCCCGCCTTCAGGGCGGTGACGGCGATGCTGGAATCCTGCGATGCGGTGACGAACACCACCGGCGGCGCATTGGGGACCGCCAATATCCGATCGAGGGTTTCGAGCCCGTCGAGACCCGGCATGTATTGATCGAGTGCGATGACATCGATGCCGCCTTGCCGCAGCCGGTCGAGCCCCTGCTGGCCGTCGGCGGCATGGACGACGCAAAAGCCAAGCCGGGTCATGCCGCGTTCGACCAATCGCGCCAGCGCCGTATCGTCATCGATATACAGCAACGTGCACGTGGCAGTAGCGGCGGTCATTGCAATGGTCGTTGCAGGGGTCATGGGGCGGCTTGCGGAACCTTGATAACGGAAAAGAACAGTCCGAGTTGGCGGATGGCGTTGGCAAAGCTTTCGTAGTTCACCGGCTTGGTGATGTACACGTTGCAGCCCAGTTCATAGCAGCGTTTGATCTCCTGGGCGTCATCCGTTGTCGTCAGCACGACGACGGGCGCGCATTTGAGGTATTCGTTCTCCTTGAGCCGGCGCAGGATGTCGATGCCGGTCATGTCGGGCAGATTGAGGTCGAGCAGGATCAGCAACGCCTGACCCTTGTGGATGACCCCGGTACCGTCGCTGCCGAACAGGTGGTTCACCGCGGCCGTGCCGTTGGTGAACGGCACGATCTCGTTGTTGACGCCGGAGCGACGGATGTTGCGCTCGATCAGGCGGGCGTGGCCCTCGTCGTCCTCGATCATGATGATGGTGACTGGCTTGCTCATGTATCTCCTTTGCTCATGGCGTCCCGGTTTCGGTTGCTCGCCGCCCACGCGATCGGCAATGTTATCGTGAAAGTGCTGCCGCTGCTAAGCTCCGAGGACACCGACATGGTTCCACCGAGCCGCCGCACCAAGGCGCGAACATGGGCGAGCCCGATACCTTGCCCCGGTTTGTCCTGGGTGCCGGCGCGGCGGAACAGGTCGAAAATCCGCTGGTGATCCTTGGGATCGATACCGCGGCCGTTGTCGGCGATCTCGAAAATCGCAAAGCCGAGCTTGGTGCGGGCACGGATCGCGATGTCGCCGGGAACGCCCGGCTTGAGGTATTTCAGCGCGTTGTCGATCAGATTGGAAAATATCTGCTCCATCGCCAGCCGGTCGCTGACGATATCGGGCAACGGCTCGATGCGAATTTGCGCTTCGGCTTCGGCGGCCTGATGCGCAACCGTGGAAACAATCCCCTCGATCAGTTCGCGGGTGTCGATCTTCACCGGCTGGAATTCGCGGCGTCCCTCGCGGGTCAGGTTGAGGATGGCGGTGATCAGGCGGTCCATCTTGCCGATCGACGATTTGATGAAGCCGAGCGCTTCGGCAAAATCCTGCGAGAGCTGCTTGTCTGCTCCGTCGAGCGGCGGTTCGAGGTCGTCGGCGCCGGCCGGCACCAGCGGCGCGGAATCCCGTGCACGGGCCAGCGCGGCGATCCGCCTAAAGATGTCGCCGCGCAACTCCTCGAGTTCGCTGGTGAAGCCCATGATATTCACCAGCGGCGAGCGCAGATCGTGACTGACGATATACGCAAAGCGCTGAATCTCGTTGTTGGCCTCGCGCAGATCGCCGGTGCGCTCGTCGACCGTGGCTTCCAGATTGAGGTTGTTGTCGCGCAATTGGGCTTCGGCGTCGTCGCGGGCACGTGACGAGCGCCGCACCAGGAAGATCGAAATGGCGGCCAGCGCGGTCACCAGGCCCGAGCCCACTACCGTGACGATCGACGCCAGTTGCTGGGTGCGATCGGCGGTCTCGGTGCGCTGGGCAAACAGCAGATTCTCTTCCGCTCTGATGGCGCCGGCGACGTCGTCGATACGCCGCACCAATCCTCGGCGCCGGCCTCATGCAGGATCGCGACGCCGCCGGGAATATCGTTGCGGGTCGCGAATTCGATGGCCTTGGCAAATTCGTCGAGCCGGGCTTCGACCGGCCCCCGCAATTGTTTGAGGTTCTCGACCTGAGGCGGGTTGTCGAGGGTCAGACTGGCGAGCTTGTCGAGGTCGGGCACAACGCTGCGCGATACCGATTGATACTCGGCCAGAAATCGCGGCTCGGAGGTCAGAAGGTAGCCGCGGGCGGCGCTTTCGGTGCGGCGGATTTCCAGCAGCAGCGCGTTCAACTGGTTCTCCACCTCGACGGTGTGAACCACCCAGCCATTATCCTTGCGGGACTGGGTTACCAGTACCACGGACAGGGTGCTGATCGCGACCAACACCAGAAATCCCGCCGAAAGCAGCAGGATTTGGCCCATCGCACGCCGCCGCGTGGCCGCAACCGTTACAAGTGTCTCGCGCAGCGAAATCAGTTTTCCCCCGGCGGAATGGTTCCCGGCAGGTCGGAGAACGTCGCTTTCGGCAAAAGGTTCCCCAAATGGTTCCCGGGGCAGATGGGGTATCTTCCCCGGTGGCTCGAAGCCCTCAATTGGCGGACTCACCGGCCAGATATTGCTCGAGCCAATGGATATGATAGTCGCCATCGATAATGCCGGGCTCACGCACCAGCGCCCGAAAAAGCGGTAGCGTGGTCTCGATGCCGTCCACCACCATCTCGTCCAGCGCCCGTCGCAGCCGCATCAGGCATTCGGCGCGGGTCTTGCCGTGCACGATAAGTTTGCCGACCAGCAAGTCGTAATAAGGCGGGATCACATAGCCCTGATAGACGGCGGAATCGATCCGCACGCCGAGCCCGCCGGGCGGATGGTATTGGGTAATTCTCCCGGGCGAGGGACGAAACGTCTGCGGATTTTCCGCATTGACGCGGCACTCGATGGCGTGGCCGATGATCGCGACTTCATCCTGGGTCGCCGGAAGGTCGCCGCCGGCGGCGATGCGGATTTGCTCCAGCACGAGGTCGATGTCGGTAATCATCTCGGTGACGGGATGTTCGACCTGGATCCGGGTATTCATTTCGATGAAGTAGAATTCGCCGTCCTCGAACAGAAACTCGATGGTGCCGACACCGAGATATTTCATGTCCTGCATGGCCTTGGCGCAGGTCGCGCCGATCCTGGCGCGGGCCGCCGCGGTCAGCACCGGCGAGGGGCCTTCTTCCCAGACCTTCTGATGGCGCCGCTGCAACGAGCAATCGCGCTCGCCGAGATGGATGGCGCCGCCGCGGCCATCGCCGAGTACCTGGATTTCGATGTGGCGCGGCTTCTGCAGATATTTCTCCAGGTAGACCGAGGCATCGCCGAACGCCGATTTGGCTTCGTTGGCGGCGGTCGAAAGCGCCAGCAGCAGATCATCGGCGGTCTGCGCCACCTTCATGCCGCGTCCGCCGCCGCCTGAGGCCGCCTTCACCAGCACCGGAAAACCAATCGCCTTGGCGATTCCCATCGCGTCGTCATCGGGACCGACGGCGCCGTCTGAGCCGGGAACCACGGGAATGCCGAGCCGCTTCGCGGTCTTCTTGGCCTCGATCTTGTCGCCCATCAGGCGGATGTGCTCGGCCTTGGGCCCGATGAACTGCAAATTGTGTTCGGCCAGGATCTCGGCGAAGCGGGCATTTTCCGACAGAAAGCCGTAACCCGGGTGGACCGCGTCCGCGCCCGTGATCTCGCAGGCGGCGAGTAGCGCGGGAATGTTGAGATAGCTGTCCTTGGACGGCGGCGGGCCGATGCACACACTTTCGTCGGCGAGCCGCACATGCATCGCGTCGGCATCGGCGGTCGAATGCACGGCGACGGTCGCGACGCCGAGTTCCTTGCACGCACGCAGCACGCGCAGTGCGATTTCGCCGCGATTGGCTATGAGAATTTTGTCGAACATGGGATCCTAAATGGCGAGTAGCGAATAGCGAATGGCGAATAGAAGATGCTCATCGTTTTTCTATTCGCTATTCGCCACTCGCCATTCGCCTTACTCGATAATTACCAACGGCTCGCCGAATTCGACCGGCTGGCCGTCTTCGACCAGCATCTGCGTCACGGTGCCGGCGCGCGGCGATGGAATCTGGTTCATCGTCTTCATCGCTTCGATGATCAAAAGCGTCTGGCCGACCGACACCTTGCTGCCGACCTCGATAAACGGCTTGGCGCCGGGCTCGGAAGCCCAGTAGGCGGTGCCGACCATCGGGGAGGGCACGACACCGGGGTGTTTGGCGATATCGCCGACGCTGGCGGGCGCTGTGGCGACGGGCGCGGAGGCTATAGCTGCAACGCTCGACGGCGCCGCCGCCGCGATGCTGATGTTACGCGCCACGCGCACGCGCAAGCCGGCGCGTTCGATCTCGATCTCGGTGAGGTTGGTTTCGCCGAGCAGCAGCGCCAGTTCGCAAATCAGCGCGCTGTCGTCGCCTTTGCTGTCGCTCTTGACGTCACGTTTGGATTTTGCGGCTGCGGTATTGTCGGGCTGGCGCGCCATGATCTCGATCCCTGGACTTTCTGTTTTAAGGGGCGGGCTCAGGCTTTTGCCTTGATGCCGATCTTGCCGGCAAGGCCAGCGATCGCGAGCCGGTAACCGTCGATGCCGAAGCCGGAAAGCGTTGCGAACGCGGCCTTGGCGGTGAAGGAATGGTGGCGGAAACTCTCGCGGGCGTGAATATTGCTGATGTGGACTTCGACCGCTGGAATTTTCACCGCGATCAAGGCGTCGTGCAGCGCGACCGAGGTGTGCGAATAGGCGCCGGCATTGATGATGATCCCGGCCGCCTTGCTGGCGTGGGCCTCGTGAATGAAATCGATCAGTTCGCCTTCGTGATTGGACTGCCGGCAGTCGGCTTTCATGCCGAATTGCGCCGAGGTGTCGGCGCACAGCTTCTCAACGTCGGCGAGCGTGGCGTGGCCGTAGGTCTCGGGCTCGCGGGTCCCCAACAGATTGAGGTTCGGACCGTTGAGGACATAAATCGTCGCGGCAGATGTATTGGCCATCCAGATCCCGGCAAAATGTAGCGGTAGTTGGCGCGGTTATAGGTAACAACCGGGCCAAGGGGAAGCCTTTAGGCCGTCTTGCACAGGCCTCAACCGCCTCATCCGGTTCGTAAAAAGCCTTATGGAACCTACGGAAATCATTCGTTAACCAAGGTTAAAGGACGGACGCTGTGGATCACCAGAGCGGGCCCGGAGGGCTTTCCCAACGGCCAAGGGCGGGCATCGCTGCCCGCCCCGAATATTCGCGTCGAGGCCGGATCAGGCGTCGAGAACGGCGACGATCTCCAGCGAACTCGGATCGATCACGACGATCTGGTCCCTGACCAGGATGAACTCATAGCCGCGCCAGTTCGGATAGATCGTGACGATTTCCGCCGGGAGCGGGTGGAACGCGACGTCGCGTGGCACGCGGGTGCCGACCGAAATCGAGAAGTTCACGTTGGTGACGGGTTGAACGTGCTGGTCCCTGATCACCGTCGTGATCTTGGTGCGCTGCTCGGTTGAGAGCTTTCCGCCGGCGCCGGCTTGGCCGACGGTCTTGCCTTCCGCGCCGCCCTTAGAATCAGCGTTCATCTTGCCATTACGGTCTTCGCTGCCTTCGGCCTTCATGCCGTTACGATCCTGGCCACCTTCGGCCTTCATGTCCTTGCCTGTCTTGGCATTGTTCTCGTTCTCCGAACTCATGCTCTTCTTCTGAGAATTCTCGTTCTGGGAGCTCTTGCTCTGGCCCGGCATATTCTTTTCATCGGCGCGCTGGTTTTTGCCGGCCGCCGGTGATTGCTGTTCGGATTGCGTGGACTTCATTGCCGGTTTCGCCGCATCGCGGTTCATCTCGCCGCCGGCCGAAGCTCCGCGATCGGACGCGCCACGATCGGAAGAAGGCGCGCTCTGTTGCGAAGGCGCGGCCGATGGCGTGTCGCGGCTCATGCCGGTGCCTTGTGCATTAGCAAAACCGGTTCCCGCGATCAGCGCGGCCGCGGCAACCGTAATCATCAAACGATTCGTCATTAGAATTTCTCCTCACCTGTTCGCATTGCCCGCGTCGACAACAACAGGTGATAGGCGATGTTCCCTGTGATCCACGGTTCCCCGGGATTTATTGCGTGAATGCGGGATGAACGTGCGCGCTTTAAAAAGCCGCACAAAAAAAGCCGGCGGTTGGACCGCCGACTTTGCAACTTATTAGGACGTTCGATCGTCGTAAATTTCGTGACTGTCAGGAGATCCCGCTCAGCACGTCGCTTTGCCGCAACGGGCGAGGCCGATCTTTTCCTTCAGACCATCGAGACCGATCGCGCCGACCACAACCTCCTTGCCGATCACATAGCTCGGTGTGCCGTTCATGCCCATCGCTTCGGCGAGCTTGAAGTTTTCGTCGATCGTGGCCTTCACTTCCGGGCTCGCCAGATCCTTCTCAATCCTGGCCATGTCGAGGCCGGCATCCTTGGCCGCGGCCATCGCATGCGCCTTGTCCGCGGGACCGCGACCGCCGAGCAGCTTCTGGTGGAAGTCGAGATATTTCTTGCCGCCCGGATCCTGCATGCGCACGGCAACCGCGACCTGGGCGGCTTCGACCGAGCCCGGGCTCAACACCGGAAATTCCTTCAGCACCACTTTCAGCTTCGGATCGGTCTTCATCAGGTCCAACATGTCGGCCATCGCGCGTTTGCAATAGCCGCAATTGTAGTCGAAGAATTCGACGAAGGTGACGTCGCCATCCTTGTTGCCGAGCATGACGCCGCGCGGCGAATTGAAGATCGTCGCGGCGTTCTCGCTGACGCTCGCTTCGTGCTTCTTGGATTCCTCGGCGGCCTGGCGCTTGTTCAATTCCGTCATGGCTTCTTCCAGAACCTCCGGATGCGAAACCAGGTAGTTCTTGATGATCGCCTCGATGTCGGTCTTCTGGGTGTCCGAGAAACTCTGCGCGGATGCGACCGGCGCGGCGCAAAGCGCGAATGCGAACAAGGCGGGAGCGAGCAGGCGGAGCGAAGGCATTGGCAAATCCTCTGGGTGAAAGCCGGTTTTGAAAGCTGTTATAGTCCGGCGTGATGTATTTTCAGTCACTATTTCGAGCCGGGCGGCGGCTTGGAGGTAACGATGTCGTCGGCCTTGACCCATCCGGGCGTGCCGATCGCGAAACGGGTCTTGGCACGCGATGCGAGATCGCGCGCGGTCTTGTTGTCGCCGCGCAAATAGGCGGCCTGTGCCGAGGCAAGATCGGCCTCCGCGTAATCTCCCTTGCGCGCGTAAGCCATCGCAAGCTGCTGGTAGCCGAGCGGCGCCTCGGTTTCGCGGCCAACCGCCGCCTTCAAAATCTGGATCGCCTCGACGCTATTTGCCGGATTATCGGTCGCCACCAGGGCCTGCCCAAGTAACATCTCGATGAGCGCATTGTTACCCGAGAGCTGCACCGCCTTGCGCAGCGGCGCGATCGCGTCCGCCGGCTTGCCGCCTTCGAGCAGCGCCTGGCCGCGCAACTCGTAGAAATAGGGGTTGGCGGGCTGCATCTGCAGCAGCGCGTCGATCTGGGTCAGCGCGTTGTGCAAATCGCCGTGGCGATAGGTCGCAATGGCGTGGGCGTAGCGCCCCGACAGGCTGGTATCGGACAACGGATAGCGGCGGTAGACGGTGTCCTGACGCTCCAGGAAGGCCGATATCTTGGCGCGCACCATGTCATGGCGCGCTTGCAGCGCGGGATCGTCCTTCTTGTCCCAATACGGGCTCGAATGCGCGATTTCCTCCAGTGCGGCGACGCGCTCGACCGGCATCGGATGCGACTGCATGTAAGGGTCGGCATTGTGGGCGGCGAACAGGCTTTCATCCGAGAAGCGCTTGAAGGTGTCGTACATGCCCTTGGCGGACTGGCCGGTGGCGGTCAAGAACTTCACCCCGGCACGATCGGCGTTTTCTTCCTGTGAGCGCTGATAGGCCAATAGCGAATTGTGGATCAGTTCCTGAGGCGCCGAGATAGCGGCGGCGCCGACATTGGTCAGGCTGCCATTGGTGCTGTTGCTGCGGGCGCCCGCGATGACAGCGCCGGCGCCGAGCAGCATGGCGATGATCATCGAGGTCTGTGCGTGCGCGATCTGCTCGCGCATCTTGGCAAGATGGCCGCCGGCGAGATGGCCTGTTTCATGGGCCAGCACCCCGATCAACTGGTTCGGAGTTTGCGATTGCATGATCGCGCCGAAGTTCACGAAAATCCGGCGACCGTCGGCGACGAAGGCGTTGAAAACCTGATCGTTGATGATCACGACCTGGATGTTCTGTTTTTCCAGGCCCGCGGCGCGCAGAATCGGCCTGGTATATTCGCGCAGCAATTGCTCGGTCTCGGCGTCCCGCAGGAACAGCGGGCCTTTTTCTTCCTCCGCGCGGCTCGATAGCGGGGCGAGGGTCAGCGCGATCGCGGTGGCGACCGCCGTTAGTTTCGGCAGAGTTCTGTCGGCGACGAAACGGAGCAGCATCGAGCGGTCTTTAACCGTTGGCGGCGGGTCGGATACGATATATGCACCTACCAAACCGCCGAATGCGGCTTGTCTGGGGCACCCCGGGAGATAGCAGAGATCGATGCCTGATGCGACCTTGCGAGACCGTGCCAGGCCTCTTTTGACGGCTTCCGGGCGCAGCAATGTTCCACCTTTCATGGTGATGGACGTGATGGCGGCGGCAGCACGGATCGAGGCGGCCGGCGGCCACGTCATTCATATGGAAGTCGGACAACCGGCGGCTTCGGCGCCGAAAACCGCGATTTCGGCCGCGCGCGCCGCGCTCGACGGCGGCCGGATCGACTATACCTCGGCGCTCGGCGTCGCCTCGCTGCGTCAGCGGATCGCACGGCATTATCACGAGACCTATCGCTGTGCCGTGGACGCCGATCGGATCGTGGTCACCACCGGCTCATCGGGCGGCTTCATCCTGGCCTTTCTCGCACTGTTCGAGCCGGGCGATCGCGTCGCGGTCACGGTGCCTGGTTATCCGCCATATCGCCATATCCTCACCGCGCTCGGCTGTGAGCCGGTGCTGATCGAGACCTCAAGCGAAACCCGTCACGCCTTGACCGGCGAGGCTTTGCTTGCGGCCCACCGCGAGAAGCCGTTGCAGGGCGTCCTGATCGGCAGCCCGGCCAATCCCACCGGCACGATGATGTCCCGCGAGGCGCTCGCGGGCTTGATCAGCGCTGCCGAAAGCGCGGGCATCCGCTTCATCTCCGACGAAATATATCACGGCCTCGACTACGCATTCCCGGCGGTGACGGCGGCGGAGCTTTCGCCGCATGCGCTGGTCATCAATTCGTTCTCGAAATATTTCTGCATGACCGGCTGGCGGGTCGGCTGGATGGTGGTACCCGAACCGCTGGTCCGGCCGATCGAGCGGCTGCAGCAAAATCTGTCGATCTCGGTTCCCACGCTGTCGCAGATCGCCGCCGAAGCCGCCTTCGAAGGCGCGGCCGAGATGGAAGCGATCAAGCGCGGCTATCAGGAGAACCGCCGCATCCTGATCGAGGGCCTGCCGCAGGCCGGCCTCACCGACTTCCTGCCCGCCGATGGCGCATTTTACCTCTATGCGGATGTTTCGAAATTCACGTCCGACAGCTTTGCGTTTGCCAGCGAGATGCTCGAAAAGGCCCACGTCGCCGTCACCCCCGGCCTCGACTTCGATCCGATGCACGGCCGCGCCTTCATTCGTTTGTCCTACGCGCGCTCGGCCGGCGAGATGCGGCAAGCGGTGGCGCGCATTACCGGCTGGCTCACATAGCGTGAGAGCCTCGAGCGGTGTTTTTACCGGTGATCCCGCGGATGGCCGATCGGCGCGACGAAAACCGTCCAAAAACCGTCATTGACTCAAGCCTGTTGATCGATTTTGGCTATATCTTACGGAAAAAGGCGCGGGGGCAAACGCGCCGATCCGCAAAATCTCGAGGGGGACCGAAACGTCATGTCGGCAACGATCGCAACCGCAGCGCCCGCGCGCGCCGCAAAACCCTGGTACAAGATCCTTTACGTGCAGGTACTGATCGCGATCCTGCTCGGGATCGTGGTCGGCTGGCTGGCGCCCACGATCGCGACCAATGACTGGATCAAGGCGCTCGGTGACGGCTTCATCAAGCTGATCCGGATGGTGATCGCGCCGATCATCTTCTGCACGGTGGTGTCGGGCATTTCGCATATCCAGGACGCCCGTAAGGTCGGCCGCGTCGGCGTCAAGGCGCTGATCTACTTCGAGGTCGTCTCCTCGTTCGCGCTGCTGATCGGCCTCGTGATGGGCAATTTGATCCAGGTCGGTCATGGCCTCGCCGCCAAGCCCGACGCCGCGGCAGTGGCGACCTACGTCAAGCAGGCGGAAGCCGAGAAATCGGTCGATTTCGTCCTCAACATCATTCCAGACAGCGTGGTCGGCGCATTCGCGCGCGGCGACATCCTGCAGGTGCTGTTGTTCGCGATCCTGTTCGGTTTCGCGCTGATGGCGCTCGGCGAACGCGGTCACCGGCTGCGCGACATCATCGACGACACCTCGCACGCGGTATTCGGCGTGATCGCGATCGTGATGAAGGCCGCACCGTTCGGCGCGTTCGGCGCGATGGCCTTTACCATCGGAAAATTCGGCCCGGCGGCGCTCGGCAATCTGCTCGGCTTGATCGCGCTGTTCTATGCCACCGCCGGATTGTTCGTGGTGGTCGTGCTCGGCCTGATCGCGCGGATGGTCGGCTTCAACATCTTCAAGTTCATAGGCTACATCAAGGATGAGCTACTGATCGTGCTCGGCACCAGTTCGTCGGAAAGCGCGCTGCCGCAATTGATGGAGAAGCTGGAACGTCTCGGCTGCTCGAAATCGGTGGTCGGCCTGGTGGTACCAACCGGCTATTCGTTCAATCTCGACGGCACCAACATCTATATGACACTCGCGACCCTGTTCATTGCCCAGGCGCTCGGCGTCGATCTGACATTCTCGCAGCAGATCACCATTCTGGTCGTCGCCATGCTGACGTCGAAGGGCGCCAGCGGAGTCACCGGCGCAGGCTTCATCACGCTGGCGGCGACGCTCACGGTGGTCAATCCGGCGCTGGTGCCGGGCATGGCGATCGTATTTTCGGTCGACAAGTTCATGAGCGAGGTGCGCGCGCTCACCAACATCACCGGCAACGGCGTCGCCACCGTGTTCGTGTCGTGGTGGGAAGGCGAACTCGATCACGACAAGTTGCATGCCAATCTCAACCAGGTCATCGATCCGTCGGATCTGGAAACCGCTGTCACCACGGGGTAGGCGCGTCCGCCCGAGAACAACCAAAACAAAAAAACCGCCCGGTCATGCCGGGCAGTTTTGTTATCTGGAGGCGTTGACCTTTGGCCTAGAGCCTTTTTCGTTCCGATGGAATCGGAACGGGGCTCTAGGTTTTTGTTTTGACGCGTTTTCTTGACGCGAACCGGTATCCACTTCGCTCGAAAACGCTCTATTCGCCGCTGCCGAAGCGCCGCGACCACCAGCCAGCCTTGCGGGGCTGAGCCTCGGTGGCTGCCTCAGTCGCCGGTTCCGCGGCGGCAGGGGGCGCCGCTGCCGGCTCAGTATGGCCCTGATCGGCCGGGGCCTCCGCTGCGTGCGGGGGCGCCGCTGCAGGCGGGGCATCGGCCAGGAAGCTCACCTTCTCCCGAACCGTTGACCGCCGCCGTGCGGCTTTCTCGGACTCGTGGGCGGCTTCTTGAGTTTCCTTCTGGGCCGCCGCTTCCGGCGCGGGCACAGCGGCCGTCTCCGGCTGATACCGATCGGCCTCGTGCGGCGTGGCCTGTGGCGCGATCGATTCGGGCTGAATCACCGGCAGTACCGGCTCAGGCGGAACTCCGTCGAAATCGGCTACCGCATCGGTCGCTTCCGGCGGCGTCGTCGGCCCGAGCTCGTCGGCAATCGATCCTGCGAGGCCGTCTTCCGGTCCACCGCGCCGGCGGCGTCCGCCACGGCGTCCGCGGCGGCGGGGCCGCCGCTCGCCGCCTGCGCCCTGATCGTCGCGGGCGACGTTCGGCTGCTCTTCGGACTCGTCCTCGTCGGATTCGCTTTCATCCGTAACCGCGCCGGGTACGGCATCCGCTGCGATCCGGGGAGCGTCGTGCTCCTCGCGCGCCGGTCCGTCTTCGCGCGGCTCGCCGGAGCGGCCACGCCTGCGACGTCGGCGCTTGCGTCGGGGGCCATCCGCATCGGATACGCCGCCGGTGCTTTCGCCGGCGGCAATTTCGTCGCCAGAATCCTGGCCAGGATCTTGGCCAAGGCCTTCGCTCTCGTCGGTTTCGACCTCGGATTCGGCCTCGATGTCGTAGGCCTCGTCCTCGTCATAGGTGTCCTCGACCTGCGGCACGGAAGAAGCGACCTGGGCTGCCAGCAGCGCCTTGGCGGCCTCAAGCGTGTGAACCTGCTCACCGCGTTCGATGATGAACGATTGCTGGCCGCTCACGGTCGGATCGGCGATCACGGCCAGCGTCACCTTGAAGCTGTTTTCGAGATCGCGCAGATGGCCGCGCTTGTGGTTGAGCACGTAGAGCGCAACGTCGGTGCGGGTGCGCACCACGAGATTGTGGGTGGCGCCCTTCATCAATATTTCCTCGAGTCCACGCAGTAATTGCAGCGCGACCGACGAAACCGAACGGACATGGCCGCTGCCGCCGCATTGCGGGCAAGGCTCGGTCGAACTCTCCAGCACGCTGGCGCGGATGCGCTGGCGCGACATTTCGAGCAGCCCGAAATGCGAGATGCGCCCGACCTGGATGCGGGCACGGTCCTGCCGCAGGCAGTCGGACAGTTTGCGCTCGACCGAACGGTTGTTGCGCTTCTCGTCCATGTCGATGAAGTCGATGACGATCAGGCCCGCGAGGTCGCGCAGGCGCAATTGCCGTGCGACTTCCTCTGATGCTTCGAGGTTGGTCTTGAGCGCGGTATCCTCGATGTGATGTTCGCGGGTCGAGCGGCCGGAGTTGACGTCGATCGACACCAAAGCTTCGGTCTGGTTGATCACGATGTAGCCGCCGGACCGCAACTGCACGGTCGGCGAGAACATCGCATCAAGCTGGCTCTCGACCCCCATCCGCGAAAACAACGGCTGGCCGTCGCGATATTGCCGGACCGCGCGCACATTCGACGGCATCAGCATCTTCATGAAGTCGCGGGCTTCCTGATAGCCGGCTTCGCCGGCGACCTGGATCTCGTCGATTTCCTTATTGTAGAGATCGCGCAGCGACCGCTTGATCAGCGATCCCTCCTCGTAGACGAGGGTCGGCGCCTGCGAATTCAGGGTCATGTCGCGCACGGTTTCCCACATGCGGATCAGGTACTCGAAGTCGCGCTTGATCTCGGGCTTGGTGCGGGAGGCGCCGGCGGTGCGCAGAATGATGCCCATGCCCTCGGGCACGTCGAGATCCTGCACCACTTCCTTCAGCCGCGAACGATCCTGCGCGCTGGTGATCTTGCGGCTGATCCCGCCGCCGCGCGCGGTGTTGGGCATCAGCACGGCATAACGGCCGGCCAGCGAGAGGTAGGTGGTGAGGGCAGCGCCCTTGTTGCCGCGCTCTTCCTTGACGACCTGAACCAGCATCACCTGGCGGCGCTTGATCACTTCCTGGATCTTGTACTGGCGGCGCGGCCGGAAGGCGCGCTCCGGCACTTCTTCCAGTACATCGTCGCCGCCGACGGATTCAACGACTTCTTCCTCGGCCTCGTCGCCATCCTCATCTTCATCGTCGTGCGCGTCATCGGCATGCGAAGCCGCCGACAATTCGGCGTGATCGGACGCAGCGGGTTCGCCGTGGGCATGCTCGGCATGAGCTGCGTCTTCGGCATGCGCCGCGTTTTCCTGCGCGTGCTCGGCGTGTTCATCATGGCTGTGGGGATCATGCGTGTGATCATCATGCGCATGATCTTCGTGGGCGTGAGCCTCGTGTGAGTGATGCTCGTGCGAGTGATCCGCGTGCGAATGATCCTCGTGGTCGTGATCAGCATGTTCGCCGTGGACTTCCGCGCCAACCGGGGCGGAGGCTTCGACGGCAGCAGCAGGCAGTTCGGACGGCCATGACGCCACGGGGGCCTCGCCATCCTGCGCTTGGTCGTGGCTGTGATGATCGTCATGGCCATGGCTATCATGGGCATGATCATGCGCGGGCTCGTGACCGCCCTGGTCGTGATGGCTCGCCTCGGCGGGCTGATACGTGTCGCCATCGCCATGATGAACATGTCCTTCATGAACATGTCCTTCGTGAAGATCTCCTTGGCCCTCGTCATGCGGCTGACGATCGCGCGGCTGTTCGCCCTGGCCGTGATCCGGGCTGGTTCCCTCGACCACGCCGCTCTGCACGCGGTCGCCATGGCCGCGACGGCGTGCGTTGCGGTGGCGCGGGCGGCGGCGGTTGGAGCGATTTTCGGTTTCTTCCTCGGCCTCGCGATGGGCGCGCTCATCGGCTTCGATCAGCGCCTGACGATCGGCGACCGGGATTTGATAATAGTCGGGATGGATTTCGCTGAAGGCCAGGAAGCCATGGCGGTTGCCGCCATATTCGATGAAGGCTGCCTGCAGCGACGGCTCTACGCGCGTGACCTTGGCGAGATAGATGTTTCCGCGAAGTTGTTTGCGTTGGGCGGTCTCGAAGTCAAACTCTTCGACTCGATTGCCGCGGACCACAACGACCCGGGTCTCTTCCGGGTGGGTGGCGTCGATCAACATTTTGTTGGGCATTTTGGAGCTCTTGACGGCGGCGGGCGCGTATGGCGGTGCGCGCGTATCGCGCGGCCGGGTGACGCGACGGTCCACCTGATTCGGGGGTGAGGGGAAGGCCAAAACGCAACCCGGAGCGCCGCGCCGAACAGGATCCTCGAAGGGCAAGGCGACGCGCGGAGCTTTCGCTCCGCATCGGCGCGGTTCCTTGCGTGGATCATGGTCGGCAACACAGTCTGGCGCATCAAGCGTCGGCCCGTCTGAACACGTTGGCGGCAAAAAGCGCCGCCTTGTCTGTCGCTGAAGGCCCGGCGTGGCGCCGAAGCGCTCGCCGGCCATCGCATATCGAAGCCTTGCGGCCCGGTAATCGGTTATGCCGTGTCTGAAGTCGTCCCTGGAACAAGATGGTAACCTGGGACCGGACGCCGCTCGGGCTCAAAACCGCCACTCCATGTCAGCCGCGCGCTGCGCTGGCTGGGGAGGGATCGGAAAGACGCTGGAATCCCCGAAATGAACCGAAGGTTCCGGCGCTGCACCGGGAGGCTGAACGCGACACAACCGGGAGTATTAGCCGTCAGCCCCTCGTACATACGTGGATTGACGCCGCGGTGCAAGGGACGCAAGGGGAAGCGTCGCAGCACGGCAACACTCCCGTGTTATTCTCGTTAAGCTCCTTAAGCAGCGATTAACCCTGCAGTCCTATTGCGGTAAGAGGGCTGCTCGGAGGCACCGAATCGTTGGCGAGCCGCGCAAATCATCGTATTTTGCTGGGATGTGCGCTGTTGTGCGCCGCAGCATTGCTGTGCTCCGATATCAGCCTTGTCGGCGCCGCCGATGAGGGCAAGCCGGCGAGCCCAGTTCGTCGACTTCCGGCTTTCCCATCGCCTCCGACGCCCGGCTGGCCGGCGACGCCAAGCAGACCCGTTTCATCCTCGATCTCGACAAGAGCGATGCCATTTCGCGCCTTTGCGCTGGCCGATCCCTACCGGGTGGTGGTCGATATTCCCCAGGTCAATTTCAGCTCCCGGCCGGGACCGGCACGTCCGGACGCGGACTGATCAAGGCGTTCCGTTATGGCCTGGTCATGCCGGGCGGTTCGCGGATCGTGTTCGACCTGACCGGCCCGGCCAAAATCGCCAATTCCTATGTGCTCGATGCCGCCAACGGCCAGCCACCGCGGCTGGTGCTGGAGTTCGAGGAGGTCGACCGCACCACTTTCATGCAATCGCTCGCCGCCGAAAACCGGCCCGAACTGAGGCCCGCCATCGCCGATGCCGCGGCCAACGCGCCGGCCGAGGCCGAGCCTGCTGAACTCCAAGCGCAGATCTAAAGCCTGACCGCCAAGTCGGAGGCTGCCGATTCGCGGCCCCTGATCGTGATCGATCCCGGCCATGGCGGTCTCGACAACGGCACCCAGGCCAACGGCGAAAGCGAAAAGAACCTGGTGCTGGCATTTGGGCTGGCGCTGCGCGACCGCATCGAAAAAGCCGGCAAATACCGCGTCGTCATGACCCGTACCGACGACACCTTCATTCCGCTCGACGACCGGGTGAAGATCGCGCGCAGCCAGTCGGCGGCGCTGTTCGTTTCGATCCATGCCGATTTCGCTGCCGCACCGCGAGGGCGACGCGCAGGGCGCGACGATCTACACGCTGTCCGACCGCGCCTCCGACGCCGAGGCCGAACGGCTGGCGGAAGCCGAAAACAAGGCCGACGCGATCGGCGGGGTCAATTTGACCGAAGAGCCGACCGACGTCGCCGACATCCTGATCGACCTCGCGCAGCGCGAGACCCGCACCTTCTCCAACCGCTTCGCGCGCCTGCTCGCCGGTGAGATGAAGAACTCCGCGCGGATGTACAAGCATCCGCTGAAGTCGGCGGGCTTCCGGGTGCTGAAGGCGCCCGACGTGCCGTCGGTGCTGGTCGAGCTCGGCTATGTCTCGAACAAGAGCGATCTCGAACATCTGGTATCGGAGAGCTGGCGTTCCAAAACCGTGGGCTCGATGGCGCAGGCGATCGACGCCTTCTTTGCGAAACGTCTGGCGACGGCGGGACCCGCGAACTGAAGCGCGGGCCTTGCGGCGACGTAAGCCCTAGTTTGGCCACAGCGGCGGCTTTATAGAAAATGCTGCAAGGCCTTCGGAATCGATCAGGAATTCCGGCTTCGACAATGTTTATTGGACGGTGTTTTTAGACGATGGTATTGTAAGCCCCCGCGGGAGGGAGCATTCCGCAAGCAGCCTCAAGGCACAGCGCCTGAGGTGCCGGCGTCAAGAATTGAAACGGACGATCGATAATGCGCTTGCTGGTGCGGTTCCTGGGTTTCCTGTTCGCCGCCGGAACCGTCTTGTTCCTGGTCGGCGTCGCCGCGGCGGCGGGGCTGATCTGGCATTTCTCCAAGGATCTGCCGGATTATTCGCAGCTTGCAGGATTACGAGCCGCCGGTGATGACGCGCGTCCATGCCGCCGACGGCGCGCTGCTTGGCGAATATTCCAAGGAGCGCCGGCTGTATCTGCCGATCCAGGCGGTTCCGAAACTCGTGATCAACGCGTTCCTCGCCGCCGAGGACAAGAATTTCTATGAGCATGGCGGCATCGACTTTTCCGGCATGGCGCGCGCCGCGATGCTTTACGCGCAGAACTACGGTTCCAACCGCCGGCCGCAGGGCGCCTCCACGATCACCCAGCAGGTGGCGAAGAACTTCCTTCTGACCAACGAAGTCTCGTTCGCCCGCAAGATCAAGGAAGCGCTGCTCGCGATGCGGATCGAGCGCGCCTATTCCAAGGACAAGATTCTCGAACTCTATCTCAACGAGATCTATCTCGGCCTCGGCGCCTACGGCATCGCCGCGGCGTCGCTGGTCTATTTCGACAAATCGGTCAACGAACTCACGGTCGCGGAAGCGTCCTATCTGGCCGCTTTGCCGAAGGCGCCGGCGGCGCTGCATCCGGTGCGCAACCACGACCGCGCGATCGAGCGGCGCAATTACGTGATCGATCGGCTGCTGGAAAACGGCTGGATCAAGCAGGCCGATGCCGACAAGGCCCGCAAGGATCCGCTGATCGTGACCAACCGCACCAATGGCGCGCATATCTTCGCCGGCGAATATTTCGCCGAGGAAGTCCGCCGCGACATCTTCGAGCGCTATGGCGAGAAGAAGCTTTACGAAGGCGGCCTGTCGGTCCGCACCACGCTCGATCCGAAGATCCAGGTGATGGCGCGCAAGACCATGGCCGCCGGCATCGTCAATTACGACGAGGCGCAGGGCTGGCGCGGCGCGCTCGAGCAAGCTCGACATATCAGGCGACTGGGGCGTCAAGCTTGCCGACGTCAAATCGCTTAACGACATTTCGCCGTGGCGGATGGCGGTGGTGCTGGAGACCAGCGATCAGTCGGCGCGGATCGGTTTACAGCCGGGTCGCGAACTCGGCGGCGCCGTCGGCAAGGACCGGCAGACCGGCATCATCACGCTGGACGGCGTCAAATGGGCGCAAGCCGACGGCGGGACCTGCGAAAGGCAAGACGCCGACGGCGGTATCGCAGGTGCTTTCGCCGGGGGACGTGATCTATGCCGATCCGCTGATCAAGGACGGCAATGCGGTCGAAGGCCAGTTCAGGTTGCGCCAGTTGCCGGAAGTCTCCGGCGCGATGGTGGTGATGGATCCCTGGACCGGTCGCGTGCTGGCGATGGTCGGCGGCTTCTCGTTCGATCAAAGCCAGTTCAACCGGGCAACGCAGGCCTACCGGCAGCCCGGTTCGTCGTTCAAGCCGATCGTGTACTCGTCCGCGCTCGACAACGGATATACGCCGTCCAGCACCGTGATCGACGCCCCGATCGAAATCGATCAGGGGCAGGGCGCCGGGCGTCTGGCGGCCGGAGAATTTCTCGAGCGGCAAATACAACGGCCCGACCACGCTGCGCAACGCGCTGAGACTGTCGCTGAACACGGTGACGGTGCGGCTGGCGCAGGATATCGGCATGCCGCTGATCGGCGAATACGCCAAGCGTTTCGGTGTCTATGACGAGTTGCCGAACTATCTGTCCTATGCGCTGGGCGCCGGCGAGACCACGGTGATGCGGATGGTCACGGCGTATTCGATGCTCGACAATGGCGGCCGCCGGGTCAAGCCGACGCTGATCGATCGCATTCAGGATCGTTACGGCCATACCATCTTCAAGCACGATGCGCGCGAATGCCGCGGCTGCGACGCTCCCGGCGGCTGGAAGAATCAGCCCGAGCCGCAATTGATCGATCGCCGCGAGCAGGTGCTGGATCCGATGACCGCCTACCAGATCACCTCGATGATGGAGGGCGTGGTCCAGCACGGCACCGCGACCGCGGTCGCCGCCGTCGGCAAGCCGATCGCCGGCAAAACCGGCACCACCAACGATGCCAAGGACGCCTGGTTCGTCGGTTTCTCGCCGGATATCGTGGTCGGCATCTATCTCGGCTATGACAAGCCGCGCACGCTCGGCAGGGGCAATGCCGGCACCGGCGGCCATCTGGCGGCGCCGATCGCCCGCGATTTCCTGAAACTCGCGCTCGCCGACAAGCCGGCGATCCCGTTCAAGGTTCCCGCCGGAATCAAGCTGATCCGAGTCGATTCCAAGACCGGCGTGCGGGCCGGTCCGGGCGACAGCGGAAACATCATTCTCGAAGCCTTCAAGCCGGGCACCGCGCCGCCGGATAATTCTTCGGCGATGGGTGTTGCCGATGCCGATGGCCGCACGCTGACGGTGTCGCCGGACGCCGATCGGACCATCCTGCGCTCCGGCACGGGTGGCCTGTATTAGAACCGGATCCGTTGGCGCAGGCGCGACCTGCGTGTTCGTACTCAAGCAATGGTGTCTCGTCTCGTGCGGGTAAAGTTTACTCGGGCATAGCTTTGTGTCAGAGACACCATCAAACGCCCGCAATTAAAACGGATCAAAATCTCAGTTATATGGCGTCGCGGCGGTGCAGATCTATTCTGGCAACGCATGAGCGCGGCCTCACGATCGGGTAAGACTTATGAGGTTGTTCATCCGTTTCTTCGGGTTCCTGTTCACCGCCGGAACCGTGGTGTTCCTGGTCGGCGTCGCGGCGGCGGCGGGTTTGATCTGGCACTTCTCCAAGGATCTGCCGGATTATTCGCAGCTTGCAGGATTACGAGCCGCCGGTGATGACGCGGGTGCATGCCGCCGACGGCGCGCTGCTTGGGGAATATTCGAGGGAACGCCGGTTGTATCTGCCGATCCAGGCGGTTCCGAAACTCGTGATCAACGCGTTCCTCGCCGCCGAGGACAAGAATTTCTATGAGCATGGCGGCATCGACTACTCGGGCATGGCGCGCGCGGCGATAGTTTACGCACAGAATTTCGGGTCCGGACGCCGGCCACAGGGCGCCTCGACCATCACCCAGCAGGTGGCGAAGAATTTCTTCTTCTCCAGCGAAGTTTCGTTTACGCGCAAGATCAAGGAAGCGCTGCTCGCGATGCGGCTTGAGCGCGCCTATTCGAAGGACAAGATTCTCGAGCTCTATCTCAACGAAATCTATCTCGGCCAGGGCGCTTACGGCATTGCCGCGGCGTCGCTGGTGTATTTCGACAAATCGGTCAACGAGCTCACGGTGGCGGAGGCGGCCTTCCTCGCCGCGTTGCCGAAAGCGCCGGGAACGCTGAACCCGGTGCGTAACCACGACCGTGCGATCGAGCGGCGCAATTACGTGGTCGATCGTCTGCTCGAAAATGGCTGGATCAAACAGACCGATGCCGACACCGCGCGCAAGGATCCGCTGGCTGTCACTAATCGAACCAACAGCGCGCGCACTTTCGCCGGCGAGTATTTCGCCGAAGAGGTCCGCCGCGACCTGCTCGAGCGCTACGGTGAGAAGAAGCTTTATGAAGGCGGTCTCTCGGTACGAACCTCGCTGGATCCCAAGTTGCAGGTGATGGCGCGCAAGACCATGGCAGCGGGGCTCGTCAATTTCGATGAGGCGCAGGGATGGCGCGGCGCGATCGGCAAGCTCGATATAACGGGCGATTGGGGCGTCAAGCTTGCCGAAATCAAATCGCTCAACGACATCTCGCCGTGGCGGATGGCGGTGGTGCTGGAGACCAGCGATCAGTCGGCGCGGATCGGTTTTCAGCCGGGTCATGAACTCGGCGGCGTGCTCTCCCGAGACAGGAAAACCGGTATCGTTACGCTTGACGGCGTGAGGTGGGCAAGGCCGACGGCGGGACCCGCGAAAGGCAAAACGCCGACCGCCGTATCCCAGATATTGTCGCCCGGGGACATCATCTATGCCGATCCGCTGATTGCCAAGGATGGCTCGTTGGTCGATGGCCAATACCGGTTGCGCCAGCTACCGGAAGTATCCGGCGCCATGGTGGCCATGGACCCGCATACCGGCCGCGTGCTGGCGATGGTCGGCGGATTCTCGATTCGACCAGAGCCAGTTCAACCGCGCAACGCAGGCCTATCGGCAGCCCGGCTCAACCATCAAGCCGATCGTCTATTCTTCGGCGATCGACAACGGTTACACGCCGTCGTCCGTCGAGATCGACGGACCGATCGAAATCGATCAGGGGCAGGGCGGGGGAGTCTGGCGCCCGGAGAATTTCTCAGTCGGAAAGTACCAGGGACCGACCACGCTTCGTAACGCGCTGCGGCTGTCGCTGAATACGGTGACGGTGCGGTTGGCGCAGGATATCGGCATGCCGCTGATCGGCGAATACGCCAAGCGTTTCGGCGTCTACGACGAACTGCCGAATTACCTGTCTTATGCGCTCGGCGCCGGAGAAACCACCGTGATGCGGATGGTTACGGCCTATTCGATGATCGACAATTCCGGCCGGCGGATCAAGCCTACGCTGATCGACCGGATCCAGGATCGTTACGGCCACACCATCTTCAGGCACGACGACCGCGAATGCCGCGGATGCGATGCCCCGGAGGGCTGGAAGAACCAGCCCGAGCCGCAGCTTGTCGATCGGCAGGAGCAGGTACTTGACGTGTTGACCGCTTACCAGATCACATCGATGATGGAAGGCGTCGTTCAGGGCGGCACGGCGATCGCGTTGCGTGAGGTCGGCAAGCCGATCGCGGGCAAGACCGGCACGTCGAACGAGGGCAAGGATCTCTGGTTCGTCGGCTTTTCGCCGGATCTCGTTGTTGGTCTGTATGTCGGCTACGACAAGCCGCGCAGCCTGGGCAGAAACGCGCAAGGGGGTCATACCGCGGCGCCTATCGCCAGGGATTTCATGAAACTTGCGCTCGCCGACAAGCCGGCAACCCCGTTCAAGATCCCGGCCGGCATCAAGCTGATTCGGGTGGACGCCAAGACCGGCCTGCGGGCAGGTCCTGGAGATAGCGGCAAAATCATCCTGGAAGCGTTCAAGCCGGGCACCGCGCCGTCGGACAATTATTCGGCTATCGGCGTTGCCGACGCCGACGGTCGCATGCCGCAGCCGGAGCCGGATGGGGATCGCAGCCTGTTCCGGCCCGGTACCGGCGGACTGTATTAGAATTAGAGCGTTTTCCAGCGAAGTGGACACCGGTTCGCGTGAAGAAAACGCGTCAAAACAAAAGGCTAGAGCCCCGTTCCGATTCTATCGGAACGGGGCTCTAGCGGATTGCGCTTTGCGCCGGCCATCGTTACATGCTTCGCAGCATTTCAATGGCGGCGTCAGCCGCGGATCGAGAAACCATGCGCGCCGAAGTCGAACGCCTTATTGAAGAGATCAAGCAGTCTGTCGGGCTGCTGAGGAGGCATCTTTGACGTCGATGCTTCCACGGCGCGGCTTGCCGAGCTGAACAAGCTCGCAGAGGATCCCAACCTCTGGAACGATCCGCAGAAGGCGCAGAAACTGATGCAGGAGCGGACCTCGCTGGAGGATTCGCTGGGCGGCATCGGCAAGGTCGAGCGCGAGCTCGAAGACAATATCGGCATGATCGAACTCGGCGAGGCCGAGAACGATCAAGGCGTCGTGGCCGAGGCCGAGGCCGCGCTGACGGCCCTCAAGAAGGAAGTCGCGCGCCGCGAACTCGAAGCCTTGCTCAGCGGCGAAGCCGACCGGTTCGATTCCTATCTCGAAGTACACGCCGGTGCGGGCGGTACCGAGAGCCAGGACTGGGCCTCGATGCTGCTGCGCATGTATACGCGCTGGGCCGAAAAGCACGGCTTCAAGATCGAATATCTCGAAGAGACGCAAGGCGAAGAAGCCGGTATCAAATCCGCCACCATCCAGATCAGCGGCCACAACGCCTATGGCTGGCTGAAGACCGAAGGCGGCGTGCATCGGCTGGTGCGGATTTCACCGTTCGATTCCAATGCGCGCCGGCACACCTCGTTTTCCAGCGTTGCGATCTTTCCGGTGGTCGACAACAGCATCAAGATCGATATCGCCGAGTCCGACGTGCGCACCGATACCATGCGATCCGGCGGCGCCGGCGGTCAGCACGTCAACAAGACCAAATCCGCGGTGCGACTGACGCACATTCCAACCGGCGTCGCGGTGGTCTGCCAGGCCGGCCGTTCGCAACACAAGAACAAGGCGCAAGCCTGGGACATGCTGCGGGCGCGGCTTTACGAAATCGAATTGAAGAAGCGCGAAGCGCAGGCCGCCGCCGACCAGGCCGCCAAGACCGATATCGGCTGGGGCCACCAGATTCGCTCCTACGTGTTGCAGCCCTATCAGATGGTGAAGGATTTGCGCACCGGGGTGCAGACCTCCGACACCTCGGGCGTGCTTGACGGCGACCTCGACGAATTCATGGCGGCGACCTTGGCGCAGCGCGCCTTCGGCACCACGCCCGGCGCGGTCGAGGATGTGGATTAGTCGATGACACGTGTTGCCTTCATCGGGTTGGGACGCATGGGCCATGGCATGGCCGGGCGCTATCTCGACGCGGGCTTTACGCTGTCGGTCTGGAATCGTAGCCGGGCGAAAGCCGAAGACCTGATTGCGCGCGGCGCGCGCTGGGCGACCTCGCCGGAAGATGCCGCGATCGATGCCGATGCCGTCGTGACCATGGTGGCCGACGACCAGGCGTCGCGCGCGGTGTGGCTTTCCAGGGATGGTGCGGCGGCGACCATGAAAGCCGGCACGCTCGCGATCGAATGCTCCACGGTTTCTTATCAGCATGCGCTCGATGTTTCACGCGAACTGCGTCACCGTGGCCTGATTTATATCGACAGCCCCGTGACCGGTTTGCCGGATGCGGCGGCTGCCGGAAAACTGACCCTGCTGGTCGGCGCCGATACGGCCGACCTCGAACTGGCGCGGCCCTATCTGGTGCCACTCTCCAGTTCGATCCGCCATTTCGGTGCCGTGGGTTCCGGCACCGTCTACAAACTGATCAACAATCTGATGGGCGCGATCCAGATCGCCGGCGTCGCGGAGGGCCTGGCCATTGCCGAGCAGGCCGGCCTCGACATGAAACTGGTGCTGGAGGCGTTGGAGACCGGCGTCGCCGCCAGTCCGCAGGTGATCCGTCATTCCAAACGTATGGTGGCGCGCAATTTCTCCGGCGCCACGTTCACCGCCGCACTCCGGCACAAGGATGCAGCCTACGCGGTGGCGTTGGCCGAGAGCCTGTTGGCCGGGGCGCCGATCATGGGACGCGCCGCCGTCGAGGCCTACGACCAGGCAAAAGCCTACGCGCCCGATGACGACGAAGGCAAAATGATCGAGATCGTATCGCGCGCCAAGGGCAGCGCGGCCTGATCAGGCAACCTGCTGGCTACGTCGAAGCGTAAGCCATGGTGCAGGTTCTCAAGCAGTGCGGCGACGATCTGACGCGCGAGAACGTGATGAAGCAGGCCGCCAACTTGAAGAACTTCCACTACCGACATGATGCTGCCGGGCATCATGGTCAACACCTCACCGGACGATTTCTTCCCGATCGAGCAGATGCAGTTGATGAGGTTCAACGGCGAGGCATGGCAATTGTTCGGCGACGTCATCACAGGCGAGGTCGGCATCACGATCGGCAACTGAAGCGTCGGCGCGTTGCGCTTCAGCCCGCGCTGAGCCGCACGCCGGCGCGCAGGAATTTCTGCGGATCGACCGCTTCGCCATCGATCCGGGTTTCATAATGCAGATGCGGACCGGTCGATCGGCCGGTCGAGCCGACCGCGCCGATCACCTGTCCGATCTTGATGGCGTCGCCGACCTTGACGCCGATCTCCGACAGATGGCCGTAGCGGGTCGACAGGCCGTTGCCGTGATCGATTTCCACCATGCGGCCATAGCCGCCGGCCCATCCCGCGGATGCGACCTTTCCGTTCGCGGTGGCGCGCACGGGATCGCCCGTCGCGGCGCGGAAATCGAGACCGGTATGCATCGCCGGGCGGCCGAGGAACGGATCGCTGCGGATCCCGAAGCCGGAGGTGAATTCGACTTCGCCGATCACCGGCTTGCGATAGGGCACCAGCGCCAGCGTCCGGTTGAGCCGGTCGACCTGGGCGCGGGTGATGTTGATCCGGTAGAGCTGGCGCTCGAACGGGCCGGCGTCGGCCGGAAGCTTGACCGGAACGAAGGGACCGCCCATGCCGGCGCGCGGGGTCGCGGCTTCCAGTTGCGCCATGTCGAGGCCGAGATCGGTGAACACGCCGCGCATCCGGCGCATCCGCGATTCCATGCCGTCTTCGACCGAGGTCAGCGCCGCGATCTGGCGGCTCTCGACCTGATCGAGCGAGGTCTGCAGGCGGACCAGCACGTTGTCGACGCCGCCGGCCTTGGCGAACTGGTTGGTCGGCGCGGCGGACGACGACCGGCGCGCGCAATTCGAGCCGCGCCTCGCGATCCGGCGGCGCCACGAAAATCACGGTATCGCTGATCGGCGAGGGTTTTGGCGTCGCCTGGGGACGTCGCGTCGCTGGCCGCGGCACCGCGCGCCGGCGGCCTGATCGATCCCGTGACGAGGGCGTCCGGCATGGCGCCGAGCGCGGTGGCGCGGGATTCCAGCGTCGGTCTGGCGGCGCATGATCTGGTCGAGCTTCTTGTCGAACTGCTCCTGGTCGAGCAATTGGCGGCTGGTGGTGCGATCGACCTTGGCGCGCAGCTCGGCGATGCGGTCTTCATAGGCGTATTGCATCTCGGCCTGGCGCGCGATCAGCCGGGTCAGCACGTCGTCGCGGAACGCGAAATAGGTCGCGGTCGCCGCCGACCACATGCCGAGCACGGTCACCGTGCCGACCACGATCCAGAACACCACCGGCCCGAACCGGACCTGCTTGCCGGCGTGGACGATGCGTATAGCCGTCCTGCGCGCCGGAAGTTGCCGCGGACGGCATGGCTCAGCCGCCGGGCGGCGGGCGGATGTCCTGCCATGGTCATGTGGATGATGTTGGGGATACTCGGAATGATGACCGGAACGGTACGACATCGGCACTCCCGCGCCGGTCGGAGATGAGTTCCGTACGGCCAAATTGACGGGGGTGATTTGACCTTCTCATGGTTAATTTTCAGGAAACGGCGTCGTCGCAGGTCCGTCGGATCAACCTGTCGGGTCAGGCTGCCAGATCAGGCTCCCTTGGCCGCCGCCAGCACCTCGTCGGCATGGCCGTCGACCTTGACGTGGCGCCAGATCCGGATGATCCGGCCGTCCGCGCCGATCAGAACCGTGGTGCGAAGAATCCCAAGGAAGGTCTTGCCATACATGGATTTTTCGCCCCAGACGCCATAGGCCTCCAGCATCTCATGCTGCTCATCCGAAACAAGAGGAATGCCGAGCTCGTGCTTGTCGCGAAAGGCTTCCTGGGCCTTGAGCGGGTCGGCCGAGACGCCGAGCACCGCGGTCTGGCTTTCGGCGAAGGCGCCCGGCCAGCCGCGTGAAGTCGATGGCCTCCTTGGTGCAGCCGGGCGTGTCGGCGCGGGGATAGAAAAACAGCACCAGTTTCTGGCCGGCGAAATCGGCCAGCGAGACCGTTTCGCCGCCGTCGCGCGGCAGACGGAAGGCGGGCGCCTTTGCTGCCCTCGGCCAACGCGGCGTGACCGGCGACCGGCGCGGCGGCCGGCTTCGCAGCGACGGCCGGCTTCGATTCGGGTGCTGGCGGCCTGCTGACCTCGGCGGCGGCCGGAGATTTTAACGGTTTCGATGCACCCCGATGCGATGCTTTCGACGCGGTGGTCCTGGTCGCGGCCTTGGCGGCTTTTGCCGGCCGCTTGCTGATGGCGACAGTAGGTCTAACAGTCGGTCTGGTAGTCGGTTTGCCGGCCGATTTCTTGGCCGGCTTCGCGCGCTTTTTCGCCGCGGGCTTTTTGGCTGGCGCCGCGGATCGCGCACGGGCGGCCTTGCCCGCCGCGGGCTTGGAGGATTTCTTGAGCGTTTTCTTGCGCGTTTTCTTGGACATACGCCTTCCTTTCGTCGCTTTCGGCGGCTCAATCATTAGGCTATTGCAGGCGATGTCCTGGCAAGCTCGAATCGAGTACGCCGCTGGGCAAATCTGATGGCCTCGGAGTAAGGTTACAAGGAATTCGACGCACCACCCGTCCGCTCGTTGAACATGCTCCTTGAATAATCTTGGGCCGGATGACGGGTAACGGTATCAATCGAGGATTGGCAGCGATGCCGGCACAGGAGCGCTCGTTACGACGTCGACGGGCGCGGCCTTGGCGGCGATCAATCTTACAATCAGCGCCGGCACCGAGAGGCAATGGCAAGGAACACGTCGCCCCAAGGGCTCGAAGGGTCCAAATCGCGTGCTGACGTCCAACCTTCGCCGTTGGACGATGCCGGTTGGGATCACGACATGACGAGGCGGCGGGCCACCGCGCGCGCCGGCTGTTGTCGCGGTCGAACTCCGGGCTATCACCGGTTCGGCGATCGGCTGGGAGCGGTTCAGCCGATGGCTCGCGGGCGAGCGCTGGGTGAAGCGCCTCGCGCATCGTGATCGGCGCTCCTGCTGGTGATCTTCGCAGGCTGCTTCGGCGCGCTGTGGTGGCGGCTCGGCGCCGGTCCGATCAATCTCGATATGGCGACGCCGTGGCTGGCCGCGGCGATCGAGGAAAATATCGGCCACGGCAATACCGTCGAGGTCGGCGGCACCCAGATCGAGCGCGCCGGCAGGATCCGCATCGCGGTGCGAATCCGCGACATCATCGTCAGGGATCGCGACCATGCCATCGTGGCGAGCGCGCCGAAGGCCGAGGTGAGACTGTCCGGCACGGCGCTGTTGATGGGGCGGCTGCGCGCCGAAAGCCTCAATCTGGTCGATGCCACGCTCGCGGTGCGCATCACCCCGGATGGCTATGTGACGGTTTCCACCGGCGACAACGCGCGGCCGCTGGCCACCGGCGTGGCCTCGAAGCGCCAACTCGGTGTGCCGCCGCCACCCGCCGCTCAACCGGATCAATCCGGGCGCGCTCCCGCATCATTGCCGCAGGCCGCGGTCGCTCCGCCGTCGCCAGCCGCGCCATCCGGCAGCACGGCAACCGTTCCCGCCACAAACGGATTGCTGGCCGGCCTCGACTGGCTCGACAGCCTGAGCCTGACCGGCCTCGACGGACAAAACCTCAACGAAATCGGTTTGAAGAACGGCAACCTGATCGTCGACGATCAGCAGCGCGGCAACAAATGGAATTTCGAGAACATCACCCTCAGCCTGCGCCGGCCGAGCGGCGGCGGGGTGGCGCTGAGCGTCGGCGAAGAGGGCGCCCATGCCTGGTCGCTGCGGGTCGCGGTCGGCGCCCCCGCCAACGGCGTGCGGTCGGTCGATATCCGCGCCGACAAGGTCTCGACCACCAATATCCTGCTGGCGCTGCGGCTGAAGGATCTGACCTACAGCGCCGATCTGCTGCTGACCGGCGAATTGAAGGGCGAACTCGGCCGCGACGGCCTGCCGACCTATTTCCGCGGCAAGATCACCTCCGGCGCCGGCAACATCATCGACAGCGATACGCCGGATTATCCGATGGCGATCGATTCGGCGGAGGTCGACGTCGAATGGGATGCCGGACGGCGCGTGCTGGTGGCGCCGTTCAAGATCATCTCCGGCGCGAACCGGATCACGCTGCTGGCGCATCTCGAGCCGCCCAACGACAATGTCACCGATTGGCAATTGGGCTTTTCAGCGGCGGCACCATCGTGCTGGCCGGGAACCGACGGCGAACCGCCGCTGATCTTCAACCGCATCGCCATCGCCGTGCGCTTCGACACCGAAAAGCGCCGCGTGCTGCTGACCCAGGCCGACATCAGCAATGGCGAGATCGGCGTCGCCGGCACCGGCAGCGTCGATTATTCGGGAGAGCCGCGACTGCAGCTCGGCTTTGCGGGAACGCCGATGTCGGCGTCCGCGCTGAAGCGGATGTGGCCGACCCTGATCGTCCCGGAGGTCCGGGAATGGGTGATCGAGCGGGTCGAGCGCGGCTCGCTTCAGCGCATCGAGATCGGCGTCAACTCGCCGGTTCACAATCTGTCGCGGCGAGGGCCGCCGATCCCGGATGACGGCCTTTCCGTCAACATCGTCGCCAGCGGCGTGACGTTGCGGCCGGTGGATGATTTGCCGTCGGTGCGTGATGCGGATCTGAAAGCCCATGTCACCGGCCGCACCGCGACCGTGACGATCGGGCAGGCGGCGGCCGATACGCCGGCGGGCCGCAAGCTCAACATTTCGGATTTTGTGTTCGAGGTGCCGGACATGGCGCCGAAGCCGTCACCGGCGAAGGTCAAATTCCAGATCGACGGCCCGGTGCCGGCGGCGGCCGAAATTCTCGCCTCCGACCGCCTCAGCGAATTTTCCGGCACATTGATCGATCCCAATTCGAGCAAGGGAACGGTTTCCGCGCAGGTCATCGCTCGGCCTGCCGATCAAGCGCGAAATCACCAAGGCCGACACCACCTATGCCATCACCGCCGATCTCGCCGGATTTGCCGCCGACAGGCTGGTGATGAACCAGAAGCTCGAAGCCAATACGCTGAAAGTCGTCGCCAACAACCAGGGCTATCAGGTCAAGGGCGACGTCAAGATCAACGGCCAGCCGGCCACGCTGGATTATCGCAAGCCGAGCGACGGCGATGCCGACATCAAATTGCAGGCGACGCTCGATGACGCGAGCCGCGCCCGCCTCGGGATCGATCTCGGCTCCGCCGGTCAGCGGCGCTATTCCGATCAAGCTCAGCGGCAAGATCGGACACCGACAGCCGCATCGGCGTCGATGCCGACCTCACCGCGCTGAAGCTCGACAATATCCTGCCGGGCTGGGTCAAGGTGCCGGGCAAGTCGACCCATGCCGTGTTCAACGTGGTGCAGAAGCCGCAATCGACCCGCTTCGAGGATATCGTCATCGATGGCGGCGGCGTGTCGATCAAGGGATCGCTCGAGGTCGACCAGAACGGCGACCTGATGAACGCCAACTTCCCGACCTATTCGCCGTCGGAAGGCGACAAGGCGTCGCTGAAGGCCGAGCGCGGCCCCGACGGCGTCGTGCAAGGTGACGATGCGCGGCGACGTGTTCGACGGCCGCGGCTTTCTCAAATCGGCGATGTCGGGCAAGGAGGCCGACGCCAAGAGCAAAACCAAGAACATCGATTTCGACGTCGACCTGAAGCTCGGCGCGGTGGCCGGCTATGATGGCGAGGCGCTGCGCAGCGTCGACGTCAAGATGTCGCGGCGCAACGGCACGATCAAGAACTTGACGCTCAGCGGCAAGCTCGGACGGGACACGCCGCTGACCGCGGACATGCGCGGCCCGCACGCCGGGTGGCCGCGAAGTGATCTATCTCGAGACCAATGATGCCGGCGCCTTCCTGCGCTTCACCGACACCTATTCCAAGGTGGTCGGCGGCCAGCTCGCGCTGGCGATGGATCCGCCGACCAGCGACCCGCGCGCCAGTGAGGGCCTGATCAATGTGCGCGATTTCTCGATCAAGGGCGAGGCGGCGCTCGATCGCGTGGCCGCGGGCGGACCGAACGGCGCTCCAGAACGGCGTCGCGTTCTCGCGGTTGCGCGCGGAATTCAGCCGGCAAAACGGCCAGTGGACGATCCGCGAAGGCGTCGTGAAGGGTCCGATGATCGGCGGCACCATCGAGGGCATCATCGACTATCCCGGCAACCAGGTGCGCATGAGCGGCACCTTCGTTCCGATGTACGGGCTGAACAACATGTTCGGCCAATTGCCGGTGCTCGGCCTGTTCCTCGGCGGCGGCAGCAATGAGGGCCTGATCGGCGTGACCTATGAGCTGGTCGGCACCCCGGCCAGCCGGAGCTGCGCGTCAATCCGATCTCGGCGATGGCGCCGGGCGTGTTCCGAAAGATCTTCGAATTCAACACCGGCAAGCAAAACAACCAGGTCGAATTCCCCGGGCCGAACAATTGACGGAATGCGGCTGGCGCCGCGGCGGGAGACCGTCACCCGGCATCGATCCGTCATTGCGAGCCAACGGGTCGGGCGAATGCCCGCCCGATGACAGGCTCCGCGAAGCAATCCAGCACCTAAAGCAAGGACTGCGATTGCTTCGTCGCTTCGCTCCTCGCAATGACGTGAATTGATCCCGTCTAAGCCGCGCGCACGCCGGCCAGGAAGGTGGTGACCTCGCCGGATAGTTGCTCGGCCTGCTTGGAGAGGTTGGAGGCCGCGGTCAGCACCAGGCCGGCGGCGCCGCCGGTCTCGTTGGCGGCGGCGCTGACGCCGCCGATATTGGTGGTGACGTCCTGGGTGGCCTGCGCGGTCTGCGTGACATTGCGCGCGATCTCGGCGGTGGCCGCGCCCTGTTCCTCGATCGCCGAGCCGATCGTGGTCGCAATCGTGCTGACTTCCTCGATGGTCGCGGTGATGCCCTGGATGGCCTCGACAGCTTCCTTGGTCGCGCTCTGGATCTGGGCGATGCGGGTGCCGATCTCCTTGGTGGCCTCGGCGGTCTGGCTGGCGAGGCTTTTGACCTCGGCCGCCACCACCGCAAAGCCTCGGCCGGCCTCGCCGGCGCGCGCGGCTTCGATGGTGGCATTGAGCGCCAGCAGGTTGGTCTGCCCCGCGATGCTCGAAATCAGTTCGGCGACATGCTCGATCTGCTTGGCGCCATCGGCCAGCGCCCGCACCGTGGTGTCGGTGCGGCGTGCGGTTTCGACCGCGCGGCCGGTGATCGCGGCGGATTGCGCGACCTGACGGCTGATTTCGCGAGATCGACGACGACAATTCTTCCGCGGCGGCGGCGACCGTCTGGACGCGCGTGCTGGCCTCCGTCGCGGCCGAGCTGACGACCGAGGCGCGCTGGTTGGTGCGTTCCGCCGTGCCGGTCATCGATTTCGCGGTGGTTTCCAGTTCGGTCGATCCCGACGCCATCAGTCCGACCAGCGCGGCCGACCGAAGCATCAAACCGATCGGCGAGCGCGATCAGCGCCTCGCGTTTTTCTTTCTCGGCCTGCTGCTTCGAGTGCGACCTGTTCGGATTCGAGCGTGCGCGCCGTCATCGCGGTCTGCCGCAGCACCTCCAGCGTTTCCGCCATGCGGCCGATCTCGTCGCCGCGGTCGGTTTCCTCGACCGCCTGGTCGAGCGATCCGTGCGGCGATGCGCTGCATCCGGTTCTTCTGCCGGTCGAGCGCGCCCAGCACGTCGCGCGCGATCAGCCACGACAGCAATCCCATCAGCACCATCAGGCCGGCGCCGATCGCGCCCAGACGCCACAGCAACGCATTCACCTCGGCATCGATATCGTCGACATAGAGCCCATAGCTCATGAAGACATTCCACGGCGCAAAGCCGCGGACAAAGACCATCTTGCGAACCGGCACGGTCTGGCCGGGACGGGGATAGAGATAGGAGGTGGTGCCGCCTTCGGGGCTGTTGCTGGCCGGCGGCGATCTGGGCGTCGGCGATCACGACGCCGTTGGAATCGTTGGCGCCGGTGATTTTGCCCTCGAGCTGCGGGTTGGCGCCGTTGAGCAGCAGCGAGGTGTCGGCGTTGTAGACCACGGGATAGCCTTGCCCGTTGTTGAAGGACATCTTGTGGCCGCGCTGCCGAAACTGGGCCTGCGCCTCGGCCAGCGTCATTTTGCCGGCCGTGACCTCGTCCTGCAGCGTCTGCGCCATGCCGACCAGCAGATCGACCGCGGTGCGCATCTGCGCTGACCCGGTCGGCCATCATCCGGCTTTCGCTGAGCGAGGCCGACACCGCGATGATCGCGCAGACGGTGAGGGCGGCGAGAGCAACCATGCTTGCGAGTTTGGTGCGGATCTTCAATCGGCTGAGCAGGTTCATGTCGACCTCTGGCAACGTAGGTGTTTCCAGAGGCGATAGCAGGAACCTGCTTACCAATCGTGAACGTCGATCAAGGTTGAGCGTTTCCCTAGCTGCGCAGCGCGGGCACCACCAGGAACGGGATCATTCCCAGGATCACCGCGATCAGCGCGAACAGCAGCAGCGGATTATAGCTGTGGGTCCAGTCGTGGATCAGGCCGCCGCCCCAGGAGCCGAACGCCGAGCCGAGGCCGCTGCCGATCGTGATGGTGCCGTAGATGGTCCCGAGCCGCTCGCCGCGAAAGATCTTCATAGCGGTCGCCGCGAGCAGCGGACCGCGCGAGCCGATCATGCTGCCGAAGCAGATGACGAAGCCGGTCAGCATCCAGAAGTTCGGATACCATTGCAGCAGCCAGAGCAGGATGATCCCGACGATCGAGATCGCATAGCTGAGCAGCACCGACGGCCTGCGGCCGATGATGCCGTCGAGCCAGCTGACGCCGAGCATGCCGAACAACAGCACGACGCCGGAGAAGCCCCAGGCGGTGGCGGCCTGCAACGGCGGAAACCCGGCATCGATCAGATAGGCGACGACCTGCGGCGCGATCGCATACATCCCGATCGCGGTGAAGAAGAAGGTCGAGAACAGCGCCCAGAACGCGTGATGCCGCATCGCGCTCAGCAAGGTCCAGCCCTCGTCGACGAATTCGGTCGCCGGACTTCTTGACGATATTTGGCGAACCGCTGGAGAACAGCCGCCATGGCAGCGCCAACAGCGGCAACAGCAGCACCAGCGTGGCGCAGCCGAAAATCTGATAGGCGCCGCGCCAGCCGAAATGATCGATCAGGACTTGCGACGCCGGCAGCAGGATCAGCACGCCGGCGCCGGTCGCCGAATACACCACCGACATCGCGGTCGGCAGCTCGCGGGCCGAACCAGCGGCCGAGCAGGATCGAGTTCGGCACGTTGCCGATAAAGGCGATGCCGACCCCGACGCAAAGGCCGAGCGCAAGCTGGAACTGCCACAGATGCTGTGAATAGGCCGCGATCAGGAAGGCGCCGCCCAAGCAGCAGCACTCCAAGCGCGTAGACCACGCGCGGCCCCGAGCGGTCGAACAGCCGGCCGATCAGCGGCGAGGCCAATCCACCGGCGAGCGCGGCCAGCGAATAGACCGAGACGACTTGGGCGCGGTCCCAGCCGAAATTCTCCGAAATGGGTTTCAGGAAGACCGTAAAACTCTCGCCGAGCCCGCGGCCGATCACCGACAGCGCAAAGCACAGAGCGAGCACGCCAAGCGCCACGCGGCCCGGCCTGAGCGGTTTTGTGAGCGTTTCGTCTGGCGGTATGTTCCGATTCATGGAAGGCAGGGAGCGCGTTTCCGGCGCTCCTCGCAAGCGTCAAAAGCGAATGCGCCTATGCAGGCTTGAGCAGGACGTGGCGCTTCCTGCCGACCGACAGTTTGATCACGCCTTCCGGCGTGAGGTCGGCGAGCTTGAGCGCCATCTTCTCGTCGGTGACCGCCGCGTCGTTGACGCGCAGGCCGCCGCCCTTGATCTGACGCCGCGCCTCGCCATTCGAGCCGACCAGGCCGGCCTTGACGAACAGTCCGAGCACGCCGGCGCCGGCTTCGAGTTCGGTGCGCGGAACTTCGATGGTCGGCAGGCTTTCGGCGATCGCGCCTTCCTCGAAGGTCTGCCGCGCGGTCTCGGAAGCCGCATGGGCCGCCTCGCGGCCGTGCAGCAGCGCGGTGGCTTCGGTCGCCAGCACCTTCTTGGCCTCGTTGATCTCGGAGCCCTGCAGCGCCGCGAGCTTGGCGATCTCGCTCATCGGCAGGATCGTGAACAGCTTGAGAAACTTGACGACATCGGCGTCTTCGACGTTGCGCCAGTATTGCCAGAAATCATACGGGCTGAATTGGTCGGCGTTGAGCCAGACCGCGCCTTTGGCGGTCTTGCCCATCTTGTCGCCCGATGCGGTCGTCAGCAGCGGTGTGGTCAGCGCGAACAATTGCGGCGTGCCCATGCGGCGGCCGAGATCGACGCCGTTGACGATGTTGCCCCATTGATCGGAGCCGCCCATTTGCAGGCGGCAACCGGTACGCCGCGACAATTCGACGAAGTCGTAGGCCTGGCAGACCATGTAGTTGAATTCGATGAAGCTCATTTCCTGCTCGCGTTCCAGACGCAGGCGCACCGAGTCCATCGTCAGCATGCGGTTGACCGAGAAATGCCGGCCGATGTCGCGCAGCATTTCAATCCAGTTCAGCTTGGTCAGCCAATCCGCGTTGTCCAGCATCACGGCATCGCCGGCGCCGGAACCGTAGCGCAGCACCTTGGCGAACACGCCGCGGATGGATGCCTTGTTGGCTTCGATTTCCGCGACGCTGCGCAGTGCACGCGACTCGTCCTTGCCGGAGGGATCGCCGACCATGGTGGTGCCGCCGCCCATCAGGGTGATCGGCTTGTTGCCGCTTTGCTGCAGCCAATACAGCATCATCATCGAGAGGAAGTTGCCGATATGCAGCGACGGCGCGGTGCAGTCATAGCCGACATAGGCGATGGCCTCGCCCTTGGCGGCCAGCGCATCGAGCCCGTCGAAATCGGAACACTGGTGGACGAAGCCGCGTTCCTGTAGCGTATTGAGAAAATCTGATTTAAATGCGGTCATCTGTCGGCGACTCTGATCATTCTTATTTCACATTATTTGCAGGCAATTGTGGAACCATAACGGAAAGGCTGCCGCAGCCCGGCCTGTTGTGGCATTATAAGATGTGCAGGTTTCACACAAGCTGGGCGTCGAAGAGGGACCTCTAGAGGGCACTGATGCGATGATGATGACGGCAATCGGTCTGATGAGCGGCACCTCGCTCGACGGGGTCGATGTCGCCATGATCGAAACCGATGGTAAACGCATCAAGGGGTTCGGCCCCACCGGCTACCGACCCTATACCCCCCAGGAGCGCACCTTGCTGCGCCATGCTTTGACCGAGGCGATCCACCTGCCGAAGCGCGATGCGCGACCGGGCATCCTGGGCGAGGCCGAGCGCGCCGTCACCATCGCGCATGCCGAGGCCGTGGCCGCCTTTACCGCGCAGAACCGCATTACCTGCGAGGAGATCGATATCGTCGGCTTTCACGGTCAGACCGTGCTGCACCGGCCGGAGCGGGGATTGACCGTCCAGATCGGCGATGCGGCGGCGCTCGCCAAGGCCATCCATATCCCGGTGATGCACGATTTCCGCGCCGCTGATGTCGCCGCCGGCGGCCAGGGTGCGCCGTTTGTGCCGGTCTATCACCGCGCGCTGGCGCAGTCGCTGCAGCGCGAAGGCCCGATCGTCGTGGTCAACATCGGCGGCGTTTCCAACATCACCTATATCGATGGCGCCGATCATTTGATCGCCTGCGACACCGGTCCCGGCAATGCGCTGCTCGACGATTTCATGCTGCGCACCATGAGCCAGCCGTTCGATCGCGAAGGCCGGCTGGCCGCGCAGGGCTCAGCCGATCAGGCCTGGATCGAGCGCGCGCTGCAGCTTCCATTCTTTGCGCTGCCGCCACCGAAATCACTCGATCGCAACGACTTTGCCCAGCTAAGGCTCGGTGCGTTACCGCCGGCGGATGGCGCGGCCACGCTGACGGCATTGACGGTTGCGGCCATCGCCCGGATCGTGCCGCTGCTGCCCAAGGTGCCGCAAAGCTGGATCGTGGCCGGCGGTGGCGCCCGCAATTTGACCATGCTGCGGATGCTGCGCGAACGGCTTGCGCCTGCCACCGTCGAGGCCGCCGACGCGCTGGGCTGGTCGGGCGATGCGATCGAGGCACAGGCTTTTGGTTTTCTGGCGGCTCGCGGCATGAAAGGCTTGCCGCTGAGCTATCCCGCCACAACGGGCGTCCCGATCCCGATGACCGGCGGCATCATCGCGCGGCCGTAAGGCCGAACAACTCCGCGCCTTACAAATCCGAGGCCAGCTTGGCGAGTGCGGCAACCGTATTCATGTTGCGCGCGGTGCCAGTCTTTGCCGCGGGCACGACGAGTTTCGATTTCGCCATGCCCTCGCCGTAGTGGATGTAGATCTCGCGCTTACCCAAGCCGATCGCTTCGTCTTTCCGGCCGCGCACGGCCGCGAGCGTGTCGGCAGGCGGCGCCGAATCGAGAAATATCGCGACAACCCGGTTGGCCGGAGCCTTTGGAAATGGATTGTCCGCCAGAACGGCGTGCATCTCGGTGGCGGTACGTACAACGACGCCGACCGGTTTGCCGGCGTAGGCTTGCAGCTGCGCCTCAAGGGCTTTCTTCACGGCCGTTTCGGATTTGCCGCTGGTGAACACGACATTGCCGCTGGCGATGTAGGTGCGAACGCCGGAAAACCCTGATGCTTCGCACATCGCCTTGAGATCGCTCATCGGCAGCTTGCCGGTGCCGCCGACATTCACTGCGCGCAACAGAGCAATGAACGCGGCCATGATGGCGGGCTCAGCGAACGTTGGCGAGCCGCATGTCGAGATAACCGGTCACCGTTTCCATCAGCGGCTGCAATTTGCCGTCGAAGAAATGATTGGCGCCCGGGATGATCTGCTGATCGATCACGATGCCTTTCTGGGTCTTCAGTTTCTCAACCAGGGTGTTGACGTCCTTGGGCGGCACCACCGCATCTTTCTCGCCATGCACGATCAGCCCTGAGGACGGGCAGGGGGCCAGGAACGAGAAATCGTAGAGGTTGGCGGGCGGCGCGATCGAAATAAAACCTTCGACCTCGGGGCGGCGCATCAGAAGCTGCATGCCGATCCAGGCGCCGAACGAGAAGCCGGCGACCCAGCAGGCCCGCGCCTCCGGATTGATGGTCTGCGCCCAGTCGAGCGCGGAGGCAGCATCGGACAATTCGCCGGTGCCGTGGTCGAACGATCCCTGGCTGCGGCCGACGCCGCGGAAATTGAAGCGCAGCACCGAAAAGCCGCGATGCGCGAACGCGTAATAACACTGGTAGATGATCTGGTGATTCATCGTGCCGTGAAACTGCGGATGCGGATGCAGTACCATCGCGATCGGCGCGTTCTTCTGCTTCGCCGGATGATAACGGCCTTCGAGGCGGCCTGCGGGACCGGTGAAAATGACTTCAGGCATTGATGATCCTTGGCAGCGATCAACCGGCTTTGTACTGGCTCCATCTGGCGCTCAGACGGATATCGTAGCGAAAGGCTGATCAGGCGGCGCTTGGCGATGCGCAAACAACGCGGGGTGAACTGGTGGCGCGTTCTAACATGAGGCGAGGGGCAAAAAGCAAGCTTCTTGAACATCCCGCAAGCGCGTTCAACGCGTTAGCAAACCGATTGCATGGCGGCGCTGGATCGCCAATGGTCACCATGCCAACGATGGTTGCCGAACTTGGTCGATACCCGACCGCAGCCGGCTAAAATCTGCTCTTACGGTAATATAATACTGAATGTCCGACAGGGTCTATCTCGATTGGAACGCGACGACGCCGCTTCGCCCCGAGGCCAAAGCAGCGATGGCGGCGGCTTGGGAGCTGAGCGGCAATCCGTCATCGGTCCATGCCGAGGGCCGTCGCGCCCGCAGGCTGGTCGAGGAGGCGAGGGCCGCCATTGCCGAAGCGGTCGGTGGGCTCGCCCGCAACGTGGTCTTTACCTCAGGAGGTACCGAGGCCAACGCATTGGCGCTGACGCCGGGGCTGCGGCGGGCGCCCGGACCCGCGGTCGAGCAGCTTTTGGTTTCCGCTGTCGAGCATGCCTCGGTGCTGGCGGGAGGACGTTTTTCGGCTGACGCCATTAATACCGTGGGCGTCACGCGCTCCGGCGTGCTCGACCTCGACCGGCTTCGCGCGACGCTCGCCGCCGAGCCGCCGGCGCTGGTTTCGGTCATGCTCGCCAATAACGAAACCGGCGCGCTGCAACCAGTGGCGGAGGCTGCCGAACTCGTGCACGCCCTGGGCGGCGTGCTGCATGTCGATGCGATCCAGGCGCTCGGAAAGATCCCGGTCGATATCAAGGCGCTGGGCGCCGATCTGGTGACGGTGTCGGCGCACAAGATCGGCGGCCCCAAGGGCGCAGGTGCCGTGATCCTCGCCGACGGCGTGTCGGGGCTGGAGCCGCTGCTGCGCGGCGGTGGTCAGGAACTGAGCCGACGGGCAGGAACCGAGAATGTCGCGGGCATTGCCGGCTTCGCGGCTGCGGTGAAGGCCACCATGGCCGCATTTGGGGAGGACACGAGCCGTCTCGAAGGCCTGCGGGATCGGCTTGAGCGGGGCTTAAGGCAGTCACCCGGTATGATTGTCTTCTCCGATGACGTAAAACGGTTGCCCAATACCACACTCTTTACGGCTCCCGGCCTGAAGGCGGAAACCGCGGTGATCGGCTTCGACCTGGCCGGTATCGCGGTATCTTCGGGTTCCGCCTGCTCGTCGGGCAAGGTCCAACCTTCGCATGTCCTGGAGGCGATGGGCTTCGGCGCTGACCTCGCGCAGGGTGCAGTGCGGCTCAGTCTGGGCTGGTCCACCTCCAGCGCAGAGATTGATCGCTGCCTGGAGGCTTGGCGAAAGCTCTCCGGTACCCTACTTACTAGATAGCGACGAAACACAGCTTGAACGATTCTAAGCAGGTGATTTCGCCAGAAAAACATCGTAAGAAGCTCTCGTAATTGATCCACCGCGGTCCTTGAAACCGCGAGCGGAGGATGGAATGGCGGCTGTACAAGAGACGGTCGATCGCGTCAGGCAGATCGACGTCGACCAGTATCGATATGGGTTTGAGACGCTGATCGAGTCCGATAAGGCCCCCAAGGGCCTGTCCGAGGATACGATCCGCTTTATCTCCGCGAAAAAGGACGAGCCGGCCTGGATGCTGGAGTGGCGGCTGGAAGCCTATCGGCGCTGGCTGACCATGACCGAGCCAAAATGGGCGCGGGTCGATTATCCCAAGATCGATTACCAGGACCTCTATTACTACTCCGCCCCGAAGAAGAAGGAGATCGGCTCGCTCGACGAGGTCGATCCGGAAATCCTGAAGACCTATGAGAAGCTCGGCATTCCCCTGCGCGAGGTGGAATTGCTCGAAGGCGTCGTGCGGCCGGAAGGCGAACGCAGGATCGCGGTCGATGCGGTGTTCGATTCGGTCTCGGTCGCCACCACGTTCCAGAAGGAGCTCAAGCAGGCCGGCGTGATCTTCATGCCGATCTCGGAGGCGATCCGCGAGCATCCCGAATTGGTGAGGAAGTATCTCGGCACGGTCGTGCCGACCTCGGACAATTATTTCGCGACGCTGAATTCGGCGGTGTTTTCCGACGGCTCGTTCGTCTACGTGCCGCCGGGCGTGCGCTGCCCGATGGAGCTGTCGACCTATTTCCGCATCAACGAACGCAACACCGGACAATTCGAGCGTACGCTGATCATCGCCGACAAGGGCGCTTATGTCAGCTACCTCGAAGGCTGCACCGCGCCGCAGCGCGACGAAAACCAGTTGCACGCCGCCGTGGTTGAACTGGTCACGCACGATGACGCCGAGATCAAATATTCGACGGTGCAGAACTGGTATCCCGGCAATTCCGAAGGCAAGGGCGGCATCTACAATTTCGTCACCAAGCGGGGCGATTGCCGCGGCAACAATTCGAAGATTTCCTGGACCCAGGTCGAGACCGGTTCGGCGATCACCTGGAAATATCCAAGCTGCATCCTGCGCGGCGACAATTCGCGCGGCGAGTTCTATTCGATCGCGATTTCGAACGGCCACCAGCAGGTCAATTCCGGCACCAAGATGATCCATCTCGGCAAGAACACCACGTCCAGGATCATTTCCAAGGGCATCGCGGCCGGCGTTTCGCAAAACACCTATCGCGGCCTCGTCACCGCCCATCGCAAGGCGACCGGCGCGCGTAATTTCACCGCCTGCGATTCGCTTCTGATCGGCGACAAATGCGGCGCCCATACCGTGCCCTATGTCGAGGCCAAGAACTCCTCCGCGTTGTTCGAGCACGAGGCGACCACCTCGAAGATCTCCGAGGACGTGCTGTTTTATTGCGTGCAGCGCGGGCTCAGCCAGGAAGAAGCCGTCGGCCTCGTGGTCAACGGGTTCGTGAAGGACGTGCTGCAGCAACTGCCGATGGAATTCGCGGTGGAAGCGCAGAAGCTGATTTCGATCTCGCTGGAGGGATCGGTCGGCTAAGGCCTCATCCTGAGGAGGCCGCATAGCGGCCGTCTCGAAGGATGATCAGAGGGATTATCATTCGTCCTTCGAGACGCGCCTGCGGCGCTCCTCAGGACGAGGCGCAAAACGGAAGAACATGATGTCACTACTCGAAGTCAAAAACCTGCAGGTTCGTGTCGAGGAGCGTGAAATTCTCCACGGGCTGTCGCTGACGGTTAATCCCGGCGAAGTGCATGCGATCATGGGACCGAATGGCTCCGGCAAATCGACCTTGAGCCACGTCATCGCGGGCAAGCCCGGCTATGAAGTCACCGGCGGCGAGATCCTTTTCAGGGGCGAAGACCTGCTTGCGATGTCGCCCGACCAGCGCGCCGCCAAGGGCGTGTTCCTGGCGTTCCAGTATCCGGTCGAAATTCCGGGTGTCGCCACCATGAATTTCCTGCGCACCGCGCTGAACGCCCAGCGCAAGGCGCGCGGCGAGAGCGAATATTCGACGCCGGATTTCCTCAAGAAAGTGCGCGAGGTGGCAGCGTCGCTGAACATCCCGCAGGACATGCTGCGCCGTGGCGTCAATGTCGGGTTCTCCGGCGGCGAGAAGAAGCGCAACGAAATTCTGCAGATGGCGCTGTTCCAGCCGAGCCTGTGCATCCTCGATGAAATGGATTCCGGCCTCGATATCGACGCGCTGCGGGTCGCGGCCGACGGTGTCAACTCACTGCGCTCGCCCGAGCGGGCCATGGTGGTGATCACGCATTACCAGCGGCTGCTCAACTACATCGTGCCCGATGTGGTGCACGTCATGTCGAAAGGGCGCGTCGTGAAGAGCGGCGGCAAGGAACTGGCCGAGGAACTCGAGGCTTCCGGCTACGCGCAGTTCGAAGACGCGGCCTGAACAACGGATCCATGATGAATTTGGTATTGGCAAAAACCGACACCGGCCGCGCGATCAGCGATATTTTCGCTGTGGCGCGGGATCGGCTGTCCGGTACCGGCAAAATCGCCGACGCGCGACGGCAGGCGTTCGAGAGCTATGAGCGTGCGGGCCTGCCGCATCGGCGCATCGAAGACTGGAAATATACCGACTTACGCGTGCTGATGCGTGACGTGCTGCCGCTGGCAGCGGCGCCCGATGCGACCGCGCTCAAGCGCGCCGATGCCGCATCGAAGGCGCACGCGATCGAAGGCGCGCGCCGCCTGGTGCTGGTGGACGGCGTATTCGCACCCAAGCTGTCCGATGTCGGCAGGCTGGAAACCGGGCTTTCGATCCGTACGCTGCGCGACGTGCTGGAGGCCGACGACGCCGCCTTGCACGCGCAATTGCACGCGCCCGACAATTCCAATGCCATGGTAGCGCTCAACAGCGCGATGATGACCGACGGCCTCGTGATCGAGGTCGCCGACGGCGCGGTACTGACGCAGCCCTTGCATATCGTTCATATCGCCAGCGCCGCGCAGCCGGCGGCGATGTTCACGCGCTCGCTGCTGAAGCTTGGCAAGACCGCCGGCGCCACTTTGGTGGAAAGCTACATCGCCGCGGACGGCGCAAAATCCTACCAGGTCCATGATGCGCTGGTGCTGGCGATCGGCGACGGCGCCCGGCTCGACCACGTGCGTTTGGTGGAGGATGGCCGCGACGCGTTCAATATTTCCTCATCGGTCGTGACGCTTGGTGCGCGGGCGCATTTCAATACGTTCGGGATGACCAGCGGCGCCGGTGTCAGCCGCTATCAGGCGGTGATCGCGGTTGCCGGCGAGCATTCCCGCGTCGAGACCAATGGCGTCAATCTGTTGAACGGCCGCCAGCACGCCGACAGCACGCTGTTCCTGGATCACGCGGTGCCGAACTGCTCGAGCCGCGAAATCTTCCGGGCGGTGGTCGACGACCGCGCCCATTCCGTGTTCCAGGGCCGCATCATCGTTCGGCCCAAGGCGCAGAAGACCGACGCCAAGATGATGACGCGCGCGCTGTTGTTGTCCGATGAAGCCGAGGCCGACAACAAGCCGGAACTCGAGATTTTCGCCGACGACGTCACCTGCGGTCACGGCGCCACCACCGGGGCGCTCGACGAAAGCCTGTTGTTCTATCTGCGGGCGCGCGGTCTTTCCGAGAAGGAAGCCCAGGCGCTGCTGATCCAGGCGTTTGTCGGCGAGGCCATCGAGACCATCGCCAATGACGATTTGCGCGAACTCGCGATCGCGGCCGCGCAGCGCTGGCTGGAGGCGAGAGCATGAGTACGCATCCCGCCGTATTGAACGGCTCTTACGACGTGGCGCGGGTGCGGGATGATTTTCCGGCGCTGTCGCTGAAGGTCTATGGCAAGCCGCTGGTCTATCTCGACAACGCGGCGTCGGCGCAGAAGCCGAATGCGGTGCTCGATCGCATGACCGAGGCCTACAAAAGCGAATACGCCAACGTCCATCGCGGCCTGCACTACCTCGCCAATGCGGCGACGGAGGCCTATGAGGGCGGCCGCGCCAAGGTGGCGAAATTTCTCAACGCCGGGCGGCCCGAAGAGATCATCTTCACCCGTAACGCCACCGAGGCGATCAACCTCGTGGCATCCTCCTGGGGCCAGCCGAATATCGGCGAGGGCGATGAGATCGTCCTCTCGATCATGGAGCACCATTCCAACATCGTGCCCTGGCATTTCCTCAGGGAACGTCAGGGCGCCGTGATCAAATGGGCGCCGGTCGATGACGACGGCAACTTCCTGATCGAGGAATTCGAGAAGCTTCTGACCCCGCGCACCAAGCTGGTGGCGATCACGCAGATGTCGAACGCGCTCGGCACGGTGGTCCCGGTCAAGGAGGTCGTCAAGCTCGCCCATAACAGAGGCATCCCTGTGCTGGTCGACGGCAGCCAGGCCGCCGTGCACATGGCGATCGATGTCCGCGATATCGATTGCGATTTCTACGTCTTCACAGGCCACAAGCTCTATGGCCCGACCGGCATCGGCGCGCTCTACGCCAAGTATGAGCATCTGGTGGCGATGCGCCCGTATAATGGCGGCGGCGAGATGATCCGCGAGGTTTCCCGCGACGTCGTCACCTATGGCGATCCGCCGCACAAATTCGAGGCCGGCACGCCGGCGATCGTGGAATCGATCGGGCTGGGCGCCGCGATCGATTACGTCAATTCGATCGGCAAGGAGCGCATCGCAGCCCACGAGCACGATCTGATGATCTATGCCCAGGAGCGGTTGCGCGAAATCAATTCGCTGCGCCTGATCGGCACCGCCCGCAACAAGGGCCCGGTGATCTCGTTCGAGATGAAGGGGGCGCACCCGCACGATGTCGCGACCGTGATCGACCGGCAGGGCATCGCGGTGCGCGCCGGCACCCATTGCGTGATGCCGCTTTTAGAGCGGTTCAATGTGACGGCGACCTGTCGCGCGTCATTTGGGATGTATAATACCCGGCAAGAAGTCGACCATCTGGCCCAGGCGCTCATCAAGGCACGGGAATTGTTTTCATGACCGAGACCGCCCAAATCGAAACCGGCGAAGCCAAAGCCGGCGACGTCAAAACCGCCAACATGGAAACCAAGTCGGCGCTGCCGCCGGAAGAAACCGAGCGGCTGGGCGGCGAGATCGTGGCGGCGTTGAAGACGGTGTTCGATCCGGAAATTCCCGCCGATATCTACGAGCTCGGGCTGATTTACAAGGTCGACATCAAGGACGACCGCGCGGTGGACGTGATGATGACACTGACGACGCCGAATTGTCCGGCGGCCGGCGAGCTCCCCACCATGGTGGAGAACGCGGTCGCCAGCGTTCCCGGCGTCGGCGTGGTCAATGTCAATCTGGTCTGGGAACCGGCGTGGTCGCCGGACCGGATGAGCGACGAGGCGCGCCTCGTTCTCAATATGTGGTGAAGTGTTCGCAGAGTTTAACGGGTTCGAGGCAAGATAGCGCTGAGATAACAACCGGCATTGATTTGCCGCTGGGATAGACCACATGACTGACATGGCATCAGCTTCCCCGACACCTGCTTCCAAGCCACTTGCTTCCAAGCCGAAGCCGCGGCCCCGTCCGCAGGTCATGCGGCTCACCGACGCCGCGGCGCAGCGGATCGTCGAGCTCACCAATCGCGCCGATTCGGAGATCGTGGGCCTGCGGGTCGGGATCAAGAACGGCGGCTGCGCCGGGCAATCCTACACGGTCGAATACGCCCATGAGGTCAAACCGACCGACGAGGTCGTCGAAGACAAGGGCGTCAAGATCCTGGTCGATCCCAAGGCGGTGCTGTTCCTGCTCGGCACCGAGATGGACTACAAGGCCGACAAGATGCAGGCTCAGTTCATCTTCAACAATCCGAACCAGATCAGCGCCTGCGGCTGCGGCGAATCGGTGCAACTGACGCCCGCCAAGATCGACGGCTGATCGCGGGTCGTGGGCCTCCCATGGACCGCGATTTCCTGATTGAGCTGTTTGCCGGCTTTGGGCCGGTCACGATCCGCCGGATGTTTTCCGGCTTCGGCATTTCCGCTGATGGCACCAACTTCGCGCTCGCCTTGCGCGGTGGGCTGTATTTGCGTGCCGACGAGCAGACCATTGCGCGGTTCGAGGCGGAGATATCGAAGCCGTTTTCGTACCAGACGCGGGCCAAGACCGTCACGGTTGCTTCGTATTGGACGCTTCCGGAGCGGCTCTACGACGATCCCGAGGAGATGACGGATTGGGCGCGCGCGGCGCTGGCCGCCGCGCAACGCGCGGCGCTGCGCAAACGCCCGAAGGCGAAGAAAGCTGGAGTGAAGAAAGTAGCGGCGAAGAAAACTGAGAGCGAGAAGACTTCGCCCAAGAAAGCTGCGGTGAAGAAATCAGCCAAGAAGAAATCGCCCAAGAAAAAGAAGACGTCATCCTGAGGTGCGAGCGTAGCGAGCCTCGAAGGATGGCCGCAAAGCACAACGCTGAACAGCATCCTTCGAGGCTCGCACCTTCAGGATGACGGGCGCATTGGCTTTCACGCCACCTGGGTGCGCGCTTCCGCGACATATTCCGGATCGACTTCGCAGATCACGCGGTTGCGGCCGTTGCGCTTGGCTGCATAGAGGCAGGCATCGGCGCGTTCGATCAGCGAATCGGTATCGTCACCGGGCTTGAGGATCGAGACGCCGACCGAGATGGTGACGCGGCCGAGAATTTCGCCGGTCGATTTCTTCTTCAGCTCTTTCGACATCACGGCGCGACGGATGTGATCGGCAACCGTCAGCGCCTGGCGCAGCGCGGTGTTCGGCAGCACGACCGCGAATTCCTCCCCGCCATAGCGCGCGGTGATGTCCTGGCCCTTGATGGTCTGCTTCAGGGACATGCCGACCAGGCGCAGCACCTGGTCGCCGGTCAAATGGCCGTAGGAGTCGTTGAATGACTTGAAATGATCGATGTCGAACATCAGCAGCGAGAGCGGCTGGCCGTTGGCGAGGGCGTTCTGCACGGCATACTCGATCGAACGATCGAAATATTTGCGGTTGCCGAGGCCGGTCAGCGGATCGGTCAGGCTCTCCGCCCGGATCGCCTCGAGGCTGTGCTGCAGGCTGCTGATTTCTGTTTTCGACAGCGCCAGCCGCGTTTCCAGCGCCTTGTTGGTGTCGCGCATTTCGCGCGTGGCCTTCACCAGCGTCTGGATGACCGTCGTGACCTGGTCGTGATTTTCGGCCGTCGCGAGGGTTTTCGCAGCACCCGACAGGCTGTCGTCGTAGCTCGCCGACATGCCAAGGGCGTCGGTGATCAGGGTCATCACGTCGTCGATTTCACCGATCACGCGCGCGCCGACCTTGTCGATGCGGTCGGTGGTCTTGATCTGGGAAAGGTAGGTTTCGTAGATTTGTTCGAGATCGGACTCGGTCAGCTTGCCGTTGCGCGCCAGCGTCTCGTTGATGATCTTGTTGAGAGGAGAATTATATCCGGTCGCATAGACGTACCAGATTTCATAATTGCGGGGGACGGCGGTTTGCCGGAGTGACTTGATCTGGCCAAGCGCCACTTCCGCGAAGGCCAATGTGCGTTCGTGTTCGTCGAGCACTTCATGTCCCCAAATGGCGAGCGTTCTGCCCGTCGTACCAAACGCAATATACAGAAATAATGCGCTCAGGTTAACGGAGGAGAGTGAACGGCCGGTAAACGGGTTCTATCGGCCAATTGTTGCAGCCGAATGCAGGATTGTGTCTGCTCAGGCTTTGCCGGAGCAGATCCTGTCGGTGACTTTGCGGGATCAAACCCGGGCGCGAACCGGCCGCAGCAGGAAGGCCGGGAGATGCGAATGATCGGCGGGCTCCGACGCCGCATCGCGGGCGACAGGGGCTGCCTCGGCGCGACCGATCGAGGGCGTGCGCGAAGCTGGGGGAGCACTAGGCGGGGTAAAAGCTGCCGCGGGAACCTGCGGCTGCGGAGCTGAACCGCGGCCGCCACCGGGGCGTTGGTGCTCGCGGTCACGGCGCGGCTTTCGGCCACCGCGCGAACCTTCGCGCGTGCGCGGCTCGCGGGGCCGTTCGGCATCGCGGCTGTGGGCTTCGCTCGCGCCCCCCGAGGGCTCGATCGCAGCACCGCCATCGGCGTGGGGAATGGTTTGCCCGGTCAGCTTTTCGATCGCGACCATCGACTTCTGGTCGAGCGGCGTGACGATCGAGATCGCGGTACCGGCGCGGCCCGCGCGACCGGTGCGGCCGATGCGGTGGACGTAGTCGTCGGCATGATGGGGAACGTCGAAATTGAACACATGGCTCACCGCGGGAATATCGAGGCCGCGGGCCGCGACGTCGGAGGCGACCAGCAATGGGATTTCACCGTTGCGGAATTGATTGAGGGCCGCGGTGCGCGCCGACTGATCCATGTCGCCGTGCAGGGCGCCGACGCTGAAGCCGTGCTTTTGCAGCGACTTGTACAGCAATGCGACTTCACGCTTGCGGTTGCAGAAGATGATGGCGTTCTGCAGATCCTTGGCATCGCGCAGCAGGCGGCGGAGCACGTCGCGCTTCTCGTGCGGCTCGCGGCCGACCGCGATCTGAAACTGCGATACGCCCACCGCGGTGGTGGCGGGCCTCGACACTTCGATCTTCTCGGGATTGTGCAGGAAGGTTTCGGTGATGCGGCGGATTTCGGCGGGCATGGTCGCCGTGAAGAACAGCGTCTGTCGCGTGAACGGGATCATCTTGCAGATGCGCTCGATGTCCGGAATGAAGCCCATATCCAGCATGCGGTCGGCTTCATCGATCACCAGCAGTTCGACGCCGGTCAGAAGCAGGCCGCCGCGCTCGGTGTGGTCGAGCAGCCGGCCGGGCGTTGCGATCAGCACGTCGACGCCGCGCGTCAATTTGGTGTCCTGGTCGCCGAACGAAACGCCGCCGATCAGCAGCGCGACATTGAGTTTCTGGCCGGCGCCGTATTTGTCGAAATTCTCCTTCACCTGGGCGGCAAGTTCGCGCGTCGGCTCAAGGATCAGCGTGCGGGGCATTCGGGCACGCGCACGGCCCTTTTCCAGCATGGTGAGCATCGGAAGGACGAAGGCAGCGGTCTTGCCGGTGCCGGTCTGGGCAATACCGAGAACGTCTCGGCGGGCCAGAACATGGGGGATCGCCTGTTCCTGAATGGGAGTAGGGGTGGTGTAACCGGTGGCCGCGACGGCGGCGAGCACCTTGTCGGACAAGCCAAGATGGGAAAAGGACATTGAGCCTCTGGTAGATACCGCCGCTTGGAATCTCAGAAAAAGCTGTCGCGCTCAACCCCGGAACGGCATGCAAATTTGCACGGGATTTTTGGCTACGCAGACAGGCGGCTTAATCAAAGCATCGCGTTTCGATACCGGGCCGCGTCAAGCCGGAACATAGGGGCGAATTGGCTAAAGTCAATGGAGCTGGTGCGGGAGCACCGAAAAAGCTTAATGTTTCTGTACATTGGCCGGGTCCTGGGCGGCGTTTTGGGCCGGTGCCGAAACCGCTCAAGGTGTCACGAAAGCTTCGTTTTTGCTCCATCAGCCGCGCCCGGTTCCGCTACGCTGACGCCGCCGACTCAAGGCCCGCATTGGCAGGGGTCGGAAGGCGGTGCTGGCACACGGGCGAGGGCGCTGCGCTGGCTCGCCAATATCCAGATCAGGACGCACGCCGAATTCGTCAGCCGCGAATACGCCTCTTGGTGGCTGTTCTACCTTCTGCTCATTACCTGCGTGCCGTTCACCACCATGGAGGTCGGTCGCTACGGGCATTTCGCGCCGGCGATCTGGCTTTACGCCGGCCATACCCTGCTGATTGTCGCGGTCGGGTTGCGCTTGATCCTGATCACGCCGCATCTGGAGCAGGGCGAGCATTTGCGCGAGCGGCAATTGTCGGCGGTGCTGCTGATCGGCCTTTCAGTGCTGGCGATCGCGCTCAGTTTTGTTCATCCGCGGCTGGCGCTATGGGTCCTTGTGCTGAATTTCGCCGCGCCGGTGCTGCACAGATGGCGCCGTCCGGCCAGCGTGCCGGATTGAACCGGCAAGAACTGAACGAGCAAGAATTGAACCGGCAAGACCGGTTTGCCGACCAAAGCACGGGCGGTTCGCGCGCGCCGGGATGGATTGGATCGAGCGGGAATAGCGATGATGAATTGGCTGCCGTTTCGAGCCGCGCTGTCTGCAAGCCTCGCTGTGGCCTTGCTGGCGTTGGCGCCGCCGGCGCACGCCGAAAAGCGCGTGGCGCTGGTGATCGGCAACAACGACTACAGGAACGTTCCCAAGCTGCAAAAGGCCGTCAACGACGCCCGCACCATGGGCGAGACGCTCAGGCAATTGGGCTTCAGCGTGATGGTCGCGGAGAACCAGACCCGACAGGCGTTCAGCGAAAGCCTGCTGGCGTTCGACGCCGCGGTCGGGCCCGGCGACACCGCGTTCTTCTTTTACGCCGGCCACGGCTTTGAAATCGCCGGCCAGAATTTCCTGCTTCCGACCGACGTGCCGGCCGCCGGCGAAGGCCAGGAAGAGCTGGTGCGCGATGCTTCGGTGCTCGCCGATCGCATCATCGAGCGGCTGCAGAACAAGAACGTGCGCACCGCGATCCTGGTGTTCGATGCCTGCCGCAACAATCCATTCGAGCGCGCGGGCACCCGTGCGTTGGCGGGCGGCGGCGGGCTGGCGCCGATGACGCAATTGCCGGAGGGGGTATTCTCGGTCTTTTCAGCAGGGCCGCGGCAGACCGCGCTCGATCGCCTGTCGAACACCGACGACAATCCTAATTCGGTGTTCACGCGCACGTTTTCAAAGGAGCTGCTGCAACCCGGCGAGAATCTGGTCCAGGTCGCCCAGCACACCCGCCGGCTGGTCAGCGAGATGGCCGAGACCGTGAACCACAAGCAGATCCCGGTTTATTTCGACCAGATGGTCGACGACGTCTTCCTCAACGGCCGGGCGAAGGGGCAGCCGGAAGCGGATAAGGAATTGACCAAGCCGCAACAGCCTGCGGCGCCGCAGCAGCAGGTCGCGGCGTTGCCGCCGGTGCCGGCGCCACGCACACCACCATCGAACGAGGCCGTCAACGCGCCGATCGCGCTGTTCTCGCGCCACAATGGCGGCTGGACCGTGGTGTTCTCGATCCTCGATCCGGCGCTCGGGATTTCCTGGCGGATGGGGGAGGCCGGTGACTTCCGCGAGACCGGCTTTCTGGACACGCTCGATCCGCGAACCCGCAAGCGAATGCCCAATCCGTCGATCGAACTCGCCGCCGACGCGCCGGCGGCCACGCTTCAGGTTCGCTATGTCGATCAATCGGGCGAGATGCAGGGGCCTTTTCCGATCAAGTTCGATCCGGAAGCGGCCCTGATCCATGACCAGCGCAAAATCCTCGACATGACCGCGACGAGCTGGTTGTCATTTCGCGAGTTCAACGGATTGCTGGTCTATTACACCCAGCTGATGTCGTATCGCTGCGCGATCCGCGAGGCGCGCGTCGGCATCGACACCGCGGTGCCCGACAAGGTTTTGAAGATGCCGCCCTGCGATCCCAGGGATCCCAGCGTTATTCCGGGCGACGCGGTGCCCTATCTCAAATTGCCGCCTGCCACCAAATCGGTATCGGTCGAGTTGACCTATCGCGACGGCAGCGTGTCTGAGATAAAAAGCTTCCGGCGCTAGAGCCTTTCCCGTTCCGATGGAATTGGAACGGGGCTCTAGGTTTTTGTTTTGACGCGTTTTCTTCACGCGAACCGGTATCCACTTCGCTCGAAAACGCGCTAGATTTAAAGGCTATCCCATAACCGAAAAGCCGCCATCGACCGGGAATAGCGGTGCCGGTGACAAAATCCGACGCCGCCGAACTCAGGAACACCGCGATGCCGGCGAAGTCGGCGATAGCGCCCCAGCGCGCCGCCGGCGTGCGCGCCAGAACCTTGTCGTGCAGCCCATCGATCTGTTGCCGCGCGCCCTTGGTCAGGTCGGTGTCGATCCAGCCCGGCAGTACGGCATTGGCCTGGATGTTGTCGGCGGCCCAGGCGCACGCGCAGGAGCGGGTGAACTGCACGATGCCGCCTTTGCTCGCGGCATAGGCCGGCGCGAAGCTGGCGCCGAAGATCGACATCATCGAGCCGATATTGATGATCTTGCCGCCGCCGGCGGCCTTCATGGCCGGATAAACCGCCTGCGAGCACAGGAAGGCGCTGGTGAGGTTGGTGTGGATGACGCTGTCCCATTCCTCGATTTCGAGCGCGTGCGGCGGCTTGCGAATATTGATGCCGGCGTTGTTGACGAGAATATCGATGCGGCCGAGCTCGCTGGTGACGCGCTCGACCATGGCTGCGACGGCGGCCTTGTCGGTGACGTCGGTGATGACCGAGATGGCTTTGGCGCCATGCCGTCCGCAATTCGGCGACCGCTTCGTTCGACTTCGCCTCATTGCGCGCGACGATCGCGATCGCGGCGCCGGCCTCGGCAAGCCCGCGCGCCATGCCGAGGCCGATGCCGCCATTGCCGCCGGTGACGATCGCGACCTTGCCGCTGAGATCGAACAGTTTTGCCGTCATGAGCATTCCCCATTGTTGTTGGGCGGGCAGGCGGTTTCGCCAAGCCCGCCAGGTCAAGCCGTCCCGGATTCAATATCAGGCTTTGATGGCGCGCGCCTCAGCGCTTGCTCTGCCAGATCAGGATCAGGCCGAGCCCGCCTAGCGCCGACGCCATAGCCGGCCCATTGGATCTGGCTGATCATGAAGCTCGATGCCGGCCAGTGATCACGCCGGTGCCCTGGCCGATCCAGAGCAGGCCGATGGCCAGCGCAAGAAAGCCTGCGATCAGAAGCAATGTGCGCATGGATTGATCCTCGTCGGCGGCCGCGCGGCCATCCGCGCAACAGGCGTCAGAGTGGCGCACTGTCGCACTACGGAGCAAGGGCGGATGAGGTCTTCGAATTTTCGCGCAGCGCCCTTCATCAGGGCACAAAAAAGCCCCGGACGATGCCGGGGCTTTTTATCGAGATCAGACAAGATCAGATCAGTACTTGGCGACGACCGGGCCACCCCAGTTGAAGCGGTAGACCAGCGAGGTGCTGATGGTCTGCACCAGCGCGTCGTTGAAGTTGACCGAGTAGACCGACCGGCAAGTTGGTGCCATCGGCGAGGGTGTTCCGAGGTTCTTGTTGCCGTAGTAGGCAGCGCGATATTCGGTCTTCATGAACCAGCCCGGCGCGGTGATGCCGAAGATGTTCAGGTTGTTTTCGACGCCGCCGCCGACGAACCAGCCGTTCGCTGGTGAAGCCGTCGGTGTGGAAACCCGACGGGCGTGACCGTGACCGGGTTAAGCAAAGTCGTGCCCGACCAGTTCGAACCGGTATAACCGCGCGTTGACATAGGAAAGAACGTTCGGCGCAACCAGATAGCCGACGCGAGCGCCCGCCGCCCAGGTATCCCGAAGCTTCTCGTTGCCGACGAGGAGGCCATCCGAGATCGCGAATTGCCCTTGAGGCTGCCGAACTGGCCGTCGGCCAGGATGCCGACGACCCAGCTGCTGTTGAACTGCCAGTCGTAGCCGGCGCCGACCGTGCCGAACCAGCCATCGCCGCCCTGCTTGTTGATCGCGCAGCGGACGCAGCGCCGGTCGCGGTCTGACGTGACGCCGGTGTTGGCATCCCAGATGCCGCCGCCGCCGCCGCCGAAGATGTAGAAGCCGGTCCAGCTCGGAGCCGACCGGCATCATCGGGAGCCTTGGTGTAGGTGCGGGCCGGCAGATCGGCCGCGAAGGCCGATCCGCTGAATGCCGCAACCGCGGTCAGAGCGAGCAGAAATTTCTTCATTTTAAATCCCTCAGCAGTTAAGCGCTCGAACTCGACCGCTCGAGAATGCATCGAATATCAATTCGTGACCCAGTTATAGACGGTTCCGCTCCGAAATGCTGTTGCGCGGCAAGCACACCCACCGGAAAACGACCCGAACGCGGCTTTTGGGATGGTTCAGATTGCTGGAAATATCATGTAAGTATCTGATAATATACTTATGAAAATTGCCTGATCGCGGCTAGACGTCCAGCAAGTCGTCGCGGGCGAATTCCGCCTTGTCGGAAATGAAGGCAAAGCGCGCCTCGGCCTTGGTGCCCATCAGCCGCTCGACCGAATCGGCGGTGCCTTCGCGGTCGTCGGCCAGCAGCACCACGCGCAGCATGCGTGCGCTTGGCCGGGTCCATGGTGGTTTCCTTCAACTGCGCCGGCATCATTTCGCCGAGGCCCTTGAAGCGGCCGACCTCGACCTTGGCGTTGGCGTTGAACTCGCTCTTGAGCAGCGCATCCTTGTGGGCGTCGTCGCGGGCATAGACCGTCTTGCTGCCATGGGTGAGGCGGTAGAGCGGCGGCACCGCGAGATAGAGATGGCCCTCGTCGATCAGCCGCGGCGTCTGCCGGTAGAAGAACGTGATCAGCAGCGAGGCGATATGCGCGCCGTCGACGTCGGCGTCGGTCATGATGATGATGCGCGAGTAGCGCAAATCCTCTTCGCGGTAATGCGGGCCGGTGCCGCAGCCGATCGCCTGCATCAGGTCGGCGAGCTGCGCGTTGGCGGTGAGCTTGTCCTTGGTGGCGGAGGCGACGTTGAGGATCTTGCCGCGCAACGGCAGGATCGCCTGGGTCTTGCGGTCGCGCGCCTGCTTGGCGCTGCCGCCGGCCGAGTCGCCCTCGACGATGAACAGCTCGGAGCCTTCGGTCGCGCGTGTTGGTGCAGTCGGCGAGCTTGCCCGGCAGCCGCAGCTTCTTCACCGCGGTCTTGCGCGAGGTTTCCTTTTCGGCGCGGCGGCGCAGCCGTTCGTCGGCGCGCTCGATGACGAAATCCAGCAGCCTGCGTGGCCTGCACCGGATTGCCCGACAGCCAGTGGTCGAACGGATCCTTGATCGCCTGCTCGACGATGCGCTGGGCTTCGGCGGTGGCGAGGCGATCCTTGGTCTGGCCCTGGAATTCCGGCTCGCGCACGAACACCGAGAGCATCACGGCCGCGCCCACCATGACGTCTTCCGAGGTGATGGAGGCGGCGCGCTTGCCCTGGCCGACGCGCTCGGCGTGATCCTTCAGGCCGCGCAGCATCGCGCTGCGCATGCCCGATTCATGGGTGCCGCCGTCGGGCGTCGGCACCGTGTTGCAATAGGACGAGAGGAAGCCGTCGGCGTCGGCGGTCCACGCCACCGCCCATTCGCAGGCGCCGTGGGCGCCGTTGCGGCCGGATTTGCCGGAGAAGATATCCGGATGCACCAGCGTGTCGGCGTGGATCGCGGCGGCGAGATAATCCTTCAATCCGCCGGGGAAGTGGAAGTTCGTCCTCGGCCGGCACGTCCTCGAGGCCCTTCAGCAATTCGGGATCGCAGCGCCAGCGGATTTTCGACGCCGCCGAACAGATAGGCCTTCGAGCGCGCCATCTTGAACAGCCGCTGCGGCTTGAACGCGGCCTTGGCGCCGAAAATCTCGGTGTCGGGCTTGAAGCGGATGGTGGTGCCGCGGCGGTTGTTGATCTTGCCGAGGTCCTCGAGCTTGCCCTTGGGATGGCCGCGCTCGAACGACATTCGATAGAGTTTCTGGCTCGCGCGCGACCTCGACCTCGAGCCGCGAGGAGAGGGCGTTGACGACGGAGACGCCGACGCCGTGCAGGCCGCCCGAGGTCTCGTAGACCTTGGAGTCGAATTTGCCGCCGGAATGCAGCGTGCACATGATGACTTCGAGCGCGGACTTTTTCGGAAATTTCGGATGCGGATCGACCGGAATGCCGCGGCCGTTGTCGGTGACGGTCAGAAAGCCGTCGGCGCCGAGTTCGACTTCGATGAAGGTCGCATGTCCCGCCAGCGCCTCGTCCATCGAGTTGTCGATCACTTCGGCGAACAGATGGTGCAGCGCCTTTTCGTCGGTGCCGCCGATATACATGCCGGGCCGGCGGCGCACCGGCTCGAGGCCTTCGAGCACCTCGATATCGGCCGCGGTATAGCCGGCCTCGGCGCTGGAGGCGCGCGAGGCGACCTTCAGCGGGGCTCCGGCCTTTCGGCTCCGCAGCTCCGAACAGGTCGTCGGCTGATTTCGTTTTAGCGTTTGATTTCAATGGTTTGGGCATGGTTTTTCATGTGTTGCGCGCGCGCGGGCGCGGCGAATCGGTTGCTCTGACTATGCCATGGATGGGCTTAAAAAGTGACCGCCGGCGGCAGCATCCTTGCGCCGTGCCGGTCGTTCCAACAGATAGGGCACTTGCCCTGACGATGCGAGGCCCGGAACGCAATCAGCGCAAATAGCGCCCGCGCGGCACCACGATCGGCGATATCGGAAAGTCGGGGCGGCGGGCTCGCGGCCCGCGTCCAGCTTTGTGACTTGATGTCACGCAACCGGCTGGCGTACCTGCTATCTCAGTAAGGCCAAGGACGGCCGCGGAAGGGCGTTTCGTTAATGGAAGAGTTTGCGCGCGCGCTCGCCGACTTCGTGCGCGACCATCGGCCTGGGCCGCCCCGATCGTGCTGGTGCTGGCGTTCGGTGAATCGCTCGCCTTCATCTCGCTGCTGATCCCGGCCTGGGGCGCGCTGGTCGCGATCGGCGCGTTGATCGGCGCCAGCGGCATCAGCTTCTGGCCGGTCTGGATCGCCGGCGGCATTGGCGCTGCGCTCGGCGACTGGGTCTCCTACTGGTTCGGCTTCAAATACAAGGAGCAGGTCGCGCAGATGTGGCCGCTGTCGCGCTATCCGGAAATCCTGCCGCGCGGCGAGGCCTTCGTGAAGAAATGGGGCGTGCCGAGCATTTTCATCGGGCGGTTTTTCGGGCCGTTGCGGGCCTCGGTGCCGCTCGCGGCCGGGATATTCGAGATGCCGTATTGGAGCTTTCAGATCGCCAATTTCGTTTCCGCGCTGGTCTGGTCGGCGGCGCTGTTGCTGTTCGGCGACGTGATCGGGCAGATCGCCGAATGGCTGTGGCGGGTCGGTCTGACAGCCGGAATAGCCGGACGCGGGGTTAACCCACGAACGCTTGCGTCGCATCGCCGTGATCGCGCGACAAAACGCTGATAAAACGCGTCTGCGCCAAAAGCTGGAAAGCGGAAAATCCGCACCGAGACATCGTCTCACCGGGAGGACATCAGATGGAACTGACACGACGTCACGCATTGGCTGGCGCTGCCGGGAATCGCCGCGGCGCCGTTATTGCCGGCCATTTCCGCTCAGGCGGCCGCGCCGGTGGCGGACAAGCAGGCGCCGAGTTTTTATCGCTACAAGGTCGGCGACATCCAGGTCACCGTGGTGTCCGACGGCCAGAATGTCTTCAAGCTCGAGGACAGCTTCATCGCCAATGCGAAGAAGGAAGAGGTCAACGCCGCGCTCGAGAAGGCGTTCCTGCCGCCCGACATGTTCACGATCTACTTCGCGCCGCTGGTGCTCAACACCGGCGGCAAGCTCGTGGTGATCGACACCGGCAACGGCGCGCTGGCAAAGGCCAACAGCAAGGGCGCCAACGGACTGTTCGCCGACAACATGGCCGCTGCCGGCTTCGATCCGAAGGCGGTCGACACGGTGGTGATTTCGCACTTCCACACCGATCACGTGAACGGCCTGCTGACCGCCGACGGCACGCCGGCGTTTCCGAACGCCGAAGTGCTGGTGCCGGCGACCGAGTGGAAATTCTGGATGGACGACGGCGAGATGAGCCGTGCGCCGGCGGGCCGCATGCAGGGCCTGTTCAAGAACAACCGCAACATCTTCGAGGCCGGCCTCAAGAAGAAGGTCACGCCCTATGAATGGGGCAAGGAAGTCGCGCCGGGCCTGCTCGCGGTCGAAACCGTCGGCCATACGCCCGGGCCACACCTCCTATGTGCTGTCGTCCGGGTCGGGCAAGGTGTTCATCCAGTCGGATGTCACCAACAACCCGAATCCGTTCGCGACCAATCCGGGCTGGCACGCGTTCTTCGACCAGGACGGCGATGTGGCCGAAAAGACCCGCCGCCGGATCTACGACATGGTGGTGGCCGAGAAGCTGCAGGTGCAGGGCTTCCACTATCCGTTCCCTGGATTCGGCCATGTCGAAAAGGACGGCAACGGCTACCGCGTGGTCCCGGCGCCGTGGAATCCGGTGATCTGAGACAGGGACGTCATTCCGGGATGGTCCGAAGGACCAGACCCGGAATCTCGAGATTCGCCGATGTGCAATCGCACATCGTAGTTCGCTCGCTTCGCTTACGCCCCGGAATGACGGCGATAGCTTGACGAAAACCGGCGCGCGGCCTTATAGCCGCGCCCATGATCAACGCCGCGACCATCTCCATCGTTCGCCGCCGCCGTACCTCTGCGGTACGGGCGGACATCTGCGTTTAAGATATCAGCCCCTGCCGCCGGATCCGGTCCGCGGCATTTTCTCCTCAAAAATCACGCGGTTTGATCTGGCGGCTCCTACGTCAAGCAGGAGTTTGAAATGTATACGCCTCCGATGTTCAAGTCCGATCGCGCCGCAAGCCTGGCGTTTGCGCAAGCGCGCGGCTTCGGCACGGTCTGCGCCTGGGACGGCAACAAGCCGATCGCCTCGCCGTTGCCGTTCTACCTCGACTATGCCGATGACGGCACGCCGCGCGCCGCGTTTCATGTCGCGCGTGGCAATCCGCTGATCAGGCTCGCGGACGGCACATCGTCCTGGCTGCTGGCCGTGAACGGTGCGGATGCCTATGTATCGCCCGACTGGTACGTCTCGCCGGATCAGGTGCCGACCTGGCTCTACCAGGCCGTGCATCTGACCGGCACGGTGCGGAAACTGTCCGACGATGAACTGGCCGCGCAGCTCGATGCGCTCAGCGCCAAATTCGAAAACTGGCTGGCGCCGAAACCGCCGTGGACGTCGTCGAAGATGACGGCGGGGCGGCTGGATGCGATGAAGAAAGCCATCGTCGGGCTGGTGATGACGGTCGAGGAGGTCGAAGGCAGTTTCAAGCTGAACCAGCACAAATCCGATGCCGACCATGCCGCGATCGCCTCGGCGCTGATGCGACAGCCCGATGACGCCGCGCAGACAGATCGGAAAACAGATGGTCGCGCTGCGGCCGCAGTTGGACTACAAATCAGCGATGCCCGTCAGCGCATCCGCGGAATTAAGGAACGCGCCATGACCCTCTCCGACACCAAGCAGTCCGACCAAAGCCTGTCCGACACCGGACCACGCCGCCACCGCGAAGCCCGCCGTGTTCGTCGACGGCGCAGCTGGAACGACCGGCCTCGGCATTCGCGAGCGGCTTGGCCGTGCAGAACGACGTCGCGGTGAAAAGCATCGCCGAGGACAAGCGCAAGGATGCGGGCGCCAAGCGCGCGCTGATGGAGGAGGTGGATCTCGTCATCCTCTGCCTGCCGGATGACGCCGCGAAAGAGACCGTCGCGCTTGATCGACAGCATGGGCGACGCGGCTCCCAAGGTGCTGGATGCGTCGACGGCGTTTCGCGTCGCGCCCGACTGGACCTACGGCTTTCCGGAACTCGCGCCGGATCAGGCCGACAAGATCCGAACGGCGCGCAAGGTCTCCAATCCCGGCTGCTATCCGACCGGCGCGATCGCGCTGCTGCGGCCGCTGGTCGATGCCGGCCTGGTGCCCGCCGGACTATCCCGTCACCATCAATGCGGTGAGCGGCTATTCCGGCGGCGGCAAGTCGATGATCGAAAGTTTCGAGGACGGCACGGCGCCGGCCTTCGAACTCTATGGCCTCGGCTTCGAGCACAAGCATGTGCCGGAGACGCAGCTTTACTCGCATCTGACGCGGCGGCCGATCTTCGTTCCGTCGGTCGGCGATTTCCGGCAGGGCATGCTGGTGTCGGTCCCGCTGCATCTCGATACGCTGCCGGGCAAGCCCGACGGGCGCCGACCTGCACGCCGCGCTGGCGAAGCGTTACGCCGGCAGCAAATACGTCTCGGTGATGCCGCTCGACAATGCCGCGATCAAGAGCGGCAAGCTCGAGCCGGAGGCGCTCAACGAGACCAACCAGCTCGAGCTCTATGTGTTTGCCAGCGACAAACACCGTCAGGCGGTTCTGGTCGCGCGCCTCGACAATCTCGGCAAGGGCGCCTCGGGCGCGGCGGTGCAGAACATGCGGCTGATGCTGGGGTTTGCCGAGGCATAAAGCGAGGCCAGCGCCGTGGACGACGCGACGCTGCAATTCTACCGCGACAACGCCCAGTCCTATGCGGACTGGGCGAAAGCGCCGTCGACGCGGCTGGTCCGTTTTCTCGCGCTGCTGCCCGCGGGCGGTTCGATGCTCGAACTCGGCTGCGGCGCCGGCAATCATTCCGCCGAGATGCTGACCGCGGGATTTGCCGTGCATGCCACCGATGGCTCGCCTGAGATGGCCGAGGTCGCCTCGCGCCGTCTCGGCCATCCGGTCGAGACGCATGCTGTTCGATCGAACTCGACGCGCAGGACGCCTATGACGGTGTCTGGGCCAGCGCCTGTCTCCTGCATGTGCCGCGCGATGAATTGGCCGGCATCCTGGCCCGCATCCACCGCGCGCTGAAACCGTCAGGCGTGTTCTATGCGAGCTTCAAGGTCGGCGAGGGCGATGGCCGCGACAGCCTCGGCCGCTATTACAATTATCCCTCGCCGGAATGGCTTGCGGCCAGCTACGCCGCCGCGGCGGCCATGGACCCAACTTGTCATCCGACACCAGCGAGATCAAGAGTTTTGACGACGGCGCCGGCGACGATGCTGCATCTGATGGTGCGGAAGGGCGCGGCGTAACTACCGCGCCCCTCGGCCAACGATCCAAGCCGTTGCGATCAGATAATCGTCGATCAGACGATCTTGAAGATCGCCAGCGCCAGCACGACTTGCGCGATGAAGCCGACGGTAAAGGCCAGCGTGCGGAACACCGGCAGGCCCAGCGTGTAGACGATCAGATGGGCGACGCGGGCCCAGAAATACACCGCGCAGGCCAGCACCGTCCATTTGCTGGAATAGTCGATCGCGTTGAGGATCAGCACCAGCGGCGCGAAGATGACGAGGTTCTCGACCGCGTTGTCATGCGCGAACATCAGGCGAGTGGCCCATTCCGCATGCGGCTTGTCGTTGCGCGACGGATTGGCCATCGCGCCGCCGAGGCCGCGAACCTGACAGCGGTTGAGGATGTAGGGGACCCACAGCACGCCGGTCAAAATCACCGTCAGCGTCAGCCAGAACAATTCGCGCGTCATAGGCTCTTCCCCCTCAAATCAATTTCGAATTCCGTCCCGGCGGGACGGCCGCTTATATTCAAACGCGCTTCGTTACGCTACGCGCGGACCCGGACATAGCTGCCGGGCGCGTCTTCGATCGGCGGCAACGCGTCGGTGCCGACGCTGCGCGCCGGCACTTCCTCGGCGTCGATGCTGCCAAGCCATTCGCGCCAGTCCGGCCACCACGAGCCCTTGTGCTCCTGCGCGCCCTTCGATCCAGTCCGCCAGCGTCACGTCCTTGATGTTGTCGTTGGTCCAGAACTGGTACTTGCCCTGCGACGGGCGGATTGACCACGCCGGCGATATGGCCGGACCCGGACAGCACATATTTCACCGGGCCGCCGAAAAACTGCGAGCCGTACAGCACCGACTCCGCCGGCGCGATGTGATCCTCGCGGGTCGCCAGATTGTAGACCGGCACCTTGACCTTCGACAGATCGAGCAGCGTGTTGTCGAGCACCATGCTGCCGGTCGACAGCCGGTTCTCCAGATAGCAGTTGCGCAAGTAATAGGAATGGTTCGCCGCCGGCATCCGCGTCGCATCCGAATTCCAGTGCAACAGGTCGAACGAGGAGGGCGGCTTGTCCCTTCAGGTAATTGCTGACGACATAGGACCAGATCAGATCGTTCGAGCGCAGCATGTTGAAGGCCATCGCCATCTTGCTGCCTTCGAGCACGCCGCTCGCCTGCATGTCGCGTTCGAGCGCGGAGATCTGGTCTTCGTCGACGAACACCAGCAGATCGCCGGCATGGGTGAAATCGACCTGGGCCGCAAAGAACGTCGCCGAGGTCACGCGCACGCGGCGTTTTTCGGCCAGCCAGGCCAGCGTCGAGGCGAGCAGGGTGCCGCCGACGCAATAGCCCGCGGTGTGAACCTTCATTTCGCCGGTGGCTTTTTCGATGACGTCCATCGCCGTCAGCGGGCCTTCCTTCATGTAGTCTTCGAAGGTTTTCTGGCCGAGTGTCTTGTCCGGGTTGACCCAGGAAATCACGAAAACGGTGATGCCCTGATCGACGCACCATTTGATGTAGGATTTTTCCGGCTTGAGATCGAGAATGTAGAATTTGTTGATCCAGGGCGGCACGATCAGAAGCGGCGTGCGCAGCACGTTTTCCGTCGTGGGCGTGTACTGGATCAGCTGCATCAGGTCGTTCTGGAAGATCACCTTGCCCGGCGTCGTCGCCATGTTGACGCCGACCACCAGATTGGCGGGGTCGGACTGGCGGATGCGCAAGCGTGCCGTGGCCGGCCTCGATGTCTTCGGCCAGCATCTTCATGCCGCGAACCAGATTGTCGCCGTTGGAAGCCAGCGTCTCGCGCAGCACTTCCGGATTGGTGAGGACGAAATTCGACGGCGCGATCGCGTTGGTGATCTGCTGGACGTAGAACTCGGCCTTCTTGCGGGTGTGCGGATCGAGGCCTTCGGCGTTGCGCACCAGCTCCTGCGCCCACTGCGTGGTCAGAAGATAGAGCTGCATCACGAAATCGAAGAACTGGTTCGACTTCCACTCGGGATCCTTGAATCGCTTGTCGCGCGGCGAGGGCGTCGATCGCAGGCTTCGCCTGTTCGCCGGCCATGCGGCGCACCGAGGAGCCCCACAGATCGAGATAGGCCTTGCCCATCTTCATCTGCAGTTCGCCGGCCCGCTGCTTGTCCGACAGCCAGTATTCCGCGACCGTGGTGAAGGTCTTGATCACCTCGCCAAGCTCGTTCGGCGGCTTATCTTTTGGCTCGCCATTCTCGCGCGGCTTGAGATAGGCTGCGAGCGCCTGGCCGCTGCTTTCCATCGCCCGCGCGAGATTCATCGCGAAGGCTTCGGGGTCGAAGGTTTTGTTGGGCTGGGTTTCGGTCTTGACGTCGCTCATATCGACAACACTACAGATTCATTCGTGGTTCGTCACCGCGCTCGATCATCGATGTCCGAATGGACATTAATTCCGGCATCGGATGTGTTGCACTGCGATAAGGAATCTTGGTTCTGTCATATTCAGGCCTCACCGGTTCGGTTTATTGTGCAGGGTTTAATCGTTTCCGGCGACAGTGGTTTAAGCGGCGGATGAGCCGCTGCTGAAATAAGCGTCAGAGGTGCTGTGAGGTTCAAGTTAGAGTGAGACTGCGGGGACGCATGTCGGGGAATCGAACAAGCAAGGCATTGCTGTGCGGCGCGCTGCTGATGACGGCGCTGGCGCTCGGCGGCTGCTGCGACGTCGATCGCGGATTTGCCGTTGGTCGGCACGCCTGCCGATGCGCCGGGACGCCCGAAGGAACCGGCCAGCTATATGCCGGTCGAGGATTTGCCGCCCAATCGCGACGAGGCCGCGATCGCGCCGGCCGAGCAGGCCAAGATCAAGGCGGAATTGCTGGCCGCGCGGGACCGCCAGGCGTCGGCCGCCGCCGCCAAGGATCAGGCGGCCGCCCAGGCCGCGGCCCAATCCGGCAAGTAATTAGCCGAAGTCGGCCTCAAGTCACTGTCAGGTCACTGCCAGCCACTGCCGAGCCACCCGAAGTCACACGACGGTCATGCTGGCGAAACCCGGGGTCCGTGCTAAAAGAACCCAATTCAACCGCAAATCAGGTCGAAGACAGCGGTTTGGCGCCTGAAATTCGCCCTAAATCTTTGATTTAAGGCGATTTCTGAACCAAACAAGCCGCGTTTTGCCGCATAGACAGTCAGCAATTCTGCCCTTACCGGCTGCCGGAGCCAGGACCCATGGAAGATTTTTACCGCATACGCCGTCTGCCGCCTTACGTGTTCGAGCAGGTCAACCGGGCCAAGGCGGCCGCGCGCAATGCTGGCGCCGACATCATCGATCTCGGCATGGGTAATCCGGATCTGCCGACGCCGCCCCATGTCATCGAGAAACTGAAGGAGACGCTGGGCAAGCCGCGGACCGACCGCTACTCCGCCTCGCGCGGCATCACCGGCCTGCGCAAGGCGCAGGCGGCGTATTATGCCCGACGTTTCGGCGTGAAGCTCAATCCCGAAACCCAGGTGGTGGCGACGCTGGGCTCGAAGGAGGGCTTTGCCAATGTCGCCCAGGCGATCACCGCGCCCGGTGACGTCGTGCTGTGTCCCAATCCGAGCTATCCGATACACGCCTTCGGCTTCCTGATGGCCGGCGGCGTGATCCGCTCGGTACCTTCGGAGCCGACGCCGCAATTCTTCGAGGCGGTCGAGCGCGCGATCGTGCATTCGATTCCGAAGCCCTTAGCGCTGGTGGTCTGTTATCCCTCCAATCCCACCGCCTATGTCGCCAGCCTCGATTTCTACAAGGATCTGGTCGCGTTCGCGAAGAAGCACGAAATCTTCATCCTGTCGGATCTGGCCTACGCGGAAGTCTATTTCGACGACAACAACCCGCCGCCCTCGGTGTTGCAGGTTCCCGGCGCAATCGATGTGACCGTGGAATTCACCTCGATGTCCAAGACCTTCTCGATGGCGGGCTGGCGCATGGGATTTGCGGTCGGCAACGAGCGCATCATCGCGGCGTTGGCGCGGGTCAAATCCTATCTCGATTACGGCGCGTTCACGCCGATCCAGGTCGCCGCGACCGCAGCCCTCAACGGCCCCGACGATTGCATCCGCGAGATGCGCGACACCTACCGCAAGCGCCGCGACGCGCTGGTGGAGTCGTTCGGCCGGGCAGGGTGGGACATTCCGCCGCCGGAAGCCTCGATGTTCGCCTGGGCGCCACTGCCAGCCGCGTTCCGCGAGGTCGGCAGCATGCAGTTCGCGACCTTGATGGTGGAGAAGTCCGGCGTCGTGGTCTCGCCGGGCGTCGCCTTCGGCGAGCATGGCGAGGGCTATGTGCGAATCGCCATGGTGGAAAACGAGCAGCGCATCCGCCAGGCCGCGCGCGGCGTTCGCCGCTTCCTTGAAAGCGGCATTGAAACGTTGCACAACGTGGTTCCTCTCGCCAACCGGCGGGAGGCCTGATTCCCCCTCGGGGATCACGCCGCGTCACAGTCTTTCCGGCAGGTTTTTCTCGTCATGGTCGCACCCCTGAACGTGGGTATTGCGGGGCTCGGCACGGTTGGCGCTGAAGTCGTTCGCCTCATCGAAACGCAGAGCCGGATTTTGTCCGAACGCAGCGGGCGCGGCGTGCGCGTGGTCGCGGTCACCGCGCGTTCGAAGGCCAAAAAGCGCAATCTCGACCTGCGCGGCATCGCCTGGGCAAAGGATGCGCTGGCGCTGGCGAGCGATCCCGGCATCGACTGCCTGGTCGAATTGATGGGCGGGTCCGGCGACCCCGCGCTGTCGGCGATCGAAGCGGCGCTGAAATCCGGCAAATCGGTGGTCACCGCCAACAAGGCGCTGATCGCCAAACACGGATTGCGGCTGGCGAAATCGGCCGAGCAGCATGGCGGCGCGCTGAATTTCGAGGCGGCGGTGGGCGCTGCGATCCCGGTGATCAAGACCCTGCGCGAGGGACTGGCCGGCACCGACATCAACCGCGTCTACGGCATCCTCAACGGCACCTGCAATTACATCCTGACCCGGATGGAACAGGAGGGATTGTCGTTCGCCGAATGCCTGAAGGATGCGCAGCGGCTCGGCTACGCCGAAGCCAACCCGTCGTTCGACGTCGATGGCCACGACACCGCACAAAAGCTCGCGATCCTGGCCAGCCTCGCCTTCGGCACCAAGGTCGCGCAAAACGCGGTTTACGTCGAGGGCATTTCCTCGATCAAGCCGGAGGATTTGCGCGCGGCGGAGGAACTCGGGTTCCGCGTCAAGCTGCTCGGGGTTGCGGTGCGTACCGCCAAGGGTATCGAACAGCGCGTGCATCCGACCATGGTGCCGAAATCATCTTCGATCGCGCAGGTGATGGGCGTCACCAATGCGGTGACCATCGACGGCGAGGGCATCCCGCCGATCACGTTGGTCGGACCCGGCGCCGGCGGCGCTGCGACGGCATCGGCCGTGGTCGCCGATATCGCCGACGTGGCGCGGGGCATCCGCGCCAAGCCGTTTGGACGTCCGGTAGCGCGGTTGCGCGACACCAGCAAGGCGCCGATGGAGCGCCATGAGGGTGGTTATTATATACGCCTGATGGCGCGCGATCTGGCAGGCACGGCGGCCACGATTGCGACCCGGCTTGCGGAACAAAAGATTTCCATTGAATCGATTGTGCAGCGTCATCCCGATGGCGTTGACGCTGCGGGCACAAAGGGCAAAGCTTCGCCGGTGCCGGTCATTCTGATTACCTACGCCACCTCGGAGGATGCGGTCTATCGGGCCTTGCAGGCGGTGCAGCGCGACAAGGTGATCAGCGGACGGCCGCAGGTGATACGGATTGAGAAGAATTAGAGCGTTTTCGAGCAAAGTGGGTACCGGTTCGGGTGAAGAAAACGCGTCAAAACAAAACACTTGGGCCCCGTTCCGGTTATCGGAACGGAAAAGGCTCTAGCGCACGTTGATAGGCGGCCGAAGGGCTGCAGCCAGGTTCAAGGGAGTTCAGTGATGTCGACCCATATTTCCGTTCCGCCGCAGATGCTGCTCGAGCGCATCCTCACGCTCGAAATCGTGCGGGTGACGGAACGCGCGGCGGTGTCGGCGGCGCGTCTGCGCGGCCATGGCAACGAGAAGGCGGCCGACCAGGCCGCGGTCGACGCGATGCGCCGCGAACTCAACAAGCTGCCGATCGAAGGCACCGTGGTGATCGGCGAGGGCGAGCGCGACGAGGCGCCGATGCTGTTCATCGGCGAGAAGGTCGGCATCAACGCCGGGCCGAGAGTCGATATCGCGGTCGATCCGCTCGAGGGAACGACGTTGTGCGCCAAGAACATGCCGGGTTCGATTGCGACCATGGCGATGGCCGATGGCGGCACGCTGCTGCATGCGCCTGACGTCTACATGCAGAAGATCGCAGTCGGCCCGGGTTACGCCAAAGGCGTCGTCGAGCTCGACGCATCGCCGGCCGACAACGTCCGGCGGCTCGCCAAGGCCAAGGGCGTCGATACCTCGGCGATCACGGTTTTGGTGCTAGATCGCCCGCGCCACGCCGACATCATCACAGGGGTGCGCAGCACCGGTGCCGCGGTGCGTCTGATCACCGACGGCGACGTCGCCGGCGTGATCCACTGCGCCACGCCCGACGAGACCGGCGTCGACATGTATATCGGCACCGGCGGCGCGCCCGAAGGCGTGCTGGCGGCGGTGGCGCTGCGTTGCATCGGCGGCCAGATGCAGTGCCGGCTGATCCTCGACACCGAGGAGAAACGCGAGCGCGCCCACAAGATGGGCGTGACCGATCCGCGCATGATCTACGGCATCGAGGACATGGCGCGGGGCGACTGCCTGTTTGCCGCTACCGGCGTCACCACCGGTTCGCTGCTCTCGGGCGTCAAGTTCCGCAAGGATGTCATCGAGACCGAGACCGTGGTGATGCGCTCGGTCACCGGCACCGTGCGCTACATCAAGGCCGAACATCGGCAGCTCGAGAAATTCCACCTCGATTGAGGGCGCGCGAGATGGTTGCGAACGTCGTCATCCGGCCGGTCGGCGCTGACGAACGCGCCGGCTGGGAGCCGCTGTGGAACGGCTATCTTGCGTTCTACAAGGCGACGCTCGCGCCCGGCGCCAGCGATGTTGCGTGGCAGCGGTTTCACGATTCCAGCGAGCCGATGTTCCTGCTCGGCGCCTATGTCGAGGGCAAGCTGACCGGCATCGTGCAGTATCTCTATCATCGCTCGACCTGGACGCCGGGCAATTACTGCTATCTGCAGGATCTGTTCGTTGCCGACAGCGCACGCGGGCTTGGGCTCGGCCGCGCATTGATCGAGGCGGTGTACGAGAAAGCCAAGGCCGACGGCTGCAGCCGGGTACACTGGCTGACCCAAACCTCCAACGCGCAGGCGCGGATCCTGTACGATCAGGTCGCCGACAATTCCGGGTTCATGCAGTATCGCAAATTGTTTTGATCACGGGCCCAACAACAGCAAAAAGGAGCGCTCCATGTCCGACGTGTCGGCCGTCAAAGCCCTGGTGTTCGACGTCTTCGGCACCATCGTCGACTGGCGCTCCAGCCTGATCAACGATTTCACCAAATGGGGCGAGAGGCGCGGCATCACGGTCGACTGGACCGCGTTGGTCGACGGCTGGCGCGCGGTCTATGCCGCCTCGATGGATGTGGTGCGCAAGAATCCGCAGAATGGTTATGTGATCCTCGATACGCTGCACCGCCAGTCGCTGGAAAAGCTGGTCGCGCAATTGTCGATCACGGGCCTTACCGACGCCGACCTGCATCACCTCACGATGGGCTGGCACCGGCTGCATGGCTGGCCGGACAGCGTCGCCGCGCTGACCCGGCTCAAGAAGAAATTCATCATCAGCCCGTTGTCGAACGGCAATGTCGCATTGCTGACCAACATGGCGAAATTCGCCGGCCTGCCGTGGGATCTGGTGATGTCGGCGGAATTGTTCGAACACTACAAGCCCGATCCGGAAGTCTATCTCGGCGCGGCAAAACTGCTCGGCTTGAAGCCGGAGCAAGTGATGATGTGCGCCGCCCACAATCACGATCTGAAGGCGGCGCAGAAGCTCGGGCTGAAGACCGCCTTCGTCGCGCGCCCGACCGAATACGGCCCGCTGCAGAAATATGATTTCGAGGCCAAGGGCGATTGGGACGTCATCGGCAAGGATTTCGGCGAGGTTGCCGACAAACTCGGGTGCTAGCTTCAGTTGTCGCGGAAGCGCGTTGCAGTTAAGCAACACTTGGCCCTGAAAATTGAATGGCGCGGGTTTCCGCCATTGCATGTCCCTATCACGGCTCCAAAAATGGCGGCGTCGCAAGCTTGGTGATGCAATCCGGCCCAATTGGGAGACGGTGACATGAACCTGCGGTTGGCAACATTGGCGGGGTTTGGCCGGGAGGTCGCTCTACCGGGTTCGGTTCTGGTGTGGATGGTGGCGTCCGGCGTCTCCGGAGCGGATAGCAAGGCCGCGGCGCCGATCGTTGATCGCCTCGCACAATCCCTGACCGCCGACGCCAGCTTCGCCTATAAAATTCAGCCGATCGCGCCCCGCATCATCGACGTTGTGACGGCCAGCAAACCGCTGACGGAAACGGCAATTGCCGACATTGCGCCCACCGCGCAGCAGCCGGAACCGGTTGTTACGGCCGCGTTGACCGATTCGGCGCAAACGCTGCCGCCTGACAATCCACCGCAGCAGGAAGCCAAGACAGAAGCCAAGTCTGAAGCCGGGACGATCGTGGCTGCTTTGGAGCCCGCCGACATCGGCCAGGGTGGCGCCGGTCAGACCGCCGGCTCAACCGAAGCGCGCGACGAGTGCCTCGTCGCCGGCAGCTGCGTCGACCATTACCTGTGGACGCTTTACCAGCGCACGCCCAAGGAAGATTCCATCAAGATATCGGAACAGCGGAAGGTGAGCGTAAGGAAAAAGCACAAGACGGTCTCGGTCACGCGGACGTTTACAAAACTGGTCGATGAGGATTTTGGGTGGAAGGATCCGAAGGCCGCCGAGCATTTCGGCAAGCCGCTGGACGACTATGTGATCGGCGGCATGGATCGGGATTTCAAGGTCAGGCTGGTTCAGATGCTCCGCGCGGCAGATGCGGCGGGCCTGTCACCGGGCATCACCAGCGCGTTCCGCGATGACTATCGCCAATCGATCGCGAGCGGCCTCAAGGCGGCCGACAACCGCTCCTATCACGGCGGCAGCCTGCGAGGCGGCTACGGCCACGGGCTTGCGGCGGATATCGTCAGCGTCAATGGCGCGACGCGCGGGGAACGATTGACCGCGAGTGAGACGCTCTGGAAGTGGGTCGATGCGCACGGCAAGGAGTTTGGCATCGGGCGACCTTATCTCGATCGGGATCCGCCGCATGTGGGGCCGATCGACGGCAAGGAATATGCCGATCACCATCCCGGTATGAAGGCGCGCGAGGCGAGGGTGGCCGCGAAGCACGGTCACGGTCTGGCTTCGCGCGAGGGGCGCGGCGCGTCCAAGCACGCTAGGACGTCAGGACCTTCGAGGGTGAGAACGATCTGACCGTCTGCCGCGATCGAGACCCCGGCCGTAGCCGAGGCCTCGGGGCTGGATAATCACGCGGCTTGTCACGCGGCCTGGGCAACCGAATTGACTTCGCTGTCGGCCAGTTTCGTCAGGGCGTCGTCGGTCTTCTTTTCCTCGGCCAACGTCTGATCGAGCAGTTTCACCGCGTCCTTCATGCCGAGCTTTGCGGCCCAGGAGCGCAGCGTCCCATAACGGGAAATTTCGTAGTGTTCCACCGCCTGCGCCGCGGCAAGAAGCCCGGCATCGAGCGCCGGTTCATCCTCGTACTCCTCCATGATCTCCTTGCCTTCGTCGAGGATACCTTCAATGGCGTCGCATTTTTTGCCGCGGGCCGGCTTGCCCAGTAACTCGAAGACCTGTTCGAGCCGCTCGATCTGGCCCTCGGTTTCCCCGTGATGCTTTTCAAAGGCCGCTCGCAGCTTGTCGGAACTGGCGGCCTTCGCCATCTTCGGAAGCGACTTATAGATTTGCTTTTCGGCGTAGTAGATGTCCTTCAGGGTATCGAGAAACAGGACGTTGAGATCTTTTTCCATGGTGGCCTCCGGGGGGGTGAACTTCTCGTCCTCAACCGGCCTGCTCAACGAACGTTCCAGAGACCCCATGCGACATTGTACCCAGCCTGGTTGGCGCGTTGCTCATTGCGTTGGGCTTACGTTCGGAAATGCGACCGCGCCCACGGTGTCGCGCATCCCGCGCGCTCGGGATCGAAATTCCCGTTTTACGGCATTCGCTATCTTGCTCCCGGCTGTTACGGGAAAACTGGAAAAGTATCGCAAACCCTTCGCATTCCCGTAATGGAGCGTGCGCAGATTGCGCCGGTTAAGACTCACGCCGGTCTTCGCGGCTTTCGTATCGCGAAGCTTCGCATCTTCAGGAAATATAAAGAAATGATAACCAAAGAAACGCGTCCACTGCGCGGACGCTCGCTGTCGTACACGCGCCTTGCCGTTGCCCTGCTCGGCGCCACCGCGCTCGGTGGCACGGTGGCCTATGCCGACGAAGTCACGTTTTTCCTGCCGGGCAATCTGCTCGTCAGCCGGAGCGTGTATAACAGCCCCGCCGACATCATCACCCCCGGCGTGACCCAGCTTCCGCCGAACTGCGTTGCGCCCAATTGCGTCGCCGCGGTTGCCGACGGCACCTATCCGACCGTGTTCAACAACGTGCTGGCCGACGCCTCGTTCGGCATCACCGCCCCGATCCTGATCGACGAGATGCTGCCGCTTCCCACCGGCACCGTCGTGCAGACGGTCGAAGTGCCGAACAGCTCCGAGAACGGCGTGGTGACCAGCAAGGACCAGATGGTCACGAGCTTTTCGTCCAAGTCGGAAATCGGGCTCAATCTGTCGCTCGACCGCAACAGCGTGTCGTTCATGGGTTATCTTGCGCCGGTCAATAGGATCGACGTCTCCAACTCCAACACGCCCGACGTGGTCGATCCGACCAATCCGGTGCCCGGCACCGATTTCCGCGTGGTGGCCAGCGTCGATCAGTTGGGTGAGTTCCACTTCACCAAGACCAACGCGTATAGCGGCAATAACGGCCGCGCCGCGATCCTCAACAATGCCAACGGCGCCAATGTCTATTACACCACCGGTAACGCCGGCAACGGCGGCAATCCGCAGCCCAACGGTGTGATCGTCGGTGGCGGCGCGCAGATCATCACGCCCTCGCGCCTGGCGCTGGCGCAGCAGCCGGATCCCGGCCAGCCGACGCCTGTCGGCAGCTTCAACATCAGCGAACTGGGGCTCAAAACCGACAAGATCGGCAAGGACACCAACTTCCGCGGCCTCACGGTGTTCAACAACGTGATCTACATGACCAAGGGCAGCGGCAGCAACGGCGTCAACACGGTGTATTTCGTCGACACCTCCGGCACCACCAACGGCAATCCGGCGGCATGCCCGAAAGGCACCGGCGTACCCAGCGCGTCGGCGACGCTGCCTGTCACCCCGGTCGCGTTCAACGGGGCGACGTTGCAGTCCCAGGGCGTGACGCCCTACAACATGTGCATCCTGAACGGCTTCCCGACCAGCCTGGCCAAGGCCACTTCGCCGGCGCCGGCGGCTCCGTTCGGCGTGTTTTTCGCCGATGCCAAGACGCTCTATGTCTCCGACGAGGGCAACGGCACGACCACGTTCAGCGGCGGCACGTTCACCGCGGCCGCGGCCCAGACCACGGCGGGATTGCAGAAATGGGTGTTGAACACGACGACCAACACCTGGTCGCTCGCTTACACGCTGCAGGCGGGTCTTGATCTCGGTGCGCCCTATGTTGTGAAGAACTATCCGACCGGCACCAATGCCGCGACAAATCTGCCGTGGTCGCCCGCGACCGACGGCCTGCGCAACATCACCGGCCACGTCAACGCCAACGGTACGGTGAGCATCTGGGCCATCACCTCCACGGTGAGCGGCGGCGGCGACCAGGGCGCCGACCCGAACAAGCTCGTGATGATCACCGACAAGATCGCCGCGACCACGCTGCCGGCCAACGAGAGCTTCGTCACGGTGCGCACCGCGAAGTCGGGCGAAGTGCTCCGCGGCGTATCGTTCACGCCCGGCACCGGCCTGAGCCCGCAGCAGGAGGTCAGCTCTCTGCTCTGCGACTTCGGCTTCTGCCCGAAGTGATCGAGGGCTTGATCTAGAGGGCGCGCGTTGCGAAGTTGGCAACGCGCGCCTTCACTGCAACTCCCCGCGTACTGCGCAGGGAGTATTTTTTTGGCCGGAGCGTAGGATGGGTTGAGCTCGCCGCAAAACCCATCGGCTCCGCTCTCCAACTGATGGGTCTCGCTTCGATCCACCGATCATTCGCGCTGATAAACAACGGCTGAAAAAGCATGGCCTCAAGGAAACCGCGGCCGGAATCACCATGAAGCTGAAACGGGCGACGTTTACAGCGATATTTTTCCTTGCGTGTATTGCGGCCCTAGAACTCGAACAGGTAGTGTTGGAGGAAATCTAGGGGGCGCGGGTTGCATGTCGGAATGGCTTAAGTGGTCGCAAGTCCGACTGCTTATTACTCTGGGAATCTCATACCTGATATGGGCGGAAGCCGTCAGCCTATTCCTGTCTGACGGCGCGACTTGCATAGTAAATCCCGCCGCATATGGCGCCTATTATGCCGAAAATAATGAATGCCCCGCGCTCCACGTATTCCTTTTTAAAATTGCCGCCAGCGTATTCGAAAAACTCGGAGACCCTAATTGGGTAATTGCGCTCTCTGCTGTCATCACAGCCTTTTTCACGGGAATTTTGGGTTATTTTACAGTCAGTCTCGCGCGGTCTACCCGCATTGCCGCAAACGCCGCTGAAAAGGCTGTTATCGAAATCGAGCGGCCTTGGCTCTTTTTGGAAGGCGCAACCGTCAGGCCCCGCGACCCCAGAACCATGACTATCATCCAGAACAACTGGTATATTAAGCTGCATTGGAAGAACTTGGGCCGGTCTCCCGCAATCGTCACAGACTGCATTTTCAAGCTCATTGAGTTTAGCACCGTTGGTCCCGAACCCGACTATACGGGTGCGCTGCCACTCACCCTGCAAAGGACCATCGGCGTTGGCGAATCCGTGCCAACAAACGAAGTCGGGCCCGCGCGAAAAAGCACTGAAGGCGTGGAGGGTCCAGAGCTGATTTTCTTTGGGAGGCTTACTTACAGCGAACTGAACGGAAAGATCCACAATACGGGGTTCGCGTTGCGCGTTGCAGCCGCAATCCCGGCCTATGCCCGCTACGAGAATAAGGACTACGACTATTACGATTGAAGCGGCCCAAGCCGCGCGCCCCCGCACCGGACGCCTCCTACCCTATGGCACCTCCCGGGTAGCTGGGATCGCCACACCCGTTAGGCTTGTGGCGTTTGCGCCATGATACCGGATCCTTGCACGCGAGGCCGCGGGTGTAGGCCAGCCGCGACAACCACATGAGGATCGTGGAGAGCTATAAGTCGATGGCTGCGCTGGAGCACTATGCGATCGAAGCAGCGACCACGACCTTCCGCGAGAAGCTGATGCCGATGAACGGCAGCCTCTATGATCAGCGGCTGTATCGTCTTCTGCACAGAGCAATAACAACCGGTGCTGCAACGATACTGTCACCCCGCGCAACAACTCAGCCGTCATCCTGAGGCGCGCGCCATCTTCGGCGCGCCTCGAAGGATGGTGTTCAGCATCGTGCTTGCGGCCATCCTTCGAGGCGCGCAAGAAAGTGCGCGCACCTCAGGATGACGGCGGCGCGATGGTCGCAAGCGCCTCCAAACCGCCCGCACTTCGCTTGCGCCTAAACGCCGATTTACTGGGCCAATTCAACGTGATTTGCCGTGCTTATCCATTCACACCTCCATCACGTTTCTGATTTTCCGAAATTATCCTTGACTCTTTACCCAAATCAGCTGCGTACTGCTCGCATCCCGTCCCGAGAGAGGGGCGTTGGCCAATCGTCACTGACGTTGGGGCGGGGAGCGGTGGACGCGGATGCTGCGACTGACGAGCGCGGCTGAAGCGGACGGCGAAGTCGTGTGGTCCTGACGCCCCAATGGCAGGTGTCAAGTTCTCGAGGAGTTCACGCTTCTTGGGGGCGACGGTGACAAGCAAGCCAGGTCTCGCCGGGGAGAGCACGATATAAGCCGTAAAACCATTGCGCAGGGAAGGCCGGACTGCTTCCGCTGAACCTGTATGCTCATGTGCGTTTTTCTATCTACCTTTGCACATGAGACCTCGGGTGCAGCGCGCACCCGGTCTTCCCTGCGCCCTCCCATTTTTTGAGGGTGGAATGAATTTGCAAAACTCGGGCGCAGCGTGTCGCGAGAAGGCGGTGACATATCCACCTGTCATGCCCGCGCAGGCGGGCATCCAGTATTCCGAGACGCCAGCGACGGAGTCGGGAACTCGCAGCGTACTGGATACCCGCCTTCGCGGGTATGACGGCGGTGGGGTGGAGCAGGCTCATCAACCTCATTGCGAGCCGACGGGGCCGTCCCTCGGTTGGCGATTTAGGCCGGCCGTTGCGAGGATGATGGGTATAAGTCGCGGCTGGCGCACATGAATCATTGATCCCCGGGCAATCCCGCCTATTTGCTGCAGGCATCATGACGCTTCCCGCCTCCGCATTGCCCGTCGAAACGCTGCCGTCGTTTCTCGGCGTGGCGCATTCCGCGACCGGCAAGGTGTGGCGGGACCGGCTCGATGCGCGGGGCGCGGCGCGGGCGCTGGCCATCACGCAACGCTACCAGCTGCCGGAAATGCTGTCGCGGGTGCTGGCGGGACGCGATGTCGAGCTCGACTCGGTCCAGGATTTTCTCGACCCGACCATCCGCAAATTGATGCCCGATCCCTACACCGTGACCCAGATGGAAGCCGCGGCCAGGCGCGTCGCGGACGCAGCCCAGCGCCGTGAGAAAGTGGCGATCTTCGGCGACTACGACGTCGACGGGGCGACTTCGGCGGCGCTGCTGGCATGGCACCTGCGCCATTGCGGCCTCGATCCGCTGATCCACATCCCCGACCGGATCTTTGAAGGCTACGGCCCCAACAGCGAGGCCATCCGCACGCTCGCCGGCAAGGGCGCGACCTTGCTGGTCACGGTCGATTGCGGCACCACCAGCCTGGAGCCGCTTGCCGAGGCGCGGCGGCTCGGGATGTCGGTGGTGGTGATCGATCATCATCAATCCGGCGACGAATTGCCCGAGGTCGATGCGCTGGTCAATCCGAACCGGCCGGACGATCTCTCGGGGCTTGGCCATCTCGCCGCCGTGGGCCTGGTGCTGATCACGCTGGTCGCGGTCAACCGCGAGCTGCGCAGCCGCGGCTTCTGGACCAGCGAAATGCCGGAGCCGGATCTGCTCGCCATGCTGCATCACGTGGCGCTCGGCACCGTCGCCGATGTCGCGCCGCTGATCGGACTGAATCGGGCGTTTGTGGCCAAAGGCCTGATCGCGATGCGCAGGCGCGACCATGTCGGCCATACCGCGCTGATGGATGTGGCGCGGCTGAACGGCCCGCCGGAGGCCTGGCATCTCGGCTTCATGCTGGGGCCGCGCATCAATGCCGGGGGACGGATCGGACGCGCCGATCTGGGCGTGCGGCTGTTGCTGGAAGGCGACATCTCCGAAGCCGCAAGGATCGCGGGCGAGCTCGATCGTCTCAACACCGAGCGCCGCGTCATCGAGCAGATGGCGGAGGCGCAAGCTGAAGCCGAGGCGCTGGCTTCGCTCGGGCTCGAGGACAAGGGCTCCGTGATCGTGACGGCGTCGGAAGGCTGGCATCCCGGCGTGGTCGGTCTGGTGGCGTCGCGGCTGAAGGAGAAATTCTCGCGGCCCGCGTTTGCGATCGCGCTGGAGCCGGGCGGCATCGGAACTGGATCTGGCCGCTCGATCTCCGGCGTCGATCTCGGCAAGGCGGTGCGACAGGCGGTGAACGAGAAATTGCTGATGAAGGGCGGTGGCCACGCGATGGCCGCCGGCGTGACCTTGCGCAAGGAACGGTTGGCCGAGTTCCGCGCCTTCATGGAAAGCACCCTGGCAAAGGATGTCGCCAACTCGCGGCATGAAAACGAGCTGTTCATCGACGGCGCGGTCAGCGCGCGGGCGGTGACCACCGAGCTGGCTGCGACGCTCAACCGCGCCGGCCCGTTCGGCAGCGGAAATCCGGAACCCGTCATCGCGCTGCCGTCGCATCAACTGGTCTATGCCGATGAAGTGGGACAAGCGCATCTGCGGCTGCGCTTCAAGTCGGGCGATGGCACCATCGTCAACGGCATCGCGTTTCGCTCTGTCGGTCAGAAGCTCGGCCATGCGCTGACCGAGAATCGCGGCCAGCCGCTGCATGTGGCAGGATCGCTCGCGGTCGACCGCTGGCAGGGCAGCGAGCGCGTGCAGTTGCGCGTGATCGATGTCGCGGTGCCGGATCAGGGACCGGCGGTGATACGCTAGCGCACGATGAGTTTAGCTTGGACTAAATTTCGTCGTCATTGCGAGCGTAGCGAAGCAATCCAGAGCTGCAAGCAACGCTGGATTGCTTCGTCGCTTCGCTCCTCGCAATGACGGAACTTTAAACGACAACAATACAATAAACGGGAGTGGAAATGACAGGGCAGGTTGAAGGCAAGGTCGCGTTGGTGACCGGCGGGGCGTCGGGCATTGGTGCTGCGGTCGCCGAATTGCTGGCGCGCGAAGGCGCGTCGGTCGTGGTTAGCGATGTCGATGAATTGAAGGGGCCGGAGGTTGTCGCCGGCATCAAGAAGGCCGGCGGCGAGGCGGCCTTCCTGCATCAGGATGTGACCAGCGAGCCGCGCTGGATCGAGATCGTCGCTGAAGTGGAAAAACGCTACGGCCGGCTCGACGTGCTGGTTTCCAACGCCGGCATCGGCATATCGGTGCCATCGATCACCGACATGACCCTGGAGGACTGGAGGCGGCAAAACGCGATCAACCTGGACGGCGTATTTCTTTCCGTAAAGCATTGCCTGCCGGCGATGCGCAAGACCAGCACGCCAAAGAACGGCGGCTCGATCATCCTGATGTCGTCGTTGGCAGGCCTGCGCGGCGCGCCGGGTCTGTCCGCCTACAGCCTGACCAAGGGCGGCGTCCGGCTGTTCGCCAAGTCGATCGCGATGGAATGCGCGGGCGCCGGCGACGGCATCCGGGTCAACTCGGTGCATCCCGGGATCATCGACACGCCGATCTGGGGCAAGATTCCGACCGAAGCGGCCGGTCGCGGGCAGAACGCGCCGATCGATCCGGAAGAACGCGCCAGGTTCGCAACGCCATTGGCGCGCGCCGGCCATGCTGCCGAAATCGCGCAGGGCGTGCTGTATCTGGCCTCCGATATGTCGAGCTACGTCACCGGCACCGAGCTCGTGATCGACGGCGGCATGAACGCAGGCGGCGTCGCGCGGAGGGCGTGAGGGCTAGCCGCCTTGCCGCAACCGCGCCAGCACCTTCAGTCCGCCGTAACCGTCGGCGGGCTGAAGTCCCATCCGGGTCTGGTAGTCCCGGACCGCGGCCATGGTGTCGTTGCCAACGCGGCCGTCGGTGCCGCCGGTATCAAAACCGGCTCTGGTCAGGCGGGTCTGCATTTCCTGCACCTCGGCCAGGGTCAGCGCACGCTCCGAGCCCGGGAACGGCTGGATGAAGGGCGGCCCGCCCAGGATGCGGTCGCCGAGATGGCAGATCGCCAGCGCGTAATTCATCGAGGGATTGTAGCTGCGCACCGCGTAGAAATTCGGCCCGAGCAGGAACGCCGGCCCGCCTTCCACCGGCACCCACATCTTGGCGCCGGCATCGGGCTGCGGGAACGGCTGGCCGTCGGCGCGGGCGACGCCGGCGCTGGACCACGCCGCGTAGCTTCGGCTGCCGCTGGACGAGCCGCCCGCGGCGCGCACCTCGTAGCCCCAATGTTCGCCTGCGTGGTATTTGCCGCGATTGACCAGATAGCGCGCGGTCGAGCCCAAGGCATCGTCGGGCTTGCCGAACGGCGATATCTTGCCGTCGCCGTCATAGTCCATGCCGACATTGAGCCAGACTTCCGGCATCCACTGGGTATGCCCCATCGCGCCGGCCCACGAGCCCCGCATCTCCTCAGGCCGGCTCCAGCCGTGATCGACGATCTTCAGTGCGTTGATCAATTCGGATTGCCAGTAGGCGCGGCGGCGCGGTTCGTTCCACGCCAGCGCCGCCAGCGCCGGGAATACCGGCCGCATATGGTTTTGCTGCACCTGCGGATCGCCGTAGGCCGACTCGACGCCCCACAGCGCCAGCAGCGTGCCGCGCTCGACGCCGAAATCATGTTCGATCCGGGCGAACAGCGCCTGGTTGTTCCGCAGCGCCTCCCTGCCGTGGATGATGCGCCAGTCGGAGACGCGGCGGTTGATGTACTGCCAGATCTCCTCGTTGAATTCCGGCTGGCTCTGCAGCTCCTTGAATACGGTCATGTCCGGCTCGATGCGGCCCATCACCCGGTTCCAGGTCGCCTCCGAGACGCCTTTTGCCAGCGCGTGCGCGCGAAACCCCGCGCGCCATTTCTCGAAGCCCGGCGGGGCAGCGAGGGCCGCGCGCGGATGCATCAACAGGGCGCCGGCCGCGAGGCCGGATCGCAGCACCGCGCGTCGGGTTGGCGCCTTCAGGGAATCAGGCTGTTGCATCGGACCAGTCTAGCGGCGCCGATCGCCTGTAGCAGTAGCCATGACGCCGCGGAACTAATCCAGATCTTTGGCGATCCGGGCGAGCCAGCGCCGGATCGTGAGCTGCGCCTGCTTCGGCAGCCCGGCCATGAGCCGGCGCTCGATGACCTGCGCACGCCGCCGGCATTTGTTGAGCCGCGTTTCGCCGCGCCGCGTCAGCGTCCATTGCAGCACCCGCCCGCGGATGGGGTGCGCGGCCTTTCGGATGGCGCCGTCGCGCTCGAGGTTGCGGATGATGACGCCGACGGTCTGCGGGGTCAGCAGCGCCACCCGCGCGAGGTCAGCGCCCGACAGCCCCGGGTAGGCCCGCAGCATGGTCAGCACCACGAATTGCGGCGGCGTCACGCCGAGGTCAGCCAGCGCGCGCTCCATGGCGAGCCGGGCGGCCGCCTGCGCCTGCCGCAACAGATAAGCGAGATAACCCTGCTCGCCGCGCTTGCCCTGGCCCGGCGGCGGCGGGCGGATCATGGCGAGGTCCGGATCTGCGGGTGGCCTTCGGCGCGCGGCGGCGTTGTGGTGAGCGACGGCTTTTCGGGCCGCCTTTTTCGCGGCGATCGATTTTCGGCCGTTGTTCGAATTTGGCGGATTCTTCGTTTTTCCGGATTTTCGGGCCGAGGCCTTTTTCGCCGTTTTTCGAGCCACGATCGATTTTGTCTTTCTCGCCATCTCCAACCTTGCCCAGTATATAAGTGCTCTTATAATATATCAGAACACTGATAATATCAGGAAACGATGATGTCATACGCCCGAAGCGAATACAAAGACTTCATGACGCAGGCGCCGGACGCTTACGAAATTGTCCGTAGCCTCGGCCAGCTCGCGGCCAAGGCCGGCATCGACAAGCAATTACTCGAGCTGATCAAGCTGCGCGCGTCGCAGATCAACGGCTGCGCCTTCTGCGTGCAGTTTCACATCCTGCAGGGCGAGAGCCTCGGCATTGCCGCCGACAAGCTCAATCTGGTCGTGGTGTGGCGCGAGGCGCCGCAATTCTCGCCGCGTGAGCGCGCGGCGCTGGCCTGGACCGAGGCATTGACCACGCTGACCGGCGGCGTCGGCGACGAGGTCTATGCGCAGGCGCGTGCCGAATTTTCCGAACAGGAGCTGACCTATCTCACATCCGCGATCGCTTCGATCAACGTCTGGAACAGGTTCGGCGTCGCCTATCGCTGGACCCCACCGGCGCGGCAACAGGCGGCGGGTGCTGCGTCCTAGAACGGCTTACGCGATGCCGGCGGCGGTGAGATGCTTGAACTGGGTGCCGTCCTATTTCGGATCCGGCTGGTACCGACGCATGGCCTTTTATAAGCTGCGGCCAGGCCAACTGCGTTGCGAGTGTTGAAACGATGGTTCGTGCCCTGACCCTGCTGCTGGTCTGCCAGCTCGCCGGTGAAATATGTTCGCGCGAGCTGGGCTTGCCCGTCCCCGGTCCGGTAATCGGGCTGGCGCTGCTCGCGGCCGGCGCGATGATCCACGCCCGCATCACTGGTGCGGATACCTCCGAGATCGAGAAAACCGATCTCGGCGTCGCCGCCTCGGCGCTGCTGGGGTCGCTCGGCCTGTTGTTCGTTCCTGCGGGCGTTGGCATCGTGCAGCAATTGCCGCTGATCGGCAGCTACGCGCTGGCGATATTCGTTGCGCTGCTGGTCTCGACGGTGCTGACGTTGCTGGTCACGGTCTATGTCTTCATTTTCGTCAAACGCGCGCTGGCGCCGGGCGCATCGCGCGACGGTGGCGCATGACCGATCCGTTTTCGATCTGGGTCTATCTCTCGGCGACGCCGCTGCTCTGGCTGGCGTTGACCCTGGTGTCGTGGATCGTCGCCGACGCCATCGCGCGGGCCTGCGGCCGTCACCCCCTGGTCAACCCGGTGTTGATCGCTATCGCCGCGATGGGTACGGTTCTGATCGCCACGGGGACGCCCTATGAAACCTATTTCCGGGGCGCGCAATTCGTCCATTTCCTGCTCGGGCCCGCCACCGTTGCCATCGCCGTGCCGCTGGTGCGGCATCGCACGCTGGTGCTCGCCAATATCCTGCCGATGGCGGCCGCGCTGTTGGCTGGCGCGGTAACGGCGGTCGTGTCGGTTGTCGCCGTCGCTGCCGCGTTCGGCGTACCCCGTGAAATCCTGGTGTCGCTGGCGCCGAAATCGGTCACCGCCGGCATCGCGATGGCGATCAGCGAGAATCTCGGCGGCCGACCGGCGCTCACGGCTGTTCTGGTGATCGCCACCGGCGTGATGGGGGCTGTCATCGTTACCCCGCTGATGAACGCCTTGAAGATCCGCGATTACGCCGCCCGCGGTTTCGCCGTTGGCCTGACCTCACACGGCATCGGCACGGCGCGTGCTTTTGCGGTCGACGAAATCGCGGGCACCTTTGCCGGGATCGCCATGGGGCTCAACGGCGTCGCTACCTCGCTGGTGGTGCCGCTTCTGCTGCAATGGCTGTAGCGTCGCATCGACGTGGATCGCAGCGAATTAGTTCTCGCCGCCTTCCTGCATGTCGGGATGCACAACGTCCTCGGGCAGCGCATGCGCCACCGGGGAGGCGGCCATTTCAGGACCGATTTCGCGGCCGTGGCCGTGAATCAGACGCTCATAGGCGGAGATCAGCGTGACGTAGGGACTGACCCAGAGCCAGCCGTCGCGGGTGAACACCTGCACGTCGAAATGCAGGTGGCGCGTGGTCCCATTGGGATGGTCGAGGTAATTCGAGACGACGCCGATCTTCTCGCCTTCCTCGACGTGGCGTCCGTTCAGAACGCCGTCGGCATCCATGCTCGACGGGCTCATGTGCATGTAGCGAAAGCGGATATGTTCCGTGCTGCTGTTGATCTGCAGGATCGCGGCTTGTTCCGTCAGCGACCGGATCACGACGCCGTCGCGCACGGCCAGCACCGCCTGCTGCTTGGGATCGCAATGATCCTCTTCGGTGTTGGCCGGGCAGGCGCCCGGACGAATGTCCTCGCCCTGGTGACCGAAACCGGCGGGGCATTGCCCCACTTCAAAGCTGCGGGATTCGCAGAAATTATCCCGCCAGGGATAGGTTGCGTTCGGCTGCTCGGATTTGTCACGCTTGCGGAAGGATTGCGAGCGGACGAAAGCAGGGGTCTTTCGGATCGGAAACCGGATTTGCGAATAGGCGGTCAGGTCAACGCGTCCGCCCTGCTTACGGAAGCCGCTGCTCGCAATGATGTCGCCAACCGGGCGGTAGCTGAATTCAGCAGACCATTCCGTCGGCCGTTCGACGGCGGCCGGTGGAATATCCCTCCGCGCCCGCGACGGTTGACCGCCGGCGATGCGAAGTGCCCTCAGGAAGCGCTCGGCCACGGGATAAGCCTCGCGGCAGGCCAGCCGCCGTTCGCGCGGCGCGCTGTCGAGACACTGGATCGACACCACATAGGGAACGCCGAACCGGGTAAACGCGTAGCGGACATAGCCTTCCCGGATGAAGCGGCGCAAATCGGGAAATTGCGCGGCAGCGCTTTGACCGGTTCGCCCTTGCCACCGACCGGATCGTTGATGTCATAGGTCAGGATCGAGCCGGTGATCTGCACCTCGACCGGCCTGGTAAAGGTTCGTTGCGGCATGCCGTCACCGGCGCCGGGCTCGAGCGAGAATATCGCGTCGTAGCCGGCCTGGCCGGCCTCGAACAGATCGGCTGGGCGGAAGTCGGCCTGGTAGCGCGCCAGCGAAACGCTGGCCGGCGCGCCGTTCGACCGCGCTTCGAGAAACGCCGCGGTATCGAATGGCAGCAGCACCGGAACCGGGCTGCGTCCGATCCCGGTGAAAATTTGCGATGTCACGGCGTTGAGCTGCACCAGCGCCGGCGTCGAACGCGGATCAGAGGCGGGGACCCGGCGCTGGCCCGAAAACGCAAAGCCAGACGCGACCGATGGCTGGCTGCTGAACTCGGAGCGGAGCTGATCGAGCACGGCGCGCCATTCGACGTGAACCGCCGATATCGCCGGTGTTTTGAATTCGTCGGCGAACAGGATTGACGAGCCTGCGACGAGCAGCAGGAGAGACGTCAGCGTCGGCGCCAGAAGCCGGAACAACGGGCGGCAAACAGCCTTGGTTCTCAACCGCCCGCGAAGCATGTGAGATGATGCCTAGTCCTTTGCGCGCTCGACATACGAGCCATCCTCGGTCATCACGACGATGCGCGTGCCGGTGCCGATATGCGGCGGCACGGCGGTGCGCACGCCATTGGAGAGAATAGCCGGCTTGTAGGACGACGATGCGGTCTGGCCCTTGGTGACCGGCTCGGTGTCTACGACTTCCAGGGTCGCCCGCTGCGGCATCTGGATCGCCACCGGGAACAAGGCCGTGCAGCGACAGTTTCACCGTCATGTTTTCCTGCAAATACGGCGCGGCGCCGCCGATGATGTCCTCGGGCACCTGAACCTGATCGTAATTGTCGTTGTTCATGAAGTGGAAGCCGTCGGCGTCCTTGTAGAGGTAGTTGAAATTCTGATCCTCGATCGTCGCCTTTTCGACCTGGTCGGTGGTCTTGTAGCGCTCGGAAATCTTTACCCCGTCGCTGATTCGGCGCATTTCGATCTGGCTGACCGGAGTTCCCTTGCCGGGATGGATGTTCTCGGCGGTCAGAACCACGTAAAGCTTGCCGTCTTGCTCGATGACGTTGCCCTTGCGAATAGAACTGGCGATGACTTTCAAAGTTGTTTCCCGAATTTCTGGCCTCCGGCCGGTCCGGACATGGTGTCCTGGGGCCGTCGAGGCGGTTTCGGGCTGCAACATACTGATTTGCCCTCCAGAAGCCAGCCTTTTGCAGCCGGTTTGGACAGGTTGCGGAGAAGCGGGAATGTAGGCTGTCGCACCGGTTATGGTTTGTTGGAACCCGGGGTTTGGACCGTCTTTGCGTTGTTTTCCGCGAAATCCGGCGGGACCGAAAATGTCCCGGTTTTCAGGTCGTAAACGCACCACCAGTCCTCGATCCAGGGGCGGGGCCTGTCTTCGCCCTGGGAGTCAAAGGACAGGCTGATCACCAGATAGCGGCTGTCCGGCCAATGCTGGCCCATCCCTGCGTAGTTGTCGTCGAGCCCTTTGACCAGATTGGTCTGCATATGATCGAGGGAATCCCGGTCCTTGCGGAAGCGGTGGATCTTCCGCGACAGCGGCTGGTTGAAGAAATAGTCCCAGGCCAGATCGCCGAGCGGCTTGGACGTCGCCGGGGAAAATTTGAGGCCGCTGCGCCGGTACAGAAACAGCGTTTGATAGCCGGCGCCGGTTTTCTGCATGCGGACCAGCCATTGGCTGTCGGGGCTAAATCGAAACCAGGCCGGATAGCCCGCCAAATCGACGTCTTCGCCGCGATTGAGCAGAACGCCATGTTGATGATCGCCATCGAACGCCCAGAATTGATAAAGCAGGCGGTCGTCCTTCGCATCCCTGAAATATTGGTCCACGCGCGTCAGATGATCGGGTGAGGTGATCGTATCAACAATGTCCTTAGGGACGAGCTTGAAACTGGGGCCGGGGCTATCGGCATGCGCCGGCGCCGCTATGGTGATTCCCAACGCCAGCAGAATGAGCGTTTCTCGCAGCCAGCTTCCAAACATGCCTGTATTCCGTTCCAGATTTCGCTGATTTGACGACCGAGCTCACGGTAAGGTTCAGGCGCAAGCGCTGACCATCGCACATGGACAAGGCGTGCGTCTTTCGACATGAAAAGACGGCTGGCGAAGCGGATCTTCATAGGTTCCCGGGACGGGTCGTGCAGTCGCAGAGAAAGCTTAATAATGTCAACGTCATCAATTGATTTTCTGAAGTCCTTCATACGCGTTGCGCGGTTCGACTTCGGGCGGTTCGTGCCGAACGGTCGCCGATGAGCGGGATCGACCAGCTCTCGCCTTGGTGGTCGGCCTCGCGGCACGCCGATCGGAGACCGTTTCTCATGGCCAGGGCCGCGATAACGCGCGCGCTGCGGGCCTGGTTCGATGAGCAGGGCTTTGTCGAGGTCGAGACCGGGATTCTGCAGGTGTCGCCCGGCAACGAGACCCATCTGCATGCGCCCCGCACCGAATTGATCGGCAGCGACGGTAGCCGCGCGACACGCTATCTGCGGACTTCGCCGGAATTCGCCGCCAAGAAATTGCTGGCCGCGGGGGAGGCGAAGATCTTCGAGTTTGCGCGGGTGTTCCGCGATCGCGAGCGCGGCGATCTTCATCTGCCGGAATTCACCATGCTGGAATGGTACCGTGCCGATGCAACCTATGGTGCGGTGATGGCCGACAGCGTCGTGGTGGTTGCTCATGCCGCGCAGGCCACCGGCATCGGGCGCCTTTCATTCCGGGGCAGGACCGCCGATCCCTTTGCCGAGCCGGAGCTGTTGACGGTGGCCGCGGCCTTCGAGCGCTTTGCCGGCATCGATCTGCTGGCGACCGTCGTCGGTGGCGAAGGCGACCGGGCGGCGCTGGCGAGCGCTGCCAAGGCGCAGGTGCGGATCACCGAGGACGACACCTGGTCGGACATCTTCAGCAAGATTTTGGTCGAGCATATCGAGCCGAGACTGGGGCAGGGGCGTTTGACGGTGTTGTTTGAATACCCGGTGCCCGAGGCGGCGCTGGCGCGCGCAAAGCCATTCGAGCCGCGGCTCGCCGAACGCTTCGAGATTTATGCCTGCGGCGTCGAACTCGCCAATGGATTTGGCGAGCTGACCGACGCGGCGGAACAGCGCCGCCGTTTCGCCGCAGCGATGGATGAAAAGCAGCGGCGCTATGGCGAGCGCTACCCGCTCGACGAGGAGTTTCTCCAGGCGGTCGCCGCGATGCCGCAAGCCAGCGGCGTCGCGCTCGGCTTCGACCGGCTGGTGATGCTGGCGAGTGGCGCCGTCAGGGTCGATCAGGTGGTGTGGACGCCGCCGGCGGGGGAAGCATGAGCCGCATCGCGTTGAGGCCCAAAGGTGCTCCAGGCGCCACGTTGCGGGAGCCGGCCGAACTGGTCGCCCGCGGGCTTGCGCCCGCGGCCTCGCTTGCCGATCTGGAAACTGTCGCGGCGCGCTATGCGGTGGCGGTAACGCCTGATATCGCCGCCCTGATCGACACCGGCGATCCCGACGATCCGATCGCGCGACAATTCATTCCGAGCGCCGAGGAATTGCGGACCCGGCCGGGCGAGGATGCCGATCCGATCGGCGATCACACGCATTCGCCGGTCGATGGCATCGTGCATCGCTACCCCGATCGGGTGCTGTTCAAGCTGGTTCATGTCTGTGCGGTCTATTGCCGGTTCTGTTTTCGCCGCGAAATGGTAGGTCCGGGCAAGGCGAGCGCGCTGTCGCCAACCGCGTATCGCGGTGCGCTCGACTATATCCGCGCCCACCCGGAGATTTGGGAAGTGATCCTGACCGGTGGCGATCCCCTGATGCTGTCGCCGCGACGGCTTGCCGAGATCATGACGGATCTGGCTACGATCGATCACGTCAGGATCATCCGGATTCATACCCGCGTGCCGGTCGCCGACCCCGCGCGCGTCAGTGCCGAGATGGTCGCGGCATTGCGGGTCGAGGGAGCGACGACCTGGGTTGCGCTGCACGCCAATCACGCCAGGGAATTGACCGATAGGGCCCGTGCCGCCTGTGCGCGCATGGTCGACGCCGGCATTCCCATGGTGAGCCAGTCCGTGCTGCTGCGCGGCGTCAATGACGATGCCGGGACGTTGGAAGCGCTGATGCGCGCGTTCGTCGAATGCCGGATCAAGCCTTATTACCTGCACCATGGCGATCTCGCGCCCGGTACCTCGCATCTGCGCACCTCGCTCGCGCGCGGACAGCAATTGATGCAAAACTTGCGGGGGCGGGTATCCGGACTGTGCCAGCCGGACTATGTGCTTGATATCCCCGGCGGCCATGGCAAGGCGCCGGTCGGGCCGAATTATCTGTTGCCGGCAAATTCTTTGATCGAGAGAGGTGAACCGGTTCCGGAATCGCGCTATCGTGTCGTGGATTATTGTGGCGACGTTCATCTCTACCCTCCCAGGTCATGATGGACGTGGGGGCCACTTTCGCCGAGAACAGCGAGAGTAGAGTGTGTCTTTGTTGGTGGAGGATTCAGATGCGTAGTTTGATCGCGGCGATGGTGTTTCTGGCTTTGGGTTCTGTAGCGATGGCGCAGAGCGGGAAAACCGGATCATCGACATCTTCTCCGAATTTGTCCGGAACAGTCCCGGAGGCCCCGATTGGCCACCGCCAGCCGCGCGCCGATCAGGTGCCGAGCGAGAAAGACCTCGGCAATCCGAACGATCCGGTCAACAAGGAGGACGCCGCTCTGGACAGGAAGATCAAGAGCATCTGCCGCGGCTGCTGATCAGGCGAGCTCCTCAGCCTGGCCGCGCCGCGAGCGCCATTCCGATCAGGGTCGCGCCGCCGAACAGCAGGTTGATGCCGACCAACAGGCCGACCGCCCACAGCGCCGATCCCGGCAAGCCCGCGATGATGATGGCGGCGATCAGGATATCCATCAGCCCGGCCACCAATAGCCATGACCATCGCTGCGACAATTCGCGGCGATGTTCCAGCGCGTACATGATGGTGGCGACGCCTTCGGCGAGGAAATAGGCGCCCACCACGATGGTGAGGGTGAGTGTGCCCTGTACCGGCCGCGCCAGCAGGATAATCCCGGCGGCAATCGCCAGCGCTGCCGAAATCAGCGACCACCAGAAACCCGGCATCTGCCGGGCCCAGAATGTCAGCGCCAGTCCGGCGACGCCGCTGACCAGGAACATCCAGCCCAGAAAGATAGTGACGGCAAGGCTCGCCAGCGGTGGCACGATGATCGCCGCGAGCCCCAAAACCACGAGCAAGACACCTTCAAACAGGAATGCTTTCCAGTGCTCGCGAACCGCGGCGCTCACTCTGGATTGCAAATTGGTGATGTCCTGGGGAAGCGTCATTGGAATCTCCCGATGCCGGCACCGCAAAGCGATTTTGCGCGACGGTATTCGCCGCCGCATCGGGCAAACTAGCGATGCGGCTCGAGCGCTGCGCGTGTCTGAGCCCGCAGTCTAGCCCTGACCGGGCGACGATGAAAAGCCCTGTGACGATGTCCCGCGTATCCGGTTGCGACCTAGAATGTAGATTGCCGATGTCACCACCAGGAGCGCGATGCCGATCGTGATGGTCGCGAGGCCGATCGGGATCAGCACCAGCGAGACGTTGCGGTCGGGGTTGACGAACCAGTGGTGGATCGAGGTCAGCACGAAGACCAGCCCGATGAACCCGGCGCCGCCGCCGACCACGAGCAGCGCCCACATCCGCCGCAACTGGGCCAGCCGCTCGCGCGCGACATCGTTGCGCGGCGCATGATGCCGGCCGACCCGCCGTACCAGCCGGATCGCAAATGCGATCGAGCTGAATCCGATCAGGATGCTGGTCGATCCCAGGATCAATCGGGTGGAGGACGTGATGTCCGGGTTTTGCTGCAGCGTCAGCAGGGGAAAATCGAAAGCCGCGTGCAACCCGAGCGGCGCCAGCAGAACCAGCATCCAGCTCGAGATACGCGCCCAGTCGCGGTGGAGGCGGTGCGCGCCGAGCGCGGTGCCGGCGCGCGCGATGGCGAGATAGGCGCCGGCGATGATACCGAGTGCGCCATGAAACGGCACGGTAAGGACGCTGCGTAACGCCGCCAGCGCCCGCCACATCTCGGCATGCTGCACGAGATAAGCGAGGTTTTCATAGGCAGCAAAGCCAAGGCCTGCCGCCGCGCCATAGACCACGGTGTCCATCGGATCGGCGAAACGGCGCCGCCGCGCCGAGATCGCGAAGATGACGAGGATCTTGACGGTCTCCTCCGGCAGCGCGACCCCCAGCAGGGAATGCAACGCTTGCGCGACCCAGGGATTTTCAGGCGCGGCAAGGATCCGCAGGAACGGTGCGCGTACGACGCCCAGCAGCGAAATGCTGGCGGCGCCGAGCAGGAAGGCGCTCCAGATTTTGGGAGCCGGCCCCGGCCTTTCGTCGGCCGCGATCACGAGCCAAAGAATCAGCAGCGCGGGGGCGATGGCCGCGGTGCCGATGACCGTTGGGAGGGATGCAAGGAGGTTCATTACGATGGCAAATAGGCCATTTTTCCGTGTTATCGATTGTCCGAAACGTCTTGCAAGGTGACCGGTGAACGGCCGCTGAATATGCATGATTGGCCGCGGTATTCTTAGCAGCCGTGGCAGTTACCCTTGTTCGTATCCATGATTTCGCATCCGTGACCGCGTCCTCCGCGCCGACAGAGGCCGCGTCGTTGCTTCAATTCTATTCTATTCAGTCCAATCAAAGGGTTTATCTGATTTCTTAGGCGTCGTCCGCGAACTAACGCTGCAAGGCTCGGGCTTTTGGGCTAATTGTATAGTTCCATTCGCCGTGGAAATCATGGCGGGTGATGTTGACAGCAGCGAGTTCGTCGTCAGAAACCTTGATGCCGGCGGGGTAGGTCATGGGGTCGAGCTGGCAACGGACCTTGAGGCCGGCTTTGGTGGTCGTAGCGCCGATCAGCTGCACGATGACCTGATGGCTGATCAGCGGCTTTCCCCGCCAGTTGCTGGTGATGAAGGAGAAGAGGCGATGCTCGATCTTGTTCCATTTGCTGGTGCCGGGCGGCAAGTGACAGACGGTGATCGGGATATCGAGTTCGTCGGCCAGCTTTTGCAGCTCCAGCTTCCATAGCCGCACCCGTGAGCCATTGCTGCCGCCGCCATCGGCGGTGATCAGCAGATTTTTAGCCACGGGATAGCGCTCACGGCCCATCACTTGCCACCAGCTCCGGATGGCGTTGGTTGCGAAAGCCGCTGTGTCGTGGTCGATGCCCACGCTGACCCAGCCGGCGTTGCCGGCGATGTCGTAGACGCCATAGGGCACTGCTCGCCCGAGTTCGGGAATGACGAAGTCGTGGACGCGCACTTCTTCGGGTGACCCCTTCGGCCGCCATTCCCGTCCGCCGTTCTTGAAATCGCCAACCAACTCCTTCTTTTTGGTATCGACGGAGATCGCCGGGTTGCCGGAGGCAAGCACCTCTTTGACGCGATCGTTGATATAGTGGAATTGGGCGTCGCGATCGATGTGGTTCGATCCCTCGCGCGTCTTGCGGTTGGCCTGCAAACTATAATCGAGCTGGTGTAGTAGCTTGCCGACCAAGGTACGGCCGATCCTATGGCCCATCCGACCCAAGCTCTCCGAGAGCTTGCGCAAGCTCTTCGAGGTCCACAACATCGGCGATTGCGGATCACCTCGCGTCGCCGGTTCGACCAGTGAGCGCAGATCATCAAGAAGACGCGGATCGGTCGCAATCAGAGGCTTGCGTCCGCCACCCGACCTGCGGACCCGTTCTGGATCAGGCGCCTCGCCACTGCGCAATTCCTCAATCGCGCGCCCTATCGTGCTGCGCGCCACCCCGGTGGCCCGCGACACTGCGACGATGCCTCCGTGACCGGCCGTCAAGGCCTCCGCTGCCACAAAACGTCGCCGGCCGCGCTCGTCCAGCAAAGGATCGAGCGCCTCAAATCGCTGACGGATAGCCAATTCATCAATCACAAGCAGATGCTACAAGCATCATACCCGGACGGGAATCCCACCACTCGAAATCCCGAGCAAACGCAGATTCACTTATTCGTGGCCGAGGCCTTAGCGCAAAATGCACGTAATCGCGCAGCCTGTCCATTGCCGGCTGGGCGATTTTCGTATCCCGCGCATGACAGGCCGCGCGGCGTGTGCTGGACCGACGTGGTAGGCTTGCGCCAACAGCTCAAGGGGAGGCGCACCGGGTGATTTTATTCCGCGGAGCAGAGACACATGCGAGGTCGGTCCTGAAGGCCGTGAGCTGGCGGACCCTGGGGACACTGGATACGTTTGCGATCAGCTGGTTCATGACAGGCAGGGTTGAAGTCGCCGGATCGATCGCCGGCCTCGAGATCATCACCAAGATCGCGTGGTACTATCTTCACGAGCGGCTGTGGGCGTCGATCTCCTGGGGCCGTCGCTGATCGCAAGAGCTGGCGCCTTCGCTCCACTGCCTGCCGGCGCGGTTTCACAGGCGCGTGAAGAAGTGAACCAACCTCGGCATGCACGTACCCATTTGAGCCCGCCGAGAGTGCAGGGCCGACCCCAGGGTCGTCATTTTGCCCAGCCGTGAAATTGGAGAATGCGCATGAGGAATTTTATGGTCGTTGCCCTTTTTGCCAGTGCCGCCTTGATCGGGATGACCGGAGCGCAGGCGATGCCAATTGCGCCGCTCGCGCAGGATCCGAACCCGGCGGTGATTCAGGTTTACGGCGGCTGCGGTCCTGGCTGGCATCGCGGCCCCTATGGCGGTTGCCGACCGCTGTTCAATTGCCCTCCGGGATGGCACACCGGACCGTACGGACGGCGCTGCTTCCGCAACTGGTAAATGTGCTGTACCGGAAGCGTTGACGTTTCCACGGCGGCATCAATGACAGCCGTGACTGCGGTAACACCCGTGAGGCCCGGCGCTGATCGGGGACGCGCCGGTGCACAACACGGAGATCACGACGGTTAGCGCGGCGAGAAACTGTCGCATCAAAACGGTCCCCTTAGCACTACAGTTGCCTTTTATGGAGATTTCTGAATCCATGGGCAACCATGATTTGAAGATCGTGGGCGCAGACAGCGTCGATTGAAGAGACGCTTGCGTTGTGGGCGGCGTCGCTTCGGGAGATCAAGCAGCGGATACGTCCGTTGTTCAATCAAGATCGTGTTGCGAGGAATGCAGGCTTGTTTCTGGAAAGCCTGCTCGGAGATGAGCAACGCAAGACCGGTTGGATGCGTGCGGAGGCAGCTGGCGATCCCGGTCCTTGGCGGCAACAGGCGATCCTGGGTCGCAGGGATTGGGATGCCGATGGTCTGCGCGATATCGTCCGCGATTATGTCGTCGAGCATTTGGCGGATGACGATGCGGTGCTGGTGATCGACGAGACCGGCTTTCTCAAGCAGGGCAAGGCGTCGTGCGGGGTGGCGCGGCAATACACTGGTTCCGCCGGCAAGATCACGAACTGCCAGATCGGCGTCTTCGCCGCCTACGTGTCGCGCCACGGTCATGCGTTCATCGATCGCGCGCTGTATCTTCCGAAGGAATGGACCGACGATCCAGATCGTCTGGAAGCCGCTTATGTGCCTCCCGGTGTCGGCTTTGCGACCAAGCCAAAGCTTGCAACGAGCATGATCGCACGCGCCATAGCCGCGTCTGTCCCATTCAAGTGGGTTGCTGGTGATACTGTCTACGGTGTTGGCGATATCGAACAGCAATTACGCCGGGCAGGCAAAGGCTACGTGCTCGGGGTCAGCAGCGCTCATGTATTTCAATCCTGGGGCAAGCGGCGATCGGTCGCCGGCAACGCCGCGGACATCGCTCGCACGCGGCGTGCGTCCGACTGGAAACGCCTGTCCGCAGGAGCCGGGACCAAAGGACCGCGGCTGCACGATTGGTGCTATCTCGAATTGGCCGATCTGGAAGTCGAAGAATCAAATGACACAAATCCGGGTCTTTGGACACGCGGTCTGCTAATCCGTCGTCATATCGCCGCTGGCGATCTAGCCTTCTTCACCACCTGGTGTCCGGCGGGAACATCCATCGAAACGCTGGTGGCGGTCGAAGGCCATCGGTGGGCGATCGAGGACAGCTTTGAGACCGCGAAAAACGAGTTCGGGCTCGATCACAACGAGAGCAGATCCTGGCATGGGTGGCATCGCCACGTTTCCCTGGTGATGCTCGCCTTCGCCATGATGGCGGTGATCCGCCATCGCGCCAATTCGCCGCCACCCAAAAAAACGAAACGCCGAACCACGGCAAAACTCAAAATATCGCCAATCCGTCGTTGATCCGTTGGTCAATCCAGGAAGTCCGCCGCATCGCCATCAGGCTCGCCCGAAAGCGGATCCGACCCGCACACATCATCGCATGGTCACTCTGGCGCAGAGCTCACCAGGCCGCCGCCCAACGTGCCCACTTCAAAAAACGACAACTGTAGTGTTAGGCTCGCTGTTAAGGAACGGGCCAGGTCGTCGACCGGTTTCATTCCACGCGTTAAATTGTGGGAATCTCCGCTGGCGGTAACTTTTCGTTAACCGTGCGGGGTCACCTTCCGGATGACCTTCGGGTCGTCAGTGAGCCACATAGAAGCCGTCGCTGCCTCAACCCAGCGGCGGCTTTTTTGCTCGTTTTGGCGACTATCTGGTGCCCTTTTATTGCCAACTGAAACTTGTTTTGGACACCGGCAGTAACTATTTGCAGAGCTAAGCAAGAACGAGAGCGCAGTGCAAACTCAAGTGAAGACCCAACTATTACAGACGACCGGAAAAGACCTGCCCAGGGCCTTTGTGCCTGCCACAGTCGCGGGCATCATTGCCGCCATCGGAACGGCAGGTTTCCTCTTTATCGCGTTCGGCCCCGGCAACAACCTCGAAGGCCACGGCGACGGAATGCGATCGGCGGCGGTCGTCTATAGCGCTGGCGCAACCATCACGCCTACCGCGCCGTCGCGGTAACGTTCCGGTCGTCCTGTCAGGGTTTCGGCGGCTTCAGATATCAGAAAAACTGGATAGCGGAACCGCCGGTCATGCCGGCGGATCGGGCTCGCCTTTTTGTCTGGTTATGCCGCCGAACAGTGCTATGATGGCTTCGTCGCAAGACGATGGCGCTGAACCTTATAGCGGACTGCGGGCAGACCCGGGGGCAGTACCCGGCGCCTCCACCCTAGAAGCCTGTGAGATTGATCGTCGGAAGGCGGGATTCCAAAGCTTCTAAGGCGGGGGCGAAATAGGATCGATGGTCGCGAAGAAGCTGTGAATTGTGCCCGGCATGATACCGCCGTTATCGGGTCAAAAACCTAAATGCAAACGATAACGTTGCATTGAACGAAGTGCGCCTCGCGGCGTAACCGTTCGGGGTAGGTCCACCTAGCAACAGAACGGCCATTGCCGCGTCGTCCTTCACCGGACGGCGCGGCTTTTATTTGCGCGCTTGATTTCCAAGGCGGTCGATGAGCCGATGCCAAAGAAGTCTGCTGAAGCAAGAATCCGGAACGCGATAGCGATTCAAACCAAAGGCATCGCGCTTCGCTGTTCCGAGTGTTGTCATTTGGAAACAGAACGCACGTAATCATTGAAGAAAATCTCAGACGTCACGCGAAATTTTGCGCGCCACAATCGCGCCGCAGGAAAATCCAATTCGCAAATCTAGTGTGTGTCACTTCGACGCAAGACAGGGGGACGCTGGATGCGCCGCAACGATCAGCCGATCGAGAATGATCAGGATATCATCGGCTTTACCTTCCATTTTCAAATTTCGAGCGGGGGCGTCAGGCAGGCTTGCAGCGTCAAGGTGCAGGCGCCCAGCATGCAGGACGCGACGGCGTTCTTCCGGCAGAACTGGCCAACGATCGAGTCGATGGCGCGTGAAGGTCTTGCAGACGGATCCGACAACAGCGGCAGGATCAGACTGGTGATGCCGTGATGCCGGCCGCCCCTCAACCTACTTCGCTTTGGGCAGATTGATCGGGACATGCCGAGAGGCGCTCACAACGCGCGGAGCGCCGTCGGGATAGCTGTTGCTTCGGATGGTCTCGAGCAAAAGGAAAAACTTCTCGGCAAGCATGGAGGTTCTCCCGTCACAAAAATGTCACCAACAATCATCGGAAGCTACGCCGCTTGACGGTGGGAGCTTGTGATCGGGATCACATTTCGAGTGCGGTATTTTGACAGCGTTAAGAAAGAACGACCGCCCGGGTTTGGGATGGAGTGATGACAGTCACCCTGGTGCCGAGCCCAAGGGAGCTCAGGTGGGAGCCTAGGTTCGAACGAACCGGCACCGCGGAGCGCCTCGGTCGCGAACCAGCTGAACAGCTTCGCAACCGGTTCGTGGCCTGAACCACACGCGAGCCGGCCGGCTGTCTCGCAGCGGCGGGCTTGGTTCGAAGAAGATGTCTATCGATCAGTTGAACGCGAAAGCGACCAGGCCAGAGCAAAGCAGGACAATGCCTGCAACGGTCACAGCGAGGAAGCTTTTCGAAGCGAATTCATCCCGCATGGTACACCACCTAATCATGTGCCCTTGGGTCGAAGAGAACGACTGCCCTGTTGCACAGTCAAAGAGTATCGTCGCGGATTCCTGATTTCGCCGCGCGCTGATACTTTGGCGCAACACCACGCGGCGTGGCGATATCTAAGCTTTCAATTGAGGAATATGGTCTAAGCCATTGAAATGTATGGCGCTCCCTAGCCGCGTCGAACCGAAGTCTATAAGCAAACAAAAAAGTGTTATTATTCCAAGGTACTTACCGCATCGCGCCAAATTTCTTGTGTACTAAAATGTGTACCAAAATCGGGTGTTTCAGTACACCTCGAGGTTAGGTCACTCGCTCCGCATGTCGGACCGGCGGCTCACTCGGCCATGCACTCTTGCCGGCTTCCACCGCGCTCGAAATGCTTCCAGAACGTCATAGGCATTCAGATCGGTCACGCTCGGAATTTCGTGGATGGACGCTTAGAAAAGGCAACTTTTCAGAACTTCATACACCGCTTGAAGCGCGGAATAGACGGAGGAAAACCATCGAGCTTGTGCAAGGTGCAGGATGACATGTTTGCCGATCTCCATTCCCGCGCCCTTCAATGCACCCTTCGCGAATTCGTCTACCCGTTCCCGCCATTTGTTTATTGTGGGGTCAGCAATCCTGGCGGCTTCGATCAGCTCCGGCACATCAACTGGCCCGGTTGGGCGTTGGTCCTTTAAGACCGAAATGAAGGTTTGAATTTCCTCTTCCTCAACGTTCAGTCCTTCGTCGAGATCGGGACCTTGGTTGTGGCCCATTCCGACCGGTCGAGACGCCAGAGCAGCTTCTAGCAGAGCGACCCGCGCTTGCAGCAGCTCAAAGGCAGACTCCCATGACTGGGTCGTCTTCGTTTCAACTCGGAAAGCGGCGCCCTGAAAGGCGCCACCCTGAAAGGCGCTAGACTAGGTTGGAAAGCGGCGGTGCCCAAACGACCCGAACCCATGGCAGACTACGTTCGGACAGAGCGGCTGTACGAGCGGGTTCACCGCTCGGAGATGAATTGTCCGCGGACAGCGGCTCTGTGGGAGGCGATGGCTGGTTATTGTCGTCTGCCGCTGTCAAATCTTGGTCGCGTGATGAGGTGGACAAAATTTCGATCGCGGCACCGAGAGCGCGGATCTGATTGGGCAGCCCAAAGCGCCGTTCGCGCTTAAGCCGCTCGGCCTTGAGGATCGACTGCACTTCGGCAAAGGCAGCATCGATATCTTGGTTGATGACGGCGTAGTCGTACTCCGGCCAGTGGCTCAATTCGTGGCTGGCGAGGCTCATGCGGCGCCGGATCACGTCATCGGAATCCTGCGCGCGCAAATGCATCCGCTTTTCGAGGTCGGCCGCGGACGGCGGCAGGATGAACACGCTGACCACGTCGGCGCGCGCTTTTTCGCGCAGCTGCTGCGTGCCCTGCCAATCAATGTCGAACAGTACGTCCCGTCCCGCCGACAGCGCAGCCTCGACCGGCGCGCGCGGCGTGCCGTAACGATTATCGAACACAGTAGCCCATTCCAGAAGCTCATGGCGCCTGACCAGGTCCTCGAAGCGCGCCCTCTCGACGAACAGATAATCGCGGCCGTCGACCTCGCCGGGACGCATCGCCCGTGTCGTCACCGAGACCGACATTCGCAGACCCGGCGTGCGCTCCATCAGAAGGCGTGACAGCGTGGTCGCGCCGGCACCCGAAGGCGCCGACAGCACGAACATCAGCCCGCGCCGCTCAATGCCGTCTTCGTCGTGCACCGCCATGGATGATCTGGATCGCTCTAGAAACTTCAAATCAACGCCCGATAGTGCCACGCGCGTGGCGCACGTTGCATCAAGGTGGATAATGTATCAAGGAAGGTAGCAGTGGCCCGCTTGCGCAGGTTGCCTATGAGCCAACATGCTCGTCAGACGGGCGTCCGACTTGTCCTTGTAAGGCCGCTTTGCCATGTACCAAAAATCGGCTCAGGTGGGGTTACAATCTTGCTAAATTATTGATTTAATTGACATTTTAAGGAGTTTTTGGCGCTCCCTAGCGGAATCGAACCGCTCTCTCCACCGTGAAAGGGTGGCGTCCTAACCGATAGACGAAGGGAGCGAAACCTGAAGGCCTCGCCGCGACCATATGGTCGCGGCATTGCCGTTTCGCTAGTCAAAGCAAATAGATACCGGCAAATCAACGCGTTGGTGTCTGCGAAGGCGCCCGTGCCGCGCCCCCGACCCTTGATTCACGGTCCGAGCGACAGCGGGCGAACGTATAGTGGCGTTTGGGCGGCCGGGCAAGTCACTGGAGGCGGGGTTTTGGCAGCTCATTTTAAACGCCGCCATGCGGCCGGTACCTCCCGGATTCCTGCCGGGCAGCAACGGTTTCTAAAGCCCGCGGGGTTAAGCAGGCGCCTACAGGAGTATCCAAAATGGCCGGAGCGACCAAGAAACGAGAGGCGCGCAAGATCGTTGCGCCAGTCCGGCATGGATCACGCTGGACGGTGGCTTCGCGGCTCGGCCTATGCGTGGTGCAGGACATCTCGACCGCCGGCGCCAGGATCACGATGGATGATCAGGGCGTCTCGTCGGACCGATTGCGCCTGGCGTTTGCGCGCGATGCCCGAACCGGGCGCAACTGCGAGGTGGTCTGGCGCCGCGGCAAATCGCTGGGCGTCAAATTCGTCCGCTAGCGCGGGATGACTTATCTTCAAATCGTCATCCCGCTCCATCTATTTATTTGAGCATGATCTCCGCGACACGCTTCGCGTTTGTCGCGAGGGAAAACCGGTATCCACTTTTTCCGGATCATGCTGTGGCCAATCGAGGCCGTGCGCGATAAAAAGCGCGATGCGAAACATTCTCCTCGCGATCGTCATTGCGATACTACCGGCCACGGTCGCCGCGGCGGACCCGCCCGGCGCTCTGAAGCTGGATAAAGCAACGCCCCCGACCAAGCTGCTGCCGGTGAAGGGCGCAGGCACTAGCAATAGCTGCGCGGCCTACGGCCCGGGCTTCAGGAAGGTCGAAGGTACCGACACCTGCGTGAAGGTCGGCGGCGCCGTCAGCGTCGAGGTCGGCGGTTCGCGTTGATAGCGTGAGCCGCCGCGATCGCCTCAGGTTCTAGCCGCGGTCAAGACATCGGCGGCGCGACGAATTGCTGAAATCCGGGGCGCTCCGAAATCTGCGCGAACCAGCGGTCGAGATGCGCCAGCTTCGGCTTGCTGACGCCTTCGACCCCGAGCCAGCGCCTCGCGAAGGCGCCGACCGCAATATCGGCCAGCGTGAAGGTGTCGCCCTCGAAGAAGCGATGGGTCGCCAGCCGCTCGTCGGCGATCAGCCACACCTTGGCCTCGGCATCGACGTCCTGCTGGATCGCAACCATGTCGCGTTGTCCGGCCGGCGGACGCACCAGCGCCCAGAACACCGGACGATCGACCGGCTGCACCGTCGAGAGCGTCCAGTCCAGCCAGCGATCGACGCCGGCGCGCAGCTTCGGCACGTGCGGATAAAGCTGCCGATTCCGGCCGATAGCCATCGCCAGATATCGCATCACCGAATTGGATTCCCAGAGCACGTAATCGCCGTCCACCAGCGTCGGTACCCGCGCGTTCGGATTCATCGCGAGGTAATCGGGCTCGGTGTTGCGGCCGAACGCCATGCCGGCATCGATCCGCTCGTAAGCGAGATCGAGTTCTGCCAGGCACCACAGCACTTTTTGCACGTTGACCGAGTTGGCCCGGCCCCAGATTTTGAGTTGTCCCTCATTGTCAGCCACGCGTTTTCTCTCCCGCTAATCCGCTTCCCGCGGTTCATAGCGGAAGTCCGGCGAAAAAGCGCGGGCCGCGGCGGAATTCGATGCAGGATTTGAACGTAGCCGATCAAAAAAATCAGGCCCCGCCAAACCATGACGGAGCCTGATATCTGAGAACGCCTGACGTAGCCTCGATCAGTGGCCCAAGAACAACCACAACAGAATGATCACCGGGATCGGCACGCCGATCAGCCAGAGCAAAATTCCTTTTCCCATGTTCGCCTCCTTGATTTCCTCAGTCGGAGAGAGAACGTGCGGAAGGGGAAAGGGTTCCTGCCAGCGTAATGTAGAATGACCTCACCAATGTCCGGTGTTCGGCATTGAGGTCCACGGCTCGGCCGGCGGCTTGGCTTCGCCCTTCTGCAACAACTCGATCGAATGCAGATCCGGTGAGCGGACGAACGCCATCTGGCCATCGCGCGGCGGACGGTTGATGGTGACGCCGAGTTTCATCAGGTGATCGCAGGTCGCGTAGATGTCGTCGACCTCGTAGGCGAGGTGGCCGAAATAGCGATCCTCGCCGTATTTTTCCTCGTCCCAGTTATAGGTGAGTTCGACCAGCGGCGCGCCGCGCGTCTTGGGCAGATCCTTCAAGAGGTGCTCGTCCTCGGCCGCGCACAGGAACACCAGCGTGAACTTTGCCTTGTCATTGTCGATACGCCGGACTTCCTTCAGCCCCAGCGCATCTGAATAGAATTTCAGCGCAGCATCGAGATTGCGGACGCGCAGCATGGTGTGGAGATAACGCATGTTTCTTGCTCCCTTGAGAACATTTGCAGATTTGGCAGCGGGTAAATCGGGGCAACCAATAGCAGTAAAACGCGGTGGGGGGCAGGGCGTTGCGTACGGATTGCGTGCCCATGAATGCGTTCTCACGCACGTTTGTGTGGCTGCCGATGCGGTCCGCCGCGGAGCTCTCTGATCAGGCCCAACCACGGCGGCTTTGACCTTCGCGAGGGCACGGGCTAGGTCATCGGGTGATACGAGATAGAGCCAGGGAACGAAAATGGCGGCTGACGAAAAAACGACATCTCCAAAAAAACAACCGGCAGAAAAAGAATCGAAAAGCAAGCCGGCTGAAGCCGCGTCGAATGCCGAAAAAGCCGACGCGGCCCCAAAGCGACAAGGCATGGGCGAGGGACAGAAGCCGGTAACTCAAGCCTACAAGGACAACTGGAACGCGATTTTCGGTAACAAGAAAAAGCGGTAGAGGGCGGATAGCCTTCTTGGCTCTGTCACGGCGTCGCTGCCGATCGCGATCTGCAAGAACGTGATCTGGCAAGAACAACGGCAACCATTTTTTAACGCGTTGGCTCGCCGGAAATATCGCCCCCTGTTCGTTCTTGGGGAACAAAAGGCGGCCTCAGACCGGGCTGGTCGCGCGGGACGGATAGCCGCATCACGGCGTCGTGCGTCATCGGATCAATCACGCGCCAAAAGTCCATCGAATCGATCGATGTCTGTTTTAAGCGGTCAAGATTTGACGGAATCGCCTGACAATGCATCCTTGCGCGGATGTTTTCGCGCGTGCGCCATTATTTCGAAGGGTCTCATCTCGCCCGCATGAGCGACGGGACGTATTGCGTCATCCGGGATCTCGGCCTGGTCAAGGGCGGCAAGGGGATGCGGCACCACGAGGTGCTCGTGACGTTCAGCGTAAGAATCTTTCTGAAGCGAATTCGCCAGCGCGGTTTGCCGTCGCTTCAATTTTCCACGCAGCGCACCGGCTCAGAGCCCCGGCAAGTCGCAGGCGCTGGCACCATGAAAATGGATGAACTGCCGGCAACGGAATCTTAATCCGCTGTCTTGCGAATAATGTTGTCCTCTGTTCGTTCATTGAGAACAAAAGGAGTCTCGGCTCCTTCCCGAATATTTCGAATACGAAATCGCTTTGCGGATTGGCCGATCAGCTCTGACGGCCGTTGGGCCAATATGAGGCGAGGCGGAGAAATCCGGTGAAACCGGAAAGGTTGATGAGCGCTTCGATCCATTGCATGGACCGTCCAAGCGCCGCGCTCATATTGGTTCCTGCAAGGCTTGTTGAAATGATTGAAGCGTAATTTCACGTCAGCGTGAATCGCGTGGACGTGCGTGGCGTCGATTGCTGGATGGATTAGGCTTCGCGGCGTGGATGTGGAGCACAGCGATAAATCCAGAACTGGTCCAGACCATGCGCGCCGCGCTTGAAGCCGTGATGGCGCGCGTTCCCGCCGATCAGTCGGTGTTCGGCCTCAAGGCCGCGATGGCTGAGGTCATTGTGAAGGCCGCCGCGCATGGTCACACGTCGTTTGATGGCCTGGTGGCTTCCGCCTCGGGCCAGCTCCAGTCTGTTATATCGATGCTGACCTGAGCCGGAAGGATTCGATCTGACAGTCGTTGGCGCCGCGCGTGGTTGCTATAGCGTTTTCGAGCGAAGTGGGCGCCGGTTCGCGCGAAGAAAACGCGTCAAAACAAAAGACTAGAGCCCCGTTCCGATTCTATCGGAACGGAAAAGGCTCTAGGCGCCGTTGCGAGAGGCGGGCTCGCCGCGGCTGACCACGCCGTAATTGCTCGACTTCTGGCCATCACCGTCAGTTCCGGCGACGGTTAGGCCGAGGCGCAATAGCTCGCGGACCGCTGCGGCGCGCGTTGGCATGCGGTGCTTGAATCTGAAATCGTCGAGCACTGACAGCTCATCCGGGGAAAGCATGATCTGCAGTCGTTCGTCACGCATGTCCGTCATGGGCGGCCCCAAATTAGGCAATTGAGTAAGTATCTAACTCCACTAAGTCGGCCCCGGTTCCATGTGCTACCCAAAACGCACCAAATGAGTAAAATATGTCAATAAAATCAATATGTTAATTGTTGAAGGCTTGCGCTGGAAGGGGTTATATTGGTGGCTAGCAAAGGAGAAATCCGATGACCAAGGAAACGCAGCGACCTCCGAAAGATCAGAAGCCGCCGATGCGCCCGAGCCATGAGAGGGTGGTCGAAAACCTCGATACATGGGCTAACAGCCCGGGTCTGCAGCCCCCGAAATAGCCGTGAATGATCCACGTGAATGATCCACACGCTATCCAGCGGTAGCGGGACTGGATGGCGCCTCGGTCCAGCTTCTCGTGACGCGAAAGCGGAGCGGGCTGGGTAGAAGCCGACATAAACAGGCGCTAGGAGAATGAAGCGACCGGGCCAGATCCGACCGGGATTTGCCGGAGATGGTTTTCGGAAATAAATCATATCGTGGCTTTTGGCCTTCTCGGCCCTGTGATTGTCGCGCTGCTTGGCGCTTTCTTGTACGTGCCCGCGATCGTCTATCTGAACGGCGAGGTTTCCGCCGGCGCCGATACCTATCAAGTAGCCTTTGTGCTTTTCCTCATCATGGGCCTGGTGCCGGAATGGTTGAACTTCATCGTCGTTGCCCTGGGCTGGACCCAGTTCCGATGGTCCATCGGCACCGGGCTTATTGGCGGGGCCGCGATGGCCTACCTGCCGCAGCTCGCGGGTCTTCCGCATGAGAACCCGATCGTATGCGCACTGATGGGGATCGTCGCGAGTTCGGTATGCTGGTGGCTCTCGATGCGGAATCGCGCGAAGAGCCTGGTCGAGCGAGCATAGGCCCTGACACGTCGAGGAAGTGACTGTAGCGAATTTCCCGAATCAAAAACCCCGCCAACACGAATGGCGGGGGTTTCTTGAGGGGCCGAGCGCCGTAAAGCAAGCGCGCCCTAGGACCAGAGCGCCTTGCCGTGGGATCCGTTCCGGGCTTTTTCGAGCGTGGTCACGAAATATTCCTCGCGTTCACGTTTGAATTTTTCCTGGGTGGCTTTGAAGCTTGCGACACGCGCCGCGATTTCTTCCCGCGCACGCGCGAGGCGATCACTTTGTTCGGTCATTACCCATCCGTTTTTTGAGTTGTGTTCTTGAATCGCGTCCCACTTCCATTGGCGGATCGCGATTGGGGCGCGAATGCGGACGCGGCGTTGCAGGATTGTGATTGTCTGACCTCAGCGGTGGATAAGACTTTAGCCATGCTTGTGGCCTTCACGCCGTCCCGGTAGCCAGAAGAAAAGGGGAGAGCCGTATGGCAAAGATCGATCTGGATTCACTGAGCATCGAGGAACTCGCGAGCTTGCGCGATCACGCAACCGAAAAGCTGGCGGAAAAGGTCGCGGCGCGGCAGGCCGAACTCGAGGCGGAACTCGAGAGGCTTTCCCAGTACGGCAAGCCGGTGCGAAAATCCCAGGGAAAATCTGAAGCAAAATCCGAAGCGAAGCCCGAAGCAAAATCCGAGACGACATCAGACGCCTCGGCTGCGGCCCCGAAGGCCAAGAAGAACGATGAGAAGAAGAGCGACGAGGTCAAGGAAGCGGTCGCAAAAGCGGCGTGATGACGGCGCATCCACGTAATCGCGACGTCGAAGTGATAATCTGATTGGCGGTGCTATAGTCCGCGCGGTCAACACTCGGATCATCAGCCGTGATCGCATCGGATCTTCGCAGCGGCGTGGAACAGCTCGGCGACATGATCGCCGAGGCTTCCACCATCGTTCCCTTTACCGGCGCCGGCATTTCGACCGAATGCGGCATTCCCGATTTCCGTTCGCCCGGCGGATTGTGGACCCGCAACCGTCCGATCCCGTTCGATGAATTCGTCGCCAGCTCCGATGCCCGGGACGAGGCGTGGCGGCGGCGCTTTGCGATGGAGCCGACTTTCGCCGCGGCGCGGCCGGGACGCGGCCACCGCGCGCTCGCCTCGCTCTACAAGGCCGGCAAGATTCCGGCGATCATCACCCAGAACATTGACAATCTGCATCAGATGTCAGGTTTCGCGGCCGATCATGTCGTGGAACTGCACGGCAACACCACTTATGCCCGCTGCATCGGCTGCGGGCAGGCTTACGATCTGCCGTGGGTCAAGCAGCGCTTCGATGCCGATGGGTGCGGCGCCGGACTGCACCGTCTGCGACGAGCCGGTCAAGACCGCCACCATCTCCTTCGGTCAGGCGATGCCGGAAGATGCGATGCGCCGCGCCACGGAACTGGCGCAGCATTGCGACCTGTTCCTGGCGATCGGATCGTCGCTGGTGGTGTGGCCGGCCGCCGGCTTTCCGCTGATGGCCAAAAACAGCGGCGCCAGGCTGGTGATCATCAACAACGAGCCGACCGAACAGGACGACATCGCCGATCTGGTCATCCGCCACGACATCGGGGAGACGCTCGGGCCGTTCGTCGGCAACTGATGCCCAATTGATTCGCTGGCTGCGCAAGGCTGTTCATAGCTTTGTGCGAATTCGTTTTTTAGCTATGCGCCGCAAGCGGGAGTGTTATCTTTTGATTCGAGAGATTCGCGTGGCGTCATCATGAATTGTCATGGATGAGCGCGTGTACAGGCACCGTCGCGGCAGACGGCGGGCCGTCGATTAATGTGTGGGGTCCGGGGTCATGGGGTCGGACGGATTTGAGTCCAAGAAGCTGGGAGGACCATCGCCGGGCGCGGCGGGATCCAGCCGGCTTGGGCAAAGCAGACTTAGGACCGGACGAGATTCGCTCCGAGCGAGTTTTCAGGCGATCGCGATCCCGCGATGGATGCGCTATCGGGCCTCGGCGACAGCGCCGCCAACCTCGTCGAAATCAGCGGCGTCATCAAATGGTTCGATGCATCAAAGGGCTACGGCTTCATCGTTCCCGACAATGGCTGGCCGGATGTGCTGCTGCACGTCACGGTGCTCCGGCGCGACGGCTACCAGACCGCCTATGAAGGCGCGCGGCTGGTCTGCGAATGCGTGCAGCGGGCCAAGGGCTATCAGGCGTTCCGCATCCTCTCGATGGATGAATCGACCGCGATCCATCCGGCGCAGATGCTGCCGCCGCGGACCCATGTCAGCGTCACCCCGACCAGCGGTCTGGAGCGGGCGCAGGTCAAATGGTTCAATCGGCTGCGCGGCTTCGGCTTCCTGACCTGCGGCGAGGGCACGCCGGATATCTTCGTCCACATGGAAACCTTGCGCCGCTTCGGCATGACCGAGCTGCGTCCCGGCCAGTATGTGCTGGTGCGGTTCGGGCCGGGCTCCAAGGGCATGATGGCGGCCGAAATCCAGCCGGAGACCGGTTCGCCCGGCCTGTCGTCGCACTAGCCGAACGCCGCCGACACCACTTCGCGCGATCACCACTCCGTTACGGCCGCAAGCCGCTCGTCCGATAGCCGCCAAAATGATCTCGCGGCGGTGCTCGGCGCGTCTGGTATTTGCCATGATCGTCGGGCTAGGGTTCCGCCGAACAGCCGGGGTCCGGCGAAATCTTCACGGCTGGCGTAAAGTGGTGTCCATGAATTTGAATGACGTGTCTGGTCGGGTTCGCCCGCGGACGCGTGGCTGGGCGTGGTTCTGGATCGCGGCTTCGGTCGTCGCGCTCTCGGCACGTTCACCGGCGATCGAGGCGCGGGCGGCGAGCATCCAGCCGCTCGAGATCGTCACCAAGACCGGCGTGCATGTGTTCTCGGTCGAGATGGCGACGACCGAAGAGGAAAAGACCACCGGCCTGATGTACCGCAAGGAACTGGCGGACGGGAAAGGGCATGCTGTTCGACTTCTCGCCGGAGCAGGAAGTGTCGATGTGGATGAAAAACACCTACATCTCGCTCGACATGATCTTCATCCGCGCCGACGGCCGGATCCTGCGCATTGCCGAAAACACCGAGCCGCTGTCGACCAAGATCATCCCGTCCGGAGGGCTGGCGAAGGGCGTGCTGGAGGTGATCGCCGGCACGGCGCAGAAATACGGCATCCAGCCCGGCGATCGCGTCGGCCCATCCGCTGTTCAACGGGCACAACTAGAGCATGATCCGGAAAAGTGGAAACCGGTTTTCCGAGGAGATCACGCGTCAAACGATAAAGTGGAGCGGTCTTTCCGCTCTCCAGCACGGCCGAGCGCCCTTGCTGGCCCCGCCTGAAGCGTGTATCGACATCGTTTGCCAGATCGATCGGGGTATAGCGCAGCCTGGTAGCGCGGCAGTTTTGGGTACTGCAGGTCGTTGGTTCGAATCCAGCTGCCCCGACCAAAAAGTTATTGAAAATTTGACGGAAATGGCGCCTCGCGATCATTTCATCGGGCTTGGAATGAGAGGGCCGGTCGGAGCTTAACATTACAGTTGTCGTTTTTTGAAGTGGGCACGTTGGGCGGCGGCCTGGTGAGCTCTGCGCCAGAGTGACCATGCGATGATGTGTGCGGGTCGGATCCGCTTTCGGGCGAGCCTGATGGCGATGCGGCGGACTTCCTGGATTGACCAACGGATCAATGACGGGGTGGTGACGTCTTTGTTTTTGTCTTGGTTCGGCGTTGCGTTTTTTTTGGCACAACCGGATTGGCGCGATGGCGGATCACCGCCATCATGGCGAAGGCGAGCATCACCAGGGAAACGTGGCGATGCCACCCATGCCAGGATCTGCTCTCGTTGTGATCGAGCCCGAACTCGTTTTTCGCGGTCTCAAAGCTGTCCTCGATCGCCCACCGATGGCCTTCGACCGCCACCAGCGTTTCGATGGATGTTCCCGCCGGACACCAGGTGGTGAAGAAGGCTAGATCGCCAGCGGCGATATGACGACGGATTAGCAGACCGCGTGTCCAAAGACCCGGATTTGTGTCATTTGATTCTTCGACTTCCAGATCGGCCAATTCGAGATAGCACCAATCGTGCAGCCGCGGTCCTTTGGTCCCGGCTCCTGCGGACAGGCGTTTCCAGTCGGACGCACGCCGCGTGCGAGCGATGTCCGCGGCGTTGCCGGCGACCGATCGCCGCTTGCCCCAGGATTGAAATACATGAGCGCTGCTGACCCCGAGCACGTAGCCTTTGCCTGCCCGGCGTAATTGCTGTTCGATATCGCCAACACCGTAGACAGTATCACCAGCAACCCACTTGAATGGGACAGACGCGGCTATGGCGCGTGCGATCATGCTCGTTGCAAGCTTTGGCTTGGTCGCAAAGCCGACACCGGGAGGCACATAAGCGGCTTCCAGACGATCTGGATCGTCGGTCCATTCCTTCGGAAGATACAGCGCGCGATCGATGAACGCATGACCGTGGCGCGACACGTAGGCGGCGAAGACGCCGATCTGGCAGTTCGTGATCTTGCCGGCGGAACCAGTGTATTGCCGCGCCACCCCGCACGACGCCTTGCCCTGCTTGAGAAAGCCGGTCTCGTCGATCACCAGCACCGCATCGTCATCCGCCAAATGCTCGACGACATAATCGCGGACGATATCGCGCAGACCATCGGCATCCCAATCCCTGCGACCCAGGATTGCCTGTTGCCGCCAAGGACCGGGATCGCCAGCGGCCTCCGCGCGCATCCAACCGGTCTTGCGTTGCTCATCGCCGAGCAGGCTTTCCAGAAACAAGCCTGCATTCCTCGCAACACGATCTTGATTGAACAACGGACGTATCCGTTGCTTGATCTCCCGAAGCGACGCCGCCCACAACGCAAGCGTCTCTTCAATCGACGCTGTCTGCGCCCACGATCTTCAAATCATGGTTGCCTATGGATTCAGAAAATTCCATAAATGGCAACTGTAGTGTTAACCACGATGATGTCGTACTTTATCGTCTCGCCCGTGCTTGTAGGTGGCCTTTGAGGCGCTCCAACAGGTGAGCCGACCGTCCTTTATTTCGGCGATGGCGCTGGCAGGACGGCCCGTGGGTCGCCTTCACGCGCTGAGTTCTCAGCCAGCGCCGCCTGCGCACCACCGGCGATATTGCCGTCGACGACGTCTTGGTTCCACGGACATGCTCAGCGTTCGCGGCTCCCAACGGCAGCGGCAGGGCGTCCCGACCTAACCGCCGAAGAAAATAGGTCCGCAAGCCATGATGCAAATTGCCGGTGCTGCATTTCGAATGGCCGGGCGATTAAATATGCGATCGCGTTCGATGCCGAGACTATTCCGCAAAACCAAAGCCAGCCTTGGGCAGCAGGGAATATCGTCTGAAGCCGCCATCATAATGGTGTAATGGATCAGATAGAGTGTAAACGAATAATCAGCCAAAACCCTAATCAGCTTCGCAGCACCAATTGCTTTAGTCTGCTGCGTGATCGCAATCATTGCCCCGATGATAAGGATCAGCGCCGGGTAGGTCGCCATTTCATATTCATGACCGGGATTAGCGCGAACGCATATGCACATCCGGCAGCTACGAAAACCGGAACACTGATCCAGAGCGGCGGGACGTAACGGGAGAGCAGCAAACAGAGCGCGGCTCCCCCTAGCCACAGCGCAAAAATGCCGGATCCGACATCATCTGCCTGGAATGAACCGAACAGAAAATACAGCGGTGTCTGGCCGAAGAAAGCGCTATCGGGATCAGCACTAGCCATGGTCCGCGTCCCTTAAGCAGAAAGAACGCTGCGCCGACAAACATATAAATGTGCCACTCTATCGCCAGCGTCCAAAGTGGGCTATCGGATCCGAAGGTGGACCACTGCAACTTATTCGGAAATATCCCTCGATAACCTTCGAGCATTGCGAGATTCGCAAGGAAAGTTTTGAGATCGTAGTACCGTGCGAATCGTCGGCTCCGAAGTGAGCCAAAGCGTAATCCAATCGGTGACGATCACGAACACAAGTGCCGGCAACAATCCCGAATAGATGTGCGCAAACCGGTCGATGAAGTACCTTGCGAAGCCGTAGTCGGGTTTCGCCGAATTATGCAGCAGCGTCGCGGTAATCAAAAAGCCAGACATGGCGAAGAAGATCAACACGCCGATATTCTGAATGAATGGATAAAGAGGGGGCGCAGCTCCGCCGCAATGTGAAAAAACGGAAGTCCGTGACCTACGCAAACCATCTGCGCAGCGACCGCTCCAAGTAGGTCAAGCGAAAGCGACGTGTCGTTTGCCTGCCGATTGAGATTAAGCATCGTCGGAACGTAGCTAGATTGATTCGTCCCGTAAACCCGCCGCCGACCATCCCGGGCAGGTTTCCTTGGAGAAAGCACCATGTCGGAAAATCTATCTAAGGCCGCTTGAGTTTGGGTTTTATTGAAAGAAACGTCGAATACGATGACGTGGTGTTTTCGCCGCAGATCGATATCCAGCGAATGACATTTGAAGCCGGTTTCTCGCGCAAGCTTGTTTATCGTTCCCAGGATGTGGATGCAGATCTGCCGAATGTGATGTCAGGCATTTGCAGGCCGTTCAATCTGGTCATTGTGTCGGATGGATCCGAGCCGCCGAAGCGAGCGACGCCTCCGTCGGAGATACTCCGCGATTCCGGTCTGGTATTCTACCGTTGGCGGCAGTTGCCGGCGGTCGGCGCAGGGTGCTCCGGCAAATGACCACGGCTGCTCTTCAAAATTGCGTCGTAAAGGCGGGTGAAATATGGCGGCAGGAACTTGTTGTAACCAACATTTTATTGTCGCATTTTGTCGGGGCTGTTCATGGTCGCGGGATTGGAAGTGCACGGCATGGCAATAGCTCAAAGAGTCCGGATGCCCGACGGATTGCAGGTCGACAATCGCCTTGCGGCCCCACGGATCGCCCGGCGGTTTATCCCGTTGCTCGCGTTGTGCGTTTTGCTCGTGGGTGCCGGCGGGCTGATCCTCTGGGCGACCGGAAGCAATAGCGCCGCCGCGGTATCGCCGAGCGTGACCGCCCTCGTACAAACTTCGAACGAACTGGTCGAAAAGACCGGCGCCCTGGAGTCGACGGAGCAGCAGACCATCGACCAACTTCAAGTAGTTCAAGACCAGCTCGCGGCCCAGCAGGCAGAGACGAAAAAACTGACCGGCGAGATCGAAGCCTTGCACGCAAAGCTCGATGCGCTCGCACAGTCGGCTTCCGAGATGACGGCCCCGTCGGCCGGGGCGGCGGTTCCGTCACCGAAGACGGCCCGCAAGGGGCGCAACTGAGGTGTTGTGGATCGCGCGACCTTTCATGAAATCCGTCTTGCTGCTGTGGCTTTGGCTCACAATCAGCTTCTGCGCCTTTTGCGGTTCGGTAGCCGCGCAGCCGGCGGCCCCGCCGGCCGAAATGATCTCGAATTTTCGCGTGCAGCACGGGGAAGGGCGGGTGACCCTGGATGCCACTCTCAACCGCATCGCGCGGGAGCAGGCGGCTGCCATGGCTGAAAAGGACGTGCTCGACCACAGTGTGCTTGGGCAGTTTTCCGCACGGATCGCGCCGTCGGGATCCAGGCGGGCGGCGGAGAATATCGCTTATGGCTATGACAGTTTCCCGAAAACGCTCAACCTATGGATCGAATCGCCGGAGCATCGGAAAAATCTCTTGCTGTCCAATGCGTCTCGGGTCGGAATAGCCAGCGCGAAAAGCAAGACGACGGGCCGGACCTATTGGTCAATGGAAATCGCCGCCGACTATGAACGCCCTGAACTTCGCGGCGCAAAGCGGGCGGTGGGCGCCACCAAGCCCAAAGCGGACTTAGGGCCAACCGCAAAAGGCGGCACGCCGCAAGACTGCCGACTGAAAATCTTGAGCCTCTGCCTATAAGACGTCGCGAGTTTGGCGCCCCGGATCGGGCGCTGGCGGCTATTTCTTCTTGCCGGTGGTGGCGGTCGGCTGCCACCCGCCGGTCTTCTGGCTGGGCGCCGCGGCTATCGTCTTGATCTTGTCTTTCTTCGGCTTCTTGGCTTCCCGGTTGCTCTTTTGCTCGCCTTTGGCCATGTCGATCTCGCTTGCGATGGGAGGACTCAATGCAGCCACAGCGTGCGCCTTTTTCCGCTGAAAAGCCATGTCCATGAACGACGGTTGTGCTGATTCGGACACGGCCGGCGGAGAAGCGCTCGGAGCGGGGTGTTTTTGTTGCTCTCCTTCACCGCTTGAGGAACAATGGCTCACAAGATAAAGCTGTGGTGCTCCGCTTGGGGTGGAGCGGATAGAGCGATGATCAGTCGAACACGGGGATAGCGATGCGAATCAGGGTTTTGGCGGCTGCAGCACTCATGCTGTCGGTTTCAGCGCCGTCATTTGCCGCCGATGCCGACGTGCCGGTCCGGCATCACCGGCACCACCACGCCGTCGACGACATCTACCTGCACAATTACGGTCCGCCCGACTTCTATCCCGGCACCATGGTTCCACCCGACCGCGTGGTTTACCCGGTGAACGGCGCGCCTTACGGGATCTACGACGGGTTCGATCGGCTGTGCGCACAGTCGTCGGCCAACTACCGAGGCCAGGACGGCCGGCGCCATCCCTGCTTTTAGGTCCGAGGCCTGACGCTTTCGCGATCCCGGAGGACAACAGGCGCTATCGAGCAGGCTTGATGACGGACAATAGGCGTTATCGAGCAGGCTCGATAACGTTGCAGTTGGTGCGGCCCGACATCAGGCAATCCTGCATCTTGCTGGCCGCGCTCAGTTCGTGGGCCAGCCACAGGCCCACCACCAGCAAGACCATCGCGATGGCCAATCCTGCGATCGCGGGGGTCCGGCTTCCGCCACCGTCTTGTTCAGGCTCGTTCATGTTCAGTCTCGTTCTTGGCGCACCGCTTCTAGCGTTCGTCCCGCATGCCGCGCCCCAGCGCAAATTGCCCGACCGGCCCCTCGACGTGGAATTCGATCCCGGTCATCTTCGCGAACAGGTCGATATTGTTGGTGCCGATCGCGCATCCACCCAGCCCGATGTCGGTCGCCATCAAATAGAGCGTCTGGAGCAATACGCCGACATCCTTCAAAATCAGCGAGTAGGCGATCGAGCTGTATTTCCACGAAATTCGGTCAAACCGCGCCGCCATCGTGATCAGGATCTGGGGCAGGCCGGGCGCGTCCATGGCGAATTCGGCCGAGTTCAACTGTAACTCGATATCCTGCGGGCGCGCATCGATCGGCACCAGCGCGTGCAGGTCGGCGTCGTAATGATAGAAGCCGCGCGCGAGGCCGGCGCAATTGTTCACGGTGAGATACAGTTCGAGCTCGTAGCTGCTGCCGGCGGCGGGATAGGGCCGGCTGGTGTAGTCGATGACCGGACCCTCATCTCCTTGGTCGATTGTGCTTTGCCATTTCGACCGGATCCGCACGGTGCCGTCGAGAAACTGCGAGAGCTCGGCGAGTGTGATCGGGTTGCCGTCGTCGAAGCCGCGCGTCGAATGACGCTCATGCATCAACCTCGTGAACGGTGAGACGGCGTCCGCAGCTGCCGTCGGGGACTTGGTCTGCTCCTGGTGGGGCAGCTCGATCGTCTGCCCCGGCCAGCGTGACCGTACCGCGGCCGGCGGCGGCATTTCGCCGGCATAGGGATAAAGCCCGCCCAGCGGATTGGCCTGCCGTCCCTCGGTCGAGTGCGTATGGAACAAAAGGTCGTGGAAGTCCCAGAGCACCAGATTGTCGTCGCCCTCTTCGGCGCGCAGGCCGTCACCGCCGCCGGCGTCGATCCTGAAAAGCATGTTGCAATCCAGCAGCAGAGCGAAAAGCTCGACCCCCGGAAAGCCCTCCTGCCGCCGCAGCCTGTTGATGGCTTGCGGCGTCGCCAGCAAGGCGAGGGCGGCGGCAACTTTCGGATCGCGAATTCGAAACAACGCGCCGGCGCGTGGCGATTCCAGGATCATCTCGTTGCCGCGCCGCCGCAAATAAGCAAAGCGCGACAGCACGATCCGCTCAGTGCCGCCGAGTTTTGGGGTTTGTGGCCAATAATCAGCCATCTGCGGCTCGATCACGACCTGGTCGTGGTCGGCGTGGCCAAGGCGGTATTCCAAAAGGCCGCTGCGGGCCAATCGCCGCACCAGCACGTCGATTTCCTTGTCGACGGGGGTGCGACCGGCCGCAAACGACTTCAACGGCAGGCCGGTGCGCAGCGCCTGTGCGCGCAAGGCGGCTGCGCCGCTGTACTTTCCGAGTTCGGCCGAGTAGCCGTCGAAGCTCGCAGAGACGCTGCCGTCCGGGCGTGTATTGAGCGTGATGTGCGCGCTGGCGACGGCGGAAATGACCGGTGGCGCGACCCGCCGCGGCGGCTTTTTTGCGGGAGCGCGCACGCCGGACCGCCTTTCAGCTATGGGGAAGAAATGGCGTGAGCTCGCTCTCCGGGATCGGCTGATCGCGCAATCCGAGTTTCACCGGCACATCGTACAGCCGGCCCGGCGCAAAGCGGCGATAAAAATGCCGCAACCCCGGAACGATCACCCGGACCACGGGGACTTCGACATCAGGCCGGGTCTGATCGAGGACCAGGAAATCGAGCCCGGCGCGCCTGGCGATATCGACGCAGGCCATCACCTGATCGCGGGTGTTGTCGAGCCGGCCAAAGTCGAGGCCCGACGGCAGCGCTGGATTTTGTACCGGCGTCAGGAACGGGTAATTCTCAAGATGCAGCGGCGTCTCGCCATCAAGGCTCGGCTTCTCGCCGGTTCCGCCATCCATGAAACCGATCGACAGGAACTGGTTCAACTCCGTCAGCGTGCGCAGCAACGCAATACGCTTGTCGAAATGCGCGCCGGAGCCGAACTCGATATTTTCCTGTCCGTTTTGCATCCAGTGCAAGATCGCGACATAGGTCGGCACGCCGAGATCGCTGGTGACGTCGAGTACCCACAATTTACGGCCGGTGTCGGCCAGCTGGTTCTTCAGATCCGAACATAGGAATCGTTGAACGTGTCGAGGTCGACTTCATTGCGTTGCGATTGGTTGTACCACCAGATCGCGTAGGCATCGCGTTCGACCAGCTCGAGGAAGCCCTGAACGATGGCTTCCTCGACGCGTGTTGCCGGCCGCGCAGCCGTTGGAATCGGCCTGGAACGCGGCCGGGCCGCTATAGAAGAAATACAACAGGCTGGTCGGCAGATATTTGAAGCAATCCGTCGCGCAGCGACCATACCGGCGACCATTCGATCTTGGCCGATGGGATCGAACGCTTCAGGGGCGGGCTGCGTCTCGCCGTGGTCATGCGCATGATCGTCGGCGTGCGCTTGCGCCTCGCTGAACAGCAGCACGTCGTTGGGCAGGATCGCTTCGCCCGGCGCAAAATCGCGTGAACCGCCGCGTCACCCGGATTTCGTCGCCTTGGAAAATTCCCGAATAGCGCTCGATCAATTCCATCAGCGCGCTGGCTTCGGCCTGCTCGGCGGTGCTGCCCTTGCCGAAGCTGCCGCCGCTCAATCCGGCCCGGAGCTGATCGACGTTCTGCGCCGGCGCGGAGAAATTATGCTTGGCGTGGAAATTGGTGTTCATCGGCAGATCGGCTTCGATCCGCTCGAGCTTGGTCACGACGCCGGTCAGCGGGCTGACATGCTTGCGGTGCCGCGCCACGGTGGTGCGCGCCGATACCGAGCGGTAGCCGCCGCTGGTCATCACCAGCTTGGCGCCGCCGGTGATCTCGATCGGCGTCGGCGCCCGGCGCGGGTCGCGCAGTTTCTTGGCTGCCGCAGGTCGGGCATTGCGGGCGGGTCGCCACGTAATGCTTCACCAGGCTGGCGCCCAGCAAATCGTGGCTGATGATGTGATCGTTCAACTCGGTGCGAAAGCCGGTTGCGATCGCCTTGGCGACTTCCAGCGCCGCGAATTGGATGCCGCTCTGCCCGACGGCTGTTGCGGCTGAGCGGCGAGACGGCCACCGGGCGCGCCGGCCCGCGATCGAGAAATCCCTTGATCTCGCGGTTGCGGATCATGCGATCGAACAGGCATGTCCAGCACGCGCCATCACCCGGCGTGAACACCGGGCCGACCAGCGGAAAGGCGCCGGAGGGTTGCACCAGCAGCCACGGCGCGCGCTCCGAGACGCGTTGCTGGTTCAATTCGGCCAGTTGCCGGTCGAGATAGTCGTTGACCAGCGTGACCGTCAGGTCGGGGGAACGGTTGACGATGTGGACGCCGAGTTCACTCAGGGCGGCGCTGAATTCGGCCGCGCCCTTGACGTCGATCGCTTCAACCCGCACGCGGCAATTCTCGAGATTTTGCGCGGCCATGCCGGGCGGCAAACCGAGGCTCGCCCAATAGCCGTCGACGGCGTGCGGAAGATGAGGAAGCCGGCACGATGTAGCCGCGTTCCATCAGCCGCTTCAGTGCCTGCTCGATTTGATCCGGCGGAAAGCGCTTCGACAATTCATCCGCGAGTTGCGGGAAGCTCTTGCCGCCTTTGCCGATGGCGGTGGCAATAGCACAATAGACCTCGCCATGCAGGAAGAATTTCCGGTCCTCGGAATAAAGGCAGATCGTATCGGGCGGCAGCACATAAACCGTGAAATTCGGAGCAAACTGAGGAACGTTCTGGAGCGCCTGATCCCTGGACGCCGCGCGAGGCTTGCGCCCGCTTTGCTTGCCGCTTCGCTTCAGCGTTGCCGAGCCTTTTTTGCGCGCGCTGGATTTCTTTCGAGCCGTCCGGGCGAGTGCTTTTTTAGCCAAGATCAAAAATCCATTCGGTCGTTTGGAGGCGTGCCGACGCAGTGAAAGGCAATGAACACATGGCAGCCAACACATGGCAGCTAGCACATAGATTGGCCGGGTCGACGATGTCGAGCCCGGCCAGCAACTTCGTTTATCGGTGTCGTCGGAAGGTCGTCCGCCTCAGCACAAGCGGCAAGCGCCCCAGGAAGCGCAGCAGCCGCCGCCGCAACCACAGCCACGGCAACCACGCCAGCCGCAGCCGCGGCAACCGCGACAGCCACGGCAACCGCCGCAACCGCGCACCCAGGCAACCTGAACGCCAGTCTTGGCCGATGCGGTGTTTTCCTTGTCGAACACGTAGAACGTCGCCAGGCTGACGTCGGCGATTTCTTCCTCACCGAGGGTGACCTGATGACCAAGGCCAACGGTGGGCGACTGTGCCACATCCGAGGTCGGCACGGCCGCTGCCGATGCGCCGCCAACCATAGAGAAAGTCAATCCGGCGGCCCCAAGCACCGGTACGGATTTCATCACACGTTTCTTCGTCGAAGTTTGTTTCACCCGTGACATAGTCGAAACCTCCATACCTTGTAAAAGTAGTTAGACTCCAGCAATGAGATTGTACGCCGTGCCAATCTACCACGCAAGACGGTCGCACGCCGGCGTCGGAATATTGGTATGTGCAGCAAGGGTTTCGGTTCATCTTGATGAACGAGATCGGCGCGATTTATTCATCCGATATTCATGATCGATGCCTGCACGAAAGGCCGGGCGTCAGCGCGTCATGAGCACTCCCTCGTCGATGCTTCGCGCGGTGAAGCCGGACGAAACCAGCGATTGCCAATTCATCCGCCATTGCTGTTTATAGGCGAGAACGGAGACTGGACGTGGCCGATCACAAAGGACGTTTCGCCTGGTACGAGCTGATCACGACGCGACGTGGCGGCGGCCCAGGCCTTCTATGGCAGGGTCGTGGGCTGGGGTGTGCAGGACGGATCGACGCCCAATCTCGCTTACATTTTGTTTACCTCTGGAAGGACGCCGGTCGGCGGCCTCATGGGCTTGCCGGAGGAGGCGCAGCGCATGGGCGCGACAGCGAGGTGGATGGGGTATGTCAGCGTCGATGACGTCGGAAGCCGCTGTCGGCCGGTTGAAGCGCCTTGGCGGGGCGGTCTACGTTCCGCCGACGGACAGCAACATCGGCCGCATCTCGGTTGTCGCCGATCCGCAAACGGCGACCCTGGCTTTGATCGAAGGCTTGGGCAGCGGCCAACGGAAACCTCCCGAACCCAACAAGCCTGGACGCGTGGGCTGGCAGGAGCTGCTCACCACGGACTGGCAAAAGGCGTTTGCCGTTTTACCGCGAGCTTTTCGGCTGGCGGGAGGCCGGTACCCAAACCGATGCGGCGTTCACGTATCAATTGTTCGCCACCGGCGAGGAAACCGTCGGCGGCATGTTCAACAAGCGCCCGATCGATCCCGTCCCATTCTGGCTGTTTTACTTCAACGTCGGCGACATCGACGCGGCGGCCGAGCGCGTGGAGGCCGCGGGCGGGCAGGTGTTCGAGGGCCCGCTTGAATTGCCGGGTGACAGCTGGGTGGCCCGATGCCGCGATCCGCAGGGGGCCGCGTTTGCGCTGCAGGGCAAGCGAACCCAGCAGGGCATTGCGCGAGCGCCCGCCTCGGAAGTCGGCTGGTCGACGGCCTGGGGCGGAATTTCGTCCCGCGGGCGATTGGTGGTCACCAAACCGCGCGGCAAGGCTCCCGGTCCGGATTCCGAGAGCTAACCGAGCAGAGCTTGGTCAGCTGTCCTCGATTAGCCGGCTTTGGCTGCCGCCGCCGCCGGTTTGGGCAGCGGCTTGTCCTGCCGTTTCGACCAGGAGATGTAATAGGCGACGATGGTCATGATCGCGATCCCGGTCACGCTGACGAAAATCTGCGCGAACAGCGAGCCCGAACTCATCATCAGTTCGAAATGTCCGACAAAGGACAGGAACACGCCGACGCAGAACACCGCGAGCGATTGCTGGCCGCAGACGATGACGGGATCGAACACCTTCCATTCCAGCCCCGGCCAGTCCTTCGGCACGAAGCGGATGACCAGGATCACGATCACCACGAAATGGATGAAGCGATAGGGCGCGAGATTGGTCTTGTCGTTCGGATTGAAGGTGTCATAGAGCCAGTGCGGGAACATCGCGCCGAAGTCGGGGAATTTGCCCGCCATCGTCATGACCAGGGCAAAGATCAGATAGGCGATGGACAAATAAAGCGTGATCGGCGAGTTGATGATCGACATCGATTTTCGCGCGCCGCCCAGCGCGCACCACGAGCCGAACACGAACAGCACCTGCCAGCAATACGGATTGAAGTACCAGGTGCCGGCCGGATAGGCCGTGAAATTCCAGCCGAACTGCCGGGCCAGCAAGCCACAGCGCGATCGACGCCAGCATGGTCCAGATTGGGCTTGCGCAGCATCATCCACAGCACCGGCGGAAATAATCCCATCAGCACGATGTAGAGCGGCAGCACGTCGAGGTTGACCGGCTTGAATTTCAGCAGCAAGCCCTGGCGCAGCGTTTCGACCGCGCTGTCGACCAGGCCCGCGACATTGAACTCGTTGATGATCTCGGGGTCGCTGTAACGCTGCGCGACATAGCCGATCGAGACGATATAGATCACGAACAGGATGATGTGGGCGACGTAGAGCTGCCAGACCCGCTTGGTCAGACGGGTGGCGCCGACGATGAAGCCGCGTTCGATCATCATCCGGGCATAGACGAAGGAGGCGGTATAGCCGGAGATGAAAACGAACAGGTCCGCCGCGTCGCTGAAGCCGTAATTTCGCGTGGTGATCCAGTTCACGACGTTGTCGGGAATGTGATCCAGGAAAATCGCCCAGTTGGCGACCCCGCGAAACAGGTCGAGCCGGAGATCGCGTCCTTTTTCGGGCAGGGTTGCGTTGATTTTCATGGGTGCCGTTTCGACGTGATGCCTTTGGGAAGATCGAGCGCGTGGGGCAGGGCGTCCGGTAGGACCAATGGCCAAGTTGTCACAGCGCGGCATAAAGATTATAGGAAAATGTAACATCAAAGGCCGGGAATCACCGACCGAATTCCCGAAAAAGGTCTATACTATCCCGGCCGTTCGCGCCACGCGTTTCCATGCTGCATTTTTCCACGGGACCTGACCATTCATGACCGCACGCATCTTTAAGCCCGCCAAAAACGCGATGCAATCGGGGACGGCCAAGACCCAGGAATGGCAGCTCGACTACGAGCCCGAGCAGCCGCGCGCGATCGAGCCGTTGATGGGCTGGACCTCTTCCGGCGACATGAAGCAGCAGCTCACCCTCCGCTTCGACACCAAGGAAGAGGCCGTGGCCTATTGCGAGCGCGAGGGCATTCCCTACCAGGTGATCGAGCCGAAGGAGCCGGCCCACCGGCAGGTCGCCTATGCCGACAATTTTGCGTTCCGGCGCGGCGAACCCTGGACCCATTGAGGGTCGGACCACTAGCGGCCGGAATTCGGCCGGTGACAATCCGGCGTCGCTTGGGCCGAATATTGCCATGACGTTGGTCGCCCGGATCGAAACTTCCGGGTTGCCTAAGGCTGGGCCGCAATGACACCATGGCGGGCGTGGGCCCAATGCCGAATTGCGGCGCAGCATAAATAGACCAAGAACGGGGCCGAAGAACTCGCCTCAAGAAACCATCCAGGAACCGCCCGAGAGACCGCCCGAGGCCATGCCGCTTCATTCCAGTATCGATCCGACCTCGTCCGATTTTGCCCGCAACGCCGAGGCCATGCGCGCGCTGGTCGCCGAACTCCGCGGCAAGCTCGATCAGGTCGCCGGCGGCGGCGGCGAGGCGTCGCGCGACCAGGCACACCTCGCGCGGCAAGATGCTGGCGCGCCAGCGCGTCGATCTCCTGATCGATCCCGGAACCGCGTTTCTCGAATTGTCGCCGCTGGCGGCCAACGGCCTCTATGGCGGCGACGTGCATTCGGCGAGCATCATCACCGGGGTCGGGCGGATCTCGGGGCGCGAATGCGTGATCGTCGCCAACGATGCCACCATCAAGGGCGGCACCTATTATCCGATGACGGTGAAGAAGCATCTTCGCGCCCAGGATATCGCCCGGCAGAACAATCTGCCCTGCGTCTACATGGTCGATTCCGGCGGCGCGTTCCTGCCGCAGCAGGACGAGATTTTCCCGGACGAGCGGCATTTCGGCCGCATCTTCTACAACCAGGCGCAGATGTCGGCGGCCGGCATTCCGCAGATCGCGATCGTGATGGGCTCCTGCACCGCCGGCGGCGCCTATGTCCCGGCGATGTCGGACGAGAGCATCATCGTGCGCAATCAGGGCACGATCTTTCTCGGCGGCCCGCCGCTGGTGAAGGCCGCGACCGGCGAGGTGGTCACCGCCGAGGAACTCGGCGGCGCCGACGTGCATTCGCGGCAATCCGGCGTCACCGATCACTATGCGCAGAACGACGCCCATGCGATCGGCATCGCGCGGCGCATCGTCGCCACGCTGAAGCCGCCGCGCCCGCGCCGCCTTGAACATGCGCGAGCCGCGCGAGCCGCTGTTTGCGCCGGAGGAAATCTACGGCGTGGTCTCCGCCGACGGGCGCAAGCCGTTCGACGTCCACGACATCATCGCGCGGCTGGTCGACGGCTCGGAATTCGACGAATTCAAGAAGCTCTACGGCCAGACCCTGATTTGCGGCTTCGCCCATATCTGGGGCTATCCGGTCGGCATCATCGCCAATAACGGCATCCTGTTCAGCGAGAGCTCGCTGAAGGGCGCGCATTTCATCGAGCTGTGCTGCCAGCGCAATATCCCGCTGGTGTTCCTGCAGAACATCACCGGCTTCATGGTCGGCAAGAAATACGAGGCCGGCGGCATCGCGCGCGACGGCGCCAAGCTGGTGACGGCGGTGGCGACCGCCGACGTGCCGAAATTCACCGTCGTGATCGGCGGCTCCTACGGCGCCGGCAATTACGGCATGTGCGGCCGCGCCTACAGCCCGCGCTTCCTCTGGATGTGGCCGAACGCCCGGATCTCGGTGATGGGCGGCGAGCAGGCGGCGATGGTGCTGAGCCAGTTGCGGCGCGACAATATCGAGGCCAAGGGCGGCACCTGGTCGGTCGAGGAGGAGAACGAGTTCCGGGCGCCGACCCGCGCGCAGTTCGAAAGCCCAGGGCAATCCGTATTACGCCACCGCCCGGCTCTGGGACGACGGCGTGATCGATCCCGCCGACACGCAGGCTGGTGCTGGGGCTCGGTCTGTCGGCCGCGGCCAATGCGCCGATCGAGCCGACGCAATTCGGCCTGTTCAGGATGTGATGATGGATCGCTCCAAACTGTACCGGCGATTTCGCACCCTCCTGATCGCCAATCGCGGCGAGATCGCCTGCCGCGTGATCCGCACCGCGCGAGCGATGGGCCTGCGCACGGTCGCGGTCTATTCCGAGGCCGACCGCGACGCGATGCATGTCGCCGAGGCCGATGAGGCCGTGCTGCTCGGGCCGGCGCGGGCGCGCGACAGCTATCTCAACATCGAGCGCGTGATCGAGGCCGCGCGCAAGAGCGGCGCCGAGGCCGTGCATCCCGGCTACGGCTTTCTGTCGGAGAACGCCGAATTCGCGCAGGCCTGCGCCGATGCCGGACTGGTGTTCGTCGGCCCGACCGCCGACGATGATGACGGCGATGGGCTCGAAATCCGGCTCCAAGGTGCTGATGGAAAAGGCCGGCGTGCCGCTGGTGCCGGGCTATCACGGCGAGGCCCAGGACGAGGCGACGCTGGCGAAGGCCGCCGACAAGATCGGCTTTCCGGTTCTGGTCAAGGCCTCCGCCGGCGGCGGCGGCCGCGGCATGCGCGATCGTGCGTTCGGCGGCCGAGCTTGCGCGCCGCGATCGTCAGCGCCAAGCGCGAGGCCAAGGCGGCGTTCGGCGACGATCGCATGCTGATCGAGAAATTCGTCGAAAATCCGCGCCACATCGAGGTGCAGGTGATCGGCGACAGCCACGGCAATCTGCTGTCGCTGTTCGAGCGCGAATGCACCTTGCAGCGCCGGCACCAGAAGGTGATCGAGGAAGCGCCGTCGCCGACGCTCGATGCGGCGCAGCGCGAGGCGGTCTGCGCCGCCGCGCGCAAGGCGGCCGGCGCGGTCAATTATGTCGGCGCCGGCACCATCGAGTTCGTCTCCGACGGCAAGGATGTGTTCTTCATCGAGATGAACACGCGCCTGCAGGTCGAGCATCCCGTGACCGAATTGATCACCGGCATCGATCTGGTGGAATGGCAGTTGCGGGTGGCGTTCGGCGAAAAGCTGCCGCTGACGCAGGACGAGATCAGGCTTCAACGGCCACGCCATCGAGGCGCGGGTCTATGCGGAAAATCCGCACAAGAATTTCATGCCGTCGGTCGGCCGCATCAGGACCTGGCATACGCCGGCGGCAGTCGGACGGCCTGCGGATCGATGCCGGCTATCGCGAGGGCGATGCGGTCTCGCCGCATTACGACGCCATGCTGGCCAAGGTGATCGCCTGGGCGCCGACCCGCGAGGCCGCGATCGACCGGCTCAACCGCGGGCTGGAGGAGACCGACGTTCGCGGCGTCGTCACCAACATTCCGTTCCTGTCGGCGCTGGTGACGCATCCGGACGTGCGCGCCAACGCCATCGACACCGGCTTCATCGAACGCGAATTGAAGAACCTGACGCCGGCCGCGCAGCCGCCCGGCGATCTCGAGCTTTGCGCGGCGGTTGCCGCCATCCTGGCGACGAGCGAAAGCGCCGCCGCGCAGGCCGAGGCGCATTCGCCGTGGCGGACGTTCGGCTGGATGCCGGTCGGCCGGCGCCAGCGGATGTTTACGTTCCGGCAGGGGCAGGGCGGCGAGCACGAGGTGACGCTGCACTATGGCAACGGCCCGTCGACGCTGTCGATCGGCGAACGCGAATTTGCCTTTAGCCTACTCGGTCAACGACGATGGCGGATTCGATCTGACGCTCGACGGCATGAAATCGCGTGTCGTCGCCGTCATCGAAGGCCACGAGCTTTATTTGCGCACCCGCAACGGCCGCTTCGACCTGCATTGGGTCGATCCGTTCGGCGGCGACGACGAGGAGCAGGTCGGCGAGGACAAGATCGTGGCGCCGTTGCCGGGCACCGTGGTGGCGCTGCTGGCCGAAGATGGGCGCGACGCTGGAGAAGGGCGCGCCGATCCTGACGCTGGAAGTGATGAAGATGGAGCAGACCCTGCGCGCGCCGTTTGCGGGCGTGCTGAAGACGATCAAATGCAAGGTCGGCGATATCGTGCAGGAAGGCGTCGAACTGGCCGAAATCGAGCCGGCGGCGACGTCGTGAGATCGCCATGAGCGATCAGGTGCGCATCGTCGAAGTCGGCCCGCGCGACGGCCTGCAAAACGAGAAGACGCCGGTCAGCGTCGCCGACCGCATCGCCTTCATCGAGGCGCTGCTCGGCGCCGGGCTGCACACCGTCGAGGTCGGCGCCTTCGTGTCGCCGAAGGCGATCCCGCAGATGGTGAATTCGGATCAGGTGCTGCGCGGCGTCAGCCATCTCCCGGCGGCGAATTCCACGTGCTGGTGCCGAACGAGAAGGGCTATGAGGCCGCGCGCGCCGCCGGCGCCAAGGTGATCGCGGTATTTGCGCTCGGCCTCGGAAGGCTTTTCGCGCGCCAACATCAATTGCTCGGTCGCCGAATCGATCGAGCGCTTCAAGCCGGTGATGGCCCGCGCCAAGGCCGACGGCATCAAGGTGCGCGGCTATATCTCCTGCGTGCTCGGCTGCCCCTTGACGGCGAGGTCAAGCCGCAGGCGGTGGTCGATGTCGCCAGACGCTGTGGGATCTCGGCTGCTACGAAGTCTCGCTCGGCGACACCATCGGCGTCGGCACGCCGGCAAGGCCGGCAGTTGCTGCGCGCGGTGCGGCCTGTCGATGCCGATGGGCGATCTGGCGATGCATTTCCACGACACCTACGGCCAGGCGCTGGCCAATCTCTATGCCGGGATGGAGGAGGGCGCCCGCGTGATCGATTCCGCCGCCGGCGGCCTCGGCGGCTGTCCCTACGCGCCCGGCGCCACCGGCAATGTCGCGACCGAAGACGTGGTCTACATGCTGGAAGGCATGGGCATCGCAACCGGCGTCGACATGACGAAACTGGTGGCGGCGACCAACGAGATCAGCCGCCTGATCGGCCGGCCGCCGGTGAGCCGGGTGGCGCGGCGCTCAATGCGAACGGCGATTGCGAGCGAACGCTGTCCGCACGTACGCCGTCTATCTGCCCCCGTCCGGCCCCATCACCAGATCGGGCAAGCCAGGTCGAGATCTCCGGCACGAAGCACAGCACCACGCACCGCCAGCCATCATCAGCAGCACGAACGGCAGCGTGCCCCAGATCACCTCGCTCAGCGGAATGTCCGGCGCGACGTTGCGGATGACGAAGATATTCAGGCCGACCGGCGGGTGAATCAGCCCCATCTCCATCACGATGGTCATGACGACGCCGAACCAGATGATGTCGAAATTGGCGGCGCGCAGCGGCGGCAGGATGATCGGCGCGGTCATCAGGATGATCGAGACCGGCGGCAGGAAGAAGCCGAGCATCACGACCATGACCAGGATCGCCGCCAGCAATTCCCAGCGCGGCAGGTGCATCGCGACGATCGATTCCGCGACCGATTGCGAGATGTGCAGATAGCTCATGACGTAGGAATAGAGCAGCGACATGCCGATGATCATCATCAGCATGGTGGATTCGCGGATGGTCGATTTCAGGATCGGCGCCAGGTCGCGTCGGCCGCCACACGCTGTAGATCAGCGCGATCAGCACCAGCGCCAGCAGCCCGCCGAGGCCCGCGGTTTCCGACGGCGTGGCATAGCCGCCATAGAGCGCGATCATCACGCCGGTCAGCAGCAGCACGAACGGCAGCACCCGCGGCAGCACGTTGAAGCGCTCGGCCATGCGTGAAATCGTCGCGCTTGAGGATCGCCGAGGTCTCGCCGGTCTGCGGCATAGACCGCGCTGGCGGCGGCATATTCCTTGCGAAAGCGGATCACCGCATAGGCGCCGAACAGCGAGACCAGCAGCAGGCCGGGCCCGATGCCGGCGAGGAACAGCCGGCCCAGCGATTTTTCCGCCGCGACCGCGAACAGGATCATGGTGATCGAGGGCGGCAGCAGGATGCCGAGCGTGCCGCCGGCGGCGATGATGCCGGCGGCGAACCCGCCGGAATAACCGCGCTTGCGCATTTCCGGAATGCCGGCCGAGCCGATCGCCGAGCAGGTGGCGGGCGAGGATCCCGCCATCGCCGCGAACAGCGCGCAGGCGAACACATTGGCGACGCCGAGCCCGCCGGGCACGCGATGCAGCCAGGCATGCAGCGCCGTATAGAGATCCTGGCCGGCGCGCGATCTGCCGATCGCCGCGCCCTTGAGGATGAACAGCGGGATCGCCAGCAGCGTGATCGAGGCCATTTCCTCGTAGACGTTCTGCGGTCACGGTATCGAGCGAGGCCGCGGGCATGTAGATGCCCATGAACACCACCGCGACCGCGCCCAGCGCGAACGCGATCGGCATGCCCGAAAACATCGCAAACAGCGTCGCGAGCCCGTAGCTGATGCCAATTCCAAGCACCGTCATCGGCGCGCCGCACCGGTCAAGCGGAACGATGATCTGCAGCAGGATCTGCACGCACAGCAGCGTCATGCCGACCGCCATCAGGCCGTAGGGGATCGCCAGCGGCGGCGACCACATCGAATTCGAGACCTGGCCGTCGACCCAGGCTTCATGGGCCAGCGTCCAGGATTTCCAGGCGAAGAACGCGCAAAACAGCAGGCTCGCGACATCGACCAGCCACAGCCGGATGCGGTTGGCCGTCGGCGACAGCAGGCCGACGAAGGCCTCGATGCCGATATGGCCGCGCTGGCGCCTGCACATAGGCCGACGTCATGAAGGTGGCGCCGACCAGCAGGAACACCGCTGCCTCGTCCTGCCAGTAGTTCGGGCTGTGAAACAGCGCGCGGCCCAGCACGCTGTAGCTGAGGATCGCGCAGGCCGCGATCAGCGCGATGCGCCGCGAGCACCACGATGACGTTGTTGCAAAAGCGCGAGCGCGCGTTCGAGCGCCGCGACGAGCGCATTGCCCGGCGCGGCGCTCGAACGGTCGGCTTGATCCGGAAGCGGACCATGCATCATGCGGAGACGTCGGACGCGAGCTTCAGCAGGTTGGCCGCGGTCGCGGTCTTCGCGCCGTAGTCCTTCCACGCGGTATCGCGCGCGATGTCGCGCCATTTGCCGACGGTGGCGACATCGAGCGCGCTGACCTTGGCGCCGGCCTTCTCGTAGACCTTGGCGACTTCGATGTCGTCGTCCTGCGCGCCCTTCCGGCCGAAGGCTTCCAGTTCGGTGCCGACCGCCAGGATGATGTCCTGCTGGTTCTTCGGCAGGCCGTCGAAGATCGACTTCGACATCATCAGCGGCTCCAGCATGAACCAGTAGGAGGCGCCGGCGCCCGAGGTCAGCGATTTCGCGACTTCCTCGAGCCGGAACGAAATCAGGCTGGTGGAGGAGGTGATGCCGGCGTCGCAGGCGCCGGTCTGCATCGCCGCGTAGATTTCGTTCGACGGCACCGACAGCACGGCGGCGCCCGCGGTCTGCAGCACCATGTCCATTTCGCGCGAGCCGCCGCGAACCTTGAGGCCCTTGGCGTCTTCCGGGGCGACGATCGGCCTGCGAGCGGCTGGCGACGCCGCCGGCCTGCCAGACCCAGGTCAGCAGGATGATGCCCTTGTCGGCGAGGAAATCCGTCAGCGCCTTGCCGATCGGCTCCTTCTTCCAGCGCATGCCCTGATCGTAGGTCGAGACCAGGCCGGGCATCAGGCCGATATTGGTCTCCGGCAACTCGCCGCCGGCATAGGGCATCGGATAGAGGCTGATATCGAGCGCGCCTTTGCGCATCGCCGAGAATTGCGCGTTGGTCTTGATCAGCGAGGAGTTCGGATAGATCTCGGCGGCGATCTCGCCGCCGCTGCGCTTGGCCACTTCGGCGGCGAACATCCGGCACAGCCGGTCGCGGAAATCGCCCTTGTCGATGGTGCCGCCGGGAAACTGGTGCGAGATTTTCAGGGTGGTGGCGGCGTGCGCCGTGCCGGTCCCGAAGCGCAGGATGGCGGGCGCGGCAAGCGCTGATACGAGGACGTGGCGGCGTGTAAGCATGGAGTCTCCCCCTGGAGTACTTTTTGATTGGAAGCGTTCAGGCCGATCGTTGGCGGGCATCTTAGCCGGTCTTCGCCTGGATTTTCTCTAGTCTGATAGTTCGAGGCCATGCTCGATGCACCCGCATTGTTGCGGTGCACACTGTGCAACGGGTGCGACGGAAGGAAGACCGAGTCCATACCGTTGATTGAACCCCGAGACCGGGCTCGACAACCCGGTTGCCGACAAAATTATTTGAGGCATTGCCGTAACAAACGCATGGCGCGGACCGTCGTGACTAGATGCGGCATCAGTCGCTTTCAAAACGGTTTCAAAGGGATCACCGACCAATGACCATCAGCACCCGCATCGCGCTCGGCGTTTCCGCCGCCGCTCTCTCGCTCAGCCTGGCGCTTGCCCCCGCCGCCTTCGCCCAGGACAAGATGGGCAAGGACAGCATGCATGAAGAAGGACACCATGTCCAAGGACACGCATGAAGAAGGACACGATGTCGAAGGATGCCATGAAGAAGGACGATGGCATGAAGAAGGACGACGGCATGAAGAAAGACGACATGAAGAAGTAAACGGCGCGTCTTCCTTGATCTTCCGCAGGCTCGCCTCGATCGGGGCGGGCCTGCATGGCACGTTTCCGGGCAGCGCTTGCCCGCGGCACGAAGCCGCGCGATCGCGCGGTTATTTTTTGCGCTTCTTGCGGGCGGCGTAGCGCGCGTCGCGCGCGGCCTTGCGTTCGGCCTCGAGCGCCAGCTTCGCGGGCGGCGGCCTCTTCCTTTTCGCGCGCGAGCGGGCTGCGGCCTTCTGCTGCGGCCTCTTCCTCGCGGCGTTTCTGTTCGGCCTTCTCGGCCTCGCGCGCCTCCTTGGCCTTGGCGCGCTGCGGCGGCCTGCGCCTCGCGCTCGGCCTGCCGCTGCTTCACCGCGGGATCATCGGGACCCGGCTGGGCGCGAAACTTGTTCAGGATGTTCTTGCCTGGCTTCCTGCGCCGCCTTCTGCCGGTCCGCGAAGCTAGGTTCCTTAAATCCACTCATAGATAGGCCTTGTCGCTTTCATGGTTTGTTGTGAAACGATCGGCTTGACGTCGCGCCAGCACAATACAAAGACGCCTGCATCGATCCGGTAGCGGCTTGTACCGCCGCTCGCGCCGAGGAAGCCATCAAATATCCGCTAACCGGCGCCATGTCGCGCGAAAACTGGCGCTTCGGCTGATATCGGCCCGTTGCGGTAATCTGGTCACGTTTGTGCCGACAAGGCCGCGATGGAGCCTGGTCGATTCGAGCGCTATTGGCGACGTTGAAAACCCTAGTATGTATCGTCGCTTAGGCAAATCGAATGAACGATTTCCGTTGCGTCGCGTCTGATAACCATCCTGCGGATATCGAGGGTCGAGAGCGATTTGAATGAAGTTATTGCCAAACCGGCGGCGTGGGCTGCTCGTTCTGGCAACCGTGGTAATCGTCTATCTCATGCTCGCCTATGTCGTGCTTCCGGCATTGTGGCGCCATCACGAGCATGAGCCGGGCCTCGCGTCGCTGCCCATGGTGACACGCACCGGTACCGGCATCCCGGGCGATGCGCTCAATGTCGGGCTGGTCGGCAGCCAGGAAGACGTCTTCCGCGCGCATGCAGGCGGCGGGCTGGTTTCCGGCCGACCCCGTGACATTTCGCACCAGCATCGCGATCGTCGGCAGCGTGGTGCTGGACCGGCCTTACCAGGATGCGCCGGTCAGCCCGCTGTATTTCCAGGGCAAAAAAGAGCAATTCGCGTTCGAAAAACCTGACGGCAAGAGCGCCGACCGGCGTCATCACGTCCGTTTCTGGCTGGCGCTTGAAAAGGGCACCGATGGCCGTCCGGTCTGGCTCGGCGCGGTGACGTATGACCGCGGGCGTGGGCTTCAGCCATTATACCGGACAGGTCACCCATCACATCGGCCCGGACATCGACGCCGAGCGCGACCTGTTGATGCGGGATTTGACCGAGGCCGGGATGATCGACGCGCGTGTTCCAGATTTCCGGAATAGGCCCGACCTTGTTCGGTCGCAATGGCGGCGGCGATCCTTATTACACCGACGGCGAAATCGATGTCGGCAGTCTGGTCGCCGATGGCGTCAAGCGAACCAACGCCGCCGTCGACATTGCCGCCACCGCCGCTGATCGCCTTGAAGGATCAGATCTGGCATGGTCTCGGTAACGCGATCGACCAGGACATGGCGCCCAGCGGCCACGATCTCGCAGGCAAGGTGAAAAAGTAGAACCGACCTTATCGCGTTGCCTTGCCGCTGTCGGTCGGCTTGCGGATGTCTCGCGTCGAGATCGTTGGGGCTGCCTGAGGCTTCATGCCCTGTTCCTGACACGGCAGTTGCCTCCACGATCCGTCCGGGCCTTGCTCGTAGGCGTGGCAGGCTGACGACGAAGACGGTTCGTCAACGGCTTGTGGTACATCGGGGGTTCTTGCAAACGACCGCCCAGCCAGAACCACACCCGCACCGAGTACCACCGCAATAAAGACCCGCATTTGATGCTCCTTTCCATCAAAGGTCAGGCAATTTTCTATGCGGGATTGTGGTGGTTTTTTGCCAGATACTTTCGGCCAGTTCGACCGTGCCGCCGCGAATCGAATGTGGGGTTAATCACGGGTTAAATTCCGGTCATTTGAACTGGCGATACCATCGACCCAACATACCTAAGGAGGTGAAGGGAGACCGCCATGTTCAAAGCATCGGTTATCGCATTCACGATCTTCATTTGCGGCGCGTTGTTGACGATCGCGCATTATGACGCCCATTTTGCCCAACTGCCGAAATCGGTTCTGATGAAGCGGGCTGTTTGATATCCGGCTGCGGCCAGCGAGATCGGTTGCCGAATCAGGAATAGACCTTAGTCGTCGAAGGTAACCCCGATACGCTTTCCGTTGCGCCAGACGATATGGCATCGTCTGGCGCTTCCATCCGATGTCGCTACCAGCACAAAGACGTCAGGAAACCACAGAGGGCTATTGACCTCGAGGGCGGCACCCGTCGCAGAAACATTGCGAATAAGGCAATCGACCTTGCTGCCGCTGAACTCAATGGTTCCGGCCTTCAGCACGCGTTGACGGGGCGCAATTCGGTGGTCATCCATAGGAGCGCAGAACTAAACCCGGGCGCTTACACGGACCTTACAAGCAGGCCGGCAGCGCTAAGCGTTATCCTTCGGAAACAGCCGCGCCAGGCTGAAACGAATACCTAGATAGATAGCCGCGATTCCCGCGGCGACTGCAAACGCGATGTGCATCCTGATTTCCCTTCTGGGAACGAATTAGTCGTTGGATGTCGGCGCGCAATGTGTCCTCAGAAAGTTGATCGACCGCCGACGCTTCAAACCCCCGTGATGACTGCTGGTGTGAGGTATCAACCATAGGCGGCGCCAGCCCGGCGCCGCACGCAAAATGCGGAGGGTGAAAAATTAATCGGCGATGTTCGCTCAATTTTAGCTTTCGATCGGCAAGTTGGATGCTGGGAACCCTGCGGAGAAGCTTCAGGGTTTCGAAACCAGGAGGTAACGGGTGCGACTTTTATTTTTGCAATTTTTAGAAGATCAATCGGCAGCGACTGCGATCGAATACGCCCTGATCGCCGCCGGTATCGCTCTCGCCATTATTACGACCGTCAACAGCCTCGGTACGACGGTCAACGGCAAGTACACGGCAGTAGGTACCTCACTTAAATAATCGTAATGCTGCGTTGTGAGGGCCCCGAGTCGTGTCGGGGCCCTTTTGCTTTCGGCGCGATCTCAACGAGACAGCCGCTTTAAGCGGAGGGCGCCGAGCATGAAATAACTTTTAATGGCTATGGCGCGCCGCGGTCACCAACTCCCCTTTGGTTTGATCGCGCAGTCCAGCCCGCCGGTCACGGTCATACCGCGCGACCGATCCGTCTTGTGGATCCACGGGTGTCCCGCGCACACACACGAACCGGTGGTAGCTCGTCAGGAGAAAATCGAATGCGTTCTGCTCTGGCCTTGGGCCTATTGATCACCTGGTGCTATTCCGCGGACGCCGCAACAGTGCATCACGTTCGCACACGCCATCACCATCATGTGACCTCTAGCTTCGCGAAAAGCTGGGCCTACGAACCGGATCGACCAACGGTCCACTACGACGACACCCCCAGCTATAACGATCCGTCCAAGTTTGGCGGCAGCACCGCGCTGCCTATCCAGTAACGACGATATTCACTTTCGGGGAAGCATCCCGATTGAGATTGCAATCTTCGACGTCGGAGGCCTGGGATAGTGGCTGCGATGCTCTACCGCTGGTTGGCCCGGCGGTTGGGCCACTTGCATCTGGCTGGTGCGGATCATCGTTGTCGGCGTGCGGCGTGATCTCGCTTAAACCCGCGCGGAGGTGTCCTCATTCGCTGCCGCGAGCGTTAAAGAACGGCCCCAGCGAGGGCGAACCGGGACCGCGGACCCGCCCAGGCTGCCCGGCACGATCGATGCCGGATTGGGGGGAGTCCGGCAACCCCGACATGGTTTCTCAATTGGCTTAAGACCATCAAATTCTGTGTCAGAGTGATCTTCGTTGAAATGACGTGAAGCCCCGCCTGGCCATCAATTCGGTGGTTTCGTTCCAGTCGACCGTTTGGAGCTTGAACGGGGGCCAGCATTATCTTTCATCTGCAGACAGGTCAGCAGGTCAAGGGAGCTCTTCATTCCGAGGGTAACGGTATCGCTGGTGCATTGCGCGCGGATCGATGCGGAATAGGAAGACCAGATCGATGCCAATTGCCGTTGCGCCAACTTCTCATCGTCCAAACAGTCTTTGTAGCTTGGATCTGACTTCAAACCAGTCTCGCTCAGGGCTGTGCAGGTCCTCTCCGAATTGAAAGTCGGAATATTGTCGGAAACTTGGACAGTGAGTTGGGTGCCAAGGGCAATTGCAAGGATTGCAGGATGCATGAGCGCCCTCCGGTACGGCAGACTCCCCGGTAGACGGAGAGTACAGGAACGGTGAAGCCTCCCCACAAGACAGTGGGGCCTCGCTGTGCAAGCTAACATCACTTTGGGGCCGCGTTGGCTTTTCGCAACGAAAAAGTGCGAGTTCATGTGAATGTGAGAGGCTTAACCTCGTCGAGAGGTCAGGATTTGGAGCGGCCCGCGCCGTTCTCAGGAGGTTCGACCACGACAGGGCACCTTCTCTTCGCGATCACCCCCATCGCTGCCGGCGGGTTCCTAGGCTTGCCGGCAGAAGCAGCAGGGATAAGCTGGCGGTGCGAGGACAATCTGGCGCTCTTCACGGTCGCGGAAATAGATTTCTTCCTATCCCTTCGATCAGGTAGTTTGAGCCGGCGTCGGATAGGTGCACGATATCGGTAGTTATCACGTCAGTGGCTGCGGGACCGGCGCGCGTCTTACACCCCTCCGAAGTGCATAGCGCGTGCCATGCCGAGATGAATTCCACACCGGCGGCCTTGCTGAAGGCTTCCATCCGTTCATCTTCTTCCCGCCCCGATACGCCTGCCGCTATCCGGTCGGCAATCGCGTGTCGAAGGCGATAGCCATTCACCAACGAATTGGGCAGCGTTCGCTTCCAAACTGGCACAGGCCCCAAAACGACAATGCGTGGGATATGGATGGCCTTGAGCTGTTCGATCGTCCGGCCAAGTTTAGCGAGATCCGTGTTCTTATCCCACATGGCGTGAAGCAACACGATCTGGGGATGCGACGCTTTTATGAGACCAATAACGGCGTCGTTGGCTTCATCGCATCTGGCATTAGACCCAGCGGCCAAAATGGGCGCGCATCCCGGGCCCGTGAAGCGAGCTAGCCGAAAGGGGAATGCATCCTGGGCCTTCTTCAATCCCGGATAAAGAGCTGCCGCAGTGGAATCCCCCCATACAAACAAAAGAGCTTTGTCACCCTGCTCGATGCAGTTCGAATCAAATCGGGTGCCGGGCGCCCCCAGGAAGCAGTTGTCGCGAAATCCCGCATTGTTCTGTTGTGGAAGCAGCGCGATATCGCGAATCTCTGGCGAAAACCGAAAGCCAAAGCCGGAAGCGACAGCCGTTACTATCCCCACGACGCCGATCGTCATTAATCCGAAAGCCAGTCTCGGCACTGCTTCTTGCTTTCGGCGCAGCGGGCTTTCGACGAAGCGGTACGTCAGCCATGAGAGGACAACTGCAACAATAATGGTAATCCAGATATCCAAGACGTTTGGTACGCCATTGCGGATGATCGCGAGATAGGACAGTAACGGCCAGTGCCAGAGATAGAGCGGATAGCTGATCAATCCGACCAGAACCATTGCCCGGTTTGATAGCAGAATCCGGTTCACCACCGAGTTTGGCGAAACTATAATCAGAAGCGCGCCGAAAACCGGGAGCAGGGCGTATACCCCCGGAAACAGGCTGTTTTTGTTGAGCCCGATCGCCGCGCCGATGATCGCCGCGATACCGATCGTTGCCAATAGGTTGTCACGTCGCGCAAAGCTTTGCTGTTCAAGTTCGGGACGATCGACGAAACGGCTGGCGACAATGCCGCCGGCCAATAACTCCCACGCCCTCGATGCGGGCGAGTAAAATGACCACTCCTTGTAGCCGAAGAAGATCCAGAGGCTAGCGGCGAACGACGCGGCGGCAATCCCTGCCATCCAATATCGTCGTCGTGACGATCCGAATATCATCAAGAGGACCGGTGGCCAGAAAATGTAAAACTGTTCCTCGATCCCTAACGACCAAAGGTGGAGCAGCGGATTTTCGGCGACATCCGGCGCAAAATACTCAATCTGCCCGAGTTGAAATAGATTGGACACAAATGCGACGCCTGCTGCGATGCTCTTGCCGAGCAATGAAAAACCGTTCGGCAGAAGAACAAACCAGCCGATCAGGTAGGTAGCGGTCAGCACGACGATGAGCGCCGGGAATATTCGTCGAACCCGACGAGAATAGAAATCTATCGACGAAAAAGTGCGAGCTTTGAGTTGGGTTAGAATAATCCGGGTGATCAGGAAACCGGAAATGACAAAGAAAATATCGACGCCGATAAATCCGCCCGGGACCAGCCACGGCTGACCGTGATATCCGATCACCAGCAGAATGGAGATCGCGCGCAAACCATCAATGTCTGGGCGATAGGCAGACGTGTTGTCTTTTCGTCCAGGCCGAGCGGTCGGCAATGTCTTATTCCCAGCAATTTCCTGCGAGCTATCGCTTAACGTTGGTGAAGTCGGGAATCGGGAAGAGTTCCATCGTCCGCAGAGGTTTCGTCGATTTGGATTTCATCACTGGCTGCGCCGCAAGAACAAATGACCGAAGTGTGGTATGCGCTGCGTGTCCCATTGACGAGAAGGGACCGAGCGGGAAAGCCCAATATTAAAAGGTTTTCCCTCCAGCGTTTCAACCAAGCTTTTTGGACAGCAATCCTGACTGATGCTTCCATCTTTTGTTTTTGCCAAAGCCGCGTGTCATGGCAGTTTTTCCGGAAATTCGTAGCCTTTAGACGATTTCGATTTATGGTAGTGAAGTGGCTCACACTCTCCACGATCAGATAACTATTATTGAAGTCATTGAAATGGTCGCACGGTAAGGCGGGTTGGCGCCGGAAGCGGCGGGGACCCGATGAAACGCACCAGGCCCTTGACATCGAGCGAGGCTTCGCTCGCTCAAGATTTCGATTCTGAAGCACGTATTCGGCTTTTCCGGCTGGGTGCAATATTTCATGCGGGCCCGTCCCGACGTGGACCCCCTAGCAAGGGATGCGCCGCGCGTTCAACTCAATCTGCCTAATGTGTACTGGACGTTGGTGACGCCGATGGCGATCATCATCGGCCTCTACACCAACGTGCCCGAGGGTGGATCGATCGAACTCGGTGCAACAACAATGGCTCACCAACGAATTTGCCACCGCCCCGACAGACCGGGCGCTGATCCTGGCGCTTCATCATCCGATCTATTCCTTCGACGTGTTTGACAGCGGCAGCTCGAGGATGGCGGACGCGCTCGAAAACGCCATCCGCGATACCGGACGTGTGCCCAACTTGGTTCTGTCCGGACAGGTGCATGACCACCAGCGTATCGAACAGACCATTGCGCCGGACGGGCCCACGCGCTTCATTGTCACGGGGAACGGCGGCCACCACAACCTCCATGCGGTTCATTCTAACGCAGGCGACAAATCACCAGATACCGGCGCAGTTTTGAGATACGCCGCTGCGAAGAGTTGGGACTTGATCACGCTGACAATCGACAAGAAATCGATCTCCGGCGTTACGACCGAGATCAACCGCGCCGGCGACGTCACGCAAAGCGCCGACACCTTCAAATACTCCGCCAAGCCGATCATTCTGAAAAATCCGAAATCGGTCCCGACACTCTGAGGCGACCATCATGCGCGACAACCGATTGGCTGCTGTTGGACTCGCAACCATCGCAGGCCTTGTCGCCGTGTCGGGGTTGTCAGGCCCGTCGGCGGCCCAGGCGAGGACGCTCACTCAAGTCGCGGATATCGGCGCGCCGACTGGTCGGGAGTGCGGAGGAAGTGCCGTAATAGGAGCAGAAGGCGTGGCATCGGTATGATTATACGATTCACGGGAAGGGGCGAGTCAGATTCATTCTGGGCATGTCACCGCCCGATGATCTTGACTGCCTGCCACACGCCGAGCTGAAGGGCTTGGTGCTGAAGTTATTGGAAGAGATGGCGGAGCTTCGGCGAACGGTTGCGGCACAACGCGATGAGATTGCGCGGCTCAAGGGTGGGTCAGGCCGGCCGAACATCAAGCCAAGCGGCATGGAGAAGGCGACCGAACCGAAGCCAGCCGGAGGCTCGGGCGAGCAGCGCCGTGGGCGGGGCGAGACGAGATCGAAGCTTGTGATCGACGCGGAGGAGACCGTTAAGGTGGTGGTGGCGCCACAGGGCTCTCGCTTCAAAGGCTACACGAGCTATGTGGTGCAGGATCTGGTGATCCGCCCCTACGTGACGCATTTCCGCTGCGAGCGTTGGCAGAGCCCGGATGACAAGGTTATCACAGCCCCGCTGCCGTCCGGCGTTAGCGGGCATTTCGGGCCGGAGCTGCGCCGCTTCGTGCTGGCCCAGTATCACCAGGGCCAGGTGACGGTGCCGCGACTTCTAGCGCTGTTGCAGGCGCTTGGCATCGTCATCTCCAAACGCCAGCTCATGCGCCTGCTGATCGCCGATCAGGACTGCTTCCTCGACGAGGCCCGTGATGTACTGCGCGCCGGGCTGGCGCATGCGACCTGGATTACGGTCGATGACACCGGCGCTCGTCACAAGGCTGCGAACGGCTTCTGCACCCAGATCGGCAACGCGCATTTTACCTGGTTCGGCTCCACCGACTCGAAGAGCCGCAGCAACTTTCTCGAGTTGATGCGCGCCGGCCACAGCGACTACGTGATCAGCGACGAGGCGCTGGCCTACATGCGCCAGCGCGCACTCTCCGGGCCAGTCGTTGCCCGCTTGGCCGAACACCCCAACCGGTGCTTCCCCGATCAAGCCGCCTGGAACGTGCACCTCGACCAGCTCGGCATCTCGGCCCTGAAGGTCAACCCCGATCCAGTGACGACCGCCACCGAGGGCGCGTTGTGGGGCAGCATCAAGGCGCATGACTTTCTGCCCAATACCGTCATCGTCAGCGATGACGCCGGCCAGTTCAATGTCGGACAGCACGCCCTGTGCTGGGTCCATGCCGAGCGCCTGATCCACAAGCTTGACACCTTCACCGATGAGCAACGCGAAGCCCAGCGCAAAACTCGTGATCTGGTCTGGCGGTTCTATCGCGATCTCAAGGCCTATCGCCAGAACCCCAGCAAGCAGCGCAAGGCTGCCCTGCGCGCCCGCTTTGACCGCATCTTCACCCGAAACACTGGCTTCATCACTCTCGACCGGCTGCTCAAAAGGCTCCATGCCAACAAGAGCGAGCTGCTCATGGTGCTCGACCGGCCCGAGATCCCCTTGAACACCAACGGCTCGGAGAACGACATCCGCTGCCAGGTCACCAAGCGTAAGGTCAGCGCCGGCACACGAAGCGATGCCGGACGCGATTGCCGCGACGCCTTCCTCGGCCTCAGCAAGACCTGCGCCAAGCTCGGCATCGCCTTCTGGCACTATCTCGGCTCAAGGCTCACTGTCTCGAACTTGCCCAACGTCCCGCAACTTCCGGACCTCGTCCGCCACCGCTGCGCGTCCGGCTGACGCCACGGGTTTTGCTCCTATTACGAAGTGCCGCGCTAAGTCTATGAGTTTATTGGCGATCCCAGCAGGATTCGAACCTGCAACCCACGGAGTAGAAATCCGTTACTCTATCCAGTTGAGCTATGGGACCATCCGGCGACCGATCGCGCGGCCTTATAGCACTGCCAATATGAAAAATCCGCAACGCCGCCAAGTCCGTTTTTGACGATTTCCAAGTCTGTTCTCGACGATCTCAAGCCAGTTCTTGATCATTTTCAAGCTCGCCCCGAACCATTTTCCGAACCATTTTCATTGTGCCATCGACCAAGCAGGGCGGCGGACCGTTGCCTTTGGTCAGTCGTCAGCGCAAAAGCTTGCGCCTGCGGCGTCGGCGGAGACCTGTCTCGGCGGAGAACTGCCTCGGCCATGCCGCATGCAACCTTTTCGCGCCTCAGTTCCATGGCCATGAGTCTGTCACCTTTTCGCGCATTTCTGTTTGATAGGCGGCGTCAGTCCGCATCAGGGAGCTCCATCATGACCGGTTTGGTTCGCGCCGCGATCGTTTGCGCCACGCTGGCGTTCGGCCTGGTCACGGCCCAGGCGGCGGACAAGATCTTCAAACGCGACGACCTCGCGGATTCCGCGATCAAGCTCGAAGCTCAGATCAAGAGCGAAGCCGGACCGGTTTCCAAGTCGGGCGCGAGCCTGCGATCCGACGCCGATGTGGCCTTCAGACGCGCCGATTTCCGGACCGGCCTGCAAATCCTCGGGCAAATCGCCGCCGCCACGCCGGACGACAGCGCCAATTGGCTGAGACTCGCCCGCACCATTTTCCAGATCAAGCCCTCCAATACCAGCGAGGGGACTTTCCTGCTGGAGCGGGCCTCGACCGCGGCCTACATCGCGTATCAGCGCGCCGGCAATGCGGGCGAGGAGGCCGATGCGCTCGCCGTGCTTGGCCAGGCGATGGCCGACCGCAAGCTGTGGCGTCCGGCGCTGGATAGCCTGCGGCTCTCGCTCGACCTGCGCGAAGTCGCCGACGTGCGCGGCCAATACGAGAAATTGCGCGACGAACACGGCTTCCGCCTGCTGGATTACACCGTGGATTCGGATGCCGCCTCGCCGCGGGCCTGTTTCCAGTTTTCCGAGGATCTGGCCAAGCGCACCGATTTTGCCCCATTCCTGGCGCTGGCCGGCAGCGACAAGCCGGCGCTGTCGTCGGAAGGCAAGCAGCTCTGCGTCGATGGCCTCAAGCACGGCGAACGCTACAAGATCAATCTGCGCGCCGGGTTGCCCTCTACCGTCAAGGAAACCCTGCCGAAATCGGCCGAATTCAACATCTATGTGCGCGACCGCAAGCCGTTCGTGCGTTTCACCGGGCGGGCCTATGTGCTGCCGCGCACCGGCCAGCGCGGCATTCCCGTGGTCAGCGTCAATACGCCCGGCGGTGATCGTGAATGTGTTCCGGATCGGCGACCGCAACCTGATCAACACGGTGATCGGCAGCGACTTCCAGCAGCAGGTCTCCAGTTATCAATTGTCCGGCCTCGGCGACGAACGCGGGGTAAAAGTCTGGACCGGCGAACTCGCGACCGCGCCGACACTCAATCAGGACGTCACCACGGCGTTTCCGGTCGATCAGGCGCTCGGCGATCTGCAGCCGGGCGTCTACGTCATGACCGCCAAGGCCAAGGGCCCGAGCACCGACGATGACGGCCAGCTGGCGACGCAATGGTTCATCGTTTCCGATCTCGGGCTGACCGCGTTTTCCGGCAATGACGGCATCCATGTCTTCGTCAATTCGCTGGCCTCGACCGATGCGGTCGCCAAGGCCGAGGTGCGGCTGGTGGCGCGCAACAACGAAATTCTCGCCACCCGCAAGACCGATGAATCCGGCCACGTGCTGTTCGAGGCGGGGCTCGCACGTGGCGAGGGCGGCCTGTCGCCGGCGATGCTGACCGTGACCAGCGAGAAAGCCGACTACGCTTTCCTCAGCCTGAAAACCGACGCCTTCGACCTGTCGGACCGTGGCGTTTCCGGCAGGGCCGTGCCGGCGGGCGCCGATGCGTTCGTCTATGCCGAGCGCGGCGTCTACCGCTCCAACGAGACGGTCTATCTGACCGCGCTGCTGCGCGACGGTCAGGGCAACGCCGTCAGCGGTGGGCCGCTAACATTAGTGATCGAACGCCCCGACGGCGTCGAATTCCGCCGCGCCGTGCTGCCCGATCAGGGCGCCGGGGGACGCAGCCTCGCGGTGCCGCTGAACTCGGCCGTTCCGGCTGGCACGTGGCGGGTGCGGGCATTCACCGATCCCAAGGCGTCTTCGGTTGGCGAAACCACCTTCATGGTCGAGGATTACATTCCCGAACGCATCGAATTTGAGTTATCTAGCAAGGATAAAGCGATCAAAGTTGATGCTCCTGTAGAACTCAAGGTCGACGGCCATTTCCTTTACGGCGCGCCCGCGTCGGGCTTGCAGCTCGAGGGCGACATGCTGGTCGCGCAGGCGGCGGAACGGCCCGGTTATGCCGGCTACCAGTTCGGCGTCGACGACGAGGAGACCGCCAGCAACGAGCGCACGCCGATCGAGAATCTGCCCGAGGCGGACGCCAAGCGGCGTCGCCACCTTCCCGGTCAGCCTCGCCAAGGCGCCGACCTCGACGCGGCCGCAGGAGGCCCAGATCTTCATCCGGATGGCGGAAGCCGGCGGCCGTGCGGTCGAGCGAAAACTGGTGCTGCCGGTGGCGCCGACCGCCGCGATGATCGGCGTCAAGCCGTTGTTCGGCGACAAGAACGTCGCCGAGGGCGACAAGGCCAGTTTCGACGTCGCGTTCGTCTCTCCTGACGGCAAGCCGTTGGCGCGCGATGGCCTGCGCTACGAACTGCTGAAGATGGAATCGCATTATCAGTGGTACCGGCAGAACTCGTCGTGGGACTATGAGCCGGTCAAATCGACCACGCGGGTCGCCGACGGCGATCTGACGGTCGCCGCCGACAAGCCGGCGCGGGTCACGCTGTCGCCGCAGCCCGGCCGCTATCGCCTCGACGTCAAATCGAACGAGGCCGATGGGCCGCTGACGTCCGTGCAGTTCGATGTCGGCTGGTATTCCGATGGCTCGGCCGACACGCCGGACCTGCTGGAAACCTCGATCGACAAACCGGACTATCAGTCCGGCGACACCATGACGGTGTCGGTCAACGCCCGCACGGCCGGCAAGTTGACCATCAACGTGCTGGGCGACCGGCTGCTGACCACGCAAACCACCGACATCAAGGAAGGCACCGCGCAGGTCAAGATTCCCGTCGGCAAGGACTGGGGCACCGGCGCTTATGTGGTGGCGACGTTGCGCCGTCCGCTCGATGCAGCGGCCCAGCGGATGCCGGGCCGCGCGATCGGCCTGAAATGGTTCGGCATCGACAAGAACAGCCCGCACGCTGCAGGTCAGCCTTTCGCCGCCGGCTTTGGTACGGCCGGGTACCACGCTGAAGCTGCCGGTCAAGCTTGGCGGATTAAATCCCGGCGAAGACGCCAAGATCGTCGTCGCCGCGGTCGATGTCGGCATTCTCAATCTGACCAATTACAAGCCGCCGGCGCCGGATGATTATTATCTCGGCCAGCGCCGCATGACGTCGGAAATTCGCGACATCTACGGGCAATTGATCGACGGCATGCAGGGCACGCGCGGCCAGATCAAGACCGGTGGCGATTCCGCCGGCGCCGAGCTGCAGGGCAGCCCGCCGACGCAAAAGCCGCTGGCGCTGTATTCCGGGATCGTCACGGTCGCCGCCGACGGCACCGCCGAGGTCAGTTTCGAGATTCCGGAATTCGCCGGCACCGCGCGGGTGATGGCGGTGGCGTGGACCGCGACCAAACTCGGCCGCGCCACGACCGATGTCACGATACGTGATCCCGAGGTGTTGACGGCGACCTTGCCGCGCTTTTTGCTCAATGGCGACCACGGCACCATGAGCTTTGACCTCGACAATGTCGAAGGCGCGCCTGGCGATTACAGCATCAACGTGAGGGCGTCCGGACCCATCAAGGTCAGCGGCAATCCGACCACGACGGTAAAACTCGCGGCCAAACAGCGCAGCTCGATGGCGCTGGCGCTCGATGCCGGCGGCACCGGAACGGCCGCGCTCGATGTCGACATCAAAGGGCCGAACGGGCTGACCCTGGCGCGGCATTACGCGCTCGACGTCAAGGCGGCGACGCAAATTCTGGCGCGCCGCTCGATCCGGACCTTGGCAAAAGGCGAGAGCCTGACGCTGACGTCGGACATGTTCTCGGATCTGGTACAGGGTACCGGCAGCGTGTCGTTGTCGGTCAGCCTCTCCACCGCGCTCGACGCCGCGACCATCCTTAAGGCGCTCGATCGCTATCCCTACGGATGCTCGGAGCAGATCACCAGCCGCGCGATGCCGCTGCTTTACGTCAATGACCTCGCGGCCGGCGCGCATCTGGCGATGGATACCGAAGTCGATCAGCGCATCAAGGATGCGATCGATCGGCTGCTGGCACGGCAAGGCTCGAATGGCTCGTTCGGGCTATGGTCGGCCGGCGGCGACGACGCCTGGCTCGACGCCTATGTCACGGACTTCCTGACCCGCGCCCGCGAGAAGGGATTTAACGTGCCCGACGTGCTGTTCAAAAGCGCGCTCGACCGGGTCAGGAATTCGGTCGTCAACGCGGACGAACCGGAAAAGGACGGCGGCCGCAACCTCGCTTACGGCCTCTATGTGCTGGCGCGCAATGGCACAGCCCCGATCGGCGATTTGCGCTACCTCGCCGACACCAAGCTGAACAATCTGGCGACTTCGATCGCCAAATCGCAACTCGCGGCGGCATTGGCGCTGGTCGGCGACAAGGCCAGGGCGGAGCGGGTCTATGCCGCGGCGCTCGACAGCCTGACGCCCAAGCCTGATGTTGGAGTTCGGCCGGGTCGACTACGGCTCGGCGCTGCGCGATGCGGCAGCGCTGGTGTCGCTCGCCAGCGAAGGCAATGCGCCGCGGGCGACATTGAGCCAGGCCGTCGAACGCGTCGAAGTGGCGCGCGGCCTGACGCCTTACACCTCGACCCAGGAAAATGCCTGGCTGGTGCTGGCGTCGCGCGCGCTGGCCAAGGAGACGCTGGCGCTCGATATCGATGGTTCGCCGGTCAAGACCGCGGTCTATCGCAGCTACAAGGCCGCCGAGATGGCGGGCAAGCCGGTCAAGATCACCAATACCGGCGACGCATCGGTGCAGGCGGTGGTCTCGGTGAGCGGCGCGCCGGTCACGCCGGAGCCGGCCGCCTCAAACGGCTTCAAGATCGAGCGCAATTATTTCACGCTCGATGGCAAGCCGGCCGACGTGTCGAAAGCCAAGCAGAACGATCGGTTTGCCGTGGTGCTGAAGATCACCGAGCCGAAGCCGGAGTTCGGCCACATCATGGTGGCGGATTATCTTCCGGCCGGCCTCGAGATCGACAATCCGCATCTGGTCTCGTCCGGCGACACCGGTACGCTGGACTGGATCGAGGACGGTGAGGAACCGCAAAACACCGAATTCCGTGACGATCGCTTCACGGCCGCGATCGATCGTGCGGCCAACGATAAGTCAGTGTTCACGGTTGCCTATGTGGTGCGCGCGGTGTCCCCCGGCAAATACGTGCTTGCCGCAGGCCTATGTCGAGGACATGTACAATCCCTCGCGCTACGGCCGAACCGGCACCGGGACAGTGGAGGTGCGTCCGGCGAAATGAGCGTAACGCAGACCATTTTGCCGGCGGCTCCACGCCAACACCGTTGGCAACGGATCAAGCGGGCGGCCGTCGCGCTGGCCGCGGCTTGTTTGATTTCGGTCGGTGTCTTCGTGGCGTGGGTCGCCTCACTTGGGCCATTGCCACTGGAGCAGGCCCGGCAAGTCTCCGCGACGGTGGTCGATCGCCATGGTAAATTGCTGCGCGCCTACGCGATGGCGGACGGCCGCTGGCGATTGCCGGTCGATGCCAAGGCCAATGTCGATCCAGGCTACCTCAAGCTGCTGTTCGCCTATGAAGACAAGCGGTTCTACTTCCATCATGGCATCGATCCGCTGGCGCTGAGTCGCGCCGCGCTGCAACTCGGCAGCCGCGGCCGCATCGTGTCGGGCGGCTCGACCATCACGATGCAACTGGCGCGGCTGATGGAGCCGCGGCGCGAGCGGTCGGTCCATGCGAAATTGCGCCAGATGGTCCGCGCGGTCGAAATCGAGCGGCAACTGACCAAGGACCAGATCCTCAACCTCTATCTGGCGCTGGCGCCCTATGGCGGCAATCTCGAGGGCATTCGTGCGGCCTCGATCGCCTATTTCGGCAAGGAGCCGAAGCGGCTATCGCTGGCGGAAGCCGCATTGCTGGTGGCATTGCCGCAATCGCCGGAAAACCGCCGCCTCGATCGACACCCTGAGGAAGCGCGCGCCGCGCGCGACCGAGTGCTCGACCGCATGGTCGAGGACGGTCAAATCTCGAACGAAGACGCCGTCGCGGCGAAAGCCGTAGCCGTGCCGCGAATGCGCCAGCCGATACCTATCCTGGCGCCGCATTCCGCCGATCGCGCGGTTGCCAGTTTCAAGGATATTCCGGTGATTTCGCTGACGCTGGATGGCAGCTTGCAGAAGGCGCTCGAGGCGTTGGCGCGTGACCGCGCGATCGCGCTGGGTCCGAATATCTCGCTCGGTATACTCGCGGTCGATAATGAGAGCGGCGACGTGCTGGCTCGGGTCGGTTCGCCGGATTATTTCGATGACGCAGCGGGCAGGGCAGGTCGACATGACCCGCGCGGTGCGCTCGCCGGGATCTACCTTGAAGCCGTTCATCTATGGTCTCGCCTTCGAAGACGGTTTTGTCCATCCGGAAAGCCTGATCGACGACCGGCCGATCCGGTTCGGCGACTACGCGCCGCAAGATTTCGACATGAGCTTTCAGGGCACGGTACCGGTGCGCAGGGCGCTGCAACTCTCGCTGAACGTGCCCGCGATTGCGCTGTTGGATCGGGTCGGCGCCAGCCGGCTGTCGTCGCGGTTGAAGCAGGCCGGCGGCAATCTGGTGCTGCCGAAAGACGAGGTGCCGGGATTGGCGATGGGCCTCGGCGGCGTTGGCGTCACGTTGCAGGATCTGGTGCAGCTTTATGCGGGGATCGCGCGGCTCGGCACCACGAGGCCGTTGCGCGAGATCGTCGACGTGAACGACGGGTTGCGCGATCCATTGCGTCTGATGGACCAGGTCGCGGCGTGGCAGGTCGGCAATGTGCTGATGGGAACGCCGCCACCGGAAAATGCCCCGCATAACCGCATCGCGTTCAAAACCGGCACCAGTTACGGCTATCGCGATGCCTGGTCGGTCGGCTTCGACGGCCGCATGACGATCGGGGTCTGGGTCGGGCGTCCCGACGGGGCGCCGGTTCCCGGCCTGGTCGGCCGTACCGCGGCGGCGCCTATCCTGTTCGATGCCTTTGCTCGCACCGGTAAACTGCCGATGCCGCTACAGAGGCCGCCAAAGGGCGTGCTGATCGCGAATAACGCCTCGTTGCCATTGCCGCTGCGCCGGTTCCGTCCCCTTGGGGAACTGGTACGGACCGGCAGCGAGCAGGCGCCCCACATCCAGTACCCGCTGAACGGCTCGCAAATCGATGCCGGTGGCTCCGATGGCGCGTCATTTTCCGCGATGCCGGTAAAGGTCGCCGGCGGTGTGCTGCCGATGACGATGATGGTCAACGGCGTGGCGGCGGGCGAGATCGACAGCCGCCGCCAGCGGCTGGTCGATCCGCCCGGCCCGGGCTTCGTCAGATTAACCGTGATCGACGCTACGGGCGCCGCGGACACAGTTGTGGTGAGAATTCAATAGGGGGTCGCCAAGCGGTTGTCGCGATGGTGGTTTCGGCGTATGCGGAACCAATGGCCGAGACCTTTGCCCGTCCCCGATTTGGAGAGCCGCGTGAGCCGAAAAATCGGGTAAATCCCGGTAGCCGGCTGATGGCGCTGATCGATTTTGTCACCGCCAGCCATCTGCGCGCGGGCGGGTTCCTTTTGCTCTGCGGCCTGCTGTTGTTCCTGCCGGGATTTTTCAACATCCCGCCGATCGACCGCGACGAAGCGAGGTTCGCGCAGGCAACCAAGCAAATGGTCGAGACCTCCGATTTCGTCGATATCCGGTTCCAGGATGACGTCCGTTACAAGAAGCCGGTCGGCATTTACTGGCTGCAATCGGCGGCGGTCGAGACCGCCTCCGCGCTCGGGCTGCCGCGCGCGCAACTGCGGATCTGGCTCTACCGGATACCCTCGCTGATCGGCGCGATCGGCGCGGTGCTGCTGACCTACTGGACGGCACTCGCCTTCGTGACGCGGCGAGGCGCCGTGTTGGCCGCGCTGATGATGTGCAGTTCGGTTTTGTTGGGCGTCGAAGCGCGGCTCGCCAAGACCGATGCGATGCTGTTGCTCACGGTGGTGGCGGCGATGGGCGCGCTGGCGCGCGTATATCTGTCCTGGCAGCGCGGCGAGGATCCCACGCATCCGCCGTGGGCGTGGCCCGCGATATTCTGGACCGCGCTGGCCGGCGGCATCCTGCTCAAGGGTCCGTTGATCCTGATGTTCGTCGGGCTGACCATCGTCACGCTCGCGATCTTCGACCGCTCCGCGAACTGGATCTGGCGGCTGCGGCCGGTCTGGGGCCTGATGTGGATGCTGGTGCTGGTGCTGCCATGGTTCGTCGCGATCTTCTGGCGCGCCGGCGATGCGTTCTTCGCGGATTCGATCGGCGGCGACATGCTGAGCAAGCTGTCGGCGCAGGAGTCGCACGGCGCGCCGCCTGGCGTTTATCTGTTGCTGTTCTGGATCACGTTCTGGCCGGGGGCGCCGCTGGCGGCAATGGCGGCGCCGGCGGTATGGCGGGCGCGGCGCGAGCCCGGCGCGCAATTCCTGCTGGCGTGGCTGATCCCGTCCTGGATCGTATTCGAGGCGGTGCTGACCAAGCTGCCGCATTACGTGCTGCCGCTCTATCCGGCGATCGCGATCCTCACCGTCGGCGCGCTGGAGCGGCGGGTGCTGTCGCGATCCTGGTTACGGCGCGGCGCGGCCTGGTGGTTCGCCATCCCCGCGATCATGTCGGTCGTTGCCGTGATCGGCGCGGTGACCGTGACGCGCCAGCCGGTGTTTCTGGCGTGGCCGTTCGTGGCGGCGGCGCTGATCTTCGGGCTGTTCGCGTGGTGGCTCTACGACGACAACCGCGCCGAGCGCTCGCTGTTGAATGCAGTGGTCGCGGCGATGTTTCTCGCCATGGCGATCTATGGCGTGGTGATGCCGGCGCTGACGCCGTTGTTTCCGAGCGCCGAGATTGCGCGCGCGCTGCGCAACGTGGTCTGCGTCGGACCGAAGGCCGCCGCGGCCGGGTTTCACGAGCCAAGTCTCGTCTTCATGACGGGAACCTCGACGCTACTCACCGACGGCTCGGGCGCGGCGGATTTCCTGGGGCAGGGCAGTTGCCGGTTCGCGCTGGTCGAAGCGCGCTCGGAACGGGCGTTTGCGCAACGCGCCGAGGCGATCGGCTTGCGTTACGACGTCGCCACGCGGATCGAGGGCTATAATATTTCGCAAGGCAAGGCGATCTCGATTGCGATTTTCCGCTCGGAAGGCACCGAGTAGGATGTCCACTCCCGCCGCCCATGGCGAGGCCTCGAATTATTTCTCACGCCTCTCCGTCGTGGCGCTGTCGTCGATGACGCACCTGGTGCGGCCGGCGTCGCATCCGCGATGCACCCAAGGCCGCCGCAAAACAGTTGCGCCGTGCGGCGCTACTGCTCACGGTCGGCGCGGTCGCCGTGTTCGCGCTGATGGTCGGGTTTGATGCCACCGAGATCGGCCTGATGCCGCCGCGCGGGGCACCCAGCCTCTGGCCGGTTCGCATCCTGACCGACTTCGGAAAAGCGGCCAATGTGCTGTGGTCGTTGGTGGGACTGCTGCTGTTTGTGGCGATCGTCGCGCCGGCCTTACACGGGCCTTCACAAGGGCCTTGGCGCGCCCGATTGCTCCGTTTTGGGACGCAAGTACAGTTTGTGTTCTTCGCCGTGCTGGTGCCGATCCTGGCTGGCGAAGTCATCAAGTGGATCGTCGGGCGGGGCCGGCCGTTTGTCGGCGGCAAAGCCAATGCCTTCAACTTCTCGCATTTCGCGGGCACCGAGGCCTATGCCAGTTTCCCGTCGGCGCACGCAATCACCGGCGCAGCACTGGCGTTTGCGGTCTGCGCGCTGTGGCCACGGGCGTGGGTTGCGATGATCGTATATGTGCTGCTGATCATCGCCAGCCGGCTGGTGCTGCTGGCGCATCATCCAAGCGACGTGGTCGCGGGCGCCCTGATCGGGGTGGTCGGCGCGATGTCGGTACGCTACTGGTTTGCCGCGCGCCGGCTGGGGTTTGTCATAGGCCAGGACGGGGTCATAACGCCGTCGGTTTGAGGCGGTTTGGCCGCCGTCAAGGGGTTGCCCGTTGGGCGGCGGCCTCATAAAAGCGGGCGCCGCAATCCCCGGCCACGGTCTAAGGCCAAGGTCTTGGTTCAGGATCTTGGCTCCGGGCCAAGCTGCATCCCTCGAACTCCAGCCGAGTGTTGAATTTGCCGTCTTCTGACCCCGCCGGATTGGCCGTTTCGATCGTTGTGCCCGTGCGCAACGAGGCCGAGAACGTGGCGCCGCTGATCGCCGAAATCACCGCGGCGCTCGACGGCCGCTGGGTCTATGAGATCATCTATGTCAATGACGGCTCGACGGACGCCACCGCCGAGAAACTCGATGCCATCATGAGGCAGCGGGACAATGTGCGTCAGATCGCGCACGCAGCCTCGGCAGGCCAGTCGGCGGCGGTGCGCAGCGGAGTGCGCGCGGCGCGCGGCGCCATCGTGGCGACGCTCGACGGCGACGGACAAAACAATCCGGCGTTCCTGCCGGATCTGATCGCCGCGATCGAGAACGGCTGCAGCCGTGTCGGTCTTGCCGCAGGCCAAAGGGTCGGACGCAAGGACACCGGTTTCAAGAAGATTCAGTCGCGCGTCGCCAACGGCGTGCGTAACGGCATTCTGCGCGACGGCACCCGCGACACCGGCTGTGGCCTCAAGGCGTTCCCGCGCGAGGTGTTTCTGGCGATGCCTTACTTCGACGGGCTGCATCGCTTTCTGCCGGCACTGGTGCGCCGCGAGGGATACGAGATCGCTTATGTCGACGTCATCGATCGTCCCCGCCATTCCGGCGTCTCGAACTATGGTTTCTTCGATCGGCTGTGGATCGGAATCATGGATCTCGCGGGCGTGTGGTGGCTGATCCGCCGCAAGAAACCGACCCCCGTCGCGACCGAGGTTCAATGATGCTGATTCAATATGGCCAGGCGCTCGGCGATTATCTCTACGACGTTTTCGTCGCCAAGTTCGATTTCTGGCTCGCGTTCGGGTTGGTCGCGCAATTGTTGTTCACCGCACGCTTTCTCGTGCAGTGGATATCGAGCGAACGCGCCGGGCAAAGCGTGGTCCCGATGGCGTTCTGGTTCTTCTCGATGGGGGGCGGATTGATGACGCTGGTCTATGGCGTCGCCAAGCGCGAGCCGGTGATTATCCTCGGCCAGGGGTTGGCCACCATCATCTACGTCCGCAACATCATGCTGATCGTCAAAAATCGCGGCAAGCGGACGCAGGCGCTCGATCGCTGACCTATCCCGGCAAGTCTATCCCGGCAAATCTATCCCGGAATGCGTCCCTTGATCGCATTGGCCCACGCGCCGTAGCTGATCCGCCCCTGACGGTCCTCTTTCAGATGCGTCCGCACCCGCGTCTTCAGTCCCGCGAGCGCATCGGGCGGCATTTTCGAAAACAGTTCGCCGAGCGTCGGTGCGGCTATCACCGCTCCCCAGAAATCGTCGAAATCGACAAAGCTGCGCTCAACGTCGATCCGCCGCGTTTGGACCTCGAGGAGGCCGGCGTCGGTCCACAGCTTTTGCAACGCCTCGATGGTCGAGGCTTCGGAACTGGGCGGGCGGACGGGCGAAAACCCCATCGCTTTCAGTTCGGTCTGGACCGGCTGTAACGTAAAGCCGCCGCCCATGATGTCCCAGGCATAGGCCGCGACTGTGCCGCCGGGCGCCACAACGCGAACCATCTCGGCTACACCCTTGGCCGGGTCCGGAACAAAAAAGATCACCAGCGCCATGATCGCGACATCGAAGCTGTTATCCAAAAACGGCAGCGCCATCGCGTCGGCCTTGTGGAAGGTCGCCGTCCCGGTACCGTGCCGGGTGCGGGCGTAGGCCAATTGGCCGTCCGAGGGATCAACGCCCGTGATTTGCGCTGGTTCGTTCTTCGCTGCGACCAACTCGGTGAAAGCGCCGTTGCCACATCCGACATCGAGCCATTTCAGGGCGGGACGGGGGGCCAGCCAATCCAGAAAGATTTCGCCAGCGAGCCTGCTCCAGACCCCCATCATCCGCTCATAGGCGGCGCCATCGTCGAAGCGGATTGGTTGATCAGCCATCGTTTTCCCTGATTTCCAGGAGGTGGTGCGATTCTGCTCCGAGTCAGGGACATTTTGCCGCAGTCGTGATGCAGGCAGCACTCCCGCGGAAGATGGGGCGGGTAGGGGTCGTTAATAACAGCCTATGGAAGTCGGTCGTCAACCCCTTGACCCGGCCCGCCAGTCGTTCTGTGATGCGCGCGAGTTATTCCGTCGCCGCACGTTGAGGGGCCTGCCGCGACCCAGATCCATCGTTGATTGGACCGCACGCCAAACTGCCTGATCGGATTGGCGTCTGCGGCAATGGATTTATGAGGTTGGCCCATCGGCGCACGCGATGTTAAGCGAATGTTCCCGGACGACCTGAAAGGCCTTGCCATGAAACGCGCATCCCTGGTTCTTACCCTCGCTTTTGCCGCCGGTATTTCAACGCCGGCCGCGCATGCCCAGACGCTCAAGACGGTCACCGACCGTGGCATGGTATCCTGCGGCGTCAGCCAGGGCTTGCCGGGCTTTTCGTCGCCCGACGACAAGGGTAACTGGACCGGGCTCGACGTCGACATCTGCCGCGCGGTTGCCGCCGCCATTTTCAACGATCCCAGCAAGGTCAAATTCGTGCCGCTGTCGGCCAAGGATCGCTTCACGGCGCTTCAGTCCGGTGAGATCGATGTGCTCTCGCGCAATACGACCTGGACGCTTTCCCGCGACACCTCGCTCGGCGCCAATTTCACCGGCGTAACCTATTATGACGGGCAGGGGTTCCTCGTCAAAAAATCGCTCAAGGTCAATTCCGCGCTGGAGCTGAATAGCGCCTCGGTCTGCGTGCAGACCGGCACCACGACCGAGCAGAATCTCGCCGACTACTTCAAGAGCAACAACATGAAGTATGAGGTGATCGCGTTCGCCAGCGCCGATGAAACCGTCAAGGCCTATGAGTCCGGGCGTTGCGACGTCTTCACCTCCGACGTCTCGCAGCTCTATGCCGAGCGCCTGAAGCTGGCAAATCCCGCCGACCACGCCGTGCTGCCGGAAGTCATCTCGAAAGAACCGCTCGGCCCGATGGTGCGCCATGGCGACGATCAATGGTTCGATCTGGTGAAGTGGGTGCTGTTCGCGATGGTCGACGCGGAAGAACTCGGCGTTACCCAGAAGAACGTCGATGACATGGCGAAATCCGACAAGCCCGAGCTCAAGCGGGTGTTCGGCACCGACGGCAATCTCGGCGAACAGCTCGGCGTTACCAAGGATTGGGTGGCCCGGATCGTGAAGGCGGTCGGCAATTATGGCGAAGCCTTCGACCGTAACGTCGGCGCCGGCTCGAAGCTTGGAATTGCGCGCGGTCTCAATCAGCTCTGGAACAAGGGCGGAATTCAATACGCGCCGCCGATCCGCTGATCCCGATCAGCGGTTGCCGCGTTCTGCGATGAGCACCGACTCGAGACCTCCGCCGCCGCAGTTCGTCGCCAAATTGCGGCGTGCGCTCGGCGGCCGGGCGGGCTGGGGAGGGTTTGCCTTCCAGATCCTGTTCGTCGCCGTTCTGGTCTGGATTGGCTACGAGATCGTGGTCAACGCCCGCGCCAATCTGCAGGCGCAGCGGATCACGTCCGGTTTCGGATTTTTGGGCAATACCGCCGGCTTTGACGTCAGCCAAAACCTGATCCCGTATTCCGGATCCGACACCTACACCCGGGTGTTTTTCGTCGGGCTGCTCAACACGCTGCTGGTTGCGGTGATCGGCATCTTCTTTGCCACCATTGATCGGCTTCATGGTGGCGTTGGGCCGGCTGTCGCCGAACTGGCTGCTGTCGCGGATTTCCGGCGGCTATGTCGAACTGATCCGCAATCTGCCGCTGCTGTTCCAGATCTTGTTCTGGTATCTTGCGGTGCTCGGCGGCCTTGCCCAATCCGCGGCAGAGCATCTCGCTGTTCGGCAGCTTCTTTCTCTCCAACCGCGGCCTGGTGATTCCGAGGCCGATCGCCGAACCCGGCCTCGAGCCGTTTGCGATCGCGCTGCTGATCGCGGTCGATTGCCGCTCTGCTGTTGCGAAGCTATGCGCGCCGTCAATTATTCGAGCACGGTCGGCGGATCCGCATCTGGCCCTATCGTGCTGGGCTTGCTGATCGGATTGCCGCTCGCTGACGTCGCTGGTGTTCGGCGCGCCGGTGATGTTTGAGATACCCGCAGCTTAAGGGATTCAATTTTGCCGGCGGCTCGCGCGATCATTCCGGAATTCGTGGCGCTGACTGCTGGCGTTGTCGCTCTATACGGCGGCGTTCATCGCCGAGATCGTGCGCGCCGGCATCCAGTCGGTGCACAAGGGCCAGATGGAAGCCGGCGCATCGCTCGGTCTGTCGCGCGGCTCGACCTTGCGGCTGATCGTGGTGCCGCAGGCGCTGCGCGTGATCCTGCCGCCGCTCACCAACCAATATCTCAACCTGACCAAGAACTCGTCGCTGGCGGTGGCGATCGGTTATCCCGATCTGGTCTCGGTGTTCGCCGGAACCACGCTGAGCCAGACCGGGCAGGCGATCGAGATCATCGCCATCACGATGGGCGTCTATCTGCTGATTTCGCTGGTGACCAGCGCGATCATGAGTTTTTACGGCTGGCGCTTGAGCCGGAGCCTTGGCAGTACATGAGCGACATCGCCGACCAGTCCTTTGTCCGGCAGGAACTGGTTCCCGAGCGCGCCGCGCCGATCAAGACCACCGGCTTTGTCGGATTCCTGCGCACCCGCCTGTTCAATTCGCCGACCAATATCCTGCTGACGATCGCCAGCGCGCTGCTGCTGTGGTTTACCGTGATTCCGACGCTGCAGATTCCTGCTGATCGATGCGGTCTGGACCGGTACCGACCGCAACGCCTGCCTGGCGGAGAACGCGGGACACACGGTCGGCGCGTGCTGGCCGTACGTCCAGGCGAAGTTCACGCAATTCATTTACGGCTTTTATCCCGAAGCCGGAGCGATGGCGGGTCAATCTGACGTTCGTTCTCGCCGCGCTGCTGCTGTTGCCGCTGTTGATTCCGCGGCTGCCGGCCAAGGGTCTCAACGCCGGTCTGTTCTTCGTCGCATTTCCGGTCGTGGCGTTTTTCCTGCTGCATGGCGGCGGCCTGAGCGGCTTTGGCGTCAGCTGGGTCGCCGACCTGCTGTCGGGATTGGTCGGCGGATGTCGGCGCGGCCGGCCAAAAGCTTGCGGGCACCGGCGGCGCGCTGGCTTTGCTGGGCAAGCTGCTGGCAAACCTCGGCTGCAAGGGCTGCGTGTACGCTGATCTCGCCGCTGACCTGGCTGCGCGATCAAATTCAGATGTCTACCCAGCCGCTATGGGTCGATTTCGCGGTCACCGCCGCGATCGTCTCGGTCCTGATGTTCTTGCTGGGCGGCGGCATCCGCACCGGATGGCGCGCGCTGATCGTCAGCCTTGTCGATCTTTGCCGGCATTGGCATCGTGATCGCAGCGATGGGGCTCGACCGCGGCGGCTTGCCAATTGTCGATACCAGGCTGTGGGGCGGCCTTCTGGTGACGCTGGTGGTGTCGGTCACCGGCATCGTGACCTCGATGCCGGTCGGCATCGCGCTGGCCTTGGGCCGGCGCTCGACCATCCCGCTTGATCCGGATCTTTTCGATCGCCTTCATCGAATTCTGGCGCGGCGTGCCGTTGATCACGGTGTTGTTCTTCGCGACCTACATGCTGCCGCTGTTCCTTCCCGCGGATTTCACCATCGATGGCCTGGTGCGGGCGCTGATCGGCATCGCGCTGTTTGCCGGCGCCTATAATGCCGAGGTGATCCGCGGCGGCCTGCAGGCGATCCCGCGCGGGCAGGGCGAGGCGGCCAGCGCGCTCGGCCTGTCCTGGTGGAAGACCACCGGGCTGATCGTGATGCCGCAGGCGCTGCGCCACGTCATTCCCGGCCTCGTCAACAGCTTCATCGCGCTTGTTCAAGGATACCTCGCTGGTCTCGATCGTGGCGCTGTTCGATCTGCTCGGCAGCGTGCGGGCCTCGTTTGCCGATCCGGTCTGGTCGACGCCGACCACGCTGTTCACCGGCTTTGCCTTCGCCGGAATGATCTACTTCGCGTTCTGCTTTGGAATGTCGCGCTATTCGTTGTTCGTCGAACACCGGCTGAACGCCCACCGCCGCAACTGAGTGAAATGACCATGACCGAGAACGCCGATCGTCAGCATTGCCGGCCTCAACAAATGGTACGGCGATTTTCACGTGCTGCGCGACATCAACCTCGACGTCGCCAAGGGCGAGCGCATCGTGATCTGCGGCCCTTCCGGCTCGGGCAAGTCGACGCTGATCCGCTGCATCAATGCGCTGGAGGAATTCCAGGAAGGCCGCATCGTCGTCGACGGCATCGAGCTCGGGCCCGAATCTGCGGCGGGTCGACGAGGTCCGGCGCGAAGTCGGCATGGTGTTCCAGAGCTTCAATCTGTTTCCGCATCTGACCGTGCTGGAGAACTGCACGCTGGCGCCGATCTGGGTGCGCAACATCCCGAAAAAGGACGCCGAAGCCGCGGCGATGAAATATCTGGAGCGGGTGAAAATCCCGCATCAGGCCAACAAATATCCGGGCCAGATGTCGGGCGGCCAGCAGCAGCGCGTCGCGATCGCGCGCGCGCTGACCATGAACCCGAAGGTCATGCTGTTCGACGAGCCGACCTCGGCGCTCGATCCCGAAATGGTCAAGGAAGTGCTCGACACCATGGTCGATCTCGCCAAGGAGGGCATGACCATGCTGGTCGTGACCCACGAAATGGGATTTGCCCGCGAAGTCGCCAACCGCATCGTGTTCATGGATGCCGGGCAGATCATCGAGGCGAACACGCCGGCGAATTTCTTCGCCAATCCGCAGCACGCGCGGACCAAGTTGTTCTTGAGCCAGATATTGCGGTGAGGTAGCGGCGAATAGCGAGTGGCGAATAGCGAACTGTTTCCGCTATTCGCCACTCGCTCGATTCGCCATCTCACACCTTCATCGAACGGCAGTTCGATCTTGCTGCGCTTCTCCAGCCATTCCGGCACCGGCAGGTTCTTCGAGCGCATGAAGGCCGGATTGAACAGCTTCGACTGATAGCGGTTGCCGGAGTCGCACAGGATGGTCACGATGGTGTGGCCGGGGCCGAGCTGCTTGGCGAGCCGGATCGCGCCGGCGACGTTGATGCCGGTCGAGCCGCCGAGGCAAAGGCCTTCGTGCTCGAGCAGGTCGTAGATCACCTTCACGGCTTCCTCGTCGGGGATCAAGAACGCGTCATCGACCTTCGCGGTCTCGATGATGGGCGTGACGCGGCCGAGCCCGATGCCTTCGGTGATCGAATCGCCCGGCGTCGACTTGGCGTTGCCGTGCTTGAACAGCTCATACATCGCAAAGCCATGCGGATCGGCGCAGGCGGTGACGATGTCCTTGTTCTTTTCCTTCAGGTAACGGCTGGTGCCGGCCAGCGTGCCGCCGGTGCCGACCGAGCAGATGAAGCCGTCGATCTTGCCGCCGGTCTGCTGCCAGATCTCCGGTCCGGTCGATTCGTAATGCGCCTTGGCGTTGTCGAGATTGTTCCACTGGTCGGCGAACAGCACGCCGTTGGGCTCGGTCTTGCGCAAGCTGGTCGGCGAGCCGCTTGCCGACATGCTGGTAATTGTTCGGATTGGAAAACGGCAGCGCCGGCACTTCGACCAGTTCGGCGCCGCACAGCCGCAGCATGTCCTTCTTTTCCTGGCTCTGGGTTTCCGGAATCACGATCAGGGTGCGATAGCCGCGCGCGCTGGCGACGACCGCAAGCCCGATGCCGGTATTGCCGGCGGTCGATTCCACCACCAGGCCGCCGGGCTTGAGATCGCCGCGCTTCTCGGCTTCGAGGATCATCCATTTGCCGGCGCGGTCTTTGACCGACTGGCCGGGATTCATGAATTCGGCCTTGCCGAGAATGGTGCAGCCGGTCTCTTCGGAGGCGCGCTTCAGCTTGATCAGCGGCGTATTGCCGATCGCTTCAATGACGTCGTTGTTGATTTTCATCTGCCGGAAATCTTGCCAGTCCGTTGCCAAATCTGGCAACGACCCTAGAGTCGCGATCAGCCCGAAGTGGAAGCCGCTTTTGCACCGCACGGCGGTTTGCGAACCGGCTATTTCGGTTTTGGCGAACACCACCTGGCGCACGTCGATATTTCCCGACAGGAAGCCGGCCTCGCAATAAGCGAGGTAGTATTCCCACAGCCGCCGGAACCGGTCGTCGAAACCCGATGGCATCAGGTTCGGCCAAGCCGCGCGGAAATTATTTCGCCAGATCGCAAGCGTCTTGGCATAATCTTGCCCGAAAATGCGTTCGCGGATGACAGGCACGCCGAACTTCTCGCCGAGCGATTTCAGGATCTGCGGCGAGGGCAGCATGCCGCCGGGGAAAACGTAGCGCTGGATGAAGTCGACTTCGCGGCGGTAGGTCTGGAACAGCTTGTCCTGGATGGTGATGGCCTGGATACCGGCGAGCCCGCCGGGCAGCAGCCGGTCGCGCAACTGCGAGAAATATCGCGGCCAGAATTGCTCGCCGACCGCCTCGATCATCTCGATCGAAGCGATGCGGTCGTACTGGTCGCGCTCGTCGCGATAATCCTGCAGCCGGATCTCGACCTTGTCGCTGAGGCCGGCCTTCTGGATCCGGCGCTTGCGCGAAATCGCGCTGCTCCTTGCTGATGGTCAGCCCGACCACGCTGGCGCCATAGGTCTTCGCGGCATATTCGGCAAAGCCGCCCCAGCCGCATCCGATCTCCAGCAATTTCTGGCCGGGCTGCAGGTCGATCGCCTCGGCGAGCCTGCGATATTTGTTGTTTTGCGCCGCGGTCAAATCCGCGGTGTCGTCCTCGAACAGCGCCGAGGAATAGGTCATGCTGGGATCGAGCCATGCCGAATAGAACGCATTGCCGATGTCGTAATGGGCGTAGATGTTGCGGCGCGCCTGCCGCTTGGTGTTGCGGTTGAACCAGTGGCGGATGATCTGGACGAAACGCAGCAGCGGCTTGTCGCCCAGCATGGCCTGGATCAGGTCGTGATTGACGCAGAACAGATAGAGGAATTGGGTCAGGTCGGGCGTGTCCCATTCGCCGTGCAGATAGGCTTCGGCGATGCCGATGTCGCCGCCGTTGAGAAGCCGCGACGCAAAGCCGTAATTGTAAAGCGTCATCGCCGCCGCCGGGCCCGGCTCGATGCCGCCGAGCCTGATCCTGCGGCCGTCGGGCAGGGTGACGTCGAGGGTGCCGCGCCGCAGCTTGGAGCCGAAGCCCAGCGCCAGCCGGACCAGCCGCGGCAGGTCGCGCAGCAACGCCTCAACATTTTCGGGGGTCACGCGGATCAGATCCGGCATGGGCAGATCCATCTGACGATGTGGCTCTGTGTCCAGCGCGGGGCGTCAACGGTCGATCGCTAGCATCCACCGTCACCGGACCAGAGCGCTCCTCCTCGGGCATACAACTCTCGCCCAGTATAATCAGGGCTGTTTGCCGCTCGCCAAGACCGGTATTAGAGGCGGTGTTGCGTGCGGATTGCCGGTCGCGGGCACGCTGCGCGGCACCAGCCGCGCGCCCTTGATCCACAGCCGCAGCGCTTCCCAGTGGATCGCCGCCACGATTTTCAGCGTGACCAGCGGCAGCGCAAAGAACGACCGCAGCAGCTGCGCCGCGGTCAGGTCGCGGCGGCGGCCGTGGAAGGTCGCGGCGAGCAGCGGGCCCGCGCGGTCGGTCTCCAGGATGCGCAGTTTGACGTCGGCCGCCGGCGGCGAGAGGCGGAAATGATAGCGCATCGGCATGTCGATGAAGGGCGAGACGTAAAACAGCTTGTCCTGCTGCTGCCGCAGGCCGGCTTCGCTGAGCTCGCCCGGCTTGCACCGGCAGCACATAGGCGTGGATATCCCCGAAGGTGTTGCGGACCTCATAGATCATCAGCGCCAGCTCGCCGTCGGCGCGATAGCAGAAATAGACCGACAGCGGATTGAAGGTGAAGCCGAGCAGCCGCGGATAGCACAACAGCAGCACGCGTCCGCCGGTCAGGTCGATGCCGTGCTCCGCTGCGCGGCGCTGGGCGTAGATCCGCAGCGAGCGATCCGTCGCGGTCGCCGTGATCCTTCTCGTTGAAACTGTAAAGCGCGGCGCGGTTGACGCCGAACAGCCGGCTTTGCCGGTCCGCGACATCGAGCCGGTCGAGATCGATCAGCAGGCTCATCACGCGATAGCTGAAGCGGTGGCCCATCGGCTTGAGCCGCGCATGCATCACCTCGCCAAAGTAAAGCGCGGCCGCGGCGGGCTTCGCTTGGCATTCCGGCTTGGGCGGCGCGTTCGGGCATCGCTACTCCGCGGCTTGCGCGAGTTCGGGCGGCGGGTTGCGCCAGGGCACGCCGGCGCCGAGCGCTTCGGCGACCGCAAGTCCGGACCGCAAGCCGTCTTCGTGAAAACCATATCCGGTCCAGGCGCCGCAGAACCAGGTGTGGCGTCGCCCCTGGATGTCGCCGAGCTGCTTTCTGGGCGGCAAAGGCCGCGGCGTTATATTGCGGATGTTCGCAGATATATTTGCCGAAGGTCAGCTCGCGGCGCCGGTGCAAATGGCGGATTGAGGCTGACGAACAGCGGCTTGTCGTCGTCGATGCCTTGCAACGGGTTCATCCAGTAGGTCACCGCGACGTCGTTCTGCGCGGAGCCTTCGCGCTGCCAGCGCAGGAAATTCCACGACGCCCAGGCCCGCTTGCGCTTCGGCATCAATCTGACGTCGCGATGCAGATAGACCGTATTGGGCGAATAGCCGATGGCGCCGAGCACAGCGCGTTCGCGCGGATCGGCATCCGACAGCATCGCCAGCGCCTGATCGCTGTGCGCGGCGATCACGACATGATCGTAGCTGTCGTGCCGGCCGTGGCTGTCATGGACGACGACGCCATGCGGCGTCCGCTCGATCGAAGTCACGGCGCAGCCGAGCCGGATCCGGTCGCGGAACGGCCGAAATCAGTCTTCTCGACATAGCACTGGCTGCCGCCCTTGACCGTGCGCCAGACCGGACGGTCATATTGCAGCAGGCGATGATTGCTGAAGAAGGCGACAAAATTCTCGGCCGGGAAGTCCAGCATCTCGGCCGACGGCGCCGACCAGATCGCCGCGCCCATCGGCGCGAGATAATCGGTCAACAGCCGCGGCGCGAAATGGCGGGTTTTGAAATACTCGCCCAGCGTCAACCCGGCGAGCCGGCCCGCGGCGTAATCCTCGATGCTTTGCTGGTTGAAGGTCAGGATATCGCGCAGCATCCACAGATAGGACGGCGACAGCAGGTTGCGCCGCTGCGCGAACAAGCCCTCGGCGGTCTTGCGCCAGTTGATGCCGCCGCCCTTCCACTCGAAGCGGCCGGCGTCCGCCGTCACCGCAAAGCTCATGCAGCTTTCCACGGTCTCGACGCCGAGATGGGCGAACAGCGCCGTCAGGTCCGGATAATTCAGTTCGTTGTAGACGATGAAGCCGATATCGACCGCGACCGGCGTGCCGTCATAGTCGATGGTGACGGTGTGGCTGTGTCCGCCGGGGCGAAGCTCGCGATCATAGACCGTGACCGGATAGCGCTTCGAAAGGGCCCAGGCGGCGGCGTTGCCGGCAATTCCCGTTCCGATCACCGCGACGCGCATTCTCAGTCCCCGTTGCCCCTGGTGAAGCAAGCTACGGCGGGACGCATGCGAAGTTTCAACTCAGCCCGTGGCGCACGGGCGTTCAGCGAACGGGTAAACGGCCGCCGGCAAGATGAAACATTGGTAAGATCGCAGCGTCATCGCATACTGGAAATCTGTGAGAAAGCCCACTGCGGCAGGCATAAGTCACGCCTTTCCACAGGCCGATCGAGGGCTGCGTCGCACCGCTCGGCAGCGGGACAAAGGCGGTGACAGGACTGTCCGGGCGGTATCGCCCCGGCTAGGATGGCCGGCATGTTCCTCAGGAAGCATCACTGCCGTGAACGTCTCTCAGGCGGTCCCCAAACGCGTCACCTGCAACGCGTTCCAGCGTTTCGCGGGGGGCCGCAGGCCGGCTTTGTTGTCGGCCGGAGTGCCGCTGTGACACCGGGACATCAGGGTCTCGCCGCAGCGCGTCTGTCCGCGCTTTCCCGACCGGTGCGATGGCTGGTGGGACTGTGCCTGGTCGCGAGTTCGGCGGGCTGCATCCTGACCAAGGATCTGCCGGATCCCGCGCTCGACGTCCCCGATAGCTATCGGGCCGCGCGGCTGACCGGGCAGCAGGATGCGCCGCCGCCGCTGGACTGGTGGCGCGGCTTCGGTTCGCCCGAACTGACCGAGCTGATGGAGGAGGCCCAGAAGGTCAATCTCGACATCGCCGCGGCCGTCGCACTGATCGCCCAGGCCGATGCGCAGGCGCGAATAGCCGGCGCGCCGCTGCTGCCGACCCTGTCCGCAAGCGGTCCGGGCAATCTCGGCCAGGAGTCCTATTCCAGAGTCTCCGGCTCCAGTCTCAACGGTCTGTCCACCGGCGGGCGCGAGACGGTCAATTACTCAAGCTCGCTGAGCGCCAGCTATATCGTCGATTTCTGGGGCCAGTATCGCGACGCCGCGCAGGCCGCCGAGGAAACCACCGTCGCCAACCGCTTCAATCGCGAAGTGGTCGCGCTGACCACGCTGACCAGCGTCGCCACCGCCTATTTCCAGGTGCTGGCCTCGCAGGACCGGATTCGCACCGCCGAAAGCAACATCGCCAGCGCGGCGCGCGTGCTCGACGCCATCAAGCAGCGCTTCAAGGCCGGCACCGGCACCGACCTCGACGTCGCGCAGCAGGAAAGCGTGCTGGCCAACCAGCGAGCGGCGGTGCCGCCGCTGCGGCAGACGCTGGAGCAGAACATCAACGCGCTGGCGATCCTGGTGTCGCGGCCGTCGGAAAGCCTGCAGGTCACGGGCGGTTCGATGAACCGGATCACGATCCCGCGGGTCACGCCGGGCCTGCCGTCGGAATTGCTGACGCAGCGGCCGGACATCCGGCGCCAGGAAGCGCAGCTCGCATCCGCCACCGCCAATGTCGGAAGCGCCCGCGCGCAATTCTTTCCCGAGCATCTCGTTGACCGGAGCAGGCGGCTATCAGAGCTCGGCGCTGTCTCGCTGATTCAGCCGCACGCGGCGTTCTTCAAGCTGGTCGCCAGCATCAACCAGCCGATTTTCGACGGCGGCGCCATTCTCGGCAATTTCGAAAACACCAAGGCCATGCAGGACGAGATGCTGCAGACCTACCGCAAGACGGTGGTCCAGGCCTTCAGCCGACGTCGACAACGCGCTGGTCGCGATCCGCGAAACCACCAACAAGCTGCGGCTGCAGCGCGGTCGTGGTTGCCGCCTCGCGGCGCGCGTTTCAGCTCTCCGAGCAGCAGCTGAAGGCCGGCACCGCCGACATCGTAACCGTGCTAAATACGCAGTTGACGCTGTTTCAGGCCGAAGACGTGCTGTGGCAGGCCCAGCTTGCCCGATTGCTGGCGGTCGTCAGCCTGTACCAGGCGCTGGGGGGCGGCTGGGAGCCGAAGATGGAGAAGCCGGTCAATGCTCTTTAAGCCAGATACGGATGAGACGGCTGACGCCGATTGGCGAAGACGCGACCTCGCTGCGGCGCGCGCTGGGCGAGTTTGGATTTTGATCACGCTCGCTGATCCTCGGCGGTCTCGGTTATCTCGCCTGGACGTGTTCGCAGCAGAAGCAGGCCGCGAGCCGCGGCGCGCCCCGATCTGGCGGTGCCGGTGCTGGCGGCGTCGCCGCGCGTCCAGGACGTGCCGGTCTATCTCGACGGCGTCGGCACCGTTCGCGCGCTCAACAACGTGCTGGTGCGCTCGCAGGTCGACGGCAAGTTGATCTCGGTCAATTTCGTCGAGGGGCAGGACGTCAAGAAGGGCGACGTGCTCGGCGAGATCGATCCCGCGATCTACAAGGCGCAGTTCGACCAGGCCGTCGCCAAGAAGGCGCAGGACGAGGCGCAACTCGGCCAATCATGCGCCTCGATCTCATCCGCTATCAGCAGCTTGCCGCCACCAACGCCGGCTCCAAGCAGCAGTTCGACACCCAGCGCGCCGTGGTCGCCCAGCAGGAAGCGCTGGTCAACGCCGATCAGGCCGCGATCGACAACGCCCAGGCGACGCTCGGCTATACCAAGATCATCGCGCCGTTGTCGGGCCGCACCGGCCTGCGCCAGGTCGACCAGGGCAACATCATCCACGCCGCCGACGCCACCGGCCTTGTCGATCATCACCCAATTGCAGCCGATCGCGGTCCTGTTCAGCCTGCCGCAGCAGCAGATCGTGCGCGTCAACGCCGCCTCGGCCAAGGGCGCGCTCTCGGTCGATGTGTTCGGCAATGACGGCACGACGGTCGCCGATACCGGCAAGCTGACCGGCATCGACAACCAGGTCGATCCGACCACCGGCACGCTGAAGCTCAAGGCCGAGTTTCCCGAACGCGAACTTCCAGCTATGGCCCGGCCAGTTCGTCAATGTGCGGCTCAAGGTCGACACCCTGTCGCAGGTGATGGTGATCCCGACCTCGGCGGTGCAGCGCGGGCCGGCCGGCACCTTCAGCTATGTCATCAATGACGATGATACCGTCACCGCGAAGCCGGTCGTGGTGACGCAGCAGAACGAAACCGATGCGGTGATCGCAAGCGGGCTGTCGACCTCCGATCGCGTGGTGACGACCGGCTTTGCCAATTTGTCCGACGGCGCCAAGGTCACGGTCGGCAAGGACGATCAGGCGCCGATCAGCCGATCTCGCGCCGCGCAAACGCGGCCGCCGCGACCGCGGCGGCGGCGATGGCGGCAGCCGTGAGGGGCAGGCCAAAGGCGGCCAGGCCAAGGACGGGCAATTCAGCGACGGACAAAACCGCGACGGCCAGAGCGGGGACGGCAAGGGCGAGCACCGCCGATGGCGCGAACGCCATCCAGGCGAAGCCGGCGAGAAAGCCGAGGGGCGGCCCGCGCGAGGCGCTGATGCGGCGGTCAATGGGGCGAAGGCGCAGCCATGACCCGACAAATCGTCGTTTGAGTGTATTGAAAAGGCTAACATGAGCACGCCGCCATGAGCGTCTCCGAGCCCTTCATTCGCCGCCCGATCGCGACCTCGCTGCTCGGGATCGCGCTGTTGATCGGCGGCGCGCTCGGCTATTGGGCGCTGCCGGTTTCGGCGCTGCCGCAGGTCGATTTCCCGACGGTGCAGGTGACGACGCAATTGCCGGGCGCCAGCCCCGACGTCATTGCTTCGCTGATCACCGCGCCGCTCGAGCGCCAGCTCGGGCAAATTCCGTCGCTGTCGGCGATGACCTCGACCAGTTCGTTCGGCGTCAGCCAGATATCGCTGCAATTCGATCTCAACCGCGACATCGACGGCGCCACCCAGGACGTGCAGGCCGCGATCAATGCCGCGGCGGGAGTCCTGCCGAAAACCCTGCCGTATCCGCCGGTCTACGCCAAGGTGAATCCGGCGGACGCGCCGGTCATGACGCTGGCGCTGACGTCGGAGACGATTTCGCTGCGCGCGATGAGCGACCTGGCCGATACCATTCTGGGTCAGCGCCTCAGCCAGATCTCCGGCGTCGGACGGGTCGCGGTGCTCGGCGGACTCAAGCCCGCGGTGCGGGTGCAGGCCGATCTGGCGCGGCTCGCGGCCTACGGCATCGCGATGGAAGATCTGCGCAACGCGATTGCGGGCGCCAACGTCTCCGGACCGAAAGGATCGCTCGACGGCGCCCAGCAGTCCTACACGATCGCCGCCAACGACCAGATCGCCGCGGCCGACGCCTACAAGCCGATCATCATCGCCTACCGCAACGGCTCGCCGGTCACCATCGGCGACGTCGCCGAGATCGTCGACGGGCTGGAGAACGACCGCACCGGCGGCTGGTACCAGGGCACGCCGGCCGTGATCATCGACATCCAGCGCCAGCCCGGCGCCAACGTCATCGACGTGGTGCGCCAGATCCGCGCCGAAATACCCAAACTGCAGCGCGCGATTCCGGCCGGCGTCAACGCTAACCGTGGTCAGCGACCGCACCGTCACCATCCGCGCCTCGGTGCATGACGTGCAATTCACGCTGCTGTTGAGCGTCGTGCTGGTGACGCTGGTGGTGCTGTTGTTCCTGCGCTCGCTGCGCGCGACCCTGATCGCCGGCGTGGCGTTGCCGCTGTCGCTGATCACGAGTTTCGGCGTGATGTATTTCGCGGGCTTCAGCCTCGACAATCTGTCGCTGATGGCGCTGACGATCGGCACCGGATTCGTGGTCGACGACGCCATCGTGATGATCGAGAACATCGTGCGTCACATGGAGAACGGCGAGAGCGCGATGCAGGCCTCGCTGCGCGGCGCCCGCGAGATCGGCTTTACCGTGATCTCGCTGACGGTGTCGCTGATCGCGGTGTTCATTCCGCTGCTGTTCATGTCCGGCCTGGTCGGCCGGATGTTCCGCGAATTCGCGCTGACTCTGACGATCGCGGTGGTGACGTCGGCGATCGTCTCGCTGACCTTGACGCCGATGATGTGTTCGCGGCTGTTGCGGCATGCCGGCGAGCGAACTGACCGTTCCCGGTGCTCGCCGCGATCAGCCGCGTCATCGACCGCATGGTCGACTTCTATCACCGCACGCTGTTGTGGGTGCTGCGGCACCAGCGCGCTGACCATGGTCGTGACGTTTGCCACTATCGTGGCAACCTTGTTCCTCTATGTCGTCGCGCCAAAAGGATTCCTGCCGCTGCAGGACACCGCGTCGATCACCGCCGTGACCGAAGCCGGCGCCGACGTCTCGTTTGCCGAGATGCAGAACCGCCAGACCGAGGTCGCGGACGCCATCAAGTCCGACCCCGACGTGATCGGCGTGGTGTCGGTGATCGGCGCCGGCTCGGTCAACCCGACCACCAATGTCGGCCGTCTGGTGATGTCGCTGAAGCCGCGCGGCGAGCGGCGCGACGATGTCGCCGCGGTCGTGGTCGCGGTTGAAGGCGCGTGGCCGCTGCGATCCCGGGCATGACCGTCTATTTCCAGCCGGTGCAGGACGTCCAGATCAGTACGCAATCGAGCCGCTCGCAATATCAGTATACGCTGACCGGCACCGATGCGGGGCTGGTGATGCCGTGGGCCCGCAGGCTGGTCGCGGAGTTGCGCCGCGATCCGCTGTTCCGCGATGTCTCGTCGGAAGCACAGGAAAATGGCTTGCGCGCCCAGCTCGACGTCGACCGGCAACGCGCCGGCCAGCTCGGCGTCAGCCTGCAGGTCATCACCGATACCTTGAACGACGCGTTCGCGCAGCGCCAGATCTCGACCATCTACGGGCAGGCCAACCAGTATCGCGTCGTGCTGGAGGCGTTGCCGATGTACCAGCGCGATCCGTCGGTGCTTTCGAAGCTGTATGTGCCGGGCGCCGCCGCGCCGTCGTTGGGACGCCGGCCGGGCAGGTGCCGATTTCGGCGGTCGCGACCCTGACGCGGACCACCGCGCCGCTGGCGATCTCGCATCAGGCGCAGTTTCCCGCGGTTTCGCTGAGTTTCAATCTCGCGCCGGAGGCGGCGCTCGGCGACGCCGTCGAACGAGGTCAAGAGCGATCGAAGCGCGGATCGGCATGCCCACCAGCATTGTCGGGCTGTTCGCCGGCGACGCCGCCGAATTCTCCAAATCGCTGGCGGGCCAACCCTGGCTGATCCTGGCCGCGCTGGTCACGATCTACATCGTGCTCGGCGTGCTCTATGAGAGCTACATCCACCCCATCACCATCCTCTCGACATTGCCGTCGGCGGGCGTCGGCGCGATCCTGGCGCTGATGCTGTTCGGGCAGGATCTGTCGGTGATCGGCCTGATCGGCATCATCCTCTTGATGGGCATCGTCAAGAAGAACGCCATCATGATGATCGACTTCGCGCTGGAGGCCGAGCGGCATCAGGGCCTGTCGGCGGCTGACGCGATCGTGCAGGCCTGCCTGTTGCGGTTCCGCCCGATCATGATGACGACGCTGGCTGCGCTGTTCGGCGCGCTGCCGCTGGCGGTCGAAAGCGGCACCGGCGCCGAATTGCGCTTTCCGCTCGGCATTTCGATCATCGGCGGGCTGCTGCTGAGCCAGTTGCTGACGCTCTACACGACGCCGGTGATTTATCTGGCGCTGGACCGGGTCAATCGCCGGATCGAGAAGGCGGTGCCGCCGGCCGGACCTGACGTGCCGCCGGTCGCGGGAGCCGCCGGCGGCGCCGCCGATGCGGCCACCGAGGGGATGCAGTAATGGCGTCGATCTCCGAGCCCTTCATCCGCCGGCCGGTCGGCACCACGCTGCTGGCGATCGGGCTGTTTCTGATCGGCATCGTGGCCTACGACTTCCTGCCGGTCGCGTCGGTCCCCAATGTCGATTTCCCCTCGATCCGGGTTTCCGCCTCGCGGCCGGGCGCCGATCCATCGGTGATGGCGGCGACCGTGGCGGCGCCGCTGGAGCGGCGGCTCGGCGAAATCGCGGGCATCAACCAGATCACCTCGACGAGTTCGCTGGGCTCAACCAGCATTCAGCTGCAATTCGCCATCGGCCGCGACATCGATCGCGCCGCGCGCGACGTCGCAGGCCGCGATCAACGCCTCGCTGGCCGATCTGCCGAGCGACCTGCCGTCGCTGCCGCGGTTTCGCAAGGCCAATCCGGCCGCGGCACCCGTGTTCGTGCTGGCGCTGACCTCGAAGACCATTTCCACCGAGCGCGATCTACGACGTCGCCGATACCGTGATCGCGCAGCGGATCTCGCAGGTGCCGGGCGTCGGCGAGGTCACGGTCAGCGGCGCCGACCAGCCGGCGGTGCGGATCGCGCTCAATCCGGTCGCGCTGTCGAATGCGGGGATTGCGACCGACGACGTCAGGAACGCGATCATCAATGCCAATCCGCTCGGTCCGGTCGGGATTTTCAACGGCGGCCGGCAGAGCGAGACGCTCGGCGCTCAACCGGCAGATGCGAACCGCGGCCGAATTCCGCGACATCATCATCAAGAGTTCGAGCGGCAATTTCGTCCGGCTCTCGGACGTCGCCGAAGTCGAGGATTCCGTGCGCAACTGCGCGGTCGATCGCCTGGTTCAACAAGCAGCCGGCGGTGCTGATCCAGATCACCAAGCAGGGCGACGCCAACGTCATCGATACCGTCGATCGGGTCAGGGAGCTGATCCCGGAACTCAAGCAATGGATTCCCGCCGGCGTCGAGATTTCGATCCTGACCGACCGCACCGGGACCATCCGCGCCAGCGTCGAGGATATGCAGCTCACGCTGCTGGCGACCGCCGTGCTGGTGATGGTCGTGGTGTTCGTGTTCCTGCGCCGGATCACGCCGACCATCGCCGCCGGCGTGTCGGTGCCGCTGGCGCTGGCCGGAACCTGTGCCGGGATGTGGCTGGCCGGATTCTCGATCGACAATCTGTCGCTGATGGCGCTGGCGATCTCGGTCGGCTTCGTGGTCGACGACGCCATCGTCATGATCGAGAACATGTACCGCAATCTCGAGCACGGCATGCGCGCCCTATCCGGCGGCGGTCGAGGGCGCCAGGCAGATCGGCTTCACGGTGCTGTCGATCAGCCTGTCGCTGGTCGCAGCCTTCACGCCGCTGATTTTCATGGACGGCATCGTCGGCCGGCTGCTGCGGGAATTTTCGCTGACGCTGACCTTTGCGATCGTGGTCTCCACCGTGGTGTCGCTGACGATCACGCCGATGATCTGCGCGCATTACATCAAGGAGGCGACCTCAGACAATGCGACCTGGTTCGACCGGATCATCGAGGGCACGCTGTCGCGGATCGTGGCGTTTTACGCGCGGACCCTGCGCGCCGTGCTGCGCTTTCCGTTTTCGACACTGCTGGTGTTCTTCGCCACCATCGCGCTGACGGTGACGCTGTATATCAAGACCCCAAAGGGCTATTTCCCGATCGACGACAGCGGCTTTGTGGTCGGCTCGACGCGGGCATCCGCCGATATCTCGTTCCAGTACATGCTGGGGTTGCAGCAGCGCATCGCCGATATCGTGATGGCCGATCCGGCGGTGGCGGGCATCGGCTCGGTCCTCGGCGGCAGGCGACCTCCAATCGCGGCACCATGTATCATCAGCCTGAAGCCGGCCGCGGAGCGGCGCCGGCCTGACCACCGCAACTGGTGATCGACCGGTTGCGCAAGAGCCTCGGCGCGGTCGCCGGCATCAGGCTGTTCATGTTCGCCGCCCAGGATATCCGCGCCGGCGGCCGGCAGAGCGATTCCAATTATCAATACACGCTGTCGAGCACCGATCTCGAGTCTGTTGCAGAAATGGGCGCCGCTGGTGGCCAAGCGCATGGAGACGGTCGAGGGCATCACCGACGTCTCCAGCGACCGCGATCCCGGCGGCCTGCAACTGACGCTGGCGATCGACCGCAAGACCGCGGCGAGCCTCGGCGTGCAGGTGCAGGACATCGACAACGCGCTCAACAACGCATTCTCGCAGCGGCAGATCTCGATCGTCTATACCCAGCGCAACCAGTATCATGGTGGTGCTGGAGATCGATCCGAAATTCCAGACCGATCCGTCCAATCTGCGAGCGGATCTTCGTCGCCGGCGCCAACGACACCCAGGTTCCGCTGTCGGCGGTGGTGCACTACCAGCGCGATCTGTCGCCGCTGGCGGTCTACCATACGCAGTCGTTTCCCTCGACGACGGTCTCCTTCAACATGCTGGCCGGATGTGCCGCTCGAGATCGCGACCACGAACATCCAGCGCGCGGTCGATGAATTGCACATGCCGGAGGGCATTCGCGGCAGCTTTGACGGCAATGCCGGCGACTTCAACAAGACCGCGGGCCGGCAGCCGCTGTTGATCCTCGGCGCGCTGGTCGCGATGTATATCGTGCTCGGCGTGCTCTATGAGAGCCTGGCGCATCCGCTGACCATCATCTCGACGCTGCCGTCGGCCGGTCTCGGCGCGCTGCTGGCGCTGCAGATCACCAACACGCCGCTGACCATCATCGCCTTCGTCGGCATCATTCTGTTGATCGGCATCGTCAAGAAGAACGGCATCATGATCGTGGATTTCGCGCTCGATGCCGAACGCCATCGCGGGCTGTCGTCGGCGGAGGCGATCTTCGAGGCCTGCAGCGCGCGGTTCCGCCCGATCCTGATGACGACGATGGCGGCGTTGTTCGCCGGCATCCCGCTGGTGCTGGCCACCGGGCCCCGGCACCGAACTGCGCCGGCCGCTCGGCATCACCATCATCGGCGGCCTGTTCGTCTCGCAGATCCTGACGCTGTACACGACGCCGGTGATCTACCTGCTGATCGACCGGCTGCGGCGGCGATCCGAGCCGGCGGCGGTCGAGGCGCCGGCCGAATAGGCCGAACGGTATCTCAGGCCTTGCGTGGTTGAAGCGCGCCGCCGCGAAGCGTATAGCGGGCCTATGTCAAAACAATCCGAGCCTGAAACCGGTGCCGCGATCGAGGCGATACCGGACTGTCCGCAATGCCAGAAGCCGCTGCCGCTGTGCATCTGCGACAGCATCGAGCCGATCGAGAGCCGGATTTCGCTGCTGATCCTGCAGCATCCGCAGGAGCAGGACAGGGCGCTCGGCACCGCGCGGCTGACCGCGCTGCATTTCAAGGATGCGGTGCTGAAGATCGGATTGTCGTGGCCGAGCCTGTCCAAGGCGCTGGGGCGGCCGGTCCACGATCCCTCGCGCTGGGCGGTGCTCTATCTCGGCTCGGCGAAAGTCGCCGACCTCGACACCGACCGCGACATCGTCGCCATCAACCGCAAGGGCGAGATCGAGGACAATCAGCGCGCCATCCTTGAAGTGATATCGAAGGCATCGTGCTGCTCGACGGCACCTGGAGCCAGGCCAAGGCGCTGTGGTGGCGCAATGCGTGGATGCTGAAATGCCAGCGCGTGATCCTCGGGCCGGCGCGTCCGTCGCGCTACGGACAAGCTGCGCCGCGAGCCGCGCCGCGACGGCCTGTCCACCATCGAGGCGGCCGCGATGCTGCTGGCCGGCCTTGAAAAGCGGCCCGATATCGCCGAGACGCTGCACGCAAGCTTTGAGCGGATGCTGGCCAGATATCGCGAGGCCCAAAGCGTGATGCCGGAACTGGCGCCCAAGCCGAAGCCGAAGCGCGACTATCGTCGCCGCAAACGCGCCTGATCGGGCGCCGCGGCGCGCGATCGCGAGCATCCGCCGAACTCAATCGACCCCATCTTCCGGCTTGGTCGCGACTGCCCCCGACGTCTCGCTCCAGTCCGATACGCAACGTTCCATGTCCTTCAGGTTCTGGCGCATCTGTTCCAGGGAAAATCCCAGCGCGTAAAACCGCTCGACGACGTCGCCGGCGATCCCGCGCGTCAGGCCCTCGCTGCGGACGGAAGCGACCGCTGCGGCATACGCTTCCAGGGCTGACTGTACCGGCCAGATCGCGGGAGCGCCGCGGCCGGTGCGCAAAGCCGCGGCCGTAGTCCGCAGATATCCCGATATCGCGTAACTGACGGCTGCGAGCGGGGCGGCAAGGGGGGTCTGCAGTTCGACCGGCAAAGGCACCACGCTGGCGCGCCCGATCATCACGAGATCATGGCGCAGCCGCAATATCGTGCGCAACAGCGGCCCGGTATCGGGCCCACTGGACAGCTTGGCGCCACGCTCGCGTTCCGCCTCGGCGCCGATCGCGTTCAGGCTGACCAGGGCGGCGCCGATCCCATCCTGCAGCTCATGTAAGGCATTGTTGTCGCGCCCGTGGGTCAGGCCGGACAGCAACTCGGTCAAGGCGGCCGCCAGCAATTCGAGCAGATGGGCGCCTCGGGCGCGGAGCTGGCTATGCGCGCGCGAAGGCAACACCAGGAATGACACCGCAAGACCGGTGATCGCGCCGACGGCGACCTCCAACACCCGGTCGATCGCGGAATCCAACGGACTGCCGTTGGTCGCGGTCGGCAACAGGAGCACGATGATGGCGGTGACGGTCGCTGTGTTGAGACTGGGGTTTATGGCCGCGATGAACGCCAGCGGCGCCACCGCCATCACCATGACGGCGAGCAGGGCGCCTTCGCCATTATGCGGAATCAGCACCGCGATGGTGCCGCCGTAAATCGCGCCGCCAATGGTCCCGATCAGATAATCGCGGGTGGCCTTCAGCGACCGGCCCACGCTCATCTGGGTGACGATGAGCGACGTCAGCACCGCCCACAGCGGCAGCCGCAGGCCGAACGCCAGCGCGATCACCAGCGCGCCCATCGCGGCTACGGTCACGCGGACGCCGAGGCCCAATTCCGTCCTTCGGGATTTCAGCCAGACGCCGGCGTGTTTGAGAAAGGCGATGATCCGCATCGGGCGACCCGTCTGACCTGACCTTGCCGGGTGTGCCCGGAACGCTTGCCGCAGCGGCGCCTCGCGAAGCTGAGGCGATGATCGAGCAAAAGGCAGTAAGTGATTGAAAATATGATGGAGGCCACGTCGGGACTCGAACCCGAGTAAACGGTTTTGCAGACCGGCGCGTAACCACTCCGCCACGTGGCCCCAAGGCCGGGATCAATACAGAGCCGCGGGCCGTTAGGCAACCGCTGCCGTATTTTCAATGCGCGCCATCCGACACAGCGTCGCTTGGCTGACCCGGGGGAAGCCGTGCCCGCGCCATGTTAACGAGGCAGCCGGTTTGCGAAACCGAAATAGTGCCGTCGCTGCACTCGAATCTGGGTACGGGATCAGCGGCCTGTGGTGGGATCGACGCGGCGGCGGCTTGTTGCGGCGCCGGCGCCTGTGCCACCGGCTTCGGGGACAAGGCGCAGCCCGCGCACGAGAGCAGAATCAATAAAGCAAAGCCTGTCCGCATTCGCGTTGCTTCCGGAAAGCTCCCTCCAGCAGCCGATAGGGTCGACCTCGTCGCGGGCCAACCGGCAGCTACACGTGTTCAGGCTACAACGTTGCGGCATGATTCGAACATCACGGGCCGCTGCATTTCACGGCAGCTTGATGGGCAGAGCGATTTTACAAACGGAAACAAAATGCGGCGGGGCGGCTGCGCTTGTCTGCTTGCAAGTGTGCCGCGGCTCACCAGGACCGCGAGCCGCGCGGCCGATCGACCGCTATGTCGATGGGGTTAAGAAAATAGAACGCTATCGGCGATCAGCAGGCGGCATACCAGCCTTCGGGAAACGGAATAAAGCCCCAGGCGGTCTGGTTGTCGTTGGCGGCGCGTAGCTGCTGCCCAAAGAACTTCGGCGAGGTGACCACAAGATCCTCCGGGGAAGGTGCAACTGCCGTTCGCACGGCATCCAGCAATCGATCGAATTCGACTTCACTCATTGCGCTCTCCCAAATTCCAGAGCACAGCGTCGCAAAAGTCTTTTGTTTCCAGATTGAGGCGATCACTCAAATTGTATCGATCGAGTGATCGTGCCCCGACTTGGTTACTGAATTCTTTATTCGCGGGGACAACAAGTAGCCGTCCCACCTGCCACCAAATGTGAGAAAAATCACATTCTGCAAAAAATGCTTGCCGTATTTCCCGAGGTTACAACGGCGCCGCCATCGGCGCCAGCCTAGCCGAAGGAGGTAACCCATGAATGTCAGATTGAATGAATCGTTGGCGCCGGCGCAGCGCGCCCGTCTGGTGTTGACGCTCGGTTTTCTTTTCGGGTTGTTCGTAACCAACCCCGCATTCGCCGAACTTGCAACACCCGAACAGAAAAGGGCCTGTACGCCCGACGTCTACCGGCTCTGTGCCGGTGAAATCCCAAATGTGAAGGCGATCACCGCCTGCCTGCGGCGGCAGAAAGCCAACCTCAGCGAGGCCTGCCGGGCAGTATTCGACCAGCGGGGGGAATAGACCGAGGCATCGCCGGCCGACTGCGGCGTGACAACGAACTCAAAACGCTAAGCAGGATTTGAGAATTTTGGCTCCCCGGGCTGGATTCGAACCAGCGACCATTCGATTAACAGTCGCATATCGGCATTCCTTCTAACCCATTGATGCAGATTCAGTTTTCCGTGTCTGCACGAAAATCCCCATATTTTTCAACGTATTTCGCTTCGACCACATGATTTTCGTTGTATTTCGTTTTATGTCGGATATGATTCAACGTGCAGACACAGTGCAGACACGGGGGGCAGATGGCCGAACAGATCAGCGAAAAAATTGTGGGGAACCTGCCGACGCCGGCCAAGGGGAACCGGCTGCACTATTTCAGCGGCGCGACCCTGCAGGGCAAGAAAGCGCCGAGCGGCTTTGCGGTGCGCATCACGGCGGCCGGAACAAAATCCTTTGTCTGGTTTCATCGCGTCGACGGAAATCCCCATTGGGAGACGCTGGGACGCTGGGACGCCAACCAGGGCGGCGGCACACTCACGGTACGGGACGCGATCGTTAAATGCGACGAGCGCGCCAAGGCCGTCGCCAAGGGTGTCGACAAGAAGGGCAATGACGTGGATCCGCGGCCCGAGCGTACCCGCCGGCTGCAGGATGGTGACAAGATCGCCGACGGCACCGTGTCCACGCTGCTCGACGTCTACATTGCCCGATACCTCAAGGCCGGCAAACTCCGCAGCGCCGGCATGATCGAGGCCCAGCTGGAGCGGCTGGTAAAGCCGCGAATCGGCAAAATCGGCATCTACGATTTGAAGCGCTCGCATATCTCGCGAATGCTCGACGAGATCGACGACGAGAACGGCCCGCGCATGGCTGATTTGGTGCTGGCCTATGTCCGCAAGGCCTTCAACTGGTACGAGGTGAACGGCCACGACGACGATTTCACCTCGCCGGTTGTCCGCGGCATGGCGCGGCTCAAGCCCTCCGATCGGGAACGCGAGCGCGTTCTTTCCGATGACGAGATAAGGGACGTTTGGTCCGCGCTCGACACCATCACGGAACCCGCCTGCTTTCCCGGCTATGTGAAAACGCTGCTCTTGACCGCTACGCGCCGCAGCGAAACCGCGGACATGAGCACCACCGAACTTGAAGGCGAACTTTGGACGATCCCGAAAGAGCGCTACAAGACCGGGCGAGATCACGTCATCCCGCTATCGGCTGCCGCGCTCGACCTGATCCGCGCCCAGGCACCGGCCAAGCCCGCCAAGAATGCGCATTTCGTTTTCTCGACCACCGATGGCGCAATTGCTTTCAGCGGATTTTCAAAAGCCAAGCGCGAACTCGACAAGGCGATCGCCGATATCCGCGAGCGGGAAGGGCGCCCACCAATGGAAAGCTGGGTTTTGCACGATACGCGTCGTACCGCTCGCACTTTGCTTGCCAGAGCAGGCGTAAGGGACGACATCGCCGAACGCTGCTTGGGCCACGTCATCAAGGGTGTTGAGAAGGTCTACAATCGTTATGCCTATCTCGACGAGAAGCGCGCGGCATTCGAGGCCCTCGCGGCGATCGTCGCCCGTATCCTCAACCCCACGCCGAACGTGGAGCAACTGGCGGCGCACCGGAGCCACTCATGAGCGAGCGCTGGTTGGCAATCGAGGAAGCGCGCGAAGCGATCAAATTGCGCCTTGAAACAAGCGCTGGCAGAGCAGAAGCGGTCTTGGAGACAGCTCGCAAATCCGGTGAGGTTCGCACCGAGGAGCCGATCTTTCTGAATATGGACGGCGTCGTCGGCATGCGCCCACTCACTCAAGTCGGAGAAAGGCGTTTTAGCGAAGCTGATTTGCTGGATTGGCTCGGCCGGCAATACCCTTCGACCACCGAACCAATCGCCGTCGCCAGCGCTCGCTTTCCAGGTGACGTCGCGTTGATCGAAGAAGGCCGCCGCATGCTCGCATCTGGAATGCAAAAGCGTGCGATTGCCCGCAAACTCGCCGAGCGGGCCGAAGGGGCGGGAACATTGGAGTCCAAGATCGATCGCCTGCGCCGGCTTTTGTAGGCCGGGTTGGGAATCCCAAAATCTCCCAGTAAATCCCACGACAAGAAGGCATCCGCGCAGCAATTCTCGCCACGTCATTTGAAACGAGGCGAGACACAATGGCTAACACCGATTTTGCTTCCAACTACATTCCCCGCAAGCAGCTTGCGAAAGAGCTTGGCGAGCGCCTGAGGGGCCGGCCCTACAGCGAATTCACCCTGATTGCATGGGAGCGAGACGGTAAGGGTCCGCCGCCGACCCGCATCGGCCGCGACGTCGTTTATTCAATTCCCAGCGTTGAAAAGTGGTTGCGCTCGCAGGAGCAGGCGCCGCAAGCCGCATAGCAGAACGCCGCCCCGGCCAGGGAGCGGCGCTCTTTTCGTTTCCAGATCACCACCACGCGACCACCGGCCACCACACGCACAGCAATGGACACGGCAAAATGGACATAAGCGACAACCCCGAAATCTGGCAAGCCCGTTTTGGTAAGCCGTGTACGCCTTCCGAACCGGCGCGCGTCCGTCTCGACCAGCTTCAACCGCGACGGCGCCCGCTTCGAAATGACGGCGGGCTTCTACCCCGACGGCCGGACCGGCGAAGTGTTTTTGAACGCCGATCGCGCAAATAGCTTGCTCGATTTTCTCATGTCGGATGCTGCGATCGCGGTCTCACTCGCTCTGCAATATGGCGCATCGCTCGACGAACTGCGGCACGCGATGAAACGCGACAGCCGCGGCCAACCATCGAGCCCGATCGGCGAAGCGCTGGACAGGATCGAGCCATGAGCGCGAAACCCCCGCCGCTCGCCGAGTCGATTTCGATCGCGAAAATATGGAAATCGCGAAATCACACCGAACACGTCCGCGTCGATCTTTCGGAACACATGGGACATCCCCTCATCAATGTGAGGATTTGGCAGACCGGATCGGACGGGATCGACCGCCCGACCGTAAAGGGAATCGCGATGGTCGTCCGCAAACTTCCCGAATTGGCGCGGGCCTTAATCAAGGCGGAAGCCAAGGCGCAGGAACTCGGCCTGCTCGACGATGAGGCGGCCGAATGAACGCCATCGTCATCCCCGCTGATCTGGAGTTCGATCCGCTCGAGATCGACCCGCGGCCCTGCGAATTCTGCGGCCTCACCATCGACCGTCACGACATGGTCGACCACGGCGATGGTCCGCAATTTTATTGTGCCGATGTTTCGCCCGACGACATGACGCTGGACGAATTGGAGCGCCGCGCCGAGTTACGGCGCCAGGAGGACGTTGCGGCGATTTTCGCCAGGCTTGAGGCAATGGACGACCCTTCCAAGCGCCTGCCCAGGCGCGCCGGTGCCGAACCTTACCAGCCCGCGCGATCGACGGTCGCCGCGTTCCGCTCTCTCACCGCAGCCGGCGACATCGGGCGGATCAGAGATTGGCTCGCCGATCGCCCGAAAGACGCGCCGCACCTGCTCGCCCAGCTCGAAGGCCAAGACCATGCTTAAGCGCACCGATATCGAACATTTAAAGCGCGAATTTATGTCGCCCCATGATGATATCCCGTTACCGGGAGGCCCCGAGGACTTTGGCCTGTCGGCCGAGGCCGAGCGCGACGATGAGCCCGACACCATCGGGCAGGGCCAGGGAGCACAACCAGTCGCGCCGATCAGCGCAACACCATTCACGGTGCGCGACCCGGCGACATTGCCGGTGAGGGATATCCTCTATGGCCGGCATCTTGTCCGCGGATTTGTTGCTGGCCTCGTCGGCATCGGGGGCGGCGGCAAGTCCACCCTGACGATGGCCGAGAACTTCGCCCGGGTATCTGGCAGGCCGCTCCTGGGCGTTACGGTGCGCACGCCGCTACGGTGTTGGAGCATCAATCTTGAGGATCCCCGCGACGAGATCGATCGGCGCGCCCAGGCGACCTGCCTGCACTACGGTCTCACCGCGGAGGATATCAGCGATCGGCTGTTTTTGGATTCGGGCCGCGATCAGCCTGTGGTCGTCGCCCGCACACTTGCCGGCGGGACCAAGATCATGGAGCCGGTGGTCGACAACATCATCGCCGAGATCAGGGCGCGCAAAATTGACGTCCTAACCATCGATCCTTTCGTCAGCTCGCATGAAGTGCCCGAAAACGATAACGGAGCGATCGACCTCGTGATCAAAAAGGCATGGGGCGCCGTGGCCGAGCGCGGTGGCTGCGCCGTCGAGCTCGTGCACCACCTCCGCAAGATTGGCGACGATGAGCCGACGGTAGACGCTGCCCGCGGCGCCGGCGCACTGGTGGCCGGCCTGAGGGCGCTTCGCGTGCTCGCTGGCATGACGAAGGCCGAGGCCGAGCGCGCCGGTGTTGAAAACCCGTACCGCTATTTCCGGGTGTTCTCCGGCAAGCTCAACATGGCGCCGCGAGAGGACAAGTCGGACTGGCATTATCTCGAGAGCGTCGACCTCGGGAACGGCACTCTGGAGCGGCCGAGCGATCAGGTTCAAGTCGCGGTTCCATGGCAGTGGCCCAATGCTCTCGATGGCCTGGCCGCGCGGGATCTGTTCGCGGTGCAGAAACGCATATCGGAAGGTCAATGGCGCGAGAGCGCGGCATCGCCGGAATGGGTCGGAAACGCCGTCGCGGAGGTGCTCGATTTGGACCCTGAAAGTGCTCCAGATCAAACGCGCATAAAATCGCTCCTGAAAACATGGCTAAAAACTGGAGCACTCAAGACCGTTGAGAAGCCCGACGCGTCGCGCCGAACCCGCAAATTTGTGGAGGTTGGGCAATGGGCTACGGACTGACAAACCCGGTGCGCTCCACCGTAATAAACTGGAGCAATCAAACCGGAGCAAATGGAGCAGTTTCAACCGATTTTGCTCCAGTGCTCCAGTTGCTCCACCCCCTTATAGGGGAAGGGCAACTGGAGCAGGTGGAGCAGCGCCTCTCTCGCGCGCGCAGCTCAGCACTCCCGGCGGCACCACGGCCGGCTGGCGCCTACGGCTGGCCGACCATGGCGCTCGCCTGCTCAGCGGATCGACGAACGCAACGAGCGACATATCGCGCTGCATGGTTTGAGAAGGGCGGAATTGACCTCATCACCGGCTCATGTGCGTTCATATCGGCAAGCCGCGAATTATCAACGCTGCCGCAGCGGGTCGGCTTCAGCGCCAGGACCCGCATTCAATATCAACGACGGAATGCCCTCGCCATAACGGCAAGCGCAGACACAGTGCAGACACGCGAAAGCTCACTACGCAATAACGCTGCATTCATCGGCATTTCGAGCACTCGACCCCATGATGATAAATCACGGGAAGGGTTTTATGCGCGTGGCTTGCCACATTCTAAGAGCTTCCTTGGTAGCAACGGCGCGCACCAGGCACGGGCTGCGCTGGCGAAACGTGGAAAACGCCCGCGATATGCAGGTTTCCGACCATCTAGGCCGGGTGGGGTGCCGGGTGGAGGGAAAACCGAGGCACCAGCGGTCGATCGACGTGCTTCCCCGATTTCGCGGCCCGGTCTCCCAAAATCTGGGCGGGCCTGTTCTGGAAAAGTTGGGCGGCCTGTGCAACCGCCCGCGCTGACTCAGAGCGGCCGCTGGATTCGTCAAATCGCCTTGGCCGCTACCCACCTAGCCCAAATCAGCAAACACGAACCAGCGGCCAATTCTGAGTCACGGCGGGGCATCTCGCCATGAGCGATGGCCTGACCGGCACGCGAGCGGATTGGCTTTCGGTATGGAAGCCGGCGGCAGCGGCGCGTGGCTATTCGTACCGTGCGCTGGATGATCGTGCGGGACTGACCGACGGATATTTTTCGCGGCTGGTGTGTGGGGACATCAAGGAGCCGACGGCGGAAACGATCGCGGCGATCAATCGCGCGCTGGATATCCGTTTTTTCGTGAAGATGGGCTCTAACTCCTTGGACGGAGTTGTCGGTAATTCAAAACATGTCATCGTCTGATCATGGCGAAGCAGAGCGAGCAAATTTGTCTGAAACTGGCACCGACGCTGCGCACGGCGCTCGAGAACGAGGCGGCGGCGGAATCGCGCGGTCTGTCGAACCTCATTCGTAAAATTCTGATCGACCATGCCACCAAGTATATCACCGAGCGCGCCGGCGCCGACGTGGGAGCGACACGCTGATGACCACCTCTACCGAGAGCAAACAATTTACTGGATTGACCGCGACGACGACGGCGACCTTTGCGTTGAAAGGCGGGAAGTACGCGATTGCCATTACGGCGACCGGCGCGGGCCCGGGGACGGCCGCGCTTCAAATCCAGGCGGCTGACGGTACCTTCGTCCCCGTCAATGCCGGCGTGACAGCAGCGCCGGGCGGTTATGCGGTCATTGACCTGCCGCCGGGCCAATACAATTTCACGACCACCGTCCTCACCGCCGTATCGGCCAGCATCACGTCGATCCCGAGCTAGGAAACAACGATGGGCAGGCACGAAAAAATCATTCTGGACCAGCCGCCCGCGCCCCGCGCGCCCGCTGTGGCTCAACGGTTGGCGATCGCGCAACGGGAGTTGGTTGAGTTAAAACTGCTGATCGGTGAATGCGGCCTGGCCGTGGCCGAGGGCAAACCCGGCGCCAAGGAAGCCTTCGCGGCGCTGCACCAGAAAATCACCTCAACTGCCTTTGAGATTGAGCATTTTTCCAAGGCTCGTGAGTTGGCGGCGCGGCTCGATGACGAAGCGATCGTGGCCTGGAAAGGCGCTGTCCAAATGCTCGAGCCGGAAGAGATCGTCGCGGGCATTACCAAGGACGAATGCTGCAGCCGCTGCATCGGGGGATCTGGCTGCGTAATTACAGGTTCAGATCGCTTGGCCGGACCTTGCGCACACCCACTCCGGGAAGGCTTGGCGCTGACCCGATATCACGAGAATCCCAAGATCGTCGCCGTCTTTGCCGCCGCGTGCGCGAAGCTCGGCGTCACGTCGAGGAATAAGCCATGACCGACACCACAGTTCAGCCCGGCGCCCCTCCCGCACCGCCTGCGAATGCCACGGAAGCGCGCACCCGGCTTGATGCTCTCCTTGTCGACAAGGATCGCGGTGCAAAGCTTCTGGCCGGCGACGCCGAGGTCAACCGCGAATATCGCGAACTGCGCGCCAAAGCCGACAACCCCGATCCGGCCGATACGGTCGCCGTCGCGATGTCCGGAAATGTCGGCGAGCTCCCGGATTCGGAAGTCGCTCTGATGGCGAACACCGCCGGCATGTTGCGCGAGATCGGAATATCAGAGCCGGTCATCGAGCAAACGCTGCGTGGCCACGAGGTTCAGCCCTCGAAATGAAACAAGTTGAAGCATGGCGAGCGCGCGCAATGAGCGACCAGACTTTTGTGAAATTGTGGCTCAGTGGGGATATGGAAGCCCGTCGAAAAATGGCCCTTTCTCAGATCATAGTCTCGGGTGCCGTGAAGGACGCCCGCGGTTCGTTCTGAGTGTTCGTTCTTGGTTGCGTAAGCAGCGTCCAGGCCCCGCAAGGACAAGCCTGAATTCTACCCACGACGGTCCCCGCAAGGGCAAGGCCGATAACTTCCTGCAAGGTCCCCTTTCGAGGGCAAGGCCTCAATAAAGCGGCCCCCATAAGGACAAGGCCAGAAGCTGACGAGACTGAACGACGGGCAGAAGCGAATTTGTCGCTTTCGCCAACGGGAACACTTGTCCCGGATTTCTCAAAGCACAGGAAACCAACCATGGCTGATCATTACGTCGCTCTCAACCAGGGCATCACCGGCGAGAAATACTCGGACTTCATCACGGGTACGGCTTCCACCGCGGGGACGAACCAGATCGAGCTTCGCGTCCAGGACGGCGCGAACCTCACCAAAAAGGACGTTTATCTCGCTCTCAAATCATTCGAACGATTTTTTGAAAACGCTCAGCAGGTCTCCGCGGCCGGTTTCTCGGTCTCGGGATAACAGGAGTTCTTTCCCTTGACCGCAGCAACAAAGCGCCAGAGTGGCAAGCGGCAAGAACTAGCGCCGCTCGAGGCTGTCGACGCTCAGGACGGCCCGGCTATGCTGGCGCTTCCGACCGATCGCCATCGTGCTTTCGTGCGCGCGCTGTATCAAGTCAAACCGGGCTGGGGCGCCAACGTCAAAGCCGCCAGGCTGGCCGCCTTCGGCACACCAAACTCATCCCCGCAATCCATGGCTACCATCGCAAGCCGGCTTGCGCATGACGAGCGCGTGCTCGCCGCGATCCGCGAGGAGGACGAGAAGCGGATCCGCAGCAGCGCGCCGCGCGCCATCAGCGCCTTGTCGCGCCTAATCGAAAATCCGGCACATAGGGACCATGCCAGAGGCATAGCCATGATTCTCGACCGTGTTCACCCTGCGGAGCAAATCCATAAGGTCGACCACCAGCACACCCACGACGTCTCGCTGGGCGTCAAGGAAACCGCGCAGATCATGGCGCGCATTGCCGAGCTATCCGCGAAATTTGGCGCCAGCCTGCCACCGCCCATGCGACAGATCGAAGGCACGGCGACCGAGATCAAGAAGCAGGCCGCCGAATGATTACCGTGACGCAGGCGCAGATCGAGACTCTGCCGTATGTCGAGCTCACCGCCAGGATGAATGCCGACGAGCGCGCCGTGTTCGAGATGCCGCCCAACTGGCGCTACGTGCTGGTGATGGTTTCGATCGCCAAGCGCTACCTCGCCGAGCCCGACACGCCGCCCGAGATCGCCTTTCGCTACCTGCAGTCGTTCGACAGACTGTGCAGCGGCGAGAATGCCTGGTCGGCTGCCGCCTTCGCCGTGGTTGAGCCCGCTTGCGACGATGCGCACGAGCTTTATCGCGAGGCCATGAAGCTTGTCCCGAAGCGCCGCGAAGGCGACGACATGGCGAAGCGCTGCCGCGATCACCAGGCCGCATGGCGCGTGATTGAAAGCTGGGACACGTTCGCGGCCTTCGTGTCACTCAATCCGAGCCTACTCGCCGCGATCAAACGTCGCGGCCGCCGATGGGACGACGCATGACCGGCATCAAAGCACAGCTTGCGGCGAACTGCATCCCGCCCGGCTATCTGTATTCGATCGTGTCGATTTCGCACGCCAAGCGGGCTTTGGCCGGCGAAATGCCGCCGCAGGAGCGGCTGACGCTGCTGCAGGGCCTCGAGACCGAACCGACCTTCACGCCCGAGCAGATCACCGCGGTCGAGCCGATGTGTGACAAGGCGCTCGAGATCACGCGCGAGGCCATGAAACTTGGCGACGGCGCCGAACTCGACGTGTTCGCCCGTCACTTCGAAACGTTTGCCGTGCTCAATCCGTCACTGATGACCGCGCTTCAAATGTCGCCGGCGTACCGACAGCAAAATTAAGGGGGTGATACATGGCCGGCGCGTCGTACGTTCAAACCAACTTTTTGTCCGGTGAATTCTCAAAATCGATGCAGGGCCGCATGGACGACCCGCGCTATCGATCGGCGATGAACCTGTGCCTCAACGGGATCATGCTGGAGACCGGCGCGTGGATCAGGCGTCCGGCATTCCTGTTCGCGGGCCGCACGCCAAGCGGCCGGCCGGCGCGCGTGTATCCGTTCAACTTCACATCGATACAGCCCTATTCGCTAGAATTTAGCGACGATCTGATCCGCATCCGCAACGGCATCGAGTTCGTTCTGTTCAACAACCAGCCCACCATTCTGTCGATTTCGGCGACCAGTCCGGCCGTAGTGCGTACCGAGAGCCCGCATGGCGGGACGAACGGGCAGTATATGCAGTTCGGCAATCTCGGAATGAACCTGCCGACGTTGCAAAACCGGCAGTTCGAGATCACGGTAATCGACGACGTAACTTTTTCCATCGCTGACGATATCCTTGGCGCTGTTGATGGCTCGGTGCTCGGTTTGATCCCGAGCGGTCTGACGGCCCAGCTCCTTTATTTCATCCCGACAACCTACGCCAAAGGCACCGCGAACGACTGGGCAAACATCCGGATCATCCAGGCCGAGACGCAGGCAATTCTGCTCAACGGTCAGGCACCGAACCTCATCACAGCCCTGACCGATCCGACCGCATCGGAGGCCGCCACGTTCAATTTTCAGAATGTGGTGTTCGTCGACGGTCCGTACCTCGATCCCTTCAATAATCAAGCGATCAGCGTATCCAGCGTTGGGTTGACTCCATCAGGAACGGCAGGAGTGATTACGCTGACCGCGGCTCTGATTGGCGGAAGTCCTGCACCGGCGATATTCGCGTCGACTGATGTCGGGCGACAGTTGCGGCTATTTTCCGCGCCGCCGACATGGCAGGGATCAATAACCTACCCCGTGGGTGGCCTCGTCATTTTCAACGGTCAGGTATTTAAGTGCGTCAAGGCAATTCCGTCTCAGGGAGACCAGCCGGATATCACACCGACGGCATGGACACTGCAAGGCGGACAGCGGGCGATCTGGCTCTACGGTGTCATTTCCGCGGTCAACAGCCCGACCAGCGTGCAATTTTCGACTCTGGGTCCGGGGGGACTTACCCTGCTTTACACGACGCCGATCGAGCTCTGGCGGCTCGGCGTCTACAGCGACACCACAGGCTATCCGACCTGCGGCTGCTATCACGAGGGCCGCGTGTGGCTTGGCGGCGCGATCTCGAACCGCTTCGATTCCAGCATGTCAAACGGGCTAAGCGTGCAGACCGGCAATCAATTGCTGATGTCGCCGACGGCTGTTGACGGCACGGTCTCCGATAGCAACGGCATCAGCTACACGCTGAACGCCAGCGACGTGAACGAAATGCTGTGGATGCAGTCCGACCAGCAGGGCATCCTGTGCGGCACCGCGGGCGGCGAATGGCTGATCCAGGCAACGACCGCCAACCTGCCGCTGTCGCCGACGAATATTCAGGGCCATCGCTACACGACCGTCGGCTGCGCCAATATCGAGCCGAAGCGCACGCCGATGACGCTGGTGTTCGTGCAGAAGTTCCTCCGCAAGATCATGGAGTTTTTCCCCGACGTCTACTCCGGCCGCCTGACCGCACCGAACCTGACGGAGACCGCGAAGCATCTGACCGTCGGGAACATCGAAGAGATCGCATATCAGCAGGAATTGTCCCCGACGGTGTGGGCGCGTCGCGGCGATGGCGTCCTGCTCGGCTGTACCTACAAGCGCGAGAACCTGATGGCGCGCGAGCTGCCGACCTTCGCGGGCTGGCATCACCATGCGCTCGGCTCAGGCCGCATCTTTGAGAGCATCAACGTCGCGGGCAACACCACCGGCACGCTCGACACCTTGATCGGTGTCACCAATGACCCGGTCACGAATATCCGCTGGGTCGAAGTGCTCGACGACATGCCGGACGAAAACAATCCGATCACGGCGGCGCGGTTCGTGGATGGCGCTGTCGTGCCGTCCTCGTATCAGATCCAGATCATCGCCGACACGCCGGTCGCGCTGCTCGTCAACGGGCTATGGCACCTTAACGGAAAGACCATCTCGGTGTTCGCCGGCGGCCTCGATGTCGGCGACTGGCCGGTGGTGAACGGGTCGGTCACGGTTCCCTTTGGCGACGGCGTCAACTCTGGCCCGAACGGCACGTCAAACCTGACCGGCCCAACGAAGCCCGGCGGCGGCTGCTATCTGTTTACGCCCGCGTTCGTCAACTCGTTCAACGGCGCGATGCCGATCATTGCGGGCTTCACGTTTGAAAGCGACGGGCAAATCCTGCGGCCGAGCTCGCAGCAGGATAGCGGCGCCCGCAACGGGCCGGCCTTCGGCAAAAAGCGCCGCTCCAACGAGTACGCCATTCAGGTTGTGAACAGCCAGGGCCTTTCGGTCGGGACCAGCTTCACCATCCCGGGGCAGATGAACCCGGTCTATTTCAAGGATGATGCTGGGCAGACGATCCCGATCAACCAGCTCTATTCCGACGTTCACTGGGATTCGCTGAGCGACGATTACTCGTTCGATAGCATGCTGGCGTGGAAGATCACGCGGCCCTATCCCGCGACCGTCGCCGCGATTGGCGCATTTCTCCATACTCAAGATAAGTGAGATCAGAAAATGGCGGAAAGCTTCCCAAGCGCGAAAGAAATCGAAGTAGAGGAAACGTTCGGCCAGGCCTGCCTTACGATATCTACCAACCAGGGCCCGGTCAGGATCTCCCTTTTGAAAGAAGTGGCTGACAAATTACGCGATGACCTTGGGGCCGTATGGGCCACCTCGGATGCAGCATGATCGAGATCGCCGACCGCAGCACCTCGGGTCGCCTCTCGATCGGATCACTAACAACGGGTGTTAGTTGGCTGATGATAAGTGCCGTTCCTTTGAAAATGCTCTTCTATACGCATCGGTTTTTATCAATTCCGACATCAGAAATCTGGTAAATCTCTCGGCGCTTTTTCGGTCCAGATGACCGCCGCCATCGATCGATGTATAGCCATCGGCGGGTGGAAGGATGATTTCAACTCCTAGCGCTTTTGCCAGTTCGTAGGCCTGCATCGGGCAGTACTGGCTGTGCGGCACAAGCGTCAGCACCACTTCGCCGCCGATGTCTTTGAGGTACTGACGCGCGGTGTCGATGGTCTCCCGACTGATGTGACAGTCATGGCGATCGAACTTGATCTCTTTGTTGTCGGTCGCATCATAGCGCGGGTTGACCTCGATAGCGTAATCACCGGTTGCGACGCTGCGGTAAAGTCCAGCGCCCGCAACTCCGGCCATGAGGTCATCAATGCGCCATCGCAAGTTACGAGCGGCTACGCTCTTATAACCTGCCAACCTATCGTGGAGCGTGGCCGGGATGATGGTGGTGGCAGAGCCGATCGTCAGATCAAGCGACCTGCTGAAAAAGTGAATGAACTGATCGTCGGAGTTGATCACCCAAAGCGGCGCCTTAATGTTCCATCGGGTGATGATTTGCCGAGAGAACTCGCCGCCTCGAATCCCGACGAACGACATGTTATAGACGCGCCGGTCTTCGGAGGCTTCGAACTGGCGCAGCGTCGTCCTATCCAAAGCATAGGAAACGAAGGAAGGTCCAAGCAAGATGATGTCTGCCGCCCTTGGTTGCGGCGACCGAACTGCCGATGTTGTGGTAAAACAATTCCTGATCCTGAATTTCAGGAACGCGGCTACCGGCAAAGTCACGGTAGAATGAAGCATCTGCGCTGAGCGGATATGAGGCGAAGTGGTCGCGGCCTTTGAGACCCCATGCTGTGATCGCGGAAATGACCAGCGCGGTCGCGGCGGCCATGGTGAAGAGATACCGATGCGACGACACGGCGGTACTCAATTAAATTCCGCCATTCATCACCTTTTCCGTGGCGGTCTCTGCATCTGGCGCGCAGTCGGTTGTCCCGGACAGCAGTATCGAAGCGCCGATCAGAAACGATCGTTGCGAGCATGATAGATTGTGGAAAGCAAAAGCCATCGTAAAGCCGACCACAGCAGCCAGCGCCAATATAAGCGATCTCATAATCTTTGCATTCCGGCCCCTGACGGGCGCGGGACCATATCCCACAACCTCCCCGAGATTCAACCGAGGAGAGCGCCAATACACGGAAACATCCAGAAATATTTAGAGTTTAACCATGCCCAACACCGCTTCCGCGGGCGCTCCCGCTTTGCCGGTGTTTAGCGCGGGCGCGCAAGGGGCGCTTTATCCCGGGAAGCTCGCCGCGATGGACGCGATGACTGTCATAGCGAGCAGGGCGGCCACAAACCAAAGCCACTGCGAAGCTTCGGGCTCTAGCTCGTTCATTTCCCCTTCGCCTTGAGCCCGAGCTCGACCAGGCCGAGGATCCCCTGCGGGCGTGTCTGCGGCTCCGGTTGCTTCTTGATCCAGCTGTCTACGGCTTTGAGGATTTCGGGCGGTACTCGCACTAAAACAGGCGTTGCACCCGTTGGCGGGCGGCCCCGGCCTCTCTTTTTTCCAATATTGCTTATTGCTTTCATAAATAAACGATATTATAAAATAGCAAGCCGAGCAAGTGCTGAAACACTCGCCCGGCTCTAACCCCAACCATCAGGAGGCCCTCCCATGGCCAAGGCTAAATGCGTGCTTAGCACGCCACCCACAAACACGTCTGCAAGACACTCAAGAAGATCAATCCTCGGCGCCATCGCTGGAAGCGCCGCGGCCGCCGGCGGCATTGCCGGGCTTACCCCGGTCATCGCGTCGGGGCCACTCCCGGCAGATCCGATCTATGCGGTGATCGAAGCCCACCGTAAGGCCTGCAGGGAACATCACGAAGCGATCGATATCCACATGGATTTTGAAGAGGTGGGCATGACTGGCGCGAAGCTGGAAAAATATAACAGCCTCGTCGCCGAGACCGATGCGGCCTACGACCGGCTCGATGATGTCGGCTGCGACTTGATCAACACCAAGCCGACGACGCTTGCCGGCATTCTGGCGCTCTGTCGATACATCACCCCGCTCTTCGAGGAAGAGGATTCGCCCGACTTGCCGACGCACATCTTGTACGACGACGACACCACGGCGACCCCGGCCGAAGCGCTTTGCTATGTGATCGGCCGAGCGGCTGAAGACTTGATGAACGCCGCGGCCGGAAAGGCGGTGCAGTCATGAGCGGGCCAAGGCAAACCAAGCCGCTCACGAAGCTCGGTCTCACTCGCAAACGCAACGAGGCTCGTCGTCGAGCGCAGCGCCGGAAGTCCGCCGAGGGGCGCCTCTCCACGGATGGTGCATGCTCGGTCGAAAGGATGCGCAACCGCCTGCGATGGCTGGTGCACGAATGGCAACTATCCGACGATATCCCGCCGGTAAAGAGCACCATGACCGAGGATCTGTCGGATTTTGTCGAAAAGCACGGCATCAGCTTCGAATGGTTGCTTACCGGCAAACTCCAGTATCTGCGGCAGATGATGCTCACCCGAGCGCCTCGAGGCCGGCTTCCTTTCCTCACTTCCTCGGAGGATTTGAAACAGGCATGCGCTGCGCTATCGCCTGAACAGCGGCAGATCGTAGCGCGAGAGGTGGACCGGCTCTTGGCAGAGCGGAAATGAAGCGCCGGCGCCGATCGGTCAGGAAGCGAAACAGGTAGCGGCTAGCGGCTCACGCCATGAGGCTGAGGCGGTAACGAGTAGGGGCGCGGGCTCAGGTCCGCGCCCCTAGGGCGTTTGGGGGTCATGGTTCGACCTTTCGCACGTCGCCACGACGAATTCCCGCCAACGCGGGATCGACGGGAAGTCGATGGCCTGAGAATTTGGCGATATGGTCGGACGGGACGAGTTTCTGGACGATTTTCACGGCAATTTTCCGCCCAACCGCAGCCGCCCAAAGCGACTTACTGCCATCAGGGGCAATAACTTCAATCAAGGGGATACCAGAGGGTGTTTTCGGCATCCGGCTAATATGCAATGCGGAAAGTCGACAGGACAAGCCACGCCAACGCACGGTGCGCTGGCGTCGATCTGCCTCCCCATCACAGCCCGGGAATCCCGAACTCACCAGCGGGCTTTCTAAAGTCACGGCGGGGTTATCGGATGTCAGGCCCGCCGACAGCGCGAAGGATCATGCCCCCACTTCACCGGTACGGCGCGTCGAGTTCGATCGATTTTGCAATCTCTCGCTCCCAGCGGTCGCCATTGGCGAGAAGTTTCGCCTTGTCATAATAGAGTTCCTCGCGGGTCTCGGTCGCGAATTCGAAATTCGGTCCCTCGACGATGGCATCGACCGGACAGGCTTCCTGGCAAAGGCCGCAATAGATGCATTTCACCATGTCGATGTCGTAACGCACGGCGCGGCGGGTGCCGTCGTTGCGGCGTGGGCCGGCCTCGATGGTGATCGCCAGCGCCGGGCATATCGCCTCGCACAGCTTGCAGGCGATGCAACGCTCTTCGCCGTTCGGATAGCGGCGCAAGGCATGCTCGCCCCTGAAGCGCGGCGAGATCGGCCCCTTCTCGAAGGGGTAGTTCAGCGTCGGCTTCGGCTTGAAGAAATAGCGCATGGCGAGAAAGAACGCCGACACGAATTCGGACAGCAGAAGCGAGCGGGCTGCGGCGTTGACACTCATAGCGACCTCATTTCGAAGCCTCGCTGTAGGACGTGACGACCCAGTTCGCCGGGAACCGAGGCCGCCCTTGGAGTGTAGCGATCCCGGGGGGCAGGAACCGCGACATAAGACCAAGCGGTCCCTCTGAGATTCGTTCCAGGGCGCCGTTCCAGAGGGCGGCCTTGCTCCCGGTCTCGGTGAGGATCCCGTACCAGCCTTGCACCGCTGGCGGCACCTGGAAGTCGCAGCGGTCGAACGTCATGGAATGCTGTGGGCTGGCGCGTGAAGCGTTCGGCGGTCGCCAGTCAGCTTCTCAACGTAATCGTCGATGGCCTTGGTCAGGTCGTCGTAGGGAAGCAGAACCTTTCTCTTGAAAATCAGGTAATGCCGGATGCGTCGAAGCTCCTCAAGGTCCGCGGCGATGGCTTGTGCGTGTGCTTCCTCACGCCACTCACCAGCGGGCTTCCTGGCGTCGGGGAGGGGCTACCCGCCGATCAGCCGCCGGGCGTGCCGTCGTCAAAGGGATCTTGGCCGCCTGGAGGCAATCCGCGCGCTACCTCGTTCACAATCTCAACAATTCCTCGCACGATATCACCGCGGTCGCTACCGGCGGCGCCCTTGAGCAGATAGCGAACCGCCGCGCGGATTGTCGCCTTAGCATCATCGGCGCCGGCGAAATCCCAATCATCCTGATCCGACATGACAGCACCTCAGGTGCGTAATCGATTTGCAGACACTGTGCAGACACGGCCGTTTTCGGGGAGTTTAGGATTTTTCGGTAAGCACCTGATTTGATTGGCTCCCCGGGCTGGATTCGAACCAGCGACCATTCGATTAACAGTCGAATGCTCTACCGCTGAGCTACCGAGGAACAGGCGAACCGATGGTTCGCGAGCGGCAGCGTATAACAAAGCCTCCCGGGCTTGCAAAGGACCAAATCGCCGGAATTTTGAAGCCATCGATATCGTGCCGGAAGTAGCTGTGTCCCTCTGATTCAAATGCATTTTCCGAGAGGAACGCGCTGGCGCCGGCCGTGCCGGCCGCGCCTCGCAAGGCGGCTCCAAGGAGATTTCAAGGCTAGTCTGAGGCCCCTGACACCGCTCTGCGCCGCGAATTGACCGTTAAACCAACTCATTGCTCCATCACCCTGTCCGGTGCCCCATTCGCCAAGGAGCTCCGTAATGCCAGACATCCAGACCGATCTCATGAAGGCCGCGCCATCGATCGTCCCCCGCGACATTCCCGTGATGAGCGACGATGAGTGCCTGGCCCGGCTCGCCCGGGCGGTTACCCAGCAGAAATCCGATGATCTGGACGAACTGGCGCGGCTCATCGGGCGCCTCGCCGTCACGATCGAATAAATCCCAAGGTTAAATCCCTGGATCAAGGCTGAATCCCAGGATATTGCGGGCTCGCGCGGGCCGGGCCGAGCGCGGCTTCGGCTGTCCAAGGCGATGTTGCGTTTTGGCGAGCCTTGTACCAAAGATGCCGCAAATCCCGAGCTTCTGATCTGCTCCGCTCGGGCATCTCCCGCGGCAAGGTCCGCGCTATCCTGGGGTCCATTCATGTCCGGTTTTTCGACCGCACGCCAGAATATGGTCGATTGTCAGGTGCGCCCGAGCGACGTCACGGACGTCCGGATTATCGATGCGATGCTCGAAGTGCCGCGCGAAGCCTTTGTTCCGCAAAATCAGCGCGCGCTGGCCTATCTCGACCTCGATCTCGATGTCAGCGAGGGGGCTTCCGTCAAGCGCTTCCTGATCAAGCCCGCGGTCATGGCGCGGATGCTGCAAGCGGCCGAGATCAAGTCCACCGACACGGTTTTGGTGGTCGGCTGCGCCAGCGGGTATGCCGCGGCGGTGGTCGCGAAAATCGCCGGGCAGGTGACGGCCACCGAGAGCGATTCGTCGCTGGCGGCGAGAGCCGGGACGGCTCTGGCCGGGCTTGGGCTCGGAACTGTGACGGTTCGGGGCGCCGCCGCGGCCGACGGAGAACAGGCCTCCGCGCCCTATGACGTGATCGTGCTCAATGGTGCCACAGAAATCGTTCCCGAAGGGCTGTTCCGGCAATTGAAGCAGGGCGGCCGGCTGGTCGGGGTCTTTGCCACGACGTTGCCGCCGCGCGCGACCATCGTGACCCACTCCCATGACGATTTCGGGCATCGGGCGCTTTTCGACGCCGTTGCGCCGGTCTTGCCTGGCCTCGAGCGGGTTCCGGCCTTCGTCTTCTAGCCGTTTCCGCTTTCCGGGGGCTGTTAAAATCCCGTTCTGAATCAGAAGTGTGGCCGGATTGCCCCACGTTAAGAGTTTCCACCGCGTTTGATGACAGAGTAGTTCCGTCCGGCTTCCCCGCGTCATATGCTGGGGACTCAGGATGAGGCGATGCCGGTTCCACTTTGAGCCGGCAAATAGCAATGAACGGATTATTGAATGCGTGGGGTGAAGGACTTTACCGGAGCTGCGGCTGCGGTCCTTCTGATGGCTCTTGCGGGCCCTGTGCCCGCGCTCGCCGATACCATCGAGGCGGCGCTTGTTCGCGCCTATCAGAGCAATCCACAACTCAACGCGCAGCGCGCGCTGGTGCGCTCGACCGACGAGAACGTACCGCAGGCTCTCTCCGGTTATCGCCCGAAGGTCGCGATCACGGCCAGCGCCGGCTACCAATATATCGATGCCCTTGCCACACAGGGCGGCTGTGCCTAATACATTCGAGGATCATGGCGCCAACGCGCCGCGCTCCGCCGGCATAACGGCCACCCAGACGCTCTACAACGGCAATCAAACCGCCAACAAGACCCGCGCCGCGGAGAGCCAGGTTTCCGGTGCGCGTGAAGGTTTGCGGGTGCTTGAACAGGGCGTGCTGCTCAACGCGGCCACCATCTACATGGACTACCTGCGCGACGCCGCCATCGTCGAGGTTCAGAAAAGCAACGTCCGCGTGCTCGAGCAGACGCTCAAGCAGACGCAGGATCGCTTCAATGTCGGCGAAGTGACGCGCACCGACGTTGCCCAGTCGGAGGCGCAACTCGCCGCCGGCAGGACGCAGGAGTTGCAGGCGGAATCCAATCTCACGACCACGCGCTCGAACTTCCGCCGCATCATCGGCAACGAGCCGGAGGGGCTCGCACCCGGTTCGCCGGTCGATCGATTCCTGCCGGCAACGCTGCCGGCGGCCGTCGAGCTCAGCCTGATAGATAATCCGTCCGTCACCGCCGCAATGTTCGGCATCGACGTCAACTTCCTCACAGTCAAGGTGAACGAGGGCGCGCTGCTGCCCACGCTCACGGCGCAGGTAGCGGTTCAGCAATCGTACGAACAGCTCCTGACGACCTACCGATCATTCGGCGCCTCGGCGATCGCCCAGCTTACGATTCCGGTCTATCAGGGCGGTGCTGAATATTCGCTGATCCGCCAGTCCAAGGAAAACCTGGCGCAGCAGCGTCTCAACCTCGAGACGATCCGCGACCAGACCCGTGCCAACACCGTGACGGCGTGGGGTCAACTGGTGGCCGGCAAGGCCCAGGTGGCCTCCGCGCAATCGCAGGTGACTGCGTCCGAAATCGCGCTCAACGGCGTGCGCGAGGAAGCCAAGGCCGGGCAGCGAACCACGCTCGACGTGCTCAACGCCCAGCAGGCGCTGGTCAACGCCCGCGTCGCGCTCGTCACCGCGCAGCATGATCGCGTGGTCGCGTCCTATTCGGTCCTGAGCGCAGTCGGACGGCTATCGCCGATCGTGCTGAAGCTGCCGACCGCGACATACGATCCGAGCGTGCATTACATGCAGGTGCGCGACAGCTGGGCCGGCGTTCGTACGCCCGACGGCCGCTAAGCAGCTGTCGGTCGCAGCCGACAGCGAAACATCGACAGCATCAAGAGCGTGATCGGCAAAAGTGGAGCTCCGCTTTTGCCGATCACGCTCGGCTTTATTTCCGGCCTCCCACGATCTTGAACGCGAGCTTGAGGCGGGGGCCTGGAAAGATCGGACGGCCGCGTTCTTCCGCGCGTTCCTGCATGTGTTTTTGCACGCGTTCTTGCAATCGTTTGAGGCCCTGACATACCGTTCTCGGAGGCAGCAGGGCGATTCGCACCGCATCAGGCAGTTTTGAGCACGACGCTCCGATGTCCTGAGCAGGGCGGGGTCCGGCGCCGTCATCGTGCGGTGCTTGATCTGGGGACAAGTCGGGCGTGTGCAATGAAAATCCAAGCCTGCATATCCGGAACAGGCAAATCCAGCCGTGCTTGGTGTAAAAAGCATGTCAAGACGTTGATGATGTGGAGTCGGAGATGAGCCAGCCTGCAAAGGTCCAAGAACCCTCGATGGAGGAGATTTTGGCATCGATCCGGCGCATCATTGCCGACGATGAGGCCAAGCCGCCGGTCGCCGACAAACCTGCCAGCCCGCCCGTCGCGGCCAAGCCTGCCGCGGCAGCGCCCGCCGTCAAGGCGCCGGTGATGAACGACATTCCGCCGTCGGCGATTGCCCCGGCGAAAGCCGCCCCTGTGAAAGCCCCGCCGCCTGCCGCACCTCCGCCCGCCGCACCTGCGCCAAAGCCGGTGCCCGCACCGGCCGCGACCAACAGTCAGGACGATATCGACGCGATGCTGGCGGGCCTCGATGAAGCGACCTCGGAGGCTGAGATACGGCCACCACAGCCCGACGGTGAGGTGTTCGAACTGACCGACGAGATGGCGTTGCCAGAACCGCCGCAGCCTGCCTTCCGTAGGGTCGATCCGCAGGACGACGTCGAATTTAGCGAACCCCCAAGGCTTACCGAGCCTCCAAAGCTTGCCGAATCTCCAAGGCTTGCCGACCCCCTTAAGCCGACCTATCGGCAGCCCGCGTTCGAACCGCCGCCATTTGAAAGCCCGGCGGCTCCGGCCCAGCAGATCCTGTCGCGCTCGACCGTATCCGCCGTGGAATCCGCCTTTAACAGTCTTGCCAATACCGTACTGAGCAACAATGCACGGACGCTCGAAGACCTGGTCAAGGAAATGCTGCGGCCGATGCTGAAATCCTGGCTCGACGACAATCTGCCGGGACTGGTCGAGCGCATCGTCAAGGCGGAAATCGAGCGGGTTTCCCGCGGACGCTAGAGCACGGTTTTTTCCGAAAAGATCATGCTCAAACAATAAGCTAGAGCAGGATGACTATTCGAAGATAAGTCATCCCGCTGTAGCAGCCGATTCGAACGGCTCTCTGGCGACGCATCGGTGTTCCTTGGCCGTTCCAGCCTTCATTCAGCCACCACAAGGCGCATTATCCGGCCTGCCAAGCCGCCTGTCGTGTTGACTTGGCGCGCTGTGACGGCTTTTTAGCCCTTTCCCCATTCATGATTGCACCGCCATGATCGAGAAGAATTACCAACCCGCCGATATCGAAAGCCGAATGTCCCGGCTCTGGGAGGAGGCCGGCGCGTTCAAGGCGGGCCGGCCGGAGCGACGCGATGCGCGTCCCTTCACCATCGTGATTCCGCCGCCGAATGTGACGGGCTCGCTGCATATGGGGCACGCGCTCAACAACACCTTGCAGGACATCCTGTGCCGCTTCGAGCGGATGCGCGGCCGCGACGTGTTGTGGCAGCCCGGCACTGACCATGCGGGCATTGCGACCCAGATGGTGGTCGAGCGGCAATTGATGGAACGGCAGGAGCCAGGCCGCCGCGACATGGGGCGTGCCAAATTCCTCGAGCGGGTCTGGCAATGGAAGGCCGAAAGCGGCGGCGTCATCGTCAACCAGTTGAAGCGGCTCGGTGCCTCCTGCGACTGGTCGCGCGAGCGTTTTACCATGGACGAGGGCCTGTCCCGCGCCGTGGTAAGAGTGTTCGTCGAACTGCACCGCGAGGGCCTGATCTACAAGGACAAGCGGCTGGTGAACTGGGACCCGAAGCTGCTGACGGCGATTTCCGATCTCGAGGTGCAGCAGGTCGAGGTCAAGGGCAGCCTGTGGTATCTGCGCTACCCGATCGAAGGCAAAACCTTCCATCCGGACGATCCCGCGACCTTTATCGTCGTCGCCACCACGCGGCCGGAAACGATGCTGGGCGACAGCGCGGTCGCGGTGCATCCGGACAACGAACATCTTGCGCATCTGATCGGCCAGCACGTCATTCTGCCGCTGGTCGGCCGGCGTATCCCGATCATCGGCGACGACTACGCCGATCCCGAAAAAGGCTCGGGCGCGGTGAAGATCACGCCGGCGCACGACTTCAACGATTTCGAGGTCGGGCGGCGGCACAATCTGCCGCAGATCAGCGTGCTCGATCAGGAGGGCTGTCTCGCGCTGGTCGACAACGAGGATTATTTGCGCGGCTTGCCGGAGGGTTCAGCGCAACTCGCCGAAGAATTGAACGGGGTCGAGCGCTTCGCTGCGCGCAAGCAGATCGTGTCGCGACTGGAGGATTTCGGCTTCCTCGAGCGGATCGAGCCCAACACCCACATGGTGCCGCATGGCGATCGCTCCGGCGTCGTCATCGAGCCCTATCTGACCGACCAGTGGTACGTCGACGCCAAGACCATGGCGCGGCCGGCGATCGCGGCGGTGCGCGACGGCACCACCACCTTCGTGCCGTCGAACTGGGAAAAGACCTATTTCGAATGGATGGAGAATATCCAGCCCTGGTGCATTTCCCGCCAGCTCTGGTGGGGCCATCAGATCCCGGCCTGGTACGGGCCGGACGGCAAGGTGTTCGTCGCCGAAACCGAAGAGGAAGCCGTCGGCAACGCGCTCGGCTATTACGTCGAGCAGGAAGTCATTACGGCCGAGCAGGGCCGCGAGATGGCGCTCGATCCGGCCAAGCGCGAAGGTTTCATCATCCGCGACGAGGACGTGCTGGACACCTGGTTCTCCTCCGCGCTGTGGCCGTTCTCGACGCTCGGCTGGCCCGACGACGAAAAGGACGTGCAGCGCTATTACCCGACCGACGTCTTGGTGACCGGCTGGGACATCATCTTCTTCTGGGTCGCCCGGATGATGATGATGGGCCTTCATTTCATGAAGGAGGCGCCGTTTTCGACCGTCTATATCCACCGGCTGGTTCGCGACGAGAAGGGCGCGAAGATGTCGAAGTCGAAAGGCAACGTCATCGATCCGCTCGGCGTGATCGACGACTATGGCGCCGATGCGCTGCGCTTTGCGCTGGCACGCGGCGCCGCGCACAGCCACGACATCAAGCTGTCGCCGCAACTGGTCGAAACCAACCGTAATTTCGCGACCAAGCTGTGGAATGCCTGCCGCTTCGCCGAGATGAACGAGTGCGTGCAACCGGCGGACTTCGATCCCACCAAGGCCAAGGAGACGCTGAACCGCTGGATCGCGCACGAGACCGTCGCAAGCAACGCGCGAAGTCACCGAGGCGATCGAGGCCTATCGCTTCAACGATGCCGCGGGTGCGATCTATCGTTTCGTCTGGAACGTCTATTGCGACTGGTACATCGAACTCGCCAAGCCGGTGCTGCTCGGCGAGGATGGTCGCCGCCAAGACCGAAACCCGGGCGATGGTCGCGTGGGCACGCGACGAGATCCTCAAACTGCTGCATCCGTTCATGCCGTTCATCACCGAAGAACTGTGGGCGGTGACGGCAAAGCGCGAAGGCTTGCTGGCGTTGACGGCATGGTCGCGCAAGGCGCCCGAGTTGACGCCGGAGCAACTGGCCGTGATGTCGGTGGCCAGCCCGAACGATCCGCTGATTCCGGCGGTGCTGGTAGAGCCGTGCCGAGCCGGACTTCAGCGACCCGGCCGCGGAATCCGAAATCGGCTGGGTGGTCGATCTCGTCACCGCGATCCGCTCGGTGCGAGCGGAAATGAATATCCCGCCGGCGACGCTGACGCCACTGGTGCTGGCGGCCGCGTCCGCCGAGAGCAAAGGGCGCGCAGCAGCGCTGGAGCGACGTCATCAAGCGGATGGCCCGGCTCTCCGACATCTCCTTCGCTGACGCCGCGCCGCAGGGCGCGGTGCAGCTATTGGTGCGCGGCGAGGTCGCAGCGTTGCCGCTCAAGGGCGTGATCGATCTCTCGGCCGAAAAAGCCCGGCTCGACAAGGAAATCGTCAAGGCCGACGCCGACATCAAGCGCGTCGATGCAAAGCTCTCCAACGAAAAATTCGTCGCCAACGCGCCGCGAAGAGATCGTCGAGGAAGAAAAGGAAAAGCGCGAGGCCGCGGTCGCGCGCAAGGAAAAGATGCTCGAAGCGCTGGAGCGGCTCAACAACGCAGTTTAGGCATCGTCATCCTGATGTGCGCGCCCTCCCGGCAGCGCACTTGCGCTGTCCGGTGCGCGCCTCGAACGATGATGTCCAGCTCGGTGATTGCGGCCATCCTTCGAGGCTCGCCGAAGATGGCGAGCACCTCAGGATGAGGTCAGCGATAGCTTCGCAGCCTCTCAGGATACGGCTGAGTTGTTCCGCGGGATGACGCTACGCATGCGAATGCCACGGCAAATCCTTCGAGCTCTCTGAACGGCGGATGAACGATCGGTCACATTATTATGTGTTCGGGAACGGAACTCATGGCGCTTACCGTTCCGTGATTGCACTCGAACCATCCAAGGGGATTCCATGAAGTCACTCGCCTATGTTTTCGCAGCCTTGCTCGCCTTGGCCGTCGTCGCGCCGACAGCCGCCAGCGCGCATCACCACCATCATCATCACCATCACCACTGATGAGATTGGCCCCTTAACCGGGGCCTTTTTCTTATCCGCGCCGGGACGATCAACCGATCCGAGGGTTGTGCGGGGATCTCGATCGCGGTCAAGCGACGGTAGATCGCTCGAACGGCTTGCTGAGAAATTTCGATCCCTTCAGGCCGTATCGCCACGGCAGATCCGCCGCCTTGGTGATGCCGATCCGGACGCCGGTGACGATGTCCGCTTTGCCGATGCGCGCATGCAGCGCGAACGGCGGCTGGTCGAGCGGCAGCTCGCTGTGCTTGGATGGTGATCCCGAGCGCTTCGCACAATTTGCCCGGTCCCGAACACAGCGACGCGCTCGTCCTCTACGCCGCGGCGCCGACGCATCGTGGCGAGGCCGTGGGTCGGCTCCAGCGCGCGGATCAGCACCGCGCTGGCGGAGCCTGGCTTTTCGCAGACGAAATTGACGCACCAATGGATGCCGTAGGAGCGATAGACATAGGAGAAACCGGGCGGCCCGAACATCACCATGTTGCGCGGCGTCGGTCCGTTGAACGAATGCGCGGCCGGCTCGGCTGTGGTGATAGGCTTCGACCTCGACGATGATGCCGCCGACGCCGTTGACCAGCAGGGTCGCCCCGATCAGATCGGGCGCGACCTCATGCACGCTGCGGCCAAAGAACGAACGCTTCAGCGGCCGTCCCAATTTGGGAGCAGGTGCATCAGGTGCGATTCGGGTCGCGGAAATGCGGTTTCGAGCCATTCAAAACGGTCAGCGGCGGGTGGGGCGGACGGAAATGCGCGGAGGCCGATATGCTAGAGGTTCTCGGCTGCTATAGCGAGCGGTTGCGATTCCCGGTCGGGCGGACTAGCTAGGGATCTGTTGAGAACGGATAGTGCATGGTCGTCGTCGTCGATACCATTTCAGCCACGCCGCTGCGCCCGCGTCACCCCGAAAAGGTGAACCGGCCGGACGCGCTTGTCGCCGCCGAAACCGGACTGGATCCGGGTTCGCGCGCCGAATACGCGCGGCTATGCCGACACCCGCAATATCGTCAAGGAAAACGGCCTCGTCACGGTGTGCGAGGAGGCGGGTTGCCCGAACATCGGCGAGTGCTGGGACAAGAAGCACGCCACCTTCATGATCATGGGGGACACCTGCACCCGCGCCTGCGCGTTCTGCAACGTCAAGACCGGCATGCCGGGCGCGCTCGATGCGCTGGAGCCGGAGCATATCGCGGAAGCGACCTTCAAGCTCGGGCTCGCCCATATCGTGATCACCTCGGTCGATCGCGACGATCTCGCCGATGGCGGCGCCGAGCATTTTGCCGAGACCATCCGCGCGATCCGCGCGCGCTGCCCGCGCACCACGATCGAGATCCTGACGCCGGATTTCCTGCGCAAGGAAGGCGCGCTGGAAATCGTGGTCGCCGCAAAACCCGACGTGTTCAACCACAATCTGGAAACCGTGCCGTCGCGCTATCTCACGGTGCGGCCCAGGCGCGCGCTATTTCCATTCGATCCGGCTGTTGCAGCGGGTCAAGGAAATCGACCCCACCATCTTCACCAAGTCCGGCATCATGGTCGGGCTCGGCGAAGAGCGCCACGAGGTGCTGCAGGTGATGGACGATCTGCGCACCGCCGAGGTCGATTTCCTCACCATCGGGCAATATCTGCAGCCGACCCGCAAGCATCACGCCGTGATGCGCTACGTGCCGCCGGATGAATTCGCCGGCTACGAGAAGGTCGCCTATACCAAGGGTTTCCTGATGGTGTCGGCGAGCCCGCTGACCCGCTCGTCGCATCACGCCGGCGACGATTTTGCGAAACTGGCGGCGGCGCGGGCGGCGATCTCGCGCTGAGCGTTCGATAATGCCGAAATTTTCCAGCAAGCGCCGGGTTCATCACAGCGCGCCCCAGATGTTCGATCTGGTGGCCGATGTCGAGCGCTATCCCGAATTCGTGCCGCTGTGCCAGTCGCTGAAGATCCGTCAGCGCACGCCGCAGGCCGACGGCACCGAGATCGTGATCGCCGACATGACGGTGTCGTTCAAGCTGGTGCGGGAATCCTTCACCAGCCGGGTGACGCTCGACCGTGCCAATCTGAAAATCCTGGTCGAATATCTCAAGGGGCCGTTCAGCAATCTGGAGAACCGCTGGACGTTCGAGCCGAAATCTGACGACCGATTGCGATGTCGGATTTTTCCTGACCTACGAATTCAAGAGCCGGATGCTCGCGATGCTGATGGGCACCATGTTCGACGCCGCGTTTCAGCGCTTTGCCGCGGCCTTCGAAAAGCGCGCCGATGTGGTTTACGGCAAACCGGGTATTGCGAAGTCGTCGTAGCGTTACGCCCGCGTCGGACGCCGCCGCTTGACCGCGGTGCGGCGCGGCGAGCGGGCGACGCGCGGGCGCAGGCGGCTGGCGGCTTCGCGGCGCGGTTTGGCGGCGGCTTGCGGCCCGCGCGCCAGTTCCATCAGCATGCGCAGCGCCTCCACCACCGAGCGCTGGCGCACCGTGGTGCGGCCGATCGCGCCGAAACGGCATTCGCGATGCAGGATGCGTCCGTCGCGGGCGGCGACGGCGAAATGCACCAGGCCGACCGGCTTGCCCGGCGTGGCGCCGCCGGGACCGGCAATGCCGGTGATCGAGACCGCGAGATCGACGCCGGCTTTCTCCAGCGCGCCGATCGCCATCGCGGTCGCGGTTTCCTTGCTGACCGCGCCGAAGGTTGCAAGCGTGGTGGCCTTGACGCCGAGCATCGCGCGCTTGGCATCGTTGGAATAGGTGACGAAGCCGCGGTCGATCACGTCGGAGGAGCCGGGAATGTCGGTCAGCGCGCCGGCCACCAGGCCGCCGGTGCAGGATTCGGCGGTGGCGATCGTCAGCTTGCGCATCCGGCACAGATCGAGCAGCGAGCGGGAGAGGGCGCGGGCGTCGCTGCCGCTCATGTCAGTCGCTCCGCCCCTGATCGTCCCAGGGAAGGCGGATGGTGGCGCTTGCGGTCGCCGCGATGCCTTCCTCGCGGCCGGTAAAGCCGAGCCGCTCGCTGGTGGTCGCTTTCACCGCGACGCGCGAGATGTGCACGCCCGTGATCTCGGCGATCCGTGCGCGCATGGTGTCGCGCAGCGGTCCGATTTTCGGCCGCTCGCAGATCATGGTCACTTCGAGATTGGCGATGCGGCCGCCGCGCGCGGTGACGCGATCGACGGCGTATTTCAGGAAGCGGTCGGAGGCCGCGCCCTTCCACTTCATGTCGCTGGGCGGAAAATGCGATCCGATATCGCCGTCCGCCAGCGCGCCGAGGATGGCGTCGACCAGCGCATGCAGGCCGACGTCGCCGTCGGAATGCGCGAGAAAGCCGCGGCTGTGCGGCACGCGAACGCCGCAGATCATCAGATGATCGCCGTCGCCGAAGGCGTGAACGTCGTAGCCGGTGCCGGTTCTGATATCGCCGAGCGCTGCGGCAAGGCGGGCTTCTTCGCGGGCGAAATCTTCCGGTGTCGTCAGTTTCATGTTTGCAGGATCGCCTTCAAAGGTCGCTACCGTCAATCCCGCCCATTCCGCCAGCGCGGCATCGTCGGTGAAATCGCTGCGGCCATCGCGCGCGGCGCGGCGATGCGCTTCGAGAATGACATCGAAGCGGAACGCCTGCGGCGTTTGCGCGATGCGCAGCCGCGCGCGCTCCGGCGTCGCCTCGACATTGCCGGTCGCGCCGACCAGCTTGATGGTGTCGGTGACCGCAATCGCGGGAACGGCCGCGCCGGTGCGGCCGGCGGCTTCGATCGCGCGCGAGATCACCGCCGCGGTGACGAACGGCCGCGCGGCATCGTGGATCAGAACGATATCGGGCTTCTCGCTCGCCAAGCGCTTCGAGGCCGGCATGCACCGAGGCCTGGCGCGTGGCGCCGCCATTGGCAGGCGGCGCATGGCGCAAGCCGCTGACGGCCTCGTTGAACATCGCGGTGTCGTCGGGATTCACCACCGGCTGCACCGCGAACACTTGCGGATGGCGGCAAAACGGCTCCATCGCCCGGATAGATCACGGTCTGGCCGCCGATCGCGCGATATTGCTTGGGTCCGCCCGCGCCGGCGCGAAGTCCGCGCCCGGCTGCGACAAGGATGGCTGCGGTGCGCTCAGATTTGGACATCGGTACTCAATGAAGGGCGATTCAGGGTTGTTTTCGGGCGCATCTGGCTCGGCCGGCGCACAGCCCTTATCATGCCGGCGGCCTAAAAACAGAGCGATTCCCAATAGCTGTGGGAAAAGCATGTTTTTGCTGCAGTGCACTTGCACATTTGATAGAACTGTCTAAAGTGTAGGCATGAAGCTTGACTGCCCAAGATTTGTGCGCAGAATGTGCTAGTAGCCGTCGCAATGATGCGGCAGGCAGAAAAACGAGACACCCGTGACCGGCTCGCACATCGTCGTGCCTTAAGCCTTTGAAAATAGGCGATATTACGGTCGCCAATCCGGTCTTCCTGGCGCCGATGTCGGGCGTCACCGACGCCCCGTTTCGACGTCTGGCCGCAACGCTTGGCGCCGGACTTGTGGTCTCCGAGATGACCGCCAGCAACGATCTCGTCAATGGCCGCCCGATGTCGCGGTTGCGCTGCGAGGCGACCGGGGTCGGGCCCGCATGTTGTGCAGCTCGCGGGCTGCGAGGCCAACTGGATGGCGGAGGGCGCGCGGATCGCCGAAGCCGCCGGCGCCGACATCATCGACATCAACATGGGCTGTCCTGCGCGTCATGTAACCGGCGGCCAATCCGGCTCGGCGCTTGATGCGCGATCTCGATCACGCCCTGACCTTGATCGAGGCGACGGTATCGCGCGGTCAAAGTGCCGGTGACGCTGAAGATGCGGCTCGGCTGGGACGATCGCTCGCTCAATGCGCCGGAACTGGCGCGCCGCGCCGAAGCCGCCGGCGTGCAGATGATCTCGGTGCATGGCCGCACGCGCTGCCAGTTCTACAAGGGCGAAGCCGATTGGGGCGCGGTGCGCGCGGTCAAGGATGCGATCGCCGTTCCGCTGGTCGTCAATGGCGACATCACCTCGTTCGAAAAGGCCGTGACCGCGCTCGAAATGTCCGGCGCCGATGCCGTCATGGTCGGCCGCGGCGCGCAGGGCCAGCCCTGGTTGCCGGGCCAGATCGGCCGCCGTCTTCGAGGGCGGCGTCGCCGAATCCGCGCCGTCGCTGGCGCGAGCAACTCGGCTATATCCGCGCGCTCTACGATGAAGTCTGCGGCCATTACGGTCTGCGCATCGGTCTTCGCCACGCGCGCAAACATCTCGGCTGGGCGCTCGACGTCGCCGCCCAGTGCAGCCGCGCGCCGGCCGCGACGATCAAGGCCTGGCGGCAGAAGATTCTGACATCGGATGATCCCGCCGGCGTGCATCGCTCGCTGCAAGATGCATTCGACGATTTTGCATGGAGCGCTGCTGCATGACGTCGAGCCGCAGAACATCTCCGGCCAGCGCCGTCCGATGGCGAGGCCATCCTCAACGCGCTTGCCCAATCCGGTGCTGCTGGTGGCGCCCGACGGCAAGATCGTCGACGCCAACATGGCGGCGGAATCCTTCTTCGAGATTTCGACGCAATTCCTGCAGCGCCAGTCGCTGAAGGAACTGGTGCCGTTCGGCAGCCCGTTGCTGGCGCTGATCGACCAGGTCCGCTCCAGCGGCTCGCCGGTCAACGAATACAAGGTCGATCTGGGCACGCCGCGGATCGGCGGCGACCGCCAGGTCGATCTGCACGTCGCGCCGCTGACCGAGCGGCCCGGCCATATCGTGGTGATGCTGCAGGAGCGCACCATCGCCGACAAGATGGACCGGCAATTGACGCATCGAAGCGCCGCGCGTTCGGTGATCGCGCTGGCGGCGATGCTGGCGCATGAAATCAAGAATCCGCTGTCCGGCATTCGCGGCGCGGCGCAACTGCTGGAGCAGGCGGCCTCGTCCGAAGACCGCATGCTGACGCGGCTGATCTGCGACGAGGCCGACCGCATCGTCACGCTGGTCGACCGCATGGAAGTGTTCGGCGACGACCGGCCGGTGGCGCGCGGCCCGGTCAACATTCATTCGGTGCTCGATCACGTCAAGCGGCTGGCGCAATCCGGTTTCGCCCGCAACATCCGCTTCGTCGAGGAATACGATCCGTCGCTGCCGCCGGTGCTGGCCAATCAGGACCAGTTGATCCAGGTGTTTCTCAATCTGGTGAAGAACGCCGCCGAAGCCGTCGCCGATCTCGGCAGCGACGCGGAAATCCAGCTCACCACGGCGTTCCGTCCGGGTGTGCGGCTTTCGGTGCCGGGCAAGAAATCGCGGGTGTCGTTGCCGCTCGAGTTCTGCGTCAAGGACAACGGCCCGGGCGTGCCCGAAGACCTGCTTGCCGAACCTGTTCGATCCCTTCGTCACGACCAAGCAGACCGGCAGCGGGCTCGGTCTGGCGCTGGTGGCCAAGATCGTCGGCGACCATGGCGGCATCATCGAATGCGAATCGCAGCCGCGGAAGACCACCTTCCGCGTGCTGCTGCCGATGTTCAACACCGCCAAACATTTCGATCAAGGCAATCGCGATGACGTTTCGGGTACGCCGTCGCATGCCTCACAGGACACAAGATGAGGACTAACAATGCCCGCAGGTAGCATACTTGTCGCCGATGACGACACCGCCATCCGCACCGTGCTCAACCAGGCGCTCTCGCGCGCCGGATATGAGGTGCGGCTGACCGGGAACGCCGCGACGCTGTGGCGCTGGGTCAGCCAGGGCGAGGGCGATCTCGTCATCACCGACGTGGTGATGCCCGACGAGAACGCGTTCGATCTGTTGCCGCGGATCAAGAAGATGCGGCCGAATCTGCCGGTCATCGTGATGAGCGCGCAGAACACCTTCATGACCGCGATCCGCGCGTCCGAGCGCGGCGCCTATGAATATCTGCCGAAGCCGTTCGACCTGAAGGAACTGATCGCCATCGTCGGCCGCGCGCTGGCGGAGCCGAAGGAGCGGGTCGCCAACCCCGCCGACGAAGCCGAGTTCGATTCGATTCCGCTGGTCGGCCGCTCGCCGGCGATGCAGGAAATCTACCGGGTGCTGGCGCGGCTGATGCAGACCGACCTCACGGTGATGATCTCCGGCGAATCCGGCACCGGCAAGGAACTGGTGGCGCGCGCGCTGCACGATTACGGCAAGCGCCGCAACGGCCCGTTCGTCGCCGTCAACATGGCGGCGATCCCGCGCGACCTGATCGAATTCGAATTGTTCGGCCATGAACGCGGCGCCTTCACCGGCGCCAACACCCGCGCTTCCGGCCGGTTCGAGCAGGCCGAAGGCGGCACGCTGTTCCTCGACGAAATCGGCGACATGCCGATGGAGGCGCAGACCCGCCTGCTGCGGGTGCTGCAGCAGGGCGAATACACCACCGTCGGCGGCCGCACGCCGATCAAGACCGACGTGCGCATCGTCGCGGCCAGCAACAAGGATCTGCGCATCCTGATTCAGCAGGGCCTGTTCCGCGAAGATCTGTTCTTCCGCCTCAACGTGGTGCCGCTGCGGCTGCCGCCGTTGCGCGAGCGGATCGAGGATCTGCCCGACCTGATCCGGCATTTCTTCGCGCTGGCCGAAAAGGACGGCCTGCCGCCGAAGAAGCTCGATGCGCTGGCGCTGGAGCGGATGAAGCAGCATCGCTGGCCCGGCAACGTGCGCGAACTGGAAAACCTCGCGCGCCGGCTGGCGGCGCTGTATCCGCAGGACGTCATCACCGGCTCCGGTGATCGACGGCGAATTGGCGCCGCCTGCGGTGACCTCGGGCGGCAGTGTATCCCATGGCGTCGACAATCTCGGCGGCGCGGTCGAGGCCTATCTGTCCTCGCACTTTTCCGGGTTTCCCAACGGCGTGCCGCCGCCCGGCCTCTATCACCGGATCCTCAAGGAGATCGAGGTGCCGCTGCTGACGGCGGCGCTGGCGGCGACCCGGGGCAACCAGATCCGCGCCGCCGATCTGCTGGGCCTCAACCGCAACACGCTGCGCAAGAAGATCCGCGACCTGGACATTCAGGTCTACCGGAGCGGGGGCTAGCGAGACGGCCGTAGCCTCCCCGTAGCCTCCCCAATAAGGCGTAACGGCATGGGGAATGTCCCTTTCACGGAGGGGCACGCCGCGGAATTGTCGCAATTTGGCAACATTGTGATATGAATGCATCAGTCTGCTGCCGGGCATATCCGGCGGACGGACGGCCTTCAGCTCACCATTGCCGGAATGACCAGCGCAGACACCTCGGCCCCATCGTTCGATCCGTCGTTTGCCGAATCCAAGAGGGGTCCCTTGCGGAGGTGGCTGGCGCCGTTTGCGGTCGCGCTGGCGCTGCTGTCGGCCTTCCTGACCTTCGTGGTGCTGACCGGTCTGACGCCGGTCGAGCCGACCCGCGACGTCGTCCGTTTCCTTCATGCTGATCAACGGCGCGACCATCCTGGTGCTGGTCGGCATCATCGTCCGCGAAGTCTGGCAGGTGCTGCAGGCCCGCCGCCGCGGCCGGGCGGCGGCGCGGCTGCACGTCCAGATCGTCAGCCTGTTTTCCGTGATCGCGGTGCTGCCGGCGGTGCTGGTGGCGATCGTCGCCAACGTGACCATCGATCGCGGCCTCGACCGGCTGTTTTCGGGCCCGACCCGCGAGGTGATCCAGAACTCGCTGAGCATTGCCCGCGCCTATACCAACGAGCACGCGCAGCTCATTCGCGGCGACATTCTGGGAATGGCCAACGATATCGCCCGTGCCCGGCCGTTGTACGACCAGGATCGCGGCACGTTCCGCGAGTTTCTGACGGCCAGCGCCGCCTCGCGCAATCTGCCGGGCGCGATGCTGATCGACAAGGACCGCAACATCCTGGAGACGGCGCAAACCGGCATTCAACTGAACTTCCCGCCGCCGCCGGCGGAGTTCCTAAGCAACGTCAACGAAACCGAGCCGGAGATCGCGGTATTCCCGGAGCAAACTACGTCGCGGCGGTGATCCGGCTGCGCGCGTTCAACGACACCTTCCTCTACGTGGCGCGGCTGCTCGATCCCCGCGTGGTCGCGCAACTCAGGCAAACCGAGGCCAGCGTCGCCGAATATGCCGAGATGGAATCGCGCCGGCTCGGCATCCAGGTCAACTTCGCGCTGATGTTCGCGGTGATCGCGCTGACCATCCTGATGGCCTCGGTGCTGATCGGGCTTGAATTTCGCCAATTGGCTGGTGGCGCCGATCCGGCGGCTGATGAGCGCCGCCAATATCGTCTCGACCGGCGATCTGCATGTCCAGGTGCCGGTGCACAAATCGGAAGGCGATCTCGCCCAACTCGGCGAGACCTTCAACAAGATGACGCAGGAGTTGCGCACCCAGCGCGACGAACTGGTCAGCGCCAGCGAACTGATCGACAGCCGCCGCCGCTTCATCGAGGCGGTATTGTCGTCGGCCAGCGCCGGCATCATCGGCGTCGATGCCTCCGGCAGCGTCGGCATCCTCAACCGTTCCGCCGAAAAGCTGATCGGCCACGCCGAATCCGAGACGCTGGATCATCCGCTGTCGGACGTGCTGCCCGAACTCGACGACATGATGAAGACGGCGCGGGAGGGCACCCAGCGGCTGGTGCAGGGCCAGATCACCATCAACCGCGACGGCCATGAGCGCAATCTTTCGGTTCGCGTCAGCGCCGAGCAGACCAGCCAGTCGCGCGACAGCTACATCATCACGCTCGACGACATCACCGAACTGGTCTCGGCGCAGCGGACCTCGGCGTGGGGCGACGTCGCCCGCCGCATCGCCCACGAAATCAAGAATCCGCTGACGCCGATCCAGCTTTCGGCCGAACGCATCCGCCGCAAATTCGGCAAGGTCATCACCGAAGACAAGGCGATCTTCGAGCAATGCACCGACACCATCGTGCGGCAGGTCGACGACATCAGGCGGATGGTCGACGAATTCTCGCGCTTCGCGCGGATGCCGAAGCCGGTCATGGAAGGCGAGGACGTCGCCGACACCGTGCGGCAGGCGGTGTTCCTGATGCGGGTCGGGCATCCCGACATCGATATCGAAGCCGAAATCAAGCAAGATCCGATGCGGGCGCAGTTCGACCGGCGGCTGATTTCGCAGGCGCTGACCAACATCATCAAGAATGCGACCGAGGCGATCGAGGCCGTCGCCGGCGGACGAACTGGGCAAGGGTCGTATCGATGTCATCGCCGCGCGCGAAAACGACGACATCGTGATCGACGTCATCGACAACGGCATCGGCCTGCCCAAGGTCAGCCGGGCGCGTTTGCTCGAACCCTATGTCACGACGCGCGAGAAAGGCACCGGCCTTGGTCTTGCCATCGTCGGCCGCGTTCTGGAAGACCATGGCGGCCGGATCGAACTCAAGGACGCCGCCGACTTCCGGCCCGGCCAGCGCGGGGCCTGGATGCGGCTGCGGTTTGCGGTCTCGGGCCAGGCGGCCAAGGCTGAAGTCGAGCAGGCTCGAACCGACCGTCGATACCAAAGGCGCCGGCTGCCGAAACAAAACCGCCGGAAGCCGGAACCATTGAGCCGGCAGAAACGACCAATAATGAAACAAAAATCGAAGCCGCAACAGGCAACTGACAAGACAGGCGTGATCCATGGCAAATGACATTCTGATTGTCGATGACGAAGCCGATATTCGCGATCTGGTCGCCGGCATTCTCGACGACGAGGGATTTTCGCACCCGGACCGCGCGCGACAGCGATTCGGCGCTGGCGGAAATCGCCAATCGCCGGCCGCATCTGGTGTTTCTCGACATCTGGCTGCAGGGCAGCAAGCTCGACGGGTTGCAATTGCTGGAGCAGATCAAGCGGGACCACGCCGAAGTGCCGGTCGTGATGATCTCCGGCCACGGCAACATCGAAACCGCGGTCGCCGCGATCAAGCGCGGCGCCTACGACTTCATCGAAAAGCCGTTCAAGTCCGACCGGCTGATCCTGGTGGCGACGCGGGCGCTGGAGACCTCGCGGCTGAAACGCGAGGTGAAGGAACTCAAGCAACTGGCGCCGGCGGCCAGCGTGCTGACCGGACGCTCGGCCTGCATGAACCAGTTGCGCCAGACCATCGAGCGCGCCGCCAAGGCCAACAGCCGCATCCTGATCGTCGGCCCCTCCGGCGCCGGCAAGGAACTGGCGGCGCGCACGCTGCACAACGCGTCGAGCCGCGCCGAAGGACCGTTCGTCGTCATCAACGCCGCGGCGATCACGCCGGAGCGCATGGAAGTCGAACTGTTCGGCATCGAGCAGTCCAACGGCGAGCAGCAGCGCAAGGCCGGCGCGCTGGAAGAAGCCCATGGCGGCACGCTGTTCATCGACGAAATCGGCGACATGCCGCGCGAAACCCAGAACAAGATCCTGCGGGTGCTGGTCGATCAGACCTTCCAGCGGTCCGGCGGCACCACCAAGGTCAATGTCGACGTTCGCATCATTTCCTCGACCGCGCGCAATCTGGAAGAGGAAATCGCCGAAGGCCGCTTCCGCGAGGACCTCTATCACCGGCTCTCGGTGGTGCCGATCCGGGTGCCGCCGCTGTCGGAGCGCCGCGAGGACATTCCCGAACTGATCGATTATTTCATGGACCAGATCTCGGTCGCGACCGGCTTGCCGAAACGCCAGATCGGCCAGGACGCGATGGCGGTGCTGCAGTCCCACGTCTGGCCCGGAAACGTCCGGCAGCTTCGCAACAATGTCGAGCGCGTCATGATCCTGGCGGGCGGCGGTCCGGAGGTCATCATCACCGCCGATATGCTGCCGCAGGACGTCGGCTCGATGGTGCCGGCGATGCCGACCAGCAACAATGGCGAACACATCATGGGGCTGCCGCTGCGCGAGGCGCGGGAAGTGTTCGAGCGCGACTATCTGATCGCCCAGATCAGCCGCTTCTCCGGCAACATCTCTCGCACCGCGGAATTCGTCGGCATGGAGCGCTCGGCGCTGCATCGCAAGCTCAAGGCGCTTGGGCGTCGGCTGAACGCCGGCGCCGGTCGGCTGCATTCCATGCATTTGCTTGAGAAATTCGCTCTTTTCCGGACTTTTCCCGGAATACGGCCCATTTCAGCGGTGTGCCGGCGCGTGAACTGGCTTGCCTAAAAACCGCGCCTGCCTTCTAATCATGCCGCCGCGCCCCCCGGAGGGGGATCTCAGGGGAAGCCGGCAACCGGGAGACGCTCCGTAAGAGAGCAGCAACCGGTTCAATAAAAAGAAGCAACAAGACTGCGGGACAAAAACAATGGCGGCAGACCGCGCACAAAATCTACAAGACACCTTCCTTAATCACGTTCGCAAAACCAAAACGCCACTGACGATCTTTCTGGTCAATGGAGTGAAGCTGCAGGGGATTGTCACCTGGTTCGACAATTTCTGCCTGCTGCTTCGGCGCGACGGTCATTCGCAGCTTGTATACAAGCATGCGATCTCGACCATCATGCCGGGCGCTCCGATCCAGTTGTTCGAAGGCGGCGAGGATGCTCCGGCTTGAAAGTGATCTGATTGGAACCCCGAAATCTTGAAGGGGGTGCCGACCGTCCGCGGTCGGCGGGGGGCAAAGCGACCGGGCGGGTGATCGTCATCGGCCCTTATTTGCGGATGCGCCGCGGCGATCCCGAGGCGCAAACGGATGAGCCATGTCGTACGCGGTTCGGAGGCGCGGCTCGAGGAGGCCGTGGGTCTCGCGCGCGCCATCGACCTCGACGATCGCGGACGCGCTGATCGCGCCGGTCAGCCAGATCCGGCCCGCGACCTATCTCGGCAAGGGCAAGGTCGAGGAGATCGTCGGCCTCATCACCGGCCACGACATCGAACTGGTGGTGATGGATTGCGCGCTGTCGCCGATCCAGCAGCGCAATCTCGAGAAGGCCTGGAACACCAAGGTGCTCGACCGCACCGGGCTGATCCTGGAAATCTTCGGCCGCCGCGCCAAGACCAAGGAAGGCGCGCTGCAGGTCGAACTGGCGCATCTGAACTATCAGCGCAGCCGCCTGGTGCGATCATGGACCCATCTGGAGCGCCAGCGCGGCGGCTTCGGCTTCATGGGCGGTCCCGGCGAAACCCAGATCGAGGCCGACCGCCGCCTGATCGGCGACCGCATCACGCGGCTCGAGAACGAAATCAAGAAGGTCCAGGCGACGCGGCGGCTGCATCGCGCCGGCCGGCAGCGGGTGCCGTATCGCGTGGTCGCGCTGGTCGGCTACACCAATGCCGGCAAATCGACGCTGTTCAACCGCCTGACCCGCGCCGACGTGCAGGCCGCCGACATGCTGTTCGCGACGCTCGATCCGACCTTGCGCGCGCTGACCCTGCCGCATGGCGGCAAGGCGATGCTGTCGGACACCGTCGGCTTCATCTCCAATCTGCCGACCCAACTGGTCGCGGCGTTCCGCGCCACGCTGGAGGAGGTGCTGGAGGCCGACATCATTCTCCACGTCCGCGACATCTCGCATGAGGACGCCGAGGCGCAGGAGCGCGACGTCGACACCGTGCTGCGCCAGCTCGGCATCGATCCGAGATGCCGGCGCAGCGGCATCCTCGAAGTCTGGAACAAGATCGATCGCTTCGATCCGGAAGAGCGCGAGAACCTGCGCAATATCGCGGCGCGCCGGCCGCCGGAGCGTCCGTGTTTCCTGGTCTCGGCCGAAACCGGCGAGGGCGTCGATGCGCTACTGGCCGCGATCGAGGACCGGCTGGCCGCAACGCGGATGACGCTGGACCTGTCGATCGATGCCTCCGACGGCGCCGGCATCAGCTGGCTGCATCGCAACTCCGAGGTGCTCAACAAGGAGCTGCACGACGGCCGCTTCGACATGACCGTGCGCGTCGACGAGACCAAGCGCGACATCGTCGTCAACCGTTTCGACGCGGTGCCGCATCCGGTGTAAGCGGCTTCATTGTCACCGGTGCGCGGTTCCGCGCAGCGCGTCAGGACTTGTCATTCCTTGCCCTTCGCCTCGTTCCACAGCGCATCCATCTCGGCGAGCGAAGCGCTGTCGAGCGAACGCCCCTGCGCCGCCAGCGTTTGCTCGATATAGCCAAAGCGGCGTTCGAACTTGGCATTGGTGCCGCGCAGCGCCAGGTCGGGATCGGCCCCGACATGCCGCGCCAGATTGACCAGCGCGAACAGGAGATCGCCGGTCTCGCCGGCGAGTTCATCGGCGTCGCTATGATCGAGCGCGGCTTCGATCTCATCGGCCTCTTCGCGAATCTTGCGCAGCACCTCGCGCGGATCGTTCCAGTCGAAGCCGACGCTGGAGGCCTTGCGCTGCAACTCCATCGCGCGGCTCAGTGCGGGTTGTCCGGCCTTGACGCCCGACAGCAACGATCCGCTGGTGGCGGTTCGTCACCGGCGGCCGCCGCGCTGCGCGTTCGGCCTTTTCCTCGGCCTTGATGCGTTCCCACGCTCCCTTGACATGCGCGGGCGTGATCACGCCGTCCCTGTCGGCGAAAACATGCGGATGCCGCCGGATCATCTTGCGCGTGATCGCCTCGACCACGTCGCCGAATGCGAACGCGCCTTGTTCTTCCGCCATCCGGGCGTGAAACACCACCTGCAGCAGGAGGTCGCCGAGTTCGTCGCAGAGATCGTCGAGGTCGCCGCGCGCGATCGCATCGGTGACCTCATAGGCCTCCTCGATGGTGTAGGGCGCGATGCTCGCAAAGTTCTGTTCGAGGTCCCACGGGCAGCCGGTGCCGGGCGTTCGCAGCGCCGCCATGATGTCGAGCAAGCCTTTGATGTCGCGGGAAGGGGGCATGATGCACCGGAGCCAGGATAAGCTGAAATCTGAGTTGTTCAGGCCTGTATGCCGCAAGACGCCGGCCCATCCCAGCAAAACGCGCGGGATTGCCTGCGCTTTCCACCGATTGGCGCGGGGTCCGATGGGTGCTATGGGCAGCGCCATGAGTAATCTATCGAGCGACCGGTTCCAGACCGAAACCGCGCTGGTGCTGTTCTCCGGCGGACAGGATTCCGCGACCTGTCTGGCGTGGGCGTTGCAGCGCTTTGCGCGGGTCGAGATGCTCGGCTTCGACTACGGCCAGCGCCACGCGATCGAGCTTCGAATGCCGCACCGATCTGCTCGATGGCATCAAATCCCTTCGGCCGGATTGGGCCGCGAAACTCGGCGAAAGCCACACGTTGGAGATTCCGACGCTGGCGGAGATTTCCGACACCGCGCTGACCCGCGATGTCGCGATCGCGATGGGCGAGGACGGCCTGCCCAATACCTTCGTGCCCGGCCGCAATCTGGTGTTCCTGACCTTCGCGGCGGCGCTGGCCTACCGGCGCGGCATCAGCCACATCGTCGGCGGCATGTGCGAAACCGATTATTCCGGCTATCCGGATTGCCGCGACGAAACCATCAAGGCGTTGCAGACCGCGCTCAATCTCGGAATGAGCAAGGCATTCGAACTGCACACGCCGCTGATGTGGCTGGACAAGGCCGCGACCTGGAAGCTCGCCGATCGAACTCGGCGGGGCAGGGCTGGTCGACCTGATCTGTGAGCACTCCCACACCTGCTATCTCGGCGAGCGCGGCGCGCGCCACGCCTGGGGATATGGCTGTGGCGAATGCCCGGCCTGCGCGTTGCGGGCCAAGGGCTGGACGCAATACGCCGAGCGGCGCGGATAGCGGCGCCTGGCGCGGGCGGTTGATCGTCGACGCGGAAACTCGGTATTTTTTTATTTCTGGACATGTTCTGAACGCGCAACAATCATTCGCGTCGTCACGCGCCAATTTTTTATCCACAAAATCAAGCTCGCCGTTTTATAGCGAAGCATGATCCTGCGGCGCTCGCGCTTTGTCCATCTTTTGCCGGTTGGCGACGATCGCTCACTCATCGTGCACGCGATCAGCCATATGCGCCTGCCTGCCAATGGCGAGATCTGCGCCCTTCTCGAGCATTTCACCGAGCCGCGCCGAATCCCGGAGGATTGCGAGGCCATGACGGCGCTGTTTCCGCAAGCGCGGGATATGCAGACGGATTTGCGCGACGTGATCGAGCGCACGGTCACTGGATCTGCGTGAACGCCAGATCCTGACCGACAAGACACCCGAGCAAGAATTGGCATCGGTCGGCGCTGAGCTCGCTCCCACGCATGGGCGCGATCCGGCCGAAATCCTCGAACGCTATCGGCGCGATCGGCAGCAAGGGGCGGCGTCCTATTGGGCGGTCGGCGCCGCCTACGGCATGGACGATTTCGCCGCCACCGGCGAAAGCCTCGATGTCATCCTGATGGGCGATTGCGATATCCAGATGGAGGCCGATTTCCTGCGCCGGGAAGCGGCGCGACGCTGCATCGATTTGCGGGTGTCGGCGACGTTTCCGGACGACATTCGTTTTGTCGGTGAGCGGAAGCATGACGCCGTTTTCATCGGCGCGTTGCGGGCCCGCCATCTCGTCGCCGACGATCTCGCCGACGGCCTCAACCCGCATGCCGCCTTCATCGCCTTTGCCACGCAGCTTCTGACGCAATTGCGCGAGATGACCTCGGCGCCGATCCTGATCGACAATCTGCCGGAACCGACCGTGCAGCCGATGGGGTTGGCGGAGCGCGGCATCAGGGGACATCGCACCCGGTTCCGGCTGACCAATGTCGCGCTCGCCGAATTGGCGAACTCGCTTCCCGGCGTCTACGTCGTCGACGTCGCGGCCGCGCTTGCCGCGGTCGGCTCCGAACGCATGCTCGACGATGGGCAGGTCGGATTCACCCATTTCGGCTCGCCCGGATGGATGCTGCAACGGCCGGAAAGCGAAAAGGCCGCGGTCCACGGCATCTTTCCGGATGTCGCTCCCCTGGCTCACATGCTGGATGGCGATCCCTACGGTCGCGAAGCGCTGATGGCTGCGCGACATATCGATGCGCTGGTTACGGTGACCGGAAGCGGGCGCAAGAAATGCGTCATCCTCGACCTCGACGGCACGTTGTGGCCGGGCGTGCTGGCCGAGACCGGCAGCCCGTTTGCGTGGACCCCGGAGATCAGCGGCGCCTTCTCCTTTATCGGGCTTTATTTCGGCCTGCACGAAGCGCTGCTGGCGCTCAAGAAGCGTGGCATCGTATTGGCTTGCGTCAGCAAGAACGACGAAGCAACCGTTCGCGAACTCTGGAAATATCCCGATCACTATCCGGTCCAGCGTCTTTTGACGCCCGACGATTTTGTGACGTGGCGCATCAATTGGAACGACAAGGTCGGCAATATTCGCGAGATCGCGGCCGAACTGGGCTTCGCGCTCGATGCGTTCCTGTTCATCGATGACAATCCTGTCGAACGCGATCGGGTTCGCCAGCGTCTGCCGGAGGTGGAAGTCTGGGGCGAAGACCCGTTCGGCCTCAGGCGTCGATTGCTGAGCGATCCCCGCTTGCAGTTACCGGTGATTACCGAGGAGGCGGCCGCGCGCAGCACGCTGGTCAAGGCGCAGATCGAACGACAGCATCTGCGGGCGGAGACCTTGGACGACGCGCGCTACATCGAATCGCTCGGGATCCAATCCCGGATCGAATGCCTGACGCCAACGTCGGCGCGATTGCAGAGGGTCGAGGAACTGTTCCAGCGCACCACGCAATTCAACACCAATGGCCGCAAGTTCTCCGCCACCGAGCTGGCGGCGCTGGCTGCAAATCCGGAGGCCCGCGTTTTTGCGCTGGATGTGTCGGACCGCTTCGGCCATCACGGACTGGTCGGCGCCGCCGTCGTCGCCGCGAGCGAAATCCAGGGGCTGGTGATCAGTTGCCGGGCGCTGGGAATGGGGATCGAGCACACCTTCCTGCGTCATGTGCTCGATACGATGCGAAGCACGATGAAAGGCATCTCGCCTTCGCTACGCGGACAGATCATCCCGACCGCCCGCAACATCCCGGTGCGCAACCTCTACCGGGATAGCGGCTTTGACGAGGGCGAGGCCGGCGTTTGGGAATGCAGGCTTTAGGGCAGGGCGCGATAACTACTCCTCGAAATCGTCGGGGCGCAATTCGATCGGCGTGCCGTGCGGCGTGCGGTCGGCGGCGTGGTCCCAGGCATCGCGATAGCGGTGCAGGGTCTCTGATGTCGCGACGCCCTTTCGCCGCTACCAGCCGTTCCAGCGTGGCCATCCAGTGCCGGTAATAGGTCTCGCCGGTGTCGGGATCGCCGGCCGCCTGCGCGCGTTTGATTTCATCTGGCAAGCGTCGCCGCCCATTCGTTCCAGGTGAACAGCCCGCGCTCATGCAGCGCCAGCGCCATCGCGAAGGCCTGTGCCTCCCACGGCTCGCGAAACACCGGCCCCTCGGCGTCACAGGGAATACTGGGGACGGCGCCGGTCGCGCGCGCCGCGGCGGCCGCATCCATCATGCCGGCTCCAGATATGGCTCGAACGCATCGACGGAGATTTTGATGGTCGGATCGGCATCCGGCCCCCACAGTTCAGCGCCGTCGAACACCACCGTGTAGAGCCATTGCGGGTTTTCGCCGGCCTCGATCGCGGCCGTATCGGGATAGACACTGCAGCCGAGATTGAGCTCGACCACGCCGACATGGCCGCGGACGTAACGCGGCAGCCGCGTATGCGTCGTCGGGTGGATGTTTTTTGCGCGCACCCGGTCGCCCGGCTTGAATTTCGCGGGCGCAGGCGGCGTACGGCCGAATTTGCCGCGCACCATGACGCGCTCGACCTGGTCGACCGTGAACTTGCCATGCTTGAGCGGTTTCGGCGGTTCTGCCGCGTGGCCGGCCGCGACTTCGTCGGCGGTGATGTAGCCCTTGGCGATCAGATTGTCCTCGCAGGCCAAGCAGCCATTTCTTGTAGTAGGAGCTGGTGATGTAGACCTCAGGCGGCAGCGCCTCGCGATAGAAGCGCGAGGTATCGATATTGAAGGCGCCGGCAGCGCCCATCGCCCGCACCATCGCCAGCACGCGGCCTTCCCATTCGGTATGAAACATCGGCTCGTTCGGCTCCGGCTCGACCTTGCCGAAGCCGTCCATGCCGCCCATGTCGTGCACGCCGTTCATGACGGTGCGCCCGGCGTTTTGGGGAATCCGGTGCCGATCATGGAGTCCCGCGTCACGATCTCGGCCAAGCTGCGCTTCGCTCCAGCCTTCGGTGCCTTCGGGCCGCATCGGCAACACCAGAAAGCGCGTCTCGGCGGTCGAATCCCAGACCCGGATCTCGGTTTCCTTCGGCAGGCTGACGCCGAAATCGGCGAGCACGCCGCGCGGATCCTTGACGGCGCGGGAACGATAGGGCGCGGCCTTGTACCAGACCGGCGGCAGCCCCAGCATTTCCCAGGGGTAACAGGAGCACAGCGTGCAGACGACCATGTTGTGCCGCTGCGGCGTGTTCTCGACCGCGACCAGATGATCGCCGACCCGGCTGACATGGCCGAGCGTGCCGACGGCCTTGCTGGCATCCGCCAGCAGGGCCTGTTTGAAGGCCGGATCGGACCAGGCTTTCGCCACGACCTGCGCGCCATTGCGCGGGCCGATCTTGGTCTCATAGGCCTGGACGATGGCGTCGAGCGCGGCCGGGTCGACATAGCCTTTTTCGGTCAGGATGGTTTCGAGCGCGCGCACGCGCAGCTCCATCTCCGACAGTTCCGAATGGTCGTGATCGTGATCATGGTTGCTCATGGCGCTAAGAATAAGCGCGTGGTTGGGCGCTGTCGAGATCGGCGCGCCCTGCAAAGCGGTATGGCCGGTGCGAGCCCTCCACGTCCGTCCGGCATGCTGGCGCAGGTGCCCAGCGCTTCCGTGGCGCTTTCAACTAAACGTGTGGAGTCGAATCCGTAACAAGCGAGCCTGCCGCCCGAACTTGAGTTTTGAACACAAACGGAGGTTCAAAATGCACGCATGGCCATGGCTTGTTGTCGGGACGCTCGCGGGGTTCTCTGGGCATGTCGCGGCGGCTGCGGAACGGCCGATCGTGGTGGAGCTTTTCACATCGCAAGGCTGCTCTTCCTGCCCGCCGGCCAACGCCTACCTGAATGATCTGTCGAAGCAGCGCGCCGATGTGTTGGCGCTGGCCTTCCATGTGACCTATTGGGATTATCTGGGTTGGAAGGACCCGTTCTCCCTGCAAACGGCGACCGACCGCCAGGCGCGCTATGGGCAACGGTTCGGCGATGGATCGTATACTCCGGAAATCGTCGTGGATGGTTCCAGCGGTCTGGTCGGCTCGTATCGCGACGACGTCAATAAGGCGATCGCGAAGGCGCGTAGCGCGATCACGACAGAAGCTGACGTGCGCGTCACCGCTAGGGATGGAAAGGTCTCGATCGACATAGGCGCAGGGCAAGGCACCGCAAAGGTGCTTCTTGTCGGTTTCGACCGGGAGCATGTGACGGCGATTGGTCGTGGCGAAAATCGCGGACGCACCATGGCGGAGTCGAACATCGTCCGGTCGTTCCGTCCGGTCGCGGATTGGCGCGGAGCGCCGGTCCATATCGAGCAGCCGCGTCCGGACGGCGAAGAAGTTGCCGTCATCCTGGAAGCCCCGGACGGCCACATCGTCGGGGCTTCCCGGGCCACCCACTCGGGCGCTTCATGATGGCTGCGGCCGCGCGCGGCTTTACTGGACGGCCGTGGTCACGTGCTTGCCGATCCAGTCGAGCAGGATGTCGGCGATATCGAGGCTGTTGTCGTCTTGCATCAGCATGTGGGGCGGTGCAGGCAGGCTCTTACCTCGCGCGTATGGCGAGGTCAATTCCGGCCGCGCCACCAAACGCCGGCGACTGCATCAAGCCAACCTCCATCAAGGGATTTTGACTATCGGCGGGACCTGCGCGCCGCTAGACACCGCCAAGAAAACTACAAAAGCAAAAATCGAAATTGCTCAAGAGGGTACGGGAAGATCATGAAATTCGAGATGCGGGCTATCTTTACCGGCGCAGCACTTGCGGCCGCGCTGCTTGCGGGGTCTGCGTCGGCGCAGCAGCAGCCGCCGAAGCAGGGCCCGTCCTACGGACCTGAGCTCGAGGGATTTGACTATCCGTTCCCGGTCCAGCGCTTCAGCTTCACCGCGCAACGGCAGCCGCTGGAGATGGCCTATCTCGACGTCAAACCGGACCATCCGAACGGACGCACGGCGGTGCTGCTGCACGGCAAGAACTTCTGCGCCGCGACCTGGGAGCCGACCATCAAGGATCTGGTCGCGGCCGGCTATCGCGTGATCGCGCCGGATCAGATCGGCTTCTGCAAGTCGAGCAAGCCCGCCGCCTACCAGTTCACGTTCAAGGAGCTTGCCGGCAACACCCATGCGCTGCTGGCCAGCCTTGGCGTGGAGAAGCCGGTGGTGATCGGGCATTCGACCGGCGGCATGCTGGCGGCGCACTACGCGCTGCTGTACCCGAAGGACGTCAGCCATCTCGTGCTGGTCAACCCGGTCGGGCTCGAAGACTGGACCGCAAGGGGCATCCCGCCGATCCCGGTCGACCAGTGGTATGCGCGCGAGCTCAAGACCAACGCCGACGGCATCCGGGCCTATGAGAAATCGACCTATTACGCCGGCAAGTGGGAGGACCGCTATGAACGCGCGGTCGACATGCTGGCGGGTCTGAACAACGGCCCGGGCAAGGAGGCGGTCGCCTGGGACTCCGCGCTGATCTACGACATGATCATCACCCAGCCGGTCGTCTACCGGTTCTCCGACATTGCCGTGCCGACCTTGCTGATGATCGGCCAAAAAGACACCACCGCCATCGCCAAGGACATGGCGCCGCCGGAGCTTCGGCCAAAGCTCGGCAATTATCCGGAGTTGGGGAAGGCGGTCGCCAAGGCCATTCCCGGCGCCAAGCTGGTCGAGTTTCCCGACTACGGCCACGCGCCGCAGATGACCGATCCCGAAGGCTTCGACAAGGCGCTGATCGCGGGCATCGCGCAGCCCTAAAGCATGGTGGGTTGGAGTTGAACCGGCTCGCCGTCAGCGTCAGCACGGCACATCCGGGTGCTCTGGAGGGGGCAGACACAAATCGCGAAAACAACCCCATGCAAAGTAGGACGGCGCAGCAAAATTAGCGCCAGCCGAGGGCCGGGGCGATCTTGGTCAGGATCGCCTCGATGACATGGGTGTTGTAGGCGACACCGAGCTGGTTGGGGACGGTCAGGAGCAGGGTATCGGCCTCGGCGATGGCTTCGTCCTTCCGCAGCTGCTCGATCAGCACGTCCGGTTCGGCCGCATAATTGCGCCCGAAGATCGCGCGCGTGTTGGCACTGATAAAACCGATCTGGTCTTCTGCCTCGCGCTCGTGGCCGAAATAGGCGCGATCGCGATCGTCGATCAGCGCGAAGATGCTGCGGCTGACCGAGACCCGCGGTTCGCGCGCATGGCCGGCTTCCTTCCAGGCTGCGCGATAAGCGCGAATTTGCTTTGCCTGCTGGACGTGGAAAGCCTCGCCGGTCTCGTCGTCCTTCAGCGTCGAGCTCTGCAAGTTCAGGCCGAGCTTGGCGGCCCAGACGGCAGTGGCATTGGAGCCGGCGCCCCACCAGATCCGTTCGCGCAGGCCCTCTGAATGCGGCTCGAGGCGGAGCAGGCCGGGCGGGTTGGGGAACATCGGCTGCGGGTTCGGCTTGGCAAAACCCTCGCCGCGCAGCACGTCCAGGAACAGCTCGGCGTGACGCCGCCCCATGTCGGCGTCGCTCTGGCCCTCGGCCGGCCGATAGCCGAAATAGCGCCAGCCATCGATCACCTGTTCCGGCGAGCCGCGGCTAATCCCGAGTTGGAGCCGCCCGCCGGCGATCAGGTCGGCGGAACCGGCGTCCTCGGCCATATACATCGGGTTCTCGTAGCGCATGTCGATCACGGCCGTGCCGATCTCGATCTTCTTGGTCCGGGCGCCGACCGCCGCCAGCAGCGGAAACGGCGAGGCGAGCTGGCGGGCAAAATGATGGACCCGGAAATAGGCACCGTCGGCGCCGAGCTCCTCGGCTGCGACCGCCAGATCAATCGACTGCAGTAGCGTGTCGGCCGCCGATCGGGTCTGGGATTGCGACGACGGGGTCCAGTGCCCGAACGAAAGGAAGCCGATCTTTTTCATGCGGGCACTGTAGCGGCACTCGGGAGCGGTTTGAAGGCGCGGCTGACAGTGGTTCACGGGGAATTCGCCGGTAAGCGGAGAGGGGTTTTGGGCTGCGCATCGTGATTGCGGTAGACCTCGTCGCAGAGCAACGTACCGAATCCAGATAGCGAGGTAGATCCATGGTGAAACCGTTCCCATCGAAGACCCATATCGGCAACCACATGCTGCATCCCGAAACACTGATGCTGAACTACGGCTACGATCCGCAACTGTCGGAAGGGGCGGTCAAGCCACCCGTCTTCCTGACCTCGACCTTCGTGTTCAGGACCGCCGAGGACGGGCAGGACTTCTTCGATTTCGTCTCGGGCCGGCGCGAACCTCCCGAAGGGATGGGGGCGGGTCTGGTTTATTCGCGATTCAATCACCCCAACAGCGAGATCGTCGAGGACCGGCTCTCGGTTTACGAGCGCACCGATAAATGCGCGCTGTTCTCGTCCGGCATGTCGGCGATTGCGACCACCATCCTTGCCTTCGTCCGCCCAGGCGACGTGATCTTGCACTCCCAGCCGCTGTATGGCGGGACTGAAACCTTGTTTGCGAAGACGCTTGCAGGCCTGTCCATCGGCGCGGTTGGCTTTGCCGATGGCGTCGATGAAGCGGCAGTCAGCCCAGCAGCCGAAGAGGCCATGCGCAAAGGCCGGGTAGCGATGATTTTCGTCGAGACCCCGGCAAATCCCACCAATGGCCTGGTCGACATAGCGATGGTCCGCCGCGTCGCCGACACGATCGGCAAGACCCAGGGGCATACGCCTATCGTCGCGTGCGACAACACGTTGCTTGGTCCGGTGTTTCAGCGGCCGATCGAACACGGCGCGGATCTTTCTTTGTACTCCCTGACCAAATACATCGGCGGTCACTCCGATCTCATTGCGGGCGCCGCCCTCGGCTCAAAAGCCCTCATGAAGGACATCAAAGCACTGCGCGGAGCCATTGGCACCCAACTCGACCCCCATTCATGCTGGATGCTGAGCCGGTCGCTCGAAACACTGAGCATCCGCATGGAAAAAGCCGACGCGAACGCGCGGCTCGTGGCGGATTACCTGCTTGACCACGCCAAAGTGGCCAAGGTCCACTACCTTGCTCACCTTGACGACAGCTCCACGGCCGGCCGTCTGTTCAAGAGGCAGTGCACCGGCGCGGGCTCCACATTCTCGTTCGACATCGTCGGCGGCCAGGCTGCGGCATTCAAATTCCTCAATGCGCTGCAGATATTCAAGCTGGCGGTGAGCCTCGGCGGCACCGAGTCGCTTGCCAGCCTGCCGGCAAGCATGACCCATTCTGGGGTTCCGGCAGACGTCCGCAAAAAAATAGGCATCCTCAACTCCACGATCCGTCTGTCGATCGGCATCGAGCATCCATCCGATCTTATCGCGGACATCGAGCAAGCGTTGAACGCACAGTAGTCCGGTTTTGCATTGGCGGTTCACCACGCGCTGGCGCCGAAGCTCTGCAGCGTCCGGCCGGCGAGAAGGTTGGACGCGTGGCCAACCGGACCGTGCCCTGCGTTTTCATTTGTTTTCGGAAACCCACCTCAGCGTTGACGCGCGAGGGGCGCGGTGACAACGCTGGTTACCCCAATCTGCAATATCAATATTAGGAAGGGAGACTCCGATGCCGACATATGTTTGCAGCGCTGCCGCAGGACGCCTGACGTCCGATCAAAAAGCTGAAATTGTCCGCAGTATCACCGCGATCCATCATGAGGAGACCGGCGCGCCGCGCTATTTGGTCCAGATTATTTTCCACGACGTGGCCCCGGGTAGTCACTACGTGGCCGGCCAGTTGGCGCCTTCGGATCAGATATGGGTTCGCGGTGATATCCGCGGCGGACGGACCAATGAGCAGAAAAGCCAGATGCTCCAACGAATAATGCTGGCCATCGGCAAGGCCAGTGGCGCCAGCGAGGAGGCGGTCTGGGTTTACCTGTGCGACATTCCCCCGGCAAACATCGCCGAATATGGCCGCGTCCTGCCGCCTCCCGGAGCGGAGGACACATGGTTCTCGTCGCTACCCGAGGTGCTGCAGGAAAGGCTTAAACCCCTGGCCTGACACGCGTCAAAGGCGAACGTCGCTCGTCCGCCTCATCCGCCCCTTGGCCGCATCACCGGGATGCGGTCACGACACTGGCAGGCCTGGTGTCGATGGTCGCCTCAACGGAAAGCCCAACGCGCAGTAGCCGGGCTGCCGGCTGGTGCGGCGCCAGGACGATTTTTATCGGCAGGCGCTGCACGATCTTGGTGAAATTACCGGTGGCGTTGTCAGGTTGCAGCGTCGCGAACGTGGTACCCGACGCAGCTGGAACGCCTACCACGCTGCCCTCGAGGTCGATGTTGTAGGCGTCGACATGAATGCGGGCGCGCTGGCCGGCCCGGACATCGCGCAGCTGCACCTCCCGGTAGTTTGCATCGACGTAGATTTCGGAAAGAGGCACCACGGCCATCAGGGCGCCGCCGACGCTCACATAGTTGCCTTCTTGACGTACTGCGGCGAGGCGAATTCTGTCAATCCACGCATGGTCCTTTGCCAGCTCGCGACACCATCCAGCCTCGCGCATTCGCCATCGAGGGTCGCCATGTCGACTTGCCGTGGCGTCCGCGTCGCAGATCGCGGGCGGCGCTCTTTCAATTCCATAGGCAATGTGACGGAAGAAGCGTGGAGCCAAAAGGCGAGGGCTCCCCGCAGTGTATTTCCGCAACAGTTCCCGAGAAAATCCCGATATCGATGCCTTTATCCTCGTCGTGTGGCGATCACCTGATATTCGGTCCGGGACCTGCTGGCTAATTTCGTGCCTCATTGAATCGAGACAAGATTTCATATGCGGAAGAGCGGGAAAACGAAACGCATACCGGTTCGCCGACACGTTGCGCTGGGCCTGCACCCGGTCGTCGCAGTTCTGGCTATTGTTTTGGGATGGCTGGGCGCCGTCACGCGATCCGAGGCGCAGACTTCTCCGCCTGGCGCCGGCGGCGCGGCTAGTGCGCCGACGGCGTACCAGGGCACTACCCAACTGGCAAACCCCAAGGCCGACGAAAATGAAACCGCGGTGGAGGTGGAAACCCCTTCGGTTCAACGTGCGCCGGTACCAGTCGTGCCGCCCCAGCCGTACATGCGCGAGGTGCCTTGGAGCGATGTGATCGGTCACCCGGTTCCGGATGACACGCCGTCTTTCTTTCGCGATTCGCTGGTGCAGGTGGTTGCGCGCACCTACCTTTTGTCGAAGGACAGTGCGGATGGATCAAGGTCCGAAGCCATGACCGGCGGCGGATGGATCGCCTACAGGTCGGGATTGATCGGAGATTTCATCGGGATTGGGGGTGCCTACTACACATCACAAAAGATTTTTGCTGACCCGACAGCTAACGGCACACTTCTGCTGACCACTCCCGACCAGGGTCCCATCAACGTTCTGGGACTTGCCAACGTGCGCGCCCGTGTTCTGGACAATGAATTCGTCGGTGGCCGCGAGCTCATTGACACCCCGCTGATCAATCCGCGCGACAATCGCATGGTCCCCATCACCTATGAAGCGGCCACGCTCAATTCGGTCCCGAACACGGATCGGATGTACGATTATTCCGCCGGCTATATCTGGAACGCCAAGCTCCGCGATTCCAACGATTTCATATCCATGTCGGACGCTCTCGCCGGCCCCGGTGCTGTCGATCGCGGTGCGCCGTTTGCGATGATCAAGGTTCGGCCGGTGACTGGACTGGCCCTCACGGTCATGGACTACAACATCGAAGACTACATCAATACCGGGTTTGCCCAGGTAGAATACGCCTTCCAAACGCCCAAAGGCACACCGCAGTGGGGCATCGGAGCTAACATCATCAATCAGCAAAGCCAGGGCGCCGATTTGTTGACCGGGCTTCCGTTTGAAACCTACCAGGTCTCCGGAAAGGGGCAGGTGAAATACATGGGGTGGACAGCGTTTGTTGCGGGTTCAGCGACCGGCAATGGGGCAAGCATCGTCTCACCCTTCGGCACGAAGCCCAACTATACCGACATGCAACAGGTGTCGTTTGACCGCGCCAACGAGAAGGCTGTTGGCGCCAGCGCCGCCTATGATTTCGGATATGCGTTCGACAAGCAGGGGCTGAGCGGCCTCTCGATCGGCACATGGTATAGCCATGGCTGGGATGCGATCGACGCGCTGACGACGCTTGGCCTTCCCAATCGTTCCGAACTTGACGTATGGTTGCAGTATCGTCCGACCGAAGGGCCGCTGAAGGGGTTACGGCTCAAGGTTCAATATGCCGATGTCTGGCAGCAGGGTAACGTTCGGAACCCGGCATCGGAGTTGCGCTTCATTGTCGACTACACGGTCTTGTTCAAGAATCGCTGACCGGCGTGCGTGAGTGATGAAGCCCACTGTCGTATCGGGTTCGATCTGAGTCTGGGCAGCAAAAAAAGCCGCCCCTTCAAAGGCTACTTTCTGCTTCCATTCGAGTCCATTATGGTTCCATTGGAGTCAGCAGCCCATTTGTCTGGTCCGATCTGAGTCTCGTCTAGCCAAACTCGCCCGGCTAGGCCCGGGTGCGGACAGCTGACTATCAATCAGCGGGCCCGCAATTCGCGGTTTAACGCGCCCACTGAGATTGGTCACTATTCATGGAGGCAATTTCGAGTTAACCTCCTGTTTGAAATGAATTGCGACACGATTACTTTTTCTTAGCGATGTCGGCCCTGGGCCGCTGCGCGGCCCTCGCGGGCTAAGTCTTTCGCCCGCATCGCTGCGGCGACTTCAATCGTTACGTTTTAACGGACGGGGACACCTGTTCGGTCGCCGCTCCCTGAACGTGCCTCAATATTTTCTACAGTCGAGAACGGTCGACGTGATAACCGCCATCAGACGCCAAAAGCCTCAACGGGACAGCTGACGGTGATGATCAGGAGGATATCTATCTCGACAACGGTCGGGAAGCAAACCTGCCTGGCCTAGATCCGTTTTTTGGCCTCTGGATCAAGAATTTACGAGATAGCGGAAAGACCAAAAGCACCGTTTCGAACTATGCAATATCTCTCAAAATTTCGGTTCTTTTCCTGACTGAACTAGCGGGCGGGACCATGTCAGTGGATGCGTTCTCCCAGCTGCGGCCTGATGACGTCAAGCGAATGCAACAAGAAATGTTAGGCCAAGGATACGAGCCGAAGACGATTATCGTGTATATGGCCGCTTTGCACGGGTGTCGCCGTCCGCTCGAAGGACGGTACCAGTGAATAAACAAGAAAACTAGGTTTGCTTGGGAGCATACGCGGATTAGGGTTCGCGTGGGTCATGGGAGCTGACCCGTTCTGTCAAATGTGACTCCACGTCGCACTGGCAGGTGAAACCTTTCGAACTCTCGGGGGTTGGGATTTGCCAGGAGAGTTGGCAGTGAAGCGAATCCTGAAACCAATCACTTATGTCTTGGCCGCCTTGTATTTCCTGACGGACGCGGTTTTCCTGGCCATCGCCAAGCCGATCTCGGACTGGCTTGCCAGGCATGTCGTGCTAAGGCGATTGCGCGCCTGGATCAGATCGTTGCGGCCTTATCCTTCGCTGGCGCTGTTTTCGGTACCGGTGATCATGCTGGAACCGGTCAAGCCAGTGGCGGCTTATCTGGCTGCTACCGGTCAGATGGTAAGCAGCGTTGTGACATTGATCGTCGGCGAGCTTCTAAAGCTCGTGCTGGTGGAACGCCTGTTCAGCCTTACCCGGGACAAGCTGATGAAAATTCCAGCCTTTGTCCGGGCGTACACAAAATTCCGCAGAGCCAAGGCATGGCTGGAAGCCACCGAAGCCTGGCAAGCCATTCGTGCAAGAAGCAAGGCCGCCCGCCAGTATCTAACCGAGATGAAAAAATCCGCTGCGGTGGCGTTTCGGCAGTCTTGAAGACTGCGGTTGGGTCCAATCCGAGGGAGGTCCGTAACTGAGCCGGGCAGGGGTCGCGTTTGCAACTTCATAGCGCAGCCCTAGTTTTATTAGGGCCTTCGAATCCCGCCGAGAACGGCGCTGCCCGTCGAAGCTCACCGGTTCGATGCGGCATAACCTATCACTGCACCAACGAAGAGAATAGTAACACGCTGCGGCGTTACTGGACCAACGCTTGCTGCGCGCTAACGTAGGTCCAGTGCACGGGGAGCACGGAGCCGTGCTTGAGGCGGTGCAAGCGCGCCTCGATCGAAACCCAGATAAGATGCGCGAACGCCGCCGAGGTCGACCGAGAAGAAGACAAACTCGTTTTCCTCTGCAATGGACTCACTTTCCGCTGCAATACGCAGCCTTCGAGGAGACGCTCGCGGTACTTTCCAATAGCGCCGCCCGCATTTTTGGGTGCTGCAATGTGGCATGCCCAATCTCCTTGGCGACCAGGAAGCGCGGATAGTCGCCCTGCAGCAGGAACCTGCAGCAGGAAGAAGTCGTCCAATTCCGACTCTGGAGGGAAGCCGCCGACAGCGTTGTTCAGCCAGTCGTCCGGTAATCGCAGTAGAGTGGCGGCGTAGGCAGCGGCATCTTTCATCGAGGCCTCCGCCTCGCCACTCGAAAAGACCGCGTCAACGTCATCCGTCGCCGTTCGCCACGGAAACTGGAGGAGAATCGCTGTCCCGCCGTAGACGGCGATTTCTCCGATGAGATTTCGGTCGCGGAGATAGGCGCCCATGACCTCGAAGGCCCGGACTATGGTCTCGGTATCCAGTTTGCTTAGCGACATGGTCCAATCATATCACGAGGAATTCCTGAACGTCTGGGCCGCCGTGAATTGGTTAATGGGGCTCGATGACCCAATTCCCAGCTCCAGGTCGTCGTGTCCGTCACTTATTGAGCGCACTTGGTCTTGCCATTCGGTCCAGGCCCGACTATCTTACTCTTGTCTTACCGGAAAGGCGCCATGTCCGCCAAACAGAAACTGACCACCACCGTCTCGACCAAGGGCCAGGTGATACTGCCCAAGGCGATCCGGGAACAGCGGCACTGGCCTGCGGGAACGGAACTGGTGGTGGAGGATACCCCGGAGGGCGTATTGCTGAAGGCAAAGGCCGCCTTTACGCCCACCCGGCCGAAAGACGTCTTCGGCTCCCTGTCATATAAGGGGCCGGCAAAGTCGATCGCGGATATGGAGGCGGGGATCGCCGCCGAGGCGAAACGGCGGCATGCTCGCAATCGATACTAATCTCATCGTGCGCTATCTGGTGGGCGACGATCCCGGGCAGGCTGCCCGGGCACGCAGGCTGATCGACAACAACGACGTCTTCGTCTGCACCACAGTGCTACTAGAGACCGAGTGGGTGCTACGGAGCGTCTATGGGTTTTCCGCTGTCCAGTGTGCCAAGGCCCTCTCGGATTTCGCGGGGCTGCCGCGCGCGAATCTGGAAGATGCGACCGCCGCGGCAAAGGCGTTGGGCTGGATGCGGCAGGGCGTGGACTTTGCGGATGGCCTTCATCTGGCCAAGGCGGAAGGCTGTGAGGCCTTCATCAGCTTTGACCAGGATTTCGCCAATGCCGCCAACGCCCTCGGCGGCATCAAGGTGCGAGCGCCCTGACAGCCCGGCGCTGGCTGTCCGCCCCGATTCCGAATAAGTCGGAATACTAAGAACACCCATTGGTCGAACCACACTTATAGCGCTTCACGCACGCCGTTTGCTTCGTGCTCTGTCTTCGATCCCCTACGCGGCACCACGGGTGCCGGGTAGGGGACGCACTTTGCCCCGATTAGGGGACGTACTGTGCCTGTCGTAAATTAAATCCGGGCATATTGGTGATGCAGCCCGCCCAGGATTGGGCGACAAAGAATGTGCCCGGCGCGATCGACGGCGCGCGAGACCGGTGCATCCTTCTCCAGGGATAGATGCGTGCGGGCCCCATTGTACAACGAGGTTTGAGAACGCCCACAGGACCGTTCTTCGCGAGGTTCTTTATCGGCATCATGCTTGGTTTGGTCGCCGAGTTTGCATTCATGGTGCCGTCGACCGATGGAGCAGACACCCAAAGCCATAAAATGCCCGCAGTGCGGTTCGCTGATGCGTCTTGCGTTGGCTCCCGGGGACAGAGGGCCGCGCTCGCTGCGGTGCGAGCATTGCGACCGGCTTGATCCCCTCAAGGCCGACGAGGTTATCGGCTGGCTTAAAGGCGCACTGCGCCCGCCGAAGTAGATTTTGATCGCCGAAGGTCTGCGCTTCTACGTAGCGATGTCTGGGTTGGGCCGGCACGCTTTCATCGCGCGCTCCCATTTTAGCCCGGGGTGCTGAGCGAGGCTGACATCGAGGGCGAACTGGGACTGGGCGAGACGTGCCATTTGGCCGCGAGTTCGTTGGCAGGCTGGCTTCCGATTGTTCTATCCCTCGAAGCGCCACGGAATGGACGAGAGTCTTCGCCAAGCTGGCAGAGCCAAGTGCGGGCAAAGTCCAATTTGCCGAGACAAGGGAGAAAAGTCCGATGCGGTCGAGCGGATCAATGCACGCGCAGATTGGAACCCTCATCATCGCGACGAGCGGTGTCCAGCTTGCCAATGGGTTCTTTGGAACCTTCATCTCCTTGCGTGTAGCACTTGAGGACTTTGACGCGACCGTAGCCGGCCTCGTGCTCAGCAGCTATTTCGCAGGGTTTACGGTCGGCGCGGTGCGCTGCGGGCGGATTATCGAGCGGATCGGCCACATACGCGCCTATGCCGCCTTTGCAGGCCTCGTTGTCGCCGCGACCGCAGCGATGCCGCTTTTGGTCGGACCGCTGCCGTGGCTGGTCCTCCGTGCGGTCGTCGGTTTCGGCTGCGCCGGGCTCTTCGTCACGACTGAGAGTTGGCTTAACGCCAAGGCCGAGCCGTCGGAGCGCGGGCGCATCTTCTCACTCTACATGGTCGGCACGTTCATTGCCCTTGCCCTCGGCCAGCTCCTGATCGGCCGGGCACAGATCGAGACTGAGGCCCCGTTCAACGGCATCGTTGCCCTTTTCGCCGTCGCGCTCGTCATGGTGAGTACAACCCGGGCCGAGCCACCCCAAGTGACCGCCGCTGCGACTATGCCGTTTGGCGAGCTGTCCCGCGCGGCACCCGTCGCAGTCGTCGGGTCCGCGCTGAGCGGACTCATCGCCAGTGCGTTCTACGCGCTCGTTCCGGCGTGGATGCAAAACAAGGGCGTCGAACACGCGACAATCGGATTATTCATGCTCGTGGTCGTGCTCGGCGGCCTGGCGTTCCAGGTGCCGGTCGGTCGGCTCTCGGACCGCTTCGACCGACGCATCGTGCTGGCTGCGCTCGGCGTCGGTTTCGCCGGCGCTGCAGTCGCCTTGATTCACCTGCCGCGCACGTTTCCGGTGATCCTGCCGACTGCGGCCCTGCTCGGCGGCTTCATGTCGACCCTCTACCCTGTTTGCGTTGCCGACGCGCTCGACCGCATGCCGGCCGACAGGATCGTCGCCGTGAGTAGCCGCCTCATCCTAGTGAGTGGGATTGGCTCGGTGCTCGGGCCGATCCTCGGCACGAGCGTCATGAAGCACTTCGCCATCGACGGCGTGTTCTACCTTATGGCCGCCACGGCATTCCTGCTGGCGCTCGTAGCCGGCGGAAGGAGCCTGGTTTCGGCGTCCCCAATACACCATGAAAGGCCTTTCGATATCCTCGCCCCGCAGGCGGCAGCCCTCGCGCATGACTAGCTCCACTCTGCCGTCGAGCTTACGGCACCGGCTGCGGCGCGTTGAGGCCGGTAGCAAGGCGCTGCTATCCGAACCGGACAACCGGCAGTTCCGAGATCATCTCCAAAAACCGGACATACGGCGGACATGAATTGACGCGAACGACCAACGTCACCGTTCTGCCGAACCTGCTGGGCAGCAGCCGTGTGAATTGAAGGCGGCAGCGTCGGTTATCCCCCTGTTGATGTAGATCAATGTAGGCACTCTGGTATTGGGTTCATTGGCATTTGGTTCATCTCGTCAGGGAGGTTGACATGAGTGCAATTATCAAGTCGGAAATGATCTCTCGCCGAAAGGCCCTTTCTCTGATGGGATTGGCGGCTGTGTTCGGCCTCGCCGCGGCTCCTACGGTACTGACAGTATCGGATGCTGAGGCTCAGACCGTCGGCATGGAGCGGCGTCAGGAGCGGCGCACAGCACGGCACGAGCGGCGTCAGGAGCGCCGCACGGCACGGCACGAGCGGCGTCAGGAGCGGCGCACAGCGCGCACAGAGCGACGTGAGGAGCGGCGCACAGGTACAAATACTGCCCCAGGTACGACTACCGGCGCAGCTAAGTAATTCCACTGGCTGGGCGAAGGCACTAATCGAACCCTGTGTGTACCGAAAACCTTATCCGAGTTGATGACGTGATGGAATCGCCTAAGCTGGCGGAATGATCGGGCTGCTCTGTTTCGCTCTGGCCGTCCTGGCCTCGCCATTCAAGTCGAAGTTGCGGCTTGAGGCTGAGAACGCGGTGCTTCGACATCAGTTGATTGTCTTGAGGCGCAGGCTGCATGGTCGCGTCCGGCTGACGAACCATGATCGCTGGTTCTTGATCCAGCTGTATCGCTGGTTTCCATCAATCCTGCAGGTTCTCACAATCATCCGGCCCGAGACGCTCGTGCGTTGGCATAGGGCCGGCTTTCTTTGCTACTGGCGTTGGAAGTCGCGCCCATTGGGAGGGCGACCGCAGATCGACACGGAGCTGCGCGCGTTGATCCGGCGGATGAGCATGGAGAATCCGCTTTGGGGTGCGCCACGCATCCACGGCGAACTGCTCAAGCTCGGGTTTGAGGTCGCGCAGTCGAGCGTTGCCAAGTACATGGCCAAACGGCGCGGGCCGCCGAGCCAGGGATGGCGGACCTTCTTGCGAAACCACGCGCCAGACATTGCCGCCATGGACCTGTTCGTTGTTCCAACTATCGGTTTCGACCTGCTCTATGCCTTGGTTATCGTCCGGCTAGACCGCAGAGACCTCGTCTGGATCAACGTCACAGCAAATCCCACGGCCGAATGGGTTGCACGTCAGATAACGGAGGCGTTTCCCTGGGATGAGGCTCCGCACTACCTCATCCGCGATCGCGACCAAATCTATGGCAGCGTCGTCACACGCCGAGTGCGCGCCATGGGCATCCGGGACAAGCCTATTGCACCGGCCTCACCCTGGCAGAACGGCTTTGCCGAACGGCTGATCGGGTCGATCCGACGGGAGTGTCTGGACCACATCATTGTCCTGGGCGAGGTGCATCTGCGCCGCATTCTGAAATCTTACGCTCGCTACTATAATGAGAGCGCACGCATTTGGCCTTGGATAAGGACGCGCCCCTATCGCGCACTGTGAAGAGGGCAGGGCGCATTCTTTGCCGCCCAATCCTCGGCGGATTGCACCACGAATATGTTCGGATTTGATTTTCGACAGGCACAACGGTCTTTCCAGTGGATCAGGGCCGTATTGATTGGGGTCAACAGTGCCAGGAAACGAACCGACTAGAATGACGGCAATCAGACGGCCCATCATGGATCGAACTCGTCGCGATTCGCGTCAACACAACGGAATCACGCTTCATGGCCTGTCTCAACCGACTTCTGCAACAAAATCTGCCAGCAGCGGACTCATGCACCGCAGCAAAAACCACGGTCTGCAAGATATCTGAGATGAAAAAACGGCCGCCCCTGTGGCCTTAAATTATCCAGTTAAGAAATCTACTACACCTGTCTCTAGATTGTACATCGCACCGGCGATTTTGATATCGCCATTCGATTCCATTTGGGCCAGGACAGGACTGTCCTTGCGTATGTCGGCCACCGTAATTTCCACGTTCTTCTGGGCGACGGCATCCACGAATGCGTAATTCTTCGACGTCCTTTCACCGGCGTATGTTGTCGCTGCTACTGCGGGTTTAATTTTCGCCAACAAACCCGTGAGATTGCCGAGTTCGGCATCGTCAATTGCGCCCTTAATCGCGCCGCACGCCGTATGTCCCATGACCAGAACGACTTTAGACCCTGCCAATTTGCAGGCAAATTCCATACTCCCAAGGATGTCGGGATTTTCGACGTTACCTGCTACGCGGGCGTTGAAGATGTCGCCGATGCGGAGGTCCAGGATCGTCTCAGCGGGAGCCCGTGAGTCAATACAACTAAGGACATGTTAAGAATTAACTTAGTCACTTTTTTGATGGTTTGTTTTTCGGTGCGATGGTGTAGTTCCATTCACCGTGAAAGTCATGAGGAAAAATGTTGACGGCGGCGAGTTGTGCATCGGATATTTTGACGCCCTTAGGGTATTTCTTTTCGTCGAGTTCAGCACGCACAGTCAGACCCGTCTCGGTAGTGGTAGCGGCGATGAGTTCGACGATGGTGCGAAAATTCCGCAATGGTTTGCCGCGCCAGTTGATGCTGATGAAAGAGAAAAGCCGGTGCTCGATTTTATTCCATTTACTGGTTCCTGGCGGCAGGTGGCACACCGTGACCGGGAACTTGAGTTCGTCGGCCAGTTTCTGTAGTTCGATTTTCCACAGACGGACGCGATAGCCGTTCGATCCACCGCCGTCAGCGGTCACCAACAGGCCCTTGGGTTTCGGATAACGTTTCTTCCCCATGGTCTTCCACCAGCGGCGGATGGCGTTGACCGCAAAAGCAGCGGTGTCGTGATCCGTTCCGACGCTGACCCAGCCGATGTTGTTGTTGATGTCATAAACGCCGTACGGCACCGCGCGCTTCAGCTTGGGATCAATGAAGTCATGTACATTGACCTCTTGGGGTTTGCCTTTTGGTCTCCATTCGCGGCCCGCATTCTTGAAATTGCCTACCAATTCCTTCTTTTTCGTATCGACCGAGATGACCGGCTGGTGGTCCGCCAGGAAGCTCCCAGCCTTTTTGCTGATGTATTCAAACTGAGCATTCCGGTCCATATGCTCGCTTCCTTCGTTGGATTTCCGGTTGGCCTGTAGGCTATAGTGTAGCTTGTGCAGGCAGTCCCTAACGACGGGATAGCTGATGTCGTGCCCCTTGCGGTTCAGCTCCGCGCATAGCTTCCGCAGGCTCAGCGACGTCCACAATTGCCGCCGCATCGGATCACCTCGAGTCGCCGGTTCAAGCAGCGACTTAAGGTCGGCAAGGAGGGTCGGGTCCTCGGCTATCTTCGATTTACGCCCGCCACCCTGCCGGCGTATCCGCTCATCCCCAAATGGAGCGCGATCTTCCAGATCACCGAGCCCTCGATATATTGTCCGTCGAGCCAGACCTGTCGCCTTGGCGACCGCGCTCACGCCACCGTGTCCAATCATATGTGCTTCCGACGCCGCCCAGCGTCGCCGGCTCCGCTCATCAAGCAACGGAGCCATCGCCTTCCAATGTTTTCGAAGAGCTTTGATGACAGAAGCGTTTATCACGCCACGAATCTAGCGCGCCCGATTCTCTTCAGGGAATCCCCAAGCCATAATTCTTGCAGAGCGTGATAAAAATGACTCAGTTATTTCTTAACGAGCCCTAAGCAGCACCGCAGCCGGATATTGACCTTTGGCGACCGCGCGTTGCTGAGCGAGAACATTATGGTCTTCGCGCTTGCCGGAGTAAAAACGCTTATTACCCTTTTTCATCAGCGCTAAAATCTCGTCCGGACTCAACTTGTCCCGCTGCGCCTTGGTCAGTGCGTCAGCATGGGCAATGCCGCTTAATGGCCCGAGACCCGCGAACGTCATCGCAGTCATGGTGGTGCACCCTTTTAGGAAGCTCCGACGATGGAAACGGTTGAGAGGCTGGTTGGTGTCATGGTTCGCACACTCGATACACATGCAGAAATCTCCTTTTTCCGCGAATTCGCCAGGCGGGCTCTCTAGTTGGCAGTATAGCGAGAATACACGACGGGATACTGCGGAAGCCATAGGTGAGCGGAGTAGCCAGTCCAAAGTTCGCCGAGAGGAAGGGTCGACATATTTGGCGCGTTCACCGTCGTCTGCGCGCTCTCGGCCTTGTCTGCGATTTCTTTTTTCAAAAATGGACGAACGCAACGTACCGCCCGAGATGATCGATATCAACGGCATCGTCAGGTCGATCTTGAGTCCGCTTTGGCTCGATCGGGTCGTTTTGATCCTCCACCGATGACTTCTGGTCTTCCCCGATAACCGGACATCCCTGGTGTCCGTCGGCATGTCTCCCTGCACACATCCGGACTCATGCACCGAAGCAAAGGGATATTCGATCACCACGTCGGCACAGCAGGCAACCCTGCTTCGCGGAGACCCTCGGTAATGCGCTCGTTTCAACCCAAATGTCGGGCAAATGCAGCCACCAATTCAGGGCTGTCTTACACGAATGACGATGCTCACCGAACCACGGTGGGTAACAAGCACGCCAGCAGCCATTCGTCAGATCTGTTCTAACAAGACATCAAGATCCAAAGTGGAGCGGCGTCCAAGATCCGATGCATGGCTCTCCAAAAAGACTTGCGCCGACCTTCGCCCCTCATCCCGTAGCAAGGAGAAGAATTCCCATTCCGCGTTGAGCTTGGAGGAAGCGCCGAGCTCGGTCAGTATCTCACTCGCAATGCGGTGGACGCGCATGCCGGCCCATTGCGCGCCCTCGCTGCTGCCCGGATCGGCGACTTGCCGAAGCAAGGCGATCATGCGCAGCTCCTTCAGCAGAACCGCGTTAAAGGACACTTCATTCAGTCGGTTGAGAATCTCTGAGGCGGAGCGCGGCAAACTCTCGCGTTCAATCGGATTGATCTGAACGAGAATGGTATCCTGTGACTTGCACTCTCGAATGAGAGGCGTGATCGTGGGATTGCCAGAGTAGCCTCCGTCCCAGTAGGGCTCGCCGTCAATCTCCACAGCCTGAAACATGGTGGGCAGACAGGCGGAGGCGAGCAGAACGTCCGGCGTAACAGCGTTGTTCTTGAATACGTGACCGCGGCCGGTCCGGACATTGGTTGCCGTGATGAAGAGTTTCGTCGGTGCTTGCGCCAGCCGCTCGAAATTGATTGTTTCGGCCAAAATAGCACGCAATGGATTGTCGCCCATCGGATTCAAGTCATAGGGCGAAACCACGCGAGACATGAGATCCATGGCGACATAGATAGGCGAAGAGTCCAGCGTCCAGCGACCGAGAATCACATCGAGGGGGCCGCGCCGCAAAGGACTGAAGCGAGCCGCCTCGGAGACGCGGTGCCAGAAATTCTCCAGAGCTGCCCGGGCACTAGCGGCCCCGCCTTGGGCATGACCATCGACAAGCACCGCGGCATTCATCGCCCCCGCCGATGTGCCGGAAATACCATCGATTCCAAGCCACGGCTCCTCGAGCAGACGATCGAGCACGCCCCAAGTAAATGCCCCATGCGAGCCACCGCCCTGCAACGCGAGGTCGACAAGGATGGGATCGCGAGTGATGGCAGCTTTAACAGCGTCGTTGGCCATTAGATCCTCTCTTCGCAAAAAAAGCCCTCGCGCGGCAACCGACCAACGGTTAAATATGATTGAAGGAACCGCGATTGCGAACCGCCCACGAAGCCAGGGGCCTTTCTATTCTAAACCCAATTTCAGTTTGAAACCGAGCAATATTGCTCATCAGAGCGCTGCGGCTCTTCGCCTACCCAAGGGAACTTGCGGAAACCTCTATTGTCGATTGATTGACGGCTTGAGACCACACCAGCGCCGCGATGAATATCCTTTGGGACATCGTTTTCAATCAGCTACTCTCCGGCTAGGCGTTGCAGACTTCTTGTTGCTGGCAGACCCCTTCCAGCCGCCTTTGCCAAGCATAGCGGCTCTGCCAATATTTCAGATCGACCGCTCCAGCCGAGAAATTATGGTGCGATCGGTCGGCGGGTCTGTAAAAGTCTAAGGATTGCGAGGCTGGCGGCGGCTGCGGCGAGGTGCTTAAGCGTATGCCCGCTCACAATTGCGCCGAAAGAGAAGATTTTTTCGTCAAAGAATTCCAGCAATTTGGCCAGCGCATACAGCGCTGCGGCGATCACCCAATAGCGTGTGCCGGTATATTTCGGCGGAAACAGTGAGAGGATCAGGACCAAGGCGAGAAAGGGAAAGAACTGCACCCAAGCATAAAGCCGCAAATCGTCGGTCCAACGCCATAGCAAAAGGCTGAAAATGCCGATGGCCAGCAGCGGTCGCAACAGCATCGCGCCCGCTTTCGCATCGACGCGCTCCTCGACGACAGCGGAAAGGATGGCGGCAAAGCAGATGGTCATGGGCAGCCGATCCCAAAACAGGGTGCTATCGTTCGGAGCCAGATGATAGTAGGACGAGCCAAAGCCGGTCAGAAATATTCCGGAAAAAAGCACCGTAGTCGTCGCATCGCGATGAAATCGCAGCAAACCGACTGCGCCTACCGCGACGAATGGCAGATTTGAAACAACATTCCAGAAGTTCGGGATACCGAGCAATTCGCGCTGGTCGGCGAACTGATGGTAGGCCTGATTCTGCAAAAGCGGCGGAAGCGGCAGCAATGCCACGAGAGAGGCAATCATCAGTCCGTACAGAACCGGAACGGGACGGGTTCGGACGATGTTTCCGATGGTCATTTAATATTTTGCCTTCTAAGGTCGCCCCTTCGAAACGAACGGACCGCACGAAATCTTCCGCGGATCCGCCATACCGATCCAAGAATTCAACGTTATGTCGGACGGGCATGAATGAGCCCAAATCTACCCGAGCGCTCTTAACAAGAGAAGTCTGATCGGGTTACCCTCCCGCCATTCGGTCCGTCGTGATATGGCACACACGCTTGCGTCCTGCGACGCCAGCCTGCATCCGCTGGTTCAAATAGCCGGAGAAGCTATGAGTTCGTTCCACAGATTTCTCTCCAGGCCTTTCGGCTGGCTAATCGCGGTGGCCCGCTTTTTGTGCATGGCGCTACCGCTCGTCTGGGGCACCTTGGTAATCTACTATTCGAATTTGCCATGGGCCGGCGCGCGCATGGGGCTGGCGGCCGCCTTCGCGGCATTCGCAATCGGGGCGCTCTGGTTCTCGCGGCAACGCCGCATGTCCGTGTTGGCGGTCGTGCTGTTTTTCGGAGTCGTGGCCTGGTATATATCCATTCGTCCCTCGCACGATCGCAACTGGCGACCGGAAGTCGCCGTCATGCCGCGCGCCACGATCGATGGCGATCACGTGCACCTGACCGGCGTCCGCAATTTCCAGTACCGCTCCCGGAATGACTTCACGGTGGGCTACCAGGAGCGCGACATCTTGCTGTCGCACCTGGTCGCGCTCGATTTCTACGTGTCCTACTTTACCGAGGGGCCGGTCGGACATACTTTCGTGAGCTTCATCTTCGACAACGCGCCGCCGCTGTGTATTTCCATCGAGACCCGACCCGAGGTTGGCGAGGGCTTCGCGCCCGTCGCCTCTCTCTTCAAACAATTTGAACTAATCTACGTGGTAGGCGACGAGCGCGACGTCGTGGGCGTTCGTGCCAATCACCGAGGCGAGCCGGTGTATCTCTATCGCCTTAATACCTCGCCTGATGATGCGCGTCGGCTGCTCATGGTCTACCTGGCGCGGATCGACGAACTCGCCGATCATCCCGAATTCTATCATTTGCTGACCAACAGCTGCACCATCAACATCGTGCGTTACGCGAACGCCGCCGGCCGGGGCGGCGGATTCGCGTTGCGCCATCTGCTCAACGGTCTGGTCGATGGCTATCTCTATGACTCGGGCCGTATCGACACTACGTTGCCGTTTGAGGAACTTCGGCGACGCTCCCTAATCAATGAGGCTGCGCGGGTGGCCGACGGGGTCCCCGATTTCTCTCAGAAAATACGGGCGTCCTTGCCGACCATGCCGCACTGAGGCATCGCACCTTGAGACTAAGCCAAGGAGAATGTCGTGCACCCATAGCGATATCGATGCGACGAACGAGCCTGATAAAGAAACGATTTCACGACCACTTCGTGCGCAACGATGTGTCCGAACTTATCGGCGCACCGCCAGAATTACGAGTTTGATGCTGTGGACGGGTGCGCCGGGAGACCGGCAAAAGGTAGACGGTGGAAGTCCATCACGGTGAAGGTGTAGCGAACCGTACCGGCCCCGAGTGATGCACGGGTTGTTCGCGAGGGCAGACGTGAAGCGTTCACAGGGGAGGGCGCAGGCGAGGTATTGAGCGGCGTAAGACAAGTTCGGGGTGCTGATGTTTTCCGTCCCACAGAAGGCAACACGGCCGGTGTCGATATCGCGAGACACATGCCGACCCCGCGTCGTCGTAGACCCTGGCATGGGCAGAAGCCTTTTGCACGGGAACCGGGAGATCTCCATCGCCGTCCCCGCCAGTCGTGGTTGGGACGTTGCCGGGAAGGCCGGAGGCCGTAGCCGACGATGAGCGCGAGGGAGAAGTCGGACCTGCCCGAAGTAGCGAGGAAGCGAGCGAACAAAGCGGCCAGCGACTGACGCTGCCGGTCCGACGTTGTCGTGAGCATCGACGACACCCCGTCCGCTACCCTCAGATTACGGACAGACCGAGACCAGTTCTATTCTTATGTGAATTCTACCCCGCCGGGTGAAGTACACAAACAAGATCGGGACAGGGGCGCAATCGCTAATTCGGGACACAGTGCCCGTGACGATTACGGTGGTGGTGGTGGCCGCAACCGTCCAAGACCTGAATGACTTCTCTTGAATTTGAATTGGCCTTCACAATAGCGATATCTGCCGGCATTGCGGTGGCGATAGACGCTCCAAGCAACTCAAAGCTCAGGGTAAGCGCACTTGAAAATACGATGTAACGCATGTATGCCTCCTCTGGTCGGAGTAAGGCGCCCCACGACCCAAGGGTACCTTGCCAAGCCTCAAGTCGCAATTCCGAAACGTGGTTTGTAAAAGATAAACCTCTTGGCGAAATCTGCACTTCGCCTCCAACTAGGTCAGCGTTTCCTTAGTTCGAATCATATTAGGCCGCCTCGGCGAGTTTGTAAGACCAAGTGTGGATGACCGGATATCGATTGACGTCCTCGATACCGGCCATGATGCGTTCCTTGAGCTCCTGCTTTGACGTCACCCGGATGTGGCGCAAGACCGAGCGGGCAAACTTCGAGAAGAAGCCCTCGATGAGGTTGAGCCAGGAGCCGTGCTTGGGCGTGAAGGTGAATGCGAAGCGGCCCGCAGGTTGAGTAGCAAGCCAGGCTTGGGTTTCTCTGGAAATATGCGCCGAATGGTTGTCCAGGATCAGCTTGATCGCCGTGCCGACTGGATAAGCGGCATTGAGAAGCTTAAGGAATTCGATGAACTCGCGGCTGCGGTGCCGGTCTTTGACCAGAGCGTGGACCTTCCCGGTGAGCAGATCCATTCCGGCCAACAGGCTGAGCGTGCCATGGCGCTTGTACTCATAATCGCGCGCGAACGTCGCGTAGGTGCCAGGCACCGGCGGCAAATCCGGTGCTGTGGTAGCGATCGCCTGGATTCCCGGCTTCTCGTCGTAGGAGACGATCGTCACCGGCTTGCCCGGTTTCTTCGCCTTCTTCGCCTTGGCAGCGGCCTTTTTCAAGATCTGGACCTGGCGATAGACGCACAGAACCTCCGCCATCTTCTGCTCGAACTCTGCATCGCGGCGTTCCAGATAGTAACGCACCTTATGCGGCTTGATTTCCTCTTGGCCGAGAATCTTGCACACCGTGCCTTGGACAAGATTGGCGAGACATTCGTGCCCCGCCGCCGCCCCGTGCTCGCGCGCATGGCGCGCCAAAAGACGCGTCGTCCACAATTCGTGCGGATAGCCGTGATCCTTGGCCTTGTCGCACGCCAACGACACCAGCCAGGCCTTGGCCTCCGGCGTAATCGTTGGCTCCTTGCCCGGTCTGGGGCGGTCATCAAGCGCCATCAGCGGCCCATAAGCCAGCGCCCGCTCGATGCAGCGTTGCACCGTCTGATGATGCACGCCCAACCGTTGTCCCACCGCAAAAAACGATGGCTTCTCGCGATAAGCCAGAAGCATTTGCGCGCGCTCTACCCGGCTCGCCGGCTCGGTTCGCGAGCGCGAAATGGCCATCAACCGCGCGACCTCCTCATCCGTCACCGCCACCTCGACCGCTTGACGCCATCCTGCCATGACACTGCTCCTCGTTCAGCCAATCTCAAACGAGGAATCCACCAACATCCTTCCAGTTCCATGGATCCGGTTTCATCGATGCCGGTTTCATGGAATCGATCGTCTAGACCGTGCCTTCCTTTCAAAAAGTCAAGCTTGCGGAGCGCTCTTCTGCGGGCAAGACCATGGCCGAGTTTGCGCGCGAGCCGTCATGGCTCGCCCGCACGACTACGACAAAACGGCGTTTACCCGCGAGCCTTAGTCTTAAGGACACCAAAAAAGCAAAACCCCCGGCTACGAACCGGGGGCTTGTATCGATGCCGGGCACCACCCCGGCTCGCCAATTGACGGACAAGGACCCGTACAAATGACTGACGACAATATACGCGGCGCCGCGAGTCCGCGCCGACAGCGGAAACAAACAATTCAGCCTGTGTGTACCGAAAACCTTATCCGAGTTGATGACGTGATGGAATCGCCTAAGCTGGCGGAATGATCGGGCTGCTCTGTTTCGCTCTGGCCGTCCTGGCCTCGCCATTCAAGTCGACGTTGCGGCTTGAGGCTGAGAACGCGGTGCTTCGACATCAGTTGATTGTCTTGAGGCGCAGGCTGCATGGTCGCGTCCGGCTGACGAACCATGATCGCTGGTTCTTGATCCAGCTGTATCGCTGGTTTCCATCAATCCTGCAGGTTCTCACAATCATCCGGCCCGAGACGCTCGTGCGTTGGCATAGGGCCGGCTTTCTTTGCTACTGGCGTTGGAAGTCGCGCCCATTGGGAGGGCGACCGCAGATCGACACGGAGCTGCGCGCGTTGATCCGGCGGATGAGCATGGAGAATCCGCTTTGGGGTGCGCCACGCATCCACGGCGAACTGCTCAAGCTCGGGTTTGAGGTCGCGCAGTCGAGCGTTGCCAAGTACATGGCCAAACGGCGCGGGCCGCCGAGCCAGGGATGGCGGACCTTCTTGCGAAACCACGCGCCAGACATTGCCGCCATGGACCTGTTCGTTGTTCCAACTATCGGTTTCGACCTGCTCTATGCCTTGGTTATCGTCCGGCTAGACCGCAGAGACCTCGTCTGGATCAACGTCACAGCAAATCCCACGGCCGAATGGGTTGCACGTCAGATAACGGAGGCGTTTCCCTGGGATGAGGCTCCGCACTACCTCATCCGCGATCGCGACCAAATCTATGGCAGCGTCGTCACACGCCGAGTGCGCGCCATGGGCATCCGGGACAAGCCTATTGCACCGGCCTCACCCTGGCAGAACGGCTTTGCCGAACGGCTGATCGGGTCGATCCGACGGGAGTGTCTGGACCACATCATTGTCCTGGGCGAGGTGCATCTGCGCCGCATTCTGAAATCTTACGCTCGCTACTATAATGAGACGCGCACGCATTTGGCCTTGGATAAGGACGCGCCCCTATCGCGCACTGTGAAGAGGGCAGGGCGCATTCTTTGCCGCCCAATCCTCGGCGGATTGCACCACGAATATGTTCGGATTTGATTTTCGACAGGCACAACGCGATAAATACCACACGACAGAGGTTGCGGCAAAGGTACGACCTGCGGCGGGAATTGTCCTCTTAGATTCGAGTGAGCGCGACAATGATTTTGAGCCTTTTTATTTCAGGCATCGAAACCACTCTCATGACGATCGAAACGACCAACGCCATCGCCATGCGACTGGGAATGATCGCGAATGGCGAGACCGAGCCGCTACGGGAAACTGAGTTGACGGTCAGGGAAAAGTTGGAAGCTTTTGCTCGGACCGGACCCGACAAACTGGCAGATGTTTCTAACGCGGTAATCCTTGGCAACTTCCGTGCCGCCATTCGCGCGAATGAGATTTGCCTAAGGCGCTTGCAATTGTCGGGTTGATCAAAAAAGCGGCCCCTTTCGGGGCCGCCCAAACGCTCCAAACAGCTTCCTCACTTCCGGTTCTTGTTCATGTCCTGCGCCATCTCGAGATGGTGCTGCAAGGTCGGCAGGGTTTTGCCGGCCCAGTCCTTCAACTTGGGATCATCACCGCCTTTCGCGTAACGCTCGAAGAGCGACACCGCATCCTTGTGCGCGCTGACCTGCATCGGATCATATTCGCTGGCGAAGTCTTCCGGCTTGGTATCGCGCAGCTTGTCGAGCTTTTTCTGGGAAGAGTCGTCGAGCGAGGTGGGAAGCGCGGCCTTCATTTCGCCGGATACCATTCCCTTCAACTCTGTGCTGGTCTTGGTGTGGTCCGTGATCATTTCGCCCGCAAATGTCTTCTCCTGGGGATCTCCTTTCTGTTGCGCTATCTTGGCGGCATCGATCTCCAGCATGTCGCTCATGGCAGCTTCTTTGATGAAATCTTCTGTCTTCGGCGCGATTCCAAGCGTCGAATTGACGCCGGTCTTTTCTCGCCATGGACTGCGCATAGGCCGCCGTCGACAAAAGAGCCGAAGCAAGGGCGAGGATGGCAATACTACGTTTCATTGTGGTCCTCCTCATGCCGCTTCGGCGTTGACGGCCGTATCGGCGAGCTTTGTCAGCGTGTCGTCGGTCTTCTTTTCCTCGGCCAGAGTCTGATCCAGAAGCTTGACGGCGTCCTTCATGCCGAGCTTGCCAGCCCAGCTCTTCAGAGTGCCATAGCGGGATATCTCGTAGTGCTCGACGGCCTGGGCGGCAGCCAGCAGGCCAGCGTCAAGCGCCGGCTCACCCTTGTATTCGTCCATGATTTCGGTGCCTTCATCGAGGATGCCCTCGATTGCATCGCACTTCTTGCCGCGAGCAGGCTTGCCGATCTGTTCGAAGATTTGCTCCAGCCGCTCGATCTGGCCCTCGGTCTCGTCGTGGTGCTTCTCAAACGCGGCACGGAGCTGATCCGAGTTGGCTGCCTTCGCCATCTTTGGCAGTGATTTGTAGATCTGCTTTTCGGCGTAATAGATGTCTTTTAGCGTATCGAGAAAAAGGGCGTTGAGGTCTTTGTCGGCCATCGGACTATCTCCAAATTTAGAAGTGAAAGACGTCAGGCAACCCGACTTCCTGAGGAAAGTTCCGGGAGCCGCAGACGGTGCGCGCGCGATCACTATTGCCAAGAGAGCGAAGTCGGCGGCCGCAGGGATCCCTCCAGCAGCCGCCGAACTTGCGGTGATCGAAGTGGATCGTAACTCCGGTCGGCGGATGAAGAAGGCGCGCGCTCCGGACGTCGCCTATCTTCCAGCATCTGCGCCAATCTGGCTGTCCACCGCTGCTCGATCCGGTTCACACGTGTTGCGGTAATTTGATTTCATCCATGGCGCCTCTCCCTTGCTAAGCCGCCAGGGCCCTGGACGTCGAACACAGACGGTTCGGCTTGCCGCCCGGCGGATGGCGCGGACCGCCGTCGAGTTCGCAGAGGGCTTCAAGGATCTCGTCGATGGTGACGGGCGCCTTGAGGCCGCCGGTGCCCGCAGCGCGGGGCAGGACGCGATCGCCGATGCATCGGACGCCCAGGACGCCAGAATGGCGCGCTTCTCGGATATCGACAGCGAGGGATGCGCCACCACGTCTCTTGGATGATCGAAGACGGTCCCGGGGTGCAGCAGCGCGTTGATGTCGAAAACATTGTCATCGAAAGCGGTCGTCGGCCGCATGGTCTCCTCCATTCCTAGACGATGTCCGATGCCGCGCGTCGGATCGACGCGCGGCACACTCCTGAAGTAGATGAATCAGGCCGCCTTGGCCTCGATCTGATGGACGTTGTCGGCGGTCGATGCGCCGTTGATGGCGATCCGCCGCGGCTTCATGGCCTCGGGGATTTCCCGGACCAGCTCGATCTTGAGCAAGCCATTGTCGAAGGTCGCGCCCTTCACCTGGACGTAGTCGGCCAGGCTGAATTGCCGCTTGAAGTGCCGGGTCGAGATGCCCCTGTACAGGAACTCGCGCTCGGCCTTTTCGGTCTTGCCGCCTTCGATGGTGACGACGTTCTGCTCGGCCGTGATCGAGATTTCGTCGGGCGAGAAACCAGCCACCGCCAGCGAGATCTGGTAGCGGTCTTCGGCCAGCCGTTCGATGTTGTAGGGGGGATAGCCTTCGTCTGTGGCCCGCTGGGCCGTCTCGACGAGGTCGAACAGGCGATCGAAACCGATGGTCGATCGGAACAGGGGAGAGAAGTCATAAGTGCGCATAGCCAAATCCTCCAAAGAGCAAGATGGGTATGAGGCACCGGACACAACCGGTGCCCGTCTCAGTCCCGAGGCCCCAGAGGGCACCGCGGGAGCCACCTCCAAGGTGGCGCCAAATGAATTAGCAAAACCGGTTTTGGTTTCAAGAGGGGCGCGCAAAAAATTTCAAGAGGGCGATTGGATCGGAACCGCGGCGATCAGGCAGCGCTGGTCATCTCGCGCAGCGTCGCGACCACCTCGGCGCCGCGGTACGGCTTCGGCAGGAAGACGCTGCCGTCGGGCAAATCGTCTTGGTCGACCGTAACGTGACCGGAGGTCGCCACGATCTTGATCGGCGGCCAGCGGTCTCGAACGAATCGGGCGAGCTTCAGCCCGTCCATCGATCCCGGCATTTGGATATCGGTGAAGACGACGTGGATATCGGGACGCGCATTCAGGATGGCGATGGCCTCGTCCGCATTGGCCGCCTGGATGACTTCGCCCGCGCTTTCGATCGTCTCAGCGGAATCCAGCCGCAGCAAGAATTCGTCTTCTACAATCAAGATCACGGGGCCCAAACGCGTTATTACAATTCCTCTGCCCGTGCAAAGCGGGTCGGAGACGTTTTGTTCCGGTGTCTTTCGGTCTCTGCCCCGAGCGCAGCGGCTGGACCGGCGCTCCACCGGGCCGGCCTAACGGGCTGCGGGAACCGTCCTTCGTTAGTGCCGAAGGGGCGACGGAGCTTAGGCTGCTTCTTCCAGCAACCGGTCCTGAGGGACGTCCTTGAGTTCCTCGGTTATCACCTTGAAACGGACCAATTGGGCGGGACCGAAGGCCGTTGAAATTGCGACATCGGCCGCGTCACGTCCCCTCGCAATCACGATGCGCCCGATCCGCGGATGATTGTGCCGGGCGTCAAAGGTGAACCAGCGGCCGTCGAGGAATACTTCGTACCATGCGCTAAAATCCATGGGGGCCGGATCGGCTGGGACACCGATGTCGCCGAGATAGCCGGTGCAGTAGCGGGCAGGGATGTTCATGCATCGGGAAAGCGTTACGGCAAGATGGGCAAAGTCCCGGCAGACGCCGCGGCGTTCCTCGTGGCCCTCTGACGCGGTGCGGTCCCCCCGGGCATGGTGGTAGCCGAATTCAATGCGGTCGTGGGCGTAGTCGCAGATCGCCTGCGCTCTTTGCCAACCGCCCCGGATGCCGCCGAAGAGCGACCAGGCGAGGTTCGAAAGCTTCTCGGTGTCGCAGTAGCGACTTGCCAGCAGGAAGGGGAGGACGTCACCCGGCAGCGCCGCTACGTCCCACTGATGCGCGGACGGGCAAACCTCATCCAGCAGGCCGCTATCCTCGACGACGAACTCGCTGCGGACTTCGAGCAGTCCCGGAGGTGCGACGAGGCGGGTACAGATGTTGCCATACGGATCGAAGTAGTCCCGCGCGTCCACGGCGGGCGAAAACTGCATCCACTGATCGCTGAGTTCCAAATAAAGAAACGGCCCCAGCGCCCGGGTAGGTACTGAGGCCGCCGACGGCGGGTGGAACACATCCGAGGACGGTGGCCCGCCATCTGGAAATAGATACGCCTGGGCTCGCCTTGTTGTTCCACTTCACGACTACGCGGCGGCCCTTCACAGATCCTGCTTCAGCTTCCGCTTGCCCCAATGCGTCTCTTTGCGGTCGGGATTGAAAACTTGAGGGCGGTCGCGATGCCGCGCCTGCAGCACGCCGATACTCGCCAGCCAGGTCCAACCGCCGCCGTTCTCGGCAGCTAGGATCAGGTGCTCGACCGCGATCTGCCACACGTCGAGATCCTGTTCCACCTTTGGCAGTTTGGTGATGAAGGTCGCGGCGTCCCGTAGCGTCGTAAGCTTCCGGCCGTCGACCAGGACGATCGGATCTTCAAACTCGCGGGACCATTGCGGAGCGCTAATGGCGCCAGGCCTTCTTATCGACTTCGGTTTTGAAACCGGACGGCATTCGCGGTGCGGTCCCGTCATTTGTGCCGTTGCAGGCCGGGCAGGGCGCGCCGGCGCCCCCGCAGCTACAGGCGCGCGGGCCTTCCCAAGGCTTGTCCGGGTGATTTTCGCAGACCCAGCCGCAGTCCTCGCAATGAGCGCAAATCGCAGTCATACGAGTCGCATTGGCAGCGATAGCTGGGACCGATCGACCGCGTCGTGTCGATCGACGAAGTCCTGAATGTCCGACGGCACATCGCGGCCGTGAAGGTCGCAGCGCCTTCGTAACTCCTGGGCGACGTCGTGGGATACGTCTTGCGACCATCCCTCGAACGTGTTGAAGCCAATAACCCCGATCGGGTCGTGGTACTGCCCCGTCAACAAATCCCTGATGACGCTTTCCAGACCGGTGTGTTCGTCGGCTTCCCGCCAGACGCGGCCGAGCCGGCCAAGATCATCCAGGACCAGGTAGACGTCGTTTTGATCGGTGCCATGAGGCACGATCGAGGGTGTCCGGCTCGATTTACGCATGCACTCAACTCCACGCTACGGAACCGGTATTCCTCCGCGGCGGCTCGGATGAACTTCACGTAAGCGCCGCTTTCGTGCATCACAAGCCACCCCCGCTCGATCGCGAACTTGAGGCCGGCGCTGTATTTCGCCGGCGTCGCCTTGAGACCGAACAACATCGGCCCGTAGAGCAGCTCGATATGGATCCGGCTGTCCTGGACGGCCTCGACCGCCTTGGCGAGCTCGATCCGTTGGCGCGCGGCGGCTTCCGGGTCCGAGTAAGGGCGGGCAGCGGCGAATTTCAAAATATAATCCTGATCCGATGGGCCGAGGGTTGCGGCGGTCTCGGCGGGCCTCAGTCTCGCAGCGCTGATCGCCCTGATGTTACTCCGAGTACGTTCCGAGACGATCAAGGTCGTGGCCGCCGCTGAATGATAACCATGCGGGACCTTGGCGATGCCGGGCCCGACAGCCGGGCTTGGCGCGGATCACGTGGTTGATTGGATTCCGTCGGAGCGCAGACCTACCGGATGCCCGGTGTCCCAAGCTGACAGGATCGGTGTCCTAATTAGGACAGCACCGAGTCAATGGTTCTGTCCGCATTTGTCCTGTTGTAATTTGTGTTCGCTTTGGAACCAAGTCGCCAGCATCGGCATATTAAGAATTGGCAATATCTCAAACTCAACGGTTAGGACCCGTAAGCTATAGGTTATGTGTCATGAAGCGACGCCGACGTTTCAAACAAGAGGTTACCCTTCACGATCGCATTGTAGCGTGGGCTAAGGAGGTGCGAACGCAAGCTGCAAAGCTTCCGCCCGGTCCAGATCGAGATGAGCTACTCAAGAAGGTTCGGCAGACCGAAACAGCGATACGCTTTGAAAGCTGGGCCAATTCACCGGGATTGCAGCCGCCGAAATAGGGCCGCCTCAGTTAGTGGCCTCTTTGATCTTTGCAGCTTGCGCAGCGCACGCCGACGCTCGGTTGCTTCGCGCCTCTCCGTTCAGTCGCCATCGGCCGTCGCAAACCAACAGATGCAGCGAAGGTCCTCAGCCGGAACAAAACGCTCGGGCCATTTATTTACTTTGCATCATGTATCCAAGGAGGAAACTGCTCATGCGCTCCAATCTTGTGCTTTCAACTCTCGTCGCTGCCTCGTTGTTGGCGGTGACAACCATCGCATCAGCACAAAATCAGCCAGCTCCCGGTGCCTCGAGTGAGGGGAACGTCGGACCCGGTGCGGGTGCCACCGCGACCCGAAAGCAGCCCGGCATGACCGGCCCCGGCAAGACCACCACCGGAACATCCGGCATGGTCGGCGCTCAACGAGGAAACGCGGCCCGCAACCCTTCAAGCGAAGGCAACGTCGGCCCCGGCACAAATAACAACAGGGGCCCCGCTCCGGGCGGAAGATAGAACAGCGGACGACTTCTCGTGGCAATGGGCGGCCTCCGATGCTATTCGGGGCTTGCCATTGCCGGAACGATTTCCGGTTTTGTGCCTAAATTCGCGGTGTTGCGGTTGCTTTTGTGGAGTTGATTATATGGGTTGGTCCGACTGGACGCCGTCGATTGTACCGAAGGGTGACGATCAGAACGTATACCTTGTGATCGACGATCTTGGCCGGAAGGGCGCGTTTTTCCGGAAGCCGACGTCGAGACCGCCGGTTGGAAGTGATCGCCGATCTGTTCAGGGTCAGTTTCCTGTTCGGGTCGTCGCCTTCAATACTGTTGAACACTGGTCACAGGATGTATCCGCTGATGTAGCGCACGAGCTGCACCGTCGCTGCGCCGTTCTTCGTTAATCGATTCGTCGAGCAGTGCAACTTGCCCAGATCGGGAAAGAAAACCGGCGAGGGCTATGCAAAAAACGGCAGCAATATAAGAATTTAGAAGAGCTTGCCGCATACGCATACCCTCAGGTGACATGGGTGTCACAGACTGCTCTCGCGCAGGACAATAAGCCATCTGGGAACGCCTCGGACCGCATTGGTTGGGAATTGGCCAAATCGATTGCTTGAGGGTCGTGATGCAAGAGAAGAACTTGACCGTCGATCAGTGCGGCGAACTAGCCAAAGCACTACAGGAACATGCTGCTCGCTTACCGCACGGGTCGGAGAGGGACTACCTGTTGCAGCCAGCGGAGGGCTACCGCCTCCTTTCGGAGATGAACGAATTTCCTTCGTAAAGTGAATTGACCGTGTCCAACGCGCCAGTGACGCAGCTTGTTGGCACTTTTCCGATATGCCGAGCCGGTGCGCTGATGTCCGCCGCCGCTTGCCGCTCGCGAGGTCGCCTGGAGTTTCGAGAAGTTCGTCCGCCCCTCGTGGACGTCAACCACCTCTCCGTCAAAGATCGCCAGGTGGACCGGGATATCGAACCCCGTCGCGGTCTTGTAGACGCGCTCGTCCAGGACGATGACCCCGCCGGCGAGCTTGCCGATGAGGCCGGCAGGCTCCTTCGCGCAAACTTGCTCAGCATATTGTCGGAGTCCTTTTCGTTCTTGATCGTCACCCATCGCTTCGCACATTTCAAAAGCGGCATCCAGTGTGCTGAAAAATGGTCCGGTCACGCAGCACGAATGAGCCGAGATTGCCTTGCCAAGCTCGCTATCGCTTGCAGCGGAGGACGTTCAGCCTGACAATAATCTTCCCAGGCCTTCGACTTCTGGAGGAGGTCAGGAACAGTGTGAATTGTAAACTGCAAAGGGTTCAGGCCTCGCCTGACCTGCGCCCAGACGATCGGCATCGAGACCGGGGCATGCGGTCGGCAGCGGGGGGAAAGCGGCGCGACCGCCGTCGAGAACTGGTCATTCCGGAGATAGTCTAGGAATATCTTTCCGCTTCGCTTGGCCTTGCTCATGTTGATCAGGTAGCGGTCCGGACTGTCGCTCGCCATTTGGCCGCAGACGTCACGCGCGAAATGCTTTGCAGTGGCCCAATCGAGTTTTTGCCCCTTCTTCGGCCGGGTAAGCGGTGTCACGACGTGCAAACCTTTCCCACCGGTCGTCTTGCAGAATGACACAAGACCGAGCTCGGCGAGCCGATCGCGCATTTCCGTTGCGGCGGTGATGACGGCTTCGAATTCCACGTCCGGCGCCGGGTCCAGGTCGAACACGAGACGGCCGGGCAGGGCTGGTTCGCCAGGTTGATTATTCCAGGGGTGGAGTTCGACGCCGGCGCTTTGGGCCACGGCTGCCAGACCCTCGACTCGGTCGATCTGGACATAGGGCTTGCGATCCCCGGAAACGGTGACCTCCTCAAGCAGACTAGATCCGCCCTTCATCGAGTGACGCTGAAAGAAGCGCTGTCCCTCGATACCGTCCGGGGCCCTGATAATCGAGGATGGGCGGCCTCTTAGATGTTGGATCATCCAGTCGCCGACACTCTCGAAATACACTGCGAGATCGAGCTTCGTGATCGCGCCTTGCCCCTCGTCGGGCCACAGAATCTTGTCGGGACGGCTGAGAGCGACCCCCATCACCACTCCGTCAGAGGAACTTCTCGATGACGTCGCGGGCCGTTGCCTAGCGGGTTTGGCAGCAGGCTCTGCGATTTCGACCTGATCGGCCGGTGCCGGTGCCTCGGCTTCTACTTCCTTAGCTGGCTTGTCCTGGCGCAGCCCCTTGAACGCGGCCTGCCTGATCATGCCGGTACCAGTGAACCCTGCAAACTCGATCTCAGCCACGAGCTCGGGCTTCAGCCAATGCACTTCGGACTTCTTGCGGGGCGCATCCTTGCCGCCGAACGGATTGGTCTCGGACGCCGCAGCCTTCAGCTTCGGCATCAGGCGCGCTACCTTGTCGGCGCCATAGCCTGTTCCGACATTGCCGACATAGACGAGGTGATCGCCACGATACACCCCGGCCATGAGGGACCTGAACTGGCTCCCGTTGCTGTTCCAGCCGCCGATGACCACTTCGTGCCCAGCTCGGCACTTGGCCTTGGTCCAGGAGTCTGTTCGTCCGGACACATACGACGCGGCGGCCTGTTTTGAGACGATGCCCTCCAGCGACATGCGGCAAGCAGATTTGAGGACCGCATCTCCTCCTGTCTCGAAATGCTCGACATAGCGGATTTCGGCCTGATCCTTCCCGTACGCCTTTTCCAGAATTCGCCTAAGTTCCTGCTTACGATCGACAACGCTTTCTCGGCGTAAATCCTGCCCATCAAGAAAAGGAAGATCGAAGGCGAAAAAAATCAGGTCATCGGTCTTTTCGTCCGAGAGGGCAGCCTGCAGACCCGCGAAATCCGGAGAACCGCGATGATCGAGCGCAACGATCTCGCCGTCAACGATGCAGTTGGGCAGCGCGGCGGCGGCCGTCGCGATCGCCCGGAATTTGGACGTCCAATCCAGGCCTTTGCGGGTCTTCAAGGTGACACGGCCGTCCTCGACCCGTAGCTGGATGCGATATCCGTCAAACTTGATCTCGTGGACCCAATCGGTGCCTGCCGGCGGACGATCCACCGAAACGCATAATTGCGGCGGGACGAAAGGCGGCATGCCATCGGAAGCACGGGTATTTTTGGAGGGCTTCTTTGCGGCGGAGCGCCGGCTTCGTCCCGCGACCGGGCGAGAACGCTTTTGCGTCGACGACGAGCGCGCCGCAGCACGGTGCGATTTCCACTCCGCTTTTGCGGGCGCGCGCGATTTCTTGGCGGTTACGAAGGGCTTGGGTCCGCGACCTTTGCCCGCCGTGATCTCGTCCATCGATCGGCTTGAGGCGATCGACTTGTCCTCCTCCAGAATGCGGTTTTTCTTTCCTTCCCGGGCAAACTCGTCGCGATGCTTGATAAGAAGCCAGTTGGTGCGCTTCTCGCCATCTCGCCGGCGCATGCGGGTCAGAATCCAGCCGCCCTGGAGTTTTTTACCCTCGAGGGTGAAATCCAGCTTGCCTTTTGCATAGCCAGCCTCGGGATTCTCGCAGTCCCAGTACCCGCGGTCCCAAACCATAACGGTGCCTCCACCGTACTGGCCCTTCGGGATGGTGCCTTCGAAGTCACCGTAGTCAAGAGGATGATCCTCGACCTCGACGGCGAGCCGCTTGTCGTGCGGATCGAGGGAAGGCCCCTTGGTGACGGCCCAGGATTTGAAAACGCCATCTAATTCTAATCTCAGATCAAAATGGAGATGCGATGCCGCGTGCTTCTGAATCACGAAGCGGAGGCTCTTCGATGACTTGACCTCAGCACTTCCACTGGGTTCGGCGGTCTTCGAAAAATCGCGTTTGGCTCGGTATCTTGCAAGCAGCTTCTTGACCATGCCGGCACCGTCGAGATCGGAGAGACGGAACGGAAAGTTCCCGCTGCGGTTAAAGTTCCACCCTAACTGGAGGATCAAATGGCGCCTCGTGCCTATTGGAATGGCTCGCTCAAGCTTTCGCTCGTGACCTGCCCGATCTCACTCTACCCAGCCTCGACCCAGGCCGAGAAGACCCATTTTCATCAGATCAATACCAAGACCGGCCACAGGCTGAAACAGCAGTTGGTCGACGAGCAAACGGGCCGGGTCGTGGACAAGGACCATAAGGGCAGGGGCTACGAACTCTCCAAGGGCCGGTACGTCGAGATCGACGAGGAAGAACTCGAGGCCGTGAAGCTCGAAAGCACCCACACGATCGAAATCGACGATTTCGTTTCAGGCGACGGAGATCGATGAGCGATATCTCGACAAGCCCTATTACATCGTCCCCAACGGCAAAGCCGGGGTAGATGCTTTCGCCGTGATCCGCGACGCCATGAAGCGAAAAGACAAGGTCGCCCTTGCGCGCGTTGTGCTCGCAAACAGAGAGCATGTCATTGCGCTGAAACCTCTGGGCAAGGGACTGCTTGGCACGACCCTTCGATATCCTTACGAACTGAGGGACGAGGACGATTACTTCGGCGACATACCCAGTCCGAAGGTGTCGAAGGATATGGTCGATCTTGCGGCCCATATCCTCGATACTAAGGCGTCGAAAGTTCGATCCGCACAAATTCAAGGACAAGTATGAGACCGCGCTGAAGGCGCTAGTCAAACGCAAGGCCGCCGGCAAGACGATCGAGAGCGCCGGAGGAAAAGGAAGAGGAAAGCAACGTCATCGATTTGATGGATGCGCTGAAACAAAGCCTGGGCCGCAAGAAGGCCACGACGTCCCCGGCGAAGGGCAGGAAGCGAGGGACGATCCACCGCGGCCGGAAGCGCAGGGCGGCTTGAGGAACGGTCGCAGGCAAATCGAGGCCATGGAGGCCCGATCGGTCGACGCCATCCCGATCGGCGAGGAATGGCAATACGAACCCAAATGGGACGGTTTCCGTTGCCTGCTGACGCGCGATGCTGACGCGGTGACCATGTATTCGAAGTCGGGTCAGGATTTGAGGCGCTATTTTCCGGAGGTTGCCGCTGCCGCGCTTGAGCTTACGCGAGAAGAGTTTCATCCTGGACGGCGAGATCGTTGTTCCGGTCGAAGGTCGATTTTCATTCGACGATCTCTTGCAACGCATCCATCCCGCTGCGAGCCGCGTGAAGAAGCTGGCGGAGCAAACTCCGGCTTTGTTTCTTGGCGTTCGACCTTCTGAGGAAGGGCAGGAGTCGAGCTTGAGACCAAACCGCTCGCAATGCGGCGCCCGCTGCTCGAAGACTTCGCTGCGCGTCACTTTACGAGCGCAGGCCTTTTTCGTCTCTCTCCCGCCAGTCTAAAGCTGAAGGACGCCCATCGTTGGCTTGCGTCGGCGGGAGGCGGAAGCGACGGCGTGATCGCAAAACGCCTCGATCTTTCGTATCAAGCCGGCAACCGCGATGGCATGCAAAAGATCAAGCGTTACCGAAGCGCGGATTGCGTCATCGGAGGCTTCCGCTACGGGGAAAACGTTCAATCAGGTCGGAGGGTCGTCGGTTCGATTCTTCTCGGGCTCTACGACGCCGACGGTCTGCTTCATCACGTGGGGTTTTCGTCGGGTATCAAAGCCAAGGACAAGCCGGCTCTCACCGACAAGCTCGAGGCGATAAAGCAAGATCGAAGCTTTACGGGAAATGCTCCGGGCGGTCCCAGCCGATGGTCGACCAAACGGTCTTCGGAATGGCAGCCGGTAAAGCCGAAATACGTAGTCGAAGTATCATACGATCATTTTACGGGCGGGCGGTTCCGGCACGGCACCTCCATCCTGCAGGTGGCGACCCGATAAAAAGCCAGCCCAATGCGATTTTAAGCAAATCCAATCAGAAGATTGATCGGACTCTGTTATCGAAGCTAAAGATCAAGTGAGCTATTCAAGAATATCGGCCAGCGATGTCCTGGACCCGGCCACTATTGGAATTTTCGCTGAAGGCAGGGTTGCGATCACGTCTCCGCCGATCTTAAGGTGCGCTTCCACCAGTACGCGCGGCGTCAAGCCGGCAGAACCGCTCCGATGTTGCATCAGAGCGGTGGCAGCAGCAAGTGGGGTGCCACAGGGAGATCGACGCGGATGATTACAACCCCCGGATAGGTCTTGGCGTCGTGAACGATCAGTACGTCGAGCGGATCGCCGTCCGGCGCCTTTGTTGACGGAATAAAGCCCCAGTCGTACGGATAGCTCAGGCCCGCCATCAGCGGTTTTGCGAGCATGAAAACACCGAGCTTCGTGTGGAGGTCGAGCTTGCACGTGCTTCCGCGCGGCGTCTCCACGACGGCATGGACGTGCTCACCATCGGCCCAGGTCGGCAAGGTCAGAAGATCGGCCATGTCATGCCCCCTGTGCCGCGCCGATCGTATCGGCCATCCGAGCGCCTCTCGCCCCGAGCGGCTTCGGCGATCCAGTCGTCGTATCCCGCGCGGTCTGATGCTCCATCTCCGCGTCGATCTCCGCGCCCAAGAGCACGACGATGGCCGAGATCCAAAGCCAGGTCATGAAGCCAATCACGGCGCCGAGCGAACCGTAGGTCTCGTTGAACTTCCCAAAGTTCGCGGCGTAGAACGAAAACAGGCCGGAGACGGCCAGCCACAGCAGGGCGGCGATGGCGCTGCCCCAGGTAACCCATCGCCACCGCGCGGTCTCGCGGTCGGGGCCGTAACGGTAGATCACGGCGAGCGCGAAGGCGAGCACGAGGCACATCGCCGGCCACCGGCCGATGCGCAGCAGCAGATCGCCGGCGTCGGAAAGCCCGACGTATTGCAGCGCGACCGGCACGACGACGATGGAGCCGAAGGCGGCGAGGATGAACGCGACGCCGCCGATCGTGAAGCCCAGCGAGATGGCATTGAGCTTGAAGAATCCGCGCCTGTCCTCCTCGCCGTGTACGATGTTGAGCGTGTCGAAAAGGGATTTCATCGCGGCGTTGGCGCTCCAGAGCGATGTCGCAAGTCCGATGAGAAACGTCACGCCCAAGGTCTGCGAGCCTTTCGAAGTTACCCGGGTGAGCTGCTCCCGCGCGATGTCGATGGCGCCGCCGGGCAGGAACCCTGCGGCTTGATCGAGATGCTTCGCGATGGTCGCGGGGTCGGAGAAAAGGCCGTACAGAGCAACGAGGGCGGCGATCGCGGGAAAGATGGCGAGGATGCTGTAATAGGTCATGCCGGCCGCGAGCGCGAGCACCCGGTGCTTCGAAATGTTGTCGTAGACCCGCAGCAGGATGTCCTTCCAGCCGCGCACCGGGATCTCCGAAGGCGTCGTCGCCCCGCGGCCTCGATCGCCGGCGCCGCCCGCTGCCGCGGACACACGGTCGTCTGGCTCGGCTCCTTCCAATGGGACGGCCGGACGGTGCCTGGATGGCGGGAATAGATAGTCGACTGCGACGGCAACGGCCAGCAGCGCAGCCAGGGAAAAAATAGGCCATCCGGCATCCGACGACCGGACGGGCTGCTTCGGTGTTCTGGATCTATCGATCATCGATCTGAAAAGATGATTCCGGTCTCCAAAATAAGCCGCGGCAGGGGTGATCGTTCCTTCAGCGCCCTCGCAGAAACGATCCCGATTGTCGAATGCCGACCGCAAAGACGGAGCCGCCGTTCATGCGCAGTAGTCGGCCAAGTCGATCGACGATTTCCAGGATGCGGTTCCAAGCTTTCAGGAGTTTTTCATCGGGCGATTGGAAGGGTGGGCCGTCGCGGAGAGCTCCTCGTTGCCCATGTGGATCTGGACGAGTAGCCGTCGAACTTGATTTCGTGGATCCACCTCGATCCGGACGGCACCTTCTCAATCGAGGTCGCCAGAGCAGGCTCTACGAAATCGGGGAAGGGCACTTTGACGCCGAGGTCGGATTTCCTACGCTCGAACGTCACGCAACTAACCTGATTCACAATGGCACATCCGGATTCGTTCCGGAACCACCAAATCCTTATTGCGTTGCTTTGCCATCATTGAACGGAGGAGCCGACATGACTGCAGCAAAGAAGGCAACGAAGAAAACCGCTCGCGGGCGCGCGCAGGACCGCGCGAAGGTCGCCGGCGGACCGAAGTACGAAGTCGGCTACGAGTCAAAGAAGACGGGACGCTCTGCCCCCGCCGTGAAGAAGGCGGTCAAGAAAGTCGGCAACGTCCGCAAGAAGGTCGAAAAGCGGCTCGGCGGCAAATCCAAGCGCTAGGGCTCGCCACCATGAAGCCGATGCGCGTCACGTCGGTCTGCATCGGCTTTTTGGCGGTGTTCTCGGCGCAATGCGCGCTCGGTGCCGAAATATCGGGCGCCGACATCAATTCGGCGAAGCCGTCGAAGAGTTCATTGTCGGACACGAAGCCGACGCCGGCCGGAGTGAGGCTTCAGCTCCTGCTGGACCGGGCGCATTTCTCGCCCGGCGAGATCGACGGCCGGTTCGGCGAAAACGCCAAGAAGGCACTGCATGCCTACCAGGCCGCACAGCAGCTGCCGCAATCGGACGACGTCACCGATGACGCTTGGAGCAAGCTAACCGCGAACGACCGGCCGGTGATGATTGATTACGCGATCGCGAAGGAGGATGTAGCCGGCCCGTTCCTGAAGAAGCTTCCCACGAAAATGGACGACATGAAGGACATCCAAGCGATGTCCTATACGACGCCGCGCGAGGGCCTAGCAGAAAAGTTTCACATGTCCGAGGAACTGCTGGGCGCGCTCAATCCGGGAAAGCATTTCGACCGCGCCGGCGAGACGATCGCGGTCGTCGACATCAATGGCGGTCAGACCCCCGCCAAGGCCGATCGGGTCGAGGTCGATAAGAGGGCTCAGATCGTGAAGCTGTTCGACAAGTCGAACGCGCTCATCGCGTTCTATCCGGCAACCGTTGGCAGCGCGGAGAAGCCGTCTCCGTCCGGCGCGCTGAAAGTGACGGAGATCGACCGCAATCCGCTCTACCGGTACAATCCGGCCTACCACTTCAAAGGTGTCCATTCCCGCAAGCCGTTCACGATCAAGCCCGGTCCCAACAATCCGGTCGGCTCGATGTGGATCAATCTGTCCGGCGACGGCTACGGCATCCATGGCACGCCGTTCCCCGGCAAGGTTTCCAAATCGGAGTCGCACGGGTGCGTCCGGCTGACGAATTGGGATGCCGAGCGGGTTGCGCAGCAGGTCGGCAAGGGCACGCCCGTTGCGTTCATCGACGACTAAGCCTCGCCCGAGCCGCACCGCGGGTTCCAAAACGCGACGCGCTTGACAAATCAATCCAACAGAACAAAAAAGGAACGGTGCCTGCAGCGCGATGGCGACGGTGCGGAGCCGAAGGACCTGGCCTCGAATGGCGCTTCCCGTTTTGCCGACCTACTATTACCGCGACCATTTCGTCGAGATGCTGCAGTTCGTCGAGCGAACGTACGGCGAGATCCTGACCGACGAGCACCGTTCGTTCGTCGCAGGCTTCAATAATCTATCGCAGGACGCGCAATGTCTGCTGATCCGGATGGTCAATAGGCGTGGGGCGATCTTCAACCGGGCGCTGTCCGGTACGCCGAAATCTCCGACATCGGGACTGCGGTCGACGATCTCGTGAATCGCGGTCACGTTCGTTCATTGGCCAGTCAGGACTATTCGGCGTTCGTCGCTTGCCTCACCAGGTCCGCGCTTTTCGATGGAGCCCGCGCGGCGGGCTTCGGGACAGACGTCCGGACGTCGTGGTCCAAGCCGGCGCTCGTCGATTTCTTCGTCGCTCGCGTCCCGTTCGACGTCGCGGTCGAGCATTGCGGCGGCGAGAGCTTCGTCGCGCTCGCCGACACCCGGCCGATCGAATTTCTGCTCTATCTGTATGTCGGCAAGACCGTCGAGGACCTAAAGAATTTCGCGCTGCGCGACCTCGGCGTGCTCCGGACCAATCGGGAGACTTTGTTTAGCGCCCGCTTCGCCGACGGCGACGAGGCGCTCGCGTGCTTCCACTACAGCCAGGTGCTGGACCGCATAGAAATCCGCTCCGCCGATGTCTGCGAGAAGGCGGCCGTGGACATCCTGGACGGCCCGGCACGCACGACCGGGTATGCCGCGGATCTTGCCGGCAGGGCGGCGTGCCAGGTCGGGCAATTCTTCGAAAAGCAGGGCGACAAGGATCTCGCAGAGCGGCTCTATCGCTTCGGCGGATCGGGGGACTGCCGCGAGCGGCTCGTCCGGCTCCTGCATGCGCGGGGCAAGAAGGACGCGTCCGAGGATTTACTGAGGCGGATGATCGACGACCCCGAAAGCGACGACGAGCATCTATTCGCTGTCGATTTCTACGCCCGCAAGTTCGGTGGCCGAAGGACGGGCATTTGCACCGACCTGCTGCGATCGGGCCGCACGATCACGGCGGACGATACCCATCGCGGAAATCCGGAAGCCGGGGTCGCCGGCGTGCTGCGGCGTCAGGGAGCACAAGTCTTCTTCGCTGAAAACACGCTCTGGCTCTGCCTTTTCGGACTGCTGTTTTGGGACGAACTCTTCGAGTCGGGTCAAATGACGAACGGGTTCGACTGGATCCCGCACTGCCTGCGCGACCGAACGTTCCGCGCACGCTTCGCCCCGCAGATCGACGCAAAGCTCGCGGCGGTCGGATCCGGTAACGCGATGCCGATCGTCCTGCGCACTGTCGCCGCCAAATGGGGACGGCCTAACGGCGTCTTCGCTTGGGAGCACCTCCAAATGAACGCGCTGCGGGCGCTCATCGAGGGCGCCAGCGCGGCCGGCCTAGCTGAAATGCTCCGAGCGATGAGCGACGATTTCCGAGCCATGCGGGATGGCTTCCCCGATCTGATGCAGGTCCGCGACGGAAGGGTGTCGTTCGTCGAGGGAAAGGCAGAGGGCGACGCGATCCGCCGTAACCAGTTGACGCGCCTGCGGCAGCTGTCGAACGCCGGCATCCCGGCTGAGATCGGTCGCGTGGACTACCGGTTCGACCCGGAGCAGGACTACGTCGTCGTCGACATCGAGACCACTGGCGCGTGGTCGTCCGGAGACCGTGTCACGGAGATCGGCGCGGTGAAGATCCGGAATCATGAAGTGGTCAACGAGTGGCACTCGCTCATAAACCCGCAGCGGTCGATTCCGGCGAAGATCGTGCAGCTGACCGGCATCACCAACGAAATGGTCCGGGAAGCACCCGCGTTCTCCGAGATCGCGGACAGCCTCCTGACCTTCATGGGCGACGGCATCTTCGTGGCTCACAACGTAAATTTCGATTACGGCTTCCTGTCGTACGAATATGGGCGGCTGGAGCGGCGCTTCCGTTTTCCGAAGCTCTGCACCTGCGTCGGCATGCGCCGGCGATATCCCGGACACAAGTCGTATAGTCTCGGCAAGCTATGCGCGATCTACGGCATCGAACTCGAGGATCACCATCGCGCGCTGTGCGACGCCCGGGCGGCCGCCAGGCTGCTCAATCTCATAAACCGGAAACGCACCGACGAGGCCCCGGTGCCGGCGAAAGATGTGGCTGCCTAAGAGTTTGTCCGGGAACATCAAACGGGATTACAGAGTTTTCGGAGCATCAGGCGGATTGATGCGAGACGCAAGAAGGCGAGCGCCTTGCGATTTAGGTTTTCCCAATCCTTTGCGAGCCGTCGGCAGCGGTTGAGCCACGCAATCGTCCGTTCGACGATCCAACGGCGTGGAAGTACTACAAATCCTTTGGCGTGATCGGAGCGCTTGACGATTTCGGTTTCGAGATGGGGGAGGATTTTCGCCAAGGCCTTCTGGAATTCCCGTCCCTGATAGCCGCCGTCGGCAAACAGCTTTTTCAAGAACGGATACATCCCGAACAATGTCGCAAGAAGCAGAATGCCGCCGTCGCGGTCTTGGATATCGGCCGGATGAACAATCGCGTGCAGCAGCAAACCCAGCGTATCTACGAGAATATGGCGCTTCTTACCCTTGATCTTTTTGCCCGCATCATAGCCATGCGGATCGATGCAGGCCCCCCTTTTTCTGCGCTCTTCACGCTTTGGCTGTCGATGATGGCGGCGGTGGGACTGGCCTCGCGTTCGCCTTGCTCGCGGCACTCGACATATAGGGCGTGATGGATGCGATCGAGCGTGCCGTCGTAGCCCCACAAATCAAGATAGTCGAAAAGCGTACTGCGCGGCGGCAGATCTTTCGGAATTGCCCGCCACTGGCATCCCGTGCTCAACACATACATGATCCCGTTCATCACCTCGCGCACGTCGACGTGGCGCTTGTTGCCGCCGCGCCTGGCCGGTGGGATCAACGACTCCACATGCGCCCATTCATCGTCGGTCAGATCGCTCGGATATCGTAGTGCGCTGCGGTCGTATCGTCCGCGGTTCTTCGCCGTCCACATCGGTGACCCTCCTCGAATCAGGCCACCACACTTGAATCACAAATGACTCGCTGGATTCAACTTGTTCTCGGACAGACACTAACACTACAGTTGCATTTTTCAGCGACTTCTGAATCGATGGGCAACCATGATTCGGGAGATCATGGATGGCTGGAGCATCGATTGAGACGACGCTTGAACTGTGGGCATCGTCATTGCGGGATGTGAAGCAGCGGATGCGCCCGCTGTTTAGTCAGGATCGGGTGGCGGCGTCGGCAGGGCAATTTCTCGACGGATTGCTGGGCAATGAGCCGCGCAAGACGGGTTGGATACGGGCGGAAGCAGCAGGGGACCCTGGCCCGTGGCGTCAACAGGCGATTCTGGGCCGGCTGGGATGCTGACGCCTTTTGTGAACTGGTGCGGGACTATGCGCTGGAAACTCTGGCGGACGATGACGCGGTTCTGGTGATCGACGAGACCGGGTTTCTGAAGCAAGGCAAAGCATCATGCGGGGTTGCGCGGCAGTACACCGGCTCGGCAGGCAAGATCACCAATTGTCAGATTGGCGTGTTTGCCTGCTATGCGTCGCGTCACGGCCACGCCTTCATCGATCGCCGACTTTACTTGCCGAAGGAGTGGACCGACGCTCCCGGCCGGATGAAGGCGGCGCACGTTCCCAAGGACATGTGCTTCGCGACGAAGCCGCAGCTTGCACGGAAGATGATCGCGCAGGCGATCGCAGCCAAGGTGCCGTTCTCCTTCGTTGCCGCGGATAGCGTGTATGGAACGGGCGACATCGAAGCCATGCTGCGCAAGGCCGGCAAGGGCTACGTCCTGGGCATTGCGTCCAACCATCAGGTCCGCTCTTGGGGCAAGGCCCAGGTCTTTGTCGACACCGCTGGCAACGTTGCGCAGAGCCTTCCTGGCAAGGCCTGGCGACGACTGTCAGCGGGCGACGGCACCAAAGGGCCGCGGCTGTATGATTGGGCCTATCTCGAATTGGCCGACCTCGAGGCTGGAGACTACAACAGCACGTTGACCGGAACCTGGACGCGAGGCCTGCTGATCCGCCGCAACATCGGGGACAGCGAACTCGCCTTCTTCTCCACTTGGTGTCCGAAAGGCACGTCGGCGAAGAAGCTGGTTGCAGTAGAAGGCTGCCGCTGGTCCATCGAAGATGGCTTCGAAACCGCCAAAAACGAATTTGGTCTCGATCACAATGAGACCCGATCCTGGCACGGGTGGCACCGTCATGTCTCGCTGGTCATGCTGGCCTTCGCTATGATGGCGGCGATCCGTCATCGAGCTAACGCCGCCGCTGTCGGACCCAAAAAAACGTTGCCGGGCCGATCGACCAAACGTCGCTCCTGATCCGCTGGTCAATCCAGGAAATCCGTCGTATCACCCTCAAGCTCGCGCAACGCCGCATCCAGCCCGCTCGCGTCATCGCATGGTCGCTCTGGCGACGCGCTCACCAAGCCGAAGCAAAGCGAGCGCACCTCAAGCGAAAAATGCAACTGTAGTGCTAAGCGGCAAGTTCGGGTTCCGGATGGATTCGAGGACGTCGGTCATCTGGTCCATGTCTCCGATCATTTTCACGGGCGGCCGCTTTCGGAATGGGACGTCTATGGCCCTCGGCTTCCGAGCGCGCTGCCGGCTGAATCGTGTCCAGAGGCGTCGTCCGGCAGCCTAGTTTCGCGACCGTTTCCTTTCCCGGACGACGTCCTCAGCCTTCTTATCGGTCCGAAGTCCCAGATAGACGGGTTGGCGCAACTCCCCCTTGCTGGTCCATTCCGCGAACTTCACTTCGGCCACCAGCACAGGCCTGATCCAGGTCGTGGCCGCCTCGTCCTTCACCTTGTCTGGAAAGGGCGATTTCGCCGTTCTCAGCTTCATCATTTTCGCATGTAGTTCTCTGAGTGTCTCATGGCTGAAGCCGGTACCGACATGACCGATGTAGCGCCAGGCGCCAGCGTCCCTCACGGCTAGAACGAGCGCACCGAAGTGCGGTCTCGTCCGCTTCGGCGCGGTGAAGCCCGCGATCACGACCTCCTGCCGCTGCGCAGTCTTGATCTTCAGCCAATCAAATGTTCGGCCTCCCGACGCATAGGAGCTGTCGGAACGCTTCGCCATGATGCCTTCGAGGCCGTTGCGCTCGGCCTCAGCGAAGAACTTCTCGCCGGTCGCTTTGCGATGTCGACTGAACGCAATCAGCCTGTGACGTGGCAGGATAGCCTTGAGGCGCTTCTTGCGTTCGAGCAGAGGCAAGCTTCGCAGATCCTCTCCGTTCTCGAACATGAGATCGAAAGCGCGGTACAGGAGCTTCGCCTCGTGACGCAATGCGTTCTGAAGTAGCTGGAAGTGCGACACGCCGTCCTTTCCGATGGCGACGAGTTCCCCATCGACCACGGCGTCGACTTTAACGCCTTCGAGGGCCTCGGCGACCTCGGTGTAGGAGCGGCTGATGATCTTTCCGTTGCGGCTGTAGAGCGCGACGCTCCCGCGACGGATCTCCGCGACCATCCGGAAGCCGTCGTACTTATCCTCGAAGACCCAGTCCGGATCGTCGAAGGCGGCATCCGTGAGGGTAGCGAGCATCGGCTGCAGACGCTTGGGCAGTGTAGACTTGCGGCTCATCGCCGGGCAGAGCGGGGATCGAAGAGCGGGGCGGCGGGTGGGCCAGCCCGCTTCGGAAAGGGGGACGAAGCGGGCGGCTTAGGATCTCGGCGAAGCCCGATCCCAGATCTGAGAATTTTCAACGCGCTCATCCGGATGGAAACGAAACCTTCCCAGAGCTTCGCGAGCCACGAAATCGTCAAGAGTTTTGGCTTCACGATGACGAAAAGCCGCTCCACGACGAGAAGGCTGGACCCATAACAGGCGACGATCATCGCCATCCCCGTGATCCAATGCCCCTTGCCGGCCACCGCCACCGCAACAAGCTTCAGCGGCTCGACGGTCGCGGTCGGAAGCGCCAGAAGAAACAGCGACGGGTACGGTCCCAGTCCTTCGATCGTGCGTCGTAAGCTCACCTGCTGAAGGCTCCTCCCGCTGGTAACCGTTCGTGCCACAGGATGTTCCGAAGCTGGAACATCCTCGATTTCCAGCAGTTTTAAAAGTGGGGCGTCAAAAGGGTGCTCATATGCACGCGAACAATGAAGACCGCGGCGAGAATACGCTGGAATCCTTGCGCCTGGAGGCCGAGGTCGAGGCTTGGCGGAAAAAGCGGGCCCTGCGACCACTTTCCACGAGTGGCAAAGTATCCGTGGTCCGGATCCGCCGGCGCGGGCGGTCGGCGTCATGGTCCGGCCCACCGGCGGCGGATCGTCCGGTTAGAGATCCGCCCGAGCGCCGCAGATGACAGCGAAAGCAGTCGCGAAAAGACCGAACTCGGACAAGCCGCGCGTCGTTGTCCCTCCCATGGGCGAGCAGAAGCCGCTTCCGCTGGGGCCGGGCGCCCGCATGAACGCCAGGGTCGTGTTCGCGCTCGTTCTGGTAGTCTTGGCATTGTGGACGGCCTGGAGCTTCCTGCCGCCGCTGATTTGGGCCACCATCCTGGCCGTCGCGCTATGGCCCCTGTATCTGACGTTCGCTGGGCGATTTATGTCGGGCCCGTCCGCGGCGGCTGCGTTCGTCTTCACGGTTCTCGTCGCGCTGGTCCTGATCACGCCGATCTCGCTTGCCGTCTATACCATTGCCCAGCAGAGCGACCTGCTCATCGATTGGATGAAGAGAGCCCGCGAAGGCGGAATCGAGGTGCCGGACTAGGTCGCGCGCCTGCCCTTCGCCGCCGAAAGCACTCAGCAGTGGTGGCGCGCCAACCTGTCGGACCCGAAGGCCGCGACGGCTTGGCTGAAGTCGCTCAACGCCGACAACGCGTCCGATCTTTTCACGACGTTCGGCGGTCAGCTGATCCACCGCCTTTTTATGCTGTTCTTCTCGCTGCTCGCCCTGTTCGCGTTGCTGAGCCATGGTCGTGCGGTCGCCAGCCGCGTGTTGGAGACGTGCGATCGTCTTTTCGGGGAAGCAGGGGAGGGCCTCGTCGAAAAGATGGTAGCCGCGACGCGTGCGACCGTGAACGGGACGGTATTGGTGGCTGTCGGCGAGGGCGTCGCAATCGGCATCGCCTATTTCATCGCTGGCGTGCCGAGCGCGCTGACGTTTCTGATATTTACGATCGCGTTCGCGATGATACCGTTCGGCGCCTGGCTGGCGTTCACCGTCGCGGCGATCGTGACGATATCGGGAGGCGGCAGCGGTATCGCGGCCGCCGGAGTGTTTCTGTGGGGCTCGTTCGTAATGCTTGCCGGCGATCATTTCGTCTGGCCGATCTTGGTCAGCGGTTCTGCACGGCTTCCGTTTTTGCTGGCCTTCGTCGGAATCTTCGGCGGACTGGCCGCGTTCGGCCTGATCGGATTGTTCGTTGGGCCGGTCATCATGGCGGCGCTTTTGGCAATGTGGCGGGAATGGATATTCCGCCCCACGCAGCAAGCCTGAGAACTTGAGCGGGATGGCGAGGAAGCTGAAGACATACGTGGCCTCGCTCGGGTTCTACGACCAGGCGATCGCCGCGCCATCGATGAAAGCGGCCTTGGAAGCGTGGGGTGCCGACAGCAATCTCTTCCATCAGGGCGTCGCCAAGGAGACCAACGATCCAGAGGTCATCGCGGCGACCATGGCTCAACCCGGCGTCATTCTGAAGCGGCCTGTCGGGTCTAAGGAGGCGTTCGGCGAACATTCCGCACTCCCCGTCGACTTGGGCCGTGGCTGGAAATCGGAAGCTGCGCGCAAGCCCGCGGCCCGAACGCCTGTCGGGCCGCGCGGGCGTCGCGCCGACCGTGCAGCGGATCGCATGGCCGCTATCGCCTACGAACGCGAAGAGAGGCGCCGCGAGCACGAAAGCGCCAGGGAGGCGGCTGCGGCGCAGAAGGAGCGCAAACGGAGGCAGCGGGCCATCGATAAGGCTCAGGCAGTCGACGAAGCGGAGCGCGAACACGCAGAGAAAGCCGCCGTCATCGAGACCGAACGCGAAGCAGTTCAAAAGAAGTCGCAGAGCGAGGATGTCCGCTGGGACAAGGTGCGGGCGCGGCTGCAGAGGGCCTTGAAACATGCGCGGGACTAGCCGCTGCCACGGCAAGCCGGCGTTAAACATCCGAATCCTTGGCGGATATTTTTTGGATCGGTTCTTGAAACTTTTTACGGCCTTCCAAATTCTTTGGACGTCGCCATGAGGCGATCGGGATGCCGTCAGGGTCCCGTCACCTGAGACGGGCACCGGTCGTGTCCGGTGCCGCTCGTAACCATTTTGCTCTAAGGAGGATCTGGCTATGCGCACTGTAGATTTTTCGCCCCTGTTCCGGTCGGCCATCGGATTCGACCGTCTGTTCGACCTCGCGGAAGCCGCCCAGCGCGTCGGCGAGGAGAGCTATCCCCCCTACAATATCGAACGTCTCGACGAGATCCGCTTTCAGATCTCGGTCGCGCTTGCCGGATTCAAGCCGGACGAGGTCGAACTGACGGTCGAGCAGAACGTCCTTTCGCTAGAAGGTCGCAAGAGCGACAAGGAACACCGGACCTTCCTGCATCGCGGCATCTCGGCGCGCAACTTCAAGCGCCAGTTCACGCTTGCCGATCATGTCGAGGTCAGGGGCGCCCGCTTCGAGAATGGGCTGCTGGTCATCGACCTGCAGCGCGAAATCCCCGAGGCGAAGAAGCCGCGCCGTATTGCGATCGGCGGTGCCACGCCGAGCAACGTCACCCAGATCGAATCCAAAGCCGCCTGACCGGACAAGTGGCCAGGATCGATTGCCGGTCGCGCGGGTCTTCCCGCGCGGCCCTCTCATCAACTCGTCTTTAGAATGGAGCCACAGCCATGCGGTCGACGACCGCACTCAACGATAACGTAGTCAATCTCACCGCTCTCCTTCATCCCTGGACGCTTTTCGCGCATCCGCGGGACGCCTTCTCTCATCCGATGCTCAGCCTTTCCGAGAAACGCGCCATCCTCGCTTCATAAGCCTCCGACGCTTCGGCGATCGCGTCCTGCCCGTCGCTGCGGGCTCCCGAAGTCTGAAAGCGCCGTTCACCATCGACGAGATCCTGGAGGCGCTTTGTGCGTTGGACGAGGGACCCCGGAATCCACCGGGCGGAAAGCCAATGCGCCTGCGACCCATCGAACGGGCCGCAGCCTAGGCAATTCACTTCGAAACGTAGCAGGATAAGTCAGAGCATCGGGCGTGATCTCGCCCGACTGCGCTTGCGGCCGCCATGAATGGGGAAACGGTGCCCGACGGGCGCCGATCGGCGATCGCTCTCGTGGGTCTGGCGCGCACCCTCCTCGGCAAGCCTGCCGTCACCGACGATTAGCGACTATCTGTTTGGCCGTGCCGACGATGGTTTCTTTCGCGCTCATCCGCAATCCTTCGATCGGTCAGATGTCCTTGGCGCTGTCGCCGCCGGTGACTTCGTACTCCGCGCCCGTTACCATGTTGGCGGCATCGGAAGCGAGGAATACCGCGGCCGGCGAGATGTCGTCAGGTTGAAGCCAGCCGATCTTCAGCGGGACGGTGGGAGCGCGATTGTCCCAAGCCTGCTGCGGGGTCGGATGCTCGACCTTCGTCCCTTGCTCGCCCATGGACTCGCTTAGGCGCTTCTCGTAGCGGGTGAGGGCGGTGTCGACGAGACCGGGAATAAGGGCGTTCACGGTGATGTTGTGTTCGCCGAGTTCGATCGCGGCCGACTTCATCAGGCCGAGGATTCCCCATTTGGAGGCCGAGTAGCTCGCGGCGTCCTTCGTACCGTGCTTGCCCTGCATCGAGGACAGCAGGATGAAGCGTCCCTTTTTCCGCGCCACCATCTTAGCACTACAGTTGCCATTTATGGAATTTTCTGAATCCATAGGCAACCATGATTCGAAGATCGTGGGCGCAGACAGCGTCGATTGAAGAGACGCTTGCGCTGTGGGCGGCGTCGCTTCGTGAGATCAAGCAACGGATACGTCCGTTGTTCAATCAAGATCGTGTTGCGAGGAATGCAGGCTTGTTTCTGGAAAGCCTGCTCGGCGATGAGCAACGCAAGACCGGTTGGATGCGCGCGGAGGCCGCTGGCGATCCCGGTCCTTGGCGGCAACAGGCAATCCTGGGTCGCAGGGATTGGGATGCCGATGGTCTGCGCGATATCGTCCGCGATTATGTCGTCGAGCATTTGGCGGATGACGATGCGGTGCTGGTGATCGACGAGACCGGCTTTCTCAAGCAGGGCAAGGCGTCGTGCGGGGTGGCGCGGCAATACACTGGTTCCGCCGGCAAGATCACGAACTGCCAGATCGGCGTCTTCGCCGCCTACGTGTCGCGCCACGGTCATGCGTTCATCGATCGCGCGCTGTATCTTCCGAAGGAATGGACCGACGATCCAGATCGTCTGGAAGCCGCTTATGTGCCTCCCGGTGTCGGCTTTGCGACCAAGCCAAAGCTTGCAACGAGCATGATCGCACGCGCCATAGCCGCGTCTGTCCCATTCAAGTGGGTTGCCGGTGATACTGTCTACGGTGTTGGCGATATCGAACAGCAATTACGCCGGGCAGGCAAAGGCTACGTGCTCGGGGTCAGCAGCGCTCATGTATTTCAATCCTGGGGCAAGCGGCGATCGGTCGCCGGCAACGCCGCGGACATCGCTCGCACGCGGCGTGCGTCCGACTGGAAACGCCTGTCCGCAGGAGCCGGGACCAAAGGACCGCGGCTGCACGATTGGTGCTATCTCGAATTGGCCGATCTGGAAGTCGAAGAATCAAATGACACAAATCCGGGTCTTTGGACACGCGGTCTGCTAATCCGTCGTCATATCGCCGATGGCGATCTAGCCTTCTTCACCACCTGGTGTCCGGCGGGAACATCCATCGAAACGCTGGTGGCGGTCGAAGGCCATCGGTGGGCGATCGAGGACAGCTTTGAGACCGCGAAAAACGAGTTCGGGCTCGATCACAACGAGAGCAGATCCTGGCATGGGTGGCATCGCCACGTTTCCCTGGTGATGCTCGCCTTCGCCATGATGGCGGTGATCCGCCATCGCGCCAATCCGGTTGTGCCAAAAAAAACGCAACGCCGAACCAAGACAAAAACAAAGACGTCACCACCCCGTCATTGATCCGTTGGTCAATCCAGGAAGTCCGCCGCATCGCCATCAGGCTCGCCCGAAAGCGGATCCGACCCGCACACATCATCGCATGGTCACTCTGGCGCAGAGCTCACCAGGCCGCCGCCCAACGTGCCCACTTCAAAAAACGACAACTGTAATGTTAGGCGCGAAGGCGCGCACCGTATTGGCCGTGCCGTTCAGATTGTTGTCGATGACGTCGCGCCAGTCGGAGTCCTGCATCTCCAGAAGCGGCATCCAGCGCTGGATCGCCGCATCGGCCACGACGATGTCGATCTTGCCGTAGTCGCGATCGACCCGGTCGGCTATCTGGCGCAGCGCGGCGATGTCGCGGATGTCGGCCTTGATAGCTTCGCCGCGCCGGCCGAAACTTTTGATCAAGCGGACGGTCTCATCGAGTTCCTCGGGAGTGGCCGGAACGGCGTTCGAGGCCGGCGAGACTGGACCCGCGATGTCTATAGCGACAACGTCGGCGCCGTTGGCGGCCATCTCGACCGCGATCGCGCGTCCAATGCCGCGCGCGGCGCCGGTCACGACCGCGACCTTGTCCTGCAGATGCGTGCCGCGCCTGGGCTGGATGGGACCCGCGCTGCGCTCCGGCGGCGGCTCCGGCAAGGGTTTGCCTTCGAGTTCCCTGGGGCCGTCGTCCGAGCGCTGTTGCGCGGCCGCGAACCGCATTGCGGCGAGTGAACCCACGGCCGCTGCCCCCTTCAGAACCTCACGTCGAATTGAAGCCGTCATGCCGATCTCCATGTTGCGAAAGGCAACCGACGGGTCGGCCAACCGTTCCTCCCGCGTCGTTATCCTGTCGGAGACGCGTTCGGATGGTCCGCTTCAGGGAGTACACCGCTTCCTGGCGTTTTCCCTTTGTCGACGAGATGTGGTTTGGCGCCCGGACCCGCGGGAGGCGTTTCTTGCAGGGTCTCGCGCTGCTTATCGTTTCGAGATTCCGAGGGCGGCATCTTCGGTTTTGTCGGCTGCGCTCCCATGAGGAGACTCCCTTGCATAATACAATGATAACGTTGCGATCGTCATAGGGTTCAGTCCCTGCGCCACAAATCGGGGATGGCGGCGTTACCGTTACCTGCCTGATGCTGAGCGCGACCGAAACCGAATTCTCGCTCGCGCCGACGTGCTCGACATCAAACTCGGTACCGCGAAAAAGGGCGATGCCGCTTTTATGGCGCAACAGGGGTTCGACGCGATGAAGAAGGGCGAGGGCGATGTCATCGCCGGCTGGATGAACAAGATGCAGGCGGCCATTCATCTCGCTCCGGCCAGCATGACCCGCCGAAATGCATCGTAAGATGGCTGCGCCTGGCACGGCGAGGTAGGGCATGGCCCAGGGGCCGGGAGGTTCACACACGAATCGCATCGGATGAACCTCTAGGCGGAAGAGCAGGACTGCAGCCGAGCGGAGCCAACAGGCGAAGTGCTGGAACTGGTTTCGCAAGGGCGACCAGCGTCGCGGCGGGGGCGGCCCTTGGCTGATCGCCGGCATCCAGATCGTGCGCGACCATGCGATTCGATGCGAAGCTCGGCGGGCGGGCAGCACCCGCCATCATGGGCGCGACATTTTCCGACCTGTACGCATCTGTCGGCATACATTCCGGCGTGGCTTGTGGTGCCGCAAGCGGCGTTCCTTCCGCGTTCGTCGCGATGCGACAGGGAGGCGGGTCCAAAGCAATTGCGGATGGCAAACCTTTCGCGCCGACCATCGTTTTCCATGGCGATCGCGACACAACGGTGCACCCCAACAACGCCGACCGGATTACCGAGCAGTCCGCCACAGCGCCGAGTACGACGACGAGGGTGCTTCGCGGACACGCACCTCACGGCCATACCTATACACACAGCGGCCTAACCCGACCGGGGCGGGGGCGGGCGATCTCCGAACACTGGTACATTCATGTTGCCGGCCACGCCTGGTCGGGCGGCAGTCCGGCCGGCTCCTACACCGATGCGCGAGTGCCCGGACGCAACAAGGGAAATGCTGCGTTTCTTCCTCGAGCATTCGCTCGGAGGCTAGTCGGAATTCACGGTGCGCTCACCGATCATACGACTATCCGACAAGTGATCGTCAGTCCTTTCATCGTTCTTGCGCGTGACGGACCACCCGGTCGCGCATTTCGGTCACCGAAATATAGCCGACTTGCAGGCCGGATGTTCTTTTACGCAGCAGATAATGGTCAGCGAAAAGATTCGTGCGGCTTTCGAGGCTACCGCAAGTCTAATGGCTGGCGCTTCGGGCGATGAAATAGCCCATCGATATCGACGGCGTGGTCGCGGCAAATGCGAAGCGGCTAGGTTTGACTTAATTCGAGCCAGAGCCGAAACCGTGGGTTCAAGCGAACACGGCGCCGACGAAGTAACGGCCTTTAGGTTGAGCGAGACCGCCGACCGTCAGCGCCGCTGGTTTCCCCTCGCATAGTTTCAAGGCGCGGGAGTGCGAACCAATTTAATCATAGTGCCCTGCGTTTGGAACGTTAAACCGCGTAGCATATTGACTCTGCACGATGACTCTTTGTAGTCGACCTAATCATCCCTTGGAGGGTCAGATGAGCAAACGTACACCCCCAACGGCGACAAAGCGCATCCAGCGGCCGAAAATAGCAGAAAAGGCCCAGCGGGCGGGTCAGGATATTGTGAAAAGCCCGAAAGAGAACCGTCTGCGCTCGGTTGAGACCGACTCGACTGAATCGGTTCCGACGCGTGATAGTGACTCGGAAAAAGAGGCTGATTTTATTGAGAATCCGGTAACAGCCTTACAACACGAGGCCCTTCTTGGTGAGAATCCGGCGACAGCCTTACATGATGACCACAAAAAGACCTTGACGGATAGCGCTTCAAAGAAGCGGTTTGATTGTTCTTCAGCCCCGGCAAACGTGTGGGCTTTTCAAGCAAAGATGCTGGAAATTGCACAAGCAAACATACAATTTGCTTTGGAATTCGCTTTGAGGCTCGCGACGATTAGGTCGCCAATTGAACTTCTCGGCGTTAACGCAGAATTTGCAAGCAAGCAGATAGACCTGTTCCGGAAGTATTCGAAGGAAATGGCTGAATTAAGTACCAGGCGATAACCAGCCTTACGCATTACACGCTTTTCGTTCCGCTTGGCCGATAGCGCAGCCCTCGGCACCGCGCTCGGCGCGCAGGGTATGCTGGCCTTCCGATCTCATGTTCGATGATGATGGTGGTGGCAGCGTCGCAGGCGCCTGCATCAGCGCGTCCTTGCCTAGTGCCAACTATTGTTGGAACATGAGTCGCGATTTAAGAGGTCTGGACCAGAACGAGGGTTCATCAAGGAGGCGGCCGTATTACTCAGCTCTGATTCCGGGTACTAGTACCGTTCCGCAGAACCGTTCCGCAGAGATTATGACTCCTTGACAGGATAGGCTTTGCGGAGTTTTTCGCGAGCTTTCTCGGTGGTGAACATCCACTGGATCCGGGCGCCTTCGGCGTTTCGCCGCTTTTCCCAGGCAGCGACCTCGGTGAGGATGGTTTCCTTGTCGTCGATGCGGCGGTCCAGGCATTGGCTGCGCAGGACGCCGATTTCGATTTCCACCATATTCAGCCAGCTGGCATGTTTCGGCGTGTGGTGGAACTGGAGCCGCTTCAGCACCCGGCGAGCCTCCGGTGCGGGGAAGGCGTCGTAAAGCGCCCCGGCTGAATGGGTGGAGAGGTTGTCCATCACCACCCGGATGATCGGGGCGTCGGGATAGTCGATGTCGACCAGCTCGCGCATGCACTCGGCGAAGTCTTGATTGGTGCGCCGGTCGGTGACCTTCACCCGGCGCCAGGGGCGGTGGGCGTCGAGGAAGACGAACAGATTGACGGTGCCGTTGCGGCGATATTCGCAGTCGTAGCGCTCAAGTTGGCCCGGCTTGGCGGGAATGGGCTCACGCACCTCGCCGATGAGTTGGGTCGGGCTCTCGTCGAAGCAGACCACAGGTCTTTTGGGATCGGGCGCCTCGGCATAGAGGTCGAGCACATCCTCCATGCGGGCGACGTATTCCCCGTCGACCTTGGGGATGCACCACATGTCTTTGCGCCAGGGCTTCAGATGGTTCTCCGCCAGCCGTCGACGGACGGTCTCAGAAGATAGCTGTTCATGGTCAGTGAGCCGGACCATCTCATCGGCCAGCAGTTCGAGGGTCCAGCGGGCCCGTCCCGGTGGCGGCTTTGAGCAGGCGGTCGCCACCAAAAGCGCCTCCTCCTTGCTCGATAGTTTGCGCTCAACGCCGGGGCGCGGCTCCTCGGTGAGCGCTCCCTCCAGGTTGGCTTCCACAAAGCGACGCCGGGTCCGATAAATCGTCGATCCTGAGACCTTTAAAGTTGCGGCGATCACCTCGTCGCTCACGCCGTCGTTCGCGGCCAGGAGGATCTGCGCGCGTTTTATTTTGCGCGTCGCGTGGCGTCCCCCGCTCAACAGCGCGTCAAGTTGATCCCGTTCCGATTGGCTAAGCTCCACACAAAACTTTATATTCAACTGCACCTCCTTTAGCGTCGAGGCGCGGATGAATTGGAAATGAGTTAATCACTTGACGAAAGCACAGCGGCGGCGGGACCCCGCTTTACGCAGACCCAAGGCCAGTACCTGGCCTTCATCTACGCCTATAGCCGAATATTCAAACGGCCCCCGGCAGAAGCCGACATGCGTCGCCATTTCGACGTCACCGCTCCAACCGTCCACCAGATGGTGATAACCTTGGAAAAAGCCGGCCTCATCTCGCGGACGCCCGGAGCCGCCCGAAGCATCCAACTTCTGGTTCCTCCCGAAGCGCTTCCGATTCTGCGCTAAAACAACCCGTCATAATCTCTGTGGAACGGTACTAGTCTAGCTTGCGGCTCGGCCGCCGCCCGGTGATTGCGCCGCAAGATCAGTTCTTTCTTCATGTCCCGCGCCATCTCGCGCGAACTGATCCGATCGGCGCGCATTGCGCGCGATCACCCCAAATCCTCTCGCAAAACGATAAGGGGCTTGTCGCTTAGGCTGGGGATGGAAGGGACCGGACTTTCTGTTTCAGGCGAAGCTGGCTGGTGTCCCGACTCGCCTTCGTTTTGAGATTTCAAGTCCTCAGTGCCCCGCCTGACTTTCCTTGTCGACGTCGGTTTTGAAGCCGTCCGGCATCCGCGAGCTTCGCCACCTTCTGGCGCGTTGCACCAGGGGCAGGGCCCACCGGCCGCGCAGCACGGACAGGCGTGCAGTCCTAGCATTACAGTTGCCTACTTGCTTTGAAGTGCGCCCGCTGAGCGGCGGCTTGGTGAGCTCTGCGCCAGAGCGACCATGCGATGACGTGTGCGGGGTGGATCCGCTTTCGAGCGAGCCTGATGGCGATGCGCCGAACTTCCTGGATTGACCATCGGATCAATGACGAGGCGGCGATGGTTTTGTTTTTGCCTTGGTTCGGCGTTGCGTTTTTTTGGCCGCGGCGGATTGGCATGATGGCGGATCGCCGCCATCATGGCGAAGGCGAGCATCACCATAGATACGTGGCGATGCCAGCCATGCCAGGATCGGCTCTCGTTGTGATCGAGCCCGAACTCGTTTTTGGCGGTCTCAAAACTGTCCTCGATCGCCCAGCGATGGCCTTCGACCGCGACCAGCGTTTCGATGGCTGTTCCTGCTGGGCACCAGGTGGTGAAGAAGGCAAGGTCATCATCCGCGATACGGCGACGGATCAGCAGACCGCGTGTCCACAAACCGTCATTTGCGTTGTTGAACTGGCCGGCATCGAGATCGGCCAGTTCGAGATAGCACCAATCATGCAGCCTCGGTCCTTTGGTTCCGTCCCCTGCCGACAGGCGTTTCCAGTCGAATGAACGCCGCGTCGATGCGATGTCCGCGGCGGTGCCAGAGACCGCTCGCCGCTTGCCCCAGGAATGGAAAACATGAGCGCTGCTGACCCCGAGCACATAGCCTTGCCTGCCTGGCGGAGTTGCTGTTCGATATCTCCGACACCGTAGACCGTATCGGCAGCCACCCACTTGAATGGCACAGCCGCGGCTATCGCGCGTGCGATCATTCTCGTCGCAAGCTTTGGTTTGGTCGCAAAGCCCGTGTCGGCAGGCACGTATGTGGCTTCCAGACGATCTGGATCGTCGGTCCATTCCTTTGGAAGATACAACGCGCGATCGATGAACGCATGGCCATGACACGAAACGTAGGTAGCGAACACGCCGATCTGGCAGTTCGTAATCTTGCCTGCCGAACCGGTGTATTGCCGCGCCACGCCGCACGACGCCTTGCCCTGCTTGAGAAAGCCAGTCTCGTCGATCACGAGGACCGCATCGTCATCCGCCAAATGCTCGATGACATAGTCGCGAACGATATCGCGCAAGGCATCCGCATCCCAATCCCTGCGACCAAGGATCGCCTGTTGCCGCGATGGACCAGGATCGCCAGCCGCCTCCGCCCGCATCCAGCCGGTCTTGCGTTGCTCATCGCCGAGCAGACCTTCCAGAAACAGGCCCGCGTTCCTCGCGACCCGTTCCTGCCCGAACAATGGACGTATCCGCTTCTTAACCTCCCGAAGCGACGCAGCCCACAACGCAAGCGTCTCTTCAATCGACGCTGCCCGCGCCCACGATCTTCGAATCATGGTTGCCAGAGGGCAACTGTAATGCTAGGGCGACCTGGGTGCTCCTCACAAACCCAACCGCAACTCTCGCAGAGTTGGCAGGCCATCGATCAGACCAGGCGCAGCAGCAGCGAGAGTTGCGAGCGGTCGACCGGCGTGGCCTTGAGCTCGAACAGCATCGGCGTGTCGAGCAGTTCGATATGGATCCGGCCGTCCTGGACGGCTTCGACCGCATTGGCGAGCTCGATCAGCTTGCGGGCGGCGGCTTCCGGGTTGGCTTAGGGGCGGTCCTCGGCTAGTTTCATTGCGTCGTGCCATTTTGGCCGGCCGGAAGTCAGGCCGGATATCGGCGCCGCGCTTGCCGCTGGCCTTAGATGTCGGAAAGCCTGATCGCGTCGTCTCTTTGGGTGCACTCCATCCGCACCAGGCGACTGCACGTGTGATCGGCGATCGACCAGGATCCCGCTGACGCCCTGGGTTCGCATCTGGCCGAAGGTGATTTTAGTCGTTCCATCGGGTATCGAAGCGCGGCCGGTGGCCATTCACAATTCAAAATCGGCCAATGTGAACCACCAGAACAGACGTTCCAAAAAGTGGGACACCGAGGGGCATTTTACCGTATCCCAGCAGAAATAATAGAATCAATGTACATCAATGGCTTAGGGTAACTAACGGTCGTTCGGGCGTCGGCAGTTCCATGGAGGCCACGCGGTAGCGTGAGCGGGACCGTGGCCCGGGTGAGACGTCCAGAATGCCGTCAGCGAGCCTGCGGGATGCGTGGCAGGTCATGAACGGTCTCTGAATGCACCGTTCAGCCAGCATTGCAAGATCACTTGCTACATTAGGTTGCTGGGGATTTGAGAGCCCGGTCATGGAAATAGCAACGCCGCCACGCGATCATATTCCGCGTGGCGGCGTTGTGCGGCGCATCGTGGACAGCGTTACTGCTTCCGCGACTTACGTGCTCGTACCCAGACATCGAAGTTCTCGCGCACGACCGAGCAGGCCGCGACACCGACGCGACGGCCGAGCACTAGCACACTGCTAACCGAAGCTGTCGCGCACCGCCAAGTGCTTGAAAAATCCCCCCGCCGAGCATTCCCGTCGATCAGTCGCATCGCCGGGTGCTGCCGCGGCGTGAGGCCCGTAGCGATAATCCTCTACCACTTCGCCGCCCGACGTCATCGGCCGCAGCGACATCGACGGCTTTCGGACTTCGTCGATGGTTCTGGCTTCCCGCTGCGCGGCGGCGGCGAACAGTTCTAGCGGTTCGTCCCGGAGCGCCTTCAGCGCCCATAGCGCTTCGCGCCGTGCAAGGCCCAGCATTCATGCTTTGCGTCAGATTCCGCCAACTGTATCAGCGATGCGACCGGCACATCGCGCTGGCGCCACTGATTGGAACGGCCGGTCGGCTCGGGCCGCGACGATCTCGGCCCTGTCTTTGTTGGAAAGGCCGCGCACCTGCCGGAAGCCAAGGCGAACCGCGAACTTGTCGTCGGCGACCGGCTCAAGCGGCAGTCCCACCGCGCAGTGTTGACGCAAACCGGCCGGACTTCGATGCCATGTTCGCGGGCGGCGCGCACGATCTGCGCCGGTGCATAGAACCCATCCGCTACGCATTGAGAAGCGAGGCGCAGAACACGTCCGGATGCCAACACTCATCCAGGAGGAGGCATAGGCAATCAGCGCGATCGCGATCTCAGCAACAGTTTTTGTATTGCCCATGAGCGCTTGTACTCGCATGGTCCGGTGCGGGCAGCACCTCGGCACCGCAATCGCCTACCAACTTTGGAGTGGCGCAGCCGGCGGTCATCCAAGGTAAACCAAAGCCTTACCAGCCGGGAATCCTCCGATACCAGAACCGCTCCAAGGTCCTCGTTAACTGGCGAAGGAGCTGCCAACGGTGGTCGCCCGGCAGAATAGCCCAAGATAACGTTCGAGTTTTTGCCGCCGCCGCGGCGTGGCTTTTTTGTCTTTGTAGCTGAATGTAAATCGCCGGAACCACCCGAAGCCAAATGAATTGGTAGAGGTCATACAAAGTCAGGAAAACTAATGCTCGGCACCTTGGTGGTCGCTGCCGTGGAGGTTTCCGTCATAACTCTCGAAGCCAGTACGGCGATTTTGATGCAGTTGCAGAATAAGCGTAGATATCACGATGGTATTCGGAGCGAAGCTGATGTGATGGGGAGCAAGTTTGTGGCACTTCAGCGGGCGTTCACAGATGCTCTATCGGATCCGACACACGCCAAAACTGGCCGAGATTTGCGGTCCATCATTCGATCAAATTATGAACACCTATTGGCTGAAGAGTTGGTGGGCTGCTTACCAAATTCAAAACTCGGCGTGGATTGAGAGTCGTCTCCTATGTAGCCCGTCTAATGTGCCTGCCGGCGGAGCAATAGGTATGAAAATTGTTTCAAGCGCTTTCGTTATGGCCGTGCTGGTCACAGGAACTATCAGCGCTCACACTCGTGACTTTTGTGCCGCCGAAGTTTTGGAGGTGCAGTTATTTCCGGCCGCCCCTTTGGAAGTGTTGCATCCCACGGTTTACGGGTCATGGGTAGCCACAGCCATCCTGGAGCTTCGAACCTCGAATGCGCTCCCATGGATAGTGACGCTCCGAGAAAAAATTCCAAGACGACTGGTTATTAGGAAAGGGGAAATCTTCCGCATCCCTTGCGCGCACGCTTCCGGCGAAGGGTTAAGTATCACAGCTTTGGCGACTGCCGCTGGCTATCGAAGCGCTTCCGCCCGCGCTGGCCTCTATGCGCGCGTTCGGTGATGTCAGTACTATAAACAGTCGAGCGAACAAACCGGGGAAGGCACAACTGCACATGAACAAAGGAAGGCGGGAATTATAGGACCGGACTTCACAAATAAAACGAGCACCAACGCAACAGCGCCCTCAAGCTGACAACATACGCCCGTTTAATGGAACCTTACGACCAATCTAGGCGGCCTCAGAGCTCCCGTGCTGAAGCCGTTCTCTTGCTAAAGGAACACTAGCCGCTCGCGGCTGTTAGCCGCTTGGTGCTGGTTCGAGATAGCCTCCCCGGCACCAAACCTTGACGGTCTCGGTGCTTCTGTGGCGCTGGGGCCGTTTCTTTGGGCTAAAGTCCAGCGTCATGCGCATGGATATTGTTGCGATGCGTCCTGTTTGCCAGGAGCAGCGAGCCGAGCACGGCCCCGCCGGCAAGTTCAAAACGAGACGTCAAGGCCAGCGTGCCGCTGCCGGTGGTTAAACGAGCCAAGCGACCAGGATCAAAAAGCGGGGAGCTGATCGGTTCCGTAATTGTGCATGGCGCGCGATGATGCCAAGTGGCTCGAGCTGGAGGAACTGGACCCTGTTATTCGTTAAGCTAGGTAGGATTTGGATCGCAAGCCGTTCAAAGGCGAAGTCGGAGCTTGACCGTAGCCTGCCGGCCATCGACGAGGCGACCGGAACGAATTCGGACATCGAGGCCCCAACGATTGCTTCATGATGAGCTGGGTCGACTTTGGCGTGCCTTTCCAGGGCTCATCCGTTTGCTTGTGGGAGCCCTGATCGGTGTGCTGCGGGGGATCGGTTTTTGGTGTTTCTTTCCTCATCGATTTGCCTCCCGAGAACAATGCTCAGGCGCAAAAAACTGTTCCTTTCCCAATCCGGAGAAAGAGCAAAACAACGGAGACGCCAAAATTGACCTCGAGAGGTGGCAAAAATCTAGCACGCATTAGGATGCCGTTTTGCGAGTGTGATCGGCTTGAGCGTTAGAAACTATTTGCATAATGGCGAGTTGGAGACCGCCGGGTGACAACCGGACGCAACGGAGATGTTGGACGCGAGGCATTTTTCCGGTTTCTGCCTGCGACATCAACGCATCGGTACGCGCTGACAACTAACCCGTTCCCGGCAACTTTCTCACTGCACTCCACCTTGTGTTAAATGCTCACAACTCCCGCCCTATCACGGTTAGTCGCGTGAGAAAGCGACGTGAACGACCTATTAGATCTTGCCGTAGAGCGCGCGAAAGCCGACTGGGAACCGTCGCGCACTGGATCGTCGCATTGGCGCTGATCGGAATTTTGCTGTCGCGATGGAAGATGAGCTAACGTAACGGCTGGTAGCTAAGAGCGTTCGGTAATGCCTAACTTTCGGTAGTCAGATTGGAAACCAAACCCTCGAGCCCCAATTCGCAGGCCTTGCGAAAACCGCCCGATCAGCCTTTCTGCTTCGCCTTTAGCTAATCTGCCGGCGTCGCCAGAACCCGGTTTCTGACCCGACGCGGGCCCATGGTGCTATATGGCCGCCCGCCATGCGGACGAGCGTGGCCCTCGTCCTTCAGCGGATCGGCCAAAGTCTCTCGTTGACTGGGTCCGGAGTTCGCGGACAGATGGGTGTCCAGGAGCACGAGGAGACTAGGTCGATCTGGGCGCGGCGGCGCCCCACGATCTCAACTTCGACTTCAAGCACGTTTCCGGCGCTCTTCGCGACCGGTCGTTGCAGCGCCCGGGCCTTGTCCCGTAGCGCTCGCGTCGAGGTTCCTTAGCGAGCGAACAAACGTGCTTCGTGGTCTATCCCTGCAGATCGCAGCGACGCCAACCAATTGAAATGCTGGAACTGGTTTCGCACGGCCGACCAGCGGCGCGGCGAAGGCGAGCCCTCGCTTATCGCGGGCATCACTCGCCAAGTCCTGCGCGATTAACCTTAGCACCAGAGACCGCTCCAAGCAGACTGCCGAAATCGCAGGACGGGGCGGGGCCATAACCGGAGCCTCAACCTAGACGCTTGGAACCGTTTTAAAAGGCGAGAGTTAGGTCGTCATCCATCTCTGAACTTAAGCACGGCTTGGGACAGAGGAGGTTTCGATCCGACAGCCATTTAAAGCGCGCACATCAGAGGAATTAATTGCACTGCTGAGCGCGGTAGCAACAGCAATCCTCGCTGTAATACTCGTTATGATGCTCTATTTCGGTCGCGAGATCATTATCCCAATCGCCTTGGCAATCCTGCTCAGTTTTGTGCTGGCTCCGCTTGTTGGACTACTCCAACGCATTCGCGTCCCGCGCGGGTTAGCAGTCATCAGCGTGGTCATACTCGCCTTCGCGTTCATCTTCGCGATGGGAAGTCTGCTTGCCTCCCAACTGACGCAATTGGCAGGGGACTTACCGCGTACGCATACGACGAAGACCGCCTCATTGACGCATGCGCGCGGGCAAGGCGAGCTCTATGATGGCGTTGCGTGAGGGTCAGGCGGCCTGCTGATCGGCGGACTTGTTGGCTTGGCGCAGGAGCTTCCATTCCCAGGGCAGCAGTTCGTGCAGACGCGATGCGGGAAGATCAGCGATACGGGCGAGGACGTCGGCGAGCCAGGCCTTGGGATCGACTTCGTTGAGGCGACAGGTCGTGATCATCGTCAGCATGATGGCGGCACGGTCAGCGCCACGCTGGCTGCCGGCGAAGGTCCAGTTGCGCCTTCCCAAGGCGATGCCTCTCAATGCGCGCTCGGCACAATTGTTGGTCAAGCAGATCCTGCCATCGTCGAGGAAGCGGGCGAAGTCGTCCCAGCGCCTGAGCATGTAGTTGATCGGCTTCAGGACCTCGGAGGAGCGCGAGAGGGTTCCGCGCTCACGCAGCAACCAGTCGTGCATGTCCTCGAGAAGCGGCTTGCTCTTTTCCTGGCGCACGGCGCGCCGCTCGTCGGCGCCGCGGCCGTTGATGGCGCGCTCGATCTCGAACAACGCATCGAGGCGCTTGACAGCCTCCAGCGCGATCGGAGAGACCGGTTTGCCCTTCTTACCTTCCCGAGCATTTTTCTCGATGTCAGCCAGCTCGAAGAAGCCCCGCCGCGCATGGGCAAAGCAAAACGCCGGTGTAATCGGCAGCGCCTTCTTCTGCGGGTCGAACAGCGGCTCGAAGCCGTTGTAGCAATCGGCTTGCAGGATACCGGCGAAGGTGGCCAAATGCTTCTGGGGATGCTCGCCTCGTCGGTCGCTTGAGGCGTAATAGACCGCCGCCGGCGGCGCAGGGCCGGCGAAGGGCCGATCATCCCGAACATAAGTCCAGATCCGGCCGGTCGTGCACTTGCCCTTCGCCAGGATACGGATGGTGGTATCGTCGCCATGAAGGCGATCGGCAGCGAGAACATGGCGTTCGATCAAGTGGAAGAGCGGCATGACGGCGAAGGTCCCGTGGCCGACCTGATCGGCCAGCGTCGACAACGACAGGTCGATCCCCTCGCACTTGAAGCGCGCACTCTGGCGGTTGAGCGGGATATGCATGCCGAACTTGTCGAACAGGATCGTCGCCAGCAATTGTGGGCCAATGAAGCCACGCGGTGTGGCATGGAACGGCGCGGGCGGCTGGCTGATCTTCTCGCAATCGCGACAGGTGAACTTCTCGCGTACCGTCTCGATCAGCTTGAACCGGCGTGGGATCTCCTCCAGCGTCTTGGTCACATCCTCACCGATCTTCGCCAACCGCGATCCACCGCAGCAGGCACAGGTCGTTGAAGCCTCAATGACGACGCGCTCGCGTTCGATGTCGTCCGGCCATGGCTTGCGCACCGGCCGCTTGCGAGTGAAGGGGCGGACATTCTGCGTCTTCGCCGCTGCGGCCTGCGCGGCAAGCTCATCCTCGCTCGCCGTGGTGACGAGTTCTTCGAGCTCCAACTCCAACTGCTCGAGCAGTCGTGCCGTGCGCTCGGAGCGCTGCCCGTACAGTTCGCGTTTGAGCTTCTCGATTCGCAGCTCGAGATGCGCGATCAGCGCCTCGTTGTCCGACAGCTCCGCCCGCGCACTGGCAGCCACCGCCTCGGCTCGCAGCCGCGCCTCACGCTCGGCCTGCAGCGCCGCCAGGGCACTGACAAGGTCCGATGGAAGATCGTCTGGCTTCGATATCATGAAGCCATTGAATCAGATCAAGCAGCAGATTCAAGCCCGTAAAACCGCTATCCGACCCGCGTTGGACGCTGGGTTTCTTGAGGGTTGCGCCAATCGATCCCGGACAACAGATAGCTCAATTGCGCCGGCGAAATTGTTACCGATTCACCGGCAACCGATGGCCAGATGAACCTTCCTCTCTCGAGCCTTTTGGTAAACAGGCATGCTCCCTGGCCATCGTGCCAGATCATCTTCACAAGATCGCTGCGGCGACCGCGGAAGACGAACAGATGACCGCTCAGCGGGTCTTTGCGCAGCACCTCCTGCACTTGAAGTGCCAACGACGGAAAGCCTCTGCGCATATCCGTGTAGCCTGTCGCGAGCCACACTCGCGCGCCTGTCGGAACCGAGATCACCGGCGCACCAGAGCATCGAGAACTCGACGCAGCGCGTCTCCATCAACGTCGCCATCGACCCGGATGCGGTGTCCGCTACCAAGATCAATCTCGATGATGCCCTGGCTCCTCCGTCGACGCGCCGGCGCCGCCGCCGTCAACGGTGCTTCGGCCACATCCCGCGGCGGCACAGACGGCCCAATCTCGACCGGCACGAACGGCGCTATACTCGTATCACCGTGCCTGCAAAGCTCTTTGCGCCACGGGAACAGCTGGCTCACATGAAGGCCGGCCATGCGAGCCACCTCGGAAACAGTGGCTCCGGGCTCGAGCGATGCAGCAACTAGCCGCTCCTTCTCACCCTGCGACCACCGACGCCGCCGCTCGACCGATGTGATCACCTCTGCCTGCGAAATCGTCATAGCGCTTCTCCTAGGATTACCCCTAGGACCTGCAGCGCTCGCGGCCATCAAACAAGGCGGCCGTCAACGGAGGGATACCTTACCGCGATATCAATCGTACAATAAGCGAGAAAATTCAGTCTTCAAAACGGCCGGACGAGGGACGCTTGAGCGCGCCTCCGGTATGCTGAAGGACCTAAGCAAAGAACTAGACAAGCCAAAGGACGCGGCGTCCTCGCTTGGCGCGGGCACAATCCTTGGTCCTAAAGCTCCGGCACCGCTCACACCCGTTCCGGTGGAAGTTCGCCAGCCTGATCCGGGCGCCCTGGAGAGCTCGCAAAGCTTGATCTCCCCGCTGCTTCATCCGCTTGCTACGACCGGCATCATCGTGATCTTTGTGATCTTCATCCTGTTGCAACGTGAAGACCTCCGGAATCGCCTCATTAGGTTGGCTGGCTCGCATGACCTACAGCGTACTACCGCCGCACTTGACGACGCCGCAGCTCGCCTCAGCCGGCCTTTTCTAATACAACTTCTCCTCAACGGCACCTTCGGCGTGGTGATTGGCATAGGCCTCTGGCTGATCGGCATTCCCAGCGCAATCCTCTGGGGCATCTTGGCCGCAGTGCTGCGCTTCGTCCCTTACATCGGCGCGGCTATCGCTGCTGCGTTCCCGCTCGCCCTTGCGGTCGCTGTCGATCCTAGCTGGTCCATGCTGCTATGGACGCTCGCGCTATTTCTCGTCGTGGAGCCGATAGTCGGTCATGTCATCGAACCAATGGTCTATGGACACAGCACGGGGCTTTCACCCGTCGCCGTAGTAGCGTCGGCAACGTTTTGGACTGCACTCTGGGGTCCCATCGGTCTTGTCCTCGCAACACCCCTGACGGTGTGCCTTGTCGTGTTAGGGCGTCATGTCGAACGCTTAGAGTTCCTCGATATTATGTTCGGGGACCGACCAGCTCTTTCTCCGCCCGAAATCTTTTACCAGCGAATGCTTGCTGGGGACCCCACGGAAGCTGCCGAAAAGGCCGAAGAGTTTTTGAAAGAACGGTCGCTCTCCTCCTACTACGATGAAGTCGCCTTAAAGGGATTGCAGCTTGCTCAGGCTGATGCTGAACGCGGGGCACTTGACCATGAGCGCCTCACCAAGATTAGAGAGGCCGTCCGCGAATTTGCCAATGATCTCTCGGATCAGGACGATCGTGCGCCTCCGAAAGTCAGCTCGACGACCGATGCAGAAGCCACTTCTGCGGTCGAAAGCGTCGCCGAAAATGCTCGCCAATTCTCCGCAAGGAAGACCTGCCGCCTGACTGGCAGGCGGAGCATCCCGTCCTCTGCGTAGCTGGGCGTAGTCTGATTGATGAGGCCGCCGCGATCATGCTCGGTCAGCTCTCCACTGCCCACGGTCTTGCGGCGCGCGTCGAGGGGCCGAAGCGCTCTCTACCACCAATGTTTTTCGTCTTGAAACCATGGGCGTCGCTATTATTTGCCTGGTCTATATGGATGCAAGCGGCCCTGCGCACATGCGTTATTCCGTCCGAAGTCTTCGTCGTAAACTGCCCAAGGCGACAATTATCTTAGGCTGCTGGATGAAAGAAATGGACCCGGCGGCACTGGAACAACTCCGCGAAAGTGCGAAAGCCGATTTGGCTGCCGCGAGCTTAGGCGAGGCGATAAAATTGTGTATCGAGGCGACTGGTGTTGAGAGCCAAGGTAGTCAGCTTTCTGGCGCGACCGCTGCGTGAGAGAGCGATCTCCTCGACCGCGCACGGCACACACGACGGCGGCTACACTGTCGAACGGGCGATTGGCTCGCTTGCGCTGTACGCATCCGACGAGCGCCGTCTTGTCTGAGGCGCGGTATTTCGCGAATCTCCATCTCCGTGGTCACTTTGTGGGATGAATTGGGGACGGCACCGAAGCGGTCGTTATGCAGCGCAGCGGAGGCAATCGGTTAGTTGGCCGTTCGGCTGACGCGGTTCGGAAAGATTGGCCTACGCTCCATTATCATTTATCAGAATTCTTGGCCCAGCGAATGACCATTGTCTTTTGAAATGATGGCTTCTTTGCACTGCGATAGTCCGAGAAAATGTGCGAAGCGATGAACAACATCGCGCCAAACACGGCTACCAGCGAAGCGCTTACGAACTGATGGTCGGCACTCATCGTCTTCTACCGCGTCTCCTCCACATAACAACTCTCCAACGCCGGCATAAAAGGCTTGTTCCTCATTTCGGGAAAAAGTGGCAATCTAGCTGCCGCCCGGTTGGAACCTGACGACCGGTGTTGTGATCAGTCACGCGCCGTCCTTGCAGACTTTCGCGTAGTGTCGGTAAACACAGTTACGCCGCGGCCCTGCTTCGGAAGCGAACGCACCATCATCTACCGGTCGGATGAGCCTGCCGGCGCCAGGTGAACACCACGCTCGCCGCAACGCCATTGCGGCGGGCAACCTCCGTCACCTTCGCCCCTGGCGCCAGCGTGATCAGGCCGATGGTCGTGGCGAGGGAGGTGGGCCGCCGGCGATCGGACCGAGCTCGGTTTTGGACCAGGCGAAGCCCGATATCGCTTTGGGCAATTCGCCGCGCCGGTGGATCCAATTATCAGTGAAGAAGTTTGGCGCAAAGCACAGGACGCACCCCCTGTGATTTAAAGGTTCCACGCCTCATAACGCTCCGGCGGTGGCGCTGCGTGAGGTCTTGCACGACCGCGGTCGAGTGATCGATCAATGCCGTCGCGCCACTGACGGGTCCGCTTTCCGCAGGCCGTCCCGCTCGCGGCAAAGGTCGATCTTCGCCCGCATCCTCGTCAGCAGAAGCTCGGCGGATGCCGTCGGGGCGCCGGCCCGCTGCAGCATCTGGATCTCTCGCTCTTGGGCGAGGAGCTGCCCGCGTACGCGGGCGATCTCGATGCGCACCCATCGAGTTTCGCGGTCTCACAGGTTGAACAGGTCCAAATTTCAAGCGGGGCCACTAACGAAAGAACCCGCCGAGGCAAAAACTGCATGAACAAAAGAGGACGGGAAATTTCAGGAACGGCCACCGTCGTGGATTGTTAGTGATACGTGCTGATGCTAAGATGCCCCTCGGCATCGATCTAGGGCGGCCTCAGTGCGTCGAGCGCGGGGGCCGGTTTCTTTATGCTACTTGTAGATTGGGGTTAGGCTTTGCCCCGTCGCTAGACTTTCCGCACATTCGTCTTTGTCCAGCCACCCCTCTTTGATGGCCGAATAACGCTACTTCAGATCCTCGGCGAAGATGCGGCCATCCTCTTCTCGGGACGAGATCGCCACGGCCAGGACTTCGCGCTCGGTCCAGTCGAAATTCTTCATCCGCATCCACTCAATCAATTTAATCGTGGTTAGGCGCTTGTCAGGATGTAATCAACGGTGTGTTGCCGGTTTTCCCGGTATGGAACCCCTTACGGCTGTCGTCCGTTGCATCCGTCGATACTCGAAGGGGGCAAGAATTGCAGAAGGTCAAATTCCGCCTGAACGATCCGCGATTGGCGCCCCGGCGGACCAAGCTCGAGATTCCGGGGTGGTCGGGAGGTCGCGATCCGCGCAAAGACGGATCGCCTGAGCAGGTCTGGCATTGCGTGCCGTTTTCAGAAGGAGCTCAGTACGGCATCGAACTGTTCTACCCCTACGAAAACGAACTACACGTCTCGACCAGGGAAGGCCGGCTGCGTCTCGAAGGTGATTGGGGCAAAGCGCCCGTAGGCGGCATTCAGTGGCCTCCATTCCGGAATTTCGGCGAAAGCTTCTATACCTATCAGCTTCTGCTAGATCTGAAACTCGAAAAGGGTTTCGCCATCCGCACCGAACCGCATCCGCGCTTCTACACGGATCGTACCGACTCCGTTCCGATAGCGGTGCCGGCTCTGGTGCGGAACTGGTGGCCGATGCTGTTCTTCTGCGTCTTCAAGGCGCCGGCGGAGGGACGTACCCACATCTTCCGACCCGGCGAACCCTTCGCGCAGATCATCGTAATCCCGGAAGAAGCTTCGTTCGAGCTCGAACCGATGGACGAAGACGAAGCGGCCGAGCGCGAATTGCGGGCGCGGCGCATCCACGCCAATCGTCCGAAACTCGCGGCCGGCACCGAATGGACCTCGTCCTCGGACACCGTGTTCGATGGCACCTATCGGCATCTCCACCGGGCCGCGAAGGAAAAGTCCCGCCAAGAGTAGGGCCCCACAAAAAAACAGGGCCCATCAGGGCCCTGTTTCGCGACGCTCTCGCTACTCAGTAATCGCGGCGGAAGTGGTGATGATGATGATGGTGGTGGTGCCGATGGCGCCCGATCACAATCGTCGGTGCCCGCCGCCAATGGCTGTGATGATGATGGTGGTGATGATGGTATTGGGCGAGTTGAATGTTGGAGTCGGCGGGCTCGCGTTCGTCGACCACTTTCAGGACGGCTGCAGCGTTTGGGATCGGCTCCAGCAGATCGGAGTAGGAGTTGGCCAGCAACGGATCCGTCGTCGAGAGGGAGGTCGGTGCCGCCTGCGCGGCCGTCATCGTGCTGAGAACCGCCACCGCTCCCAATAGTCCGGCAATCTTCTTTTCCATGAAGCCACTCCATTAAGCCCTCGGCACATCCTCGGGTCGGACGCAAACGGGAAAACGCGGCAATTTGTTCACCTCTCTCTCGAACCTTACTCTCGATTTCTCTGTGGCGTTTGCGGATGACGCGGCCTGCCGGATCTGAGGGGCAGTCGAGCGTGGCCACGATTCGCGCTACCGCTACATCCGCCGAAACACCGCAGCAGCATCGTCGAACCGGAAAGGCCTGCGCATCATCCAAGAGATCGACTGACTTCAGAACCGAGAGGACCGCACTCATGAAGACCAATCTACTGGCTACGGCGGAAGCCGCACTCTGGCGACCCGCAGACGTTCGCGACGGAAGCGGGCTACGTGCGGGGAGGTTCGCCTTATCTGCGACAAATAAGGACCCTGCTACCGCACGGCTACGCGCTAGGTCCGGCGCAACGAGACGATGGCCACGTGGTGCGCCGCCTATCGGATACGAAATCAATTTAAATACGCGTTAGCGGAGCGCCTTGAAAAGTTAGGACGTAGAAGAACGTATTGGAGCCAGACTTGTCCGGTATCGATCGCCATCAAACCAGAATGTCTCTCTAAAGGATTTTGCGAGAATCTTGACGCTGGTGCCAAGGATCAGCGGTCATTAAAGTACAACTCGACTTCGGCGAGAGCCTTTTGCGGGCTGTTAAACGAAAATGCAGCGAAACTCTTCATCGGGCTCCAGTGCGGCCCCGAAGGTAGGATCTCATAGCGGCCAGTGCCGTCTTCAACAATACGGCCGATGGTCTCGTTTTTTTCGACCCACTTCATCCACCAAATCCGTGCGTGAACATTGTCTTTGTCAAGTCGGATCGTAGCCATAATGCTGTGCAAACCTTGCTATCGCTCTTAACTGAAAAGTCCTGGAAAGGGTTGAAGGTTCCTATCAGGAACAATCGTCGTTCCGCCGACTTACCCGGGCGTTGCCGATTAAACACCCCACCGCAGGAGCGTGCCATTCTAGCCCTCACGGAAAACCAGACGTTGCTGCAAAGCGCGAAGCAATTCGCGGCGCTTGCTTTCGAGATGGGGTACGAAACGGATCGTGCGGCCTTCATTGCTCCCCGGCTTTGGGCGGAATTTCGGCACGCCGGCTTGGCGATGTCTCCCTTTCCGAAAGAATTTGGAGGCGCGGATATATGCGAGCCTGGCCGGCACGGCGACCTGTGCACGATCTTGCGTCTCCTTGGCTCCGGCGACCTGTCCGTTGCCCGCATTTTCGAGGGTCACGTCAACGCGGTGTCGCTCGTGGCCCGGTACGGGGACCGCGACCAGATGCAAACCTTGTCTAGGCACGTCGCAGAGGGAGGACTATCGTCCGTGTGGGGCGCCGACGATGCGAACGGCCTCCACGTGATTAACGGCAAAAAGCCCGCCCTCAAGGGCAGAAAAATCCTGGCTTCTGGCGCCGGCTTCGTAACCGACCCTGTCGTAACAGTGAATGCGGACGGCCGCCAAGTTATGTGCCTGCTGCACCTCACGATGGGGGAAAAGGTCGACCCGTCAGCCTGGAATGCGCAGGGAATGCGCTCGACAGCGACGGGGTCAATTGACTTCTCCGGCACGGAACTGTCTTCCGGAAATATGATCGGCGCGGCCGGGGATTTTATGCGACAGCCCCACTTCTCAGGCGGCGCATGGAGATTTTGTGCGGCGCAGGTTGGCGCCACGGAACGCCTTGTCGATCTATTTCGGGACCATCTTGTGGCCAGAAGCCGGGGGGAAGATCCGTATCAGCTACAGCGTTTGGCGCACTGCGTCGCGGCCGCCAAAACGGCGCGGCAGTGGGTGGAAGAGGCCGCCCGTCGGCTTTCCGTCGCAGACCCCGATACAAACAATGTGGTCGCATTCGCCAACCTGACGCGAATGGTCAGCGAAAGGTGCGCGCTGGATGTGATGGAGGCGGTTCAGCGCGGCGTCGGCCTCACCTCCTTCATACGCCCGCATCCAATCGAACGCATATCGCGGGACCTGGCGACCTACCTGCGTCAACCAGTGCCCGACTTGGCTATGACCGACGGAGCGAGAACATTTCTCGCCTCGAACCTCCCGGTCGGAGAATTCTGAATGCGCGCAGGACCATACTTCGACGCGCTCCGCGAGAGCCCGATAGCCACCGTCCGCGAATTCACCGAAGGACGCCCCTTTGTGGTTTTATCGCCACACCCGGACGATGAGACGCTGGGGGTGGGTGGATTGATCGCGGGCGCCTGTGACGCCGGCCAAGCCGTCGAGGTTGTCGTCGTAACCGACGGGTCGGGCTCGCATCCCCGGTCAAAGCAATATCCGCGGCAACAATTGGTGGCATTGCGATGTTCCGAGGTGCACAAAGCCGGCTCGGCTCTCGGACTGCACCCTGATCGTCTCACGTTCCTGGGCCTTCCCGATACAAAGGCGCCGAAGTCGGGCCCGAACTTCGATGTTGCGGTCGAGACGACGGTAGACGTCATTTGCCGCTCCGAAGCTGCATCCGTTCTCGTCACGTGGGAGGGGGACCCGCATTGCGACCACGAAGCATCTGCGGAACTGGCGAAGGCCGTCAGGAGACTGATGCCGGGCCTGAAACTGTGGGCATATCCGATCTGGGGATGGCACCTTGAGCCAACTGCAGAGACATTTCAGCCCAGTCCAAAGGCACTCAGGATCGATATTTCGAAATATAGGAACCGCAAATTGGCGGCAATCCAGGCACACGTTTCCCAAATGACCGATCTCATTGGTGATGATCCGGCTGGTTTCCGGTTCGATCAAAAATCGCTTTCACCATTTTTGGGCGATTACGAATACTTTATCGAGGTGTCGTCTTGACCCGAAAAACTGCAACCGTGCCGCCCGAATATTTCGAGGAGAAGTATAAAGTCGACATCGATCCCTGGAAGTTTCGCACCAGCGAATACGAGCGGGCCAAATACGATGCGACCTTGGCATGCCTTGGCAAGGATAGATACGTGGCCGCGCTCGAAGTCGGCTGCTCGATTGGAGAACTGACAAGGCTCTTGAGTCCCCGATGTAACAGCCTTTTGGCGATCGATGGTTCTGCGACAGCGCTCGAAGCGGCCAAATCCGCAAGCGATCAAAACGTGGTCTTTCGCGTCGCAAATCTTCCAGCAGAATTTCCGGAAGGTATGTTCGATCTCATCGTCCTGTCTGAGGTGCTGTATTACTTCGAGCAAACCGACTTGGAGCGGGTCGCCCACTCTTGCATGAACTCGATGACTTCTGATGGCGAGATCGTCCTGTGCCATTGGCTCGGCGAAACCGATTATCCATTGACCGGTGTGCAAGCAAGTGAGCAATTCGCCAAGATCATAAGGCAGGCAATGCCAGTTCGATCAATTTTTCACGACGCAATTTATCGTCTGGAGAGATTTTCGGCGGCCTGACCTGATCTCGAAGATGCCTCACAATCATCTTGGCAATCGCGATTTGCCGCGGCAGGTCGGACGGACGTAGCATACAGCTTTTTTTCAAAGCTGAACTATTACCGTAAACCGCGTCCCAGCCGTCTTCAAACGAACCGGAACGCCTGCCATCGAAGAAACTGGCAAATTCCTTCGATTCCGCCAAGGCGGCCGGCCACGCCCGCGCCGCTCCTCCGTCCATCCAACGCTTTCGAAGAAATGCTTTGCACAAGGCCCGCCGGGTGGCTTGCAGCGCCATCTCGATATCGCCGTCGCAGGCAGCATCCGGAACTGCGTGGCGATAACGCATCGTGTCGGCCGCGCCGCCCGTTGCACGACCATCAAGACGGCACGAAGTCGACACGCATACATCCATCGAATGGCGTACCTTAAAGCCTGCGCGGTCAAGGGTGTCGGTTAGAGCCAAATCTTCGCCGACGGGACGCGGCGGCAGGCCACCGACCGCTGAGTATGCGGCAAGCGCAACCGCCAGACTTGCTCCCGAGGAAACGCGGTGGTTCGGCCAGGGATCGTGCCGTCTCGGATCGCATCGCGCGCTGATTTCAGCAAGAAGGCTGAGATAGGTGTCTTCCAAACGACCCCGTTTTAAGAACCCCCGGCCCAGTGCGACGTACTCGTCAGGGATAGCATCGATGTACCCGGCGACGCAATCGACGCCCTTCTCAAATTCGCGGAGCGTAGCTGCGAACCACGTTGGCGCGACTCGGCTGTCCGCATCGGTAGTAAGGATGAGGCCGTGGATCGGCGCCACTTCGGCAAGTCGGGTGGCGGCCAGATCCATTGCTCGCTTCCGCGCCCAACCAGCATTCCGCTGTCCATCCGGCATGTCCTCTTCGATTACCCTGACGGGGTGAGGCATGGATTGAGACGCGTGCCGTGCGATCGCAGATGTTTCGTCGCTGCAATTGTTGGCATATATCAAAATTTCCAGGCTTCCCTGCGCGACGGGACTCCCGGCTTCATCCCGCTGCAGCGCCAGAGCGGCAAGACACCCCGCTATGTAGGGGGCTTCATTGTGCGCTGGTATGGCCACCACGGAGAGCCTCGATTTTGAAAGTCTTCCCTGTTGCATCGGCTCTGCCTGTTCACACAACTCTTCGATCGTGCTCAAGTCACGGAGTCACACGAGGTTCCTATCAAAGAAACTAAAAGCGGGGTGCCTCGATTAACATCCGCGGCAGATGCCTTTTATCTTTCGATCGAGGGCGATGTCGGCGGGATCGGGCTTCATCTCGACGGGTATTTGGTCGTCTGGCTTGGATGCAGACGCGGTAGATTTTCGGACGCGACGATGCGCCTGCGCATCACGGCGGGGTCGTTCACAGCGCAAGCGCGACGATCAAGCTGTTCGCAAGGTTAGCATCCTTTGCAAATGCTCTTCACATCGCGGTCAAGCTTGCGATTCTCATCATCGATTTTATCATCGCTATCTTTTTCGTGGGTTGTTGTCGGTCCCGCCATGCCGGGTGACAAAGTTCCATTGCTCCTCCGCGCGCCGCCACTAGCGGCACCCGTGGTCGTGGTTGCCCCGGAATTGATCCCCGGATTGCTCACGTTAGCGCCACCACCGCCGTTGGACGTCGAACTCGACGATGACCCGGGGCCGCCTGAAGAGTTTGCGGTGCCCAAGGCGTTTGTGCCCGGAGAGGTTGGTAGCTTCGCCGAATTACCGGCCCCGCTGGGGTCGTTCCCCGAGTTATTTATGCCCCCGGTGCTCGCCGGTCCGTTGGGAACGCCACTGACGCCCGCCGTGCCAGCGCCTGCCGAGCCAGCGTTAGGGGACCCTGCCGCCGTCCCGCTGCCTACCGAGGGTCCGCTTGCGACACCGCCGGCAGCCGACCCGCCGCCACCCGCGCCCCCTCCTGCAGAACCTGCGCCTCCGGCACCGCCGCCACCACCCCCGCCACCAGCGGCATTAGCTAAGGACGGGCCTAGCGCGAAGAAGATCACCAGAGCAAGGGTTCGTGTTTTCATGGGTCAGTCTCCTTGAACGATCAATATTTTTAACGAACCTTTTGGTTCCAACCTCACCCGATCGAAAGTGCACCAGCACAAAACGAAAAGCACTGGGTCCGACTCCGTCGCCAACTTCGAGTGGAAAGGCGGTTTCCGCGGACAGTCCTTTGAATTAGGCGGTGTCGCTCGCAACGGGATCAAGTCTGAGCGCCTCGGATGGTCAGTCTGATTTACTGCGCAGCGTCGTCGATACCCCGTACACCAGACCTGTTCGTTAGGAGGTTATGCGACCACAAGTCGATAAGCCAAGCCGCGTCCGATAAGGACTGCGAGAGCTATGGCAATGATGGCAGAAAGACCTTGCTCATCACATTGTGGTCGAGACCAGCGGCATCCGAAATAGCTCTGCGTCCCGCTCACTCCGAGCACGTGTGCGCACTGGCTCATGGCCGCGCTTCAATCCGGCCGAGGCCGGTACTAGGACGCGCCCTGGGCCAAGAAAGCCTTCAGCCGTTCATCCTTTTCAGCGGACCGTGGCTTTGATAGCCGGCGCACTTTAGTGGCCGAAGTACATCGCACCAATCGTAAAGAAGGCTGTGCCGATCCAGATTAAGATGACCGCTTTATTCTCGGAAATGGTTGGTGGCGATTTCATGCGCGGATAACTTCCACACGCTCTAGCGGTTCCGGCCAGGCTTTTGGACAGGCCTCTATAGGCGCAAGCCCTGGCGCTCGGGCAAAAAGTTGAATAGTTCGGTGTCGGCCTAGCCCACTCGCCAGATTAAAACACGCCACTAATAAAGAACCCCGTCCGAGGGGCTGCTGACGAGGTTCTTAAGAAATGGCCCGCACGCGGGCGCTCGAGCTGGCGCTTCGCAAGGCACTCCTCTGAAACAGATCCGTCCGGCGATGGCCAGCGCCCTTTTATTTAAGTAAACGAACGGAGATCAGGGATGCGAACCTTGATAATGCTCTTGCGGCGGTATTTGCTTTTGCGGCTGCGGCAGAAGTTTCATCACCCGCTTCAGCACGAAGAGTTGCCTGCAAAGCCAAGACGCCGGAATTCCCGGCGATTGTCAATATCGCAGCTATGCCGAGTGCCAGGCGACGGTCCGTCGGCGTTGAGCGCGTGCGCCTTACGAAAACGCAGCCAAGTCGTATCGCGCCGCCGCGGAGCGCCACGGCAAAGGCGTCAAAAGGCAAGGTACATGCTGCGGCTGCGAAGCAGCACTGGCGGCAGGCTCATCAGCCCACTGACCAAGCGCACTCAAAAAGTCAGCAACAAAAGTAACTAAACTAAACGAGGCCGGGCAGCGCATCCCGGCCCACGTGACACACACGGCGTCTCGGCCTTCGACAGGACGTCGCAACACCCGGCCAGAGCGACAGTCGCGGCGTCTGCCGGGGGAACGTCCACGTCTGCACCGGCGATCAATCTCGCGTTGTCTTCTCCAGATTTGCCGCTCGTCGTTAGGCCCGCCGTTCGTAATGTCAGTATCGGCGGGGGCGTTTCGTCCGGCGGTGCCGGAACAGCTTTGTTTCCGATAGCGTTGGCGTGGAAAGGGAGTTTTTCGTCATGTCATCGTTGCTTTCATGCAAAGTGCTTCTTGTTGCAGTCATGTTGTCCCCCGTGTCTGCCCTAGCGCGGGGCGGGGGAGCTGGCGGTGGTAGCAATGGTGGTTCATCCGGCGCCGCCGGGGGGGGCGCCTGGTCGCCCGGTGCGTCAACGGGCGGAACGTCGTCTGGCGGCGGTACGGCACTGAGCACCGGCGCCATCGTGAACGGCACAGGCGGCGCTCCGGGCGCGAATGCCGGCAACGCAAAGAGCCAGGGACGACCGGCAACAATTTAGGAACCGCCAGGACGCCTGGCTTCTCCAACAAGCTGAATAACGCCGTGAGAAATCTGGGCAACACCAACACAAGCGTCACAGCACCATCGTCCAACATATCGGCGAGGTCACGTGTACCACTTTCCGATCCTCTCGAATGGCACCGTCAGCCGCAACGGATCGTGCATCGAGCCTAACCCTGGCGCGAAGCGTGAGGCGCGCCGATACGTTTTCGAAGCTCACAACGCCGCCCGAAATCGTATTCGGACGCGCGCCAGCGCGGGTATCACCCGTCATCCGTTGAATCCCAATTAGCCCTACGGACTGATGGGATGCAAACTCGCCGGAACGGTTACAGAACTAACCCTCGCGAAATGCGTTGCTCCTCTACGAGGGGAGGGAGTAACCCAAGGAGCCGCCATGAAAAAGCCGCTGACGATGCCGGGTGAGCCACAACCACGCAACATCACACGCGCTGACCTTGTGATGACGGAGGGCTTCGGCTTGGAAGTCGATGGCCGAATGAAGAGGGTATTTCCAACGCTTCAAGCGGCGCAGAAAAGGGCGAGGGATCTCAAAGCCGAGTTTCCGATGCTCCAAGTCAAGGTGTACGACGCTGCGGAAAAGAAGTTGCTGGAATTGTCGCCGACGGAGTGACGCTACGAGACCATTGTTCGCTGCGTGGGGCTCGATTTTCGTGTCAAAAAGTACGTCCCCGGTGGAACGCCCCACCTGCTCGCGGGCGGGCTAAAGCCGGTAAACTTGAAGCGCGAAGTATGACCGCATCGGTTGGTGGCGGCAGGCTGATCCGACGCTTCCTTTGCGCGGTAGGAACGATATCCTCCCTTTGCAAGTCGTAAAATACTATCCGCCACCGCTTGCCGCTCGCGAGGTTCGCCTGGAGTTCCGAAAAATTCGTCCGCTCCTCGTGGACGACAACCACCTCTCCGTCAAAGATCGCCTGATGGACCGGGATATCGAGCGCATCGGCGATTATCGGAAAGCGGTTGGTCCAGTCGTGACCGTTGCGGGTATAGATCCTGGCACCCTTGTTCTGGTGGATCTGCAGCCGGCCCAACGTTCTTGATTTCATGAAGCCACTTACTGCCGACTGGGGCCTTTGACTTCAGCGTAGCAAGCTGGGGGGCGATAAACCCCGGCATCTCCGAAGGCACGGCGCCTTCGATCATCCGCACGCTGAAGTGGGTCTGTGTACGCTTGGCCATTAACAACTCACAAAACGCCAGTCCAACGAGAAAACGGCCGCCGCATAGCAGGCGGCGGTCGGCGACCTTCAGCCAGGGCGATCGAGGAGGGCTGGCCTCGTCCCGGATGAATAGCCTTCGGCTGACCGAGGACGACATGCCAACGGCGAACGAAGCCACGGACTGAATCCCTGCACCGGCAGGGCTGACCAGGTCGGGCGCGTCCCTCAAATCCCGCTGACGCTGGACGGAAACCCAATTCTTCAGGAAAAGAAACTTAATCTTCCGAGACGAGTTGGCATCCGACGAGGTTTTTTTTCGTCGGAGCCTAACATGGTCGACGACGTCCCGTTGCGCAGGGCGGTACATACGGTCGGGTCTCTCTACCTGGCGAAGCGTCGCGGCGTCGATGACGCCGACAGCCGCCGCTGCCTGCTGGAGCGTCATCTGCAGGGGAGATGGGAAGCGCGTGTGAGCGATGCCGAAGAACTCACGGGATTCGGCTTGGCTTACCTTGAGCGCCTTCCCGAAGACGAATGTTGAGGCTGATGCAGAGGTTCGTCAGGCGAGTTGCGGTCGACCGCGCGAGGCCGGATTGGAGGTTGCTGGCCATCTCAGAACTCGCCTGCGGGGCCATCGTGCTATGCTTCCGGTCGATGTTTTCGGTCTAGAGGATCGGCATTTGCGCATCGCTCAACTTGCTCCGTTGGCCGAAAGCGTCCCTCCGAAGCTCTACGGCGGCACGGAGCGGGTCGTGGCGTGGCTGGTGGATGAGCTGGTCGAGCTCGGCCACGACGTCACGCTTTTCGCGAGCGGCGATTCCCGAACGAAAGGCGAGCTTCATCCCGTGTGGCCTCGCGCACTGCGTCTTGGACGGAAGGGCGTTGATCCAAATGCCGCCTGCGCCGTGCTGCTGGAGGCGATCGCCAAGCGCGCGAAAGACTTCGACGTGATCCACGCGCACATCGACTGGCTGCCCCTTCCCTTGCTTAGTCGGCTCGGCGTGCCCTTCGTGACCACCATGCACGGCCGGCTCGACCTGCCAGGCCTTTCCGAGGTGCTGCGGCAGTTTCCCGGCGCCGGCTTCGTGTCGATATCGGACCATCAGCGTCTGCCATTGCCGGAGGCGAATTGGATCGCCACGATCAAGCACGGACTGCCATCGAACAACTTTCGCCCATCTTTCGATCGGGGATCCTATCTGGCGTTCCTCGGTCGTCTCACCGCGGAAAAGGGCCCCCAAGACGCCATCCGCATCGCGCGCGCCGTCGGAATGCCGTTGCGCATCGCCGCCAAGATTCCGCGCGGCGAAACCTCCTACTTCAGGAAGCAACTTGAGCCCCATATCGACGGCCGGGATGTTCAGCTCGTCGGCGAGGTGGACGAGGCGAAGAAGCAGCCGTTCCTCGCCGGGGCCGCGGCCCTGCTGTTTCCGATCGATTGGCCGGAGCCTTTCGGCCTCGTCATGATCGAGGCGATGGCCTGCGGGACGCCAGTGATCGCCTACCGCTCCGGTTCCGTGCCCGAGGTCGTCGAGGACGGCGTGACGGGCTTCATCGTCGAGAACGAGGAGCAAGCTGTCAAGGCAGTGGGCGATCTGGGCCGGCTCGACAGACGAAAAGTACGCGCCCGCTTCGAGGAACGCTTCTCCGCGGACCGGATGGCGAGAGAGTACGAAAGCGCGTACCGAGTATTGATCTCCGCCGCGGCGGGGCACTCGGCTGCGGCACGCGGCGCCAAGGCTGAACATCGGCTCGAAACGAAGCTGACCGACGAACTACCGGAGTCCAGTTGAGTGCTCATGGGTCGGCCGTTGCGCTTACCCGTCAAAAGCACAACCGTGCAACGCAAAGCGACGCGACCGGGGCAAGGCCAACGAGGCGGTACGCGGGACTGGCAGCCGCCCCTGTTGCAAGTTACCGGCATCGCGCAGAGCCAAGACGAAGACCTAAACCGAGGAATAGGAGGGGCTGCAGGGCGTCGTATGGATCCGGAACCATCTGCATTTCCCGACTGTTGTCGATCCATGGGGCTCAGGATTTGGAGCCGCTACGGTGATCGAGACGAACACTTTGCTGGTGAAATGCCCCCACTGCGGCGGCTGGCCCATGGCCGTTTCTTCGAGGCGGAATTCACAGCGAGAAATACGGTTCAGATGTGCGCAGTGCCGCCATCAGGAGGGCGGTCGGTTGCGACGGGGAAGCGGCGAGCGCCTCTTCGGAAATCCTGCATACTCCGCGCGCAGCCGCGAGATACGATGAAGATCCGATCCCATTCCGAGAGCCACCTCGTCGAACTGGACGACGGTTCGTGATGGCAGATCTTCCCGGGGGACCTCGACCTCACCCTGAACTGGAAGCCGGAGACGGACCTCGCGGTCGTCCCCATCGACGACGAGGTGAGTTCTCATGCGCTGATAGGCGAGGGTGGAAGAGTGCGCGTAATACCCGGCAGCGAAAGCTGGCCAGTACGGGAGGTGAAGTCCGTGCTCAAGGAGGGTTAATGCCGTCTCGCCCTGAGCGAACTATCGGATCGGCGTATCCCCAAGGCAGCCGCACCGACATCCGTCCGCGATCTCGCATCAGAGCGAGCTCACGTCGTCCGGAACGTTGCCATTCTCGCGTCACCGAATCGCCGGTTGTCGTGGCCTTGCGCGCCGATTCAGAGCCAACTCAGCCGAACGCGCTTGAGCCTACGTCGCCGTTGACCGACCCGACGCCTCTACAGCTTTTCCAGCCGCTCCATCGTCTGCGCCGCTGCCGGCGCTTGAACGCGTAGGTCGCCGTGTCGGCGGACTGCCCGGCATCGAGCGACTGCAGCGCATCGATGATGTCGTCGTAATTGACGACGTTCCCGGTGCGGTAGCCCGCAGCGCGGGATTGGACTCGATCGCACATGCGTCGGACGCCCACGACGCAAGCACCGACCGCTTTTCCGCAACCGTTATGTCGACATCCCGGACAACGTCCAGCGGGTGCCGGAAGGCCCTCGAGGGGCGAAGTAGGGCATCAATGTCGGTACCTGGCTTGAGAACTCTGCTCCGTGATTGTTCTCCTTCAACACGCGGGCGGTTCCGAAGCGGCTTCATCAACCGCCGGCCACCATCAAGTGGAAATCAAGCGGGCGCCCACCGATTGAACGCCCGGACGACCGGGTATGTCAGCCATTGCGGTTGATCGCGATGCGGCGGACATTGCTTTTCGCTTCAGCCGATTTCGGCACCCTGACGGTCAGTACGCCATTCTTGAACGCGGCTGAGGCTTTGTCTTCTTCGACGTCCTGCAGCGGTATGCGCCGTTCGAAGCGGCCGCAGTAACGCTCGCTGAAGCGACGGGCCTTGTCTTCCGATTCCGTTTTCTTCTCGCCGGAGATCGAGAGAACGCCGTTTGCGATTTCGAGGCTAACATCGTTCTCATCGAGACCGGGCAGTTCGGCGGTGATGTGCACCTCCTTGTCCGTCTCATCGATGTCGATCTGGGGCCAGTCGAGTCCGTCCTGCGTCCGTAAGGTTAGCCCGGGTGCAAGGTCGAACCCGCGAAAGACGTGGTCGAACATGCGATTCATCTCGCGATGCAACGCAAAAAACGGATGGATGTCGGCGCCACGCTGGAAGCCGACCTCGCGGCCTCTGTTAAGACAACCGTCTTCCGCCGCGGACAAGCCGCCGCGGAAGTCGGGTTGGTGATGTGTAAGCGTCGCGCCGCGGTCAGGCAGCCCTGCCGTCGATCTGCCGGACGTTCGAAGCGGACGAACCCTCGATTGAAATCCGACGCGGCTTCATGGCCTCCGGGATCTCACGGACCAGTTCGATCTGCAGCAGGCCGTTGTCGAAGGCCGCGCCCTTGACCTGGACATAGTCCGCCAGGCTGAATTGGCGCTTGAAGGGGCGCGACGAGATGCCCTGGTACAGGAATTCGCGCTCGTGTTTCTCAGCTTTCCGGCCTTCCACGGTCAGGACGCTTTGTTCTGCGGTGATTGCAATCTCGTCGGGCGAGAAACCCGCGACCGCCAGCGAGATCTGGTAGCGGTCCTCGCTCAGGCGCTCGACGTTGCACGGGGGATAGTTGTCCTCCGTACCGCCGTGCTGCGCGGCATCGACGAGGTCGAACAAGCGGTCAAAGCCGATGGTCGACCGCCAAAGGGGCGCAAAATCGTAGGTAGTTCTCATAGCCAAATCCTCCGTTGAGCAAGATGGGTGCAAGCGGGCGTCGGGCACCGCCGGTGCCCCAAGAACTAGAAAAAGTCACCCTGGTTTCAGACGCCCTATTAAAAAATTGCGTGCGCCGGACTCCTCTGTTTGACCCTCAAAGGAAGCGGGGGCCGCTACAGCCTCCGCCAGCGCGCGCATCCTCACCTTGACGCAGGCACGGCCTGCTCCGGGGGAATCCGAGGATGCCCAGCAAGGCGAGCCGGAATCCATGACCAAGCTCGTGCCCGACGTGCAAAGTCGGTGCAAAAAAGGCTGGTGACATCTCTGGGACCGTTCGTTGTCTGAACCTCACCAGCCATAACCATAGCCGCCATAGTATCGAGGGCCGTACGCGTATGCGGGGCCAATAACGCGCCGGTACCGGGGACCATAGTAGGCGGGAGCATAGTAACTCGACCCATATCCACCGTACGCCGGGGCGTACCCGCCGCCGTAATAAGCGGGACCATAGCCGCCGCCATAATAGCCATACCCAGGTCCGCCATAGTAACCGTAACCTGGGCCGTAAGCGTACGCGCTCGAGGCTATGCCACCGATGACCGCGCCTGCAACAAGTCCGCCCGCGAGACCCGGACCCCAACCACCTCGCCACGCATGAGCGGGTGATGGAGCCATCAAGGCAGTGGTACCAATGGTGGCAGCGGCTACCAACGCTAATACTGTCTTCCTCATGTCCGAAGCCTTTCCAGTTTTCCCTGAAACTTCAACCGGTAGCCGGGCTAAAGTTTCCCGCGAGCACCTCTTGCGAGAGGTCTGGCGTGAAATTTAATTTTGATGAACGGTCTGGCTGCCTTCTGCCCACGCAAAACTCCTATGAACGACTATCGATGTGCTGGTGTGGACGGCCTCTCCCCACGGTTTTATGGCGCGCTCGGCGTCACAGATAGATGAGAGGAAAGTTCAATCAATATTCCCGTTCGTATCGGCATGGATATTTCGAAGTCGGTGTTCCAGCTTGCTGCCCTTGGCGGTCGAATTTCGAAGCCTACCCGGATATTTCCTTGCGGCTCATGTTGACCGATCGGGTGATCAACGCGACGGAGGAGGACATCGATATCGCGATCCGCGTGGGGTCGCTGCCGGACAGCAGCATGATCGCGACCCGGATCGGCTCGATCCGCATCGTCGTTTGCGCGAGCCCTTCCTATCTGAAGCAGCAGGGGCGCCCGAACCAACTCGACGATCTATCGAAGCCGAAATGGAACATACGAAGAACGTAAAAGTTGAGTCCCTCAAAAGCCGGAAACCCGAAAAAATCATCCCGGGGACGGCGTCGTGGGTGTCGGAACCAAGGCCCGCCGTTCGTCTTGAGTCCGAACTGTCACTTTCGGAGTTTGCGTATCATGGCCCCCGCGCGAACTGGAAAGGCTTCCTGCGCCTTTCGCTCGTCACTTGTCCGGTAGCGCTGTATTGCGACGTCGGAATCCGAGAAGATCAGCTTCAACCAGCTGAACCGCAAGACGGGCCACCGCATCAAGTACGCGAAGGTCGATTCCGACACCGGCGAGGAGGTGGCCAACGAGGACATCGTCAAGGGCTACAAGGTCGACACCGACACCTTCGTCGAGGTGACTAAGGAAGAGCTCGAGAACGTGGCGCTGGAATTGACCAGGACCATCGAGATCGACGAGTTCGTCGACCGCACCGAGATCGACCCACGGTATCTGATCCGTCCCTACTATCTGCGTCCGGACGGCAAGGTCGGCCATGACGCCTTCGCGGTGATCCGCGAGACCATCCGTGAAATGGACAAGGTGGCGATCGGACGCGTGGTGCTGACGAACCGCGAGCACATCATCGCGCTGGAGCCGCTCGACAAGGGACTGATGGGGACGCTGCTGCGCTATCCCTACGAAGTGCGCGATCCGGCCGAGTATTTCGACGAGATCCAGGACGTCAAAGTCACCAAGGACATGCTGGACCTCGCAAAGCACATCGTCGATCAGAAGTCGGGCAGTTTCGAGCCCGACAAGTTCGAGGACCAGTACGAGACAGCTCTCGTCGATCTCATCAACCAGAAGCGCGCCGGCAAGCCGATAACCCCGAAGGAGCGGCCTCGCGGCGAAAACGTAGTGGACCTGATGGAGGCGCTGCGGCGAAGCGTTGGCGGCGCTTCCGCAGGAACCCAGGCACCGAAAAAGCAGCCCAAGAAATCGAAGAAGGCGTCGGCCGGGCAGAAGGAAATGCTGATGCCCATCGCCGGTAAGAAGCCGGCGAAGGAGACGCCGGCGAAGAAGGCTGCAGCCAAGCCGCAGCGGAAGTCGGCTTAGTCGACGCGGCCCCCGCCGCGGATTCCCACATGGCCTTCAAGATCGGGATCATCTCCGACACTCACGGTCTCCTGAGACCGGAGGCGTTGCTTCGGCTTTCCGGGGTCGATCACATCATCCACGGCGGCGACATCGGTGGCCCGGAGATCGTCCCAGCACTTCGGGGTATCGCGCCCGTCACCGCGATCCGAGGAAACGTGGATACGGGCGATTGGGCCAGCGAGTTTCCCGAGATGGCGCATGTCCGGATCGCCGGGCGGTCCATCTTCGTTTTGCACGACCTCAAGACGCTGCGCTTCGATCCGGCCGCAGCCGGAATAGACGCAATCGTATCCGGCCATTCTCACGTTCCGAAGATCGATGAGGTCGATGGGGTGCTTTATCTGAATCCCGGCAGCGCGGGACGGCAGCGCTTCAAGTTGCCGATAACGCTGGCGACCATCGAGATCAAGCCGCATGCCCTGCGTCCGGTCATTCACGATCTTGTCGACCCGTAAATCGGGCTGCCCCCTCTGCAACGAAGCAGCGTGCTGTCGCTTTTACGATGCCGGAAGCGGACCCCGTGACGATGACGATCCTGCCTTTGAACCTCTCGGCCATTGGGGCAACTCCTGCTTGGTCACGCGACGACGATATGCGGCGCAACCTTCAGGCGGCGCGCCTCTTTCTCGTCTGCGCGGCCTTTTTGGCCGATCGCGACCTTTCGGCAGCGGGCCGCTTGGCAGACGCAGCGCCGCCCAAGCGGCCGCCCTTCCTCGACCGCGAATGGTCTTCTTCGGTCCCGCGTCCGGAGCCGCTCTTCTTCCCGCCGTGCGTTTCCTTGTTCACGGTCGCCCAAGCGCGCCGTTCGGCCTCCTTCTCCGGAACGCCGCGGTGTTCGTAGCTTTCCTCGATGTGCTCGGCCTGGCGCTTCTGCTTGCCGGTGTAGCTGGATTTGTCGCCGCGGGGCATGGGGTCCTCCATGGATCGGAAATATTCGGTCAAGTCCGAAAGAGCATGTCGGTTCCAATCGAGAAGCCGATCTCCGAAACCATTGCCGAACCGGCCGCCGCGTGCATTGCCGGGCGAGACCGGTTACTTGTCCATGAATGCCAGTAGATCGGCGCCGTCGATCGTATGCACGCCGCGTGGTCATGCCCGACTGGCCGCGCAGTTCGCTGGGTTCTAGGGATCCGTTCTCGCGAAAAAGGCTCTAATCGTCCTTGTTCAAATCTTCGCCGTCGCCGAGACCAAGCGTTCCGCCATCGCCGTGCACGAGATCGCGGTCCCTGCCTTCGGTCTTGTCGGCATCCTGGACGACGGCTTCGCGCGTCTCGCGCTCCTCGTCCTTGCGAGGCTCGGAGGGCGGCATCTTCGGCATACCAAGTTTCAACGACATCAAAAGCTTGTGCGGGCTCCCGCCCACGCCGCCTACGCGATCATCGAGGGCTTCGGCGGGTGCGCGGTTTTCGGATGACGGTCGTGCAAGAATACGGCAAGGGAGTTCGCGATGACGCCGTCGTCCACCGCCGCAGCGAACAGGATTTCCTGCGCGTCCCGCGGCAGATCCGACCAAACTTTTAGGGCCGCATGCCCCAACAGCGAGGCGAACCGCTCTTCCTCAGTGAGCTGCGACGCTTGGGAGGATGTGGCGTCCGGCGGCCTCGACCTATTCTGTCTAAGGCCATCCACGTCGGCGGCAGGAGCCGAAAGCGGAGGGTTCCCGCCCGCCGGGCGTGAGCCTTCTTCTGCAAGCCTGCCGTCGCCCACGATCTCCGCGACAACTGCTTGGCCGTGCCGACGACAGTGTCTTTCGCGTTCATCGGAAATCCTCTTCAGATGTCTTTTGCGCTATCGCCGCCAGTCACTTCGTATTCCGCTCCCGTCACCATGTTGGCGGCGTCGGAGGCCAGAAAGACCGCGGCCGGAGAAATGTCGTCAGGCTGCAGCCAGCCTACCTTGAGCGGGACGGTCGGCGCGCGGTTGTCCCAAGCCTGCTGCGGCGTCGGATGTTCGACCTTCTGGCCCTGTTCGCCCATGGATTCGCTGAGACGCTTTTCGTAGCGGGTGAGGGCGGTATCGACGAGGCCGGGGATCAGAGCGTTCACGGTGATGTTGTGCTCGCCGAGCTCGATCGCGGCCGACTTCATGAGGCCCAGGATTCCCCACTTCGAAGCGGAATAGCTCGAAGCGTCCTTGGTGCCGTGCTTGCCCTGCATGGAGGACAGCAGGATGAAGCGGCCCTTCTTCCTCGCGACCATCTTCGGCGCGAAGGCGCGGACGGTGTTGGCGGTGCCGTTGAGATTGTTGTCTATTACGTCGCGCCAGTCCGAATCCTCCATCTCGAGGAGCGGCATCCATCGCTGGATCGCCGCGTCGGCCACCACGATGTCGATCTTGCCGTAATCTCGTTCTACCTTATCGGCGATCTGGCGCAACGCGCCGATGTCCCGGATGTCCGCCTTGATGGCTTCACCGCGTCGTCCGAAGGATTTGATCAGCCGGAGCGTTTCGTCGAGCTCCTCCGGAGTGGCGGGAACGGCGTTCGAGGCCGGCGAGACCTTGCCCGCAATGTCGACGGCGATGACATCGGCGCCGTTGGCGGCCATCTCGACTGCGATGGCGCGCCCGATGCCGCGAGCGGCACCGGTGACGACGGCGACCTTGTCCTGGAGCATCGAGCCCCGTCCCGGGCGGATGGGTCCGGCGCTGCGCTCCTCGGGTGGCTCGGGCATCGGCTTGCCGTCGAGCACCTTGGGAGACTGGTCCGAGCTCACTTGCGCCGCCGCGGATCCCATCGCTGCGGCCGCCCCCGCCATGGCCGCTCCCTGCAGCACCCTTCGCCGAATCTGATCCGTCATTTCGTTCTCCGAATGTCGAGAGAAGAGCAACGGACATCGCGCAAGGGCGTTCCCCGCGGGAAAGTGCCTTATGCCGTCACAAGGCCGGCAGGGTCCGCCAAGGATCGGGCGGGAACCGAATCTCGATCCGGTCGCCGACGGATATCCGGCCACCTGAGGGAACGATGCCCATGACACCGCATCGGTACGCCGGCCGATCGGCGTCCGGCGCGATCAACTTACGCTTGAGGCCGGTTCTGAATCGGTCGATCAGCACGCACGGTGTCCTCAAACCGGTAAGCTCGACGGCGGCTTCGGCGCCGAGCTTCAGGATCGTTCCCAGCGGCAAGGATTCGAGGTCGAGGCCTGCAGTCAGCACGTTCTCGCCGAGGTCTCCGGGACCGAGAACGCAGTCCTCCGCGCGCAACATATCGAAGAGCTCGGAGGGAATGAGATGGACCTGTCGTGCGTTCGGCATGGTCGGATTGCGCCGCGCCAGGTAGCGATGACGGACGAACGGTCCGGCATGAGCATCGCCCTCGACGCCGATGCCTTTGAGCAGAACCAGGCTTTCGCGTCGCGACTTGCTGAAGCGATGCTTGCCGTCGCTGGCGAGGCCTGCAATCCTTGCAGCCAAGGTCGCCGTGGGCTTGAGATCGGATCGATCGCTTTCCATGCGCTCGTTCAACCGGTCCATCGGCCGGCGGTTCCTCGATCGACACCTGCTGAGGGCATTGCGGAATGAAAGTGACGCCGGGCCTAATGTTTCGACGGCATCGAGCCGGAACAGAATGCAAGGCGCGATACGACTGATGGCAAGAAAGCTGAAAACCTACCGGACGTCGCTGGGCTTCTTCGAGCAGGCGATCGCTGCGCCCTCGATGAAGGCGGCTCTGGAGGCGTGGGGCGCGGACAGCAACCTCTTCCACCAGGGCGCGGCCAAGCAGAGCGAGGATCCGGCTGTCGTCGCGGCAACCATGGCGAAGCCGGGCGTCGTGCTCAAGCGTCCGGTCGGCTCCAGCGGGCCGTTCAAGGAGCATGCCGAACTGCCCAGGGATATCGCCGGCGACGGCGGAGCGAAGAAGACCGACCGCAAAGTTGCGAGCGGCAGGTCGCAAAAGCATACGAAGAAGACTGTCGACGAGGCTGCGGATCGCAAGGCGTCGGTCGCGTTCGAGAAGGAGCGGGAGCGGCGAGAGCGCGTACGCGCCAAGGAGGAGGCCGCTCAACGAAAAGAGCGCGAGCGGCGGCAGGAGGCTGTCGATCGGGCTCAAGCCGCCTTGGATACCGCCCGCCGGAAGCATGACGGGAACGCGGCCGACATTCAAGCCAAGTTAGAAGCTCTCGAAGAACGGTCGCGGACCGAAGAAGCGCGATGGGAAAAGGAACGAATCCAAACTCGAAGCGTTGCTCCGGCGGGCTCGCGGGTAGGCGGCCCGCTGTAGAGATGCGTCAAATATCGAGTTGTTCGAGCCTTATCGGTAGCTTCCGGAGTCGTTGACCAGTGGCGTGAAAGATCGCATTGCACACCGCAGCATTGGTGCCGACATTGCCCAACTCGCCGATGCCCTTTACGCCGGCCGGGTTGATGTGATCGTCCTGTTCGGCCAGCATGATCACTTCGACGCTCGGAACGTCAGCGTTTACCGGCAACAGATAGTCAGCCAAATTATCGTTGACGTAGCGCGCATAGCGTTCGTCCAGTTCCGTGGCTTCATGCAGTGCCGACGACATGCCCCAGATCAGCCCGCCCATCAACTGGCTGCGAGCGGTCCGTGGATTCATGATATGGCCGGCCGCGAAGGCCCCGAGCAGCCGCGGCACGCGGATTTCATGGGTCCATCGGTTGATCCGGACCTCGACGAACTCGGCGCCGAAGGCGTAGGCGATCTTGTCCGACATCTCCGAGCCACCCACCATCCGCATCTGGCCCTTGTTCATCGCGCGGAAGGCGTCCATCGGCGCACCGTCGGGCTTCCACTCGCCGTATTCCTCGATCACGCTGACGCCGAGCGCATCGAAGGCGCGCTCGTAGTCGACCGGGCGATCGCTTTTCGCGGCCTGGGTGACCGGCGTCTGGCCTACGCCGACCGTTTCCTTCGCCTTCTCGATCAAGGTCTCGTTCGGCATCGTCGCCTTGAAGAGTTTCTGGCGGATCTGCTCGCAGACCATGATGACGGTCGAGCAGGTGCTGGCGGTCGAGTTCGAACCGCCCGCCACAGGCGCCGGCGGCAGATCGCTGTCGCCGATGAAGACCGAGACCTTGTCGACAGGCACGCCGAGCTTCTCGGCGGCGGCCTGGCCGATCACGGTGTAGGCGCCGTTGCCGATCTCATGGCCTGCGATCTGGACCCGAACCCGGCCGTCGCGCTGCAGGCGGACCCGCGCAGCGGCAGGTGCCATCTGCGTCGGATAGCAGCTGGTGGCGCAACCGTATCCGACCAGCCAGTCTCCGTCTGCCATCGACTTCGGATCGGCCTTGCGTTGCGACCATCCGAAGGCCTTGGCGCCCTCGTCGAAACAGGCCATCAGCGACCGCGACGTGTAGGGATTGCCTTTGATCGGCTCCTTCATGGTGTCGTTGACGCGGCGAAGCTCGATCGGATCCATCTTTAGCTCAAAGGCGAGTTCGTCCATCGCGCTTTCCAGCGCGAACATGTAGGGGACTTCGGGCGGAGCGCGCATGAACCCAGGCGTATTGCGATCGGCCCGCACGATCGAAACCAGGCTATCGACGTTGGGGCAGGCGTACATCCGGGTCGTGGTCTTGGTGCCACCGACGGCGTACGGGTCCGGACGGGACGAGATTTCCCAGCCTTCATGGCGAAGCGCGGTCAGCTTGCCGTCCCGATTGGCGCCGAGTTTGATCTGGTGGCGGGTTTCGGCACGGAACGTGGCGATGGTGAAGCCCTGGTCGCGGGTAGCGACCAGCTTGACGGGGCGGCCCAGTCGCCGGGCAATCGAGGCAATGATCGCCGTGCGAGGCGTCATCGATCCCTTCGAACCGAAAGCGCCGCCGACGTAGGAATTGATGACCCTGATCTTGTCCGCGTCGATATCGAGTTGCTCGGCGACGCCGTTCTTGAGCCCATGCACGTACTGGGTCGGCTCATAGATGATCAGGCTGTCGCCGTTCCAGACGCAACTGGTGGCGAACAATTCCATTGGATTATGGTGCTGCGGCGGTGTCTCATATTCTGCAGTGATTTTGACTTCGGCGGCGTCGAATGCCTTGGCGAAATCGCCGACCTTCGGGTCTTCCTTGAATTGGGACAATCTGACCCTTGGCGGGCGCGGACGTCGTGCCGGGCGAGTCGAACGTCGTGGTCGGGATCGCCGCGGTGATAGTTGACCTTCACGGCGTACGCGGCTTGCCGGGCGGCCTCGAAGGTCTCCGCCAAAACGATGGCGACGATCTGGCCTTCCTGGGCGATGTCGGCCGACTTCAGCGGTTGGATGGTGCTGGACGTGTAGCCGCCGTTGCTGAACAGCTTGGCTTCCTTCAGTTTCTCGGCATTCTCATGGGTCACGATGTCGACCACGCCGCGGATACCGTTTGCGGCGGACAGATCGAACCTGTCGATGCGCCCCTTGGCGATCGAGCTGGTGACCAGAAAAGCGTAGACGGGATTCACCAGACGCTACGTCGGCGCCGTACTGAGCTTTCCCAGTCACTTTGGCGACGGCGTCGTAGCGCGGAATGGGCTGGCCCATGTTGGCCTTCGGCTCGGGCGCGGCGATCGACATGTCAGATCTCCATCGTGGCGGCTTGGTGAAGCGCGCGCGATACGACGCGCTTGCCGAGTGCGATCTTGAAGGCGTTATGTTTGCGGCCGGTGGCGTCAGCGAACGCCGCCTCGGCGACCTTCGATGCGAGCGCATCATCGAATTTCTGGCCCTTGAGCAGAGCCTCGGCCTCGCGCGCCCGCCACGGAATGGTGGCCACGCCGCCGAGCGCTACCCGGGCGTCGCGGACCGTGCCGTCCTGAACGTCGAGCGCGATCGCGGCCGACGACAGCGCGAATTCGTAGGACTGGCGGTCACGCACCTTGAGGTAGGTCGAGCGCGGCCAGCGTCCCTGGATCGAAAAGGCGGAGATCAACTCGCCCGGCAACAACGCGGTCTCGATCTGCGGCGAGTTCCCGGGAGCCTTATGCAGGTCGGCGAAAGGCATGCTGCGCACGCCCGCTTTCCCCGTGATCTCCACTGTCGCGTCGAGCGCGATCAGCGCCTGGGCGAAATCGCCGGGGTAGGTCGCGATGCACTGCTCGCTGGTGCCGAGCACCGCGTGGGTCCGGTTGAAGCCGTCCATCGCGGCGCAGCCGGATCCCGGATTGCGCTTGTTGCAATTGTCGTAGCTGACGTCGCGGAAGTAGGTGCAGCGGGTCCGCTGCAGGACGTTGCCGCCGAGCGACGCCATGTTCCGCAACTGTGGACTGGCGGCCAGCTTGAGCGATTCCGCGATCACCGGATAGTTGCGCTGGATATCGGGATTGGCCGCGACATCGGACATCCGGGCCAGCGCGCCCAGTTTCAGATTGCCGCCATCGAGGCTGACGGTGGACCAAGCATCCGACAGCGGATTGATGTCGACGAGCCCGCTCGGCCGCATCACGTCGAGCTTCATCAGATCCAACAGAGTGGTGCCGCCGGCGAGCGGCTGAACAGCGGCGTCTGTGAGCGGATTGTTGGCGGACGCTGCGGCGGCCAGGGCCTGCACGGCGGAAGGCGCGTCAGTCGCCCTTTGGTAGGTGATGGGTCGCATGCGCTTAGCCTTTCTGTTCGTCGGCCATCGCAGGCGCGGCCTGTTTGACGGCGGCGACGATGTTCGGATAGGCGGCGCAACGGCAGATGTTGCCGCTCATGTATTCGCGGATGTCGTCGTCGTTGGTGGCGTGGCCTTCCTTGACGCAGGCGATCGCCGAAACGATCTGCCCCGGCGTGCAGTATCCGCACTGGAAGGCATCGTGATCTATGAAGGCCTGCTGCATCGGATGCAGCTTGTCGCCCTGGGATAGTCCCTCGATCGTCGTGATGTGCTGATCTTGGGCGGTCAGCGCCAGGGTCAGGCATGAAAGTACGCGGCGCCCCCCGACCATGACGGTGCAGGCCCCACACTGGCCGTGATCACAGCCCTTTTTGGAGCCCGTGAGACCGATATGCTCGCGCAACGCGTCGAGCAGGGTGGTGCGGGCATCGATGTTGAGAGATTTCGCTGTCCCGTTGACCTGAAGCGTCACGTCGACCGGCAGGCTGGGGTCCGGTGCAGCTGCGGTACTTTCCGCCGCCCCTGCGGCTTTCGCGAATGGCAAAGTCGCCGCACCGGCGGCTCCGCTGATGAACGCACGCCTGTTGAAGCCTGAAGCAGGCTTTTTGTCTCTCACATCAGTCATGACGGCCTCCGCCGTTTTCGCCGGCCGGGGCACGCCTGCGCCGCCCGGTAGCTATTGAAATAAAGCCCGCTCCCTCCGGACCGAGCTGCGATAAGTCTAAACTCGTCCTTCGTGCTCCCAGTGCGCCGTGACGTCGGCACCCGTCTTGTTCGAATGAACGTGCTGATCGACATGATCGATCCAGGAGACCGGGATGAAGTGGTGATGCTCGCCGTCGGAGAGCTTTGTTTCGTGAGCTTGATCTTGTCGGGGCCGTCGAGATGGTCAACCTTTCCAACCGCCTTCCGGTCGGAAGAAATGACGTCCATATGTTGCTGGACCAGCGCCGCTTGCGACATTCGAGACTCCGAAATCCTCTGCATCGCAAACGCGGCATGTGGCGGAAGGTTGCACGGCCACATGGGTTGACAGGGCAAGGATCGACCGGTTTCCTTACCGGGGATGTCTGTGCTTTGCCCGGGACGACGGCGTCCGTTCCATTAAGGCGTTATTGGATGATGCGGACAGCACCGACTTGCTTGTGGGAACTTTGCTTTATTCCGCATGGTGACACAAAGCAGCTGGCGGCGCCGCCGCTGTTACTTGCCGTTCTTCTTGAACGATTTAGAGGCATCCTTGATGGCCTGCACGGCCGCTCTGGGGCCTTTCCAGCCGATGATATCGAGCTTCTTGTCCTCAAGCTCGTCGGTCGCCTTGAAGAACTTTTCAAGCTCCTGCCGGACCGGCTTTGAGAGATCGCTCACGTCCTTGAGCGCCTGTTCCGAATGCGAATCCCTCGGCACGGCGAACAGGCGGTCGTTGCGTTCGGTCTTGCCCTTACTCTTCTGCTCGATCTGAAGAATGCCGATGGCCCGGCAAGTGAGGACAATGCCCGGAAAGGTCGCAGCGTCGTGTACGACCATGATATCGATCGGATCGCCGTCGTCGGCCTTGGTCGAGGGCACGAATCCCCAATCGTGCGGATAAGTGAGACCTGTCAGCAACGATTTCGACAGCGTAAATGACTTGAGGTTGGGGTCGTAGTCGAACTTTGCCCGGCTGCCGCGGGGCGTTTCGACCACAACGTAAACGTCTCCGTCTTCAGTGAAAGGCGGCAGGTTGATAAGATTTGTCATGGGCAGTCCTGGCTCCCTTCTTGCGGCATGTGCTCTGCAACTACGAAGCAACGGTTCCATTGTTCCCCAGCGGCATCGGGCGGGTTGTAGGAAAGTTGACTTCTGCCACGAACTCGGAGACCTGCCTTGGAGAGCACGATCATCGGACAATTTGACACCCGACGCGACGCCGAACTCGCGGTCGAGCACGTGTCCAGGATTGCGGCCCGCGAAGCGACGTTTAAGTCCAGCCTGTGAGCGGCGCGAACACGTCCGGGACGCGTCCCGCGGGCGCCGATGCCAAGGCCGCGCCGACGACTGAGGCGCATCAGAAGCTGGACGGCACGACCCGAACGGATCGCCGCCGCCCTGAAGGGCGCGGGCGCTAAGGCCGTGAGGCTAGTCGCCAAGACTATCCGCATTGACGCCTGTCGTGGAGCGCGTACGGTCAGTTCTCTCGCGATGGCACGGCGCGCGCAATGAGGCGCGAGCAATGAATTCAATCCTTTTTGCCGAACAGCCCGTCGACAACTTGTCTTGCGGTGTCGCCGATCACACGGCCCGCGCCCCGGTCTCCCTTGGCCATCGCGGACATGAAGGAGCGGGCTTCCTTGAACGTAACATGCGGCGGCAGCGGAGCCACTTCCGGATCAGTCTTCACCTCCAGGACGACAGGTCGATCACATGATAGCGCTTCCTGCCATGCAGACGCCAATCGGTCCGGCGAATCCACGAAGATACCTCTGAACCCGAGCATCTCTCCAAGTTTGGCATACGCGAAATCGGGGATGTCCTGCGAGGCCTCGAATTTCGGATTGCCCTCCATGACGCGCTGTTCCCAAGTCACTTCGTTGAGATCCTGATTGTTGAACACGCACACGATCCAGCGGGGATCCGCCCAACGCTTCCAGTATTTCTGGACCGTGATGAGTTCGGCCATGTTGTTCATCTGCATGGCGCCGTCACCCACAAGCGCGACGACAGGACGGTCCGGGTACGCAAACTTCGCTCCGATAGCGTAGGGGACGGCAGCCCCCATCGACGCCAAGCCGCCCGAAAGCGACGCAGACTGACCCTGCTGGACTCGGAAGTCGCGCGCATACCAGTTGGCGCAAGATCCGCTGTCGCTGGTGACGATCGCGTTCGCCGGCAGCAAGGGCGACATCTCCCAGACGACGCGCTGCGGATTGACTGGATTGGCCTCGGCCTTAGCGCGGCCTTCCAGTTTTTGCCACCATGCGGTCACGTTGGCCTCGATCGTCCTCGACCATTCCCGATCGTCCTTGCGTCGGATCAGAGGAAGCAGCGCTTTCAGGGTGGCAGCCGCATCGCCATGCAGGTTGACGTCTGCCGGATACCGCAGCGACAGCATGGAGGCTTCGATATCGATTTGCACGGCGCGGGCGGCCCCATCCTTGGGCAGAAATTCCGACCAGGGAAAACCGGTTCCCACCATCAGGAGCGTGTCGCACCCTTGCATCAGGTCCCAGCTTGGCTCGGTCCCGAGCAGGCCGATCGCGCCGGTGACGAAGGGCAGGTCATCCGGCAGCACGTCCTTGCCAAGCAGTGCCTTCGCCACGCCGGCTCCGAGAAGAGTGGCCATTTCGATCAACAATGTTGCCGTGCCACGTGCTCCGGCGCCGACGAGTATCGCTACTTTCTTGCCGGCATTCAGGATTTCCGCGGCCTTCGTCAGGTCGGCATCCTCTGGAACGATCTTTGGCCTGGAGTAACCGACGCCCGATCGCGTAAACCCGTGAGCCACCGCGGGCTCCTCGTACTCCTCGTCCTGGATGTCCTTCGGCACGATGATGACCGACGGCACGTTATTGGCTTTCGCGACCCTCACACATCGGTCCAGCAGGTGCCGCACTTGAGCCGGCGAGGATGCTTCCTGCACGAAGCCCGCGACGTCCGCGAACATACGATCGAGGTTGAGTTCCTGCTGGTAGCTGGCGCCGCGGACGGTTGCTTCGGCCTGGCCGCAGATCGCGAGAACCGGAGCATGATCCAGTTTGCCGTCGTACAGGCCTGTAATCAGGTGGGTCGCTCCGGGGCCGCCTGTGGACAGACATACTCCCAGTTCGCCGGTAAACTTGGCGTGTGCGACCGCCATGAAGGCGGCCATTTCTTCGTGCCTGACCTGGATGAATTCGATGTTGCCGGCTCGCTGCAGCGCGCCAATGACGCCATTGATGCCGTCGCCTGGGTAACCGTAGATGCGGCGAACACCCCAGGCGTGCAGCCGTTCGACGACGAAATCACCGACCTTCATCTCAAGCCTCCGGACTAGCGGGAAGCGATGCGTTTTTCTCGATCAGACCTTGCTGTTTGAGTTCGGCCCAGAAATCGGCAGGTATCTTGGCTTGAAGCGAGTTCCAGTCTTCCTGGATTTGGCAAGCGCTGCGCGCGCCGACGACCAAAGCGACAGCAACGTCCGCCGCGGACGAGAACTGAAGCGCGGCAGTGCGTAGATCGACGCCATACCGGGCGGCTACGGCACGGAACTTCTCTCGCTTTTCGATCGCGGCGCTGGGGATTTTGAAGTTCTCTTTGCCGTAATTGTAGCGCGGGCTGCCGGAAATAAATCCAGCATTAAGCGAGGAGCCGATGACGAGCGAAACGTTCCTCTTGCGCACGGCCGGAAACAGTTCGTTCACTGCGCTGGCGTGATCGATCAATGAATACTGGCGAGCACAGAGACAGACGTCCGGATCGGCATCCTCCATGACCTTGAGGATCGGCAGCGGCGTATTGACGCCGATCCCCCAAGCCCGGATGATGCCTTCGTCGCGCATCTTAGAGAGAGCCGGAAACGCGCCTTTGCGTGCGATTTCGTACTGCTCCTCCCAGCCCCTCGGAAAGAACGCGAAGTCCGGGGAGATGTCGTGCACGAACGCCACGTCCAAGCTGTCTACGCCGAGACGCTGGAGACTGTCTTCGATCGAGCGACGAACTCCGTCGGCCGTATAGTCGAATACGATGTTGTTAGGGGAATCGGACAGCGGATAGATCTCCGCATGCTTGTTGTGCTTCGAAGCCTTGAACAGCTTTCCGACCTTGGAAGACAACAGATAGTCTTCGCGCTTCTGGTTGTGCAGAAAGTGACCGAAGCGGCGCTCCGAAAGTCCAAACCCGTACCAGGGAGCCACGTCGAAATACCGGACGCCGACTGCCCATGCGGCTTCGAGGGTCGCCTCGGCATCTTTGTCGGTATGCTTGTTGAACTCGTTGCCGAGAGACACTCCGCCCAGCCCGAAGCGAAACTCCGGCTTGTAAATCTGATGCGCACGGTTATTCATCTTAAATTCCAATACTTCGTTCCGAACAGAACACCCGGCAATCGGACGGGTTCCATCACGCAAAATCTCGAACGAGCACATCGGTATAGGGTTTCCAGCCTGAAGGATGACGTGGCGAGCGCTGGCCGCGGAACCCGTCATTTCTCGAAGACTTTCCTTATCGAACCGCAGCGACCTTTCGCGCGCGGCGAGGAAGGTCGAATGGATAAGTCGCTGGTTGGCAGAGAAGGCAAACGGAATACAGAAGTCGACGGTGGATTCGTGCGGGTGCGCGGAGCACGCGAGCATAATCTCAAGGACGTCTCGCTCGAAATCCCGCGCAATTCCCTCGTCGTTTTCACCGGCATCTCGGGATCCGGAAAGTCGTCCCTCGCGTTCGGGACGCTCTACGCGGAAGCCCAGCGGCGCTACTTGGAATCCGTCTCGCCGTATGCGCGGCGGCTTTTCCACCAGATGGCGGTGCCGGAGGTGGATTCGGTCGATGGGCTGCCTCCGGCGGTGGCGCTGCAGCAGCAGCGCGGCTCGCCGACCACCAGATCCTCGGTCGGAAGCGTCACGACGCTGTCGAACCTGCTGCGGATGCTTTACTCCCGCGCCGGCGACTATCCGAGGAAGCAGGCGCTCCTATACGCGAAGTCGTTCTCGCCGAACACCCCGGAGGGCGCCTGCCCGAATTGCCATGGCATCGGCCGCGTGTACGAAGTCAGCGAACGCTCCTTGGTGCCCGATGACGGTCTGACCATCAGGGAGCGCGCGGTGGCCGCGTGGCCGACAGCCTGGCAGGGCCAGAACCTGAGAGACATCCTCGTGACGCTTGGTTACGACGTGGACAAGCCGTGGCGGAACCTCCCAAAGAAGGACCGCGACTGGATCCTGTTCACCGACGAGCAGCCGACCGTGCCGGTCTACGCCGGATACACGCCCGCCGAGACGAGACGGGCGTTGAAGCGCAAGGAAGAGCCCAGCTACCAAGGCACCTTCACGGGCGCCCGCAAGTACGTCCTGCAGACCTTCGCTACGACGCAGAGCGCGATGATGAAGCGGAGGGTGGCGCAGTTTCTATCGAGCTCGGACTGCCCGGTCTGCAAGGGCAAGCGGCTCAAGCCGGAGGCCTTGTCGGTCACCTTCGCCGGAATGGATATCGCGGAAATTTCGCGGCTGCCGCTCAAGGACCTGGGCGACCTGCTCGCATCCCATGGGCAATACGGCGGGAGTTCCGATGATCATCCAGAGAAGGCTCTGGTCGTGCAGCGGATAGTCGAGGACATGTCGGCGCGTCTGGAGGTGCTGCTCGACCTCGGTCTGGGTTATCTGACTCCGGAGCGAAGCACACCTACGCTTTCGCCGGGCGAACTGCAGCGGCTGCGCTTGGCGACCCAGGTCCGATCCAACCTGTTCGGGGTCGTGTACGTCCTGGACGAGCCGTCGGCGGGCCTGCATCCGGCAGATACCGAGGCGCTGCTGCGCGCGCTGGATCGTCTCAAGGCGTCCGGGAATTCGCTGTTCGTGGTCGAGCACGAACTGGACGTCGTGCGGCAAGCGGACTGGATCGTCGACGTCGGCCCGGCCGCCGGAGAGCACGGCGGCGAGATCCTTTATAGCGGTCCGCTGCCGGGCCTCGCCAACGTGAAGAAGTCCCGGACGCGACCGTACCTGTTCGGTGAAACCGAGAAGCGCCTCCGGAGAACGCGTGCACCAAATGGCTGGCTGAAGCTTCGGGGAGTGACGCGCAACAATCTTGATCGGCTGGACGTGGACATTCCGCTCGGCGTGTTCACGTGCGTCACCGGAATCTCGGGCTCGGGCAAGTCGAGCCTGATAAGCCAGTTTCTTGTGGACGCCGTCACCGACAGACTGGGCCAGCGCAAGGAGGCGGCCGACGATGACGATAGTCTCGAAGCGCCGATCGTGACGCTCGGGGGCGAGATCGCCGAAGGCGTCGACCGGATCAAGAGACTTGTGGTGGTCGATCAGAAGCCTATCGGTCGCACACCGCGGTCGAACCTGGCGACGTACACGGGCTTGCTGGATCATGTGCGAAAGCTGTTCGCCGCTACGAAGCAGGCGCGCGCCAGGCGCTACGATGCCGGCAGGTTTTCCTTCAACGTTGCGAAGGGACGCTGCGAAACCTGTCAGGGCGAAGGCTTCGTCTGCGTCGAACTGCTCTTTCTTCCGAGCGTCTACGCGCCTTGCCCGACCTGCAAGGGCGCCCGCTACAATGCCAAGACGCTCGAGATCAAGTTACGCAACCGGTCGATCGCCGACGTGCTGGCGATGACCGTCGACGGGGCGTTCGAGTTCTTCGCCGACGACGAATCTCTGCGACGATCGCTGGGCGTCTTGCGCGAAGTCGGTCTGGGATACATTCGGCTCGGCCAGTCGGCGACAGAACTTTCCGGGGGAGAGGCGCAGCGCGTCAAGCTCGCGACCGAGCTGCAACGGGCGCAGCGGGGAGCCACGCTCTACGTGCTCGACGAACCGACAACCGGCCTGCACCCCTCGGATGTGGAGAAGCTGATGACCCAACTCAGAGGGCTCGTCGAAGCCGGAAACACGGTCGTCGTCGTGGAGCATGACATGTTCGTGGCAGCGGCAAGCGACTGGATCATCGACATCGGACCGGGGGCCGGCGACGAGGGCGGCACGATCGTCGCATCGGGCGTCCCCAAGGAGGTTGCGGCCATGTCCCAGAGCCGCACGGCGCGATATCTCGCGGAATGTCTCGGCGCCGCGATCCATCACGAATGAAGCAGTCCGATATGCCGGGAGTTATCGCTGCAGGTTCCGACGGTAAAGGGATTCTGCTGTTCCCGGTCCGGGTTGCGCGGGCCAACGATATCGGCTCCTTCGCCGTCCCTGTCAGCTTCTGTCGGCGACATTCTTTCGCCCCTAGGTATCCGTCGTCCCCCCACGTCGGGCAGGCCATCGATGTTCCGAAAACGCCGGGATCACAGGGCCTTATGGCGGGGCAACTATGCGGGCCCAAGGGGCCGAACCGGAACGATGTCCGCGCCTGCCGATTATCTGGCCAGGGAAACCAGAAAGGATCCGGACCATGGATTTGAAGGGCAAAAAGATCGCGATTCTCGCAACCAACGGTTTCGAGCAGTCCGAACTCGAGGTGCCGCGCGACCATCTCAGCAAGGCCGGCGCGACCGTCGACGTCGTCTCGCTGGCGAGCGGCGAGATCAAGGGTTGGGACAAGAAGGATTGGGGCCGGCCGGTGAAGGTCGACAAGACCCTCGATGAGGTCTCCGCCGGCGACTACGACGCCATCGTGCTGCCGGGCGGCCAGATCAACCCGGATCTGCTGCGGGTCGAGCCGAAGGCGCTCAAATTCATCAAGGACATCTTCGACGCCAAGAAGGTCGTTGCGGCCGTCTGTCACGCCCCTTGGCTGCTGATCGAGACCGGCATCGCGAAGGGCCGCAGGATGACGTCCTTCAAGTCCATCAAGACGGACGTGGCGAACGCCGGTGCGAAGTGGGAGGATTCCGAGGTCGTCGTCGACCAGGGCGTCATCACGTCGCGCAATCCGGGCGATCTCGAAGCCTTCAGCGCCAAGATCATCGAAGAGGTCAAGGAAGGCCGTCACACCCGGCGCAGCGCGGCCTGACCCAGATGAAAAGCACCAAGATGGCGAGCGACGCGGGATCGGAGACCCGCGTCGTCATTCTCGACTCCGGAGAAGAAGCGTTCGCGACGCTGACGAAATTCGCGAATGATACCGGGCTCACGGCGGCTTCGTTGACGGCCATCGGCGCGTTCGAAAGGGCAACCATCGGCTGGTTCGACTTCGACAAGAAGACGTACAAGAAGATCGAGGTCGCTCAGCAGTGCGAGGTTCTGAGCGCGATCGGTGACGTCGCCGTGGGCGACGACGGCAAGGCGAGCCTCCACGTCCACGTCATCCTTGGCTTGTCCGACGGAACGACGCGCGGCGGGCATCTCATGGTAGGCACGGTCCGGCCCACGCTTGAAGTCGTCCTGACTGATACGCCGACCCACCTGAGGCGCAAGAAAAAGCCCGACATCGGAATCGCGCTGATCGATCTTGATGCCGCCCCAAGTCGTTGACGGCTGAATCCGATGACCGACGAACTCAGCCGGTTCTCACGTCGCCAGGTGGTCGGAGGCCTCGGGGTCGGTCTCGCAACCATGATCGAGACCCCCGCTTATTCGCAATCCCACTCCTCCACTCTTCAACCGGTTCAACAAATGCAGGATCCAGCCAGCAAATATCCCACGCCGCCGTTCAAGCGCCAATCGCAACCTTGGCCGGGGTTGGCGGCCAAGATGGAGCCGAGACCCGATCATGGCGAGACAACCTACAAAGGCAGCGGTCGGGCGGGACGAAAGGCGATGGCCTCGAGCGATGCGAGCTATACGACCGGCGCGATCTACGGTGCAGCCGGCGACACCGGGCAGCCGTAGTCCCGTGCCGGCCAAGACCGCAAAACGCTCGTCGCTCGTACGCTATCATGCCAAGCGCGACTTCTCGCAGACCGAGGAGCCTAAAGGCGCGGCGGTCCGCAAGGCGCGGGCAGGCGAGTTGAAGTATCTGATCCAGAAGCACGACGCGACCCGCCTGCATTACGACTTCCGGCTCGAACTCGACGGCACGCTCAAGAGCTGGGCAGTCACGAAAGGTCCCAGCCTCAATCCGGCCGACAAGCGGCTTGCCGTCCATGTCGAAGACCATCCCCTTGAATACGGAAGCTTCGAGGGCACCATCCCAGAGGGGCAATACGGCGGCGGCACCGTCATGCTGTGGGACGAGGGCACCTGGGAGCCGGTCGGCGATCCCAGATCCGCCTACGAGAAGGGCAGGCTTACTTTCGTCCTTCACGGCAAGCGTTTGAAGGGCGAATGGCATCTGGTCCGAATGGGTGGACGGACGAGCGGCAAGCGCGACAATTGGCTCCTGATAAAATCGCACGACCAGTACGCCGATGAGAAGAACGGCGACCGCGCGCTGGAGCGCTACAGCACAAGCGCCGCTTCCGGTCGGAGCATGACTGCCATCGCCAGAGGCAACAAAGAGTGGAAGTCCAAAGTGGCCCAAACCAGCAGACGCGCAAAACCCGCCAAGGCCAGCAAGACCGTCAAAAAGACGGTCAAGAAAACGGCCAAAAAAGCGACGAAGGCGTCCAAGCGCAAGTCCGCGAAGGACGCCGGCGACCCGCCACCGCGCTTCGTCGAACCGCAGCTGGCTACCTTGGTCGGCGAGCCGCCGTCCGGCGACAACTGGGTGCATGAAATCAAATTCGACGGCTATCGCGCGCTTTGCCGGATCAGCAAGGGCGAAGTGAGACTTCTCACGCGCTCCAACAACGACTGGACCAGGAAATTCCAGAGCATCGCCGACCAGATGGCCGATCTGCCGATCGCAAACGCCATCTTGGACGGCGAAATCACTAGCTCCGAGATGTCGGGCGCGACGTCGTTCGAAGCCCTGCAGCAAGCCTTGAGCAACAATGCGCAGGATCGGCTTCACTACTATCTGTTCGATGCACTCTACCTCAATGGCGTCGATTTGCGACGCCGGACCCTGCTGGAGAGGAAGGAGGCATTGCGCGCCGTCATTCCGGGAAAGCATCCCCATCTCCATTTCAGCGAGCATTTCAAAGGGGCCGGCAAGGACGTCCTCGCCCAAGCCTGCCGCATGGGCCTCGAAGGGATCATCTCCAAGAGAGCGGACGCAATCTACCGCTCCGGTCGGACCGAGGCATGGCTGAAAGAAAAATGCATCAACGAACAGGAGTTCGTCATCGGGGGCTTCACCTATCAGCCGAAGCACCCCGAACGGCTCGCCGCCTTGCTGATCGGCGTCTACGAGAACAAGGAATTGATTTTCGCGGGCAAGGTGGGCACCGGCTTCGACCGGGCCGAGTCGGCGCGGCTCGTCAAAAGGCTCGTGCCGCTTGCGCAAAGGACGCCACCGTTCAAGACGGTCCCTAATCTGGCGCGCCGCGGCGCGATCTGGATAAAGCCCAAACTCGTCGCACAGATAAACTTTACGGAATGGACCGGCGGGAATTCTTTGCGGCATCCTTCGTATCAGGGGTTGCGCGAGAGACAAGCCGGCCGAGCAGGTCGTCCGCGAGAAGAAAAAGCGACTGAACCCGAAGGCAGCCGGGCCCATCAGATTTGTCGGCTAGGACTACGCCGCGCACTACCGGCTCCAGAATGAAATCCGGTCGGATATTCTTCGAGGGTTCAAGAAGCAGGGAACCCGGTATATCGATCGGAATTAACAAGCAAGGAGAAACCATGGCGAAGAAGGCAGCAAAAAACGCAGATATTCGCGGAGCTCCGGCAGCGACGTCAAAAGCGAAATGCGCCGCTAACAAAAAGGGCACCGCAAAAAGCGGCCGTGGCGGCAAGGGCGGACAGGTCAAAAGCCGCAAGCAAGCGATAGCCATTGGCCTTTCGAAGGCCCGCAAGAAGGGAAAGAAGGTCCCGAAAAAACGGACGACAAAACGCAAATCTTGAGTATTTCCTTCGAAGAGGGCGGGTGATCCGCTAGAGAGTCTGCCGCCCTTCGATCAATACCTGAACTACAAAGGACACAGACCATGGGCTTGGCAGCTTACGAGATCATCGGCAATGACGCGGAATGGCGAGTGCGTCATGACGGAAAGGCCGAGAACACCTATGAGACAAAGGAGGCGGCATTCGAAGCGGCAGTCGCGGCGGCATCCCTCGCGTTGCGCCAGGGGCACGAGATCCGGGTGACCGCGCCGGCGCGCGGGCTCGCCAGTGGATCGACGACCGGCAATCCTTGAGGGACCCGGCTGTCTTGATGAAGCTTGGGTGCTCCAGGGAAAAAACATACGGAGTGGGAAAAAAGAAGTGGCACCGTCCCGCGATAAGCGAAGAATAATCACGCGCTATCGTGGTTGCGAAATTGGGTGGCCCGAGCCTCAATAGGAGGCCGGTCGTTCCTTGCCCATTTCCTTGACGGCCTGGACGACGCGTTCCGGATGGTACGGCTTCGACAAGGTCAAGCTGCCCGGCACCGGACGGCCTCCACCGGCGAGAAGCCGGTCGCGTAGATCACTGGAAGGGAGGGGTCGTGCTCGCGGCAGCGCTCTGCGATCTCCCATCCGTCGATCCGGCCGGGCAACCTGATGTCGGTAATCAGGACGTCCGCGACGCGCTGACGGCACCAAGTCAGGGCCTCTTCTCCGTCGCGTGCGTGAATCACGTCAAAGCCCGCGTCCTGCAGCGCCTCGACCACGATTTCCCGAATGAGTGAATCATCCTCGACGACAAGTACGCGCACGCCGGTCCTCAAAATATTGATATCGGAATCGGAACGGGCCTGGAGCGGAGTTGTTCCCGGCGCGGGCGTGGAGTTCAGCGCAGGGATGCGTTAACTCAACCACAAGCCCTTTCCAAAAAAATTTGCGCGGACCTCTTGAAACTTTTCCGGGATTCCAAATTGTTTTCGGCGTCGCGTGTCTGTACGCGAAGCGGCATAGGTGCCGTCGGCATCATCGTAGAGACCGCGAGCGAGGCGCTCGCAAAGGTCGCGGAGTTCGTCGAGGACGGAAACTCGGACGTCGTGATCAGGGATCTTGTCGGAAACGTCCTCGATCGAGCTACGGTGGCCGCTCAACCCGAAAGGGGCTCCCGGTCTTTTAGGGCGCCTATAAGACGACTATTTTTCGGCCCTTTGCCACCACTCGAAATCCTACGGCCCAGCGAACATCGTCTTCGTCCTGACCGAACGGAGGCGGCCGATGGGCAAGCGAGCGAGATCGAGATCGGCGATTGCCGCCGATCTGGCGGTGACCGTGATGGGTGTGGGAGGCTTCCTTGGTTTCCTCGTCGCCGCGAGAATGGACGACGCGAACGCATCGCCGTTCGATGCCATGGCTTACGCCTGGTTCTTCGGGTTTCTCGTGCTGAAACTGTGTCTGCCGTGGTTCAGATCGAAGCGCATCGCCGCCAAGCGGAAGCGGACCTCTGATCCGGGACCGCTCGGAAATGTCCTCGAAGCCGAGCCGCGGTGGTACCGTAGTTGATTGCGCGGGAAGTCCTGGTCAGGGTTGGTGCCGCGCCGAAAACTAGATAGATGACGGTGATGTTCGACATCACCTTCCTCGGCACCTCGGCGAGCGTCCCGTCAGCGGACCGCGGCCATCCGGGCCTCCTAGTGGAGGCCTGCGGCGATCGCATCATGGTCGATTGCGGTGAGGGTACTCAACGCCAGTTGCTCCGGAGCGGCGCCGGATTCCGCAGGCTGCATCGCCTGTTGCTGACGCACGGCCATTTCGACCACGTGCTCGGCATTCCAGGTCTTTTCTCCACGCTTCGGCTTCGCCAAAGCTCGGATCTGATGACAATCCATGGCGGTAAAAGCACGCTGGACGTGGTCGTCCGGATGCTCGCGGGGCTCTGGGGCGAAGGGCGGGCGCCCATTCCGCTAGAACTCGTTCCGTTGTCCGAAAGCCGGGTGTTGGACGCCGGCGAATTCACCGTCGACTGCTTTCCGGTACGCCATCGCGACACCGACAGTTTCGCATTCACATTCGAGGCCCGTGCGCGACGGCATCTGCAGTCCTGTCGTCTTGCGGCGCTTGGCGTCCCGGACGGACCGGTTCGCGGAGAACTGGCCGAGGGACGGCCCGTGACGCTGCAAGACGGGCGCACAATCGAGCCAGATGACGTGCTTGGGCCGTTCGCGCGTGGCGCGAAGCTCGTCGTGGTCGGCGACACCGAGACTACGGACGGGCTGTCGCAGCACGTCCGGGACGCCGACCTGCTGATCATCGAAGCGACCTTTCTCGAGCGCGATGCCGCCATGGCATCGGACTACGGTCATCTCACCGCGGCGAGAGCGGCCGAGCTTGCGGCGGACGCCGGCGTGAAGCAACTCATCCTCACGCACATCTCGCGACGCTACGACGTCGAAGAAATCCTGGCCGAGGCCACGAAGATATTCGCCGGGGCGCGTGTCGCGGCGGATCTCGATCGCTTGACGATCTGAGGAGTCGGGTCGTTGCCCTACGACCGAACGGAAAAGCGGTTAGAGACTACCGCGATGCACGGGTAGCGACACCTCTAGCGAAGCTAATAACTAGCGCGTCCGTGTGCCGGAGGCGGCCACGTCCGACCCGCCACTGGAGAACAAGTAACTGGAAGGTGCTCTGCGCCAGGCGCGAGACTTGAGCGCAACGGGTCCTGGAAAAGTGGTAATACCAGAAGGACTGCCCTTGGACCTATCCTTGACAGAGCCACCAACCGAGACTTGGACTTCATGATGGGTATTTTCCGAGATGGCATCGCTTCGGCGCGCGGTTACATCGAGCGGTTGGGGCCGTACCAATCCTTGCTGATCCTCGCCATTCCAACAAGCCTGGTTGAGCCTCTCAAGCTCATCGCGGTGGCAGTGGCGGGCGAGGGCCATTGGATCACTGGCACCGTCATGATCATCGTTACCTATGGTTTCAGCCTATTGTTCGTCGAACGTTTATTTCAGATCGTAAAGCCCAAATTATTGAGCCTGCCGTGGTTTGCGCGGCTCTGGAATTGGGTCCTGGTTGTTCGAGGTAAGGTGGTTGGACGTTTTCGGCCGGGTTGAGCTTCGACCGACCGCATGGGTGGAACCAAATTCAATCGTCCTCCTTACCTTTTCAACTCAGCCGCTTGACAGGACTTTCCATGAGCATCGATGACCGCCATCGCGACAAGAACGGGGAAATCAGCCGAAAGCACGGGAACACCCTGGTCAGCACCTTGCGCCGAATATACGGCCCCTCCTTCGCAGCCGGGGAATCTGAATCGGCCAAGCTCAGCGACGTGCTGGCAAAACTGCATGAGACGTCGCTTACGCAGCTTATCCAGGATCATGAAAGCGGCGGATTGGATGAAAAGGTCAGGAAGGCGGCACTCGCCTGAACTGTTTGCCGGGTACAGAGTTCGAGTATGGCTTTCCAGCGGAGAAAACCTGCGGCGATAGGCGTCAAGGCGCGGTTTCCCGGATTTATCGAACCCGCCCTCGCCAGCTCGATCGAACGAGTGCCGCAGGGTGAGCGCTGGATTCACGAAATCAAGTTCGACGGTTACAGGATTCAGCTCCACATCGCGAATGAAGACGTCAAGGTATTCACGCGTCGCGGCAACGATTGGACTAGGCGTTTCAGGAAGATCGCGCACGACGCGTTCCTGATCAGCGCCTCATCGGCAATCATCGACGGCGAGGTCGTCGTGCCTGTTGCGGACGGCACCACCGACTTTTCGGCGCTGCGGAACGAGCTCAAGGGGAAGTCCGACAAGATCGCGATGGTCGCGTTCGACTTGCTATACCTCAACGGCCACGACCTCCGCAAACTGCCGCTGCTCGAGCGCAAAACCCTTCTGAAGAAGCTGATCGCCAAGACCGCCGTCCAATTCAGCGAAAGCTTCGAAGTCGACGGTCCAGAAATGTTCAAGCACGCCTGCGGCGTCGGCCTTGAGGGCGTCGTCTCCAAGGTCAGGGACAGCCGCTACAGTTCAGGCCAGGGCAACGATTGGGTCAAGAAGACCTGCGCGCAGCGCGAGACGCTGACGATCGCCGGCTTCTCGCTCAAGGAAAACAAGTTCGACGGGCTTTACCTGGGCCGCCTCAAGGGCACGGATCTTGTCTACGCAGGAAAGGTCGACCACGGCTTCGACGGCATCTCCGCGAAGGATCTCCAGGCGCGTCTCAAACCGCTGGTCCGGAAAACGCAACCCTACGCCAAGCGGATCGCGCACCGGGGAATCTGGGTCGAACCGTCCTTGCTCGCGGAAATCGAATACCGGGCGAAGTCCGCCGAGGGTAAGGTGCGGCATCCGTTTTTCAAGGGCATCCGCGAGGATCTCTGATGGCCAAGGACGCTTTTGACCGTTGGTGGGAGTGGGTTGAAAAGCCGGTAGACAGCCCGCTGACGATGCCAGCCTATTTGCATGATGCCGTGATGCAGCTCCCGCCGGAGCAGCGGCTTAACCGGACCATGGTAAACGAGGCGGTGCGACTCGCCGCGCAACGATGACGGCGGCCCAATGACCTGGATAGATCGTGAATTCCGGCCGGTCGTCGATCGTCAGTCTGCGGCAAAAACCGGTTGCAGTGCCGCTACGGCATTTGGTCGCCGTCCAAGTCGAGCGATTGAGCACGCTGTTCGCGCCGGCCAGCCGTCCTCAAGTCTGAATACCACGAAGCGTACGGCGTGTTCTTGACCATCTGCCGGTTCAGATCAGGCGACCCGTCGGTCCACCACACAGGACCGCGCTCGCCGAGCTTTCGTTTGACGACGTCGACCGCGTGATGCGCTGCGGCTTCGGCGGTAAGGTCCTTCGAGAGCTTGGCCGACCGGACGGCGCTGCGCGCAGCCATCAGTTCGCGCACCAGCGCGGACCGTACCGCCGCCGACAAGCCCGGATTGGCCAGCCGCCAAAGTTTGCCGCGGACGACGAAATACCGGCCGTCGGGCGTCACGGGATGCTTGAGGCCGGCCATCAGATGAACGGCTTGCCGCCGGTCACGGCGATCGTCGTTCCGGACGTGTAGCTCGACAGCGGGTCCGCCAGCATGACATAGGCGGTCGCGAGTTCGGCGGGCTGGCCGGGCCGTTTCATCGGCACCTGCTTGCCGAAGTTCTTCACGGCGTCGTCGGGCATCGTCGACGGAATCAGCGGCGTCCAGATCGGACCGGGAGCCACGGCATTGGCGCGGATGCCCTTCTCCGCGAGCATCTGAGCGAGCCCGCCGGTGAAGTTCTGGATTGCGCCCTTCGTGGTCGCGTAAGCCAGGAGCATCGGGTTCGGCATGTCCGAGTTGACGGACGCGGTGTTGATGATGGCGCTGCCGGGCTTCATGTGCGGCACGGCCGCCTTTGTCAGGTAGAACATCGAATGGATGTTGGTCCGGAAGGTCTTCTCCCATTCCTCGTCCGATATGTCGCCGATGTCCTTGAACGTGGCCTGGTGGGCCGCATTGTTGACGAGGATGTCGATGCCGCCGAGACCGTCCACCGCCTTCTTGATGACTTCCCGGCAATGCTTGGCGTCCTGCAGGTCGCCGGGCACCAGCACGGCCTTCCGGCCTTCTTTCTCGATGAGTTTTTTGACCTCGTTCGCTTCCTCGGTCTCATCGAGAAAGGCGATCAGGACATCTGCGCCTTCGCGTGCGAACGCGATCGCGACCGCGCGGCCTATGCCGCTGTCGCCGCCGGTGATGACCGCCTTCATCCCCTTCAGTTTGCCTGAGCCCTTGTAGCTGGTTTCGCCGTGATCCGGACGCGGCTGCATGGCGTCGGTTGAGCCCGGCATCGGTTGTTCTGGGCGGGGAAGGGCGGTTTTGGATAGTCGGACGTCATTCTAGCCTCTCTCCGATTGTCGATACGGAAAGATCGGGAAAGGCGCACGGTTCCGTCCGGGAAGGATAGGATTCAAATTGGTCCCCTCGCGTTGAAAGTTTCCATCCCGGAACCTTCGTTCCATCTGAGCATTTTCTGGGCAGCCATTTCGGCTGCTGGGAGGATTTAATGGAACAAGGTTTTGGACAGAACGCGCAGGTAGATTTGGTTGAACCGTCGGTGCCCGGGGTGTCCTGGGCCGCCGTCTTGGCCGGCGCAGTGGCGTCTTTAGCTCTGACGCTGGTGCTTTTGTCATTCGGCGCCGGCATGGGATTTTCGGTCGTTTCGCCCTGGGGCAATTCCGGCGTTTCCGCAACGACCTTCAAGATCGGGACGGGGCTGTACTTCATCGTGATGGCGATGATCTCATCAGCCATCGGTGGCTATCTTGCCGGCCGTCTCCGGACCAAGTGGGTCGGCGTCCAGACAACGGAAGTGCACTTTCGCGATACCGCGCACGGCTTTCTGGCTTGGGCAGCCGCCTCCGTTCTCGGCGCCGTGCTGCTTGCCTCTCCGGCGAGTTCGCTGGTGGGCGGAACGCTCGCCGGCGCCACGCAGGGCGCGGCCAACGCTGCTCAATCCTCGCCGATGAGCGGCTATGTCGACACGCTGCTGCGCTCTGACAATCCGTCGGCTCAAGGTCAACAGAGCCCGTCCGACACGCGTGGCGAGATGGTCCGCCTGTTTACGACCAGCTTCCATAACGGCACCGATCTCAATCCCGCCGACCGCGCCTACGTGGCCAAGGTCGTCTCTGCCCACACGGGCTTGAGCCAGGCCGATGCCGAGAAGCGCGTCAACGACGTCGTCACCCAGGTGAAGGCCGATCTGGACGCTGCCCGCAAGGCGGCGATGCAGATCGCGATCTGGCTGACGCTGTCCCTTTTCATCGGCGCGTTCTCGGCGTCGCTCGCGGCCACCGAGGGTGGCGGACTTCGCGACGGCACCTGGGGCAAGAAGGCTTACACCCCCGCGATCAACCGCTAACCCCTCGAAAACGAAAGGAGAGACACCATGCCAATTCTACTTTGGCTCGTCGGAATTCCGATTCCGCTGATCATTCTCATCATGCTGCTGCACCACTGATCAGGACGGATTGTTCAAGCGTAAATATCAACCACTGAAACCAATGGAGGACACATGACCAAGTATCTCGCCGCCGCTCTGCTGACCACGGCATTGTTCACGTGCACGGCATCGGCCCAAACCCCCTCTAACAAGACCGCCGCCACCGATAGCGTCGCCGCCGCCTCATCGCACAAGGAAGGTGAATGGCGGGCTTCCAAGCTCGTCGGCGTCAACGTCTACAACGACGCCAATGAAAAAATCGGCGACATCAATGACGTCATCCTGGACAAGTCCGGCAAGGTCGAGAACGTCGTTCTGGGCGTCGGCGGCTTCCTCGGCATGGGCGAACATTACGTGGCCGTCGCCTACGACAAGCTGCGGTGGTCGAACGAACCGCCCCGGTCGACCACGGCAAGCACCACGACGTCCACGACGAACCGTCCGGCGACGAATGTCGACAGTAACGCGCGCACTGCCGCGGACGGTAGCGCCCGCACGACGGGCGCGGCGACGACGACCGCGGAGGATCGGAAGGCCAATGGATACTGGTATCCCGATCACGCCATCTTCAACGCGACCAAGGACCAGTTGAAGGCCATGCCGCAGTTCAAATACTGAACCGGCTTCTGCCGCCTCGGTGCATATCGAGGCGGCAGCTCAATTGAGACAACCATGGACTTCGAAATCGAACAACCCGGTGACCTGGCACACAGCCCGGTGGTCGGAGCGAGCAAGCCGCGGCTGCTCGGGGTCCTGGGCCCCGGCCTGCTTACGGGCGCGCCCGATGACGATCCGAGCGGGATCGCGACCTACTCGCAAGCCGGCGCGCAGTTCGGGTATGCGCAGGACCATGCTCTTCACGTATCCGCTGATTACGGCCGTGCAGATCGTGAGCGCTCGCATGGAAGCCAAGGCATTCTACGCGGTCATTTGCATCGCGACCATCGTCGGCTTGATCATGAAGTTCACTCCGATCGATCCGATCCGGGCCCTGTATTGGAGCGCCGTGATCAACGGCGTGGTCGCCGTTCCGGTCAGGGCTATCATGATGTGGCTGGCCGCGGCGCCAAAGGTCATGGGCGACTTGGCCATCACTGGATGGACCAAAGGCCTCGGCTGGGTCGCCACGGCTGTCATGGTGGTCGCAGTCGCGGCCATGCTCGCCACCTCGTGAGAGGGGCGTCGGTTTATGCAGAAGCGCCTGGAACCTGGGCGAGAAGAAGCGGTTTGTTCGTACTCACAGAAGGAGGATACCATGAGGAAGCTATTGTTTATCGCTGCGGCAGCCGGCTCTCTCGCCGTCCCTGCGATGGCCGAAGAGGTCGGTGTTGGCGTCGGACCGGTCGGTGTAGGCGTGACCGTCGGCGAGGGCCATCGCGATTACGATCGGGACCGCGATCGCGACCGTACCACAGTCATCAAGGAGCGGGAGCCGGTCGATCGGACTACGGTCATCAAGAAAGAGCATGACGACGGCGTGGAAACCAAGACCATCATCCATCACGACGACTAACCCTCAACCCACCACCATAGGCTTGTGCTCCGCCCGCTGCCTGAAGGCGTCGCGGGCGGACGCGCTTCCAACGGCCCGGAGCGTGAATCCCGGAGCACCCTCTACAGATAGAAGCGTTCATGGATTTTTCCGCGTTGGAATCGTTTGATTGCCTGATCATAGGGGGCGGTCCCGCCGGCTTGACGGCTGCGGTCTACCTGGCTCGCTATCGCCGCCGTGATCACACTCTTCGATGGCGGAGACAGCCGCGCTTCACTGATTCCGAAAAGCCATAATTATCCCGGCTTTCCGGAGGGCGTCTCGGGTCCGGGATTGCTTCAAGCTTTGCGCAAGCAGGCGCAAGCCTACGGCGTTCAAATGATCGCGGAACGCATCACCGACTTGAAGCGGGACGGCGAGGGTTTCACAGCGACGTCCGGCAGGGCAGTAATCAAGGCGCGGTTTGTCTTGCTCGCAACCGGCATCGTCGACGAAAGCCCTGACGTCCCTGGTCTCGACGAAGCGGTTGCCAAGGGCTCTATCCGCTACTGCCCGGTCTGCGACGGCTATGAGGCCGCTGATCAGCGGATCGGGGTTTTGGGCCATGGCGAAGATGCCTCGAGCAAGGCCAGGTTTCTGCGCACCTATTCGAACGACGTCACATTGCTGAGCCTCGACGAGCGCGGCAGCGGGAATACCGAAACGGCCAGGTCGCTGCGGGAAGCCGGCATAAAGGTGGCTGGACCGGTGCGTGCCATCGAGCACAGCGCGGACGGCATGCAGGCGGTGCTCCGGAGCGGTAAAGCCATGTTGTTCGATGTCATCTATCCGGCGTTAGGTTGCGGAGTGCGATCCGAACTGGCGTCCGCCTTGGGCGCGCGGACGAACCACGTCGGATGCCTTGAAGTGGATAGCCATCAACGCACGACGGTGGATGGAATCTATGCTGCCGGAGACGTCGTGGCGGATCTCCACCAGATCGCCGTTGCCACCGGTCACGCCGCAATCGCCGCGACCCATATCCACAAGTTGCTGCCGGAAAACTTCAAGGGCGTCGACACCGCCGTCGATCCCGCGGCCGCATGAAATCAAATCGCTTCATAGAAGCCGGCCTTGCGCCGGCTCTTCCGGAATCCCGGCGGAGTGGATTCTCAACCACCGCTCGATCACTCCCGCGATGTGCTCCAACTCGGCGGGCCGCAGCGCCTGGCCCTTTCCGATGCCGTGCCATTTCGCCAGACAACCCCTGCAGCACGTCGCTGTTGCGTGCTGCGCGACGAAAACCGGATGTCCCTTGAAAGGCGTCTGCTTGCCGTCGTTTCGAGGGCTCGCCTCGCCTAATCGTTTCACCAGCAGGTCGTCCGCATCGGCCATGACCGCCCTCAGGCCTTTTCTTTCAAGATACCTCAATTCTCGCGGGCGCAGCCGAAACCGCCGGCGGAACGGCGATTTGGCGAGATCCTCGAAAAGTTGGTCGACGTCCTTCGTTATATGTCTCCGCTAGAACAGGGTGACGGTCGATGCGCGGACCACGATCTGATCCTGGCGGAATTCCCGCTCAAGCTGAAGCCGGTAGCTTCTCCACCACGATGCGTCGAGAGTTTCCGCCATCACTTCGAAGACGATGATCTCGTCGTGGACCGTCTTCCCGCCGTCCGACGTGGTGCCCTGGGCCGGCGAACGGCTAAATGCCGTCAGTCCCGTCAGGTGCTCACGGACTGCGACATACTTTCCGGCGTCGAAAGGTCGGCCGTTGTTGTCATTGAGCGCTAAAAATATCTAACCAGGTGCATTACGGATCTCCACTTTGGAAGTGGCAACATCAAACGCGATCAATTTTCCTGCAAAGTCAACGGCTTGATCCGGGAACGCGCGGCACGACAGATCGTTGCCTTCACATCCTTTCGTTTGCGAGAAAAGGGACTGGATATGGTTGACGATACGGAGCAACTCGATGACCAAGAGCTTCCGAAGATCTCAACAGGAAATGCCGGCCTGGATGACATCCTCAGGGGCGGTATCGACCCTGAGAGGATGTACCTGTTCGAAGGACAGCCCGGTTCGGGCAAGACCACGCTGGCCCTGGAATTCCTGCTGGAGGGAGTTCGCCGCGGCGAACCTACCCTCTACATCACGCTGTCGGAGACCGAGCGCGAGCTGCGGTTGGTGGCCAAGCGCCATGGCTGGTCGCTCGAAGGCGTCACGATCTTTGAATTGATTCCGCCGGAGAGCAGCCTGGATCCGAGCCAGGAGCTCACTGTCCTGCATCCGGCCGAGATGGAGCTCAGCGAAACAACCCAAATGATCTTCGACAGGGTTGAGGCCCTGGTCCCCGCGCGGATCGTCCTCGACAGCCTGTCCGAGCTCCGGCTGCTGGCTCAAAGCCCGCTTAGATATCGGCGTCAGATCCTCGCGCTGAAGCACTTCTTTTCGGGTCGTAAATCCACCGTGGTGCTGCTGGACGACCTTTCGTCACAGCAGAACGATCTGCAACTGCACTCGATTGCCCATGGCGTAGTGCTGCTGGAGCAGTTAGCGATCGACTACGGCGCGCAGCGGCGGCGGCTTCGGGTCGTGAAGATGCGCGGCATCGATTTCAAGGGCGGGTTTCACGACTTCACCATCAGGCATGGCGGTCTCAAGGTCTATCCTCGGCTTGTCGCCGCCGAACATCATAAGGATTTCGATACCGACGTGGTCTTAAGCGGAAACCCCGAGCTGGACTCTCTCCTGGGGGGCGGGTTGGAACGCGGGACAAACGCGCTACTTATCGGCGCCGCCGGCGTCGGAAAATCATCCCTGGCGCTCACCTATGCCATCGCTGCCGCATCTCGCAACGAGCGCTCGGCGATTTTCGCGTTCGACGAAGGCCGAGGCACTATGAGCGCGCGTGCCAAGACACTGGGGCTGCCGCTTCAGGAGAACCTCGACAGAGGCCTGATCGATATTCAGCAAATCGATCCGGCTGAAATGGCGCCAGGCGAGTTCGCGGATGCGGTGCGGCGCAGCGTAGAAGCCGGAAACGCGCAGGTCGTGATCATCGACAGCCTCAACGGCTATCTCAACGCGATGCCCGATGAGCGTTTTTTGATTCTGCAAATGCATGAGCTGCTGAGCTATCTCAGTCAGCGCGGCGTACTGACAATCCTCGTCCTGGCGCAGCATGGACTTGTCGGACCGATGGATACGCCGCTTGACATCAGCTATCTCTCCGACGGCGTCCTGATGCTGCGCTATTTCGAGTACGACGGAAGCGTGCGGCGGGCGCTCTCCGTCGTTAAGAAACGGAGCGGCAATCACGAACATACGATCCGCGAATTCAAGCTGAGTCACCGTGGCATCACTGTTGGACCCCCGCTCAAGGGCTTTAGCGGCATTTTCGGCGGCACGCCTGTCTATAAAGGGGAGGAGGCACCTCTGATGTCTCGGGACGCCGATGGCCGGGGCTAAGACGCCAAAGGGCGTGGTTCTGGTCCTAATGCCCGTCGGGCGCGACGCTGCCGCGGTTGCCGGCCTCATCGAGAGAGCTGGCTTCCGCGCCGTGGTCTGCAAAACGGTCCAGGAAATCGTAGAGAATCTCGAGTGGGTCGTCGAAGTCGTACTGGTGGCGGAGGAGGCGCTCTACGGCAATAATGTCCGCGTTCTGGAGGACTGGGTGAGCCGTCAGCCACCGTGGTCTGACCAGCCCTTCGTTGTACTGACCAATCACAATCAAGGCGCCAAGTTTGCCGCGTTCAGGCGAGAGTTGGTCATGCGTCTTCTCAACGTCGGCTTTCTAGAGCGCCCTCTACACGCCATCACGCTGCAGGCTACGGTGGTTTCTGCGGAGCGATCCCGAAGACGACAATATGAAACTCGCTCGTACCTCGAGGCCCAGCACGGGGCCGCCATGGAGCTGGAGCGTCTGGTGGCGGAAAGAACGGCCGACCTTGAGCGGACGAATAAACAGCTCCGCGAGGAAATTGCGGGTCGCGAGCGGGCGCAGGCTGCGCTGCTGCAGGCACATAAGATCGAGGCGTTGGGCCAGCTAGTCGGCGGTGTTGCGCACGATTTCAATAACCTGCTTATGGCGGTCCTCGGGAACCTCGATCTTCTTTCCAAAAAGCTGGGGCAGGATGCGCGGCTTCACAGGCTCCTGAACGGCGCCATGGAAGGCGCGCGGCGCGGCGCGACTTTGACCCAAAGGCTGCTCGCCTTTGCCCGCAAGCAAGAACTCAAGGCGCAGGCCACAGATGTCCAAGGCCTTGTTGAGGATATGATGGGCCTCATCGAGAGATCCGTCGGTCCGCTGGTTCGTGTCCAATTTGTTGCGGAAGGCGCGATGCCCGCCGTTGACGTCGATGCAAACCAACTGGAAATGGCTCTGCTGAACCTTGCCGTGAATGCCAGAGATGCAATGGTCTCCGGCGGCGAACTCACGATCCGTCTCCACGCCCAAAACATCGACGAGGAGGCCCAACTCGGCATCCGATCCGGCCGATACGTTGTTCTTTCCGTACAAGACACCGGAGTAGGAATGGACGCAGAAACCCTGGCGAAAGCCGTGGAGCCGTTCTTCTCAACGAAGGAGGTGGGAAAGGGCACAGGACTGGGGTTATCGATGGTTTTCGGCCTCGCCCAGCAGTCCGGCGGCGCCCTGCGCCTCGAGAGCGCTCCGTCCTGTGGAACAACCGCCAGATTGTGGCTTCCAACAACCAAAAAAGCTTTGATAGCAGCCGGGCTCACATCAATCGCCCCCACACAGTCGGCCCGAGCGAGAATACTCTTTGTCGACGACGATCTATTGATCGCCGGCAGCACTGTCGCTTTGCTGGAAGACCTGGGGCACGAGGTGGTCGAAGTGCACTCCGCGCGCGAGGCTTTGCAGCTCCTTGAGCAGGGATTGGCTACTGACCTTCTGATAACGGACCATGCGATGCCGGGGATGACGGGGGTCGAACTCGCCCGTGAGGTGCGGCGCCAACGCCCTCAGCTTCCCATCCTGCTCGCGACGGGGTTTGCCGAGCTGGAAGGAGTAAAAGTGATCGACATCGAGCGACTTGCCAAGCCCTATACGCAGGACCAACTGGCTGCGGAGATCGCGCGTCTCCTGTCTGACGATAGGTTGTAGACTAAAGGCCTACGCCGTTTCGCAAGCATCGATGGAAGCGTAGAGTGCAAGCGAGGCTCACAACCACGGCGTGGGCGTCGTGGTGCTGGAGACAGAAGCTCACGACCGCGATGTAGAATTTGCATCCCATCTCGATAACGAACTTCGAGGAGGCGGAGTAGCACGTTGGTTCCCTCTATCGGAAAGGCTCACTCTTGGCGGCAAGGTGCCGGTATCTCAAAACTTAGCCATCCAACGACGCCTGTATCCGGTCCACTAGGTGTTGCGGTAATCTAATTTTGTCCACATCGCCTCTCCCTGCTAAGACGTAGAACGCAGGCGGTTCGGCTTGCCCCCAAGCGCGGGAACGTCGAGCGAGCGGCCGGAGGGTTCGACCTCCAGCCTAGCTTACGAGGGCTCTTTCGGTCGTCGGTGGCTCCAGGAATCCCTCCGCCAGACGCCGGACCTGCGCCGACGGAGCGGGTCGTCGCAACTGGTGACGGGCGAACGACCCTCCGGACTTCGGCAGTCTTCCAGCATCTGCGTGAATTTCGTTGTCCAGCGACGCTCGAACCGATCCACAACGTGCTGCGGTACTCTGATTTCATCCATGGTGCCTCTCCCTGTTACGCCGCCATGACCCTCGACGTTGAACGCAGGCAGTTCGCCCCCAGGCGGATGGCGGGGGCTGCCGTCGAGTTCGCAGAGGGCTTCGAGTATCTCGTCGATGGTAACGGGCGCCTTGAGGCTGTCCGGCGCCCGCAGCGCCGGACAGGAAGCGATCGCCGATGCATCGGATGCCCACGACGCCAGAATGGCGCGCTTCTCGGAGATCGACAGCGAGGAATGCGCCACCACGTCTCTTGGATGATCGAAGACGGTGCCGGGGTGCAGCAGCGCGGTGATGTCGAAAACATTGTCATCGAAAGCGGTCGTCGGCCGCATGGTCTCCTCCATTCTTTAGACGAAGTCCGATGCCGCGCGTCGGACGGCGCGCGGCACACTCCTAAAGTAGGATAAATCAGGCCGCCTTGGCCTCGATCTGATGGACATTGTCGGCGGTCGATGCGCCGTTGATGGCGATACGCCGCGGCTTCATGGCCTCCGGGATTTCCCGAACCAGCTCGATCTTGAGCAAGCCGTTGTCGAAGGTCGCGCCCTTCACCTGGACGTAGTCGGCCAGGCTGAATTGTCGCTTGAAGTGCCGGGTTGAGATACCCCTGTACAGGAACTCGCGCTCGGCCTTTTCAGTCTTGCCGCCTTCGATGGTGACGACGTTCTGCTCGGCCGTAATCGAGACTTCGTCGGGCGAGAAACCCGCCACAGCCAGCGTGATCTGGTAGCGGTCCTCGGCCAGCCGTTCGATGTTGTAGGGCGGATAACCTTCGTCCGTGACGCGCTGGGCCGTCTCGACAAGGTCGAACAGGCGATCGAACCGATGGTCGATCGGAACAGGGGAGAGAAGTCGTAAGTGCGCATAGCCAAATCCTCCAAAGAGCAAGATGGGTATGAGGCACCGGACACGACCGGTGCCCGTCTCAATTCCGGAGCCCCAGAGGGCGCTTCGGACGCCACATCCAAGGTGGCGACAAAAGAATTAACAAAACCGGATTCGGTTTCAAGAGGGGCGCGAAAAAATTTCAACAGGGCGACTGGGCCGGAACAGTGGTGATCAAAGAGCCCTGGTTAGCTCGCGCAGCGTCGCGACAACATGGGTGCCGCGATACGGCTTCGGCAGGAAGACGCTGCCGTCCGGCAAATCGTCTTCGTCGACCGTAACATGACCGGAGGTCACCACTATCTTGATCGGCGGCCAGCGGTCTCGAACGAACCGCGCGAGTTTCAGCCCATCCATCGATCCCGGCATTTGGATATCGGTAAAGACGACGTGGATATCAGGACGCGCTTTCAGGATGGCGATGGCCTCGTCAGCATTGGCCGCCTGGATGACTTCGAAGCCCGCGCTTTCGATCGTCTCAGCGGAATCCAGCCGCAGCAAGAATTCATCTTCTACGATCAAAATCACCGGGCCGACACGCGTCATTACAATTCCTCCACGCGTGCCAAGCGGGTTGAGGACGTTTTGTTCCGGTCTCTTCCGGTCCTTGCTTCGGCGTGCAGTGGCTGGACCGGTGCTCCACCAGGCCGGGTTAACGCAGGCTGCCGGACCCGGCCAAAGCTACGGACGGAGGGGACGGCGTCTTCCTAGGCTGCTTCTTTCAGCAAACGTTCCTGACTGGCGTCCTTGAGTTCCTCGGTTATCACCTTGAACCGGACCAATTGAGCGGGACCGAAGGCCGTTGAAATTGCGACATCGGCCGCGTCACGTCCCCTCGCAATCACGATACGTCCAATGCGGGGTTGGTTGTGTCTCGCGTCGAAGGTGAACCAGCGACCATCCAGGAACACCTCGTACCACGCGCTGAAATCCATCGGGGCTGGATCGGGTGGAACGCCTATGTCGCCGAGGTAGCCCGTGCAGTAGCGGGCCGGGATGTTCATGCATCGGGAAAGCGTCACGGCAAGATGGGCGAAATCCCGGCAGACGCCGCGGCGTTCCTCGTGGCCCTCCGACGCGGTGCGGTCCCCCCGGGCATGGTGGTAGCCGAATTCAATGCGGTCATGGGCGTAGTCGCAGATCGCCTGCGCTCTCTGCCATCCGCCCCGGATGCCGCCGAAGAGCGACCAGGCGAGGTTCGAAAGCTTCTCGGTGTCGCAGTAGCGACTTGCCAGCAGGAAGGGGAGGACGTCACCCGGTAGCGCCGCTACGTCCCACTGATGCGCGGACGCGCAAACCTCATCCAGCAGGCCGCTATCCTCGACGACGAACTCGCTGCGGAGTTCGAGCAGTCCCGGAGGGGCGACGAGGCGGGTACAGATGTTGCCATACGGATCGAAGTAGTCCCGCGCGTCCACGCCGGCCGGAAACTGAATCGACTGATCGCTGAGAATGTCCCCGTCTCGCGAGGGGTGGGTGGTCAGCATGAGCACCATGGGAACCGCGTATGGACATTGAAAGGCGATGTCGTAGCCTGCCCGAATTTTCACAAAAACCTCCTAATCTTGTTGCGTGGGGAAAGCGCAAACAGCGAGGTTCGTTCCAAGGAAAAGTGATTGAATTCGGCCGAAAGAAAGCGCGGTAATGGCCGTCCTTGCCGTGATCGGACGTCGAGCATGTCGGCCCGTCAATCAGCCTCATCAACTAAACTTGCGATCAACCGAGGCAAAGCTTGATGCTCTGGCCCGGATCTTCCCGGCCCAAGAAAGTCCCGATTTCGATCGGTGTCACCTTGCCCCCGAATACAGATTTGCTCTGTGCTCAATGTATACGCGGTTAGGTCTGCAGCTGCTTATTCGATAGTGCACGCTTGATCCTCACCGCTGAACGTCCAGCTTCCTTACGTCCGGCAGCCGACAAATTTGCTTTGAGAAGGCCTTGGCTCATCTCAACCCAGAGACGGAACGTAACCCGTGAGTTGCTGTTCTTCATGTTCGGCAACAAGCGTGGAGGATCCGCTATGGAAGATAGAGAGCAAGGTAACTTGATCGGAAGCGATAAGGTCGAAGGAACGGCCGTCTACGGCGCAAACAACGAGAAGATCGGTTCGATCGAACGCGTCATGATCGACAAGATGACTGGTAAGGTGTCCTACGCCGTGCTGGCATTCGGGGGCTTTCTAGGCCTCGGAAACGATCACTATCCAATTCCTTGGGCCTCGTTGAAATACGATACCAGCCTCGGTGGCTACCGCACTGCGGTCACTGAGCAACAGCTCAAGGGCGCCCCCAAGTACGCTTCTGACAGCGACTGGAGCTGGGGCGACCCTACAAGAACACGCGGTGTCAATGACTACTACGGCGTGCCGCTTTAGTGCGCCCGGAGGGGCGCCTGCCGCCCCTCCATCGCTTTCGGCTGCGAGCAGGGCCTTCTGTTAAGAGCACTTTCGGTGAGGCAATTTCCAGAGCCTCAGTTCATGTAGATTAAATCGCCGTTTTTTGGCGAGCGTTCTGCAACCATCGAATTTTTTCTGACTTAAACTTGAAGATGTCATGACGCGGCTTGAAGGAGGAGCAAATGAAAAAGTTCGCATTGATTTTCGTCACGGTCGCCACGTTGGCTACCACCTTGGCTTCGCCAGTCGAGGCGCGCGGCTGGAGAGGCGGCGGCTGGGGCTGGGGTCCGGGCATCGGCCTTGGTATCGCAGCTGGCGCCTTGGCAGCGGGCGCGTACGGCGCCTATGGGCCCTATGGACCTTACGGCGATGGTCCTCGATACTACGGCTACTACGGCCCGCGATATGCATACTACGGACCGGGCTTCTACCGGCCGCGCTACTATTACGGATGGTAGTTAGAAAAACCCGGGGCCTGCTCCGGGTTTTTCTATTCGCTGGCCGTGCGCGGCGAAGTGGGCAGCCGGGAAGTGTTCGACCAGTAGATCGTAACAAGCTCGCAAGAGAGACTTCTCATTTTGCTGCAGGCGAAAGTTGGGCGGGCCCCTTTATCGCGTCAGATGATTGTGCAAGTCATCCTCAAAGCGGCGCGATGGCCGAAGCGGAATCCAAAATCCTCGGATCGAGATGGACCCATCCGTCCACTTCTCGCCCCGCTCTTGAGTCTGCGCTCGGCGCCGCGTTCGAGAGTCTTTCGGCGTCCCTTCATCGTCCGCTTTTGCAGCTTCGGCCCGGCATGTTTCGCATGGGCCTAATCCCATCGATATCCAGAGCGTCAACGGGTCTTCCCGCCATTCCCCTGATTCAGCGGCATCGAGAAAACGAACCGCGTTTCATCAGGGGTGGAGGTCACGTCAATCCTTCCGCCATGTGCCTGCGCGATCTGCGAGGCGATATGCAGGCCAAGGCCTAGTCCCTGTCGGCTGTCGCGTACGTCGCCGCGGAAGAATGGCTCGAAAAGCCTTTCCATCGCCAACTCCGGGATTGGATTGCCGGCGTTCGCCACCGAAAGTTCGAAGATGCCGTTACCTGTTCTGGCTCCGACGCGTACAGGCTGGTCATGCGATCCGTGCGTGAGCGCGTTGCCAAGGAGGTTGCTAAGCAGTTGGCCGATGCGTTTTCCGTCGCACAGGATCGGGTAGGTGAACTCGAAACTTGTTTCGATCACGCGCCCAGGGGAGGCCGTCCGCAGTTCGTCCACGACCTGCTCGAGCACCGGTTGGAGCGGACGCCTGTCGCGGTTGAGGGTGATGCCACCGCCCAGCCGGCCGCGCGCGAAGTCGAGGATGTCGTCGATAAGGTCCGACATACGCGTGACCGTGGTGTTGATCATATCGAGGACACGAAGTTCTTTTTGATCCTTCAGCGCACCGGAACGCTGCAGGATGCGGGCGCCCGCGCTGATGGCCGCAAGAGGATTGCGCAGGTCGTGCCCCAGAACCGCGATGAATTGCTCGCGTAAGTCTGCGGTCTCTCGCTCGCTTTTCAATGATTCGGTTGCCAAGGCCCTGGCCTCGATAAGCTCGCGCTCATAGCGTCGCCGGTCCACCGCCTTGATCACCGCCAGGCGGGTCGACAACAGGGAGCCGTCGTCGGAGCGCTGTTCGACCGCGTTGGCGATGACAGGCATGCGGTCGCCTCCTGCGGTAAGGAAGTCGAGTGCGAACTCGTTGAAGAATCCCTGCATCCGCAGCAAAGGGGCAATATGCGTTTCGAAATAGATGCGGCCGGCCATGTTGAGAAACTGGTGCACGCGCTTGCCAGCGAAGTCGTCACAGGCGTATCCCGTCCAGGCGCATAGCGTCTGGTTCACCCGGGTTATGCGGCCATCCGGAGCCATCGTGAGATAGCCGCAGGGGGCATTCTCAAACAGGTCTTTGAATTCTTCGCTCGGCGGCGTCACGTCAGACGAACGTCTGCATCGCGGACACGACTTCCTTCGGAGCGCTCAGATTCGGGCAATGCCCGGTGGCGTCCAGAACGACCATCTCGCTTCCCGGTATCTGGCGGTGCACGTACTCGCCGACTTGCGTGGAGGCGATGATGTCCTCCTTGCACTGCAGAATCAGGGTCGGCACGGAGACCTTGGGAAGGTCGGCACGGTTATCGGACTTGAAGGTCACCCGGGCGAAGGCCTTGGCGATCTCGGGATCCGTCCGGCAGAAGCTGTTGGTGAGTTCCTCGCCGAGTTCCGGACGGTCCGGATTGCCCATGATGGTGGGCGCCATCGCAGCGGACCAGCCCATGTGGTTGTCCTCGAGAAACTCAAGGAGCTCTTCGATCTGCTTCTCGCTGAACCCGCCCACATAGCCGACGTCGTCGATATACCGCGCCGACGGGCCGACAAGCACCAGCCGCCCGAACATGCCGGGCGCCTTCAGGGAAGCCAGAACGCCGATCATTGCGCTGACGGAATGGCCCACGAAGACGGCGTCCTTGAGGGACAACTCGTTCCCGATTTCGACTACGTCGTCCGCATAACCGGACAGCGTCGAATATTTGCGGGAGTCGTAAGCCGACAGGTCGGAGCCGCCGGCGCCGACATGGTCGAACAACACAACTCTGAAGTCCTTTTCGAACTCCGGCGCCACGAACCGCCACATGTTCTGATCGCAGCCGAAACCATGGGCGAAGACCATGGCCCGTTCGCCGGAACCCTGAAGGTGCACGTTGTTCCGGTCGATCACGCTCATGCGGGCTCCTTAAAGAGGTACTATCGCAGTTATTGAGAAGAAGGGAGCCCGGAAATCGCAACTGACGCGTCCACGTTCAGCCGTGCGCGCAATTTCGCAGTGCAAGACCTGGGGATAGCCAATTCGGCGACGAAAAGTTCCGCAGCGGGCCCGAGTTTCACTGCGCTCGCCCCCTAATGGCAAGAAAGTCGGCACCTCCGTAAGAAAGGCGAAAAGCAGCTGGTCCGAAGAAAAGACGTCGCGTGCTCGCCGTCTAGGACGGCGGGCATTCGGGGCAGCTGTCGCCGATCGAATCCAGCACCTCGGCGATGGCGACCGCTGCAGCTTGCGGCGAAACTCCGGGCGGTCGTTCCTCTCGTGCGATGTCGAAGGCGCGCTGGCGGGCGTGCGGATCGGCGCGGTCCTGGATCCAGCCGTGCTCCTCACATTCCTTGATCGCGCCGGCTTCCTGTAGCACCGCGATCGCCCAGCCGCGCAAGGTTCGGGACGCCGGTCGTTTCTCTCTCGTCGTCATAAGCATTTTTGAAGCCCCCTGCCTGCACGAATCCTTTCGTCCGGCCAGTGTTCCGGGCGCTTAGCACAGAGCAGGGATTCGCTTTCGCAAGGGCTTTAGTTTGTCCACGGGTTCCGCTTGTCTGTCAAAACGCCAAGCGGCGGGCGTAGCCTCTTCGTTCCATCGGGCCCGGCGATGGAGCACGACGAGTGCTCCTTGCTCTAAGGCCACGCTGCGCATTGCCTCAGCAGGGCAGTCCAAAGGTGCCCCTCGAGCAGTAAACGGAATGCGGCCGGTCCGGACAGGACGTCACTCAGCGCCGGGATCGTTGCGGCGAAAGCGCAAGCTGGTCGGCGGGGAATGGCACCAGCAGCTCGCGGGGATCCGCCTCATCGCTCAGCCAGCGTGCGAACAAATCGTTCGCCAGTATCGCCAGCATGCGATCATGGATCTGCACGACCAGTTCGTTGGCCGGGACAGTGACGACGGCGAACGTCCTCTCCCATTTGCCCGTCAGAGGATCGCGCCAATTTTCCCAAATCCCTGCGATACCGAACGGCTGGCCGTCGCGACGCGAGATCGCGTGACGCTTCCCACCGGGGTCCTTCTGAAAGAAAACGGCACTACGCAGCGGCGCCTGCGATAGGCGTCCCTGAACCACTCCTTTTCGGCGACGGTCTCGGCGCGCGCGTGGATCGGCGCGAAGTCCGGACGCTTCTCGCAGAAGTGCGGGATCAGACCCCAGCGCAAAAGCCCTTCCACAGGCTGACCCGTCTTGGGGTCCCGCCGGTAGACGAGTTGCGGTTCGTTGGGCCTGCCTTGTCGATCCATTGGGGGACACGCTGCGGAACCGCCATTGAAAGCCGAAGGACTCGGATTCGTTCCGGCCGAACATATATATCCGCGGTCGTTGTTTTTTTGGAGTTGCGACAATGTCCTTTCGCCCAAGGGACCTCGCCGACCGCATGGCAGGCCGGGGTCAGCCCGACGGTTATGTCCGGGAGAAGTTCTCGCTTCCACGGGAACAGGCGCGCGCCAAGGCAAAGGCCTTCCTGAGATCGTATCCGAAGGCCGCCTACATGAGCGAAGTCGAACGGTGGCGCGAACTGCCGGACGGCGCCATCGAATTCACCATGCGCCGGCTGAGAACCGCGGACTGATGGCGGCCGAAGACGAAAGGCTGGAGATCGCTCCCGAACGGGCCGTCGAAGTCCGCGAGACGCGGACGCTGTTTCGCTTGGCGCCTGCTGCGGACAACGACCTTGGCCGGTCCAGCCGCCAAATCGCCATCGTCGCAGCGGACACCGAGGAGGAGGCTCGGCAGATCGCATCCATGCACGACGCCTTCGGACGCGATTGGCGGGATCCGCGCTTCGCGGTGTGCGATGCCCTGCACACGCCGGAGGCCCACGTGTTCGGCGACGTCGTCTTTCGGTCCGAGCCGGTTGCAGCCGAAGTTGGAAAGCGGGCGGCGAAGCGGCGATGACATGGAACGCGCACGGCTCTCATTGGTTTTTTGCTCATGACCGTCTCGCTCTCCCAACTCCTCGAGGATTCGTTCCAGATCGCCTGGGAGTACCTTGAGCGGAGCGGCGAACTGGGAGACGGCGCTTCGGCAAGCCGGTTTCTCAGCGACGTCATCGAGACCATGATCCGTCGGGGCCAGCGCAGCCGGCTGGCACTGTCCAACCGGGCCATCAGCGCCTACCAACGTTTCCGCTCGTCGAGGGACGCAGGATCAGAACAGGTGCGTTCCTCCGCCTGAAGCATCTCTTCGTCGAACCTCAAAATCAGGGATCACGAAATGTCAGCAAACGACGGCGATCTGGTCGACCGGATGGCGAAGAAGCATTCGGTCTCGCCCGCGGCGGTGCAGGTCGTGCTCGCGGCTCTCCGGAGCGGGGGCGGCCGGATGGCCCAGTTCAGCCACGCCGACTTCGGCGGGATGTCGCAGTGGTCGCCGGGCATGTCGATGGTCGGCGAGATGTTCAACACGCAACTCAAGGCCAAGCTTGACGCACTGTGCACCGACATCGCGGCCCATCTGGATGCATCGGAAACCGCCGATGGGGCACACTCGGAGGGAGACGAGGTCAGCTACCGCTCATGGACCCGGTCGGAGGACTGGTGGCCGGCCGGGTTGGGGAGGCCCGGCGCGGTCGGCGCGCAGAACGATCTCCGCTACGCGGTTTTTCCCGAGACCCGGCGGCTGGTGATCGACGATCAAGGCACCGTCTCGGTATACGACACCGGATCGCATCGGATTTTCGGCGTCGCGCAGGCCCAAAGCGCCGATCGAACGCTGACATTCACCAGCCAGGACGGGCTCGTGAAAATTGCGGACCTTCCGAGGGTCTCCGTATGACCAGGCTTTCCCGGCACCGCGGCCGTGCTGGGGCGCAGCTTCGTCACCATCAGATCTTCAATCGCGCCGCGCCGCCTTCGGCCGCGTCAGGTCTTTTTCCCATCCGAGGACGGACCGGCCGTCCAAGAGCGGAGACGCGGCTCGCTCGGTGGCGACGAACGATTCGAACGAGGGTCCTTCAGCCGTGCGTTCGAGCCGGCGAGCCTGGTCGTCGAGACGCTTCAATGCCTGCATCTCCTCGTCGCGTGCAAGCTTTGCGTTCCGGACGGCCGACTTCATGACGCGGATGGTCTCGTCGTAGACCTTGATGGGGACCGGGTAGGGATGCCGGTCCTTGCCGCCGTGCGCCAGCGAGAACCGCGCTGGATCCCGGAACCGATAGGGCGCCCCGTGCACGACCTCGGCCACCATCGCGAGCGAGCGCACCGTGCGCGCGCCGACACCCGGCGTCAGCAGCAGATCGGGAAAGTCGACAGGGCCCCGCTCGGCTGCGGCGGCGAGCGTGCCATGCAGCCGTCGCGTGAAGACATCGCTCGATCGCACGTCGTGATGCGCCGGCATGATGAGGTGCGGCAGCAGAGCCTGTGCCGGGGCTTCGCCCGTCAGCGCCACCAGTTCGGACACGATTCGATCCGGACCCAAATCGTCCAAAAGGTCGAGTTGCCTGGCGCGGGAAGCTTCGGCCCGCTTGTCCGTCAAGTTGACGATTTCGCCCTGCGCCGGTCCGTCGATCGCGCTGTGCGGCTCGTCGACGAAGCTCTTCAGGTTTTCGGAATGCCAATGGTAGCGGCGCGCCTGCTTCTTGCCGCCGTTCATGCCCTGCTGCACGACCGTCCACTTCCCGTCGTCGGTCACGAAGAACCCGTGCAGATAAAGGTCGAAGCCATCCTGGACGGCGGCGCTGTCGACCTTTGCGACTAGACGGCTGGCGCGGGTCAGCTTTGCGCCATCGAAGCCGATGCGTTCGCCCAGCAGACGCAATTCGTCCGGCGTCTTCCTTGAATGCTGGCCGCGACCACCGCACACATGGATGCCGAGTTCGTTCGAGAGGGGCCCCAAGCCGCGCTTGAGGGCGCCGATGACGCTGGTGGTGATGCCGGACGAATGCCAGTCCATGCCCATGACGGCGCCGAACGACTGGAACCAGAACGGATGAGACAGCCGCTGCAGGAATTCGTCGCGGCCGTAGTGGTGGACGATGGCCTGAGTGATGACGGCGCCGAGTGACAACATGCGGGTCGCCAGCCACGGCGGAACGCGTCCGCCGTGCAGAGGTAGATCGGCGCTCCCGGTTCGTCTTGCCATTCGCTGCTACAACTCCAATCACGCGGGAAGATAGCAGACGTTCGGGCGCACCATCAGGATTTCGTGGCCATCGTCCGGAAGGTTATTGAATAGCGCTGCGCCTTGACGGCGGGAATGCTGTGTTCCCAGACCTCCCGCGACGGCCCCGACATCAGGTAGATCGAACGCGGCCGGACCTCGATCGTAAAACGTTCCCACTTGGTGTAGACGGGCCTTCGAAACCGGAACTTGCACGCGGAGCCCAGCGACAGGCCGAACACCCGGTCGAAGTGCGGCTTGTCTCGGTGCCAGCCGATGCCGACACCGACGTCGTACTCGGTGCAAAGGACCTGCCCAATTCGGGTGCCTCGGCCGCCGAAAGCTTCGACCTTCTCGATGATCGGGCCCAGCCACTCGGGGATCGCATCGGCCTCCTCAAGCCGGCGCACGGTATAGTCGTATCGGAATCCGAACGAGGCCACGCGGCGTTTGCCTTTGTATTGGCCGAACTGGAAGGGCTGCAGCGGCAACGCCGCGATGTGTCCGATCAGCGTCTCCTCCGCTGCGGGCAAAACGAACTCCTCGGTATATCGCAGACCTTCCGGCCCCGACAACCTGTCGGCAAAGAGGCTGAATTGCTCGGACAAAGCCGCCCTTCCTTCGAGATTAATGGATGAGCGATATATGGTGTAAAAGCGGATTTGAGAATATTCGCTCGCGCTGAACCTGGGGGACGGCCGCGCGTTGGAAGGTCCGCATCTCCATTCCTTGGATCCGATGATCCCATGCATACGGCAGCAAGAACTCGAGCCAGTCTTCTTCATCGGCAGCCAAGGTTTCCGATCGCCGTCCGCCCGACGAAGGCCGATATAGCGATCGCGCGTGAAATCGCCCGCCACACCGGCCCGGCGCCGGAGGAGGTCGCACGCGCCCTGACCTGGGGCGCGGACGAGAAGGTCCTTCTGGTTCTGGCGGCGGCCGGCTGGCTGGCCTCGCGCGGCCGAGGCGAGCCCCTGAGGCGCGCCGGCAACCATGCCTTGCTGGTCGCGGTTGCGGCATCGTTGCTGCCGCACGGGATGAAGCTTCTATTCGACCAGACCCGTCCGGACCGCAGGACGGTGCTGGGCCACATTCACGGCATCTCGTTTTCCGGCAAGCGTGAGGATGCCTTTCCGTCCGGCCATGCGCTGCACATGGGCGCGCTCGCCTCGGCCGCGGGCACTCTCCCCGCCGGGCCCCGCCGAGCGATCAGGGCGCTCGCGGTCGGGCTATCGCTGACCCGCGTCGTGGTGTTGGCCCACTGGGCGAGCGATGTGGTCGCCGGATTCGCGCTCGGAGCCATTCTCGAGCGGACCCTCCGGCTGTGGACGGGCTATCCGCCCGATTCTCCGAAGGAGGGCAATCATGCCGATCATTGAAGACCTGAAGGAATACGCGGAGCGCGTCACCGGCCTACGGCGACCCGGCAAGAGAGAGGCTCCCGATTTCGCGCGGGCGAGAAAACCCCATGCTGTCCGCTTCAAGGACGACGGGCTCGTTCCCAACCATCCGCGGTGGCCCCTTATCATCTACCGGGCCGCCGTCGTACTCGATGACCGTCGCGATCCTGCGGCCGTAATCGAGGACTTATTCGAAGCGAACGGATGGGACGACACATGGCGCGACGGCATCTACAACTACGTGCACTATCATTCCAGGATCCATGAAGTTCTCGGCATCGCACGCGGCAAGGGCAGGGTCCGCTTCGGCGGCAAGAAAGGTCGAATATTCACGTTGAAGGCCGGCGACGTCGCCGTCCTGCCCGCCGGCACCGGCCACCAATGCCTGTCTGCATCAGAGGACTTCCTCGTCATCGGCGCATACCCGCCAGCCGGCACCTACGACGAGTGCACGACCGTGGAAGACCGTGCCCGAGCCCTCAAGACCATTCCGAAGGTCGCACTGCCACGTAAGGATCCCGTTTATGGGACCGGCGGCCCGCTATCCAAACTCTGGAAGAAAGCCAGATGACGGAGTACGTCGTCCGCTTTCTGGTCGGGGGCGTCGTGGTCTCGGCGTTCGCGATGCTGGGAGACATGCTGCGTCCCAAAAGCTTCGCCGGTCTGTTCGGGGCCGCGCCCTCCGTCGCGCTCGCGACGCTCGGCATCGCGGTGTACCGGCACGGAGCCGGTTACGCTGCCCAGCAAAGCTGGGCGATGACGGCGGGGGCGATCGCGCTCGCGGTCTATGGCCTCGTCGTTTGTCAACTCCTCATTCGCGCCCGGCTGCGGGCGGCGCCCGCCACGCTCCTGTCGCTCGTCGTCTGGCTGATCGTTGCCTTCGGCCTGTTCACCCTCGCCGGAGGTCAGACATGAGCCCGATCGGCTTTTCGCCTTCCTCTCTCAAGGAAGGCCGCTGGTACGAATACCTGGTCCGCTTCGCGCTCGGCGGCGCCGCGACCGTCTTCACCGGCCTTATCAGCAGCCGTTATGGAGCATCCGTCGGCGGTCTGTTTCTGGCCCTTCCGGCCATCTTCTGCGCGAGCGCGACCCTGATAGAAAAGCATGAAATCCGCCGCAAACGCGAGGCGGGCCTCGACGGCCGGCGACGCGGGGAGGAGGCCGCCGCGTTGGATTCCGCCGGCGCCGCGCTCGGCGCGCTCGGCATGCTGGCCTTTGCGATCGTGTTTTCGGTGACGGTGGAACGCAGCATCCCGGGCGCCTTCATCGGCGCGTCGCTCGCCTGGCTGGTCGTATCGTTGGCGGCCTGGTGCGTGCGCCGCAAGATGCGGTGGGTCCGGAAGACAGACAAAATCAGCGGCCGCGCGGATTTCCGGGGCCGCTGAGGAGCAAGCGGGGCATCAGGCCGCGGTCGACGCCTTCGCGTTGACGCCCTTGCGCAGCGCCACCGTGTTCAGCTTGGCGTTCGCAGCCTTCTCCTCGTTGAGGTTGGTCGTCAGGAAGCGCACGATCTCATCGTGACCGAGTTCTTCGGCCCATGCGATCAGGGTCCCGTAACGGCACATTTCATAGTGCTCGACGGCCTGTGCGTTCGCGACGATGGCGGCGTCCAGTACGGCCTTGTCCTCGATCTCGCCCGCGGTCTCGTCGGCCTCCTTGATGATGCCGTCGATCGCGGGGCACTGCGTTCCGCTGGGCTGCTTGCCGAGCTTCTCGAACACCTTCTGAAGCCGCTCGACCTTACGCGGCGGCTGTTCCATCCGGGCAGACGTATCGGGAGATCGAGATGTTAGTGACTGAATCGCGACCGCCCAACCGGCCTCCTGGGACGGCGACGATGGACGTATGGGCGACATGTCGCGCGAGATCGAACCGCTATGAAAGGGTCCGGAATACGACCCGCGAAGGGCTCGCTGCCGCTGCACCACCAGAGCCGTGCTAATACAGGTTCCGCGGTCGCTGAAACTAATTTTGGTTCCTCTCAGGCGATCCCAAGGATCGCGCTCCCAAGATACAGCGACGAGCCCGCACTCACTCTCCGCGTAAAGGGCTATGAAATTCCCCCGAACGGAAAGATCTAGGCCTCACTGGAAGAGAGCTTCCGCGCCTCTTCTTCATAGCCAGCAGCCAAGCCATTGAGGGTCGAAGCTGTCTGATCGTCATCGACAGAGACCGCAAGACGGCGGCACCGCCGCGCTTGCTCGCGAAGCACCGCGCCGCGTTTGCTCGCGGTCACGTCGATCAGCATATTGACGGCGCCGATGAACCGGCCCTGCGCATCGAAAAGCGGTGTCGGAAACGGCACGAAGTTCAATCGCGTACCATCGGGGCGCTCGGCGACGGCGGAGACGCCCCGTACGGGCGTTTGCGTCAGGATCGCGTCAGCCATCGGACACTTGTCGTGGGGAAGGAATGCGCCATCTTCGGTGTATAGCTTCCAGGTCACGCACCAACGATCTTGGCCCAACGCCGGCACTCGGCCCGCGAAGGCGATGCACGCAGAATTATAATAGGTAATCACGCCGTCGGCGTCGGTCACGTAGATCGGGGCAGGAAGCTCGTCGAGAGCGCCTAGCAGCGAACGGTCCTCGTCGTTCAGGACGTGAAGGGTCCGGGCGAGAATGGCGTCAGCCGCTGCAAGCGAGATATTCATGTCGGGTTGCTTTTTTCGTTCGCGCGGTCAACTAGTCCCAGTGACTCGACGTTCCGGCAATTGATTCAATACATCGGAATCATGCCTAAATCACCGTTAAGATCGTTTTGTTCCGTCGGGATCCAAGCCGGGAGCATCCAGAACATCGCGGATCTTGGCGGCGAGGTCGTTCAGATTGAACGGCTTAGTGATCAGATGGACTCCTTTATCCAGGCGCCCATGGTGGATGATGGCGTTCCGCGCGTAGCCGGTCGTGAACAGGACCCTGAGGCTTGGCCGTAATGCGCGGGCTTGGGCGCTAACTTGGGCTCCCGTCAGGCCACCGGGCAGGACCACGTCTGAAAAAAGCAGATCCACCCTCAATTGCCGCTCTAGTAGCCGCAGGGCGGACGGACCGTCATGTGCCTCGATAACTCGATAGCCTATTTCGCGGAGGCTCTCTACGGTGGAAGTCCGAACGTCGTCATCGTCTTCGACGACGAGAATCGTCTCCTCGGCCGACCCTTCCGCGGGTAGCGGGTTCGCCAGGCTTTCTGCCACGACGTGTTCGGCGACCAGGCGGGGAAGATAGATCTTGACCGTCGTCCCCTGTCCGACTTCCGAGTAGATCTTCACATGGCCGCCGCTTTGCTTGACGAAGCCGTAGACTTGGCTGAGGCCAAGTCCCGTGCCCTTGCCGACGGGCTTGGTCGTGAAGAAAGGCTCGAAGGCCTGGTTGAGCGTCGCGGCGGCCATTCCGACGCCGGTATCGGAAATGCAGATGGAAACATACTGCCCCGTCAGAACCTCGGCATGGTTTGCCGCGTAGACCTGATCGATGTGGGTATTTGCGGTTTCGATCGTGAGCTTGCCGCCCTCCGGCATCGCGTCGCGCGCATTGACTGCCAAATTCAGCAGTGCCGCCTCGAGTTCGTTGGGGTCCACTTCCACGCGCCAAACCCCGGCGCCGAGCACCGTCTCGATCGCGACCGTCTCGCCTAGCGTGCGGTGCATGAGTTCGGATGCGCCCTGGACAAGTGCGTTGACATCGATCGGCTTCGGATCGAGCGGCTGTCGCCGGGAAAACGCGAGGAGCCGCTGCGTCAGCGCGGCCGCGCGGCGCGCGCCGTTCATCGCCTGATTTGCCGCGCGTTGCAGCCGGCCGGAGTCCGGCGGCAGATGGCGCTGCAGCGCTTCGAGGTTTCCGGTAATGACCTGCAGCAGGTTGTTGAAGTCATGGGCGATGCCGCCGGTCAGTTGACCGACCGCCTCCATTTTTTGCGACTGGCGCAGCGCCTGTTCTTTTTCCTGGAGCTGCCGGGTTCGTTCGGCAACTTGCTGTTCGAGCGTTGCATTGAGGTCTCGCAAAGCTTCCTCGGCACGCTTGCGCTCGGCGATCTCACGCTGCGTAGACTGGGTCAGGCGCGCGTTGTCGATTGCGACCGCCGCTTCCGCGGCTAGTCCGGCGAGACCGCTTTCCGATCGCTCAGTGAACATGGCGGTGTTGGCGTGGCCGAAGAAAAGACCGCCTAACACCTCGCCGGATCGCGACTTGACCGGAACCGCGAGGTAGCTGCGGACGGGAAGGTGACCTTCCGGCATTCCCTTCCGCGGCGCATTGTGTCCATAGCGCGGATCGCGGGTGATGTCGTCCGAACGCACGATGCCTTCACCACTGAAGGTGGGCGCAAACACCTGGGTATTGCGCGGCATGGGAAATTTCGAAAACGCTTCGAGCGGAGCGCCGGACAGCGTGTAAAGCATGTAGCTTTCGCCGGCCTCATCGATCAGATTGTAGAAGAACGCTCCGAACTCGGCGCCGGTGAGTTCGACACCGGCGTCCGTCACGATCTGAACGAGCCGAGCAAGGTCGGTTTCGATCGCCAGCGCAGAGCCTGCGCGATTGAGAATTTGAAGCGAGCGCCGTTCCTGCTCGGCGGCGTCTTCGGCGCTCCGCTGCGCGGTACGGTCCCGCACGACCTTCGTGAAACCAACCACTGCTCCCGCGTCGCTGCGGACCGGCGACATCTCGCCGGCGGCGCACATCCGGGATCCGTCCTTTCGGATTCGCCATCCTTCCTCGCCGCCACCCCGGCCATGGGCGAGCGCGTCGGTCATTTCACGCGCGAGCAGGCCGAGGTTCCGGTCTTCCTCCGTGAAGAGACGGTCGAGTTTCTGCCCCAGCATTTCCTCTTCGGTCCAGCCGAAAATACGCTGAGCGCCACGACTCCAGCTGGTGACGAAGCCTGCTGTATCGATACTGATGATGGCCGTGTCGGTCGCGGCGTCGACGATCTGGCGTAGTTGCGCCGCCGAAAGGAGGGAAGCTTCGGCGGGCCCGGGACGTCCTGACATTCTTTATCGCTCGTTTTCCGGGCCAGGACCCCAGCCTTAATTACTTTTAGTGAAGTCCATCAATCAACCGGCGTCCAGCCTCACGCGAGGCATTACGCCGATCGATGCCGCGACGGAAACGGCGACCGATAACCTGCGCAGGACCCAGAAAGTTCCAATCCGCGAAAGGTTCGGCATTGTATCGTCCGGGACGGCGGCGCTCGGCATGTCATCAGCGCCACATGCCGCGCATCCGGGCGCCGATGTCGATCCTCGGGCCTTGGCCCTGACTGCGGATTGCGTCGCCGGGCGCCACCCCGGGCCAGTTCGTTCGCTCGAACAAGCCGAGCAGCTTCTCGGGAATGAAGCGGGTCCGCGATGCGTAGACGTGCCGATCGCCCTGCGAATGCTGCCCGTGGGTGAAGAAGCGCTGCGGCACCATGAGATGAAGGTCGTCCTTGGCTCGCGTCATCGCGACGTAGAGCAGGCGACGTTCCTCCTCCAGCTCGGCCGAGGTGCCGGCACCCAGGTCGGACGGCACGCAGCCGTCGACCATGTTGAGCACGTAGACCGACTTCCACTCTTGGCCTTTGGCCGAGTGGATGGTCGACAGGATCAGGTAGTCCTCGTCGAGCAGAGGCACGCCGGCCTGGTCGCTCGTCGCATCCGGAGGGTCCAGGGTAAGCTCGGTGAGAAAGCGTTCGCGCGAGGGGTAGCCGCTCGCGATCTGCTCGAGTTGGATGAGATCGGCGCGTCGCACTTCGGCGTCTTCGTGAACGCGGTCGAGATGGGGTTCGTACCACAACCGCGCGCGCTCGAGGTCCGCGGGCCATTCCGAGTAGCGCAGGTCGCCGACGGTCTGGACGAAGGTCTTCCAGTCGTCACCGGCGCGCGGCGGCGAAGGAAGGTTGCAAAGCGCCGCGATGGGATCCGCGGCTTCCGCCATGTGGTCGAGCACGCGCTGCGCGGACGCCGGCCCGACGCCGGGCAGAAGATGCAGCAGCCGGAAACCGGCGACGCGGTCGCGTGGATTCTCGACGAACCGCAACAGCGCCAGCATGTCCTTGATGTGGGCGGCGTCCAGGAATTTTAGACCGCCGAATTTCACGAACGGAATGTTGCGCCGGGTGAGCTCGACCTCCAGGGGTCCGCTATGCGACGACGTGCGGAAGAGCACGGCCTGCTGTTTGAGGAGTGAGCCTTCCTCGCGGTTTTCGAGGATGCGCTCGACGATGTAGCGCGCCTGGTCGGCCTCGTCGCGGACCGCCACCAGGCGCGGTTTTGCCGCCGAGGTGCGCTCCGTCCAGAGGTTCTTGGTGAACCGTTCCCTGGCGAGGTCGATGACGCCATTGGCGGCGGCCAGGATAGGCTGGGTGGAGCGATAGTTGCGGTCGAGCGTGACGATCTCGGCCTTCGGGCTGAATTGCTCGGGGAAATCGAGGATGTTGCGCACGGTGGCAGCTCGGAAAGAATAGATGGACTGTGCGTCGTCGCCGACCACCGTCAGACCGCGGCCGGCCGGCTTCAGCGCCAGCAGAACCGACGATTGCAGTCGGTTGGTGTCCTGGTATTCGTCGACCAGAACGTGGTCGAAGCGGCCGCCGACCTCTCGGCGATCGCGGGGTCGGACATCATCTGCGCCCAGTAGAGCAGGAGGTAGTCGTAATCGAGGACGTTCTGCTTCTGCTTGGCCTCGACGTAAGCGGCGAATAGATCCTTGAGTTCGCTGGCCCAGCCGGAGCACCACGGGAAGGATGCTCCGAGGACCTGTTCGATTTCGGTCTCGGCGTTGACGCACCGCGAGTAGATCGACAGACACGTGCCCTTGGTCGGAAACCGGCTCTCGGTCTTCGAGAACCCGCGGTCGTGCCGGACCAGGTTCATGAGGTCGGCGGAGTCCTCTCGATCGTGGATCGTGAACGCAGGATCGAGACCGATCTGGTCGGCATGCTCACGCAGCAAACGGGCCCCGATACCGTGGAACGTGCCGGCCCAAGTCAAGGCATCGGTCATGACCCCGGCATTGGCGCCGAGAACCTTGCGGGCGATCCGTTCGACGCGTTTCGCCATTTCGGCCGCGGCGCGCCGCGAGAACGTCATCAGCAGGATCCGGCGGGGGTCGGCGCCACTGACGATCAGATGGGCGACGCGATGGGCGAGGGTGTTCGTCTTGCCGGATCCGGCGCCGGCGATGACCAGCAGGGGTGCTCCGACATGGCCGTCCAGCGACACGCCGTGCTCCACGGCCCGGCGCTGTTCCGGATTCAAGGTATCCAGATAGGATACCGAAGCAGTCGTGAGCATGAATCATCCCCCAAGGCAGCGCAGGATAGTTGTTCTCGTTTCGTTTGCAATTGGCGTCCGGACCGTACCTGTCACTTGTGCCTCCAAAGGCGGGTTGACTCTTTGCTACCGATAAGAACAAATCATGAATCTGAGGGTTATTCATTCAGATCACAACAGGAGGGCGGTTTGGTGCAGCGTTCCGCCATCGAAGACCTGCGCCGGCGCGTCGAGCGTTTGGCGGCGCCCCGTCGAGGGCGCGAAGCGCTGCCGTTCGGTATCGAGGAGATCGACCGGGCGCTGCCGGGAGGCGGTCTGACTGTTGGCGCGCTGCACGAAGTCGCCGGCGGCGGGGACGGCGCGGTCGATGGCGCTGCGGCGGCGTTGTTCGCGGCGGGCGTCGCCGCCAGGACGCGCGGCAAGGTGCTGTGGTGCTTCACGCGAGCGGACCTGTTCGCGCCGTCACTGACGCAGGTCGGCCTATCGGCCGCGCGCGTGATTTACGTCGAATGCTGGTGACGACAAGACCGTGCTTGCCTGCTTCGAGGAGGGACTTCGACATCAAGGGCTCGGCGCCGTGGTGGCGGAGGTCGCGCGGCTCTCCATGACGGCGTCACGCCGGCTGCAGTTGGCGGCCGAGACTTCGGGCGCGATCGGCTATCGCGATCCGGAGGTGGCGGCGCCAGACCGAGGCGGCCGATTTCGGTCAGCCGACAGCCGCGGTCACACGATGGCGCGTGACTGCGCTGCCTTCGGCGCCTCTGCCGGTGCCGGGCGTGGGCCGGGCGCGATGGCAGTTGGAATTGATCCGATGCCGGGCCGGAGAGAGCGCCGATTTCGTGGTGGAGGCGTGCGATGCCAAGGGTCGTCTCCATATTCCTGCCGACGTGGCCGACCGATTGCTGGCGCCGCAAGCGCGGCTCGCCACCGCCTGAGGCGCCGTTCGCGATGGTCGGGCGTGAGGGCAACCGCAACGTCGTGACCGCCGCCGATCTCTCAGCGCGATCCTTGGGCATCCGCGTCGGGATGCCGGCGACCCAAGGCCCAAGCGCTCGTCGCCGAACTCGTCATCGAGGATGCGGATCCGGAAGGCGACGCGCGCGTCGCTCGATCGACTGGCGGTTTGGGCGCTGCGCTACTCGCCGGTCGTGGCGGCCGATCCTCCCGACGGATTGGTCCTCGACGCCACTGGGGCGGACCATCTGCACGGCGGCGAAACGCGATGCTGGCTGACGCGGCCGGGCGGCTTGCCGGAGCGGGGGTAAGGGTGCGGATCGCTATCTCGGACACCTGGGGCGCCTCCCACGCGCTTGCGCGGCTCTCTGCCGACGAGAGGGCCATCGTTCCCGTCGGCGGGATCCCCGAGGATCCTGGCCGGGCTGCCGATCTCGGCGCTGCGGCTGGACCCGGACACCGTCGCCGATCTGCGCAAACTGGGCTTCGAGCGGATCCGCGGACCTGGAGGCGACGCCCGAGCGCCGCTGACGCTGCGGTTCGGGCCGCTCTCGGCCGTCGGCTGGACCAGGCGTTCGGCCGAGCGGCCGAGCCGATCGAGCCGGTCCGGCCCCCGGAAGTCATCGAGGCCCAGCAGCTGTTTCGCCGAGCCGATCGCCGCGCCCGAGACCATCGCAGCGCTATCTCGGCAAGCTGGTGGTCCAAGCTCTGCGCAGAGCTCGAGGAGCGGGGTCTCGGGGCTCGGCGGCTGGATCTCTTGTTCGGCCGCGTCGACAACCGCGTTCAAGCGGTCCGGGTCGGCACGTCCACCGATACGGGACGTCAAGCGGCTTACCGGTTGCTGGCGACAAGATCGAGACCGTCGAACCCGGCTTCGGCATCGAGATCATGCGGCTGGCCGCGACGCGGCCGAGCCGTTCGCCATCCGAAACAGACGATCTCGTCGCTGGCGGAGGAGCCGGAAGCCGACGTTCCGGGCCTCATCGACGTGCTGGCCAACCGTGTCGGCGAGGATCGCGCTCTACCGTTACGCGGCGGTGGCGAGCGACGTCCCGAGCGGGCCGTGCGACGGGTGGCCGCGGCCGCTCCCGCATCGGACGACGGGTGGCCGGCCGGCTGGCCGCGGCCGGCGCGCCTGCTGCGGCCGCCCGAGCCGATCGAGACCTTGGCGCTGCTGCCGGACCATCCGCCGGTGTCAGTTCACCTGGCGCGGCATCCGGCGCCGGGTGAGGCGCGCCGACGGGCCCGAGCGGGTGTTCGGAGAATGGTGGAAGCGCGATCGCCGAACTCGTTGCCGTGCGCGACTATTTCCAGGTCGAGGACGACGCCGGCGAGCGCTTCTGGATATTCCGCGCCGGCGACGGCGAGGACGCCGCGACCGGCTCGCAGCGCTGGTTCCTTCACGGGATCTTCGCGATGAGCGTATGTCGAGCTCCAGTGCACGTCGCACTTCTCGTTCCTGCGGGGAGCGTCGTCCTGCGAGGAATTGTTCGCTCATGCCGCGACGATCGGCATCGGGGCCTTGCGATCGTCGACCGCAACTGCCTGGCTGGCATCGTCCGCGCGCACGAAGCGGCCAAGGTCACCGGCGTCCGGCTGATCGTCGGCTGCCGGCTCGACCTGGTCGACGGCATGTCGATGCTGGTCTACCCGACGGACCGGCCGGCTATTCGCGGCTGTGCCGTCTGCTTTCGGTGGGGAAGAAGCGCGGCGGCAAGGCCAAGTGCGTCCTCGAATGGCAGGACGTCCTCGAATACGGTCGGAGGGTCTGATCGCGGTCCTGGTACCGGACGAGGCGGACGATCTCTGCGCGCTGCGGCTCAAGCGGCTCGCGGACGGTTTCGGCGACCGCGCTTACCTGGCGCTGACGCTGCGCCGCCGGCCGAACGACCAGCTGCGGATCCACGACTTGTCGAACATGGCGGCAGCGCTTCCGCGTGCCGACGGTCGTCGACCAACGACGTGCTCTTCCACGAACCGCACCGGCGCATCCTTCAGGACGTCGTGACGTGCATCCGGAACGGCACCACCATCGACCACGTCGGCTTCCGGCGCGAGCGGCATGCGGACCGATACCTCAAGCCGCCGGAGGAGATGGCCCGGCTCCTTCCTCGCAATCCGGAGGCCGTGGCCCGGACGGCTGAGATCGCGGCCCGATGCACGTTCTCTCTGGACGAACTCGCCTACCAATATCCGGAAGAGCGGACGATGCCCGGGCTGACGCCGCAGCAGGCCCTGGAGAAGCTCACCTGGGAGCGGCGTAAAGCATAGATATCCCGAGGGCTTGCCCGACGAAGTGAAGGCAAAGCTCGATCATGAACTCGCATTGATCGAGCGGCTCGGCTATGCGCCGTACTTCCTGACCGTGAACTCGATCGTCCGCTTCGCACGCAGCAGGGAGATCCTGTGCCAGGGACGAGGGTCTGCCGCCAACTCCGCGGTCTGCTACGTCCTCGGCATCACCTCGATCGATCCGGAACGCAACGACCTGCTTGTTCGAGCGGTTCGTTTCCGAGGAACGCCGCGAACCGCCCGACATCGACGTCGACTTCGAGCACGAACGCCGCGAAGAGGTGATGCAGTGGGTGTTCGAGACCTACGGCCGCAACCACGCCGCCCTCTGCTCGACCGTGATCCGCTACCGCGCCAGGGGCGCGCATGCGCGACGTCGGCAAGGCGCTCGGCCTGACCGAGGACCTCATCAAGATGCTGTCGTCGCAGGTCTGGGAGCTGGTCGGAAGAAGGTGTCGAGGCCAAGCATGCCGAAGAGCTCAATCTCAATCTGGGCGACCGGCGGCTGAAGCTGGCGATCATGCTGGCTCAGCGAGCTCATCGGCGCGCCGCGGCATCTGTCGCAGCATCCGGGCGGCTTCGTCCTTACCCACGACCGCCTGGATGAACTGGTGCCGATCGAACCGGCGGCCATGGTCGACCGCCAGGTCATCGAATGGGACAAGGACGACATCGATGCCCTGAAGTTCATGAAGGTCGACTGCTTGGCTTTGGGGATGCTGACCTGCATGAAGCGGTCGTTCGATTTCCTTGTCGACGCCAAGGGCATCGAACTCGATCTCGCGACCATCCCTTCGGAGGACCCTCGCACCTACGCCATGATCCGCAAGGCCGACACGCTCGGCACGTTCCAGATCGAGAGCCGGGCGCAGATGTCGATGCTGCCGCGGATGAAGCCCCGGACGTTCTACGACCTCGTCATCGAGGTGGCGATCGTCCGGCCCGGTCCGATCCAAGGCGACATGGTCCATCCGTATCTGCGCCGCCGCGAGGGCAAGGAGGAGGTGGTCTATCCGAAACCCGAACTCGAGAAAGTGCTGGGCAAGACGCTGGGGGTGCCGCTCTTCCAGGAGCAGGCGATGCGCGTCGCGATCGAATGCGCGGGGTTCACGCCGGGCGAGGCAGACCAGCTTCGGCGCGCGATGGCGACCTTCAAGTTCACCGGCGGGGTCTCGAAATTCAAGGACAAGCTTGTCAACGGCATGGTCGAGCGCGGATACGACAGGGAGTTCGCCGAGAAGACCTTCAGCCAGCTCGAAGGGTTCGGAAGCTACGGCTTCCCGGAAAGCCACGCGGCATCGTTTGCGCTCATCGCCTACGCGTCGTCCTGGATGAAGTGCTGGCATCCGGACGTGTTCTGCGCGTCGCTGCTCAACGCCCAGCCAATGGGGTTCTACGCGCCGGCCCAGATCGTCCGGGACGCCCGCGAACACGGCGTCGAAGTCCGTCCCGTCTGCATCAACGCCTCCCGATGGGACTGCACACTCGAGCCCCTCGGCGACGAGCGCTTCGCGGTCCGGCTCGGGCTTCGGAGGTCCGCGGGCTCGCCAACAAGGACGGCGCCTCGTTGGTAACCGCGCGCGGCGATACCCCGTTCTCGTCGGTCGACGATCTCTGGCGCCGGGCGAAGGTGCCGGTGTCGTCGCTGGTGGAATTGGCCGACGCCGACGCGATGAAGGAGTCGCTCGGCTTGGCCCGCCGGCGAGGCGCTTTGGGCCATCAAGGCGTTGCGCGACGAACCGCTCGAACTCTGGACGGCCGCCGCCGAACGCGAGGCCCGAACGGTGCCCGAACTCGACGAACCCGACGTCGCCATCAGGCCCATGACCGCCGGCGGCGAAGTCGTCGAGGACTACAGGCACGTCGGCCTCAGCCTGCGCCGGCATCCGGTCGAATTTCTCCGGGCCGATCTGACCGGGCGGCGGATCGTCACCTGTGCCGAGGCGATGGCGGCGAAGGACGGGCGGTGGCTGGAGGCGGCTGGCCTCGTCCTGGTCCGGCAGCGACCCGGATCCGCGAAGGGCGTCATGTTCATAACTATCGAGGACGAGACCGGCGTCGCCAACCTGGTGGTCTGGCCCTCGGTGTTCGAGCGGCAGCGGCGCATCGTGCTCTCGGCCGGCATGATGGCGGTGCGCGGCAAGATTCAGCGCGAAGGTGCCGTAGTCCATCTCGTCGCCCACCATCTCACCGATCTATCCGATGACCTCGCCAGCGTCGGCGAGCGCGACGGCGGGTTTCCGCTGCCGCATGGGCGCGGCGATCAGATACGGGACGGCGGCAGCTTCGGGCCTGACCAAAGAGACCTTCCGCCGAGGGGGTTCCGGACGCGCGATATCTACATTCCGGATCTGCACCTCGACACGATCACAGTGAAGACGCGGGACTTCCGGTAGTGATCCAGGCCAGTCGCATAGGCCTGACGACGGCCGTGACCAGACGCGGTTACTTCAAGCCTGTGTGTACCGAAAATCAGATTCTGCAATATTGATGGTGAAGGCCGCCAAGGACAGGTCGTGAGACGACGGCGCCGAGACGCTCAATCGCGCGATGGAGAGGGGCGTCCTTGTTCAGAGATCGATGGGTCCTCGACACATTATAATAGGCGGCATACCCGCGCAGGATCCGGCGCAGGTGCGCTTCGCCAAACACGATCATGTGGTCGAGACACTCGCGGCGGATCGAGCCGATAAGTCTCTCAACGTAAGCATTTTGCCAGGGCGATCGGGGTGCGATCGGATGGTCCCGAATGCCCATTGCACGGATCCGCTGCAAGAAGACCGGACCATACGAGGTGTCTCGATCCCGAATGAGATATCGCGGCGCGTGGTCCCACGGGAACGCCTCGGTGACCTGGCGCGCGATCCACTCCGCGGTTGGGTTTGCCGTCACGCCAAACGACACCCAAACTCGTCGTCCGTGGCGCACAATGACAAGACAATACAGAATTTGGAATGCGATCGTCGGCAGGACAAAGAGGTCGATCGCCGCGATGCCGTCGGCGTGATTGCTGAGAAACGTCCGCCAGCCCTGAGACGGTGGCCGCGAGTGGCGGCACATGTACCGAGCGACCGTCGACTGGGCGACCTCGAAGCCGAGCTTGAGCAACTCACCATGAATACGCGGCGCGCCCCAAAGTGCGTTCGCACGGCTCATCTCGCCAATGAGCGTACGTAGCTCAGCCGAGACCTTCGGTCTGCCAACCCGGTTGCGGGATCGCCAGCGCCAATACGCCCGAAACCCAGCACGGTGCCAGCGAAAGATGGTCTCCGGCCTGACAATCGCAACCGCCTCAAGGACGGACGGAAACCAGCGATAGAGCCAAACAAATAGAAAACGATCCGTATTGTTGAGGTGCGGTCGCTTCGGCGTTCGCCGGCGAAGCACATTGACCTGTTGCCGCAGGACCAGGTTTTCCGCTTCCAGCGTTGCTCTCGCCTTGAAGCGTGAAACCAGGATACCGAGAATCAGCCTGAACAGATCGGTCATCAGCATGCGAGCTTACGCCGTCCGCTTGCTGCGTCTACGCCGAATCGAATTTTCGGTACACACAGGCTTTAAATCCTGAATACCGCCTGCAGGTGACGAGCATCGCCAGAGCGTTCACGAAATTGAAGCCGCCGAAGAACGCCGGTGGCTCGCACATCGTCCAGGGCGTGAGCGAGGTCGTTTCGCAACTTCTCTTCGAGGTCGTCCGCTGCGACGAAGACCCCGGGCTGACGCGCCCGCGGCAGCAGATCTACGTGTTCGACGCCAAGGTCAAGATGCCGCCGGCGGATCCGGCGTCGCTTCTGCTTCCCGAATTCGGAAGTCTGACGCAAGGCTCGTGGCGCATCTGCGTCGTGACCTCGGCCACTCCGCCGCAGGCCCTTTTGGATCTCGCGGACGGGGCAGGGCACCGAGGCGTGCTCGTGCTCTATCGAGGCGTTCTGAACGTCGAACGGCGCGCTGCGTTGAGGATCGACCTAATCAAGCGCCGTCGCGCGATGCTTGTCGTGGACGAGGCGCTGCTCGCATTCGCGATTGCCGACGTGAGCGACAGACGACGTGCGATCATACACGTCGCTCAGGCGTATTCCAGCGCCGACCCCTACAAGGACCACGGCAAGTCGGCGGTTCCTCCGGAGATGTTCAAGGGGCGATCCTGGGAACGTGGCGCGATCACGGACCTATTCGGCTCGTACGTCGTCTTCGGCGGCAGACGGCTGGGCAAGACGGCGCTGCTCCAGCAGATCCACGCGACGCAGCCGACCAACGCGATCTTCGCCTATGCGGACGGCGATCTCGTGAACGACGCGTCGGATGCGTTCGAACATTTCTCGAAGGCCATCGGGGCGGGTGTGTTCAGGAATCCCGCCCGTTCCGGCGACGAGTTCTCCAACGCGATCGTCGCGTGGCTCGATGCGGACGACAGGCGCAGAATGCTGCTCCTGATCGACGAGGCCGACAAGTTGGTGAAGCAGGAGGCGCAGACGAACTTCGTGTGCGTACAGACGCTTCTGAAGCTGATGGCTGATACGAAAAACCGCTTCAAGTTCGTGCTGGCCGGCCTCCACAACGTTTCGCGCATGGTGCGGGTCGACAATTCGCCGCTGGTCCAGATATCGAACTACCCGCTGAAGATCGGCCCCCTGATCAACCGCGACGTGGACGATGCCGAATTTCTGGTCAGAGGGCCGCTGGCGGCCATGGGTTTCGAATTCGACCAGCGTGAAGACGTGTGGAGGATCCTGACCTTCACGAACTACTACCCCGTGCTGATCCAGGTGTTCTGCAAGGAACTATTGTCGCTGATCCACGATCAGGCGCAGAAGACCGGACAGCTTCCCGCGACGATCGGCACCCCGCTCGTCGAACGCGCGCTATCTTCTTCCGACGTCAGGAAGAAGCTGTTCGAGACGTTCTACACCACCATCGGCGACATCGAGGGCCGTTACGAACTGCTGACGTACATTCTCGCCGTGCGCGAACTGCGAGAACGCGAATCCGGCATGGCCGCAGAGGGAATGGCGGCGGCCGAGGTCGCGGAGCTCGCGATGGATTATTGGCCTGCGTGCTTCCAGCGCGGAACGGATCCGAACGAAATCGAATACCTGCTGGAGGAAATGGAAGGGTTCGGAATAGCCCGCAAGACGCTCGCTGGGACCTTCGCCTTGAGATCGCGGAGCCTACTCGAGCTGATGGCTGCGACGGAAGCCGACCTCGAGCGGCAGCTCGCCCGCTACAAGACGCTTCCGGCGCCGCCGAAGGCGTTCGATCCGAAAAACATGCGCAGGGCCATCAGCCGACAACAGGTCAACGGCAGCATGGCGCGCATATCGCCGCTCACCGACGGGCAGGAGGCCGATCTGCTCGCGCCGTTGCAGATGGCCGACGCGAATGCGCAGGGCGATACCAGCTTCTCAGGCGTCGGCGTCGTCTTCGGAACCGATCTCGCCGGCATCCGGTTCGTGGAGACCGCCCTGCTGGATGCGAGGAGGGCGAAGGACAAGACCATGGACGTCGAGGTGAAGACCTACGACGGCAAGAAGGAGATGCTGGAGGACATCAAGCATCCATCGAAAAACCAACGCGTTCCCAAAGTCATCGTAGTGTCGGGAAGACCGCTTGGCGGCCAGATTGGGTCGTCGAGGCGGAGCGGGCCGGGCGGGTGCGGAAGGGAGATATCCGGATCATATTCGTGGGCGATCCCGAGCACGCAGAGGAGTGGTCGAAGGACCGGACGATGCTCCATCGGGTCCTGCCTCAGATCAAGATCGTCAAGTTGCGCCCCTGGACCAGGTCCTATCTCGGGAGTCGGTTGGAGTCTCTGCATCTCCCGGGCGAATTCGTCGACAGGATACTGAAGGCGACGGGTGGTTGGTCGGAAATCACCGGTCCGCTCGTCACCCGGATCGGCGAAGACCCGGCGCACGCTGCGGCGTTGATTGAAAGCGAGAAGGCGGACGTGCTGGCGTCACCCGATCTCCTGAACAGGGTCGGCATTCCGAAGGAACTGGTCGGATTCTTCAAGGATCTCGCCGCGTACTCGGACGGCTCGACGATCACGACAACCGACTTCCAGAGCCTCTGCACGTTCGACGACCGCAAGATCTCTCCCCGCGTAGTGGGCATCTACAGTGACCTTCTCGGGGTGGTCAATTTTCTACCGGATCGATCAGGGCAGGCAAATCGGAAGGTGGACCTGAACCAGTTGATTCAAGCCGCCCTCCTTGCAGGGGGCTGATCTCATGGACCGTCTGCAGTTCTGGTGGGATCTTGCAGGGCCGTCGGCCCCCATCGCTAAAGTGGTGTCGAGCCTCGAGAGCGGCGAGCGCGTCGTCTGCGTCGCCACTCCGAGCCCTCGACCCGCGGGCATTGCGCCAGCGATAGCACAAAAGATCAGACGCGACCTTTCGCTAGAGAGCGCCACGCTCGACCTCGCGAAGGAAGATCAAGGTCAGCCGATCGTTCACCTGCTCGCAGGCCTATTGGGCGTGCCCGCAGTCGAGATCGGTTCGGTCGAGGACTTCGCGGAACATCCGGCTCTCTCGGACCAGGTCCTGATCGTGGACGGGATCGACCGTGGCCAAATCCGTCGATGGGGCCTTTTCCTCCGGCAGTTAGCTCTTTTGCGCTTCGGACAGATGATCGTCGGTCCCATCGTGATCGTGTTGTTGCCTATCGGCCTAAGGCGCGACGAGCGCGTCGAGCTTGCGGGTTCGGCGAAACTCGTGTCGACGCAGGGTTCCGTCGGACGCTACGATGCGATTAGCTACGCGGCGCAGATCGGAAGCCGACCTTCGCCCGATCTCGTTTCCCGCGTCGGTCATGCTACCGCGATCGAGGTGGCCGCCTGGAGCCGCGAAGTGCTGGAGACCATTCTGGCGTGGGAAAGCCACGACCAGGTCGATCCGCTCGCGTTGCTCGAGCGCGCCGCGGACAAGGCAACGCTGCCATATCCGTGCTGGGAGAACGGTCTCGTCGACTATTGGGAGGACGATCCGGCCATCCATCCGGTCGCCGCCGTCAAGTTTGGCATGCGCGATCATCTGAAGCGGAGGGTCTGGAGCGCGCAAGCTGGCGTCCTGTTGCCCTTTTCCTACCGGGTGCTGCACTCTCTCATCGCGCGTCACAAGGACTATCTTTCGAAGCTGGTCTCTCCTTCACATCCGTACGTGAAGAGCTACGGTTCGCGCGAAGTCGAGGTCAAGGACGTCTGGAAATTGGAATTTCACGACCTGCAGCAACTGGCAGATCATCGCATGTCTCCGGAAGAGCGGGAGTTGCGGCGGCTCGCTCACGTCACTCGCAATGCCGTCGCACATCCGGGAGTGATCCGTTCGGACCAATTGGCGAGGATCTCCGAATTCTACGAAAGCCACCGGGACGTGATCGAAAGCGACGTGAAGGGCTGGAATTGGCCCCGCTGCGGCCAGTCCATGATTCTGACTGTCGGGCCCTCCGGCGCGGGCAAGTCCAAGTGGTCAGCCGAGCAGGGACTAGACGTGGTGTCGTCGGACGAAATGAGGAAAGAGACGAGCCCGGACGGCGAGACCCCAGGCAGCCAAGCGAGCATCTTCACGAAAGTCAGGACGGCGAGCGCACGGGTCCTCGAAAACGGCCGCGACGTCATCGTCGACGCGATGCATATCGAAGCGGAGCATCGTCTCGCGCAGATTTCGATAGCGCCTCCCGATATCGCCATCAAGTACGTGATCATCGACAGGCCGCTCGCCGCGAAGATCAGAGATGCCGGTTGGAGGGCCGGACGCAACATCGTCGAAAGATACGACAAGATGTTTCCAGATCACGTGGACGCCGCCCTCAAGGGAGACGGCCGCGCGGACGTTCGCGTGACGGATCTCCGGTCCGCGGGTGAATCCGACACGTGAGCGACGGGGATGTCCAGATTGGATCCCGACGTGTGGCGAGGGGCCCTGCGGTTCGCCGTAAACAAGAAGCCGCTAAAATCTCCTGCGGGGCATAATGCAGACTGACTTTACGTGTTTAGATTCCGGCCATGTTGACCATCGATTCCTTTGTAAACGAGCATCGGCGGCTATTCGTCCTGACGGGCGCCGGCTGCAGCACCAACTCTGGCATTCCCGATTACCGTGACACCCACGGGAACTGGAAGCGAACTGAACCGGTTCGCTATATGGGCGTCCGATCCGACCTCAGCCGTCCCCGAAACGAGCGAAGGCGCCGTAGAAACACCGGCTGACGCTATCAGGCCTTCATTACGGACGACGCTACGCGGCGCCGCTATTGGGCTCGAAGCATGATCGGCAGGCGCCGTTTCGGTCAGGCGCAGCCCAATGACGCCCATCTTGGCTTGGCTCGGCTAGAGACCAGCGGTCGCAGTCGAATGCTGCTCACCCAGAACGTGGACCGGCTGCACCCGGCGGCCGGGAGCAGGGCGGTCATCGACCTTCACGGACCTGCTGCCTAGCCTGCACGGCCGCCCTACGCCGTTCCGATTACCAAGACGACTTGACCCGTCTCAACGCCACCTGGGCAGATCTGCAAGCCGCCGTCCTGCCGGATGGCGACGCCGAGCTCGACCATAAGGACTTCTCGGATTTCGTTGTTCCTGATTGCCCGTCCTGTGGTGGCACCATGAAACCCGACGTCGTGTTCTTCGGCGAAAACGTTCCTCGGGACCAGGTGGACCGAGCCATGGAAAGCCTAGAGCAGGGTCGTGGGTTCGTCCTTGATGGTCTATTCAGGCTTCCGGTTTGTCCAGGCGGCGGCCCGGATCGGCATCCGGATCGCTGCGGTCAATCTGGGACGGACGCGCGCCGACGATCTGTTGGCAGCCGGTGGAACTTATGTGGCTAGGAGCCCGTCCAGATAGGCATCGCGACCGGCCAATTGTTGCAGGGTAGCCGGCTCAGGCAACCTTTGCGAGGGTGAACAGCTTGAGGAGGTTGTGGATGGTGCAAATCATGGCCCATTCGGCTCGCACCTTCTCGACGCCCCGCAACAGGAACTCGCGGAAGCCGCGTGCTTGTTTGATCTGTCCGAACACCGGTTCCACCACTTGCTTTCTCAATCGGTAGGGCGTTTCGAAGCCGCCATCGTCGATCTTCTTTCGCATCCGTTGGGTCAGCGGTCCGCCGATTTTTCCGTTCGCGGCTGTCGGGTGCTTGGCGCGTCCGGGCGCGACATAGCCGTCGATACCGTGTGCTTCGAGCGCTTCGAGATTGGCTTCGCTGCAGTAGCCGGAGTCTGCTGAGGCCTGCTCCGGCTTGCGGCCGAGATTGTTCTCGATGGCCTTGATCAGCGGCACCAACTGGCCCTGATCGTTGCCGCACTGCGTCAGTTCGTGCGCGACAATGATCTGGGCGCCTGCGTCAACGGCGGCCTGTGCATTGTAGGCCTGAACGAAACCATCCTTCGACTTCATGATGCGGCTTTCCGGATCGGTAAAATTGCGTTGCGACTTGGGATTGGGTTCGTCCGACGGCGGTGCTGCCGGTTTGCCCGGCTTCTTGCGGCCTTCGGCTTGGCGCTGCTGTTCTTTCTCTGCCTCGATGCGACGCTCTTCCTCCGCCTCCAGCTTGGCCTCGGCCTCCAGCGCCGCCATCGCCTGCTGGATCTTCGCCAGCCGTTTCTGTTTGTCGCCGACCCAATCCGGCAGTTCGTCGCCGCGCTTGTCTTTGCCGAAAGTCTCGTCCTCATCGGAATCCGCCGCCTCGGCGGCCGCCAACATGCGGGCGATCTCGGCTTTCAATTCCGTATCGCGTTTTTTCATGCGCTCATAACTCATCGCTTTATGTTTCGAAGCGTTGGCTTTGATCTTCGTGCCATCAAGCGCGACATGCCCGAGTTTGACCAGCCCTGCCGTCTCACACAGCTTCAGAACCTGCAGGAACAGCGCGCCCAGCGCCTTCAAATGCCGCTTGCGGAAGTCGCTGATCGTGCGAAAATCCGGCGGATCCAGCGCCACAATCATCACAAAATCGTTCCGCTCACGGCAGGCCTTTGCGATCCGCCGCGAAGAATACAGCCCACTCGCATAGCTGTGCAACAGAAGCGCCACCATCATCCGCGGGTCAAACGGCGGTTGCCCGAGCCCGCTCACATAGCTGCCCGTGATCGCCCTGAGATCGAGGCTCTCCCGCACCAGCTCAACGATAAACCGCGAAACATGGCCTTTCGGCACAAAATCCTGCACATTCGGCGGCAGAAGCAGCGTCTGATCGATATTCCAGGGGCGAAAATACTTGCTCATGGCCCTCGCTTGAATCAGAATCGCTTAGAATTGAACAGTCACTATTCGGACAGGCTCCTAGTGCAGGAATACTATGTGGCGCGGTGCAGGATTTAAAAGCGAGCATCAAAGGGCACAACACCCACGATAGAGCCCATTATCTCGAATTCGCATAAGGTATATTATGGAATATTTATATCCATAGCAATTACAAACACTTGTCGATAAATCCTGTCATTCCAAACCAACTCGGGCCCGGACCGGCAGATATCCGGCGGCAGCAAAACCGCCATCGACGTTGAGGATGTGACCGGTGACAAAACTGGCCTTCTTGTCGTCCATCAGGAACAGCGCCGCGCCGGCGATCTCGTCCGGTGATGCGTAGCGCCGCTGCGGCACCTCGCTGAGCCATTCCGAGCGCATCCGGTCGGTCTGCATGGCCTGGACCAGCGGCGTCTCGACCGGACCCGGCGCGATGGCGTTGACCCGGATGTTCTGTGGCGCCAGCTCGCAGGCCATCACCTGGGTCAGCGTGATCACGCCGCCCTTGGAGGCGCCATAGGCCGACCGGCCGAGATTGCCGCGCTGGCCCGAAATCGAGGCGATGTTGACGATGGCGCCACCGCCATGGGCCCGCATCAATTTGCCGGCCTCGCGGGCCACCGTGAAGGTTCCGGTCAGGTTGATATCGAGAACCTTGCGAAACAGCTCGACGCTGGTGTCGAAGAACGGCATGTCGCAGCCAATTCCGGCCGAATTGACCAGGCCACGGACCGGGCCGAAACCGGCCTCGCAGCGCTCCAGCCCGGCGATCACGCTGGCCTCGTTGGCGACGTCCATGACGACGCATCTGGTGGCATTGGCGCGCACCGGTTCCAGCTGGGCGCGCGCGGCATCCAGCGGACCTTGCGCCAGATCAGCAATCACGATCTTCCAGCCATCGCCGAGCAGGGCCTTCGCAATCGAAAGCCCGATACCGGAGGCCCCGCCGGTCACGATTGCAACGCCGCGATCGGTCATGATGGCCCGCCCTTCCCTTGATCAGCCGGTCTTTGCCGCCGGCCCTCGTGACGGCAACTTCGCACGAAATCAATCCGCATAAAAGCTGACGGCGGAGCGCTTGGTATTTTCGGAGAAAGCGGGCAATAGACCGGGTCAACATGCCCCAATAAGGCTTGTAAAGACCGCTGGTGACCCGGCCAGACCGGGCCCGTATGATGCCGATCAAGAAAAACACGAGGGAGAGAACGAGATGAGCCTTTCACGACGCACGCTGCTCAAGGCGACCGCGGCATCGGCGGTCATAGGCGGCGTCGGCGCGCCCTATGTCGCACGCGCGCAAGCTGCCGAATTCAATTACAAATTCGCCAACAACCTGCCGGAGTCGCACCCGTTCGTGGCGCGCGCCCGGGAAATGGCGGCGGCGATCAAGACCGAAACCAATGGCCGGTTCGATCTGCAGGTTTTCCCCAACAGCCAGCTTGGCTCCGACACCGACATGCTGAGCCAGGTCCGTTCCGGCGGCGTCGAGTTCTTCACGTTGTCGGGCCTGATCCTGGCGACCCTGGTGCCGGCAGCCTCGATCAACGGCATCGGCTTTGCGTTCCCGGATTACCCGACGGTCTGGAAGGCCATGGACGGCGATCTCGGCGCCTATGTGCGTGGCGAGATCAACAAGTCCGGGCTCGAGGTCATGGACAAGATCTGGGACAACGGTTTTCGCCAAACCACGTCGTCGACCAAGCCGATCACCGGCCCCGACGACTACAAGGGCTTCAAGATCCGCGTGCCGGTGTCGCCGCTGTGGACTTCGATGTTCAAGGCGTTCGACGCCTCGCCCGCCTCGATCAATTTCAGCGAGGTCTATTCGGCGCTGCAGACCAAGATCGTCGAAGGCCAGGAAAATCCGCTGGCGCTGATATCGGCGGCGAAGCTGTACGAGGTGCAGAAATATTGCTCGATGACCAATCACATGTGGGACGGCTTCTGGTTCCTGATGAACCGCCGCGCCTGGGCGGCGCTGCCCGATGACATCAAGGCGATCGTCGCGAAAAACGTCAACGCCGCGGCCGTCAAGGAGCGTGACGATACCGAAAAGCTCAATGCCAGCGTCAAGCAAGAGCTGGCCGGCAAGGGCCTCGTGTTCAACCAGCCCGATGTCGCACCGTTCCGGGAAAAGCTACGCTCCGCCGGCTTCTATGCCGAGTGGAAGGGCAAATACGGCGACCACGCCTGGGAGCTCCTGGAAAAATCCGTCGGCAAGCTGTCTTGAACGGGCAAGCTGTCTTGAACAGATCTGCCTGAGGGGGACCGGCACATGGTTCAGATCGAATTCACCCATACGGTGGCGGGCGGGGCGGTGCCCCCTCGCCGCCGTTCGGTCGTCGGATCGATCGAGGCCGCGCTGGGCCGACTGGTTGAAATCCCGGCGGCGCTGCTGGTCGTCGCCGAGATCGTGATCCTGTTCGCCGGCGTGATCTCGCGCTACGTCATGCACCAGCCGCTGATCTGGTCGGATGAACTGGCCTCGATCCTGTTCCTGTGGCTGGCGATGCTCGGCGCCGTGGTGGCGTTTCACCGCGCCGAACACATGCGAATGACCGCGGTGGTCGCCAGCGCGGGTCCGAAGATGTGGGCCTATCTCGACGTCGTCGCGACCTGCGCCGCGCTGGCGTTCCTGTTGATGATCCTGCGGCCGGCCTATGAGTACGCCTACGAAGAGAGCTTCATCACCACGCCCGCGCTGCAAATCCCCAACACCTGGCGCGCCGCGGCGTTGCCGGTCGGCACCTGCCTGATGGCGGTGTTCGCGCTGCTGCGGCTGTTCCGGTCCGCCGATCTGCGCACCACGCTGGCGGCGATCGTTTCGGTCGCCGCCATCATCGGGCTGTTCTGGCTGGCGCAGCCCTGGCTGCGGCCGCTCGGCAATCTCAACCTGGTGATCTTCTTTGTCGGCGTCGCCGGCTTCTGCGTGTTCGCCGGCGTTCCCATTGCGTTCGGATTTGGGTTGGCGGTGTTCGGCTATCTCGCGCTGACCACCCATACGCCGCTGATGGTGCTGGTCGGCCGCATGGACGAGGGCATGAGCCATTTGATCCTGCTGGCGGTGCCGCTGTTCGTGTTCCTGGGGCTGTTGATCGAGATGACCGGCATGGCGCGGGCCATGGTGGCATTTCTGGCCAGCCTGCTCGGCCATGTCCGCGGCGGTCTGCATTACGTGCTGCTGGGCGCGATGTATCTGGTGTCGGGCATCTCGGGCTCCAAGGCCGCCGACATGGCTGCGGTGGCGCCGGTGCTGTTTCCGGAAATGAAGGCGCGCGGCGCCAAGCCGGGCGATCTCGTCGCCCTGCTCGCGGCGACCGGCGCCCAGACCGAAACCATTCCGCCGAGCCTCGTGCTGATCACCATCGGTTCGGTGACCGGCGTGTCGATCTCGGCGCTGTTTACCGGCGGTCTGCTGCCGGGCGTGGTGCTGGCGATCACGCTGGCGGCGCTGGTGTGGTGGCGCTATCGCGGCGAAGATCTCAGCCATGTGACGAGAGCCGGCCGCGGTGAAATCGCCAGGGCGTTCGTGGTTGCCCTGCCCGCGCTGGCGCTGCCCTTCGTGATCCGCGCCGCCGTGGTCGAGGGCATCGCGACCGCCACTGAAGTCTCCACCATCGGCATCGTCTATGGCCTCATCATTGGCCTCGTGATCTATCGCCAGTTCGACTGGCGGCGGCTGGTGCCGATGCTGATCGACACCGCCTGCCTCTCCGGCGCGATCCTGCTGATCATCGGCACCGCGACCGGCATGGCCTGGGGCTTGACCCAATCCGGATTCTCGCGCGGGCTTGCGGCCGCGATGACCGGCCTGCCCGGCGGCGCGGCGAGCTTTATCGCGGTCTCGATCGTCGCCTTCATGGTGCTCGGCAGCGTGCTCGAAGGCATTCCGGCGATCGTGCTGTTCGGGCCGCTGTTGTTTCCGATCGCGCGCACGGTAGGCGTCCACGAGGTGCATTACGCGATGATCATCATCCTGGCGATGGGCATCGGCCTGTTCGCGCCGCCTTTCGGCGTCGGCTATTATGCGGCGTGTGCGATCGGCCGGGTCGATCCCGCCGAAGGGATCCGGCCGATCTGGGGCTATATGCTGGCGCTGCTGGCGGGCCTGATCATCGTCGCCATATTCCCATGGATATCGATCGGATTCCTGTAGACTCAAACTTCACGACACAATGAGGTGGCCGATGAGTGGCAACCAGAACCAGTACAACATCGGACTGGACAAGACGCCCGCCAATTTCGTGGCGCTGACGCCGCTGAGTTTCCTGGCGCGTAGTGCTGCGATCTACCCGAACCATGTCAGCGCGGTCTACGAGGGCCGGATATTCACCTGGTCGCAGACCTATCAGCGCTGCCGGCGTTTTGCCTCCTATCTCGCAAGCCGCGGTATCGGCCATGGCGACACGGTGGCGGCGATGCTGCCGAATATTCCCGCCATGAACGAGCTGCATTTTGCCGTGCCGATGGCTGGCGCCGTGCTCAACGCGCTCAACATCCGGCTCGATGCCGCCTCGATCGCCTTTCAGCTCGATCATGGCGGCGCCAAGATCATTCTGGTCGATCCGGAATTTGCCGGCGTGATCGCCGAGGCGCTCGATGTGATGACCGGCCCGAAACCGGCGGTGATCGATGTCGACGACAAGGCTTTCGGCGAGGCAAAGCACATCGGCGAGATCGAATATGAAGCGGCGCTATCGCAGGGCGACCCCGGCTTCGCGGCACGGCTGCCGCAGGACGAATGGGACGCGATTGCGCTCAGTTATACCTCGGGCACCACAGGCAATCCGAAGGGCGTCGTCACCCACCATCGCGGCGCCTATCTCAACGCCGTCAGCAACATCCTCGCCGGCAATCTCGGCCAGCATCCGATCTACCTGTGGACCCTGCCGATGTTTCACTGCAACGGCTGGTGCTTTCCGTGGACCCTGGCGGCAACCGCCGGCGTCAACGTCTGCCTGCGCAAGGTCGATCCGGCGAAAATCTTCGAACTGATCGCCAAGCACGGCGTCACCCATATGTGCGGCGCGCCGATCGTCTACAACACGCTGATCAATGCGCCCGGCGCGCCGAAAGGCGCCGCCACCCGCCTCGTGACCGGGCTGATCGCGGGCGCAGCGCCGCCGGTTGCGGTGCTCGAAGGCGCCGAACGCATCGGGATCCGGCTGACCCATGTCTACGGCCTCACCGAGGTCTACGGTCCGGCATCGGTCTGCGCCGAGCAACCCGGCTGGGATGAACTACCCGCCGACCAGCGCGCGCAACTCAAGCGCAGGCAGGGCGTGCCCTACCCGCTGCAGGAAGACGTCACCGTGCTCGATCCCGAAACCATGCGCGAAGTACCGCGCGATGGCGAGACCATCGGGGAAGTGATGTTCCGCGGCAATATCGTGATGAAGGGCTACCTTAAAAACGAAAAGGCCACCCGCGAAGCGTTCGAAGGCGGCTGGTTTCATACCGGCGATCTCGGCGTGCTCGACGAGCACGGCTATGTCATCATCAAGGATCGTTCCAAGGACATCATCATCTCCGGCGGCGAAAACATTTCCTCGGTCGAGGTCGAGGACATCCTCTACAAGCACCCTGCGGTGCTGTTTGCCGCCGTCGTCGCCAAGCCGGATTCCAAGTGGGGCGAAGTGCCCTGTGCCTTCGTCGAATTGAAGGACGATGCACACGCCACCGAGGCCGACATCATCGCGTTTTGCCGCGGCCAGATGCCGGGTTTCAAGACGCCAAAGGCCGTGGTGTTCGGCGCGATCCCGAAGACATCGACCGGCAAGATCCAGAAATTCATGCTGCGCGATCAGGTGAAATCGGCGAAGGCGATTTCGGCGTAAGCCGTCATCCCGAGGAAGAGCGCAGCGACCTGGTAGGGTGGGCAAAGGCGCTCTTCGGCGCCGTGTCCACCAGATTATTTTCCGATGTCGTGGTAGGCACGCTTCGCTTTGCCCACCCTACGAAGCTCTATCGCTCCAGCGTCAGCCGCATGCCGTCATAGGCCGGGATCACGCCATCGGGCAGTTTGCTGGCGCAGCACCTCGTAATCGAGGTCGGAATGCATGTTGGTGATGACGGCGCGGCGCGGCTTGAAGCGGTCGATCCATGACAGCGCATCGTTGACGCTGAAATGGCTGGGATGTCCGGTATAGCGCAGGCCGTCGATGATCCAGAGCTCGAGATTTTCCAGCTGCGGCCAGCTCTCGCGCGGGATGTCGCTGACATCGGGCGTATAGGCGGCATCGCCGATGCGGTAGCCGAGCGCCGGAATGTTGCCGTGCTGCAGGATGAAGGCCGACAGCGTCACCGGGCCGCCCTTGCCTTCGATGGTGCGGCTTTCGCCGGCCTCGATCGCATGATGGTCGAGGATCGGCGGATAGTCGCTGCCCGGCGGCGACACGAAGCAATAGGAAAACCGCAGCAGGATGTCCTTGGCGGTCGACTGGTTCAGATAGACCGGAATGCGCCGGCGCTGATGCAGCACGACCGAGCGCAGATCGTCGATGCCATGGGTCTGGTCGGCATGCTCATGGGTCAGGAACACCGCATCGATGTGATCGACCTCGGCGTCGATCAACTGCTCGCGCAGATCGGGCGAGGTGTCGATCACGATCCGCGTCATGCCCCGCATCCGAGGTCCGCTCGACCAGCAGCGAACAGCGGCGGCGGCGGTTTTTCGGATTGGTGGGATCGCAGGCGCCCCAGCCCAGCGCCGGCCGCGGAACGCCGGCGGAGGATCCGCAGCCGAGAATCGGTCAGCGTCAGCGTCATGCCGCAGCTTTCAACGCGGGCACCTTGCTGAACAGGCGGAAGAAGTTCTCGGTGGTCTGGCGCGAAATCTCCTCCAGCGAAACGCCGCGCGTTTCCGCCAGCACCTTGGCGATTTCGACCACATAGGACGGCTCGTTGCGCTTGCCGCGAAACTTGCCGGGCGCCAGATACGGCGCGTCGGTTTCGACCATGATGCGATCGGCCGGCAATTCGGCCGCGAGATCGCGCAGCGTCTGCGATTTCTTGAAGGTCAGAATGCCCGTGAACGAAATCGAAAGGCCCAGCGTCGATCGCTTTCATCGCCAGCTCGCGCCCGCCGGTGTAGCAATGCAGCACGGCGCGAAACGATCCCTTGGCCATTTCGTCCTCGCAGGATGCGGCCGCAATCCTCGTCGGCCTCGCGGGTATGGATCACCAGCGGCAGGCCGGTCGCGCGCGCCGCCGCGATATGGGCGCGAAAGCCGCGCTCCTGCGCCTGCCGCGAGCCGTGCTCGTAGAAATAATCCAGCCCCGCTTCGCCCAGCGCCACGACCTTGGGATGCCGCGTCAGTTCGATCAGTTCTTCGGCCGGAATGCCGTCTTCCTCGTCGGCCTGATGCGGATGGGTGCCGACCGAGCAATAGACGTTCGGAAACCGCGCGGCGATCTCGAGCAGCGCGCCAAGACGCCTCACCCGGGTCGAGATGGTGACGATACGTCCGATACCGGCTGCGCTCGGCGCGCGCGACGATGGCGTCGAGATCATCGGCGAAGTCGGGAAAATCGAGATGGCAGTGGCTGTCGACAAGCATGGCTGACCGTTCAAGCCGCCGTCGGTTCGACATAGCGCGGGAACACGCCGACCGGCGCCGGCAGCGTCGTGCCTGGCGGTGAGCCGCTTCGCCAGCGCCGCGAAGTCGCGTGCGTCCTCCGGGATGCCGAGGCTGTCGAGCAGCTTCGCCGAGGCATCCGGCATCGCCGGCTGCGCCAGGATCGCGATCTGCCGCACCACTTCGGCGGTGACGTACAGCACCGTGCTTCTGCCGCGCCGGATCGGTCTTGGCCAGCGCCCATGGCGCTTCGCCGGCGAAATAGCGGTTGGCCTTCGGCGACCACGGCCCAGACCGCATTGAGCCACTGATGGATCTGCTGGGTCGCCATCGCGGTCGCGCGACGGCGCCAGCATGCCGTCGGCCTGCGCCAGGATCGCCTTGTCGTTGTCGCTGAAGTCGCCCGGCTCCGGCAGCACGCCGCCGAGTTGCTTGGCGATCATCGACAGCGAGCGCTGCGCCAGGTTGCCGAGATCGTTGGCGAGGTCGGCATTGATGCGCGCGACGATGGCTTCGTGGTTGTAGCTGCCGTCCTGTCCGAACGGCACCTCGCGCAGGAAGAAATAGCGCATCTGGTCGACGCCATATTGGTCGGCGAGGTTGAAGGGATCGACGACATTGCCGACCGACTTCGACATCTTCTCGCCCCTGTTGAACAGGAAGCCGTGGGCGTAGACCCGCTTCTGCACCGGGATGCCCGCCGACATCAGGAACGCCGGCCAGTACACCGCGTGGAAGCGGATGATGTCCTTGCCGATGATATGCACGTCGGCCGGCCAGTAGCGCCAGTTGTGGCTCGCCCTCGTCGGGAAAGCCGACGCCGGTGATGTAATTGGTCAGCGCGTCGACCCAGACATACATCACGTGCTCGGGGTCGTTGGGCACCTTGACGCCCCAGTCGAAGGTGGTGCGCGAGATCGACAGGTCCTTCAGGCCGCCCTTGACGAAACTCATGACTTCGTTGCGGCGCGAGTCCGGGCCCGATGAAATCGGGCTGGTCGTTGTAGAGCGCGAGCAGCCTGTCCTGATAGGCCGAGAGCTTGAAGAAATAGCTCTTCTCCTCGACCCACTCGACCGGCGTGCCCTGCGGGCCGCGGCGCACATTGTCCTCGCCGACGACGGTTTCGTCTTCGGCGTAATAGGCCTCGTCGCGCACCGAATACCAGCCGGCATAGGTGTCGATATAGATGTCGCCGTTCTCCTGCATCCGGTTCCAGATCACCTGAACCGAGCGATGATGCGCGGTTCCGAGGTGCGGATGAAGCGGTCGAACGAAATGTTCAGCCGCTCATCCATTTCCTTGAAGCGCGCCGGCATTGCGGGTGGCGAGATCGAACGGCGTCATGCCTTCGCTGTGCGCGGTCTGGATCATCTTCTGGCCGTGCTCGTCGGTGCCGGTCAGGAAGAACACGTCCTTGCCGTCGAGCCGCTGAAAGCGCGCCAGCGCGTCGGTCGCGATCGCCTCATAGGCGTGGCCGATATGCGGCATGCCGTTCGGATAGGCGATCGCCGTGGTGATGAAATAGGTGTTGCGCTCCGCGGGCACCGCAGGCTTTGCGATCGGAGCAGGTTTCGGGCGCGCGACCGCAGCGGCCGGTTTCGCCGCCGGCGGCGAAGCTTTCGCCTTGGTCTTGACTGGCTCGGCCTTGACCGGCGCGATTTCCGTCGTAACCGCGTTGTTTGCCGGCTTCTTGATCGATTTCTTGGCCGATTTTTTCGAGGCCTTTTTGGCCGCCGGCTTTTTGGCCGCGGTCTTTTTGACAGCTTTCTTCGCAGTTTTCTTGACGGCCTTCTTGACGGTCTTCTTGGCCTTCTTCGCGACGCGCTTGCTCTTCTTGGCGCGCTTTTTCGCTACCGCTGCTTTGCGCGGCTTGCTTCGCGGTGGCCTTTTTGGCAGCTTTTTTCCTGGATGTTTTCTTAGCCGGCGTTCGCCACCACAAATTCCTTCGTCGTTCAAACGAGATTGCCCGGAATACGACCCGGCGGCGCCGTTACCGCGTGGCTTCCGCAAGCAGGCCAAACACCGAGAAAACCAGCGGTTTTCGTTCAAGATTGTAGGATTCGGTGTCGCGCGCGGCGCGGTTGATCTTTTCCCATACCTCCGCCAGCCGTGCAAGGCGGGGCAGGTTCGCATTGGCGTTGGCCTCGTCGGCCCGCAAGCGTTCGCCGACCCAGCGATCGACGCTGTCGATGAAGGCTGCCAGCGCCACCCGGTCGCTGCCGCCGAGCGCATCGCCCAGCGCATGCAGTTCGCGCGGATCGACCCGCGGCAGCGTCGCCAGCAGCGCCGCCGTCCGCTGGTGAAGTTTGAGCGCATCGCCGCCGAGCAGCGTCAGCGCGCGCGCGACGCTGCCCTCCGCGGCCTCGGCGGCCTCGCGCCAGCGCGGGATCGTCGGCCGCGATGTCGGCGGCATCGGTCGCGGCGCGCGATCACGTCGGCAGTCGCCAGCGGCCGCAACGGCAGCTTGCGGCAGCGCGACAGGATGGTCGGCAGCACCCGCGCCGGCGCGTGGCTGACGAGCAGGAACAGCGATCGCTGCGGCGGCTCCTCGAGCACCTTGAGCAGCGCGTTGGCGGCGTTGGGATTGAGTTCATCGACGGTGTCGACGATGCAGACCCGCCAGCCCTCGACCGCCGCGGTCGAGCCGAAGAACGAAATGGTCTCGCGGGTCTCGTCGACCGTGATCACGGTGCGCATCACGCCCTTGTCGTTGAGCGAGCGCTCCAGCGTCAGCAGGCCGCCATGGGCGCCGGCCGCGACCTGGCGCGCGACCGGATCGGACGGATCGACCCACAGCGTTTCGGCGCGCTGCACGTCGGCGCCATGCGGATCGCGATGGGCGAGCACGAAGCGGGCCATGCGATAGGCCAGCGTCGCCTTGCCGATGCCCTGCGCGCCGCCGATCAGCCAGGCATGCGGAATGCGCCCGCTGCGATAGGCATTCAGCAACGCCGTCTCGGCCTCGCGATGCCCGAACAGCGCGGTGGTTTCGCGCGGATGCGCCACCGTGATCTGCGGCTCGACCTGACGCGGCGCTCATGCCGGATTGACCGCGTTGCCGGTCGTTGGTGGCAAACAGCCGATCGCGCAAGGCGGCCCAGATCATCGCCGCGACCGTGCCGGGATCGGCGCTGGCGTCGATCAGCACGCAGCGCTGCGGTTCGTCGGCTGCGATCTGCCGATAGGCCTCGCGCAATTGCTGATGAAACTTGACGTCCTCGGCCTCGAACCGGTCGGGCGCGCCGCTGCCGCGGCGCGCGGCGGCGCGCTGCATGCCGATCTCGACGGGGACATCGAGGATGATGGTCAGATCGGGCTTGAGATCGCCGATGGTGACCCGCTCCATCGCGTTGAGAACTCGCGGGCGACACTTGCCCGAGCCGGCCCTGATAGACCCGCGTCGAATCCGAAAACCGGTCGCACAGCACCCAGATGCCCTGATTGAGCGCCGGCTGGATCACGCGTGCGCACATGGTCGTCGCGCGCGGCGGCAAACAGCAGCGTTTCCGCATCGGGGCCCAGCAGCTTGCCCATGCCGGACAGCACCAGATGCCGGATGATTTCGGCGCCCGGCGATCCGCCGGGCTCGCGGGTGACGATGGCGCGCAATTTCGCCGCGTCGAGCCGCTCGGCGAGGGTCTTGATCTGGGTGGATTTGCCCGATCCCTCGCCGCCCTCAAAGGTGATGAATCGCCCGCGTCCCGGCAGATCGTTTGACCGCTGCCTCGGCCATGCTCAGAGCTTCTCGGCGCCCGCGCGAAACATCCCGATCACGAGTTCGCTGACGCCATCGATCGGCGCGCCGCATGGTCGATCCCTTGCCGACCGCTTCGGCCGCATAGACCGGCGCTTCCATCGCGATGTTGGCGCCGCGCCAGACCCTGACGACGCCGACCTGCTGGCCGGCCTCGATCGGCGCCCGCACCGGTCCGTTATAGACGATGCGCGCGATCAGCTTGTCGTTGCCGTTCTTCTGCACCATCACCTTGATCGGATCGTGGACTGGCGAGCTTGACCGAGCCGCTGTCGCCGCCGAACACCTTGGCGTAGCCGACCGGCTGTTGCGCCGCGAACAGGGTCCGCACCTCGAAATTGCGAAAGCCCCATTCCAGCATCTTCTTGGCTTCGGAGGCGCGGTCCTCGGAATCCTCCAGCCCGTTGACGACGACGATCAGCCGGATGCCGTTCTGCACGGCGGAGCCGACCATGCCGTAGCCGCCCTCCTTGGTGTAGCCGGTCTTGAGCCCGTCGGCGCCTTCGAGCGAATTCAGCAGCGGATTGCGGTTCGGCTGCTTGATCTTGTTCCAGGTGAATTCCTTCTCGCCGAACAGTTTGTAGAATTCGGGATAGGTCTGGATGATGTAGCGCGCCAGTTTCGCGAGTTCGCGCACCGTCATCTTGTTGCCGGGGTCGGGCAGGCCGTTGGAATTGGCGAAGGTCGATTGCGTCAGGCCGAGTTCGCGGGCGCGCTTGGTCATGATGTCGGCGCGAAGGTGCGCTCGTTGCCGGCCATGCCCTCCGCCAGCGCGATGCAGGCGTCGTTGCCGCTCTGGATGATGCGCGCCGTGCAGGAGATCGTCGACCGAAACCTTGCTGTTGAGGGCCGCGAACATCGTCGAGGTGCCGGACGGCGCGCCGCCCTTGCGCCAGGCGTTTTCGCTGATGCGGTATTCGTCGGTCAGCTTGATGTCGCCCTGCTTGATGGCGTGGAACACCACTTCGGCGGTCATCAGCTTCATCATGCTGGACGGCGCCCGCAGCTCGTCGGCGTTCTTCTCGAACAGCACGCTGCCGCTGGTGGCTTCGATCAGGATCGCGGTCGGCGCATCGCCGTCGAAGCCGCCCTCTTCCTTCTTGAAACCCTGCACGCTCTGGTTGGCGGCATAGACCACGCCGCCGCAGCCGACCGCCGACCGCGACAACGGCCGCGATCAGGCCGCGCCGAAGGCGTGCAGCCGCGGATTTCGAGGTGCGAGAGCGTGCTATTTCGAGTGCCATCGGCGATGCCCTGAGCCCGGCGTTCTCAGTCTGAGCATGATCTCCGGGCAACATGTCACCGTTGGCCCGACAACATCCGGAAAACAAGGCGGAAAAGCGATCAGGCCCAGGCGCCAGCGCGTGCCCAGGTTCGGCAAGATCAGCGGAAAACGTGCTCGGGACCGATCCGTGACAGCGCGGCGTCAGACCGTCAGCTCAATAGAGCCCGCGGCCGGCCAGGATTTCGCTCGGTCCGCGCGGGTCGACCGGCGCATAGGCGGAGACCGGCCGTTGCTCCGGCGCGTAGCGCGGATCGTCCTCATAGGACACGGCGCGCGGATTGTTCGATGACGCGGCCGCTCGAACGCGCGCGCGCGGAGGCGGACATTTCCGAGGTCGCGTTGATCGAGGCCTGGTCGGCCGAGGTATTGCCGAGGCTATAGGGGCGCCCTTCCGGCATCGGAACCTCGCCGCGGATCGCGCGGCCGGACGACGGAACTTCCGGAACGAACGGACGGGCCGAGGCAACCCGGACCAGCGACGGCGCCGGCGCCGGCACGCCGGTGCGCAAGGTCGCCATCAGCTGGCGGTCGTCGGAGCCTTCCAGCGGCGCGCGGCCGACATATTCGACCCGCACCCGCGCGACGCCATTGCCTTTGAATTCAAGCAGTTCGGCGGCCTTGTTGGAGACGTCGATCAGGCGGTTGCCATGATAGGGCCCGCGGTCATTGACGCGGACGATCAGCGATTTGCCGTTGCCGAGATTGGTGACGCGCGCATAGCACGGCATCGGCAGCGTCGGATGGGCCGCGGTCAGCGAGGCCATGTCGAACACTTCGCCATTGGCGGTCAGCCGGCCGTGGAAATCGTCGCCATACCAGGACGCCAGGCCCTCCTCGCGGTAATTGACGTCTTCTTCCGGCACATAGACCCGGCCGCCGACGGTATAGGGCTTGCCGACGCGGTAGGTGCCGCCGCCCTTCGGCACGGGATCGCCCAACGCGACCACGCGCGGGCTGGAGGAAACGCCGTATTTGGGATCGACCCGGCTGGCGAACTTGCCGATGAGGCGCAATTGGCGAGCGCGAGGCACGTCGCCACGGCCGCAGCGCCACGCGCCGCCCGAATGATCGGATCTGACCGTCGAATCCCCATCGCCCCAATTACCATTCCGCCGGCCGCACGCCTATTGGTCGAACGCCTACCCGCACTCGTTTGGGTGGACGTTTGGCGGTTGCACGTCCCCTATGCAGCCCAATTCCGCACCAAGTGATGAACATATCGCAGCCGGAACACGGCGGAAATGGGGAGAGCATCGCGGTGGTAAATCAATCGTTGCCGCGCCCGTCCATTTACGGGACAGGGTTCTCAATCCTGTTGCTCAAAATCATCATTAACTTTTGAATTTCCGACGTCGCGCGGAATCCTTTTGACTGTGCGGGGTCGCAGGGCGTTTGGTCCGATCGCTGGGTCAGGGATCGAGACCATGTTCGAAGCTATTACCGCATTCTTCGGCGTCATGAGCGCCGGCATTTTTATCGCCCACGCCGTCGACGGCTATCGGTCGCGCCTGTAGCGGCCGCCTTCGCCGCATCGGCTCAATCATCGCATCTTGCATCGCATCTTGAACTGCAGCCTGTCGCCGGAGCGGCTCGCCGTGCAGGCGAGCACCGGCGCGCGCTGATCGCGAAGCTTCGATCCGGACAAACGTCTTGGGACAAACGTCTTGGGACAAACGTCTTGGGACAAACCACTCCGGGCAAGCGGCTACAGCGCCGAAAGCGGCGCAGTGCAATGCGAAGCCCGCTTACAGGCCGTCAGCGGACTTCCTTGACCTGCTCGGCTGAAGATTTTTCAACAAAGGCGCCGAACAGAACGTCGTCGCGCCGCCCTTCCTTCCAAAGGAAAGCAGCGTAGGCGGCGGCAAAGAAAATCACGCTTAAAATAATTAATTCAAACATTGGCTTGACCTTATCTGGCACAATCCAAATTAGGCTCCAATGCAATGGAGCCGAGGCCGAGAGTCAATCGGTGGGGTGGTCGCGGGCTCCGATTCCCGGGCGATGTGACCCGGAAACCACATTCGGAAATCGCGTATTGTCAGTGGCTTATGCCACTCGGCGCAACTGTCGGATGATGCCGTCGGACGCATGGTGCGCTCCGCCAACCCGACCCCGCCCTCAATCGAATTTCAGAATGTCGTCGAATTCGGAAGGCGCGAATTGCCGGCCGGCCGCGTCGGTAACCTGGACCTGCCATCCCGACTTGAAGAGCATGCGGGCCTTGGCAACCGTGAGCGTCGGGCTGGTCATTTGCGCGATCGCAGTCTCGCCGTCCTTCGAGGATGATATCGTGAAGCCGACTTTTCTGGTCGGGACCGGATCGGCACTGCGCGGCGCGTCGAGGATGCTGTCGAAAACGTCTTTGGGGCTTTTTGCCGGAATCGGTACAGGCGGCGCAAGTGTCGAAGCAAGCATCGGTGCCGGCTTTGGCGGCTCGGGCGCCGCGGCGCCGGCCTGGATCGCCGGCCCGATGGAACTACGCGACTTGGATAGTTTGAACCACTCCACGCTACCCTCCACGCTCTCAGTCAATCGCGCGGCACTCGTACGTATCGATACAGTGAACACTCCACCGGCTAAAGCCGGTGGCTTCAGATTACGGCTGGAAGCCGGATTGATCGACCCTACGGGTCGATTTGTCAAACTACTTTGAAGTTGTCATCCGGCTCTTCTGGCTTTTGGTCTTCTATGTATTTCTTCCACACTTCGTCCGTGACGTTTCCGCTCGACGCAACCCAGTATCCCCGACTCCACAAATGCTGTCCCCAGTATCGCTTTCTGAGAGATTGATACTCCGTCAGAAGCTTATGCGAACTCTTGCCCTTAAGATATTGCACCGCACGAGACACTGACAGATGCGGTGGTATCGACAGCAGATGTACGTGATCTCGGTTTATCGCCCCCGCATAAATCATCATTTCATGACTCAAAGCTATTCCCCGCAACAACTCCCGTGCCCGCAGACCGATATCTCCGGCCAAAACTGGATATCGATACTTGGTCACCCATACCAGGTGATATTTGCAATCCCATACCGTATGACTGCCAGACTTCGCCGTTTGCATCGCCGGATGCTAATGCATCCCGTCGCCTAAAGGCGAGGGGTTTACGGATCCCAGAAAAGGGACTCTAAATCTTCATCCAGATATTACGCAAGAAAAACCCACTGAGTTTGGCAGCGCAGGGCAGCCAACAGCGGGTGCACGGCGCCGGATTTACCTTAACTAAGTCCTTATCTCCGATCGGCAGTGCAGCAACTCATCCGTTGCGACGGCGTCAGATCGGTCACAGCGCCTCCCCTTCCCACCGGTCGGTATCGTGGTCCGCCTCATCAGGGGACGCCGGAATATCTGGGCGCAGGCAACGCCCCGCCGGCAATGACATGGAACAGCCTGACCGGTTCGCCGAGCGTGACAATCGCGGCGCCGGCGGTGAGCACCGGCAGAAGGTTCATGAAGATTGCGCAGCGGTTCGGGCCCAATTGCTCGACGCCGCGAATCCAGAAGAACGGCAACACGACGGAGGCCAGCGAACCTGCATAAAGGATCAGCGGCAGCGTGTCGGCGTTGATCTGACGGTGTTGCGGCGGCGTCGCCAGCAGCGCGGGAAGCATCACGGCGAGCGCCCATGATGCGGCTCTTGCTCGATGAGTTGCGGGAGGTGGATACGTTGCCGCTGCATCTTCCGATGCCGCACGAGGCGCGCTTGCTGCGCATTTGCGAGGCCCTGGTCGCCCACCCCGACGATCCCTCGACCGCCGAGGATTGGGCAGAGCGGATCAGCGTAACGCCCCGGACGGTCCACCGCCTGTTCTCCGCGCAGACCGGTCTGACGTTTGGGCAATGGCGCCAGCAGGCACGCCTGTTGTTTGCCCTCGAACGGCTCGCGGCCGGCGAGCGGATCATCGATGTCGCACTGGACAGCGGCTACGCCAGCCAAAGCGCGTTCACCGCGATGTTCCGCAGGCATTTCGGCATGCCGCCGAGTGTGTCCTACCGCGAGGCGCCGACGGCTGGCGCGCCGGTGCGATAACCGCACTTTCCCTTGCTGCGGCTCATTCCGCGTCGGCGACTTTTGGGGGCTTTCCGTCTGCGCCTGCGATGCGGACAATTGAGCCCGCTTCGATCAATTCTTGCGGGTTGTCGATCAGCCGGTCGGCCAAGGACAGACCGGATTGAATTTCGACATCGTTGCCGAGATCGCGGCCCAGTCGTCACGGGTTTCAGCACGACCTTGTTGCTGGCGTCGACTGCGGCGACGCGCATTCCATTTGCGCCGAAAATCAGCGCCGTGGACGGAATGCGCAACGTGCCGGGCGTCGGAGGGAATGTGGAACTGGACTTCCGTGAAGGCGCCGGGCCACAGCTTCCCGTCGGGATTGTCCGCCTGCAACTCGATCAGGGCGGTGCGGGAATTTTCCTCCAGCGCATTCGAGGTCGACGACAGCTCCGCCTCGAAAGTCTCCTGCTGGCCGGGCAGATGCAGCGTCGCCTTGACGCCAGGCTTGAGGTCGCCAAGGAACGCTTGCGGGACATTGACAAAAATGCGCATGCGATGGATGTCGGCGACCTGGTAGAGGGCCCTTCCCGACGTACCGCCGGCGTTGAGGAGATCGCCGATATTGACGTTGCGTGCGGTGACGACGCCGTCGAACGGCGCCTTGATCTGTTCGAAGCCGGTCAGCTCCTGGAGCCTGTTGACCGCAGCCTCCTGGGCCGTCACGTTCGCTTTGGCGACCGCCAACGCCGCGTTCCGCGAGGCCGCGGTCAATCGATCGGTGTCGCCCTGCTCCAGGGTCGACCACCCCTGAGCGACGAGCCGCGCCGTCCGCCCGTTGGTCACCTGGCCGAGATCGGCATTCGCCTGCGCCTGTTCGACGGCGGCCTGCAACTGGACGAGCTGCGCCTTCGCCTGCTTCGAGTTGCTGATCGAGATCGGGCGCCGAGATCGTCACAAGCACGTCGCCCTTTTTCACATGCGCGCCGATATCGTTATGCCAGGCAGTCACGTAGCCGCTGGCGCGGGCGAACAGCGAACTGATATTGAAGGCGCTGACGTTGCCCGGCAGAAGCAACGACTGTTCCGGCGGACCGGGTTCAGCTTGAACAAGACGCACGGTCGGAATCGCCTGCTCGTCGGTCCAGGCTTTGACCTCCTGCTTGCTCCTGGCGCGATCGACGATACCGAACGTGGCCAGAGCGATCGCGCAAACCGCGACGAAGCCCAGCAAAAACAGGATCCGGCGTGGCCTGGCGGGTTGGCGGGCGGACGGTTCGGAAGACATGAGAGCTCCAGGTAGGCGTGAAGTCAGGCGTGGGAAGGCGCGCCGGAGAGCGGATCGGCCGCCTCGGCGGGACGTGGTTGGCGTCCATGGGCGATGCTGAACAACACCGGCACGAACACCAGCGTTGCGAAAGTAGCAAAAAGCAGGCCACCGATGACCGCGCGGCCAAGCGGCGCGTTCTGTCCGGGTTCGATCGCCATCGGCGCCATGCCGATGATCATGGCCAACGCCGTCATGATCACGGGCCTGAATCGCGTGCCGCCCGCTTCCATCGCGGCGGTCAGCGCGTCCTTGCCTTCCGAGAGCCGCTCGCGTGCGAAACTGACGACCAGAATGCTGTTGGCCGTGGCGACGCCCATGCACATGATCGCGCCGGTGAGAGCGGGCACGGACAGGGTCGTAAAGGTGAGGAACAGCATCCAGACGATGCCGGCCAGAGCCGCTGGAAGCGCCATGATGATCACGAAAGGATCGATCCAGGACTGGAAATTGACGACGATCAGCAGATAGATCAGCGATGATCGACATCGCCAAACCGATAAACAACTGCCTGTAAGCATCCGTCATGGTGCTCGCCTGCCCGCGAATCGTGACGGTCGAACCTTTGGGCAGGTCCGCGCGGGAATCGTCGACGATTTTCTGCACGTCGGCGGCGACGCTGCCAAGGTCGCGGCCCTGCGTCGTCGCATAGATGTTGACGACAGGCCTGATGTCGTAGTGTGAAACGACCGCGTCGAGCGGCTCGGGCGAGAAGGTTGCGAGGCCTCCCAGCAATTGGGTGGACTGAGCGGCGGTCAATGGCAGGTTCTTGAGTTCTCCAAGCGTATCGATGCCATATTGCGGCGTCTGGACGGAAACCGGATAGGACACGCCATTGGTCGGGTTCAGCCAGTAGGTCGGCGCCGTCTGCGTGCTGCCCGACAGCGTCGCCTGAATGCTCGTCGCGGCATCGCTTTCCGTCAACCCGACGACGCCGGCGAGTTCGCGATTGAAATCGACTTTCAGCGCGGGGTTCTGGAATTGCTCCTGGATGCGCGGATCCGCAACGCCCGGGACGTAGCGGATCTTCGCAAGCAGCTTGTTCGCGAAGGCGCGGCTGGCGTTGAGGTCGGCGCCGGCGATCTGAACATCGAGCGGCGCCGGCGAGCCAAAATTGAGGATCTGGGTGACGATGTCAGCGGGAAGGAATGAGAAAGTGGTGCCGGGAAAAGCCGCCGGCAGCTTCTCGCGCAGAGTCTTCACATAGACGTCCGTGGCGGTCTCCCCTTCATTCAAGGTGACCGATATGTCGGCATCGAAAACGCCGATCGTGCCGGAACTTCCGTATGAAATATTGATGCCGCTGTTCGGCAAGCCAATATTGTCGACGATGCTCGGCGATCCGATCAGGCGGCATCAGCGCGCGGATTTTCTGCTCGACCTGATCGGTCAGGCGCGTCGTTTCCTCGATTCTCGTTCCGGTTGGTGCGCGCATGTGAATTCTGATCGCGCCGGCATCGATCGAGGGGAAGAAATCCTGTCCAAGGAACGGAGCGAGGCCGAGAGACGCCAAGGCCACGCAGAGGAAGCCGCCGGCGAACCAGAAACGATGCTGCAAGCGCCAATTCCAGCAAGCCCAGATAGCCTTGCCGCAATCGTTCGAAATAATGTTCGAACCCGTGTTGGAAGCGGGCGAAAAAGCCTTTCGGCGGCGGTCTCGCCATCTTCCGAACGAGTCGAATGATGATGCTGGTTGCGCAGCAGAAAATGCGCCATCGTCGGCACCAGCGTATAGGTCAAAATGTAGGAGGCGATCATCGCGAAGACCACCGCCATCGCCAACGGCCGGAACAGATAACCGGCGACCCCGCCAAGCGAAAGCAGCGGGACGAAAGCGATGCAGATGCAAAACAGCGCGATCGTCGCCGGGGCCATGATTTCCTGCGCGCCGTGGGTGATGGCCGTCAGGATGTCTTCGCCCTGCTCCTCCATGTGGCGATTGATGTTTTCGATGGTGACCGTCGCGTCGTCGACCAGAATACCGACCGCGAGCGCCAAACCGCCGAGCGTCATCACATTGATCGTCTGGCCAAGCACCGAAAGTGCGATCAGGGAGCTCAGCACCGCCAGGGGTATCGAAATCGTGATGATGAAGGTCGAGCGCCAACTGCCGAGAAAGACCAGGATCATGAAGCCGGTCAGCGCGGCCGCGATCAGTCCTTCGCGGACGACGGCGGCGACGGAGGACCTGGACGAAGCCCGATTGATCGGCGACATATTTGAGATTGACCCCCTCCGGAAGCGTAGCCTGAATGGCCGGCAAGCGCGCTTTGACGCCGGCGATGATGTCGAGCGTCGAGGCCGAGCCGATCTTGAGCACCGACATCAGCACGCCCTTGCGGCCATCCGACTGCACGACATTGGTCTGCGGCGGAGAACCGTTGTGGACATGGGCGACATCGCGCATGAAAACCACCGCGCCGTTGACCACTTTAATCGGGAGATTATCGAAATCTTCAATGATCTTTGGCGAATCGTTGAGATCGATCGTGTATTCGTAGGTACCGATCTTTTCGGTTCCGACCGGCGTGATCAGATTCTGCCGCGCCAGCGCGTTGCCGACGTCGGTCGCCGAAATGCCGTGGGCGCGCAGCGCGTTCTGGTCGAGATCGATCTGCACCTGCCGGGCGGCGCCACCATAGGCGTTTGGCAACTGGGCGCCCGGGATCGTCGCGAGCGCGGGCCGAATGAAATTCACGGCAAGATCGTTGAGCGCCGTCTGGGACAGGGTATCGCTCGACAACGCCAGCTGGATGATCGGAACGCTGGAAGCGTCGTAAACCAGCAGGAACGGCGGAGTGATGCCGGCAGGAAGCTGCTTCAGGATGGTTTGAGAGATCGACGTGACCTGCGCCTCGGCGGCGCTGATGTTCACGGTCGGCTGGAAGAAGATTTTGACGATGCCGTAGCCGGCAAGCGACTGCGAATCGATATGCTCGATGTCATTGACGGTCGTCGATAGCGACCGTTCGTAGATCGAGACGATGCGGTTCGCCATATCGTCCGGCGGCAAGCCGGTATAGCTCCAGATCACCGAGATGACCGGAATGTTGATATTCGGAAAAATATCGGTCGGCGTGCCAAGCACCGAGCGCACGCCAAAAATCGCGATCAGGATCGCCATCACGACGAAGGTGTATGGACGCGCAAGCGCTAGCCGAACGATAGCAGTCAAGAAGCAGAGCCTCGAATTTGAGGATCGTACCGTTGACGCTCACGACGACAGGTCGAAGCGCCCGGCGCGGGCACTGCAGCAATTCCCGAGTGCGCTCGAAAGTTCAAGCCCGACGCCGCCTTCATCACGGCATCTTGCTCGCAAGAGAGAAAGCTCGTTGCGAAAAATGAACAACGTTACGAAGATTTAAGGCGCGCCGCGGGAATTTTTTCTGCGCAGATGCGCGGACGCGCAGCTTTTTTTCCAAGACGATTTTCCAAAACGGTTCGTTGAGGGCGCGCAAGCCCGAACAGGCCCGCGCCGTCCCCTCGCCGCCTTCGCCGAGTTAGGCAAGGTTGAAACGACAGCAGGTCGAGACCTTGCTTCAATCGGGCGCCAGCGAAACAAATGAGACGCTCGTGTGCCGCCGTCGGGATGGCCGAGGCGCAGCCGGCCAGCCTCAGCTATCGTCACCTGCCTGAATACTCACCCGGACCCGCCAGGGGCGACGGCTAACGCCGAGCCGTGGGAACGCGATCGAGGCTGCAAAGAAGAGATGCATTGGAGGGGGGAGGTTGAAGCGTGAAAGCCGGCGGCGGGTATAAAAAACGGGTTTTGTGTGAACCATCTCACTAGCGCTGGCATGGAACTTGCTTTTTAATTTATCGCCTGATCAACTTAGGGCATATTGCGGACTTGGAGGGTGACGACGCCAGGATTTCATGACGTTTTTTTTCATGCGTAAAGGTGGTTCAAATGACGGAAGCCGAATTGATCCAAATTTCCCGTGATTTCAAAAAGATGATTGAAGCGATTCCGAAAACGCGCGTTCGCGAGCATCTGCGGACTATCGACCAAATTTCGCGACTGCTCGGACAGTTGAAGAGCGAAATGTATCAAGCGCCGCGCGCGTCGGACGCATGGCGAGGGGTGTTCAGCGGCAAAAATTGATGGCCGCGGGCGGACTCGGGCTTTGCCCCATCGATGCGAGCAGCCGGAACGGTATCGCGTTCCGGCTGTTAAGCCGATCGCATGGGCTGTTGGGTCCAGTTCACAGCCTGTTCGTGATCTAGGGCTCGCTAACTGGTTGATGGCGCAACGACGGAAGGGTGGCCGAGTAGCTTGAGGCACCGGTTTTGAAAATCAGGAAAAGGCGCCTCACCCCTCTAAGACCTGTTGTAGATAGCCTGATTTCATTGGGCTTTTCACCTGCTCTTGCGGTAGGTTGCCTCACCTTTCTCATTCCTCCGCGATGGTTTGGGTAGCAATTCCGGTAGCAGCGTAAGGCAGGAGCCGAGATGAAGACGTTTGCCCGCTTTCTACTTGTCGGAACGATGCTTCTCGCACGGTGCGCCTGGGCCACCGAACCCTCCCCTGTCGCATTTGCGAAGGGCGTGGTTTCCGAGCGGGGCTCGCAGACTTTTGCGACAGTGAGCTATCCGGACGAAAGCTTGATCGTCGAGTTCCGGCTTGAACCTTACTCAGCCGGCAAAGCGACGGCGGTGCGGGCCTTTGGCGAGATAACAAGAAAAATTGCACAAGGCGCGTTCAGCAAATTCCCGAAGATCAAGAGCGTCCAGCTCATTGGTAACCTGGCACTGCGGGATAAGCACGGAAACGATACCGTTGACCGCGCCGTCATGGTGAAGATTTCAAAAGTGAACGCAGCGACTATCAAGTGGGAGAATGTCGACCCCGCCAGCGTTGTCCAGATCGCCGACAAGCACTGGATCTTGCCCGAGTTGGTGGCCGACAAAAAATAATTCACCGATATCGGCGGTGCATCGGAATCCGGAATTCATGAGGTCTGCTCGTTAGAAACGCGAGCCAATCTCAACTTGGCTTGGCCTCAAATGGGTCGCAACTTGCCTCGGGAGAGCAACCAGCGAATGTCATCTACATCTGAAGCACCCACTCCAGCGACCGACATCACTTTGCGCCCAATTCCAATGATCATGTTTGGATCGCGATGGCTGCAATTACCGCTCTATCTCGGATTGATCGTTGCCCAGGGCGTTTATGTCGTGCTCTTTCTCAAAGAGCTTTGGCACCTCATCTTTCACTCATTCGATTTTTCCGAACAACAAATCATGCTGGTCGTCTTGGGGCTCATAGACGTGGTCATGATTTCAAATCTTTTGCTGATGGTCATTGTCGGCGGCTACGAGACCTTTGTATCCCGAATGAACCTCGCGGGACATCCGGACGAACCGGAGTGGCTCAGCCACGTCAACGCCGGCGTCTTGAAGATCAAACTGGCGATGGCAATTATCGGGATCTCCTCCATTCATTTGCTGCGAACCTTCATCGAGGCGGGCAATCTCGGTGGCGCCGGCCGTGCGACTGATTACACCGAAGCCGGTGTGAAATGGCAGACGATCATCCACGTGGTGTTCATTTGCTCTGCGATTGGCATTGCCTATGTGGATCGTATTTCGAATGGGTTGATTGCTGCAGCGAGTAAACGTACCGACGCTCACGACCCGGAATAAATACCACACAAATTCCTGGAATTTTCGAGCTCGGAAGGCCTCCGACGATGGAAAGTGAGTGCGAGATTCTGGCGATAGGCCTTGAGATCGCGATAGAACCGCCAGACCAGATCACGAGTTTTGCGCTGGGCTTCGCGTTGCTCATCGGTGAAGGTGTCAAGCTTGTGGATCAGGCGCTCGGCATGGACCCAGCACAGGGCGTGCTGTCCGACATTGAACTGGCCGGCGTCATCGCTGACGATGACGGTATTGGGCAGAAAGTCATGCGCCTTGATGCTGCCCCACAACGCGCCCTCGGTGGCGGTCGTCACTGGATCGGGGTTGACCTTCAGGGCCGAGATGCCGAGCTGGTCGAGGTGCACGTTCCAGGCGGCTTGATCGGGGAAGCACCGGTTGGGGTGTTCGGCCAAGCGGGCAACGACTGGCCCGGAGAGTGCGCGCTGGCGCATGTAGGCCAGCGCCTCGTCGCTGATCACGTAGTCGCTGTGGCCGGCGCGCATCAACTCGAGAAAGTTGCTGCGGCTCTTCGAGTTGGTGGAGCCGAACCAGGTAAAATGCGCGTTGCCGATCTGGGTGCAGAAGCCGTTCGCAGCCTTGTGACGAGCGCCGGTGTCATCGACCGTAATCCAGGTCGCATGCGCCAGCCCGGCGCGCAGTACATCACGGGCCTCGTCGAGGAAGCAGTCCTGATCGGCGATCAGCAGGCGCATGAGCTGGCGTTTGGAGATGACGATGCCAAGCGCCTGCAACAGCGCTAGAAGTCGCGGCACCGTCACCTGGCCCTGGTGATACTGGGCCAGCACGAAGCGGCGCAGCTCCGGCCCGAAAGCCCGCTAACGCCGGACGGCAGCGGGGCTGTGATAACCTTGTCATCCGGGCTCTGCCAACGCTCGCAGCGGAAATGCGTCACGTAGGGGCGGATCACCAGATCCTGCACCACATAGCTCGTGTAGCCTTTGAAGCGAGAGCCCTGTGGCGCCACCACCACCTTAACGGTCTCCTCCGCGTCGATCACAAGCTTCGATCTCGTCTCGCCCCGCCCACGGCGCTGCTCGCCCGAGCCTCCGGCTGGCTTCGGTTCGGTCGCCTTCTCCATGCCGCTTGGCTTGATGTTCGGCCGGCCTGACCCACCCTTGAGCCGCGCAATCTCATCGCGTTGTGCCGCAACCGTTCGCCGAAGCTCCGCCATCTCTTCCAATAACTTCAGCACCAAGCCCTTCAGCTCGGCGTGTGGCAGGCAGTCAAGATCATCGGGCGGTGACATGCCCAGAATGAATTCTGACTTGCCCCTTCCCGTGAATTGTATAATCATACCGATGCCACGCCTTCTGCTCCTATTACAAAAGGTCTTCACTACGGCGGTTGGCATGGTTGACGGCGGCCGTGGTGATCCTGGGGGGCGGTTGCGGTGGCAGTCGAAGTTTGAGCCGATCGATCAGGAGCTGAAGTTCGGGTTCGGGATGGGTGTAGCGGGTGAGCAGGATCTCGCGCCCATCGGTGGTCGGCAGATGGACGTCGATCATCTGGACAGCGGCGAACTTTTCGAGCGCACGACGTGCGGTCAGCCCGGGCGCCAGGGCGTGAAGCCGGCGCGTCAGCGTGATCTGCATGCAGTAGGCCAGGAAGGCGATGAAGATGTGGGCCTCAATCCGCGCCTCGTCCTGATGGAACACCGGGCGGATTGCCAGATCGCCCTTGAGGTTGCGGAACGCCTCTTCGACGGCGACCAGCTGGACGTAGTATTGCCAGAGCTGAGCGGGGTCGTTGTCAGCGAGATTAGTGCGCAGCAGGTAGCGACCTTCGCGACGCCGCGTCTTTCTCAATCTGTTGCGATTGAGCGCGAAGCTGAAGCTCGGGCGCTGCTTGTCGATCTCGATATCGATCAGACGCCAGGCCGCCGGTGCCTTGGATCGCGCGCCACCGAGCTTCATCAGCAATTCTTCGCGCGTGATCTCCATCGCATCGATTTGCCTGAGCCGCTTCCACAACCACTTCAGCTGCCGCCGGCGCATCGCCCGCTCCTTGCTGACCCGGTCGGCGCTTTGGGCGAAGACGTAGAGCTCGCCGTCTTCAGCCAACAGCTTGACCTGCACGCCCTCGCGCGCGTCCTGCCAAGGCTTGTCCACGAGATGCTTCTCCAGCCGATTCAGGCGCCCCTTCGGCGTGCCCACTAGATACTGCACCGGCGGATCGCTGTTGCGCATCTCGGCCAGCACCGCCTCGGTCGGCACGCCGCGGTCCATCACCCAGACCCGTCGCGCCTTGCCGTATTGCTGCTCGATCTTGGAGAGGAACATCCGCAACGTCTTGCTGTCGGCGGTGTTGCCGGGCAGCACTTCGTAGGCCAACGGCAAGCCGTCGGGCGTCACCACCAGCGCGATCACTACTTGCGGACAGTCCGGCCGCTTGTCGCGGCTATAGCCGTGGCGGCGCTTGCTGCCTTCCGGCAAATCCGAGGCGTTGATCTCGAAGTACGTGCTGGTCAGGTCGTACAGCAGCACGTCGAAGTCGGCGTTGAACAGATCGCGCCAGCGCCCGACCAGATGAGAGAACAGTGCCTCCTTGTGCTCGAGCAGCAGATCGTGGCAGGCGTAAATCTTGTGCTCCTCGGCAATGCCGAAGTCCGCACCCAAGAGATCGGCCATCGCGCTGTTGCCAAACCATTGCCGATGCAGCCGCCATTCGCTCCCCGGCGCGATCAGACGATAGGTCGCCAGCACCTGCAGGATTTGATCCCACCTCGTCTTCTTGCGGCTCGGCGGCAACCGCTCGGCCCAGAACCGATCAAGCTCAAGCTCGTGCCACAACTGTCCGGCCAGCCAGCAGGCGCCCCATTGCCGCGGACGTCGAAGCTGCATCTTGGACAGACGAAGCTGGACGATCGATGCATCGCCCGCCACCGCCTCGCATCGATCTTCCGGAAATAGCGCCAGCGTCCGCGCACGCCCGGCGCCTTCGTCGAATACCTCGATTGCCTTGCGCCACGCCGCTGCCTGCGAGGAGTTGATCTCGCCGAGATACAGCACATGCCGTTGCACCACCCGGCCGTCATCGAGACGCCTGTTCTCGACGACGTTCCAATAGCTGTGCGTCTTGCCGTTCTTCTTTCGCTCAGTGCGTCGCAGGAACATGGCGCAACGAATTTACCCGCATCACCATGTGCTTGGGAATCGGGTAGGTCTTCACTACAGCCGTTTTCGGCCAAATTCGAACACCTCACCCCTTGCAGATCAACGACTTAGCTCGCCAAAAAATCGCAAAATCGAGATTTTCGAGCGCGAATCCGCGAACTCGGGCTAACGGGGCCCGAAAGTCCCTTGCCCGTTTCCGGCACGTTCATGTGGGCCGTGCCTTCGATCCCCCGCTATTGACGCAATTCGAGCGTCCGCCTGGAAGGCAACCGCCCTGCCGCGCCGCAGGATGAAATGACCGACGGCAAGAATCCGCTCGCTATCGGGCCCGACGTTCGCTCGATCGGACCGATTGAAGTATGTGTGGGACGCCCACCGACCGCGCCACCGTGACGCGCGTCTCGGTCCGGCTTCCGCGCCGGGGGTTTCGTCTGTTTCCCTTGACATAGGTCAAGCCACCTACCGCGCCAACCGATCTCCTCGGGAAGGCACCAATAGGAGGCGGCGATGCGTATCATTACCTGTGCGGCTCTGGTCGCGTGCGGGTTGTATGCCCCTGCACTTGCTCAGACAAAACAGGAGCCGCCCGCCGTACCGGTGGGCGTTGTCACGGCGGAGAAAAAGCCGGTGACCAAAGCGCTCGATTTCGTTGGCCGCGTCGAGGCCGTCAACCGGGTTGAGGTCAAGGCGCGTGTGACAGGATATCTCGAAGACGTACTGTTCAAGGAGGGCGATCTCGTCAAGGAAGGCGCACCGCTCTACAGCATCGAAAAGGGCCTGTTCGAGGCGGACGTCGGTCAGGCCGAAGGCGCACTGGAGCGGAGCAAGGCCTCCAAGGCGTTGAGCGAGCTCCAACTGGCGCGAGCGGAAGATCTGCTGGCGAAGAACTCAGGCACTGCTGTCGCCCGGGACCAGGCCCTGGCGGCCGACCAGTCCGCCCAAGGCCAAATCACGAGCGACGAGGCCAGTCTGCAGACGGCGAAGATTAATCTTGGCTATACCGCGATAATTTCCCCGATCACCGGCAAAGTCGGCAAGACCAATATCACCAAGGGCAACGTCGTCAGTCCGCAGAGCGGCCCCCTCACCGTCGTCGTCAGCCAGGACCCGATGTACGTCTCGTTTCCCGTGAGCCAGCGCGAGTTTTTGCGTGCCCAGCAAGACCAGCACAAGGAAGACATCACCGGCATCAAGGTACAATTGCGCTTCGCCGATGGCAGCTCCTACAAGCCAATCGGCCAGATCGATTTCGTCGACGTGAGCGTCGACCGCTCGACCGACACCATTCTGGTCCGGGCCGTGTTTCCAAATCCGGACTTTGCGCTGGTCGACGGCCAGTTGGTCCGGGTAGGCCTTGAAAGCGGCAAGGCGGAAGAAAAGATCGTTATTCCGCAGGCTGCATTGATTGCCGATCAGCAGGGCGCGTACGTCTTCGTTGCCAGCGACGGCAAAGCCGAGGTGAAGAGGGTCAAGCCGGCCGGCGAAAGCGGGTCGGGCGTCATCATCGACCAGGGCCTGACCGGGGGCGAACTCGTGATCGTCGAAGGCGCCCAAAGCTTGCGCCCGGGCGCGCCGGTCCGACCAACGCCGCTGCCTCCCGCTCCGGACAGGAGCTGAGCCATGTTGTCAGCAATTTTCGTCGACCGTCCGCGTCTTGCGATCGTCATTGCCATCGTCACGACGATCGCCGGTGCATTGGCCTTCCTGGCGATGCCGGTTGCGCAATATCCGGATATCGTGCCGCCGCAGGTCTCGGTGACGACCATGTATCCCGGCGCGAATTCTGCCGTGGTGGACGCCACCGTTGCCCAGCCGATCGAGGCGCAAGTCGTCGGCGTCGACAAGATGATGTACATGAAAAGCACGAGCGGCGATGACGGCAGCTACACGCTGACCGCCTCGTTCGAGCTCGGCACCGACCCGGACATCAATACGGTCAACGTCAACAATCGGGTCCAGACAGCGCTATCTTCGCTTCCATCCGAAGTCCAGCGACAGGGCATCACCGTCAAGAAGAAGTCGACGGCGATTCTCGCTTTCATCACGGTGTACTCGCCGAAGCACACGCACGACCCGCTGTTCCTTTCGAACTACGTCACAATCAACATGCTCGATACGATCAAGAGCACTCCCGGGGTCGGCGATGCATTCCTTTTTGCCGCGCAGGATTATGCGATGCGCGCGTGGGTCCGGACCGACCGGCTGACCGGCCTCAATCTCACGACCGGCGATATCATCAACGCGATCCAGTCGCAGAACGTCCAGGCCGCGGTGGGACGTGTCGGCGCGCGGCCGATCTCCGATGATCAGCAGCTACAGCTCAACATCCAGACCAAGGGACGGCTGAATTCGGTTGCGGATTTCGAGAATATCGTCGTTCGTACCAATCCCGACGGGTCGGTGCTGCGACTGCGCGATGTCGCAAGGCTCGAGCTTGGGGCGGCCAATCTCGACCGCGACACGCGGTTCAATGGTCAGGATGCGGCCGCCATCGTGATCTATCAGTCGCCCGGCGGCAACGCCATCGACACCGTGAATGCCGTGCGGGCAAAGCTCGCCGATCTCGAAAAGCGTTTTCCGGAGGATATGGCCTGGAAAATCACCTACGATCCGACGGTATTCGTCACCGATACCATGCACGAAGTGAAAAAGACCCTGATCGAGGCCTTCGTTCTCGTCACGGTAGTGGTCTTCCTGTTTCTCGGCAGTTGGCGCGCGACACTGATCCCGACGCTCGCCGTTCCGGTCAGCCTGATCGGCGCCTTTATCGTGCTCAAGGCCGTCGGCTATTCCGCCAACACGGTTTCGCTGCTGGCGATCGTGCTGGCGATCGGGATTGTCGTCGACGACGCCATCGTGGTGGTCGAAAATGTCGAGCGGGTCATGGAGGAGCATCCGGAACTATCGCCGGCGGACGCGACCAAACGCGCCATGGCGGAAATCACGGCCCCAATCATTGCGATCACGCTTGTGCTGTTGTCGGTCTTCGTGCCCGTTGCTTTCATTCCCGGCATTTCCGGCGAACTGTTTCGACAATTCGCGGTCACCGTCTCGGTGGCGATGTTCCTTTCGGCCATCAATGCACTGACGCTCTCGCCGGCGCTTTGTGGCGTCATGCTCAAACCGCATCATGGGCCAAGGCGCGGCGTGATCGGCTGGATCATGCGGTCGATCGACCGGGTAGCCAACGGGTACGGCGCCGTCGTCGCGCGGATCGTTCGCTTCTCGGTGATCGGGATCGCGATGGTCGCCGTTGCCGGCGTCGGTACCCTCGCCCTGGCAAAGATCACTCCGACGGGGTTTCTGCCCGAGGACGATCAGGGTGCGATTTTCGTGGTGGTGCAATTGCCCGGCGGCGCATCGGTCGGCCGAACCTCCGATGTGATGCGCGCAGCCGAGGCCATCATCAAGGAAGACCCCGCCGTCGACGAATACACTTCGATCATCGGGTAGAACTTCATCGACAACTACTCGCAGCCCAATTCCGGCTTCATCGTCGTGACCTTTAAGCCGTTTGAAGAACGCAAGGGCGCCGGCATGGGCGCGCGCGACGTGATAGCGCGACTGGCTCCGAAATTCCGGCAGATCCAGGGCGGCACCGTCGTTCCGCTGGCGCCGCCGCCGATCGTCGGCCTCGGTACCGGCGGCGGATTCGCCTATGTGCTGGAGGATCTCCGCGGCGGCGATCCAAAGGGGCTCGCGCAGGCCGTTCGCGGGCTGACTGTGGCGGCCAACCAGGATCCGCGGCTGCAGCGCGTGTTCAGCACCTTCTCGGCGACCAATCCGTCAATTTACCTCGATATCGATCGCGACAAGGTTCAAATCCTCGGCGTTCAGCTCAAGGACGTATTTCAGGCCTTGCAAGCGTCGCTCGGCGGCTACTTCGTCAACAACATGAACCTGTTTGGCCGTACCTGGCAGGTGCAAGTCCAGGCCGAGGCTGCCGACAGGTCAAGCATCGACGACATCTTCCGTATCAACGTGAAAAATGCGGAAGGAAAGATGATCCCCTTGCGCAGTGTGGCGGAGGTACGCGTCGTCGTCGGTCCACCGGCGATCATCCGCTACAACAACCTTCGTGCCGTAACCATCCAGGGCGGCCCCGCCGCGGGCGTGTCCTCCGGCCAGGCGCTTGCGGCCATGGAAGAGGTTGCGGCCAAAACGTTGCCACCAGGGCTTCAAGGGCGAATGGACGGACACGGCGTTCCAGGAAAAGCGTGCGGAAGGCAAGACCGCAATCATCCTCGGCTTCGCGGTGTTGTTCGCCTATCTCTTTCTCGTGGCGCTATATGAAAGTTGGACCATTCCCGTTCCCGTGTTGCTGTCGGTCGCAATCGGCATCTTCGGATCGTATCGGCGCGATTGTCATGAGCGGGCTGACGCTCGATCTCTACGGCCAGATCGGCATAGTCGTGCTGATCGGGCTCGCGGCCAAGAACGGCATTCTGATCGTTGAGTTCGCCAAGGAGAAGCGCGAGCAAGGCATTCCATTGCTCGAAGCCGCCACTGAAGGCGCGCGCCTGCGGTTCCGGCCCGTAATGATGACGTCATTCGCATTCATTCTGGGTCTTCTACCACTGGTCGTCGCCAAGGGAGCCTCAGAATTGGCTCGGCAAGGCGTTGGCACGCCGGTGTTCGGCGGAATGATCGTGGCGTCGTTTATCGGAATTTTCGCCATTCCGCCGCTCTACGTGATGTTCCAGGCCATTCGCGAGCGCTTAAGGCCAAGCTCACGGCCCCCCCTCGAGCGACCAGTCCCAGATGAGAAGAAGGCGCCGACCGCGCATGCCGCGGCGGAGTGAATGGGGACCGGATCCTCGCCAATATCGATGCGTGGTCGCGGTCGTGACCCGTCCCTTGATTTCTACGATGACCTCGCGCCGGAGGAGCCGAGGAATGCTCAACGCAGGGCAAGCTTCCAGCCGCCCCGCAAAACGAAACGGCGATTCACTTGAATCAAGAGCCGATGCGACGGGATGGCCAACGGACTCAGAACTGGCACCGGTGGTATTTGACTTCCATGCCCTCCATGCCAGGGAACACTCGCGTGATGTTGTCGTCATCGACGACCTTCAGCACGAACTGAACGTTGGAGAGCATGATATCAGTGGCGCACGCCGCGATCAGATTAAGGCTCTGCCCGTCCTCCTTTCGCGTCTTGATGGTGCATTTGGCAAACTTCCCCCGGAGCTGGTTGGCGCTGATGATGAAGCCTCCGCCATGAATGCTCGAGAATTCGGCGAAGCCGATTTGCCTCGCGCGTCCACGCCGAACAAACACCTCGTTACACTTATCGGCGTAGGCCGCCCACGCCCCGGTTAGCTCGACCGCGTTGGCGCATTCGGGCAGCGCGAGGCTCACGATCATGGCAGCCCGCAGAACCGCCCTTCCGACATTTGCCATATGCTTTTCCTGGAGACGCCTCTGCGCCTGTGGGCTGGCGCGCCCATGACAGTGCAATTTCGGAGCGGGCGGCGTTTGATCTGGATCAAAGGCTGGCACCTCCAATCGGCCGTAGCCTCGTGGGCAAACGGTGAAGGCTCGTTAGGAGGATCCCCTATGCGAATAAACATCGACGATCTGCTGCCTACCGCAAAGGAAGTCCAGAAACAGGCCGCTCTGAAGGAAGCGGAGAAGGCCGATGAGCATGCCCAACGGCTGCTAGCGGCGGAAGCGGAAAAACGGGCGCTGATCGAGCAGGCTGAGCAGGCCTTCCGGGCTCTCGGAAGAGGAGAAGGTCAAGCTTGCCTCGACCGTCATCCAGCGAGCGGTACGAAACGGGCTTAGCGAGGTTCAGGTCTACCGCTTTCCCAACTCACTGTGCACCGACCACGGCCGCGCCATCAACCAGCAGGAACCGGGCTGGGAAAAGACGCTCACAGGGTATCCCGCTCGAGATATTTCAGCTCTGGTCGGATTACCTGAAACCCCGCGGCTACCGTATCAAATACCAGATCGTCGATTTCCCCGGCGGCGTGCCCGGCGACATCAGCATCACCATTGCCTGGGGCGACTGATGGCGACGACGAAGGAAAGCCGCATCACGGATGAAGCGAAAGGTCTACGAGAAGGAGCTACGCAAGCTCCAGGTCGAGCTCTGCCATCTGCAGGAATGGGTGAAGGAAAAAAAGCTTCGGGTCATCATCCTGTTCGAAGGCCGTGATGCCGCCGGCAAGGGCGGCACCATCAAGGCGATCACCGAGAAGGTCAGCCCGCGCGTATTCCGCGTCGTCGCCCTTCCCGCGCCTTCCGACCGCGAAAAAACCCAGATGTTCCTGCAGCGCTACATGCAGCATTTTCCCGCCGGCGGCGAGATCGTGATCTTCGACCGCAGCTGGTACAACCGCGCCGGCGTCGAATATGTCATGGGCTTCTGTACGCCCGAGGAGCACGAGCGCTTCCTGTCGCTGTGCCCGCAGATCGAGAAATACATCGTCGATGCGCGGCATCATCCTGATCAAGCTCTGGCTCGAGGTCGGGATGGAGGAACAGGAGCGGCGCTTCGAGGCGCGGATCGAGGATCCGTTGCGCCAATGGAAGCTGAGCCCGATGGACATCGAGTCCTATCCGGCGGTGGTACGATTATTCGCGGGCCCGCGACATGATGTTCAAGGCGACGAGTTCAAGGCACGCGCCCTGGCATGTCATCCGTTCCGACGACAAGCGGCGGGCGCGGCTGAACTGCATCGCGCATCTGTTGAAGACGATTCCGCACAAGAAGATGTCACGCGAGGCAGGTCCGGTTGCCGAAACGCTCCGACAAGGGCCGTTACAACGACCAGGCCCTGCGCGGCGTGAAGTTCGTCGCCGAGCGATACTGAGCGCAATACCAATTTCGCGCTCACTCCAGTGTGATCGTGACTCCACCGACAGCAGCCGAGACCTCCACGCCGACCTTGCCGCCGCTCAACTGCAGGATCACGCCCCTACCGTTCTGCAGCTGCACGCCGCCGGCTCCGGCTGCCAGCGCGCCGCCCGCGCCAATCGCGGCGTAGCTGCCCTGGATGTCGGACGGACTGCGTACGTTGAGCGCGCGCCCCGTTAGGTAAGTGGTCGAGGCGCCGATCGTGAAGCCTACGCTCATCCCCGACACGACGAAGCGATAGTGATGGCCGCGGACAGGTCAATACGCCGTGGCCGCCGCCGACGCCGACAATGAATCCGCCTTTGGTGAAGACGACGCGGACCGCGCAGGTCTCGGCTTGGGACGACGAAACAAAGCCGAAAGTCGGAAATGCGAGCAAATAAGCTGCGAGAAATTGCATACGGTAGTTTTTCATGTTTGCCTGCTCCAGTTTTTTCTAATCGGGGGTCGAACGTGACGGATCGAGCGTGACCACGACGGTGCTAAGGTTTGCCGACAGCTCGAGGCCCGCCTTGGGGCCCTCCAAGGTAATCATTACACCCTTGTCGTTTGACAGCTGCACGCGGCCGATGCCGCCAACCAATGCGAGGCCTCCGCCCACGACGCTGTAGATGCCGGAGAAATCGCTGAGCTCGTTGATGTAGTCAGCACGCCCGACCAACTTGCTGATCGAAGCGCCGGCCGTGAGGCCGAGGCTCAATCCCTGCACCGTGAATGGATACTTGCGGTGGCGAAAGGTCAGCGTCCCTCGCCCCCCGCCGGCGCCCAGGACCAAGCCAGCCTTGGCGACCACGACGCGAACGACGCCGGTGATCGCATGCGACGGTGTCGCCAGACAGATCGATGCGGCGAACGCTGTCGCGGCTACCGCACAAGCGCCATATAATCTCATGAGGGTCACTCAGCGGCGGGACGAAAGACGGCCCCCGCATGACGATCACCGAACCTCGCCAGAGCCTCCGGACGCACCAGCTTCAGGCCCTGCACGGCGTCGTAGCCATGGATCTCCTTGACATCGAGCTTGCGCATGAAGTCGATCGTCTCCTGGGTGATGACCTGCCCGGGCACCATGATCGGGAAGCCCGGCGGATAGGGAATGACGAAGTTCGCCGAGACCAGATCGGGGCCGTTCTTCAGACGGCGGTCGATCTCGGGATCGTTCAGGCGGATGATATTCGCAACCTGCCGCATCGTAGGCGGCATAAGAAGCCGCTGCGGATATCGCCTTCGTTGGTCTTGTGCTCCGGCATCGCCGCGGAAGCCGTCATGGAAGTGCGAGAAGTTCGGCAGATCGGGCACGTCCGTCATCAGGCTCTTGACCCGCGCCTGCGAAGGCGCTGGCGGCGTTGGCGCCGCCCTGGCGCGAGGTCGCGCTCGATCTCGCCGCTGATCTCGGCCAGCACGCGGATCAGATGGGCGACGTCGCTGCGGGTGTTGTTGATGTTGGACTGGATCAGCACGGAATTGCGCGAGGTCTTGTTGACCTGGATTCCGTAGCGGTTGGCGAGGATGCCCTTGAACTGCGTGCCGTCGAAGCCGGCGGTGCCGCACACCAGCGTCAGCCGCGTCGGATCGAGGCAGAACTCGTCCTCCTTCAGGCTGTGCAGGACCTGTCCCCAGTTGACGCCTTGCGCCAGGTAGTCGGTGAAACCGCTGGAGCGATACTCCGCCGGCACCATCTTGTCGGCGCCGAGCACGCTGAAATATTTCGAGATCAGCGGATTGGCGGCAACCGCCTTGCGGATCGCAAAGGCGATCTCGATCGCGTTGGCGACCAGCCCGTAGCCTTCCAGCTCCATCTGCCGGCGCGCGACGTCGAGGCTCGCGATCAGCTGCTGGTTCGGGCTGGTCGAAGCGTGGGTGAAAACGGCTTCCTTGAATTGCGCCTCCACGGTGTGGAAATCGACGTCCTTGACGAACAGCATCGAGCCCTGCCGGATCGCCGACATCGATTTGTGAGTGGAGTTGGTCTGGTAGACGCGCAGCCGGATCTGCCGCGGATCCGGCAGCAGCCGCGTGTTCAGCAAGGTCTCGTCGGACGGATTGTCGCCGAGCTCGGCGCGATGCTTCTCGTAAGTCTCGACAGACTTGGGATCGTGCATCCACGCCTCGATGTCGTTGGCCGCGCCCATCGCGGTGCGCGGACGCAGGAACGGCGAGAAGCGCGCAAAGCCGAACCAGGCTTCGTCCCACAGGAAGATCAGGTCGGGCTTGATGGCCAGGCACTCCTCCATCACCCGGCGGGTGTTGTAGATGTGGCCGTCGAAGGTGCAGTTGGTCAGGTCGACCATCTTGACCCGGTGCAGCCGGTTGTCGGCCTTCAGGTTCAACAGCGCCTGCTTGATGGTCTTCAGCGGCACCGCGCCATACATCGAATATTCCGTCATCGGAAACGCTTCGACATAGAGCGGCTGCGCGCCCGACAGCACCATGCCGTAGTGATGCGACTTGTGGCAGTTGCGGTCGACGATCACGATGTCGCCCGGCGACGAGCAGCGCCTGCACCGCCATCTTGTTGGAAGTCGAGGTGCCGTTGGTGACGAAGAAAACCTGGTCGGCACCGAAGGCGCGCGCCGCCTTATCCTGCGCCTTCTTGATATTGCCGGTCGGCTCAAGCAGGCTGTCGAGGCCGCCCGTGGTGGCGCTGCTCTCGGCGAGGAACAGGTTCGGGCCGTAGAATTCGCCCATGTCGCGAATCCAGTCCGACCTGAACACCGACTTGCCGCGCGCGATCGGCAGCGCGTGGAAGGTTCCGATCGGACGCTGGGCATATTTCTTGAGATTGTCGAAGAACGGCGTCTCGTAGCGATCCTGCACGCCTTCCAGGATGGCGAGATGCAGCTCCAGCAGTTCTTCCACCGAGTAGAAGATGCGGCGCGCGACATTGGCCTCGGGATTGCCCGCCAGCTCCTCCACGTTGCGGTTCGAGACCAGGTAGATGTCGAGCTCGGGGCGAATCCGCTTCAACGTCCTGCGCCAGCGCCAGCGCGGAGTCGGACGGTCTCCTTCTGATCCATCGACGCCATCAGGGAGCGCAGCACCGGCGCATCGTGCCGGGAATGCTGCGCAAAGCCCTCGTTGACGATGACGGCGCCGAGGTTCGGGATTGAGCATCGCGGCACAGAACGCGTCCTCGAAACTGCCGGCAAAGACCGGCTCATAGATGAAGCTGTCGCATCGGACGGCGCAGTTTGCGCCACTCGGCACCAAGGTTGGACCAGTTGGTGGAGGGAACGCCGGTGACGATCAGGGTTTCGAAATACGGCCGATGCGTCGCTGGTGTCGCCGAATCCCGGCGGCAGCAAATCCGGCATTTCGCTATCGGCATCCGCATGCACATCCCAATCGCCGGCATGCTGACGGAACGAGCGCGTCTGCAGCGCCTGCGTGATGCGCATGGCAAGCGCCAGCGCGCCCGCCGCATCACCCGCCGCCGCGCGCTCCTTCAATGCCGCCATCAGCCGCGCGACCGGGATAGGCATGATATTCTTCGGTGACGGCGAGCTCGCGAAAGCTTTTCGTTCGAAGCCGGCGCGATCTCCTGGCCCGCTCGACCATGCCTTGGCCGCCTCCACCAGCCGCGCCATTCGTCCGCCCTCGCGCCGGGGCCGGAGAAAAATTGATCGATCCGCCGTTCCTGAACTTGCCGCGCCATGGCCGTCTCCCGAGCTTAGCCCTGTGGTTGTCGCAGCGTTGGCAGCGCGGTGCGGAACGGGTCTTGATCTAAATCAAGCCATCAGGGCTACGTTTTGGCGGCTAACGGTTTCTGCTCGCAAAACAGCAACACGATCATGAGCAGCATCACGGGAATGGCCAGGCTGTAGGCTCGCGTGACCTCTGTCGCAAATGCGCCGACCGCGGCGCCTGTGCCAAAGGCGACGCACATCGCCCCAAACACATAGGGCCGGTGAAAGGGCCTTGCCTCGGCACTTCCGGCGAAGGCGGCGAACAGCCCTTCAATGGCCTGACGAAAATTGCTGGTCACCATCACGGAGTTGTAGCTCAATCCCTCGACCCGTGGAAAACTGACCATCTGAAAGGCGGCGACCAGAGAAAGGCCGAGAGTACCCGCGACCTCTGGAAGCCGGTTGTGCACGATTGCGACGATGAACAGGAAAACGATCTCGGTCAGGGTGCTGATCCGCGAAGCCCGCTGCGGCGTGAGCCAGCGCAGCCAGCAAGCCAGGATCACGCCGACGACAAAAGCCAGAAGCGGCGGAACATAGTGAAGGGCCCTGCCCCAATTCCCCGCCTGTCAGATAGACCCAGAGGAATACCAGGTTGGCGCCTTGCGCGTTGGCAAAGACACGGTGAACGATCCAGGCATAGGCCTCGAGATATCCGCCCGTGAACGCCAGCAGGGTCGCGATCGAGAGCGCCTCGTCGCGAGAAAACAGTAATGCGGCGCGGGCCTGCGGCGTCGGCACGTCAGTATCCCATCGGGTGAAGAAGCAGACCAGCGGGAAATGTTTCGAACGTGAATCGGGCCGTCTTGATCTGAAATCAATGACATCGGAATTGACGAGCCGGAACCTGAGACCCGCGGTGTGCGCCGGGCCGCCGTTCGACTTAAAATCGGGACGGTCCAAATGTTTCGATCCCTCTACCTTTCTCTTGCAGTGTTGGCGGCGCTATCCACTCCCGACGCCGGCTTCGGCGCCGACAACCGGACGCTCGCGCCAATTCAGGAGGAAGTCTGGGCGCTGCCACTGATCCATCCGACGATTGCCTATGTGGCACGCCCGCTGGGAAACGGACCGCTGCCGCTCGCAGTCATGAATCATGGTGTGTCGCTGAACGCTCGCGAACGCAGCTTCTTCCCGCTGGTCGAGTTTCGCGATGCGGCGCTCTGGTTCGCGCGACGCGGCTATATGGTGGTGGCGCCGACGGCTCCGGCTACGGCGCCGCCGCGCTCGATGTGCCGGAGCGCGGACTCTACGGCGTGTTCTATTCAAAAATCGGCAACTGCGACAACCCTAATTTCCACGACGCGGGCATGGCCGTCGCGCTGCTCGACAAATGGATTATCGACTACATGACCGAGCAGAAATTCGCCAAACCCGACAGCGCCATCGTGATCGGACAATCCGCGGGCGGCTGGGCGGCGATCGCGCTGTCGAGCCAAAACCTGCCGTCAGTGAAGGCGATCATCACTTTCGCGGCGGGACGCGGTGGACGCGTCGGCGGCAAGCCGAACAATAATTGCGCTCCCGACAAACTGGTTGCGGCGACCGCCGAGTTCGGGCGCTCCGGCCGAACTCCGATGCTGTGGTTCTATATCGAGAACGACACCTTCTTCGGCCCGGAACTCTCGAAGAAAATGCATGAGGCCTATACCGCCGCCGGCGGCAGCGCCGAATATCATTTGATGCCGCCGTTCGGCAGCGATGGGCATTTCTTCATCGATTCCGCCGAGGCCATTCCGCAGTGGTCGCCTCTGGTGGCGCAGATTTCTCGACAAGTATCGCGAACAGAATGATGGCGGACATTGATGAGCTACCGCAACGCCTTGCAATCCCGCCCTGGCCTGATCACGGTATGCGTGACCTCGACACTCCTGTTGTTGCCGAGCCTTGCCCACACCCAGCAGGCCACTCCGTCCGCGAGTGACCAACCGCAGGCGGAAGTCGTGCCGCGCGGCCAGCGCAGCATAATGCGCCAGATCAAATATGGCGAATGGCAGAAATACTGTTTCAAGACGCCTGGGACCAACCAGGTGTGCCGTACCACCATCTCCGGCAATTTCGACACCGGCCAATCCGCCGTGCGTGCCGACCTGATCGAGCGCGCAGGTGAAGGCAAGGCGCGTCTACAGCTTTTTTTGCCCGTCGGGTTGTACCTGCAGGCCGGCGTCAAGCTCACGATTGATCAGGGCAAACCGCACCACATCCCCTATGTCTGGTGCCTACGAATACCTGTATCGCCGCGAATGTCGCCGATCCCGCCCTGATCCGCGAAATGGAGAAGGGACAGCAAATGCAGTTGGAGGTCGTCGATTCCGGCGTCCAGAGCATCAGCACGACGTTGCCGATCGGCCGGTTCGCCACGGTTCGCCAGGGCGAACCGGCACCGCACGTTCGAGCAGGAGATCGATGAATGATCCGTGCGCTACGCAAGACCGGCGGACGCGCGCTCGATCGGCTCGATCAGCGATGTTGCGGAAAACGGTTTGGTGAGATAGGCGAGGCATCCGGAGGCGAGCGCCGCCATGCGCGTCGCGTGGTTGTCCTTGCCTGTGACGAAAATCACCGGCAGTGAAATCCCCGCAGCCGTCATGCGATGCCGTACTTCGATTCCGGACTCGTCATTCAGGTCGATGTCGAGAATCACGCACACTGCTGCGTCGAAATCATCATGCCGCTGAAAGGCGTCGGCGGAGGCGAACAGCACGCTCTCATAGCCGTGCTCATGCAGTAGCCGTTTGACGCCCCTGAGCATGCTGGGGTCGTCATCCACGACGTAGACCACTTTCCGATTCGGCAAGCGCGTCGGTCCTGTTGTTGGGGCCGGCGGAATACTCGAGCCGGCGCGTCGGAAGATAAGCCAGAGCGTGTCCGATCGGTTCCGTCGAACGCGATCCAGTCGCTAGAATCAGCCTGTGATGTTGAGTATGCCTCGCCCAACGCGCTTCCTATTGTCCCCTGGGACAATATCCCAAAAAAAGTCAGCTTTAACCGGCGTCGGGCCCATTCACGCGTCCGGCCAGAATGCCGAGCCGCTCCGCGATCGAAACAAGCTCGGCCAGTGTCCGTACCCGCATCTTCTCCATCACCCGATGGCGATGGGCCTTGATGGTGCGCTCGGTCGCGCCCAGTTCCCGCCCGACCTGCTTGTTGATCTTGCCCTGCACGATCAATTCGAACACCTGCCGCTCGCGCGGCGTCAGGCTGGCGAGCAATTCACGCAGCAAATCCAGCTTGTGTTTCTGTCCGCGCGACGCCTCATGATGCGCCATAGCCCGTTCGATTGCGTGCAGCAGTTGCTCCGACGATACCGGCTTGGTGAGGAAATCCTCCGCGCCAGCCTTGATGGTGCGAACCGTGGTCGGCACATCGACGAAGCCGGTTAGAAACACAATCGGCAGGGTCGAGCCAAGTTCGGTCAGGCGATCCTGAAGTTCTGGTCCGTTCAGATCGGGTATGCGCACGTCAAGAAGGATACATCCTGGCTGGCTCTCGTCGGGTATCCGATCCAGCAATTGCTGCGCTGACGGATAGGTCGCGACTGCATATCCCGCCTTCTTCAGGCGGCGTTCGATCGCCGTCCGGAACGATGCGTCGTCATCGACGATATGAATAGTACCCGACAAAACCTCACCCTCCCCTCACCTAGTGTAGCGCCAGCGGCATCGACAGGTGAAATACCGCGCCGCCTTCGGGCTGATTTTCCGCCCAGATCTTCCCGCGGTGAGCCTGCACGATGGTGCGCGCGATGGATAACCCGATGCCCATGCCCTGCTGCTTCGTCGTAAAGAACGGATCGAAAACCTCGGCGAGCTTTTCCGGTTGTATTCCTGGACCGGAGTCAGAGATCGAAATCACCGCCGACGCGCTTCCATTCAGCTCGGTGCGGCCGATCACCGCCCGGCCGTAGGGCATCGCCGCCATCGCCTCCATGCTATTGACGATCAGGTTCAGGATCACCTGCTGCAGCTGCACCGGATCGCCTTTGACCTTGAGTTCGCCGGGCGCAGGCTGCAGATAAAGCGCGATGTTGCGGGCCGACGCCTGCACCGCGAGGAACCCGAATACCTCGCGCATCACGCCGTTGAGATCGACATCCTTGAGCTCGAACGGCGTCCGCTTCAGGAAACTGCGCAGGCGCTGGATCACTTCGTTGGCGCGCAGATCGTCGCGCTTTATATCGGCGAGGATTTCCTTGAGCTCCTGCAGGTCCGGTAACGGTGACTGCAGGATCAACTCCGCCGTCTCGGCGTTGGTGAGAATCGCGCCGAGCGGTTGATTTAGCTCATGGGCGATCGACGAGGACAGTTCACCGGCGGAAGCCTGCCGGTTGGCATGCGCCAGCTCTGAGACGCGGTTGCGCGCTTCCTGTTCGGCGTGGTTGCGCTTCTTGCGCTCGTGCAACAGGATCGAGATCAGCGAGGTCTGCAGCAGTATCACAACAACGATGACTATACTCTGTATCCGGTAGGTCTCCCAGAACGTCGGCTGGCGAAAGCGGATTTCGCTACCGGCCGGCAAGCGCAATTCGGCGACGCCCCAGCGCTGCATCTGCGGCCAGTTGAAAACCGCCTTCACGGCTCCCGTCTCCTTGACGGGAAAGTCCGCCGGCTGTTCTCCATCCAGGATGCGGAGCGCAAGCCGGGCAGCATCTTCGCCCATCACTGACGGCAGCAGGACGTAACCGCCGATACCGCCGGGCGCGAGAAACGTTTCGGCGGCAACGATAATCGGCCGGCTCGCCTTCTCGGCAATGAGCGACAACGCTGTAGCGGGTGGATAAAAAACTCCTTCGCCGTCGCCAAAGGTCGCAGAATAAATGATCGCGCTGTGCGCAGGCAGATCGGCAACCCTGTCGCGCGTCTCGTTCATTGGAAGGCCGGACAGATCGGTGACGCGCAGGCCGGCCGCGGCTGTCGGGATCTCGTCCTTCCAGTTGCCGAAGACGACCTGACGGTCCCAGGCGCCACCGACAAGAACGATGCTTTGAAGATTCGGCACCACGGCGCGCGCCGCCCTGATAGAATCCGATAATTTCAGGAGAACGATGCGGCCGGCGACGTCGGACGGAGGTTTCAATCGTTCGAAGTCCGACTTTTCTACCATCGTAAACACGATTGGGACCTGCGGCCATAATTCTGTTCGCCATTTTAGCACGAGCTCGAGCGTAGCGCCGCCGACGGCCACGATGACCCCTATCGGCTTGTCGCGGTACTTCTCCTTCACGAGTTGCTCGAGCTCCGCTTTATAGGCATCACCATTGAAGCGGCTGAGATCGAGGTCTTCGGCGTACAGGGTTATCGGCTCTGCGCCATTGGTATTGAGCCGTGCGCGCAGCGCCGAAAAGATCTGAAAGTAGAAGGGGCCGCGCAGATCGGATTGATCAAAATAAAGGATCGAGCGCGGGCGAAATTCCCCGGCCGACAACCTCGACGCGAGAAGCAGCGCAGCCAGACAGACCAGCAATGCTCCGATCCGAGCGATCATGCCATGCGCCCCAAACTTGCGGGAACACTAGCATGCGATCGTGTCGGCGGGAATGCGCACGCGACCGTGCATAACGACGCAGCGGCTTGGAAAAGACCTGTCCTCAGGGACAATGACCCTCAAGCCAATAGTCCGGCGGGCGACGGCTGTCGTAAGAGAGAAGCCGAGCAGCAATGTCGTCACGCGCCCTCCTCGACGGCGATGCAACAAGGATATTTAGACACGAAAAGGCATGCTCAAGCAGGGAGTTGACCCATGTTCGTCAATCTCAACGCCAATCTGGCGAGCCGCCCCAGATTCCTCGGCGAATTCGCGGCGTTGTCCCCAACCGAAGTGAATTTAAGCGAATTCAAGTATAATCGCGGCGCTGGAATCTTCGGCGAGGCCGAGCCTGCGGAATACATCTATCAGGTGATCGAGGGTTCGGTGCGAAGCTACAAGCTTTTGTCGGACGGACGCCGCCAGATCAACGCGTTTCACCTGGTCGGAGATATTTTCGGGTTCGAAAACGGTGATACTCACCGCTTCACCGCAGAAGCGATCGTGGACACCATCGTCCGCCTGGCGAAGCGCGTCAGTTTGTCGCACATCGCCGAAACCGACGCGACGATTGCGCGCGACCTCCTCAACATAACCGCCAGCAATCTACAGCGTGCCGAAGAGCATATGCTGCTACTCGGACGCAAGACCTCACTCGAACGTGTCGCCGCTTTCCTGCTCGAGATGGATCGCCGCCTCACGGCAGCGGGCGTCATGGCGCTGCCGATGTGCCGCCGCGACATCGCGGATTATCTCGGACTCACGCTGGAAACTGTGTCGCGCGCGCTATCGATCCTTCACGACAAAGGCGTTCTGGGCTTTCTAGGGCAGACTCAGCGGCAAATTGTGCTGCTCGATCGCTCCAGGCTCGCCGCGCTCGATGTATAGCACGATGAGGCTATAGGGGGCCGACCAGACAAGAGCCTGCTACGTATGCGCGGCCATCAGCATGTGCACCGTCGCGCTCGACGGGCGCGACACCGCTCGCGCGCTGCGGATGGTGGCGACCGGCAGCGCTGCATATATGACGATATTGAGCTGAGACGCTTACTCTAACGATCAGAAGGATCATGCACGTGTCTCTTGGCTCTCGTCCGCGGGCTCTTCCGCAAGGGCGGCGTCCCGGCTCCATGCCATCAACAACTCCCAAGCCACCGCCAGGATGATCGGTCCGACGAACAGGCCGACGATCCCATGCGCGAGCGTTCCGCCCAGGACGCCGATGAAGATGACCAGCACAGGCGTGGACAGGCCCCGGCCCATCAAAAGCGGCTTGAGCGCGTTGTCGGAGACGCCTACCAGCACCAGAAAGATCGTGATCAGCACGGCAGTCCCGACATCCTTGACGGTCCAAATCCAGATGGCCACGGGAATGAGGACCGGCGCCGATCCGATCTGGATGATGCCGAACACGAGCACCGCGAAGGCCAGCGCACCGGCGTACGGAACGCCGGCAACTTTCAGGACGATACCTGCAAGCAATGCCTGCAACACCGCGATGCCGATCACGCCTTGCGCCACCGTGCGGATGGTGGCGCCGGCTAGCGCCAGGAAATCCGCGCTGCGCTGCGGCACGATCCGGAGCAAAATGGTCTGGATCGAAGCGACGAGTTGCGGTCCGGGCAAAAACAGGAAGCCCGAGATCACGACGGACACGAGAAATTTGATCGTCCCGGTGCCGGCTTTGCCCGCAATTGCCAGGATCGGCCCCGCGAACGGCTTCAGATACGGCGCCACTTCGCGAAGTGCGGCTTGCAAGTTGTCGGACGCAGTCTGCCAGAAACCATGCAGGGTGGGACCGATCAGTGGCCAGTCGCGGACGCTGTCGGGCGGTGTTGGAATCGTCAGATCGCCCGACGTCAGCTGATCGAAGATGTCGCGCAGGCCGTCGACGAGCCCAAGGCCGAGCCAAGTCGCGGGTCCGAGAAAGACGGCGAGCAAGGTAAGGGTGACGATGACTGCGGCAATGCGAGGCCGATAGCCCAGATGCGCCGACAGCCAATCGTAGACGGGATAAAGCGCAACCGCCAACACCACGCTCCAGGCCAGGATCGGAATGAAAGGTTCAAGCAGGATGAACGACCAGTAGATCAGCAAGGCCAGCAGACCGAGGCGGATAGCGATCTGGATCGCCTGTTCGCCGGACCGGCCTGGCTCAGATGCTCTCAACGGACTGCCACCGATGTTCATTCGCCTCGCTCACACCTGACGCGCTGTCAAACCTGTATTGATGTTACAGCAGATCCAAACCGCGATGCGCGCGCTAACGCAAGCCAAGCAGCGAACGGCGATAGAGGCCGCGACGGGCTTCCTGAAGACACACATAACTTCCGTGGACGCCGTGTCCGTAAAGCCTCTGGCTGCTCAAATAGTATTTTCGCTTCGCAAAATCGAGCCAGACCACCGCGTCGGCCGGGCAGTGCCGCTGCGCTTGATCCTGATAGCGAAACAGCGTCAGCACCTGCGCCACGGCGTCGCTTGTAACCAGCGTGACCAGCAGAGCCGCCGCGAGGCTCGCCGCGCATGAACCGCGCAGCAGCCGTTCGCGCTTTTCATGATCAGAAGACCGCACCAGATCGCTTCTCCGCAGTCAGCATCGCGAGGAAACCGAGGCTAGAGCGTTTTCGAGCGAAGTGGTTACCGGTTCGCGTCAAGAAAACGCCTCAAAACAAGAATCTAGAGCCCGGTTCTGATTCCATCAGAACCGGAAATGCTCTAGGTCAAAAGCATGACCAGCACCATGCCCCAGATCGTCAGTAGCGTATTTCCGACTGCGTAGGTTACGGTGTAGCCGAGCCCCGGAATCTGGCTCTTGGCGCGATCATTGAGCATACCGAGCGACGCCGTCGTTGTGCGCGCGCCCGAGCAGCATCCCAGCAGGATCGCGTCGTGGAAGCGGAACAGATATTTGCCGACATACATCGCCAGGATCAGCGGCACGGACGTGACTGCGACGCCCCAGAGGAACAGGCTGAAGCCGAGCTGTTGAAGCCCCGCGACGAAGCCCGGTCCGGACGAGATCCCGACCACGGCGATGAACATGTTCAGGCCGACTGAGTTCATGAACCAGACGGTCGGCGATGGAATCCGACCAAACGTCGGCCGCACCGAGCGCAGCCAGCCGAAAAACAGGCCGGAGATCAGTGCACCGCCGGAGGTGGACAACGTGAGCGGCACGCTGCCTATCTTGTAGACCATCGCGCCAACCAGCGCGCCGATCGCAATCGCGGCCCCGATAAACGCAACATCGGCAACGTCGGTCTGGCGATCCGGCCGGCCCAGCAGTTTGGTCGCGGCTGCGACATCCGGATTGCGTCCCACAATGGTGACGATGTCGCCCCGATTCAGCTTTGTGTTCGGCAAGATGGGAATGTCGACCGCGATCGCACCGCGGGTGATCTTGCGCAGGAATACGCCCCGCGCGCCGGGCGCCTTCGCCAGCTCCTCCAGCGTCTTTCCGTCGGCTTCCTTGCTCGTCACATAAACATCAACACCTTCGATCGGCACCGCCAGCAGTTCGCGGTCATCCACTTCTTCTGCCTGCTCGCCAATTAGATTCACAAGCACATCGCGCCGGCCCGCTACGGCCACGATGTCGCCGGCGTGAATCACGGTATCGGCCGTCGCGTCCTCGACGACCTTCCCGCCCAGTCGAATTCGCTGGATGAACACCCGCTGGTCGGGGATCAGGGCTTCGGCTTCTTGCACGGTCTTCCCAACCACCGGTCCCCGTTCGCGGACGCGGAACGCACGTAATTCGAACTGGTGCCAGGCCGTCCCGGGCCCGCCTGTCTGCTTCTTGCCGCCGTGCTCTGCCTCATATTTCTTGCACGCGGCTTCGAGATCGATACCGAGCAGCGCCGGACCGATCAGCGCCAGCACGATCGCGGAGCCTAGCGTGCCGAAGATATAGGTCACGGCGTAGGCGACCGGCATCGCATCCAGCAGCTTCTTGGTTTCATCGGCCGGCAGACCGACCCGATTGATCGCATCCGTCGCCAGACCCATCGAGGCCGAGATCGTCTGCGAGCCGGCATAGAGCCCCACGGCCGATCCGACATCATAACCGGCCAGCTTTGCGCCGACATAAGCGGCTGCCAGGCAGAACAAACACACCACCGCCGCAAACAATGCCTGCGGAACTCCATCCTGCGCGATGCCGCGCACGAACTGCGGTCCGACGCCGTAGCCAATGGCGAACAGGAACATCAGGAAGAAGGTCGGCTTGAGCGGGCCCGATATCGTGATTCCGATCTGGCCGATGATGACGGCGGCGATCAGAGTAGCGGTCACCGCCCCAAGGCCCAGCCCTTTGTAGGTGAAGGAGCCGAAATAGTAGCCAAGGGCCAGCGAGAGGAAGATCGCGATTTCCGGATAGCTGCGGAGCGTCTGGAAGAACCAATTGATCATGATCTCACCCCTTCGAACTGTCCCATGGCGTCAATACGCGCCAGGCCCTCCGCGAGGTGCGGGCCGAAAAGCCAGTGACGAGAACTCAAATCGTATCGGCCGATATCAAGCGTGCGTCGGTCGGGGCAATGTTGATCTATGTCAATCGCGGCTTCACGAGCTCCCGGCCTCGAGCCCCCTCGCCGCCGAAGCACGTGCGGCTCGCTGCACTGAATCTTGTCACGATCCGTCGCGTCTGCGCGGCGCGGTCGCCGATGCCTTGAGATAGATCAAGGGACCCTGCGGGTTCTCGGTGATGTTGAGCGGGATCGAAGGGACGAAGGAGCTCAATCCGGCTCCATTCCAACAGGCCGCATAGCTCGGGAGCGTTAGATGGCAGACATTCTGACTTTGAAAAAGTTCGAGGCATTGAGCCCCTTCGAGATCAAGGACGAGCTGATCAGTCTGGCGAAGAGCACTTCGAAGACGGCGCAGACGGCCTTTTTGAACGCCGGGCGCGGCAATCCGAACTGGGTGGCCACCACACCGCGCGAGGGCTTTTTCCTGCTGGGACAGTTCGCCATCACCGAAAGCAAGCGCGTGATGGAACATGCCGCGGGTATCGGCGGCATGCCCCAGGCGAAGGGCATTGCCGGACGGTTCGAAGCCTGGCTCGCCAAGCATGCAGACATGCCGGGCGCCAGCTTCCTCTCGACAATGCTTCCCTTTGCGGTCAAGAAATTCGGCTTCGAGCCAGACGCATTCGTCCACGAGCTCGTCGATTCCATCATCGGCGACAATTATCCGGTGCCGGATCGCATGCTGGTGCACAACGAGAGGATCGTGCACGAATACCTGATGTGGGCCATGTGCGGTGAGCCACGTCCGTCAGGCAAGTTCGACATCTACGCGGTCGAAGGAGGCACGGCGGCGATGTGCTACATCTTCAAGTCGCTGAAGGCCAATCGGCTGTTACTGCCAGGCGACACCATAGCGCTGGGCACGCCGATTTTCACGCCTTACACCGAGATGACGCATCTCGAGGATTACGATCTCAAGGTCGTTCAGATCAGGGCACCGCAGGAAAATCGTTTCCAGTACACCGATGAGGAAATCAAGAAGCTGGAGGATCCAAAGATCAAGGCCTTCTTCGTCGTCAATCCCGCCAATCCGTCAGGGATGGGAGTGAGCCACGAAACGATCGCCAAATTGACCAACCTGGTCAAAACCAAGCGTCCGGACCTGATGCTCCTGACCGACGACGTCTACGGAACATTCGTGCATGGTTTCAGGTCGTTGCTTGGCGAGCTTCCGCACAACACCATCGGCGTCTATTCCTATTCCAAATATTTTGGCTGTACCGGATGGCGGCTCGGCACCATCGCCATTCATGAAGACAACATCTTCGACAAGATGATCGCAAAGCTGCCCGACGCCGCGGTGAAGGCGCTCGACAAGCGCTACGGGCCGCTGACGCTGGAGCCGCGCAAGCTGAAATTCATCGATCGCATTGTCGCCGACAGCCGGGATGTGGCGCTCAATCACACCGCGGGGCTGTCGCTGCCGCAGCAGGTGATGATGAGCCTGTTCTCGCTCGCGGAGATGATGGACGAAAAAAAGGCCTATCAGGCCGCCTGTATGGAGATCGTCCACAAGCGCCTGCATGCGCTGCTTGACGGGCTCGGCCTTGCGGACAAGTTGAACCCAAATCCCAATTACGACGCTTATTACGGCCTGGTCGATTTCGAATTCTGGGCCCGGAAGAACATTGGCGACAAGGCGGTCGACTATCTGAAAAAGAATGTCCATCCGCTCGACCTCGCGTTTCGCCTCGCCGAGGCCCACGGGATCGTGCTGTTGAACGGAGGCGGTTTCGATGCCCCCGAATGGTCGCTCCGCGTGTCGCTGGCGAACCTGCCTGACGACGTCTACGACGACATCGGACGGGGCGTTCGAACGATCGCTCGCGGCTATCGGGACGCCTACGAGGCGGCACATCGAAATGGAGGCGCTACCAAACGCTAACGATCCCCTTGGAGCCGATCCAGGAAGTCAGATTCAGGAAACAAAGAGCTGATCTGGTCAAGCGTTTGAGCATGATGCGAATAATGACGCGGCGAACGAAGGCAGCGGCGGATCGCGCGTAGCGCTCGAAGGCGCGCGCAAGGCGACGGTTGTCGCTGATCCAACCGAGCGTGCGCTCGACAATCCGGCGCTTTGGCAGAACGACGAAGCGAAGCGGCTCGTTGCGTTGGACGATTTCCAGCTTCCCGCTGCCGGAATTGGCGATGGCTGCGGCCGTCTTGGCTCCTTGGTAGCCGGCGTCAACTTCTCCAAGGAGTTTGCCCGGCGGGCTGACGTCATAGGGCTCGGTGCGATCCGGTTCCACGACCTCCGCGGCGTTCACTCCCCCGCCCTGCTTGATTGCCGATATCCCCATTCGCTGGGTAGCCCGACCCGGCAATCTTGCTACGCAACTACATGAAGCGGAGGCGATCCAAGCATGCCGACCAATCTCTTTCCGACGCGCTCGCGAAATTGGCGACAGGATTTCCGGGAAAATGAGTGTTTGGGCCCTTGGCGGCCCCATGTTCGCATTGCGTTCGACGGCAGCTTCCGGTAAGCGCCTGATCTCTTTGAGCTGGAAGGGTGGCCGAGTGGTTTAAGTCACCGGTCTTGAAAATCAGGAATCGGTGCCACACCCCTCCCCGACCTGTCGCAGATCGCCTTATTTCATGGGGCTTTTCGCCTGTTCTTGCCTTAAGCTACCTCGCTCTACTTCATCCCTCCGCAGGGGTTTGGGTAGCAATTCCGGTAGCAACCTCTACTGCAGGGGGTAGAAATCGTGAAGACAATTAATTGGACGACGGCCGACAGGAATCCGCCCGCCAAGGAACGCCTGTTACTGATCGTGTCGGCCGCCGGACTGCCGCGGATCTGAAGCTTATGGGGAAAAGCGAAATCGAGATCGGGTATTGGACCGGCAACTCGTTCCGGCTCATGGCGGGCTGGTCACGGCCGCTTGTTACGCATTGGGCGAGACTGGGCGATTTTCTTCCTGAGGGGGTGGAACTCGTCCACCAAAGGATATTCGACGCCGACGTCCGCGAGTGAGCACCCCCCCCCCGTAGCCCTCCCCAACTCTAGGAAGCCCGCTGGTAAATCCGGGATGCCTGGGCTGTCACATGCCGGGTAATCCCGGCCATCGCATATTTCGCAGAATTAATGAAACGACCCTGAAACTGAAGTGGACCCCAGACCTGGGACCAGGGATCGCCGAAGTTAAGGTGTGATCCCGCCTGCCTTTGTCCTTGAAATCAAGCAGCTTCCTGTTGCTGCTTTTGCGTCTGCTGTGGGTATGTGGGCAACGCGTTTGCGTTGTCCAAGCGAAGCGGCATATCCACAGTCTTCGCCGCCTCGATTCTGTCTGTGCCGGCACGCCATGCCGCCATGGGAAACTGGTTGTTCATCGCCTGATGCGGGCGGCGATGATTGTAAAAGTTCATCCATGATCCGATGCCGTCTCGCGCTTCGCGCCCGTCAGCATAGGCTTTCAGATGCACTTCCTCGTATTTGATCGAGCGCCACAACCGTTCGATGAAAATATTGTCCATGAAACGACCGCGTCCGTCCATCGAAATCGCGATGCCTGCAGCCTCGAGCCTGCCGGTGAAGACGGCGCTGGTGAACTGCGCGCCCTGATCGGTGTTGAATATTTTCGGCGCGCCGTGCCGCGCCAGCGCTTCGTCGAGCGCCGCGATGCAAAAGCCCGTGTCCATCGTGTTCGACAAGCGCCACGCCAGAACCGCCCGGCTGGCCCAGTCGATAATCGCCACCAGATACAGAAAGCCGAGCGCCATCGGAATATAGGTGATGTCGCTGGCCCAAACATGATTGGGCTCGGTGATGCTCACGCCGCGCAGCAGATAGGGATAGATCTTGTGGCCGGGCGCAGCTTTGCTGGTGCCGGGGCGCGGAACCAGCGCCTCGATCCCCATCACGCGCATCAGCCTTTGCACGCGCTTGCGGTTGATGCCGTGGCCTGCCTGGTTGAGTTCGAACACCATTCGCCGCGAGCCGTAAAACGGCCACTTCAGATGCAATTCGTCGATCCGCCGCATCAAGGCCAGATCGTCCGCGCCGGTGACCGGCCCGGGGCGATAGACGCCCGAACGCGCCAGATTCAGCAGCGCACATTGCCGGCGAACCGACAAATTCTCGCCAGGCCGCTCGACCATCGCCCTGCGCTCGGGGACACTCATCGCCCGGGCCTCCTGGCCAAGAAATCCCTTTCAACCGTCAACTGGCCAATCTTGGTATAAAGCTTCGCCGTCTCGCGCTCGTGTTCCTCCTCGCCATCCCCCAAAGCGCTCGCGCCGCGCGCGAAAAGGCTCGCCACGTTGTCGAGAACCTGCTTCTTCCAGCCATAGATCTGGTTCGGGTGAATGCCGTGCCGCTTCGCCAGCTCCGGCACCGTCGCTACCTCGCGCAGGGCCTCCAGGGCTATTCTGGCCTTGAATGCGGCATCAAACTTCTTGCGTGATTTGGTCATATCCGTACTCCATCCGTTGCGACAGAGCAGGACGCTTCACACCTTAACGTTTGGTCCTATTTCCCGGGTCCACTTCAAACCTGCGAGGGCTATCGCACGTCCCTCTAGTGCCTGTGGTGTAACGCAAGGGTGCGTAAAATGATTGAAGCGGTCACGATGGTCTTGGGCTTGCTTGGTGCTGGCCTCTTTTTGGCTCATGCGGTCGATGCTTATCTCACGTCCTAAGGGGTAGCGATTGAAGGTTTGTCCCAGACTCGAGGAAGCCCGCGGATGAGCCTAACTAGGCTTTTGCGGACTGCCCTGGGCCGGTCGAGCGGTGCCAGCGCATGGCTCGCCAGGGTGGCTTGCCAATCCTAGGTGAAATCGGGTCGTCCTCGAGGACGATTGCGACAGACTTCCGGGGTGGCATCGGACCAATTCCGGGCGCATATTGGCAGGATGGAAAAGACCACCGTCTCAGCCATCGTCATCGCCGTCGTTGTGCTCGCAGCGTCGTCAATCCAGGTGGCCGCAGCGGCGCAACGTCATGCGGAACGGCACCATATCCGCCTCCGCAATTCCAACAATGACCAGTTGCGCGATCCCGCTGCGCAGGCAGACACCTCGCCGAAATGCGCTCCAGGAACTTCTTGGGTTTGTACCAACCTCGGCTGCTGGTGCAACTGAAAAGGGGAGATTCCGCACCGGGCGGTGTGAGCGCGGACCTGAGCCCGCCGCACTGCCGATAAACCATTCAGCAACCGTGCTTCTTCGTTTGACGCGCATCCTGTCTATTTTTCTGCTAACAGGCGCCGAAGCTCGATGGAAAATTCGATGCTCAAAGACGGCAAATATTCGGTCTGGATGAAGACCCCGCGTGCGGAAGGTACGGGCGTCGTCATGCTCGCGCCGGATGGCAAGCTAAGCGGTCGCGACGCAATCATGTCGTACACCGGCCATTGGCGAGTTGAGGGCGAGCAGTTCGAAGCCAATATTTCGGCTGTGAGACACTCGACCGGCCCAGGCGGGTTCGGGCCATTAGACAAAATCGATGTAACCGTGATCGGTCTGGCCAGAGGCGGCATTACCGCCTCGTGCGAAGGCACCGCCAAACAGGCGCCAGGGCTGAAGATGGAGGTCACGCTCGTCCGCATGGCCGACGGCCAGATTTTACCAACGCGGCGCCCCTCTGTGCTTTGATGGGTCATGCCCCGAGATCCCTACATCCGCGATCAGCTCCACCTTTTGCCAAAGCCGGGCGCATCCACTTTAGCGACTTCCCAATCGAAAAACTCGTAGTTGCCGGACCACGCATGAACCTTGCTTCCGCAAACCTCACAGCTGAAACTACCCGAATGCTTGTATGGGTGGTGCTCCCTTATGGCGGTGTAAGGCAGTCCGCAATTGGGGCAGCTAAAATATTCGGTCGTCCATATGCTACTTGCCATCCCGCGATTATGAGAACATCGAGCGCGTTTTCCAGCCCAAGCCGTCTGCCATGATCAATGGCTGACTACCCTAACCCTAAAGCCTGCCGGCTGCTGGATAGCACTTTCTTAACCCCGTGCCGCGGGAGCCAAGCTACTTGCCGTCGCCCCCAGGTTGCGCTTGGATGACGGTGTCTCTGGGGAGGCTTATGTCGTCGCTTGTTTGGCAAATACTCGCGGCATTTGCTGGCGCAGCCGGTTTGGTCGAGCTGGCGCTCAAGGTGAAATCGAAGTGAACGATTTTAATCGGCGGCAAACCGACGCTGGCGTCTTGATGTTGTTGAAGACGCTCGCCGTCTGCGGCTTTAGGAGAAATGTGCCGGGATTACCCCGGCCTTCCCTGTCGAGCGCGTTCGGCGGCAACTAGCTGATCTTTCAAAATATCGTAGCCAACCTCGCGGAGGCAGGGATTGGGCCAAATCCGGTCATCCGAACAGTCGCTGCCGACTTCCTGAATTTCAAGCCGATCACTTTTGCCCACCGGCGCCGTAACACTGGCTTCGACCTTCGGCGCGAAGCCGAGGAGAACGGTGATGCCGGCGGCGAGAAACGCGCTAACCGCGATGGCTGAAAGAACTTTGATCATGACGGTCCCCTGTCATGGGCCTTTGCGGCCCCTTCATTTGATGGTCGACTAGTATCCAGCGCCGGTTTCCGGATGTCTTCGCCGATGCGGAAAACGGCTTCGTCTCGCCGGAGTTTTGTGTCGTCGCCGCCCGGGGACGAAACATCGCCAGCTTGCGTAGAAGACTCGGCGACCCAACCGGGGGTTCAGGGACTTTGGCAATAAAAATCCCGGTTGGAGCAGGGAACCTGCCGACTTGTCCCCCGTGACCCCCGTGCCGTCGCAGCTGGTGCATTCGCCGAGCGCCATGAAGGCTTGGATGTTAAGTGGCCTACGGGCTTCCCTTAAGGCGCGATCGGCGGAATCATGGGGCGATGCCCCGCGATCCATACATCCGTGAGAAGTACACCCGGGGAGTGAAGACCGCCCGGGCGGTGACGCGCGATTATTTTGAACGTTTTCCCAAGGATCGATACGAAACCTCAGTGGAAAGTTGGCGGCACCTTCGGTGCGACGATCCTTTCCAAGCTCCAGCCGATCGACATCAGCGAGGCATACGGCAAGGCAATCGAAAGCGGCCGGCGTGATGGCAAAGGCGGCCTCTCGCCCCGGACGGTCCACCACATGCACCGGGTCCTGTATTCGGCTCTCAACCAGGCAGAGCGCTGGAAACTCATCCACCGCAACTCTGCCGGCCTCCTCGAAAAGCGGGACCGGCCGAAGATCAACAAAAAGCCCGTCACGGTCATCGGCGCGCCCGCCACCGCGGCAGCGATCGACGCCGCACGGCAACGCCGCCTTTTCATTCCGCTGATCCTGGTGGCCCTCTGTGGTCTGCGCCGAGGTGAGATCGCGGCACTCCGTTGGAATTCGATCGACCTCGATCATGGCCAGCTTGCGGTCATCGCCAGCACCGAGCAGCCGACAAAGGCGAGATCCGCGAGAAGGAGGTCAGGAGTGCTCACGCTCGAACGGTGGCCCTCGCGTCCCTGGCCGTCGAAGAACTGCGCCGGTGGCGCCTGGCGCAGGCTGAGGAGCTGCTTCGGCTCGGGGTCCGGGCTGATGACGAGTGGCACGTCGTCACTCAGGCTGACGGTTCCCCGGTCCAGCCCCGCAGCCTTACACACGTTACGTCAGCGTTCCTCAAGGAATGGCGCATCACTCTGCACGGCCTGCGCCACACCCATGCCAGCCACATGCTTGCCTCGAACGTTCATCCGAAGATCGTGCAGGAGCGCCTGGGGCATTCATCGATCGCTATCACCCTGGATATTTACTCGCACCTCATGCCGAACATGCGGGAGGGCGCGGCGGCGACGGTTGACGGCGTGATGCGTGCCGCCATAAACAAGCGCGCCGAAGACGTTGGGTAGCAAAGCGGTAGCAGAGTCCTAGGTTTGTTCTGCTGGCGGATCAAAAAACTCAGCATTTTCAACGGTTGGAAGGGTGGCCGAGTGGTTTAAGGCACCGGTCTTGAAAACCGGCGTACCTGCAAGGGTACCGTGGGTTCGAATCCCACCCCTTCCGCCAATGATATTGATCTCATTAGATAATTTTTCGCTACTGGGGCTAACCCGTACTTGAACCCACACACGACCGCAGGCCCGCCGGAGCGGGCTTTTGTCGTTGATCCGTGCGCGGCGGCAACGCGCCTAGCATTCCGGGGACAACATGTTCGCAGCAGCGGCTCGGCACGCGTTCGCAGCATGATCAATCGCGCCGTCGGGGTCTATCATTGTATCCGCCCGGTTGCTCACCACCTCGTGGGCTAGCGTATCCGGACGATGTCAGCAGCTGTGTCCGAATTGGCCTTGAGAAGTACCCCTTTGATCGGGGAACGACTTGCGTCCCGTGCGTCTTTGCTTGAGATGAGGTCAATGATTGCCGCACAGATTGCAATAACTATTCTCTGGGCTGTTGACGGTGAATTTGACAACGGAAAAATTACCCAGGTTGTCGAACAGATGATATCGAGCATGATCGGGCGTCCTCTGTAGCCGGCCCACGCCGGTATGATGCGATAAATTTCGACCGCCCTGGCTTTGGAACGCAACACCCTCCCCTCGCCGACGATTGCTGCACGCCGTTCGATGGACAAGCGAGAGGAGCGCGGTCCTTAAGCTCGCGAGCGCCGGCCTTCCGGCGCCCTGCGAGGAGCCGAGCTTCATCGCCAACGCGATGATCGAGGACATGGTCCGTCGATCGGGACTGCCTTTCGCCATCGTCCGGCCGACCATGTATCTCGACAATCTCCTAAAACCCTCGGCCCGCAGGGATATCGTCGAGCATGGCAGGTTCGCGCCGCCGATCGCCGAGCAGCAAGAGATCGCATGGACCTCGACCGATGATTGCGCGCTCTCCTGCTAGATCGAGCTGTGCTATGATCGAGCGAGAAGTCTTGATGCCGAACAGCGCCCCGTCTCGTTATTTTTGAAACCAGAATGCGCAACAATCCAATCATCGTGCAAAAATACGGCGGTGCCTGTCTTGAGACACCGGCAAAGATTCGTGCGGTCGCGAGCAGTTTGGCCGATTTGCGCAGCCGTGGTTATCGCGTCGTGGCGGTCGTTTCCGCGATGGGTAAGGCCACCGACGAACTGGTCAGGATGGCGTATCAAGTAAGCCCGCATCCCAACCGCCGTGAACTGGATATGTTGCTAACGGCCGGCGAGCGCATCAGCATGGCTTTGATGAGCATGGCACTGTCCGATCTCGGCGTGCCGGCCATCAGTTTTACCGGCAGTCAGGCCGGAGTGATGACCGACGAATCCCATTCCTCCGCGCGCATTTTAGATGTGCGGCCCACTCGCGTGCTCGAGGAACTCGGTCGCGGACGTATCGTGGTTTTGGCGGGCTTTCAAGGCGTAAATCCGGTGACAAAAGACATCACCACGTTGGGCCGCGGCGGCAGTGACACCACCGCGGTTGCCATGGCCGCTGCGCTAAAGGCCATGTGCTGCGAAATTATCAAGGAGGTTGATGGAGTTTGCTCGGCCGACCCGGGCATCGTAACGAATGCAAAACCGTTGCGTCAGCTGGATTTCGCCAGTCTGTCCGAGATGTGCTTTTGGGGCGCCAAGGTTTTGCATTTTCGTAGCGTGGAGCTGGCACAAAGCCAAAACATGATTTTGGTTCTGAAGAAACGGGGCGGCGCCGAATACAGCACGCAAGTGATTAGAGAGGTTGTCGGAATGGAAGCCGGAAAAATCTTGGCCGTCAACTCAATGGCTCGCATTGAGCATGTGGAGATCGATTCGACCGACCTTAATCAGGGTTTTGAGAAATTCGCGCAGCATCTCAAGCAAAACGGCTTGTCCTGGCCGCAACTCCTCGCCTCTGCTTTCACCGCTGGAAAAACCCGCATGATGATGTCCGGCGATTCGGAGTCGCTCGACACTCTGCTGCGCACGCTGGTAATCAGCAAGGACTTGCGCAAACAGCGTGAGACCTTGAGTTCGGTGAGCCTCACCTGCTTTGGCGGCGTTTCTTCAGCTTTGCCATTTGAGGCGATTCAAATTCTGCAGCAGCAGGGAATCATCGTCGATAAATATGTTCTGTCCCCGCAGTCGCTAAACTTGTTTGTTGCTGTCGAGAGCCGCGAGGCCGCCGTCAGGGCTTTGCATTCGCTGATCTAACGAGCGTCGGCGACGCAGCGCCAGAGGTCACCTGCTTCCAGCGATGTCCGCTGCTCACGCGATCAGGTCGTGATGCGACGCATGGAGGGCGACGACGGTCGCGGCGGGGCTGTCGGCGGCATCCCCGTGGCCGGGAAAATGGAAGGCATCCGGGGCCTGAGCGGCCGGGTGATGCTCGGCGCTTTCCGAGAAAGACCCGAGCCATGCCTCATGCGGACCGGGCGCCGCGGAAGGATCGGCCGACGGAGCGCTCGCGCTCGGATGCTGCGGGGCGGCATCGTCCTTGAACCGGAACGAGGAATTCGCCTGGCGCAGGAAATCGTGGAGGCCGGTGTCGTCGGCGCCCTGGATGGTCACGGTGACCGTCTGGGCCGTACCGTCGATGGTGGCCACCGTGAACGTGTCGGTCAGCGTGTCGCAGGCGTTCAGCGCCTTGACCGCGGGATTGGCCTCGTTGAGCGTGTAGGTCCACGTGCCGCTGGCCGTCATCGTGAAGCTGCCATAGCCGTGATCGCTCGCCTGCGGAGAGGTCACTGCCGTGAACGTGTTGTCCGGGTTGTCGACGTCCTTGTCGGTCAAGGTACCGCTCGCGCTAGGCGGAGGGTCGCAGGATTTGCTCGGCTCGACCACGCGGCCGTGCGTGTCGCCGCAGATGACGGCTGCATCGTTGCTGCCTTCGATCGTGATGGTCACCGTTTGCGCGGTTCCATCGGCGGTCTTGACGACGAAGTCGTCGATGAGCGTCTGGCCGACGTTGAGCGCCTGCACCGCGTGATTGGCGTTGTCGAGCGTGTAGGTCCAATGCCCATCGGTGGTTATGGAGAAGCTGCCGTAGCCGTGATCGCTCATCTGCGGAGAGGTCACCGCCATAAATGTGTTCGGCGGGTTGTCGACGTCGGTATCGGTCAATAGACCGGTCGCGGTCGGGACGCCGGGGTTGGCGTTGTGGACCCCACCCGCCTCAACCACGTAACCATGCGTGTCCCCGGAGACGACGGCCGCATCGTTGGAGCCTTGAATGGTAACGGTCACAACCTCGGGAGTGCCGCCGATCGTAGTCACCGTGAAGCTGTCAGTCAGCGTCTGGCCGACGTTCAGCGCCTTGACTGCGGGATTGCTGTCGTCGAGCGTGTAGGTCCATTGCCCGCCGGTGGTTATGGTGAAGCTTCCATAGCTGTGGTCGCTCAGATGCGGCGAACTCACCGCCGTGAACGTATTGGCCGGATCGTCGACGTCGGTATCGGTCAATAGACCGGTTGCGGTCGGGACGCCGTGCGCGCCGGCGGCGGCCTCGACGACCAATCCGGCAGCGACTCCGGAGATGATGGACGCGTCGTTCACGCCGTCGATGTCGACCGTGAAGGTCTGGCTCGCCGACGCCACGCCGTCGGAAGCCGTGATCGTGAAGTTGTCCGTGCTCGGCACCTTCAGCGCGTTGATGGCGTCGTTGTTCGGCACGTAGGTGTAGGCGCCGGTCACGCTGTTCAGGTACAGGATTCCGAACGAACCGGACTTCTCGACGTCGTAGGTCACACCGGCGACCACGACCGGGCCGACCACGCCGCCTGCGATGCCAAAGGTCGGCGAGCCGCCGAAACCGAAGCTGGCGGAGAAGACGCCGACGCTCGCGGAGAATTTGTCGAATGCGACCGTGTCGACCTCGACCGGGCTCGACCCCAGTGTCAGGATCGGCGGCGCATGGATGAGAAGCGTATCCGGAACGAGACCGGGAGTGACCGGGAGTGGGGCAAGGGAACCCTGCGGCACAAGTCCACCCGGCACGACGAAGTTGATCGGCTCCGGCGTCGAATCTGCCGTGTCGCCCGGAGGCGTGCTGGATCCGTGCGGCCCGTACTCCTTCGCGTAGTTGGCGAGCACCTCCTGCTGTTGGTCCCGCAGTTCCTCCATTCGCGCGGCGTTGTTCGCAGTCTGGGCGAAACTGACCGACGACCCGGTCTTGCTGAGGACGATCGTCTGCTCGGGGTCGTCGACGATGATGTGGCGCGGCACCTCCTCCTTGGTGACGAGTTCGAAGGAGCCGTGCTCGAAATCCTTGTAGCTGATGGTGCCGTGGTCGAACACGGTGACGTCCGGATCTGCGGCCCGGGCCTCCTTGAATGCGGAGACGATCAGCGCGACGAAGGACAGTGCGCCGGCCCATCCGGCACCCGCGACGGCGGCCGATCCGTCGGCGCCATCGCGGCTGCGGACGATTGGCGAAACACGCTGGCCCGGCACCAGCCGGAAGCCGCTGAAGACCCGTGCCAGAAACATACTAACGCCTCGCATTTTGCCGCTTCCACCGAAGCGGCCGACGAACCTACGAGTGCAAGTCTATCGGCGAGTTCTCAGGTTCGACGCGACGCGCCTGCGCCCGTCGTCCCGACCTCCCGCTCACGAAATATTGACGTGATTCGGCAGCCCGAAATGCGCCATTTTATTGACGCTGAGCCGTCCGGAAAGGCGGCTGCCGCGACTAAAAAGGAGTAGTCCCGCGGCCACGACCTGATCCGCCGCGGCTCTGCTATCATTCCCCCGGGGGCGAAACGGCTTTTGAACGGGAGGAGATCGATGGACGAACGCACCACGATCGCGGGTGTTTTGGGCCTGTTGCTGGCGCTGGCAGGCTCTCCGGCAGATCCCGCCCGGGCACAGGACATCAAGCCGATCGGCAAGGTCGTGACCGCCGTCGGCAAGGTGACGATACAGCATGCCGACGCCACGGTCGTTCAGGCCAAAGTGTCCGACGACCAGGCTGGCGCGAAGGTCGGCGATCCCGTCTACCGCGGCGACGTCATCAAAACCGGCGCCGACGGTCGGGTCGGCATCAACTTCGCCGACGACAGTTCGTTCAACCTGTCGAGCAACGCCAGCATGGAAATGAACGAATTCGTCTACAACCCGGCGGGGAAGTCCAACTCGACCCTCATCAGCTTGGCCAAGGGTACGTTCACCTTCGTCGCCGGCAACGTCGCAAAGACCGGCAGCATGAAGGTCGACACCCCGGTGGCGACATTGGGAATACGAGGCACCACGCCTCACATCGAGATATCCGACGACGGAACAGTCACGTTCTCAACGCTGATCGAGGAGGGCAAGGACAGCGTCATGAAGCGCAAGGCCGCGCCCGCCGCAGCCCCGGTCCGCGAGCGGAGGGCCGACCGTGGACTCGGCATCTGCCGCGGATGCTGAGGACGCAACTCGTCGCGGCGCCGATCCTGGTCCTGCTGCTCGCGCCGGCGACAGCGCAGCAGCCGAAGACAGGGCAGTTCAGGAATGTCGAACTCTGCAATGGCGACTCCTTGCCGGAGGCGAGGATCGAGGCCTGTTCGGCCTTCATCGAGGGACGCCGCGGCGGACCTTCGTCGCTGGCCACCGCCTACAACAACCGCGGCATCGCCTACGCCGCGAAGGCGGATTACGACCGCGCCGTCGCCGACTTCGAGAGCGCGATCGCGATCGACCCCGCTTTCGTCAAGCCCCTCAACAACCGCGGCGCGACGAGACTGAAGAAGGGCGAATACGACGCCGCGATCGAAGACTTCGACCGGGCCATCAGCCTGCAGCCGGCCTACGCCGGCGCCTTCGCAAACCGCGCCGAAACCTGGCTGAAGAAGGGCGACTATACCCGCGCGGAGAGCGACTATGCTGCGGCGACCCGTCTGAATGCGGACATGGAAGGGGCCTGGAGCGGCCTCTGCTGGATCCGGGCGATGGCCGGCGATCCGCCGGCCGCCATGGAGGCCTGCGACAAGGCGATCGGCGCGGGCGCGCATACGGCCTCGACCTACGATTCCCGTGCGCTCGCCCACCTGAAGGCTGGACGCCCCGACGCCGCGATCGCCGACTACGATGCCGCGCTGCGCATTGACCCGAAGCTCGCGAACGCGCTGTACGGCCGAGGACTTGCGAAGCTCCGGCGCGGCAAGACGTCCTCGGGCGAGGAGGACATCGCGGCCGCGAAGGCCCTGCGGATCGATATCGCCGAGGAATTCGCGCGCTACGGCGTGCAGTAGGCGTCGCTGATCCTTGTTCGGTACAGGTGCGTCAACTGGGCCAAATTAGTTGACGCGTTGAGTCATGAAGCAGTCATTTTGACGCAGCGGGAAGCCGGAGCGGCCTATTCCGGTCCATCAAGCGAGTGGTCCTAGAGCTTTCCCGTTCCGATGAATCGGAACGGGGCTCTAGGTTTTTGTTTTGACGCGTTTTCTTCACGCGAACCGGTATCCACTTCGCTCGAAAACCCTCTAGCCGAGTGAGCTGGGTGCCGAGGTTTCGGAAGAAGCCGGCTGCTGGTGGTGCTCGCGCGCGCGAAGGCGATCGGCGGACTCGCGGTTGACGGGTAGCTGGAGCACAGTCGCTCGCTGACCGCTGGCGAGAAGGGTCACCAATACTTTTCTGCCATCCGGAAACTCGAGTGCATCGTGGTGCTGATTGGAAACGTGCGCGTCGACCGAGCAAAATCGCGCCACTTTGAAGCCGGTGCTCGTTGCCCATATCCACCGGTGATAAAACTTAACATCCTCGTCAAAGGCCAATTCGGTGCCGGGAAGAAGGCAGACCGCCACCTCGCGGTGGTCTTGGGCGGCAAAGCCCTTTGTCGACGAAAATCGGAAGCTCGTCGAGATCAGTTTGTCGGCGATCTGGGCGGGTCGAACTCGACGGCGTGCAGGCTATAGTCACACATGGTATGCTCCCTTCCCGCGGTAGCGCGCCGCACCGGGATTGGCCGGAGCGTCAACCGGTCGGCCGTGAAACGAGGAGCCAGTCGGCTAGGTTCCGAACATTTCGGCAGTAAAGAGAAATAATTGCTCGAAGGGCCGACCGCGTCGGCAGATCGCCCACGACAGGTCGGTCGATGAGCCTCCGATGAGGCCGAGACCGACGCCGATACGCGGCACATCCTTCGACGACAACGAATTAGCACAGTGCGAGCGTGCCCCACCACCTGCTCCCCAAGCAGCGGTAGGGCACGCTACACTTCGCCCACCCTCCGAAATCTAGTTCAGCAATTCCTGTTTGGTCACCGTGTGCCTGATCTCCCCGCCGCAGTCGGAGCATTCATAGGTGAAATCGATCTCCGACACGTTCCAACGAGGTGCGACGACCTTGACGGACATCGCCAAGCCCACACAGCTTGGGCAGATCATGAAGGGTGGTTCGGCGTCGTGATGGCGGATATAGGCTGGCATGTCGGCTCCCCAACAACGCATTCAGACGGCCCCGACCCGAAAGCCAGTATACGCCTCCGCGGCTGCCACAATTATGGTCTCTTGCGAACACAGGGGGAACGACCGCGTATTCCCAGCATGTGTGACATATCTGCACGACCGAGCGCGCTCTTCAAACCAGCCTGGGAGTTTCGAGGTGGCGGACATGACGCATCGAGCTGCAGCGTTTGTCGATGCCGCGCCTATCGGCGGTCGTGGTCATCGCACGCGGCAGACGGAATTGCTGATCAGCGAGCGCGACAGGCCGATCATCGAGGCAGCGCGGTTCTATCCCGGCTGCCGTGATCGCGAGATCGCGCGGCGACTGCGCATTGCGCTATCGACGTGTCGCAATGGGCGATGCGTCGAGATCGCATCGAGGCGACCTGCCCGATGCAGCACCGTGGCAAGCTGGTGCAGTCGCTGTGGATGATCCTGAAAACGCTCGACGCGATACCGTGCTGATACCGTGCGACCGCGGCGGAACAGGTGCGTCAGCTGCTTCAAACAAAATTGACGCACCGAGTCGTGATGCGCCGGATATCGACGCAGCGACACGCCGAACCGCCTTCAAGTGCCATTTTCGGGATCCATGCCGATTCTGAAACGTGACCAACAGCTTTCCTCACACCAAAAGGCCGCACGGGCGCTACGCCGTACGGCCTCTTGTGGCGCTGTCCGCTCACAGGCTGGATTCCGTCGCCCGGCCGATCCTTGTCCGATTCGTGTGACTAGTGTCGGTCGATTAAGCGACCGAAAAGCGGCGGCCATCGTGCCTTCCGGAAGGCGCAAGGATGTTAGCGCGCGGTTCGATTGACGCGCGCGAGGAGCGCGACGATGTTGGCGCACGGCGCCTATGGCGGCGACCACCGGATCGCCGGGCCGGAGAGCGTCACCGCCGATGAAATCGCAGCCCGCGTCGCGGCCGGGCTCGGTCGCCCAGTGGTTTATTGTCCCCGGCCGCTAGCCGAATTCGAGCGCGATGTTGATGCGGCGATGGGCGCGGGTACGGGACGACGCGTTGCATCCCAAGCCAACGCAATGAGCGGTCGGGACCGTTCGAGGCGCGACCAGGCCTGGAGGATTTCCAGTCGACCCACATCGGGCAATGGGTTCGCCGGCATGCTAAGGAGTTTCACCAAGCTGACCGGTTGGCTGCGACCGGCAATTCGTAACGTCGCGGCGTCGCTGGATCGCGGCAGATCGCGATCGGTTATTGGCCGCCGGCGGTATTGAAGGGGGAAAGGTCGCAATCCGGCGCGGCATACCGCACCCTGCGAATTCCCTCGCGGTCTTCGACGACCATCGGATGGCACCGCTCCTGCCAGGCAGCTTGCGCGTCGGCGTCAGCCTGTTGTTGTTCGGGCGTTCGTGGCGGCGCGGCAGGGATCACGCCGGCACCGTTGACGTGGAAGTCGGCGGTGCCCGGCGCATAGAGCGGGGCCGCCGGCACGGCGGGCGCCGCCGGAGGCGCGGCTGCCGGCACTGGGGTTGCCGGAGCCGGCGCGACAGGCGGCGTCTGTGCCGCCGCCGCCGTGGTCAAGGCGACCGCAACGATCAAGCTACCAACGGCTCGCGTGAACGGAATGGAACGCATCTGGCCACCTCCTGTTCGGAGGACACAAGACAACGCCAAACTTTTCCTTAATTCGAAGCGGCCAATTGCGATTGCCGACAATGTGGTTAGGACGGGCTCAGCGTAACTGCTAAAGTCCGCGATAAATCCGCATGGCGCGGGTAAGCTTTTCAGCCTTGTCCGTCCTCAAGGCCGTATTCCTGATAAATCGCCAGCGGATCGATGCCGGGAAACAGCCTGCACTTGGCCTGGGCCAGATGTAGATTGACGGTTCCGGGCTGACAGCCGGCGACCAGAAGTTTTCTGATATCCTCCATATGCGCGCGCGGCTGATGCTTCGGCGGAAGATGCTCCAGCGCCACCAGCGCGGTCGCCAATGCTTCCGTGACGACCCATTCGTCGTGACCCGTGATTCCCTTTTTCGGCATGAACGGACACCTGCTGTGGTTTATCGCACAGAGAGAAACGCAGTCGCCAGCACCGCAAGCCATCCGACAACGACCAACGCCGCCGCGGCGCCCGCCATTATCCTGGCTTTCTCCTTGAAAGTGTAGTCGCGCATTCGCCGCTCATTACACCGGGCCTTGCGGAGCCGCGCAAGGCCTTTGGCTCAAGGCCTCCAGGCAATTGCGGTTCCAACACCACAGGCGTGTTCAACGTACAAACACTGCGCGAGAACAGCGAGCGTGATCCCCTGCCCTCTTTCAGAGCAGCCTGGCGCGAACGAACAGCGCGCGCAACGCATTGGTCGCCTGCACCCTCAACATCGCATTGCCGGCGGCGGCTTCAAGCGAGGTGATGGCGTCGTCATGCAGCGACCTGAACTCCATCCACTCGACCGAACTGAGATTGGTGATGAAATCATAAGCGCGGCCGACGGTATCGATGGCGATGGTCTCGCCGTTCAGTTTAACCCTGAACGTGGCGATCAACGGCGTTTGTGAATGTGATACGTTGCTCATGCCGCGGTTGTGCATCGCGCGTCGCCAAAGTCAAATTGCTTTGGCGCCCCGGATGCTTTCGAGGGGCTTTTTAGCCAGCCGCTTTGGCTGCCGGCTTCAGGACTGTCGCGCCTCTGCCACCGTGGTATTGTTATTCAGGCTCGGCACCACGACCAGCCGATTGATCAGGCCATCCTTGTAGGCCGCGAGGAAGCTGTCGTAGTTCTTGATCGAGACGCAGCCGTTGGATTGGCCGTTGGGTCCCAGCATGTAGCTGTGGGTCAGCAGTCCCGACCGCCCCAACGTCGCGTTGCCGTCGACCGGGATCATTCGCAGCGCCTCGACGCCGTGAAAGATCGCCTCCCGCGGCTTCAGGTCATAGGTCGTGGGCGGGGTCGCTCCGACCATTCGCATGTTCACATGCTCCGGATCGTCCATCAGCTTGCCCATTCCGGAATGGGCTTCCAGCCGCGAGCCATTCGGCAAGTAGACGGCATGGGCGGAGATGTCGTAGACGGCGGTCTGTTTGCCATAGCCCAGCACCGAAAGATCCGGCCCGTCATGGTACGGGCCGCCGTCGGGGCCGAGCGAGGCCAGCGTGAGCCGGCCCTTCGGCAACATATCCGATAATTTTTGCAGCAGGCTGCGATCATCCGCGCGGGCAAAAGCAGGCACGGGCGCCGGCGAACTCTCTGCCTCGAGCTTCGGTTCGACCGGACGCGCCCGGGGTAGCGGGATGCTGCCGGTGCTCGTGACGGCGGGTTTGGGGTCATCAGCTACGGCCGTGGCCGTTCGGAAATCCTGTGGCAATAATGGCTGAGGTTGAAACAGTTCGGATTGGAGCCTTTGCGCCAGCCGGCTTTTTGCTTGCTGGAGTTTGACTTCGACTTCCGAAGACCAGGACTGAACCAGCAGCCGCGCTGAGGCGTCAGCCGAAGGCGTTACGAAGCGATCGTTGAATGTCAGGACGTTGCCTGCCGTTGGCGCCGCGTCAGCTACAACCCATGCGGTGGGATTGATACCTGCAAGCCACACGGCCGCGGCCGAGGCGATGCCAAGGGTGATAGCAGCCCAAGCGACTTTGACAGGCCAAGCGACCTTGCCAGGCCGAACGACCTTACCAGGTCGTGACATGCCCGGACCTGACGAAACCTCGCCATGGGTCGCTGCGATGTAAGCCATCCGTCCCCCGGATTCGGCGCTCCCCCACGGACTCGCCGAAGACTGAACCCCATCAGGAAACGGAACTGAGGCATATTCGAGACAGAGCAAGGAAAAAACGACCGTTCCGGTAACCTGAGCACCACGATTTTTGCCGATTCCGAAAGATTTAATCAATTGGTTTGCAGCGTCGACGCCGTAATTTGTGCGGAGTGACGTCATGCGTTCCATCGATCGGGTTTCGGGCAGCTTCCTGGCACTCTTGTTCGCCGGGGTCGCCCTGTTGTGCGCAAGCCTGCTGTTCGTGACGCTGGGCTAGACAATTTCTTATTTAAAAACAGAAAGATAGAGCGGAATGACCACTCCGCGGAGAATGTATCCAGCCCGGTCGTTCCCCGGGGTTGTCGCGCCCTGCCCGGAGCGCCCGGACGCGACCTTGATCCCTGGCTTGCCGGGATGCTTGCTCAGCCGCTTCGCCAGGGTCTCCAGGTCCTTTTTCCGGCCGCTACTGATCAGCTCGGAAAACGCCGCGGGATCGAACACCGAAATCGAATGGACCGGCGCCGCCGGCCTCAGCCAGCGGTTTGCGCGTTTCCGCATCAAACGCCAGATCACCCGCAAGTCCCGCATTTCAGGCCTCGCGGCTCAAGTCTTGAGGTTCAAGTACTTGCAGTTCAAGTTTTTGCAGTTTTTGGCCCTCATTTGGCGGCAGGTGCGGGAGCCCCCTTCGGCGGAAGCGGCATGACGGGCGAGCCGGGACCGATCTTCTGCAAATTGCCGGTAATCACCTGGTCGGTCTCGGCAAGGCCGGTGACGGCCACGGAATCCCCGTCGATGGGCCCGAGCGATACGATCTTCTGTTCGGCCTTGCTGCCGGCGCCGACGACGTAGACGTATTTGCCGAGCTGGCTCGATCCCAGTGCGGTCTGCGGCACCAGAAGCGCGTCGGGCTCGTCGCGCACATGCAGGCGCACCCGCACATACTGGCCCGGAAGCAGCGTGAATTTGGGATTAGGCACGGTGGCCCGCGCCGTGATCGTTCCGGTCGTGCGGTCCACGCCATTGTCGATGAACGTCAGTTCGCCCGAATAGCCGACGGTGGGTTCGTCGGGCAGCGAGACCTTGGCCACCACCGGGCCGGCGTTGCGCGCGGTCTGAATGATGCCGAGATCGCGCTCGCTGGGATTGAAGGTCACATAGAGCGGATCGAGCTGCACCAGCGTGTTGAGCGTGAAGCCGGATCCGCCGACCAGGGTGCCGACCGGCGCGCGGTTGCGGCCGAGGCGCCCGGCAAACGGCGCCCGGATGTCGGTATAGGCGAGATTGATCTCCGCCGAGCGGACCGAGGCGCTGTCCATCGCCACCGACGCTTCGCTTTGGCCGAGCGTGCTGGCGCGCTGATCGTAATTGTCCTTGGCGAGGAAGCCGGTCTTGACCAGTTCGTCACCGCGATTGAAGTTCGACTTCGCGTAGTTCAGCGCGGCGACGTTGCGCTGCGCCTGCGCCTTGGCTTGGTCGAGCGCCGCGCGATAGTCGCGGTCGTCGATCTTGTAGAGCAGCTCGCCCTCCTTCACGTCGGCGCCATCGGCAGTCGGCTGCGACTGGATGTAGCCGGCGACCTTGGCCTGTAGCGAGACCTCGCGAATCGATTCGGTGCGGGCCGAATAGTCGAGATAGACCGGGATGGTCTTCTTGATCACCGAGGTGACCGGAACCGGCATCGCCGGCGGCCCCGACGGCGCCGCGGCCGCCACCGGCCCGCTGTGGAGCGAGGAGACGAGGATGCCGGCGCCGACGCAGATGACGGCAGCGCTGCCGAGCAAGATTTTCCAGTGTCGCATGGGGGGATTCCTGATTTTTACTCGGCCGCAATCTGGTGCGGCTCGGCGATGTCGGACAATTGCTCCGGCGGTTGGCCGCGCTCCCGCAGGCCCTCGATGACGGCATAGAACACCGGAACAAACAGCAGCGTCAGAAGCGTGGCGGCGAGCATGCCGCCGAACACGGTGGTTCCGATCGACTGCCGGCTGGCAGCGCCCGCTCCGCTCGCCACCATCAGCGGCACCACGCCGAGGATGAAGGCGAACGCCGTCATCAGGATCGGCCGCAGCCGCAGCCGCGCCGCTTCCATCGCGGCATCGACGATGCTGAGGCCTTCCTGGCGCCGCCGCTTGGCGAATTCGACGATCAGAATGGCGTTCTTGGCGGACAGCCCGATCAGCATCACAAAGCCGATCTGCGAATAGACGTCGGTCTGCAAGCCGCGCACGAACAGCGCCAGGAACGCGCCGAACAAGCGCCAGCGGCACCGCGAACAGCACCATGAACGGCATGGTCCAGCTCTCATATTGCGCGGCCAGGATCAGGAACACGAACACGATGGCGAGCGTGAACACCACGGTCGCGATCGATCCCGCCTTCAGTTCCTGAAAGGTGATGCCGGTCCATTCGAACGCGAAGTCGCGTGGCAGCGCGATCGCCGCGGCGCGTTCCATCGCGGTCACCGCCTGCCCGGAGCTATAGCCCGGCGCGGCGCCGCCGTTGATCAGCGCGGAGGCGTAGTTGTTGTAGTGCGGGACCGTCTCAGGGCCCACGATCGGCTTCAGCAGGCCGAGCGTGCTGAGCGGAACCATGTTGCCGCCGGAGTTGCGCACATAGAGCCGCGACAGGTCGGTCGCGGAAGCGCGGGAATCCTTGTCGGCCTGCAGTGTCACGCGAAAGGTGCGACCAAACAGGTTGAAATCATTCACGTAAAGCGATCCAAGATAGATCTGCAAGCGTGTTGAAGACGTCGGGCACGTTGAGCCCGAGCAGCTTCGCCTTGGTGCGGTCGAGGTCGTATTTGAATTGCGGCGTCGAGGTCGAGAACGAGCTGAAGAGCTGCATCGGATTGAGCTCGGGCTGCTTGCGCGCCTCCGCGATCAAAGCCTGCGTCGCGTCGTTCAGCGCGTAAGCGGCCCCGCCCCGTCAGATCCTCGACCTGAAACTCGAACCCGCCGGTGGTGCCGAGGCCTGGAATCGACGGCGGATCGAAGCTCAGCACGAACGCTTCGGGGATCATCAGCAGCTTCATGCGGACGTCGGCGACGATTTTCGAGGCGCCCTGCGATGCCGGCCGCTCGTCCCACGGTTTCAGGATTCCGAACTCCACCGCCGAATTCGACTGTGCCGCGTTGGTCAGGAAGTTGAGACCCGCTGATCGATCCGACGATGTCGACACCCGGCGTCGCCTCGAGCACCCCTCGCACCTTTTCGGCGACCGCATCGGTGCGCTGCAAGGAGGCGCCGTCCGGCAGCTGGATCACGACGAAGAAATAGCCCTGGTCCTCGACCGGCAGGAAGCTCGAGGGAATGCGTTGCGACAGGAAAAAGGTCGCGCCGAGAACGACCACGAACATCGTCAGCACCGCCCAGCGCCACCCGATCAGCACCCGCACCAGATTGGCGTAGCCGTGGGACAGCCAATCGAAGCCGGCATTGAACCAGCGGAACGGCGCGAAATTGCTCGGCGGCCGATGCCGCAGGAAGGCGGCGCTCAGCGCAGGACTGAGCGTCAGCGAGTTGAAGGCCGAGATGCCGACGGAAATCGCAACCGTCAGGGCGAATTGATTGTAGAGGCGCCCGGTCACGCCGGGAATGAAGGCGACCGGTACGAACACGGCCATCAGCACCGCCGTGGTCGCGATAATCGGACCTGTCACTTCCGCCATCGCCGCCTGCGCCGCCCTCAGCGGCGGCAGTCCGTTTTCGAGCTGACGCTCGACGTTCTCCACCACCACGATGGCATCGTCGACGACAAGACCGATCGCCAGCACCATGCCGAGCAGGCTCAGCATGTTCAGCGAAAAGCCCATGACCTCCATCACCGCCAGCGTCGCGATCAGCGACACCGGAATGGCGATGGTGGGAATAAGCGTCGTGCGCCAGTTCTGCAGGAAGATGAAGACGACCAGGATGACCAGTCCCAGAGCCTCGCTCAGCGTGATGATCACGTCGCGCTTGGCCGCCGAGACGAACCGCGTGGTGTCGTAATGCAGCCCGTAAGCGATTCCCTTCGGGAAGCGCTTGGACAGCTCTTCCATCTTGTCCTTGACGTGCTGCTGCAGGTCGAGCGCGTTGGAGCCCGGCAACTGGAACACCGCCAGCACGACGGTCGGGTCCTTGCCGAACACCGCGGTCGAGGAATATTGCAGGGCGCCGAGTTCGATGCGCGCGACGTCGCGCATCCGGACGATCGCGCCGCTCGACGGGATCGGAACGCACCACGATATCGCCGAACTGCTCGGGGTCGCTGAGCCGCCCGGTCGCGTTCACCTGCATCTCGAACGGCGTGCCTGCCGGCGCCGGGGACTGCCCGATCTTGCCGGCGGCGACCTGGACGTTCTGTTCGGCGACGGCCTTCTGGACGTCGACCGCGGTGATGCCGAGCTTGGCGAGCTTGTCCGGATCGAGCCAGATCCGCATCGAATAGCGCCGCTCGCCGAAGATCTGGACGTCGCCGACGCCCGGGCACGCGCTTCAAGGGATCGACCACCTGCAGATAGGCGTAGTTGCTGAGCGCCACCGGATCGACCGAACGGTCCGGCGAGATCAGGTTCACGATCAGCACGAAGTTAGGGTTCTGCTTCTTGATGATGACGCCGGCCTGATTGACGATCGGCGGCAGCGAGGCCGCCGCCTGCGCCACGCGGTTCTGCACGTCGACCGCGGCAATGCTCAGCGGATAGCCGACGTCGAAGGTGATCGTGATGGTCGACGAGCCGTCATTGGAACTGGCGGACGACATATACGTCATCCCCTGCACGCCGTTGATCTGCTGCTCCAGCGGCGTCGTCACGGTATCGGCGACGACCTGGGCGCTGGCGCCCGGATAGGCCGCGCTGACCACGACCTGCGGTGGCGTGATGTCGGGAAACTGCGAGACCGGCAGCAGGAAATAGCAAATCGCGCCGGCCAGCATCATGATGACGGCGATCGACGAGGCGAAGATCGGACGATGAATGAAGAAACTAACCATTGAGGGGGTCCGATCTTGACCTGAACTGTCGGCTGGTGTTACCACTCGGTAACGGCGGACATTACCGACCGGTAACACCGCGGTCAAGCGGGGGCGGCAAAGCGACGATCCCTAGAGGAAGCGAAATGTCCGAAGCCCTTCCTGACACTTTGCGACCCCGCGAGCGCATCCTGTTGGCGGCCCGCGATCTGTTCCATCGTCACGGCCTTCGCGGCGTCGGCGTCGAAACCATCGCCGAGGCTGCCGGCACCAACAAGATGACGCTCTACCGGCATTTCGATTCGAAGGACGATCTCATCATCGCCTATCTGCGCGGTGTCGCCGCCGAAGTCGATGAGATGTGGCGGGATATCGAGCGCGACCATCCCGGCGACATGCAGGCGCAGTTGAAGGCGTGGCTGGTCTGCGCGGAAGAATGCGTGACCGCCGACGACCGGGGATGCGACCTTGCCAACGCCGCCGTCGAATTGACCGATGACGACCATCCCGGACGGCGCATCATCGAGGAACTGAAGAGCGACCATCGCAACCGGCTCGCCGAATTATGCCGCCGGGCCGGCATCGCCCAACCGGAAGTGCTCGCCGATACCCTGACGCTGCTGCTCGAAGGCGCCCGCGTCAGCCGCCAGACCGTGGGCAGTCGCGGCCCAAGCTCGAAATTCATCCGGACCGCCGAGAAGGTGATCGAATCCTTCATGGCCAGATCGTCGTCCAAGGGGGTTGCCGCCAAGGGGACCGTCGCCAAGACAAAACTTTCGGGAACGAGGCTCGCCGCAAAGCGCGTGGTCCGTAAGCGGGCTTGATTGGGCGCTCGCCTGCCTCATGGCGGGCTCGTGCTCAGCCGACCGCTCATGCCCGCCATCAACTCAGGGGCATCCCCGACGATTTCGCCGATCACCTTGACAGATTGGCTGGCCGGATCGACCCGGCCGCCGAGCCTTGTCACCCTCCCCGGATAGGTTTTTCCGGTGTCGTCGATCCTGACCTGAAATGACGCGCCGGGTTTAAGCCACGCCAGCGCGCGCGACGGCGCCGCCAACTCGACTTCAAGCGCGCGATCGTCGAGCACGTCGAGCAACGGCTGGCCCGGTGTGACGTATTCGAATTCATGCGCCTTGCGGTCGACGGTCACGCCCGCGAAAGGCGCGGTAACAGAACATTTCGAGGTGACGGCTTCCGCCGCCGCCAGATCGGCTTTCGCTTTCAAGACGTCGGCGGCCGCGATATCGAGCTCGAGCTGTCCGGTCGGTTTCTGCGTGACGGAGCGCCGGTTGATCTCATAGGTTCTCTCGACCTGGGTCAGAACGGCCTGCGCGCGGGCCAGCTGCGTGCGCGGCATGGCGCAGTCGAAGGAGACCAGCACGTCGCCTTTCTTGAAGCGATCGCCGATGCGGGTCGCGATGCCGTCGATGCGGCCCGCCATCTCGCTCGACAATGTCGCGCTGTGCAAGGACACCAGCTGCGCGCGGACCTCCGTGGCCCCGGCAGCCGCCGCGGGCGATCCGGCCGGCTCTGATTTCTGGGCGAACGCGGTGCTGGCGCACAACGCCGTAATGAGGCCTGCCAGCAAGATCCGCAGCCGCATCGTTCGATCTGGGCGTTCAGTCACGGGTTTGAATCTCGTCACGGCATGGCTTGCGGAGTTGCTCCACCTTGACCACGCGATCGGCAGCAGCGCAACCGCCGGCGCCTATCCGTCCTAGTCCGGCGCCGGACGGTCCAAGACCTTGACCGCGAACCGATCCATTCTGCGTCAGGAGAGCAGCAGCGTGACGATGAACGTGGCGCGGTTCGGCGTGAACTATAAATTCGGCGGCCCGGTGGTGGCGAAATACTGAGCCAGGGTCGGGCGCAAGGATTTCAATCCGGTGCGCTCTTGGGCGCGGCGGGCAGCGCTTGTGGCGAGCCCTCTTGAGCCGGCGGCGACGGCTTGACCACCCTGCCCTCGTCGTCGCTGCAGACCGCCGCGAATGGGACGTTTGGCCAATTCCAGTGGAACGTCTTGCCGTCGAGACCGGTGCAAAGCCCGCCGGAGGGATGGGCGGTCTCGGTCGCATGATCGGTTTTCACCGGGATGTCCGCGCTCCACGCGGGATCGCTGAATGCGCCATCGGCCGACACCGCCAAAACCAGTGAAAGCCGGCCTATCCATCTGACGATTGGCATCGGTCTATATCCCTGCATGCCGCATAATGGCTGATCGCTCGCCGCATCGAACCCTTCATGGACGAAGGTCAAACTCCCTGACGATATGCGCTATTTCCGCAACACCCGCCGAAAATGCATCCTGGCGAGGCGTGCAAGCATTCCGCGCGGCCGGCGCGAACGATAACGTAACCACGACTGCCGCGCTGGATCTAATTTTTGTGCGCATCTTTTTGTTTTTCGGCTTTTTGCTCCTGACAACGAATTCGGCCGAGGCTCAATCTGCCGGAGTGCCGTTCGTTAGCTGTCCTCCGTGGCTGGGATAGCCTGATGTCCGCCAGCGGAACTTCCATACGTCCGGGATGGACCGCCGGCGCAGGCATCGAGGCGATGATTACCCCGCAATGGACGGCGAAGCTGGAATACCTCCATGCGGACTTCGGCGGTTCACAGCTGTTCGACATCGTTCCCGGGATTCCTGAAACGGTCGATCTGCGCATCGACAGCGTTCGCGTCGGCCTGAACTACCGATTTGACGCATCCGCGCCGCGTCTGCATTAGCGCTGCCGCCTCGCCAATGCCAGAATGCTGGGTTCAAGCTAGCCGGCGGGTTCACTGTGAACGCGTCCTTCTGGATCGGAGCCGATCGTTGACCCGTCTTCGCAACGCTTTCGCCAGCATTCTCGCCCTCACCGCTCTGACCGGGCCGGCCGGATGGTCCCGCCCTGCGATGGCGGAAAGCGCCATAGTTGCGCTCCTGGCAAAACCCGCGGCGCTGCCGGACATGGCGCTCGGCCCGGCGAAAGCGCCGGTGACCATCTACGAATTTGCCTCGATGAGCTGTCCGCATTGCGCGGCGTTCGAGCAGAACGTTTTTCCGATGATCCGGTCGAAATATATCGACACCGGCAAGGTGCGTTACGTGTTCCGCGAGTTTCCGCTCGACATCAAGGCCGCGGCGGCCTCGATGCTGGCGCGCTGCATCGCCAATGGCGATGCCGAGAAATTCTTCGGCACCATCGACACCATGTTCAAGCAGCAGGACCCGCTGATGACGCAGACGCAAGGAAACCCTGCAAGCGATCGGCAAGCAGGCCGGCATGGACGACAAGGCGATCGAGGCCTGCATGAAGGATCAGGCCTGCTCGACAAGCTTTCCGCCGATCAGAAATTTGCCAGTGAGCAGCTCAAGGTCGATGCGACGCCGACCTTCTTCATCAATGGCAAGATGGTCAAGGGCGCGATGTCGTTCGAGGAGATCGAGGCGAAGCTCAAGCCGCTGTTGAAGAAATAGCGATCCCGGCGCCGGCTCGTCGTGGCCGAGCCACGGCGGCGCTCATCCTTGCTTGGTCGGATCAGGCGGCTCTTGCGGCGCTGCAACAAAGGTGACGCCGATCCGCTTTTGCTGGATCCAGGCAATCCGGCATTCATGGACCGAGGAGTCCCTTGCCATCACCAGGCGAAAGCGCTGCGGGCACGAAAGCCGGGTTCTCGACATCGATGGCGGCGCCCTCGGGCGAGATGTTGCGCACCACGCAGCTCATGACGGAGCCGCCCGCCGACACGTAGGCCGGCTCGTCGATTTCGGTCCGTGGGTGCTTTCGCTTCTCTTCCATGGAATTCGGACTGATTACCACCCGTCGACGACTATCGCAACGAGGATAGCGGCAAACCTTAAACAAATACGGCGCTGCCGCGCGGCCCGGGCCATTGCCAGGGAGGCAGCCATGCCGTCTCGGCCGTCGAATCTGCCCCGCAGTCACCGGTTCGCGCTGCGCAGCCGGCCGATCCAGGCCGATTTGCTTATTTATCGATCGATAATATTCTCGGTTTGAGGCCTCGCGCTCTTCCGTTCGCCGCTTTGACAGGATAGCTTTCGACGCACTGCCGGTGCGTAGGCGCGACGCCCGCTCAAAAAAGAACAAGCGCCAGAGGGAAAAACGCCATGTTCGAGATACTCGATCGACGGACGAGTCTGACCGGCAACCAGATCAAGATCCTCGCCGCGGCCATCATCGGCGATGCGCTGGAATTCTTCGACTACTTCCTGATCGGCTTCGTGCTCGCCTTCCTGATCGGCCCGTGGAAACTCACCTTCGGCCAGTCGGCCATCGTGCTGATGAGTTCCGGCATCGGCGCCATCATCGGCGCCTATGTCTGGGGCTGGCTCGCCGACCGCATCGGCCGCCGCAAGGTCTTCATCGGCACCGTGCTGAATTTCTCGATCGCCACCGGCCTTTTGTATTTCACGCCGGACAATGGCTGGATCTATCTCTCGATCATGCGCTTCTTCGTCGGCGTCGGCGTCGGCGGGCTTTATTGCGTCGACCTGCCGCTGGTGCAGGAGTTCATGCCCTCCTCCAAGCGCGGCTGGGTCGGCGGCCTCGTCACCTGCGTCATCCCGCTCGGCATCGGCCTCGGCGCCGTGCTCGGCGCCAATGTCGGCAGCGGCGACTGGCGGCTGTTGTTCGCGATCGGCGTGCTGCCGGCGCATCCTGGTGCTGCTGGTCCGCCTCTGGGTGCCGGAATCGCCGCGCTGGCTCTGCCGCCAGGGCCGCTATGAAGAAGCGCGCAAGTCGCTCGCCTGGGCGCTGCAGATGGAGCCGTCCGCGCTGCCGCTGCCGACCGCCGCCGACGCCGGCCCGATCATCAAGTCGCAACTGGCTCGATCTGTTCAAATATCCGCGCAGCCTGATCGTGTCCTGGCTCGGCAATGCCGGCGCGCAGACCGGCGTCTACGGCATCACGCTGTGGGTGCCGTCGCTGTTCGTGCTGCTGCTCAAGGTCACGCCGCAGGAAGCCGCCAAGATGATGATCCTGCTGACCGTGTTCGGCTTCGTCGGCCGCGTCTCCTTCTCCTTCTTCTCGGAGTGGATGGGACGGCGCAACGCCGGCGGCCTGCTCGGCTTCGGCGCCGGCGTCCTGACCATCGTGGCCGGCTACAATTACGACACCATGATCATGGGCGTGTCGGCGTTCTGGCTGATCCTGGCCGTCGGCTACTTCTTCGCCGATGGCGGCTTTGCCATCGTCGGGCCCTATGCGGCGGAGGTCTGGCCGTCGCATCTGCGGACCTCGGGCATGGGCTCGGCCTATGGCTTCGGCGGCATCGGCAAGATCATCGGGCCGGTCGGCCTCGCGCTGATCGTCGGCTCCGGCAATTACCTCAAGCCCGACGTGCCGCTGCCGGAAATTCCGCTGGCCTTCATCTATCTCGGCTGCTGGTTCCTGATGGCGGGCGCGGTCTATTATTTCCTCGGCATCGAGACCCGGGGCAAGTCGATCGAGCAGATCGACCGGGAACTGGCCGCGGGGCTTGCGATGAGTCGCCGGCTAGACCGGCGGTGCGCCGGGCATGACCTGGGCACTAGACCTTGGATACGCTGATGACGACTTCAGCCGATCTTGCGGGCGACCGGCCGTGATCTCGCGTGCCGAGGCCGTCCGCGGCGCCGTCGCCGCGGCCTCCGAGCGAGATCGAGAGCACGCGCCGGCTGCCGCCGGCCCTGCTCGACAAACTGCATGAGGCGGGGCTGTTCCGTCTGCTGCTGCCGCGCTCGTCGAACGGGATCGAGACCGATCCCGATCACCTTCTTCCATGTCATCGAGACCATCGCGCGGGCCGACGCCTCGACCGCCTGGTGCCTGAGCCAGGCCGGCGGCTGCGCGATGTCGGCGGCCTATCTCGATCTGCCGGTGGCGCACGCGATCTTCGGCAACGACCCGCGCGCGGTGCTGGCCTGGGGACCCGGTCCCAAGGTCAAGGCGATCGAATGCGACGGCGGCTACAAGGTCACCGGCGTCTGGGCCTTTGCCTCGGGCGGCCGGCACGCCACCTGGCTCGGCGCCCATTGCCCGATCTACCCAGGCCGACGGCTCGCCCAGGCTGGACGCCAACGGCCTGCAGCAGGAGCGCACCATGCTGGTGCGCACCGAGGACGTGCAGTGGACCGACATCTGGAACACGGTCGGCCTGCGCGGCACCGCCAGCGACCAGTTCGCGCTGAATGACTATTTCGTTCGTGCCGATCATTCGATCACCCGCGAATTCGACCAGGAGTGCCGCGAGAACGGCCCGCTCTACCGGATGGGCTCCGGCACCTGCTACCAGGTCGGCTTTGCCGGCGTGGCCTGCGGCATCGCCCGCGGCGCGCTCGACTGCTTCATCGATCTCGCGCGCAACAAGGTGGCGCGCGGCAGCAAGAGCCCGCTGCGCGACAATGCCGTGGTGCAGTCCAACCTCGCCCAGGCCGAAGTCAATCTGCGCGCCGCGCGCGGCTTCGTGCTGCAGTCGATGGCCGATGTCTGGAAGACGCTCTCGGCCGGCACCCTGATCACGGTGGAACAGCGCGTCACCATCCGCATGGCCGCGACCCATGCCATCCACAAGGCGCGCGAGGCGGTCGACTTCGCCTATAATGCCGCCGGCGCCACCGCGATCTTCGAGAACCATCCGCTCGAGCGCCGCTTCCGCGACATCCACACCGTGACCCAGCAATTGCAGGGCCGGCTCAGCCATTTCGAAACCGTCGGCGCCTGGATGCTGGGCGCCGAGGCCGACCTCACGTTTGTCTAGAGCATGATCCAAAGTGGAGAACGGTTCCAAAAGATCATCTCAAACAAGGAGAAGAACCATGCCACTCGGCGGACTGCAGCACTACACGATCGAGCCCTCCGATCTGGAAAAGACCAAGGACTTCTATTGCGACGTGCTGGGACTGGAGAACGGCGATCGCCCGCCGCTCGATTTCCCGGGCTACTGGCTCTATTCCGGCGGCGTCGCCACAGTGCACCTGATGGGCACCCGCAAGCCGCGCGAAGGCATCGTGGTGCGCGGCACCGAGAAGAAGTACGAGGACACCGGCCGCCTCGACCACATCGCCTTCGCCGCGACCGATGCCGACGGCGTGCGCAAGCGGCTGCAATCCAAGGACGTCAAATTCCGCGAAAGCATCGTGCCGCGCACCGGCGACACCCAGTTTTTCCTGTACGACCCCGATGGCGTCGGCGTGGAACTGAATTTCCCCAAGACGTAAGGTTTCAAGATTCCTACGTACCTGATCCTGTTGCTTCTGCGAGAACGACTGTGTCCAACTCGGCGATCCTCCGCGGGCGCGGCGCCACGTTCGGCGTCTCGCCGGTGACGCGTTCCTGCGGTTTCCCGAGCCAATTGGGTCGCCAATGACGACCAGCCGGTCGCAATGCCAACTCGCGTTTGCATGTGTCGACGGTATCGACGCCGCGTCTCAGTTGCCGGTCGGCGAGCTTACAAAATCGGTGCGACCTGGGCTACTTCGTGTCTCTTCGGAGGCCGCAGCAATCAGAGCCTGAGCTTGTCGAACTTGCTCGAAAACAAACTCCAGGACGAGACGAGTGCGCGGGGCCAGATGCCGCCGCGAGGAATAAACCAAACTTAGCGGCAAGACGTGGGCCGGATAATCGCTGAACAAGCGAACCAGTGCACCGCTGCGCAAGTCATCCAAAACCTCCAGTATTCCAAGAAACGCAACTCCATATCCGCCGCGAGCGGCCCTGTGGGCTGCTCGGATATCGTTGACGATAAAGCCGCCGGAAACCCGAAAGCCCTTGGGACCTTCAGGCGCAACAAAAGTCCACAGGTCCGAGTCCGGGCCGGTATCATGCACGATGCAGCTGTGGCCCGAAAGTTCGGCGGGGGTCGAGGGCTTCCCATGCCTATCGATGTAACTCGGCGCAGCCACCGCAATGCGTCGAACGGCACCGCACTGGCGCAGAACCAATGATGCGTCGTTGATCTCGCCCACACGCAGAGCCAGATCGAGACGGTCTTCGATCATGTCGCCGAAGCGTTCGCTTACCACGAGTTCGACCTTCAGCCCCGGATGATCGACGAGCAAGGATGGCACACGATCCGCGAGGAAGGTGCCCATGAAGACGTTGACGCCCACGCGCACCAGCCCCACCGGAGAGATGCTCTGCCGCCCAAGAGCTGCTTCGATTCCCTCAACGCCATCCAGTACCGGCCGCACCAGGTCCAGCAGCATCCGTCCATCGTCGGTCAGACTGAGCTTACGTGTTGTGCGGTGAAACAGGCGCACGCCGAAATGCTCTTCAAGCTGGGACATCTGCTTGGCGACCGCAGCTTGGGTTAGATCGCGTTCACGAGCCACGGCCGAAAAGGAGCCGGTCTCCGTGACCCGCACCAGGGCTTTGAACGCGCTGAGAAGGTCCATCGATTTCCCCACAGAAATTCAAAACTCATGAGAGGAGATACGGGCCAATCCGGCTGGGACAAGAGACCTACGTAGCAGAACGGCGCGGCACCGCCGCCGCAGCCAACGAGGCGTTCGATGTCAAAGCTTCTCGCAGTGCTGACCACCCTCAAGGCTATCCTCATCGTGGTCGCCGTCACGTTTGCATCAGGCGACAGGCTCCCGGTGATCCTGATTTCGCTCCTGTTCAATCTTACCCAGCTCGGCGCGAAGCCAGCCGGGCGAACGGTGACACCAGACATCGTCGTCGTCTCATCGAACCGTAATCCAGCCGTCGACTTCCACGCGGCAGATCACTCCGAACGCACGCGTCTCAATCCCAAAACAATGTGAGGCAATATGGGTATCGTCCGGTTCGCGCTCAGATTTCCATACACGTTCTACGTACTTGCCGCGCTCATTCTATTTCTCGGCGTGTCGGCCATCGCCGTTACACCGACCGACATCTTTCCGCAGATCAACATTCCGGTAGTCTCGGTGATCTGGCAGTACACCGGCCTCAGCACACCGGAAATGGAACAGCGCGTCACCACCTACAGCCAGTACTCGATGAGCTCGAGCGTCAACGGCATCAAAAACATGGAGGCGCAGACGCTCAATGGCATCTCGGTCCAGAAGATCTATTTCCAGCCGGACGTCAATCTCGATCTGGCGATCTCCCAGATCGTCGCGGCGACGAACTCGATCCGCGCCCTGATGCCCGCCGGCATCCAGCCGCCGACCGTGGTGCAGTATAATGCCTCCAGCGTCCCGGTCCTGCAACTCAGCCTTAGCTCCGACCGGCTCAACGAGCAGAAGCTGTACGATTACGGGTTGTACAATCTGCGCCAGCAGCTTGCCCCGGTGCCCGGTGTGACATTTCCGACTCCGGACGGGGGCAAGTATCGGCAGATCATGGTCGACATTGATCCCGTCAAGCTTCAAGCCAGAGGTTTGACGCCGACAGACGTGGTGAACGCGGTCAATGCCCAGAACCTGACCTTGCCGTCGGGTCTCGCCAAGACGGAGACACGCAATACACGGTACGCACCAACGCGATGCCTACCAGCCTCGACGACCTCAACAATATTCCGATCAGATACACCAACGGACCGACGGTATTCCTGAAGGATGTCGGCCAGGTGCACGACGGCTGGGCGGTACAGCAGAACATCTCCGTGAAAACGGCAAGCGATCGGTCCTGCTGAGCGTAATCAAGAACGGCAACGCCTCGACCCTCGCCGTCGTCAACGGGGTCCGCAAGGTGCTGGACGTTGCGCGCGTGGCTGCGCCTCCCGGGCTGAGCATCAACGAGCTGTTCGATCAATCGAAGCTCGTCAGGGCATCGATTGCGAGCGTGTTGCGCGAAGGGGCGATCGCGGCCGGCCTCACCGGGCTGATGATCCTGCTGTTCCTCGGGTCCTGGCGATCGACGCTGATCGTCCTGATTTCAATCCCGCTCTCGATCCTGGCCTCGATCGTCGTCCTGCATTTCCTCGGCGAGACGCCCAACACCATGACGCTGGGAGGACTCGCGCTCGCCGTCGGAATTCTCGTCGACGATTCCACGGTGACGATCGAGAACACCCATCGCTTGCGCGGCGAAGGTATGGACCTTGCGGCGGCGACGCTGCACGGCTCCGCCGGCATCGCCGTCCCGACCATGGTCTCGACGCTCGCGATCAGCTGCGTGTTCACGTCGGTGGTGTTTCTCGAAGGGCCGGCCAAATTCCTTTTCACGCCACTCGGGCTCGCGGTGGTGTTTGCGATGCTGGCGTCCTACGTACTGTCGAGGACGTTGACACCGGTCATCATCGGCATGCTGCTGAGGGGTGAACAGCATGGCGCGACGCCTGGCTCGGGAAACTGGTTTGCACGTCTTCACCAGGCGTTCGAGCACGGTTTCGAGCGGTTCCGTCGCGGTTATGTCCGCGCGCTCACGATGCTCTTGATGCGGCGATCGATTATCCCGGTCGTCGCCGTTGCGATGCTCGCACTGGGCGGCGTTATGCTGACTTCGGTGGGCCGCGATTTCTTCCCCGACATCGACGGCGGACAGATCAAGCTGCACGTCCGCGCACCGGCCGCCACGCGTATTGAAACCACCGAGCGTATCTTCCAGCAGGTCGAGGACAAGGTCCGGGAGGTCATTCCGGATCGCGATCGCGACCTTATCGTGGACGATATCGGGGTCCCGCAGCGGGCTTACAACCTCGCCTTCACCGATGGATCGACCATCAACGTCAATGACGGCGTGATCCTGGTGTCGCTGAAGGAGGGACATGCGCCGACCGCAAGTTACATGCGCAGGCTCCGTCAAGTGCTGCCCGGCGCATTTCCGTCCGACACATTCTATTTCCAGGCCGCCGACATGACGACCCAGATCCTCAATTTCGGTTTGCCGGCGCAGATCGACGTTCGCGTCGTCGGCCGCGACCGCGACAATAACCTGCGGCTGGCGCACGAGTTGCGGCGCCGCATAGCCACCATTCCCGGCGTCGTCGACGCCCACCTGCAGCAGGAGCTCGATTCGCCCGCGTTCATGGCCAACATAGACCGGTCGCGCGCCTTGGAGCTCGGCCTCAATGCACAGGCCGTCGCGACCGATCTCAACATTAGCCTCAGCTCATCGGAGCAGGTCACGCCCAATTTCTGACCGACCCGAATGGAATTCCTATACTACGGTTCAGACGCCTGAGCACCTGCTGAACTCGCTCGGCGAGATCAGCAATACGCCGGTCTCGACCGCGATCGCCACGGCCGGGCCACCGATCCCGGGCCTCCTTAGCAACGTGGCGACGCTAAAGCGCGACAGTGTTCCTACCAATCTGAACCAGACCAACATCCAGCCGGTTTACGACATCTATGCCAGCGTGCAGGGCCGCGATCTCGGCGGCGTCGCGGGCGGCATCGGCAAGATTGTCAGCGACCTGCAGAAGCAACTGAAGCCCGGCAATACGATAGAGGTCGTCGGCCAGATCCAGAGCATGCACGATTCCTTCCGTGATCTTGGCATCGGGTTGTTGTTTGCGGCGGTCCTGGTCTACTTCCTGATGGTGGTGAACTATCAGAATTTGGGTGATCCGCTGGTGGTGCTCCTCGCGCTGCCGGCGACGCTCTGCGGCATCCTCACGATGCTGTTCATCACCGGCACCACGCTTAGCGTGCCCTCGCTGATGGGAGCGATCATGGCGGTCGGCGTCGCCTCGGCGAATTCCATTCTGCTGGTGACCTTCGCGCGCGAGCAACAGCTTACAGGCCGGAGTGCGTTCCAGGCGGCGATCGATGCCGGCGCGACCCGGGTGCGGCCAGTGCTGATGACGGCAGCGGCCATGATCGTCGGCATGATCCCGATGGCGATCGGCGGCGCTGGCGAGGAACAGAATGCGGCGTTAGCGCGCGCCGTGATCGGGGGACTTCTGTTCGCAACCCCGACCACCCTGCTGATCGTCCCTTATCTCTTTGCCTTGCTGCGCAAGCACAACGATGGCGTACCCGCCTATGGTGTCTTTAAGGAACTCCCCAATGAATGATGATTATATCCGCGACCAACACGAAACCCAAAAGAGCGATCCTGACGCCAAGGCGGTGAAATCGCCGGGACCTCGCCCGCGAGCGCGGCGCCGACGGGGGGCACGCGTCTTTGCGCTCGGAGCCTTCCTGTTGCTGACCACGGGTATCTCGCTCGGTGCGTCGCGCCACCACGCGCAGCAACGCCAGGCTCTGGCGACCGCCGACGAGGTCCGCGACTTCGTGCCGGCCGTGCTAGTCGCACCGGTCGAGGCAAGTCCGGCCTTCATCCCCGTTACCTTGCCAGGTACCACGGCGGCTTTCTCCGCCGCCAGCATCTACGCCCGTGCAACCGGCTATATCAGTCGGCGCAATGTCGACATCGGCGACCATGTCAGACAGGGCCAACTGTTGGCGGAGCTCGCGGTCCCCGAGCTCGACGAGCAAATTTCCCAGAACCAGGCCACGCTGGATCAGCTCAGGGCCGCGGTACAACAGGCGCAAGCAAATGCCACGCTTGCGCAAGCGACCTGGAGCCGCGACAAACCGTTGCTCAAGGATGGATGGGTGACCGGGCATCAGGGCGATATCGACCTGCAGACCGTCAAGGCAGATGCCGCCGCGGTCAGCGTCGCGGAAGCAAACGTCGCGGCGCAGGAGCGTCTGCTCGAGGTGCTGCGGCAGAACAGGGCCTATGCCTCGGTCGTGGCACCATTCGACGGGATTGTCACCCAACGCAATCTTGATGTCGGCGCGCTGGTGCAGGGCAACGCCAACACCGGCACCTTCATGTTCGAGATCATGCAGAAGGACGTGATCCGAGTGTGGGTCTATGTGCCGCAAGATGCGGCGTTTGGAGTTGCTCCGGGCGTCGATGTGGTGGTGCGTGTGCCCGAACTTCCGGATCGGGAATTCCGCGGCAAGGTGACCCGGATCGCCGATGCGCTGCAGAGCGGGACGCGTACGCTCTTGACCGAGATCGATATTCCGAATTCGGACGGTGCGCTGCCGCCCGGCATTTACTGCTCGGTCGAGCTCAAGGTACCGCGCAAGACCCGATCCTTCATCATTCCGGCGGAAGCTATCATGTTCACCCGCAGCGGTCTGCAAGCGGCGGTTGTCAAGGACGGCAAAGCCGAGATCCGCGACGTCAGGGTCACGCGCGACTTGGGCACGCAGGTGCAAGTGGACGGCGGCGTAAGCACGGGCGAGCGCGTGATCCTCAATCCGCCGGTCACTCTGATCGATGGCGCCAAGGTAGAGCCACGTCTCGCCGCGCACATAGGCTGATCGATGGAGTTCTGCTGGGGGGCTTTTTCGACGAAACGTCCAGCAAGGAGGTTGACATGTTACTTCACCTGCCAATCGTAATTTTAGCAACACTTTCGCCCATCGCTGTTTCTGACACAGTACCGAAGTTCGATGTTGTGAAAGAATGCCGCTACGAGGGTGGATCGACCGCAGACTTCGACCGCTGCTCGAGGGACGAAGCAGTTGCGCTCGAACAGCTCAAAAATGAATGGCCGCGGTTTGTCGGCGCCGACAAGAGCACATGCATGAAAGAGGCGACGATCGACGAGGTCGCGAGCTATGTCGAACTGAAGATCTGCTTGGAAATGGCAGCCGAGGTCGGGAAGAGGGAGCACAATTCTCCTGATTCGGGTGCCGACATCGAGTCCGCGTCGCCGCAACTCGCGCGGCCGGGCGTAACTGTCGGCATCGGGCACGATCCGCGATGAACGCCAATCAGACGCCCCGGCCCGCACCTTGCTGGCCGGGGCGTTTGCGTTCAAAAAACGGCACGGTTCCTTATAAAGCCATTGCGCGGCCATCTCCCGGGCGCGAAACAGTCAGCGTTTGCACAATTTTGCATGTGGGAATTGGCCGGCCGCGCCGCTGCGGCAGGATAGCCGGGTGCCGCGCCTTCATCCCAACCCCAGGGCACGCGTGCCCGGCTATTCGCCGCCGCCGCAAGGCGCGAGCTGTCCCAAGGCGCCGTTTGCCTCAGTCGAGCCCGCGCTCGTGGCTCAGGCGCACCATCTCGTCGATGAAGATGGCCTTTTGCTTGTCGTCGAGGCTGGCGTAACAGCGGCTCGGCGGCGTCGGCGACATTGCGCTGATCGACGGCGCGGTCGTTGAGGAACTGGGCTTCGTTGCGCATCTGCTCGATGATGTCGTCGGGCGGATCGCGCTTGCGCGCGCGCAATGCGCAGATTGAGGCGATCGGCGCCATTATGGCCGAGATAATGCATCGCGCTGTTGAACGCGGTCCAGTTCTTCTCCTGCTCCGGCGTCAGATTCAGTTCGGTCTTGATCCGCTCGATGTTGGCATCGCTGTTGGCGACGATCTGTTCGGCGGTCAGTTGCGGCTCGCCCTCCTGGGTCAGCACGGCCGGCTGCTGCTTGGCTCCCTTGTCGGCCTTGGCCGCCTTGGCTCGCCTTGGCCGGACCGGCCTGCTTGGCTGCCGTTCGGCCGCTGGCGGCGCTGGTCGCCGTCGGTTACTTGCCCGGCGCCGAGCACGCCGGTGAATACGCCGACCACCCCGCCGATCGCGCCGCCCAACACGCCGCCGACCGGACCGGCCGCCTTGTTGCCGGCCTGCGCTCCCTGCTGCACGCCTTGAACCAGGCCTTGCGCCTTGACGCACCGAGCGCGCGCCAAGAAGCGTCAGGACAACTGCCCCAATCGCGAAGCGCAATCTCAGTTGCGCAGGCGCCGATCGGTGTCGGGCTCAAATCATTATTTCGTCTCCATGGTCGATCGTGATGGCATGCCGGCCAGCATGCGCGGCGGTGGCATATGGCGATCCGACATTATCGTTTTCGCGCCGCGCAAGTCTACCGTCGCGCGCGCCATCGTGTCTGCGATCCGAAAGGCTTGCGCGCGTGCAAGCCTGCGACGCAATCCGCGCCCTGAAGCCAGCTGCGTGCGTGTGCAGCGCAGTATTTTGCTCAATCCATCGGCGAGACGCAGTTTGCGGCGGATCGGCGGCGGGCGAATCCGTCGGCGAACCGCAACGTAAGTTCTAGAAATCGCCAGCCTGATTTCTCGACAGACGCCGGCAATTCTGCTCTGATCGTCACAACGAAATCTCCGCAGCGCCCGCGGTGCGCAATTTCGGGCGTGCCCGGCAGACGGCAGATAAAAACAAGCAAAAACAGCAGATTTCTATCTGGTCATTGGTTCACCTGGGAGGGGAATGCCATGTCACGGAAGAAGCTTTCTCGACGACAATTCGTAGCTGCCACCGCACTGACATCCGCGGCACTGATATCCGCGCCTTATGTCCGGTCGGCGCTTACGCCGCCGGCAAGCTGACGATGGGCTTCTGGGACCATTGGGTGCCCGGCGCCAACAAGGCCTCGACCGATCTCGTCAAGGAATGGGCCGCGAAGGAGAAGGTCGAGGTTTCGATCGACTACATCACGAGCCAGGGCAACAAGAACCTGGTGACCATCGCCGCCGAAGCCGCAGGCGAAATCCGGCCACGACATCCTGGCGATGCCGACCTGGTGGCCGCACGCGCAATCCGACCTGCTCGAGCCCGTCAACGACATCATGGAGCCGCTCATCAAGCAGAACGGCGAGGTCAACGGCACCGTCAAATATCTCGGCCAGCTCGACGGCAAATGGCTCGGCGTTCCCGCCTGCGTCGGCAGCCAGATCAAGGGGCCCTGCTCGCGCATCGACCTGATGAAGAAGTACGCCAATATCGACGTGCAGGAGATGTATCCGGCCGGCAGCCCGCCCAAGGCCGACAACTGGACCACCGATACGTTCCTGAAGGCGGCGGAAGCCTGCCACAAGGGCGGCGTTCCCTTCGGCATCGGGCTCGGCGAGACCTCCGACAGTGTCGATACCGCCGGCGCGTTCTTCCTGGCGTTCGGCGCCCAGCTCGTCAACGCCAAGGGCGACCTCACGGTCAAGACCGACGAGGTGCGGCAGGCTCTCGAATTCTACAAGAAGCTGATCGCGTTCCTGCCGCCGGACGTGGCGGCCTGGGACGACGCCTCGAACAACAAATGGCTGGTCGTCCGGCAAGGGCGCGATGATCATGAATCCGCCGAGCGCCTGGGCGGTCGCCAAGCGCGACGCGCCGCAAATCGCCGAGCAGATGCTGGACCCACGGCTTCCCGGTCGGCCCGAAAGGCCGGTTTGCGCCGTTCCTGCCGTACTTCTGGAGCATCTGGAACTTCTCCAAGAACAAGGAAGCGGCCAAGAGCCTGCTGGTCCATCTGTCGCAGCCGGAGTCGATCGAGAAGATGGTGACCGCCAGCGGCGGCTACGACCTGCCGGCCTTCGCGAAGCTGACGACGTTGAAGATCTGGGCCGAGGAAGGCCCGCCGAAGGGAACGCTGCTTCCACTATCCCAACCCGTACAACCACCAGACGCTGTCGATCGCCGCCTCGCCGGCGCCGCCGAAGATCGCCCAGCAGATCTACACCCAGGCGCATCCAGACCAAGATGTGCCTGAGGTACTCCCAGGGCGAGCCAAGATGGAAGACGGCTGGCCTGGGCCGAAGGCGAGTGCGAAGGCTACATGCGGAGCTGATTTGTCGCAGCGATTGCGCGAGCCGGTCACGAGCCGTGCATCGCGGAGCCGACGACATGCCGGCTCCGCGAAATCAGCTTCTGAAAATCCGTGCCTCGAAAGCCTGTCTACCCGCGAGGAAGATGCATCATGGTTGATGTCGCATTTCAGCCGAACAGCGTCGCCGCAAGCGCGATCGACGCGAAAACGCTCGAGCCTGCGGGTCGCGCTGAAGCGGAAATCGACGGCCGCCTTCCTGATGACGCTGCCGCTGATCCTGCTGATCGGCATTCTGGTGGTCTATCCGGCGTTCTATTCGCTGCATCTGGCGACGCTGAACAAGTCGATGCAGCATTTCGTCGGCTTCGGCAATTTCGAATTCCTGTTCAAGCGCGAAACGTTCTGGCTGGTGGTCAAGCAGTCCTGCATCTTCGCGATCTCGGCGGTGATCTTCAAGGCGCTGATCGGCTTCATCGTCGCGCATTTCGTCCACAACATTCCCGCCAAGGGCCAGCGCAAATGGCGCGGCATGCTGCTGGTGCCCTGGGTGATCCCGCCGGCGATGAGCACGCTGGCCTGGCTGTGGCTGTTCGATCCGTCCTACAGCGCCTTCAACTATACGCTGTCGTTCTTCGGCATCGGGCCGATCTCCTGGCTCGGCGAGCCCAACTGGGCGCGCTTCTCGGTCATCCTGGTCAATGTCTGGTACGGCGCGCCGTTCTTCATGATCATGTATCTGGCGTCGCTGAAATCGGTGCCGGATCAGCTCTATGAGGCCGCCGCGATCGACGGCGCCAATTGGTGGCAGCGGATCTGGTACGTGACGCTGCCGATGATGCGCAACATCATCGCGATCACGACGCTGTTCTCGCTGATCGTGACCTTCGCCAATTTCGACATCGTGCGCATCCTCACCGCCGGCGGCCCGCTCGACCACACCCACATCTTCGCGACCTGGGCGTTCCGGGTCGGCATCGAGGGCAGCGACATTCCGCTCGGCGCCAGCGTCTCGCTGTTCATGGTGCCGATCCTGGCGATCGCGGCGGTCTTCATCCTGCGCGACATCAACAAACGCGGGAACGAAGCCTGATGGCGAGCACACTGGTCATCGACAAGGCGGCGCCGACCCGCACCGTCAAATATGGCAGCATGAGCCGCGACCGCACCTGGGCGCTGCGCTGGTCGTACTTCTTCCTGACCCTGTTTGCGATCTTCTCGCTGGTGCCGCCGCTCTACATGCTGATCACCTCGCTCAAGAGCAGCGCGGAGATTTCGGCGGCGACCAATCCGTGGTGGGTGTTTCACCCGACGCTGGCAAACTACGTCGAGTTGCTGACCTCGAACCAGTTCCTGACCTTCTTCCGCAACTCGGCGCTGGTCTCGATCCTGGTGGTGACCATCACCATGCTGATCAGCGTGCCGGCCGCGTTCGCGCTGGCGCGGATGCGGTTCTGGGGCTCGGCGACGCTGGCGACCGGCGTGTTCCTGACCTACCTCATTCCGGACACGCTGCTGTTCCTGCCGCTGTTCAAGATGTTCGCGGTGTTCGGCGACTGGACCGGCATTCAGCTGATCGGCAAATGGTACGTGCTGGTGATCGTCTATCCGACGCTGACCGTGCCGTTCTGCACCTGGATCATGATCGGCTATTTCGCGTCGATCCCGAAGGAACTCGACGAAGCCGCGATCATCGACGGCGCGTCCTGGTTCCAGACCCTGACGCGGATCTTCATTCCGGTCGCGCTGCCCGGCCTGATCGCCGCGACCATCTTCGCCTTCACGGTGTCATGGGCGCAGTTTCTCTATCCGCTGGTGTTCACGACCTCGACCGATCAGCTGGTGCTGCCGGTCGGCATCATCACCACGCTGATCAAGGGTGACGTGTTCAACTGGGGACAGATCATGACCGGCGCCCTGCTCGGCGCCGCGCCGCCGCTGATCATCTACGCCTTCCTGATGGACTACTACATCGCCGGCCTGACCGCCGGCGCGACAAAGGGTTGATGTCGATGGCTGACGTGACGTTGCGTAAGGTGGTCAAGCGTTATGAGGACGTCGAGGCGGTGCGCGGCATCGACCTCGACATCGCCGACCATGAATTCGTCGTGCTGGTGGGGCCGTCGGGCTGCGGAAAATCGACCACGCTGCGGATGATCGCGGGGCTCGAGGATATCACCGACGGCGACATCATGATCGGCGGCGACGTCGTCAACGACGTGCCGCCAAAGGATCGCGACATCGCCATGGTGTTCCAGAACTACGCGCTCTATCCGCATATGACGGTCGCGGAAAACATGTCGTTCGGGCTGCGCCTGAAGCACTACCCCAAGGCCGAGATCAAGACCCGGATCGACGAAGCCGCCCGCATGCTCGATATCGTCGAACTGGTCGACCGCAAGCCGAAGCAGCTCTCGGGCGGCCAGCGCCAGCGCGTCGCGATGGGCCGCGCCATCGTGCGCAACCCAAAGGTCTTCCTGTTCGACGAGCCGCTCTCCAACCTCGACGCCAAGCTGCGCGTGCAGATGCGGATCGAGATCAAGAAGGTGCATCAGAAGGTCCGCACCACGACGGTCTACGTGACCCACGACCAGGTCGAGGCGATGACCCTGGCCGACCGGGTCGTGGTCATGAACAAGGGCCGCATCGAGCAGATCGGCACGCCCAACGATCTCTATCACCACCCGGCCACGCGCTTCGTCGCCGGCTTCATCGGCTCGCCCGCGATGAATTTCATGCCCTGCCGGCTCGAGGAGGCCGGCGGCAAGCTGCATGTCCGGCTGACCGACCGCATCGCCTTTCCGCTGCCGCCGGCGCGCGCGGCGCGCTATCAAGGCGTCGCACGCAACGAGCAAGCTGCTGCTGGGCTTGCGGCCGGAGCATATCGCGGAAGCCAAGGCGCATCCCGAACCCGGCGTCGAGCCGTTCGATGCCGTGCTCGACGTCACCGAGCCGATGGGCATGGAGACGCTGGTCTATTTCACCCTGGAAGGCGCGCAGGTCTGCGGCCGGGTCAATCCCAATGCCGGCGCGCGGGCCGGCGGGCCGCTTCGATTGGCAGTGGACCTCAATAATATGCACCTGCTAAACGAGGGGACCGGCGCCGTCATTTGACGGCGGCATAAGAAACCTCAAGGGCAGGAAATGGCCACCAACAAGAAGAAGATTTTCGTCACCCAAACTCTTGTCACCGGGAGCACGCGCTCTCCTCAACGCGCGGGACGACATCGAACTCGTCGAATTTCCCAACCTGATCTCCGCCACGGATTTCGAGGCCATGCTGAAGCAGCATGCGCCGGTCCATGGCGTGGCGCTCGGCGCGACCCGCTTCGGCGAGCCGGAACTCGAGGCGTCCAAGGACATGAAGGTGGTGACCCGGATCGGCGTCGGCTACGACGCGGTCGATGTCCCTGCGCTATCCCGCCGCAAGGTGCCGCTGATGGTCGCGGGCGCCGCGAACTCGCCCTCGGTCGCCGAGCAGGCGCTGTTCATGATGCTGACCTGGCCAAGCGCGCGCTCGGAAATGCACGCGATGGTCAAAGACGGCACCTGGGCGAGCCGGCTCGGCGTGCTGCCGTTCGATCTCTACGGCAAGACCGTCCTGATCGTCGGCTTCGGCCGGATCGGCACCCGCACCGCCAAGCGCTGCCTGGCGATGGAGATGAAGGTGCTGGTGTACGATCCCTACAAGCCCGCCAGCGAGATCAAGGCGGCCGGCTGCGAGGCCGTGCCTGACCTCGACGCGGCGTTGCCACGCGCGGATTTCGTCACCATCCATTGCCCGAAGACGCCGGAGACGATCGGCCTGTTCAACGCGGCCCGGTTCAAGCTGATGAAGCCGACCGCCTATCTCATCAATACTGCCCGTGGCGGCATCGTCGACGAGAAGGCGCTGCACGACGCACTGGTGTCGGGCAAGCTCGCCGGCGCCGGCCTCGACGTGTTCGAGATCGAACCGCCGCCCGTCGGCCAGCCCCTGCACGGTCTGCCGAACGTGATCATGGCGCCGCACGTCGCCGGCGTCACGGTCGAGGCCGTCGACCGCATGAGCGAACAGACCGCGCTCAATATCCTGAGCGTGCTCGACGGCGAACCGATCCGCCAGAACGTCATCAATCACGACGTGCTCGGCTAAGCCGCCGGCGCATGACCGGCTGGTCGCGGTTGACGCGACCGGCGGGACGAAACAGGCTCGACGAAACAGCCTTGACAAAAACGCCTTGGCATCGCGGGGATCAAGATGGCCTTCAAGGAATACCGCAGATATGACGGCGTAGGCCTTGCCGTTCTGGTCCGTAACAAACAGGTCAGCGCTGCCGAGCTGCTGGACGAAGCGATTGCGCGCACGGAAAAAGTCGATCCTGCGATCAACGCGGTCGTTGTCAGGCACGACGACTACGCCCGGCGGCAAATCGACAACGGGCTGCCGGATGGCCCGTTCTCCGGCGTGCCGTTCCTGCTCAAGGACCTCGACCTGCTCGAGGGCACCCGAACCACCTTCGGCGCCAGCGTTTTCAAGGACAATGTCGCCGACCACATCGGCACCCTCGCCCAGCGGTTCCTCAATGCCGGCCTGACGATCTTCGGCAAAAGCGCCAGCCCCGAGTTCGGGTTGTTGCCGACCACCGAATGCCGGCTGTTCGGGCCGACCCGCAATCCCTGGAATCTCGCTCATTCCTCCGGCGGTTCATCCGGTGGCGCGGCCGCGGCGGTTGCCGCCCGCATTGTTCCGGTCGCCCATGCCAGCGACGGCGGCGGCTCGATCCGCATTCCGGCTTCCGCGTCCGGCGTGTTCGGACTGAAGCCGAGCCGCGCGCGTAATCCGCTCGGCCCCGATCGCGGCGAGGGCTGGGGTGGATTCGCCTGCGGTCATGTCGTCAGCATCAGCGTGCGCGACAGTGCCGTCATGCTCGACGCGGTGTGTGGGCCTGAAGCTTCGAGCCCCTATGTGGCGCCGCCGCCGGAGCGGCCGTTCGCGCAGGAAGTCGGCCGCGATCCCGGCAAGCTCCGCATCGCCTTTTCCGATAGATCGCCCTATGGCGACGCGATCGATCCCGAGATCGCCGCGGCCGTGCGGGATGTCGCTACGGTGCTCGCCGGGCTCGGCCATCACGTCGAGGAGCGCGCGCCCGAATTGGCCGCCGATCCCGGACCGGTGATGGGCGCCATCGTCGGCGCCAACACCGCGCTCAGCGTGCGGTTTGCCGAACAGCGTTTCGGCCGCGCCATGACGGCGGCCGACTTCGAAATATTGACGCTCGCGATGGCGCAAAACGCGCAAGCGCAAACCGCGACCGACTATGTCGCGGCACAGCTTGCCGCCTTTCAGATTTCGCGTGGCCTTGCGGCCTTTTTCGCGGGCATCGACGTCTTCCTGTGCCCGACGCTGTGCACGCCGCCGCTGCGCATCGGTGAACTCAACTCGATGTCGGAAGATCCGGCGCACATCCTGCCGATCCTGCGCCGCTATATGCCGGGGACCAGTATGTTCAACATGTCCGGCCAGCCGGCGATGTCGGTGCCGCTGGCCTGGAACAAGGCCGGATTGCCGCTCGGCATGATGTTCGCAGCGCGCTTCGGCGACGAGGCCACGCTGTTTCGCCTGGCAGCACAGCTCGAGCAAGCCCGCCCCTGGAAGGACAAGCTGCCGCCAGCTTGCGCGTAGAACATTTTCCAGCGAAAGCCTGTCCCGGACTTGGTCCGGGAACGGTGGAACGCCCGAGTGGCCTTTTTGTTTTTCAGTTATTTACTTTTGGCTGAGTGAAAAGGCCCGGCCTCTGTTCGTTCTCCAAGAACAAACCGGGTAGCGTCTCAGTTTGAAATTTCATTTTCGATGGATGACGATCGCCTCGCAGTATCGCATCAATCCTCTTCGGGCGGTGCCTCAGTTTGAATCTTTTGTGAAGTTGCTTTGCCGGAAGTGCTCCACGGCACCAGCAATTTGAACCCAATCATGTTTCGTCTGTTCGAAAACCGATATGACGGGGGCTGGGTATTTGGGTTCCGCCATCGCGCCGACTGCAACGGCGATCAGCGCGGGCAGATTGCTGAGTTTCCAGTAGACCGTTGAGCCGCACTGTGGACAAAAATAGTTATGGATGTTTCCGCCGCTTGCGGCGGCGTGCGTGAACTCTTTTGATGTTCCCGAGATGGTGACAACATTAGCGGGGTAGTAAGCGCCTACACCGAACGGCGCGCCGGTTCGGCGTTGGCAGTCGATGCAGTGACAAGCAACCACTAGCCTGGATGGCTGTTCTGGAAGCGAGAGCGTGACTGCACCGCAGCTGCATCGAGCGCCAGCCATCGAAAACATCTCCAATTGCTTCCGAGCAAGCAAAGCTTACCGCGAAGTTTTCGACTTGCCAAAATTTCAAACCGAGGCGCTGCGACAAATCGCGATTTCAGGCCGCGTTCGTTGGGCCGGAAAGCCCACTGTTTGCCCATTTCACCGCATCGGTTTTCATGGGGTCCACCTTGTCGCACTTCACGCAACGGAGCCGGGTTTTGCCCGTCCGGTCAGTCATTGCCATCATGAGCTTTTTGCACTTTGGGCAGCGGTGATCATTCATGACGTCCTCCCTGTTTTGGGGACAATCTACGCCCGGAAAACTCAAAAGGAAGTCTCTGCTTTCATTAAAAAAGAAGCGGTATCATTGGGTTGGTTCGATACCTGACATAGCAACGCAATGTCTTTCAATCTGGGGCATTGCAACACCAAACTTCCCCGGTTGCCCGCCGCATCCTCCCCGAGCGGGGCGGGGTGTGACACGTGCGTCGAAATCGACCGGAAGATCGAGCATCGTCTTTTGGCCTCCCGGCTCACGGATCAGCCAATCCTTGATGGGATCAAGCAATTGATTGAGCGGATGCCGGCTCAGAAGACCTGGCTCCATCCCGACCAGGAGCAGTAAGGCCGCCGGCCTTTGGGAACTTTATCTCCATCGGAAGCTTATGGCTCATCATTTGGTTGTTTAGGAGCGCGTCGTGTATCGAGCCGCGTTGACCACTGCCGTTTGTTTCCTGACGGCTTCCGTATGCGAAGCCGAGTCCGGCCTCGCCTCCTATTACGGCGGCCGAGGTCATAGCGGCGAAATGACCTGCGCCCATCGCACCAGACCATTCGGAAGCATCGTAACAGTTACAGGCGCTGGCCGTTCAATAAGATGCCGGATCAATGATCGAGGCCCCTTCATTCGGGGGCGCGTCATCGACGTATCGACGAGCGCAGCTCGCGCGCTCGGCATGGTGAGGTCGGGCGTCATGCGCGTTTCGGTGGAATAGTCCGCCCTGAAACGAAAAACCCGGCATGAGGCCAAGGTCTGCCGGGTCAGTCGGCCGTCGGCAGATGTCGCATCGTGAACTCAATCTGGCCGTCGGGAAGCTGCCGCCAGTTTTCAACGACGGTCGCGTATCCTGCCTGCGGAAATTGATCGAGGATTTCGCGGGCTTTCAGACGGGCTGCTTCAATCGGTAGCGTGAATACCGTCGGCCGCTGTCGGCCAGACATCCGGCCTGCCAAATCCCGTGGGCGAACGAGCATGTCGGACCTCCAATGATTGGCCAGTTGATGTTGCCGATCTTGAGCGCCCGAAGGCAAAATTAAAGAGCAGGCATGCACTGGTTCTAATTATCCCCGCTAATCACCGCTTATTGGGGTTTCGTCGTATGCTCATTCCGCCGACGGCGATGATCGCAGCCTGGTTTGTGGCGATCGAATAGAGATTACACACAGCCCGCACCTGTAGGGTCGCCAGGCGCCACCGTGCCGCAAAGCCTGGTGGCATCGCGTAGCCGCGCCAAGGTCGCTGTATGATGAGCGGCGTATGATGAGCGGCGGTGACTGAGTTTATTTTTCGCCGGGACTCCAAATGTTGTCGAGACCGCGAACCATCCTATTCGCCGGGCGGCTGCGGCGTTTTATGTCCCCCGACACGTACCGGAATCATTGCTTAATGTTTCGCTGATACCTTTGGCGGGTCGCGGAATTGTTTCGCGTACCGCGACCACCGCGTGACGCGTCCGCGCTCTAGAGCCCCGTTCCAATTCCCTCCGAACGGAAAAGGTTCCAGACCGACAAAACTCGGCCGCATTCGGGGAGAACCCTCGGTTACCGGCACTGTCGGCGCGAAGCGCTCTCCCGCTGATGGCGCCAACTTCGGAGGACGAACCCTTGAATCAAAATGACCCGACCGATCACGCGCTGGCGGCGATCGCCAGCATTCTTGATAACTCGGAATCCCGCCGCGATCCGGAAACCCACCGAGAACCGGAAGCCGATCGTGAACCGGAAGCCTACCGCGAGCCGCAGGCCCATTCTGAGCTGGACGTCCATTCTGAGTCGGAAGCCAATTCTCAGCCGGAAGTTTTGGTCATCGAGGAAAAGCCGCTTGCTCCCGAAATGGCCGAAGCCGACGGCTATTCGAAAATCGGTCCAGGCCCAATCGCCGCGATCCGCTTCAAATGGACCGTGCGCCACCAGGCCGACGACGACTATTATGTCGATGAGACGATCGGCGAGAATTCCGCACCGATCGCGACCGGACCGATGTCCCGCGATGCAGCCGTCCGAATGGTCGACGATTGCGAATACGAGGCGCAACGCAAGTTCGATCAGCTTCGAAGCGAAATGACCGGGCGCGCCATGGCGGCAAGCCTGGCGCGCCACGACGGCGGCGAGAGCTAGGCGCTTCACCCTGCTGGACCGGCTTGCGGGCGACCAGGCTTGTCAGTCGCGGGAGACAGTCCCGCGAGAAACTGGGCGTGCGCTTCCACACACGCTTCTGATTTTCCGAAATTCTCCTTGACTCTTTCCCCAAATCAGCTGCCTATTCCCTCCGTCCCGGCCCTCTCAGAGGGACGTATCATGGTCGTCTTGAACGTTGGGCATGGGATGCGATGGACGCGGCGGCGTTGCGTGCTTTTGGCGCGGACGAACGGCGCCAATGCGGACGGCGAAGTCGTGTGGTCCTGACGCCCCGATGGCAGGTGTCAAGTTCGCAAGAAGCTCACGCTTCTTGAGGGCGACGGTGACAAGCAAGCCAGGTCTCGCCGGGGAGAGCACGATATAAGTCGTAAACCATTGCGCAGGGAAGGCCGGAGTGTTTCCGCTGAACCTGTATGCTCGTGTGCGTTTTTTGCTTTGTGCATTGGCACGCGAGACCGCGGGTGCAGCGCGCACCCGGTCTTCCCTGCGCCCTCTCTTGAGGGTCGCGCTGCGCCCTCTTGTTTTTGGGGCGAACGAATTTGCAAAACTCGGGCGAATGCCGTCGCGAGATCGCGGAGGTATATCCAGCCGTCATACCCGCGCAGGCGGGTATCTAGTACGCCGCGAGTTCTCAATTCAGCCGCTGGCGTCTCGGAATACTGGATGCCCGCCTGCGCGGGCACGACAGGTGGTGGGTGCAGCATCGTCATCAGCGTCATTGCAATGACGGTTTTGCACGAACGCAATCCCACCTACGTCGTCCCGGCTTTCGCCGGGACCCATAGGGCGAGGACTTGCGTTTTCGGCCGTGTGGCAGATGCCTTCTATCACAATTGCCGCCAGGGGTTATAGGTCCCGGCGCAAGGCCGGGACGACGATGAGAATGGAGCAGCGGGCTCGATGACAAACTCTCCGACCAAGCGCTTGATTGGACCTGACACTCCCTCAAAGGCATCCTCTTACATGATCCGAATTCTCTGCACCCTCGCCGCTGCATTTTTGCTTGTATCCACCACCGCACAGGCCCAGCAACCTTCCCGTCTCGACGACATCGTCAAACGCGGCAGCTTGCGGGTCGGCATGACCGGCGACTATCTGCCCTTCAGTTATCTCGACAAGGCGACGCAAACGTTTCGCGGCTTCGACGTCGACATGGCGGAGGCGCTGGGCCGGGCGCTCGGGGTCAAGGTGCAATATGTCCAGACCGCATGGCCGCAACTGATGAAGGATTTCGAAGCCGACCATTTCGATATCGCGATGGGCGGCATCTCGATCACGCCGGACCGGGAGAAAAAGGGATTGTTCTCCACGCCGATCATGCGCGAGGGCAAGACGCCGATCGCGCGCTGCGCCGATAAAGACAAATACGACACCATCGCCGAGATCGACAGGCCGGGCACGCGCGTGATCGTCAATCCCGGCGGCACCAATGAGCGATTTGCCCGGGCCAATATCAAAACCGCCGAGATCAAAACCTGGAATGACAATGTCACGATCTTCGACGAAATCGCCAAGGGCGACGCCGACTTGATGATGACGGACGCCTCGGAGACGCGATACCAGCAAAAGCTTCATCCCGGCGTGCTGTGCGCCGTGCATCCCGACAAGCCGTTCGATGTTGCCGAGAAGGCCTACTGGTTGCAGCCCGACGCTGCGCTCAAGGCCTTCGTCGACCAATGGCTGCGCGCGGCCGGTGAAGACGGCAGCACCCGGAAAATCTATTCCGCCTGGTTCGAGTAGTTGCTCGCCGCGGAGCAGCCGGCATGATGCGCAAGACGGATTGGATTGGAAATTGACGATGCGCGTGCCGCCAAATTAGACTGCGGACGAGATGCATTGAACCGAAACCCTTAGCTTACGACTTAACATTTGAGCGTGATCCAGATCACGTAGCGAACTTTTTCCGACGTGTAGGGTCGAACCGCAGTTCCCCTGCTCTGGAGGTTATGATGAAGAGGCTTTTCGCCCTCGCCGCGTTCTTGCTCGCGAGCACCGCCGCGCAGGCTCAGTATAGCTTCGACTACGGCGGACGGACCATTCGCATCGATCCGGATCGCGGCACGGTTTCGATCCCCGGCGTCTACGATAATACCGGCCGGCGAAAGCGCGCGCATAGCGATCGCGACGGCGAGCATCCGCGCAAACAGGCACCCGAACAGGCCAAGGTCGAGCCGCTGGCGCCGGTGCAACCCGATGCGGCGCCCCCTGCTGTGGTTGCGCCGGCGAATCGAACGCCTGATCCGTCAACCACCACGGCGAACGTCGCACCGGCGGATACCGCCCCGTCTCCGCCGCCTCCGGCCAACACGCCGGCAACCGTGCCCGCTCCGGCTGCGCAGGACGCCGCTCCCGCCGCCGCACCGTCCGCTCCCGCGCCTGCGGTTGTGACGGCACCTCCGCCGCCACCCGCACCGGCTCAAAAGCAGGCCGCGGCGGCTCCGACCTCAAATATGCAGCCGTCGACGACACCGCTTGGCCTTTGGCTGACCGAAGAAAAGGAAGGCCAGGTTCGAATCGAGCAATGCGGCGCCAGTCTCTGCGGTTATTCCGTGGACAAAAAGTCGAACCAGAACGGCGAGCAGGTCCTGATCAATATGAAGCCCGCCAAGGACTCCAAATGGAGCGGGCGGATTCTCGATCCGAACACCGGCAGCACCTATGATTCCACCATCGCGATGAAAGGCTCGGATACGCTGCGCGTACAAGGCTGTGCCTTCGGCGGCATGTTCTGCGGCGGCCAGACCTGGAGCCGGGTGAATTAATTTTGGGCGCCGGTCTTGGTCGCAAACCAGATCACGTGGTGCGCGCCGCTGCGTTTGGTCGTGGCGCGCACGCCGACTTCGTTGACGTCGAAATCGGCCGCACGAAGCCGTTTGGTGAAGGCGATGTTTGGCCCCGACGACCAGACCGCGAGGATGCCGCCCGGCCGCAGCGCGCCGCGGATCGCTCTCAATCCGTTGCGATCGTAGAGCGCATCATTGGCCTTGCGGATCAGCGCCTCCGGACCGTTATCGACATCGAGCAGGATGGCATCGAACGCCGACGGCGAGGTTTTGATCACATCGACCACGTCGGCTTCGCGAATGCTGGCGCGCGGATCGGTTAGGCTCTCGCCGAACAAGTCGGCCATGGGCCCATGTGCCCAGGCGATGACGGCGGGCACCAGTTCGGCGACTGTGATCCGGGCTTGCGAACCCAACACCGCGAGCGCCGCGCGCAGCGTGAAGCCCATGCCGAGGCCGCCGACCAGCAAATGCGGGCGCTTGACCGCCTCGATCTTCTTGCAGGTCAGCGTCGCCAGCGCCTCCTCCGATCCGCTGAGCCGGCTGTTCATCAGTTCGTTCTGGCCGAGCATCATCGAGAATTCTTCGCCCCTCCGCATCAAGCGAAGCTCGATGTCGGCACCGGGCACCCGCGCCGTATCGATCTGCAACCACGAAATCATGCGAGGCCTCTCTGCCGTTGCAAGGTTCGTAAGACAACTCGTAAGACAACATGTGCCTCACGCCATTGTTCGTGTGACCCCCATCACGGTCCGGGATGTCCCGACGTGGGACCTTGTTCGCATCGGAACAAAGGGGAACGTCATGAACTATTTCTGCAAAACCACGATTGCCGCGCGCGTCCTGATGCTGGTCGGAACCTCGATCGCGACGCCGGCGGCCGCGGCCAGTTTCGATGGCCAATGGAATGTTCAGATCGCCTCGACGAGAACCGCCTGCCCCAACGGCGCAAGCGTCTCGATCGGTATCACCAATGGCAAGGTCCTGTCGTCCGACGCCATGGTGAGCGCATCGGGCCATGTCGCCGATGCCGGCAGCATCAGCGTGACCCTGACCAGCGGCATCCAGCAGGCGATAGGCTCGGGCCACCTCAGCGCCACGTCGGGATCGGGCACCTGGCACGGCGCGATGTGCTCCGGGACATGGACCGCGCAGCGGATTTGACCGGCGACGACGACAGCCGCCGATGCCGGCCTCTAGCCGACCTTTTCGGAATATTCCGCGTCGGTCACGTGCTCCATCCAGGTCACGTGATTGCCATCGAGCGACTCCTGCATGGCGATATGGACCATGCCCGTGGTCGGGGCGCCGCCATGCCAATGCTTCTCGCCCGGCGGAATCCAGACGACGTCACCTGGCCGAATTTCGCGCACCGGGCCGCCCTTGCTCTGGAAGCGGCCGACGCCGGCGATCACATAGAGCGTCTGCCCGAGCGGATGGGTATGCCATGCCGTGCGTGCGCCCGGCTCGAATGCGACCCGGGCGGCGTCGACGCGCGCCGGTGCCTGCGCGGTGATGATCGGATCCTGCCACACCGTTCCGGTAAAGCTTTCCTTCGCCGCGCGACGGGTCGGCCGGGAGCCGGCGAGATGGATTTCCATGGGGTTACCTCTCCTTGTTGATGTTATTTCTTGGTTGCTGCGTAGCGCGCCTTGGTCTCGGCGTTCATCGGATAGAGGCCCGGCAGTGCCGCGCCGCCGTTCACCTGATCGACGATCCAGGCTTCCATCCGCTCCTGCTCGGCGCCTTCGGCCAGAATGAGATCGAGGAACGCCTTGGGGATCACCACCGCGCCATCCTGGTCGGCGACGATGATGTCATCGGGGAAGATCGCAACGCCGCCGCAGCCGATCGGTTCGCCCCAGCCGACAAAGGTCAGGCCGGCGACCGAGGGCGGTGCGGCATACCCGTCGCACCACACCGGCAGGCCGGTGCCGAGCACGCCTTCGAGATCGCGTACCACGCCGTCGGTGACCAGGGCTGCGACCTTGCGCTTGACCATCCGCGCGCACAGGATGTCGCCGAAAATGCCGGCGTCGGTGACGCCCATGGCGTCGACCACGGCGATGCAGCCTTCCGGCATGGCTTCGATCGCGGTTCGGGTCGAAATCGGCGACGACCAGGATTCCGGCGTCGCCAGATCCTCGCGCGCCGGCACGAAGCGCAACGTGAAGGCCGGCCCGACCAGCCGCGGCTGTCCCGGCCGCAGCGGACGCGTGCCGCGCAGCCAGACGTTTCGCAGGCCCTTCTTCAGCAGAACCGTGGTGATGGTGGCGGTCGACACGCTGGAAAGGGTCGCAATCGCTTCAGGGGTCAGGGACATCGAAAAGGAGGCTCCGGTGGGGATTGATCGGCGGGCGCATCTTGCGGGGCACGGCCATCGCGTCAAGGGGCGCAATCAGCCTTCCGAGGCCTTCGCATCGCATGGCGCGATAACGTCATCTTATCACCAGCGTATCGTTTAATTTATTGAACTTGCAGGATCATTTCGACAATGCGGATTCCACTTCGATGCGAAACGCGCTAGAGCTTGATCCCGCGCCTACGCTCTTGTGAGGCCCGATTTCGTGAGGCCCGAGTTTTCAAGGATCATGGCCGAGCCACTTTCCCCGCCCCGCCTGCTGCCCAGTGGCGACAGCGCCATCACGGTCGAATTCAGCCGCAGCATCGACGACGCGGCCAACCAGCGGGTGCTGGCGCTCGATCGCACGCTTGCGCGCGATCCGATCGCCGGCGTGACCGAGACGGTGCCGACCTACCGATCACTGCTGGTGCATTACGATCCGCTTGCAGATCGGCTTCGACGCTCTCAGCGAAAAACTCGCCGCGCTGGCGCAGCGTGCCGGTTCCGCCCGCGACCACGGCGCGGCGCTGGCGCATTCCGGTGGCCTATGGCGGCGAGCACGGCGTCGATCTCGAGGACGTCGCCAAGACACTGAACACGACGCCCGACGATATCGTCGCCCGGCACGTCGCCGGCGATTACCGCGTCGCCATGATCGGGTTCACGCCGGGCTGGTCCTATCTCAGCGGTCTGGCGGATTCGCTGCATATGCCGCGGCGGCAGAATCCGCGGCTGCTGACGCCGGCGGGCACGATTTCCATCGGCGGCGTGCAGACCGGCGTGCAATGCCTCGCCGGTCCGAGCGGTTGGCATCTGCTCGGGCGCACCGCGGTCAGGACCTATCAATTGCATCGCGAGCCGACCTTCCTGCTCGAACCCGGCGATCGCGTGACGTTTTCGGTGGTCGACGACAAGACGTTTGCCGAACAGGATCGCGCCGCGGAAGCCGGCGAAATCATCGCCGAGTTGATGGCGTCATGAGCAAGCTCGTCGTCACCAGCATCGGCCCGGCAAGCTCCGTCCAGGACGGCGGCCGGCCGGGCTCGCAGCGCTACGGGCTGGTGCCGAGCGGCGCGATGGATCGGCTGGCGCTGGCCGCCGCCAATGTGCTGGTCGGAAACGCGCCGTTCACCGCAGCGCATCGAAATCGGGCCGTTCGGCGCGTCCTTCACCGCGCGCGACGGCGCGGTTCGCGTCGCGCTTGTCAGGCGCGGCGCGCGACGCCGATATCGCCAGGCGCCCGGTTGCGTTCGACACCTCCATGACGCTCGCGGACGGCGAAACGTCTGACGCTCGGCTTCGCGCGCGGCGGCTCGTTCAGTTATCTCGCGATCGAGGGCGGCGTTCAGGGCGAGCCGATGTTCGGCAGCCTGGCGGTGAATGCGCGCGCGGGTCTCGGCAGCCCCTATCCGCGCCCGCTACAGGCCGGCGACGAATTGCAGGTCGCCGCCGCAAGCGGCGCGACCGAGCGCCGGATCGATCTTCCCGCGGTCGCGGACGGCCCGATCCGGGTGGTGCTCGGTCCGCAGGACGATGAATTCGGCGACGAGCACGAAAAGCTGTTTCTGGACAGCGAATGGAAGATATCGGCGACCAGCGATCGCATGGGCTACCGGCTGGAAGGCCCGGTCATCAGGCATCTGCACGGCCACAACATCGTCTCCGACGGCACCGTGAATGGCAGCATCCAGGTTCCCGGCAACGGCGCGCCGATCGTGCTGATGCCGGATCGCGGCACCAGCGGCGGCTATCCCAAGATCGCAACCGTGATATCGGCCGATTTCGGCCGGTTCGCGCAGATCCCGGCCGGTCGCGGCTTTCGCTTCAAGGCCATCAGCATGGCGGAGGCGCAGGCGGAGTTGCGGAAATTCGTCAAGCTGATCGCGCACCCTGCCCGACCGGCTCCGCGACATCGAAAATTTTGATCTCAACCTCGAAGCGCTGCAAGATGCCAATGTCGCCGGCAGCGCCGTCAGCGCCATCGACGCCCGAACCTGGCAAGTTCCGTCGCTGACGGAAACGGCGACGCCCAACTGATATCAAAGATCCACTCACGTAAAGCGGACCATCAACATGACAACAATCGATCTCAATTGCGATCTCGGCGAAGGATTTGGCGCGTGGGAGATGGGCAATGACGCCGCCATGATCGATCTCGCCACCTCGGTCAATGTCGCCTGCGGCTTTCATGCCGGCGATGCCGATATCATGCGCCATACCGTGGAACTGGCGAAAGCGCGCGGCGTCAGCGTCGGCGCTCATCCTGGCTATCGCGACCTGCACGGCTTCGGCCGCCGTCCGGTTCCCGGCATGAAATCCTCGCGAGATCGAGAACCTCGTCGCCTATCAGATCGGCGCGCTTGCAGGCGATCGCGACCGCGGCCGGCCACAAGGTGACCCACGTCAAGGCGCATGGCGCGCTCTCGAACGTCGCCTGCGAGGACGACATGACCGCCAAGGCCATCGCCAACGGCATCAAGGCGGTCGATCCCAATCTGATCTTCGTGGTGCTGGCGAATTCAAAGCTGGTGCAGGCCGGCGAAGCCGCCAACCTGCCGATGGTGCATGAAGTGTTCGCCGACCGCGCCTATGAGGATGACGGCTCGCTGGTATCGCGCCGCAAGCCCGGCGCGGTGCTGCACGATGCCAAGGCAAATCGCCGCAGCGCGTGGTGCGGATGGTGCAGGACGGCGCGGTGGTGTCGGTCACCGGCAAGGTGATCAAGATGCGCACCGATACCGTCTGCATTCACGGCGATACGCCCGGCGCCGTCGATATCGCCCGCGGCGTGCGGCAGGCGTTGAAGGACGCCGGCATCGACGTCGCGCCGTTCAAGACGGTGAAGTAGCTTACCCTAAAACGGATGATACGACAGCGTGCCGAACACCACGGCAGCGATCACGGCGAAGGCGCCGTAAAGCGCCGCCGCATGCAATCCCCTGCTGGTTCGTCTGGAAAGCGAGCGCGCATACAAATGCAGGCGGGCTTCCGCCGATATTTCGCGCATGGTCGCTCTCCAACGCAGCATCTGCCGTAGTGGAATGCCGATCGCGGCCAGACGCAAGGCAACCCCGGAAATAACGAATGCGGATGCTCTGCCGGAGTCTCCGGAGAGTCTAAAATTCTCCCGCCGAAGGTCCGTGCGAGAATTTTATTCGTTCGGATTTGAACGGGATATTGGAACCGGCTTCAATACACGTCCTGCTGGAACCGGCCCTTCTTCTTCAGTTCGGCGACGAAGCTGACGGCCTCGTCGGTCGATCGCGCGCCGAACTGCGCGACGATATCGACCAGCGCGCGCTCGACATCCTTGGCCATCCGCTTGGCATCGCCGCAGACATAGACATTCGCGCCTTCGGCCAGCCAAGTCCACAGTTCGCGGCCGACCTCGCGCATGCGGTCCTGCACGTAGAATTTCTTGTCGCCGTCGCGCGACCACGCCAGCGACAATCGCGTCAACAGCCCCGACGTTTTCATGGCGTTCAGTTCGTCGGAATAGAAGAAGTCGCAATGGCTGCGCTGATGGCCGAAGAACAGCCAGTTCTTGCCGGTCGCGCCGGTCGCCCGGCGGTCGTGCAGGAAGGCGCGGAACGGCGCGACGCCGGTGCCGGGCCCGATCATGATGATCGGCGTGTTCGGATCGGCCGGAAGCGCGAAGCCATGGGCCTTCTGCACATAGACCTTGACCTCGTCGCCGGGATTGATGCGTTCGGCCAGGAAGATCGAGGCAAGGCCCAGCCGCTTGCGCTTGCCGATCACGTAGCGCACGCAATCCACCGTCAGCGACAGTTTGCCGGGCGTCGCATTATGCGACGACGAGATCGAATAAAGCCGCGGCTGCAACGGCTCCAGCGCCTCGACAAAGGCTTCCGGATGCGGACGAACATTGGAGAATTTCTGCAGCGCCGCCATCACGTCGAGCGTCGCGGCATCGCCGTCGGGATCCTCGCCTTGCGCCAGCGCCCGCGCCTTTTCGCGTTGCGCGCCGCCGGTGATGAACGAGATCAGTTCGAACAGGGAATCCGGCGCGGGCGCCAGCGAGACGTCGTCGCGTCAACACTTCGCGCAAGGTCTTGCCGTCGCACTTCCGTCGTATGCGAGGCGCCGAGCAACGCGATGATCTGATCGACATGACCGAGATCGTTGCTGGCGAAGATGCCGAAGGAGTCGCCGACAACATAATCGAGGCCGCAGCCGGAGAGATCGAAATCGATGTGCCAGGTTTCCTTTTCGGATCCTTCCTTGTTGAGCAGGCGGCGCGAGACGAACGTCGCCGGCGACCGGATTGTCGCGCGAGCGCCCGGGTTCAGCGGCGACTGCGGCGCAGCCGTCACGACGGGTGCCGCCGCCGCGCCTGGAGCGGCCGCTGGCGCCTTCTCCAGTTCCTCGTTCAGCGCCTTGAGCATCCGGGCGGTTTCCTTGCCGCCGGGCACGCAAAGATTCAGCCGCGCTTCGGCCTTGCTGGCGATCGCATCGGAATAGTCGTTGCAGTTATAGCCGCACTGGCCGCAGTCCTGCTGCGCCATCGCCGCCATCATCCGCCGCCGCAGCGGGCGGCCCTCGGCGAGTTTCATGCGATCGGCGATCGGCATGGTCTGGTCGTGCCAGGGCGCTTCGCCGTCATCGCCGTCGCCGGCGACGCCTTGCAGCACGGCGGCGCCCTGCTCCGCCGACAACGGCGGTCGGGCCGTCGGTCGAGAGCAGCCCGGCGAAGAAGCCATTGAGCCAGGAGCGTTGCGCTTCCGAGAACGGCGCGCTGGAGGGAATGATTTCGAGTTTCGGCGGCGGCGTCATCTGGTTCATGAGGAGACCTCGGCATCCGCGAGTTTGCGCAAGCGTTTCGCCGTCGTGGCGGCGCGCAAATGTCAGGAAGGTTTCATCCGATGATGCGCGATGCGCGAGATAGGCCTTCAGCAGTCTCTCGACGGTCTGCGGCGCGTCCTCGGCCTTGAGGTCGTGATAGACCTCCTGCCCGACATCGGCATTCGGGCCGAAACCGCCGCCCGCGAACAGATGATAGCCCTCGACGGTGTCGTCGCTCCTCGCCGACCGGCACCTTGGCGGCGATCAGCCCGATATCGCTGATGTAATGCTGCGCGCAGGAATGGTGGCAGCCGGTCAGATGGATGTTGAGCGGCGTGTCGATCGCAACCCGCGGCTCGCACCAGTCGCCGATCTCGGCGGCGTGACGCTTGGTGTCGGAGGCTGCGAATTTGCAGCCGGCATTGCCGGTGCAGGCGATCAGTCCGGCGCGGATTTGCGAGGCCTTGACCGCAAGCCCGATGGCTTCGATCGCCGCGATCGCAAGCCCGACATTCTCGTCGCGCACGCCCGAGATCAGCAGGTTCTGCCAGACCGTCAGGCGAATATCGCCGTCGCCGAGATCCTGCGGCGATTTTGGCAAGCCCGCGCATCTGTTCGCAGGTCACCTTGCCGAGCGGCAGCGACGACGCCGATCCAGTTCAGGCCGGCCTGCTTCTGCTGGTGCACGCCGATATGCGCCATGCGGTCGAAGGCCGGCCGCGGCGCCAGTGCTTCCGAGGGCACGCGGGTCAGGGCGTGGCCGAGCTTTTCCTCGACCAGGCCTAGGAATTTCTCCATGCCCATGCCGTCGATGACGTATTTCAAGCGCGCCTTGAGCCGGTTGGTGCGGTCGCCGAGATCGATGAACACGCGCACGATCGCGTCGGCGACTTTGGTGGCGTCCGCCGGCTTGACGATGATGCCGGTCTCCTTGGCAAAATCCTTGTGGCCGGTGATGCCGCCGATCCCGAGGCGAAACCAGATGCCGGGCTCGACGCCGAAACCGTCCTTCACCTCGACGGCGGCGAAAGCGATGTCGTTGGTGTCTTCGAGCACCGCGATCTTGCCGGCGCCGTCGAACGCGACGTTGAACTTGCGCGGCAGTCCCGTCAGCGAGCGGTCGTTGAGAATATGGTAGTGCCATTCGCGGGCATATTCGCGGGTGTCGAGCAATTCCTGCGGATCGATCCCGGCGGTCGGCGTGCCCGTGACGTTGCGGATATTGTCGGCGCCGGAGCCGCGCGAGCACAGGCCGAGATCCTGAATGCCCTCGATCAGCGCCACCGCGTGCTTCGGCGGAATTTCGCGGACCTGAAGATTGGCGCGGGTCGTGACGTGGCAGAACGGTCCGCACAGCCGCTCGGCGAGATCGGCCATTCCGGCGAATTGCCAGTGCTTCAGGATGCCGTTCGGAATCCGCAACCGGCACATGTAGGAATCCTGCGCCGGCGCGACATAAAACAGGCCGTAATAGCGCCAGCGGAAATTGTCCGCCGGCGATGGCGGCGCGTTGTCGAGCGCCTGCTGCTTCAGCCGCGGATAGGCATCGAACGGATGCTCTTCGCGTTTGAATTTTTCCTGGATCGGCGAGCTTCTTGCCCGATGCAATGACCTTGTCCTGCGCCTTGATATGCGCGGCGTCAGGTCCGGTCGGCTCGGTATTGGCCTTGCCGGCGCCGGCGCCGCCGAGGCCGCGGCCGACCCGGCTGATCTGCAGGCCGGTGGTAAAGCCTTCGAGGTAGCGTTTCTGCTCGTCGGTAAAGTCGACGGAGAGCGTTTCGATTTTCATGGTGGGCGACGAAGCTCCTGCGGCCACGACCGGTGGCGTCAACGAAACGGGATGTGACCGCCTGGAAATCGGCTCGGCGTAGAAGCTGCCGGGCCTGAATTCCCAAGAACGGTCCGACCAGCCTCGTTGCTGCGGAAATCCATCTTGGACATTGGCCAGCGGGCATCTGCGACGGCTGGCCGCACTGCAACATTCAAGTTGCGTGCCACACCGAATCGAAAATAAAATATCAAGCTATGTCAGATATGTTATGGAGAAAGCGTGGGAACCCTTGAAGCGGGATTCGTCGCCGCGATTTCAGGCAGTCCGCCTAAAAATTAGCCTGTTGAGGCCGATTGCCTAACATTGGTTCAGCGGACCGGGTCTAGGGCTTCCAGCGACCGATCTTGAACGCCGCCAGATGCCCGGCAATATCGTCGGGATCGAACGCCGGGCCGGCAAAGGCGCCGATCGCGTCGGACGCGTTCGAGGTCTTGCCCTGCGTGCCCGAGCGCGGCATCGTAGAGGTCCGGCCTGAACACCGCCATGGCGGTCTCTGAGCGCGTCCGGGCTGATCGCGGTCTGCCCCCAGCGCACCATCTGCGCGTAGAGCCAGGCGGCCTGCGCCGGATCGGGCCGCGCCGCGCCCTCTCGCCCGACCAGCAGATAGCGGCCGCTTTCGCGCATGGTGCCGTCGGGCGAGATCTTCAGGCGGCCATCGAGCGTACGCTGGATGACTTCCGGCATCGACGCCGATCCGCTCCGGCTGCGCCAGGATGCGCGCCGCCTCGGCGCGGTTCTCCGGCTGCTCGATGAATTCGGCGGCGCGGATATGCGCCCGGACCAGCGCGGCCACGACATCCGGATTTTTCTCCGACCAGTCCTGCCGGACCGCCAGCACCTTCTCCGCCGCGCGCACCAGAATGTCCGAGACGAAATGCAGGATCTGGCCGACGCCGAGATCGACCGCGATCGAATTCCAGGGCGCGCCGACGCAGAACGCGTCGACATGGCCGTTGGCGAGGCTGTCCACCATGTAGGGCGGCGGCAGCACCACCAGGCGAACGTCCTCGTCGGGATCGACGCCGCCGGCCGCCATCCAGAACCGCAGCTGATAATTGTGGGTCGAGAACGGAAACGTCATGCCGAAGGTCAAGCGGCTCGGCGCCGCTTTTGCGCCGCGTCGGCGACCACGCGCGCCAGCGCCAGCGCGGTCGCCATCGGATCGAAGCGGATCGCCGTCGATCTCCGCCATGATCGCCGCATGCAGCGCCGGCGACACCGTGATGGCGTTGCCGTTGAGGCCGAGATTGAACGGCGCCACGATCGGCACCTTGACGTGCCCGAGCCCAAGGCTGGAGGCGATCGCGACCGGCGCCAGCAGATGCGCGGCATCGAACAGGCCGATATTGAGCTTGTCGCGGACGTTCGACCACGACACTTCACGCACCAGCGTGACGTCGAGCCCTTCGGCCGCGGTAAATCCCTTGTCGACGGCGACGATCAGGGCGGCGGCATCGACCAGCGGAATGAAGCCGATGTGAAGCGGTGTGCTCATTTCAGCAACTCCGACGCGGTCAGGATCGACTGCGCGATCTCGCCGATCTTCTTTTTCTCGCGCATCGCGGTGGAGCGCAGCAGCACATAGGCCTCGTCTTCGGTCAGGCCCTTCAGTTTCATCAGGATGCCCTTGGCGCGGTCGATCACCTTGCGGTCTTCCAGCGCGGATTTGGCGCGATCGAGTTCGTCCTGCAGCTTGGCGAAGGCGTTGAAGCGCGAGATGCAGAGGTCGAGGATCGGCTTGATCCGCTCCTTCTTCAGGCCATCGACGATATAGGCGGAGACGCCGGCATCGACCGAAGCCTGGATCGAGGCGGCGTCGCTCTGGTCGACGAACATCGCGATCGGCCGGCGCACCGCGCGGCTGACCTGGAACATCTGTTCCAGCACGTCGCGGCTGGGATTTTCCAGATCGATCAGGATGACATCGGGATCGAGCGCATAGATCCGCGCCAGCAGGCTCTGCATTTCGCTGATATGGACGACGCCGGTAAAGCCCGCCTCCCGCAGCCCCTCCTCGAGGATCGCGGCGCGGATCGGGCTTTCGTCGACAATGACGATTTTAGGAGACGATTCGGCGCCCATCGATCACTCGATCTTCCGGCGCGCCATCCATAGCACGCCGAAGGCCGGCTCAAAGCCTTGTAATTATGAGCAATTGGGACTAGCTCCTGCCGCATCAATCAGGCAGATCAGACATGCAGCAGGCCGCCGCGCCCAAAGTCAGCTTTGTTTCGCTGGGATGCCCCAAGGCGCTGGTGGATTCCGAGCGCATCATCACGCGGCTGCGCGCCGAAGGCTATGAGCTGGCGCGCAAGCATGACGGCGCCGATATCGTCATCGTCAACACCTGCGGCTTCCTCGACAGCGCCAAGCAGGAATCGCTCGGCGCCATCGGCGAGGCGATGGCCGAAAACGGCAAGGTCATCGTCACCGGCTGCATGGGCGCGGAGCCCGAGCAGATCGAGGCGGCCTATCCCGGCGTGCTGTCGATCACCGGCCCGCAGCAATATGAGAGCGTGCTCGAAGCCGTGCATCGCGCGCTGCCGCCGGTGCACAATCCGCATCTCGATCTGGTGCCGCCGCAGGGCATCAAGCTGACGCCGCGGCATTACGCCTATCTGAAGATTTCCGAAGGCTGCAACAACCGCTGCAGCTTCTGCATCATCCCGAAACTGCGCGGCGATCTGGTGTCGCGCCCGGCCAATGACGTGCTGCGCGAGGCCGAGAAGCTGGTCAGCGCCGGCGTCAAGGAATTGCTGGTCATCTCGCAGGACACCTCGGCCTATGGCGTCGACATCAAATATGCCGAGAGCCCGTGGAAGGACCGCGAGGTCCGCGCCAAATTCTTCGATCTGGCAAAAGAACTCGGCGAACTCGGCGCCTGGGTCCGGCTGCAATATGTCTATCCCTACCCGCATGTCGACGAAGTCATCGGCCTGATGACCGAGGGCAAGGTGCTGCCCTATCTCGACATCCCGTTCCAGCACGCCAGCCCCGAAGTCCTGAAGGCGATGAAGCGTCCGGCGGCGCAGGAAAAGACGCTGGCGCGGATCAAGAAGTGGCGCGAGCAATGCCCTGAACTGACGCTGCGCTCGACCTTCATCGTCGGCTTCCCCGGCGAGACCGATTCCGATTTTGCCTATCTGCTCGACTGGCTCGAGGAAGCCGAGATCGACCGCGCTCGGCTGCTTCAAATACGAGCCGGTCGCCGGCGCGCTCATCGAATGCGATCGGCAATGCCGTGCCCGACGAGATCAAGCAGGAGCGCTGGAATGCGCTGATGGCGCGGCAGCAGAAGATTTCCGCGCGCCGGCTGAAGCGCAAGGTCGGCACGCGGCAGCAGGTCATCATCGACGAGGTCGGCCCGACCGTCGTCGAAGGGCCGCTCCAAGGCCGACGCGCCCGAGATCGACGGCGCGGTCTATCTCTCGAGCCGCCGGCCGCTGAGGGTCGGCGAGATCGTCACCGCGAAGATCGAGCGCGCCGACGAATACGATCTGCACGGCAGCGTCGCCGGGTTTCTGAACGCGCGCTCTTGACAAGCGCCGCGCCGTTCGGCTGTATGGCCGCGCCATGAATTCACCCGGACCCACCTCCGCGCCACTTTCCGTCGTCGCTCGCTCGACGATGATGGGTCGCGCCGTGTCCGACGACAACGCTGAACAACTAAATCAGCAACGTTTTCGAGAAGGCCGCACCCGCAAAAGTGCGGCCTTCTCGCGTTTTGGCCTGCCTTTTCACCCAAACCGCCAGAGGAGTTCGACATGACCAACGCCACCCATCCGTTCGACGCGCTGATGGACATCACCGCGCGCCCGCCGGCCGTGTTCGTGCGCGGCGAAGGCTCCTGGCTGTGGGACGACAGCGGCAAGCGCTATCTCGATTTCATGCAGGGCTGGGCGGTCAATTGCCTCGGCCACTCGCCGCCCGCCGTCGCCGACGCGCTCGCCGCGCAGGCCAAGCTGCTGCTGACGCCGAGCCCGGCCTTCTACAACGCGCCGAGCCTCAAGCTCGCGAAGGCGCTGGTCGAGCATAGCTGCTTCGATCAGGTGTTCTTCGCCAATTCCGGCGCGGAAGCCAACGAAGGCGCGATCAAGCTCGCGCGCAAATACGGCGCGCTGCACAAGAACGGCGCGCACGAGATCATCACCTTCGAGGGCGGCTTTCACGGCCGCACGCTGGCGACCATGTCGGCTTCCGGCAAGAAGGCCTTCGAGCCGCTGTTCGAGCCGAAGGTGCCGGGCTTTCGCAAGGCGCAGCTGAACGATCTCGCTTCCGTCAAGCGCCTGATCACCGACAAGACCGTCGCCGTGATGCTGGAGCCGATCCAGGGCGAAGCCGGCGTCTGGCCCGCGACCGATCAGTTCCTGCGCGAGTTGCGGGCGCTGACCACAGCGCACGGCCTGTTGCTGATCTTCGACGAGATCCAGACCGGCATGGGCCGCACCGGAAAGCTGTTCCACTACGAGCATGCCGGCATCGAGCCCGACATCATGACGCTCGGCAAGGGCATCGGCGGCGGCGTGCCGCTGGCGGCGTTGCTGGCGACCGAAGCACGCCTCCTGTTTCGAACATGGCGACCAGGGCGGCACCTTCAACGGCAATCCGCTGATGTGCGCGGCGGGGCTTGCCGTGCTCGAACAGGTCGCGGCGCCGGATTTCCTGAAGTCGGCGGTCGATGCCGGGCTGTTTCTGGAGAGCGAATTGCAGCGGCTGTCGGCGCGGCACGGCCTCGGCGAAGTCCGCGGCCGCGGGCTGCTGCTGGCGCTCGATCTCAAGCTTCCGATCGGCGCCTCGATCGTGGCGCAGGCGTTTGCGGACGGCGTGCTGCTGAACGCGCCGCAGCCGGACGCGCTGCGCTTCATGCCGGCGCTCAATGTCACGCGCGAGGAGATCGCGCAGATGATCGATGGCCTCGACGCGATCCTGATGAAGATCGGCGCGGCGCGATGGTCGCGTAGCGTAGTCTGACGCGACCTTCGTCATTGCGAGCAGGTCGCGCGAATGCGCGCCCGACGACGGCTCGCGAGCATCCGAGCCATGCGAGGCTGGATTGCTTCGTCGCAGCCTCGCAATGACGGACGTGACGCTACGGCCGCATGATCGCGGCGCCGGTGGTGGCGCGGCCTTCCAGATCGATATGCGCCTTGGCGGCGTCCTTCAGCGCGTAGGCGTGGTTGATCGGCACGTGCAGCTTGCCGTTGATCACGGCGGCAAACAGCGTGTCGGCGCCTTCCAGCAATTCGGAGCGCTTGCCGATATAGTCGTTGAGCTTCGGCCGGGTCGCAAACAGCGAGCCATGATTGTTGAGTTCGGCAATCGCGAACGGCGGCACCGGGCCCGAGGCGTTGCCGAAACTCACGAACAGTCCGCGCGGCTTCAGGCACGACAGCGAACCCGGAAAGGTGGTCTTGCCGACGCCGTCATAGACCACGTCGCAGAGTTCGTTGCGGCTGATCTGTTTGACGCGCGCGACAAAGTCCTCCTCGTTGTAGAGGATGACGTGATCGCAGCCATTGGCGAGCGCGAGATCGGCCTTGGCCTTGGAGCCGACGGTGCCGATCACATGCGCGCCCATCGCCCTCGCCCATTGGCACGCCAGCAGGCCGATGCCGCCGGCCGCGGCGTGGATCAGCACCCGATGATGCGGCTCGACCTTGAAGGTCTTGTGCAGGAGATACCAGACCGTCAGCCCCTTCAGCATCAGCACGGCGCCCTGCTCGTAGGTGATGTGGTCGGGCAGCTTGACCAGTTTCTCCCAGGGAATGTTGCGCTCCGACGCATAGGCGCCGAGATTGTGATAATAGGCGACGCGGTCGCCGGGATGAAAATGGGTCACGCCGGGCCCGACCGCCACCACTTCGCCGGCGGCTTCATTGCCGGCGATGAACGGCAGTCCCGGCGCCTTGTAGAGGCCGGTGCGGTAGTACACGTCGATGAAGTTGAGGCCGACGGCATGCTGGCGGATACGGACCTCGCCGGGCCCGGGCGCCGGCAACCTCCACGGCCTCATAAACCAGGGCTTCCGGGCCTCCCACCTTGTGCACGCGCACGGCTTTGGTCATGTCGGCTCCTCCCTCAGGCATCGTCCGTTCGCTGTGAAGCGAAAGCCATCGAGGCCGCCTTGTCAACTCGACGGCCCAGGAACGGCTTGGACAACGATCCGGCAACGATCGCGGCGATCTAACGGCTGGCTTTCTTGCGGTTGCGTTTGGCGAGCACATTGAAGAGTTCGACCGCCGCCGAAAACGCGATCGCAAAATAGATGTAGCCGCGCGGGATGTGAAACTTGAATCCGTCGGCGACCAGCGCCACCCCGATCAGCACCAGGAACGCCAGCGCCAGCATCTTGGTGGTCGGATGCTCGGCCACGAATCGCGCAACCGGACCTGACGACACGTACATGATGACGCAGGCGATGACGACGGCCGCGATCATGATTTGCAGATCCTGCGCCATGCCGATCGCGGTGATGATCGAATCCAGCGAGAACACCATGTCGATGATGATGATCTGGACGATCACCCAGAAGAACGCGCCGGCTTTCCGGCGCGGCATCGCTGTCGCCGTCGCGCGCTTCGACTTCGGCGTGAATTTCATGGGTCGCCTTGGCGATCAGGAACAGCCCGCCGCCGATCAGGATGATGTCGCGCCATGAAAACGCGATGCCTTGCACGGTGAGGACGGCCTTGGTCAGGCCGATCAGCCACACCAGCAGGCTGAGCAGCAGGATACGAAACACCAGCGCCAGCGCCAGTCCGATCTGCCGCGCGCGTTTGGCCTGCGCCGGCGGAATCCGCGAGACGATGACCGAGAGAAAAATGACGTTGTCGATGCCGAGCACGATCTCGAGCGCGGTCAGGGTCAACAATGCCGCCCAGGCTTCCGGGGTCGTCCACAATTCGATCATGCTGCGCAACGATCTCAGGAGCCGGATCGCCGCGTCGCTTGCCGACGATATAGACGGCGATCGCACAGAGCGCGACGGTAGCCACGGGGCCGACATCGAAGTCGTTGACGAGCGCGAAGATCGCCAGCACGGTGCCTATGACGCCATCAGCGACAGCGTCAGCCCGCGCAGCCGCACCACGCGCACCGGATGCAGGACATGGAAGGGAACGAAGGTCAGCACGATCAGGATGGCGACCGCCAGGCTTGCGAGCACTGGCGGCAGATGCAGCAGGAACAAATAGAACGCCGCGGCATTCCACAGCGCCGGAAAGCCGCGAAAATGATTGTCGTCCGCCTTCATGCGGCGGTCGGCAAAATAAAGCGCGCTCGAGACCATGATGCCGATGCCGAGCAGCGGCGCGGCCAGCGGCAGCAGCAGGCCGCTCGCGGTGATCGCATAGGCCGGCACAAAGACATAGGTGACAAAATCGACCACGAGATCGAGCACCTCGCCCGACCAGTTCGGCTGGACATCGACGACATCGAGCCGCCGCGCCATCGGGCCGTCGAGCGCATCGATCACCAGCGCGACCCCAAGCCAGCCGAACATCGCCGCCCAGTGCTCGCGCACCGCCTCCAGCTGCGCCATCAGCGCGATACCCGCCCCGAGCGCGGTGAAGATATGCACGGAAAAGGCCGCCGCCCGCGTTTGCGGCGACGCCAGAGAGGAATCCTGCTGATTGGCCTGGTCCATTTGGGCGGCAGTGCTATCAGGAATCGCAGCCCTTTGCACATCGCCGCTTGCGGCGTTCCGCCGCGCAAAATCGATCAAAAGTCGACAGATGATGCGGGCTTGAAAATGCTGCCGGGAACGTCAATTGTCACGGTATGAACGATGTCCCCGCCCCCTTCGATGTCGCCGTGATCGGCGGCGGACCTGCCGGCGTCGCGGCCGCGATCGCGCTGGCGCAGGGCGGCGCCAACACCGCCCTGATCGCCCGCCGCGCGCCCTATGCCGACAACCGCACCACCGCCCTGCTCGGCGACACCGTCGATTTCCTGCAGCGGCTGGAGGTCTGGTCGCGTTGCCAGGATCAGGCCGCGCCTTTGCAGACGATGCGTCTGGTCGACGATACCGGCCGGCTGATCCGGGCGCCGGAGGTGAGATTTTCATCGCTGGAAATCGGGCTCGACCAGTTCGGCTACAACATCCAGAACCGCGCGCTGATGGTGGCGCTGGAAGAACGCGCGGCGCAGCTTCCGAACCTGACCCGCTTCGACGATGAGGCTGACGCGATCGACCCCGAAGAATCGATGGTCGCACTCCGCACCGGCGGCGGCAGGTCGCTATCGGCGCGTCTGGTGGTGGGCGCCGACGGGCGGCAATCGCCCTCACGGAAAGCCGCCGGCATCGCGGTCCGGCGCCGCGATCTGGGCCAGGCCGCGCTGACCTTCAACATCTGCCATTCCCGGCCGCATCGAAACATCTCCACCGAATTTCACACCCCGCACGGTCCCTGCGTTTTCGTGCCGCTGCCTGGCGAGCGTTGCAGCGTGGTGTGGGTGACATCTCCCAAGGAGGCCGAGCGGCTGCTCGGAATCAGTGATGATGAGCTGTCCGCGGCCGCGGAAGCCCAATCGCATTCGATCCTCGGCCGCGTCCGCGTCGAGCCGGGACGTCATGTGTTTCCGCTTGCGATCGAGCAACCCGAAAAATTCGCTAGACATCGCGTCGCGCTGGTTGGCGAAGCCGCCCACGTCCTGCCGCCGATCGGCGCGCAGGGCCTGAACATGGGATTGCGCGACGCCGCCGATATCGCCGAAATCGCCGGCCACGCCATGTCGCTGGGCGAAGACCCCGGTTCGCCGCAGGTGCTGGCGCGGTATCAATCGGCACGGCGTGCCGATGTCGGGAGCCGGATTTTTGCGGTCGACATCGCGAACCGTTCATTGCTGAGCGATTTCCTGCCCGTGCAGTCGCTGCGCGCGGCCGGCCTGCATCTGATCGGCTCGATCGGCCCGCTGCGCCGACTCGCGATGCGCGAGGGCCTTGCGCCGTCGTGGCGGTCGCGGGCCAGCTAGCCTTGCTTAGGGAAACAGCAGCGGCCCGGGCAGCATGGCCAGCCCGAAGGCCGTGACGGTCGCACAGGTGTCGCGATCAGGAATGTCGGGGTTATTGAGTTCCAACGGCCTCTTGGCCGTGGTGCCGGAGAGCAGCGCGAGATTGAGAACGTCCAGCATGGGCAGGCGGCTTTTTTGTCATTTTTGCCCCGGTCGACAGCTCTGACGGTCCAGCCACAGCAAGGGTTAATTCGGCCGTTTGCCTCTAGCATCGGCCACAATCATGGTCTATTCGACGAGACATGATAAAAACGCGTACCGCCAAATTTCAGATAGGGCAGATCGTCCGCCACCGGATCTTTTCGTTCCGGGGCGTGATTTTCGATATCGATCCGGAATTCAACAATACCGAGGAATGGTGGCTGTCGATCCCCGAGGACGTGCGGCCGCACAAGGATCAGCCGTTCTATCACCTGCTCGCCGAAAATTCGGAATCGGAATACGTCGCCTATGTTTCCGAGCAAAACCTGTTGCCGGACAATTCAGGCGAGCCGATCCGGCATTCGCAGGTCGCCGAGATTTTCGTGAAGGACAAAGCCGGCGGCTATCGGCCGCGGAACCCTTCGTTGAATTAGGCCCAATTTACGCCAGCGGTGCACACCAGCGCCCCGTCAATCCCCAATAAAAAAGGCGCCGGATCCGGCGCCTTTTTTGCTGATATCGGGGACCGTTACTTGGCGGCCGGGGTGGCTGGAGCCGCGCCCGCGGGCTGGGCCGCTTGCAGCTTCGCGCGGGCTTCCTCAGCGCGCTTCTGCAACTCTTCCTGCAGCTTCTTCTGGGTTTCCTCAAACACCTTCGGGTCGGTCGGCGGGCCGTCATAGGCCTTGGCGAATTCGCCCAGCGGCAATGGCAGGGTCAGCGGCGCTCCGTTGGAATTGATGGCCTGGACCACCAGGTTCTGGCCCTTCTTCATGTTCGCGATCAGATCCGGGGTCACCTCGTAATCCGACATGCAACCATTCTGGAAGCAGATCACATAGGGGCTCTGCATCGGCGGGTTGCTGTCGACGATCACGCGGGTGCCGTGGACCAACTGCATACCGAGCGGAAGCGTGACGCGCAGGATCTTCTTCGGCTCGCCTTCGGGCTCGATGATGACAGCCGCGATCACCGGCTGGCCGGACTCGATGCGTCCGTCCTTACCCGTGAAGCAAACCTGCTTGGCGTTGGCGTCCTGCCCCTTCAGGCAGAACTTGGTCCAGGGTGCATAGATCAGTTGAACCTGCTGATCCGGGGGCTGACCGCCCGCTGCCGGGGGGGCGCCTGCCGCGGGCGCGGCGCCTGCGGCCGGCGGCGCTGCCTGGGCGGCGGGCGCGGGTGCGGCGGCAGCGGGTTTCGGCGCGGCCTTCGGCTTGGTCTTGGGGGCCGCAGCCGGAGCCGCCGGGGCCGGAGCCTGGGCCTGCGCCTCGGAAACCATAAATGACGCGGCCAATGCGGTGGCCGCCAACAGGGCGAAAACCCGCCCACGCGGCCCGGCCGAGGCGGCCAAGATACGGAAATTCATTGCAGAAAGCCCTTTCTGAACGGAAGCGCCCGAAACCGCCGCAGGCACCGGAGACCTGACCGTTTTGGGGCGGCTGTCTCGTTGCCAATTAAGGCAGATACGTGACAGGCCGAGCGCCTTGGTCAATTGCACGTCTTCATACAGCGGCGCGCGGAAAGATCAATGCCGACAACCATCTTTGATGCATGTCGGCGCCGAATGCAGGTCGGCTGTGATACACCTGCCGACGTGAGGGATATCGAATCAAATCAGCGCGATGGTTTGCGGGGTTCGAGATATCAGCGCATTCGGGCTGTGGTCTGCGGCGCCCTCACCCCTGGCCTTTTCCTTGGCCTTTTCCTTGGCCTTTTGATTGCGACGGATGCCCGCCAGATTTCGGCGCAGCCAGATCAACTTTCGATGGAACCCGGTTATGCGATTGCCATGCATGGCGCGCCCGCGTTGCCGCCAAATTATAGCCATATGCCCTATGCCAATCCCGACGCGCCCAAGGGGGGCCGGCTGGTGCAGGGCCTGCTCGGCAGCTTCGACAGCCTCAATCCCCTGATCGTCCGCGGTGTCGCGGTACAGCAGATCAGGGGCTACGGATTCGAGCGGGGCTATGTCTACGAAAGCCTGATGGCCCGCGGCAACGATGAGGCCTTCACGCTTTACGCCCTGCTCGCCAACAGCGTGGAGACCGACGGCATCAGAAGCTACGTCACGTTCCATCTCGATCCCAAAGCGCGCTTTTCCGACGGGCAACCGCTGCGTGCCGAGGACGTGCTGTTTTCATGGGCCTTGCTGCGCGACCATGGGCGCCCCAACCATCGGCAATATTACGCGAAAGTCGCCAAGGCCGAGGTGCTCGACCCGCTCACGGTGAGGTTCGATTTTGGCGGCGTCTCCGATCGCGAACTGCCGCTGATCCTCGGCCTGATGCCGATCCTGCCCAAGCATGCGGTCGATGTCGCGACCTTCGAACAAACCTCGATGAAGCCGCCGATCGGGTCCGGTCCCTACCGCGTCACCGCGGTGAAACCCGGCGCCAGCGTCACCTTTACGCGCAATCCCGACTATTGGGGCCGCGATCTGCCGGTCAATCGCGGCTTCTGGAACTTCGATGAGATCAGGCTTGATTTCTATCGCGAGGCCAACGGCCAGTTTGAGGCCTTCAAACGCGGCCTGTACGATTTCCGCAACGAGACCGAACCCTTGCGCTGGCACGACGGATATGATTTTCCGGCCGCCCGCGATGGCGAGGTAATCCGTGACACCATCAAGCCCGGGGTGCCGCGGCCGTCGGAATACCTCGTGTTCAACACCAGACGCCTGCTGTTTTCCGATATCCGCGTGCGCCAGGCGTTGACGCTGCTGTTCGACTTCCAATGGATCAACCACAATTACTTCTTCGATCTCTATGCGCGATCCGCCGGCTTCTTCGCCGGCTCCGAACTATCGGCCTATGAAAGACCCGCCGATGACCGCGAGCGCGAACTGCTCAAGCCGTTCGCGGCCGACATCGCGCCCGACATTCTCGACGGCAGCTATCGCCTGCCCGTCAGCGATGGTTCGGGCCGCGATCGCACGACGCTGCGGGCCGCGCTGACGCTGCTCTCGCAGGCCGGTTACGATCTCGACGGCACGGTGTTGCGGCAGCGCTCGACCAAGAAGCCCTTCAGCTTCGAAATCCTGGTCGTCACGCGCGACCAGGAGCGGATTGCGCTGGCCTTTAGCCGCGATCTCAAGCGCGCCGGAATCGAAGTCACGGTGCGCTCGGTCGATGGCGTTCAATTCGATCAGCGCCGCCTCGGTTTCGATTTCGACATGATCCAGAACCGCTGGGATCAGTCGCTGTCGCCGGGCAACGAGCAGTGGTTTTACTGGGGCAGCCGGGCCGCCGACAGCGAGGGCACGCGCAACTACATGGGAGCAAAAGCCCCCGCGATCGATGCCATGATCGCCGCGATGCTGGCGGCGCGCGAGCGTCCCGATTTTGTCTCGGCGGTGCGGGCGCTCGACCGGGCCTTGATGTCGGGCTTCTACGCTATCCCCCTATTTAACGTCAGAGAGCAATGGATCGCACGCTGGAATCGGATAGAACGGCCTGATGCCACCGCCCTCACGGGCTATCTGCCGGAAACCTGGTGGCAACGACCGGCGGGGCATTCGAACTGATTTTGCGAAGTGATTCCGTGATCCAAAACAGCCAATCGCCATCGATCGAGGGATTGTTCCGACGCATCCTGGCCCGTCAGCCGGACACGCTGGCGTTGATCGATCCGATCGACAAGCTGCGCGTCACCGGGCAGCCGCCCAAACGGCTGACCTTCGCGCAGGCCGACCGGGCGATCTCGGCACTCGCGGCGCACTTCATCGAATCGGGCTTGCCGGCCAATTCCGTGATCGCGGTTCAATTGCCCAATACCGTCGAGTTCATGCTCACCGTGCTGGCCGCGCATCGCGCCGGGCTGATCGTCGCGTTGCTCCCCATGCTCTGGCGCCAGGGCGAATTGACGGTGGCGCTCAATCGCACCGGCGCCCGGGCCATTGTGACCATGAGCACGATCGATGGCGTCAGCCACGCCGATCTCGCGATGAATGCCGCCGCCGAGGCATTTTCGATCCGTCATGTCTGCGGCTTCGGCGATCATTTGCCTGAAGGCATGGCATCGCTCGACCATGTGCTGGCCCATCCGACGGAAACCACGCGCGCCTACATCCAGGACGGCCGCAAGGCCGCGGTGATTTCCTTCGACGTGACCCCGGACGGTTTCCGCGCGGTGCCGCGCACGCATCTAAATCTGATCGCCGGCGGCCTCGGCGTTTTCCTCGAAAGCGACGTGACGCAGGGCGCCAGGATGATGTCGGCCTTCGCGCCGTCCTCCTTCGCGGGCCTGGTGTGCTCGCTGCTGGTCTGGCTGTTGTCCGGCGCAACGCTGTCCCTGCATCATCCGTTCGACGCCGACAGCTTCGAGCAGCAAGTCAACGACGATGGCTGCGACACGCTGGTCGCACCGGCGCCGCTGGCGCTGCGGCTGAGTGAGGCCGACATGCCGTCGCGGCTGCCAGGCTTGCGCAATGTGATCGGGCTGTGGCGGGCGCCGGAACAGATCGCGGTGTCCCCGTCATGGACCGTCCCGCACGCGGCCCTGACCGACGTTTATTTGTTCGGCGAAGCCGGGTTGTTCGGCGCCCGCCGCGCGGCTGACGGTGCGCCGGCGCCGATCCTGCCCGGCCCGCACGGCGCGCCGCGGCAGGTCCAGGGTTCGTCGATCGCGGGTGAAACCCTGATCACGCCGAGGGGGACGCTGGGACTGCGCGGGCCGATGGTGGCGGTCGCCGCCTACGCGCCGGCTCCGACCGGCGACTCGCTGATGGCGCTATTGCCGCGCGACTATGTCGACACCGATTATGCCGCACGGCTCGATCGTGCGACCGGCACGCTCTGCATTACCGCGCCACCTTCGGGCACCATGACGGTCGGCGGCTACCGTTTTCTGTCGCAGGACTTGCAGGAATGGGCCAAGCGGCTCGGACAAGGCGCGCTGCTGACCGCCCTGCCCGACCGGTTGAGCGGCTATCGGCTGGCCGGCCGCGCCCAGGACAATGCCCGCGCCCGCGAGGCGTTGGCGGAACTCGGCCTCAACCCGCTGATGGTGGAAGCGTTTCGCGAGCGGTCGAACTCGTAATCTGGCTGCTTCAAATCGATAGGCTGCCGTTGACGCGCCATTAAGGCCGGCAAATTAGGATTCCGCGCTCCATCGATCGCTGGTCCGAACCAATGTCGCAGCAAGGCCCAGTTATTCTCGTATCGGCCGCCGGGCGCCCTGCGTTCGCGACGGCACTCGACGATGCCGGGATATTTCCGGTGATCGACACCGGTTGGGCCGACGCCGCGCGTGCGGTCGAGCAGTTGCAGCCGGCCGCCGTCGTGGCCGCGATGTCCGGCAACATCGAACCCCGCTTGACGGTGCTCGCCACGCAGATGGCCGCCAAGCAACCCTATCTGCCGTTGATCGCGGTCGATCCGCAGCCGTTCCTGCCGGAGAATGCCATTCCATTCTCGCAACGCGGCAACAATTTCGATCGGATGACGGCGCGGCTGCGCTCGGCCTTGCGGGTCCGCACCTTGCATAGCACCGTGATGCGCCGGATCGTCGACGATCCGCAGGCATCGATAGCCGGATCAATCGCCGATCCCGTTCGCGATGCCACGGTGCTTTTGATCGGCCGGGGCGCGGCCTATCCGACGCTCTCGGTGGCGCTCGGCGAGCGAATGGGGGTCGTCGGCGCGCTCAGCATCGAAGCCGCCGCGAACCATCTCAACGTGCGCGACATCGATGGCATCGTGCTCGGTGAAGGTTTTAGCGCGCGCGTGATCGACGCTTTCCTCACCGTGCTCGCCGAGGATGCCCGCTTTCGCAACCTGCCGGTGATCCTGACGTCGGACGAACTGGCGCCGGCCTACGATCTGCCCAATCTCGAAATCATCTCCGGCGAGGCCTCGCGCATCGCGGCCAACGCCCTGCCGATGATCCGGCAGCACGCGCTGGAGGCCCATTTGAGCCGGACGCTGCGCTCGATCGACGCTGGCGGGCTGCTCGATCCGAGAACCGGCCTGCTCACGCCGGCCGCCTTCGCCCGCGATTTCGCGACCGCCGTCTATCAGACACTGTCGCAGGGTGGCGCGTTGACGGTGGCGCGCTTCGCGTTCGATGCCACGCATCCGCGCGCGCAACTCGACGGCGGGCGGATCATCGGCCGCTTGATGCGGCAGATGGATTTCGGCACGGCGCAGCAAGATGGATCGGTCGTGGTCGCATTCGCCGAGACCGATTTGCGCACCGCTCACGCGATCGCGCGTCGGCTGTCCAGCGTGATGCGCCATACCAGCCACGGCAAACGCGACAGCCGCGCCGAGCCGGTGGTCACGCTCGCGACCATGTTGCCACAGGATTCAGCGCGATCGCTGCTGGCGCGACTCACCGAGCAAGGTGAGCGCGCGGCGTCCTGATTGTTTCCGGCAAGTTTCGGAACAACCTTTGTCCCCCCGCATTGTAGATCATCAACTAATTCTGCACTGGAGGACGATATGAAGAAATTTCTACTGATCGCTGCTTCGCTTGCCGTTCTGGCGACGCCCGTATTGGCCGACGACGCCAAGACCACCGGCAACGCGCCGGCCGAAGCCAAGTTCTCGACGGTACCAAAGGACGAGATGTTCAGTTCCAAGCTGAAGGGTTTGAACGTCTATAATCAGAAGGATGAATCGGTCGGCGAAATCACCGATCTCGCCATCAAGAATCACCAGGTCGATGCGCTGATCCTGTCGGTCGGCGGCTTCCTCGGCGTCGGCGAACGCTACGTCGCGGTATCGCCCTCATCCGTCAACGTCCGTTATGACAGCAAAAACGATAAGTGGCTGGCGTCGATGAACACCAGCAAGGAAGCGCTGAAGGAAGCGCCGGAATTCAAATATCCGAAGTAAGATTCGAAGATCGGATTGAGTTAAGAGCGGCCCGCCGGCAGTGATGTCGGCGGCCATTTGCGTTTACTTCCGTCATTGCGAGCGAAGCGACGAAGCAATCCATTCTTCCTTGTTGCTAGATGGATTGCTTCGTCGCTTCGCTCGCAATGACGGGGGCAACTTTGAGTCAAGCCGCCTTCTTGTTCTCGGCGAGATTAGCCAACTGCCGCAGGATCTCCGTGGTGCCCATCAGACGCTCTTCCGGGGTCTCCCATTCCTGCAGGAACACCACCTTCATATCGGGACGTACCTTCGCGGCCTGGCCATGCTGGCGGATGAAATAGACGAGGCGATCCGGCTGCGCGAACTTGTTGTCGCGGAAGGTGATCACCGCGCCCTTCGGCCCGGCATCGACCTTCTCGACATTGGCCCTGCGGCAATAGGCCTTGATCGCAGCGACCTTGAACAGATAGCGCACCTCGTCCGGCAACACACCGAAGCGATCGCGCAATTCGGCAGCGAAACTGTCGATTTCGTCGTCGGTGTCGAGGTCGGCGAGCCGCCGGTACAGCGACAGCCGCACCGAAAGGTCGTTGACGTAATCTTCGGGGATCAGCACCGGCATGCCGACGGTGATCTGCGGCGACCAGCGATCGGCGACCGGCTCGACCACACCGGCCTTGAGGTTGAGGATCGCCTCCTCCAGCATCGATTGATAGAGCTCGAAGCCGACTTCCTTGATGTGGCCCGATTGCTCCTCGCCCAACAGATTGCCGGCGCCGCGGATATCCAGATCGTGCGACGCCAACTGGAAGCCCGCGCCCAGCGTCTCCAGCGATTGCAGCACCTTGAGCCGCCGCTCGGCCTGGCCGGTGATCTTGGCTTGCGCCGGCAGAGTGAACAGCGCGTAGGCGCGCAGTTTCGATCGCCCCACCCGGCCGCGCAACTGATAGAGCTGCGCCAGCCCGAACATGTCGGCGCGGTGTACGATCAAGGTGTTGGCGGTGGGAATATCGAGACCGGACTCGACGATCGTGGTCGAGAGCAGGATATCGTATTTGCCGTCATAGAATGCCGACATGATGTCCTCGATCACGGTCGGCGGCATCTGGCCGTGGGCGACCGCGACCTTCATTTCCGGCACGTTCTTGTCGAGAAAATCCTTGACGCTGGCGAGGTCTTCGATCCGCGGCACCACATAGAACGCCTGTCCGCCGCGATAGCGCTCGCGCAACAGCGCCTCGCGAATCATCAAGGGATCGTGCGGCGCCACGAAGGTGCGGACCGCGAGACGGTCGACCGGCGGCGAGGCAATGATCGAGAGATCGCGCACGCCGGTCAGCGCCAGTTGCAAGGTGCGCGGGATCGGCGTCGCGCTCAGCGTCAGCACGTGCACCTGCGCCCGCAACTGTTTCAGCCGCTCCTTGTGGCTGACGCCGAAATGCTGCTCCTCGTCGACGATCAGCAGTCCGAGATCCCTGAACTTGATCGATTTGCCGAGCAGCGCGTGGGTGCCGACGACGATGTCGACGCCGCCTTCGGCGAGACCTTTCTTGACCTGCGTCATTTCCTTCGGCGCCACCAGCCTCGAGGCCTGGGCCACATTGACCGGAAAACCCTTGAAGCGTTCGGTAAAGGTCCTGGAGTGCTGCCGCGCCAGCAACGTCGTCGGCACCACGACCGCGACCTGCTTGCCGTCCAGCGCGACCGCGAACGCCGCGCGCAGCGCCACCTCGGTCTTGCCGAAGCCGACGTCGCCGCAGATCAGCCGATCCATCGGCCGGCCGCTTTCGAGGTCCTGCAAGGAGGCGTTGATAGCCCCGAGCTGGTCCTCGGTCTCCTCATAGGGGAAGCGCGCACAGAACTCGTCATACACATGCGGCTGCACCGGCATCTTCGGCGCCTCATGCAAATGCCGTTCGGCGGCGATCTTGATCAACTCGCCGGCGATCTCGCGGATGCGATTCTTGAGTTTCGCCTTGCGCGCCTGCCAGCCGCTGCCGCCCAACCGATCCAGTTCGACATGGGCGTGATCGGAGCCGAAGCGCGACAACAGTTCGATGTTCTCGACCGGGAGAAACAGCTTTGTTTCGGCGGCGTAATGCAGTTCGAGACAGTCATGCGGCGCGCCCGCGACTTCCAGCGTCTGCAACCCGATAAAGCGGCCGATGCCGTGCTCGACGTGGACCACGAGATCGCCGGCAGCCAGGCTCGTGACCTCGGAGATGAAATTGTCGAGCTTGCGGGTGGCCTTGCGCGGCCGCACTAGGCGATCGCCGAGGATGTCCTGCTCGCTGATGATGGCGACGTTGTCGGTTTCGAAGCCGGATTCCATGCCGACCACCGCCAGCATCGCCTCGTTGCGCGGTGTCGCCTGCACGGTGCGCCAGGAGTTGACGCTGGTGAGGTTGAGCAGTTTGTGGTCCCGCAGCATGCTGCCCATGCGGTCGCGCGAGCCTTCGCTCCATAGCGAGATCACGACCTTCTTGCGTTGGGCCTGCAACGCCTGCACGTGCGCCACCACGGCCTCGAACACGTTGACGGAACTGTCGGCGCGCTCCGGCGTGAAGTTGCGCCCGGCCCGCGCACCCGCATCGACCACGCCGGCGCTGCCTTCCGGCACCGCGAACGGCGTCAGCCGCGCCAGCGCCGTTTGGTCCAGACATTTGGTCCATTCGTCTTCGGTCAGATACAGCCGGCCGGGCGGCAGCGGCTTGTAGAGCGCGCCGCCGCCGCGATGTTCCAGCGCCTCGCGACGGGCTTCATAGTAATCCGCGATCTGCTTGAAGCGTTCGCGCGCGGCATCCTCGCTCTGCGGCTCGATCGCGACCGGTGCATCGCCGAGATAATCGAACAGCGTGTCCATGCGCTCCTGGAACAACGGCAGCCAGTGCTCCATCCCCGGATGGCGGCGGCCTTCGCTGACCGCTTCATAGAGCGGATCGTCGCGTTCCGGCGCGCCGAAGGTCGCGACATAGCCCATCCGGAAACGGCGGATGGTCTCGGTGACCAGTTGAAACTCCGAGATCGGAACCAGATCGAGCGAGCGCATGTCCAAATGCGTGCGCTGGGTTTCGGCATCGAAACTGCGGATCGATTCCAGCGAGTCACCGAAGAAATCGAATCGTACCGGCTGGTCGAGCCCGGCCGGAAACAGATCGAGGATGCCGCCGCGAACCGCATATTCGCCGGGCTCGCGCACCGTCGAGGAGCGGTTATAGCCATTGTGCTCCAGCCACGACACGATGGAGTCCATCGGCACGACATGGCCCGGCGCGACCGACAGCGCCTGGGCTGCTACGACTTCGCGCGCCGGCACCCGCTGCACGATGGCGTTGACCGTGGTCAACACGATCAACGGCTTGTCGCTGCCGGCCAATCGCGCCAGCCGCGCCAGCGTGGTCAGGCGCTGTGCGAGCACGCCGCCATGCGGCGATACCCGGTCATAGGGCTGACAGTCCCAGGCCGGAAACTGCATCACCGGCAAATCCGGCGCGAAGAACTCCAGCGACCGCGCCAATTGCTGCATCCGGGCGCCGTCGCGGCAGACCACCGCAAGGCTGATCGCCGGCCGCTTTGGCCGCGCCGCGACCGCGCGGGCGAGGTCCGAGATGACGAGGCCTTCGGCGCCCTCGGCGACATTGGCGAAGGTCAGCGCCCGGCCGGGCGCAAGCAACTGCGCCGGCGATTGAACGGGCGCCTTCATGCGTCGTGATCCACCGCGCGAAATGCCTTGATGCGCTCGAACAGCGCCCCGGCATGTTCCGCCGCCGGCGGAATGGCGCCGGTCAGCGCGGCATAGAGATCGGGATCGGGCACCTCGATCAGGATTTCGAGATCGCCCAATTCACCGTCGCTCAGATTGGTGATTTCGGCATCCGCGAACCGGCCGAGAATGAGATCCATCTCGCGGGTGCCGCGATGCCAGCAGCGAAACAACAGCCGCTTGCGCCGGTCATCGAGGCCGTCGCTCGATCGTGTCGATCCCGTCATCCGCTCTTCCAATCCAACGCCAAAAACCCGGACATGGTGCCGGGCGGGGTTGATATAGCGATGGCAGACGTGGATGTCAGCACCTTCTCGCCCGCCAAAATCGACTGACTGGCCTGTTGACACAGTTTTGCGATCCCGCGTCGCCATCCGCCCCGCATCGGGGCACATCGTCGTCCGGGGCCTCCACCCACCGCCGTCATACCCGCCACCGGGTCGCGCGAATGCGCGCCCGATGCCAGGCTCCGGCGGGTATCTAGTACGTCCCGAGTTCTCGATTCCATCACTGGCGTCGCGGAATACTGGATGCCCGCCTGCGCGGGCATGACGCGGGGTATACCTCCGCATTCTCGCGACGGCATCCGCCCGAGTTTTTGCAAATTCATTTGCCCTCAAAAATAGGAGGGCGCAGGCGACCCTCAAGAGAAGGGCGCAGGGAAGACCGGGTGCGCGCTGCACCCGCGGTCTCGCGTGCAAAAGCAGAGTAGAAAACGCACACGAGCATACAGGTTCAGCGGAAACACTCCGGCCTTCCCTGCGCAATGGTTTTAACAGCTTATTTCGTGCTCTCCCCGGTGAGACCAGAGCTTGTTTGTCACCGTCGCCCGCGTGATACAAAACGTCATCGCGAACTTAACACCTGCCATTGGGGCGTCAGGACCACACGACTTTGCCGTACGCCTCACGCGCTGTTCGTCAAAAGCGCATCGGCGTCCACCGCTCCCCGCCCCAACGTCAGTGACGATGGCCAACGCCCCCTCTCTCGGGACGGGATGGCGAGGAATACGCAACTGATTTGGGTCAGGAGTCAAGGGAAATTTCTGAAAATCAGAAATGATGCCGAGGTGTGAGAGGGGTGGACACAACATCGTGTGATCTTCCCCAACAGGCGGATCAACTGGTGCTCAAATCATCCGCCGTTGCCGCGAGCGGCAGTCCGCCACGCAATCAAAAATGCTCCCCGACCATTTCCTCGCTCTTGGCCCACAGTGCTTGCGCGTGCTTCGGATCTAGCGCGTAGGCGCGCACACCTTCGCTGATGGGTGTGATGATCCGATCATCGGGCACGATCTCGCTGATATGGCAGTTCTCGCAGTAGCGGCCGCCGATCGCATCGGCCGATGCCACGGCGGCGGCCCAGACCGACGTCGCAGCGCCTTGCGGAACGGTTTTCCACTGGAACGGCGGCTTGCCCTCGGCGGCAAGCTCGCGATTGATCTGCTCGACCCTCTCCTCCATGCTACCCGACGGCAGATGACGGCCCAACTCGGTACGAATGCCGCCGGGATGCACCGCCGCGGCGCGGATGCCACGCGCGCGATGACGGCGGTCGAATTCAACCGCGAACAGGACATTGGCGGTCTTCGAGCGGCCATAGCCGATCATGGGCTGATAGGCCGTGCGTTCGAAATTCGGATCGTCGAGATCGACGTCGGCGTAACGGTGACCTGATGATGCCAGGCTCACCAGTCGCGCGCCCTCGCGCATCAGCGGCGCGATCCGGTTCACCAGCACGAAATGTCCGAGATGGTTGGTCCCGAACTGGGTCTCGAAACCATCGGCGGTGTGACCGAGCGGCGGCGCCATCACGCCGGCATTGGCGATCACCAGGTCGAAGGGTTCGGCCTTGGCGTTGAGGCGATCGGCGCAGGCGCGGACGCTGGCGAGCGAGCCCAGGTCCAGTTCCACGATCTCGAATCCCCCGCCGCCGCTTTTCGCGGCATCGCGCACTGAAGCTGTCGTATCCCGGGCCTTGGCCAGGTCGCGCGCCGTGCCAACCACATAAGCGCCGTGGGCCGCGAACGCGCGGGCGGTCTCCACGCCGATGCCGGCGGACACCCCGGTCACAAATACCCTTTTGCCGCGCAGGCTGATGCCGGCGAGTACGTCGTCCGTCGTCGAGGTCGCACCGAATGGCTGTGTCAAATTCCCGTCTCCTGTCTGTCTGGCCGGCTCGTCCCTTGCGGATCGCGCCGATCTCCGCAATAAACGGAGGATTACTCCGAAACAATATACGGAGGACTTCTCCGTTTACAAGAGGCTGAGATTGGTGCGCCCTCCGAAGCCTGTGACCAAGCCTGAGACCGCCCGCAAGCCGCGCGCCGACGCGCAGCGCAACCGCGATCATTTGCTGGCGGTTGCCAAAGCGACGTTCACGCGCGCGGGCACCGAGATCAATCTGGACGACATTGCCAAGCAGGCTGGCGTTGGAGTCGGGACGCTGTATCGCCATTTCCCGACGCGCGAGGCGCTGATCGAAGCGGTGTACCGAGCCGAAGTCGAACGACTGGCGGCTGCGGCGACGCGGCTCTCGCAGGAGCACGCGCCGCTCGAGGCGCTACGTGAATGGATGCGGCTATTCGTCGACTATATCGGAACCAAGAATTTGATCGCGCCCGCGCTCAATGCGATGGTCGACGGCCCGTCGCAATTATATGCGACCTCAAGAGAGCTGGTGAAAACCGCGATCGAGTCCCTGGTCCGGCGTGCCGTGGCATCCGGCGAGATCCGGCCCGACCTCGACCCGATCGACCTGCTCCGCGCGCTGGCAGGTGTCGCCAACTTCGCCGCGAGCCCGGACTGGGAGGCCAGCGCCAAGCGGCTGGTCGACATCCTTCTTCTTGGATCGAAGCCAGCCGGTTGACGATCCCGGCCTTCTTGCGCCACGGGTAATGTCCGATGAGACATTCGTAATGCGCCCTGCTCTGCTCAATCCCTTGTTCGCCTTGGTCACGAGCCTTCCCGGCGTCGGTCCGAAGCAGGACAGGTTGCTGCGCTATCTGCTCGGCCGCGACGAGACGCGGCGACTGGTCGATTTGCTGCTGCATCTGCCGGCCAGCGTGATCGACCGCCGGGCACGACCGAAAATCCGCGACGCCGCGCAGGGCACAATGGTGACACTGGAGGTCACCATCGACCGCCATCGGCCGCCGCCGCCGCGCAATGCCCGCGCGCCCTATCTGGTTTATGCCAGCGACGACACCGGCGACGTGGTGCTGACGTTTTTCCGCGCCAAACCCGGCTACGTCGAAAAGCTTCTGCCGGTCGGCGAGAAGCGCTACGTCTCCGGCACGCTTCAGATGTATGACGGCCTCCCGCAGATCGTGCACCCCGACCGCGTGGTGGATGAGGCCGCCTTCGCCAAATTATCCGGCATCGATCCGGTCTATCCACTCACGGAGGGGCTGGCGCTGGGCTCGCTGCGGCGCGCGATGGCGCAGGCGTTGCAGAAGCTGCCGGATTTGCCGGAATGGATCAGCCAGGAAGTTATTCGCCGCTGCGGCTTTCCTGATATCGCCGAGGCGCTCAACCGCGTCCACAATCCGGTCGAACTGACGGATATCCTGCCCGATCGCCCGTTCTGGTCGCGGCTTGCATTCGACGAACTGCTGGCCGGTCAATTGGCGCTGGCGCTGGTGCGCGCGCAATTACGCCGGCCCGCCGGCGATCGCCATGCCGGCGACGGCCATTTGCGCAGCAAGATCATCGATGCGCTGCCCTATGCATTGACCGCCTCGCAACAGGCCGCGGCGGCCGCGATCGCGGAGGACCTGCGCCAGCCGCTGCGCATGCTGCGGCTGCTGCAGGGCGATGTCGGATCGGGCAAGACCGTGGTGGCGCTGCTCGCCGCCGCCGCCGTCGCCGAGGTCGGCAAGCAGGCCGCGCTGATGGCGCCGACCGAGATTTTGGCGCGTCAGCATATCAAGACCATCACGCCGCTGGCCGAACGCGCCGGACTTCAGGTCGCCATTCTCACCGGCCGGGAAAAAGGCAAGGAACGCCGCGAATTGCTGGCGCGGCTCGAGGCCGGCGAAATCGATCTTGTGGTTGGCACCCACGCGCTGATCCAGGACGACGTGATCTTCAGGGCGTTGGCGCTGGCCGTGGTCGACGAGCAGCATCGCTTCGGGGTGCGCGAGCGGCTGGCGCTGACCAACAAGGGCGATGCCGTCGATGTGCTGGTGCTGAGCGCAACGCCGATCCCGCGCACGCTGGTGCTGACGTATTTTGGCGACATGGACGTCTCGGAGCTGCGCGAAAAACCGGCGGGACGCCAGCCGATCGAAACCCGCACGGTCTCGATGAGCCGGCTCGAGGAAGTCACCGAGGGTGTCGGCCGCGCGCTCGCCTCGGGCAAGCTCGTCTACTGGATCTGCCCGCTGGTCGAGGAATCCGAGGCCGAAGGCACCGAGCATCTGACCAACGCCACCGAACGCTTCGAATCCCTACAACAGCGTTTTGGGGATCGCGTCGGGCTCGTCCATGGCCAGATGAAGGGCACGGAAAAAGATCGCGTGATGGCGCAGTTCGCCGCCCACGAGATCGGCCTTCTGGTCGCCACCACCGTGGTCGAAGTCGGCGTCGACGTGCCGGCCGCCAGCATCATGGTGATCGAGAACGCCGAGCGCTTTGGGCTTGCGCAATTGCATCAATTGCGCGGCCGCATCGGCCGCGGCTCGGAGGCCTCGACCTGCCTCCTGCTCTACAAGGAGCCGCTCGGCGAAATGTCGAAATCGCGGCTGAAGGTGATCCGCGAGACCACCGACGGCTTCCGGATCGCCGAGGAAGACCTCAAACTGCGCGGCGAAGGCGATGTGCTTGGTATCCGGCAGAGCGGCCTGCCCGGCTACCGGATCGCACGCTCGGAGGTCCACGGCCAGCTCATCACCCAGGCGCGCGACGAAGCGCTGCGCATCCTGAAGGACGATCCGAAACTGAAGGGCGAACGCGGCGAAGCGCTGCGTTGCCTGCTTTATCTCTACGAACGCGATGAAGCCGTAGCGCTGATCGGCGCCGGATGACGGACATGCGTGCCCGGATGCCGGCGATCCCGCGTTGCCGATTTTCCGGCATCGGAGGCCATTGTTGGCACCTTCGTGATGGCGATCGCGCATAGGCCCGGGCTCGGCGCCGACGCCGTTTGCTTCGTGTCGTGAACAATCGCGATCTGGCAACGCCGGCATCTGCTGACGCCGCATTTGCATTGAACGGCGCGAGTGTTGGAATTTATTGATTCATGCCTGGCGGCCGTTGACGCGAGGTGTGGCGGATGTGGGTAATATGAATTTCGTTCGCCGCAACCGTATAGAAAATGAAATAACGGAGACGAGGTGCGATGATGACCCGCGCGTTTGGTTCGTCGGTTTCCCGCCCTTCAAACGGGTTATCGGCTAATTGCCGGGACCGCTCGATAAGACGCGCAACAAGGCGTGACGCGATATCGGGGCTGTCGTTGCTGACATAGGCGTGGATTCGAGCAAGGTCGCGCTGTGCCGCCCGGGTAAAGCGAACCCTCATACACGACGATGCAAACGATAAAATTCGCCCATCTCGTCGTCAGGCACAAAATCCCCACGGCGCGCGTCGTCCATCCCAGCCTTGACGGCAGCGCGCTCTTCTTCGGAAAGGCGATAAACACCACTCCGTCGCGATTCAATTTCGCGAGCAACATCCGCGAGCTCTTGCTGGTCCTCTTCGGGCCAGTCTTGCACCCGCTCAAGCAGCGTTTTCGTTCCGGGGCTCATACTTGTACCATAGCATATCCGTGAAATTCCGCCACTGCTCTAGCCCCGCGAAACACCGGCTAAAGCTCAGTCCACCTTTTCCGTCACCGGCTGCAGCGCCGCTGTATTGGCGACCCGCGCGGCGTTGGCCATGCCGGCGAGTGCGGCGATCTTCTTCTGCTGATCGGAGCCGGGCTGCACCACGCCGGCCGACATGATCAGGGTCGCGGCATCCTCGGCACTCATCTCGATTTCGATGATCTTGCTCTTGGGCACATAGAAGAAGAAGCCGGTGGTCGGGTTCGGCGCGCATGGCAGGAACACCGAGATGTGCTCCTCCTGTCCCGGAAGGCTGTTGGCGATCTCCACGCTGGGCGGCTGCGAGATCAGCACGATCGACCACATGCCCGGCGAGGGAAATTCGACCAGCCCGACCCGGCGAAAGCTCGAGCCCGTGCCGGAGAACAGTGTCTCGAACACCTGCTTGAGGCCGCGGTAGATCGCGCGCACCACCGGCATGCGGCCGAGCAGTCTTTCGCCGAGATCGACCAGCGTACGCCCGATCAGATTGTGGGTGAGAAAGCCCAGCAGGGTCAGCGCGATCACGGCGACCACGAGCCCGGAACCGGGCAGACCGAACGGCAGATAGGTCTCCGGGCGGTAGGCGACCGGTACAAACGGCCGCACCAGGGCGTCGACCCAGGTCACGAACCACCAGGTCAGATAAAGCGTGATCGCGACCGGACCAGCCACGATCAGGCCGGTCAGGAAGTAATTCCGGAACCGGGCCGTAAAGCCTCGCGGGGCAGCCGGTGGAAGTTCCGCCGGGGGCACGGCCGGGGGCAGATCGTCGCGGTTCATCGGGTTCCTAAAATCGGTCCAAAATCGGTCGAAGTCCCAGGCCCCATCGGTCGAGGCGGCTCGCGTCAAAGCTCAGCTAAGCCATCCTAGCAGACTTTTGAAGACCCAAAGAACACCCCAAGGCACCCTAGGACACCCCAAGCCTACCCACTGAGCCCCGGGCACCCCGCGACCTGATGTCAGGGTTATTCGACGGTTACCGATTTGGCGAGATTCCGCGGCTGATCGACGTCGGTGCCCATCACCACGGCGGTATGATAGGCCAGCAACTGCACTGGCACGGCGTAGACCATCGGCGTGAAGGCCGCGTCCATGTCGGGCAGCACGATCGTCACCAGCGAGTTGATGGTGGCCTCGGTCGCGCCCTTGGCATCCGTCATCAGGATGATGTTGCCGCCGCGCGCCGCCACCTCCTGCATGTTGGAAACGGTCTTCTCGAACACGCGGTCGAACGGCGCGATCACCACCACCGGCATGTTCTCGTCGATCAGCGCGATCGGCCCGTGCTTGAGCTCGCCGGCGGCATAGCCCTCGGCGTGGATGTAGGAGATTTCCTTCAGCTTCAGCGCGCCTTCCAGCGCCAGCGGATAGCTGGTGCCGCGGCCGAGATAGAGCACGTCGCGGCATTTGGCGATGTCGCGCGCCAGTTTCTCGATCTGCGGCTCACAGCGCAGCGCCGCTGCCATCAGCCGCGGAATTTCAACCAGGCCGTGCACCAGCTTCGCCTCGTCGGCGTCGGACAATTCGCCACGCGCCTTGCCCGCCGCGACCGCGATCGCGGCCAGCACCATCAACTGGCAGGTGAAGGCCTTGGTCGAGGCAACGCCGATTTCAGGACCCGCGAGCGTCGGCAGCACGGTCTCGCTTTCGCGCGCGATCGTCGAGGTCGGGACATTGACCACCGATAGCGTGTGCACGCCCTGCGACTTGGCATAGCGCAGTGCCGCCAGCGTATCGGCGGTTTCGCCGGATTGCGAGATGAAGATCGCGAGATCACCCTTGCGCAGCGGCGCCTCGCGGTAGCGGAATTCGGAGGCGACATCGAGTTCGACCGGCACCCGGCCCAGCCCTTCGAACCAGTATTTGGAAATAAAACCGGCATAGCTCGCGGTGCCGCAGGCCACGATCGAGATACGCTGGATATCCTTGAAGTCGAATGGCAGTTTCAGCGGCAGCATGACGCGCTCGGCCGCCATATCGACATAGCGCGCCAGCGTGTGGCCAACGACTTCCGGCTGCTCGTGGATTTCCTTGGCCATGAAGTGGCGATAATTCGCCTTGTCGACCAGGAACGACGACGCGCCGGATTTCAGCACCTCGCGATTGACCACGTTGTTATGAGAATCGTAGATCACGCCGACTTCGCGGCTCAAAACCACCCAGTCGCCGTCCTCGAGATAGCTGATCGTGTCGGTGAACGGCGCCAGCGCGATCGCATCCGATCCCAGGTACATCTCGCCATCGCCATGGCCGATCGCGAGCGGCGATCCCTTGCGGGCGCCGATCATCAGATCGCCATGGCCCTTGAACAGGAACGCCAGCGCGAATGCGCCGCGCAGCTGCGGCAGCGACGCCTTCACCGCTTCCTGCGGCGAGGCTCCCTTGAGGAGATAGGAGTTGACGAGATGCGCCACCACTTCGGTGTCGGTCTCGCTGGAAAATTTCGCGCCCTGCTTTTCCAGCATCTGCCGCAATTCGCGGAAATTCTCGATGATGCCGTTGTGCACGACCACGACATTGTCGGCCGCGTGCGGATGGGCGTTGTTCTCGGTCGGCTTGCCGTGGGTGGCCCAGCGGGTGTGACCGATGCCGCTCAGGCCCATCAGCGGCTGCGCCCGCAGCTTCGCTTCCAGGTTCTTCAGCTTGCCCTCGGCGCGGCGGCGGTCGAGATGATCGCCTTCCAGCGTGGCGACGCCGGCGGAATCATAGCCGCGATATTCGAGACGCTTGAGCGAATCCACCAATTGCTCCGCGACCGGAGCCCGTCCCAGAATGCCGACAATCCCGCACATGCGGATCAATATCCCCAATCAAACAAAAATCGCCAGAACGGCTCGAGCCTCTCTTAACGAGTTTAACGAACCCTCAGATATTCAATAATTGTTGCGGATTGAGACGGCGTTAAGCGAAAAGCTTAACGATTCGGCATATCGGCGCGGCGCGCGGCTTACCACGTTTGGCGTACCACCTGCACGGCTGCGCGCCCATGCAGCACGGCCTGCCAGCTCAGGCATATTCTCATGCCGTTTGGCTTGCCGCTCCCTTGCCGCGCCTCGCGCTGCCGGATACCACCCTTCGCAACCCCTGCACTATCCCCGTGAATTGATGATTCTTCATGAATGAAATGAGGCCGGTCTCCGCCGGCGCGGCGTCACCCGCCAGACGATCCTTTGCGGCGATGCGCCACCCGGGCTTCCGTGCCCAGTTCGCGACCTTTGTGCTCGCGATGATGGCGGACAATATCGAGCACGTCATCAGCTACTGGATGGTGTACCAGAAATTCCATTCGCCGGCCCTGGCCGGCTTTGCCATCGTGTCGCACTGGCTGCCGTTCCTGTTGTTCTCGGTCGCCTCCGGCGCGCTCGCGGACCGCTTCGACCCGCGCCGCCTGATCCAGATCGGCATGGCGCTGTTCATCATCGCTTCCCTGAGCTGGAGCTATTTCTTCGTCACCGGCACCCTGCAGATGTGGCAGGCGATGGTGATCCTGGTGATCCACGGCTGCGCCGGCGTGCTGTGGCAGACGCCGAACCAGATGCTGCTGTACGACATCGTCGGACCGACAGGATCTGGAGAGCGCGGTGCGGCTGAACGCGATGGCGCGCTATCTCGCCGTGCTGGTCGGCCCCGCCGTCGGCGGCGCCATCCTGCTGGCGCTCGGGCCGGCCCCCGGCATCATGCTCAACACCGTGTTCTATCTGCCGCTGGTGCTATGGCTGGTCAACGCGCCCTATGGTCCGCGCTTTCGCGCCGGCTCGGCCGCCGCCGCGCCGCGCCGTGCGCGGATTTGGCGACATCTTGCAGACCATGCGCGACATCAGGGGCCGCTCCGTCATCGTCTCGATGACGCTGCTGGCCGGCGCGGCGTCGTTCTTTGTCGGCAATGCCTATAGTTCGCAGATGCCGGGTTTCGCCAGCGATCTCGGCCATGGCGATCCCGGCGTGTCCTACAGCATGCTGCTGGCGGCCGATGCCGCCGGCGGGTTGCTGGCCGGCATCGTGCTCGAAGGCCGGGGATTGCTGCCGCCACGGCCGCGCACCGCGATCCTGCTCGCGATGCTGTGGTGCGCTGCGCTCGCGACCTTCTCGCTGGCGAACAGCTATTGGCTGGCGCTCGGCTTCCTGTTTGCCGCGGGATTCCTCGAATTGTCCTTCAACGCCATGGCGCAGAGCCTGGTCCAGCTCGACGCGCCGCTCGATATGCGCGGTCGCGTCATCGGCCTGTTCAACATGTCGAGCCTTGGCCTGCGCGCCTTCAGCGGCATATCGGTCGGCCTGTTGGGCAGCCTGATCGGCGTGCACTGGTCGCTCGCGCTATCGGCACTCGCCACCCTGGCGATCGCGGGAGCGCTGCTGGCGCTGCCGTGACGATTGGCGATCCTTGCTACCGCGCAGACTTAGCTGCGGCAGAAAACGCGTCGAAAAGCCTAACCCTCCTTCTTCGGCTTCCTGTCGCGCGTCTTGATCTCGCGGATTCGGGCCGCACCGCCTTCGCGGATGGTCTGCTGGCCGCGCTCGACCGCCAGCGCGTCATCGGGCACGTCTTTCGTGATCACCGAGCCCGATCCGATATAGGCGCCCTTGCCGATTTTCACCGGCGCGACCAGTGAGGAATTGGTGCCGACGAAGGCGCCCTCGCCGATCTCGGTCTTGTGTTTGGAGAAGCCATCGTAATTGCAGGTGATGGTGCCGGCGCCGATGTTGCTGTTGGCGCCGATATGGGTGTCGCCGATGTAGCTGAGATGGTTGACCTTGACGCCGGCGTCCAGCACCGAGGCCTTGGTCTCGACGAAATTGCCGATCTTGGCGCCGTCGCCGAGCGACGTGCCGGGCCGCATCCGCGCATAGGGGCCGACCAGGGCGTTCTTGCCGATCGTGGACTGCACGATATGGCAAAACGAATGAATAACCGCGCCGTCGTCGATCGAGACGCCGGGGCCGATCACCACGAACGGCTCGATGGTGACGTCGTTGCCGAACCTGGTATCGGCTGAGAGAAAGACCGTTTCCGGCGCGATCAGCGTCACGCCGGCATCGAGTGCTGCCTTGCGCAAGCGCTGCTGCATCACCTGCTCGGCCTCGGCGAGTTGGGCCTTGGTATTGATCCCGCGCACTTCATCCTCGCTGGTTTCGATCACGACGGCCTCCCATCCCAAATCCCTGATCATGGCAACCGCGTCGGTCAGATAATATTCGCGCTTGCTGTTGGCGTTGCCGATTTTTTCAATGATGTCGAGCGCGCGGCGGCCATCGAACGCCATCACGCCGGCATTGCAGAGATCGACCGCGCGCTCGGCGGCACTGGCGTCGGCCTGCTCGCGGATCGCCACCAGGCGATCGCCTTCGACCAGAAGCCGGCCATAGCCGGTGGGATCGGCGGCGCGAAAGCCGAGCACGGCGAGCGCCGCGCCGTTTTGCAAGGGCGCCCGCAGCCGCTCGAAGGTCTCGGCCGAAATCAGCGGCGTGTCGCCAAACGCCACCAAAAGATCGTCGGCGCCGCGGGCGATGGCCTCGCGGGCGGCCAGCACCGCATGCGCGGTGCCGAGGCGTTCGCGCTGAATGAAGGTCCTGGCATCGGCGCGTATCCGCTTGATCTCCTGCTCGACCGCCGCGTGGTCGGGCCCGACGACCACGGCAAGGGCGGCGCCGGGCCCATGGGGGGCCGCGCCAAGCACATGCGCCAGCAGCGATTGGCCGGCGACCGGATGCAGCACCTTCGGCAGCGAAGACCGCATGCGCGTGCCCTCCCCGGCGGCGAGTACCACGGTCAGGCTGGATCGAGCGGTCATTCCGGTCCTTGCATTGGGCAGTCGTTGCCTGAGCGTCGTTGTTCGGGCGTCGTTCTGCCGACGTCATAAAGCGTTTTGCGGTGGAGGGGAAACCCGAATCCCCGCCCGGCAGGACAGCGGATCGGGGATCGGGGCGTATTTCCTGTTAATGTTTGCTGGGTGATTCGGCGGGGCCTCAGGGGGGCCGAAGAAGTCGTATGGCGAAAAATAGCGACCAGCGGGCTGGCGGTTTCGAGGCTGAAAATACCGGGGGCGTGCTGTCCGGCCTGTTGGCCGAAGAAGAGCATCTCGACCGCCGCGCGATGTTCCGGCTCGGCACCTGGGGCGTGGTCTCGGTCGGCGCCGTCGTCGCCGCCGTGCTCGCCAGCCAGTCGAACATGAAGTCGCGGCACGACGAGAGCGCGGCACTGGATCTGACGCGGCAGTCGCAACAGATCCAGTCGGTGGCCAAGGAAAGCCAGAACGAAACGCGGCGGCTGGCCTCCGCGATCGACACGCTCAATAGCGATCGCGACCGCATGTACTCCCGTTTGACCAGCCTGGAGCAAGGGCTGGAATCCGTGACCGGCGCGATTGCCAGGCAGAACGCGGCGGCGGCGCCCCCGCCCGCGGCCGCATCGCCTGCCGCAACACCCGCAGTCGCAACACCGCCGGCCGCAACACCGCCAGCCGCGCCGCAGCTTGTCGCGCAAAGTACGGCGCCCGAGCCTGCTCCGGTCATCGCTCCGGTGATGACGGTCGCAGCGGCCGTGCCGACAACCGAAAAATCGGCGAGCGAAAGGCGGGGCGAGAGTAAAAAATCGACGCAAGCACAAGTGGCCCCCGTCGCAGCCGCGACGCCCGCGCCTTCGAATGCGGCGCCGGCGACCTCGGCGATGCCGCTGATGGCTTCGAAATCGATGATTGGGCCACCGGATCCCGCTGCGGGCAAATTGATCGAGCCCAAATTGATCGAGCCCGAGACGCCCGCCAAGCCCGTTGCCGCCCCCGCTACGCCTGCACCCGCTACGCCTTCAGCTGTAGCACCTGCGGCAGCCGCACCCATCACACCCGCGCCCGCGACATCGGCCGCCGCGAGCCCGGCAGCCACGCCGACACCGACACAAGCGACCACCCCAGAGCCCGCTCCGCGAAGTCGCAGCGGTGGCGCCTGCCGCCGACAAACCTGTCGCTGACAAACCCGCCGCCGGCAAAAAAGACGGCCCGGATGCCGCCCCCGCGGCCGCGCCTCAACTGGCCGTCAAGCGGACCGAATTCGGTGTGGATGTCGGCGGTGCAAATTCGGTCAGCGGCCTGCGTGCGCTATGGAGCGGACTGCTGAAATGGCGTTCGAACGCGGCACTGGCGGCGCTGCAGCCGATCATCGTGGTGAAGGAAAGCAATAATGGCCTCGGGATGCAGCTTCGGCTGGTCGCGGGGCCGCTGACCGACGCCGCCGCGGCGGCCAAAATCTGCGCCTCCATGATGATAAGCGACCGGCATTGCGAGACCACCGTGTACGACGGTCAGCGCCTCGCGTTGAAGGCCGAAGAAACCCGCACGACGACCGAATCCATTTCGGCCAAACCGTCCGCGGAAAAACCGGTGCCGGACCAACCGTCAGACCCGGCCGCGGACAAGTCCGCGTCGGACAAGTCCTCGGAAAAGCCGGGTAACCGGCAGAGCGCGCGCCGGCACTATTCCTATTCAAAGCGCAGCGCACCGGTTGTGGAAACGCCGCCGCCTCCTCCCGCCCAAACATCGAGCCTGTCGTGGTTCCACCTCCGATCGCAATAAGGCTCGCGGCTACAATGCGTTGCGGTGGAATCTTCACCCATCATCCTGAGGTCACAAGCGACGGCTTGTCCGGCGGTGGTTTCCCCATCATATTCGCCCGATGAAAAAAGCACCGTTCCGGCTGACGCCCTATCAGGTCCAATGGCTCATGGTCGTCGGTTTCCTGACCGTCGGCTATGCCCTGTACCTGCGCTATCTCGTGATCGAGTTCTCGACGGTGGCGCTGGCCTGCGACGCCGGGCTGCAGACCATGATGTGCAAGAGCCGTACGCTGGTGACGGCGTTGTTCCAGAACTCGGTGTTCGGGATCGTGGCCCTCATCATCGCGGTGCTGAACATCATGCGGCCGTCGGTGGTTTTGCTGACCGGCGGGCTGATCGCCGCCGGATTTGGCGTCGTGCTCTACAATGTCGGCCTGTCGGGCCTGGCGATCGGGCTGCTTATTTTGGGATTTGCACGCCCCGCGCCTGCCACAGCGTAAGCGCAAACAACACATATACCGCACAGGTCCACAATGATTGCCAGTTGTCCGGGCCTTCGTTGAAGCCGGTAAACAGCGCCGCCCCCGCAAGCAGGCCCGCGAACACGGCTTCCGCGATCGGCCGTACGCCGGCTTTCGGCCGGTTGAGCAGCATCAGGGTCGCGAACGGCAGCACCGCCATGGTCAGCGCGGCAAACGGAAAATCCTGGTAGCGCGAGTCGAATACGAGGCCGATCGCGGTCCCCGCCGCCACCACACTGGTCACGGCGAGGACGATGCCGAGCAGGATCGGCAGCGCCCATCGCGTCCTGGCCTCGCGGGGGCCCAATAGCTCGAGAAATGTCGGCAGCGACCGCCCCGACATCAGCGCGTTGGTACACAGCAACGGCGAGGCGATGCCTGCCGCCAGCAACGCGCCCCATCTAAGCCAGCCACCGGGGCCCTGACTTTCGTAGTACATCTTGTCGGCGGCGATGCCGAGCAGAATGCCGCCCGACGTCGCCGACAACGCGACCGCGATCCAGGACGACAGCCGCGGCTTCCAGGGCCGGCGCCGCAAGGTCAGCCAGCCGGTCCCGAACACCAGCACCGCCAGCGTCATTCCGCCGCCCATCTGCCATTTCCACAGCGGATAGTTGCTGATGGCCTCGCCGGGCGGATATTTCACCGCCCGCTGCACCGAATCGAGCAGGCCCCAATAACCGCCCACCGTGCCCTCGAGCCTGCGCTTCCAGGGCTGATCATAGGCTTCGATCAAATTGACTCGGAAATTCTCCTGCTTGGCCATCGCCAGAATCTCGGAGACCACCCTCGCCTGGTTGGTGCGCGACGGCAGCGCGCCGGCGCGCATCCGCCCCTCGCTTGGCCAGCCAGTTTCGCCGATCAGGATTTCCTTGCCGGGGAACGCCACCGCGAGCCGCTTGCGGATCGAATCGACGTGGGCGGCAGCGTATTTGGCGCGGATCGGAAAATCCTCCCAATAGGGCAGGATGTGGATCGTGATAAAATCGACCGCGTCATAGATTTCCCGATTGCGCAGCCAGAATTCCCAGACATCGGCATAGGTGACGGGAACGGTGACCTGGGACTTCACCGAACGGATGGTGGCGACGAGGTCGGATGTCGTCATCTCCCCGCGCAACAGCACCTCGTTGCCGACCACGACGGCGCTGATGACATCGGGATATTGCTTGGTCAGCCCGATCACGGTCGAAACCTGCGCTGCGTTTTTCAGCCGGTCGCTGCCGAGCCAGATGCCCTGCATGACCTTGAGGCCGACCTTGGCGGCGAGGCCAGGAACCTGATCGAGCCCGTTTTCGATCGAATAGGTCCGCACGCAATCGGATATTTTGGCGAGTTGCGCCAGATCCTGGGCGATCTGTTCCGACGTGATGTGCGTGGTCGGCACCAGTGGCGTCTGCGCGCCCCGGAACGGAGCATAGGACACGCACAACAGCTTGGCGTCGGGATCGATCGGCGCGCGCGCCAAATTGATCGGCGTGGCAAGCCACAACCACGCTGCGGCAATCGCACTTAGCGAGATCAGGAGGAGCGCCAGCGGCGTACGAAGAGAAATCAGTTCCATCCTCCGGGCGAGCCCCCCGTCGCTTAGCCGGTCGGCGCCCGTCTGCCAAGCCCGTCTAACAAGCCCATCTTCACCAAGCCCGTCTCGACCACGACCATCTATCGAGAGCCGGACGCGCGGAATCATGTCACGACTTTACCACGACGCGATAAAGTTGTGACTTTGCTGGACAAAATCCGAAATGTCCGTCATGGGATTTCGCTAAAGTCTCCGCCGTATTGGAGACCCATTTGGACGTCATCAAAACCAGCCCAAAACCAGCCGCAGGCCGCCTCACGCTGGCACGGCAGGCAACAAATCGGGGAATTTATGCGTCGACGGGTGCTTCAGCTTCAAAATCCGGTTTTGCGCCATCTCGCTATTGCCGGACTTGTTGCAGGTCTTGTTGCGGGACCAGCGCTGCCGGTCGCCGGCGGAAGCGCTTTTGCCCAGAGCGGCGAGGCTCACCCGCAGGAACAGTCGGGCAAGCCCGCAAGCGCAACCCAGCCGGCCGACGCGACCCGCGACAATCAGCGCAAGACCGACGAATTCGTTGAGGCCACCCAGGCACTCAATGGGCCGGCCGGAAATCCCGAATGCGTCTGGCTCGGCCGCCGCGTCGTACGCCTGATGTGGCTCGACGATCTCGACACCGCGTTCCGCCATCTCGATCTCTACGACCGGTTTGGCTGCCCCGGCGGCCACGTCCAGGCGGCGTTCCGCTGTCTGACGCAATTCGGCGGCCAGATCGACCCGAAGGTGGCCGAAACCCTCAACAGCCGCGTGCACGGCTGCTGGATCAATCCGGCGGCACAGCCGCAGCAGGCCGCGGCCGCCACGCCACCTGCTGCTCCGACCACCGCCGGCAGCGCGGCTCCCGCCGCCGCCCCCGCGGCTCCGCCCGCCGCGGCACCTGCTCCGCCGGCGGCCGCCGCCAAGTAATTCCAACCGCTGGTTCCGGCTGCCGCCGTAACAGACGGAAATTTTACCGGTCCGGTTTATTCGGCCCTCAAAACGACATTGCCTCATAAGATATCGCACCGTCAGATGTGGCATCATGAGATATGCCGTCATATGAGTTGTTAAATCGCGTGGCAGATATATGTTCTGTTTGCCGCTGACTTGGTCGGATCTCGGGGACGGATCCGTTTCGCTGCCATCTTGGCCCCGTTTGGTTTAGTCGCGATGCGCGCCGTCGTTGCCGTTCTGTTGTTCGTCACCGCCGCTCACGCTGCGCTTTGGGGGCTGTTCCAGGAGAAGCAATCGGCGCCCGATTTCCGGGGCATTCTGCCGAGCGCGTCCTATGCGCCGTTTGAACCGGGGCACACGGTCGCCGACATCGCCGCCAACTCCGAGAAGGTTCGCGCCGACCTGAAGAAGCTCTCCACCCTGACGCACGCGGTCCGCCTCTACTCCTCGACCGAGGGCAACGAACTGGTGCCGCCGATTGCCGCCGAGTTCGGCATGAAGGTCACCGTCGGCGTCTGGATCGACAAGGACTACGACCGCAACAAGCGCGAAATCGAGTCCGCGATCAATCTCGCCAAGCACAACGGCAACGTCAACGGCATCGTCGTCGGCAACGAAACCATCTACCGCGGCGACCAAATCCCGATCGAGAATCTTGCGCCGCTGTATGAGAGCAAGCTCGAACCGGAAGAGGAAGCGCGAATCCGCAATGAGGAAACCCAGCGGCTTCGCGATGCGGAAGCTCAGCCCGAGGATCAACGCGCCGCGGCGGTGAAATGGGCGACCGCGGAAAACAACGTTCATCGGCTGATGAAACTGATCCAGCGCATCAAGGGATCGGTCAATAATGCGCCGGTCACCACCGGCGAAATCTGGAACATCTGGCTCGAACACCCGCAACTGGCGTCCTCGGTCGAGTTCATCGGCGCGCATATTCTGCCCTATTGGGAGCGCTTTTCCGCGCAGCAGGCGGTCGACCAGGCGCTGCTCATCCACCAGAAACTGCGCGACGCCTTCCCCGGCAAGCGGATCGTGATCGCGGAGTTCGGCTGGCCAAGCGCCGGCTACAATCTGCAGGACGCCGATCCCGGCCCGTTCCAGCAGGCCGTGGTGCTCCGGAACTTCGTCGCCCGCGCCGAAGCCATCGGCATGGAATACAACATCGTCGAGGCGATCGATCAGCCCTGGAAGTTCTTCGAAGGCGGCGTCGGGCCGTATTGGGGCATCCTGAACGCCGACCGCGAACCGAAATTCTCCTGGACCGGTCCGGTCGTCAACGAGAACTACTGGAAGTCCGCAGGGATAGCCTTGCTGGTCGGCATCCTGCTGTCGCTGCCGATCCTGCGCCTCGATCGCCCGACTGTGATGCAATCGCTGATGCTGTCGGCGGCCGCCAACGGCGTCGGCGCGTGGGCCGCGACCGTGTTCGAATACTGGGCGGGGCATTATTTCGTGTTCGGCTCGGCCTTCGCCTTGACGCTGGGCCTGATTCTGCTGGTGCCGCTGGTCCTGATCGCGATGGCGCGGATCGAGGAGATCGCCGCCATTGCCTTCGGCCGCGCCCCTCGCCGCCTGATCACCAAGGGCGCGGAACTGGTGCCGGCAACGATCGGCGAAGGCGTCAGCTTCCCCAAGGTCTCGATCCATATCCCGGCCTATTTCGAGCCGCCCGAGATGCTCAAGCAGACGCTCGATGCGGTGGCGCGGCTGGACTATCCGAACTTCGAATGCGTCGTGATCATCAACAACACGCCCGATCCGGAATTCTGGCAGCCGATCCAGGATCATTGCCGCACGCTCGGCGAACGATTCGTGTTCATCAATGCCGAGAAGGTGCAGGGCTTCAAGGCCGGCGCACTCAAGATTGCGATGGAACGCACCGCCGTGGACGCCGAGATCATCGGCATCATCGATGCCGATTACGTCGTGACGCCGGACTGGCTGAAGGATTTGGTGCCGCTGTTTGCCGACCCGCGCGTCGGGCTGGTACAGGCGCCGCAGGACCATCGCGACGGCGACCGTTCGCTGATGCACTACATCATGAACGGCGAATATGCCGGCTTCTTCGACATCGGCATGGTCCAGCGCAACGAGTTCAATTCCATCATCGTCCACGGCACCATGTGCCTGATCCGGCGTGCGGCGATGGACATGGCCGGCGGCTGGGCCGGCGACACCATCTGCGAGGATACCGACCTTGGGCTAGCCATCATCGAGCATGGCTGGCTGACGCATTACACCAACACCCGCTACGGCCACGGCCTGCTGCCGGATACTTATGAGGCCTTCAAGAAGCAACGCCATCGCTGGGCCTATGGCGGCTTCCAGATCGTCAAGAAGCACTGGCGGCGTTTCCTGCCCGGCGCGAGCCGGTTGAGCCCCGATCAGCGCCGCGAGTTCTCGCTGGGCTGGCTCAACTGGCTGGGTGCCGAAAGCCTCGGCGTGGTGGTGGCGATCCTCAATCTGATATGGGTGCCGATCGTCGCCTTCGCCGACATCGCCATTCCCGACAAGATCCTCACGCTCCCGATCATCGCCTCCTTCGTGGTCTCGCTGGTGCATTTCGTCGCACTGTATCGGCTGCGCGTGCATGTGAAGGCCGGACAGATGCTGGGCGCGATGATCGCGGCGATGTCGGTGCAATGGACGGTGTCGCGCGCGGTCGCCCAGGGGCTGATCACCGAGCATTTACCGTTCGCCCGGACCTCCAAGGGCGGGCTGTCGCGGATGTCGATCGAGTTCCAGGCGTTCTGGGAAGCCGTGATCGGCGTGCTGCTCTTGGCCGGCGCCGGCGTGCTGGTGGTCACCAACAATTCCAAGCAGGTGCGCGAAATCTACATTTTCGCCGGCGTGCTGGTGCTGGAAAGCCTGCCGTTCCTGTCGGCGGTCGCGATCGCCATTCTGGAGCAGTCGCGGATCAACGCCTTCTCGTTCTGGCGCGACAGCGCGATGCGGACGGCGGAACTGATCGGTTTGCGCCCGGTGGCGATGCCGACCGTGATCGGCGCCTCGCCCCGCCGGTCGCAACCTCCGATATTCACCGGGAAGCCAACTGACGGCCACTGCGATTTTCTGTGGGTAATCGCGCTTGAAGAAGCCGTGATAACTACTGGCGCTAGCCAACGGAAATCCGATGCGCCGGCGGCGGCACGTCAGCGGATTGTCATGCTATTGACCCGCGACGCCCCGCCCCCTACACAGCGCGGCAAGTGAGCGCGTAGCTCAGGCGGTAGAGCACGTGACTTTTAATCATGGGGTCGAGGGTTCGAGTCCCTCCGCGCTCACCAATTTCACTTGAAGATCAGTCGGTTATTCACTCTTGACCGCGTGGCGGCGCTACGTCTCGCATTGCACACGCTGTGCACGAGATTTGTTTCGCACTGCTGGCGCTACGACAGCCGCGGTCGATTGCGGCAAAAATGCACATCTCGCCAGTGCGCTTCTCAATCGCCGCGATCGGCGTGTAGGCAAAGATTCGCCTTAACGTTTCTCAGCCGTCGGATACACCAGCGATTGGTCTTCCATATCCTGCTGAGCGAGCTTGTTTACACCTGCCATCGGCGTGCAATTCCAGCAAGGACGGCATGGCGGCGGTCGCAGCTGATCAGCTGGGTCGAGGCGGGTCGGGACCGCAGCATGAACGCCCCCCCAATTAGAACAACGAAGACGATAGCGAAATCATCACGCGCGTCATGGGAAGCCTCCCTTCGAACCTTTAAAAATTTGTCGATTTACCTTCCGAAAGGTTCAAGGTTTGGTCATCACTATTAGCAAATGTCACTATCAATGACCCAAGAGGGCTCTACAGTTCAAAGCGTACTCTGTGATCATAAACATGCAGAGCTAGTTTCGCGCGCTCGATTCGGCGAACGCGACCGAAACAGGCTCCTGCACCAAATTAATCAAGATGGTGGCAGCTCCGCCGGCAAAAATGCCAGCGGCAACGCAGGCGAGGATGAATGCGCGCATCGTGCTTTCTCCTGAAAAGGCCAATCGGTAGAATATTCAAGACGAGAGGGCAAACCCCTCCGCTTCAATGTCGACGAACGTTCGTCCCAACAAACCCACGCGAGCGTAAAAGTCCGCTGATTTAGCCTTCTCCAGGTCGACAAAAAAACGCCCGATCCAGGGAGCGAGATGTTTTTCAAAGAACTCACGATCTGCACCGGCCGGATTGGCAATATCACCGCCGATAAGGCCGGCCATGACTTCGCAAAGTATCGCGGCGTGATCCTCGGGCTCTGAATTTCCCGGTGCGCTTTCGATGCCCAGATGCTTTAAGGGTTTCGCGTAACTGACCAAGCGGGCGGCCGTAAAGCGAGCCCGTCAAATAGTGCGATGCATACGGCAACAGCAGGCCCTTTCCGAGCCCGGCAAACAAGTCGAAATGCTCTCGCGCGGCGCTTTCCTCATTGGCTCTGCTCGCGGCCTCCCCGAGCGCCGTATGCGCGGTTCCAAGCGGGCTTGCGTCGCCGCGCAACAAAGCCAGGCGTCCGATCATTTGGATATCGGGACTGCGAGAAAGCAAGACAGACAGCAGCGCATATTCCTGTGCACGGGCGTGATCGATCTCATCGACGACGCGCTTGGAAGAAATCTGTGATGGGGACTCTCGCACCTGCTCCATGGTCCATCCGTGATCTGTAGATAGGCTGGAGCGGGCCGGAGCCGCCCAGATTGATCTTAGCGCGGTAAAGCGCTGCCGTGTGAACGGTAGTTTCGTGAAGAATCATCTTCTTCGGCGACCCGACTCATTCGGGGTGGCCGTACTTTCCTTGCTGTCGTTCGGCAAATTGCCGATCTCGTCCGCCGTCGATAACGTCTCAGGCGCTCGTTGCAGGCTCTGGTCAGGGTTGGAGTGCTCGCGATCAGCCAGGGCCGGCAGCGCATTTTCCACAGGAGCCGAGATTTCCGGAATCATATCGGCGAGTTTATCCCGCCCGCCCAGCGCCCGCGCCAGAAGAGCCGGCACGATCATCCGCCTCGATCATCGGGCCGAAGCCCGGCATGGCGGTCGGGTCGTTGAAATCCCATTGATTTTCGGCAATCCCGATAAAGTCGCGAATGGCCGGATCGCTCGCCCAGGCCCTTCGCAAGGCCGCCCGCGTCAGCTCGGCCGGCACCCCGCACTGCAAGAATCCGCGGATGTCGGTGTCTGCCACAATTGTCTCAATGGAGGGAAGGCTCGCGGGATCAAATGGCGCCTCGGGCACGGCCGTCACTTCGGAGTTCAGCCGAAGGAGTATCGATTTCATCCACGGCGTTTCGCCGCCTGCTTTCAACCGCGCCCAGCGCGTCAGAGGATTTTCCGCGATCACTCATCGCTCGCTGTCTCTATCGGATTTTGAGGCGGAGGCACCTGTCGATCGCGTTGCCGTTTGACGAACGGACGCTCCACGTGATGCGTGGCGATGAACCGTTTAACGATGTTGGCGATCTCCGACGGCATCGGCACCGCCTCGATCAGATTGCTGCCGGCATCGGTAAAGGCTTCGCCCTCCGCCGGATCTGCCGTGACGGCCAGTAATTCGTACGGAGGCTCGGACGTGGTCGGACGCAAATTGACCCACAGGCTCGGGGCACCTGAAGCGAGGTTGTCGAGATAATTGGTGGTCTCGGTGCGATGCAATTCGATCACGGCCTCGCCCGCGTAGAACAACGTTACTTCGTCATTGGCAACTAGCGGCGTCCAAGGCGCCGCGACCGGAGTCCCCACCAGAACCGAAACTGGCCGCCACAGAACGTCGGCCCAGGCACTTTTGGCCTTTCGCCGCTCGATCACGACGCCAACAGAAATCCGTGTTAAAGCAGTCGATATCAATTCACCGCCTCCACATCGCGAACCGGCAATCCGCTCAGAAGATTTTGCGGCTTTATCCGCAATGCCTCGTCAGTCGTCATTGCCAGCAGCAGATAGACGGGCTCACCCCTGACCTTCTCCATCATGTCCGCTGGATCACGGAACGACAGTCGCAGCAGGCCAATCAATTGCGCACGCACCGCATCGGCAATGTCGCCTGCTCGCCAAATGGCATCACCGATATGCGTCGCTTCCGAACTCAGTCCGACATACCAATTCCATGGCAAATCCCGCATTTCTGCCACCGGCTCGACCACCACATCGATCGCGAGCAGATGTGCCAGCCAGCGAGTGACGACATCGCAAAGCGCGGTTAAACCACGTCCACCTGACGAGAGATCGAGCGCCATGTCGAAACGGTCGCTCCGTTCCCAATAGCTGTCCGCTGTTGCTTCGCTCAGCAGATCAACCTCCGTGGCTACCGGCAAGCCCAGCAACGCCAGCAGCGGCGACGGCGAATGCTTTACGCTCGTCGTCTCCATTTCTTCGTCGACCGCGATGACCGACGCCTCCTGGAAAGTGAGCTTTTGTGGCCGAAAGAACATTTCGGCCGCGCGCAACACGAAAACATCGTCGCAGCCATCCAAAGCGTTGCGCAGAATTACCTGAACCAATTGACCGACGAGCATCTGAGGGAAGTGCATGTTGTGCCGGGTAATCGCAAGGTAGGCGGCCTCCAAACTGCTATGCTTCAGAAGCTGATCCCGCCAGGCGGTCATCATCTGCCAGTTCTCGCGTGCGTCGGCGTCGGCTATCATGGCAATCCGCGACATCGAAATTGGCTGCCTCGGTTCGTCAAGCAGTGCACGATGCAGGGCCTTCTCGGCAGCGCAAGCCTCCGGTGGCGGCACCAGCTCCGGGCGGGCCAGGTATGCCTTCAAGAATTCATCCGTTACGAGCAAACGCCCTGCTGGATCGCGGTCGAGCAGATGATGGCCGCAGGAGAGCCAGAAGTCGCGCGATACAGCCATCCGTCGCTTACCTATCCAGCGTTTCGGCACCGTGCTTTTAGCCACAGACAGTATATACTTCGCCGCAGTTCCGGGCCAGTGGCGCCGGCAACACCAGAGAGTGACAGCAATTGTGACCGCAACACCTGATCCCGCGCGACGGTTGCTTATCTGTTCATGTGAAGGCACGATGCCGCTTGACGCAGAGGCGGTTCGGCGTGGTTGTCGCCTCGATGCCATTTCAGCGAACCAGCTCTGTGGCGCTGAACTTGACCGCTTCAAGGCTATCGCGTCCGAAGGTGGCCCCCTTACGGTGGGGTGTACTCAGCAGGCGTCGCTATTCATGGATGTCGCTGCCGAGATCGGCCGCAAGAACTCGCTACAATTCGTGAATATCCGCGAGACTGCCGGCTGGTCGAGCGAGGCGAAGCGTGCCGGACCGAAGATGGCAGCGCTGCTTGCGGCTGCCGCTGAGCCGGTCCCGCCGACACCGTCGATCGAACTTCAAAGTGGCGGCATCATACTCATCTGCGGCCGAGACGAGGCCGCGGTGGAGGCCGGCAACCTGCTCAAGGATCATCTCGACGTTACCGTGCTTATCGAGCCTCCGGCATCGATTGCACCCCCGCGCAGAGCTGAATTTCCGGTGGCAAAGGGCAAGGTAACCGGCGCCAAAGGCCATCTGGGCAAATTCGAGATCACCGTTGACGATTTCGCCGAAGCCGCTCCCTCCTGGCGCGAGGTGTTAACCTTCGGTCCTTCGCGCAACAACGTTCGCTCAAATTGCGACATCGTCCTTGATCTAACCGGCGGAGCAGCGCTGTTTTCTGCCGGTGATCTACGCGACGGCTATCTCCGGGCAGATCCGGCCAATCCCGCGGCGATGTTACGGGCAGTTCTCAAGGCCCGCGATCTCGTCGGCACCTTCGAGAAGCCGCGCTACGTCAATTTCGAGGCCGGGTTATGCGCTCACTCGCGTTCGCGCCGGACGGGTTGCACTCGATGTCTGGACCTCTGTCCGGCGAACGCGATCAGCGCCACAGGAGATCATGTCGCCATCGACGCGAATATCTGCGCAGGCTGCGGCCAATGCGCTGCCGCATGCCCTACCGGCGCGGCATCCTACGCGTTACCGCCGGAGGACGCACTCATGCGCCGGCTCCGCGCGATGCTGATCGCCTTTCGCGAGGCCGGCGGCGAACGAGCCGTCGTGCTGTTTCACGATGAGGAGCACGGCGGGCCTATGATCGAGGCGCTGGCTCGATTCGGCGATGGCTTGCCGGCAAATGTGCTGCCATTTTCGGTCAATGAAATCACCCAGGTCGGGCTGGAAACTGTCACTGCCGCTTTCGCCTATGGTGCGTCGGCCCTGCGCTTCGCGCTGCGGGCAAAGCCCCGTCACGACATCTCGGGTCTGGCGCGGACGATGGCGGTGGCGGATCCCATCCTCGTCGAGCTCGGTTTCGGAGTGGGCCGTATCGCGACGATCGAAACGGATGACCCGGATAGCCTGCTCGACGCCCTTCACGCGATTCCGGCTCTCTTGCCGGCGCCGCGCCCGGCAAGTTTCCGCCCGGTCGGCAAGAAACGTGACGTACTGCGTTTTGCGCTCGGCGAGCTGCACCGTTCTGCCCCGGCTCCCGTCGACATCGTCGCGCTGCCCGAAGGCGCGCCGTTCGGAGCGGTGGAGATTGACGTGGACGGTTGCACTTTATGTCTGTCCTGTGTGTCGGCATGTCCGACGAGCGCTTTGCGCGACGATCCCGAGCGGCCAATGCTGCGATTTGTCGAGGATGCCTGCGTGCAGTGTGGCCTTTGCCGGTCGACCTGTCCTGAGGACGTGATCACGCTCCGGCCGCGGATCAATTTCGACGCGGTGAAGGCTCCTTCCCGCCTCCTCAAGGAGGAAGAACCGTTCTGCTGCATCCGCTGTAGCAAACCATTCGGTGTCAAAAGCAGTATCGAGCGCGTAGTGGCCAAGCTCGAAGGCAAGCACTGGATGTACACGGGTTCGCCCCGGAGGTTGGACGTCATCAAGATGTGCGATGACTGCCGTGTCGGTTTTGTTGCCGAACAAGGTTTCGAATCATACGGTGCAACTCCCCTTGCCCGCACGACAGACGACTATTTGCGCGAGCGCGAGACGCGGGCGCAACGCCCACCTGACAGCAGTGACGAATAGAACACTGACGATTGGCCGTCGTCGGCTCCCTCACTCCGCCGGTGTCGCGGAGGATCGCCTGCCCTCCCTCTCAAGCTGCTCGGCGAGCCAGCGATCATGATGCTCCTTCGCCCAGTTGAGATCGACCTCGCCCGTGCCCATGGCTTCGAACGCGCCTTCCATCCCGAGCGTGCCGATATAGATATGCGCCAGAATCACCGCGATGAACAAAATGGCGACGACTGCGTGGGCCACCTGCGCGAGCTGCATGTCGGCGATGTTGGTGCCGTAGAATGGAAACAGCAGAAGAAATCCAGAGGCGGAGACCGCTATGCCGGCCCCGAGCGGACAGCCAATAGACCATCTTCTCACCGAGATTGAACCGTCCGGCCGGTGCATGCTTGGATTTGATGAAGCCGCCACCCTGCTTGACCCATTCGACGTCGACCTTCGCCGGCAAATTGTCCCTGAAGAAGATCACCGATGATCAGGACCAGTCCTGCCACAAACGCAAAAGCTAGTGAAATTGTGGACGATACTTCGCCATCTGAGAAATCTCGGAAAAAATCTCCGGGCCGACGAGCGGCAGCAGCAATATCTTGCCGAAGGTGATGTTCAGGCCGGTCAGGCCGAGAATCACAAAGGAGACCGCCGTCAGCCAATGCGAGAAGCGCTCAAAGGCTTTGAAGCGGGCAATCTTCTGGCCTGAACGCCCTGCCGCGATGCGGATTCGCCCCATGATCAGATAGGCAAGCGCCAGCAGCGCGATCGTGCCGACAATCACGATCGCGCCGCCCCAATGCAGAACAACTTCATGGAAATAGTCCCAGGTCCGGCCTGCGGGCTGGATCAGCACGCTGGCTTTGGTATCGGGAATATCGATGCGTCCCTGAATGCGCGGGGCTTGCTTCAAGCAGCGTGCGCTGGTCGGTGACGCTCGCAGTCGGATTGGGCGCGCCGTCCGGACCAAGCTTCTGGGCGCACACGGGTGCCACAGCAACGCCGAGCAACACCAGGACGAACATCATGAGGCGAATGCGTGCAAAAAACGTCATGACAATCACCCTTGTTCCGATGCACTCGATCGCTACGTCTACCGCGATGATCGAAGTCCGCCCGCTCAGACCTTGATGTCCTCGTGATAGGCCGTCATCCAGCCCCAGGCACCCGAGCCGTAACCGCGCTTGCAGAACCCGCTCTCCGTAGATCTGCGCGATGATGTCGCCATCGCCCGCCAGCAGCGATTTGGTCGAGCACATCTCGGCGCACATCGGCAGCTTGCCCTCGCCGAAACGGTTCGATCCATATTTCTCGTACTCCGCCGCGCTGCCGGGCGCTTCGGCACCGCCGCCGCCGGCGCAATAGGTGCACTTGTCCATTTTGCCGCGCGAGCCGAAATTACCGACCTTCGGATACTGCGGCGCGCCAAACGGACAGGCATAGAAGCAATAGCCGCAGCCGATGCACAAATCCTTGTTGTGCAGCACGATGCCGTCGTCGGTCGGATAGATGCAGGTCACCGGACACACCGCCGCGCACGGCGCGTCGGTGCAATGCATGCAGGCCATCGACACCGAGCGCTCGCCGGGTTTGCCGTCATTGATCGTGACGACGCGGCGACGATTGATGCCCCAAGGGACCTCGTTTTCGTTCTTGCAGGCGGTGACGCAGGCGTTGCAGTCGATGCAGCGGTCCGCGTCGCAAAGGAATTTCATGCGCGCCATGTTTTGCCTCTACGCTGCCCTGATCTGACAAAGGGTGGCCTTCGGCTCCTGCATGCCGGTCGCGGGATCGTAGCCATAGGTGGTGAGCGTGTTCACGCTCTCGCCCAGCACGATCGGGTCGGCGCCTGCAGGATATTTGGCCCGCAGATCGGCGCCCTCGAACCAGCCGGCGAAATGAAACGGCATCCAGGCAAGGCCCTTGCCGACCCTCTCGGTCACCAGCGCCTTCATCCGCGTCCTTGAAGCATTCTCGGCTCCGGTCACCCAGACCCAGCCGCCGTCCTCGATGCCTCGTTCGGCCGCATCCGCGGGATTGATTTCGACAAACATGTGCTGCTTCAGCTCGGCGAGCCACTTGTTGGAACGCGTCTCCTCGCCGCCGCCCTCATATTCGACCAGCCGGCCGGAGCTCAGGATCAACGGAAACTGCTTGGCGATGCCGCGATCGACCGCGGCCTTCTGCACCGAGAACCCGATATTGGGTACGCGGAACTGCCGGGCATCCGGCAGCGTCGGATAATCGGCGACGAGGTCCGGCCGTGGCGTATAGATCGGCTCACGATGGACCGGAATGGGATCGGGAAGATTCCAGGCGATCATGCGCGCCTTGCCGTTGCCGTAAGGGGAACAACCATGCTCGATCGACACCCGCTGGATTCCGCCGGATAGGTCGACCGACCAGGATACCGCATCAGGATTGGTGGGATTGACCTGCTGGATCACGGCCATTTCCTGCGGCGTCAGGTCTTTGTCCCAGCCAAGCTTCTTGAGCACTGCGAGCGTGAACTCGGGATATCCGTCCTTGATTTCGGAGCCGACGGAATACGAGCCCTCGGCGAGCAGGTTGTCGTGCTGGTCTTGTTCGACCTCCTGGCCGTTTTCCATCACCTTGCGTTTGACGACGCGTTCGACGCCGAATCGGGCGCGGAAAGTGGCGCCGCCCTCCTTCACCGGCAGGTTGGTGTTGTAGAGGATCGGCGTGCCGGGATGCCTGAACTCCGGCGTTCCCCAGCATGGCCATGGCAGGCCGTAATAGTCGCCGCCGACCTCCGGATCGTCCTTCGGCGCTCGCATGGTGACCAGATCGAACTTGGCCTGGTTCTTCATGTGAGCCTTGAGCCGTTCAGGCGATTGGCCGCAATAGCCGGTCGACCACCCGCCGCGGTTGATTTCGCGCAGGATATCTTCCGCCGACACCGCGTTGTTTTCGACCTTGATGTTCTTGAACATCCGGTCGGCGAACCCGAATTTGCGGGCGAACAGATACATCGTGTCGTAGTCGTTCTTCGATTCAAAAACCGGCTCAACGATTTTTTCGCCCCATTGCAACGAGCGGTTCGATGCGGTACGTGAGCCATCCATTTCGAAGCTGGTACAGGCCGGCAAAAGGTAGATGCCGTCCTTGCGATCCGAGAGCACAGACCATGCCGTCGGGTACGGATCGCAGACCACGAGCAACTCGAGCTTCTCGATGCCGCGCTTGGCTTCCGGCATCCGGGTGATGGTGTTGACACCGTGGCCCATGATGAACATCGCCTGCACGTCATCGGGCTGGCTGACCTGGTCCTTGGGCAGCAAGGTCGCATCGAACCAGCGCGTGCTCGGAATGCCCGGGGTTTCCATCAGCTTCTTGTTCGGGAAACGGGAACTCATCCATTCGTAATCCACCCCCCACACCCGGCACCAGTGGCGCCAGGCATCTTCGGCGAGTCCGTAATAAAGCGGCAGCGTCGTCACATCGAGGCCCAGATCGGTGGCGCCCTGCACGTTGGTGTGGCCGCGAAAAATATTGGCTCCGCCGCCCGGCATTCCAACGTTGCCGGTGGCGAGCAGCAGGATACAACTGGCGCGGACATTGGCAGTGCCGGTCGCGAACTGGGTCTGTCCCATCGCCCAGATCAGCGTCGCCGGCTTTTCCTTGGCGAAGATCTCGGCGATATGCTTGACCTGCGCTTCGGGCAGGCCGGTGACGCGCTCGACCTCGTGCGGCGTCCACTTCGCCACCTGCTTGCGGATTTCCTCGACGCCGTAGACCCGCTGCTGGATGAATTCCTTATCTTCCCAGCCGTTTTCGAAAATATGCCAGAGCATCCCGTAGATCGTAGCGATATGGGTGCCAGGGCGTACGCGGACATACTCGGTCGCATGCGCGGCGGTCCGCGTCATCCGCGGATCGACGACGATCATGTTAGCGCGGTTGAGTTCCTTGCCTTCAAGAATATGCTGAAGCGAAACCGGATGGGCCTCAGCCGGATTGCCACCCATCACGAAAATGGTCTTGGCGTTGCGAATATCATTGTAGCTGTTGGTCATCGCGCCATAGCCCCAGGTATTGGCTACGCCGGTGACCGTGGTGGAATGGCAGATACGCGCTTGATGATCGGAATTATTGGTGCCCCAGAACGCGGCCAGCTTGCGGTTCAGGTAGGCGGCTTCGTTGGTGAACTTGGCTGAACCAAGCCAGTAAACCGAATCCGGTCCTGACTTCTGACGAATTGCGAGCAGCTTGTCGCCGATCTCGTCAATTGCGGTGTCCCAGGAAATCCGGACCCACTTTCCGTTCACCAGCTTCACGGGATAGCGTAAGCGGCGCTGGTTCAACACGTCGTCCCGAACCGCCGCGCCCTTGCAACAATGCGATCCCCGATTGATCGGGCTGTCGTAGTCCGGCTCCTGGCCGATCCACACGTCGTTCGCGACTTCCGCGATAACGGAGCAGCCAACCGAACAGTGGGTGCAGATATTCTTTCGTGTCGTAACAGTTGCGCCGACCGGAGGTGGCGGACCGGCCGTTGCTTTGCGTAGGCTGCCTAGCGGGAGATTGCCGAGCGCCGCCAGCGCGCCGGCGGTGACGCCCGAACGTTTCAGGAAAGCCCGGCGGTCCCAACCCGCCCCGCGAGAATCAATCGCTTCTGCTCCTGCGATTTTTCCGGGACTTCGACGAAGTTCCGATTTCCTGATCAGCAAGGACTTCTCCCTCAGCGGGCCGGATAACTGTTGACGCGGTAAAAATTGCGGACTTCCGCGGAGTTCGCCTGATATCGTGCTTTGCGCTTATCTTTGAGATCGACTGACTCGGCGGTCGCCGGCTCCGCCGTTACCGCGTCCGCAACGACCGCTCCAGCGCCGGCCAGCACCACACCAAACAGATCGCGCCGGCGAATATTCGCCGTCGGGCGTTCCTTCATAGAAGTCGCGCTCCTCGAAACCAGCCAAAGCTCGACAAGCCAAAGCTCCACATACCAAAGGGCCGCCAGGCTACGAACATTCCGGCCGAGCAGACGTATCACGCAGGCCGCGCACCTTCAACCACGCTAAGGTATATGTTGCCGAGACCTCCGGTGTTCGGCGCTCAAGCAGGCCTTGCGCTCCAATGCCGGACGCCTCAGACGCGATCTGGCACCAATGTTCTGGCATTCTGTGTCGGCATCGGCTGGATGCTGCGAGGGTAGTCAGGAGCCACCGTCGTTCTTTAACGATTCCCATTCTGATCGCGCTGCGACGGTCTCAATCTCACGATGTTGTGTTTCGGCTTCTTGATCGGTCGTGCCGGTTCTCAGATAGACGCCGGCACGTCTCACGAAGGGCTCCCTTGCGTGCTCCGGACTGCTGCCAATTACTCCGCCGCCGTTCGAATATCGAGCCGCTCCGCGCGAACCGCGCAGAATTTAAATTCCGGGATCTTGCCGAACGGATCGAGCGCTGGATTGGTCAACAGGTTCGCCGCCGCCTCCGCGTAGCAGAACGGCATGAACACCATGTTTTCGGGCACGTCGCGGTCGGCGCGAACCTTCAATTCGACCGCGCCGCGCCGCGTCTCCAGCCGGATGAACTCGCCAGGCCACACCTTGAGCCGCCGCATATCCTTTGGCGACATGAAGGCGACCGCCTCCGGCTCGATCTGGTCGAGCACCTGGGACCGCCGGGTCATTGAGCCGGTGTGCCAGTGTTCGAGAACGCGACCGGTTGAGAGCACCATCGGATATTCGTCGTCGGGCAGTTCGTCCGGAGGAATGACCTTGGCCGGCACGATCTTGCCGCGCCCGCTCTCGGTCGGAAAACCGGTGGTGAAGATGATCTCGTTTCCCGGCTTCTCCGGATCGTCCACGGGGTACGTCACGGCGCCCTCGCGCACCAGCCGCTCCCAGCTGATGTTCTTGAGCGACGGCATCAATTCGGCCATCTCGGTAAAGACTTCGCCCGGACCCGCGTAGTCCCACGGTAGTCCCATGCGCTTGCCGATCTCCTGGATGATCCAGAGATCCTGACGCGCATCTCCGGGCGGCTTGATCACCTCGCGCGCCAACTGCACACGGCGATCGGTGTTGGTGAAGGATCCGGATTTCTCCGCGAAGGCTGAGGCCGGCAGGATGACGTCGGCGTGGAAGGCAGTCTCGGTCACGAAAAGGTCTTGCACGACCAGGTGGTCCAGCTTGGCCAACGCCTGACGAGCATGCTGCAGGTCCGGATCTGACATCGCGGGGTTCTCGCCCTCGACGTACATGCCGTGGATCTCGCCGGCGTGGATCGCATTCATGATTTCGACGACAGTGAGCCCGCGCACGGGATCAAGCTTCTGGTCCCAGAGTTCCTCGAACGCACCACGCAGATCGTCGCGGCCGACGGGCTGATAGTCCGGCAGGAACATCGGGATGAGGCCGGCGTCGGAAGCGCCCTGCACGTTGTTCTGCCCTCGCAAAGGATGCAGGCCCGTGCCCGGACGCCCGATCTGGCCCGTGATCAGCGCCAGTGCGATCAGGCAACGCGCATTGTCCGTGCCGTGCACGTGCTGACTTATGCCCATTCCCCAGAAGATGATGGAGGATTTCGCGCGTGCGTACATCCTCGCCACCGCGCGCAGGGTTTCGGCGGGAATGCCGCAGATTTGCGACATCCGCTCCGGCGTGAACTCGGTGATCTTGGCCTTGAGATCTTCGTAGCCCTCCGTGTAGCCGGCGATGTACTGCTCATCGGTCAAACCTTCGGTGATGATCGTGTTGATCATCGCATTCAGCATCGCAACGTCGCTGCCAGGCTTGAACTGCAGGTGCTTGGTGGCGTGCCGCGAGAGTGTCTGCCGGCGCGGATCCATCACGATCAGCTTGGCGCCGCGCTTGGCGGCGTTCTTGATGAAAGTCGCTGCGACCGGATGGTTAACCGTCGGGTTGGCGCCGATCACCCAGATGACCTCGGCGTCCGCGGCGGCGGCGAACGGCGCCGAGACCGCGCCCGAGCTCATGCCTTCGAACAGTGCGGCGACCGAGGACGCGTGGCAAAGCCGGGTGCAATGGTCCACATTGTTCGAACCGAAGCCGGTCCGGACAAGCTTCTGAAAGAGATAGGCCTCTTCGTTGGAGCCCTTGGCGGAGCCGAAGCCGGCCAGCGCCTTGGGGCCCTTCTCGTCGCGGACCTTGACGAGACCTTTGGCGGCGATGTCGAGCGCCTCCTCCCAGGACGCCTCGCGGAAATGCGTGAACGGATTGGCCGGATCGACCTGATCGTCGGCATCCTTCTTCACGCCCGGTAAACGCACCAGCGGCTTGGTCAGGCGGTTGGGGTGATGGATGTAGTCGAAGCCGAAGCGACCCTTGACGCAGAGCCGGTTGTGGTTGGCCGGCCCGTCGCGGCCCTCGGCATAGATCACCTTCTCGTCCTTGACCTGGTAGGTGACCTGGCAGCCGACACCGCAATACGGGCACAGCGAGTCGACCTTCTTGTCCGGATAGGTGACGCGCGTCTGGTTCTCATCGAGCATCACCGAGGGCATCAGCGCGCCGGTCGGGCATGCCTGAACGCATTCGCCACAGGCGACGCAGGTGGACTCGCCCATCGGATCGTCGAAGTCGAACACGATCTTGGCCTCATGGTTGCGATAGGCCATGCCGATGACGTCGTTGACCTGCACCTCGCGGCAGGCCCGCACGCACAGGCCGCACTGGATGCAAGCGTCGAGATTGACGCGCATCGCCGGATGGCTGGCGTCGCCCTGCCAACGCTCGGCCGCCGGGAAGCGGCTTTCGGTCACCTCGACCTTTTCGGCCCAGTGCCAGAACTTCGAATCCGGATCATGAGAAGTCTCGCGCGCCGGCTGGTCGGCGACCAGAAGCTCCATCACCATCTTCTGCGCCGCGACCGCGCGCGCGCTTTCCGTCTTCACCTTCATGCCGACGCTCGGCGTTCGCTTGCAGGACGCCGCCAGCACGCGCTCGCCCTCGATTTCGACCATGCAGGCGCGGCAATTGCCGTCCGGCCGGTAATCCGGCGCGGGCGAATAGCACAGATGCGGAATCTCGCGGCCCTGTCGTTTCGCGACCTGCCAGATGGTTTCGCCGGCGCTGGCCTCGACCTGCTCACCGTCGAGCTCGAACGCGATCGTTTGGGGTCCGCGCCCCTCACCGCCGATCTTTCCGATCGGTTCGCTGTGCGAGACCGTCACGCGGCCGTCGGGGACGTTCTTGCCTCCCGCCGCGCCCTTGGCGTCGTGACCGTAGCCCTGCGGCGGTGAATTTTTCTCGTTGCTCATACGGTACCTCGTCGGAAACTCGGTTGCGCCCGGTCAGCCTACTCGGCGGCCTGCTGCGGCTGCGGTCTGAATTCGTCAGGGAAATATTTGATGACGGACGTCAGCGGATTCGAGGCCGCCTGACCCAGCCCGCAGATCGAGGCGTCCCGCATCGCCTCGCTCAATTGACCAAGCAGCTCCTGGTTCCAGACCGGCTGCTGCATCAGCAGCGCCGCCTTCTCGGTCCCAACACGGCAGGGCGTACACTGCCCGCAACTCTCGTCCTCGAAGAACTTCATCAGGTTGAGCGCCGCGCCCCGGACGCTGTCGGCCTGCGAGAGGATGACGACCGCTGCCGATCCGATGAAGCACCCGTATTTTTCGAGCGTACCGAAATCCAACGGGATGTCGTCCATCGCGGCCGGCAGGATGCCGCCGGAGGCGCCGCCCGGCAGATAGGCGTGGAACGTATGTCCGTCGGCCATTCCGCCGCAGAACTCTTCGATCAATTCCCGCACGGTGACGCCGGCGGGCGCCAGTTTCATGCCCGGATTCCTGACCCGTCCGGAGACCGAATAGCTGCGCAGACCATGACGGTCGTTGCGGCCGTGGCCTTGCCACCAGTCCGGCCCCTTTTCGACGATGTCGCGAACCCACCACAGGGTCTCGATGTTGTTGATGAGGGTCGGCAGGCCGAACAGGCCGACCTGGAACGGAAAAGGAGGCTTGTGGCGGGGCAGTCCGCGCTTGCCTTCCAGGCTTTCCAGCAGCGACAATTCCTCGCCGCAGATGTAGGCACCGGCGCCGCGGCGCATATGCAGCACGGGTCCATCCGACGGAAGCTTCGCGATCTCGCGCTCGAGAATTTCCCGAGATGCCGGATATTCGTCCCGGAGATAGATGTAGACGTCGGTCGCTTCGACCACGTGCGCGCCGATCAGCATGCCTTCGAGAAAGCGGTGTGGATCGGTCTCAAGATAAAAGCGATCCTTGAATGTGCCGGGCTCGCCCTCGTCACCGTTGACGGCCATCAGCCGCGGACCGGGCTCGCCCAGCACCGAGCGCCACTTGCGCCCCGTAGGAAAGCCTGCACCGCCGAGCCCGCGCAGCGAAGCATCGTCGAGCAATTTCAGGATATCTTCCGTCGGAAGGTCGCCGGAGCGCAGACGCGACAGCAATCGGTAACCACCGCCAGCGACGTAGGCATCGAAGTCCACGTAATCGGGCAGATGCGCGTGGGTGTCGCCCCGCTCCGCCGCCGCCAGCACGCTTTCGACCGTGGCATGGTCAACGAAGTTGTGGCCGACCTCGGCGGCCGGCGCCGTATCGCATCGGCCGACGCAGGGCGCTCGCACCACTCGAATGCCGGGGCCAGCGGTGTCCTGCAATTCGTGCAGCAGCTTTTCCGCGCCGAGCATCGCGCAAGTCAAGGAATCGCAAACTCGAATGGTCAGCAGCGCGACATCCGGCGCGCCTTCCTTCACGACATCGAAATGCGCGTAAAAAGTCGCGGTCTCGAACACTTCGGCGAAGGAAAGTTTCATCTCGTCGGCCAGCGCCGCAAGATGGGCTGCGGAGATCTGACGGTATCTATCCTGAATCAGGTGGAGATGCTCGATCAGAAGGTCGCGCCGACGCGGCCGGTCAGCCAGCAGGAGTTCGATTTCGTGCGCGGCGGTCGGGTCGATCTGACGGCCTTTGGGGGTCGATTTCGCCCGCCGCCGACCCTCGCCCGGGTGTTCGAAAGAGCGCACTTGGTGAACGTCATGAACTCATCGGCATCTCGATCCTGATACGACCCGCGGAAGTCTATTTGTTGGCATACCAAATGCCAAGCAAAAACAAGCCGATGATCTCAAACAACAATGCGGTCGACGGCATCACTTCCTCCGACCTGCCACTTCCGACGATTTACGCGGTCCGAGGCGGATAGCCGCCTGCTTTCTCGATCAGAAATACGATCCTGCGCTCGTCGCGTTCCGTGATCTCGACCCGATCGCCGGTCTCCCGAATCAAGTTCGGAATATCGATGACCGCCAGCGGATCGGTGCAACACACCTGCAGAAGGTCGCCTTGCGCGAGGCCCTTGAGCGCCTTTCGGGTCTTCAATGCCGGTAACGGGCATTTTAACCCCGTCAGGTCGAGTTCTGTGGTGGTCATGTCCCGAGCATGGCGAAGGGGTCTGGTACGGTCAACCGCTCTCGCAGGCATCAAGCAAGATTTCAGAGCAGGCTCGCGTAGGCCAGGAATCCGACCATCTGGTCGCGGGCGACCCGCTCGATCCCTTCTCCGAGTTCGACCAGCCCGTCGGTGTCTACCAGCGACGACAGCAGTCCCGCCCCTTCGCGGGGAAATTTGACCGCTTCGAGCACCGCGTCCTCGCCGTTGCGGAGGTTGACCCGGACGTATTCGCGACGGCCGATCTTCTTTTTGTAATCGAAGGCGGCGCGCACTGGCATCGGAACGAGGCGTTGTTGCGCGGCACCCGCGAGTGCCAGCACCGTCGGCCGCACCACATGGACGAAGGTGACGAAACTGGCGACCGGATTTCCGGGCAAGCCGATGAACGGCGTGCCGCCGATAATTCCCATCGCGACTGGACGCCCGGGCTTGATCGCCATGCGCCAGAGCACCAGCGTGCCGACACTTTCGACACTCGCTTTGACGTGGTCCTCCTCGCCGGTGGAAACGCCCCCTGTCGTCAGGATCAGATCGTGCGCGCCGGCGACCTCCTTCAGGCCGGCCGCGAGCGTGGCGCGATCGTCGCTGACAATGCCGAGATCGCTCACTTCGCAACCAAGCCGCTTCAACATCGCCATCAGCATGAAGCGGTTGGAATCGAAAAGTTGTGCGGCTGCGCGTGGGCTGCCCGGTGACACCAGTTCGTCGCCGGTCGAAAAGACCGCAACCCGGATCCGTCGGCGGACATCAAGATGGGTCAGGCCGAACGCCGCCGCCAGCGCGACGTCCTGCGGCCGCAGGCGCATGCCAGCAGCAAGTGCCGGAATTCCGATCGGAACGTCTTCGCCGGTGGGACGCACATTTGCTCCCTGCCTGAGGCCCACCGGGAGAACAACGTGGCCCTGCGCATCGAGACGAACGTCCTCCTGCATGAACACGGTGTCGGCGCCGGCCGGCAGCGGCGCACCGGTGAAAATCCGCACGGCACGACCGGGCTCGATCGCCAGGCCTACCGACGCGCCAGCCTGAAGCCGCCCCATCACAGGTAACGCCTTTCCCTCCGCGCGCGGAACGTCGACACCGCGCACGGCATAGCCATCAACCGCGGAATTGGTAAAGGGCGGCAGCGGCAGCGGCGCGGTAATGACGCTTGCGAGAATGCGTCCATCGGATTCGGCCAAAGGCACAGTCTCGATGTCCTGCACGGCGGTGACCCGCTCACCGATGATGGACACTGCGTCGTCGACCGACATCATCGGTCCGCCGAAAGCAAAACAGTCATCGGTCAATTGTGCCATATGGCTTCTCAGGTTGCGGCTTTGGCGTTCGCAAATACGTCTTCGATATCGACGGCGGACGCAGTTCGTGCATCAGCGCCCAGCGCGGGCTCGAAGAGACAAGCACTTCCGTAGCCCCCGACTGGCGGTGTGTCCACGAATCCTTGCCCGGCATGTTGACGTCGAAATCATGATGAGCGTGCTTGATTACGGACACCCGCAGACTCCGGCCGATGAAATGCGGGATCAGCCGCGCCAGCAGCGTGGTCTTGCCGGCGCCGCTCCATCCAGCCATGCCGATCACCTCATGTCGTTCTCCGGACCGATGAAACCGGTTTCGTATCCAAGGCTTTATATCCCCATATCCCCCGGGGCGCGATGTCATGCTATCAGACGGACATGATCGAGATCGACAACACCCCGGCGCCCCTGATCGTACCCAACCCGACCGACGGCCGGCTGACCGAGCGCGTGGCCGGCACCGATCAGGCCGGCGTAGCCGTCGAAATCAGCGTTCCGGTCGAGCGGCCGCTAACGCTGTACCTGAACGCGCAGGAGATCGTCACGATGATGACGATCGGCGATTACCCGGAATATCTCGCGCTCGGCTATCTGCTCAACCAGAATATGCTGAAGTACGACGACGTCGTCACTGGAGTGGAATACGACGACGACCTGCAGGTAGTGGTGGTCCGGACAGAGCACCACACCAATTTCGAGGCCAAACTGAAGAAGCGCACGCAGACTTCGGGCTGCGCGCAGGGCACTGCGTTCGGCGACCTCCTGGAGGCGGTCGAAAGCGTAGCACTGCCCAAGGCGACGCTGCGCACGTCCTGGCTCTACCAGATGACGCATACCATCAACACGATGCCTTCTCTTTACCTGGAGGCGGGCGCGATCCACGGCTGCGTACTGTGCAAGGAGGGTGAGCCCGTCTGCTACACGGAGGACGTGGGCCGCCATAACGCCGTCGATAAGATCGCCGGCTGGATTTACCGGCACCAGGTCGATCCCGCCGACAAGATACTCTACACCACCGGGCGGCTAACCTCGGAGATGGTGATCAAAACGGTCCGGATGGGCATTCCGATACTGGTGTCCCGTTCCGGGTTCACCGCGTGGGGCGTCGATCTGGCTCGACAAGTCGGATTGACCCTGGTCGGCCGCGCGCGGGGTAAGCAATTCATCGCGTTGTCGGCCGCGGAGCGGATCATCTACGATCAAGACCTCGCCTACGTCGAAGAAGAATCCGCTAGGCACAAGCGCAAGGGTGAAGGTCGTGAAGACTGAGATTCCTCCGACCCCCGGCGTTCTGCTCGCCGGCGGTCTGGCACGGCGGATGGGCGGCGGCGACAAGCCGATGCGAAAGATCGCCGGACGCACGATCCTCGACCGCGTGATCGCGCGGCTCGAACCGCAATGCGACGGCCTCGTTCTCAACGCCAACGGCGACCCGGCTCGGTTCGCCTCGTTCGGACTTCCCGTCATCGCCGATACCGTAGAGGACTTTCCGGGACCGCTCGCAGGGATTTTAGCCGCACTCGATTGGACTGCGACGAACCGGCCACAGGTAGAATTCATTCTGAGCGCGGCAGCCGACTGCCCATTCCTGCCGCGCGATCTGATGGCGCGCCTGCACCGCGCTCGCATCGAGGAGAACGCGCAGCTTGCGGTCGCAGCATCCGCCGGACGGTCCCATCCAGTGATCGGATTGTGGAACGTGGCTTTGCGCGAAGAGCTTCGCCACGCCCTGGTCGTCGATGATTTGCGCAAGATCGACCGCTGGACCGCGCGTTACCGGCTCGCGACTGTGACGTGGCCGGCGGAACCGCTCGATCCATTCTTCAACGCCAACACCATGGATGACATCGCCGAAGCCGAGCGGCTGGCCGAATTGGATGGGAGCGCAGCCAAATAAGCCCCAGCGCGCACAAACCCGGGACAGATATGCAGACTATAAAAGCGCATGGTTATGTGACGGCGACCAAATGACCATACACGCGACTTTTAATCATGGGGACATCGCCGACTTGCCGTGGTTAAATCCGCCCCATGCCAAAACGAAAATGGAGGACCGGGCATGAAAAAGCTGATCCTGGCCGGGACATTTGCCTTGGCCACGAGCGCCGCGCAGGCGCAATATCTCGGTACGCAATCGAACCCCAACAGCCATCCGGTACGGGCCTACACCACCGCGGGTCCCGCCGGCGCCGGGGTCTACAGGGAGGAGCCCCTGCAGACCAATCCCAACAGCATGCAGATCGATAAAAGCGGCACAAGGGGCAAGGTCGTCGTCGGGGCGCGCAACCCGCGATACTGAGCAACTTACGGCTTTGAACATCAAAGCTGCCGCTGGCTTCGAAACGCCTCTGCATCGGAGGCCCGTGAGCGCGGTCCGATGCACGAGCCGCGCGGTAAGCCGTAGTCATCGGCCTTTACGGGCAGATGTGCTGACCGTTGTGCCAAAAGCAGGCCCAGCCATGACGATAGCCGTAGAAATTGCCGCCGCGCCGATAGGCGTGGTTACGCTGGATCGACGACGCCAATTCCGTCTTCAAAGCGAAACTTGCCATGGCAGGCCATGTGGCACTTGCGCCCGGCCACGGGCTTGTCGTCCTCCTGGCTGAACGAGGGGACGCGAACTTCCAGCGTTTTGACCAGCACTTCCTCGAAGCCGTCATCTAACTCGAGAATGACGCGCCACTTCCATTCACCTTTCGGCGTCTGGTCCGCCGTGGTGTTGAAACGGTATCTAATAAGCTCAACCAAGCTGATGCCCCTCCCGCCGCCGGTGACTTCCCGGCCAACAGGCCCCGCAGATATCGTCCCCTGCCAGCGTATTTTCAGCCCTTCGGCACGGGTCGACAACCGCCCAATAAAGGGTACCCCGTTTGGAACCGTGAAATAAGTTGGCATCCGAGCGCATTGAAGCAGCCGATCGCCGGTTCGCTTGTCCGAACTGCGGGGCTCAAGGTGCTTGTCTCATGAGCGCGTGATGAAGGAGAGCACAACTTCCGCTGTGCTCTAGCAACGCAGCTATTCGGCCTGCTGCCGTTGAGGTGAGGACTCCCTCGCCTTTGCGTTGCGCGCCTGCCGGGATTCTCTGATCGACGGAAACGGTGATCCAAGCTTTCGAGCCCGTCCTCGAACGCTGGGGACGGACCTTTTAAGCGCGGCCGAGGCCCGAAAAGCCGAAGCGCGCATTTCAAGCAGCCGCTCGTTATCCTGTTCCGTCCAGGGCCCCTTGATCGGCTCCATCGCATCCTCCCTCAGCACCACAGGCAAATTCGGCAATCGGGCCAAGGTTCCGCGACGCCTCGTGGAGATTGAGAAAACAGAACGTGTGCTCCAGCTTGGGTATGTAGGAAGTTGGAACAGAGCCGCGTCTTTGCAGTTTTGCATCTGTCAGGTTTTTCAAAGGAAGTCCGACAATGAAACTCACCGCCGTCACAATGGCAGTCGCTTTCCTGGTATCCGGTCCGCTGGCGTTTGCTCAAAGCAGTCCAGGAGGCCCTGGAACTCCGCGGCCTGCTGCAAGTTCGGCGAGTTCGAAAGGCTCCTCCGATACGACAGGAATGGCTCCGAACAAGAGCGGCAGCGGCACTTCGACGTCGGGCGGAAGCGACGCCAACGGAGACCAGGGCAGAGACACGATGCCGAACAGCAACAAATCCGTCATGCCGATTGATCGGCAGCACAAGCCCGAAAAATAAGTGAAAAATTAATTCTCAAGCGAACCGCAGCGTGAAGCCGCCGGCAAGACACTGCAAATGGAGGATTTGCCATGGCTGAAAAGTTCGATCCCGCACCCCATGACCGCCATGCGGAGGATCCGGCGAAAGCTTCGGCTGAAGATCGAGCGATGCACGACAGGCTGCTGTCGGGCCTGGTCGGGTCATTTCCTGCGTCTGATCCGCCCAGTATGAGCCAGCCGAGTTCCTCGCGGTATGATGCCGTTCGAGCCGGACACTCGTGGTGGGAGAGGATTACCGGAATTTTTCGATAGTCCGTAACGCACGTCTTAAATCGTCCGTCGTCGAACGCAGCGACCGCTTACGCCACGTTATCCGCAGCATACCCACAACATATCCACAGCATATCCACAGCCCGCCAAGCGCGAGATTCTGAGCGGTACGAGCAGCTTGCTGCGCACAAATCCACAGCAGGCGCGGCGATCGACGACATCCAACAGCCTACTGGCGAACGACTTCGATCGTGAGATGGGACAAGCTGCGGAAGGCGGCGAGCCTGGCGCGATAATAGTCGGCCTCCCGCCGGGTTGCCGTGACGATCGACACGATCGCGCCGAGATGACCCGGCCCCAGCCGCCATAGATGAAGGTCGGCGAGCTGATCGCCTTCGCGTTCGATCGTGGCGCGCAGGTTTTGCGCCATCGCCCGGTCCGGATTCATGTCCAAGAGAATGGCCGCGGTATCGCGGATCAAGCCGTAGGACCAGCTCGCGATCACGCAGGCTCCGATGATGCCGGCGAGCGGATCCATCCAGAGCCAGCCGAACGCGCGCGCCAGCAACAAGCCGACGATCACCAGCACGGACACAGCGGCGTCCGCGATGACGTGGATCACGGCAGCCCGCATGTTGTTGTCGCGGTGCGCGTTTGCGTGCGTATGCTCATGCTCTGCGAAAATCGCCGGAACATTATCGCCGTCGATGCCCACATTCGCGGTGAACCCATGCGGCTCCGGAATTTCGTCGATCGATTCCAGATAATCGCCTCTGTCCGCGAAACGAAATGACTGGCGGGCGCCGTCCGGTCTCACGGTTTCAAGGCAGACCGCCGCCGCCGACGGCGCGGGACCGGTGTCGGCGTAAATGCGGAACCGCGGCGGCACGCCGTCCTCGAAGATGTCGAGCACGATGCTGCCGTCCTTGGTCGTCAAACGCTGACTTTCATCATGCGCCTCAGCCGCGCCGTGAGCATGGGAATGCCCGTGAGCGTGGCCGTGATGATGATCGCCGCCGCTCAGCAGCCAGGCACTGGCGACATTGACGGCAAGCCCGAGGCAGGCAATCGGAATCGCCTCGCCGAAATGAATTGGCACCGGCGCAAATACCCGACCGACCGCCTCATAACCGATCAATAGAGCAATCATCGCCAGGATGATCGCGCTGGTGAAGCCGGCGAGATCGCCCAGCTTTCCGGTTCCGAAAGTGAAGCGGGCGTCGTTGGCGTAGCGGCGCGCATAGGTGTAGGCCAGCGCGGCGAGCAGCAAAGCGCCGGCGTGCGTGCTCATGTGCAGGCCGTCGGCGACCAGCGCAATCGATCCGAAAAACAACCCGCCGACGATCTCCGCGATCATCATGGCGCCACAGAGCCAAATCACCGCCCAGGTCTTGCGTTCGCTGGTTTGGTGCTGCGTGCCTAGGAAGACGTGACTGTGAAACGCCGAAAGTCCGTCGTTGCTACCCACATTCCCAGCCATGTTCACGCTCATGTTCACGCTCCCGGCCGACCTCATTTTACATAAGTCCGGATAACGTCCAGCAACTGGTCGGCCGCCTCGACGTTGAGCGCACCCGGGTGGCTGTCGGCGTCGACGAGGTGGGTCCGCACGTGATCCTCGACCACTTCGGCCATCAGCCCCGAGGTCGCGCCGCGAAGGCCGGCCAACAGGTGCATGACTTTCTCACAGCCGGCCTCGCTCTCGAGCGCGCGCTCGATGGCTTCCACCTGGCCGCGGATGCGGCGAACCCGTGCCAATAATTTCTGCTTTTCGCGGACCGTATGTGTCATGCGACAGAAATACCATAGCCCCCCACCCTATACAAGCGCTGCGGCGACGGGCGCGGGGCAGGTCCTACGCCGTAAGCAGATACCAATTCTTCGTTTCCGGCGCTCGAGTGCGACCAGCCGCCGCAACAAAAATTTTGAACCTGAGTCGGACTTGCAAGACGAATTTATGGCTGGAGGATTTGAGGGACTTCAGCGAATAGCTCAACGCCGCCAAGCGAACATATTCCGCTTGCGCGGCGTTGGTGTTTGAACCTTTTCCGGTTTCGCGCGTTTGATTACCGAAGCCGATGATCCCCCCGATCGCCGCTTCCTTTGAGAGGGCCCCGCTTCCCCCAAGCGGGGCCTTCGCTCTTTTAGAGCGCCGGGCCGGCAACCGGTGCCTGCCTCGCCTTGAAACCATTTTGCGCGGCTGGCGAAACCGTTTCGCGAGGCGCGCGAAATCGCCCCGAAATAAAGCTCCGGTAGCAAGGAGGCGCGATCAAACAACGGGGTTCGATCATGTGGACATTCATCATCAACCTGATCTACGACCGATCCTGCAGGAAATATCTGGCTGACGTGACGCGGCACCAGCACCGCTGGATCTAACCGCGCTCCTCGATCCTACGCCCAACCCTGGCCTGGAGGGCCACGGTCATGCTTGCCGAGAAATTCCTGCTGCTGCTGGAAATGCTCAAGAGCCACTCCTATCCCGACGGAAGCCCGCGCGTCGTCAGCACCTCCCCGCACATCCCGATCAAGCTGCCAGACCGCAAGTAGCCTCGGCGATCAGCCGGTAAGCCTGCCATTCGCCCGGCAGCCTCGCCCCACAATCATTCCGCGCTGGCGAACCCACCTCATCCGCATCGGGGGATGCCTGAGGGGGCGTCGGCGCGCGCCATGGCGGCCGATGAAAAGATGTGGATCAAGGCCTGCGGGCCGGGTTAGAGCATCCGCAGGCCGGCCCATCTGTGGCATTCAGGGCGGCTCCCACCCGGCGCCATGCGCCACGTTTCATTCAATTTACGACGGAAGAGCTATCATGCGGATCACCCTCGTCGGCTCGCGCCATTTCGGCGTGACGACCCTGAACATGCTGCGCCAGCACGGCGTCGACATCGTCCGGGTGGTCGTTCATGATGGCGAGGACCGGCTGGCCTCGACGGCGCGCGCTGCCGGTATCGAGGTCGTCGTGCAGGCCGATCCTAAGCGCGTGGCAGCCTCCGAGATCGCTCCGGGAACCGACCTGATCGTGGCCGCGCACAGCCACGCCCGGGTCACCCGCGAGGCGCTGGCCGTCGCGAAACTCGGGGGCATCGGCTATCATCCCTCGCTGCTGCCACGTCATCGCGGCATCGCCGCGGTGGAATGGACCATCAAAGAAGGCGATCCGATCGCCGGCGGTACCATCTATCACCTGGCGGACCGCATGGATGCCGGCGCCATCGCGGCCCAGGAATGGCTTTTCGTCAAAAAGGGCGAGACCGCCCGCCAATTGTGGGAGCGCGCGCTGGCGCCGCTCGGCCAAAAGCTCCTGGCCGAAGTGATCGACCATGCCAAGGCCCATGGCAGCCTGCCGGCCAAGCCGCAGGACGAGGAGTTTGCAACCAAGGCGCCACACCTTTCGGAGTAGCGGTCGCTGTTCGGAGAGGGCCTTTCGAATATCCTGCGGTATCTTGGCACCGGGTGACTTTTTGTTGTCGCACGGAACCAAATCCCGCATCTCTTCCGGGAACCAACCTCACCTCTATGTGTTTGACCAAGTGGAACAATTTGTCTCGCTGCGGCGCAGCAAATTTTGAACACATTTGACCCGAATAAGCCCCTCATCACACACATTGAGGATCTCATTTCATGCGCCATGATCGCATTCGAGCGGCATTTGTTGGTTCGTTTCTCGCCGCTGCCACCGGCCTCACCGCAGCTCCGGCCGTTGCCCAGTCCCCCTATGACGGGCTATGGCACGTTACCGTTGTAACCAAGACGGGGAGTTGCGAACCGCAGACCAGCTCCACACTTACTGTCACGGACGGAAAGATTTCGGCGGCTGGCGCCGAGGTTTCCGGCAGCGTTGGTCGTGAGGGTCTTGTACGTGCCTCGATCAATGGTGCATATGCAAACGGCCAGCTCAGTGGCAACGCAGGATCGGGGAAGTGGAATGGGGCATCAGCAGGCGTACCTTGCAGCGGTAGATGGCAAGCATCGCGTCAATAAAGCGCAACGGACAGCCGGTACTTTTTCTGTCGTCAGAGGATTGATGGTCGGAGCCGTCGCGTTGTTCGCGGCTTCGATCTCCAACTCGGCGAGCTACGCCCAGTCGGGGCCATTTAACGGCCTCGCAGGTGTCTGGTCCGGCGCGGGCACCGTGACCCTGGATGACGGCTCGACCGAACGGATCAGATGCCGCGCGACCTATGCGGTCGGCGCCGGCGGCTCAGGCCTCAACCAGTCCCTCACCTGCGCCAGCGACAGCTATAAATTCGATCTCAAGACCAACGTCGTTGCCGAGGGCGGCGCCATCAGCGGAAACTGGAGCGAGAGCAGCCGTGGCGTCAACGGCAGCCTCCAGGGTCGCGCCACCAACGGCAACATCCAGGTCCAGGCCAGCGCACCCGGCTTCGACGCCAACATCTCGTTGACGACACGCGGTAACAAGCAATCCGTCGTGATCCGGGCCGAAAGCCAGTTCAGGGGCGCGACCATTTCGTTGACGCGCTCCTGAGCTAACCTGCGCCCAGCACTCGGTTAGCCCGGCTTCACTGTTTCGGCCGGGCGAGCCGGTCCGCGGTTTCCTTGATGGTCTTTGCAATCAGCAGCGCCTGCTCCTTGTTGAACGCAAAATCCTGAATGCCCTTATGGGTGGTTAGCGAAAGCACCATCATGTCGGGCTGGTTTTCGGGCCAGCCCGTGGCGAAGGCCGTGACAAAATCCGCCGAGGTCGATCGCTTCGTCATCTCCAGGCAACTCCTTGTCGCAATTAGTCCAGGCGCTTGATCCAGGCGCCGCGTTGAATGCGCCGGCTGGCGCGCGCGGAAAAACTCCGGCCGCTATAAGCCCTGCGGCGAAGCCGGTCTACGCCTGAGGCACGAACGCGGTGACCTCGATTTCGACCTTGGCCCGCGCATCGACCAGGCCTTCGATGTAGAGCAGCGTCGAAGGTGGAAAATTCCGCCCCAGCGTCTCCTTCCAGGCTGCGCCAATGCCGGCGCCGGCGGCTTGGTATTCGCTCCGGTCGGTCAAATACCAGGTCAGGCGAACGATGTGCTGCGGACCGGCCCCGGCCTCGGCGAGCAGCTTGATGATCCGCTGCAACGCGACCGCGACCTGAGCGGCCATGTCGGCGGGATAATCGCCCTTCTCGTCGCCGCCGGTCTGGCCCGCCAGCACGATCCATCGGCCGGGACCATCGACGACGACCCCGTGCGAAAAACCACGCGGCTTCGACCATTCGGCGGGTTGCAGGATGCGCATCGGCGGATACTCCGGAATTTGTTGTTTGTTGTAAGCCCAAGCGATCCTTAGCACCGATCGGGCGGCGGCTCCCAGATCGAAATTGAGCGCACCATTGATTGGGCCGGGCGCAACGCTGGGTCAGCGCATTTACGCGTTGCAAATCGCCATGAGGTCGCCGATACCGGCGCGCTCGCCAACGGGCGAACTTTGCCACCCGCGAAATTTGCCAAGAAACGGCTCTGCGCTGATGAACCAAACACCTTCCAAACCAAAGGCCGCTCTCTGGATGGGCGGCTGGCTCGCCCTGATGCTGATGGTGACGGTCGCGGGCCGCGAAGCGTTGCGGGAGTTGAACGTATTTCAGGTCATGGAACTGCGCACGCTGGTCGGCTTCGTGCTGCTCTACCCCTTGATCCGGCGCAACGGCGGCTTCGCGGCGATGAAGACTTCGCGGCCGGTGCAATTTATCGGGCGCAATCTCATCCACTATGGCGCCCAACTCGGCTGGTTCTTTGCGCTGACGCTGATCCCGCTGGGCCAGGTGGTCTCGATCGAGTTCACCATGCCGATCTGGACCGCGATCCTGGCCGCGACCTTTCTCGGCGAGCGCATCACGCTCTGGAAGGTCACCGCGATCGTTCTCGGCCTGGTCGGCGTGTTCGTGATCGTTCGCCCCGAGGCCGGCGAGATCAATCAGGGTCAGCTGATCGCACTGGTCGCAGCCGTCGGATTTGGTATCTCGGTTGCTATGATGAAGTCGCTGACCCGGACCGAGAAGACCGTGACGATCATCTTCTGGATGCTGGTGATCCAGTCCATCGCCGGATTGCTGCCGTCGCTTTATGTCTGGAAATGGCCGTCCGCCGTGACCTGGGGCTGGGTCGTCGTGATCGCGTTTTGCGGCACGTTCTCGCATTACTGCATGGCACGCGCGATGCTGTACGCCGATGCCACCGTGGTGCTGCCGATGGACTTCCTGCGGGTCCCGCTGACCGCTACCGTCGGCTGGCTGATCTATTCGGAACGGCTGGACCTGTTCACCGTGCTCGGCGCAGCGCTGATCCTCACCGGCAATCTCCTCAACCTGAAACCGGCGACGCCGATTCCCGCGCCGGTCGGAACCTGATCGCGTCCTCGCTGGCGGTATCCGCTTAGCGTTCGCGCGCGACGCCATGTGATTTAAATCACGCAAGACCGTCCCGCGATCGGGTCACACTGAGCCGTTGACGGATGGTGCCGCGAAAATCTGCGGGCGGGCCAAATTTTGTGGCGCTAAATGCGGTTTTTTCGTGTAATCTACAGCCACGTGTTGCAGCCGAAAATATTGCTCGACTTCAGCCAGGGGATTTTCCCAATGCGCTATTTCACCATTTTCCTTTCCCTGATGTGCATGGTGTTCGCCGCCGACGCGGCCCAGGATTCCGCCAAGGCCGACAAGCGCGTCGCCTTCGTGGTCGGTAACGGCACCTACAAGAACGTCGCCGCACTTCCCAATCCGCCGATCGATGCCAAGGCGATGGCGGCCGTGCTCCGCAATGTCGGCTTCGACGTCGTCGAAGGCACCAACCTCACCCGCGATATCATGACCGAGCGGCTGCTCGAATTCGGCCAGAAGGCGCAAGGCGCCGACGTCGCGGTGTTCTTCTATGCCGGCCACGGCATCGCCATCAACGGCACCAATTATCTGTTGCCGATCGATGCCGACATCAAATCGGAAATGGACGTCAAGCTTGGCGCCGCCATCAACATCGACCTGACGCTCGACCAGACCATGAGCGACGCCAAGGTCAAGCTGGTGTTCCTCGACGCCTGCCGGGACAATCCGTTTGCCGCGAAAATCAAGTCGAACTCGACCACCCGCAGCGTGTCGGTGCAGAGCGGTCTCGCCGAAATGAAATCGGGCGAAGGCACGCTGATCGCGTTTGCGACCGGCCCCGGCCAAACCGCGCTGGACGGCCATGAAGGCACCAACAGCCCGTTTACCCGTGCCCTGATCGACAACATCACGCAGCCCGGGGTCGAGATCCAGCAGGCGATGACCAAGGTTCGCGCCGAGGTCAATGAACAGACCAACAAGGGGCAACTGCCCTGGGGCCACACCAACCTGATCGGTTCGGTCTATCTGAACCCGGCGCCCGAGCCCGCCGCCCCCACGGCTGCGGCGTCCAATGCCCCCGCAGCGGTGGCGTCGGTATCGGGCAATACCGATGTCGAACTGGAGTTCTGGCGTTCGATCAAGGAAACCAACAAGCCGGAAGAACTCAACGCGTATTTGAGCAGCTATCCCAATGGTCAGTTCAAATCGCTGGCGCTGGCCCGGATCGCGTCGCTGGGCGACAGCAGCGGCAACGGCAGCGGCTCGAACAACAGCAATCCCCAGACCCGCAACCTGACCAGCGTCGATCCCGCGACCTTCAACGCGGAAACAAATCAGGTCACCGAAGACCAGATCGGCCTCGACAAGGGCCAGCGCCGCGACGTGCAGCGCCGGCTCAATGGCCTCGGCTTCGATACCAAGGTCAACGGCAAGTTCGATGAAGCGACCCGTGCCGTGATCATGCGCTGGCAGGCCGCCCGCGGCTATCCAAAGAGCGGCTATCTCAACCAGTTGCAGCACAAGGCGCTTCTGACCGAGATCGTCTCCGCCCAGGCCAGCAACAGCGAGGAGGACTCCGACGATCATCCCTCGCGCCGCCATCGCGGCGGTGGCGGCGGCGGTGGCCACCGTTATTACCGCGGCGGCGGTGGTGGCCCCGGCGGTTTCATCGGCGGCGTGGTCGGCGGACTGTTCCGCTGACGCCCGCGAAGGGCATCCCTCGAACAAAAAGCCCGGCCCATCCTGATGGGGAGCGGCACCTTGGCCGCGTCTCGAAGGATGGCCGGGCGCCAACGACGATGCAGAGCCTTTACGGTTCGAGACGGCGCAATGGCGCCTCCTCACCATGAGGCCGTGCAAATGCGAAATCCTCACCTTGGGACGCTGTGCCGCTACTTCCCGGCTGCTTTGCGCAGCGCATCGTTGATGCGGTCCTGCCAGCCGGCACCGCCCTCCTGGAAGTATTCCAGCACGTCCTGGTCGATCCGCAAGGAGACCAGTTCCCTGACGCCGGGCAGCGTGGCCGGCTTGGGTGGCGCTTCCGGCACCTTGGTCGTGGTCTTCTTGAACGCCGCCTCGGCTTCGGTCCGGGCGTCGTTCAGGGTTCTCGGGCGTCGCGGTTGATCGGCCACTGTCAGATTCCTTCGAATAGAGCGGTCGACAGATAGCGTTCCGCGAACGACGGCACAATCGCCAGAATGGTCTTGCCGGCGTTCTCCGGCCGCTTGCCGATCGCCAGCGCGGCCGCGATCACAGCGCCCGAGGAAATGCCGCCCGGGATACCCTCATTGCGGGCCAATGCCCGTGAGGTCTCCAGCGCGGTGGCGCTGTTGATCCTGACGATCTCGTCGATCACCGAACGGTCGAGAATATCAGGGACAAAACCCGCGCCGATGCCCTGGATCTTGTGGGGGGAATGCTGGCCGCCGGACAGCACCGGGCTTTCCTCCGGCTCGACGGCGACCACCCGCAAGCTCGGCTTGCGCGGCTTCAGCACCTGCCCGACCCCGGTGATGGTGCCGCCGGTGCCGACGCCGGCCACGAAGACATCGATGTTGCCGCCGGTATCGTTCCAGATTTCCTCCGCCGTGGTGCGGCGATGAATTTCGGGATTGGCGAGGTTCTTGAACTGCTGCGGCATCACGGCGTTGGGCGTCGTGCGCACCAGTTCCTCCGCGGCTGCGATCGAGCCCTTCATGCCCTGCGCCGCCGGCGTCAGCACGATCTCGGCGCCGAGGAAAGCCAGCATCTTGCGCCGTTCGATCGACATCGATTCCGGCATCACCAGCTTGAGCCGATAGCCGCGTGAGGCCGCGACGAACGCCAGCGCAATTCCGGTGTTGCCCGAGGTTGGCTCGATCAGGACCGTATCGGCATGGATCACACCGGCCTTCTCCATCGCGACGATCATCGCGGCGCCGATGCGGTCCTTCACGCTGGCGGCCGGATTGAAATATTCCAGCTTAGCAAGGATGGTCGCTTGCACCCCGTGGGCCTGCGGCAATTTGCGCAGCCGCACGATCGGCGTATCGCCAACAGCGTCAACGATACTGTCGAACACGCGACCGCGGCCGGGACGGTGCGCTGCACTCGCAGCGGAAGGTGCGTCCATGATCAGCTCCCCTTAGAATATTTTGGTGAAAGATTAGGATGTGTGATGCATAGCGCACGGACCGCCAAAGTTGTGAGCAATTTGGCGAAGGTCACTGCTCGCTGCTAATTTAACAGGCGTTCGAAGGCGCAACCGCCTTGACGATTTGTCGCACGCTGCGGTGCAATTCGTAAATCAAACTGTCACAAAGTCGCTGCATTGCAAAATGCTGCAAAGCTGCAAAGAAAATTGAACACCACGCCACCAGATTTGAATGTACCTAATTTAACGTAACCAACGCATTTGTGTTGCGACATCTTCAAACAAACCGGTGTAAGGTCGCTCAGGTTCAGATCGCAAAGGAGGTCACATGCCAGCACTTGCTGAAATCCTGTCGACCGTCGCGCCTAAGCCCGGCCCGCGTGGAAGTGACCTGCCGACCTGCCCCGTTTGCGCGGATTCCATGATCGCAGCGGAAGCCTCGGCCTATGTCTCCGACAATTTGATCAGCTATCTCTGGACCTGTGACACCTGCGGTTATGGTTTCGTCACCAAGCACGCGCTGAAGGCATTGGTCTGTAACTAGGCTTCGCGGCCAATGTTCCGGTTTGGCTGAATCTTTGCTGGCCGTTTTCAGGACTCATTTCACGTCAACGCGAGTCACCTAGGCGCGAGGCTCAGCGCGGCGCGATGTCGCCTTGCGCCCATCCGGCGCGGGTGCGCTCGCGAAACTCGGCGAAATTGCCCTGCGCGATCGCATCCCTGATGTCGTGCATCAATCTTTGGTAGTAGGCGACGTTGATCTCCGACAGCAGCATCGCCCCCAGCGTCTCGCCCGATCGGACGAGGTGATGCAGATAGGCGCGCGAACAGCCTGACGTCGACGGCCAGCTGCTTTCCTCATCAAGCGGCCGCGGATCGTCGGCATGGCGCGCGTTGCGCAGATTGATCTGGCCGAACCGCGTGAACGCCATGCCGTGACGGCCATTGCGGGTCGGCATCACGCAATCGAACATGTCGACGCCGCGCGCGACCGCTTCCAGCATGTCGTCCGGCGTGCCGACGCCCATCAAATAGCGCGGCCGGTCCGGCGGCAGGATCGGCGCCACCTCCTCGATCATCGCCAGCATCACGGCCTGGGGTTCACCGACCGCAAGTCCGCCGATCGCGTAGCCGTGAAATCCGATCTCGATTAAACCTCGCGCGCTGGCGTGGCGCAGGCTGGCGACGTCGCCGCCCTGGACGATGCCGAACAGCATGTAGCCCGGGGCCGCGGTCTCGAAGGCGCGCTTGCTCCGTTCGGCCCAGCGCAACGACAGTCGCATCGCGCGCTCGATCTCGGCGGGCTCGGCCGGCAGCCGCACGCACTCATCGAGCTGCATCACGATGTCGGAGCCGAGCAGCCGCTGCACCTCGATGGAGCGCTCCGGCGACAGTTCGATTTTGGCGCCGTCGATATGGGAGCGGAAGGTAACGGCCTTTTCGGTGACCTTGCGCAGCTCCGACAGCGACATCACCTGGAAGCCGCCGGAGTCGGTCAGCATCGGGCCCCGCCAGCCGGTAAAGGTCTGCAGGCCGCCCAGCGCCGCGATCCGTTCGGCCCCGGGCCGCAGCATCAGATGATAGGTGTTGCCGAGCACGATATCGGCGCCGGCATCGCGCACCTCGCGCCAATGCATGCCCTTCATCGCGCCCGCCGTGCCGACCGGCATGAAGGCGGGTGTGCGCACGGCGCCATGCGGCGTCATCAGCCGGCCGGTGCGGGCCTGGCCGTCGGTCGCGCTCAGTTCAAAATGGTTGGGAACGGTCATGGGTCAGCTTATTGCGTAACAAGGGCTTGCTGTTCAACCTTGTTGAGGGCGATTTTACCGCCAAAAGCCATTGACGTCGGCGAGGGCCTGCCGCATAAGCTCCGCGCCATGACGACGACCACCAAACGCACCACGAAAACCAAAGCACCCTCCGGGGGCTCGGGAGCCGTGCGCGCGTAGTCGAACGATCGCATCATCTGAACCGAAGCCCCGCCTGAAAAGGTCCGGGGCTTTTTTATTGCCTGCAGCATGGTCAAATAAGTGGAGATACAAGTGAAGAACGATCCCGTTGTTGCCATTGCCGGCGTGACCGGCGCGGTCGGCGCCGAATTCATCGCCACCATGGTCAGACGCCGATTTCCGGTCGGGAAATTGAAAGCGTTGGCGAGCGCACGCTCGGCCGGCAAGACCGTCGATTTCCGCGGCGAAAAGATCGTGATCGAGGAGCTCACCGAGCGCTCGTTCGACGGCGTCGACATCGCGCTGTTCTCGGCGGGCGGCGGCACCTCCCGGAAGTTCTCGCCCGCGGCGGTCAAAGCCGGCGCCGTCGTGATCGACAATTCGTCGGCGACCGGATGGATCCCGACGTGCCGCTGGTGATCCCGGAGATCAACGCGCACCGCATCCGCGAACACAAGGGCATCATTGCGGTTCCGAATTGCTCGGCGATCACCGCGCTGGTGCCGCTGTGGCCGATCCACCGCGTCAACCGCATCAAGCGCGTGATCCTGTCGACCTATCAGGCCGCCAGCGGCGCAGGGGCCGCGGCGATGGCCGAACTGGTGGAATCGACGCGCGCGAGCCTTAACGGCGAGGCCTACCCGCCGAAGGTGATGCCGCATCCCTACGCCTTCAACCTGTTCAGCCACAATACCGCGATCGACCCCGAGACCGGCTACAACGACGAAGAAACAAAAGTCATCAAGGAGACCCGAAAGATCTTCGAGGACGAGCGCATCGCGATCGGCGTCACCTGCGTGCGGGTACCGGTGCTGCGCGCGCATTGCGAAGCCATCACCTTCGAATGCGAACGGCCGATCTCCGAGCAGGAGGTACGCGCGATCCTGTCGAAGGCGCCGGGCGTCAGGATCGTGGACGACCGGACCCGGAATTATTTCCCGATGCCGGTTGACGCGTCAGGTCAGGACGACGTGCTGGTCGGCCGTATCAGGAAGGATCTGAGCGACGCCAGCGGCCATTCGATCGCGATGTTCGTGTCGGCGGACCAGCTCCTGAAGGGCGCCGCATTGAATGCAATCCAGATCGCAGAGTTGCTCCCCCAGCGCGCGATGGCGTGAGGTGAACGTAGGGTGGGTTGGGTTTGCCGACCCTACGATTCAGGCGCGGTTCGCCGGGACGACTTAGTGAGCCAAACATCGTCAAATCAGGGACTGCGCGTCCGGCGCAGTCGTGAGGCTCAACCGCGGTTACTCTAATACACCAGCGTTATCAGGATAACGAGACTGGCTTCACGCCTGCCCGCGAAACAACAGGCAGGCATCACCATAGGAATAAAACCGGTAGCCGCTTGCGATCGCGTGGGCATAGGCCTGTTTCATGCTCTCGAGGCCACAGAACGCCGAAACCAGCATGAACAGCGTCGAGCGCGGCAGGTGGAAATTGGTCAGCAAAATATCGACCGCGCGAAAGCGATAGCCCGGCGTGATGAAGATCGAGGTTTCGTCCGAAAACGGCTGGATGGTGCCGTCGTCGGCCGCGGCACTTTCCAGCAGCCGCAGCGAGGTAGTGCCGACCGCGACGATACGGCCGCCGCTGGCGCGGGCCGCGTTCAGGGCGGTTGCCGTCTGGGTGGAGATGCAGCCCCATTCGGCGTGCATCCTGTGCTCGCTGGTCTCGTCCACCTTCACGGGGAGAAACGTCCCTGCCCCGACATGCAAGGTCAGCCGATGAAGGCCGACGCCCTGGCTCCGCAACGCGGCCTCCAGGGCCGGCGTGAAATGCAGCCCTGCCGTCGGGGCCGCGACCGCACCTTCATTGACCGCGAACATGGTCTGGTAATCGGCGGTGTCCTGTTCGTCGGGCGTGCGCTTGGAGGCGATATAAGGCGGCAATGGCGGCGAACCGAGATCGGATATCGCCTGGTCGAGCGCGGGCCCGTGAAACGAAAACGACAACGTAACTTCGCCGTCGCCGCCCTTGGCCTCGACCTCGGCGTCGAGATGCCCGAGCAGGCAGACCTTGCCCTCATTGCCGAAACGGACCACATCGCCCGGCGCAAGCTTCTTGGCCGGCTTCACCAATGCCTGCCAGCGCGAACCGTCGAGCCGTTTTATCAGGGTCGCCTCGATCTTCGGCTCGGTCTCGCGGCCGATGCGGCGGCCCTTGAGCTGGGCTGAGATCACCTTGGTGTCGTTGACCACGAGTTGATCGCCGGGCTCCAGCCATTTCGGCAGATCGACAATGAACTGGTCGCGCAGTACATCGCCGGGCTGCACCACCAGCAGCCGCGCGGAATCGCGCGGGTTCGCCGGCCGCAACGCGATGGCCTCAGGCGGAAGCTCGAAGTCGAAGAGATCGGTGCGCATGGCTCAGCCTGTCATTGCCGGGCTTGACCCGGCAATCCATCCTCTTCGTTAGATGGATACCCGGGTCAAGCCCGGGTATGACGAAGTCATGTTTTCACTCCGCCGCGTCGGCGGCCATGTGCGCCTTGACGATCTTGTCCGGATTCTTGACCGGCTCGCCGCGCTTGATCTTGTCGACGTTCTCCATGCCCTCGGTCACCTTGCCCCAGACCGTGTACTGGTTGTTGAGGAAGGACGCATCGTCGAAGCAGATGAAGAACTGGCTGTCGCCGGAATCCGGGCTCGCGGCACGCGCCATCGAGGTGGTGCCGCGCACATGCGGCTCCTTGTTGAATTCGGCCTTCAGCTTCTTGCCGGAGCCGCCGGTGCCGGTGCCCTGCGGACAGCCGGTTTGCGCCATGAAGCCGTCGATCACGCGGTGGAACACGATGCCGTCGTAAAAGCCTTCGCGCACCAATTCCTTGATCCTGGCGACGTGGCCGGGCGCCAGATCGGGGCGCATCTCGATGGTCACGGGGCCCTGGGTGGTTTCAAGGATCAAAGTATTTTCTGTAACAGCCATGCTCTCTTCTCCATGGGTTGGGGTGGAGGTCTGCGATTGTGGAACTTGACCGCGAAAGGACGCCCCGCCACGGCGCCCGCCATTGCCTCGGTAAATGGCATCGGCGTGCAGCGTTGCAACGTCTCCATCACGGCGATGCGGTACATCAGGCGGTCATTGTCGGTGGCCTGCTCGGATTCATAGGTGATTTTCGGGTGGCCAAGGATCGTGCCGTCGCGCCTGAAGCTGACGATGACGGTGATTTCGATATACGGATTGGCCTGCGACGGCGGAGGCGGTCGCCAGCAGGTGCCCAGTTTTTCCATCACCTGCTTGATGTTGTCGACCTGATCGGGCGCGATTTGCGCCGACACCACCGATGCCGATGATAGCCATGCTGCGGCGAACCAGACAAGTGGCCTGCGACGCAGCATGGCGATGCCTCACTTGATGTCGGATGCGACCTGCACCTTCACCATCTTGTCGGGATCGGCGACCGGCTCGCCGCGCTTGAGCTTGTCCACCACGTCCATGCCCGCGACCACTTCGCCGATCACGGTATACTGGCCGTTCAACGATGGGCCGTCGTTGAACATGATGAAGAACTGGGAGTTCGCCGAGTTGGGATCGCTGGTGCGCGCCATGCCGACGATACCGCGCTTGAACGGCACGCTGGAGAACTCCGACGGCAGGTTCGGATATTTCGAGCCGCCGGTGCCGTTGAAATTCTTGCCGTCGCCGGTCTGGGCCATGAAGCCTTCGATGACGCGGTGGAACGGCACGTTGTTGTAGTAGCCGTCCCGCGCCAGCAGCTTGATGCGCTCGGCATGTTTGGGCGCGAGGTCGGGGCGCAGCTTGATGACGACGCGGCCCTTGGTGGTGTCGATGACGATCGCGTTCGCCTTGTCGAGGTTGGCCGGCAAAGACTGGGCTATCGCGGGAGCCGCGCAGACCAGCGCGGCAAGGACGGCAAGAATTCGGATCATGAGAACTCCGGGTCAGGTGATGAGGAAGAACGATTGGTGTTGCGCAAGTCGCCGCGAAACCGGTTCCCGGTTCGCCAGCGAAGGTGCGATCAGGCGAGTTTGGCTTTCAGGCTGGCGGCGACCGATGGCGGCACGAACGCCGAGACATCGCCGCCCATGGCCGCGATTTGGCGTACCAGTGTGGCGGTGATCGGGCGAACGGCAACCGAGGCCGGAACGAATACGGTATGCACCTCCGGCGCCATGGTCTCGTTCATGCCCGCGATTTGCATTTCGTAATCGAGATCGGTGCCATCGCGAAGGCCGCGAACCATGACGGTAGCGCCGATCTTTTGCGCCGCCGTGACAGTGAGGTTGTCGTAGGTCGTGGCTTCGAAGGCACATCCGGCCTGGCCGGCGATCGGGGCGAACACCGCCCGCACCATGGCGAGGCGCTCTTCGACCGAAAACAGCGGTTTTTTGCCGGGATGGACCCCAATGGCGACGACCAGCCGGTCGCACAGGCCGACGGCATGGCGGACCACGTCGAGATGGCCGTTGGTGACGGGGTCGAAGGAGCCAGGATAGAGCGCGATACGGGGCATAAACCCCTCTACCCCGCCCCGGGCGGCCTCGCAAGGCGCGTTGGTTCCCGAAACCCGGGCCAAACGCCGGTTTTTTATTTCAGGCTGGTAAATGAACCACTTCAGGGGTCAGCGCGTCTGTCTGGGCAGGCTGGATGTTTCGTTCCCGACGGGTCGACGAAACAAAACTGGGGCGGGATGAAACCATTTTCGGCTCCAGCGAAGACATCCCGAAACGGCCGGTGGGTATCAGACCGTTAACGAAACCACGGGCCGAAACGGCCCATGACCAGGGACCGTCATGATCAAAGCTCTTTCCGCTATCGCGATTGCTGCCTTTGCCGCCGCTGCCCTTACCGTTCTTCCGGGATTTGCGCCCACGGTCGAGGCCAGCGTGCCGCAAGCCCTCGCCAAGGCCGACCGGCTCGACATTCGCCCGGTTGGCCGCGACTGCTCGCAGCAGGCCTGGCCCAATTTCGAGGCGTCCTGCCTGCGCACGGCCGGCATCAAGGCTTCCGCGGTTCGGGAAGCCCGGCTGGTGACCGCCAATCGCATGCCGTAAGGCGTGCCGTTTCGATCGCAAGGCGTGCTGTTTCGGTTGCAAAAGGAATCCCCAAAGGTAGTCCATCGGCCCTTTGCGCCGTCGCAATTATCGCGATGGCGATTTTAGAATTGGCAATTTCGAGTTTGACGACGCAGACTGACCTCTGACCGTGCGCCAGCCGGGATACCTCCGGCGGCCGCGCTCGATCTGGGGAGCAGCCCGTGACCGCCACGCCCGTCGCAGACCACATCACATCCAGCGCGCTGCCCATGACCGCCACGATCGGCGCGCTCGGCGTGGTCTATGGCGACATCGGCACCAGTCCGCTTTATGCGCTCAAGGAAGCGGCCAAGGCCGCCGCCCATGGCGGGGCGCTGACGCCAGAGGCCATCCTCGGGGTGGCGTCGCTGATCCTCTGGGCGCTGATCCTGATCATTTCGATCAAATACGCAGCTCTGATCATGCGCGCCGACAATCGCGGCGAAGGCGGCATCGTTGCATTGCTGGCGCTGCTTTCGGCGCGCAATGCCCAGCCCGGGACCTGGCGCGCGCAATTGCTGCTCGTGGGCCTGATCGGTGCCGCCCTGCTCTATGGTGACGGCGCCATCACGCCGGCGATCTCGGTGCTGAGTGCGATCGAAGGCCTCAAGGTCGATGCGCCGTCGCTGACGCCCCTCGTGGTGCCGCTGACCATCGCCATCCTGATCGGCTTGTTCGTGATGCAGAAGCAAGGCACCGGCTTCATCGGAAAAATCTTCGGACCGGTGATGCTCGGCTGGTTCGCCATCCTCGCAGCGCTCGGCATTCACGGCATCGCCAAGGCGCCGGCGGTGCTTGCCGCGTTGAGCCCGCTTTATGCCTTCAACTTCCTGATCCACCAGGATTTCCATATCAGCTTTGCGATCCTCGGCGCCGCATTTCTCGCGGTCACCGGCGGCGAGGCGATGTACGCCGACATGGGGCATTTCGGCCGCAATCCGATCCGGCTGGCATGGTTCGCGATCGCCCTGCCCGCGCTGGTGCTGAATTATTTCGGGCAAGCGGGATTGCTGATCACGGATATGACCGCGATCGATAACCCGTTCTATCAGCTCGCGCCGGACTGGGCGCAGTATCCGCTGGTCGCGATGGCCACGCTTGCCACCGTGATTGCCTCGCAGGCGATCATCTCGGGCGTGTTTTCGCTGACCCAGCAGTCGATCCAGCTCGGCTTCCTGCCGCGCATGCGCATCACCCACACCACCAGCGACGCCATCGGCCAGATCTATGTGCCGCTGGTGAACTGGCTGTTGGCGGCAGCGACCCTTGGCGCCGTGATCGGCTTCGGCACATCGGATGCGCTGGCGGGCGCCTACGGCATCGCGGTGTCGCTGCTGATGGCGATCACAACATTGCTGGCCGCGTTGGTTGCGATCCAATGGGGCTATTCGCCCTTTATCGTCCTCGCCGTGAACGGGTTTTTCCTGGTGATCGATTGCATTTTCTTTGCTGCGAATTCGACCAAGCTGTTCGAGGGCGGCTGGTTTCCGCTGCTGCTCGCCGGCGCGGTGGCGTTTTTGATGCTGACCTGGCGCAGCGGCGTCAAGCTGGTCGAAGGTGCCCGCGGTAAATTGCGCCAGCCCGAAGAGGATTTGATCGAGACCGCGGTCGACAAATGCCACGCCCGGCTCTCCGGCACCGCGGTGTTCCTGGCCTCGGCAGCGAACGGCGTGCCGCTGGCGCTGACGCAGTTCGTCAAGCATAACCACTGCCTGCACCAGCGCGTCCTGCTTGTCACCGTCCTGATCGAGGAGTTGCCGCGCATCCCCGACGAGGATCGCGCCGAGGTGATCGAGGTGATCCCGGGCATTACCCGGGTCATCCTGCATTACGGTTTCATGCAATATCCGACGATCTATCAGGGCCTGGCGCTGGCCTGCAAGCAGGACAAGCTTCCCGGCATCGATCTGACCGACATCACCTATTACATCGGCCGCGAGACCATCATCCCGAGCGAGGACATTCCGGGCATGTGGCTGTGGCGCGAAAACGTGTTCGCCTTCCTGCAACGCAATGCCGAACGCTCCGCCGCGTTCTTCGGCGTGCCGACCAAGCAGGTGGTGGAGTTCGGCACCGAGATCGAGATTTAGGCCGCACGCATCACCGTTAATCTCTCTTCCGATTGTGAACCAGTTCACGTCAGTTATTTGTCGCTCGTGACATTATCAGGCGCGCGCCAAGTCTCGAGGCAATCACGCGCAGTGTCTTGCAATGCTGGACGTCTGGACTTTTGTAAGTTAGCTCGAATACCGTTCATTTCGGTCGCCGCCGGTCTTTGGACCGGCACATGTGATCGAGCGAGATGTCGTTGATCGATCATCCTCGGACTTGCTGGCGGCATTAGCGTATGCCCGCCTCGGTCGCGGGCGCACCCTGGCCAGGCGCGCGCTGTCATGTTCGGCCAAACAAACCTGCTATTCTTCGCTTAATTCAAAATCAAAAACCCGGAGCATTAATTTTGAATCACAAATAGAGACAAATGGAGGAACCAATGGTGAAGAGGGCAATTACGCTCGGCGGTGGTGGACCGGCAGCAGGCTTGCACATTGGGGTTCTGGATGCTCTTGCAACCGCCGGGATAGAGTTCGACGTGTGGTCACTTTCCTGCATCGGCGCGTGGGTTGGGATCGTCTACAATCAATTCGACGATAAGGTTAAAAACGAAGACAGGGCAAAACTGACCCATGAATTCTTCAAGGCCCACGTGTTTCGCGATGACGAAAGCTACGAGCGCTTTCCCATAAATTCAGTGTTTGGAACGGACTGGTACAGCAACACTAAATTCCTGATGAAGTATGTATCTCATCCGAAAAACTACACGGCCGTATGGCAGCCGCACGCAATGATGAACGCGTTTGCGGAGACCATGTCGATGTTCTCTGTGATCCGAGGAAGAAATGGGATGAGGGAGACATCAATGGCTGGATCCTCAATCAGGTCATGGCGCCCAATCCTTTCGTGCGCAATATGATGTCGATGATGTACCTGTCCGAAGTCAACGGTCTCTCCAGGATCAACTATCCGAAGAGCGAATTTATGAAGCGCATAAACTTCGAGCACCTGAATCAGGTCAAGCCACACATCTTTCACAATGCCTGGAACCTTGACAAACAGGAGCTCGCACTGTTTTCCAATCGTCCGATGAAACGTCAAGAACAAAAAGTACACGTACAAAGGGGCTATCGACGCCAGCACTTTGTGCGCGTGTTCGGCGCTTCCCTTCATCGAAGGAACGGTAGAGATCAACCGAGTGACATATTGCGAAGGCGCGCTCGTCGATACCGTGAACTTCGACAGCTTGCTGGAAGAGCACCCAAACCTCGACGAAATATGGGTAAGCCGGATCGTCAATTTAAAGCAAATCCAAAAACCGGAAAACCTTCACGACAGCCTGGCAAATCTTTGCCAGTTGTTCGCGGCGACAGTTGGCGAAGACGACGTCAAGCTTTTCAAATACCACATCCGTTGCGACAAGAAATCCAAGGAGGCGGAGGAAAGGACGAAGGGGCTCAAGGTCGTGGAGATTCACGTTCCCGGCCACATCAACTTCAAATGGAATCACAGTAACCTGGATAATGGATGCAAATTGGGAAAAGTCGCTGCGAAGCAGGCAATCAAGGCCTACCTTGGACATGAAGGGGGCCCGCCGCACAACGGACCACATTTCATCAACGAGACGCCAGGGGGGCCAGACTGGCAGGCGGTGTGTGACTATCATGCGAAGCTGAAACGTGCCGACCCGTAGAGGCTCGAACAAGACAAGAAAATCGGCGGTTGTCTTCCGAAAAGATCAATCGCGGCACACGATGATCCGAGAAAAAGCCGCGGGCGCCGGACGCTATGAAAATGGCGTCTTGCCAGCGATGCAATCACCGTAACTGGTCGAGCAAGGCCTTCGCCTGCTGCAGATCTTGTGTGCCGAAGCCCTCGGCGAACGAGGCGTAGATCGGCGCGAGAAAATCGCGCCCTTCCTCGCATCGGTCCTGATCCGCCAACAGCGCGGCACGGTCCGTCGAAGCTCGAAGTTCGAGCGCTTTGGCATGCTGGCTTCTTGCCGTGGTCAATGCCCGGTCTAGCAACGGTTGTGCCTCGGTCCTGGCGTCTGGCGCGCCACGCAGGAGCAGCGCGCGCGCCTTTAGTCGATACAATTCGGCCTCGAAGATTCGTTCGCTGTTGCGGCTGGTTGTGGCAAGGCCCTGCTCGATCAATTCCAGCGCAGCCTCGCAATCATGACCACGCAACAAGGCCGGACATAACAACACATAGAGCGCCGTGATGCCGAGCTGATAACCTGCGCCACGATATTCATCCAGCGCAGCCCGTATTTCCCGGAGCGCGCTGGACGAGGGATTCAGCAGGGCTACGCATATGCCACGTATCGCGCGCGACAAGCCGTGCCACTGACGGAAGCCGTGCTCCTCCGACAGCGTGAGGCAGCGTTCGGCACAGCCCTGTGCTGCCGGGAATTCGCCGCGAAGGGCGTGAAGAATGGATGCGTAATAACAGGCGTAGGCCTGCGAATGTGGATGACTGATGTCGTCGGCTCGTTTGAGCGCCGCGTCCATTTGCCTGACTGCCGCATCGGCGCAGCCAAGCAGCCAGAGAGTCCACGACATCAGGGCGAGGTCGGCGACGCCAGCATCCTGGCCGGCCGCGCGCGCGAGCAATCTTTCCTCCTCGCTGCTCGCCTCGAATGCTTCGAAGGCCCGTTCGATGGCTTCGCGGGCGGCGGCAAGATGTCCCATGAAAAGCCGGATCATTGCCTGTCCCCGCATCGCATTGAGCAACGCCGGTCGATCACCGCGCGCTTCGGCGAGATGAAGCAGAGCCGCGATCGTTTCCTGGGCGCGGGGCAATTCGCCACGGATGACGCTCGCGGTGGTCAACCAGAACATCACCTGGAGATGCTCGGGGGGATCTCCGAGGCGCTCGCACAACTCGCGTGCGCGGGCGAAGGTCGCCACCGCTCTATTCGAGGCTGGCCCCTGGGTCGCGATCAGGCACGGCCCCAGAGCGAATTGGAAATCAAGCTCAAGCCTGTCCTTTCGTGCGCCGTCCGGCAAATGATTCGCGGCCTCGATACCTCTTTGCGAGTGGGCGATTGCTTCAAGGTTGGCGGAGCGCATGGCGGCCTTTTTGCCGGCCTGGAGCCAATATCCCACGGCCTTCTCGAACAGCCCGGCCTCCGTGAGGTGATGCGCCAGCGTTTCGGGTTGTGCCTCGATAATTTCCGGGAACCGTTGCTCGAAGGCATCCGCGATGGTGGCATGCAGCGCGGCGCGTCGGCTCTTCAGGAGGCCTGAATAGGCAGCGTCCCGCACAAGCGCGTGTTTGAATGTGTAGATGGCCTGGGGTATTTGGCCCCGGCAGAATATCAACTCCGACCGAACCAACTGGCCGAGCGCTTCCTCAAGCTTCTCTTTCGGCAGCCCGGCCACGGTGGTCAGCAATTCGTGCGAGAACTCACGACCGACGACAGCACCGATCTGAGCCACCTCCCTCACCGGCGCCAATCGGTCGAGCCTTGCCATCAGCGATGCTTGCAAGGTTGTCGGAATCGCCATCGAGGGCAGCGGACAGTTGAGGGCGTAGTGATCATCTCGCTCCTCCAGCAATCCGGTCTCGAGCACTGTCTTGGTCAGTTCCTCGACGAACAGGGGTACGCCGTCGGTGCGGGCGAGGATCTGGTCCCTCACCTCCTCCGGAAGCGTTTTGCCTGCCGTGACGCGTTCGATGAGCGCGGTCCCGTTGCGTCGGTTCATTCGCGTGAGCGAGACCGTCGTTACATGGGCATGACCTGGCCAGGGCGGCGTGAACTCAGGTCTGGCCGTGATGAGCAGGAGAACCCGAAGCCGTTGTATCTGTTCCAATGTAATTGTGAGCAGTTCCAGCGAGGTCGGATCTGCCCAATGGACGTCCTCAAAGAGGACGAACACTGGCTGCTTCGCCGCCAGGTTGTACAGCTGAGCCAACAGCGCCGCCAACGTCATCTCTTTGCGCTTGTGAGGGCTCGGCTCTGGCACAGGGTAGCGGTCACTGGGCGGCAACGACAAAAGGTTGCCCAGGGGTGGCACGACGCGGTTCGCGTCGGCACCCGACTGCAGGAGCAGCGCCTCAAGCTTGGCGAATTTCTCCGCCGCCGAATCGCTTCGCTCGAAGCGGGCAGCTCGTTCGAGTTGGCGGATGAAAGGATAAAGAGCGCTGTTGTTGTGGTGTGCCGAGCAATAATGGCGGACCGCGATGTGTGGTTCGGTTTTGAGCCGCTCTTGAAGCGCCAGCGCAACGTGCGACTTGCCGATGCCCGGCTCACCGGCCAGCACCATGACACAGCCTTCGCCGCGCTTGGCGTGCTGCCAGCGCCGCAGCAGCAACTCGATTTCCTCTTCACGCCCGATGAGCGGTGTCAATTTGGTCCTGTGCTGCGCGTCGAAGCGGCTTTCCACGCCGCTTGTTCCCTGGACCTGCCAGGCCGATATCGGATTCACCCATCCTTTAAGCGCGACAGGGCCGAGATTCCGGCATTCGAAATGCCCCTCGGTGAGCCGGTTTGTACTCTCGCAAATCACCACGGTTCCCGGCTTGGCGAACGCCTGCAAGCGCGCAGCCAAGTTCGGCGTCTCGCCAACGACCGTCTGCTCCCTGGCATCTCCTTCGCCCGTCAAATCGCCCACGACCACCACACCGGTAGCGATGCCGACGCGTACCTGCAGCCCAGTGCCTGCGTCCGTCTGGAGGTTAGCCACGGCATCGACCAGCGCCAGCCCCGCGCGTATCGCCTGCTCGGCGTCATCCTCGTGCGCCTGCGGGTAACCGAAATAGGCGAGCACACCATCGCCCATGTACCTCGCGATGACGCCCTCACTTCGGGTGATAACTTCCGAGATGCAAGCGTGATAGGCGCCGATGACCGATCCCAAGTCCTCCGGATCAAGGCGGACCGAAAGTGCCGACGAGCCCACGAGATCGCAAAACATCACTGTAAGTTGGCGCCGCTCGGCGCCGTCCCGCGGCGCCGCCTTGGTGCCCGTTTGCGAAGGCCGTGGAACTTCCCCCTTCAGCTCTGCGATCGCGCGCAGCATCTTGCGCCGATGCCCAAGCAGGACGCCGAGGTCCTTCAGATCCTGCTCCGTGAGATCGCGGACGACCGACAGGTCGACGGCGTTCTCGCCAAAGCGCTGGGCGTACTCTCCCAGACCGATCGACGCGAGCCACTCTGCGATACGCTGCAGAGATGCGATGTCCGCACGACGTCTGCTTTGCTTCCGATAGCGGCAGACTGGATACCCGCATTGGTTGCAGAACCGCCAAAACGAGCCGTCCTTCACTTCGGTGGTCGTCGAAAGCGGCCGCGTACCTGAGGCTATCGAGTTCGTCCTGCGCCCCAGCCCGACGTGCCTGCCGGATGATCTGAGTGTGTCGAGGCGTTCAACGCACGAGTCCACACGCGCGCCGCGATCGTCCGTGGTGTCGAACACGATGCCGCCGGCTTCGCGCACGACGCGGCGATGCAGGCTCCGCTAACCACCTGACGGAAGTGCCGTGCCGGCGATAGCCGAAGCGGTAATTGCCGCGGGAAACCCGGCATAGAAGGCAAGGTGCGTGATCGCGGCGGCCAATTCGGTTTTGGTGACGCCGTTCTCGATGGCCCGTCGCAAATGGGCCGGCAGTTCCTCCGATTTCCCGAGAGCCACCAGGGCTGCGACCGTGACAAGGCTACGGTCGCGCTTCGACAGGTCTGGATCCTCCCAGACCTTGGAGAACAATGGATCCTCGACGAGCGCGGTGAGCTTGGGCGTGAAAGCTTGAGCAGCCGCGCGCGGGCTGGCGAAATCCGGAGTGGTCATGGTGTCCTTCCTTCCGAACCCAGGGGCTTGAATGATTGACTATAGGCCCGAGGACGAACAGGTCGATACGAGCCCAACCGCGAAGCCCGTGGCGCCTGGCGAGCCGGAACCCGGCGGACTTGGCATCGGCCAAAACCGGGCGGCGCTTTTTTTGACCGCCTACTGAATTGGCCGGAACGATTCGAGCGGACGCGATTTGTGAGTTCAGCAGGGAGCTAAAAGATGAATACCATTCTCGGAATGACCGTGGCTATGATGCTCATAGCAGGTGGCGTTTGGGCCAACATCAGTGATGTCGGCGCGCTTTCCCACACCCGAGGCGCTTGGGTATCACGATAAAAAAGCCGCGAAGGCAAGACAGGCTCGGGGTTGGCAGACGGCGCCGCCGTGACGACGTGACGCCGATGTGAATATGCGCGTCTGAGGTCTGGTCCTTCGGATTATCCCGGAACGACGAGTGTTTGAGTTCATGGCCGAGCTTGACCCGGCAATGACGATTGTGGAACTCATGGTTGGAGACGGCGCAAGCGCCCCTCCTCACCACGTGGCCGGGAACCTACCCGCCGTTGCCGTTCTCGCCATTCTCCCCGTCGTCGCCGATATGCTCGACCGACACCACGTGCTCGTCTTCAGCGGTGTCGAACACGATGACGCCCTGGGTGGAGCGGCCGGCGATCCGGATGCCCTCGACCGGGCAGCGGATCAGCTGCCCCTTGTCGGTCACCAGCATGATCTGGTCGGAATCCTCGACCGGGAATGATGCGACAAGATGGCCGTTACGATTATTGACCGACATCGCGACAATGCCTTTGCCGCCGCGTCCGGTGGTGCGGTATTCGTAGGACGAGGTGCGCTTGCCGTAACCGTTGACGGACACCGTCAAGACCACCTGTTCGTGCGCCGACATCTCGGCATAGCGCTCCTGGTTGAGCTGGATCGCGCCTGAAGTTTCCCCTGAGACTTCCTCTTGGGTCTCTCCCGACGTCTCCTCGGCATCGGCCGGCTCTTCGGTCGCGGCTTCGCCGGCCACGGCACGGCGCATCTTCAGGTAAGCCGAGCGTTCATCCGAGGTCGCCTCGACATGGCGCAGGATCGACAGCGAGATCAGCGTGTCGTTGTCGGACAATGCGATGCCGCGCACGCCCATCGAGGTGCGGCCGGTGAAGACGCGCACGTCCGTGACCGGGAAGCGGATGCACTGGCCGCCGGCGGCCGTCAAAAGCACGTCGTCGCGCTCGGTGCAGATTTGCACGTCGACGATCGCCTCGCCCTCATCCAGCTTCATCGCGATGATGCCGGAACGGCGCACATCGACGAAGTCAGACAGCTTGTTGCGGCGGACATTGCCGCCGGTGGTCGCGAACATCACGTCGAGATTGGCCCAGGAGGATTCATCCTCGGGCAGCGGCATGATGGTGGTGATGCGCTCACCCTGCTCCAGCGGCAGGATGTTGATCAGAGCCTTGCCGCGGCCGTTCGGCGGCGCCACCGGCAGGCGCCAGACCTTTTCCTTGTAGACCTGACCGCGCGACGAGAAGAACAGCACCGGCGTATGGGTCGACGCCACGAAGAGCCGGCTGACGAAATCCTCGTCGCGGGTCTGCATGCCAGACCGGCCCTTGCCGCCGCGGCGTTGCGCCCGATAGGCCGACAGCGGCACCCGCTTGACGTAGCCGGCATGCGAAACCGTGACCACCATGTCCTCGCGCTGGATCAGGTCCTCGTCCTCGACCTCGTTCTCCTGCTCCATGATCACGGTCCTGCGCGGGGTCGCGAATTTCGCTTTGACCTCGGCCAGTTCGTCCTTGACGATCGTCTGCACCCGGGCACGCGAGCGCAATATCTCGAGATAGTCGGCGATCTCAACGGCGAGCTTGTCCAGTTCCTCGGAAATCTCCTCGCGCCCGAGCGCGGTAAGCCTTGCCAGCCGCAGTTCGAGAATGGCCTTGGCCTGCTCGAACGACAGCCGCGCGGTCCCCTCCGGGGTCATTCGATGCCGGGGGTCGTCGATCAGCGTGATCATCGCCTCAACATCCCTGGCCGACCAGTCCCGCGACATCAGGGTGTCGCGCGCGGTGTTGGGATCTGGCGACGTGCGGATCACCCGGATGATTTCGTCGATATTGGCCACCGCGATCGCAAGCCCGACCAGGATATGGGCGCGGTCGCGGGCCTTGTTGAGCAGGAACTTGGTCCGGCGCGTTATCACCTGTTCACGGAACGCAATGAACAGCGTCAGCAGGTCCTTCAGGTTCATGGTCTGCGGGCGGCCATTGTCCAGCGCCAGCATGTTGGCCGGGAAATTGGATTGCAGCGGCGTGAATCGATAGAGCTGATTCAACACCACATCCGCCATCGCATCGCGCTTTATTTCGACGACGACGCGGTAGCCATCGCGGTCGGATTCGTCGCGTAGAGCCGCAATGCCCTCAATCTTCTTCTCGCGATTCAGTTCGGCGATGCGCTCGACCATCGTCGCCTTGTTCACCTGGTAGGGAATTTCCGAGATGATGATGGCTTCGCGGTCCTTGCCGTAGGACTCGATCTTGACCTGGCCGCGCATCACGATCGAGCCGCGGCCGAGATGATAGGCCGAGCGGATGCCCTGGCGTCCGAGGATGATGCCGCCGGTCGGGAAATCCGGTCCGGGAACGATGTTGATGAGATCATCGATCGTGAGCGCCGGATCGTCGATCAGCGCCATGCAGGCATCGATGACCTCGCCGAGATTGTGCGGCGGAATGTTGGTCGCCATGCCGACGGCGATGCCGCCGGCTCCATTGACCAGCAGGTTCGGAAACTTCGCCGGCAGGACCGACGGCTCGGTTTCGGAATTGTCGTAATTGGGTTGGAAGTCGACGGTGTCCTTGTCGATATCCCCCAAAACCTCGAGCGCGGACCGGCTCAGCCGTGCCTCGGTATATCGATACGCCGCCGGCGGATCGCCGTCGACCGAGCCGAAATTGCCCTGACCGTCGATCAGCGGCAAGCGCATGGAGAAATCCTGCGCCATCCGCACCATGGCGTCGTAGATCGACTGGTCGCCATGCGGATGATATTTACCGATGACGTCGCCGACCACGCGCGCAGACTTGACGTATTTCTTGTCCGGCGTGTGCCCCTGCTCGTACATCGAATAGAGGATGCGGCGGTGCACCGGCTTGAGGCCGTCGCGCGCGTCGGGTAGCGCCCGCGCCACGATCACGCTCATGGCGTAATCGAGGTAGGAGCGCTTCATCTCGTCGAGGATCGATACGGGACGAATATCGGAAGGCACCGGCGGCTCGCCGGGGGGCTTATCTTCAGGCTCAGACAAAGGGGGAATCCGGTCAATTCTTGTTTAGAATCATATAGCGTATCGGAGCCTTGCAAACCACCCCTTAACGGGAGCCGACGAGCGGTTTTTCCCTTCGTTTTTCCAGAGACTTACGCGGTCGGCGAGGGCCTGACGCGGAGCTCTGAAAGCCCCGTCCGAACCGCCCCCGGAACGGCTCCGCCAACTGGGTTTTCCGAGCCGCCTCCGAGGCGAAAACACCCCCGAGAACCCGACCAGGAAGACGCCTGCCGGAGGCCGGCTCATTGGCCAAATACGACGGTATGCATGATCCGCCCTGGCAGCAGGGTGAACAATCCGGCCACGACGAGCGCGCCGCAGAACGTCAGCGTCATGGTGAGCCGATGACCGGCGACATCGTGGCGGCGCGCGCGCCACACGCCGATCGGAACGATGACCAAGGCGAAGATCGACAGCAGATGGATCGGGCTCCACGGGCCGAGCAGCCGGATCTGGTGGATCCAGAACGAACTTGCGGCGACGATGAGCATCAGGATCACCCAGATCCAGCCAAGCGTCCGGTGGGGCAATGTGCCCTTTGGAGCCGCCAACTGAACAACGCCCAGCACGAAGGCTGCCAGCGCTGCAAAGGCATGCAGCGGGATCTGGGGAGTCGCATCGAGCAATGGCGCGAGGCTCACGACAAACGCCCTCGGGTTATTGACGCGAGACGACGATAAAAATTATTGTAAAATCAATACCTTCTTAGGAAATACAAATCTAATCTATAACTTTAAATTTCTGGTTTAAGCCTATAGAGTAAAAGAAAATGGTAACAGAGGGCTCTCCACCCTCCGTTACCAGCTTCTGCCTCAGCTTCGACACCAGCCGCATCAGAACGGAATGTCGTCGTCCATGTCGCTGTTGCTGCGCGCGCCGGCCGCCACGGCGCGGCGCGGTGCCGAACTCGATGGGCTGCTCGACGGGCCGCGGGAACCAAAATCGTCGCCCGCATCGTCGCCGCCGAAGCTGCCACCGCCGCCGCCACCACTACGGCCATCGAGCATGGTCAGGGTCGAGTTGAAATTCTGCAGCACCACTTCGGTCGAGTATTTCTCGACGCCCTGCGGGTCGGTCCATTTGCGGGTCTGCAACTGACCTTCAATGTAAACCTTGGCGCCCTTCTTCAGGTACTGCTCGGCGATCTTGCACAGGCCTTCGCTGAAGATCACCACGCGATGCCATTCGGTCTTTTCCTTGCGCTCGCCGGTGGCCTTGTCGCGCCAGGTATCCGATGTCGCGATCCGCAAATTGGCGATCGGCCGCCCATCCTGGGTCCGCTTGATTTCCGGATCGGCCCCAAGATTGCCGATCAGAATCACCTTGTTCACACTTCCCGCCATCGCCGCTCTCCAATCTCGAAATTACTGCACTGATATTGCGCGTTCTGTTTATTGCGTTCTGCCGCGTTCGCCGGTCCAAGCCGGACTTGCCGGCCCGCTCGCTAGCCGGCCTGCCTTGCTCTCAATCATGACCACGGCACCGCTGTCAGAACCGACCCTATACGCTCGCCGATCCAGCACGCCCGGCGATCCCCCGCTAACTCGGGGTTATCCACATATAGCATTCCTGAGCCAAATGTTCCAGTTTTGTTCTGACTGAAGATTAACGGGATTTCAAGGCGGAAATGCCTCGAAATCGCGGTCGGTATTCTGATGGCGCACCATCACAAAATCGCCCGATTTTTGCTCCGAAAAAGTTCCGCATATGAGAAAATAGCCCAAACAAATCATTAACTTACGGTCATGTAATTGGTTGACGAGTGTTGCTTTTCGGAGACGGCCTTTTCGTCGAAATCGAATATGATTGGTGTCGGAAATGGGATGGGCTCGCGCACTCGTTGCCTGACTGGAAAACGCTTCGGAGAAACGAAGCAGGATTATCTGGAGAACCAAAATGAAGAAGTTTTTGCTGAGTACCGTTGGATTGGTTGCATTGGGCATGGCGGCGGCCCCCGCCTCGGCCGCCGATCTCGCGGCGCGACCGGTTTACACCAAGGCGCCCGTGCTGGTGTCGCCGGCCTATGACTGGAGCGGCTTCTACATCGGTGTCAACGGTGGTTGGGGCCAGAACCGCGACGACCGCACCAACGTCACAACCGGTATTCCGCTCGGTAGTCACGATGCCAACGGAGGCACCGTCGGCGGCCAGATTGGTTACCGCTGGCAGACCGCCGGCTGGGTGTTCGGCCTGGAAGCTCAGGGCAACTGGGCTGACTTCACCGGATCGGGCGTCAACAGCGTTGCTCCGGGTCTGAACAACAACTCCAAGCTGGACGCGTTCGGCCTGTTCACCGGCCAGATCGGCTACGCCTGGAACAACGTCCTGCTCTACGCCAAGGGCGGTGCTGCGGTTACCGACAACAATTATTCGGTGACCTCCAACGCGACCAGCGCCGTGCTCTCATCGACCGGCGACAACACCAATTGGGGTGCGGTGGTTGGTGCGGGTCTTGAAGTCGGCTTCGCGCCGAACTGGTCGGTGGGTGTTGAATACGACCATATCTTCATGGACCAGCAGAACCGGACCTTCGTGACGCCCGCCGGCATTCCGCTCGGCAGCACGTTCAGCACCGGTGGCGACACCGATCTGGTTACCGCTCGCATCAACTATCGTTTCGGCGCTCCCGGTATCGCGAAGTACTGATACGATCCTGATCATCTCGGCGAAAGCCGATCATCTCGAAAAGGCCGGCCTCGCGCCGGCCTTTTTTGTTGCGCGCGCTGTTGAACGACACCTTCGCCGTGCCATCTGCTGCCAATTCGAACCTCGGCCGCAACAAACCGTTGATGGTTTGCACGCGGCTCTGGAAATTGCTTGACGTTCTTCCTATGTTCCGAGCGCACCCGCCACTGGCGTCCGCTTTCGGATTTCGCTTCCGAGCGCGCCCAAGCACGCACGCGTCTGGAAATGCCGATATGGATGAAGTGATCAGGGCCAAGCGCCAAAACAATGCGGGCTCACTGCGCTCGATAACCATTCGCGGCGCGCGCGAACACAATCTCAAGAACGTCGACCTCGAAATTCCACGCGACAGGCTCGTGGTGTTCACCGGTCTGTCGGGCTCCGGAAAATCATCGCTGGCGTTCGACACCATCTATGCCGAGGGCCAGCGCCGCTACGTCGAGTCGCTCTCGGCCTATGCGCGCCAGTTCCTGGAGATGATGCAGAAGCCGGATGTCGACCAGATCGATGGCCTGTCGCCTGCGATTTCGATCGAGCAGAAGACCACCTCGAAAAATCCCCGCTCGACCGTCGGCACCGTGACCGAGATCTACGACTACATGCGCCTGTTGTGGGCGCGGGTCGGCATTCCCTATTCGCCCGCGACCGGCTTGCCGATCGAAAGCCAGATCGTGTCGCAGATGGTCGATCGCGTGCTGGCGCTGCCCGAGGGCACCAGGCTCTATCTGCTGGCGCCGGTGGTGCGTGGACGCAAGGGCGAGTACCGCAAGGAGCTCGCCGAATACCTCAAGAAGGGATTCCAGCGGGTCAAGATCGACGGCACCTTCCACGAGCTCGCCGAAGCGCCCACGCTCGACAAGAAATTCCCGCACGACATCGACGTCGTGGTCGACCGCATCGTGGTGCGGCCCGACATCGGCCAGCGGCTGGCGGAAAGTTTTGAGACGGCCCTGAAGCTCGCGGAAGGGCTCGCGGTGATCGAATATGCGGATGCGCCGGCTGCCGCCGGCGACGACAAGAAGCCCGACAAGAAGACGGCAAAAATCCACGACAAGAGCGGCCCGGAGCGGATTTTGTTTTCCGAAAAATTCGCCTGCCCGGTTTCCGGCTTCACCATTCCCGAAATCGAGCCGCGATTGTTCTCCTTCAACAATCCCTATGGCGCGTGTCCGGCCTGCGGCGGCCTCGGCGTCGAGCAGCATATCGACGAAGACCTGGTGATTCCCGACAAGGAATTGACGCTGCGCAAGGGCGCCATCGCGCCGTGGGCGAAATCCTCCTCGCCTTATTATGTCCAGACCCTGACCGCGCTCGGCAAATTCTACAAGTTCACGCTGGACACCAAATGGAAGGACCTGGCGAAGAAGACGCAGAACGCCATCCTGCACGGCTCCGGCGAGGACGAGATCAAATTCTCCTATGAAGACGGCGTGCGCTCCTACGACACCAAGAAACCGTTCGAGGGCGTCGTCACCAATATCAACCGCCGCTTTCGCGAGACCGACAGCGAATGGGCGCGCGAGGAGCTCGCAAAGTATTTCTCGGATGTGCCCTGCGATGCCTGCAACGGCCACCGGCTGAAGCCGGAGGCGCTGTGCGTCAAGATCGGCGGCAAGCATATCGGCGAGATCTCCGAATTGTCGGTGCGCCGCGCCGGCGAATGGTTCGAGACCGTCCCAAAAGTGCTCAACGCGCAGCAGAACGAGATCGCCGCACGGGTGCTGAAGGAAATCCGCGAGCGGCTGTCGTTCCTGCTCGATGTCGGTCTCAATTACCTGACCCTGGCGCGCGCCTCCGGCACATTGAGCGGCGGCGAAAGCCAGCGCATCCGGCTGGCGTCGCAGATCGGTTCGGGCCTGACCGGCGTGCTTTATGTGCTGGACGAGCCGTCGATCGGCCTGCATCAGCGCGACAACGCAAGGCTGCTGGAAACCCTGAAGCGGCTGCGCGACCTCGGCAATACCGTGATCGTGGTCGAGCATGACGAGGACGCCATTCGGCTCGCCGATTATGTCGTCGACGTCGGCCCCGGCGCCGGCATGCATGGCGGCAACATCGTCGCGCAGGGCACGCCCGCCGAGGTCATGAACAATCCGAAGTCGCTGACCGGAAAATACCTCACCGGCGAATTGTCCGTCGAGGTGCCGGAGCGGCGGCCGCCGAACCACCGCCGCACCATCAAGGTGGTCAACGCCCGCGGCAACAATCTGAAAAATGTCTCGGCGGAAATTCCGCTGGGGCTGTTCACCTGCGTCACCGGCGTCTCCGGCGGCGGCAAGTCGACCTTGCTGATCGACACGCTCTACAAGGCGATCGCGCGCAAACTCAACAACGCCAGCGAGGGCGCGGCCCCGCACGACCGCATCGAGGGTCTCGAGCATATCGACAAGATCATCGACATCGACCAGTCGCCGATCGGCCGCACCCCGCGCTCGAATCCCGCGACCTACACCGGCGCGTTCACGCCGATCCGCGAATGGTTCGCAGGGCTCCCCGAAGCCAAGGCGCGCGGCTACGAGCCCGGGCGGTTTTCCTTCAACGTCAAGGGCGGCCGCTGCGAGGCCTGCCAGGGCGACGGCGTCATCAAGATCGAGATGCACTTCCTGCCCGACGTCTACGTCACCTGCGACGTCTGCAAGGGCAAGCGCTACAACCGCGAGACCCTGGAAGTGCTGTTCAAGGGCAAGTCGATCGCCGACGTGCTCGACATGACCGTGGAGGAAGCCGCCGAATTCTTCAAGGCGGTGCCGCGCGTGCGCGAGACCTTCAAGACCCTGCATCGCGTCGGTCTCGACTACATCCATGTCGGCCAGCAGGCCACGACCTTGTCCGGCGGCGAAGCCCAGCGCGTCAAGCTGGCCAAGGAATTGTCAAAACGCGCCACCGGCCGCACGCTCTACATCCTGGACGAGCCGACCACGGGCCTGCATTTCCACGACGTGAAGAAGCTTCTGGAAGTGCTGCACGAGCTGGTGTCGCAGGGCAACACGGTCGTCGTGATCGAGCACAATCTCGAGGTCATAAAAACCGCCGACTGGGTGATCGACCTCGGCCCCGAAGGCGGCGACGGCGGCGGCGAAATCGTCGCCTGGGGCCCGCCGGAAGATATCGTCAAGGCACCGCGGAGCTATACGGGGAAGTTTCTGGCGCCGGTTCTGGGCAAGGCGGAGGCGCCGAGGAAGAAGCGCAGCAGTGGGGCGAGCGAGGCTGCGGAGTAGCCGTTTGATATGGCCGACGTTCTGGCAGCCATTCAACGTCTCGTTAAGCAGCGTGACGTGCAGGTTTCCCGGCATGGCTATCGTGAACTGGCCGCTGATGGTATTGCATTAACCGATGTCATTGGTGGCGTTGACTTCGCGGTTGTCGTTGAATCCTATCCTGACGCCGTTCGCGGCCCGAGTGTTTTGGTACTGCAGAATGATCGCAACGGAGAGCCTCTGCATATCGTTTGGGGGATGCTGAACGGAAACGAAGCGCTAGCCGTTCTGATCACCGCCTACCGGCCAGATCCGGCACGGTGGACCCCTGATTTCAAAAGGCGGATCAATTTATGAAACGCGAAATGGTAGAATTTATCCACGAGGGCAAATATGCCGCAGAGGTGCCCGTCGTCTTGATCGAGGACGACAGCGCGTGGTCACCCTATCTATCGATTGAAGATGCAATGAAGCTTGATGCCGTTCGTGAGGCACTAAAGGCGGGCGACATCGCTACAGCGGCAAAGCATGGTCGCGTATTTAAATTGACGCCGGTATCGGCTTAGCGAGTAGCCCGCATGAGCGACATGCGGTACCGCAGCGAACCCGGATGTCGCTACGCTCATCCGGGCTAGAGCGTTTTCGAGCGAAGTGGATACCGGTTCGCATAGCAATCTGCGCAGATTGCGTAGACTTATCTGCGGTAGAAAACGCGTCAAAACAAAAACCTAGAGCCCCGTTCCGATTCCATCGGAACGGGAAAGGCTCTAGGCTTGCTGCGCTGGGCAACGCAGTTCGTAGGGCGGAATAGCGGAGCGTATTCCGCCTCTTTCGTTCTGCCGCGCGGCGCAATACGCTCTGATGTCCTTCGTCAAGTGTATCGAACATGTGTGATCAGCTCCATGCGAGTTTCGCTGGAGAACGTCTGAGTGATGATCGTGCAACGGTAGGGACGAAGCCTGAGACGTCGGTGATCAAGCTCTGATTTGCGGGTTTGATCCGCATTTCCGAAATTTCGTCCGGGGCTGTCCCTGTCTTCGCACGGGCGTCGATCGCATGATCGGCCACATAGCGTAATCGGGAGTTCCCCTGCCGTTGGCTTCGTCCCCGCCGTTACACGATGTCTGAGTTCGCCGCTTCGTTCACCCGGTTACGGCAGGACGCGTGGAGCGATTGATGGCCCAGATGAAGCCTGATAGCTCGCGAGCAATCGCCGTGATGACGACCGTTGGCTTCTTACCGTTCCGGGTCAGCGCCCGATAGCGGGCGGTGAGGCGATGCTGTGCCTTCCAGGCGATCTCGCGAACGTCGCGCGGGACAGCGGCGACCTTGGCAAGCTTCTCCTTGCCGAGCCGTGGCGGATGCCGATAGCTCCACGAGCACTCGACGAGAATGCGCCGTGCCCGGCGGTTGCCAGCCTTGGTGATGCCAGCGCGCTTGACCTTCTCGCCGGTCGACTGCTCGCTCGGCACCAGGCCGAGATAGCCCATCAGGTCGCGCGCGGTCGGAAACCGCGACAGGTCGCCCATCTCGGCCAGGAATGCACTCGCCGAGACGAGGTCGAAACCGCGCATCGCCATCAATGCCGTGACCCCCTCTGCCAGCGACCAGTCCGGTAGCGCCGTGCGGATCGCCTGTTCCAGCCGCACCACACGCGCTTGCGCCTCTCGCACCGCCAACAGCATCTCTTCGAAGGCGATGCGCTGTTCGGCATGCTCCAGCTTCTGGCCCGCCAGCCAGTTCATATGCATCCTGGTCCAGTTGCGCTTACCCGCATAGTACCGGCCGAGCCGCAGCAGCAGCGACAGCACCTGCTGCCGTTTTGATGTGAGATCCTCGACCGCGGCTTCGCGTGCGCGGGTCAGATCCCGCATCGCCTCGTGGCGAGCATCGGGAACCCATACCGCGGTGAGTTCTCCAGCGCGCAGCAATTTGGCCAGGCTGAGCGCATCGCGGCGGTTGGTCTTCACCCGGTCGCCTGGCTTCCTCGGGATCAGCGACGGCGCGACCACGATGCAGTCATGGCCGAGGCGTTTGATCAGCCGGTACAGCTCATATCCGGTCGGACCGGCTTCATAGCAGAAGGTGAGGTGCCGGTACCGGCTGGTAAGCTTCTTCACCAGTTTGACCGTGGCCGCCTCGGTACTCTCGATCTCGCCGAGAAAGCGAACCTCGCCCGTCCGCCCGTCTTCGGCGATGGCCACCGCATGCCGTAACTTCGCGGTATCGAAAGCCACGTAGGCCACGCTATGGTCGCTCATGACTCGTCCTCCTTGCATAGAGGCTCTGCCCAGCCTTTCCGGGCAACCCTCGTAAGGCATCGAGGGCGAGTCGCCTCAGCTTGGGAAGAAGGACATACGGTCTTCGCTATTGCGCCCTACGATTTCTGCGCTGCAATAGTGGGGCGGTCAGCCTGGTGCGCGGCAAAAGCCAAGACCGCGTCTATATCAGCGCTTTCGAGATAGGGATATTCTCCAAGAATTGTCTCTCGCAATTGCCCCGCCGATAGCAGGCCTAAAACATCCGAAACCGTCATGCGCAAATCACGAATGCACGGACGGCTGTGCATTCGGTCCGCATTGATCGTAATTCTCGTCAAAATGTCTGACATGCGTGACCTTCAAGGTGGTCCGAGACGACGCAGCGAACCCCGCTATCGCAAGTGCTCATCCGGGCTACGCCGCTCCACAGGCCTCACTCAGCTGCGCTGGCCATTCCATCCACCTGAACTCGGCGGAAGCACGACGACGGTGGGCGCCTTGCTTCGCCCGGTCGTAGAGATCGATGACGTCCTCGTTGGTCATGCGGATGCAGCCGGATGAGACCGCCTGGCCGATACGTTCCGGCTGGTTGGTGCCGTGGATGCGGTACAGGGTGTCCTTGTTGCCCTGGTACAGGTACATCGCGCGCGCGCCCATCGGGTTGGCGGGTCCCCCCTGCAACGCGGTCCGGAAAGGGGCCGAGCCGCGCCTTGATATACGGCGGTCGGAATCCAGTCGGGCCATTCGGCCATGCGGCCAATCTGTGGCGGTGCCGGAGAAAGCCAGCGCTTCCTGTCCCTACCGCGACGCCGTACCGGACCGCCTTGTGGCCTGACTGAACGTAGTAAAGATAGCGCGCATCGCTATCGACCAGGATGCTGCCCGGCGGCTCATTGCGCGGATAGTCGACCACCTGCCGGCGGTAATTCTCGGGAATATACGGCCTGCTCTGTAAGGCGGATTGGGTCAGCAACTCGCGGTCCCGGGGTGTTAGATTGGCGTCCGCCGGGGGGGCCACCATCGCCCGCTGGGAGCCGCCGAGCATCAGCCCGAGCAGCCCTACACACAACCACGCTGGT
>CAVWMD010000028.1:0-353570 GCA_963755895.1 uncultured Alphaproteobacteria bacterium
TTGCCTTATGGGCACGATTTGTAATGGGGAGTTGGCGGGCAGCGGCGATGCCCGCATTTCTCATAGACGGCAGATCCTTGGATTGTCTGCGGTTCAGCTCTCCATAACCACTGCGTCTTCCCGCCCCTCTGCAACTGGCCACCAACGGCCAGTCACAAGGAGGGACCGAGATGCTGGAGACTTATTTTTTGGCGCCAAAGATGCTTGCGCACCTGCGAAACGGGCCAAGCGGATCGTTCATTGACGGTTTCGCCCAGTCGCTCGAACGGAGCGGCTATCGTCCGGCCATCGCAGTGCGCTATCTACGCGCGGCGGCGCACCTCGGCCATTTCTTGTGCGAGCAAGGTGGAACGTTAGCCGACATCAATCTTGCAGCTTTCCACGAGCATCTGCGAACTTGTCGTTGCCCGCGAGCAAAAGGCGGACGGCGAAACCACCACACGACTTTCGGCGCCAAGAACTTTCTCAATTTTCTTCAACAAATTGGCGTTCACCGCACCAACGCGACACCCGCCATTCAAAGCCCCGAGCCAGCGCTCGTTGTCAGCTTCCAACACTGGCTGCGCAAGCATCGCGGTGCCGCCGAACCGACGATCCGACAGTACGCTCGTGGGGCCACCCGCCTGATGATGGCGCTCGGCACCGATCCCACAGGGTGGAACGCGACAGCTGTGCGGCGGTATTTTCTGGAACGCACGGGCCAGGGCGGCAAAAGCTCCGTCGAAAAGCTGATCACCAGCCTGCGGGTGTTCTTGCGCTATCTCGCCGTCCAGGGTCTCTGCCAAGCTGATCTCGACAAGGCCGTGCCCGCTTACGCCTCATGGCGCCTGGCCGAGTTGCCAAGGTATTTGACAGCGGAGCAGGTGGTCGACTTGCTCACTGCGTGTGATGGCGATTTACCTGGGCGTCGCCGCGATCGCGCGATCCTCCTGCTGCTGGCACGTCTCGGACTTCGAGCCGGCGACGTGGCGCAGCTCCGCCTCGCTGATATCGAGTGGGAAGCCGGTACGCTGCTGGTCTGCGGGAAATCCGGCTATCAGGTTCGTCTCCCGCTCCCGCAAGAGGTTGGAGACGCGATTATCGCCTATATGGAATGCCGGCCGACCGTTGCTCAGAGTGATCGCGTCTTCCTTCGAAACATCGCTCCATTCCGGCCATTCCTCGATGGCGGCAGCGTGTCATTGGTCGCAAAGCGCGCCATGAGGCGGGCCGGCGTGGTTACGCCAGTCAAAGGCGCCCACGCCCTGCGCCATACGGCGGCAACTCAGATGCTGCGCAATGGCGTCCCTCTCGAGCAAATAGGCTTGGTCCTTCGGCATCGGGGCGTCGATACGACGGCGCATTACGCGAAAGCCGACGTCAACCTGCTGCAGCAAATCGCGCAGCCCTGGCCGGAGGCACTCTGATGTTGAACACCGTAGAGGCCTACCTCCGCCTGCGCCGTGCTGCAGGATTTGACATGACAATGGCTGAATACTTGTTGAAGAGCTTTGCTGGCTTTGCGACCGACCGCGGGGACACGCATGTTCACGCGCAATCGGCGATCGACGGGGCGGCTCTCGGCCCGTCTGTGGCGCAGCGCGACGCGCGGTTGAAAGCCGTCTGCCGCTTCGTACGGTTCATCAGGGTTGAAGATGGTCGGCACGAGGTGCCGCCGGCCAATCACTTTGGCGCCCGCAAGAAGCGCCGGCCGCCGCACATCTACTCGGCAGACGAGATCAATCGCCTCATCGAAGCCGCCCTGCGCATTCGCCCTGCGAGCGGGCTGAGACCTCAAACCTACGCCACTCTGATTGCCTTGCTTGCGGTCACTGGGTTGCGGATCTCCGAAGCGTTGAAATTGCAAGTTGCCGACATGACGAATGACGGACTAGTGATCCGGGAGACCAAGTTCCGGAAGACCCGTTTGACGCCGCTGCATCACTCCGCAGCGGCAGGCTTGGAGCGCTATCTGAGGCGACGCCAACCTCGTTCAAGCGATGCCTATGTGTTCGTCTGCGACCAAGGTCGGCCGCTTCCTTATCACACGGTAAAGGACACGTTTGATCGATTGGTGCGGAAGGCAAATGTTGGGCCGGCGCCGGGTGGCCGCCGGCCTCGTCTGCACGAACTTCGGCATACATTCGCGGTGCGTGCACTGCAGGCCAGTCCGGTGGGCAGGGCCCGCAGCGGCAAGCACATGGTGGCACTCGCGACCTACATGGGTCACGTCAACATCTACGCGACCTATTGGTATCTCGAGGCCACTGCCGATCTCATGCGCGACGTCGCCGACGTTGGGGAGGCGTTCATGTGTGGGGGTGCGCAACCATGACGCCGATTGCACCTCACATCGAAGCCTACCTCCACGAGACGCTCGCCGGCCACCGAGGTGCCAGCCAGCATACATGCGATTCCTACGCCTACAGCTTCCAGCTCCTCTTCGAGTTCGCGGCCGCAAGGCACAAGGTCACGCCATCGTCGCTGATGCTGGAGCAGATTGACGCGAAGCTGGTCAGTGCCTTCCTCGAATATCTGGAGGACACGCGCAAAAACGCGCCGGAAACCCGTAACGTTCGGTTGGCGGCAATCAAGTCCTTCTTCCACTTCCTCGAATATCGTCAACCGGCGGCGCTTGAGCAAATACGTCGCGTTCTGGCGATCCCTTTCAAGAAAACCAACTCTCGTCTGGTTCCCTATCTCCTGCGAGAGGAGTTCCAAGCCTTGCTCGACGCACCCGATCCGGCGACCCGCGATGGGGTTCGCGATCGGGCCATGCTGCATCTGGCCGTTTGCGCCGGCCTTCGCGTATCCGAACTGACGGGACTGCGAATCGACAACGTTGACCTGCAAGCGATGAGCGTTCGAGTTCTCGGCAAAGGACGACGGCAACGGGTTCTCCCCCTATGGAAAACCACGGCTGCGGCGCTGCGTGCTTGGCTGGCGGTGAGAGGGACAGTCGCGACGCCGGAGGTGTTCGTTAGTGCCAGGGGAGAACCGCTAACCCGCTGGGGCTTTGCATATCTGCTCAAGCAACATTGCGCGACCGCCGCTCACAAATGCCCTGGTCTGCTAAAAAAGCGTGTCTCACCCCATGTGTTGCGGCACACATGCGCGATGATCGTCCTGCAAGCGACGCAGGACATCCGAAAAGTGTCCTTGTGGCTGGGACACGCCAACTTGGCGACGACCGAAGTCTATACGCGCGGCGATCCCACGGAGAAACTCGAGGCCATTGAAGCCATCGTTCCGCCCCACATGCGCAAAGGCTTCTTCCGGCCGCCGGATAAACTTATCGCCATGCTCAGGGGTGCCTCGTAATGGTGAGTGGAGTTGGCGAACGCTCAAAGCACAGTGACGGAATGGCCCGCCAACTCCCCATTACAAATCGTGCCCATAAGGCAACTAATGGGAAATGCCCATTACCTGCCGCAACCGGCACTGCCCGAAGTGCCAGGCCGCAGCAGCCCGCGAGTGGATGGCGGCGCGCGAGGCCGAACTGCTTCCGATTCCCTACTTCCACGTGGTCTTCACGCTGCCGTCGGCGATTGGCGACATCGCCTACCAGAACAAGGCCGTGATCTACGATCTGCTGTTCAAGGCCTCGTCGGAGGCGATGCTCACCATCGCGGCCGATCCCAAGCACCTCGGCGCTCGCATCGGCATTACGTCGGTATTGCACAGCTGGGGCTCGGCCATGACCCATCATCCGCATGTCCACATGATCGTGCCGGGCGGCGGCCTCGCCATCATGGATGACAGCCGTTGGATCTCATGCAAACCGAACTTCCTGCTGCCCGTGCGCGTTCTATCGAAGCTGTTCCGCCGTTTAATGCTGGAGAAGCTTCTGACGGCACACGAGGCGGGCAGCCTGCAGTTCCTCGGCGCACACGCGCATCTTGTCGATGCGAAGGCGTTCGCGGCATTCCTCGCCCCGCTCGGCAAGAAGCGCTGGTTCGTCTACGCCAAGCGTCCGTTCGCGGGCCCGAAGGCCGTGTTCGCCTATCTGTCGCGATATACCCACCGCGTCGCCATCTCGAACCGCCGTCTGATCGCGATCGACCAGCACAGCGTCACGTTCAAGGTCAAAAACTACAGGATCGAAGGCCCAGGCCGGTACACGACGATGACCCTCGACGTCGGCGAGTTCATCCGCCGGTTTCTGATCCACGTTCTGCCCAAGGGCTTCCATCGCATTCGCCACTACGGCTTGTTCGCCAGCAGCAATCGCGCCGAGACGATCGCGCGAGCGCGTGAACTTCTGGGATTGGCAACGCCTGCGGCCGAAGAGACCGTCGAGATCGATCCAGCGACAGCCCAGCCACTCGCCCAGCCTTGTCCCTGCTGTGGCGGCCGCATGTTCGTCATCGAGACCTTCGATGCCGGCTGCCAGCCACGCCACCGGCCAACCGCGCCCGTCGTCGAAATCAGGATCGACACGTCATGAGCGCGACCGCCACATCACCCACCCGCATCGTCAATCGCGTTTCTTGCTGGTCACAACCCGGCCACGGCGACGCTCGACCGCATAGCTACCCGCCAGCGCTTTCCAAAGCGCAATCGGCACCGAAAGCCATCCTCATTGGTGCAAAAGAGAGCCCGAGATCCATCAGCGCCCGTCGTCACCTGACCGACACGCTCTCGCACCTCGCCTACACCGTCAAAACCGCGATCAAATCGCCATAGCGCCCGCCTCAGCGTCCGCACCTCATCTCCCGCGCGTTCCTTCGCTGGAGGCTTTCGGACGACGGCCCTGTGCAAGCCGAATCGTCGCGATGGGCCGTCATCCGAAAACCTTCACAAAGGCGGAAGTGCAGCGGGCTATTGCCAAACCCGGTGCGCGTTTCTGCCGTTTTTGCATAGGCGGAGGTAGGAACCTTCCGTAATGTGGCACGTTGATCTGTTTCTCACGAGTAAAAGACAAGGTACGTAATAGGCTGCGCGTACCATCGTTCAGCCGCAATGTACTTAGATTGTTGGGAGCCGTGGTTGTGCCGGAGTTCGTGCATGTTGTCGACGACGATGCGTCCTTCCGGACCGCGATGGAACGTCGTTTGAAGAAGGCTGGTTATGAGGTCGCGACCTATCCTTCGGGCCAACATTTACTGGATCGCTTGCCGAACGAAAGTGAACTGGGCTGCATCCTCCTCGACGTGCTGATACCGGGACTGAGCGGTCCGGAGCTCCAGTGTCGTTTGAGCGAGCTCGGCTCGACCCTGCCCATCGTGTTTCTCTCTGGTCACCCCGATGTTCCGACCACGGTGCGGACCATCAAGGCGGGTGCCGAGGATTTTCTCACCAAGCCCGTATCGTCGGAAAAGCTTCTTCAGGCCATTGAGCGGGCTATAGCCCACCATGAAGCTGCGCGTGGCCTGAAGAGCAAGCTAGACATGGTTCGCGCTCATATCGGGACACTGACGCCGCGCGAGCGGCAAGTCTTCGAGCTTGTCATTCGCGGCAAGACCAACAAGCACGTCGCGAACGCGTTGGGCTCGACTGAACGCACAATCAAAGCCCACCGCCAACGGGTGATGGTGAAAATGCAAGTTCAATCCCTGGCCGAACTTGTCTCCCTCGCCGAGCGGGTCGGCGTATAGGGCGGTACGTCCGGTAACGGATCGACAGCCTAGCACTACAGTTGCCATTTATGGAATTTTCTGAATCCATAGGCAACCATGATTCGAAGATCGTGGGCGCAGACAGCGTCGATTGAAGAGACGCTTGCGCTGTGGGCGGCGTCGCTTCGTGAGATCAAGCAACGGATACGTCCGTTGTTCAATCAAGATCGTGTTGCGAGGAATGCAGGCTTGTTTCTGGAAAGCCTGCTCGGCGATGAGCAACGCAAGACCGGTTGGATGCGCGCGGAGGCCGCTGGCGATCCCGGTCCTTGGCGGCAACAGGCAATCCTGGGTCGCAGGGATTGGGATGCCGATGGTCTGCGCGATATCGTCCGCGATTATGTCGTCGAGCATTTGGCGGATGACGATGCGGTGCTGGTGATCGACGAGACCGGCTTTCTCAAGCAGGGCAAGGCGTCGTGCGGGGTGGCGCGGCAATACACTGGTTCCGCCGGCAAGATCACGAACTGCCAGATCGGCGTCTTCGCCGCCTACGTGTCGCGCCACGGTCATGCGTTCATCGATCGCGCGCTGTATCTTCCGAAGGAATGGACCGACGATCCAGATCGTCTGGAAGCCGCTTATGTGCCTCCCGGTGTCGGCTTTGCGACCAAGCCAAAGCTTGCAACGAGCATGATCGCACGCGCCATAGCCGCGTCTATCCCATTCAAGTGGGTTGCCGGTGATACTGTCTACGGTGTTGGCGATATCGAACAGCAATTACGCCGGGCAGGCAAAGGCTACGTGCTCGGGGTCAGCAGCGCTCATGTATTTCAATCCTGGGGCAAGCGGCGATCGGTCGCCGGCAACGCCGCGGACATCGCTCGCACGCGGCGTGCGTCCGACTGGAAACGCCTGTCCGCAGGAGCCGGGACCAAAGGACCGCGGCTGCACGATTGGTGCTATCTCGAATTGGCCGATCTGGAAGTCGAAGAATCAAATGACACAAATCCGGGTCTTTGGACACGCGGTCTGCTAATCCGTCGTCATATCGCCGATGGCGATCTAGCCTTCTTCACCACCTGGTGTCCGGCGGGAACATCCATCGAAACGCTGGTGGCGGTCGAAGGCCATCGGTGGGCGATCGAGGACAGCTTTGAGACCGCGAAAAACGAGTTCGGGCTCGATCACAACGAGAGCAGATCCTGGCATGGGTGGCATCGCCACGTTTCCCTGGTGATGCTCGCCTTCGCCATGATGGCGGTGATCCGCCATCGCGCCAATCCGGTTGTGCCAAAAAAAACGCAACGCCGAACCAAGACAAAAACAAAGACGTCACCACCCCGTCATTGATCCGTTGGTCAATCCAGGAAGTCCGCCGCATCGCCATCAGGCTCGCCCGAAAGCGGATCCGACCCGCACACATCATCGCATGGTCACTCTGGCGCAGAGCTCACCAGGCCGCCGCCCAACGTGCCCACTTCAAAAAACGACAACTGTAATGCTAGCCGAGTTTGCTAACCCCGCCGATGCTCTCTTGAGCGGCTTGATCCGCCGTTTCAGTTCGCGCGTTGGCGGCGCAGCGGGTTCGATTAACGACTTCGCGGAGCCAGTGGAATTACTTAGCCATGCCGGTAGTTGTACCGGTGCGCCGCACCTCACGTCGCTCGTGCCGTCCTGCGCGCCGCGCCTCACGTCGCTCGTGCCGTCCCGCGCGCCGCTCCTGACGCCGCTCCATGCCAACGGTCTGAGCCTCAGCATCAGATACTGTCAGTACCGTAGGGGCCGCCGCGAGTCCGAACGCCGCTGCCAATCCCATCAGAGAAAGGGCTTTTCGGCGAGAGATCATTTCCGACTTGATGATTGCATTCATGTCAAACCTCCCTGACTAGATGAACCATCTGCCAATGCACCCAATTCCAGAGTGCCTACGTTTGATCCAGATCAACAGGGGCGGTCCGGCTAGCATAAGCTGCGCTGAAGGCGTTAGATATTCCTGCCCTGCCTGGCAGCGTGGAGCACCCCGGTCCTTCCATGCGTCCATCGTCGCATTTGGGTCAAAAGCCGCCTTGGGCAGCGGGCGCTCTTCATGTCCGTTGTCAGCTTGACAACGGACATGATGATGTTGCAACAAAGTTGAGATGTCACTGTTTGCGCAAAGTTGAAATGTCACTCGACGGCATCGCTGGGAGCGTGAGCCGGCGCCGCGGAGACCACCATATCGGAGCGGTGCCGGCGTCGGGTGCGGAGCTTTCGAGTTCGATTTGGTGGCCTCGGCCATTCGCATGGCACGGTTCTTCAGGAGACCGGACGTCTGACTTGAGCGCCGTGGCCCCTTTGGAACTTGTGTTGAGGCGCGGCTGCCGATCTTGCTGTTCCTTGATCCAGGCCAGAATCTCGCCGAGACGCTTGTTCTCGACGATGGCGGCATGACTGACACGTTGCAGCTTGTCGAAAGCCGAATAAGGCAGCGACCTGACCCTTCCAGCGGACCTCCAGCCGCCCATCCGGAAAATCGTAGATGTCAACCATTTTGCCACGGAGACGAATTGCCAGGCCCTCGGCTTTAAGCGTCAGCTTCATCTGACTGTAGTTCACGACCAGCTGGTGCGAGACCTTGCGCTGCTCACGCCAGCAGAGGATTTGATCGAGATCCTTGCGAAAGACCAAACATCGCGGCATCGGTTGAATCTTTGCCTGACGATGCCAATTTTGCCGACTGAGGGAAAAAAGAAACAGGAGCACTTGCCAGAGAACGCGAAAAACAGCGCTCAGATGGCAGGGAACGCGCTGGACGAGCCTACTTCCAGATAAGCAAGCCTCCCGGGCGGCCTTCATGCTATAGTCTGGACGATCCAGCATGATTCTCGGCAACCCCACGGAGACCACGATGGGCAGCGATGAGAAGCGGTCGGGCGCCGATAGGCGAGCCTCAAAAGAGCGACGATCCGGAACGGACACGCGATCAGAAGAGGAGAAGCAACTAACTGGAGAACGCCGATCTGGGGTCGATCGGAGATCGCGCCAGGATAGAAGATCTGAATCGGGCGACATTCCGCAGGCACCCAATCCGATAAAATGATCGACTGAGCCGCCAGCGAACAAAGAAAATTCCCGACAAAAAACTGCGACCTCCCCGCTGGCCGATGCTGCCGTTGAAGGCTGAAGGCGAAGGGAAAACGAGATGCGAAGCTTTGTGGCGTCGCTGCTCACGCTGGCCGTTCTGTTTTTTTGGGACAAGCACTACAACAACGGCAGAATGCTGGATGGGCTTGACAGGATGCGGCAATCCATCTCCCACAGTTTTATCCGTTAAGCTAGAGACACCGACAATGTCGGAGGCAACCGGTTGGGACGAACTAACGCGCTTTGAGCAGCGCGCGCTGATCAAGTTGTTCGGCGGCGGCAGTTTGCGAAACGATGATCCTGCAATTGCCGGGGAGCTACGCACGCGAGGCTTCGTCGATGAGCACAACGCGCTCGCGATGCCTGGACTGTTCGTTCTGACCCTTGCAATACGCCGTCAACAAGCGGCGGCGCAGTTGCGCGCCACCGCCTCTAGTTCGCGGCGCTGATTGTCGGTGTCCTGCTTGGCCGTGCTGACCCTGAGATAAATTGCGACGCGTATGAGGCCGTCGTGGAGGAGCAGCTTGCTGCGGCTTTGATGGAATACGCCGACCCGCTTGACTGGTGCCTATCTGCATTCGCCGCCGTAGCTCTACTCGCCGTTGTCGCAACCATGCGAATTCGTCCTTCTTCGGTCGACATTTCTCTCGGATCAACTCCACACCACGGCCGCCGTGGATAAACTTCCATTTCAGGAAGTGGAGGATCAGTCACTGATTTTCCCGACCGTAGGCAAGCGCGAGAAGTGAAAAGCCGCTTCAATTGGTGGGCAGTTTGAGGCGCTCGGGCTCAATCCGGAATAGCTGCAGCGAGGGCCCGAGATCCCGAATTACGCTGGTTCAAAACTGGAATCCCTGTTCAAGGGCGGTGAACTTCGCGCCGAAAAATCCAGCCGCCGGGAACGGAATTTTTGGATGCGGCGAACTGGAGACCCACCACCAAGTCATCGAACCGGTCTCCCCTTGAGCGGGGAACGGAAATTTTCGGTGCAGAGACAGGGGAGCAAAATGCGGCTTTTCCCTCGCCGGAGACGGACACAGAGACTACCAGAAGCGGGCAAAAGCCCCCATTGCCAGGGGAAAATGCGAAGACACCCACCCAAGTTCGATCCCTGAAGACTGGGTGGTGGCGGATGCAGTCATATGCGAACCCGTCTCCACTGAAGTTTCCCTGTTCTCAGGGAAAATAACAGGGTATTTCGCGATTTTGGGCCTCAGAGCCAATCTTCACATGAGAGAAGCCGCTGCGCAGCAGTGGTTTTTCGCTAAATTCCCTAAGAAACTTAACAGGGTAAAGTTTTCCCGATAACAGGGACTGAAGTCGAATTAACAGCGAATCCGATCTGGATATCAGAAACGTCCCTTTTCTCGCACAGCACTCGATGGCGCGGCCAGCACGCGACGCGCATGTTACCGGCGAGACCGTCAACGAGATATTTTGATGTAAGTGCCCGCCTGGTTTCGATTCATCTGCATCCTACCGGCCAATAAATTGGATGCGGTCTTTCACGAAATCTTTCTCGCCGTGCGTTTGGCTGCCGCCCCTCGCGGTAACGCAACATGCGTCAAACATTTTGAAGAGGTAACAAGGAACTTCAATCAAACCATTGGGTAACAAGGAAAGCACTGGTAACAAGCAGTTTCTGTAAATATTTTTGCGAGCGCTCTTGTCGAACCAATTCTTCCGACGTAAGTAGAATTCGTCATTCACAGGGACCAGAGGAGAAATCCTCTGCATTTTCTCCAACTTGGGAGAGGCCATAGCGGCCCCTGTGCGATGCCAAAGCTAAACATTTCAATCACCAACGCCACCGATGTGGCCACGCGCCGGCAAATCTTGTTTGTCGCGATGGCGAATCTCATTCCTGATCCTGACAATCCACGCAAGCATGGCCGTGCGCAGATACGGGCGATCGCCGGAAGCATCGACGCGTTCGGCTTCAATACGCCGATCTTGGTCGACAAGAACAACAAGATTATCGCGGGCCATGGCCGGTATGAAGCAGCTCGGCTGCTTGGCATCGACAAGGTCCCGGTCATCTTGCTCGACCACCTGACGCCGACTCAGGCGAGGGCGTTCATGCTGGCCGACAACAAATTAGCGGATCGGTCGACGTGGGACGACAAAAAGCTCGCGATCCAGCTGAAGGAATTGTCCGACCTCGTGCTCGACTTTGACATCGAGGCGATCGGATTTGAGCCACCGGAAATCGATTTGCGAATCCAATCGCTCGATTCTGCGTTGGAAGAGGCCGACGACCGGTTTGAATTGGTCACCGGGCCCGTAGTTTCAAGGGCCGGTGACCTCTGGCTGCTGGGTTCTCACCGCCTCTACTGCGGCAGCGCGCTGGATACGACCGGTTACGATGCCCTGTCAAACGGCGAAAAGGCCGCGGCAGCGATCACCGACCCGCCTTACAACGTCAAAATCGACGGGCACGTGTCCGGCAAAGGGAGAACTACTCATCGCGAGTTCGAAATGGCCAGTGGCGAAATGTCCGAAGCGGAATTCACAGGTTTCCTGCTCCAGACGTTCCAGCGCATCGGCGCCTACTGCCGTGACGGCGCGCTGATCTACAGCTTCATGGATTGGCGTCACATGTCTGAAATCCTTGCGGCCGGCCGCGCCGCAAGTCTGGACTTGGCGAACCTCTGCGTCTGGGCCAAAACCAACGGTGGCATGGGGTCGCTGTATCGGTCCCGCCACGAGCTTGTGTTCGTATTCAAGAGTGGAAACGACCCGCATACCAACAACATTCAACTCGGCCGCTTCGGCAGGAACAGGTCTAACGTCTGGAATGCTCCAGGAGCCAACAGCTTCGCGCGTGGCGGCTCTAGAAAACAGCTAGAATCGCACCCGACAGTGAAGCCCATCGGGCTGGTTGCAGACGCGATACTCGATTGCACCCAGCGCAACGACATCGTGCTCGACCCGTACGTCGGCAGCGGCACAACCATCCTTGCGGCGGAACGCACCGGCAGACGCTGCCACGCCGTTGAAATCGACGGACGTTACGTCGACACCGCGATCAGGCGATGGGAGCGGCTGACCAAGCAGGAAGCCGAGGACATTCATGGAAACACCTTTGCGCAGGCGAGAGCCGCCCGGGGAGCTGACCAATGAGCCGCTCCGGCAAGGGTTATGAGGTTGGGCGCGGACGCCCACCTAAGGCGACCCAATGGAAAAAGGGGAAAAGCGCTAATCCGGGCGGCCAATCATCTCCCGGTACGACCGGCCTTCTCGAGATAATCGACAATCTGTTGTTGACGCCAGTAAAGGTCACCAGAGATGGCAAGCCCAAATGGGTGACGACACTGGAGGCCATTCTTGAGCAGCTTTGGAGCAAAGGGATCGCGGGTAATCGCCGAGCGATGGCCGTCTATATTCGGTGTCGAGATCTTGCTCCCCAAGTTGTAGACAGCCCGGTCCAGATCACCTTCGCGAATAGCGATTACACCAGGGATTTCTCCGCTCACGATATGGGAAGTTCGGGCGATGAGTAAATCCGGCCGTGGCAATCCACCCGAGCATTCGCAATTCAAAAAAGGTGTTTCGGGTAATCGTAAAGGCCGCCCCCCAAGGTCCGCAAACGCCAGCTTGTCGGTGAAATCATCAGCGAGGTCCAAAATACTCCCACCGCATACCGCGAAGGCGGACGAACGAAACGGGCATCGCGGCTTGAGTTGGTCCTGAAGAAGCTGGTGAATAGTGCACTTGAAGGCGACGCAAGGAGCGCTGCCGACCTGTTCGCGCATCGCGCCCGGGCCGAGAATAATAACGACGCTACGATTGAGAGAATTATCGTAGAGGACTGGGTACCCGATTTCCCCGGCCAGACCGGCGAGGAAAAGACCCGCGCGCATGCACGAGAAGGCGAAATCGACCCAACTGGCTTTTGGGAACCTGGCTCGGAGACGACTGATCCTTCCGGCCCAGTTCCCGCCCCTCCGAAACCTCCACAGGATGAATGAGTCCAGCGACCGGCTGCAGTTCAGTCTGCAATCGAATCTCTCGTCCATTAAAACTGAATAAGGCTTCAATATCGCTATGAGTAACAAGTTGTCGCGGAAAAATAACACGGAGACCGTGATCTCGCCGGGAAAGATGCATCCCGGACAAATCAAAGCCTACTGGGCCCTGCAGCCTCATCGCTACAAGATACTGCGATGCGGCAGGCGCTTTGGCAAAACCGAATTCGCCAAGATCTGGATCGGTCAAGGTCTTCTGCAGGGTTGGGAATGCGCCTGGCTCGCCCCCCAGCATAAGATCTGGTCGGAAGCCTACATGGAAATCAAAGGTATGCTCCGCCCGCTTTGGGAGTCAGGTTCAATGGGGTCGTCCGTTATCGATTGAAGAATCGCGGACGTCTCGACTTCTGGACGTTGGGGAACGAGATCGCCGGCCGTAGCCGGCGGTACAGACGTGTGGTCATCGACGAGGCTGCCTTCGCGAAGAACGGCGACAACAAGGTCGATGGCTCCATGATGGAAATCTGGGAAAAAGCGATCAAGCCTACGCTGTTCGACTATGGCGGCGAGGTGCTGATCTGCTCGAATTCGGCTGGAAAGAATCCAGACAATTTTTTCTACAATATCTGTACCGACCCGCGCTACGGCTTCGGAGAGTTCCATGCAACAACGATGGATAATCCCACGCTTCCGAAGCCGGACCCTGAGGAAAGCAAGGCGGTTTGGTCGGAACGGCGAAAACAATTCATTGCAGAACTGATCAGGGACAACGACCCCCTGGTCTATCAACAGGAATATCTCGCTGAATTCGTCGATTGGGCCGGGGTCGCCTTCTTTGGCCGCGAAAAACTTCTGGAAAACGGCAAACCGGTCCCCTCTCCCACAAGTTGCGACGGCGTGTTTGCGGTCATCGACACCGCGTCGAAGACCGGCACCGATCATGATGCGACCGCCGTCACGTTCTTTGCAATCGACAAGCTCAGCAGTCGTGCACCTCTCCTGATCCTGGACTGGGACATTGCTCAAATCGAAGGGGCCCTGCTGGAAACTTGGCTGCCGATGGTATTTGATCGGTTGGAAGAATTGTCGCGGCTCTGCGGTGCCCGCCATGGTTCGGTCGGCGTATGGATCGAGGACAAAAACTCCGGAACCATCCTGTTGCAGCAGGCTATCCGCAGGCAATGGCCAGCAACCGCCATTGATTCGAAACTGACCGCCATGGGTAAGGACGAGCGAGCGCTCTCGGTTTCTGGCTACGTTTACCGGGAGAGCGTCAAATACACCGACTATGCCTTCGAGAAAATCACAGTCCACAAACGAAAATCACGCAATCACTTGGTCGACCAGATCGAAAGCTTTCGAATCGGCGACAAGGATAGCAAACGAGAAGACGATCTCTTGGATACGTTTTGCTATGGGATAGCAATCGGACTGGGGAACAGCGAAGGCTTCTGACAAAGGCCACCAGGGCAACCGGCGCGCGCCCTGGAGGGTACCAAATGAGAAAGCCACCGCGAGTCTCAACCGAAAAAATGTCCGGCGTGTGATAGGACTGGATTTCCCAACGTGGCGCAGCCGGCGCAACCGCGCTGCAGAACCTATCCCCTCGCAAGCCGACGCAGGGCAAGGCCCACCGTTCTCGGTCTAGAGCACGTCCCCCCGACGACCTCACGCTACGCCAGACACCACAGGCGCGCATTGGCCGAGCAGCTCTTTGAGCCGCCCCGTCGGAACCGCGGGGCAAAATAAAAATCCCTGCATCTGGGTGCAGCCTAGGTCAGCGTTTCCTTGGTTCGAATCATATTAGGCCGCCTCGGCAAGTTTGTAAGACAGAGCCGGCTCCGGAAATCTGCACAGGACGATAAGTGGAATTTCTGCCTGACAACGGCGATAATCGCCGTGCACAGGAGAGACCATGAACAGACGACCGCGCCGGAACCACTCCCCGGCCTTCAAGGCGAAGGTGGCGCTGGCCGCCATCAAGGGCGATCGGACGATAGCCCAGCTGGCCGAGCATTTCGACGTTCACCCCAATCAGATTACGGCTTGGAAATCGCAGCTTGAGGGCAGCGCCTCCGATGTTTTCGGATCGGGGGGCGGGACACCGGCCACGCCGGCGATCGATGTGAAGTCGCTGCATGCCAAGATCGGGGAGCTGACGCTGGAGAATGATTTTTTAGAAGGAGCGCTTACCAAGGCGGGATTGCTGAGCGCAAAGCGATGATCGACCGTAAGCACGATCTGTCGATCACCAAGCAGGCGGAAGTTTTGAAAATCAGCCGCGGCAGCGTTTATTATCTGCCGCGGCCCTTGTCGTCCGCCGACCTCGTGATCATGCGGCATCTGGATCGGCTGCACCTGGAGTTCCCCTTCGCCCGTTCGCGTATGTTGCGAGGCCTGCTGGCTTTGCAGGGGTGCACGATCGGCCGCCGGCATGTGAAGACGCTGATGCGGCGAATGGGGATGGAGGCGCTCTATCGCCGTCCGCGCACCACCAGGCCCGAACCCGGCCACAAGATCTATCCGTATCTGCTGCGCGGCATGGAGATCACGCGTCCGAACCAGGTTTGGGCCATGGACATAACCTACATCCCGATGGCGCGCGGCTTCGTCTATCTCGCCGCCGTGCTCGACTGGGCGACACGTCGTGTTTTGTCCTGGCGGCTGTCGATCACGATGGAAGCGGCCTTTTGCGTCGAGACACTGGAGGATGCCTTGGCTCGGCACGGCAAGCCGGACATCTTCAACACCGACCAAGGTTCGCAGTTCACCGGCGCGGCCTTTACCGGCGTGCTCGTCGGCAACGGTATCGCCATCAGCATGGATGGCAAAGGGGCCTGGCGCGACAATGTGTTCGTCGAACGGCTGTGGCGCAGCGTCAAATACGAGGAGGTCTATCTGCGAGCCTACGAAACCGTCGACGAGGCGCAACATTCGATTGGCCGGTATCTCGACTTTTACAACGGCCGACGTCCGCATTCGAGTCTTGACGACATGACCCCGGATCAAGCCTACTTCAACCTTCCGCCGATCCGCGCGGCGGCCTAATCACCGCAGAGCTCCACTTATCGACGCGGAGATTCTGTTCGGACAAGCGGGACCAGCTCAGACCAAGTGTGGATGACCGGATATCGATTGACGTCCTCAGCGGCCTTTTTTTCAGGATCTGGACCTCGCGATACAGCTCTAGATCGGGCGCGGCACTCGTCTCCGAGCGCATGAAGGCCGCTTCGTCAAGGATATCCTTGCTGTCAACATGTCAGCCGCTGAGGCACGCCCGCACCGACATCACCAGCACCATCAACACACCAGCGTGGTGGCAGCGCCAGAGGAGCAGTCGTTCTTCGGCGGTTTCCAGACCGGCTTCAGCGGCACCGGCGTTGTCGATCGCGCCCGCTCCTATATCGGGGCGACGGCCCATCAGGTCGGCGTTCGTTCCAGCCTTTGGTGCTCCGGCTTCCTCCGCAAGCTCACAGGAGCTTCGGGCGTCGATGATCGCGCCCTCTCCTGGGAGAGCCACCGACATATTGCGCCGCAGGTTGGCGCCGTTGTGACCATGGGCCGCCGAGGCGGGGGACATGTCGGAATCGTCTCCAAGTCCACGAAGACCGGCGATCCGATCGTTATCAGCGGCAACCACGGCAACCGTGTCGCTGAGAGCGTCGTCTCCCGTGGCCGCATCCGCGCGTGGGTGCAGCCGTGAAGCAGACCTCCGAATGGGTTAAGCGAAACCTGCCCCCGGCGTCACAGCCGGGGCTACATCGCTATATGCCACTGAAATCAACGGCTTGTCGATTTTTGCATAAATTCCGACTGCGCCGGGTCGTAAAATAGACGGGTTTTGAACCATTGCTGGTCGTCGGCGACATACAAACAAAATAGATCGCTTATTGCATTACCTCGTCAGCGAGACCGAGCAATCCTTTCAGCTTCAGGAAGTCCGGGAGAACGGGAATGCCTTGGAGCAAAGTTCTCAGCTTTACAGATCCATTTCCTTATCAATCCGCCATTCGTGCCACGGACGTTGAGCTTTATCCCACCACGAGGGGTGAATTCAGTGCCGAATTGACGCAGATCAATCTGCATCAGCTCTGGATGCAGCGCTTCCACGAAAAGCTACCGGAGGTCTACGCCAGCAAGATAAGACCCGGTCGCAGGGTGATTGGCTTCCTCACCGTGGCAAATCAACCAACGTTGCAACACTGCGGAATGAACCTTTCGCCTCGCGATATCGTCATCTGCAACCGCGATGTGATGCACCAACGAACCGAAGGGGACTGTCGTTTTGGCGCGATGTCCCTGGCAACCGATGATTTCGATGCAGCATGCATAGCGATAACCGGTCATGAGTTTTCAGAGCCCCCGCTAAAGCATCTCGTTCGACCAAGCTTTGATCTGATGTCGCGGCTGGTAAAACTACACGAGATAGTTGGGGAAATTGCCAAAAACACTCCGAACATTCTTGCACTCCCCGAGGTGGCGCGGTCCCTGGAGCAGGACCTGATCCGCCTGATGATCAGGTGCCTGACCGAGGGCGCGTCTTCGGGAATGTCCACCGGCGGCCGTCGGCACGACGCGATCGTCGCGCGGTTCGAAGGATTCCTGGAAGCGAACCCCGACCAACCGCTGTATTTGACGGAAATTTGCGCGGCGATCGGCGTGGCGGAGCGAACACTGCGCGCCGCCTGCGAGGAGCATTTGGGAATGGGTCCGATCCGCTATCTCTCGTTGAGACGAATGCATCTTGTGCGCCGCGCACTCTTGCGCGCAGATCCCTCGACGGCAACCGTTACGCGGCTTGCCACCGACCACGGTTTCTGGGAGCTGGGGCGCTTCTCGGTCGCTTACCGAGCATTGTTTGGAGAACGACCTTCAGAATCGTTGCAGCGTCCACCGGACGACCTCCGGATTTCTCTAAATCGCCCGTCATCGCTCGAGAGTCCTATTCTGCACAGCTGACGGCCAAAGATTCGATGGTGCCGCAGCCTGCCGCCTTCCAGGATGGTCCATCGGGCGGACGAGATCCCGATCCATGCGGCACAATGTATCACCCTAATAATTTGCCCGCTTCCGAAGTTGCATAGCGAAGTCGAAGCCGGTCCCGCATCCTGCGCGTTTGGCGATTGCGGTTCGCAATGGCATCGCGTGTCGAATGAGATAGGGCGAGGATGGCGGAAAACGGCACAGCCACGTTTACCAATCCAGAGGACTACCAAGCCGGTATTGGAGATGCGAGCGTCAATTTCATCGTCACCGGCGGCGGAAATTTCAACGCGCGGCTGACGTGGTTGCACTTGCGCCGTTTCCGCGTACTTCGTGGCTGTGAGAATTTACCGCGCATTGCCTTTTTCTCGTTGTCGCCGGCGCAGGTGTTTGTTTCGTTTCCAACGAGCGAAGGCCCACCCCTAACATATAGCGGACTTCGATTGCAGTTCGGTGACGTCGTGTTCCACAGCCGCGGGGAACGAACGCATCAGCGGACCGATGGAGAAAGCCAATGGGGCCTTATATCGTTGCCGCCCGAGCAGCTCACCGCTTGCGCCAAGGCCCTGACTGGATCGAAGATAACCGCCCCACCTATCGGTCGCGTGCTGCGACCGTCGCGGAGCGCCGCAGCGCGCTTACTGCGGCTTCATTCAAGGGCCTGTCGTCTCGCCGAAACGAGGCATAAATTAATCGCGAATCCGGAAGTCGCGCGAGCAGTCGAGCAGGAATTGCTTCACGCGCTGGTCAATTGCCTGACGGCCGACGACGCCCACGGCAATCTGAAAACGAGCCGGCATCACGCCGATATTATGGTTCGGTTCGAGGATGCGTTGACGGCGCATCGTGGCCCACCGCCGAACATGCCCGCGCTTTGCTCGGCGGTCGGTGTGCCGGAACGAACCTTGCGAGTGTGCTGCACCGAATTCCTGGGCATGAGTCCGACCCGCTACCTTTTGCTGCGACGGTTGAACATGGCGCGCTCGGCATTGCGGCGTGCCGACCCGGCAACGGCAAGCGTTGCCGAGATTGCCCGCAGCCATCAATTCCTGGAACCCGGGCGCTTCGCCGTGACCTACCGCACCATCTTCGGGGAAATGCCATCGTCCACGCTCCGACGTGCCCCGACCGGGTTGGCGTGACGGCATTTCTGCCGAAATCGCATAGCGGGCGAAACAGCTCTTCGGCATTGTTGCGAGTGAAGACCTAAGGCCTCTCGAAACGCGTCCGGAGCTCATGATGCATTCTGCCGAAGCGAAATCCTTATCTGACCGCGCGCAGTCTTCGGAAACGTTCGCGGATGACGGGATGCTGTACGTGCCAGGCGGCACCTATCGCATGGGTTCGGACCGCCATTATCCGGAGGAGGCGCCGGCCCATCGCGTCACCGTGGATGGATTCTGGATGGACCGGACGCCGGTCACCAACCGCCAATTCCGCAAATTCGTGAACGAAACCGGTTATGTCACGTTTGCTGAATTGACGCCCAAGGTGGAAGATTATCCGAACGCGCTACCGCATATGCTCAAGGCCGGTTCGCTGGTCTTCACGCCGCCCAAGCAAGCCGTGGATCTACGCTACTGGGGCGAGTGGTGGACGTTCAAGTTCGGCGCTAACTGGCGCCGTCCCTATGGCTCGCGCAGCAACATCAGCGGGCTCGACGATCACCCCGTCGTCCACGTCGGCTACCGTGACGTTGAGGCTTATGCCGGATGGGCCGGCAAGGAGCTGCCGACCGAGGCTGAATGGGAATTTGCGGCACGCGGCGGACTCGACGACGCGGAATTCGCCTGGGGTAACGACCTGACGCCTGGCGGTGAGCATATGGCAAACACCTGGCAGGGCAATTTTCCACGAGAGAATCTTGTAGCCGACGGTTTCGAACGTACCTCGCCGGTCACCGCATTTCCGGCTAACGGCTACGGCCTCCACGACATGATCGGCAACGTCTGGGAATGGACCGCCGACTGGTACTCGCAAAAGCATGACGCTGATGCGCCAAAGGCGTGCTGCATTCCACAAAATCCGCGCGGCGGACCGGAGAGCGCGAGCTACGATGTCCGGGATCCTAAGAGCCGGATTCCATGCAAGGTGCTTAAGGGCGGCTCACATTTGTGCGCGCCCAACTACTGTCGCCGTTATCGTCCGGCCGCGCGTCATGCCGAGCCGATCGATACCTCAGCAAGCCATGTCGGTTTCAGGTGCATTACCAGGAAGAGGATTGCGTCATGAGCAAGGATAAGGTTCCAGAGCCGTCCGAGACAGCGGCGAGCCGGCCAGCGCAGGCAGAAACGCGGCATTGTACTGTTGCCGTGAAGAAGCTTGTCCGATTAGCGGTCTTGAATAAAAGGGGAGATGATGCCGGGAAAGTTCTTTCGAGCTTGGGCGCTTAGCCGTCGCCTATCGCGCCTCTTCGGCGAAATGCCGTCGTTCAAGCTGCGGCGCTCGCCGATCAAAATGATTCAAAAAATAATATGCCGAAGTCGCATAGCGCCCGCCGGATGACCGGCAGAACATCGGCGGATCGACAAGGAAGTGAAGAGCCTCGGCGAGAGCCAAGCGAGGAGCGGCGACCTGTGGCCTGCAATCTACAGAGGCAACTTTGAAAATGCCGCCCAATCGCTGATCATAATTCGTAAGGGAGGATCTGGAGTCATGAAGATCAGTAAACGGACAATGAGAAGTCTGCTGGTTTCAAGTGTTGCTTTGGCAGCGATGAGTTTACCGGCCTTAGCGCAAGCGCCGGCCGGCAAGCCCAACATCCTTTTCATCATGGCCGACGACATCGGCTGGATGCAGGTGCAAGCCTACGCCGATGGCATGGGCGTCGGGGAAACACCCAACATCGATCGCCTCGCGAAAGAGGGTGCAAGGTTCGTGGACTATGTCGCCATGCAAAGCTGCACGTCGGGACGCAACGCGTTCTTCACCGGCATGTATCCGCTGCGCACCGGCATGATCCCACCGCAACTCCCCGGCAGCCCGACCTATCTGAAACCGGGCACCCCGGCGGTGGCAGTGTTCTTGCGCGACCTCGGCTACAACACCGGTCAGTTCGGCAAGAACCACTTGGGTGACCACACGGACGCCTTGCCGACGGCACACGGCTTCCAGGAGTACTGGGGCTACCTGTACCATCTGGACGCCATGCAGCAGACGAGCTTCCCCGACATCAATAGTTCGCCGACCAAGCAGGAGATCGCACCGCCGTGCAAGAACACGCCGGTCCCCGGGCTCTCTGATCCTCCCGGTGCCGTCGATCCTCAGACGACCCTTTGCCTAATGCCTCCGCGGCCGATCATCGCGTGCAAATCCTCCGACGGCTCTGCAAAGAACCAGAGCTGCACGGACGAGGGACCGCTGACACTGGATCGCTCGCGAACCGTGGACGAGGAAATCTCGGCCAAGGTCATCGACTACCTGGACCGCAACGACCCCAAAAAGACGAACAAGCCCTTCTTCGTCTGGTACAACCCGGCACGCATGCACATCACCACGATGCTGTCTCCGAAGTATGAAGCCATGCTGGGCGTGAAGGGCGGCAAAGACTGGGGCATCCAGGAAGCCGGTATGAAGCAGCTCGACGACAACATCGGCGAGGTATTCAAAAAGCTCGAGGCCATGGGCCAGATGGACAACACCATCGTCGTCTTCACCACCGACAATGGCGCCGAGGCAATTACCTTCCCAGACGGCGGCGTCACGCCATTCAAGGGCCAGAAGGGCGAACCCTGGGAAGGCGGCTATCGCTCGCCCATGATGATCCGCTGGCCGGGGCATATTCAGCCGGGCCAGCGCAAGGACCAACTGTTCGCCGCTCTCGACTGGCTGCCCACGCTGGTGGAGATCGCCGGAGGCCCAAAGGGCGACGGGCTCAAGAAGCAGATCGAGGCCGGCCAATACCCCGGTATCGTCAAGACCACGCTCGACGGTGTCAACCAGATCGACTATCTAACAGGCAAGTCCGACAAGTCGGCTCGGGACTACTTCTACTACTTCGCCGGTGCGACGCCCGCAGCGGTGCGCTACAAGAACTGGAAGATGTACTACAACATCCCCCAAGGTGGGGCCACGGGCTGGCTCTTGCCTCTCGTTGAGCTTCACTGGACCGGGGTGCAGAACATCAAGCGCGACCCATTCGAACAGGCAGTGGGCCTCGACCCCAAGACCGCCACGGGCCTGGGCGGCGCACTGGCGGCTCCGAGCACCGCCTATGTTTACGACTGGAACATGCTGCCGCTTGGCCAGGAACTTTGGCTGAAGTGGTTCGAGACGCTTCAAGCGTTCCCGCCGATGCAGGCACCGGCGAGCTACAACCTCACGCAGGTTATGGACCAGGTCAAGAACAGCAAAGGTCACCCGAGCGATTAGCCCGTTGAAGCGCGCATGATGTGAAGAAGCGGTCGGCCCAACGAGGGCCGGCTGCGTTTTAAATCAGCGAGCATTCCATCGTTCACGACGAAGCGGCATCTCGGAGGACGTGGAAAAGTTGTAACAGCCTGGTTTCCGGGCCTATCAGCAGCAAGCCGAGAAGATTGTCATCACGCCAGGTCGGACACTTGATGAGCCCGCCGTTTTCGGCATAGGCGGGACTACGTTTTCAGTCAGCGGCCCTTTTATTCGGAAGTCTGTAGGGGCTCAGACATTCCCGTGCCACTGACATCGCGAATATTGCATTGCATCACAGCGGGAGGAGTTGAACATGACAGACAATATTCCGCGCTCCGCCATTGACCGCCGCGCTCTACTCTCGACATTGGCGTTGCTCCCGGTCTTGTCCGCGCCGCTCGTGTCCATTTCTGCATCGGCGCAGACCACAACGTCGAGCGGCGCACTGCCGTCTTGGAATGAAGGACCCGCGAAACAAGCGATCCTCGATTTCGTCCGGGACACCACAGATCAAGCAAATCCCAAGTTTGTGCCTCCTGAGGAACGCATTGCCACTTTCGATCAGGACGGCACGCTTTGGGTTGAGCATCCGATCTATAGCCAATTTATATATTGCTTGGATCGGGTGCCGGCAGTGATCAAGGCGAAGCCGGCACTCGCCAAGGTCGAGCCATTCAAGACCGTTCTGTCCGGTGATCGCGAGGCAATTGCGAAGCTCCCGCTCCGGGGCTTGGAAGAAATTGCTATTGCCACGCTCAGTGGCATGACGGTGGATGAATTTGAAGCCGAAGCGAAGAAGTGGCTTGAAACGGCAAAGGACCCGCGCTGGAAACGGCCCTATACCGACCTTACGTACCAGCCCATGCAGGACGTGCTGAGTTACCTTCGCGCGAACGGCTATAAGACCTACATCGTGACCGGCGGCGGCCAGGACTTCGTGCGCATGTACTCCGATCGCGTCTACGGTATCCCGCGCGATCAGGTGGTCGGCAGCGCTGGCGAAACGACATACGGCTACGACAAAGATGGCAAGCCGTTCCTGACCAAAGAGCCCAAAGTGCTGCTCAACGACAATAACGCGGGCAAGGCGGAGAACATACATCTCATGATTGGTCGGCGTCCGCACGCGGCGTTCGGCAACTCGACCGGAGACCGGCAGATGCTGGAATACACAAAAGCTGGCGACGGCGCGCGGTTGTCGATGATCGTTCTGCACGACGACGCCCAACGCGAGTATGCCTATGGACCGGCGCAAGGACTTCCAGACACAAAGGTCGGTACATTCACTCAGGCGCTTTACGACGAGGCGAAGAAGGACGGCTGGACAGTGATCAGCATGAAGAACGACTGGAAGAAGATTTTTTCGTTCGAATAGCGACGGTCCTCGATCCTGTGTGTACCGAAATCTAAATCCGAACGTATTGACGATGAAGTCCGCCCAATATGGCGCGCGAACTTATGACGCCGGATCGCTGAACCGGACGAGGGACCGGCGCATCCTTGTTCAATGACCGATGCGTTCTAATGCCGTTGTAATAGGCCGCATAGCTTTTCAGAATCCAGCGCAGATGTTCCTCGCCCAAAACCATGATGTGGTCCAAACACTCGCGCCGGATCGATCCGATCAGCCGTTCGGCAAAGCTGTTCTGCCAAGGTGAGGCCGGTGCTGTGGGCTTGTCCCGTATGCCCATGGCACGCAATCGGCGTGTGACAATGGTGCCGTAGATTCGATCCCGATCTCGGATAACAAAGCGCGGAGCGCCATCCCAAGGAAAAGCCTCGGTGATCTGACGTGCAACCCACTCGGCCGTCGGGTTGGTTGTGACGCTGATCCAGACGAGATCTCTGCGATCAAGCCGTATGATGACGAAGCCATACAGCAGCTTAAAGCCAATGGTCGGCACTACGAACAAATCCATGGCGGCGATGTCCGGCGCGTGGTTTCGCAGGAAGGTCCGCCATTCCTGACTTGGAGGCCCGCATCGCTTGACCATGTACTTGGCGACACTTGATTGAGCGACGCTAAACCCGAGCTTGAGCAGTTCGCCGTGGATGCGCGGCGCACCCCAAAGCAAATTCTCCGTGCTCATCTGTCGGATCAGCGCGCGCAATTCTGTCTCGATCTGCGGTCGCCCTCCCCGTCGACGCGATTTCCAACGCCAATAGCGGCGAAAGCCGTCCCGATGCCAACGCACCAGCGTTTCGGGTCGAATAATCACGAGAACCGGAAGGATCGACGGGAACCAGCGATAGAGCTGGACGAAGAACCAGCGGTCGTGGTTCGTCAGGCGAGCCCGGCCCTTCAGCATGCGTCGCACGACGATCAGCTGATGTCGAAGCACCGCATTCTCCGCCTCGAGCCGGATGTTCGACTTGAATGGCGAGGCCAGCACGGCCAGAACGAAGCAGATCAGCGCGATCATCGCGCCAACTTAGCCGATTCTATCATTCGATAAACCTGGATAGGGTTTTCGGTACACACAGGGTTGCCGGTGATACTGTCTACGGTGTTGGCGATATCGAACAGCAATTACGCCGGGCAGGCAAAGGCTACGTGCTCGGGGTCAGCAGCGCTCATGTATTTCAATCCTGGGGCAAGCGGCGATCGGTCGCCGGCAACGCCGCGGACATCGCTCGCACGCGGCGTGCGTCCGACTGGAAACGCCTGTCCGCAGGAGCCGGGACCAAAGGACCGCGGCTGCACGATTGGTGCTATCTCGAATTGGCCGATCTGGAAGTCGAAGAATCAAATGACACAAATCCGGGTCTTTGGACACGCGGTCTGCTAATCCGTCGTCATATCGCCGATGGCGATCTAGCCTTCTTCACCACCTGGTGTCCGGCGGGAACATCCATCGAAACGCTGGTGGCGGTCGAAGGCCATCGGTGGGCGATCGAGGACAGCTTTGAGACCGCGAAAAACGAATTCGGGCTCGATCACAACGAGAGCAGATCCTGGCATGGCTGGCATCGCCACGTTTCCCTGGTGATGCTCGCCTTCGCCATGATGGCGGTGATCCGCCATCGCGCCAATTCGCCGCCACCCAAAAAAACGAAACGCCGAACCACGGCAAAACTCAAAATATCGCCAATCCGTCGTTGATCCGTTGGTCAATCCAGGAAGTCCGCCGCATCGCCATCAGGCTCGCCCGAAAGCGGATCCGACCCGCACACATCATCGCATGGTCACTCTGGCGCAGAGCTCACCAGGCCGCCGCCCAACGTGCCCACTTCAAAAAACGACAACTGTAATGCTAGTCTAAGTCTAGGAATATCCCCGAGTAAGTCGGGGCGGGCTTTCATGTGCTGGCCGAATCGGCGCCGGCGCGACGTAGGCTTGGCCCATTGGCAAGGCGCTGAGCTGTTGGTGGCCTATCTTGAACCTTCTATCCCCGTGATGATCCAACTTTAAGGCAAGTTGAACCTGTCGAAGAAGGAGGAAATCATGAAAGTCCGTCACACGGTCGCATTGGCGATGTTCGCAAGCTCGGCCTTGGCGCAGCAGCGGTTCAGGGACCTCATGCCCAGGCTAAGCCGCCTGTCTACTCTGTCGCTGAAATCGATATCGTAGATCAGGCAGCGTATTCGACCTATGTCCCGAAGGCTCAAGCCGCGATCAAGGCGGCCGGCGGTTAGGATCCTTGCTGCCGGCGCACCATCACTACGGTAGAGGGGGAGCCGTTGAAATCGTGTCATTCAACGGTGGGAAAGTCTCGAGAAATACTGGCTTCCGTAAAGCCGTTGCGCCGATCTCAACCCGTCGCGACGGCTTTGCTCTTTACGGTTGGCATGGTCGGCGCCAGCGGCGCATCATCATCGCCGCCGAGCTCGAGAAGGCTGACAATTCGCTTGCTGATGCGCTCTTGGGCCGCGCGCATCGCGGGCCCGTTCTGCAAGATCAGCGTCGCGATGTACTTCTGGCTGATCCCCTGCGGCGCGTGTCCCATGAGGTAATGCGTGATCAGTTCGTCGATTTCCAGATCAGCGCAAATCGTCCGATAGGTATGGCGTAGCGCTTGGCCCTTCACAGGCAAGCCAGCGTCCCGGTAGTCGATATAACTGAGCCCGGGGAATACCAGCTCGGCGCCCTCTCTAGCCATATCACGGGCCATCCGCAGCACGGAGGCAATCTCTTCCGAATAGGGCAGCACGATATCGGCACCGGCCTTGGCATTCGGGATGGTGAAGCTTTGCTCATTGTCATGCACGTCAATCCAGCGCAGCCGGGCGGCTTCTCCCGGACGAACGCCGCTCAATAGACAGAACAGATGATACGCGCGCCTGACCGGGCTTTCGATCTTCTGCCACGCGGCGAACCATGCCGGAAAGTCCTTGAAGTCAAGCGCCTTCTGAGATGGTTTTCGACGTTCATGACCACCGCCGAGGTCGGAAGTGCCACTGGCAGCGATCTATTCAGGCGGGAGGCGTGCTTGTAGCAGGCGCGCATGGTTTGCACACAACGGTTTGCCGTGGTCGGTCCCGCGTCTTTCGTCACCTGTATATGCCAATCGCGGACGGCGGCTGGCGATGCCGACATCTCCGCCAGCGGCCACTTGCCCCAGTGCGGTATCAAATACAGCCGCGACAGGCTCCGCACGTTCTTGGCCCATCGCGCTGGCTTGCCACGCCGCTCTGACTGGCGTTCCAGATGGCCCAGGTACTCGGTCATGGCGTCGGCGAATTTGGCGGCTGATCTCTTGCCCGGTTCGATCCTATCCGCTGCAATCCGACCAGCAATTTTCAGTGCCTCCTTGCGCGCGTCGGCGACATTCATCGCAGGCCAGTGCCCGAGCATCTTGCACGTGGTCGAGCGCGTGCCATGCTTGCGATGCTCCATGAAAAAGAACCATGACATGCGGCGCACGCCGATACGGAGCCGGAGGCCGACTACGCCGGTGTCCCGGAAGGTGCCGCGCATCTCGAATTCCCGAAGCGCCTCTATGTTGGCGTCCGTGAAGCGACGGGGCTTTACGGCGGTCGGCGATTTGATCGACATTTCGTCGGCAACACCCGGTTTGAGACGGCCTATTCCGAGGTCATGGGCACCCCGGGATTGGTTCGAAATGCCCTAGAAAGCGGCCAATCGCAAGGCTTTCCTGCATTTCTCCGCAAATCAAGTATTGCTGGAAATGGTTAAAATCAGTCGCCGCGTCTGACCGGGGCCGCACTTTTTTGGGTTCTCCCCATTGTGACCGAGGTCAGCCTTGACGGCGCCTTTCGGCTGCGTCACCAGCGGTCCAGAATTCCTCCCGCATCTCGCGCCCTTGGTCTCACAGGATATCTCCATGCAAATTCGTAATCTCGGCGGCTCCGGCCTGCGCGTTTCCGCGGTCGGCCTCGGCTGCAATAATTTCGGCCAGCGCACCGACCTGGAAACCTCGCGCAAGGTGATCCACAAGGCGATCGACCTCGGCGTCACGCTGTTCGATACCGCCGATATTTACGCCGGCATGGGCGGCTCCGAAACCGTGCTCGGCCAGGTGCTCGGCGACCGCCGCAAGGACATCGTGCTGGCGACCAAATATTCCAAGCCGATGGCGACCGACGGCACCAAGCAGGGCGCGTCGCGGCGCTACATCATGTCCGCGGTCGAGGCCAGCCTGACCAGGCTGAAGACCGACTACATCGATCTCTACCAGCAGCACGATTACGATCCCTTGACGCCGATCGAGGAAACCCTGCGCGCGCTCGACGATCTGGTCCGCCAGGGCAAGGTCCGCTACATCGGCAATTCGAATTTTCCGGCATGGCGCCTCGCCGAGGCCGAACACACAGCGCGTGCGATGAACGTTACCCGGTTCGTATCGTGCCAGGACGAATACAGCCTGGTGGTGCGCGACATCGAAAAGGATCTGCTGCCGGCCGCGCAGGAATACAATCTCGGCCTGCTGCCGTTCTTTCCACTGGCGAGCGGTCTTCTGACCGGCAAATACCGACGCGGCGCGGCGGCGCCCGACGACACCCGCTTTGCCAAGATGCCGGCGCTGAAGGATCGCTACGTCACGCCGCGAAACGAGGACATCGTCGAAAAGCTGCAGGCCTTCACCGAGAAGCGCGGCCACAGCATGCTCGAACTCGCTTTCTCCTGGCTGGCGTCGCGGCCGCAAGTGTCCAGCGTGATCGCCGGCGCCACCCGCGTCGAACAGATCGAGCAGAACGTCAAGGCGATCGACTGGGTCCTGACGACGGAAGAACTGGCGGAGATCGACAGGATCACGAGGGGGTAGAGCGGGTCGTCCCTGCGAACGCAGGGACCCATACGGTGCGGATTATCGTTTCTGCACTGTGGGCAAAGGCCCTTTTTCAACTTCGAGGCTAGGGGTTATGGGTCCCTGCGTTCGCAGGGACGACATGCTGAGAGTATGTGTGAGGTCTTAACCAGAGACGCCGTACGAACGCCGCTACCCCCTCACATATTTCTGCACGCGCCAGTTCAGCGTATCGGCGACGAAAATCTCGTCGCGCGGGCTGACCGCGATGTAGTGGGCCTCGCCGTATTTGCCTGATGTCTTGCCCGGGCCCGCGCCGGCCATCATGCCTACGACCTTGCCGTTCAGATCGAGTTTCATGATCTGGCCGGTGTGACCGTGCGCCAGCCAGATGTGCTGGTCGGCGCCCATGAACAGCCCGCAAGGCGTGCCGGGATGCTGACGACTCGCGGATGTAGGTGCCGTCGGCGTCAAACACCTGGATGCGTGCGTTGTTGCGATCGGCGATGTAGAGCAGCCCCTGCGCGTCGAAAACCAGCGAATGCGGCAGATCGAATTCGCCGGGCCCCTTGCCCTTGCCGCCCCAGGTCTTGATGAAGTTGCCGTCGCAATCGAACTTCAGCACGCAGCGAATCGGCCTTGCCGTGGCCTTGCAGCACGAAGATGTCGCCGGTCGGTCCGACCACCGCCTCGTTCGGTTCGTGCAACAGCCGCAGATGCCCGTACGGATGCCACTCGCCGCTGTGGCCCTTGACGCCCAGCACCATTTGCAGCCGCCCGGAGGAATCGAACTTGTAGACCAGGTTCGCGGCAACGTCGGTGGCCCAGATGTTGTCCTGCGCATCGATCCGCAGGCCGTGCGGCCCGTTCGAACAGCCCGTCGCCGAAGCCGCGGATGAAATGGCCAGTCGGGATCGAATTCCATCACCGACATCGGCCCGCGATGAATGACGAAGATGTTGCCTTTGGAGTTGAAGGCAACGCCGGACGTGCCGCGAAAGTTCATGCCCGGCGGCAGCTTGAACGATTCGGCAACGGCGACGTAGGGAAGGTGTGGAACTTCGATCATCCGCGATTATCACACCCGGAAAATCAGGAGTCCATCGCGCTCATCAACTCTCTATCACCAAGACTGCGCGCCTTGAGGAAACTCACGCGAGGGCTCGATGCAAACTTCAACGGCGCTGTCTATGAGCCAAGTGGTGTCGCCCGTCCCTGTGGTATTACGCTGGCGTTGAGGCGCGGCAAGTCTGTGGACTGCACCGGCTACTGGCGGCAGCGCGGACGCGATCTGATCACAAAAACAGAAAGACCTCGATCAGCAAACCTCCTGCAAATGCCCAGAGGCCTAATGTGCAAGCGAAGACGATGCGGACGAGGATCCGGAGGTCCTGCGGGTTCTCGGGGGATCGATCCGCCATTGCAACTGGCCTCGGAGGGAGCCAACACAATGTTTGTTGTAGGCCCGCCATCCGCCGATCCCACTAAATTCGGGTTTAGTTGGCGACCAGCCGCATTTTGCAGGCGAGCCCTCGACAACGGCTCGCGGCATCGCCTCTCTCCTTGGTTGCAGAGGTTGCGGCGAGCCGGTCAAATGTCTTGTGGCGTTTGCGCTAATGCCGCGTCTCCGTCCCGTGAGGTCGAGGCCAAAGCGGGATCGCGATGGCTATAGAGCTCGACCAGCCGCATCGCGGTGTCGTCATCGGGTCCGGCCGAATAGCGGCGGGTTCGATAGACCCGCCGCTATCGCGTGTTTCAGGTGACGCCGATGGGTACGCCCGGCGAGCCGGTCGCGCCGACCATCGGAACCGGCGTAAAGATATAGACGAACTGATACTTCTTATCGGCGATCAGGTCGTCGAACACCAGGTTCTCGTGATTGAGGATGCCGTGCTTGGTCTGCAGGGTCATGTGCACTGCGAAGGCCAGCGTCTTGTCGGGATTGGGGACGACCTCCACCGCCCAGGTATCAGCGCCGGTGAGGCAGAGATCTTTTTCGATCACCCAGTTCGCGACCTCGAGACCTATGCCGGGCTCGCCGCTGTTGAACTTGTCGTTGTTCTTGCCCCAGAGCGAACTCCAACCGGTATGGAAGAAGATCGCATCTCCGGGCTTGATGTCGCTCTCCGAGATATTCTGCTTCTGCAGCCCGGCGCGCAGGTCAGCCACGCTGATCTCTTCGCCGGCTTCCATCATGCGCCCTTTCACCGCGACCATATCGATCAGGTGACCGCGGGTGAAAAACGGCTTGCAGTTCTCGACGCCAAGCTTCTTGAGGCCATAAGCGTCACTAAAATCCGCTGCAGCATGGCCGTTGTAGAATCTCATCTCCTTCTTGTCGCCATCGGCGCCCAATTGAATGCCGATGTGACCAAGGCCGTCGAATTGAGTCCCTACCTGACCGATCTCGGCGGTCACGAATTCGTCGTGGTAGACCAACCGATTGTCACCAAACGGCCCGCCAGTTGGGCTACCCGGGATGCGCAACGTAAATACCCGTTTCCCGAACAGAGGCATCGAGGACTCGTAGTTATGGCCAAGCTTGTAGATTTTGCCGTCCTTGATCCACTTGACCGTGTCCAGCACCTTTGCAGGCGTGATGTGGTTCGAGGCACCCGCCTGATCATCGGCACCCCATTTCGAAGGCCACCATTTCTGCTCGCTCAGTTTTGGCAGTGACGATGTGTCGGCCTGCGCAGATGTGATGGGCGCAAGTCCGAACTTTCCGTGTGAAGCACCGGCGACCGCCACCGCGCTGGCGCCGGCTACGCCGGCGGCCTTCAGGAAATCCCCGGCGGTCGGTTGACGCCGATCCTGTATCATCCATAGATTCATTGCTGCTTGTCATGTGTTCCTCCCCAGAGTTCGTTTTTGCTCACAATGGACGACGACCTTGACAGCAACGATGTTATTGTGCCGCCGAGACAGGGACAAGACGGGACATATAATTCCGATCACTGAGGCGACGCACGCGCGCTTCGAATTCATTGCAGTGCGGGAGAACCGGACATGGGATTGTTCGATGTTGACAAGTCGGCGTCGCGTCTGCCGGTATCGGTGATCACCGGGTTTCTCGGTAGCGGCAAAACCACCTTACTCAACAAACTGTTGCGCCATGCCGGCATGGGCGACAGTGCCGTGATCATCAACGAATTTGGCGATGTCCCGCTCGACCATCTGCTGGTGGAGGCGATCGAGGGGGAAGTCGCCGTGCTGGCGAGCGGCTGCATTTGCTGCACCTTGCGTAGCGACCTGGAGCGGACGCTCCGCGACCTTTTGGCGCGGCGCGACCGTGGCGAGGTGCCGGCTTTTTCCCGGATTTTGGTCGAGACCACCGGACTTGCCGATCCCGCGCCGATCGTTCAGCTCCTGCTGAACAATCCGCTGGTCAGTCACTTCGTGCGCCTCGATACGGTTGTGACCACCGTCGATGCGGTGAATGGCCTGCGGCACATCGACGAGCACGCCGAGGCGGTCAAACAGGCGGCGCTCGCCGACCGCCTGTTGCTGACCAAGACCGATCTGGTACCGCCGGAGACCATCGAGGATTTGCAGCGGCAGCTCGTCGCTCTTAATCCGGCCGCGGCGCAACGCGTTGTCAGGAACGGCGAGATTGCTCCGGACGTCCTGTTTGGCGCAGCACTGTTCGATCCCGGGCGCAAGACCGCCGATGCCCGGCGCTGGATCAACGAGGACGCCTACGAAAGCCCGCGGCATGATCACGGCGACCACCAACATCTCGATCATCGCCATGACATCAACGCCTTCTGTCTCAGCAGCAACCAGCCGCTGTCATGGGAGGCGCTGTCGAGATGGCTTGGCCGGTTGCGGCAGGGCGCAGGCGACGATCTGCTGCGCGTCAAAGGCATCCTGAACCTGGTTGGCGAGAGCGCACCGGTTGTGATTCACGGGGTACACCACGTCTTTCATCCACCTGTGCTGCTCGACGCGTGGCCCGATTCCGATCGTCGGTCGAGGATCGTGTTTATCGCAAAAGGGATCGGGCGTAGCGAACTCGAGGCGAGCTTCCTGGAGCAGGTGGCCGGCGTTCGAGCTTGAGGCCTGGCACGGTGCTTCGCAAATCGCCGCTCATGCGGCAGAGATCTACCCTACCAGCCCCTTCATCGGCTTCGCCGCGGCGCTGTCGGGAAACACGGCCTCGGCCAGCACGCGCTCGCCGAGGCCGAGATGATCGTGCAGCACGCCCTTGAGCGCGGCGCGCAGGTCGGTGGTCGGTGCGAGGTCGCGGGCCTGGTAGAGATTGGCCGGCTTCAAGCCGGGCCAGTCTGAAATCACCCGGCCGCCCTTGATGGCGCCGCCGGCGAGCAACGCCACGGTGCCGGTGCCATGATCGGTGCCTTCGGTGCCATTGATGTGCGCGGTGCGGCCGAACTCGGTGGCTACCACGATGACCGTGTCGCGCCAGCGCTCGCCCAATCCCTGCTCGAATTCCGCCAGCGCGCCGTCGAGCCCCGACAGCAATTGCGCGAGACGGCCGACCGGTCCGCCTTCATTGGCATGGGTATCCCAGCCATCAAACGCCAGCGCCGCGATCCGCGGACCGTCGTCGGCCGCCATCAGCTTGGCGGCGCCGCGCGCCACCAGTCGCATCGCGCCGGCGCCGTTGGTGCCGGGCTTCGGCTTCATGTCGTCGCCTTGCGCCGATTTGTCGAGCTGCAAGCCTTGCGACAGCGCCGAGGCCAAAGCGGGATCGCGATGGCTATAGAGCTCGACCAGCCGCAGCGCGGTGTCGTCATCGGCTTGCGGCAGGGCGACCGGCGCCCAGCCGACCGTCGGCGCCGCGCCGCGCAACACCAATGGCGTGGTCGGCCCGACCGCCAGCGCGGTGGTGACCCGGTCGCCCCTGGGCAATGCCTCCAGCGCGCGGTTGAGCCAGCCGGATTGCACCCGGCCCGGGCTGGCAAAACCGCTTTCGAGCACATCCTGGCCGTCGAAATGCGAGCGGTCGCGATACGGCGTTGCGACCGCATGGATGATGGCGGCGTGTTTCTCGCGATACATCCGCGCGAATTCCGGCATCGACGGATGCAGCGCGAAAAACAAATCCAGCATCAATGCGGCATGAGGTCCGTCCGGCGTCAGCGCGATCGAGCCATGCAGGCCGGCGTAATCGGGATCGCCGACCGGTGCGACGGTGGCAAGGCCATCCAGCGCGCCACGCAGGACCACCACGATCAGCCGCGGATCGCGGCCGTCGGCGGCGCGCGCGAATTTCGGCAAATAGGCCCAGGCAGCGAACGACGCGCCGCCGAGCAACAGCGAACGGCGCGAGGTGACCGATGACATCCGGCTCTCGCAGCAATCCATTGTGGTTTCTCTTGATGTGCTTTCCATCGCTGTCATCTCCTCTGGAATTCCGGCGACATCAACAACAGCGCCAGCGCCTGCTGCCGCAACTCGGCGCGCTCGATGGTCCGCCGCGTTTCCGGCGATGCCGCGTCCCCTGCTGCGAGTTCCAGCAGGTCGCGCGGATCGACGTTGTCGGCAAGCCGTGAGGCCACCTGCGCCGAGATATCGAGCCGCAGCTTCATACCCTCGGGCGCGGCCCATGCGGCATTGGTATCAGCAAATCCATTGGGGCCGGCCGGCGACCACAACGGCTGGCCCAGCAGATTGAGTCCACCCAGATAGCGGCTCGGATCCTGTGGCATTTGCGACAGCAGGCGGCCGGTCGCCACCAGGAATTCGTAAGGGCTGCGCAGTTTTGTTGGTGGCGCCTGCCAGGCATCGTCGGAATCCAATAGCGCGATCGAGAACGCCTTGAGGTCGCCGTCGGTTTTGCTGAACACGTCCTGCAGTCGCGCCACCAGCGCCTGTGGCGGATCGTCGGCGACGAAATGGCGGGCGAATTTGGTCGCGATGAATTTCGCGGTCGACGGATGGCGCGCGATAAAGCCCAGCGCCGCCTCGCCCTGGGCGACGCCATTGTCCTCATAGAGCTGGCCGAGCAGCCGCTGCGGCCCCGGCTGATGCGCGTTGGCATTGAAGACAAAGGCGCCGGGCGTGCCGAGTTTTCCCTGCCGTCCGGCAAAGGTCCAGCCGGTGATGATGCGCGCCAGCGACGTCACATCGTCCTGCGAATAGCCGCCGCCGACGCCGAGCGTGTGCAGCTCCATGATCTCGCGCGCCAGGTTTTCGTTCAGTCCGCGGTTGCGGTTCTGGCCGGCGCGGGAGTCCGGTCCGAGCGATTGCTGGTTGTCGAGAAAGTACAGCATCGCCGGATGCTGCTCGACCGCCTTCAGCATGTCGGCAAAACGCCCGAGCACATGAGGGCGGATCGCCTCGCGTTCGAACGAGCCGGCCCACATCCGCGCCAGCCCGCCTTTGTTGGCGGAGATGCAGAAATGATTCGACCAGAACACCACCAGCCGTTCGGTGAATCCGCAATCGACCAACGATGCGCGTTGCAAGCGCGCCAGCGCTTCGGCGCGGAAGGTCTTCTGGATCACGTTGAGCGGCGGCTGCGGCGGCTTTTGCCCGGTGGGCTGCATCGCATCGGCCGGTGTCATCGCGGCATTGGCGTTTTCCGCCGATGCTTTCGCCGTCTCCTTGACAGGTTCCTTGTCAGGTCCTTTGGGCGACATCTCCATCGCCATGCGGTCGAGCGACAGGTTTCGCGGCTGCGCATTGTTATCGGCCGCTGCCGGCGCCGGATTGGCCTCGGACGGCGGCATCGGCGCGCCGGACTTCGCGGCGGCCTCGCGCGCCTGCTTCTGCTCCAACTGATAGGCGAAGACTTCCTGGGCCAGCGCCGGCGTCGATTGCAGCCCGGGCACTTCCAGCAGCGCGCCGTTGGGCCGGTTCAGCTCGGCCTTGACGAAGCCGCGCGGATCGGAGGCCGCATTGATGAAATCGCCCGACGCGCCACCGCGCGCGCCAAGCCCGAAACGATTGAGCGCCACTAAAGCTGCTTGCGAATCGCGGGCCATCGGATTTCCCTTTAACGTCGCTTCGCCTATATTGGGCGTGCGCATCATACCGCCGTCGGGGATGAACCCGGCATGAAAATCACGGCCTAGGTTTGGTTTGTTGGATGACAAATCGGTTAGAAAATCCGCTGCCGCGCAGCCTCGCCTGTTCCGGATGTGGGACGGAATTTTCATGCAGCCTGTCCGGTACCTGCTGGTGCACCGAGGAAACTGTAGAGCTGCCGATGCCGGTCGACGGCGGCGATTGCCTGTGCCGCGATTGCCTGCGCAAGGCGGCGGAGCAGAGCGTGAGCACAGCGACGACGTGACCGGCAGATGGACCATCAAGGCCGTCCTCCTCGAAATGGATGGAACGCTGCTCGATACCGAAAAATTGTTCATGGACAGTCTGGTCGCGGCGATGGCCGCGTTCGGCTACAGCGATGATATCGCGGCGCTCTGCCACGCCATGGTCGGCCTCACCGGAGCGCAGTGCGACAGCATGCTGCTCGATCGCTACGGCGCTGATTTTCCGATCTCCGGTCTCAACGAAGCCTTCCGTGCCAATCGGGACAACATCTTCAGGGCTGGCATACCGCTCAAGCGCGGTGCCACCGATCTGATGGATGCCGTGCAGCAGCAGGGTTATCCGATGGCGATCGTGACCTCCGCTTCGCGTCGTGGCGCGGAAAACCAACTGACCCTGGCTGGAATCCGAGAGCGATTCGACGCGGTGATCACCCGCACCGATGTCGTGCACCCCAAGCCCAGTCCCGATCTCTATCTGCTGGCGGCGGCGCGGCTTGGCGTCGCCCCGGAACGCTGTCTCGCCGTCGAGGATTCCAATCCCGGCGTCGCCGCCGCGCACGCCGCCGGCGCTATCGCCATCATGGTGCCCGATATCGTGCCGCCGACCGAGGCCTCGCACGGCAAATGTATCGCGGTGCTGCCCGATCTCGGCGCGGTACTGGCGATGCTGCGCAAGCCGGGAGAGCTTAGCTTTCCGTCACCGCTTGCCGCGCGTTAGCGCGAGAACGAAACGTCGGAGAGGACGGCCGCCGATATTACCCGGCGGCCGCCACATCAATGGAACACGTCGCGCGGCTTTTGAGCCGGACCTTGCGGACCTTTCGGGGTGTCGCCCGCCTTGATCTCGGCCGCCGTGACGCGACAGTCGCCGTTGCTGTCGTACCGCATGATGAACTCGCTCTGCTTTCCGACGAATTCGGCGCGGCTGATCTTGCCGTCCTGGTTCTCGTCAAAATAGCCGAACTCCACATCTGGCAGCACGGCGGCGGCGGCTTTCTTGACCGTCGCGAACTCCGACTTGTCGAGATTGCCGTCGCGGTTGCGATCGGCCAGGGTGAATATCCGGTCAAGATAGCTCTTCCATTCCGCGCAGGTATAGACGCCGTCGTGATTGGCGTCCCAGACGTCCGGCCCGCTCATGGCGCCGGGGGATTGCGCCAGCGCGACGGGTCCACTCATCACCAACAGCGTCAAGGCAACGCCGATTCCGCACATGGAATTCCTGTACGACAAAGCTTTCTCCTGTCTCTGCAGCCTGCAATGTTTGAGCATGATCTTTTCGGAAAACCGGTTTCCACTTTTCCGGATCATGCTCCAGAGACCGAAGTTATTATACGTTGCGTGAACAGGTTGAAACCCTTGCGCACTTCACAACAACGCATTCCGCGCGGCTATTATTTCTATATTTTTCCGCGACACCGATGCGCCGAGTTATCTGCGGCAGCAGACCTACTTCACCACCGCCGCGGTCTGGCCGAACAGGATCTTGCGCTCTTCTTCGGTGCGGTTCACGGGCTGGCCGAAATTCGGATTGACTTCCTTTGCCCTGGCGTAGGCGCGTTCGGTCGCGGGCCGCGCGCGGATGGTCTCGAACCAGCGCTTGAGGTGCGGAAAGTCGTCGATCTCCTGGCCCTGGTTCTTGTAGCCGGCGACCCAGGGATAGCTCGCCATGTCGGCGATCGAATAATCGCCAGCGACGAAGTCGCGGTCGGCGAGCCGCTTGTTGAGCACGCCGTAGAGCCGGTTGGTCTCGTTGACATAGCGGTTGATGGCGTAGTCGATCTTTTCCACGGCGTAGTTGCGGAAGTGATGGTTCTGGCCGGCCATCGGCCCGAGCCCGCCCATCTGCCAGAACGTCCACTGGATCGCATCGTAGCGACCGTGGAGGTCGGGGGGCAGGAATTTTCCGGTCTTCTCGGCCAGATACAGCAACATCGCGCCGGACTCGAAGATCGAGATCGGCTTGGCCCCGCTTTTCGGTTCATGATCGACCATCGCGGGAATCCGGTTGTTCGGCGCGATCGCGAGAAACTCCGGCTCGAACTGCTCGCCCTTGCCGATGTTGACCGGAAAGATTTTGTACTTCAGTCCGGTCTCTTCGAGAAACATCGTGATCTTGTGACCGTTCGGCGTGCTCCAGTAGTGCAGATCGATCATGGCGCGTTTCTGTTCTGCTGACGGGCGCATCGCTGATAGCGTGCATCGCTATAGCGTACCGGCCCAAATTGGATGCGATTGCATGAAGTTCATCGCATCGAGGACGTGAAGTCAATGCCGGGCACTAGGCATCCCGCCGAAGTGATCTGGTCAGCTCACGCGACCGTGTCAGCCGGCGCGACCGTGCGCGCGCAGCAGTTTCTCGCCGTCCTCGGTGACCACGACGACGATTCCGGTTCCGGCAATGGTCTCGCGCGCGACATAGCCCTGATCGGCCGCATCCTCCCAGATCGTCAGCCGCGGACACGAGGTCCGCCAGGTCGCGACCACTTCGGCATGGAGCCGCGGCTCGCGCGCGATCCATTCGACGAAATCAAGCACCAACGGGTCGGCTGCCTCCGTCATCGGCTTGCTCCCTTTGTCCATGGCAATATCGCTCGCGCGTTTTCTGCCCTCGTTGTGCCGCCTGCGCAAACCGGATTATTCTGGCCTGGCACCAGTTTTCCTGAGGGTAGGCATGCGACGGCTACTGTTTCTCAACGGCATCAAGGCGTTCGAGGCGGCGGCGCGCAGCGGCAGTTTTGCCGGCGCCGGCCTCGAGCTCAACGTGTCGGCGGCGGCGATCTCCAGGATGGTGCATCTTCTGGAACAGCGGCTCGGCATCGCGCTGTTCGAGCGCAAGGCCAACCGCCTGGTGATGACGCCGGCGGGGCGCGCCTATCAAAGCGGGCTGACGCCGATCTTCGACGCGCTGGCGAGCCTGACCGCGCAGGTCACTGCGCCTTCCGGCGTTCGGGTCCTGACCATCGGGGTCGGTCCGAGCTTCGCGATGCGATGGCTGATCCCCCGGCTGGCGGATTTTCGCAAACAAGAACCCGACATCGAGGTGCGGATCACCACGGGCGGAATGGCCGCCCCGTTCGCCGATGATTGGAGCTGCGGGGTCCAGCTCGGCGACGGCGCCTGGCCGGATCTGGTCGCCGAACCGTTATTCGCCGCCGACCTATTGCCGGTCTGCGTGCCGCGGCTGGCAGCACAGCTCAAGCGCCCCACCGATCTGAAAGGCCCGAGCCTGTTGCGCGTGGCGCATTCGCCCGATGATTGGCCGCGCTGGCTCAAGGCCGCCGGTGTCGCGCGCGTCACCGCGCGCGGACCGGAATTGCAATATTACGGCCAGGCGTTGCAGGCGGCCACCGACGGGTTGGGCATAGCGATGGGCATCCGGCCCTATATCGACGACGATCTCGCCGCCGGACGGCTGATCGCGCCGTTCGCGCTCGCGGTGCCGAAGGGGATGCGATGGTATCTGGTCTATCGCAGCTTCCGCACCGACCAGCGCGATTTCGCCGCGTTCCGGCGCTGGATCATCCGCGCCGCGACCGGCTCCGCCGATCGCAAGCCGCGCCGATGATCTGCCGATTTCCAGCGAGCGTCTTCAAGTTGTAATATTGCCGCATAATATCGCGAAGACATTCCCGGCCGGAGACAATCGCGATGGCAAGAGCGTCCCTCACAAAACTTCCGCAACCGGTGTTTCACGAACCGATTTTCGGCGCCGACGGATCGCTGCCCGACCCCACCGGATTTTCCACCCCCCATGGCAGCGACAACGCGCTGTACAAGCAGATCGGGGACCTCGCGACAAAAGACGTCGTCGCAATCCCGAAATCGCGGATCGGCGATGACCAGATGTTCAGCCTGGCGGAGGCCTATGGCCGTCACGGCCCGCAGATCGTCAAGCAGATCACCCACGCCGGCAAGATCGTGTTCCACGCGCTCGGCGATTCCGGCGCCTCGAATGCCGGAAAATATCCCAACGAGTTGCGGGTCGCCGATCAGGTGACGCTCGATTGCGCTTCCTCGGCGGAAGCCGACCGCGCCGCCTTCCTCTACCATCTCGGCGATGTCGTCTACAATTTCGGTGAGGCGCGCTACTACTACGATCAGTTCTACGACCCGTTCCGCAATTATCCGGCGCCCATCTTCGCCATTCCCGGCAATCACGACTCGTTCATCGTGCCGGGCACCCGGCCGGCCGATGCGCCGCTAAAAACCTTTCAGCGCAATTTCTGTTCGAAGCAGGTCGTGATCACGCCGGAGGCCGGCTCGTTGCGCCGCACCGCGATGACCCAGCCCGGCGTCTATTTCACGCTGGACGCCCCGTTTGTCCGGATCATCGGCCTGTTCAGCAACGCGCTGGAGGATCCCGGCGTGATTTCAAACCTCGACAAGAAGAAGAAATGGCCGGTCTCGAACATCCAGATCGATTTCCTGCGGTCACAACTACAACTGGTAAAGCAGCAGAAATTCGCCGGCGCACTGCTGCTGGCGACCCACCATCCGGCGTTCAGCTACGCGCCGCCGAGCAAGGCGGACGGCAGCGGCGGCAATCACGGTTGCAGCACGGCGATGCTGCAACAGATCGACACCGTCTGTCAGGAGGAAGGGGTTTATCCGCACGCCTTCCTGTCCGGTCACGCCCATAATTATCAGCGTTACACCAGGATCATGGAATTCGGCGGCAACGAGATCAACGTCCCCTTCATCGTCTGCGGCGACGGCGGGCATAACGTCAACACCCTCGTCAGGGCGCAGCGCGGCAAGCCCGCCGTGGAACCGAACGCCGGGGCCGATGTCGGCTATCTCGACAGGAGCGGCGTCGCCAAGGTCAAGCACCTGTTCCTGTCGAAATATGACGACCACAATTACGGCTACCTGCGCATCCACGTCGACAAGGATTATCTCAAGATCGGCTTCCACCAGGTCGGGCTGCAATCCCTCGCGCAATCCCGCTACGACATGGTCACCGTCCGGCTGGCGGATCACCACATGGTCGCCAATTGACCGCATGCGCCAATAGCGCAAATTCGCCGCGCCTCGAAAAAAGGCCGGAGATGTGAACCAGATCACACTTGCTTTGGCGGAAACATGCGAACGGGTTCCAGCGAAGCGTAGGGGAACTCCCCATGATCTACCTTTATCACGGTTTTGACATCGAATCCTTCGAGGCTGGCCGCAATCTGTGGCACGCGCGGATCAGGCGAGCCGATGCCACGCCCGTCGTGATCGACGGCGTGCTTTTTCCGGTCCTTGAACTCGGAGTTGCGTGGTCCGATCCCGACGCCGCGATTGCCGACGCGAAAAGCCATATCGACCACTTCGGGCGGCGATATGCGGCGGCGACCACGTCGCAAGCCGGGCGCCAAGCCTCCTGACTGTAAAGCCATCTGACTGTAAAGCCATCTGACACTATCGCCATCCGAGCGTAAAAGGGCGTGACGACCATGCTGCAACTCGTGCCTAAGACCCCGGCCCATTCCACCAATGTGCGATCGCATTGCCCGGACTGTAATGGCGATCTCACCGTGCTGCGCGTGATCGCGGGGCGCCCCAAGGCGAAAGCCAGGTCGGAATATTGGGTGATGCGCTGCACCGACTGCGGCGGGGTCCATCTCGATATCCTGAATGCCCCCCTCGATATCCTGAACGCCCCGCCGCGCTCGCATCCGATCCGGGCGTCCGAAGAGCATCTTGCCTGATCGTCGTTCCCCTTGTGATGTCAGTGGATGGCAGCAGCCAGGCGTGACGGAACACGCCATGCATGGCCAAGGCCTTTGCCCTTTTCTCGCCGCCGGACTCGCCCCATATTCCGGACATGGCGAAGAACCCGGACACTCCCAAAAAGCCCGTCAAAACCCCGAAATCCAAGGCCCACCGCCCCGACGTCCAGCCGATCGGGCCGGCGCTGGCGGAGTTGCTCAATCCCGCGATCAATCGCGGCGAAAGCGGCATGGGGTCAGGCACGGGATTGCAGCCACCGCCGGATAATTCCTGGGATCGCCGCGCCGGCGGCGAAGCCGCCGCGCATCGCGCGCGGGCGTCGACCCCGAAGAATTTTCCGCAAGACGGTGCCGATTCCCATCCGATGCCGCTGCGGCAAAATCCGCAACCGGCCGGTGGAAGAAAGCCCCCACCCAACCCTCCCCCGCAAGCGGGAGAGGGCTATGCGGCGCGGACGCAGCACCCCGAACGAAGTGATCCATCGCAGTCGGCGCAACCTGATTCCCCTCTCCCGCTTGCGGGGGAGGGCCAGGGTGGGGGCACTTCAAACAAGCGCGGCTTCTCCGAAGCGCCGCAATCTGAATTCGCGCCGGCCAATTACGGCACCTCGGCGACGATTCCGACGCTCGATCCGGAATTGGCAAAACAGCTCGGCTTCACCACCGAGGAGGAAGACGCCGCCGCGATGGCGCGGCCGCCACGCAACAAGATGGAGGCGCTCGGCGTCGCCGCCACCGCGGACGCGCTGGATGCACTGATCCGCGACGGCCGCCCCGAATTCAAGGGCGAAGGCGGCGAGGTGAAAATCTGGAAGCCGCATCGTCCGCCACGTCCGGAGAAATCCGAAGGCGGCGTGCCTTTCGTGATCAAGTCCGAATACGAGCCGAAGGGCGATCAGCCGACCGCGATCAAGGAACTGGTCGAAGGCATCGAGCGGCAGGACCGCACCCAGGTGCTGCTCGGCGTCACCGGTTCCGGCAAGACCTACACCATGGCCAAGGTGATCGAGGCAACACAACGCCCCGCGATCATCCTGGCGCCGAACAAGACGCTGGCGGCCCAGCTCTATGGCGAGTTCAAGAGCTTCTTCCCCGACAACGCCGTCGAGTATTTCGTCAGCTATTACGATTACTACCAGCCCGAGGCTTATGTGCCGCGGACCGACACCTATATCGAGAAGGATTCCTCGATCAACGAGCAGATCGACCGCATGCGCCATTCGGCGACGCGCGCGCTGCTGGAGCGCGACGACGTCATCATCGTCGCCTCGGTGTCGTGCATCTACGGTATCGGCTCGGTCGAGACCTACACCGCGATGACGTTTGCGCTGAAGAAGGGCGAGCGCATCGACCAACGGCAATTGATCGCCGACCTGGTGGCGCTGCAATACAAGCGCACCCAGGCCGATTTCACCCGCGGCACCTTTCGGGTGCGCGGCGACGTCATCGACATCTTCCCGGCGCACTATGAAGACCGCGCCTGGCGCGTCAATCTATTCGGCGACACCGTGGAAAATATCGAGGAGTTCGATCCGCTCACTGGCCACAAGCAGGACGAGCTCGAATTCATCAAGATCTACGCCAATTCGCACTACGTGACGCCGCGCCCGACCCTGGTGCAGGCGATCAAGTCGATCAAATCCGAATTGAAGATGCGGCTGGACCAGCTCAACAACCAGGGCCGCCTGCTGGAAGCGCAGCGGCTGGAGCAGCGCACCACCTTCGATCTCGAAATGATGGAAGCGACCGGAAGCTGCGCCGGCATCGAAAACTATTCGCGCTATCTCACCGGACGCCGCCCCGGCGAGCCGCCGCCGACGCTGTTCGAGTATGTCCCCGACAACGCGCTGGTGTTCGCCGACGAAAGTCACGTCACGGTCCCCCAGATCGGCGGCATGTTCAAAGGCGATTTTCGGCGCAAGGCCACCCTGGCCGAATACGGTTTCCGCCTGCCGTCCTGCATGGACAACCGCCCGCTGCGGTTCGAGGAATGGGACATGATGCGCCCGCAATCGGTCGCGGTGTCGGCGACGCCGAGCGGGTGGGAGCTCAATGAATCCGGCGGCGTTTTCGTCGAACAGGTGATCCGTCCCACCGGCCTGATCGATCCGCCGGTCAATATCCGTCCCGCGCGCACCCAGGTCGACGATCTCGTCGGCGAAGTCCGCGCCACCGCGCAGGCCGGCTACCGGTCCCTGATCACGGTGCTGACGAAGCGGATGGCGGAAGACCTCACCGAGTACCTGCACGAGCAGGGAATCCGCGTGCGCTACATGCACTCCGATATCGACACCATCGAGCGCATCGAGATCATCCGCGACCTGCGGCTCGGCGCGTTCGACGCGCTGGTCGGCATCAATTTGTTGCGCGAAGGCCTCGACATTCCCGAATGCGCGCTGGTCGCAATCCTCGACGCCGACAAGGAAGGTTTTTTGCGCAGCGAGACCTCGCTGATCCAGACCATCGGCCGCGCCGCGCGCAACGTCGACGGCAAGGTGATCCTCTATGCCGACCAGATGACGGGCTCGATGGAGCGCGCCATCGCCGAAACCGACCGCCGCCGCGAAAAACAGGTCGAGTACAATACGCTGCACGGCATCACGCCGGAGAGCATCAAGAAATCCATCGGCGACATCATGAACAGTGTCTATGAGCGCGACCATGTGCTGGTGGAAATCGGCGATGGCGGCATGGCCGACGACGTGATCTCGATCGGGCACAATTTCGAGACCGTGCTGGCCGACCTCGAAACCCGGATGCGCGAAGCCGCCGCCGACCTGAATTTCGAGGAAGCCGCCCGCCTGCGCGACGAAGTCAAACGCCTGCGCGCCACCGAGCTCGCCGTGGTCGACGACCCCACCGCCAAACAGCGCGTGGTGCAGAACAAGGCCGGCGCCTACGCCGGAACGAAGAAGTACGGCGACGCCGCGAACCTGCCGACAGCCTCTCTCAAGAAGCGCGGCGGCACCTCTTCACCCTCCCCTCGAGGGGGAGGGTCGGCCGCCGCAGGCGGCCGGGGTGGGGTGAGAGGCAGCGGCAGCCCCTCGTCCAAAGTCCACAAACCCCATCTCGACGAGATGCACGGCCCGGAATCGCTGCCCTTCCGTCCCGAAGGCGCAAAACCCGTCAAGCCCTTCGGCAGCGCAAGCAAGGTGATCCAGCCCACCAACTCCCGCCAATCCGGCCCCGAATTCGGCCCCTCCCCGCGATCGAGCGGCGGCGCGCCGGGACATCGCGGTGGGTGGAAGAAGCGGTAGGGACCCGATTTCAGAATCGATATGGTCAACGATCCCGTCAGTGTGATTGCCATCGTCCATACCCTCGGCAATCTTGGCTTGCTGCTGGGCGCCATTCCCGGCGCGCTGTAATGGCGTAGTCGCCAACTCGCTGCCTGGCGCGGCGACGGGGTTCGTCGATCGCCGGGGAATGGTTAGCATTGCAAAGCCTGCCTCAAAATAAACGTCTCCGCTATGCCCGGTAAAATCCGCGACCAGAAATTTTGCGCAAGTAAGGCGCGAAGCTGGTACGGGAGCCGACCGCTGATGATCGTATGAGGATGAGGTACGGTTGTGGGCGATCAAGCAGCAAGGCCACCTCAGCTGGCGGCCTCTCTCATTTCAACGTGCATCGCCGGTTAGATCAAACCGACCTAACTTAGCCATCCGAGCGGCAGGCAACCAGATCGCACGCTTTACCAGCCGTAATAGCGCGCCGCGTAGCCGCCATAGGACGGGCAACCGCAGCCGCCATACCCATAGCCGCCACCATAGCCGTATGGGACGGCCGCATAGCTGTAGTAAGGATCGGCGCCATAGTAGCCGCCATAACCGCCGTAATAGCCGCTACTGGCAATCGCGCCGCCGACGATGGCTCCGGCTGCGAGGCCGTAACCAAGCCTGCGATAGCCCCAGCCGCCGCCACGATAACCCCAGCCGCCGCGATAACCAAAGCCGCCGCCACGATAACCGCCGACCCAACGCACTTCGGTGGTATTTTGATCGACCATCGATTTCATCGCCGCCACATTGGTCGGCATCGGCCCAGCCTGCGCGCCCGCACTGAGCAGGGTTGCGGCTGCAACGAGAATAGCGGCGCGCAGTGAACTGAACAACATGATGATCATCCCTCCGTGCTGTTGTGACAGCGCTTGACGCAAGCCAGCGACACCCTAATTCTGGGTGGCGCTGCCGCGGCGGGCTTGATCTAGATCAAGAGGGCGCGTGACTGTGCCGGAGCCAACAGCACCAGACCCGTACATCAAGGAAGCCTGACGGTCACCCTCCGCGGGGACCGCGCGACCGCACCACTTCTACATATTTGAAATTTCCGTTTTTCCAATTTCGTTTGCTGAATTAAGCTCTCGGAATGCGGCGCGCTGATCGGTTTGAAGCGACGATGCAAGGCAGGGCGCCGACTCGACGCCGCGCAGCGCCACCGGTTTTCGAGGCGTCCGTGAAGGCGGCGCTGCGGCTCGACAGGCTTGAGCTGCGAGCTTGGCTTCGGCGGCGACTCCAATATCTTGACTGCATGGGCAACTAAACGGAACGAGTTTCGTCGCCAATCTCATATGCCGCAAGGCATAAGGGCAAAAAGCTATTTGCGCCCCAATGACATTCCCCGATGCGACCATCTCGCGGAGGCCCACCATCGTCGGACGGTCACCGCCAGCCGTCGCGCATCACGCGCGGCCATCGCCAGACTTTCGCGCCAATTGAAACACTGCACTTCGGGACAATGTGCTTTGGGACAACTGTCCCTGACTTGGTTCTTGAGTTTAGATGGTTTCGCACTACCCAAGCGCGGTACACCAAGCCCCCCACGGCCTCAGTCTCCCCAAGACTGGGGTCGTGCCGTTTGACGACCGTGCTGGCAGACTAGAGCATTTCCCGTTCCGATGGATTCGGAACGGGGCTCTAGGTTTTTGTTTTGACGCGTTTTCTTCACGCGGACCGGTATCCACTTCGCTCGAAAACGCTCTAGGACAGTCGCGCTCTGGCACCGCTGTGAAAAGCCCGCCGGGACACTAGCGGGACGCACGCGCGGAACCGCGTGGAAGGGACACTATTGGGACACCCGAGGGTCCCATGCTCCCTCAGGGGGAGAAGAGAAAAAGGATGCATCGATTCAGCAAATAAAGCTTGACAGCCTTCAGACTGATTTGCCCGTCGTGCCAATGTGTCGCAGCGGTCAAGCTTGATCGCGAGGGCAAATCACCTTCACTTCTTACGTCATCCCGTGCCCACCAAGAGGGGCGTTTCGCGATCGTCACGAACGTTGGATGCGGGGAGCGATGGACGCAAGGACGCTTTTGACGAACAGCGTTTGAGCGGACGGCAAAGTCGTGTGGTCCTGACGCCCCATTGGCAGGTGTCAAATTCCTCGGAAGCTCACGCTTCTTGGGGGTGACGGTGACAAGCAAGCCAGGTCTCGCCGGGGAGAGCACGATATAAGCCGTAAACCATTGCGCAGGGAAGGCCGGACTGCTTCCGCTGAACCTGTATGCTCATGTGCGTTTTGCTACTTCCATTTGCACATGAGACCGCGGGTGCAGCGCGCACCCGGTCTTCCCCGCGCCCTCTTTTGAGGGTCGCGCTGCGCCCTCCGTATTTTGAGGGCGGAATGAATTTGCAAAACTCGGGCGATTACTGTCGCGAGATCGTGAAGTTGCGTTTGCTGTTTGAAATTTGAATCCGAAGAAACCGCCAACGTCGGGCCTTACGCGGAGACCCCTTGCATGAGCGCGATCACGCGTGGCGCACCGGGGCACAGCGTAGGTGGAAGAAGCGCTGACAAGAATCCGGCCCGATCGAAATCAGACCTCGAGCCATTGTTCTCGAATCGCCTGATTGGCCTTCAGTTCGGCGGGCGTACCCTCGAACACAATTCGGCCGTGTCCCATCACGTAGAGGCGGTGCGAAATTCGCATCGCAATCGAGAGCTTTTGCTCGACCAGCAGGATAGCTACGCCGCGGCGGGCGATTTCCGCGATGAGGTCGCCGACCTGCTGGACAATGATCGGCGCCAGTCCCTCCGTCGGCTCGTCGATCATGACCAGTTCGGGATCGCCCATCAGGGTCCGGCAAATGGTCAACATCTGCTTTTCGCCGCCGGACATGACACCGGCAGCGGTATCGGCGCGCGCCGCGAGATTTGGGAACATATCGAGCATGTCCTGGAGCCGCCATTTGCCCGGCCGCCTGGTGTCTTTCAGGCCGAGCAGCAGATTTTGCCTGACGGTCAGGCTGGGGAAAATATCGCGGTGCTCCGGCACGTAGCCCAACCCAAGACGGGCAATCCTGTAGTTGGGCATTCCGGCAATATCCGTGCCCTTGAACCTGATCGTGCCGCGCGGAGGCACCTCGCCCATGATCGCTTTCACGGTCGTGGAACGTCCGACCCCGTTGCGGCCGAGCAGGCTGACCACTTCGCCGGCATCGATATGCATATCGACGCCTTGCAGGATGTGGCTCTTGCCGTAATAGGCATGCAGATCCCGGACTTCCAGCATCACCCGGCTTCCTCGCCCAGATAGGCTTCCTTGACCGTGGGATTGCCCCGGATCTCCTGCGGCGTACCAGAAGCAATGATCTGGCCATACACCAGCACCGAGATACGATCGGCAAGGCCGAAAACCACGCTCATGTCATGCTCGACGATCAGCAGCGTGCGCCCCTGGGTGAGGCGCCGGATCAGCACCACGGCGCGTTCGGTCTCGGCGTGGCTCATGCCGGCGGTGGGCTCGTCCAGCAATATGACCTTTGCACCACCGGCGACGGTAATGCCGATTTCGAGCGCGCGCTGCTCGGCATAGGTCAAGAGCCCGGCGGGCATATCGCGCCGCGACGTCAAGTTGATATCTTCGAGGATCTGGGCGGTGCGTGAGCGCACCTCAGGCAATTTATCGACGTTTTTCCAGAACGCGTAGCGATGACCGGTAGACCACAAAACCGCGCAGCGCAGGTTTTCCCAAACGCTCATGTTGGCAAAGACGTTGGTCACCTGAAAACTTCTCGAGAGGCCGAGGCGATTGATCCGATAGGACGGCAGATCGGAGATGACCTCGTCGCCCATCAGGATGCTGCCGCTGGTCGGCTTCATGTGGCCGCTGATCAGGTTGAAGGTCGTCGATTTGCCGGCCCCGTTCGGGCCAATGAGCGCGTGGCGCTCACCCTGCGCGATCGTCAGATTCACGTTGCGGATCACGGAAGTGGCGCCAAAGCTTTTTGCGACTTGCCGCAGTTCGATGGCAGAACTCATGCGGCAACCCCATCTTCGCGCGCCGCGGCCGCCGCCTCGTCCCAGGCCCGGCCGACGCGCTTCCACGTGACGGAAGCGACCAGAAGACCGCCGACGGCGAGAACGGCAGCGATGGCCCAAACCAGTGGACTTGCGGCATCGAACGGCACACCGAACGCCCGGATATGAGGATCGTCACCGGGGTTGACGCAGTAATGCACCATCGTTTCGACGATCAGGATAAATCCGGCCAGCATGGCAAGCGTGGGGAAAAAGGCGACGAGATAGCTCGGCAACACCTGGCCCAGGGTGCCTGCCCGCAGCAACGGCCGATGCATCATCAACAGGCCCGTGATGCCGCCGGGCGCGAACATCACGACAGCGATGAAAATCAAACCGAAATAGAGCTGCCAGACAGCCGTGAGATCGCTGAGACCGAGAGAAAGCAGGGTCACGAAGACGGCCCCGACGATAGGACCGATGAAGAAGCCGACGCCTCCGATGTACGTCGAGAACAGGACGGTGCCGGATTGCGCGGCACCGAGATAGGCGGAGTTGGCGATCTCGAAATTGATCGCGGCGAGCGACCCGGCAACGCCTGCGAATAATCCGGCAAAGCAGAACGCGATGTACCGGACGACGTGCGGATCATAGCCGACGAACTGAATGCGCTCGGGATTGTCCCGAACGGCATTACACATGCGGCCGAGCGGCGTGCGGGTTAGCGCGTACATCGCGATGGCAGCGATCAGCGTCCATGCGGCGACGAGATAGTAAATCTGGATCTGGGGTCCAAAACTCCAATCGAACAGCCGCAGCATCCTGGTGCGGTTGGCCGAGATGCCGGCTTCGCCGCCGAAGAACGAACGCAGAATGAGCGCGGAGGACGCAATCAATTCGGCAAGACCGAGCGAAATCATCGCAAAGACCGTACCGCTGCGCCGCGTCGATACCCAGCCGAGCAATGCGGCGAAAACCAGCCCGGCAAAGCCTCCGATGAACGGGATAGCGGGCAACGGAATCGGCCACTTGTGGGCGCCGATGATGTTGATGCCGTGGACGGCGAGGAAACCGCCGAGGCCGTAATAGACCGCATGGCCGAACGACAACATGCCGGTCTGGCCGAGCAGGATATTGTAGGAAAGCGAGAAGATGATGGAAATGCCGACGAGGCTGAACGCCGTAAGCGCGCCTCCGGAAGAAAAGATCCTTGGCAACGCGACCAGAACCAGTGCGGCCGCGATCCATATTCCGTAAAACCTTGCCTTGTCCAAAGCGGTCGGAAGCGGCGGTGCGACGCGCGCCGTGACATCGTCGATGACCTCACTCATGTGTCGCGCGTCCCCAGCAGGCCCATTGGGCGGAAGACCAGGATCAAGACAAGCAACAGATAAGGCATGATCGGCGCGATCTGCGCGATGGTGACATCCCAGATGTCCGCGAGCCAGCTTGAGGCATAGACCGGACCCAGCGGCCCAAACGCTTCCGAGAGCGAGCCGTTCATGGAGACGGCAAAGGTCTGAACAAGGCCGATCAGGAGCGAACCAATGAACGCGCCAGGCAAGGAGCCGAGGCCACCCACCACCACGACGACAAAGAGGATCGGTCCGAGCAGGCCCGCCATGTTCGACTGCGTCACAAGCGCCGGTCCGGCGATGACGCCTGCGACGGCAGCCAACGCGGTGCCGACACCGAACACCATCATGAAGATGCGTCCGACGTTATGGCCGAGGTGTCCCACCATATGCGGGTGGGTCAGCGCCGCCTGCACGATGAGACCAATCCGCGTCTTTTTCAAAGTAATCAGCAACCCGACGAAAATGACGATCGACGTCAACAGCATGAACATCTTGTAGGCGGGATAGTTGGTGGAGAAGATCGTAAAGGCCGGAAAATCGAGAATCGGAGGCACCCGGAAATCGACCGGGCTCTTGCCCCAGATGATCTGGACAATCTCCTCGATCACGTATGCAAGCCCGAACGTGAACAACAATTCCGCGACATGGCCATTCTTGTGAACCCGCCGCAGACCATAGCGCTCGACGGCGGCTCCGATCGCGCCCGCGAGCAGCGGTGCGAGCACCAGCGCAGGCCAAAAACCCAACCATTGGCTGATCTGAAAGCCGAAGAACGCACCGAGCATGTAAAAGCTCGCATGTGCGAAATTCAGAACGCCGAGCATGCTGAAAATGACCGTCAGGCCGCTCGCCATCAGAAAAAGCAGCATGCCGAACAGGATGCCGTTGAGCGTAGATATCACGATCAGTTCAAGCACGACGCTTCACCTTGGGACGAGCATGTCGCCATAGAGCAACTTCCGCGGCGGCGTGCCGGACATGTCGCAACGGGACCGGCGGCCGGTGCGAAACCGGCCACCGCTGGAAACAATACTGGTTACAATCTAGTTCGGGCGTTCCATCTTGCATGTGGTCGGCAGTTCCGTCGCTGCCGTGTCGATCCTGGCAACCAGTTTCCAGCCCCATCCGGTCTTCTCCTCGTCGAATGGTTCCTTTTCACTCCGGTCGCCCAGGGAGGAGATGTAGATCGGTTGGAAGAACTGATGGTCTTCCTTGCGCATCACGCCCTCGCCTCCGTCCACGACTTCGAACTTCATGCCTTCAAGCGCTTCAGCGACCTTGATGGGATCGAGCGACTTGGCCTTTTCAGCTGCAGCCGCGAACATCCGCATCTCGTTAACCGCGCGCGGGTACTGCAGGCTGAAGTCGTATTTCGCCCGAACGGCCTTCTCGATTTCCTGAGCCGGCTTGTAGTCCAGGTTGGGAATCCCTTCGGATATCTGGAACACTTGATGATTCAGGTTCGCCTGCTTGATGGCGGTCGCACCGCCCGGACCGGCGGCGTAGTAGGTGAACCAGTTCACCTTCAAGCCGGCGTCGGCGGCGGCCTTCAGCAACAGAGCGATATCCTGCCCCCAATTGCCTGTTACGACGCTATCGGCGCCCGACGCCTTGATCTTGGCAACATACGGCGCGAAGTCCGTGATCTTCAGCAGCGGATGGAGTTCATCTCCGACAATTTCGACGTCCGGGCGTTTCGCCTTCAACATGGCCCGCGCCTGCGTCCTTACCGACTGCCCAAAAGAGTAATCCTGGTTGATCAGGTACACCTTCTTGATGGCGGGTACGGTCTTCATGTAGTTCGTCAGTGCTTCCATCTTGATGTCGGAGTTCGCATCCCATCTAAAATGCCAGAAGCTGCATTTCTCGTTGGTCAGGACCGGATCGACCGCGGCGTAGTTGAAATAAAGCACTTCCTTTCCGGGATTGCGGTCATTGTATTTCGACACGAAATCCGAAAGCGCGCCTCCCACCGACGAGCCGTTGCCTTGCGTGAGGTAACGAACGCCGGAATCGATCGCCTTCTGAGCTTGAATCAGGCTTTCCTGCGGATTGGTCTTGTTGTCGAGCGGGACAATCTCGACTTTCTTGCCGAGAATACCACCCTTTGCGTTGAGTTCGTCGGCCATGAACTGGAAAGTCTTGAGCCCGACCTCGCCGACACTGGCGCCGCCGCCGGACAAGGGATCGATGTACCCGATCTTGACTGTTTCCTGTGCGCTGGCTGCGCCGCCGAGTATCGGCAACGCAACGGCCGCCGCCACCATCATTTTCCGCATAGGGTTTCCTCCTGCAATTCGCTATGTTGCCGAGAGTACAACCACTAAAATCGACCAACCTCAAGCGCCACGGTGCGAACAGCCGCATGATTGATTCGCATCGCCCGGCTTTGCGCAGCGGAGGCCATTTAGTCCGCGAAGCGGGAAATACTTGGCAATGAAACTTTTAAGTCGTAAGCCGCCCTGGAGGCAGAGGGAAGCGGCTGGCCTTACGGTTTATCCTGGCCCGCGGGCGCCCGGCCTGGCGGTTGCTGCTGCTGTTGTCGTGCCTGCTCTTTCGCGCGATGGCGTCCATAGACCCAGCCAGCGATGGCGTTGTGCGCGCCGAACCGACGGGCAAATCACTGATTTGCCTGTCCAGCCCCTTCCGCCAAAACGTTTTTGTTTTCATTCGACCCAAATCGCCAGGCGCATGCTGTCGCGAGAATGGCGAGGTCGTGCACTCACGTCGTCCCGGCCTTGCGCCGGGACCTATAACCCCTGGCTGTCGTTCTTATAGAGGGCCTCGACCACACGGCTGAAACGCGAGTCCCCGCCCTATGGGTCCCGGCTCAAGGCCGGGACGACGAAAACTGATAGGCTCCAGCTCCTGGATTGCTTCCGCCTTCGCTCGTTGAGCTACGGCGGATAAATCGCTGGCGGTCACAATGACGGAAGAATCCTACTCCTGGCCGCCGGGCACCTGGCTTGGCGCCTGCTCCTGCTGTTGCCGTGCCTGTTCCTTGGCGCGATGGCGCCCATAGGCGCAGCCGGCGATGGCGCCGAGCACGCCGTGATGGCCGGCATAATGACCGGCGACGCCGCCGACCACGGCGCCCTTGATGCAGCCCTTGGCGTCGGCGGCGTTGGCAGCCAGCGTCAGCGCGGCAACGGTGAACAAGGTGGCAATCGTTTTCATGACGGCAAATTCCTCTTTGGACTTTTCGTCGATGCGACGCGACTGGATAATCGCGCAACCGGCGATCCGGTTCCCATCACGCGCCGACCGAGGTCAGCCAGGAAGCGATAGCGACCGTTCAAGCAAGAGAGCGCGTGAAAGAAGCGAGAAGCCGCGACGTACCGGATCCCCCGGTCAAAGCCGGGGGCTGACGGCCGAGACACACTCATTGGTTGTATGCATTTAACTGTTCAGCACGGGCCGTCTTGGACTGTTGGCCGATTGATCGCTTGGCAATTCCGATCGAAAATGAACCTGCACAGCGAGTTGGGACACAACACCGGCGGAGGGTAAGATGGCTGATGATCTCAACCGCGAACGCGTGCTGAAATTTCTTGATGCCTTCTATGCCGGCGATGCGGAAGCCGCGGCGGCGTGCTGCGATGCAGAACTCGATAGCATCACTTACGCGCCGATCGAGCTGTTTCCGCATCTCGGCCACAAGCACGGCAACGCCTGGGTCGCGGAGGCGATCCGCACCCAGCAGCAGCGTTATTCAAGCCGAACCTGTGAGCTCAAGTTTATGGCGGTCGATGGCGACAGGATCGCGACCATGCTGATCGCCAGCCTGCGCAAGCACGCTGACGATCGCGTGGTGCATCTGGAAATCGCGGATTTCTTCACGCTGCGCGCCGGCCTTATCCTGGTGCACCGCTCGTTTTTCGATTCGTTCAATTTCGTCCAGCAAGTGCTCGGCGAGGACCTGACCGATTCATTCGCCACCAGCGTCCGCGACGCCATGCGGCGTTGAGACGTCGTGAGGCGAATGACGATCGAGATCGGTGCAGGCCTGCACTATTTTTTCCAGGTCGTTGAACCTTCACTCGCCGAGCCGCGACCGACCCTTTGGCTATTGCGACTCGCGACATCTATATTTGCGAAAATATTGTCATCAAAATTGCGTTGCTTGGGCTGCTGGGTCTTGTGCTGGGGGCGCTTGGTGGCGCCGCGCTGGGTATCGGCGCCGGACTCGCCTGGACCGAAATCTTCAACACCTCCAATTTCGAAGGCTATAGCGGAATGCTGGTGTTCTTCACCTTCATGCCGCTTGGCGCGGGAATTGGCGGGCTGGCCGGCGCGCTGTTGTTCGGCGTGATGGCCGCGCGCGACAACGAGATCGCCATCGAACGCGAGCCGATGCACCGGCACGACCGGTAGAGTGCATTTCGAGCAAAAAATCGCAGCGCGTCGGCGCGTCCGGCGCGGCTGTTTTTGAGCCTTATTTCCCTAAAGTTCCCCGCATCTGTGCAATGCAAAATTGCAGATTGCATTCCGGCCAACTGCGCCTATTTCGACTTCAACAATGAAATTCAGCAATCGGCCGCTGCGTCGCCAATGACGCCCTTGACGGCTGCTTGCTAATTTGCAGATCAAGTCCAGGATTTTGACCAATGACAGAGCATAGTCTCTGGCGTTTCTCACGCGCGTTGCATCGCGCGATCAACGAACGCCATTACGCCGATCTCGGGAGCCTGATTGACGAGGACGTCGATTGGACGGTCTACGGCCCGATCGACATGTTTCCTTTTCTTGGCGCGCGCCGCGGCAAGGCCGCCGTGCTCGAGGTGATCAGGCAGATCGCCGAGAACGTCCGGATCCATCGCTTCGATCGCGAGTCCGTGATGCTGGCTGAAGATTCCGCGGCATCGATGATGCGCTATTCACTGACCGCGCTCGACTCCAACAAGCCGGTCAGCCTGCGGCTGGCTCATTTCGCCAAGTTCAAGGCCGGCCGGCTGATCAGCATTCGCGTTCTCATCGACACCTTTGATCTGGTGGAGCAGACGCTCGGGCGTGCGATCCATCTGCCGAAGATGGCCGTGATATAGAGACCGGCTTCGGCCCCGCCACAATTTTGCGCCGGTTGACACGCATCTTCCCGCGCGAGGCATGCGGGCGGGATTATGACTTCCACACGGCGGTATGGGCAATGCGGGCTGCTGATCTTGGCGGCCGGCGTCGGTTTGGCTGCAATCGGCCCGGCCGGCGCGCAGATCTGGCCCAGGGATATGAAGACCGACCCGCCGGCCGCGCAAGCCGACACCGACCCGGATGCGTCCGATGCTGACTTGGAGATGCCCGCCGCGGACAGCGCCGCCGCCAAGGATCCTGAGACCAAGGACATCGCGACCAAGGATGCCGACAGCAAGGGTCTCGAGCTCGACTGGAGCCAGCTCAATGTCGATCCATCGACGCTGACCTGGGCCCCGGCGTCGAAGGCGCGGGTCGCCCCCAAAGCCGCACCCGGCACTGACGCGGCATGGTCGGAGAGCAACAAGCCGAATGGTTCGTCCGACGTGTCGGTGAAGCAGTCGCTATCGGCCTTCCTCGACGCCAAAGTCGGCGCCGACATGACCGTCACCGGGCCGCCGCAGACGCTGACGGAAGCCCAACTATTGTCCGCGAGGCTGGCGAACGGCGGCAGCCTGCCGCAATCCTCCGGCACCGCATGGGCGGCGATCACCGCGCCGGGCGCGGGCCCGATCTGGGACAAGACCTCGGTCGAAGCGCGGGTCGATCCGTCGCAGGATCAGACCAGGCTCGGGACCTCCTTGAGCAAATCGCTGCCGTTCAGCGAGCAATATTCGCTGAGCCTGGAGAATGGCTACAACCTGATCGAGCAGGGTGTCGTGCCGGTGCCCGGCATCGTCGGACGTCCGGCGCAGAATTACCAAACCGATCAATCGGCGAAGCTGAGCATCACCGAGACCGGCACCAGTTTCAGCGCCGGCCAGTCGCTCTCCTCCAGCGATGACAAATGGCTGCGCAAGGTCGGCGCCGAGCAGAGGCTGTTCGGCGGCGTCAGCATTTCAGGCTCGATCGGCGAAACCCCGCTCGGCACCACCAACAAGAGCGTCACCGCCGGGTTCAAGCAAAGCTGGTAGCGGCGGGCCTTATGTTTTTTGTTTGGTCGCGCGAAAGATCGAGCATTGCCGCAGATTGGCCCCGATGCGGTCAAAATCGATCCCCCTGATGACGACACTGCAACTTTCGTCGTGCGGGGGACAATCCGCGCTCGCTTAAACGCGCAACAGGGGTACGACCGATGAGCGCTATCAATCGTTCTGAAAAAACTGAATCAACTTCTACCGATGTGGACAGCAACCTTGCCGCCGTAACGGAAGTCGAGGCCGGTATTCGCGACTTCGTGCGCAACGACGTCGCCTATCTTCGCCGCCCGGTAACGCCGGGTGTGGCAAGCGGCACCGGCGACACGGCGGTCGAGTCCAGCACGGAAGCTACCGTCAACAACGTCAACTCGCTGATCCAGCGCGTCGCCGGAACTTCGCTGGCGGAAATCGAAAACCTGATTTCCGAGCTCGAAAGCCTGCGCGATCTGCTGCATTCCGAAGGTCAGCGGGTGCAGCGGGAAATTTCCGGCTATGCCCAACTCAGCCAGGCCGCGATGAAATCCACCCGCATGATCGCCGACAACGTCACGCAGTGGAAACGGGCCGCGGAAGGGCTGCGCAACAGCTGATCGCTTAAGTCTTCCATCTTCAATCGCCGCCGCCTTCCCGGGCCCGGGAGTGCGGCGGCTTTATTTTAACCAATTTGTATTGAACTTGTCCGGCCTGATTCGCGACCAAGACGAGGCCGCTATTGCGGCGCAGGGCGCGTACTGGGGGGAAAGAACTTCATGCAGACCATCAGGCCGGACAATGCCGATCCGATTCCGCTGCGGAATGCGCAGCCCCGGATGGGTACCATCATGGTCCGGTTTGTCGGCTTGCTGGTGCTGGCCGTGATCGTCCTGGCGCTGGCCTGGAGCCGCTAAGCGCTAGCGAGCCGTAACGGGCTGGCGCAGGCTGGCGGTGGTAGTCTCCAGCGAATAGGCGCCGTCGGCATAGCCCTTCACCACCATCCCGGTGGCCAACATCACCACCAACGTCACGGTTGCGAAGATAAAGCCAAGAAATTTCAAGCCACTACGGTCCGCCATCGTCTTCCCCTGCCCGTCCCCCGTGGATCGACTATGCGGGCACAGGGTTAAAATGCGTTACCAGAAGGTTGCCTCTTGCCGACGCATTTGATGCAAAATGGTTTACGAAAGACTGCGCCGCGGTACGAAGGCCGTCGCCAGCAACGAGAACACCGGTTCGCCGCGCTGGTTGGCGCCGCTGTTGCGGGCCTGCGCGATACCCCATTCGGGACGCTTCTCGGAGGTCCGCAGCGTTTCGATCTCGCTTGCGAAACCGATGGTGTCGCCCGCCAGTACCGGCCTGATCCAGCGCAATTCACGAAACCCCGGCGACGGCCCCCAGACCGCGACCTTCTCGCCGCGCGCGGCCGCCTCCGCGGCCTGACGCTGGCCGTCGGCCACCAAGAGCTTCATGCAGACCGAACCGACATGCCAGCCCGAGGCGGCCAGCCCGCCGAACAGCGAGTTGCGCCCCGCTTCTTCATCGAGATGAAAGCGCTGCGGATCAAACTGTGTCGCGAATTTCCTGATCAGTTCCGCGGTGAAGGTGAACGATCCCAGTTCACGCCGCTGCCCGATCTCGAGGTCCTCGAAGAAACGCATCAGCCCGGTTGCTCCACGGCCGCATCGGCGCGGCGTTTGACGATGATCGGCGTGACGATCTCGCACAATGTCAGCCCGGCGGCGTTGCGGACCACGCCATGGAACGTCACGATCCCGGTTTGCGGGCGGCTGCGCGAAACCCGGGCCTCGGTGACGTTCATGTCCAGCGTCAGGTCGTCTCCCGGGCGGAGCGGCGCGAGCCAGCGCAATTCATTGACGCCGGGCGATCCCAGCGACGCGGTACGGCCGATAAAGCCGTCGAACATCATCCGCATCATGATCGAACAAAGGTGCCAGCCCGAGCCCGCCAGTCCCCCAAGCAACGAACGCTTCGCCGCCTCCTCGTCGAGATGCATCGGCTGCGGATCGAACTCGGCGGCAAACGCCAGGATCTCCTCGCGCGTGACATGACGCGGTCCGAAACTGCCGAAATGGCCAAGCTTAAAATCTTCGAGGGTCAGCGTCATCATGGGGATTGCCGGAGGGAGGCCCGATTGTGGCCGTTATTTGCAGCAATCTCAAGCCATCGATCGGCATGGCTCGTGTCCGCGGGCGGAGGTTATCCTTCGGGGCCGGTCCGCAACTCGTCCAGTCCTGCTGGCCCTGTGCTTGACTTGCTCAAGACCAGGTTCGGAGCTAGGCCCTGTGCCATCAGGCGCCGGATTGGACGCAAATCATATTCGACTTGCCGGGAGAACGAGCGATGTTTGATTTTCAGGATCTGTTTCAGTGGGATCGCTTTATCACCCCCACGATCATCAAGACCTTTTACTGGCTGGTGATCGCATTGATCGTGCTGTTCGGCATCTCCGGCATTTTTTCCGGTCTCTCCATGATGGCGATCAGCCCGTTTGGCGGATTCATCGTGTTGTTGTCCGCCATCGCCAGCGTGATCGTCGGCGTGATCTTCTCGCGCATCGTCGCCGAATTCATCCTGATCGTGTTTCGCATCAACGAACACCTCGGCGCGATCCGCGACCAGGGACAGGGGCATTGAGTTTCAACGTCATTGCGAGCGCAGCGAAGCAATCCAGGGCCACAAGCAAGACTGGATTGCTTCGCTGCGCTCGCAATGACGGGGGGTTACGTATTAAACCGGAAATGCATCACGTCGCCGTCGGCGACGACGTATTCCTTGCCCTCCAGCCGGAGCTTGCCGGCATCGCGCGCGCCGGCTTCACCGCCCAGTGCGGCGTAATCGGCATAGGCGATGGTTTCGGCGCGGATGAAACCCTTTTCGAAATCGGTGTGGATGACGCCCGCCGCTGCCGGCGCCTTGGTGCCGCGGTGGATGGTCCAGGCGCGGGCTTCCTTCGGCCCGACCGTGAAATAGGTGATGAGGTCTAGCAACTGATACCCGGCGCGGATCAGCCGGTCGAGGCCGGCCTCTTCCAGACCGAGCGTATCGAGGAACTCGGTGCGCTCCTCGCGCGACAGCGTCGCGATCTCGGACTCGATCTTGGCCGAGATCACGACCGCGACCGCGCCTTCCTTTTTGGCCTGCTCGAACACCTGCCTGGAAAAGCCGTTGCCGTCCTTGGCCGAGCCCTCCTCGACGTTGCAGACATAGAGCACGGGCTTCGACGTCAATAGCCCGAGCATTCCGAAGGCCCGCTCTTCCTCGGGCTTGCGCTCGAGGAACCGCGCCGGTCTGCCGTCGCGCAACAGCACCAGCGCGCGGTTGACCAGGTCGAGTTGTTCCTTGGCGTCCTTGTCGTTGCCCTTGGCCTTCTTGGTCAGATTGTCGACGCGCTTTTCCAGGCTGTCGAGATCGGCCAGCATCAGCTCCGTCTCGATAGTCTCGATATCCGCCAGCGGCGCGATTTTGCCTTCGACATGGGTGATGTCGGAATCCTCGAAGCAGCGCACCACATGGGCGACCGCGTCGACCTCGCGGATGGTCGCAAGGAACTGGTTGCCGAGGCCCTCACCCTTCGAAGCGCCGCGCACCAGGCCCGCGATGTCGACAAAGGTCAGCCGGGTCGGGATGATCTGCGCCGATTTGGCGATCGCCGACAGTTTGTCGAGCCGCGCATCCGGCACCGCGACCTCGCCGACATTCGGCTCGATGGTGCAGAACGGGTAATTCGCCGCCTGCGCCGCCGCCGTCTCGGTCAGCGCATTGAACAGCGTCGACTTGCCGACATTGGGCAATCCGACGATACCGCATTTGAATCCCATATCGTCCTCAACATTCTTTGCTCGTCATGGCCGGGCTTGTCCCGGCCATCCACGTCTTCGTTCTCGCAAGAGAAAGACGTGGATGCCCGGCACAAGGCCGGGCATGACGACGGAGAGCTTAGCTTTGCTTCTCGCCGCCATCTTCCTGTTCGAAAAATCCCTTGGCCTGCATCGCCAGATGCACCTTGTTCTGGAACGTCGAGTCGCGACGCGCGACCAGCAGTCCGGCGTTGTCGGCCACCGCCTCGCACAGCGCCTCGACCCAGGGCCGGTCGCTCTTGGCAAAGTCCGACAGCACGTGACTGTGCACCAGTTCCTTGACGCCGGGATGGCCGATCCCCAGCCGCACCCGGCGATATTCATTGCCGACATGTGCCGAGATCGAGCGCAGGCCATTGTGGCCGGCAATGCCGCCGCCGACTTTGACGCGAACCTTGCCCGGTGGCAGTTCGAGTTCATCCTGAAATACGGTGATCTCGCTCTCGCCGAGTTTGAAGAAGTTCGCGGCTTCCTGAACCGCGCGCCCCGAACTCGTTCATGAAGGTTGTCGGGCGAAGCAGTACCACCCGTTCGCCGTCGAGCGTGCCTTCGGAGGTTTCGCCCTGAAAACGACGGCGCCATGGTGCAAAACCATGATGCCGTGCGATCTCAACGACGGCCATGAAGCCGATATTATGCCGGTTATGCGCGTGCTTCGTGCCGGGATTGCCGAGACCAACAAAGAGACGCATGACGCGGCATCCCGCGCTTCATTACTTCTTCTTGTCGCCACCACCGGCGGGCGCCTTGGCGCTAGCCGCCGGCGCCTTTGCGCCCGCGGCGGGAGCCGCACCAGCCGCGGGTGCCGCAGCAGCGCCAGCCGCCGGCGTGGCCGCAGCAGCCGGACCGGCCGCGGCGGCAGCCGCAGCCGCCTTGATTTCTTCGGCGTAACCGGACGGCGGCACGATGGTCACCAGCGTCGCATCTTCGCGCGACAGGGACTTCACGCCCGCCGGCAGCTTGATGTCGGAAAGATGCAGCGAGTGGCTGATTTCCAGCGTCGAAACATCGGCCTCGATGTACTGCGGAATGTTATCGACCGAGCATTCCAGTTCGAGCGTGTGGGTGACGATGTTGACGGTGCCGCCGCGCTTCACGCCCGGCGCCGCTTCGGCGCTCTGGATGCGCAGGGGAACGCTGACGCGGATGGTGGCGCCTTCGCCGAGCCGCATGAAATCGACATGGATCGGGAAATCACGCACCGGATCGAGATGGAAGTCGCGCGGAATCACGCGGTGCTTCTTGCCCTCCAGATCGATGTCGTAAATCGTGGTCAGGAACCGGCCGGCCAGAATGCGCTGGCGCAATTCGGCATCTTCGACCGAGATGGTCACGGGGGGCTGGTTGTTACCATAGATCACTCCGGGCACTCTCCCGGCGCGACGCTCTGCCCGTGCGGCCCCCTTGCCGCCTGCCGGACGTGCGGTCGCCTTCAATTCCTTGACGGTCGCCATTGTCTTAAGTCCTTGTTTTTCAAAAAGTTAAAGGCCGCATCGCGGCCCGTTGAGCGCCGCAGCAAGCCTCCAGGGGTGCGGGGGCTGCGGACGTGGCGGGGTTCTAGCCCCAAAGTCCGGAAATGACAAGGAAATGAAGGGATTTTTGTCGGGTTCGGCGAGGAATAGACCTCGCAACTCGTCATGCCCGGCCTTGTGCCGGGCATCCACGTCTTGCTTAATCTCAGGCACCTAAAGACGTGGATCGCCGGGACAGGCCCGGCCATGACGGCAATTTAGAGCCTGCTAACGCCTTCCGTGCGCCCTCAAATGGCCGACCCAGAGGCCGAACCGGCCAGCTTGGCTTCCAGCGCCGCGATGCGGGCTTTCAGCGCCTCGTTTTCCTCGCGCGCCAGCCGCGCCATTTCCTTGACCGCCTCGAACTCCTCGCGCTTGACGATATCGAGGTCGCGCAGGATCTTCTCCGCCTGATTGCGCACCACCGTATCGACCTCGCGCTTGACCCCCTGGGCGGCGCCGGCGGCGTCATTCATCAGGCGGCCGATCTCGTCGAAAAACCGATTGCTGGTCTGGGTCATCTGGGACGCTCCGGTCGTTGTAGTGGGACGCTTGGCAGTGGGACGCTTGCCCCTCCACAATGGCGATCCCGGCCCGATGGTTCAAGGCCGCAAATGTCCAAGCAAAGCCTTGATCACCAAGCCAAGTCACTTGCCAGGTCATCTGCCAAGTCATCTGCCCAGTCAGCTTGTCATGTTGCGGTTTCCTTGCAATCGTATCGAGCGCCATCCGGCAAAACCGAGAAATCACACAACGAAAAGAAACGCCCATGATCGACCAGCAAATCGACATTCCGACCAAGGACGGCAAGACCACCACCTTCATCAGCCACCCCGAGCGCGGCGGCCCGTTTCCGGTGATCATTTTCTACATGGATGCGCCCGGTATCCGCGAAGAATTGCGCGACATGGCGCGGCGGCTGGCGACCTCGGGCTACTACGTGATGCTGCCCAACATGTATTACCGCGCCGGCGCGATGGAGCTCGGGCCGATCAATCCGGATCCGGAATCGCCCGAGCGCAAACGAATGTTCGAGCTGATGCACTCGCTGACCATCCCGCTGGTGATGGAAGACACCAAGGCGCTGCTGGCTTACGCCGAGACCCAGAAGGCCGCGAATACCGGGATCGTCGGCACGGTCGGCTATTGCATGAGCGGACGATATGCCGTCAACGCCGCGACGCATTTTCCGGCGGTCAAGGCCGCCGCCTCGATGTACGGCGTCAGCCTGGCCACCGAGCAGCCCGACAGCCCGCATCTTGCGGCCGGCAAGACCAAAGCCGAGTTGTATTTCGGCTGCGCCGAGACCGATGTCTACGCGCCGATGGAAGTGATCGAGAAAGTCAGAGCCGGCATGACGGGATCGAACAACGAGGTCGAGATCTATCCCGGCACGCATCACGGTTTTGCGTTCCCCAAGCGCCCGGTCTATGACCGCGACGCTGCCGAACGGCATTGGGAGCGGCTACTGGCGCTCTATCGCCGCAACCTCTCGGTATGATTTGTTGTTTGAGCATGATCTTTTTGGAAAACCGGTCTCCGCTTTTCCGGATCATGCTCTAGCCCTCAAGGACTAGATGCCCTTTCTCACCATTGCCTTTCCGGTCTTCAATCCGATCGCGATCTCGATCGGGCCCATCGCGATCCGCTGGTATGCGCTGGCGTATATCGGCGGCATCGTGCTGGGGTGGATCTACGCCCGCGCGCTGCTCAAGAACGAGCGGCTGTGGGGCGGCCCGGCGCCGATCTCGCTGCTGCAACTCGACGATTTCATTCTCTGGGTCACGGTCGGAATCATCCTCGGCGGCCGCACCGGCTATGTGCTGTTCTACAATCTGCCGTTCTTCATCGCCCATCCGGCCGAGATTCTCGAACTGTGGAAGGGCGGCATGTCGTTCCACGGCGGTTTTCTAGGCTGCGTCGCCGCGGTGATGCTGTTTTGCCGCAAGAACGACCTGCCGATCCTGTCGCTCGGCGATATCACCACCGCGGTCGGGCCGATCGGGCTGTTCCTCGGGCGGCTCGCCAATTTCATCAACAGTGAATTATGGGGCCGGCCGGCCGACGACAGCGTGCCCTGGGCGATGGTATTTCCCAATGGCGGCCCGCTGCCGCGCCATCCGAGCCAGCTTTACGAGGCGACGCTTGAAGGTATCGTGCTGTTTACGCTGCTGGCGGTGCTGATCCGCATGGGGGCGCTGAAGCGGCCCGGTCTGATCCTCGGAAGCTTTATCGCCTTTTACGGTTTTGCGCGTATCATCGGCGAACATTTTCGCGAGCCGGACCCGCAGCTCGGATTTTTGTGGGGCGGGCTCACCATGGGGATGCTGCTGTCGGTGCCGATGATCATTGCGGGCGCGATCATTATCGTGATGGCATGGCGCGGCAAATTTCCGAAGCACATTCCCAGTTCCGTTCAAGGCACGCCGTGACCGAATATTCGCCGCTGCAGTCCGAACTCAGGAAGCTGATCAAGTCGTCCGGGCCGATGCCGGTCTGGCGCTACATGGAGATGTGCCTGACGCATCCCCAGCATGGCTATTACATCGCGCGCGATCCGCTGGGGCGCGAAGGCGATTTCACCACCGCGCCGGAAGTGAGCCAGATGTTCGGCGAGTTGCTCGGGCTGTGGGCGGCATCGGTATGGAAGGCCATCGGATCGCCGCCGGTGCTGCGGCTGATCGAGCTTGGGCCCGGCCGCGGCACCATGATGGCGGACGCGTTGCGCGCGCTGCGGGTGTTGCCGCCGCTGTACCAGGCGCTGAGCGTTCATTTGGTCGAGATCAATCCAGTGCTGCGCGAAAAGCAGAAAGCCACGCTGTCGGGCGTGCGCAACGTCGCCTGGCACGACGGCATCGACGACGTGCCCGACGGCCCCGCGGTGATCCTCGCCAACGAATATTTCGACGTACTGCCGGTCCATCAGGTGGTGAAGCGCGAGACCGGTTGGCATGAGCGCACGGTCGAACTGGACGGCAACGGCAAATTGGCGTTCGGCACCGCCGCTGAGCCGATGCCGCGCTTTGAGGTGCTGCTGCCGCCGCTGGTCCGCGCCGCCCCGGTTGGCGCGGTGTTCGAATGGCGGCCCGACGGCGAGATCATGAAGCTCGCAAGCCGCGTCCGCGACCAGGACGGCGCGGCGCTGATCATCGATTACGGCCATTTGCGCAGCGATGCCGGCGACACCTTCCAGGCGATCGCCCGCCACAGTTTCGCCGATCCCCTGAAAAATCCGGGCCAGGCCGACATCACCGCCCATGTCGACTTCCAGGCGCTGGTGCGCGCCGCGGAAGATTTGGGCGCAGCGGTGCATGGCCCGGTGCCGCAAGGCGATTTTCTCAGACGCCTCGGCATCGAAACCCGCGCGGTTGGCCTGATGGCGAAGGCCACGCCCGAAGTCTCCGAGGACATCGCGGGCGCGCTGAAGCGGCTGATCGGCGGTGGCCGCGGTGGCATGGGCTCGATGTTCAAGGTGCTGGCGGTTTCAGAACCCCGCCTCACCTCGCTGGTCGGCTTCAGCGATGATGAGCCGACGGCACAGGCCTGACACCAATGACACCTGATTCCGACATTCTCGATTCCATGATCCTGGCCTCCCCGCTGCTCTCGGCGATACCCGGTCTGCGCCACGCTTTTTTCACGCGCGAGGGCGGCGTCTCCGGCGGCATTTACCAAAGCCTCAACGCCGGCGTCGGCTCGCACGACGATCCCGCCAATGTCGCGGAAAATCGCCGCCGCATGGCGGCGCGGGTCGGCGTCCCATCGACGCATTTTCTCACCTTGCATCAGGTCCATTCGCCTGACGTCATCGTCGCCAGCGAACCGTGGGATGCCGGGTCGCGACCGCGTGCGGACGCCATCGTCACCCGCGTCGAGGGTCTTGCGATCGGCGCCTCCGCGGCCGATTGCGGCCCAATCCTGCTGGTCGATCCCAATGCCCGCGTCATCGGTGCGGCGCATGCGGGGTGGAAGGGCGCGCTGACCGGCGTTCTGGAATCCACCATCGCGGCGATGGAAAAACTCGGCGCCGAGCGCAACGGCACCATCGCGGCGATCGGCCCCCTGATCCGGCAGCCGAGCTACGAAGTCGGCGGCGAATTCGTCGAGCGGTTTATCGAAGCCGACGCCGAGAATGCGCTGTTCTTCATTCCGTCGGTGCGCGAGGGCCATGCGATGTTCGACCTCGCCGGTTTCATCCGGCGGCGGCTCGAAAACGCCGGCGTGCTGATGATCGACGACCTCGGCATCGACACCTATGCCGACGAGAACTTCTTCAGCTATCGCCGCTCGGTGCATCGCAAGGAGCCGGACTACGGCCGCCACATTCATGCGATCGTTCTGGAGCCTTGAGTTCGCCCGAACTGTTTCAGCTTGAAGCAGGTTTTCTCGATCGCGGCGCGCAAGGCCGGCGCGCCCATCGATCTTTGTAGTATTCCCGCCCTAGACGTTAACGCATTTTAACGATATCGCTCGGGGTAATGAGGGAAGCGTCATCAGTTCTGTTCCGGGCCGGCCGGACTTGCTCGCGTGCAGCCGTCGCGGTGGCGCTATTGGTGGTGGCGTGCGCGCTTGGCGGCTGCGCCGCCGGCGGCGGCCCGAACAACGCTTTTGCGATGGCCGCTGGTGGCGGCGGTGGCGGAAATGGCGCGACCGTCGCCTTCGAATCGATCGATGGACCGCCACCGCAAATATTCGACCGCATGGTCGGCGTGCTGGACAGCGAATTGAAGCTGCGCAACCTCTCGATCGTATCCCGCGAAGGCCAGGCGGCGTACCGTGTGCGCAGCTATCTCGCGGCCCAGCTCTACCATGGCCGCACCACCATCGCATGGGTCTGGGACGTCTATGACGCCAACCAGCAGCGCGCGCTGCGGCTGTCCGGCGAGGAACCGGCCGGCAAAGGCGGGCACGGCGAAGCGTGGGCCGCCGCCGACGATCTGGTGTTGCGGCGTATCGCACAGGCCGGCTTTGCCGGCCTTGCCGCCATGGTCAACGGAACCCTGCCGGCGGACGAACCGCCGCCGGCGACGTCGCCGACACGGGACCGGGGCGGCCCGGCGGTGGCGAGCGCGGAGCAGGCCGCACCGGCGGCGGATGCATTCAACGTCAGTGCGCTAAGCTACAGCAGCACCCGCTGACGGCGAAATCAGCTTTCGTTTAGCCTTTTAGCTCGTACCTGCCCTGCATCACGATTTTGCGCAGGAAAACGGGGGCCTATGGGTTGCCAGCCGCGCCACCTCCTTGATATCACCTCGCTCGGCGAAGCCGCCGGTTCCGTGGGTATTCCGATATGCTGAACATCGTCTCGAGCAAAGCGCGAGGAGAGGCCTCGATGTCAGCCAAGAACGGCTCCATCAAGCTTGTCACCGGGAATTCCAATCCCGCGCTGGCGCAGGAAATCGCCGCGGGACTTGGCCTTCCTTTGACCAAGGCCGTGGTCCGGCGTTTCGCCGACATGGAAATCTTCGTCGAGATCCAGGAAAACGTCCGCGGCTCGGACGCCTTCATCATTCAGTCGACGTCGTTTCCCGCCAACGACCATCTGATGGAATTGCTGATCATGACGGATGCGCTGCGCCGGTCGTCGGCGCGCCGCATCACCGCGGTGATTCCGTATTTCGGCTATGCCAGGCAGGATCGCAAATCCGGCTCGCGGACGCCGATTTCGGCCAAGCTGGTCGCCAACCTGATCACCCGGGCCGGCGTCGACCGCGTCATGACGCTCGACCTGCATGCCCTCCAGATCCAGGGCTTCTTCGACATTCCGACCGACAACCTCTTCGCCTCGCCGGTGATGGTGCGTGACATTAGGGAACGCTTCGATCTGACCAACGTCATGGTGGTGTCGCCCGACGTCGGCGGCGTGGTCCGCGCGCGCGGGCTCGCCAAGCGCATCAACACGCCGCTCGCGATCATCGACAAGCGCCGCGAACGCGCCGGCGAGTCCGAGGTGATGAACGTGATCGGCGACGTCGCCGGCTATACCTGCATCCTGGTCGACGACATCGTCGATTCAGGTGGCACCCTGGTGAACGCGGCCGACGCCCTGCTCGCCAACGGCGCCAAGGAAGTCTACGCCTATATCAGCCACGGCGTGCTGTCCGGCGGCGCCGCCGCGCGCATCACGTCGTCGAAGCTGAAAGAGCTTGTCATCACCGACTCGATCCTGCCCACGGACGCAGTCAACAAATCGGCCAATATCCGCACGCTGTCGATCGCGCCACTGATCGCGGAGGCCATCAGCCGCACCGCCGCCGAAGAGTTGGTGTCGAGCCTGTTCGACTGAGGCTACGGCCTCGTCATCCAACAGTTGCTTCGTAGGCTGGGCAAAGGCGTTCTTGCGCCTTTGGCCGCCCACTGGCGCCAAGCCTCGATTGCGCGCGGTCTCGCTACGGAACTTATTGACCAGCCAAAGCGTTTTTCCGGGTGGTGGCCCATGGCTCTCCCGGGCCTCCAACTGCCGTCGATTACGGTGGAGGCGGACATGCTGAGAACTTGGTACGGCAAACGCATCGCACTGGCGCTCTCCGGGATTATTGCGAGTGCAATGTTGGCAGCGGTTTTGGGATTCGCGTCCGCGAACGTTGCTCACGCTGCTCGTGGTGGCGGCGGTCACGGGGGCGGCGGACACGGTGGAGGCTTTCACGGGGGCGGCGGCTTTCACGGCGGCGGTGGTTTTCATGGCGGCGGTTTTCACGCCGGCGGATTTCATGGCGGCGGCTTCCATGGCGGCGGTGGCTTTCGCGGCGGCGGCTTCCATGCCATCCACGCCGCGCCCCACATAGGACGCAGTTACAGCCCGCACGGCGGCTTCCGATCCCAGGCCGTCCATGCTCCGTCCGGTATTTCGCGCGTCTCCCTTGCGGGCAACCGCAATGTTTCGAACCGGATAGCCCGGCGCAACGCCAGTGCGGTAGGCCACGCTCTCGCCTCACGTCAGATGAGGAGCGCGCTGCACACGCCCGGCGGCTTGAGAGACCCGATGACGCGCGCGGCCCTCACGGCTGGCGTCGCGGGGGCTGCCTGAAATCATCGCCATGGTGGCCCGTGGTGGGGCCACGCCCATGGCGGCTTCGGCTGGGTCGGCCCGGTATTCTGGCCCTATGCCTATTACGATTTTTATGACTATGCCTGGTGGGGCGCGGGCTATGACCCCTTCTTCTGGGACTATGGCTACCCCGACCTCTATGCCGGCCTGTTCGGTCTTTACGATTATGGCGCCCTGAGCGGCTATGCCGGCTATCTCCCGGGCTATGCCGGACCAGCGGGACCTGCAGGCGCTTCGAAGAACTCGGAGGCGCAGGCGAAGTCTCGCCGACATGTGCGGCAGCGACAGCCGCGATATCGCCGGCTTCCCGATCGAGCGATTCCGCGACGCGATCCAGCCGAACAGCGAGCAGAGCGCCGCACTCGACGATCTCGCCAGCGTCTCGCAGAAAGCGGCCGAGACCGTTCGCAACTCGTGCCCCGCCGACGTGGCGCTGACCGCACCGACTAGGCTCGCCATCATGCAGCAGCGCGTCGAGGCGATGCGCAGCGCCGTCACGACCGTGCAGCCGGCGCTCGACAAGTTCTACGGGCTGCTGACCGATGAGCAGAAGGCGAAGATAACCGGACTGGTCGCGGATCAGCAGCCGGCGCGGAGCGGCGATGTTCCAGCCAGTGAAAGCTGCAATGCCTCACCCTCCGGCGCGACCGACTGGCCGGGCGCGCTGATCGAACGCGACGTGAAGCCGACCGACGGACAGCGCGGCAGCCTCACGGCCTTGCAGGATGCCTCCGAAAAGGCCGCAAACATTCTGAAATCATCGTGCCCGCCGACGGATGCTCGCACGCCGCCGGCGCGGCTTGCCGCCGTTGGAACACGGCTTGACGTCATGCTCCAGGCGATCGGGACCCTGCGCCCGGCGCTCGATAATTTCTACAATGCGCTCACCGACGAGCAAAAGGCCGCGTTCGACGCGATCGGCCCCGAGCATAGCGGCGGTGCTGCCACGTCAGCCGACAACGGAGACGATGCTCAACAACGGCATGCCCACCGCCGTCATCACCGTGGCAGCCTTGGCGGCATCATCCTGCGTATGATGAGATTGTAATGCGGGCCATTGTGATCCGGTCGTGGCTTGCACGAACGGATTACCAGGGGACAATGCGGCCGAGATAGTCGAGATATTGCAAGCCGGGTTTGCCTTGTTTTGCCATCAGGACGTTCACCAGGTTCGGCACGCTTTCTTCGATGCTCAAGCGTGCCTCAGGTCCCCCCATTTCGGTGCGGACCCAGCCGGGAGCCATCAGCACCATCGCGCGCGCTGTCCGGGAGTGGCGGGCTGCGAAGCTGCGCATGAACATGTTCAGCGCCGCCTTGCTGCCGCGATAGACCTCCCGCAGGCCGGTCTCGTTGTTGCTGACGCTGCCTTGCCCTGACGACATCACGCCGAGCAGGCCGGTCGCGGAGACGCATTGCTGCAGGCTTTCGATCACCCGCATCGGGCTCAGCGCATTGGTGACCATGACCCGGATGAACTCATCCGTGGTCACGTCCGCGATGGTTTCCTTTTCGTTGTTGGTGACCCCGGCGTTGACGAACAGCATGTCGAACACCCTGCCTGACAGGCGGTCGCGCAATGCCGCGAGCTGATCCGGCTCGCAGATATCCAGAGCCTCGATCTCGACGCGGCCTGCAAACTCGTCCGCGAGGTCGTGCAGCCTTGTTCGGCCGCCTCCTCGAACCGTGCCGACGACGTTCCATCCCTTGTTCAGAAACTCGGCCGCCATGGCGTGGCCGAGACCGCGTGAGGCGCCGATCAGAAGGATTGTCGGGGCGGCCTTCAAAATGGCTGGGGGCATGGGCGCAATGTCTTTCGCTGATTGGGGTGACCACGAACATGCGCAACCAGAACGGTCGGCGCCAGACGCATCAGAATCAAGATATAGTTGCGCTTGACGCTGGGTATGGCGACCTCGATCGGCTAGGCTCGATGCCATGGACAATGTGGACATGAACCTGCTCGCCGCGCTGGACGTGTTGCTCGCCGAAGGCAGCGTGACGGGAGCGGCCCGCCGTCTCGGCTTGAGCTCCTCGGCGATGAGCCGGACACTGACGCGACTGCGGTCGGCAACAGGCGATCCACTGCTGGTGCGCGCCGGACGCGGGCTTGTCCCGACACCTCGCGCTGCCGAACTGCGCGACCGCGTCCATGAACTTAGCCGGAACGTGCGCGCGGTTCTTCGGCCACAAATCGCTGATCTGGACATAGCCTCGCTCGAATTGACCTTCACCATCCGCGCCAGCGAAGGGTTTGTGGAGTTCCTTTCCGCTCCGCTGGTCGCTGCCATCTTGCAAGCGGCGCCAGGCATCCGGCTGCGCTTTGCACCCAAACCGGACAAGGATGCGGGTCCGCTGCGGGAAGGACTGATCGATCTGGAGATCGGCGTGCTGGGCGTGTCTGCCCCGGAGATACGCACCCAATTCCTGTTCCACGACCGGTTTGTCGGCGTGGCCCGGGTCGGGCACCCGCTTCTGGCGGGCCCGGAAGTGACCCCCGCACGATATGCGGCGTGCGATCATATCGTGGCATCGCGCAACGCGGATTTCACCGGGCCGGTCGACGATGCCCTCGAGAAGCTCGGCCATAGACGGGCGATACGAGTCGTCGTGCCTGGATACCCGGATGCGATGCGGATCGCGCGGCAGTCCGATTTGATCGCGCTGGTGCCGCGCTCGTGCCTGGGCAACAGTCTGGCGAGCGACCATGCCGCGACGTCGGGTCTTGAGAGCTTCGAACTGCCGGTCTCCACGCCGGAGATCATGATATCGGCGATGTGGCATCCTCGCGTGGATGCCGATCCGGCGCATCGCTGGCTGCGCGACACCGTGACGTCAGTATGTCGGGCTGCCTATCCGCGAAGATGAAGATGGGAGGAGTTTATGGAAATAAACGGTGTTGCGCATACGTTTATCACGGCCGGAAATTTTGCAGCGGCCCGCGCATTCTATGCGCAGCTTTTGCCGTTCCTGGGTCTTACGATCGTGGCTGACACGGTCAATACTTTCTATTGTGTCGGCGGCCGCACGGGTTTCGGAATTCATGCACCGGCAGCCGAATACGCCGGCCAGCAATTCCGGCAAGGCTCCATTGGATTGCATCACCATTGTTTTCGTGCGCGCGAGCGGGCCGATGTCGACGAAGCCCATGATTTCCTGAAAAAGATCGGCGCCCACATTGTTCACGGACCGCAGCAGGACAGTTTTGCGCCAGGTTACTACTCGGTGCTGTTCGAGGATCCGGACGGCACAAGACTGGAGATCAATCATGTCCCGGGAAAAGGCCTGCTGGCTGCCGACGGCACGCAGATCGGCGGTGGTTACGCGGACGGTACGCAAAACGGCTAGCTTAAAAGCGCAACGATATGCCCGAATAGACCTGCGCCGCCGGCGCCGCTTTGTTGAGGCCGAGATTAAGTCCGACATCGAGGATCGCGTTCCGGTCGAGCTTGAAGTTCATACCGAGATCGAACGTGTAGACCGGCGGCGTCGCCGGATCGGTGCCCCTCGAGGAGAACAGCTCGACCGTCGCGTTGACACCATCGAAGCCGGGAACCGGATGACTGACGCTGACGAGGTTGACGAAATTGGCAAATCTGCCGTCGCCGACGGCCGTCTTCAGCACATCGACCTCCGTCATCAAGGTGATGATGAAGTCATCGGGTCGCAGCGCAAGCGGCGCGATCAGGCCGCCCTCGACCGCGCCGTTGCTGATGACCGGGGTTGAGGACGGCAATTTAACATAGGGAATCAGGGCAAAACCGGCCGGACCGGAATCATTGCCGAACAGATTCATCTTGGTCCTCAGGAACACATCGCCAAAGCCCCCGCCGTTGAGGACCTCGTTGCCGGACCCGCCGCCAAACGACCGCGAAGACTGCAAGCCATTGAACTGGACCTCGAAGTCCATCCAGTTCGTCAACCCGAGTTTGACGGTCGGGTCGAGGGCTTCGATGCTGCGGGTGACGGTGCCGCGATCGTTCGAGGTGGTATAGTTGACGATGTCGGTTTCCAGTTCGAAATGCCCGGCGTCGATGGTCCGGACCGAAAAACCCTTGGCCGGGCGGTCGGGCGTGAATTTCCGCATCTCGTCATCGGGAGTCGGATTGAAGAGATTATAGCCGCTCTTGTCGGGAGCAGGATCGGACGAGGCGGTGGCGTCAGTCGCTTGAACCGCTGAGGAGGACGTGGTCGTTGTGGTCGAGCGTGTGGTGCTGTCGTCCGCGTGAACCGGAGACCAACACGCCATCGCGCCGATCGCGAGGCCTGCAAGGCAAGCTGCGAGGCGCGAAGTGGCGCGGCTTCTCCAGATCACGACGTGCACCACCGACGCTCGCCCTAGCTTTGTCGTCTAATATGACCTGAATTTCCTATCCGAGAATTGGCGCAACGCATGCGGCCGCCTCGGTCTCCTGACCGGTTCGACCATACCCCAAAGCGCAAAGCAAATAGCTTTTGCGGCTATCAAAAAAGAGTGCTGGGAAGGACGGGCGCGTCCATCATCCTGATGTCGCCTTCGGAACACTTTTTGGGCTTGGAGCGGCTTTGGCCCCGTGCAACGCCAAAGCACGATCTGGTAAGACGGGAGGCGGCTTTCCGCGCTTCAGGTCCCGGTCAGCTTGCTGATCCAGCTCTTCGAACCGGCATCCGCCTCTGCCGCATCGGCGTTGCCACCAACCAGCTGCGCGAAGGACGCGAAGAACTCACCGGCGAGTTTCTTCGCGGTCGAATCGATCAGGCGTCCGCCGAGTTGCGCCAGCTTGCCGCCAATCTGCGCATCGACGTCGTAATGAAGGATCGTGATATCAGGGCTTTCGGCTTCCAGCCCCACGCTGGCGCCGCCCTTTGCGAACCCGGCGACGCCGCCGGAGCCCTCGCCCGAGATCCGATAGGCGTTCGGTGGATCGAGATCGGACAATGTCACCTTGCCGCCGAACGTCGCCTTCACCGGGCCGACCTTGAACACCACGGTCGCCGTCATCTCGGTGGCTGAGGACATTTCAAGCGACTGGCACCCCGGAATGCACCTCTTCAGGACTTCCGGATCGTTCAGCGCGGCCCAGACCTTTTCCCTGGAGGCCGGGATACGCTGGCTGTCGTTCATTTGCATGTTTGATTTTCCTTCACCGATTTGTGGCTTGCGTGGAGCAGCGCTGCCCGCGGCGGCGCTCCACGGTGATTTCAGCCAGGATCGACATTGCGATTTCCTCCGGCGTGATGGCGCCGAGATCCAGACCGGCCGGCGCCTTGACGCGATCAAGCGCCCCGGGCGCCACGGCGGCGGCGACCAATTTTTCGCGCAGCGCCGTCATCTTGCGGCGGCTGCCGACGAAGGCGAGATATTCCGCATCGATCGCGAGCGCCTGCTTCAGCGCGGCCTCGTCGCCCTTGCCCTGGGTCGAGACCACCACAAAACGTCTGGCATCGCTAAGATGGCGCGGCGCGAAGCCGTCGATGATGACGTCGGCGTCGGGCTCGACCGTGAGGTCCGAGGCAGGCGCGGCGAGCGTCACATGATAGCCGAGCTGACGCGCCTGGGCCGCCAGCGACAGCGCGACCGGACTTGCGCCGAAGATCACCAGCGATGGATGCGGCAGGACCGGCTCCACGAAGATATCCATCGTGCCCTTGCTCGGGCACATGTTCGAGGCGAAGCGCACGCCGTCCTTCGCGTCGCCGGGCTTGACGCCGAGTTCGGCAAGCAGATTCTCCGGCTGCACCGAGACCATGCGCGGCTCACCGTCGGCCAGCGCATCGCGCGCCGCCTTCAGCACCGCGCCTTTGGCGCAGCCACCGCCGATCCATCCGGCAACGATGGTGCCGTCGGGACGGATGATCGCCTTGGCGCCGGCTTTGGCGGCCGTCACGGACACCGTACGCACGACGGTCGCCAGGACAAAAGCCTGCTCGGCGGCTTTCATCTGCACCACCAGATCCATCACCTCGACATGCGCTCCCATCACAACCTCGCCAGATAGGGTTCGAGCGCGATCAGGCTGTTCAGCGTATTGGCCGGCGCATAGAGATCGACATGCGGCAGCGCGGCCTTGATGCCGGCAGCCTCCGGCGCATAGCCCTCCCACGCCATCATCGGGTTGAGCCAGGCGATGCGGCGGCAGCGTTTTGACAGCGCTGCCATCTCCCGGCCCAGCAACATGGCGTCGCCGGTCTCGTACCCGTCGGACACGATCATCACGCAGGTGCGCGAATGGATCACGCGGGCGGCGTGCCAGCGGTTGAAAGTTTGCAGGCTCTCGCCGATTTTGGTGCCGCCGCCGGCGCCCTGCGCCATGATCGAGAGGCGATCGAGCGCCCGCGCCGCGTCCCTTTCCTTCATCGCATCGGAGACATGCGCGAGCCTGGTGTGAAACAGGAACGCCTCCGCTTGCCGGAACTCATCCAGCACGCCGTGGATGAAGCGAAGAAAGACACCGGTGTACATGCTCATCGAACCGGATGTGTCGAGCAGGATCACCAGCCGCAGCGGCTTCTCCTTGCGCTGGCGCTTGACCAGGCTGATCGGCACGCCGCCATGGCTGATATTGCCATGGATGGTTCGCCGCAGATCAAGCCTGTAGCCGCGCCGCCGCGCCAGATCGCGGCGGGTCAATCGCGTGCGCATGATCCTGGCCAGCCGCGCCGCGGCGGCGTGGGCTTGCTCGATCTGGCCGGGCTCGGCCATTTTTCGGAAATCGATCTCGGCGATGTTGGAGGCCGTGGACGCGCCTTCCATGCGACCTTCGCCGGCGCGGTCTTCCGGCGCCTCGTCGGTCGAGGGAATCTGGTCCACCGCGGTGTCGCCGCCGGCGCGCTGCTCGCCGGGATGATTCGGCAGGTTCTTCAGCGAGGGATTGTTGGCGGCCTTCGCCGAGCCCAAGGTCATCGAGCGCGACCGCAGCCGCTTGCCGAGCCAGAACGCATCGAACAGCCCGTCGAACCTGTCCCAATCGGATTTGCGCGCCGAGAACAGATGTTTGAACGCCGAACGCAGCAGATTCGGCCGCGCCGCATAGCCCGCGGTCATCAGGGATGCCGCGTCCTGGCCTTCGTGCAGTCCCACGGCAAAGCCATTGTCGCGCAAGGTTGCCAAAAAGCCTGCGAGTTTGGCCGAGACCAGCCGTGAGACCTCATCGATCTCGTTATAGTTTGCGCCGGGGCCGCAGCAGCTCATGCCACCTTCCCCAATAATCGTTCGGTGACCTCGCGTGTGACGCGCGATCTGTCCTCATGGGTCTTGAGCAGGCACATCAGGGTTTCGTGCACGATTTCCGGGGCATCGTGCAGATCGCGGACGTCGATGCCAACCAGCGCCGCCGCCCAATCCAGCGTCTCGGCGACGCCGGGCACCTTGCGCAGTTCCTCCTTGCGGATGCCCTCGACCATGCGCGCGATCTGCAACGACAGCGAGGTGCTGGCGCCATCGATCCGCGCCATGATGATGCGGGCCTCGCGATCGACGTCGGGATAATCGACGTAGTGATAGAGGCAGCGGCGGCGCAGCGCATCGGACAATTCACGGGTGCCGTTCGAGGTCAGGATCACGTGCGGGATCGTGACCGCCGCAATCGTGCCGAGCTCGGGAATCGACACCTGGAAGTCGGACAGCAATTCCAGCAGAAACGCCTCGAACTCGTCGTCGGCGCGGTCGATCTCATCGATCAACAGCACCGGCGCCTTGTGGCGGCGGATCGCGGCCAACAACGGCCGCTCCAGGAGATATTTTTCGGAGAAAATCTGGTCCTCGATGCCCTCGGCCTGTTCACCGCGATGCGCCTGGATCGCCAGCAACTGGCGCTGGTAGTTCCACTCATAGAGCGCGGCCGATTGATCGAGGCCCTCGTAGCATTGCAAACGTATCAGCTCGGTCGCGTGCAGTTTTGCCAGTGCCTTCGCGACCTCTGTCTTGCCGACGCCGGCTTCGCCCTCCAGCAGCAGCGGCCGCTTGAGCAGTTGCATCAGCGAGACCGCGGTCGCAAGCTCGCTATCGGCGATGTAGCCGCTGGCCGCAAGGCGCTCTGCGATCTCGTCGCGGTTGTTCATCTTGGCATTTCTCCCGTCATTGCGAGCGAAGCGAAGCAATCCAGATGCCGCAAAGGACCTGGATTGCTTCGTCGCTACGCTCCTCGCAATGACGACTTCAAGCAAACACACCCAAATTCTTCGCCGTCCGCCAGTTGCGCCAGAAATCATGCGGCATCTGGATATGGGTGCTCCCCAGGAACGAGAACGCATCGTTGACGGCGTTCGAGAACGCCGGCACGCCGCCGACATTGGGGCTTTCTCCGACGCCCTTGGCGCCGATCGGGTGATGCGGCGACGGCGTCACCGTGAAGTCGGTTTCCCAATGCGGGGTTTCGACCGCGGTCGGGATGAAGAAGTCCATGAACGACCCGGTCACGACGTTGCCCTCGTCGTCGTAGCGGATCTCCTGGCCCATCGCGATCGCGAAGGCTTCGGTCAGGCCGCCATGCACTTGCCCCTCGATGATCATCGGGTTGATGCGGGTGCCGCAATCGTCCAGCGCATAGAAGCGGCGCACCTTGTAGACGCCGGTATCGACGTCGATGTCCATGACGCAGATATAGGCCCCGAACGGATAGGTCATGTTGGGCGGGTCGTAATAGCTCACCGCTTCAAGGCCCGGCTCCATGCCCGGCGGTACTGAGTTATACGCCGCCCAGCAGATGTCCTTCATCGACATCGATTTCTCCGGCAGACCCTTGACCCGGAAGCCGTCGATATCCCATTCGAGATCGCCCTCGTGCACTTCGAGCTTGTAGGCCGCGATCATCTGCGCCTTGGCCTTGATTTTTCGCGCAGCCATTGCGATCGCAGCCCCCGCCACCGGCGTCGAACGCGAACCGTAGGTGCCGAGCCCGTAAGGCGCGGTGTCGGTATTGCCCTCCTCGATCATGATGTCATCGGAGGGAATTCCGATTTCGGTGGCGATGATCTGCGCCCAGGTGGTCTCGTGGCCCTGGCCCTGGCTCTTGGAGCCGACCCGGGCGATGCCCGCGCCGGTCGGATGCATGCGGATTTCGCAGGAATCGAACATCGCGATGCCCAGGATGTCGCAATTCTTCGACGGGCCGGCGCCGACGATCTCGGTGAAGAACGACACGCCGAGGCCCATGATCTCGCGGGTCTCGCCGCGCTTGAACGCGGCGCGCTTTTCCGCCTGCTCTATGCGCAGGCCGACATAGTCGACCTGTTCCATCATCTTGCGCATCGCCGTATGGTAGTCGCCGGAATCATATTCCCAGCCCAGCGCCGAATGATACGGGAATTGCTCCGGCTTGATAAAGTTCTTCAACCGCAATTCGACCGGGTCCATCCCGAGCTTCTGCGCCAGGATATCCATGCCGCGCTCGATGCAATAGGCCGCCTCGGTGACCCGGAACGAGCAGCGATAGGCGACGCCGCCCGGTGCCTTGTTGGTGTAGATGCCGTCGACCGAAAGATGCGCGGTCGGGAAATCATAGGAACCCGTGACGATGTTGAAGAAGCCTGCGGGCCATTTCGACGGGTCGGCGCAGGCATCGAACGCGCCGTGATCGGCCAGCACGTGGACACGAAGGCCGGTGACCTTGCCTGCCTTGGTCGCGGCGATTTCGGTGGTCATGTGATAGTCGCGCGCGAACGAGGTCGCGGTCAGATTCTCGATCCGGTCTTCGACCCATTTGACCGGCTTTCCGGTGACGATCGATGCGACCGCGGCGCAGATATAGCCGGGATAGGCGCCGACCTTGTTGCCGAAGCCGCCGCCGATATCGGGCGCGATGACGTGGATCTTGTGCTCTGGAATCTTGGCGATCAGCGCCACCACGGTGCGGATCACATGCGGCGCCTGGAAGGTGCCCCAGATCGTCAGCTCGCCCTTGATCTTGTCGAACGAGCAGACGCACTGGCAGGTTTCCAGCGGCGACGGATGGGTGCGGTGATAGGAGATCATCTCCTTGATCGACACCTCCGCGTTGCGGAAGGCGGCATCGGTGAGATCCTTGTCGCCGACGGTCCACTCGAAAATGTGATTGTGATGCTTGCGCGGCCCGTGCGCGCCTGACGTCTTGCCGGCGAGGTCTTCGCGCAGCACGGGTGCATCCGGATCCATCGCCTTGAACGGGTCCATCAACGGCGGCAGCGGTTCATATTCGACCACCACCTTGTTGATGCCGTCATCCGCGGCGTAGCGATTGGTCGCGACCACGAAGGCGACTTCCTGATTCTGGAACAGCACCTTGCCGTCGGCCAGCACCATCTGCACGTCGCCGGCCAGGGTCGGCATCCAGGCGAGATTGACGGTTTTGAGCGTTTCGGCGGTGATGACCGCGAGCACGCCCGGCACCTTCAGCGCTTCTTCCGAGTTGATGGATTTGACGCGCGCATGGGCGTGCGGCGATCTGACAAAATCGCCGTGCAGCATGCCGGGCAATTTGACGTCGTCGACGTAATTGCCTTTTCCTTGCGTGAAGCGGATGTCCTCGACGCGCTTGCGCTTGCAGCCCATGCCTTCGAGCTTGGCTTCGCGTTGTTCCCGCGTGGGAGTCATGTCGTTCATTCCGCAGCCTCCTGGAATTCGACGCCATTGATCTTGGCGGCGGCGTACTGGATCGCCTTGACGATGTTCTGGTAGCCGGTGCAGCGGCAGAGATTGCCCGATATGCCCATCCGGATTTCAGCCTCGGTGGGCGAGGGATTCTCCTGCAGCAGCCGCTGCGCGCGCACGATCATGCCCGGCGTGCAGAAGCCGCATTGCAGACCGTGCATCATCCTGAAACCTTCTTGCAGCGCCGACAGCGAACCGTCGGCGTTGGCGATGCCTTCGATCGTGGTGATGTCGGAACCCTGCGCCTGCACTGCGAACATGGTGCAGGATTTGACCGACATGCCGTCGAGATCGACGGTACAGGCGCCGCAATGGGTGGTCTCGCAGCCGATATGGGTGCCCGTCAACTGGAGGTTTTCGCGGATGAAATGCACCAGCAAGGTGCGCGGTTCGACGAGGCCTTCGACCTCGGCGCCGTTCACTTTCATGGTGACGTGGGTTTTTGCCATGGGTCCCTCTCCTCAGGCTGCTTTTGCAAACGCGCGCTGCAGCGCCCGCATCACCATGATGCCGCCGACATGCTTGCGATATTCGACCGGGCCGCGGGCATCGGCGGCCGGCGACATGATCGCCGATGCCGCGGCCGCGGCGTTTTTCAAAGCAGCGTCGTCAAGCGCGGTGCCGATCACCGCTTTGGAGGCGTCCTCAGCCAAAAGCGGCGTCTCCGACAGGTTCGTGAGGCCGATCGCACAAGACGCGACTTTGCCGTTGGCCTTGGTCAACATGACAGCGGCGGCGGCGGTGGCGTAATCGCCGACCTTGCGCTTCAGCTTCTCATAGGCGTAGCCGTGGCCTGCCGGTGGAAGCGGAATTGAGATCGAGGTCAGCAGCTCACCCGGCTCCAGCGCGGTGAAATAGGCACCCTGATAGAACTCGGAAGCCGCGATCACTCGAACGCCTGAGGCGCCTTCGAGCCGGTAGCTCGCGCCGAGCGTCAGCATCAGCGCCGGCATGTCGTTGCCGGGATCGCCATTGGCGACATTGCCGCCGAGCGTGCCGCGGTAGCGCACCTGCGGATCGGCGATCAACAACGCGGTTTCGTGCAGGATCGGCAGCGATTGGGCGATGTCGCTGGAAGCCAGCAATTCGTGCTGGGTCGTCATGGCCCCGATGACGATACCGACGCCGTCGCGGCGGATGCCCTTCAGCCCCTCGATGCCATGGAGATCGACCAGATGCTCAGGCGTCGCGAGCCGGAGCTTCATCATCGGCACCAGGCTGTGGCCGCCGGCCAGCGGCCGGGCATCGTCGCCCAGGGTCGAAAGCAATTTGACCGCGTCGGCGACCGTCGCCGGCCGGTGGTAGCTGAACGGGCCAGGGATCATGGGCTTCCTCCGTCGTCTTCTGGCGCTGTTGCGAAGCGCAGACGTTGGAGCAACGCTCATCCCGGAAATGTTCGCGCGCAAGATGGCGGCGCCCGGCCCGGTCACAAGACCCGGAAATTCGCACGAAATGCGCCTTCTCGCGCACCAAATACGTCAGGTCTGGCGACCTAATAAGCCACCGAGCGCGGCACGTTCCCCCGATGCAGCGCCGTACACTCGGGGAACGCGAGACCGAGTCGCCTACGCGTGGCGCCCGGCGAGGCCCAATCGCGCCTTGACCTCGGCGATCTTGGCACGGCTGACCGGCACCCGATGCGGCGAGGGGCCATCGAGCTCGACCACCGCGCCGTCGCCTTCCTTGCGCACGAAGGTGACGTGCGGGATCGCCACGATGTGGCTGCGGTGCACCCGGACGAACAGCCCGGGGTCGAGCTGGGCTTCGGCCTCCGAGATCGACCACGGACACATCCGCTCGCGGGTACCGTCATGGACCTTGGTATAATGGGCGTCGGCGCGGACGCTGCGGACATCGGCGGTATCGATGAAGTGGGTGCCATCGGCGCCCTCGACCGGAAGCCGCGGCGCCGGCGCGGCGCGCGGCGGCTGGCCGATACCACCGAGCGGCGTCGGCCGGAGCCGCGAACCGGGCGTCGCCGCTGGCTCACGGGCCGGGAGGCTGGCCGTTTCCAGCAGCGGGACGGTTGTGTCGGCGAGCGCTTTGCGGCGCGGCTCCGGCACCAGCGACAGCAAAAACCCCGCCGCAATCACAAAACACAGCAGCGCCACCACCAGCGACAGGATTTGCGGCGATGCGGCGAGGCCCTCGATCTGGTGATGTGCGCCTTCGGACGCCGGAACGAACTGCATGCCGGCCATCGCGGTATAGTGCATGCCCGATACCGCGATCCCGAACGCGGTCGCGCTCAGGATCAACTGCACGCCACCCCGGCGGGCCAGGAACGCGCGCAGACCGCCATAGGCCGCGGCGATCGCGATCAACACCGAGAGCACGACCATCGCGCCCTCATGCTCCATCGCGAAGCCGCCGGACAGACCGTGCATGCCGACATAATGCATGCTGACGATGCCGAGCCCGAGCAGCACCGCCGAAGACACCACCCGCAACAGCGAGGGCTCGCCGACGCTGACAAAGAACAGCGAAACGCCCACCACCAGGGCGCAGATCAGGAACGATACGATGGTCGGCAACACCAGGTAGACGGTGCCTGATGGCAGCGGCGCCGCCAGCATGCCGACGAAATGCATGGTCCAGATGCCGATGGCCAGGAAGCCCGCGGCGCCGGCCAGCAGCACGCGATGGCTCACATCCGGCGTCCCGCGGATACGCGCCGCGAGGCCGAAGCCGGTGTAGCCTCCCAGAATCGCGATCACCACCGAGAGCGCGACGAGATAGGGATCGTGTCCGTCGAACATGATCGTCTCGGCCACCCGTCTCCACGGATGTGCCTCCTCCCGCCGCCGAGCTTATAGGCACGGCGGCGGAAATGACAATCGGCCGATAGGCGCGAGGAGAGATAGTTACCTAAACGATCCCCGCCGCGACCTGGCCGCGCAGCCGCTCCAGGCTGTGCAGCGTGTTGGCGCAGGCTTCCGCGACTTCGACGCCTTTGGTGGCAAAATGCTTGCGGAAGAAATCGAAATGCGCGGCGCTTTCATGGAATTGCTGCGGCGTCAGCACCGCCGAGAAGATCGGCACCTCGGTCTTTAGTTGCACGTCCATCAGCGCCTTGATCACGGTGTCGGCGACGAACTCATGGCGGTAGATGCCGCCATCGACCACGAGGCCGGCCGCCACGATCGCGGTGTAGCGCCGGGTCTTGGCCAGCAACTGCGCGTGCAATGGAATCTCGAACGAGCCCGGCACCTCGAACACGTCGACATTGGTGATGTGACGCGCCTCGATCTCGGTCAGGAATGCGATACGGCATTCCTCGACCACCTCGCGATGCCAGGACGATTGCACGAAGGCGACCCGCTGCGGTTTGGTGAAACGCGGATGCGCCGGCGCCGGAGGAAGTTCCGGCGTTTCGGGAGGGTTGCCGGTTTGGGTTACTGCTTCGGAGACTTCAGGCTCTTGCAACATCTGATTCATGGCTTTCCTCTTTCAGGACCAGAATCAGGGCACACGGAACGAGACAGCCACGCGCAAACGCGCGGGACCTTTCGCAACCGTTCTCTTTCATCCGGACTTTAACCGTCGGCTTCGGAATCACACCGAATTCTGCTGACCCTTCCTTTTCAGTTTCCTGAAGCAGAAGGCGCTCGCGGGCTTGGGTTCCTTCACCCTTACCGCCGGTGGGGACTTTCACCCCGCCCTGAGAACAACGGCCGCCCGGAATGGACGACCTGAAGGGAATATGGCGAATCACCGGCGGCCCAGCAAGCGCCTTGGCGCCCGGAAATCTGCATGTCCCCATGCCGCCAGAGCAAAGTCCGCGCAGAAAACTCCATGAAAAGAGTCGCTTGCGCCGGATTTCGCCCGCGACGGCTCAGGCCGCGCAAAAAAGTTAACGAATATGGCGCGACGCGATCCGATTCCGGTTTGTTCTCATCTTAATAATTACGGCGCGCGATCAGCTGTGGACGACGGCGTTTGTCTTGTGGACGGACTCAGGGGTCGGTTGCGCGGATTCCGCAAATCACATCAGTTGATCCTCGCAGGCCCCAATTGTTCCAAGCGTTCGGGGGATTGCAGTCGGCAACGACGCACCGGTTCTCGCGCGGGCCGGACCCCGTATGCGTATCAACATAATCAAGAAATAAGGTCGAGACGGAAATGTCCCTCCTCGAAGGCATGATCGATTCCCGGAACAACCCGCTTGCGGTGGTCGAGGATATCGCGGCCGACCATAACTGGTCGTTCGAACGCTCCGGCGAAGATGAAGTGACGATCGAATCCAAGGGCGACTGGACCGATTACCAATTGTCCTTCACCTGGATGAACGCGATCGAGGCGCTGCATCTGGCGTGCGCCTTCGACATGAAAATTCCCGAGCCGCGCCGCGCCGAAGTGCAGCGGCTGATCGCGGCGATCAACGAGCAATTGTGGGTCGGCCATTTCGACATCTGGACCCACACCGGCATGATCATGTACCGGCAGGCGCTGGTGCTGCCGGGCGGCATGACCGCCTCGACCGCGCAATGCGAGACCATGCTGGTCAGCGCCATCCACGCCTGCGAACGTTATTACCCGGCGCTGCAATTCGTGGTCTGGGCCGGCAAGACCGCCGCCGAGGCCATGACCGCCGCGATGTTCGATACGCAGGGCGAGGCGTAGGGTTCGCCGCTGCAGATACAGCGTCGTCCCGGCGCAGGGGACCCATACGCCGAGCCGCCCGTGTTCAAGCAAGAACGCTTGTGGCTCTTCCCTTGCTTCAATAGAAACGTTGGGGATTATGGGTCCCGGCCTTCGCCGGGACGACGAGTGGTGAGACCTGTGAGCAACGCCAACGCCTTGCAACATATCAACGGCACCATCGTGCTGGCCGGCGCGGGCAAGATGGGCGGCGCGATGCTGGCGGGGTGGCTGGCCGGAGGGCTCGATGCCAAACAGGCCGTCGTGATCGAGCCTGTTCCTTCGGACGACATCAACGCGCTGGTCAAAGCAGGCGTTCGCCTCAATCCACCGGCTAGAGATGTCGGCGCCGTCGAGACGCTGGTGATCGCGGTAAAACCGCAATCGTTTGCCGAGGCCGGCGCCAAACTTAAGCCGCTGGTCGGACCATCGACGCTGGTGGTTTCGATCATGGCCGGCGCCACCATCACATCGATCTCGCGGATCTGCGGCGGCGCCGTGGTGCGCGCCATGCCCAACACGCCGGCCGCGATCGGCCGCGGCATCACGGTTGCGGTGCCCGCCAAAAATGTCAGCGCCGCGCAGCGCGCGACCACCGACGCCCTGTTGCGCGCCGTCGGTTCGGTCGAGTGGGTCGACGACGAGCAATTGATGGATGCCGTGACCGCGGTCTCCGGCTCCGGTCCTGCCTATATCTTTCTGCTGGCCGAAGAACTCGCACGCGCCGGCGTCGAGGCCGGTCTGCCGGCAGAGCTTGCGACGCGCCTCGCGCGCGAAACCGTCGCGGGCTCCGGCGAATTGCTGCGCCGCTCGGAAGCTTCGTCGGCGACCTTGCGCCAGAACGTGACCTCGCCCGGCGGCACCACCGCCGCCGCCCTTGAAGTGCTGATGGGAGCGGACGGCATGCAATCGCTGTTGACCCGCGCGGTCGCGGCGGCGACGCGGCGCTCGAAGGAATTGGCGAAGTAGTTCGCCCGACTACTTCTTGTCGAACTGCGCCGTAAAGCTCGCGACATTGACCAGGCCGCGGGCGTGGCGGCCTTCGCCGATCCGGCGCTTGTCATCGAAAGCTTCGACCTCGAAGCGGATCACCCGGCGCTCCACCGCAACCACCTTCGCGGTCGTGCGTACCGTGGCGCCGACCGGCGTCGCCGCGAGATGGCGGATATCGACCTCGGTGCCGACGGTAACCCAGCCTTGCTCCAGCACCGCTGCAATGGCGTCGGCCGACGCCATCTCCATTTCCAGGATCATCATCGGCGTCGCATAGACCATCGGCATGTGCGGGACGAAATGCCCGACCGTCCGCTCTGACGGCACGACCAGCATGCGCTCGGCGCTCATGCCGACCTTGATGACGTCGCGTGCGTCCATGATTTGCCCTATCGTCGTCCCGGCCTTGCGCCGGGACCCATACGCCGAGGAATCGCGTTGGAGTCGTGAGGCCAATGCCTTCAGCAACACCAACGCCAGGGGTTACGGGTCCCCGCCTTCGCAGGGACGACAAAAACTACTTCTTCGCCGCGGCTGCGCGTTCCACAAAGGTCTTGCCGCCCTTCATCTTGTGGGCGAGCGGCGCTTCGTTGATCTGGATCACGACCGCATCGGCGTCGACGCCGAGGTTCTTGACCAGCGCTTGCGTGATGTCGCGCATCATGCCGGCCTTCTGCTCGTCGGTGCGGCCGGCGGCCATGCTCACGGTAATCTCAGGCATTTTGTCACTCCCTTTGCTCTTGCTACGTTACTCGCGTCATGACGCGCCAGCGTATTCTGCACTGTCGTCATCATCCGCGAAAGCGGATGATTCAGTATTTCGCGCCGCCACAGTTCAATTTTTAACGTCGCGGCATACTGGATGCCCGCCTTCGCGGGCATGACGGTCTCAACTATCCCCACTTCACATCATGCCGCGCCAGCACTTCACGCACTTTTGCAACCAGTTCATCCTCGCTGCACGAAAACTGCGCCGGACGCGTCTCGCGCCATTCCGCGTTGGAGGCTATCGCGGCGGCGGCCTTCGCGCCCTCGATCAAATCCTTGATCTGCACCTCGCCGCGCGCCTTTTCGTCCGAGCCCTGGATGATCACGCACGGCGAATGGCGGCGGTCGGCATATTTGAGCTGGTTGCCCATGTTCTTCGGATTGCCGAGATAAAGCTCGGCGCGGATATTGGCGTTGCGCAACTGTGCGACCATCTTCTGGTAATCCGCGACGCGGTCGCGATCGAATACGGTGACGACGACGGGCCCAACCGCAGGCGTGGTATCGATCTTGCCCAACATCGTCAGCGCCGCCTGCAGCCGCGACACGCCGATGGAGAAGCCGGTCGCCGGCACCGGCTCGCCGCGAAACCGCGAGACCAGTCCATCGTAGCGCCCGCCGCCGCCAACCGAGCCGAAGCGAACGGGACGGCCCTTTTCGTCTTTTGTCTCGAGCGTCAATTCTACTTCGTAGACCGGACCGGTGTAGTATTCGAGGCCGCGGACGACGGAGGGATCGATGCGGATGCGATCATCGCCGTAGCCGGAAGCTGCGATCAATTTCGTGATTTCTTCCAGTTCGCTGACGCCCGCTTTGCCCGTTTCACTTTTCGACAGATAGGTCTCGGCTTGCTCGACCGCTTGCTTCCAGTCGTCCCGCTTTTGCGTGACAGCCAGAACGATGTCGGCATCCGTGGCACTCAGCGCAGCACCTTTGGTAAAATCGCCTTTGCCTTCTTCACCGCCGTCCCATCGTCCGGGACCAAGCAGCTTGCGCACTTCATCGGCAGGAAATTTATCAAGCTTGTCGATCGCGCGCAGCACCGTCAGTCGTCGGCCGGCATTGTCGTCACCGGCAAGTCCAATCGACTCCAGCACCCCATCGAGCACCTTGCGGTTATTCACCTTCACCACATAGCTGCCGCGGGGAATGCCCAGCGCTTCCATGGTGTCGGCGGCCATCATGCACATTTCGGCGTCGGCCGCAGGTGATGCGCTGCCAACGGTGTCGGCGTCGAACTGCATGAATTGACGGAAGCGGCCGGGACCGGGTTTTTCGTTGCGGAATACCCAGCCGTGACGATAGCTGCGATAGGGAAGAACCAGATTTTCCGTCCCATAGTTTTCTCCGACATAGCGCGCCAGCGGCGCCGTCAGATCGTAGCGCAGCGAGATCCACTGCTCGTCGTCGTCCTGGAACGAGAACACGCCTTCGTTGGGCCGGTCCTGATCGGGCAGGAATTTTCCCAGCGCATCGGTGTATTCCATCGCCGGGGTTTCGACCGGCTCGAACCCGTAGCGCTCGTAGACTTCGCGGATCTTGTCGGTCATCGCCCGCGTCGTCGCGATCGCGGCGGGGCCACGGTCTTCGAGCCCGCGCGGCAGCCGGGCTCTCAGTTTCTGCGGTTTTTTGGGTTTGTCGGCCATGCCGGGTTGGTACCAGCCGAGGCGCGGCGCGGCAACCCGTTCGACGTGCAGCCAGGGCGCCTAGTGCCTTGGCTGCTCCATCTGCGCGCGTATGGCGTCGGCCTCTTCGCTCGTCATCGACTTGAGGAGGAGTTTGAGGGTCTCTCCGCCGACGACCTTTTCATTTCGGATGAACAACCAATCGGTGATATCGGCTTGTTTGAATTCGGCCTGATCGCCCTCATTCTTGCCGGGCAGATCGCTCGGCTCATTAGCGAACCGGCCGGACAAATGGCCCTCTGGAAGCTTCTCCACATCGCTCATCCAGATGTGCTCAAAGCGGCCGGGACCGACCGCAAATCGAACTTTCAGCCCATGTCCGGTTTCGGATGGCTTCCGCGCATCATAGGATGCCCAGAACGTTGGAAGCGTATCGCGAGCACGCGCGATCGCAGCGTTCATCTCGGCATCGTCGCTGGTAAGTTTGACGATCGGTAGGTCTTCCATATCGTAAGCACTCCCTCACGAATTATAACACCTTCCTGATCCAGTCGTGCGGGTCGGGCGCGCGGCCGTACTGGATGTCGACCAGCTTCTTGCGCGTCCCCATCGCGACCGGGCCGGCCACGCCGCCGCTGATCATGAAATCGCCGCTCGCCGAACACACTTTGCCGATCGGCGAGATCACGGCGGCGGTGCCGCAGGCGAAGGCCTCTTTCAGCCTGCCGCTGGCGGCGTCGGCGCGGAACTGGTCGATGGTGTAGGCCTCCTCGCGCACCGTTGTGCCGGAATCCTTCGCCAGCGCGATGATCGAATCCCGCGTGATGCCCGGCAGGATGGTGCCGAGCGGCGGCGTCAGCAGCGAACCGTCATCGAACACGAAGAAGACGTTCATGCCGCCGAGTTCCTCGATGTAGCGGCGCTCGACCGCATCGAGGAAGACGACCTGATCGCAGCCACGATCGATGCCCTCAGCCTGCGCGCGCAGGCTCGCGGCATAATTGCCGCCGCATTTGACGGCGCCGGTGCCGCCGACCGCGGCGCGCGTGTAATTCTCCGACACCCAGATCGACACCGGCGCGGGTCCGCCCTTGAAATAGGAGCCGACCGGCGAGGCGATCACCGCGAAGATATATTCCGAGGACGGTTTGACGCCGAGGAAGACCTCGCTCGCGATCATGAAGGGCCGCAAATAGAGACTGCCCTCGCCGCCCGGGATCCAGGCGCGATCGATGCGCACCAGCTGCTCGACCGCTTCGATGAACACAGGCGCGGGGATCGGCGCCATCGCCATCCGCTCGGCCGAATTGTGGAAGCGCTTCGCATTGGCGTCGGGGCGGAACAGGTTCACGCCGCCGTCGTCACGCGTGTAGGCCTTGAGGCCTTCGAAAATCTCCTGCGCGTAATGCAGCACCGCCAGGGCCGGATCGAGCGGGAAATTGGCGCGGGCTTCGACGCGGGCGCCATGCCAGCCCTTGGCCTGATTGTAGCGGACGATCGCCATGTGATCGGTGAAGACACGGCCGAAGCCGGGGTCCTTCAGCCTTGCCGCGCGCTCGTTCTCGGGCGTCGGATCAGCCGTTGGCTGGATTTCGAATTTCAAACTCATTGCTTTGCTTTCTGCCGTCAGAGCCGGCGCGCTTCCCGATGCCGACCCGTCTCGCCGGGCCTGCAGGGCCGATGTATCCAACGAAACTCCCATGGGCTCTCTCCCGGATCGAGGCGCCTTTTTGCGTCGTGGCGCGGTTTATTATGCCTGGGCACCTCCGCGCCAGCCCCTGCGGCGGGTTGCCGCCTGACATGTCCGAGGACATGCTTTTGCCGGCGGCGGAAGTCCAGTATGTTTGCCGAAATGCCGCTCGACAATATTACGGTCAACAAGTGCCGCGGCCATCGCCGCCAAACCTTAACTTTGCCCCATCGGCAACATATTCGCCTCACAGCAACGACTTAAAATTTCGCCGCAGCTCACAGTTTTGTAACATTGAACCCAAGATACGTCAATATGGCTGACATAAATTTCTCAAACCCCTCTCGGGACCCTGACGTAAAGGGGACTGACCGCGCTGCTGCGCCGCGCTCTGGCGACCTGCGCTGGGACATCATCGAGCTGTTATTCTTCGCCTATCGGGACTTTGTCGGCGACGCCGACAATGAACTGGAGGCGTTCGGTTTTGGCCGCGCGCATCACCGTGTCATGCATTTCGTCCACCGCTATCCCGGTTTGAAGGTGGCCGATCTGCTCGACGTGCTGCAAATCACCAAGCAGTCGCTGGGCCGGGTGCTCAAGCAATTGCTCGATGAAGGGTATATCGTGCAGCGAACCGGCAATAACGACCGCCGGCAGCGCCTGCTTTTTGCGACCCCAAAGGGCGAAGCGCTGGTGGCAAAGCTCGCGGGGCTGCAGACCGATCGGATCACCCGTGCGCTGCGCGACATCAGCCCGTCCGATGTCGACACGGTCCGCCAGTTCCTGCGCGCCATGATCGACCATGACGATCCCGACAAGGTGCTGGAAGTGATCCTCAAGCCGGCCGGCTCAACGACAAAGGCATAGGGAATAAATCTTGGCCCAGGCCGCAACCCTCACTCAGGCATCCCCACGACCGGCCGACGACGCGCCGCATCTCTTGCTGGTCGACGACGACCGCCGCATCCGCGATCTGCTGTCGCGCTTTCTGTCCGGCGAGGGCTATCGCGTCACCACCGCGGCGAGCGCCAAGGACGCCCGCGCCAAGCTGCTCGGCCTGCATTTCGACATGCTGATTCTCGACGTCATGATGCCCGGCGAAACCGGCTTCGACCTTGCCCGCTTCATCCGCACCTCCTCGTCAGTACCGATCATCATGCTGACCGCGCGGCATGAAGCGGAAAGCCGGATCGAGGGCCTGCAGATCGGCGCCGACGATTACGTGGCAAAACCGTTCGAGCCGCGCGAACTGGTGCTGCGCATCGGCAACATCCTCAAGCGCACCGCGCCGCCGCCGGTCGAAACGCTGGAGACGGTCGCGTTCGGACCTTACGTCTATCATCTGGAGCGTGGCGAACTGCGCCAGGGCGATGAGGCGATCCACCTCACCGACCGCGAACGCGACATGCTGCGTATCCTGGCGTCGGCGCCGGGCGCGACCGTGCCGCGCGGCGCGCTGACCGGCGGCGACGGCTCGGTCAACGAGCGCGCGGTCGACGTGCAGATCAACCGGCTGCGGCGCAAGATCGAACGCGATCCGGCAAGCCCCTTGTTCCTGCAGGCCGTGCGCGGCATCGGCTATCGCCTGGTCGCCTCGCCGTGAACAAACCCGAGATGAAACCGGCCTCATGAGCACGATCGACAGCGGCCTAACGCTGATCCGCACCGCCGCCGGCCGCGTCTCCGCGATCAATGGCTGGATGGGCAACGCGTTCAAGGGCTGGATGCCGACCGGGCTCTATGCCCGCGCGCTGCTGATCATGATCGTGCCGATGGTGATCCTGCAATCGGTGGTGGCGTTCGTGTTCATGGAGCGGCACTGGAACACGGTGACGCGGCGGCTGTCGGCCTCGGTGGTGCAGGACGTCGCAGCGCTGATCGACGTCTATAACGGCTATCCGCAGGACAAGGCCCGCGCGCAGATTCGCCGTATCGCCCAGCAGCGGCTCAATCTGGTGGTCGACTTCCTCGGCGTCGGCGACATGCCGCCACCCGGCCCGAAACCGTTTTTCTCGCTGCTCGACCAGTCGCTCTCGGTACAACTCGGCCGTCAGATCGGCAAACCGTTCTGGATCGACACCGTCGGCAATTCCAATCTGGTCGAGATCCGGATCCAGCTCGACAATTCCGTGATGCGGGTGTTCGCGCAACGCAGCGCCGCCTACGCGTCGAATTCGGAAATCTTCCTGTTCTGGATGGTCGGGACCTCGTCGATCCTGCTGATCGTCGCGGTGCTGTTCCTGCGCAACCAGATCCGGCCGATCCTGCGGCTGGCCGATGCCGCCGAAAGTTTCGGCAAGGGCCGCGAAGCGCCGAACTTCCGTCCGCGCGGTGCCCGGGAAGTGCGCCGCGCCGCCGGCGCATTCCTCGAAATGAAATCGCGCATCGAGCGATCGATCGAGCAGCGCACCGCGATGTTGGCCGGGGTCAGCCACGATCTGCGCACCATCCTGACCCGCTTCAAGCTCGAGCTGGCGCTGATCGGCGACAGTCCCGAAGTCGAGGGCATGCGCAAGGACGTCGACGAAATGTCCGGCATGCTGGAGGCCTATCTGGCGTTCGCCCGCGGCGACGGCGGCGAACACGCGCAACCCACCGACATGACCCAGGCGCTGGAGGATTTGCGCAGCGACGCCGAGCGCAACGGCCACACCGCGACGGTGCAGTTTCACGGGTTGCCCGTGGTCACGGTAAAGCCCGCCTCATTCAAGCGCTGCCTCGGCAATCTGGTGTCGAACGCGGCGCGCCACGCCGACGCGATCGCGATCACCGGCCACCGCGATCACCGTTATTTGACCGTGACGATCGACGACGACGGCCCGGGTATCCCACCCGACATGCGCGAGGAAGTGTTCAAGCCGTTCCTGCGGCTGGACGACGCCCGCAACCAGGATGAGGGCGGCACCGGTCTCGGCCTGGCGATTGCCCGCGACATCGCCCGCTCCCATGGCGGCGACATCATGCTCGGCGACAGCCCGATGGGCGGGCTTCGCGCCACGGTGCGGATCCCGGTTTAACGGCTTCATAGCGTTTTCAAGCCAACGGGTCGCGCGAATGCGCGCCCGATGACAGGCTCCGTGGATGCCGGTTAGCGCCAAGAAAACGCGTCAAAACAAGAATCTAGAGCGTTTTCGAGCGAAGTGGATACCGGTTCGCGTGAAGAAAACGCGTCAAAACAAAAGACTAGAGCCCCGTTCCAATTCCATCGGAACGGAAAAGGCTCTAGTTTTGTTTGAGTATCCCTTTGGGAATCAAGCTCTTCAGCTTGTCCATGTCGTGGATGTTCATCTTCATGCCGCCGGGCATCACAATGTCGCCGGGCTTCTGATCGGGCTTGCAGGCGCCAAGCCACTTGGCCTCGATCGTCGTCACGTGATCGCCGGTGGTCGCCGCCGGGCCGCCCTCGCTGTGAGCGGTCGACTTCATGGTGTAGGCGGAATTGAAATCGCCGGTTATTTCGGAATGCGACGTGACGGAGACGCCGGCGACGCCGCACACGGAATCGCTGACATAGCCGGTCGCGGTCTTTTGGATATCCCTTTTGGAGCAGACTTCCTTGGCCAGCGGCGTGGCCGCGGTGCTCATCTCCCTGTCGGTGGTCTCATCGGTGCATTGCTGCATGGTCATCTCGGGCATCGGCGAATTGGTCCGCACCATCTTCATTTCCCAGAGGCCCGCCTTGCGAATCGGAAGTTCGTCCGCACTGGCCTCCCCGGCCGGCAGCAGCGCCAGCAGGCAAGCCGCCAGACCACAAGACACCAGGCCAAATGACAAAATCCGCCCGATCATCATCAGCGCGTTCCCTTGCGTCTCGTTCAGCGAATCTATCGGGCGCGAACTACCGGGCGCCTGTCAGTAGCGGGCGCGCAGCGGCCGATCCGCGGCGGCGTACGGCAACCAGCGGCAGGAGAACGAGATGTAGCCGCCATAATGGGCGTCGACCGCCAGGAATTTCACGACCTTGCCGTAAGACGCACAATGATTGATCGCCAGCGTGCGGATATCGATCTGGCCGGTCAGCGGATAGGCGATGATGCCGCCGGTGTCGTTGCCCTTGAACGGCGGCACGGTATCGGCCCGCGCCGGCGTCAACGCCAGCATCCCGCTTCCGGCAACCAGCCCAGCAGCCAACAGGCTCCTGGCAACCAGGCTCTTGACCCCAATCATTCGCATCGCAAACTCCATTTCGCTGAAGGGCACCTTAAAGCGCATCCGCCGCCATGAAAAGAACGGCCGACGCTTCGCCGCCGGGTTATCTGCAGGTGTTGCCGCGTTGCACTTGACGTTATCGGGGCTTCACGGCACCGTCCCCGCCTCAGATCATCGGGCGGATTACCCATGCACAACCTCGTTACATCCACCAAAACGGCTGGCCTCAAACGTGGCAGCCTTGGTCGTAGCGGCCTTGGCGCCGCGCTCGGCGTCCTGATGGGGCTGTTCGCGTTTGGGCAGGCGGCCGAGGCGGCCAATCCGTTCGAACTGAATTTTTGGCTTTCCGGTCCGCAATATGATGGTCGGGTCGCCCCTTGCGAAGCCGCGCTGTCGACCATCTCGTCGCAATTCCGGGAAAAAGAAAGCACTTTCTGGAATTCAGCCCTCCAAATCACCGGCTTTGGCGACATCCGCGAGACCGCGTTCCGGCCATGGGAGTCCGACAATATTCCGCGCCGCTATTGCAGCGCCGCTGTGATGCTGAGCGATGGCAAACCGCGCACCGTGCATTACTCGATCATCGAGGATGGAGGGTTTGCCGGTATCGGCCAGGGCGTCGAATGGTGCGTGACCGGGCTCGACCGCAACTGGGCCTATAGCCCGGCCTGCCGTTCCGCCCGCCCCTGAATTGTCGCGTCACTTTCCGCGGTGACGCCTTTTCGTGATGGCCGTTCTGTAGCCTCGCTTGGGCTTTGATCGGGCTCCCCTCATTTTGTTCTTGAAATGTTCCGGTTGCCTGCTAGGCTTTCGGACGGTTTTGGGTATGGGAGCGTTGGTGATGTCTAATGTTTCGCGGAATTGGGGTTTTGGGCTGATCGCCTGCGGCATGCTCGCCTCTCGTGGTCTGATAGTCTTGGCATCGCTGATCGGCACGTTCCTGATCGGAACCGGCACGGCATCGGCGCAGGATCGCCGCCAGAATACGCCGGGCGAGTTCGACTATTACGTATTGTCGCTGTCATGGTCGCCTTCATTCTGCGAGGAGGCCGAGGAGCGCGGCGGCAGCGGGCGCTCACAGCAGGCGCAATGCGGCGGACGGCCGTTTTCCTTCGTGGTGCACGGGCTGTGGCCGCAATATGAGCACGGCTTTCCCGAATATTGCGATCGGTCCTCGGAATGGCTTGATCGCAAGATCATGACCTCCATGCTGGACCTGATGCCGGCTCCGGGGCTTATCTTCAATGAATGGAAGAAGCACGGCACCTGTTCGGGCCTCGACGGACGGGCCTATTTCGAGACCATCCGCAAGGCCCGCGCCGCGGTCAAAATCCCCGAAGAATATCTCCAGCTCTCGGAGACCAAGACGGTGGCGCCGGCCGATATCGAGGCGGCCTTCGTCAAGGCCAATCCCGGATTGACCCCCTCGGAGATGGGCGTGACCTGCAACCGGAGCCGGCTCAGCGAAGTGCGGATATGCCTGACCAAGGACCTGCAATTCCACCCTTGCGAGGAAATCTCAAATCGGAGCTGCCGGCGCGACCAGGTATCGATGCCGCCGATGCGGGGCGGGTAGCCCGAAGGATGACGTCATTCCGGGATGGCGCGGCAGCGCCAGACCCGGAATCTCGATATTCCGGGTTCGCGCTGCGCGCGCCCCGGAATGACGTGGGTTACTTTCATCGCCTGATGTAATACCCCTCTGCCATGAACTACCGTCACGCCTTCCATGCCGGCAACTTTGCCGATGTGATCAAGCACATCGTGCTGGTGCGCATCCTGACCTATCTGCAGGACAAGCCGGCGGCGTTTCGCGTCATCGACACCCATGCCGGCGCCGGGCGCTACGACCTCGCCGGCGAGGAGGAGCAACGCAGCGGCGAATGGCTCACCGGCATCGCGCGGGTGATGCAGGCGCGATTTTCCGAAGCCGCAAGCCCCCTGGTCGCGCCCTATCTCGACATCGTCCGGGCCTTCAACCCGCCACGCGAACTCAAGGCCTATCCCGGATCGCCGCTGATCGTGCGCGCGCTGCTGCGACCGCAGGACCGCCTCACCGCCTGCGAACTCGAACCAAAGGCCCGCAAGCACCTGATCGAGGCGCTGCGCCGCGATACCCAGGCCCGGGTCGTGGACCTCGACGGCTGGATGGCGTTACCGGCCTTCGTGCCGCCGAACGAGCGGCGCGGGCTGGTGCTGATCGACCCTCCCTACGAGGACAAGGACGAATTCGCGCGGATCGCTTCCGGCTTCGCGGAAGCCTTCACGAAATGGCCGAGCGGCAGTTATCTGTTGTGGTATCCGGCGAAAAGCCGCCGCGCCACCGACGAACTGGCGCGCCATGTCGCCGAGGTGGCCGCTTCCGGGCCATCGCCCGGAAAATGCCTGCGCCTGGAATTCAGTGCCGCGCCACAGGCCGCGGACGGCGCCCTGGTCTCGGCGGGTCTGTTGCTGGTCAACCCGCCCTGGAGGCTGGCAAGCGAACTGAAGACGATCCTTCCCGAGTTGGAGAAACCGCTCGGCCAGGGCGGCGCCGGCCGCTTCAGGCTCGAAGTGCCCAAGCCTTAAGTCCGCCCTCAGGCCCACTCCCACACCCGTATTTGACCCGGTGTGGAAGTCTCATTTGAGCCGTAGGCAATTGGCGGGAAACCGTATTATGCTGCCTTCATTGGGACTGGCTTTACGTTCCGCTTCCGCGAATGGTAGCGGCGGAGTGATTAGGCCTCGAATTTTTTTCAAGACGGATCGGCGACTCCGCCTAATCCGCAACAGATGGCCAAGCTTTCCGGCAGCGAATGTCCGGTCGGCCGATACGCGAGGTGCGTAGCGGCGGAGCAATGCGGGGAGTTTCCCGATGGCCATGACGGGGACAGTCAAGTTTTTCAATGCGGAACGCGGCTATGGTTTTATCAAGCCCGATGACGGCGGTCGCGATGTGTTCGTTCACGTCACCGCGGTCGAGCGGGCGGGATTGAAGGATCTGGCGGAAGGACAGCGCATCACATTCGAGGTCGAGCCGGACAAGAAGGGCAAGGGCCCCAAGGCGGTCAATCTGGTTATTTCCTAGCGCTTTCCCACCGCCGTTGCTTGATCCTTCGAGACGCGGCCAACGGGTTCGCGCAAAGCGCCGCCCGATGATAAACTCCGACGCCGCTCGTCAGCATGAGGTCGGATAGCTTCACAGCCTCTCACCATGAGGTCTGCCACAGTCCTCATGGTGAGGAGCGCGGCAACGCCGCGCGTCTCGAGCCATGAAGCGATAGGGTAAGAACCTGCAAAAAAATCCCAGCCGCGAACGCGGCCGGGAGGTTGCTAGGCGAAGTTTCTTGGTGTTCAGAAGTGATAGTTCACGCCGGCGCGCACCACGCCGAACTGGTAGCCGTTCGACACGCCGGTGATCGAGAAACGCGAGTCCGAGAGATCGACAAAAAGATATTCGATCTTGGCGCTCCAGTTCTGGGCCACGCCGAACTCGGCGCCGACACCCGCGGTCCAGCCCGCATTGGTATGGGATTCCGACAGGCCGAAGGTCTCGCCACGCAGCTCGCCAAACGCCAAACCGCCGGTGCCATAGAACATGATGTTGTTGAAGGCATAGCCGACCCGGCCGCGCACCGTTCCGAACCACGGGTTGGAGAACTTCCAGGGCGCAAACGTATCGTCGGCGGCGGTCGCCTGCAGGTCGCCTTCGAGGCCGAACACCATCCGACCCGATTGCCAGTTGTAGCCGGCCTGAACGCCGCCCTGGAAGCCCGACGGTTGGGTGGCATTGTTGTCGACCGAGCCCCAGGCATAGCCAAGGTTGGCGCCGAGATAGGGACCGGCCCAGCTATAGGCGTTGAGGGGCTGGTTGACGGTGTAGGGAGCGTAGGGCGCGGGCGCTGCATAGTCGGCCGCCTGCGCCGACGCCGTCCATCCGGCCGCGATCAACACCGCGGCACCCCAAACAATCCTGCTCATCTGCCCTCTCCACTACGCAACTGCCGTAATCGCCGACCCGCGACGCTGGTTGCGGACCAGGATGGTTACGGAATTCCATTTTTGACTGGTAAGATTTATCGAGACTTTTAAGTTAAAGGGTTGTTAAGGCCCGCCGGCTGCCGATTCGCATTCTTAAGAAAGCGTTACGCCAGCGGTTCCGGCGCCCCCAGCGACCGATCGCGGCAGTTCCACCACCCCGGCCACACCGCTGGCGATGCGGTCTCCAAGCCCTTATTTCAGGCCCATGGATAGCGACCCGACCGACAGCCCCAGCAGCGCGGACCTGCAACCGGACGCCCCGACCGCACGGCGCGGTTCCGAATTGGTGCCTGAACAGGCGGTTTTGCCGCCGCAAGAGCTGTTGCAGCCGGATTTGGCACCCCAGGATCTGGCAGCGGGCGATACCGATCCGGCGACGGCCTCCTCCGAGGACGATGACGAGGCGCGGCTGCCCGAGTTGGCCGAAGACACCATCGAGCCGATCCCGGAAGGCCGGCTCGCGGTCGGCCACGCCGCGATCGAAAACGCGGTGCGCCTTGCGCCCACCTCGCCCGGCGTCTACCGCATGCTCAATGCGGCGAGCGACGTGCTCTATGTCGGCAAGGCCAAGAACGTCCGCAAACGACTGTCATCCTATGCCCGGGTCTCGGCGCCGCAGCCGGCGCGCATCCTGCGGATGATCGCGGCCACCGTGACCGTCGAGATCATCTCGACGTCGACGGAAACCGAGGCGCTGCTGCTCGAGGCCAATTTGATCAAGCAGTTGCGCCCTCGCTTCAACGTGCAACTGCGCGACGACAAGTCGTTTCCCTATATCCTGATATCAGGCGATCACTGGGCGCCGCAGATCCTCAAGCATCGCGGCGCGCAGTCGCGGCCCGGGCGCTATTTCGGGCCGTTCGCGAACGCCGGCGCGGTCAATCGTACCATCACGGCGCTGCAACGCGCCTTCCTGGTGCGCTCCTGCACCGACCCGTTTTTCGAAAGCCGCACCAGGCCCTGCCTGCTGTATCAAATCCGGCGCTGTTCGGGGCCCTGTACCCGCGAGATCGATTTTCCCGGCTATACCGAACTGGTGCGCGAGGCGACGGATTTCCTCTCCGGCCGCAGCCGCGCGGTAAAGCAGGAGCTCGCCGGCGAGATGGAAAAGGCCTCGGCCGAACTCGAATTCGAAACCGCGGCGCTCTACCGCGACCGGCTGGCGGCGCTGTCAGCGATCCAGTCGCAGCAGGGCATCAACCCGCGCACCGTCGAGGAGGCCGACGTGTTCGCGATCCATCAGGACGGCGGATATTCCTGTGTCGAGGTGTTCTTCTTCCGCACCGGACAGAACTGGGGCAACCGCGCCTATTTTCCGCGCGCCGAGAAAACCTTCACCCCGGAAGAGGTGCTGGCTTCGTTTCTCGCCCAGTTCTACGACGACAAACCGCCGCCAAAACTGATCCTGCTGTCGCACAAGATCGAGGAAGCCGAGCTGTTGGCCGACGCGCTGTCGGTCAAGGCCGGCTTCAAGGTGGAAGTTTCGACGCCGCAGCGCGGCGAGAAGAAGGAATTGATCGGCCACGCGTTGACCAACGCCCGCGAGGCGCTCGGCCGCAAGCTCGCCGATACCGCGACCCAGGGCCGGCTGCTGCAGGGCATGGCCACCACGCTCGGACTGCCGAAACAATTGCGCCGGATCGAGGTCTACGACAACAGCCACATCCAGGGCACCAACGCGGTCGGCGCCATGATCGTGGCCGGGCCGGACGGCTTCATCAAGAACCAGTACCGTAAGTTCAACATCAAATCCGAGGGCCTGACGCCGGGCGACGATTACGCGATGATGCGCGAGGTGCTGCAGCGGCGCTTCAAGCGGCTGATGGCGCCGGCGGTCGAGGGCGATGCCGCCAAACCGAAACCCGACGACGATTCGTTTCCGCAATGGCCGGATCTCGTGATCATCGATGGCGGCCGCGGCCAGCTCAACGCCGTCAGGGAGATTTTCGAAACCTTGGGGTTAACCGAGGTGTCGCTGCTGGCGGTCGCCAAGGGCCCCGATCGCGACGCCGGCCGCGAAACCCTGTTCATGCCGGACCGCGAGGCGATCAAGCTCGAACCCCGCGATCCCGTGCTGTATTTCATTCAGCGGCTGCGTGACGAGGCACATCGTTTCGTGATCGGCTCGCACCGCAAGCTGCGCAAAAAGGACATTCGCGAGGCCGGTTTGCAGGAGATTCCGGGCATCGGCCCGTCACGGAAGCGGGCCTTGCTGCATCATTTCGGAACATTGAAGGAGATCGAACGGGCCTCGATCGCCGACCTCGGCAAGGTTCCCGGCGTCAGCGCCGAAAGCGCGCGCAAGATTTTCGAATTTTTCCATGCCCAGCCCAATTAGGTTGTTTGCGCATGATCTTTTCGGAAAACCGGTTCCCACCCCCGGGTCATGCGCTGGACAGGGGGTGGCGTTACAATTAGGTCATCTCCCACGGATCATGTGCGTCGCACGGTTGACGTAACTGCCCCAGCGGTATTGGTAAGACGGATGAACATCGCGACCAGCAAGGCCCAGGCCAAGGGACAGCCAAAGAGCCTGTCGCTGCCGAATATCCTGACCTACGCCCGGATCGCCGCCATTCCGGTGGTGGTGGGCTGCGTGTTCGAAGAATCGATCATGGAAGGCCCGTTGTGGCTTCGATGGATCGCTTTGGCCGTGTTCATTGCCGCTGGCGTCACCGACTATCTCGACGGCTATTACGCGCGAATCTGGGATCAGCAATCCGCCTTCGGCCGGATGCTGGATCCGATCGCCGACAAGCTATTGGTGGCCTCCTGCCTCCTGATGCTGGCGGCGGACAACAGCATCCATGGCTGGACGCTATGGGCCGCGATCGTGATCCTGTGCCGCGAAATCCTGGTGTCGGGACTGCGGGAATATCTCGCCGCGTTGCGCGTCAGCGTCCCCGTCACCAAGCTTGCGAAATGGAAGACCACCCTGCAACTGGTCGCGATCGGATTTTTGATCGCGGGCGAAGCCGGCGAGCAGATCCTGCCATCGACCACGCTGATCGGCATCGTGTTGCTGTGGATGTCGGCGCTGTTCACGATCTACACCGGCTGGGATTATTTCCGCTCCGGCATTCACCATCTCATCAAGGAAGATGAGGGATGAAGGTCAAGTATTTCGCATGGGTGCGCGAACGGATCGGCAAGGCCGAGGAGACCATCGAGCCGCCGGCCGATGTGCGCACCGTCGGTGATCTGATCGGCTGGCTGGCGCTGCGCGGCGAGACTTATGCCTATGCCTTCGAGACGCCGCGCGTGATCCGCGCCGCGATCGACCACGCCCATGTCAAACCCGATGCGATGATCTCGGGTGCCCGCGAGATCGCTTTCTTTCCGCCGATGACCGGGGGTTGATCCCCGACATGAGCGCCGACGCAACCATCCGCATCCAGCAAGCCGATTTCGACGTCGGCCGCGAGATCGCGGCGCTGACCAACGGCCGCATCGACATCGGCGCGGTCGTGAGCTTCTCCGGCATCTGTCGCGGCAGCGAAAACGGCGAACCGATCGCGGCGCTGACGCTCGAGCATTATCCCGGGATGGCGGAAGCCGAGATCAAGCGGCACACCGTTGAGGCGATGTCGCGCTGGCCGCTGAGCGGCCTCACCGTCATTCATCGCGTCGGCCGTATTGTGCCCGGCGAGAATATCGTGCTGGTGCTGGCGGCCTCGGCGCATCGGCAGGCGGCGTTCGAGGCGGCGGAATTCCTGATGGACTACCTCAAGGCCAACGCGCCGTTCTGGAAGCGCGAGGAAAGTGCCGCGGGAAAAAGCTGGATCGAGGCTCGCGATCACGATGACGCCGCCGCCGCGCGCTGGACCAAATCCTGATGGCCAAACGCGCGGCCAAAGCCGCTAACACAGCTGCGACACGCCGTCGCGCTGGATCGAAATTGCCCAAGGTCCCCAAAGTCGCTGCCGGCGAGTTGCTGACGCTGCTCGACTTCGTCCGCTACGCGGTCAGCCGCTTCGCCGAGGCGAACCTGGTGTTCGCACATGGCACCACCGATCCGGTCGCCGAGGCCGCGTTTCTGGTCTGCGAGATCCTGCATCTGCATCCCGACCGGTTCGAGAACTTCGCGACCGCGCGGGTGACCGCGGCGGAAGCCAGACAAATTCTCGATGTGATCGCGCGCCGGGTTTCGACCCGCAAGCCGGCCGCCTATCTCGTCAACAAGATCTACATGCGCGGCCTGCCGTTTTATGTCGACGAGCGCACGATCGTGCCGCGCTCCTTCATCGGTGAATTGCTGGACCAACATTTCTCCGGGCAGCAAAACCCGGGCGACGAAGACGGCGACGCGCTGATCGACGATCCCACATTGGTGGAAAGCGTGCTCGACCTCTGCACCGGGTCGGGGTGTCTTGCGATCCTGGCGAGCCGGAATTTTCCCAATGCCCAAATCGACGCGGTCGACATCTCAAAGGATGCCCTCGAGGTCGCGGCGCGCAATGTCGGCGATTACGGCCTCGATGACCGCCTGACCCTGCACCGCGGCGACCTGTTCAAGCCGCTCGGCGGCAAGCGCTACGACCTGATCATTTCCAACCCGCCCTATGTCGATGCGGAAGGCATGGCGGCGTTGCCGCGCGAATGCCGCACTGAGCCCAAGATCGCCTTCGACGGCGGCGCCGATGGGCTCGATATCGTCCGCCGTATCCTGAACGAGGCCGGGCGGCACCTGACGCCGCAGGGCGGCCTGTTGTGCGAGGTCGGCCGCGGCCGCGGGCCGGTTGAGGCCGCTTTTCCGCAACTGCCGCTGTTGTGGCTCGATACCGAGGAATCCGACGGCGAAGTGTTCTGGATTGCTGCCGCCGATTTGTAAGTGGCGCTGCCCCCTAAAACCGCCTGATTGAGCGGCAAAGATGGCGCTCATCGGCGTTCCCGTGCCGCGATCAAGCTGATAGCCTGCGCGGCAACCCCGATTTAACAACATCAAGAGGCCTCCATGCTGGACAAGAGCCCACTTCCCCCCGCCGTCAACGTGCCGAACGACCTTGCCGCGCACTGGATGCCGTTCACCGCCAATCGGGCATTCAAGAAGGCGCCGCGGCTGCTCGCCGGCGCCAAGGACATGCATTATTTCACCGTCGATGGCCGCAAGATCCTCGATGCCGCCGCCGGCATGTGGTGCTGCAATGCCGGCCACGGCCGCAGCCAGATTTCACAGGCGATCGCCAGGCAGGCCGAGGCGCTGGACTATGCGCCGCCGTTTCAGTTCGGCATTCCGCAGGCCTTCGAGCTTGCGAGCCGCATCGCGGAACTCGCGCCCGCCGGCCTCGATCACGTTTTCTTCTGCAACTCGGGTTCGGAAGCCGCCGATACCGCGCTCAAGATCGCGCTGGCCTATCATCAGCTCAACGGCCAGGGCACCCGCACCCGGCTGATCGGCCGCGAGCGCGGCTATCACGGCGTCGGCTTCGGCGGCACTGCCGTGGGCGGCATCGTCAATAACCGCAAGATGTTCGGCACGCTGCTGGCCGGCGTCGATCATTTGCCCCACACCTACGACCGCGACAAGCAGGCCTTCAGCAAGGGCGAACCGGAATACGGCGCGCATTTCGCCGACGAACTGGAGCGTATGGTCAACCTGCATGGCGCCTCCACCATCGCCGCCGTGATCGTCGAGCCGATGGCGGGATCGACCGGCGTGCTGCCGGCGCCGAAGGGCTATCTCAAGCGGCTGCGCGAGATCACCCAGAAGCACGGCATCCTGCTGATTTTCGATGAGGTCATCACCGGCTACGGCCGGCTCGGCCATGCCTTCGCCGCTGAGCGTTACGGCGTGCTGCCGGACATGCTGACCTTCGCCAAAGGCATTACCAATGGTGCGGCCCCGATGGGCGGCGTGATCGTGCGCGACACCATCCACGACGCTTTCATGAGCGGCCCCGAGCACATCGTGGAACTGACCCACGGCTATACCTATTCGGCGCATCCGCTGGCCTGCGCCGCGGGCCTTGCGACCCTCGATATCTACCGCGACGAAAAACTGTTCGAGCGCGCCAACAAACTCGAGCCGAAATTCGCCGATGCCGTGATGTCGCTGAGGGGCGAGCCCAACGTGGTGGATATCCGCACCATCGGGCTGACCGCCGGCATCGACCTTGCGCCGCGCCCCGATCTGCCGGGCAAGCGCGGCTTCGACGGGCTCAACAGCGCCTTCCACGACAACGATCTGATGCTGCGCGTCGCCGGCGATACCCTGGCGCTGACGCCGCCGCTGATAGTCACCGAAGACCAGATCGGCGAGATCGGCGAAAAGGTCGCCAAGGTGATCCGCGCGATCGCGTAAACCTCACCACCCTGGTGTCCCGGATCCGCGGTGCGCCGGATCCGGGACCGAAGCTAACGCGACAGACACCGGCTCAGCAACATTTGGCAACGATCGTCGCTGGATGGCGCGCCCGGGATAGTTCCGGCCGCCTGCAAAGAACATTAGCGTTCCGAATCAACATTAATGCTATGGTTGCAATGCCTTGGGGGAGCGTCGCGCGCCGCATGATCCGCATTTCCACGATTTTCATCGCCATTTGCATGGTGCTGGTCGCAGCCTCGCTTGGCCTTGTCCTGTATTCGATGGCGGGTGTCAGCGGAGCGGAATCCGCGATCGTGGCGCTGACCGCGCTGACCTTCCTGATTCTCTACAACGCCGTGTCGATGCGGCTGCGCGATCGCACCGACGTCGGCAGCCAGATCGCCGACCTGTCGCGCGGCACCGCCGACCTCGCCCGTCAGGTCGCCGAATTCGGACGCCGGCTGGCCGCCGTCGAAGGCCGCGTGACCTCGGCCAATTCGATCGGGGCCGACCGCATCCAGGCCGTCGTCGGCGAGATCAATGAGTTGGGCGGGCTGGTCAAGCAACTTGCAGCCTCCGTGGCCACCCATGAAGACCAGCTGTCATCGGGCACGCTGACCGCGGCGGCGGCGCCGGCCAATATAGCTGAAAGCGGCAGACAACATGAACTGCCGCCGCCGGGCGCAGAGATCGGCACGATGGCGGCCACCGCCGCGCCGGCCGCCATCATCGCCGAACCCGCGGCTTCCCCAAGCCAGGCGCAAGTGCTGGCGGCGGTAAAAAACGCCCTCGAGGAAAACCGGCTCGATCTTTATCTGCAGCCGATGGTGAGCCTGCCACAGCGCAAGGTGCGCTTCTACGAAGCGGTCACCCGGCTGCGCGACGGCCGGGATCAGATCATCACTGCCGACGATTTCGTCGGCATCGCCGAAGCGGCCGGGCTGATCGGGCGGATCGATCACATGGTGATGCTGCGATGCGTGCAGGTGCTGCGTCGGCTGATGGTGCGCAACAAGGAGGTCGGGGTGTTCTGCAACGTCGCCGCGGCGACCTTGGCTCACCCGGCCACCTTCGCGCAATGCCTCGATTTCCTGGAAGCCAATCGCGCGCTGGCGCCCTCGTTCGTGCTGGAATTCAAGCAGGCGACGTTTCGCAATCTAGGCCCGACCGAGACCGAACATCTGGCAGCGCTGGCGCAGCGCGGTTTCCGTTTCTCGATCGACCACGTCACTGACCTGCGGATCGAGCCGCGCGAACTGGCCGATCGAGGCGTCCGCTTCATCAAGGTCCCGGCTGCGCTGCTGCTCGATCAGCGCCAGACTTCGGCGTCCGACATCCACCCTTCCGATCTTTCCGATCTGCTCGGCCGCTTCGGCATCGATTTGATCGCGGAGCGGATCGAAGGCGAACGCGCCGTGGTCGACCTGCTGGATTACGACGTGCGGTTCGGACAGGGATTCCTGTTTGCGCCGCCGCGGCCGTTGCGGCCGGAGGGAGCATCTGCTACCGGCGGGGCGCCCGCCAGCAAGGGCCAGGACTCCTCCAAAGAGGACTCCTCGAAAACTCCTGACAGGGCTTCCAATTCCAATGGCACCGGCAAGACAGCTTCGATCGATGCTCCGGCCATCGATACTCCCAGGATATCCGGGGTCGCCGCATTGGCGCGCCGCCTCGCGGGGCCGGGCTAAGCGGCAACGCCTGCGATGACAACCCTTCGGTTTGCCGAGCAATTGCGTGACCTGGTTGCCGGCGTCGATGTCCTGCTCAGCGACATCTGGGGCGTGGTCCACAACGGCCTCGTCGCGTTCCCGGAAGCCTGCGAGGCGCTGCATACCTTTCGCAGCCGCGGCGGCACCGTCATTCTGATCACCAACGCGCCGCGCCCCGCCAATTCGGTGCAGCGGCAATTGCGCAAGCTCGGCGTCGCGGACGACACCTATGACGCCATCGTCAGCTCAGGCGATCTCACGCGGCATTACGTCGCCGATCATCCGGGGCGGAAAGTGTTCTGGCTCGGGCCGGAACGCGACAATTCGATCCACCGCGGGCTCGATCCGGTGCTTTCACCGCTGGAGCAAGCCGATTACATCGTCTGCACCGGGCTCTACGACGACGAGACCGAATCCGCCGAAGACTATCGCGGCATGATGCTGCAGGCGCGCCAGCGCAAGCTGACGCTGATCTGCGCCAACCCCGATATCGTCGTCGAACGCGGCGACCGCCTGATCTATTGCGCCGGCGCGATCGCCGAACTCTACCGCGAACTCGGCGGCGAGGTAATCTTCTACGGCAAGCCGCACCGGCCGATCTATCAACGCGCGATGCAACTTGCCGCCGAGCACCTCGGCCGTCCGACAGAGCTGAGCCGCGTGCTCGCGATCGGCAATTCGGTACGCACCGACCTCGCAGGCGCCCATGGTTTCGGGATCGATTGCCTGTTCGTGACCCGCGGCATCCACGCCGAGGATTTCGAGGGCGTCGATCAGCTCGATCCCGCCTCGGTCAAGGAGCTGTTCGGCCACCCGCCCCGCGCGCTGACGCGGGAATTGAAGTGGTAGCGCGGTCTGCTCGGGCTCGTGGCTGGCGGCTCCACTACCGTTTCAATCCGTCATGGCCGGGCTTGTCCCGGCCATCCACGTCTTAGAGCGTTTTCGAGCGAAGTGGACACCGGTTCTCGTGAAGAAAACGCGTCAAAACAAAAACCTAGAGCCCCGTTCCGATTCCATCGGAACGGGAAAGGCTCCAAGACCGTCGCGGCACCAAAGACGTGGATGCCCGGGACAAGCCCGGGCATGACGAACTTTGATACCTGTCGCTTGGTAAAACCAGCGCGCCTTACGCGCTCGCCATGTCCGGGAATACCGCTTCGATCTTGGTCTTCAAGGTCGCGGCGTTGAACGGCTTGACGATGTAATTGTTGACGCCGGCCTTCTTGGCGGCGATCACGTTCTCGGTCTTGGATTCCGCCGTGATCATGATGAACGGCGTGGTGGCGAGATTGGGATCGGCCCGTACTTCGCGGAGCAGATCGTAGCCGGTCATCGGCTCCATGTTCCAGTCCGAAATCACCAGGCCGTATTTCTTGCCGCGCATCTTGTTCAGCGCCGCCGAGCCATCGCTGGCATCGTCGATATTCTCGAAGCCAAGCTGCTTCAGGAGGTTCCGGATGATGCGGATCATGGTGTTGTAGTCATCTACCACCAGAACCGACATCGACAAATCAACCGCCATTGGATCCCCCACACGACACTACGCGAACAAGCCTGCATGGGACCGAGATGCCCCGCAGTTCGCATCCAGCAGTAGCATCAGCCATTAAACAGCGCGTTAATCGGCCGCCGGCTGAATGCATTGCTGCCCCGATCCGGACGCCGATCCCGCGGCGGCTTGACTTCGCAGCGGCCGCCAAGTCACGGTCAAGTCACGGTCCTCTCCACTTGTCCGACTTGAGTTGAAGAATCCCGAAAATGACGTCTGACTTCATGGTTATCCGCGATTCGACGCCCCCAGCCTTGATCCCCAAGGGGACCGTGGTCGCGATGGGTAATTTCGATGGCGTTCACCTCGGCCACCGGGCCGTGATCGAGGCCGCCGTGGTGATGGGGCGCGCCCACGGCAAGCCTGCGCTGGCGGTGACCTTCGAGCCGCATCCGCGCAGCTTTTTCAGCCCGAATTCTCCCCAGTTCCGGATTACGGACGAGGCCGGAAAGCTGCGGCTGCTGGCCGGGACCGGCCTCGCCGGCGCCGTGGTCATGACCTTCGACAGGGCCCGCGCCGGAACCACGGCGCAGGATTTCATTCACCATGATCTGATCGAGCGGCTCGGAATCAGCGGTATCGCGGTCGGATATGACTTCCATTTCGGCAAGGGCCGGGTCGGATCGCCGAGCCTTCTGGTCAGTGAGGCCCCCCGGCTCGGCATCGAGGTTGATGTCCAGCCGCATGTCGATATCGCCGAGCGGCCGGTTTCCTCCAGCGCGATCCGGATGGCGCTGGCCGAGGGGCAGATCGATGACGCCACCGCGATGCTCGGCGGCCCCTGGTTCATCCATGGCGAGGTGATCCATGGCGAGAAGCGCGGCCGCGATCTCGGCTATCCCACCGCCAATATCCGCCTCGACAAGAATTGCGGGCTCAAGCACGGCATCTACGCGGTGCGGGTCGGCCGCGGCCAGGGAAAGGATCAGGTCCGGTTTGACGGCGTCGCGAGCTTCGGCCGCCGCCCGACCTTCGACAATGGCGCCCCGCTGCTGGAAGTTTTCCTGTTCGATTTCAAAGGCGATCTCTATGGCGCGGCGCTGGACGTGGCCTTCATCGGCTTCATCCGCGAAGAACTGAAATTCGATCAGATCGATGCGCTGGTGCGCCAGATGGACGACGACAGCGCCAAAGCCCGCGCGATGCTGGCCGCGGCGCCCGGGGCCTTCCCGAGGCTAGGCGTGGTCGGCTGAGCAGGGAGCAGACGGTCGCCGGTCCGGCCCGGCCGCTACCTCCGACGTCATCCTGAGGCGCGAGCCCCTTGCGAGCCTCGAAGAATGCTGTTCAGCCCAGTGCCTGCAGCCATCCTTCGAGGCTCGCCGAAGACGGCGAGCACCTCAGGATGACGGCGGTGATGGCTTCACACGCCTCAGGATGAGGCCCATGCCTGCAGCAGGGGCTTTGCGCTTCCCCCGCCCGGCTGCTATGGAAAGCCCATGTTTGCGCGGCGCACCATACACATTAGCGGCCCGGCTTCTGCCTGAGCTTCGGCTCGGCGGAAAACCGGGACCTGCCTCATTCATCCGCGATTCCCTCGCGTTCAGCGCCCTTCGAGCCAAACCAGAGCATTCATGTCCGACAAGCCGCAAAAATCCGACACCCAAAAATCTGAAGCCCAGAAACCTGAAGCTCACGACTATTCCAAGACCCTGTTCCTGCCGCAGACGGAATTCCCGATGCGCGCCGGCCTGCCGCAGCGCGAGCCGGAAATCCTCAAGCGCTGGAACGAGATCGGCCTCTACGAGAAACTGCGCCAGTCTGCCGCCGGCCGCGCCAAATTCGTGCTGCATGACGGGCCGCCTTACGCCAACGGCAACATCCATATCGGGCATGCGCTGAACAAGATCCTCAAGGACGTGGTGACCAAGAGCCAGCAGATGCTCGGCTTCGATTCCAATTACGTGCCGGGCTGGGACTGCCACGGCCTGCCGATCGAATGGAAGATCGAGGAGGAGAACTACCGCTCCAAGGGCAAGCAGAAGCCGGATTTCCGGGATTCCGCCGCAATGGTGGCGTTCCGCCGCGAATGCCGGGCCTATGCCAACCATTGGCTCGACGTGCAGCGCGAGGAATTCAAGCGGCTCGGCATCATCGGGGACTGGGATCACCGCTACGCCACCATGGATTATTTCGCCGAGGCCCAGATCGCGCGCGAGCTGATGAAGTTCGCGGCCAACGGCACGCTCTATCGCGGCTCCAAGCCGGTGATGTGGAGCGTGGTGGAGAAGACCGCGCTCGCCGAAGCCGAGGTCGAATACGAGGATTACACGAGCGATACTGTGTGGGTGAAGTTTCCGGTCTCGTCGCCGGTGCATGGCGCACTCGCCGGCGCCGCCATCGTGATCTGGACCACCACGCCCTGGACCTTGCCCGGCAACCGCGCCATCAGCTTTTCGCCGAAAATTTCCTATGGCCTCTACAAGGTCACGGACGCCGCCGCCGACAACTGGGCCAGGCCGGGCGATCTTCTGATCCTGGCGGATGCGCTGGCGGAAAGCGTATTCAAGCAGGCGCGCGTCACCGCCTATGAAAAGGTTCGCGACATTCCGGCCGACACCCTCGATGTAGTGGAATGCGCGCACCCCCTGAGGGGTCTCGGCGGCGGTCACGAATTCACCGTTCCGCTGCTTCCCGGCGACCACGTCACCGACGACACCGGCACCGGCTTCGTGCACACCGCGCCCGGCCACGGCCGCGAGGACTTCGACGTCTGGATGTCGAATGCGCGCGAGCTGGAAGCGCGCGGCATCAACACCACCATCCCCTATACCGTCGACGAAAACGGCGCGCTGACCAATCAGGCGCCGGGCTTCGAAGGCAAGCGCGTCATCAACGACAAGGGCGAAAAAGGCGACGCCAACGAGGCCGTGATCAAGGCGCTGGTCGAGCGCGGCATGTTGCTGGCGCGCGGCCGGCTCAAGCATCAATACCCGCATTCCTGGCGCTCCAAAAAGCCGGTGATCTTCCGCAACACGCCGCAATGGTTCATCGCGATGGATAAACCGATTGCGGGCTCTTCCTCACCTCTCCCATTGGGAGAGGTCGGCGCACGCAGTGTGACGGGTGAGGGGTTACGGTCTCAGGCGAGCAACGAGCCCCCTCACCCGACCCCTTCGGGGTCGACCTCTCCCCAACGGGGAGAGGTGAAAGAGGGCGACACCCTTCGCGCCCGAGCGCTGCAGGCGATTTCGGTCACCCAATGGGTGCCGCAGTCGGGCCAGAACCGCATCAACGGCATGATCAACAGCAAGCCCGATTGGGTGATCTCCCGGCAGCGCGCCTGGGGCGTGCCGATCGCGGTGTTCGTGCGCGAAAAGGGCGATGGCTCCGCCGAAATCCTGCAAGACGAGGGCGTCAACGCCCGCATCGCCGATGCCTTCGAACAGGAAGGCGCCGACGCCTGGTACATGGACGGCGCGCGCGAGCGCTTTCTCGGCTCGCACGCCAATGAGGAATGGAAGAAGGTCGACGACATCTGCGACGTCTGGTTCGAACTCCGGTTCGACCCACGCTTTCGTGCTGGAAGACCCCGTGCACTTTCCGGGCCTGGCCGGCATCAAGCGCAAGGTCGACGGCGGCCGCGACACCGTGATGTATCTCGAAGGCTCGGACCAGCATCGCGGCTGGTTCCAATCGTCGCTGCTGGAAAGCTGCGGTACCCGTGGCCGCGCGCCATTCGACGTGGTGCTCACGCATGGCTTCACGCTCGACGAGAACGGCCGCAAGATGTCCAAGTCGGTCGGCAACACCGTCGAGCCGCAAAAGGTGATGAAGGACTCTGGCGCCGATATCCTGCGGCTCTGGGTCTGCGCCACCGACTATGCCGACGACCAGCGCATCGGCCCGGAAATCATCAAGAACACCATCGAGACCTATCGCAAGCTGCGCAACTCGATCCGCTGGATGCTCGGCACGCTGCATCATTTCAAGCCGGACGACGCGGTCGCGGCCGCCGACATGCCCGAACTGGAACGGCTGATGTTGCATCAGTTGGCCGAGCACGCGGCGATCGTGCGCACGGCCTATGCCGAGTTCGACTACAAGACCGTGGTCGCGAGCCTTGCCGCATTCATGAACACCGAATTGTCGGCGTTCTATTTCGATATCCGCAAAGACACGCTGTATTGCGATCCGCCGTCATCGACGGCGCGCAAGGCCGCGCTGACAACCATCAACATCCTCTGCGATGCGATCCTGAAATGGCTGGCGCCGGTGCTGTCGTTCACGACCGAAGAAGCGTGGCGGATGTACCGGCCGGACGCCGAACCGTCGGTGCATCTGACGCTGTTCCCTGAAGGGCTCGAGGCGTTCCGCGACGAGCGGCTTGCCGCGAAATGGGAGATCATCCGTAACGTCCGCCGCGTCGTCACCGGCGCGCTGGAAGTCGAGCGGGCCGCCAAACGGATCGGCTCGTCGCTGGAGGCCTCGCCGCTGATTTACGTTTCGGATAAGGCGATCTTCACCACGCTGTTCGATATCGATCTGGCAGAAGTTTGCATTACCTCGAACGCGATGGCGACCAACGAGGACGCACCTTTGGATGCGTTCCGGCTGAATGACGTGCCCGGCGTCGCCGTGGTGGTCGAAAAAGCCGTCGGCATCAAATGCGCGCGGTCGTGGAAGATCCTGCCCGATGTCGGCGAGGATCCCGAATACCCCGACGTCTCGCCGCGCGATGCCAGAGCGCTACGCGAATGGAAGGCGCTGGGAGTTTCGGTTTGAACGCTCATCTCCGTCCCGGCGTGATTGCCGCCGTCGCCGTGCTGGTGCTCGACCAGTTGACAAAGCTCTGGCTGCTCTACGTGTTCGACATCGCCCATCGCGGCGCGGTGACGGTCACGCCGTTCTTCGACCTGGTGCTGGCATGGAATCCGGGCATCAGCTTCGGCTGGTTTCAGAACGACGGCTCCGCCGCCCAGGTCGTCCTGATGCTGGTCAAGGCCGTGGCCGTGATCGTCCTGGCGGTCTGGATGGCGCGGTCGCGAACCCTTTTGGCGACCCTGGCGCTCGGCCTGATCATTGGTGGCGCCATCGGCAACGCCATCGACCGTTTCGCCTATGGCGCGGTGGTCGATTTCGCCCTGTTCCACGTCCAGATCGGCGGAAATACCTTCAATTGGTACGTGTTTAACCTTGCAGACGTTGCCATTGTTGCCGGTGTGGCGGCCCTATTGTATGATTCCCTGCTGGGGGTACCCGCCGCAAAAGCGCCCTGATCCCGGCTGATACGGACCCCAAGCGGAACGTTGCTTGCTGGTGCGAAGCCGTTAGGTGCGAAGCTGTGCCCCCGATCGGCGATCCGCCGGAAATTTTGAACAGGAACAGCATGATGCGCGACACCAAGACCGATGGTTGGTTTGTGCAGAATTCCTCTGATGTGCCGATGCGCGCGGTTCGGATTGCCGCCGTCGCTCTGGCTGTCGGCTTCGTCGCGATGACGGGCGCCGCGCGCGCCCAGGAGGAAGACGACGGCAAGACCTTCGAGGAAAAGATGATGGATGGCATCATGGCCGGTATTGGCGGCACCAATATGGACAACCGGGGCATCGATTATCGCGAGCGCTCCCCGCTGGTGGTGCCTCCCAAGCTCGACCTGCCGCCGCCACAGGCCAACACGGCCGCGGCCAAGCCTCCCCGAATTGGCCAAAGGATCCCGATGAAGCCCGCCGCAAGGCGGACATCGCGCGCCGCAAGAAGGAAAACAAGGATCCGCTCGAGCAATCCCGCATCCTGACGCCGAGCGAACTCAATGCCGGCAGGACCGCGCCGCAGACCTCCACCGCCGGCGAGGTCAACCAGCCGGGCGAAGGCGATCCGGGCAGGAACGCGATCCTGAATCCGTCGCAACTCGGGTTCGATAGCAGCAAGTTGAACATCTTCGGCGCCAACCACCTGTTCGGCGGCGATAAAGCCGAGGTTGCGCCGTTCAAGGGCGAACCGACCCGGGATTCCCTGACCCAGCCGCCCGCCGGATACCAGACGCCGTCGCCGAATTTTGCCTACGGCACCGGGCCGAAGGAATCGCTGAACAAGGAATACAATCCCGCCCAGGGCAAATATGGCGAATAGTTAAGACGGCCTCTCGGCTTCGTGACGTCCAGCGGCAGGCACGCGGTGTACGCTGGAGCATGACCCGGCAAAAGCACGCTTTCAGGTTCACCCGGGAAATCACGTTCAAATTCAAATAATAATGAGATGGAGCGGGATGACGATTAGAAGCCAGGTCGTCACGCCCCAGCCCGCGATTCCTCCCGAACGCTTTTCCTTCCGAACGTTTTTGTTCGGGCCTCCAGACAGGTCATGATGCGCTCACACCGTTCTGCTGCTTTCGTTCTCGTCACGCTGGTTTCAACGCTGGCTTTTTCCGCATCCGGCGCCCTCGCCCAGACCACGGTCACGTCTGATCCTCCCGCGAGCTTTACCCTCGGCAACGGCCTGAAAGTGGTGGTGATCCCCGATCACCGCACCCCCGTCGTCACCCAGATGATCTGGTACAAGGTCGGCTCCGCCGACGAGACGCCCGGCAAATCGGGCCTGGCGCATTTTCTCGAACATCTGATGTTCAAGGGCACCGCCAAGCATCCGGCCGGCGAATTCTCCCAGACCGTGCTTCGGATCGGCGGCAACGAGAACGCCTTCACCTCCACCGACTACACCGGCTATTTCCAGCGCGTGCCGCGCGAGCAGCTGGCCAGGATGATGGAGTTCGAGGCCGATCGCATGACCGGTCTGATCCTAAAGGACGAGAACGTGCTGCCCGAGCGCGACGTCGTGCTCGAGGAATACAACATGCGGGTCGCCAACAATCCGGAAGCGCGGCTGACCGAACAGATCATGGCGGCGCTGTATCTCAATCATCCCTACGGCCGCCCGGTGATCGGCTGGCACCACGAAATCGAGAAGCTCGACCGCGAAGACGCGCTGGCGTTCTACCGGCGCTTTTATGCGCCGAACAACGCGACCCTGGTGATCGCCGGTGACGTCGATGCCAAGGACGTCCGCCCGATGGCGGAGCAGACCTTCGGACAAGTCCAGCCGCAACCTTCGATCCCGGCCCGGCGCATTCGCCCGCAGGAGCCTGCGCCGATCGCACCGCGCACGGTGACGTTTGCCGATCCGCGCGTCGAACAGCCGAAGGTGATGCGCTATTACCTCGTTCCGTCCGCCACCACCGCGGCACCGGGCGAGAGTGCCGCGCTCGACGTGCTCGGACAGTTGATGGGCAGCGGCAGCAATTCCTATCTTTATCGCGCGCTGGTGGTGGACCAGCCGCTCGCCGTCAGCGCCAGCGCCGGATATCAGGGTACCTCGCTCGATCCGACCCAGTTCTCGATCTCGGTCTCGCCACGGCCCGACGTCAGCTTCGCGCAGGTCGAGCAGGTGGTCGATCGGGTGATCGCGGATGTCGCGCAAAACGCCGCCAAGTCCGAGGATCTCGAGCGCGTCAAGACGCAACTGATCGCCGAGGCGATCTACGCCCAGGATAACCAGGCGACGCTGGCGCGCTGGTACGGCGCGGCCCTGACCACCGGCCTCAGCATCGAGGACATCCGAAGCTGGCCGGATCGCATTCGCGCCGTGACCGCCGAGCAGGTCCGCGACGCCGCGCAAAAATGGCTCGACAAAAAGCGATCGGTGACCGGCTATCTGATCAAGGATGCCGCGGCAAAACGCGAGGAGAAGCGCTCGTGATCGACTTCAAGGCTAGAGCGTTTTTCAGCGAAGTGGGCACCGGTTCGCGTGAAGAAGACGCGTCGAAACAAAAGACCAGAGCCCCGTTCCGATTCTATCGGACCGGAATAGGCTCTAGCGCGCGGCGCGTCGCATTGACCGTTGCCGTGGGTTTCGCGGCAGCCTCGCTGGCGGCGACGCCGTCGCATGCCGCGGCCAAGATCCAGCATCTGGTCTCGCCGGGCGGCATCGAGGCCTGGTTCGTGCAGGACGCCACGGTGCCGCTGATCGCGATGGAATATGCCTTCGGCGGCGGCGCATCGCAGGATCCGGCCGGCAAGCCCGGCGTCGCCAATCTGGTCGGCGATCTGCTCGATGAGGGCTCGGGCGATATGGATTCCAAGACCTTCCATGAACGGCTCGACCGCCGCGCCATCGAACTGAGCTTCCAGGCCACCCGGGATTATTTCCGCGGCTCGCTGCGCATGCTCAAGGACACCCGCGACGAGGCTTTCGACCTGCTGCGGACCTCGCTGACGTCGCCGCATTTCGACAGCACCGATGTCGAGCGCATTCGCTCCCAGGTGATTTCCAATCTGCAAAGCGACACCGCCAGCCCGCAGGCGTTGGCCGGCCGCAAGTTCCTGGAATTGGCCTTTGGCGACCATCCCTATGGCCGGCCGCCCGAGGGCACCCTGGAAAGCGTGCCGAAGATCGAGATCGCCGATCTCAAGACCTATGTCGGCCACGTGCTGGCCAAGGACACGCTGAGAGTGGCCGTGGTCGGCGACGTCGACCCCGAGACGCTGGGCAAGCTCCTGGACAAGACCTTCGGCAGCCTGCCCGCCAAGGCCAGCCTGACGCCGGTCCCCGACGTGGTGGCCACCAAGCCGCCGCAGCGCGCGTTCATTGCGCTCGACGTGCCGCAGACCGTGGTGACCTTCGGCGGCCCCGGCATCGGGCGCCATGATCCGGATTTCATGGCCGCCTATGTCGTGAACCACATTCTCGGCGGCGGCTCCTTGTCGTCGCGGCTCTACCACGAAGTCCGCGAGAAGCGCGGCCTGGCTTATTCGGTCTATCAACAGCTGTTGTGGATGGAGCATTCGGCGCTGTTCATCGGCAATACCGGCACCCGCGCCGACCGTGCCGGCGAAACCGTCGAGGCCATCAACAAGGAAGTCCGCCGCATGGCCGAGGACGGCCCGACCCAGCAGGAACTGGACGAGGCCAAATCCTATCTCAAGGGCTCGCAGATGCTGGCGCTCGATACCTCCTCGAAGCTCGCGCAGGCGCTGCTGCAATACCAGCTCGACAAGCTGCCGATCGACTATATCGAGAAGCGCAACGCCATCGTCGACGCCGTGACGCTCGACCAGACCAAGGCCGTGGCCAAGCGGCTGTGGGGCCAGGGCCTGCTCACCGTTGTCGTCGGCCGCGCCCCGCAAGCCGCCGCCCAGCCCGCCGCCGCAACTCCGCCACCCCCGACGGCGAACTGAGCTTCTCGAATTTAGCAAAGCCGTGATACGCGCACTGCGTGCTCCCTCCCCCTTGTGGGGGAGGGTCGGGGAGAGGGGTAGCCGCAAGCACGGCACCCGTTGCTCACCCCCCTCCCTAGCCCTCCCCCACAAGGGGGGAGGGAACGACCAACACCAGCCGCTCAGCAAACATCCGACAAAACCGCTATCTTGCGCGTGACCAATTCCCCCTTGGAATCTTCCCCCCGGTGACGCCATGCTGCGGATTTCCCGCGATCTCTCCATCGACGAAAACGACATCGAGATCGGCTTCGTGCGCGCCTCCGGCCCGGGCGGGCAGAACGTCAACAAGCTGTCGACCGCCGCACAACTGCGCTTCGACACAAGCCGGATCACGCTGCCCGAGGACGCCGCGATCCGGCTTGCGCGATTGGCCGGCCAGCGCATGACCAAGGACGGCGTGATCGTGATCCACGGCCAGCGCTTCCGCACCCAGGAACGCAACCGCGCCGATGTCATGGAACGGCTGCTCGAGCTGCTGCGCGAGGCGATGGTGCGGCCAACGCCGCGCCGCGCCACCAAGCCGACCTTCGGCTCGAAACAGCGCCGGCTCGAAGGCAAGAAGCGCCGCGGCGACGTCAAGGCCAGGCGCGGTTCGGGCGGTTACGACGATTAAATCTCGCACTGCACGCCCAGCTTAAAACAGCCGGCTACTACCACCGCTTGTCCGCACCGACCTAAGTTCGGCTGCGCAACGGTGGGAACTATGCCAATACACCGACTGATATTTGCGGCGGGCTTTGGATTTTGCAGCGCGATATCGGCGTGCTCCGCCGCGTCGGCGCAAATGCCGTTGCCGGCGGCCAAGCCGCCCGATGGGCCGACGCTTTTCAAGCAGCAATGCGGCACCTGCCACACCATCGATCCCTCCGAACCGCTGCGACAGGGGCCGCCGCTCGACAAGGTGGTCGGCAGGCCGGCCGGCAAGGTCAGCGGTTTCCATTACTCATCGGGATTTGCCAAAGCGGATTTCGTCTGGGACGAGAGCAAACTCGATGCGTGGCTGAGCGATCCGCAGGCGGTGGTTCCCGGCGCGGTGATGGCGTATCGGCAGGCCAAGCCGGAAACCCGCGCCGCCATCATCGCCTATCTGAAGGAGCTGAACTGATGGCAAAGCCGGTTCACTCGATGATCCGCGTGCTCGACGAGGCGAAAGCGCTCGACTTTTACGCGCGCGCGTTCGGGCTGGAGATCGTCGACCATCTGAAGTTTCCGGACTTCGCGCTGATCTATCTGCGGCACCCTTCCTCGCCGTTCGAAGTCGAACTCACCGTCAATTTCGATCGCAAGGAGCCCTATGCGCTCGGCGACGGATACGGCCATCTCGCCGTCATCGTCGACGATGTCGATGCCGAGCACGCCCGCTTCGAACGCGAGAAGCTATCGCCGGGACCGCTACGCGATTTCAAACATGACGGCGCGACCCTGGCGCGCTTTTTCTTCGTCTCCGACCCCGACGGCTACAAGATCGAAGTGATCCAGAAAGGCGGCCGCTTCGGCTGACGCGCTTAAACACCTCAAGAAACATCCATTGGAGGAGAAAACCCATGAGAGAAGTCGATCGTCGCGGCAAGTATAGCCGGCGTATTTTCCTCAAGGGGGCCGCGAGCGCGGTTCCGGTCGCAGCGGTAGCGGCGAGCGCCGGCCTCAGCATCGAGGATGCGTGGGCCGCCGACGCCACCACGCTGACGCCGGCGACCTTGAAGACAATGGTGAAGGTCGCGCGCGACATCTACCCGCACGATTTCCTGGTCGACAGCTATTACATCACCGCGATCAAGCCGTGGGACGGCAAGGCCGCGAAAGATCCGGCGACCAAGGCGATGCTCGAAGACGGCGTTCGGCGGCTCGATCAGGACGCCAGGGACCGCCACAAACTCAGCTACGCCGAAGTGCCCTGGGAAGCCGACCGCGTGGTGCTGCTGCAGGGCATCGAGCAGACCGACTTCTTCAAGAAGATCCGGTCCGATCTCGTCGTCTCTCTCTACAACCAGGAAGAGCTGTGGCCGAAGTTCGGCTACGAGGGCTCGTCCGCCGAACATGGCGGCTACATCAAACGCGGCTTCAACGACATCGATTGGCTGCCGAAAGTCTGAGCGCCTTGCGCAAAATGTAATTGGCAAGATTCTGGTTGGGAGATTTGATCATGGCGAAATTCGATCTGAACGACGACAGCCTGGTCGTCATCGTCGGTTCCGGCGCCGGCGGCGGCACGTTGGGTAACGAACTCGCCCAGAAGGGCGTCAAGGTCGTGATCCTGGAGGCTGGTCCGCGCACCGAATTGCAGGACTTCATCAACAACGAGTGGGAAAGCTTCACGCAACTGGCCTGGACCGACATGCGGACCACGTCCGGAGACTGGCGGGTGGCGAAGGACTTCCCCAATCTGCCGGCCTGGATCGTCAAGTCGGTCGGCGGATCGACGGTGCATTGGGCCGGCGCGTCGTTACGCTTCGACGAGCATGAATTCCGCATCAAGAGCACCTACGGCGGTCTTTCCGGCGCCAATCTGCTGGACTGGCCGATCGCGCTCGCCGAGATGGAGCCGTGGTACGCCAAGGCCGAAGACAAGATGGGCGTCACCCGCACCAACAACATTCCGGGATTGCCGGGCAACAATAATTTCAAGGTGCTGGAAGCCGGCGCCAAAAAGCTTGGCTACAAGGAGGTTCACACCGGGCGGATGGCGATCAACAGCGAGCCGCGCGACGGCCGCGGCTCATGCCAGCAGATCGGCTTCTGTTTCCAGGGCTGCAAGTCCGGCGCGAAATGGTCGACGCTGTACACCGAAATCCCCAAGGGCGAAGCCACCGGCAATCTCGAGGTGCGCCCGAACTCCATGGCGCTCAAGATCGAGCACGACGCCTCGGGCAAGGTCACCGGCGTGGTCTATGCCGACGCCGACGGCAAGACCCAGCGCCAAAAGGCGCGCATCGTCGCGGTTGCCGGCAACTCGATCGAGAGCCCAAGGCTGCTGCTCAACAGCGCTTCCAGCACCTTCCCCGATGGGCTTGCCAACTCATCCGGCCAGGTCGGCCGCAATTACATGCGTCACATGACCGGCAGCGTCTATGCGGTGTTCGACAAATCAGTGCACATGTACCGCGGCACCACCATGGCCGGCATCATCCGCGACGAAGCCAAGCACAATCCCTCGCGCGGCTTCATGGGCGGCTATGAGATGGAAACGCTCTCGCTGGGCCTGCCCTTCATGGCGGCGTTCCTCAATCCCGGCGCCTGGGGGCGTCCGTTCACCTCGGCGATGGAAGGCTATCCGCGCATGGCCGGGATGTGGCTGGTCGGCGAGGACATGCCGCAGGAAACCAACCGCGTGACGCTCGATCCCGTCGCCAAGGACAAGTTCGGCCAGCCGGTCGCCAGCGTGCATTACGACGACCATCCCAACGACGTCGCGATGCGCGATCATGCCTACAAACAGGGCTCGGCGGTGTACGAAGCCGTCGGCGCCACCGTGACCTACCCGACCGCGCCCTATCCCTCGACCCACAACATGGGCACCAACCGGATGAGCGCGAAGGCCAAGGACGGCGTCGTCAACAAGTTCGGCCAGACCCACGACGTCAAGAACCTGTTCGTCTCCGACGGCAGCCAGTTCACCAGCGGCGCCGCCTGCAATCCAACACTGACCATCGTGTCGCTGGCGATCCGGCAGGCGGACCACATCGCCGGCGCGATGCAGCGGAAGGAGATTTAGGCCTCGGCCACGAATAAGTGAATTTGCGTTTGCTCGGGATTTCGAGTGGTGGGATTCCCGTCCGGGTATGATGCTTGTAGCATCTGCTTGTGATTGATGAATTGGCTATCCGTCAGCGATTTGAGGCGCTCGATCCTTTGCTGGACGAGCGCGGCCGGCGACGTTTTGTGGCAGCGGAGGCCTTGACGGCCGGTCACGGAGGCATCGTCGCAGTGTCGCGGGCCACCGGGGTGGCGCGCAGCACGATAGGGCGCGCGATTGAGGAATTGCGCAGTGGCGAGGCGCCTGATCCAGAACGGGTCCGCAGGTCGGGTGGCGGACGCAAGCCTCTGATTGCGACCGATCCGCGTCTTCTTGATGATCTGCGCTCACTGGTCGAACCGGCGACGCGAGGTGATCCGCAATCGCCGATGTTGTGGACCTCGAAGAGCTTGCGCAAGCTCTCGGAGAGCTTGGGTCGGATGGGCCATAGGATCGGCCGTACCTTGGTCGGCAAGCTACTACACCAGCTCGATTATAGTTTGCAGGCCAACCGCAAGACGCGCGAGGGATCGAACCACATCGATCGCGACGCCCAATTCCACTATATCAACGATCGCGTCAAAGAGGTGCTTGCCTCCGGCAACCCGGCGATCTCCGTCGATACCAAAAAGAAGGAGTTGGTTGGCGATTTCAAGAACGGCGGACGGGAATGGCGGCCGAAGGGGTCACCCGAAGAAGTGCGCGTCCACGACTTCGTCATTCCCGAACTCGGGCGAGCAGTGCCCTATGGCGTCTACGACATCGCCGGCAACGCCGGCTGGGTCAGCGTGGGCATCGACCACGACACAGCGGCTTTCGCAACCAACGCCATCCGGAGCTGGTGGCAAGTGATGGGCCGTGAGCGCTATCCCGTGGCTAAAAATCTGCTGATCACCGCCGATGGCGGCGGCAGCAATGGCTCACGGGTGCGGCTATGGAAGCTGGAGCTGCAAAAGCTGGCCGACGAACTCGATATCCCGATCACCGTCTGTCACTTGCCGCCCGGCACCAGCAAATGGAACAAGATCGAGCATCGCCTCTTCTCCTTCATCACCAGCAACTGGCGGGGAAAGCCGCTGATCAGCCATCAGGTCATCGTGCAGCTGATCGGCGCTACGACCACCAAAGCCGGCCTCAAGGTCCGTTGCCAGCTCGACCCCATGACCTACCCCGCCGGCATCAAGGTTTCTGACGACGAACTCGCTGCTGTCAACATCACCCGCCATGATTTCCACGGCGAATGGAACTATACAATTAGCCCAAAAGCCCGAGCCTTGCAGCGTTAGTTCGCGGACGACGCCTTAGTTATATTCAGAGCGGCTCCTCCTGCTCCCCTCCCCCTTGCGGGGAGGGGTCGGGGGTGGGGGTCTCCAAGCACTGAGCTTGCGCTTCGCGTAATTCCGGGAGTTGTCTTTTTGGCTCAAGGCGTGTTCCGGGATCGCACGAGATCCCGGTACCCGTCGAACCCAACGTCTGAAAGAGCGGTACGATCTGGTCTGGCGAAATATTTTGCGACCCGCGCGGCCATCACCTCTGCTGATCCGTTCGTCAGATCGCAGTTGAACGCCGTTATCGCGGCCTGCGGCGGCACCAACTTGCCAGGATTTGGAATGAAGCCGGCGGCAACGCATGTGTCGCGGATATCCTCATACGCCGCCGCCAGAAGCTCCTCATCATCATGGGAACCAATGAAATCATCGAGGTAGACGGAGATACACACACCATTTGCCCGCGCCCGATCTATTGCGTCAGCGACCTCGGACTTCATCAGAGCAACGCTTGCGAGCAGCGGTGACTGTACAAAGCCGATTGGCAGAGCGTGTTTCGGTCCCGGCAGCGGATTGCGCACGCAAGACCACATGGCGAACGTATTGGCACCCGGATAGCCCCACTGGCGCAGCGCGCGCGTCACCCGCATCCTCGCGATCGAGTAGTAGAAATTCTGGATGTCGATTTTAAAAAAGAAATGATTGTTGAGATGGGCGTGCAACGCAGCAACGTGGCCGCCCTCTCTGAAGTGATACATATATTCGGGAAACGCCACGCGACGCTTGAAATAGGTCAGCATCCGCCGACCGCGACGTTCGCACTTGTCATTCGGAACGAAAAACCATTTACCGCGCGACCCATATTTGAATTGGTAATTTTCGATCATGGCAGTTGGCGACCTTACCCACAATTTCGATCAGAAGTTTGACGACGGTCAGGACCGGTATCAACCATTCCGCGATCTTGCGGGTAAGGGTCGCCGCACGTGCAAAAAATTTGCGCATGGGGCATCTCCATAGTTCACCGCCAGCTACCCGCGACCCAAATATATGGAGTCGTCAACCGAGAAGCACCTGATACGCCATGTATTCCACGTCGCACCAGTTGTCCGAACCGATCGCATCGTACTACGTACGACACGCCCGATGTCGCCAAGTCATCGCCAGCGGATGGCCACAACGTGGAGATGCAAACCTGAAAAATCAAGACCTAAAAGGCAGCTTGGCGGAGCGACCAAAAATAAGGCGTCGTAGGCGAACCGACCGTGGCGGCCGGGAAACGCGGCGGTGGCCTGGTCCTGCCAGGAGAAATCGACTTCGACCGCGATCTTGGCAGCCTTGGCGACCTTCATGATCGAACGCCAGCAGAGATTAAAATCGCGACCCTAGACCGAGATACCCGCCTCCTGATGAATACGAACTTCTCCGCCTCGCCCTCCTTGTAGTTCACATCGAGGAAGGGCTTGAGCTTCTCCATTCCCATCTTTTTGGCAGCGATCCTGATGACCTCGAAGATGATGGGGTTCCAGTAGCGGTTCGAGAACTCCGTCCCGTCGATCCGGACCGTAACCGCGGCGATAACTATCTCGTCAGATAGCCCAGCATGGCGATGCAGGCTTCCTCGGCCTCACGGAATGTTCCAAATGGTGACCCGCCAACCCTGATGGCGCACCTGTTCTGATAGGTCGGGCGCCACGACGCCACGAAGCCGGGCGCCCCGTGAAAGCCGGGACCACTGCGGCTTTCATAACTGATCACGAAGGAAAAGCCGTCGCTGCTCGCGTTCCATATTTCCATGGTACTCACGACACGGGTGAACTTCATGCTCTATCCGGTCATAACCCTCCACCCCCTGGAAGGAGACATCGATTCGCTGAAATCGGAAAATGCAGGCAGGCTGACCTAACACCGTGCTTTCCCCAATATTGGGGACGGATTTTTAACGCGCATTCCCGCGGCTGGCCGAAATATCAGCCCGTAGCTCGGGCCGTCACCCGGACTGGGCCATTCCTTACGGAACGGCCCCATTATAAGCGATCGCGCTAATACGAGAATGGGTTGAGCCTTCGCGAAACCCATCATTGAGATTCAAGATCGCAGCGAGGTTGGGGCCGGCCTCCACCGGTTCGATGGTGCACTCCCGACACACCCATCGCGTCCTCCCGCCACTGGCGGAGGTGGGTCGCGGTGACGTGATGGGTTTCGCGAAGGGCTCAACCCATCCGCCGGGCTCAGCTACTTGATCTTGGCCAAACACTCCTTCAGGCGATCGAGCTCCGCGCGAACTTGCGAAACCATGACGTTTTGTAGTGCGGCCAAGCCCCTGCTGGAAAATTCCGCGGAGGTCTTTTTGTCCAGATTTTGCTGCCAATCCCGGGTTGCAACTTTGGTAGCCTTTTGGGCCTCCGACGCGGCCTTGACGTACGTCTGTATGCAGGCGTCAGCCTCCGAGCACGACTTGCACTCTTGAGCGGCGGCAGCACTTGAAACGAGCAAGATAAGTGTCGCGGCAAGGACCTTCATTGCTTTTCTCCCGGTGTTGGCCCCGGACGGATGTTCTACTGGGTAGGGCTTGTTTGCAACGGCGGCCGCGGATTCACGCCGACGGGTTTTTCAATCATCCCGCTTCAGGTTCCGCTTGCCCCGATGCGTCTGTTTGCGATCGGGGTTGAACTGGCGCTCGTCGAAGCAATTCAATCTCATTTGCCCTGTCCATTCCTTCACATCTTCACGACATTTCTGATTTTCCGAAATTGTCCTTGACTCCTAACCCAAATCAGCTGCTTATTGCCCGCCATCCCGTCCCGGAAGAGGGGGCGTTGGCCATCGTCACTGACGTTGGGGCGGGGAGCGGTGGACGCGGATGCTGCGACTGACGAGCGCGGCTGATGCGGACGGCAAAGTCGTGTGGTCCTGACGCCCCGATGGCTGGTGTCAAGTTCTTGAGAAGCTCACGCTTCTTGGGGGCGACGGTGACAAGCAAGCCTGGTCTCACCGGGGAGAGCACGAAAATAAGCCGTAAAACCATTGCGCAGGGAAGGCCGGACTGCTTCCGCTGAACCTGTATGCTCGTGTGCGCTTTTGTTTATGCCTATTTGCACGCGAGACCGCGGGTGCAGCGCGCACCCGGTCTTCCCTGCGTCCCTCTTGGGATCGCACTGCGCCCTCTTTTTTCTGGGGGCGAACGGATTTGCAAAACTCGGGCGCAGTGTGTCGCGAGAATGCGGAGTTGCGTCTGTGCACCACATCTCAACCGTTATCATCCGCGAAGGCGGATGATCCGGTATTCCGAGGAGCCCGTGATTGAACCGAGAACTCGCGGCGTACTGGATACTCCGCCTTCGCGGAGTATGACGGCGGTGGGTGGAGCATCGTCGTCGACGTCATATGTGCACGGGATTGAACCCTTGCGCCAGAACTCTCAACCGTCATCATCCGCGAAGGCGGATGATCCAGTATTCCGAGGAGTCCATGATTGAACCGAGAACTCGCGGCGTACTGGATACTCCGCCTTCGCGGAGTATGACGGCGGTGGGTGGAGCATCGTCGTCGACGTCATATTTGGACGGGATTGAACCCTTGCGCCAGAACTCTCAACCGTCATCATCCGCGAAGGCGGATGATCCAGTATTCCGAGGAGTCTATGATTGAACCGAGAACTCGCGGCATACTGGATACTCCGCCTTCGCGGAGTACGACGGGTGCGCCGCCCGATCACATCGCTTCTGCCTTGGAACTATTCCGCCGCCACAAGTCGCGGCGTTCTGTCGTCGAGAAAATCGGGTATCACAACCGTGGCCTTCGACCGGTAGATCAGGCACGAGCAACGCAGCAGCGAGGCGAAATTGTGGACTTCGCCGTGGTGGTCGAGAACCTCGCTGTGCAGACGGGTCAGGAACTTGGCCAGGCTCATGTCTTCCTTGGCGGCGATTTCTTCCAGCGTATCCCAGAACGCCAGTTCCAGCCGGATCGAGGTGCAATGACCGTCGATGCGGAGCGATCTGGTCTGCGATTCATAGTCCCGTTGCGGCTGATGCGCGAACAGCTGGCACATGGATATCCTCCCGGTCGTTTTTATAACTTTTCTAAACGATATACCCGGTCGGCACGCCCCACAATGTTCCCGTCAGGGCTCGCGGCGGGACCATCGAACGAGCCGAAAACGCCGTCGTTTCGCGCCCAAACAGCGAAAGAACCGCAGGAAAACCGTTGGGTTGCGCCGGGGTTTGACGGCCCCGCCCTCCCGTCATCCGGCAAAAGCGCCTAGATTGACATGGCCTTCCCTGGATCGAGTCGCCCAACGCCCATGCCCGTCCGCCAGCTCCCCGAACAGGTCGTCAACCGCATCGCCGCCGGCGAAGTGGTCGAGCGTCCCGCCAGCGTGGTCAAGGAACTGGTCGAGAACTCCATCGACGCCGGCGCCAGCCGGATCGACATCTTCACCGACGGCGGCGGCCGACGGCGGATCGGCATCACCGACGACGGCGGCGGCATGACATCGGCCGACCTGGCGCTCGCGGTCGATCGCCACGCCACGTCAAAGCTCGACGACGAGGATCTGCTGCAAATCCGCACCCTCGGGTTCCGCGGCGAGGCGCTGCCCTCGATCGGCGCGGTGGCGCGGCTCGGCATCACCACCCGTCACGCCGGCGAGCCGCACGCCTGGTCGCTTTCGGTCGAAGCCGGAGAGAAATCGCAGGTCATGCCGGCGGCGCTGGGCCACGGCACCCGCGTCGAGGTCAGCGATCTGTTTTACGCCACGCCCGCGCGCTTAAAATTCCTCAAGACTGACCGCACCGAAGCCGAGGCGATCCGCGAGGTGGTGCGGCGGCTGGCGATGGCGCGGCCCGACATCGCCTTCACGCTCGCGGGCGAAGAACGCGCGCCGGTGACCTGGGCCGCCGCATTGCCCGGCGCCGCCGGCCGGCTGACGCGGCTCGGCGACATTCTCGGCGCGGATTTTCGCAGCTCGGCCATCGACGTGCGCGCCGAACGCGACGATGTCGCGGTCGAGGGCTTTGCGGCCGCACCCTCCCTGACCCGCGCCAATGCGCTCGGACAATATCTGTTCGTCAACGGCCGCCCGGTGCGCGACAAGCTGATTTTGGGCGCGGTGCGCGCGGCCTATTCGGATTACCTGCCGCGCGACCGTCATCCCGTGGTGGCGCTGTTCGTGACCCTCAGCCCGCAGGAAGTCGACGCCAACGTGCATCCGGCCAAGACCGAGGTGCGTTTTCGCAATGCCGGGCTGGTCCGCGCGCTGATCGTGCATGCGCTGAAGGAAGGCCTCGCCCGCGAAGGCAAGCGCACCGCGGCCAACAGCGGTGGCGACGCGCTGGCCTCGTTCCGGCCGTCCTTTGCGCCGCATCCCGCGCGACCCGCCAATTGGGACTGGCAGCCTTCTCCCTCATACCCCTCAGGCAACCCATTGTCGGCTTTCGGCAATGCTGCGGCGGAAGCATTTGCCGAACCAGGTCAGGCCGCGTTCGACGTCGGCACGCCGACCGCCGACGTGCGTTTCGAGCAGGCGCCATCCGCCGACCTGCTCGACCGTCCGCTCGGCGCGGCGCGGACCCAGATTCACGAGACCTATATCGTCTCGCAAACCCGCGACGGCCTGGTCGTGGTGGACCAGCACGCCGCCCATGAGCGCATCGTCTATGAAAAGCTCAAGGCTTCGCTGGCCAAGAACGGCGTGCAGCGGCAGATCCTGCTGATCCCGGAGATCGTCGAGCTCGACGAAGCGACCGTGGAGCGATTGACCGATCGCGCCGAGGAACTGGCGTCGTTTGGCCTCGCGATCGATTCGTTCGGCCCAGGTGCTGTCGCGGTGCGCGAGACGCCGTCGCTGCTCGGCAAGGCGAATGCCGGGGCGTTGCTGCGCGATCTCGCCGAACACATGGCGGAATGGGACGAGGCGTTGCCGCTGGAACGGCGGCTGATGCACGTCGCGGCCACCATGGCCTGCCACGGCTCGGTGCGCGCCGGCCGTAGGCTCAAGCCCGAAGAGATGAACGCGCTGCTACGCGAGATGGAAGACACCCCGAATTCCGGCCAATGCAACCACGGCCGCCCGACCTATGTGGAATTGAAGCTGTCGGATATCGAGAAGTTGTTCGGGAGAAGGTGAAACAGACGTTCGACAAAATAGCAGCGTCATCCTGAGGTGCTCGCCATCTTCGGCGAGCCTCGAAGGATGGTGTTCAGCTCAGTGCTCGCGGCCATCCTTCGAGGCTCGCAAGAGCTCGCACCTCAGGATGACGCCTGCACAAGCGGAACGGTTAGCCAAACCGCAAAAACGTAAACTCCGTATCGTCATACGCCCGCCGCTCGAGCTCCTCGAAACCTTCCGGCGCAGCAAATGCCGCCGCCTTGGATTCCTCGACCACCAATAATGCGCCCGCCGTCAGCCAGCCACCATCACGCAACGAAGCCAGCGCCTTCTCGGCGAGCTTTCTTGCGTAGGGCGGATCGAGAAACACCAGCGCGAAAGGCTCCATCGGATGCGCCGGACCGAGATCGGTGGCGTCGCGGCGATACACCTTGGTGACGCCGCCGAGGCCGAGCGCCTCGACATTGTTGCGCAACAGCGCGCGCGCCTCGGCGCCGTTGTCGACGAACAGCGTGAACGCGGCCCCGCGCGACACCGCCTCGATGCCGAGCGCGCCGGTGCCGGCGAACAAATCGAGCACGCGCGCGTCTTCGATCGATTTGTCGTAGGCGTGGACCAGGATATTGAACAGCGACTCGCGCAAGCGATCCGCGGTCGGGCGGATATCATTCGAGGATGGAGAGGCCAGATTGCGGCCCTTCAATCGTCCGCCGACGACACGCATCAGAGGATCCCACGACGTTGCTGCTCCCCTCCCCCTTGCGGGGTCCGAGGCGAGCGAAGCTCGCTCTCGAGGTTGGGGGTGGGGGTCAACATCGGCAATCCCTCTGTTGTACCCCCCTCCCCGACCCTCCCCCGCAAGGGGGCAGGGAGAACGATGCATATCGCTCGCACGGCCATCGCCCGATACTCACTCATCCTGCGGCTTCAGATCGCGCTTGCCGTGATAGCCGCGCTGCGGGCGGCGCGGCGGGCCGTAGCCATTGGCCTCGGCTTCATTGCGCGCGCGGGCTTCCTCGCTGCCGGTGCGCTGCACCAGCACGCGGCGGCCTTTCCGATCCTCGATCGATGCGCGCTTGACAGGCTTCCTGACAGCCGGCGGCGTGGACGGAGCATCGCCCGGCATCGGCCGGTTGAAATCCGCGCCGGCCAGGGTCGCGATCTTCTCGCCGAGCTGCTCGCGCAGCACCCGCGTCTTGACCTCCTCGACCTTGCCTTCCTCGAGCTCCGCCAACTGGAACGGGCCGTAGGAAATCCGGATCAAGCGGTTCACTTCGAGGCCGAGATGCGCCATCACGTTGCGCACCTCGCGGTTCTTGCCTTCGCGGATCGCAAACACCAGCCAGACATTGGCGCCCTGGTCGCGCTCCAGCGTCGCATCGATCGAACCGTACTTGACGCCGTCGACCTCGACGCCCTTCTTCAATTCATCGAGCTGGGCCTGCGTCACCTCGCCATGGGCGCGGACGCGATAGCGCCGCAGCCAGCCGGTGTCGGGCAGTTCCAGCGCGCGCGCCAAGCCGCCGTCATTGGTCAGCAGCAACAGTCCCTCGGTGTTGAAATCGAGCCGGCCGATCGAGATCAGCCGCGGCAGGCCTTCCGGCAGATTGTCGAATACGGTCGGCCGCCCTTCCGGGTCGGCGTGGGTAGTCATCAGGCCGCGCGGCTTGTGAAACATCCACAGCCGGGTGCGCTCGCGCGGCGGCAACGGCTTGCCGTCGACCGTGATGACGTCGTTGACGGTGACGTCGAGCGCCGGCGAGTTGATGACGCGGCCGTTGACGGAAACCCGGCCCTGCGTGATCCATTCCTCGGCGTCACGGCGCGACGCCAGGCCCGCGCGCGACACCACCTTGGCGATGCGCTCGCCGGATTTCTTGATCCGCGGCGGCCGCGCCGCCGGACGGCGTTCGTCCGAGGCAGGACGCTCGCGGTAGGCGCCACGCCCGCCGAATGCCGGGCGCTTGGCGAAGACCTTGCTGTCGTCCTCGTTGTCGCGGCGCGGCCGCTCCGAAAAACCATCCGACGAGCGGGTTTCGTTGCGCGGATGCTCCTGCCAGGCATTGCGCTCCTGGCGCGGACGATCGAATTTCGGACGGTCGTCGCGCGGCTTCGAAAACCGCGGGCGCTCGTCGCCGCCGTCGCGGGGACGGTCGTAACGGGGCTTATCGAAGCGCGGCTTGTCAAAGTTCCGCGCGCCATCGCGGGGCGGACGCGAGGGGCGCGCATCGTCGCGCGGCCCGGCATCGCGCTTCTGCCACGGCTTGGAATCGCCACGCTCAGGTCGGTCTCCGAAACTCTTGCGCGGACCTCTGTCCGGCGCGCCGCGCGAGAATTTCTTGTCGCCGCCAAATTTGCGCTCGCCCTGCGGACGATCGCCATAAGGACGATCTCGCTGCGGCCGGTCGCCGTCTTTCCGAAAACCTTCGCCGCGCGGCCTGAAGGGCCGCTTCTCAGCCCCGCCATCGCGCGAGGCATAGGGCTTCTTGTCGCCGAATTTCCGGTCCGAGAACCGCGCCGCCGGGCGCGCATCGCGATCGCCGCCGCGTGGCGTATAGGGACGCTTGTCGCCGGCGGGCCGATCATCACGGTTAAAGCGTTGCGGACGATCTCCAGAGGGCCGATCGCTGCGCGGGCGCGGCGCATCGCCGTCATAGGCACGGCGCGGCGGCCGGCTGTCATCGCGTTTGCCGGCATAGGGCTTGCGCTCGCCGCCATCGCCCTTGCCGGCAAAGCCGCGCTTGGCGAATTTCTTCTCCGGTCCCCTCGCCGCGCCCGAGCGGCCCTTGCCACCGCCGGGCCGATCACGCCGGCCGCGCGGGGAATCGTTGTTTTTGTCGTTATCGCGGGGCATGAAGGGTCTCTACTCTCGGATACGGTTGAATGCGGAAGGGCTTGCATGGCGATGAAGCGCGCGCTCGTTATTCGAGCCGCATTCTCACGCAAAACCGGTATCCACTTTTGCTGAATGGCTATCTAGTACCAGACTTTTACCCGCGATACGAGACATGACCGCACCAACTTTCATGGATTTGGCGCTAAAAGCGGCCGAAAACGCCGGAAAAGCCGGCGAAGTGCCGATCGGATGCCTGATCGTGCTTAATAATGAGGTGATCGCGGAGGCCGGAAACCGCACCTTGACCGACCGCGACCCGACCGCCCACGCCGAAATCCTCGCGATACGGCAGGCCGCGACCGCCATCGGCAGCGAGCGGTTGGTCGATTGCGACCTCTATGTCACGTTGGAGCCGTGCACGATGTGCGCCGGCGCGATCTCGTTTGCAAGGATCCGGCGGCTGTATTACGGCGCGGCCGATCCCAAGGGCGGCGCGGTCAATTCCGGCGTGCGGTTCTTCGCACAGCCGACCTGCCATCACGCGCCGGAAATCTATTCAGCGGTGGGCGAAAGCGAGGCCGCGACGCTGCTGCGGGATTTTTTCAAGGCGAGACGGTAGGGCGCGGAGAGCCGTCCACCTACGCCACAAAAAACTCCTTCAGTAATTTCGCCGTCACGTCCGGATTTTCTTCGGTGAGAAAATGCCCGGAATCCACCGGCGCACCCCTGACATTGGTCGCCCAGGTCTTCCAGGTATCGAGCGGGGTCGCCGCGGCGCTGGCGATGCCGGCATCACCCCACAGGGCCAGCATCGGGATCGTGATCTTGTGGCCGGCGTCGTGGTCTTTCTTGTCGATGTCGTAGTCGGCATAAGCGCCGGCGCGATAATCCTCGCACATCGCATGCACGCGCGAGGGATCACGGAACGGCGCCAGATAATGCTCCAGCGCGCGCGGATCGATCTCGTTGAGGGTTTGCGACTTGGTCTGGCTCGCCATCTTCTGCTTGAGGAAATAATCCGGATTGCCGCCGATCAGGGTCTCCGGCATCGGATAAGGCTGCGCCAGGAACAGCCAGTGATAGATCTTGAGCCCATAGAGCCGGTTCATCTTCTCCCAGTAATTATAGGTCGGCAGGATATCGAGCACGGCGAGTTGCGACAAACGTCCCGGATGATCGAGCGCGAGCCGGTACGACACCCGGCCGCCGCGATCGTGCCCGGCCAACGCGAAATGCACATGGCCGAGCTGCTCCATCGCCTCCACCATGGTCTGCGCCATCGCGCGCTTGGTGTAGGGCGTGTGATCCTTGTCGCTTTCGGGCATGTCCGACCAGCCATAGCCCGGCAGATCAGCGATGATCAACGTGAACTTGTCGGCGAGTTGCGGCGCCACCCGATGCCACATCACATGGGTCGACGAAAATCCGTGCAGCAACAAGAGCGGCGGACCCTTGCCGCCGACGCGAGCGAAGATACGGCCGGATTTGGTGTTGATCCATTCGGATGCGTATCCGGGAAACATATCGGCAAGATCGGGCATCTTCCGGAACTCCCTTGGCATGACGCCACGCGATGGCGTCGTGGTCCGGCGACGGGTTGCTGCTTTAAACATTGTTCGACGTTGCCGCTGGCCAGCCCCGGCGTTATGCCATTCATAAACCACAACCGACAACAGCCAAGCGAGGAAACCAGCCATGTCGATTGATTTCGAAGTCCCGGCCGAAGCTAAGGCGATCCGCGAAAAAGTCCGCCAATGGGTGCACGACGAATGCATCCCGGCGGAAAGGGAGCTGGACAGCAAGCCGCTCGACGAGGTGCTGGGAAAACTGCGCAAGAAAGCCCGCGCGCAAGGCTTGTGGTGCCCGTTCGTGCCAAAGGAATATGGCGGCATGGGCCTGGGGCCGCTGGCTAACGCGCTGGTGCAGATGGAACTCGGCGAAAGCATGCTTGGCGCGCTGTCGATGAACACGCAGGGCCCCGACGACGCCTCGATGATGACCATCCTCGAGCACGGCACCGAGTACCAGAAAGAAAAATTCCTCAAGCCGCTGCTCAATGGCGACAAGCGCATCTGCTTTTCGATGACCGAGAAGGCTTCCGGCGCCGACGCCACCGGGATGCAGACATCCGCGGTGAAGGACGGCAACGAGAATTACATCCTCAACGGCGAGAAATGGTTCTCGTCCTCCGCGAGCGTCGCCGACATGGCGCTGGTGATGGCCAAGACCGATCCGAACGCGCCACGCCACAAGCAGTATTCGACCTTCATCGTCGAGTTGCCGAACCCCGGCTACAACATCAAGCGCAACATCAAGAACATGGCGATCGAGGGCGCGCATGACGATGTGATCCATGGCGGCCACTCCGAGATCGAAATCAAGGACCTCAAAGTGCCCGCCGACAATCTGCTCGGCGGCGAAGGCAACGGGTTTAATATGGGCCAGCATCGGCTCGCCTACGGCCGGTTGCGCCACGGCATGCACAACATCGCAAAGGCCCAGCGCGCGCTGGACATGGCGGTGGCCCATGTGACCAAACGCTCAACTTTCGGCGTGCTGCTGGCCGACCGGCAGGCGGTGCAATTCATGCTCGCCGAATGCGCCGAGCAGCTTTATATCGGCCGGCTGATGCTGCTGCACATCGCCTACAAGGCGGAACGAGGCATGGACCTGCGGCAGGAAAACTCGATCGCCAAGGTGTACCTGGCACACATGGTGCACAAGGTGATCGACACCGCGATCCAATTGCACGGCGCGCTCGGCTTTAGCCAGGACACGCCACTGGCAAAATGGTACACGCAAGTGCGCTCGCAGCGGCTGGTCGACGGTCCCGACGAAGTGCACAAATGGCGCGTCGGCCGCAACGTGATCAAGGCGTTCCGCGAACACGGCACCACCGCGAGCGCGGCGGGCGGCGATTTGATTTGAGCAATGGTGTCATTGCCGGGCATAGTCGTGCGAAGGACGGCGTCGCTTCCGCTCGCCTATGCCCGGCAATCCAACACCTTGAAAAGATTATCGCGAAGAAGATGGATACGCGGGTCAAGCCCGCGTATGACGGATGGGGCGTCGGCGCAAAGCTCTGCAACGACAGGCTTCTACGTCCCCGCTTTCTCCCTTGCCACCGCCTGCCAGCCGATGTCGCGGCGGCAGAAGCCTTCGGGCCACTGGATGCGGTCGACCGCTTGATAGGCGCGCTGCTGCGCTTCGCCGACCGTCTTGCCAGACGCGCAGATATTCAGCACGCGGCCGCCATTGGCGAGAATTTGCCCGTCTTTCGCGACCGTGCCGGCGTGGAAGATCTCGACACCTTCGACCTTGGCGGCTTCGTCGAGGCCTCGGATGACCGAGCCTTTGCCGTAATCGCCGGGATAACCGCGCGTCGCCATGATCACCGTGAGCGCGACATCGTCATACCAGCGCAGGCTGAAATTCTTCAGTTGACCATCGGCGCACGCCAACAAGGCCGGCACGATATCCGACATCATCCGCAGCATCAGCACCTGGCATTCGGGGTCGCCGAAGCGGGCATTGTATTCCACGAGCTTTGGGCCGTCTTTGGTCACCATCACACCGGCATAGAGAACGCCCTTGTAGGGCGTGCCCATGGCCTTGAGCGCGCGCAAGGTCGGCATGATCATCTCGTCCATCACCCACGCATTGATCGCATCGGTCATCACCGGCGCCGGCGAATAGGCGCCCATGCCGCCGGTGTTCGGCCCGCGATCGCCGTCGAACGCGCGCTTGTGATCCTGCGCGGTAGCCAGCGGCAACGCATGCTCGCCGTCACACAGGGCGAAGAACGAGGCTTCCTCACCTTCCATGAATTCCTCGATCACTACTTCAGCGCCGGCGCCGCCAAAGCCGCCGCCGAACATCATGTCGACGGCGTCGAGCGCTTCCTGCTCGCTGATCGCAACCACGACGCCCTTGCCGGCGGCGAGACCATCCGCCTTGACGACGATCGGCGCGCCCTGCTGGCGGACATAGGCCTTGGCGGCGTCGGCATTGCTAAAATGCTGGTATTTGGCAGTCGGGATGTTGTTGTCGCGGCACAGCGCCTTGGTGAAGTGCTTTGAACTCTCCAGCCGGCCGGCGGCCCTGGTTGGCCCAAACGCCTTGAAGCCGACGGCGTTGAGGTCGTCGACCATGCCGGCGGCGATCGGTGCGTCAGGCCCGACCACGACGAAATCCACCGCGTTGCGCCGGCAGAAATCGATCACCGCGGCATGGTCGGTGATGTCGACCGCCACGCATTCGGCTTCGCGCGCGATGCCGGCGTTGCCCGGCGCGCACCACAGCTTCGTCACCAGCGGGGACGCTGCGATCTTCCACGCCAGCGCATGTTCGCGACCGCCGGAACCGAGCAGGAGAATGTGCATGAGATAGAACCAGATGCCGAGTTTCGAGGCGGATTCGGTCGCACGAATCCGCGTCTCGCTGCAAGGGAGATCGTCGTTCCGGGATGCGCCTTTACTCGCCACCCCCGGACGCCGCGATGATCTCCTGCAGCGTCGCGACGTGGCGGGCGAAGGCGCCGCGGCCGGCCGCGGTAGCGGTCACCGTGGTCTGCGGCCTCTTGCCGACAAAGGCCTTGTCGACCGCGACATAGCCGGCCCTGGACAGCGTCTCGATGTGGGCGCCGAGATTGCCGTCGGTGGCGCCGGTCAGCTTTTTCAGCTTCGAGAATTCGAGCCCCGCGCCCGCCGGCAGCGCGTTCAGCGCCGCCATGATTCGCAGCCGCAGCGGTTGATGGATGACATCGTCGAGTTCAGCCATCGGTCAGATCCGGCGCATCCAGAGCCCGCCGAGCAGCAGCCCGCCGCCATTGACGAACGCCATCCACAACGAAAACGCCTCCCCGCCGACGTAGAAATAGCCGATCAGCGTCAGGATGCTGATGCCGAGGCCGATCAGCACGAAGACATAGCCAAGCCACAACCCCGCGATCGCATAAAACAGCATGAAATAGATTGGCCAAAAGGTTCCCAACTGGCGCGGCGTGAAGTCGCCGAGCACCTCGGTGCACAAATAGCCGAATGCGAAAAACAGCAAATAGGCCACCAGCACCCGGACATCAAAGGATCGCCCATAACCCCTGAAATAGATCGTCGCGAGCGTAGCCAGAACACCGGCCGCGTTGACGGCAATCCAGATGTCATAACCATCACGTGGCCAGAGCCAAGTCGCGATATTGCCCGCGAACACCAGCGCGCCCCACAGGATCATGATCAGGCTGGCAATATCGTAGGTCTGCGACTGGCGAACGCGGCGGACCATCTCGTCGATCTCGGTAAGCGCCTCCCTGGCCTCCTTGCTGCCGATCATGCAGGCGCTCCCCCCAATATCGGGACTCACGTCCCGGCTGTTCCACGCGTGGCGACATCGTCGGCGATGGCCGATACCGCCCTCGGCGCGCTGACGATGCCCATGTGATTGATGCCATCGATCAGCTTCACGTCAACCGCAGGCGTGATGCCGCTCACCGCCTCGGCGTATTTGTCCGCGATCATCAACTCGTCATCGGCGCCGGAGAAGATCGTCAGCGGCCTGGTCGCGGCCGCCAGATCGATCCGGTAGCCGCGCGTACCGAAATTGCGCCGCAGCCGTTCGGTGTAGGCCGGCACCAGGATTTTTCCGGAATCGGTCGGTACCGCGAAAGCCAACGTCGGCAGCGCCTCGCAGCAATCGATGCCGACCGTACGCAGCGCCTGCAGGGCAAGGATGCGCGGGACATCAGCGCTGGCCCAGCCACCGTCCGACCGGTTGGTCGGCGCGTCGTAGCCAAGATAGGGCGCGAGCAGCACGGTGCGCGCGAACAGACTCTGGATCGGCGATCCCGCGACACGTAGCGCGAAGCCGCCACCGGCGGAATGTCCCAGCAGCGTCAGTGGCGCGGTCGCATTGGTTTTGCGCACCACCGCGACGAAATCGACGAGATCGTCCTCGAGCTGTCCGACATAGCGAATATCGCCCCGTGTCCCCGAGGCGCCGTGACCCCGCATATCCATCGCATACGTCTCTACGCCCCGCGCGGCCAGCGCGTCTGCCAGCGCGTGAATGCTCGGGCTCGATCCCGAAGAGCCATGAACGACGATGGCAATCCGACCGACGCTCGCCGCGCGAGCCGGGTAGTGGCGATAGGCGAGTTCCGTGCCGTCGCGCGCCTGAAAAAGCTCGAAGCGGGGCATGGTGCTGCGATCCACCGCCCGCGCCGTTTCGGAGATGGAGCGCAGCTCGGGGAGCCGCGTCAGCGGCGCGGCGACAAGCGCGGTGATCAAAACCGCGACCACGCCAATCCCGGACAGTATCCATTTCAGGGCACCAAAAGACCCGCGTATCAGCGATTTCGACATGATTTCCTCCTGATTGAGCGTTTTCGTTTCCGTATCGATAGATTACTCTATAATACAGAGTACTTTGCAATACAATCGATAAAATGGCGGGGACAGCTAAAAGTTCTTACCTTGCGCGAGAGCCGCAAAAGCCCGAATCGATTGCAGATGACATCGGTAGAAAACCTGATCAACGCGCCTGAATTCACCGTCTCCGAACTGTCCTCCGCGCTAAAGCGGACGGTGGAGGACGCCTATGGCCATGTCCGGGTCCGCGGCGAGATCTCCGGCTTTCGCGGGCCGCACTCTTCCGGGCATTGCTATTTCGCGCTGAAGGACGAGAGCGCCAAGATCGAGGCGGTGATCTGGAAGGGCGTCCACGGCCGGATGCGCTTCAAGCCGCAAGAGGGCCTCGAGGTCATCGCCACCGGCAAGCTCACGACCTATCCGGGCTCGTCGAAATACCAGATCGTGATCGAGGCGATCGAACCCGCCGGCGTCGGCGCGCTGATGGCGCTGATGGAAGAGCGCAAGCGCAAGCTCGGCGCTGAAGGGCTGTTCGACGAGGCACGCAAGCAGCTCTTGCCATGGCTGCCGGAAGTGATCGGGGTCGTCACCTCGCCGACTGGGGCCGTGATCCGCGACATCCTGCATCGGCTGGAAGATCGCTTCCCCCGCCGCGTGCTGGTGTGGCCGGTCAAGGTTCAGGGCGAAGGCTCGGCCGAACAGATCGCAGCCGCGATCCGCGGCTTCAACGCGCTGCCCGTGCAGGGAAGGATTCCGCGACCGGATGTGCTGATCGTCGCCCGCGGCGGCGGCTCGCTGGAAGACCTCTGGTCGTTCAACGAGGAGATCGTGGTCCGCGCCGCTGCCGACAGCATGATCCCGCTGATCTCCGCGGTGGGCCATGAGACCGACATCACGCTGATCGACTTCGCCGCCGACAAGCGCGCGCCGACACCGACCGCCGCGGCCGAAATGGCGGTGCCGGTGCGCAGCGAATTGATGGTCGAGGTCGGCACGCTGGCGCGGCGCGTGATGGTGTGCTGGCAACGCGGCCAGGAGGCCCGTCGCAACGAATTACGCGCCGCGGCGCGCGCGCTGCCCGCGGCCGGCGAACTGCTGGCGATCCCGCGGCAGCGGCTGGATGGCGCCGCAGGCGCCCTGCCCCGGGCGTTGAAAGCCAATACCCACGCGCATTTCCGCCGCTATGCCGCAACCAGCGCGCGGCTGACCGTGCGGGTGTTGCGCGGGCAGCTCGCGCAGGCCGGCCAGCGGCTGACGACATCGGGCGCGCGAATGCTGCATTCCGCGCGATCGCTGCTGCGGATGCGCCGGGATCGCTACGCCGGACTTGAGATCAGGCTCAAGGCCTCGAAACTTTCCAACGCCCAGGCGCAACGTCAGAAGATCGCGCGCGAGCACGAACGGGTGCTGCGTCTGGCGGAACGGTCGCGGCGCGCGCTCGCAACGGCGATGCAGCGCCATCAGGCCCGGGTCGCGCATTCCGGACAATTATTGGCCGCGCTGTCCTATCGCGGCGTGCTCGCGCGCGGCTTTGCGCTGGTGCGCGACGAACAGGGCCTGCCGATGCACGCTGCCGCCGCGATCGGACCGGGCGCGCATCTCACCCTTGAATTCGCCGACGGCCGCGTTGGCGCGACCGCAGACGCTGATCGGTCGCCCGTCGCGCGAGCCGCAAAGCCCGTTGCCAGCGAGCCCCGGGAATCCAGGGAGGCTGCGAAGCCCGCGGCGCCGAGGCGCCTCGCCAAACCAGTCGACCAAGGCAGCCTGTTTTAAGACGTTCTGTCTTCCCAGTTGAGAGCCAACCGGACGGCGCATGCGATGAAACTGGCGAAGCCCCAGGTCGATATCGGCCTCTCCACCAACGATCCCGATCCGATGCTGGCGTTCTGGCAAAACACGGTCGGCCTCAGGCTCGACCATGTGCTGCCGATCCGGCGCGGCCAGAACCAGCATCGGCACGATGCACTGGGCTCGGTGGTCAAGATCAACCACCACGCCGATCCGTTGCCGGACGCAGCTCCAAGCGGATATCGCGAATTGATCATCGCGCGGCCGGCCTGCACGGCGCCGCGGACACTGCACGACCCCGACGGCAATCGCGTTAGCCTGGTTCCTCCAGGGCACGACGGCGTCGGGCAGATCGGCATTCGCGTCGCGGTGCGCGATCTCGACGCCCATCGCCGCTTCTATCGCGACGCGCTAGGTCTTGCCGAGCAGGCGCATCCATCCGGCGCCGCGTTCCGCGCCGGCGAAACCTTGATCCTGCTGCAACAGGATCACGACGCCGGCCTCGACGCCGGCATTCGCGGCAAGGGCTGGCGCTACATGACGTTTCAGGTGTTCAGGGTGGACGAGGTCCATGCCGAGGTTCTCGCCGCCGGCGGCCGCGAAGCCCGCGCACCGGTCACGCTCGGCACCACGGCACGAATCTCGATGGTGCTCGATCCCGACGGCAACTGGATCGAACTCTCGCAGCGGGCTTCGATCGTGGGGGCGTTAGACTAAAACTAACGCGCCAACCACTCTGCGACGCGCTTTTGTGAATCGGCGCGGGCGTCCGCGTCGGTACCGATATGACCGTGTTCCGGCAGCGCGGCATCCGAACCGCCGGCGATCGAATGCATCGGCAGATTGGCGCGGTCGAAATCGTGAGGCGCGGCGGGATAGATTTCGATGCGGGTCAGCGCGCTGCGGCCACGCGCGCCGTCGACCATCTGGCGGCAGGCCTGAGGCGAACTGACGTCATCCTTGGCGCCGATCAACAGAAGTGTCGGCACCCGCGCGCTCCAGCCGAGGCCGGACGAGATCCGGCAGTCCGGATAGAACGCAATCGCCGAGCGAAAATCCGGCTCCGCGCTATGCGACGCGTATTGCGGGCGGACCGCCCACAACAACGCGCTGGCGCCGTTCGCCCATCCGATCAGGCTGATGCGATCATGCGCGGCCCAGCGCTGCTGCAGCAACCATTGTCGCGACGCGGCGATATCGCCCACCCGCTCGCGGCGGGCCAGCACCTGGCGTTCTTTGACGCGGCATTGCGGACCGAGTTCGCGCGAACCATAGCTGTCCGGCAGCAGCACCGCGTGGCCGGACTTCAATAATTGTTCTGCCCAATCGCGATAGCGCGGCAGCACCGCCTCGGAATGCCCGCCCAGTCCGCCGCAGCCGTGCAGCGCGATCACGGTCGGAAACGGACCGTCGCCGTCGGGCTTGTAGAGCTGGGCATGCAATGTACCGGTCGCCGTGGAAATGTCCACCTGACGCGGCGCAGGCTTCGCCTCCTCGGCAAAGGCCGCCCGCACAGCACAAGTCACCTGCACAGTACAAGCCACGGCAAATAGCGTCAGGAAGGCGGTTACTGACAGCAGGCGCATCGGGTTTGCCGGGTCATTGAGGGGCCGCAAAACAGCCTCCATTGCCAAAATCTACCATGTGCCAACAGCGGCAATTCATCACAAATCGGTGGGTTTGACCGGCGGACATTACGGACTATTTATGCTAGATCGAATTCTTAAACATTCATTCTGGTCGCAGTGACCGGCAGTCGGAGTTCAACCGTGTTGAATAAATTTGGCCCTTCGGGCCACGGCGAAGCCCAGGTGCAATATCTGGACGGCGATTTCCGCGTGATCTCGCCGGGAACCTATGTGCGTTGCGCCATCACCGATGCGCGCATTCCGCTCGACGAACTGAAATACTGGAGCGTCGACCTGCAGGAGGCTTATGCCGTGCCGGCCGCGGTGCTGCAACGACATTTCCCGAACGCGTTGAAGACGCAGGGCTGAATCCGTCCATCCTGAGTTCATCCATCCGCCGGGCGTCAGTTGCGTGCCTGATACTTGTTCTCCCGTGCCTTGAAGAGTTGGTCGGCGACGAACTTTCGCAGCGTTGCCGCATCATCGAACTCGAGCGTGACCGCGAACGCCGCGATATCGCGCACCAATGCCGCCATCCCCTCGGCGCCGCGCAACCGCGCGATATCCTTTTCCGTCGTCACCAGGGTCAGCCCCTCGCGCGCGGCGTCCGCGATCAAGGCTTCGATCTCTTCACGCGAAAACGGATGATGATCGGCGAATGCCCGTTCGCGGACGATTTCAGCACCGGCGCCGCGCAGCGTCCTGAAGAACCGCCCGGGGTCGCCTATGCCGGCAAAGGCCAGCACGCGTTTGCCGGCGAACCGCGCCAGCGACGCGGCGTCCGGCTTGAGCCGCGCCGACAACACCGGCTTTGCCTTGGCGGCAACGGCCGCGGCCACAGCGCCGGCGGCGGTGCCATCGCCGATCACGATCAGCGCATCGGTGCGGGCCAGTTGCGGCGGCAGCGGCGCACGTAACGGACCGGCGGGGAACACGCAAGCGTTGCCGAGGCCACGGTCGCCGTCGATCACGATGATCGAGGCATCCTTTGCGATCGCCGGGTTCTGAAAGCCATCGTCCATCAGGATCACCGAGGCGCCTTGCGAGCGCGCCAGCGCAACGCCGCCGACGCGGTCGCGTGCGATCACCACCGGAACCGTCTGCGCCAACATCAGCGGTTCGTCGCCGACATTGGCCGCGACATGTCTTTCGGGGTCGACCTTGACCGGCCCCTGCCATTTTCCGCCATAGCCGCGGCTGAGCACGATCGGAGTCTCGCCGAGTTTGCGCAACAGTTTTGTCAACGCCAGCACCGTCGGGGTCTTGCCGGCGCCGCCGGTGTGATAATTGCCGACGCAGATCACGGGGATGCCGGCGTCGAAGCCGCGGCCGTGCATGCGCCAGGCCGCGACCAGGCCGTAAACCGCCCCGAGCGGCATCAATAATCGCGAAATCAGGGATGGCGGCCGATACCAGAAGGCCGGCTCACGCACTGGCCGCTCCCGTTTCGAGCCGCAACTGCAACAGATACGGCTCAAGGGCGGAGAGCGTGCGTTCCAGCGCGCCGCCAAGCTGCTCGACCACGCGCCCCGACGCCCCGGCTAACGCTTGGCGCGCCGCGGGATCGGCCAGCAACTGGCCGAGCTGTTTCACCAGAGCTGCCTCGCTATCCGCCTGCCGCGCGCCGCCGGCATTGTCGAGCGCCTCGTAAACATCGGTGAAATTGAAGACGTGAGGGCCGTGCACGATCGACGCGCCGAGCTTGATCGCCTCGATCGGATTTTGCCCGCCATGGGGAACCAGCGATCCTCCCATGAACACGATCGGCGACAGCCGATAGAACAGGCCCAGTTCACCCATGGTGTCGGCGACATAGATATCGGTGGTCGCGGTCGGCAATTGTTCGCGCGAACGCAGCCCAACCTGCAGGCCGGACGCCGCGATCTCGCGGGCGATTGCCTCGCCGCGATCGGGATGCCGAGGCACGATGACGCTGAGCAGCGAGGGAAAGAAGCTCGCCAGCGCCCGGTGCGTCGCAACCAGCATTTCCTCCTCGCCGGGATGCGTCGATGCCGCGACGATGATCGGGCGACCTCGCGTCACCGACATCAACCGCTCCAGTTTGCCGGCGTCGGCGGGCGGCGCCGGGACATCGAGCTTCAGGTTTCCGGTGGTGATGACATTACGGCTGCCGAGCGCTGCGAAGCGATCGGCGTCGACCTGCGATTGGGCCAGGCAGACATCGAACCGGCCGAGCAGCGCCGAGATCGTGGTGTTGATCCTGCGCCAGCGCGGAAACGAGCGATGCGACATCCGGCCGTTGATCAGGACCATCGGCAGCCGCCGCGCCGCGCTCGACAGGATCAAATTGGGCCACAGATCGGATTCGATGAACAGCGCCAGCGAAGGCCGCCAATGATCGAGAAAGCGCGCGACATAGCGCGGCGAATCGTACGGCACATATTGATGGATGATGTCGGCCGGGAAACGCTTGGCGACGATCGCCGCCGACGTCACCGTGCCCGAGGTCAGGAGGATGCGCATATTGAGCGCCCGCAATCTTTCGATCAGGGCCGCCGCCGCCAGCACCTCGCCGACACTGGCGCCGTAAATCCAGACCAGCGGCCCATCGGGCCTGATATCCGCGCTCATGCCGCGGCGCTCACCGACCCGCGCCGGATCCTCCTTGCCCTGCTTCAGCCGCCGCTTGATCAGCACCGTCGCCAATGGCACGGCGACAGCCGACAACCGCCGGTAGAACCGCAAGGTCATCGGCAGGGACGTGGGCGAGGAACCGGGCAAGGGACTAGCCATCACCGGCCTTTTCCAGGCGGGCGGCTTCCGGGCGGCCGATCTGGGCATAGGCCCGATCGGTCGTTTCGTTCAGGGTTGCCTCGACCTTTGCGCGCAATTTTTCCATGGTCTCGGCATCGGCGTCCGGCGGCACATAGATCGTCTCGATGCCCACCACCGCACCGCGCCCGAACGGCAGGTTGATGGTGGTGCGGTCCCAGTTCTTCAACTGGATGAAGCGGCTGGTCGCCATCGCAAACGGCATGATCGGCCGACCTGTTTCCTTCGCCAGCTTGATGAGCCCAAGACCGACGACACGGGCGCGCTTGGGCACATCCGCCGTCAGCGCGACGTTATAACCCTCTTCCAGCGCCCGTACCATTTCCATGAAGGCGCCGACGCCGCCCTTGCGATGAAACGCCGATCCGTGATCGCCGGAACCCCGGATGGTGCCGATACCAAGCCGTTCAGCGGCGAGCGCATTGAATTCGCCGTCGCGATGCAGCGAAATCAGCACCTTGGCGCGGTGAATGTCCTTGGTCTTGACGAACGGCGTCAGAAAATGCTGGCCGTGCCAGAACGCGAGTATAGCCGGCATCTGCGGCTCGACCTGCGCATAGACGTCAGGCGGATCGAAACTGATTTTGTTGGTCCGCCAGACCAGCCGGAGATATTCGGCCGCGAGGAACCCCGCAACGCGCTGAAACCAGCTGCTGCGCAGCGTATTACGAAGCAGCTTTTTCAATGGCCGGGTTTCGCGTCTTGTCCCGGATCGAGCAGCCGGTGAAGGTGAACCACGAAATAGCGCATATGGGCATTGTCGACGGTCTGCTGCGACTTTGCCTTCCAGGCCGCGAACGCGCTGGCGTAATTGGGGAAGACGCCGACGATGTCGACCTTGTCGAGATCGCGGAAGGTGATGTGTTCGAGATCGGTCAGTTCGCCGCCGATGACGAGATGCAGCAATTGCGGCTGAGCACTATCTGGCATGGTTCACTTTCCTAATGTGGTGCCCGGCAAAGTTGGTTTCCGAGGCGCAAGCGGCGGCGCTCAGGGCAACGGACGATTTCGGAAATGCTCGACAATGCTTGCATGACGATCGCGCCCCGCTGCCACCAGCACCCCGTGCGTCACCTCTTGACGATTATAGAGGATAGGGTCTCCCGAAAGCGCGGTCATGTTACCATTCGCTTCCTGCACGATCAAATTCGCCGCAGCAAGGTCCCAGTCGCGGCTCTGGCCGCCGGCGAAGGCTGCATCCAGCCGTCCCTCGGCCACCCGGCACAGCCGAAGCGCCAGCGATCCAATTCTGGGATAAAGAGAAATTTCGTCCGGCCCCCGGTTCAGCCGTTCGACCAGCGGCTTCGGACCGGCGATCCGGGAAAAATCCAGCCCGGTGCCCGATGTCGCGTGTATCGCCACCTCGTTGCGCGCGGCGCCCGAACCCAGCGAGGCGAAGAAAAATTCGTCACTTACCGGCGCGAACACGGCTGCCAGCAGCGGCGAGGCACCCTCGACCAGGGCGACGCTGACGCACCAGTCTTCGCGCCCGGCGAGATAAGAGCGGGTGCCATCGATGGGGTCGACAATCCAGACCAGTGGCTTGCCCAGTCGGACCTCGTCATCGGCGCTTTCTTCCGACAGCCAGCCATAATCGGGCGTCGCCGATCGCAGCCGTTTCTCCAAGAGGTCGTTGACCGCGATATCGGCCTCCGACACCGGCGACGATGCGCCTTTGGTCCAATTCCTGAGCTCGGTGCGGAACATCGAGCGCGCCAGTGCGCCGGCCTCACGGACCACTTCGGTCAACAATGCGGCGTCGCGCACCAGCCGATCGCGAGACAGAGATGGGGAGTGCACGCTGTCGGCACTAGCGTCCGCCAAGCGTCAATCCCTCGATGCGCAGCGTCGGCGCGTTGACGCCGTAGCGAAACTCCAGATCGTTGGCCGGCACCATCGACTTGAAGATATCGAACAGGTGACCCGCGATCGTCACCTCGCTCACCGCATAGGTCAGCTCGCCGTTTTCGATCCAGAAGCCCGAGGCGCCGCGGCTGTAATCGCCGGTGACGCCGTTGACGCCGGAGCCGATCAAATCGGTAACGTAAAATCCCTGTTTGATGTCGGAGATCAATTCGGCCGGCGTCGGCTCGCCCGCTTCGAGATGCAGATTATACGATCCCGGCGACGGCGACGACGAGACGCCGCGCTGGGCGTGGCCGGTGGTGGTGAGGCCGAGTTCACGCGCGGTCGCCGAATCCAGTAGCCACGAGGTCAGCACGCCTTCATCGATAATGGCGAGCTTCTTGACCTTGACGCCCTCGGCGTCGAAGCTTTGCGAGCGCAAGCCGCGCACCCGCAACGGATCGTCGATGATGCGGATGTTGCTGGCGAACAGTTTCTGGCCGAGGCGATCTTTCAGGAAGCTGGTCTTGCGCGCTATCGAGGCGCCGTTCACCGCGCCGACCAGATGGCCGACGATCGATCCGGATACCCTGGGGTCGAACACCACGGGAACCCTGGAAGTCTCGACCTTGCGCGGATTGGTGCGCGCGACCGCCCGTTCCCCGGCCTTGCGGCCGACGCTTTCCGGCGAGGCCAGGTCGGAGGCATGCGGCGCGACCGTATAGTCGTAGTCGCGCTCCATGCCGGTGCCTTCACCGGAGATCGCGGTCATCGAGATGCTCTGGCTCGATCGCAGATAGGAGCCGTGGAAGCCGGTGGAGGTCACCAGCACCATGCCGCCAATTCCCGCCGAGGCCGAACCGCCGTCGGATTTGCTGACGCCCTTGACGGCGATGCCGGCGGCTTCCGCCTCGCAGGCGCGGCGCTCGAGTTCCGCTGTCGACGGGATCTTCGGGTCCAGCAGATCGAGATTGGGGAAATCCTTCGCCAGCAGCGCCGGATCGGCAAGGCCGACATATTTGTCGTCGGGCGCGACGCGCGCCATCGCCACCGCGCGCTCGGCAAGCTTTGCGATGCCGTCGCCGCTGACATCGTTGGTCGAGACCACCGCCTGGCGCCGTCCCACCAGCACGCGCAGTCCGACATCATCGCCTTCGGAGCGCTCGGACTCCTCGACGCGTCCGTCGCGCACTTCGACGCCTTGTGACACGCCGCGCACCGCCACCGCGTCGGCGGCGTCCGCGCCGGCGTGCCGGGCGGCCTCGACGAGGCGCTGTGCCAGCGTGCTCAGCGCGGAAAGATCGAACAGCTCGGTGGCGGCATCGGATGAAATGGGCGACGCGTCAGATGGTGAAGAGATCACGAACGAAATCCCGAAAGGTTGAAGGACGATTGGAGGTCAATCGAAGGGCGGCCGATGCCGTCAGGCCAGTCCATCAGATGTGCCTGATTCACGGGGATATCAAGCATTTTCGCCCGCCGAAAGCCAAAGATTCTCCAACGCGCGGCAAGGTCTCGTCAATCATGTGCGCCAACGTCTTGTCAATCATGCGGACGGGTGACGTTGGATTAACCAGCCTTTTTAAGCCAAACGGACGTTGGCTCTGGCATGCTCTCAACCAACGACCGGGGAGATAATCCCGGCGGGGAGATAAAGCCGTGAGGCGTCAAACAGCAATAAGCGGGATCACTCCCGCCGGGTCGAGCCGCGCATTGCGGCTCGACCCTCTTTCCCTGCCCGTCCGCTTCGACGCGCACGACACCCGCGCCGACGGCGGCGTACGGCACATCGAACTTCACCGCGAACGCGTGGTCCTGCGCCGTGCCATTGCCGGCATGCAGATGGCGGTCAATATCCGTGTCAGCGATTTTCTCGGCGTGGCGTTGCGCGGCATCGACGATGCCCAGATGCTGGTTCTCGCCCATCGCGATCCCTCCTTGACGATCCCGCTCTGCGTCAGTTCCGACCGCGAAGAGATCGTGGCCGCCTGGCAGATGTGGAGCGAGATCTTCGCGCTTCCGCAATTGGCCGAAGACAAAGCGCGCGAGCCGGCCACCCGCCGCCGCCGTCACAGCACGATGCGCACCCGGCGCCCGAAATTCCTGGTCCGGCGGCGCGGCGGCGATCCGCTCAATCCGGCGAATGTTCATCAAGGCGAACGCGAGATCATCGCGCGGGAGTGAGCGTTCGTTGCAATGTAACGAAGGCATTCGCTTCACCCACCGTCGTCATACCCGCCACCGGGTCGCGCGAATGCGCGCCCGATGACAGGCTCCGGCGGGTATCCAGTACGCCGCGAGTTCTCGATTCCTTCGCTGGCGTCGCGGAATACTGGATCGTCCGGTCAAGCCGGACGATGACGAACACGGGCATTCTCGCGACAGCATCTGCCCGAGTTTTGCAAATTCGTTCGCCCCCAAAAAACAGAGGGCGCAGCGCGCCCCTCAAGGGCGCAGTGCGATCCCAAGAGGGACGCAGGGAAGACCGGGTGCGCGCTGCACCCGCGATCTCGCGTGCAAACATGCACATAAGAAATGCGCACACGAGCATACAGGTTCAGCGGAAGCAGTCCGGCCTTCCCTGCGCAATGGCTTTACGGCTTATATCGTGCTCTCCCCGGCGAGACCTGGCTTGCTTGTCACCGTCATCCCCAAGAAGCGCGAGCTCCTTGCGAACTTGACACCTGCCATCGGGGCGTCAGGACCACACGACTTTGCCGTACGCTTCACGCGCCGTTCGTCAAAAGCGCATCCGCGTCCACCGCTCCCCGCCCCACGTCAGTGACGATGGCCAACGCCCCCTCTCTTGGGACGGGATGGCGGTAGAAGTGAAGGTGATTTGCCTTCGCGATCAACCATCATCCGCTGCGACACATTGGCACGACGGGCAAATCACAAAATGCTGTCAAGTTTTTATTTGCTGAATCGATGCATCCTTTTTCCCTTCTCCCTTGTGGGAGAAGGGAAGAACGCGCGCGCCTACGCGCCGTGCACTAGCTCGCCCGCATCACCGCGTCGACGAGCAATCCCGAAAACAGCAGCAATCCCGCGTCGCGGTTGGACTTGAAGACGCGCAGGCATAATGCGGTGTCGGAAATATCGAGACGGACGATCTGCCAGGCCAGATGGGCTGCGAATATCGCCAGCCCGATCCAGCCGAGAGCACCCGCTTTCGCTAGCGCCAGTGCGGTGCCGATCAAAACCACCGCCAGAGCGTAGAACGCCACCAGCGCCGGACGGGTGCGCGCGCCGAACAACAACGCGGTCGATTTGATTCCGATCAGCGCGTCATCCTCGGCGTCCTGATGCGCATAGATGGTGTCGTAGCCGATCACCCACGAAATCGAGCCGGCATAGAGCCAGAGCGCGGCGGCATCGATCCGCCCGAGCAGAACCGCAAATCCCATCAGCGCGCCCCATGAGAACGCCAGCCCGAGCACGATTTGCGGCCAATAGGTGATCCGTTTCATGAACGGATAGATCGCGACGATCAGCAGCGAGGCGATGCCGGTCATGATCGCGAAGCGGTTGAATTGCAGCAGCACCAATAGTCCGATCAAGGCCTGGACCGCCAAAAAAATCACCGCCTGCGGCACGCTGACCTGCCCCGCCGGGATCGGCCGCGACCGGGTGCGCTCTACCAACGCGTCGAGTTTGCGATCGGTGATGTCGTTCCAGGTGCAGCCGGCGCCGCGCATCACGAACGCCCCGACGAAAAACAGCACGATGGTGAGCGGCAATTGGCCGACATGGCCGGCTACGCCGGAGGCCAGTGCCGCCGACCACCAGCACGGCATCAGCAGCAACCAGGATCCGATCGGCCGGTCGAAACGGGCCAGCCGCAGATAGGGCCGCGACCATGATGGCGCGCGGGTGTCGACCCAGTTGCCGGTGGCGTCAGCAACGCGGGCAGCCGCGCCAGTCATCTGGCACCAGGTTTCGAATTGAAATTTCCGGCATCGAGGCGCGGCGGCCGACGCATGCGCTTCAAACCGGCGGCTCCGCTCATCGCGTGAGCACGTTGCCGTTCAGTGTATCGAAGGTGCTGCCGCCCTTCTTGCTCTTGGTCGCCTCCGGAAGCTGTGCCGCGGAGCCGAGCACGTCACTCAGGCTCGGGCCGGCCGGCCCTCCCCTCGCCTGCATTTGCGTGGCCGCGTTGCAGACCTTCTGCTGCATGCTTTCGGAGTTCTTGTGGCCGTTCTTCAACTGGTCGAGGACCGTCGGCGGAATCCCGCACTTTGCCGCGTGGGTCTCGACATATTTGATCATCTTGATTTCGGACTGGCCGAACGCCTCGATCAGCTTGCAGGCTTCCTGGGGCGTGGCGTGCCGGTCGCTGGCCGCCTTGATCTGCTTGCCGCGTTTCTCGGCATCCTCACGCAGCGGGATGAATTCCTTCATGCATTGATCGCCGCCGGCCTGCGATGGCGGCGCCGGCGAGCCGAAGCCTCCGCCGCCCATCGGTGCCGCACCGCCGACCGGGGCTGCGCCATTGACCGGAAACGAGGTGGGCGCGGGCCTGCCCATGCCTGTCGGCGCCGCGCCGTTCACTGGCGGAAATGCGGGATCGCTACCCCGGAGCGCGCTGTTCACCGGCGGGAACGCGGGATCGCTACCCCGGGCCGCGCCGTTCACCGGCGGAAATGCCGGATCGTTGGCGGTGCCCGCGGCTTGATTCGGCAGCGGCGCCGGAAAGGCGCTCTGCGCCAGAACCTGGCCGGCATGGGCGGTCATGAGGGCCACGGTGAGCGGCACAATCAAGCGACGGATGATCAAGGTTGCTCCTCCGGCAAGGTCCAAAGATCCCCAAACGCCATTCCAACGAAAGCGCTATTTACCGATGCGGTATTTACGATGCGGGTGTTTACGATTCTTGCCTGCTCTAAACAATCCGGGGAATTTGGCAACAGCGCGGCGTAGCGCCCCGCGAGGACCAAAATAGCCCCCCGATTCTAACGCTTTAGGCTAAAAGCGGCGCTTGGAACATTAAATATGCCCCAAATGGACTTCTCTGCTCCCCGCCTGTTCGTCGAGGCCGCCCTGGCCGCGGGCGAGACCGTCGCGCTCGAGCGCAACCAGAGCAATTATCTCGGCAACGTGCTGCGGCTGGCCGCCGGCGATGCCATCCTGGTGTTCAACGGGCGCGAGGGTGAATGGCGCGCCGAGATCGGCGGACGCAAGCGGCCCGACAGCCTGACCATCACAGCCCAGACCCGGCCGCAGGACCGTCTGCCGGACATAGCTTACGTGTTTGCGCCCTTAAAACACGCCCGGCTCGATTACATGGTGCAGAAGGCGGTCGAGATGGGCGTCTCGTCGCTGCAGCCTGTTTTGACCCGCTTCACCCAGGTCTCCAGGGTCAATAGCGAGCGGATGCGCGCCAATGTGATCGAGGCCGCCGAGCAATGCGGCATCCTCAGCCTCGCCACTGTGGCGGAACCGCTGAATTTCGATCGTTATCTCGGCCAGCGCGACGCCTCCCGCCTGCTGGTGTTCTGCGACGAGGCCGCCGATGTCGCCGACCCGTTGCAGCCGCTACGCCAGGCGCAGGCCGTTTCCGGCGGCATCGACATCCTGATCGGCCCGGAAGGCGGCTTTGCCGAGGAAGAGCGCGCCATCTTGCTGCGGCAGCAGCGAACCTTGCGGCTTTCGCTGGGACCAAGGGTGCTTCGCGCCGATACCGCGGGCGTGGCGGCGCTGGCGCTGGTCCAGGCTGTGCTCGGCGACTGGGCCGGATTCGCGCCTTGGAAACTGGTCCAGCCTTGAAAAACGGGCTGTTTTCCGGCTTTTGGCCGGTCATTAAGCGATCCGGCCGATCCCTGTCGAAACCCCGCGCCTGCCATGCTAAGGGCTGCGCCAGATAACCCTTTTGCAACCCGTTTCGGGACAGTTGGACGCCAAGATGACCTCGACCACCGCCGGATCGGCCGCCTGGGCCGACGCGCTGCTATCGTCATTCGCGCAGGCCGGCTACATCCGCGCCGAGCCCGCGATCCTGCAGCCGGCCGAGCCGTTCCTCGATCTATCCGGCGAAGACATCCGGAAAAGCCTCTATTTGACCACCGATCCCGGCGGCGAGGAATTGTGCCTGCGCCCCGACCTCACCATTCCGGTGGCGTGCGATTATCTTCGCTCCAGCCGCGCCGGCCAGCCGGCCGGCTTCAGCTATCTCGGGCCGGTGTTCCGCTATCGTGGCGGCCGCTCCAACGAGTTCCTGCAGGCCGGCATCGAATCCTTCGGCCGGCAGGACCGCGCCGCGGCCGACGCGGAGATGCTGGCGCTGGCGCTGGAAGCAACCAGCGCCGTCGGATTGACCGATGTCGAAATCCGCACCGGCGACGTCGCTTTGTTCAACGCGCTGATCGATGCGCTCGGGCTTTACCCGGTGTGGCGGCGGCGGCTGATCAAGGATTTCAACCGCAAGATCAGCCTCGCCGAGGATATCGAGCGGCTGACGCTCGCCACCGCTCCCGGCCGCAACGAATATGAAGGCGTGCTCGCCGCATTGGCCGGCTCCGACCGCAAGGCGGCGCTTGCGCTGGTCACCGACCTGATGTCGATCGCCGGCACCACCAATGTCGGCGGACGCACGGTTGCCGAAATCGCCGATCGCTTCCTCGAGCAATCGACCCTGAAAGGCGGCGCGCTGCCGCGCGACGCGCTCAAGACCATCAAGCAGTTCCTGGCGATCTCGGGCGATCCCGACGATGCGGTCGCGCAATTGCGCGCGCTCGCCGACGACGGCAAAAGCTCGATATCAATGCCGCGATCGATCAGCTCGAAAGCCGCGTCGGTTTCATGGCCGCGCGCGGCATCGATACCAAGGCGGTGCGGTTTGCCACCGCGTTCGGCCGCGGCCTCGATTATTACACCGGCTTCGAGTTCGAGCTGCACAGCAAGGGCAATGGCGTCGAGCCGCTGGTGGCGGGCGGACGCTACGACGGGTTGATGACCCAGCTCGGCTCGGCAACGCCGATTCCCGCGGTCGGATTTTCGGTGTGGGTCGAAGCCCTCAGCGACTCGGTCAACCGCAGCAGGAGCGCATCATGACGGCGCCATTCGTTCTGGCGGTTCCGTCCAAGGGCCGCCTGCAGGAAAACGCCGAGGCGTTCTTCGCGCATGCCGGCCTCGCTCTGGCCAAGCCGCGCGGCGCCCGCGACTATCGCGGCACCATCAACGGGCTCGACAATGTCGAGATCGCCTATCTGTCGGCGAGCGAGATCGCCTCGCAACTGGCGCGCGGCGCGGTGCATCTCGGCGTCACCGGCGAGGATCTGGTGCGCGAGAGCATCGCGGATGCCGACAAGCGCGTTCATTTGATCGACACGCTCGGCTTCGGCAGCGCCAATGTGGTGGTCGCGGTGCCGCAGGCCTGGATCGACGTCCGCACCATGGCCGACCTCGACGACGTCACCACCGGCTTCCGCGCCAAGCATAACCGGCGGATGCGGGTCGCCACCAAATACATCAACCTGACCCGGACCTTCTTCGCCGCCCATGGCGTGGTCGATTATCGCATCGTCGAGAGCGCCGGCGCGACCGAAGGGCGCGCCCGCGGTGGGCACCGCCGAGATGATCGTCGATATCACCACGACCGGGGCAACGCTCGCCGCCAACGGCCTCAAGGTGCTCGACGACGGCGTGATCCTGCGCAGCCAGGCCAACCTTGTGGCCTCGCGCGAGGCCGACTGGTCGGACGCGGCCCGCGAGACCGCGCGCGTCATCCTCGATCACATCGCCGCGCGCGCCCGCGCCAGCAAATACCGCGAAGTCCGCACCCGCTTCAAGGAATGCACCGCGGCGCTGTTGACCGAAGCCCATAATCGCTTCGGCGTGGTCTCGCCATTCGGCGGCCCGACCTCATCGGGGATGGTGACGCTGCACTGCCCGCCGGCGCAGCTCTATGCGCTCGGCAGTTTTCTGCGCACCCACGGCGCCGACACGGTTTCGGTGGCCTCGCTCGATTATGTGCTGGACCGCAACAATCCGCTGTTCGCCAAACTCGAGGCGTTCTTGCGGTCGTGACCGTTAGCCGCGCGCCCTGCCTTGGGACGCATCCTTTGGGCCGCAACCCTGTGGCGACAGCGTGCGGCGATTGCCATATGCTGCTTTTGTTGATGGTGAGACCTGATCGATGATGCTCGGTACCGATGTTTCCGGCCTGTCCACCACCGCCGCCAAGGCCGCGGCGCAGGGGCTGTCGATCGTCGTGCCGGTCTATAACGAGGCCGCCGGGCTTGCCGCGCTGCATGCGCGGCTGGGCGCATTGGCGAAAACCTTGCGCGAGCGTTATCGCCTCGGCTGCGAGGTGGTTTACGTCGATGACGGCAGCTCCGACGACACGCATCGCATCGCGCGCGGGCTCGGCGCCGACGGGCTCGATATCCAGGTGGTGTCGCTGTCGCGCAATTTCGGCAAGGAAGCCGCCCTGATGGCGGGGCTTGATCACGCCCGGCGCGGCGCCGTGCTGTTCATGGACGGCGACGGCCAGCATCCGCCGGATATCGTCGAGCGGCTCGTCGGTCACTGGATCGATGACGGCTACGACGTGGTCTATACGGCGAAAGCCCATCGCGACAATGAATCGTTGCTGCGGCGGATCGCGGTGCACGGTTTCTACGCGCTGATCAATTGGGGTGCGCGGCAGAAAATCCCGGAGGATGCCGGCGATTTCCGGCTGTTGTCGCCGCGCGCGGCCGCAGCCCTCAAGCAGCTTCCCGAACGCAATCGCTTTTTCAAGGGGCTCGCGAGCTGGATCGGCTTTCGCCAGATCCGCGTCGACTATGAGCCGGCGGCCCGCGCCCACGGCGTCACCACGTTCAGCCCCGGCCGGCTGGTCGGGCTTTCGATCGAGGGCCTGACCTCGTTCTCGGTCGCGCCGTTGCGGCTTGCGAGCCTGCTCGGCGCGGTGCTGGCGACGATCGCCTTTTTGTTCGGCCTTTCGATCCTGTGGGAAACCTGGACCACCGGCAGGTCGGTCCCCGGCTATCCCTCGCTGGTGGTCGGCCTGATGACCATCGGCGGCGTGCAGCTCATCATGATCGGCATCGTCGGCGAATATATCGGCAAGATTCTCTCGGAACTGAAGGCACGCCCGATCTATTTCGTGGCCGAGCACAGCGAGAAGCGGATCGAGCCGGAGCGCAACAATAGCGCCGATGCCAGGTCGGCGGCGGAATGAACGACGCCGGGCCGCCGCGACGGTATCTGGTTGTGCGCCGACGATTACGGCATGAGTCCCGGCGTCAACCGCGCCATTCGCGAGCTGATCGAGCGCGGCCGTCTCAATGCGACATCGGTGATGGTGGTGGGATCCGCGATCGGCCGCGACGAAGTCGGTTCGCTGCAAGCGGTCGCCGCGCAAAGCCCGCGTTGCGCGATCGGCCTGCACGTGACACTGACGGCGCCGTTCCGGCCGCTGACGATGCATTTCCAGCCGGTCGATGGCGGCCAATTCCTCTCCTTTCCGAAACTGCTGCGCGCCGGTCTGGCCAGGCGGCTCGATCCTGAAATCATCCGCGCCGAATTGATGGTGCAGCTTGCGGCTTTCGCCGAGTTGTTCGGCCGGCCGCCGGATTTCGTCGATGGCCACCAGCATGCGCAGCTGTTCCCGCAGGTGCGCGACGGCTTTCTGGCCGCGGTGAAGGAAGCGGCGCCCGACGCCTGGGTGCGCCAGGGCGGACGACGCTTGCCACTCGCAAAACGGCTCGCCGCGCCCAAGGCGCTGGTTCTGGATATCCTCAGCGCCCAGTTTCGCAAGCGCGCGGCGCACGCCGGCATCGCCTTCAATCCCGGCTTTGCCGGCGCCTATGATTTTTCGAAAGCGCCGGATTTCGCCGCGCTGATGGGCGAATTTCTCGATGGCCTGCCGGAAGGCGGCCTCGTGATGTGCCATCCGGGATTCGTCGATGAGGTCTTGGTCGGCCTCGACCCGCTGACCGGCCAGCGCGAACGCGAATATGCCTTTCTCGCCGGCGAGGATTTTCCGCGACTGCTGGCCCAGAATAAAGTTACACTCGAATAACGTCATACTCCGTTGATATCGCTCAGGAATCTCTCGGGCGGTTGTGCCGAATACCGAAATTTAATCCGAGGCACCATTACTTGCGACACAAACCCCTCCTACATCTGCCAGCGCGATTCGACTTCCATCCGACGCGACGGAGAACGCCATGACACCGCAAGAACGCCAACTGGTTGACGATCTTTTTGCCCGGCTCTCGAAGGTCGAGGGTGCGCCTCGCGATCCCGACGCGAGCGCGGCGATCTCGCAGGGCCTGCGTAATGCGCCGAACGCACTCTATGCCCTGGTGCAGACCGTGCTGGTACAGGACGAAGCGCTGAGGCAGGCGCATCACCACATCGAGGAGTTGGAGGCGGCAGGCTCACCCGAACAGCAGCAGCCGCAAGGCGGCTTCCTCGATTCGATGCGGGGTGCGATCTTTGGCCAAAACCAGTCTCAAAACCAGCCGCGCGGTTCGGTGCCGAACGTCCCGCCGCCCGGCTCTAGCAGCCGTCCGGTCTGGAACAGCGGTCAGGTGATGCCGCAGACGCCATCGCCGGGTGGGTATGGCCAGCAGCCTGGCTATGGACAGCAGCAACCTGGCTACAATCAGCCTTATGGCGCGCCCCAAGGCCCAATGGGTGGCGCGCTCGGCGGCGCGATGGGTGGAGGCGGCGGCGGCTCGTTTCTCGGCACCGCGGCTGCGGCTGCGGCCGGCACCATTGGTGGCTCGCTGCTGCTCAACAGCTTCCGCGGCATGATGGGCGGCGGCGGCAGCCGTTCAGCCTTCGGCGATACCACGATCATCGAGGAGAACCGCAATCCCTGGAGCGACGAATCCCGCAGCAATCTGGCACGCGACGCCGGCGTCAACGACGTCGGCTCGAAGGATGATCTCGCGCGCCAGGATCGCGAGCAGGATGCCGAGCAGGACCGCGAAGACGACGCCAATTCGCGCGACGGATTTTTCAATTCGAACGACGACGATACCGATCATGATTCCGACGGTTTCGACGGCGATAGCGACTACGCGTGATCGGTTTCAACTAACACAAAAAAAAACGGCCGCTCGAATATCGAGCGGCCGTTTTGATTTCAGGATAAGTCGTCTGAAGATCAGATCACGACGACCTTGGCGCCGACATTGACGCGGCCATAGAGATCGATCACGTCCTGATTGCGCATCCGGATGCAGCCGGACGAGACGTTGGTGCCGATGGTCCAGGGCTCGTTGGAGCCGTGAATACGATAAAGCGTCGACCCCAGATACATCGCGCGGGCGCCGAGCGGGTTTTGCGGGCCGCCTTCCATGTGCCGCGGCAGATCGGGACGGCGCTGAAGCATTTCCGGCGGCGGCGTCCAATCCGGCCATTCCTTCTTCGCGGAAACCGTCTTGACGCCGGACCAGGTGAATCCCGGCTTGCCGACGCCGATGCCGTAGCGCAACGCCTTGCCGTTGCCCTCGACCAGATAGAGGAACTTGTTCGGCGTATCGATCACGATGGTGCCGGTACGTTCCTTGCCGTCGTAATCGACCATCTGCTTTTCGAATTTCGGATCGAACGGGCGCTGCGTCGGATCGTAGGCCTCCTGCTGCGGCTCGCCCTGCTGCATGTCCGCCTGCGGCAGCAGCGGACGCCGCAAATCGTAAGACGGCTGCTGCTGATAGACCGGTTGCTGCTGGTAGGAAGGCTGCTGCTGATAGCGGCCGCCTTGCGCCGGCTGGTCACCGAACAGGAATTGGATGAAGCCACCACCCATGTTGGAGGCCGTGCGCATCGGTGCCGCGGGCGGCGCCTGATTGCCGTAGATCACCGTGGGTTCGGGAAGCGCCGCATCGATCGCGGCGGCTTGATGGGTTCCGGCAACGAGGGAAGACACGCCGGCGAGGAACGCAAGGGTCATTTTTCTGAACATCGACGTACTCTGCACTGTTTCGTCTATGATGAATTCTCGAGGGCGCCTCGACGACGCCCGCCACATGCGATCAATACAAATCAAAACCTGATCGGTTTGGTAAACAGAACCGGCGTTTCAATTCACCACGTCGCCAATCGCGCGCCGTTTCGTGCCGTAGCGTTTATTTTCGATGAACACGGTGGCCGCATGGTTAATCATTTCTATGCGCCGATCGCATCGCGCTCTGTCACGGGTTCCGGCGTGAACTTGCTGTTAAATCGCATCTGCTTAAACATGATCAGCGCAGTTCAGGAATATCCTCATGCCAATTCATCGCAGACGTTTTCGTATCGAAACAGAAGTTGCCGGCGACATGCCGATTCCCTCGGTCGCCGATGGCGATGTCGGCCCGATGCATCGGGAGATCATGAGTGAGCTGCGCGCGATCCGCAGCCAGATGGCCGCGCCGAGCGGCGCTGCCAAGGAGATCGGGGCATCGGTCGAACGCGAAGCCGCCGACACCCACGCGATGCTCGAGACCTATCGGGCCCAGGTCGAGCAATGCGAGAAACTCAAGGTCGAACTCGATTTGATCTACGATGCCATCAACCGCACCAAGCGCGAAATCGCGGTGCTGCACGGCACCAGCTTCAGCGGCGAGGAAATGGCCAAGGTCAATGGCGAGCTCGGCGCCGTGGTCGGCGGCACCGAGGAGGCCACCCAGCAAATCCTGGAAGCCGCCGAAGCGATCGACCAGTCCGCCAGCGCGCTGATGAAGGTGAGTTCACCCGATCAGCAGAAGCTGCTCAGCGAGGAAATCCAGGAGCGCGTGGTCTCGATTTTCGAGGCCTGCAATTTCCAGGACCTCACCGGCCAGCGCATCAAGAAGGTGATGACCACGATGAAATTCATCGAAAATCACATCACCGTCATGATGGACATCTGGGGCGGCGTCGACGCCATCAAGGCCCATGCACCGCCGATCGTCGATACCCGCGAAGGCGACGACAAGCTGCTGAACGGCCCCAAGCTCGACGGCGACGTCGGCCACGCGTCGCAGGACGACATCGACGCGCTGTTTGATTGAGTTCAGGCGCGCTCTCTTGAACCCGAAAACGCCGGCTTAGCGCCGGCGTTTTCCATTTCGGCCCGCGGCAGCCCCAAGCCCTTGACGACACCGAACACGGCCGGAATCACCACCAGCGTCAGAACCGTCGATGAGATCATGCCGCCGATCATCGGCACGGCGATGCGCTGCATGATTTCGGAGCCGGTGCCGGTGCTCCACATGATCGGCAGCAGGCCGGCCATGATGGCGACCACCGTCATCATCTTGGGCCGCACCCGTTCGACGGCGCCTTCCATGATCGCGTCGTAGAGGTCGCTGGCGGGTCGAGCGGCGGCCCTCGGCGTCACACCGCGCCTGCACTTCCGCCAGCGCCTGATCGAGATAGATCAGCATCACGACGCCGGTTTCGGCCGCGACGCCGGCAAGCGCGATGAAGCCGACGGCCACGGCGACCGACAGGTTGAAGCCGAGCCACCACATCAGCCAGAGGCCGCCGACCAGCGCGAACGGCAGCGACAGCATCACGATCAGGGTTTCGGTCAGCGAGCGGAAATTCAGGTAAAGCAGCAGGAAGATGATCAGCAGCGTGACCGGCACGACGATCTTGAGCCGCGCGGTCGCGCGCTCGAGATATTCGAACTGCCCGCTCCACATCACGTAGGCGCCCGGCGGAAACTGGATGCTGGCCTGCGACCGCCTGCTGGGCGTCGGCGACGTAGCCGCCGAGATCGCGGTCGCGGATATCGACGTAGATATAGACCGCCAATTGGCCGTTCTCGGTGCGGATCGTGGTCGGTCCGCGCGACAGCGAGATGTTGGCGACCTCGCCCAGCGGCACGGCGCCGCCGCCCGGCATCGGCACCAGCACATCGTCGGCGATCGCCTGCGGGATCGCTGCGCAAGTCGCGCGGATAGCGCATGTTGACGCTGAAGCGCTGCGCGTCCCTCGACGGTGGTGGTGACGGTCTCGCCGCCCAGCGCGGTCGCGACGACGTCCTGCACGTCCTGACCATGATGCCGTAGCGCGCCAGCGCGTCGCGATCGGGCGCGACGTCGAGGTAATAGCCGCCGATGACGCGCTCCGCATAGGCCGAGCGAGGTGCCGGGAACGGCTTTGAGGACCTGCTCGATCTGCCGGGCGAGCGTGTCCATCTCGACCAGGTCGGTGCCGATCACCTTGACGCCGACCGGGGTGCGGATGCCGGTCGACAGCATGTCGATGCGGGCCTTGATCGGCATGGTCCAGGCATTCGAGACGCCCGGGAAACTGCAGCGCCTTGTCCATCTCCGCGATCAGGCTGTCGAGCGTCACGCCCGGTCGCCATTGCTCCTTGGGCTTCAGGTTGATCGACGGTCTCGAACATCTCCGGTCGGCGCCGGATCGGTCGCGGTCTCGGCGCGCCCGGCCTTGCCGTAGACCGATGCGACTTCCGGAAACGACTTGGATGATCCTGTCCTGGGTCTGCAGCAGTTCGCCGGCCTTGGTGACCGAGATGCCCGGCAGCGTCGTCGGCATGTAGAGCAGCGTGCCTTCGTTGAGGTTCGGCATGAACTCGGTGCCGAGCTGGCGCGCGGGCCAGATGCGTGACGCGCGAGCACGACCGAGCGCGAGCAGGATCACCAGCGTCTTGGCGCGCATCACGCGCCTTGATCACGGGCCGGTAAATCCAGATCAGGAAGCGGTTGATCGGGTTGCGGTGCTCCGGGATGATCCTGCCGCGCACGAACATCACCATCAGCGCCGGCACCAGCGTGACCGACAGCAGCGCCGCCGCCGCCATCGAGAACGTCTTGGTGAAGGCAAGCGGGCTGAACAGCCGGCCTTCCTGCGATTCCAGCGTGAAGATCGGCAGGAACGACACGGTGATGATCAGCAGGCTGAAGAACAGCGCCGGGCCCGACCTCGCGCGGCGGCCTCGATCAGCATCGTCGACCCGCGACTTGCCCGGCGCGCGCGCGTTCGAGATGCTTGTGCGCGTTCTCGATCATGACGATCGCGGCATCGACCATGGCGCCGATCGCGATCGCGATGCCGCCAAGGCTCATGATGTTGGAGCCGAGGCCGAGCAGCTTCATGGCGCCGAACGCCATCAGGACGCCGACCGGCAGCATCAGGATGGCGACCAGCGCGCTGCGCACATGCAGCAGGAAGACGATGCAGACCAGGGCGACGATCGATGCTTTCCTCGAGCAGCGTGTGCTTGAGCGTGTCGATGGCGGCGTGGATCAGGTTGGAGCGGTCATAGACCGGAACGATCTCGACGCGACTTCGGCAGGCTGCCGGCGATCTCCGTGATGCGCTTCTTGACGTTCTCGATCACGTCGAGCGCATTGACGCCGAAGCGTTGCAGGACGATGCCGCTCGGCGACCTCGCCTTCGCCATTGAGCTCGGTGATGCCGCGGCGCTCGTCCGGGCCGAGTTCGACCCGCGCGACGTCCTTGAGCAGGACCGGCGTGCCGTTGTCTGCTCTTGAGCACGATATTGCCGAGATCGTCGATGCTCTTGAGATAGCCCCTGCCGCGAATGACATATTCGAATTCGGAAAGCTCGACCGTGCGGCCGCCGACATCCGCGTTGCTGGCGCGGATCGCATCGCGCATCTTGTGCAGCGGTGATGCCGAGATCGCGCAGCCGCTGCGGATCGAGGACGACGTTGTATTGCTTGACGAAGCCGCCGACGCTGGCGACCTCGGCGACGCCCTCGGCCTTGGCGAGGCCGAAGCGCAGATTCCAGTCCTGGAGCGAGCGCAGTGTCGGCGAGCGTTCAGTTCCTTGGCGACATCACCGCGTATTGATAGACCCAGCCGACGCCGGTCGCGTCCGGCCCCAGCGTCGGCGTCACGCCGGCCGGCAGCCGCGACGCCGCGCCGTTGAGAAATTCGAGCACGCGCGAGCGCGCCCAATAGATATCGGTGCCGTCCTCGAAGATGACGTAGACGAACGACACGCCGAAGAACGAGAAGCCGCGCACGACTTTCGAGCGCGGCACCGTCAGCATCGCCGTCGTCAGCGGATAGGTGACCTGGTCCTCGATCACCTGCGGCGCCTGCCCGGGATATTCGGTGTAGACGATCACCTGGGTGTCGGAGAGATCGGGAATGGCATCGAGCGGCAGATGCGCGACGGCGTAGAGGCCGGCGGCGACGACGAACACCGGCGCCGATCAGAACCAGCAGCAGATTGCGCGCCGACCAGGCGATGAGGCGGGCGATCATGGCTTGCGCTCCGCTCGGTCAAAGCCTTCAGCGCCGCTTTGAGATTGCTTTCGGCGTCGATCAGGAAGTTGGCCGAGATCACGACCGTCTCGCCCTCGGCGACGCCTTGCCGGATCTCGACATAGCCGCTCGCCGCGGCGGCCGAGCCTGACCTCGCGCGGCTCGAAGCGGCCCTCGCCCTTGTCGACGAACACGGCCTGCCGGCTGCCGCTGTCGATCACCGCGCTGTCCGGAACGGTCAGAACCGCGCTCGGACTGCCGGTCTCGATTTCGGCATCGACATACATGTCGGGCAGCAGGAGCATGTCGGGATTTGGCAGCTCGATGCGAACGCGCGCCGTCCGCGTCTCCTTGTTGATGTGCGGGTAGATCAGCGCGACCTTGCCGGAAAATGTCCGGCCCGGAAAGCTGCGGGCGCGCACGGTCACCTGCTGCCCGACCGCAAGCGCGCCGAGATCGCGTTCGGCGACGTCGACCATCGCCCAGACCGACGGAATGATCGGCGATGCGGAACAGCACGTCGCCGGGTTGCGCCCGCATGCCTTCGACGGCATTGCGTTCCAGAACGATGCCATCGCGCGGCGAGGTCCATTCGATGCCGAGCGGAACCTCACGGCTCTTTTCGATCGCGGCGACGACCGCGTCCGGCACGTCGAGATTCAGCAGTCGCTGCCTTGAGCCGCGTCCGTAAGACGGGTTTGCCGCCTGAAGCAGAGGCTATCGTCGAAATATATTCCGCCGCCGCCGAAGAAATCGCGGGGCTGTAGATTTGCATCAGCGGCTGGCCTTTTGTGACGTGGGTCCCGGTCGTGACGTCGGCGACCTTCAAGACAAAGCTTTCGGACCGCATGGTGATGACGGAAATGCGCCGCTCGTCGAGGGCGATCGTGCCGGGCGCGCGGATGATGGTACTGCAGGACGCGCTTGGCCGCCGGCTCCGACTTCGACGCCGGTGCGCTGGATTTTGCCCGGCGGCAGATTTTGACCGAGCCATCATCGCTGTCGTCGCCCTCATAACACCGGGATGTAGTCCATCCCCATCTGGTCCTTCTTCGGCACCGGCGAGGTGTCCGGCAGGCCCATCGGATTGCGGTAGAATTTGATTCTGCGATCCGCCGATGCTCGCGCGGCGTTCGCCGTTGCCTCGAAACCGACATCGCCATTGGCGCGGACGGCGCGATAGTCGCGACCATCCGAGGTCTTCCTAGGCGTCAGCGAGTAGGACGGTCGGCCATCCGGGTCCTGATAATAAATGACGGTCCCGCCGCTTTGCGCCGCGGCGGTCGCGATCGCTTCGACGGGTCCGACGTCAGCCAGTCGCAGGCCGTGATGGCCGACGACATAGCCGCCAACCGCCGCGGCGAAAATCGCAGCGGCGGCGGCTCCGGCGATGACCGGTTTCACTTGTCGGCCTCGATGACGAGTTTATTTTCCAGCGTGCCGGTTTCACCCTGCACCTTGGCGCCGAGCGATAGCTGCCAGTGACCGGCCATGCTGACATTGGCCTTGAAGCGGTAGATGCCGGGCTCCGCGCCGGAGATCGGCATCAATTGGGTAGCCATTTCCTGCATGCCGTCCGGCGTCATATCGAGACGGCTGGCGAAGATGACGGCGTCAGGGACTGGCTTGCCGGTGGTCTTGTTGACGAGCCGCACGGCGATGGTCTTGTCCGGCCCGGCTTTAACGGTCTGATCGACGAGCTGAAACTCGTAATCTCTGATATCGGCGCGAGCGAGGGTGGAAAAACTGATCGCGGCAACGCCGATCAGCGCCGCCTTGACGGCGCGCGAGCTCAAGAAGGTAGTCATGTCTTATCCTCGATTGATGTTGGTCGACCGCAAGGCGCGGCATGCGTGTTTTCCGCGCCGGTGAAGGCGCGGTTGCATTCTCGGCGTGGTTAGGCCGAGCGGACCAAAGATCGAGGCGGACGGGGTGGTGGGGAGTATCCCAGGCTTTCCATCTTGGGATCGCTGAGGGGGACGACGGCACGCATTCTCAACGGAACGATCTCCGCAAAGACGTACGATGGCAGAGCTTGCAGCGTCTGGCTCATGCAGAGCGCCATCAAGGCGCACTTGTCGCAATCGGCTGGCGCTTGCTTATCCGGACAACACGGCATGTCGCCGGTCATGTCCATGGCGCCAGCCATGTCCATGGCGTTAGTCATATCCATGTCGCCGGTGATGCTCGTGGCGGGCGCGCTGCCATCCGCCACAGTCGCCAAACGCGCGGAAAGCGGGGCGGTGAACAGGCCAGCTATCAAAAAGACCGCGAGAATCCGCGACAGCATCATCGATCGTTTCACCAGCCCGGATTATCATGGCCGGAGCGCCATGAAAAGACGCCCGCGATGACGCTTACGTCAGCGCTTGCGACGTTTTGATGGGCCGGCCGGCTCGATGTCAGTGATTTTCAACGTCATTGCGAGCGTAGCGAAGCAATCCAGGGCATCACAGTAAGCTGGATTGCTTCGTCGCTTCGCTCCTAGGAAGAAACTGCGACGTGGCAAGCTGCCAGGTCAAGCGGCTTCGGCAGTACGATGAAGATGAACCTCGAATCCAAGTTTGGCGAGTTGATGAACAAGGCGCCTGGTTTGGCCTTCGGTGGAGCGTCGATTGAAGTGGTCCGCGCCGAGGTCGCGGTGTTCGGTTCCGTCTCTGAGAATGTGGTAGATCGCCGTGAGGATCGAGGCGGCGACGGCACAGATGGCTTTCTGCGGTCCGCGCCTGCTTTGCAGTCGGAAGAATTGGACTTTGTAATAGCTGTCCTTCTTCCGCTTGGCTGCCCATGCGCATTGGACCAGCATTGTCTTCAGCCATGGCGCCCCCTTGCGCAGCCGCGCCGGTTTCCGCTTGCCGGCGCTTTCGTTCTGACCGGGACAGAGGCCGGCCCAAGAGACGAGGTGCCCGGCGGTCGGGAACCGGCTCATGTCGCGACCGATTTCCGACAAGATCGTCCTCGCCGACAAAGTGCTCACCCCCGGTATCGTGCACAGCAGTCCGATCAAGTCGCAAAACGGGGCCGTGCCGTCCTTGACCTCCTTGTCCATGCGCGCGATCCGCGCCTCAACCTCCAGATCGATTTCCCGGATCGTTGCATCCAGACCATCCCACTGTCGCAGATGAAGCTTCAGCAGAAAGCGGTGATGATCCGTCAGTCGCCCGTGCAGCGCATCATACAACTGCTTCGGCGTCGCCTTGATCCGGACGCTGGCCAACGCCGCCAACTGGCGCGGATTGCGCATGCCCTCAATCATCGCCTCAATTATCCGCCGCCCGCTGGCGCCCATGATGTCGGAGAGTACCAAGTCCAATTTGATGTTGGCCTCCGTGAGCGTCTTCTGGATCCGCTGGACATGCCGTGTCTGCTCGCGCCCCAATTGCTTGCGAGTGCGCAGCAGCGAACGGAGTTCCTGCATCTCCTCTTCCGGAACGAAGCTCGACTTGATCAACCCGCAGGCCAAAAGGTCGGCAATCCACATCGCATCGTTCATGTCGGTCTTGCGGCCCGGAACGTTCTTGATGTGCGCCGCATTGGCGACGATCAGGGTGAAGTCGCCTTCGCCAAGTATCTTCCACACCGGCATCCAATAGACCCCGGTGGCCTCCATCGCCACGTCGCTGCAGTGACACTCAACCAGCCACGCCAACAACGCCAACAAGCCGTCCGTCGTCGTGTCAAACGTCCGGCATTCCCGCGTCACCTTGCGGTCAGTCCCGAGCCGCACACACGCAACAATCGTCGCCTTGTGGACGTCAAGACCGGCAACACGTTCGTACATGATCTCCATCGCTTCTTCCTCCACAACTGCACCGTCAGCGTGGGGAACCCGAATAAAAAATCCTAGGAAGCGTGCTCCAGGGCGCTACCGCCCTTGGCGCCAGTGAGGGTCATCAGCGTGCCCCGGGTCCAACTCGCAACCGGGCTCTTGCGCACCAGGGAGATATCGACCTCCTTGCCGACGGCTGGACTATAATATCTCACCGTCCTACCGTTTCATCCAGCAGGGTCGGCCAAGGCCGGTGCCAAACTCGCAATGACGAAATCTTCTATGTCCGGCTCACGCCCGCGGGGCGCAGCGGACATAGACCATGTTGCCGTAACGGGTCGCCGCATCCTTGTCGATGAAACGGGTCACCATGACGCGTCCGTCAAACGACACGATCTCGCGGTCCTGCGGGCCGGCGGCGGGCCCGGTCGGCCCGATGTAATTCTTGCCGCTCGGGCTGCCCTTCAGGTCCAGCTCTTGCGGCGTCGCCTGATCGGCCAGATGCATCACGACGCCGCCATGGGTGCCCGCGCCGATCACGTAAGGCTGCTTGCATTGTCCCTTGGCCGCGGCCTCGGTGCGGGCCCGGTCCTTCGGGTCCTGGAATGAGGCGAGGCCCCAGCGGCCGACGATCTCGTCGGAGCGGATCGAGGCCGGCATGGCCGGTACCGGGGCAGCCTCCGGAGCGGGCGAAGACGACGTCAGGCTCATGCTGCTGCATGCGCCGAGCAACACCGTCAGCGCGCCGACGGCCCCCAAATTGGCAACCGTTCGCGCGCTAAGTGACCTGACCATGGCATCCCCCGCATTAAATTGGTGGCCGCACCTATCCCGCAGCCAAGCGTAAAATTGCTGTCCCGGCAATGACGTCCAGCAAATTACGCTGGCACCCCGATTTGGTTTCCCAAGAAGCATCCTATATCGGCCTCACCAAGGACTTAACCACTTTGCTTGACAGGATTGACATCACACCATATTCCCGGCGCACAATTAGCACTCCAAGAGCCCGATTGCTAAGGGAGATATATGAACGAACCGGCGCCGCCGGGACGTCGGACATGTCCCGTATGCCAAGCCGCTTTCGATGGCAAACCCGAAAAGCAGAACCGAACCTCCAAAAGGAACCGTGATGGCTAAAACCAAATTTCGTCCGCTGCATGACCGTGTTGTGGTCAAGCGTATCGACGCCGAGGAAAAAACCAAGGGCGGCATCATCATTCCCGACAGCGCCAAGGAAAAGCCCTCGCAGGGCGAAATCACCGCGGTGGGACCCGGCGGCCGCGACGAAGCCGGCAAGCTGATCCCGATCGACCTCAAGGTCGGCGACCGCGTGCTGTTCGGCAAATGGTCAGGCACCGAAGTCAAGCTCGACGGCGAGGATATCCTGATCATGAAGGAATCCGACATCATGGGCGTGCTCGCGTAAGCGAACCGATAGCCCTCTGCACACTGGTCGTCATGCCCGGGCTTGACCCGGGCATCCATCCTCTTCGGAAGAGTTCTGCGAGCGGGATGGATTGCCGGGTCAAGCCCGGCAATGAGAGCAAAAGACGCGGCGAACGACCGTACCCAATCATTCCAGGAGTATCCAAAAATGGCAGCCAAGGACGTCAAGTTTTCCGGAGACGCGCGCGATCGCATGCTGCGCGGCGTCGATATTCTCGCCAACGCAGTCAAGGTGACGCTCGGCCCCAAGGGCCGCAATGTCCTGATCGAAAAGAGTTTCGGCGCCCCGCGCATCACCAAGGACGGCGTCACCGTCGCCAAGGAGATCGAGCTCGACGACAAGTTCGAGAACATGGGCGCGCAGATGCTGCGCGAGGTCGCCTCCAAGACCAACGACACCGCCGGTGACGGCACCACCACCGCGACCGTGCTCGCCCAGGCGATCGTGCGCGAAGGCGCCAAATCGGTCGCCGCCGGCATGAACCCGATGGATCTGAAGCGCGGCGTCAATATTGCGGTGACCGCCGTGGTCAAGGACATCGAGAAGCGCGCCAAGCCGGTCGCCTCATCGTCCGAGGTCGCCCAGATAGGCACCATCTCGGCCAATGGCGATGCCGCCATCGGCAAGATGATCGCGCAGGCGATGCAGAAGGTCGGCAACGAAGGCGTCATCACGGTCGAGGAGAACAAGGCGCTCGAAACCGAAGTCGACATCGTCGAGGGCATGAAGTTCGACCGCGGCTATCTTTCGCCGTACTTCGTCACCAACGCCGAGAAAATGACGGCCGAGCTCGAGGACGCCTACGTACTCCTGCACGAGAAGAAGCTGTCCGGCCTGCAGGCGATGCTGCCGGTGCTGGAAGCGGTGGTTCAATCCGGCAAGCCGCTTTTGATCATCGCCGAAGACATCGAGGGCGAGGCGCTGGCAACGCTGGTGGTTAACCGCCTGCGCGGCGGCCTCAAGGTCGCCGCCGTCAAGGCGCCGGGCTTCGGCGATCGCCGCAAGGCAATGCTGGAAGACATCGCGATCCTGACCGGCGGCCAGCTGATCTCCGATGAGCTCGGCATGAAGCTCGAAAGCGTCACCGTCAACATGCTGGGACGCGCGGGCAAGGTGGTAATCGACAAGGAGAACACCACGATCGTCAAGGGCGCCGGCAAGAAAAAGGACATCGAATCCCGCGTCACGCAGATCAAGGCGCAGATCGAGGAGACCACCTCGGACTACGACCGCGAGAAGCTTCAGGAGCGGCTGGCCAAGCTCGCCGGCGGCGTCGCGGTGATCCGCGTCGGCGGCGCGACCGAGGTCGAAGTCAAGGAGAAGAAGGATCGCGTCGAGGACGCCCTCAACGCGACCCGCGCGGCCGTACAGGAAGGCATCGTGCCGGGCGGCGGCGTAGCCCTGCTGCGCGCCAAGAAGGCGGTCGGCCGCATCAGCAACGACAACGCCGATGTCCAGGCCGGCATCAACATCGTGCTGAAGGCGCTGGAAGCCCCGATCCGTCAGATCGCGGAAAACGCCGGCGTCGAGGGCTCGATCGTGGTCGGCAAGATCCTCGAGAACAAGTCCGAAACCTTCGGCTTCGACGCGCAAACCGAGGAATATGTCGACATGGTCGCCAAGGGCATCATCGACCCCGCCAAGGTGGTGCGCACCGCCCTGCAGGACGCGGCCTCCGTGGCCGGTCTCCTGGTGACCACCGAAGCCATGGTCGCCGAACTGCCCAGGGAATCGGCGCCCCCGATGCCCGGCGGTGGCGGCGGCATGGGTGGAATGGGCGGCATGGGCGGCATGGGCGGCATGGGCTTCTAGAGCCTTTCCCGTTCCGATGGAATCGGAACGGGGCTCTAGGTTTTTGTTTTGACGCGTTTTCTTCACGCGAACCGGTATCCACTTCGCTCGAAAACGCTCTAGGCCCGATCATCCCGGACGATCCCGCGCAGCGACGCGCGCGAGATCGAACAAACGAACAGTGAAGGCCCGGCCAACAGCCGGGCCTTTTTCGTTTCTCGCCCCCGGAGAAGGATTCGTATTAACAACCCTTGGGTGTTAGCTTGCCCGAAATTGTCGAAGCGGGGGGACGATGACTGACACCGACAATACGGGGAAACCACCGGCCAATAACACGCAACTCCAGCCGCCGAAGCCGAAGAGCTGGTTTCAGCGCATCTTCATAGACGTCAATCCACTTCGTTTGATCGGCGGCCTTTTGCTGATCATCCTGGTGTTTGCGGCTGCATCTTGCGCGGTGATTTTTTTCGCCGCGGCCCAATTTCAGTCGCGCGTAGCCGAGTTGAGCCTGAATGGCGCGCCGATGACGATTTGGCGCGTGAACGATTTTCGGGACGAGTTCAAGAGCTGGTCCACGGACATCAGGAAGCTGCGCGAGGGCATCGCGCAAGATCAGACTAATCTCGCCAAGGACAAGCAGACAAACCTTGTCCTGACCGCCGATCAGAAATCCGAGGCGATGCGTCTTGAAGACGATGCCAGGTCTTTGAAGGAACGAGTTGTCGCGGCATCGCCCCAAGCGACAACGTCCGCCGCTACTCGGCCATCCGGTCCGCCACCAACTATTTCCGATATCCTGACCCAAATCGAATTGCTGCTCTCCCAGGACGATCTGAATAAGCGATTTGGCGACGAGCTTGTCGCGTTGAAGAAACGCTACGCCGAGAACACCGATCTTCGTGCCGCAAACGAAGTCCGGGATGCGAAAATAACGGGCTACGAAGCCTGGATTGCGAGTTTGCAGGAGAAGCGCAAGGATCGGGTCGATGGTGCGGTAAAACTATTCGGTGAGACCAACAACGTGGTTGCGCCCGAACTCGTCGAACGCATCGTCAATGTCACGGCCGAGCTCAATTCACTCTCCAATATCTGGCACGGAGTGATCTATCGCATCGCGCTCTGGACCAACGACATGCTGGTGCTGCTGTTGCTGATCTCAATGGGTGTTCTCGGCAGCGCCTTGAATCTCCTGGCGGTATTCATCGCCAACGACCGGGAGTCTCTCTCGTTCGGCGAGTACCCGCTCCGCCTCGCGTTCGGCGCGGTGCTGGCGATCGTGATGTTCATCATCGCCAAAGCCGGCGTGCCAATCCTCGCCGATACCAGCAAAATCGGCGGTAACGCGCCGCTCAATCCTTATTTCATATCGTTGCTTGCGGTAGTTTCCGGGCTGATGTCGGATCGCTCCATGGGCACGATCCGCAATGTCGCTAATACCCTGCTGCAGAGCGTGGGAGGCGCGGGCTACACACCACGCTATACTCGCGTCGTCCTCGATGACGTGCTGAAGGCGCCCGACCGCAATGTCGACGGTCTGGCGCGGTTGCTTGAAATCAGTCCCGAAGACACCGGCAAGCTGTTTTCGGGAAATGACGCAGTGTCGCCCGAACAGCAGAAGCTGATTGCTGCCTATCTCGGCCGTCCGCTGCGCGAACTGTTCTCTGATTTGCCGGCAACCTAGCGTCGCATCACACTCCAGACCAGGCACCGTGCAGCTCAATTTCGAAGCTGCATGGCCCCCACGATCGGTTGGCGCCGCCTCCGAGCGGTCTTCTTTTTGGCGAACTCTTCCGAAGTTTGCTAGTGAAAGCTGCGGTTCCGATTCCATTGGAATCAAAACAGCGTAAAATTCATCCCAAATCTTCCGATCGAGGAATTTGATATGCGCGCGCTCCTGCTCTGCCTGGTCGGGCTGATGACAGCCTCTTCGGATCTTGCTTTCGCCGACATGAAGCTTTCGACCAAGCCAGCCGCCGGAGCCAATGAAACCAGGTATTTCACCTCGATGGACGGCTTGATGGACGGCAATGCCGACGTCGTGCTGAAGGAAACCCGCCAGGGCAAGAGCGTCACCTCGGCGGTGCTCGACGTCTGCTATCCCACAGCCAAAGGCTCCGATCGCAAGGACCGCTTCGTCGCCAACCTCGCGGTGAACGGCCAGACCCTGACCGGCGCCACCCAGAGCGTTGGCGACAAATCGCCGGTGACGGTGAAACTTGTGCGCAAGCCGACCGGGGACACCTTCGAATTCAAGGGGCAGATCAGCATCGGCCAGACCGTGACCGAGGTCGCCTCATCGGACAATTCCGACCTCAGCGAAAAGGAATTCCTGGACAATCAATCGACCGACGACGGCATCACACCGGCGCCAAAGGATTTTACCGAAGTGTCGCCGGAATCGGTCGGAGTACGGGTGAAGCTGGACGCCGCGGCGGATTTCCTGAAAAGCCTGAAGGGGCAGGATCTCGAGGTGTCGCTAAGCGGCCTTGCCGTGACCTGCGACGCGCTGCGCGCCGGCGAGCAGACCGTCAATATCTCGGTCGATCCGGATCGCGCCGCGGCCTTGATCGCAAAGTCCAAATCGGCGCCCGGCGTGGTCGCTGCCGGCTGGACCTCCGGGGTCGTGGAAATGGACCGCACCATCCGGATCGCGGCGGCGGACTGGCGCGACGGCGACAAGCTCAACCGGGACAAGCTTGCCGCGGCGATCGCCAACGTGCTGGCGAAAACGCTTGCGGCAAAAACCGCATCAACCGCATGGAACGCCCATACCGGCAAGCTGAAACTGACCTTCAAGCGCCCGAGCCAGACATTACCGGCGCTCGACCTCACCGAGACGCTCGAAGTCAACGCCTTGGTGTCGCCGGACAAGCCCGGCGGGTCCGACCGGCTGATGCTGTGGGTCAGCAGCCCCACCATCACGACGGCCGATGAAGGCAGCGGCCCCAAGCTCAATCTGGTCGATGAGTCCGGCAATGACGAGGAAGCCGACGTCAAGGACGACAGCGGCTCGGTCGACGCGCTGGCGAGGGAATTCAGGGGCCAGCGCTGGGACGCCGACAAATCGGCCTGGAAATAGTCCAGATCGCGCCGATCAGAATCCCGAGATTCTGGCCTCTCCTTCCGGCGCACTTGTTCCATGCAATCGCGCATTTGACATGCTGCATCGCAGCGGCAATGAACAAGCCCTGTTCGGCTAGACTTCTGTTTTGACGCGTTTTCTTCACGCGAACCGGTGCCCACTTCGCTCGAAAACGCTCTAAAAGCTTGCAAGGTTTCGCATTTAATGGCGCGCTATGACGTAGTGGTGATCGGCGCCGGCCTCGGAGGCTTGACCGCCGGCGCGATCCTGGCGCGCGAAGGCCGCAAGGTCCTGATCATCGAACGCAGCAATTCGGTGGGCGGCGCGGCATCGAGCTACAAATCCGGCGATTTGTTCGTCGAAGGCTCGCTGCACGAGACCAGCGATCCGCATGATCCGCGTGACCCGAAACACGACGCGCTGACCCGCGCCGGCGTCATCGACGCGGTCAAATGGATTCCGTCCGACGTACTCTATCAGGTGCGCGGCGGCCCACTCGAGCAGCCGTTCCTGATGCCGGACAATTTCGCCGCTGCCAGACGCGCGCTGACCGAGCGCTTTCCGGAAGCCCGCGCCGGAATCCATCGACTGCTGGGGGACATGGAACATGTCGCCGCCCACGCAAGCAGGCTGTCGAAAGCCGCCGGCGCGTCGCGCAACGCCCGTGAAAATGTCGGCGCGCTGCGCAAGCTGGTTCCCTCGATCGGCGACTGGAAGATGTCGCTGTCGCAAAAGCTCGATCAGGTTTTCGGCGATCATGAAGCGGTCAAATGCGCGATCGCCGCCAACCTGTCTTATTTTCACGATGATCCGGCAACGCTGTGGTGGGTGTTCTTTGCGATGGCGCAGGGAAGCTATCTGCAAAGCGGCGGCCGCTACGTGCAGGGCGGCTCGCAGCGGCTCTCCAGCGCGTTGGCTCGCGCCATCAGGATGGCCGGCGGCGAGGTGCTGGTGCGCCGCATCGTCACGCGGCCTCGTGCTGGATTCGAACGGCCGCGTTTCCAGCGTCACGCATACCGCGCGCGACGGCAGCGATCCGAAAATGGTCGAGGGCCGGCGCGTGATCGGCAACGCCGCGCCCGAGACGCTCGCGGCCCTGATGCCGGCGCCGGCCGCGGAAAAGCTCAAGCAAAGCTACGCGCGGCAGGCCCCGTCAGCCTCCTTGTTCGCGCTGACGCTTGGACTGGCCAAGCCGCCGCGCGCATTCGGCATCGAATGCTATTCCACGCAAATATTGCCGCGCGACATGACGCGGCTGTCCGAATACGCCAAAGGCGCGAGGCTGATGGCGGACGAGCCCGGCAAGGTGATGCCGCCGATGTCGGTGGTCGACTACGCCGCGATCAATTCCGGCGTGCCAACCCCGCCCTTCGTGCTCTCGGTGCTCGGACCGGACCATCTGTCGAACTGGGACAGCTCCGACATGGAGGCCTATCGCGCCAAACGCGGCCGCTGGCAGCAGGCGATCGTGGGCTATCTCGATCAGATCTATCCGGGCCTTGCGGGCGCGGTGGTCGCCTCGTCGTTCAACAGCGCGTTGTCGGTCCGCCAATATCTCAACGCGCCCCACGGCGCGGTTTATGGCTTCGCGCCGTCGCGGCAGCCGGCACAGCGTATCCCGCGGCGCTCCCCGCGCACGGTGGTGCCGGGGTTGTATCTGGCCTCGGCCTATGCCGGCTTCGGCGGCTATTCCGGCGTCGTACAATCCGCCGGCGCCTGCGCCGACATGATCCTGCGCGAGGGGCAGACTTAGTACCCTACCCAAAAGGCGCTACTCGTTATCCAGAGATTGCTGAAAGATCTGGGCCGGAGCTCCGTTGCGAGCCGTCGCGAAGTTATCCAGTGACATCGAGCTTGCGACGGTCAGGATGTTCGAAGTCGACGACCTCGAGTGTAAGCAAGCGACCGCCCTCCATTTCACGAATCAGTTCCGGCTCCGCCAGAGTTGCCGCCACGCAAGCGTTGGTGAGACACCAGACGTAAGGAACCCAAAAAGGAGGGCCGCTATCCACCGTCAACTTTACACCGGGCTGCAGATACAATCCGACAGGCAGGTAAAGCTGAACCCGCGCTCCGCCATCGCCCTCGCGTTCGATCAGGTCAACTCTGACGGCGATCTGACCTGTATCCCACGTACCGGTGATGGTCGTCCGGCAGAGCATCTTCGCGTCGGGAACCTGGAAGCAAAACTTGCTCCATGCGGAGTATTTGACATCTCTCGGCATCTGCTGTCCACGCGGCCTGATCTCCACGTCTGGAGCCTTCCCGGGTGGCGAGGTGTCAGGCGGGCGCACCTGCTGCGCCTCGGCGATTGTCGCCGGCGCCAGCGCGAGAAGCGCCAAGATTACTGTTGGTCGACAGCACTGTGAAAACAAACCCAACCGCGAGCCTTGTTTACGCATCTGTTTCTCCAAGAAGCCCTTGGTGTCGTCATCGTCGGTGTTTGTCCAGAAATTCGCTCACCAATGGTGCCCAAATTTGAGTGGCATCCCTCGAGTCCACCATGAAGTGACCGTCGCTCCCAAAGGCCGGCAACAGATGATATTCGGCATTTCCACCAGCGGCGGTGAAAGCGTCATACATTCGCTTCGACAGCTTGGGCCCGAAAAAACTGTCGTTCTCGGTATAGATCCAGAGCATCGGAATATGCGATGTGCGTCCGAACTCGCTTGTCGCCTCGACGAGCTTGTCAGGAGCGCAATTGTTGTTTGGCTTCCCTTCGAGATGTCCGCCGCGACCGCCGGCAAAGACGATCATTGCGCGGACCGCCGGAGGGTTCAGGCTGGACAGGGCAATGGCTCCCCAACCGCCCCCCGATTGACCGACAACCACCACATCGTTTGGCACGATCAGCTTCTGGCTGGCCATGAAGTCGATGATCCAGTTGTCGAGCGCTGCGATCGCAAGTCCCGGATCACGGAAATTGGGGTTGGCGCAGTTTCCGATGTTCGACAGGAACAATGAATAAATGCCGCGCTCAGGAATATCGAGCGCGCCGGATCCGTATCCCGGGCGGATCGGCGCGACCACCATATAGCCGCGACGTGCCAGCCAAAGCGCCGCGTCGCGGAATTCGATCAGTGGAAAGAAACTCCTTTCCCGTGGATCAAGCGAAACACCGTGATTCATTATCACCAGCGGCAGCGGTCCATTTTCGGCCGGTCGAACCACATAGGCGAGGATGGGCGTGGGAAGCGGAAGCGCAAAGATTTCTTCACGTATTTGAGGAGCCGCGCGCTCATCAGCGCGGGCCGGAAGCCGCATCCCTACGCTCGCAAGCGTCAAAGACAACAATATCTGCAAAAATATCTTTTGCATGTTGCCGCTTCCCAGGGAGTGGGCCAAGACGGGCCCGCAGACGTTCCAGCCAAGAGCCTACCCAAGATAGGTGACAGTCATTCGAGAGCCAAGGGGGCTGTTCTTCTTCGGTTGCGGGAGTCCGAACCAAGGCGTGTTGATGTCTGTTTCTGTGGCACTTTTCGGACATGGCGCCCTGCCCGACTCGAGTCCGTTATCCGCACCAAAGCCGACGTTCGCGAGCGTCTGCGGTTTGTGGGTTTACGTACTAATTGGTATTGATGTGGAAGCGCAGCGGCTTTGCGCCAGTGAACGAGACCAGGTCGCTCTGGCGTTTCCAGTTGGTGGCCGCGCTCAAGGCTGCGACCAGATCGTCGTCGACCGCGGCCCGCTCGGGCGAGCAGCCGCGATCCTCCATCGGACCGGGCATGAAGATCACGGTGTTGCCCGCGACCGAAAACTGACCGGTGCCGCTTTTGCACCAGAAATCGAGCTTGGCTTCGCCATGGTCGCCGACCTCCAGGGTCGGCAACCGCTTCGAGCCCGGCTGATTGGCGGTATCGAGCGTCATCTCAAAACCGAACGGGAACTCGTCTTGGGCAAGGGCCGGAAATGCGGCCAGCACGCCCGCGGCCATTGTCAGAGCCGCCGTGGTCCGCCTGAAAAAACTTGCTGTTGAAGACATGCAGCCTCTCGAAATAGCCAACCCGCGGAATCATCCTGTCGCCGCGCTTTCTAGTCGACAGAGGCGGCGTTGGCCAGATTGGCCGATGCAATAACCGGAGGGCAAAAACAAGTCCCCGCGGAACATGCTCCGCGGGGATCCCTGATGTCGTCGCGAAAGCTATTTCGTGATCACCATCGCCGTGAACGGATAGATATAGGCCTGCAGCATCACGAATAAGCCGACCAGGCAGGCCAGCGCGATCGAATGCTTGAACACGAAGCGCAGGATGGTGCCTTCGTGGCCGTACCAGTTGGTCGCGGTGGAGGCGACGACAATCGACTGGGCGTCGATCATCTTGCCCATCACGCCGCCGGAGGAGTTGGCGGCGCCCATCAGGATCGGCGACAGGCCCAGTTGCTCGGACGTGATCTTCTGCAGATTGCCGAACAGCACGTTCGACGCCGTATCCGATCCCGTCAGCGCGACGCCCAGCCAGCCGAGCAGCGTGCCGAAGAAGGGATACAGCACGCCGGTGCGCGGCAAAGGCGAGGCCGAGCGTTGCGTCGATGCCTGACAGCCGGGTCAGCGTGCCGATCGCAAGCATCGCCGAGATCGTGATCAGCGAGATCGCGCACACCTTGATGGTCCGGCCATATTCGGCGACCATCTTGGCGCGGCGAGAAGCCCATCAGGAAGCCGGAGATGATCGCGGCGATCAGCATGCCCGTGCCGGTGAAGGACAGATAGGTGAAGCCGAACACCGCGCCTTGCACCGTCGGCTTCGCCGACCACCGGCGGCACCTTGTTGATCATGTTGTGCAGGTCGGGGACCGCGATAGTTCCAGGTGAAGATGCGAATTGGCCCAGGCCTTGAACGCGTCGTTGCCCCAGATCAGCATCAGGATGCAGACGATGATCCACGGCAGCAGCGCGCTCCACAGCTCGCCTTGCGTCAGCGGCGTCTTGTCCATCGGCTTGGCGGCGCCATCGTCGCCGCGAACTCGTCGCTGCCGCGCAGCGCCGGCGACAGCCAGAGCTCCTTGGGCTGCCAGACTTTCAGGAACAGGATCAGGCACCCCATCGAAATCAGCGACGCGCCGATATCGACGATCCAGGGATTGATGTAGTTCGAGATCACGAATTGCGGGACCGCGAACGACACGCCGGTGACGAGGATCGCCGGCCAGATGTCCTTCATGCCCTTCCAGCCGGCGAACGCCCACACCACCCAGAACGGCACCATCAGCGAGAAGAACGGCAACTGCCGGCCGACCATGGCGCCGAGCAGGAACGGATCGATGCCCGGTGACGGTGGCGAGGCCCTGGATCGGCGTGCCGAGCGCGCCAAAGGCGACCGGCGCGGTGTTGGCGATCAGCGACAGGCCGGATGCGGCGAGCGGCGAGAAGCCGAGACCGATCAGCATCGCGCCGGTAATCGCGACCGGCGTGCCGAAGCCCGACGCGCCTTCGAAGAAGGCGCCGAACGAGAACGCGATCAGCAGCAATTGCAGGCGGCGGTCTTCGGTGACGCCGCCGACCGCGCGTTTGCAACAGTTCGAATCGTCCCGTCGCGACCGTGATGCGGTAGAGGAAGATGACGTTGAGCACGATCCAGCCGATCGGGAAGAAGCCGGACACCACGCCGAGCATCGAGGCGCGGATCGACATGCCGGCGGGCATCGTGAAGACGAAGATCGCGATGAGGTTGGCGACGATGAGCGCAATGATCGCCGCGATATGCGCCTTGACCTTGCCGCTGGCGATCAGCACCAGCAGCGTGACGACCGGCATCGCGGCGGCGATGGTCGACAGCGCCGCATTGCCAAGCGGATTATAGACTTGATTCCACATTGAGCCTCTCCCCCCACGCTAATATGTGGCGCCCCGGCCCGCGTGGACGGTCGGAGCACCTTGGCGTGATCGCAGGGGTGGCTCGGCAATGTCGCGAAATCGGCAGCGAAGTTGGTCTGTCACGCCAGAATCCGCTCACAACCGCGCGAAGCCTGAAGGCACCCCGCCCCTCGCCGTTGCGCGCATGCTAGACTTTCCCCAGAGGCGGCGACAAGCGGAACCCGGACCGATGTGTCATACAACTTTAGTATAAATCCGCCATTTCCCGTTCTATGTCAGGCCCTTGAAGCCACGTTTCCTGGAGACGATGATCTGTGAACAACATTCGCTCGACGCTCGCAACGGTGTGGCGCATCGCTATGCCGTATTTCCGCTCCGAGGATAAATGGGCCGGCCGTGACGCTGCTCGCCGCGGTGATCGCCATCGAACTGGCGCTGGTCGGAACCAGCGTGCTGCTCAACCAGTGGCGCAATCGCTTCTACAACGCGCTGCAGGAAAAGGACTGGCACGGCTTCGTTCGGGAAATCATCATCTTTTGCGTGCTGGCAGCGATCACGGTCGGCTTTTCCGTCTATCAGCTCTATCTCAACCAGTGGCTTCAGATCCGCTGGCGCAACTGGATGACCACGAAGCTATCTCGGCGAATGGCTGCACGGGGCCAACCACTACCGCATGCAGCTTCAGGGCGACGCCGCCGACAACCCGGATCAGCGTATTTCCGACGACGTCAGACTGTTCGTCGATCAAACGCTGAACCTCGGCGTCGGCCTCTTGAGTGCGGTGGTGACGCTGTTCTCGTTTGTCTTCATCCTGTGGGGGCTGTCCCGGGAGGCGCCGCTGGCGTCGTTCGGCGGGAATTCAATATTCCCGGCTATCTGGTATGGGGCGCGCTGATCTATGCCGGCTTCGGCACGGCGCTGACCCAGTGGATCGGCTCGCCGCTGGTCGAAGCTCGATTTCCAGCAGCAGCACTTCGAGGCCGATTTCCGCTTCAGCCTGGTGCGGGTGCGCGAAAACGCCGAACAGATCGCATTGTTGCAAGGCGAACGCGCCGAACGCGAGCGGCTGTCGGAGCGCTTCAGCCGGGTGGTCGAGAACTGGTACGACATCATGCGCCGGACCAAACGGCTGACGGCATTTACCGCAAGCTATGACGCAGGCCGCGGTGGTTTTCCCTATTATCCTGGTCGCGCCGGCCTATCTTTGCCAACAAGATCCAGCTCGGCGCCATGATGCAGACCGCCTCGGCATTCGCCAGCGTGCAAAGCGCGCTGTCGTTTTTCGTTACGTCGTACCGGTCGCTGGCGGAATGGCGCGCGGTAGTGGCCCGTCTCGACGGGTTTGAGGCGGCGATCGGCAAAGCCGAAGCGCTGGCCGGCGATACCGCTTCGATCCGCGTCGTGCCGTCGACGGGCGCAGATGAAGTCGACCTGCGGCAGCTTCTGGTGCGCCTGCCCAACGGCACGCCGCTGGTCTCGGCCGAGAGTTTCAGCCTGCGCGGCGGCGAACGCACGTTGGTGACTGGCCCGTCAGGCGCCGGCAAGTCGACGCTGTTCCGCGCTATCGCCGGGATCTGGCCGTTCGGAAGCGGTACCATCGCCATTCCCGCGAACGCCACGCTGATGATGCTGCCGCAGCGGCCGTATTTCCCGGTCGGTTCGCTGCGGGGCGCGATCGCCTATCCCGCCGAGGCGAGCGCTTACGGTCCGGATCAGGTCGGCGAAGCGCTCGACCGCAGTCGGCCTGCCGCAGCTTGCCCCTCGGCTGGAGGAGGAAGCGCACTGGAACCGGATGCTGTCGCTGGGCGAACAGCAGCGGCTGGGGCTCGCCCGCGCGCTGCTGCTGCAACCGCAATATCTGTTCCTCGATGAAGCGACCGCCTCGCTCGATGAAGCCTCGGAAGCGGCGCTCTATCGCCTGCTCGAGAAGAAGCTGCCGGCAACCACCATCGTGTCGATCGGCCATCGCTCGACGCTGTTGGCCTTCCACCAGCGCCAGGTCGAGCTGTCCCGCGACGGCGATCGGATTCGCATTGCAAGAGCGCAGCGAGGCTTCCACCCCGGCGTGAAGACGGAAGACCGAGGCCGCGCAACGGTCCTAGAAACAAAAGGGGCGGCAGATCGCTCTGCCGCCCCTTTGGCTTTAAGCTTTGAGAGAACTTACTTCAGATTGGCCATCGCGGTCAGGTCGACCGAAAGCTTGGCGATACCGGTCGCGCCGCACCAGTTGGAGCCGACGCCACCCGGATTGATCGGCGTGACGTTGCCGAGGCCCGAGCCATCGAACGTGCTGGTGAAGGCGTAGCAATCGCCCTTCGACAGATCGGTGTCGGAGTAACGCAGATCAAGCGTGAACACCTTGTAGGTGAAGCCGATGCCGACATTCCAGGTGTTGTAGTCGGCGTACTTGATGCCGTTGGGGAAGCCCGCGACGGCATAGAAGCTGTCGGTGGTGCCGAGCCACTGCCGTCCGAACTCGCCGGAGATGTACATGCCGACTCCGCTGGTGCCGAACGCCGTGCTGGGCGCGGTGTACTTGCCGGTGATCGACGAGTAGTTGCCCCAGGCGCCCGAGTTCAGGAAGTTCGGCGAGTAGTACTCGTTGATGCCGAACGCCCAGCTGTCGTTGATGGTGTAGTTGTACTTGCCGTAGGCTTCGAAGAAGCTGACGTCCTTCTTCATCACGTTGCCATCGGCGAGATAGATCGTCTGTGCGCTGATGGCGCAAACGCCGCCGCCGGCGAGGCCGTTGGGCTGCACTACGTTGTCGGCGCAGTTGCCGCCCGGATAAATGTAGCCCCAGACGCCGAAGTCGAAGGCGGAGGCGCCGAAGGTCGGGCGGATACCGCCGTAGACGTCGACTTCAGCGGCGGCGCGGTTGGCGAAGGAGATGCTCTCGGTGGAGGTGCCGACGTAGAGCTGCAGGTCCTTGTTGACGTTGTAGCGCGGCTCGAAATAGGCGGTGACCGACGGCATGTGGTTGGACTGGGTGACACCGCGGAAGACGTAGTCGCTCATGATTGCTGCGCCGAAGGCGAGATCCCAGGGATCGAACGCTGCCGGCGGCGGCGCCTTGACAGCCTTCAGGGGCATATCAGCCGCCAGAGCAGAACCCGATACCATTGCCAGCGCCGTTGCTAACAAAATTAGTTTCTTCATGAGGATCCCCACCACATTTCAAAGGTCAGTCCGATTTCCGGCGCCCCCAGGGACAGCGAAATCGGCTGCATTGCAATTTCCTTAACGTGCGGCCAATCTGGAGTGCCCTGCCGCTGCCGGGAAGCAAAAAACAGAGGCATCTGCTGACTTTTTAGTCGTTATGGCATTTTCACGAAATGTTGTCGGCGGGTGTTGCATTCCAACAACAACCTTTAGCCGGTTCCATCGTCGCTCGGCCGGACCTGTGGCTGCCGACGCACGCCAAATCCCGAAGGGGAACCAAATGCGAAAGACCCACCGCGAATCAGCCGCCTTGGAACCTGCGCACGAAAAAGGCCGCAGCGACGCGCGCTGCGGCCTCAACATGACTGGCGCTGACCGGGACCCCGGCTTGCTAGCGCATGAAGAACTTTAGTTATCGTCCTCGCTGGACGAGGATGTCCCCAGGACGGGGCGGGAGACGGTGCGTGACTGGGCTCGGCGGTATCCGCAGAACTCGGGCCCGCCCAGCTGGTCGCGGCAGGAGCCGGGCTTGGCGCGACGGCGCAGGCTTTGGTTTGCGCGGCTTGGGTCGCGGGCTTCGGCGTGGGCGTGGGCGCGACAGGAGCGGCAACGACGGCCGGAGCGGGGGCCGCCTTCTTTGCAGACTTCTTGGCGCTGGCCTTCTTGACCGACTTCTTGGCCGATTTCTTCGGTGCCGCCTTCTTGGATTTCTTGGCGGCCTTCTTCGCCGATTTCTTTGCAGATTTCTTGGCGGTTTTCTTCGCAGCCTTCTTGGCCTTCTTCGCCAATTTCTTCGAAGATTTCTTGGCTGGACTTCTTCTTCGCCATCAGCAGCTTTTTCTTGCTTGCTCTTCTTGCCTTTTTTATTCTTTTTTCCCTTAGCCATCGTGATCCTCCTGTTGCCGCCGATCAAAGTCTAACGATCAGTCTCGATCAGTTTAGTTAAGCTCCGATCAACCAACTCTTAGTCAACCAACTCTTAGTCAACCAACTCTTAGTCAACCAAGTCGCTAGTCAACCAAGTCTTAGTCAACTCAACGCCTGGCCGGGGACCGCCCGTCGCCCAATCGAGCAACTCAATCGTGTGCACCACAGGAACTGACGTACCGCCGGCAATCTGCACCATGCATCCGATATTGCCCGCAGCGATCATGTCCGGCTTGACCATCGCGATATTGGCGACCTTGCGATCGCGCAATCTGTTCGCAATGTCAGGCTGGAGAATGTTGTAAGTCCCCGCCGAACCGCAACACAAATGACTCTCCGGCACATCTTTCACCACGAATCCGTTCTTGGAAAGCAATTCTTTCGGAAGCCTGCGTGATTTTCTGTCCATGCTGTAGCGAACAGGCCGAGTGATAGGCGATCGACGAGATCGCTTGGCTGCTGCTGCGCGGGCTTCAGATCGATGCCGCCGATATATTCGGTGATGTCCTTGGCCAGCGCCGAGACTTTCGCGGCGGCGCCCGCGAAATCGCGGTCCTCGCGCAGCATGAACCGTAGTCCTTGATCACCGTGCCGCAGCCCGACGCCGTCACCAGGATGGCGTCGAGCCCGCCGCGCTCGGCCTCGCCGAGCCAGGCCGTGATATTGGCGCGGGCGCGCGCCAGTGCGTCGCCGTCACGCCCGAGATGGTGGGTTAGCGCGCCGCAACATTGCTCGTCCTTGACCAGCACCACCTCGATGCCGTGGCGCGTCAAAAGATTGATGGCGGCCTGGTTGATGCGCGGCGCCAGCACCTGCTGCGCGCAGCCCTGCAGCAGCGCGACACGGCCGCGCTTGTCGCCGATCGCCGGAAACACGCTGCCCGCCGCCGGCCCCTTGCGCCGGCAGGCGGCCCGGCGCCAGCGCCAGCATCGCCTTGAGGCGCCGCCACAAAGTCGGCGATGCCGACGCCGGCTTTGGCTGCCGGCAGCAAGGCCGCCAACGGCCGGCCCAGCCGCGCCAGCATCATGCCCAGCGCGAAACAGCCCCGGCCGCGGCAGCACCAGCGCCAGCACCGCGCGCAACGCCCGCTCGGCCAGCGGCCGCGTATAATCCTGCTCGATCCTGACCCGCGCCTGATCGACCAGATGCATGTAGTTCACGCCCGAGGGGCAGGTGGTCATGCAGGCCAGGCAGGAGAGGCAGCGGTCGATATGCTTGACCACCTCCTGCGGTCGGCGGCTGGTCTTTTTCCAGCATCTCCTTGATCAGATAGATGCGGCCGCGCGGGCTATCGAGTTCGTCGCCGAGCAGCACATAGGTCGGACAGGTCGCGGTGCAGAAGCCGCAATGCACGCAGGCGCGCAGGATCTTGTCGGCTTCCGCGATATCGGGATCGGCCAGTTGGGCGAGGCTGAATTCGGTCTTCATGTCACGGATTCCTCGCAGCAACCGGCCGCGATTGAGGATGCGCTTCGGATCGAAGCTGTGGCGGACGCGCTCGCCGAGCGCCGCAAGGCCGCTTGGCTGCGGATGAAACACATCGACGTTGCGGCGCACCTCGTCGGAGGCGCGCAGCAAGGTGGCATGGCCGCCGGCGGCATTGACCCGCTCGCGCACCAGGGCGGCCTGGGCATCGGGCTTGGGCGGCAACGCCGCCCAGATCAGGCCGCCGCCCCAATCGTAGATCACGTCGCCGCCGGTATCGCGGGCAAGCCGTTCGCCGAGCGCGCCGCCGGAGGCCGGCGGACAGACGATGCGCCACACCGGCCAGGCGCCGAGCGCGCCCGTGGCGGCAAACGGCTTAACATCGCGCAGCGCAACCCAAATCGCCGCCGAGGCCGCATCTTCGATCGTCTCCGCGGTGCCGAACGGCGCGAGCAGCTTGACCAGCGTCGCCGCGCGATGGGCGACCGACGCCGCGATGCCCTCCAGCCGCACCAGCGTGACCGCCTGCCCAGATCCCAAGCCGCGCTCCCAGGCCGGCAAGTCCCGCCGACGACGTCCGGAACGCCGAGTTCGGCACATGCGCCGCACCGGATACATCGAACGGCGAGCCCAGCGCCGCGGTCATCGCACGGTTGGCGGTCGAGGTCATCGAGCCCGCGCAGCACCAGCGTGCGCTCGCTCTCGGGCCGCGGCATCACCTTCAGCGTCACCTCGGTCATGACCGCCAGCGTGCCCCACGATCCCGCCAGCAGCTTGCAGAGGTCATAGCCGGTGACGTTCTTCACGACCTTGCCGCCGGCCTTGAAACTGTCGCCGAAACCCGACACCGCATGCGCGCCCAGCAGATGATCGCGCACGCCGCCGGCCTTGATCCGGCGCGGCCCGGCGAGGCCGGCGCCGATCATGCCGCCGATGGTGCCGATCTCGGGCGTGCCCAGCAGCGGCGCGGTGTTCATCGGCTCGAACGCGAATTGCTGGTTCTTCGAATCGATCAGCGACAGCACGTCGGCCAGCGGCGCGCCGGCCTGCACGGTGATGATCAGTTCGTTCGGCTCATAGGCCGTCACCGCGTTCAGCGTCAGACAGATCGAGCAGCGCATTGGTCGCCATCGGCTGGCCGATCAGCCGCTTGGAGCCATGGCCGATGATCTCCAGCGGCTGCTCGCTGGCGATCGCCGCGCGCACCACCTGCTCGACGTCGTTAGCGTCGCGTACTTTCAGAGTATCCACGTTTGCCTGCTCAGAATCGCGGGAGATCGGGAAACGCCAGCTTGCCGCCGTGCACATGCACGCGGCCGAGTTCGGCGCAGCGATGCAGGGTCGGAAAAACTTTTCCCGGATTGAGCAGTCCCTGCGCGTCGAACGCGCATTTCAGCCGCTGCTGCTGGTTGAGGTCGATCTCGCTGAACATTTCCGGCATCAGATCGCGCTTCTCGACGCCGACGCCATGCTCGCCGGTCAAGCACGCCGCCGAGTTCGACGCAGCAGCGCAGGATATCGGCGCCGAAAGCCTCGGCCCGCTCCATCTCGCCGGGCTTGTTGGCATCGTACAGGATCAGCGGATGCAGATTGCCGTCGCCGGCGTGAAACACATTGGCGACGCCGAGACCGTATTTCGCCGAGAGGTCGCGGATCCGCGCCAGCGCCTGCGGCAGCGCGCCGCGCGGAATGGTGCCGTCCATGCAGAGATAATCCGGCGAGATCCGCCCTACGGCCGGAAACGCCGCCTTGCGGCCGGCCCAGAACAGGTTGCGCTCGGCTTCCGACGTTGAAATCTGGCAGGTTGTCGAGCCGCAGCCCAGCGCGATCTTCTCGACCCGGTCGATCAGTTCATCGACCTCGACGCCGGGACCGTCGAGCTCGATAATCAACAGCGCCTCGACATCGAGCGGATAGCCGGCATGGACAAACGCTTCGGCGGCGTGGATCGCCGGCTTGTCCATCATCTCCATGCCGCCCGGAATGATACCGGCGCCGATGATGTCGGCGACGCATTTGCCGGCGGCCTCGACTTCGGCGAAACCGACCATCAGGGCGCGCGCGGTCTCGGGTTTTTGCAGGATCCGCACCGTGATTTCGGTGATGACGCCGAGCAGGCCCTCCGAGCCCGTGATGATCCCCATCAAATCATAGCCGCTGGTCTCCGGCGATTTGCCGCCGACCTTGATGATCTCGCCTGAGATCAGCACGATCTCGCAGCCGAGCACGTTGTTGGTGGTCATGCCGTATTTCAGGCAATGAACGCCGCCGGAATTTTCCGCGACGTTGCCGCCGATCGAACAGGCGATCTGCGACGACGGATCGGGCGCGTAGTAAAATCCGGCATGCGCGACCGCCTGGCTGATCGCGAGATTGGTCACCCCGGGCTCGGTCACGACCACGCGGTTGTCGAAATCGATCTCGCGAATGCGCTTGAATTTGCCGAGGCCGAGCAGCACGCCATCGGCCAGCGGCAACGCGCCGCCGGACAGCGAGGTGCCGGAACCGCGCGGCACCACCTTGATGCCCTGCTCAGGCAATATTTCAGGACCTTCGAGACCTGTTCGGTGGTGTCCGGCAGCACCACGACCATCGGCGGCTGGCGATAGGCCATCAGGCCGTCGGACTCGTAGGGCAGCATCTCGGCCGGCTTATCGATCACGCCCTCGCCCGGGACGATGGCGCGCAGCGCCGCGACGATCGCATCCCGCCGTGCCAGGACCGCCTGATCGGAAGCGGGCATCATGATGGTCATCAGGTGTTTCCTTGAGCGCGTGGCCGCGCGTCGTGGTCGCCGATTTGTCATGGCAAATCAAGCACGTCTGAAGCGTTTTGGGTAGCTCTCCGAGGGGTGACCGGAGCTGCGCGGCTGCGATCGCAGCAATAGCCGCTACGCAGTTCGAAACGGTTTGGCCGCCTCGACGGCCCAGTCGCGCAGATGGTTCAGCAAATGCAGGCTTCGGGCGTTCGGGACGTTGACAAAATAGTAGCCGGTCGGAAGCGGCAGCGGATGTTCCGCCAGTTTCCTGAGGCGAACTTCGGCCACCGGCGTGGCGATATAGGCCATATCCATCAGGGCAACGCCGGCGCCTGATATCGCGGCGTCGAGCGCCTGGGCGCGGGTTTCCACCGTCAGCCATTTGATGCGGCGTTTGGCCAGCGCGCCGTCGTGTTTCTGCCAGATCGACCAGTCCATGAACCGCGATCGTGCCCGGATCAGCGGCGCGCGGCGCCAATCCGGCTTGGCGCGGTGCAAAAAGCGATCGGCGACCTCGGGGGCTGCGACCGGCATCAGGGTTTCCTTGAACAGCAGGGTCGAGGAAAGGCCCTTCCATCCCCCTCGCCCATGGCGGATCGCGCAATCGATGTCTTCCTGCTTGAGGTCGACGGCACGCGTCGTGGTGAAGATCGCAACCTCGATCTGGGGATGCCGCGCCTGAAATTGCGCGATCCGCGGGATCAGCCAATGCGACGCGAAGGTTGCGACCGTGCTCAACCGGATCTGGCCGCGGTCCCGCCGAAACGGCTCGACCGCCGCCTGCAGCCGGGCGAGCGCATCGCCCATGCTGGACAGCAGGCGCTCGCCGTCCTCGGTGAGCGCGATGCGCCGGCCGGCTTTTCGCACCAGCGCCACGCCGAGATGCTTTTCCAGTTCGGCAATCCGGTGCGACAGCGCCGAGCGGGTAACGCCGAGCTGTTCGGCCGCCTCCGTCAGCGTGCCGAGCGTGGCGAACAGCGCAAGTGCTGTGAGCCCGCGCGCCGATGGCGCTATCGGCGGTCCCATCGCATCCTCCAATTGGTGAGGTATTTTCACCAAATGAGGCCGGCGGACAAGCTATCATCCGCCACGCCCAAAAGACCCTGGCGACCAAGGACACGACGATGGGAACCGAAAACTTCCGGCAGCTCGCAGCCTATAATCACTGGGCCAATTTGCGGCTCTATGGCGCCGCGCTGGAATTGCCGGAAGAAGCCTATCGCCGTCCGACCGGCGTGTTCTTCGGCAGCCTGCACGGAACGCTGAATCACCTGCTGCTGACCGACCGGATCTGGCTGAAGCGCCTGACCGGCCGCGGCGAACATCCGGATCGCCTCGACGCCATCCTGTACGATGATCGCCGGGATCTGCTTTCCGCCCGGATCGCGGAGGATGCGCGCCTGAAAGATCTCGTCGACGGTTATGGCGAGGCCGACCTCACCGCGACGCTCGCGTATCAAACCACGTCAGGCAAGCCCTATAGCCAGCCGCGGCAGGACATCCTGCTGCATCTGTTCAATCACCAGACCCATCACCGCGGCCAGGCGCACGCCTGCTGTTCGATCCTGACCGGCCGCGAGCCTCCGACGCTCGACCTGCTGGCCTTCCAGCGCGGTATGCCCGCGCCGGATCTGGTCACGCGCTGACGGCTTCACCCGGCATCACCGCGCGAAACTCGACGCCGTGTAGATGGATCGTCGGCGCGATGCCGAAATGGTTGCCGCCGAATACCTTGATACGGCGGTCGAACTCATCCTTGGCGATGTCGAGCGGAATGTCGCAGATCGTGCGGTAGAGGCGCCGGGAATATTTCTTCGTGCCCCAGTGAATCGGAAGCGGCGGCGGTAAAGCTACCTCGGTGGCGAGCGACTTTGCCATGCGCCAGAACAATTGCGCGAGATGCGCGTAAGCCATCCCCTCCAGGCCGAACACCGAGATGTCGGGTGGAATTGGAAAGCGCGTGACGTCGAGGATCGGGCCTGCGTCGACCTGTTCGACCATGACGTGCGCGGTCGCGCCGAATTCGCTGGCCCGATGGTAGAGCGCGAAATGCGCCGGCGCCCATCCGGGATAGTCGGGCGGACCGGGATGGAAATTGAAGGCGCCGTAGCCGAGCCGATGCAGAATGTCGGCGGGGACGATGACCGGCGTCACGAACGCGATCAGCCGGGAGCGCCGCAGCAGATGGCTGTCCAGGCGGTCGAGATCGGCCTGGGTCCGCACCGGTATCACCGCGAGCTGCGGATTGTGTCCCCGCAGCGCGTGCGGCAGCACCGATTGCTCGGCCTCGCCGGATAGCAGAATGATCGTATCGAACATTGCACGTATTTCTGGAAGCGCCCCGCCGCGACGATAGGGTTAACAATCTTAACGAGATATTTTTGCCACCTCGCGGATATGTTGCGTGGTGTTGCAAGGGGCACATCCGAAACATCCGGAAACAAAATCCTCAGACGCGCTTCAGTTCAGTGGTGTGAAACGGCTCGAGCGTGTCGATATCGCTGACCGGTTGCGTCTTCTGATTCCATTTGAAATAGCGCAGCGTGATCGCCTCCGGCGTGAAGTCGATCAGCAGAAAGCCGTTTTCCTCAATCGGCGTGACGGTTTCCACCATGTCCAGATGCTGCGGCACCTTTGGACCGACGCCGCGAAACTCGGACGCCCAGCCGCCGGTGCTGGTCCCGAGCGTCCCCGGCAACACGGCGATGACAGGATTGCGCGAGAAATCGAGCTGGCCGCTGCGCATCATCCGCCCTTCGGCCGTGGCGTGCAGATCCCCGCTGACGACGAGCGGAATTCGGCCCGGCATTTCGGACAAAGCCTGCATCAGGCGATCATGCTGTGACAGCCAGCCGCGCTGCCAATAGGGCTTGGGCTTCGCCTCTGAAAGCTTGCCGTCGGGACCGAGCAGGTCGGGATACCATTCACCCCATTTGCCGGCGCTCCATCCCGGCGGGTTCGAGGGAACATTGACCAGGTGCACGACTTCCCGCGCGGCGGCGCGCGCCTTCAGCCAGGCTTCGACGTCGGGGGCGACGAACACACCGGTCGGTCCTGCGAGCGTGACTGTGCGTCTGATGTCATACAGGAGGACCTCGGCCAGCCGCCCGTAGCGCAGGGTGCCAAAACTCTCCGAAAGACCCGAGGGGCGCGACGCCGGCTGGTCCGGCGTGTCGGAGCCCGGAAGCCCCGGCGATCTCTCGAGATCAGGCAGGAATTCCGGATACCAAAGCCGTTGCGTCGCGCGCGCCGATTGCAGCATGAAATTATCGGGCGGGAACGTGACGGCCTCGTCGGTTGCTTCATCATTGTCGAAATGATCGTGATCGTCCTGCAGAAAAAATACCGGCGTGGAGCGGCACAGCGTTCCATAGAGCGGCGTGATCTGCTCTCCGGCGGCGCGCAGCAGCGCGATCTCGTTGGCGCCTCCCAGCAGCGGCGCGTCGCGATCGAAGCGGGCGTATTCCTGCGCGGCCTTGGAAGCGCCGAGCTTGGGCGCCGCGCGCGGCGCCAGCAGGTCCCAATAGACGTGATCGCCGTTGGCGATCAGGGCGTCCGGCGCATACGACAGGCCGCGTCGCAGCAGCTTTTGCCGGATAGCGGCCGGCACGAATTCGAAGCCGGTATGGGCCGCCTTGAAAAGATCATGCCCTCCGGCACAGGAATAAACCAGCAGCCGCAGTTTTGAGGGCATCGCGTCGGGTGCCGGCATCGTCGACAAGGACCATGGCTGACACAGCGCTTTACCTTCGGAACTGGTCAACGCCATCTGATACGATGTCCCGGGTTTCAGATCGGCGGCCTGGAACTGCCAGAACAATCCGCGCGTGTCCGTACGCTCGCCGGCAACGCGCTGATCGCCAACCTGCAAGGTCGGCGTAGCCGCAAGCGGCTTCTTGAACGATGCCTTGATCAGAATCCGGTTGTGATTGCTGGTCGGAAGCAGATGCGCCAGTTCGCCATCGTCCCAGCCCGGTTGCGCCGCGTTCGTGGTCGATGCCGTTTGCGCCGTGGCGGCGCCGCCGCCCAGCGGCAACAGACCGAGCGCGGCGGACGCTCCCGCACCCAACAATCCACGCCTCGTCGTCTCCATCGGCGACCTCCCCTTGCGAGTTGCCACCGTCGGCTTCCTGAGATGCGAGCCGGCGTTGTGGCAACGCTTGCGCCAAACAAACTACGGCGCGACCGGCCCGTCGAGTGCTTTTAATCGGCCGCCACGGCGCGGTGCGCGAGCTCGCGGGTCATCGTGTCGATCTCGTGCATGACGAGATCGGGCTCGGCATACATCACCATGTGGCCGACACCCGGCAACAGGATCAGTTTGGCGTGCGGAACAGTTGCCGCGAACGGCTGTGAGTGGATGGTCGGCCACACCGTTTTGTCGGCATCGCCCGCGATCACCACCACCGGCGCCTTGATATCGGCATAGCGTGGCGCCTGTTCGATCACCGCCGCCTTCAATGTCACGAGGTCCCAGGCGTTGGCGAGGAACTCGCGCGGGCGCAGCAGCAGCGGCGTCGCGCTGTTTTCGACAAATCCATCCGGCATGGTCTGCGGCGCGAACACGCCGCGGGCGCCGGACTCGGTCAGGAAGTACCCGAGCGGAAGCGTGACGGTATAGGCCAGCAACGGACCGATCAGCGGCGTGGTGACGAGCTTGTTGTACCAGCCGACGCCGCCGCGCCACGGATACGCCACCGGCGCCAGCATCACCAGACCCGCGACGCGGCCGGGATAATCCAGCGCCATCCGCGCGCCCAGCGCGCCGGCCCACGAATGCACCACGAAGATCGCGCTGCCGATCCCGAGCTTTTCCAGCGCCTCGTCGATCATGCGACCCTGGATCGCCGGCGTCGAATCGGACAGAAGCGCGCGCGGGCTCCAGCCATGGCCGGGACGATCGATCAGGATGACGCGATGGTTTTTGGCGAGCAGGTCGCCGAGCGGCCGCCGCATGGTTTCGAGATTGGAACTCGCCCCGTGAAGCATCACGATCGGCGGCGATATGGTATCGCGCGGGCCGATATCGAGCACGTGGAGCGCCGCGCCCGTGACCCCGATCATCCGGCCTTGCGCGGGATAGGCCCGCTGCACGGCAACCACGCCTGCTTGCGTGATCAGCGCCAGCATCGCAAGCGCCAACACGACGACGACCAAACTCATTGGCAATGTCCGGATGATCCTGCTGACGTGGGGCACCGACAAGCTACGGTTCTAGCGGGCAAATGTTTCACCGCCAACGAGTCGTGCTCACCAAAGCATGATGGGTTGGAGTTGAACCGACTCGCCGTCAGCGCCAGCACGGCACATCCCGGGGCTTTGGAGGGGCTAGACACAAAATCGCGAAAATAACCCCATGCAAAGTAGGACGGCGCACGAAAAAGGGCCCGGCGCCGCGACCCGACCTAATCTAGCCCAATCGCTCAGTAGCTCAATCCCAACCGTCCCAGTCCTGGCAGCTTGAGTGCCGGCCGCCGCAGATCGATGCCGAACACCCCGCCGAGAAGGTTGATTTCGATGCCTTCGACCCAACCGATGGTCAGGCCGAGATAGCCGCCGAGCGAGATGCGAAAGCCGGTTCCTGACGGGGTCCGGCCAAACATCGCGCTGTTGTATGGAAAATCCTTGCCGATCGCGGTCGGCGGCAGCGCGGCTCGCAATTCCGGAACGGCTGCGAGCACCGCGGTGACGAACGTATTGGAATTCGGTCCCGGCCAGGCGCGATAATCGCCATAGCTTCGCCATTCATAGGTTTCGACCGCGGCGCGAATTTTCGGGACCATGCTTGCCGCCGCCGCGCCGTCGGCGCTCGCAATGGTTTGCGGCGCGACGCCGAACCACCGCCCATCGGGCGCAAAGCCGTTGACGCGGATCGGCTCTCCCCAGGCCGTATAGTCATAGCGGGTGTAGTCCGACGCATCGGCCTCCTTGACCACGATCCAGCAATGCACCGCGAAGATCCCGCGCCAGCGCACCGTTCGCGCGGCATAAATCCGCACCAGCGCATCGGGATGTTGCGCCGGCGTCGGCAACAGACCGGTGCTGGAGCGGTCGGCGGTCTGCCAATTGCCCGAGCGATCTCCGAGCAAATATTTCGTTGCCGATATCGTGATCGGCGCCACCAGTAATAACAGCAGGATTATCAATGTTTTTCTCAACCGCCGGAACTCGTTCGACGGGCGTTTTCCACACCGCTGCCGGTCGCGGCTTCATATAAACGCCACCTGCGCTTTTGCCATGGGATACATAGACGCGAACAAAACGGCTCGTTGTCCACGCTATCCACAGGAACGCGGATCGGATGTCACGATTAGCCCACGATTGTTGCGAGATATTGCAACAGCAGAATGTGGGAGAGTTTGATGACGTTCAGAGCGAACGAAATTGCAATCGATGAGATTGTCGCTAGCTGCGACGGCGACGTCCGCGGTGCGCTGAAGGCCTTGCTACTGGTCAACGAGCAGCTCGAGGCTGAACTGGCACGGCTTTATGCGGCGGTGACCCGCAGCGGTCCCTTCGAACGGGCCGGCAGCGCCCTGCACTAGACATAGCCGCCCTGGATATCTCGGCCCTAGATATCGCGGCCTTCGACCTTCTCCGTCAGCGTCTTGACCAGTTCCGGTACCTTTTCGAGGTACGGATTGACCGCGAGCGCCTTGCGGAACGCCTCGAGCGCGCGCTTGTCGTCGCCCAGATCCTGCATGATCATGCCGAGCCCCGCCAGCGCCCCGAAATGACGGGGTTCGCGGACCAGCACCTGCTCGATATCCTGGAGCGAATGGGTGTAGTCGTTTTGCAGGTAATACACCGTCGCCCGCCGGTTCCAGGCCTCGACATAATCGGGACGCAGCTTGACGACGGCGTCGAGCAGCTTGAGCGCGACGTCCATCTTCTGGGCATCCATCGCGGCCTTGGCGCGGACCATCAGCAATGCGGCGGTATCGCTCGGCGTCTGCATCCAGAGCGCCCAGATCCGCGACTCGACGTGCCTGGCGCTGGCCTCATCCGGGGCCGCCTTCAGCGCGCCGAACAGGAAATCCAGTCCACGGGTGCGATCGGCACCGACCTTCGGCAGCTTGCCAGGTGCTTCCGGCAATTTCTTCTGCTGTTTGGCAGGCCCCGCTCCGGTATCCTGCGCCGACGCAGCAACCGGCGCGGCGACGATGACCGCGGTAGCCAAGATCACGGCAAGAACTGTGAATCGAGCGCTGCGCGCCCCGGGGAATCTCAACGCCATGGCCAAAGTCTAGACACGGCAAAACAGTCTTGCAAAGCAGCAAGACGTGAACAGCAGGTATTTTTTAAAGCCGATCGCGTCGCCAGACGAAGAAACGGACCGGACCTAACTCAGCCCTGGCGCGCCTTGAAACGGCGCTGGACCTTGTTGATCACGTAGACCCGGCCCTTGCGGCGGACCAGGCGGTTGTTGCGATGGCGACCACGCAGCGATTTCAGCGAGTTACGGACCTTCATGGGACATCCTGATGCTTCGAAAGGCCGTGACGAGAGGCCGAAACTGGGAGCCGAAAGTGGCAAATGGGATCAATCCCGCCAGCGGATTCCGCCCGGGACGGCCGGTTTCTAAGCCATCCCGGTGGCAAATGTCAATCGGAACCGGGTGCGCGAAGGCTCATAAATCCAGGCCAACTTCCAATGCCCGGATCAAGAATGGCGATATTTTGTAATGGCTTAAAGCTTATTTTCAGGTTCCAGGGACGCGTTGTTGCCCAGATCGAGGCGTGGCGCCCCGTTACACAGGTACTATACACAGCCACCTTCTTCCGGCGCTCAGCTAAGATGCTACTAACCGCTAAATCCATTGAATAGGACCATCGTTTACTCGGCCAACTCTCCACTTCCGCGCCTTAAGAGCCGCAATCTCCTCCTGATCAAGTGCGTCATCGCGGATAGCAAGGCAAAGCAGATGCGTCGGACGCGTCATCGCCACATAATGCTGCTTCATTCGTGATTGGCTCAGTCCATTTTCCCGCGTGCCACCTGCTTTCTTCTGAAGCAGCCACGGCTTGAGCGCCATCAAGTGATGCGCTCGAAAATATGTGTCACACACCAATGTAGCGGTGTGGGTTTCACCTTTTATCGAGTGAATTGATCCAAGACGAATTTCAACCGTCGGAGCATGTTCCGGGTATCTAAACCGATTGTCCCTTTTTGTGAGGGTCGTGTCGGTCGCCAGCTCCCACTTTAAAAATTCCGATGTCTGGCTGGCGTCAATAACCGAGCCGATGATTTCGGACGCAACAAGCCTTACAATTGGGCCCCACTTATCGGTCCATTCCCTCGGGGATGGCATGGCCCTATCGGCCGCAAGCGCCGTTATGAATTCCATGTAAGCCGCCTGCACATCTGGCTTAGCGGAGAGCAATCCCAATAAATGGCGGTGTTTGCGTTGATGAGTGGGGAAGTGAGTTAACGGGTCCACACGCCGAGCCAGCGCGATAATTCCCTGCGCCAGGAATTCAACAAGTTGCTCTGCCTCACCCGCTTGCTCAGCTCGTTTCAACCCGGCCATATAATACTGGCAGAATGTTTTGGGCTTAGGTTCGGTTGCGGCCAATTCGGCGTCGTAAGCGGACCAATAGTTACCGACGTGCCGGGGTAAGTGATTGACGTCCTCGCTCGGCCGATGAACAGCACCAACAGCAGTAAACACCCCCCGCTTCAGCTCCTGCGTTGAAAACAGCTCGCAGAGATAAGCCGAGTAGCTGGGAAGAACGGAGCTGATCGTCGCGTCGTCGAACAAAAGGATGGCGTGTCTATCTCTCGTGTCAGCCGTGATCTTACTCCGGGGAGGTCCATGTCCGATCAGCGGCTGCGGAACGACACCAAGCGGCTTCGCAAAATCCGCGACTTGCTGACCAAATCTATGGCTATTCGGGATATCCTTGCGGACGGTTTGATCTGGAAACTTATCGGTGATGGCGCCATCTTGGTCGCCAGAGTATCGGTAAATTGCTTGATTCGAAGTCACCGTACCGCTGTCGAATAACTGGCGCTTGCCCGTCGCTAAAAAGACGGGCCAGAAGCGATGCCTGAATCTCGCTGTTATCCTGTACTTCGTCGATGAAGAGCAATGGGAAGCGGTGGCGAATAGTCTCGCGAACTAGCGGAACGTGATCAAGAAGATAATCCGCGAACACAAACATCTCGTCGAAGCAATAAAAGCCTTCCTCGGCGGTCGTTTTACAGACCTCCTTAAGAGCCTTATAAGTGTCGGTACCTCGGCCGAGCGTAGCGCCCCTCGCCCATCGAATATCCCCCAAATCGAAGTCTATCGACTTGAACTTTATCATGCTTGGAGAATGCCTGGCCGTTTCTAAAGCGGTTTTCGTGGACCACTTTAGCTTGTTCCACCGACGCGTTTGGCAAATCTCGTCGTCAATCAGCCGCACGGGAAGACCTAGGGAGCGCAAGCAAGGGAGCGCCAGAAATTCATTTACGAAGCCATGAATGGTGCCCACGAAATGCGGATATCTGAGCAGTTGCTGACCCGCGGCCGTATTGCCAAGTCGTTGCTCAATTTCTCGTCTCGCGACATTGGTATGGGAAAGAACACAGATCCCACGCCTCGGCTCCGTCCATTTGCGAGCGAGAATGGCCAGCTTCGCTACGAGCAATGTGGTCTTGCCGCTGCCGGGACAGGCTTCCACATCAAGGGCCGCCGTTGACTGGAGAACCTCCAGCCTCGGGTCCAAGCCGTCCTTTCCACTAAAGGCCGCTTTTGGCAGCTTCAACACGTCGCATACCCACGCCATATCGTCATCGGTTATGGACGGGGGCAGAAAACCAGCGGCGCTAGTCATTTTGAGGCCCTGGCACTCTCAGCGCTGGGCTTGTACGTCACGTGCGCAATGGCCTCGTTCAAATATTTGGGAAGGCACGATGACAACGTCTCGGCATTTAGAACGCCCTTCCTGACGATCCTATTGAGGATACAAGCCAGATACTGTGCTGCCACCGTTTTAGAGACACTAGAGCCGTCGGCGAACAGCTCATAGACGTGCGAGCACATTTCCTCGCGCGATGAAGTCCTGGCGTTCAATTCCCTAAGTGTCCGTCCGAGAACAAGTTGAGTCCAGTGAATCATTTGTGATTCAATTGTGGTGGCCTGATTCGAGGAGGGATCACCGATGTGGACGGCGAAGAACCGCAGACGATACGACCGCAGCGCACTACGATATCCGAGCGATCTGACCGACGACGAATGGGCGCATGTAGAGTCGTTGATCCCACCGGCCAGGCGCGGTGGCAACAAGCGCCACGTCGACGTGCGCGAGGTGATGAATGGGATCATGTATGTGTTGAGCACGGGATGCCAGTGGCGGGCGATTCCGAAAGATCTGCCGCCACGCAGCACGCTTTTCGACTATCTTGATTTGTGGAGCTACGACGGCACGCTCGATCGCATCCATCACGCCCTATATGTGGAGTGCCGCGAGCAAGGCGAACGCGAGGCCAGTCCCACCGCTGCCATCATCGACAGCCAAAGCGTGAAGAGCGCAGAAAAAGGGGGGCCTGCATCGATCCGCATGGCTATGATGCGGGCAAAAAGATCAAAGGCAAGAAGCGCCATATTCTCGTAGATACGCTGGGTTTGCTGCTGCACGCGATTGTTCATCCGGCCGATATCCCAGACCGCGACGGCGGCATTCTGCTTCTTGCGACACTGTTCGGGATGTATCCGTTCTTGAAAAAGCTGTTTGCCGACGGCGGCTATCAGGGACCGGAATTCCAGAAGGCCTTGGCGAAAATCCTCCCCTATCTCGAAACCGAAATCGTCAAGCGCTCCGATCACGCCAAAGGATTTGTAGTGCTTCCACGCCGTTGGGTCGTCGAACGGACGATTGCGTGGCTCAACCGCTGCCGACGACTTGCAAAGGATTGGGAAAACCTAAATCGCAAGGCGCTGGCCTTCTTGCGCCTCGCATCAATCCGCCTCATGCTCCGAAAACTCTGTAATCCCGTTTGATGTTCCCGGACAGACTCTAAAAGATCTTGAAGCGGCCCTGACCACAGCCGCGACCGTCGTCGTTCCCGCATGTATCTTTTCATCAGCCTTCGCGAGATGAGCCGCGAGCCACACTTCGTTATCCAAACCGGAGAACGCCAAGTCATACTCCAACGTCCATTCATCGGCCACGAATGTTTGCACGTTTTGGCCGGATGCTTTGGCTTGGATTTCGGCGCGCCGCTTCGCGAGAGCGTCTCCGGGAAAATCCTTCTTCGCGCGCCAACGACGACCCTTGGGCCAGGCCTCACCGGGCTTCACTTTGCCAATGATTTCCGGCGCGCAGTCGGGCATAACGTCCAAATCCGTCACACAAGCAACGGGAACATTGATTTCTCCATCGAGGGCAGCATTCTTGCGCTGAAGAATACGCGCGAACCGACGCAAGCCAACGCCACCCACATTCACGATCGACACACCACTTTCGGTGAGATCTCGCTGCAGCAACCGCGCAATAGTCGGAAGCAGGATATTTTCCGCATCTCCTTCAACAATGATTACGCCCCTAGCGAAGAACAAATTGGCCTTTGTCACATCAAGGAAACGGGCCAGAAAGCCATAGTCGGACTTACTGAGTTCCGTATATCCCGTCGCAAGGGAAAACCCCTTCCGACCCTGCAAAAGCAACAGATTATCTAGCGCGATTGCAGAGGCGAGATTGGGGCTATGCGTGGTCAGGATGACCTGTATTTTCTGGCCGTCCGCTCTCGCCTCGCGAACTTTCTTTTGCAAAAACTGGATAAGCCGCAGTTGGCGCTGCGGATGCAGGTGCGCCTTCAGGCTCTTCGATCAACAAGAGAGGCAATCCATCTGCCTCGGAGCCCAACAAAAGCAACTCGCAGGCCATGAACAGAATATTGTTCGATCCTAGGCCTCGGTTCGGTGGCGCTCCTGGCGCAATTGCATCGCGCAATGCAAGATCGAGCTTTTCAAGCAATAAACGCAGCCTGGCCGATGTTTCACCCTTCGAGCCGCTGACCGAAATGCTGCCTTCCAGCTCGGCTCCGACAAATGACAGCTCCTCCAGATATTTCGTGTTCAGGTTATCCGATGCGCTCTGAACGCCTTTATGCTGACTTAACAACGCATTCGCGAAATCGCCGATACCCAGTACACTAACAGTGCTTAAATCCTTGGGCGGGCCAGCCTTGTGGTCGTAGTCTGTCCCGAATTCCCTTATTTCCTTGGTATGCTGCAGCACCTGGGAGAGGCGCGAACCTCGTCCAGCCGACATCGCTCGTTCCGCATCACGAAGCGGACGCAGGTAGGTTGCGCACAACAGTGCTTTGGCAGCCTGATCAAACGCTGGCCCGTCCGCGGCTTTTCCAGACCTGGTCTCGACGGAGGTGAAACGTCGTTGCCCGCCGGTCTGAATCGGCGCGATCGCTTTCCAATTGAGGGCTAGAACGGCGACTTTGGCTCCTTCCTCATCTTCATAGGTCAGGTGCTCAACAAACGCCGCTTTGTCGGCTAAGGTAAGATCTTCGAATCTGCAACAGATGCGGATTTCCTTCGCACGCGCGCCACCGTCGCTTGGCTGATGGAAGTCGTTCTCATCGACTCGAAAGTACTCTTGGTCTCGGGTTCCCAGAGCAAGGCGGAGTGCGTCAACAATGGCGGTTTTTCCGGTGTCATTTTCACCGACAATGGCGGTAAGCCCCGGGTTGAACGCCACCACGAGGGCGCTTTCACCTTCTCCAAAGGCCCTGAAATTCTCAATACGAAGCTGCGATAAAAACATTTAAGTATCGGTTTGCCTTGTGATTCCTTTTGGATTGCAGTTATAGACGATAAACGTCCCGCGTGTATATTGCTTACGTGTAAGCCGGTGCTCGAGACTCGCGCAATCGGCGGGAAGATGGAAACACTCACGGAGGGTGGACGATGGCGTACACTCAACACGTCAGAGACAGCATTCTCCCCTTTTTCGGTCGCCGGTAATCTACCCCAGTTCGTAGGATGGCTTAATCTCGCGAAACCCATCGCATCACTCACAAGAGTGAGATCGATCCGTCGCGAGCGCATCTTTGTTTGACTACAATATCCCACTGCCAATGATGGGTATCGCTTCGCTCCACCCATCCAACGAGTTCGAGAGGAAAGGCCCGGCATCCGCCGTCGGGCGTTCATCGCAAATTAACGAGAAATCGACATCGCTCCGCATTTGCGAGCGGTCTTAATCGAAATCTTGCAGTCGGTGTTGGATGGTTCTCTCGCAATGAGAACGTGGTCCAATGCCATTCGATAACAGCCAAATCAACGAAGACGGAAAATGGAGTGAATACTCCGCCCAATCGTTCGCGGTCAGCCGCGAAGCACAGCGGCAGCCGCATCCGCCCGCGGTCGAGGATGCGGAACGTCGCAGTCTGCTCGCCGACGCGCGCCGGTTGGCCACGGAAGTCCGCGAGCAGATCGGCTTGCTGCTGATCAGTGCGGAGGAAGTGGAAGACCACGCCATCGCGGCCCACCAGCGACGTATCCAGGTACACGCGGAACGGCTCGCCACAAAGCGTGAGCCTGACGCGATCCTGCCGCCACGCCATACGGCGAAGATACTGCTGTTTCCGACGCGGCGTTAAACTTAGCCGGCCATCCGCCATCCCCTCTCTTTTGGGCGAACGATTTCCAGAACTCGGGCACATCACGCCGCGGGACCGTGAAGCCGCGCCAAATCGCGATTGCAGCTCAGATCGACCGAATTCTTACCGATCCGTCACTTGACCTGCCCACTTGCCAAATTCGTTATATAGTATAATCAATTTGTCGCACCGCATCAACAAGCCCCCCGGGGAACGCAAAATGCCCAAATTGAAGCTGCCCAATATCGAGGACGTCGTCGCGATCGACATCCACACCCATGCGGAAGAGCCCTGCGGCATGCATGGCGACGACGGCTATGACGACTTCCAGGCGCAGATGGCCGACTATTTCAAGTCGCCGCACAAGCATCCGCCGACCGTGCCGGAAACCGCGGCCTATTACCGCTCGAAGAATATCGCGGCCGTGATCTTCCCGGTCGATGCCGAGCGCGAGACCGGCTTCCGCCGCTACAATAATTACGAGATGCTCGAAGCCGCCTCGGACAATCTCGACGTCCTGATTCCCTTTGTCAGCATCGATCCGCACAAGGGCAAGCTCGGCGTGCGCGAGGCGCGCAAGCTGATCGAGGAATACGGCGTCCGCGGCTTCAAATTCCATCCGACCATGCAGGGCTTCTATCCCAACGACCGCATGGCCTATCCGCTGTATGAGGCGATCAACGAGGGCGGCGCGATCGCGCTGTTTCACACCGGGCAGACCGGCGTCGGCAGCGGCATGCCGGGCGGCATGGGGATGCGGCTGAAATATTCCAACCCGATGTACATGGACGATGTCGCGGCGGATTTTCCCGACCTGAAGATCATCCTCGCGCATCCCTCGTTTCCCTGGCAGGAAGAAGCGCTGTCGGTCGCGACCCACAAGCCGAACGTCTATATCGACCTGTCCGGCTGGTCGCCGAAATATTTCCCGCCGATCCTGGTGCGCTACATCAACTCGATCCTGCAGGACAAGATGCTGTTCGGATCGGATTGGCCGGTGATCACGCCCGATCGCTGGCTGGCCGATTTTGCAAAACTCGAGATCCGCGACGAAATCAGGCCGAAGGTGCTAAAAGCCAACGCGCGCAAGATATTGGGTATCTGACGCGCGAGTTTTGTCAGCGCGTTGGCGAATGGCCTTGACTGAAACGGACAGCGTCCCCTCGATCGCCGAGCGCGGCGACCGGCGAGATCGCCGAGATCTATGCCGATATTCGCGGCGTCCTGCATACCAGCGTCGTCAATCTGATCTGGCGCAACCTCGCGACCCTGCCGGGCGCGCTGCACATGGACCTGGTCGACGGTGCGGCCGTTGTACATCGCAGCCGCCGCCCCGCACGCCGAGGCGGTGCGCCACACGCTGAGCCTGCCCGAGGTGCCCCGGCTTTCGGTCGATACGTTGATGGCGGCGGGGATCGATCGACCCGCGCTGGCGGCGATCCGCGCCACGCTGGACAGCTATCATCACACCAATGCGCTGGCGCTGGTCGTGCTCTCGGCATTGCTCGAACGCTATGACCCGAGCGCCGGCGATTTCGCTCAGCCGTCGGAATCAGCGCCCGCCGCCGGCAGCACCGAACTTCCGGCCTTGCCCGCGATGGCGGCGTTGGCTCCCGAGGTGCAGCGGCTGATCGTTGAATTGAACCAATTCGGCGAGGACACCGATCCCTCGCTGATTGCCAGCATGTACCGCCATCTGGCCTATTGGCCGCCTTATCTGGCCATCGCCAGGACCATGCTGGCGCCGTTGCAGGCCGATGGACAATTGAACGCGCTGACGCGCGCGGCACGGGCGCTGGGCCGCGCCCACGGTCGCGCACTTGTGAGCCGGCTTGCCCCGGGCGAGCCGCCGGCCTCGCTTGAAGCCGCGCTCGCCTCATGCAGGCTGTTCGTCGAACATCCGATCGCGCGGATGACGGGCATCTGCGCCATCATTCGCCGCGCCACGCCGGAATAGACGCGGGCGTGGGTGCTTCAATTTGAAAGGCTGACCTTCGTGACCATCAAAGCCGTTGTGTTCGATGCCTATGGCACGCTTTACGACATTCAGTCGGTGGCGACCGTCACCGAGGAAGCCTTTCCCGGCTATGGCGACATCATCACGCAGATCTGGCGGATCAAGCAGCTCGAATACACCTGGCTGCGATCGCTGATGCGGCGCTATGAGGATTTTTCGGTCATCACCCGGGAATCGCTCGCCTATACGCTGCGGATGCTCGGGCTGAACCATGACGACGGCGTGTTCGACGCGCATCATGGAGAAATATCTGCATCTCGATCTCTATCCGGATGCCAATGCGGCGCTGGCCGCCTTGCGTGGCCGCAAGCTCGCGATCCTCTCCAACGGCTCCACCGACATGCTCAACGCGCTGGTGCGCAACAGCGGCCTCGACCGCGTGCTGGATGCCACCATCAGCATCGACTCCAGGAAAATCTTCAAGCCGAGTCCCGACGCCTATACCCTGATCGAAGAAAAGCTCGGCGTGACGCCCGCCGAGGTTCTGTTCGTGTCGTCGAATCCGTGGGACGCCATGCGGCGCCAAGGCCTTTGGCCTCAACGTCGCCTGGATCGAACGGGTGACGCCGGAAGCGATGGCGCTGGCCTGCGTCAAGAGCGACGTCGTCCCGCCCTTGACGATGTTCAAGGCGATCCGGATGCAGATGGACGAACTCGGGCTCGAGCCCGATTATCGCATCCACGCGCTGTCGGAATTGCCGAAGGTCGTTGCCTCATCCATGAAGTCTTGAAATCGGTTCGCGCATTTTTCGCCGAAAAAGCTCCTGACATCACCGTGATCGAATCGACGCAGAGCTCGGCGACCGTCGTGCTCGCGGCCGAAGCCTACGGCGTCGAGCCGGCGCGGATCGCCAAGACGCTGAGCTTGCGGGTCGGCGAGCGCGTGGTGCTGATCGTGGCCAGCCGGCACCTCGCGGATGGACAACAAGAAGGTGAAGGCGCTGTTCGGCGGCAAGCCGAAGATGCTCGGGCTCGATGAAGTCGCCGACATCACCGGCCACGAAGTCGGCGGCGTCTGTCCGTTCGGATTGAAAACGCCGCTGCCGGTCTATTGCGACGTGTCGCTGCAGGCGTTCGACGAGGTGGTGCCGGCGGCGGGCTCGACCCACAGCGCGGTGCGGATCACGCCGGCGCGGATGGCCGAACTGACCGCGGCCGAATGGGTCGACGTGTGCCAGAGCCGCACCAGCCAAGATCCTGCCTGAACCCGCGCGGTCCGGGTGCAGAGCACGGCCCGCAGCGCTTTGTGCGCAAATGGCTGACCTTCGATGAAGCCGGGCCGATGCGCATCCGCAAGCTATGGATGCTGATCGCAACCGTCATGGCGTTGCTCGCCGCCAGCGCGCTGCTCGCCTGGTTTATCACCAGGGGGTGAGTCCATAAATTTGGAGTGGTCGGCGGACAAAAGCGGCTATGCGTCGATCTTGTTCATGAAGATGAACGGAAACTGGATGAGATTTTTCGCGTTTTTTAGCGAAAGTAACCCTTGCGCGCCGGTTTCGCCGAGGGCAAAATTTGCCAAGCGAAAAAACTTACGGAGGAAGCGGCCATGTCACGGGTCAAGCAAGCTTCGAAGCAGAAACGCAGAACCAAAGCCCCTGCCGTGAAGGCGCTGGGCGCCGCCGGATTGAGTTTTTCGCTGGTGGGTAGCGCATCCGCATCGACCGCGCCCGTTGCCGATACCCCGCAATTTGACAATATCTCGCCTGATCAGCGCTTCGTTCTTGGCGAAGAGGAAATGACCGACGTCAGTCTCGCCACGTTCTATGTCTTCGACAGGGAACACCTTCGCGGCGGCGTGCAGTTGGCCCGCGGCGGATGTGGCGGTTGCGGCCATGGTTGCGGCGGCTGCCGTGGCGGTGGCGGGTGCGGCGGCTGCCGAGGTTGCGGCGGCGGCTTTGGTGGCTGCCGAGGTTGCGGCGGCGGCTGCGGCGGTTGCGGGTTCGGCGGCCTCGGGTTCTTCGGGTTCGGCGGCTGCGGCGGCTGCGGCTACGGTGGCTGGGGATACGGTGGCTGGTACGGGAATGGCGGGGCTTGCTGCGCATCCTGGGGAGCCTGCCGCTTGTGCTAGAGCCTTTTCCGTTCCGATGGAATCGGAACGGGGCTCTAGGTTTTTGTTTTGACGCGTTTTCTTCACGCGAACCGGTATCCACTTCGCTCGAAAACGCTCTGAGGCGCGCGAAAAGCGCCGTTGCGACGCTCGGCGGATCATTTCCGGTCTGCCCCAATTATCTGACGAACCCGGTGTCGGCCGCCACTCCGCGAAAGCGTACAGACGCAGGCGGCTGACGGCCGGTGCTTATCGCTTCCGCGGGATAACGAAGTCCGCCGCGATGAGGCTTTGGGCTAAACGCGTCGGCTTGACGATGCGCCGATCACTTCCGGCATCATCGGACCCGGCAAGCCGCCGTTACCAGGCGTACCGAACCACGCCCTTGCCGGCGTAAGAACGGGTGACGTCGGAGAATTCGCCTTCGAAGGTGGCGGCCGCGGACCAGCCGTTTATCCATTTGATTTCCGCGGAGGCCGTCGTCAGCGCCGAGTCGGCTGCCTGCGCCGCACCGTTGACGACGAACGATGCGCCCGGCAGCGTCTGGAACGTCGCGCCGATCGAACGATCCGGATCGTAATCATGCGCCCAGGCGACGCGGCCGCGCAAGGTCAGAACGGAATCTTGCAACGCCCAGGATTTGTCGGTGCGAATGCCGAGTTCGCTGCGGGCGTCGGTCACGCTCTTCGCGCCATACGACAGCGCGAAATTGGAGGCGCCGGAGAGAACGCCCTCGGCATAGGACGGCAGATCGAAGGTGGTGAACTGGCCGGCGGCGTAAGGCGTTATTCCCATGACAGGCGTGACAAAACGATAGCCGCCTTCGGCACGGCCGGACCAGGCATTGGCATCGAAGCGCGCGCGCAACTGCTCGACGCCGGACATCGTGACGGTGCGATCCGTCGTCACGTCCTGCCAGCCATAAGCCAGCGCCGCGGAGAGGTAGGCCGCGCCTATGGTGTGGCGCACGAACGCGCCGGCCTGGAACAGATCGGAATGACCGGTGCCGGCGTTGGCGACGCTGAAATTGGTGCCGCCACCGGCCAGCGAGAAGCCGGCGATCGTATCGGGCGAGAAGAGGTAGTCGGCGCCGACCGCGGTGCCATAGATGCGGCTGGTCGCGCTATTGGATCCGACTGCCGTATTGCCGTCGGTGGTTTGCGAACCGCCGAAGCCCGCGACCCAGGTGCTCCAGCGCTGCTCGAAGGTGGCGACCGGCGCCTTGTTGAACATCGCAAAGGCGTCGCGCGTAGCGCCGGTGTTTTGCGTCGATGCATAACCGCTCGCGCCGCTGCCCTGTGGAGCCCCGCCATTGCCACGGCCGTCGATGAAGGGATCGGTCATCACGCCCATGAACTGCGTCATCGCATTGAACGTGGTCTGCTGCGTGCCGGTGGCGGTTTCACCCGAGGCCTGGGACAGGCCGGCCGGCGTCAGCGCGCCGAACACCAGCGGGATGCCGCCGGTGGCGTTGAAGAAATTGGTCAGCGTATTGCCGACATTCTGCTGGTTGGCGTTCAAGCCGGAGCCGAAGCCCGCAGTCGCGGTGCCGGCGGGCGTGGAGCCGGATGGGGTGAAATTCAGCGCCAGGTTCAGGTAGGCGTTCTTGGCGTCGTAGCTCAGGCTGGTCGTGAAGTTCGTCGGCAGGTTGGAATTGACCACCGAGCCGAAGGTACCGTTGAGGATCCCCGCGGTCAGGATGGTGTATTGCTTGGCGACATAGCTGCCGCTGGTGTAGATCGCGTTGACGGTTGCGCCACCCAGCGTCGCGGTGCCGGTGACATTGGCGAACGACGAGGTGGTCGGGTTGATATTGACGGCATAGGTCGATGCCGCGGTGAAGCCGAGCACACCAAAAACCGTCAACGACGAGCCCGGCGTGCCCGAGCCCGGCGCCAGCGTGCCGCCTGCTATCGAGACATTGCCGACGGCGCCGGTGCCCGCCAGCGTACCGCCGGCATTCACCGTGGTCCCGCTCGACGATGCGAGCGAGCTGTTGACGACAAGGGTGCCGCCGTTGATCGTGGTCGCGCCGGTGTAGCCGATGGAGCCCGTCAGCGTTTCCGTTCCGCCGGTCAGCGTAAGCCCACCACTGCCGCTGATCAAGCCTGCGTAGGTATCGTTGGCCGCGGTCAGGGTCAGGGTCTGGTTGCCCAGGAATAGATTGGCGTTGCTGTTGGTTCCAGCCAGCGACTTGATCGAGGAGCCGACCGACATGACCGTGAGATCGAGGGCGCCGTTGTCGATTACCTTGCTCGACGCGCGATCGATCCCGTGCCTAGCAAGCCCAGGATGGCGCCACTGTTGATCGTGGTGACGCCGGTGTAGCCGTTGGTGCCGCCGAGGATCTGCGCGCCGCCGGTGACGTGGAGCGCGCCGCTGCCGTTGATGGCGCCGTAATACTGGTTTCCGCTCGACGCATTGGTGACGGTCAGCGTCTTGCTGCCGAGCGTGACAATGCCATTGCTGTCGCCGGCGAGACCAACGATCAATGCGCCGGACGTCGTTCCGGAAATATCGAACGTTGCAGGGGCACCGGCTCCCACGGTTACAAGAACCGATTGCGCGATCGAACCCGTTCCCGTCAAAGCCAGCGTGCCGGCCGCAATCGTGGTCGCGCCGGTATAGCTGTTGGCGCCCGTCAAGGTCAGAGTGCCGGACCCGCTTTTGTCGAGGGCTGTCGTACTGGCACCGTCCCGGATCACGCCGGCGAACGTCGTTGAGGTGTTATCTCCCCCCGCCGTTAGCGTTGCATTCGAACCTCCGCTGTTGGTGACAACGCCGCTGCTACTTCCGCTCAGGGATGCGATCAGCGAATTGAAGCCACCGAGGTCGAGGGTGGAATTCACCGTAAACGCGGAGCTGGTTGAAAAGGCACCGGTCGATCCGGCTTTCAAGGTTCCTGCGGATACCGTGGTCGCGCCGGTATAGGTATTCGTGCCACCGAGTATCAGGGTACTCGCGCCCTGCTGCTGAAGCTGGACTTCGGCACCGCCCAGATTGTTCGATATCGAAATCGTTTGGCCTGCGTTGGCGTTGTTGGTGAGCCCGGCGCCGAAATTAACCGCCTGGCCCGTGATGGTGTAACTTTGCGACGTGGCATTGAAAGTCCAACTGTTCGGCGTGATCGGACCGGCCGTCACGACCACGGACGCCGATCCGGTGGCATCGAACGTGGCGGATTGCCCTGCCGCGACGGGAGGCGCGCCCGCCGGCAAGCTCGACCAGTTGGTGCCGAGATTGTAGTCGCTGGTGGTCGTCGTGCTGCCGGTCCCGCCCCAAACGTTTTGGGCGTGTGCCACGGTCGGAAGCAACGTCGCTGCTGCCAACGCCAGGCCATAGATGAAGCTTCGAAAGCGAATGCCGGAAACCGATAAACGACTAAAAAACAAAATTGCCTCCAACGTTCGCTCCGAATTCCAGGCTCTGGCCCAACGATGCGGCCAGATCGCCACAGGAATTTCGAATCCGAGCCTTGTTTCTAGTGTTTTCTGGGAAATCGGCTTGGACTGGACGTCACCGGTCCGGACTGGGCGTCACTGTTCGACGATTGAGCGGCGCTGTGGCCGATAGGAGACAAGTTGCGCAGGGGGGTAAGCGTCCCAGCTCACACGGCGCTTGAACGGCTTTGCCGATATCGATGTGTCAAACGGCTGCGCAACGTGACGCTGGCCGCGGGCGGCCGAGTGGCGTTTGACCCCATTGTTAACAATTCGGCGCAAGATCCGAAAAATTGCCCGCCAGGGCCAACAAGGATGATCCCTATTCCACCCGGCCGATCTTCTTTACCGCCGCGATCAACCGCGCGCTGTCTTCCGCGACGAATTTCGAAAATTCCGGCGCATCCATATAGGCCACCGGACTGCCGGCGGTTTCCAGCGGTTTTGTCACGTCAGGGCTTTTGACGGCCAGCGCCATCGCCTCGCGCAGCCGCGTCATGATCGGCGCCGGCAATGCGCTTTGCGCGAACAATCCGGCCCAGATGTAGAACTCGACATCCTTGTAGCCGAGCTCCCTGAAGGTCGGCAGATCGGGAAAACTCGCAATCCGCTGCGCGCCCCAGTTCGCGAGCACGCGCATCTTGCCGTCGTCGACCTGCTGCTTCAGCGTGCCCGGCGCCGACGCCAGCGCCTGCACGGTGCCGCTCAACAATGCGTTCAGCGCGGGGCCGGCGCCACGAAACGGAATGTGCAACAGCTTGATGCCCGCATTGGCCGCGAACATTTCCATCGCCACATGCAGCGTGCCGTAGGGGCCCGACGAGCCGTAGGGAATCTGGCCCGGACGCTTCTTGGCGTCGTCGACGAAATCCTGCAGCGTCTTCCACGGCGCCGACGCCGGTACTGCGAGCAAGGTCGGATCGGCGAGCACGCGCGCGATCGGCGCGAATTGCGAGACTTCGTATGCCGCGGGACGATCGAACAGCCGGTCGGCTTCCGGCAACACGGCAAGCGACGACAGCGTCATCAACAGCGTGTAGCCGTCCGGCTCGGCGCGCGCCGCGGCCGCATTGCCGATCGAGCCGCCGGCGCCACCGGCGCGATTATCGACGATCACGGATTTGCCGAGAATGCCTTCCAGCGCATGCGCCACCGGCCGCGCCGCCAGATCGGCCTGGCCGCCGGCCGGAAACGGCACGATCATCGTGACGTTGCGCTCGGGCCAGGGGACGCCCGCAAATGCAGCATTGGAGAATGCAGCCTGTGCCAACGGCAGCGCGGCAGCGGCCTTCAGAAGTTCACGGCGGTTCATTGCTGGAAGTCTCCCCCAAGGATTTTTGTTTTAGTTGTTGGGAGCACATTAGCTTGAACGGTACGGCGCGCAAAGGCGCCGGGCGCTTACTTTCGCTTCCCCTTCGCAAAATGCTTTGCCAGAAATTCCGCGAGAACCTCGACGCGGGCCGGGCGCGGGCCGCCGGGTGGCATCACCAGATGCACCGAGCCTTCGGTCTGCTTCCAGCCCTTCAGGATCACTTCGAGCTCGCCGGACGCAATCGCGTCGCCGGCGATGAATTCCGGCAGATCGGCGATGCCGAGGCCGGCGATCAGCGCCGGCATCAGCGCTTCGCCATTGTTGACGCGCAACGGCCCGCCCGGCCGCACGCTCGCCTGCTCGCCGGCGGCGTTGGTGTAGTGCCAGACATCGGGCGTGGACACATAGGTGTAGGCAAAACAGCGATGCTGGGCGAGATGCATCGGATGCGTCGGCCGGCCGTGTTGCTTGAGATAGGCGGGTGCGGCCACGGTGTAGCGCGGCATCGCGCACAGCCGTCGCGCGATCAAGGAGGAGTCCGGCAATCTCGCGATCCGCAAGCCTGCATCAAAACCCTCGCCGATCAGGTCGACCATGGCATCGCTGAGATGCAGATCGATCGTGACATCGGGGTATTGCCCGAGAAACTCCGGCAGCAGCGGCGCCACCACTTTCACGCCGAACGTCATCGGCACGGCGAGCCGCACCAGCCCGCGCGGCGTCACCGATTGGGACAGCGCCTCGTTTTCAGCGGCCTCGCCATCGGCCAAGAGCCGCGTGGCGCGCTCCGACAGCCGCTGCCCGGCATCGGTCAGGGCGAGCCGGCGCGAGGTGCGGTTGAACAGCCGCGCGCCGAGGCGCTCTTCCAGCCGGCTGACCGCTTTCGAGACCGTCGCCTTGGACAGCGCCAGCTCCCCGGCGGCGGCGGCAAACGACCGTAATTCCACAACTTTTGCGAAGATCGCGAGCGCTTCAAAATCCGGGAGTTTTGACATCCGGCGTCACCCCAAGAGGCTAATTTAGGAAACAATGAGTTTCGATAGTTTCTATTTCTATACCTAAGCCGAAGGCATATCCAACAGGTCAATTCGAAAGTTCAGGGCAAAGGAACATCCCATGATCGAACTCAGACCTTTTGCAAAACTCGGCGGCGCCGACCACGGCTGGCTCAAGGCCAAGCACCATTTCTCGTTCGGCAGCCATTACGACCCCAGCAATATGGGCCACGGCTCCTTGCGGGTCTGGAATGACGACGAGATCGCACCTAACACCGGCTTTCCCGCCCATCCCCATGCCAACATGGAAATCATCACCTATGTGCGCGAAGGCGCGATCACCCATCAGGACAGCCTCGGCAACCAGGGCCGTACCGAGGCGGGCGATGTGCAGGTGATGAGCGCCGGAAGCGGCATTCGCCATTCCGAATACAATCTGGAACCCGGCAAAACCCGGATCTTCCAGATCTGGATCGAGCCGACCACGAAGGGCGGCCAGCCGACCTGGGGCGCCAAGCCGTTTCCGAAGTCGGATCGTTCGGGCAAGCTCGTCACCATCGCGAGCGGCTTCGAAGGCGACAAGGATGCGCTGCCGATCCGCGCCCACGCGCGCGTGCTCGCGACCACATTGAAGGCCGGCGAGAGCGCCGAATACGACGCGGACAAAAGCCGCAATCTCTATCTGGTGCCGGCGGCCGGTGCGGTCGACATCAACGGCGTGCGGGTCAATGCCCGCGACGGCGCCGCGATCCGCAACGAAGCCCGGCTGAAGATCACCGCACTGGAAGATTCCGAGCTGGTGCTTGTCGACGCTGCTTGATTGTCAACAAGGCGGAGACAACGCAACACGAAATCGTCATCCCCGGGCTTGACCCCGGCACCCATCTCTCTTCGCGAGGCCCTTTCGAAGGCGATGGACTGCCGGGTCAAGCCCGGCAACGACAACTCAAAACCAACCCCTCACAAGTCCAGCGTCACCCCAAACTCCACGGAGACCACCGATGACAAAAGTTCTCGTCCTGTATTATTCCGCCTATGGCCACATCGAGAAGATGGCCAACGCCGTTGCCGAAGGCGCCCGCGAAGCTGGCGCCACGGTCGACATCAAGCGCGTGCCCGAGCTGGTGCCGGCCGAGGTCGCCAAGGCCTCCTATTACAAGCTCGATCAGGCGGCCCCGATCGCCAAGATCGAGGAACTCGCCGATTACGACGCGATCATCGTCGGCACCGGCACCCGTTTCGGCCGCATGGCCTCACAGATGGCGAACTTTCTCGACCAGGCCGGTGGCCTCTGGGCCAAGGGCGCGCTGCACGGCAAGATCGGCGGCGCCTTCACCTCGACCGCGAGCCAGCATGGCGGCCAGGAAACCACGTTGTTTTCGATCATCACTAACCTGCTGCACTTCGGCATGACCATTATTGGCCTGAATTACGGATTTTCCGGCCAGCTGGAGCTCAACGACGTCACCGGCGGCTCGCCCTATGGCGCGACCACGATCACCGGCGGCGACGGCAGCCGCCAGCCGACCGAGAACGAACTCGCCGGCGCGCGCTATCAAGGCCGCGCGGTCGCGGAAACCGCCAAGAAGCTGCACGGCTGATGCGATAAGGGCGGCATTCTCTTGACGCGAATGCCGCCCTTGTAAGCCCCGGCGATGGAACCGGACGGCGTCGACGCCGTTGGGTCACGCGCACCCGCGCCTGGAGATCGCCAAATGACGAGCAAGCCCAATCCCAAGGATACCAAGCAGAAACCAGCCGATCCGCATCCCGGCATGATGGGCGACGGCACCGAAGAGCAAAACCTCGGCCAGCCCGGAAATCCCGCCGCCCGCATCAAGAAAGATGAAGTGGACGCCGCCTTCACTAAGGACAGCAAGAAGTAGCAGGCTGCGGCCATCCCTGCCGTGAACTGACCCATAAAGGCCGGGCCCGCGCCCGGCCTTGTCATATCGCCCAAGCCAGGTGCACAAAAACCAAACGCACAAAACCTGTCACAGAGAAATCCTGTTACGTGGAGGAAATGCCGATGACAGCCCGCTATGGTGAACCATGAGCATCGCCTCTCTCGCCCCGTGGCCTGAACTGCCGCTCGCGGCGTGGCGCGAGACCTATGCCACGCTGCATTTGTGGACCCAGATCATCGGCAAAATCCGTTTCGCGCGCTCGCCGTGGCTCAATCATTCCTGGCACGTCACGCTCTATGTCACGACGCGCGGGCTGACGACCTCGCCGATCCCCGATGGCGCCAGGACGTTCCAGATCGATTTCGACTTCATCGATCATGTGCTGCGAATTTCTGTCAGCGACGGTGCACAGCGGAAATTTGCGCTGGCCGGACAATCGGTCGCGGATTTTTATGCGGCGGTGATGGCCGCGCTCGCCGAATTAGGTATTGGTGTCGAGATCGACCAGATGCCGAATGAGTTGCCCGAGCCGATCAAGTTCTCGGAAGACCGCACGCATGCGGCCTACGATCCGGACGCGGTACGGCGCCTCTTCCAGATCCTCGTCAACACCGATCGCGTGTTCAAGCAATTCCGCACCGGCTTCCTCGGCAAAGCCAGCCCGGTGCATTTCTTCTGGGGCAGTTTTGATCTCGCGGTAACGCGATTTTCCGGCCGCCGCGCGCCACGCCATCCCGGCGGGGTGCCCAATTTGCCCGATGCGGTCGCCTGCGAAGCCTATTCGCATGAGGAATGCAGCGCCGGTTTCTGGCCCGGCGGTGGCGCGATCGATTATCCCGCGTTCTATTCCTACGCCTATCCCGAACCCGCGGGCTACCGCGCCGTCAAGGCTCGCCCGGACGCGGCATTCTTCAGCGAAGCGCTCGGCGAATTCATCCTGCCCTATGACGCCGTCCGTACGTCCAATGATCCCGACACCGCACTGCTCGCATTCCTGCAAAGCACCTATGAGGCCGCGGCCAATACCGCGAAGTGGGATCGCGACGCGCTGGAATGCCCGTCGGGGCAGCCGGGTGTGGTCCGGCCGATTTAGGCGCTCGACAAACCACGCTGCGGCTGGCCGCCAGGACGCGCGGCCTGATGGCGGACGAGCTGCTGGAAGCACCGGAAGAAAAAAACGCCGTCCCGGTCAGCAGGGTGCAGGAAACCCGCCCGACGCCGAAGCAGGCGCTGCGCAACGATCATCTCGCGCCGGTCGCGTTGCGTGAATTCGCCGCGTAAAGCGACTGACGCCGCGGACCGGGCGTTTACGTTCTATTAACCATCGAGGGTCTGCACGCTGCCGCGCCACGCCCGACCGGCCTCCCCGACCGGCCTTCCCGACTGGCCTTGGCGCGCATCCCGGCGCGTGTCCCAGATCAGGACACCGATCCGCCGAGCGTGTTTCGGCTTCATCCATTGCTGCCGATTTGCGGCCCAAAACCTCATTTTTTCCCGCCGTTTATGCTCCGCGATGCGCCGGCTGCCATGGCACGATCATTGCTGAGTTCGTGGCAGAGGACTCAGCATGTTGTCTCGACGGCAAACACTCAAGACAGGCGCTTCCTGCCTGGCGGCATTAACAGGGTTAATCCCGCCCAAGGCATTTGCCGCGCGCGGCGGCGAATTGAGCCCGTTCGGCGCTGCCGTTCGGCCGGACCTGCTCGGCACCGATCTCGATTACACCAACGCGCTTCGCCGGCACTGTCGCATGATCGTGCCCGAAGGCGGAATGCTCTGGAACGATCTGCGCCCGAACAAAGCGACCTACGATTTCAAGAACGCCGACAAGGTCGCAACCTTTGCCGGCGACAACGGCATGAAACTGCGCGGTCATACCCTGGTCTGGTACGGCGTAATGCCGTCATGGACGGAAAGCCTGACCGGTAAATCCGCCGCGCAAGACGAACTTTTGAAGCACATCGATACCGTCGTCGGCCGCTACCGGACGCGGATGGATTCCTGGGTCGTGGTCAACGAGCCGTTGATCGACAAGGCGGTCAATGTCGACGATCTGCGGCCGACCATCTGGCAACGCACGATCGGCATCGATCACTTCGCGATGGCGTTCGAAGCGGCTCACGCGGCGGATTCGACCGCGAAACTGATCATCAACGAATATGATATCGAGTATGTCGGCGAGCGCTACCGCAATCGCCGCCTGGCGCTCACCGCGTTGGTCCGGTTGCTGGTCGATCGCAAGGTGCCGATCCATGGCGTCGGCATTCAGGGCCATCTGGCGGCAAACCTCGACATCGATGTCGAGGGCTTGAGGCAATTCGCACAGGACATGAAGGCGCTGGGATTAACGATTTCGGTCACCGAGCTTGACGTCATCGACAACCTGCTGCCGGCCGACGTGGCGCAGCGCGACCAGCTCGTTTCGCAACGCGCAGGAGCATTCCTGACAGCGCTGAACGAGGTTGCTCGGATCGACAGCCTGCTGACCTGGGGCATCACCGACAAATATACCTGGGTGCCGATGTATTATAAGCGCGCCGACGGCCTGAAGAACCGGCCGCTGCCGCTCACCGACCAATATGTGCGGAAGCCGCTGATGGCCACGATCGCACAATTCTCCAGCGTTGCGGGATTGTAAGCGCCGTGCTGCAGCAGACATTGCAATATTCGATTGCGAGCCTGGTATCGGCGGTCATCGGGCTGTTGAGCGCGATCTGCTTTACCCGGCTGCTGTCACCGGAAGAATATGGCGTCTATATCGTCGGGCTGAGCACCGCCGGCGTGGTCTCGGCGGTGTTGTTCACGTGGGTCCGCGTGTCCGCGCTTCGCTTTCAGTCGGAAGGCGGCGCAGTCGACGTCAGAAGGACCGTGCTGGTCGCGTATTTCATCGCGGTGCTCGCAGCACCCGTGGCGTTCATCGTCGTCGCGCTGACCTCCAATGTTTCATATCAACGTGCACTGGCCGCCGTCGGCTTCGCGCTGGGGCTCGGCCTGTTCGAAATCGGGCAGGAACTGCTGAAGTCCAGGCTGCAAAGCTTTGCCTTCATGGCCGCATCGATCACCCGCGCCTGCCTGGCCTTCCTGCTCTGCCTGGTCGCGGCATCACTGGGCGGCGGCGGGCTCGGCCAGCTCGCGATGGTGGCGCTGACCTATTTCATCACCGCCACTATCTTTGCCGCGGCGATCTGGCGCGGGCCGATGGCGCCGTTCAACGTCGTCGAGTTGCGCCAGTTCGCCCGGTTCGGCGTGCCGATCACGGTGTCCGGCTTCGTCTTCGCGATTCACGCCGCGCTCGACAGGATGCTGGTCTATTACCTGATGGGCGACGCGGCGGCGGGTCACTACGGTGCTTCGGCCGATCTGGTCCGGCAGATCATCCTGATTCCCGCCACCAGCATCGCAGCCGCGACCATCCCGCTCGCGGTTCGCGCCTTCGCCAGCGGCGGCGAACAGGAGGCGCGCCGGCATCTGGAACTGAGCTTCGAGATCCTGCTCGCCGTCATCATTCCGGCCGTGGTCGGCTTTGCGCTGACCAGCAACTTCGTCGCCGGCATCATCCTTGGCAGCGAATATCGCGAGACCGCATCGCAAATCCTGCCGATCCTGGCGTTCGCGTGGCTATTCCAGTCGATCACGCAATCTTACGTCCATGTCAGCTTTCACCTCGCCAAGCGGCCGTTTCTGGTCACGCTGCAAGGCATCGGCATGCTGCTGGCGAACCTCGTCACCATGCCGCTCCTGACCATGCGATATGGTCTGCCGGGCGCGGCATGGGCGCTGGTGGTCACTGAACTATTCGGCATGAGTCTCGGCTGGCTGCTGGCACGCCGGGCCTTTCCGCTGCCGTTCAATGCATGGCACCTGACGCGCATCTGCCTTGCGACGGTGGTGATGGCGCTGGTGCTCGCCGGCTTGAAGCTGTTGTTGCCGACCGGGTGGGTTTCATTCTGCATCATCGTGGCAAGCGGTTGCGCCACCTATGTCGCCGCGGCGCTGGTGCTCGATATCGCCGGGTTGAGGAAATCGCTCGGCGCGCTGCGACGTCAGGACAGGCTCGCCGTTTCCAAGCAAATCATTTAGCATCATGACCATGCTCTCCGCGCCGAAAAGCACAGATGTCGCCACCGACCTGCAACATATCGTCTGCCGGACCAATCATGTCGTGCTGTCGGACTTCACCGGTGCGCGGCGCGAACCCACACGTCCGATAGAATTTCGCCCTGAAAATTTCGAGCGCCAATTCGACTCCACCACGCTCTTTTATGATGCCGTCGATATCGGAGACCGGCAGGTCGTCCTGTTCGCGCCTCCCTTCTTCAATCTCACCGAAGCGCTGTCGAAAACCTGTTTCTTCCAGGGATCGGAACGCCGTGGGCCGGAGATCCGGCATCTGGACCGGCACGCCCAGATCTGGCTGAAGGCTTCGCCCGACGACGGTATCCGCGCCGCCGGACCGCTCGGCGATGTCGCGCTGGCGATTTCGCCAAATCGCCTCGACATGTTCAGGGATCGCCGCGTCGTCTTCACGATGTCGAAAGACAACCCGATTGAGTGGATCGTCGATTGGGTGAAATTCAATCGCGACGTCCATGGCGCCGACGCTGTTCTGATCTACGACAACGCATCGACCGCCTATAACAGCGCGGCGCTGAGCGCGGCGCTGCGCGCGGTACCGGGCATCGAACGCTCCGTCGTGGTCGAATGGCCCTTCAAATACGGCCCCCAAGGCACCAACAGCAGGGATCATTGGGATTCCGATTTTTGCCAGCTCGGCGCCTGGGAACATGCGCGCTGGTGCTTCCTGCGCGATGCGCGAAGCGCGATGAACTCCGACATCGATGAACTGGTGTTGTCGAAATCGGGCCAATCGGTGTTCGAAGCCGCCGAGCAATCACGCTCGGGATTTGTCGGATATCGCGGCCGCTGGATCATCGGCGTCGACGACCGCAAAGCGAGCAAAACCGCGGAGCGGCTGCCGCGGCATCGTGACTTCAATGTCCTGATGCCGCCCAACTACCAATTCTCCTGGCTGCGCGGCCGTCGCGACAGCAATGTGTGCGCGCCGAAATGGACGGTCGTGCCCGCCAAATGCCCGCGGCGCGCGCAGTGGCTGGTCCACTCGATATCGTCCTGGCTGCCGTCATACCTGCCCTGCAGCCGAAACTTCTCGTTCGGTCACTTCCGGGAAATCGGCGGCAACTGGAAATATCAGCGCACCAGCCGGATGCCGTTCGACCCGTCGATCCATCGGGCGAACGCGCTACTGCAAACCACGTTCAAGCGCGTTAACTGGCAGACATAGAGCCTTTCCCGTTCCGATGGAATCTGAACGGGGCTCTAGGTTTTGGTTTTGACGCGTTTTCTTCACGCGAACCGGTATCCACTTCGCTCGAAAACGCTCTAGGGGCGCCTTACCGAACGCCGCGCGCGGAGCTTGGCCGGGGAAGCCCGATCGTCGACACGACATTGCCTTATGCGGTGATGATCTGCTCTTTGGCCCGCTCGGGGAGCGCCGCACCAGCACCGAACCATACCTGCCCCGGCTTCTCGAAAAGGCGATAGCTGATGCTCGCCACGGCGACGAGGACGAGAAGGTAGAGCGCGGTGACCAACAGCGGCATGAAATGGCCGCCGAGAACGATCAGCTTGCCAGCCTCGCCGCCGAGCGCTGAATTGGCGCCCTCCGCTGTAAGCATTCTATGCGTGATCTTCTCGACGATCGAGACCGGCCGATCGACCAGATTGAAGATGACAAACGCCTGCCACATGTAAATGGAGTAGGAGATCCGGCCCAGCCATTCACTGCCCCTGTTCGATAGCAGTTTTGACACCGGTCCCGCTTCGAAAGCGAAAACGAGAACCACTACGCCGAAAACCACCGGCGCGAGGAATGAATATCCGGAGTGTCCGGCCATCGAGACGTAGGCGATGGCGGCGATCACCGCCGCGATCTCGACGAGCGGGGAGTCGAACATCGCGCGCGGGCAGACCCGCCACCACCGATAAACGAAATGTCCGACCAGGAAGCCGTAGATGCAGCGGAGCATTCCGAGGTCAAAGGTCGCATCGATGCCATGCGCTGAATATCGAAGCAGGATAGCGACACTGCCCATCAGCAGGATGGCGAGCAGCCCTTCGGCGGCAAACCGCACCCGCGATAGCCTGGTCGCGGCCACATGCAGCGTTGCCGCAAAAATCATGTAGGTCCAGAATTCCGCGGCAATGCTCCAGCTCGGCGGATTCCAGGTCAATTGATCCTCAATGCCCATTGCCTGCGCGAATCCAAGGTGCATCAGAACGGCGCCCGGCGATGTCGAACCGGAGAACGGCGGCGCATAGAAGTTGGCGCCGCGGGCCGCCATGAAGGCCTTTCCGGCTTCGGCGATCACAAACGCCACCAGCACGACCGCATGCAGCGGCCACAGCCGGCTGAATCGCCGCTGTGCGAAGGAGCCGACGCTGCCCGGCGTCACCATGCGATCGCCGTAGTTGTGGGTGATCACAAAACCACTCAGCACAAAGAAAAAATCGACGAAGAGGTAAGCGTTCCGGACGAAGTCCAGCGAATAGATCGCGCTCAGGACGTTCAGATGGAATATCGCCACCAGCAATGCGGCGATGCCACGCCAGGAATCCAGCACATTAAAGCGCATTTTGGCCTCTTCAGTCAGATGTCTTCGTCACGCGACAGCTTGCCCAACGCACGGCCGACCCTTTCCGCCAGCCAGGGATAACGCCGCAATCGTTGCGCCGAATGGTCACGTAACGAATAGGGCATGCCGCGCCAGCCGAGCGCGATGCTGACATCCGTCAACGGCAACGGCACCGCGCCGAACCGGCGCTTGAAGGCGTAGTTACCGACACTCAGGTCGAAGATCCGGACACCGTCCTGGTGCAGGGCAGCCATGGTCCGCTCGACGATGAGACGGCTCGGCGAACAGTGCGACCAGCGCCGTCCGGCGTTGCTGATACGAAGGAAGACGAATGTCTTTTGATGCCTGATGCCAAGCACGGTCGCCACGGTTGCTTCGTCGCACTTCAATGACGAGACGACGGCAAAGCCTTTCTCAATGCCGTTGGCGATCAGAGTGCGATAAAATTTCGCGCGGGCGCCCTCGTTCAGGTTGAATGGAAGGCCAAGGCATTGCATGCGCGCATGCTGCTGGGTATCCATCAGGTCGAGCAATTTCAGCGCTGCACCGGCCTCGTCGACGATTTCAAACTTCGCACCCGGATAGCGGTTGAATACGCGCCAGCTTCGCGGCAGTTGCATTTTCTTGATCGAACTGCGGTAGGTGTCGAAATCGTCGTCGGTCTCGACGAGATTTCCATTCAACGAGCAGGAACCCAGGCGTCCGAGCGAGACAAATGGGTTTGGCCTGCCGCCGACAAAGGCCGGCATTTTCTGCAACCGAAGCAAATCGGCGCCTTCGGGCAATCTTCGCAGTGCGGCGATCAATGCCTGGCATAGCGCACGCGCACCCGCCTCATCGCTTGGCGCATCGCGGCCGAGCAACGGCGCATTGTAATCGGTAAGGTCGAGATCGGCGAATTCGACCAGGCGAACGCCGCCTTGCACGCGGCGAATCAGCGGCACCAGCGCGATCTCGCGATGGGTCGCGGCGTCGTAGATCATCGCAATCAGCGGCGAGACCGAATTGAACGCACCATACCAGGCGGCGAACCACTGCTTGTGCTGGAAACTCGTACCGTGGATGTCGCTAGTCCAGCGCGCCGCCGCCACCGCCCAGTCGCGAACCAGTTCGACGCGAAACGTGGAGGCACCCGATAATGCCCGCCTGTTCAATCCGCCAACTTCCAACACAGCCATCAGTCAACTTCCAATCGCCTGTTTCAAACCGAGCGCCCTCACGGGCTTGCAGTCTGAATATCTTATTCTCGTTGGCGCGGCGTTCTGCCGGCGACAACAGGATAGCTCGGGGAGAGTCCCGATATGAAACGGTGGACGTGATCCTCGCCGTCTATCCCGCAATATTGGCAATATAGGCGCCAGATACATCAAAGCCGGTTGCCGGAAACTAACCATCCGGAAAGTATGGCTAACGGCAGCGCGATCGGCCCCATATTCATTAACCGTGATGGGTGTGTAGCCTTCAACGACGATCGTTTCGGGATACCAAGATATCGACTACGACACCGCAAATCTTGTTCAGCTATGTTAATTCAAAGTGTAGCTAATGCATGGACCGTAGCTCGCCATTGGCACGGACATTGCTGATCTGCTTCAACCGCGTTCATGGGTGTTCCGCTCCGGTACATCTCGACGCTTGCGCGATAGAAGCAGGTAGCCATGTGGGTCAACGTCGTTATCCCGGTCAAAAACGGCGCCCGGTTCATCGCGGAAGCCATTGCAAGCGCACTGGGCCAAGCCCACGTCCAACGGGTGATCGTGGTCGACGATGGCTCGACCGATGGCTCGGCTGACATTGCGGCTCGCATCGGCGACGAACGGGTAACCCTGATCCAGGGCGACAAGCGAGGCGTCTCCGCCGCGCGCAATCTCGGGTTCGCGGAAGTCGAACGCCTGATGCCCGCGGAGCAGAGCGAGCGTAGCTGGGTGATTTTTCTCGATGCCGACGATCGCCTGGTTTCCGGTGCGACCGAGAAGCTTCTCGAAGGCGTCCAGGCCGATTGCGTTGCGGTCTACGGAGATTATGACAGGATCGATGCTGGTGGATACCGCATCGGGCGACGCAGCCTGTTGCGGCGGCGGCGCAAGCCGAGCGGCGAGATCCTGCGCGATCTGCTCGCCGGCAATTTCATCGTCAACGGCGGCGTCATGCTGATCAGGCACGCGCAATTGCTGCGCGCCGGCGGTTTCGATGAAACGCTCCGCTATTGCGAGGATTGGCACCTGTTCTGCCGTCTTGCGGCGCGGGGGCCCATTGTCTGGCGTCCGCGGACCAAAGTTCTGGAATATCGCGTCCATCACAGCAGCGCGATGATGAGCGCCGGGGTCAATTTCGATCATTATCGAGCGGCCGTCGAACGCGTATTCACGGATCGGACGATCGCAAGCATGGTCAGCCATGCCGACCTGGTCCGGTTGCGGCGCAAGGCCGAGGCGCATCTGCGGACCTATCTGGCCTGCCAGGCGGTCCGCGCCCGCGCCTTCGGCCGCGCTGTGAAAGAGACGACCGAGGCGATCGCCCTGCTGCCGTCGCGGACACCAAGGACGCTCGCGCGCGCATTGGGCGCGCTGGCGGGGCTCTGATGCATTTGTCGCGATCAAAACGGAATAGACATGAGTGACATGACAAGTCCTGAGGCGGTTGTCTGCATACCAACCTTCCGGCGCCCGGCGGGCCTGAAGAAAACCCTGCAATCGCTCGCCGCGCAGACCGGAACGGAGCGCTTTGCCGTCGTTGTCGTTGAGAACGATGCGCAGCGGCTCGAGGGCAAACAGGTCGCGGAGGCGATATTTTCCTCGCGCGCACTTTCCGGCTTCCAGGTCATCGAGCGCACGCAAGGCAATTGCAGCGCGATCAATACGGCGTTCCGGACCGCGAGAGAGAGTTTTCCGACGGCGGAATTCTTCCTGATGATCGATGACGACGAAGAAGCGTCGCCGACATGGCTTGCGGGAATGCTCGAAACCGCACGATCAACCGGCGCAGACCTGGTCGGCGGCCCGGTGGAGCGCCGCTTTGAAGGCGATGCGTCGCCAAGCCTGCAAAGGCATCCGCTGTTCCATTCGACCATCACCAGGTCGGGCGAGGTGGCCTCCCTGCACGGCACGGGAAATTGTCTGATCCGCCGCAGGGTACTGGAAGCGTTCGGCGAGCCGACGCTTGACCCCCGGTTCAACTTTCTCGGCGGCGGCGACATGGACTTCTTCACGCGCTGTCGCGTTGCCGGTTTCACATCGCACTGGAACGAAAACGCAAGGGTGCACGAGACCGTGCCCGCCCAACGCATGAAGGCCAGATGGGTGTTCGGCAGGTCGATCGCCACCGGCGTGATCAACTACACGATCGACCAAAAGCGCTATCAAGGGCGCCTCGGCGCCGCCGCGCTGTTGCTGAAGAATTTGATCTCGCTGGGAATTGCGCCTTTTCGCGCAGCAAGGGCACTATTCGCGACTGGACACTGGCTCCCGGCGTCGCATCCGCTTGGCCTGTCGATCGGCCGCAATCTGGCCGCACTGGGGCTTGCACCCACACCCTATAAAGCGGCCAATGTCACGCCGCTGTTCGAAATCGCGCCAGATAATGCAGGCCAAACACGGCCAGCAGAAAGGTGAACCAGATCGGGTCATCGCGGTCGAAGAAGAAGCTCTCCAGCGACGACAGATAGATTCCGAACAGCCAGATTCGCAACAGCATCATCAGCAGCGGTCCATCGTTGCCACCGGTCTCGGCGGCCTGGAAATTCCGCAATGGCGCGATGACCAGGACGGCGATCACCAGCGCCAGTCCCGGCAAACCCATCGTCAACGTCGAGTCGAGATAGCCGTTATGGCTGTGCGCCGCGGTCGCCGCCCATTCCATGCCCTCGGGCAGGTTCTTGACGGAGTCGCTGCCCCAGAACGCGGCGAAGCCGTATCCGGTCCACGGCCGCATCTCGGCCGCCTGCAACCCGAAGGTCCAGATATCGGTACGGCCGGTGAAGCTCGTATCCACCGGCAACAGTTTTGAGACTTCAGCGAGCTGGTCGCTGGCGACCGAGCCGATGGTGAGAAGATTGAGCAGCACCAGCGGGCTCAGCGTAATGATCGCGCGCAACCAGAATGGGCGAATGACCGTCGTCAGCGACGTCAGCCCCACCACGCCGAGGCTGAGGGCGAACGAGCTCTTGCCACCGGAATTCAGGATGAACAACGACGCCAACGCGACGATCGCGATGCCCGCGAGCCACGCGCCGGAGCGCGCCACATAGATGCCGATGAACAGCACCATGACCATGACGGCCGCTGCCAGGTTCTTGTGTCCGAACGAACCACGCCAGTCGCCGGCCAGCGCCGGCTCCTGCGCGTCGGTCGCCAGATGCATCGAGAGGTTCGGCGCCAGGATCAGGCCGAGGTAACAGGTCGCCAGCAACGCCAGCGCCGCGATGGCGAACCAGCGCATCAGCTCGTTCTGGGTTTTCGGCAACAACATCAGCGTCGCGGCCACCGTGATGACGGCGACCGACAAGACGAAACGCTTGATCGACGCCCCTGGATCGAGCGACAACAGCACCGTGATGACGGCCCAGCCGCCGAACAGGATATAGCCTCGTGACAGCAAGCTCCTCAGCCCCGGGATGTTGTCCCGCACGACCAGCGACATCGTCAGCATGGCCAGGCAGCCGAATGCCGCGTAGGTGTAGGTTTCGTTGCCATTGGTCAGGTCGCTGAGCAGCACGTCGCCGAGATCGGTAAACGGATGCAGCGACACCCAGACCAGCAACAGCGCCGCGACGAAGGCGCCGCCGCGCACCAGATCCATCACCGGCTGACGGCGCAAGCCATGGAGAATGGCGCGGGCTTCAGAGGTGTTGGCGAATTGGCTCAAGACGGGATTTTCGATGTTTTGTCGCGGCACGGCTCGATGCCGCCTGACAGGGCGGCAAGGACGAAGGCAGCCGATGCGGGGCGGCGGTCAGAGCCTTCCATTTGCTTCGCCTCAATCCGCCACGCCAGTTTACCCGGCCGCGCACCGGCGCGACGTCGATCCAAACCCTAATACAGCGCGCATTAACCAAGTCTGAATCAAACCGGCACTGTTCGGCATGGGATATCTGTTTCGGCACCGAAGTTGCTGTGTTCCCGAGTTATGAAACCGACGAGCGATGCAACAACTTCCCCGGGAGCCGCGCTGGACGCTGCAAGCCACGAATTGGCGAGCAGTTCGCGCGGGTTGACCGCGTTGGTCCATCCGGATGTGCGCGCCGCGGTCCTGACGCACGCCATCCGTAGGACAGCAGCCCCGACGCAAAATCCCATTTCTGGACAGGACCGGTTCGAGCACCGTTTTGGGGTTTGCCGAGGTATCGCCATGCCCGGGCGTTTAAACGCTTTTTTTGCCTTTTCGGTGAATAGTCCCGGAATGAGTATGGTTAATTTTTCCTGCGTTTGTTCCGCGCCGAAGCCGCGCGTGTCTGGCGTAACGAGAAAGATAGCCCCTCAGTCGACGCGTATAGCGGTCCGAATGGAAGCTGGGGCTCATGCTCGCTTATGATCAACCGATAGGCGAGGCCCGATCCGGCGGCGCACAGCCGACGCCGCGAACGGCCGCGGCCTTCAGCGTGCTGGAGCTCGGCCGTCTGCTGTGGCGGCGGCGGATTGCTATCGCAGGCGCAGCGCTGATCGGCGCGTGTGCCGCGGTCGCGGTCGGCAAAGGCCTGTCGCCAAAATATCTGGCGACCGCGCAGCTTTATGTCGACCCTCGGGAACTGCAACTGGTCGATCGCGAACTGACGCCACGCGCCCAGGATGTTTCGGGCCTCTCGATGGTGGTTGAAAGCCAGGCGCGGCTGATCACCTCGAACAATGTATTGCTGCAGGTGATCCGCAATACCAATCTCGACAGGGATCCCGAATTTGGCGGTGTCTCCAAGAACATTTTTGGAGTGCTGCTCGGTCTGTTTGGACTGGAAATCCCGGTCGCCGATCCAACCAAGGTCGAGCAGATGTCGGCGCTCGAGGCGCTGAACCGCCATGTCACCGTCAAGAAGACCGACCGCAGCTTCATCGTCGACATCGACGTCTGGTCGCGAGATCCGGCGAAAGCGGCGATGCTCGCCAACGCGCTGGCGCAGACCTATCTGACGGAATCGCGGAACTCGCAGGCCACCGCGGCACGGCGGGCCACCACCGATCTGTCCGGCCGCCTGATGGAATTGAAGGACCGGCTGCGCAAGGCGGAAAACGCGCTGGCGATCTACAAGGCGCAGAACAACTTCGTCGGCACCCAGGACACGCTGATCAGCGATCAGCAGCTTTCCGCCAGCAACCAGCGGCTCGCCGCGGCGCGGGCAGCGACGCTCGATGCGCAAGCCAAGTACGACCAGATCCTCGCCAGCCGCCGCGCGGCGACCGACAACGGTGCCATTCCCGAGGCGTTGCAGTCGCCGACCATCGCCAATCTGCGCGCGCAATATGCCGAAGCCCGCAAGCGCTATGCGGAGCTCGCCGGCGAACTCGGACCGCTGCACCCCTCGCTGCGCCAAATGGAGAAGCAGGTCGAAGATCTGCGCCGTACCATCAACGAGGAAGTCGATCGTTATGCCACGTCGGCGAACAACGATCTGACGCGCGCCCGCGACTACGAAGCCTCCTTGAACAAGGCGCTCGACGCGCAAAAGGCCCAAAGCGTGGAGATGAGCCAGGCCGCGGTGCGGCTTCGCGAACTTGAGCGCGACGTCGAAGCCAGCCGCGACGTCTATCAGGCGTTTCTCAAGCGCTCGCGCGAAACCGAGGAACAGGAAAGCCTCAACACCTCGAGTGCGCGCATCATCGGTGAAGCTACGGTGCCGCAACGCCGCTCGTTCCCGCCGGCAATGAGCCTGCTTGCGATGGTCGGCTTCATGTTCGGCGCGTTCGCGGCCGCTGCATGGAGCGTGATCGCCGGCCAATTGTCGGCCGAGACCGAAGCAAGCCCCGTCAAGTCCGTAACAAGGCCTCTGGCGCCACCGCCCAAGCCGTCGTTGGAGAAGCCGCCGTCAGAGCAGCCGCCGTCGCCCCCGTCACCACGACAGCAAGCGGCGCCCGCAGCGATCGAAAAGCCGCTGATCGCGCGTTTACAGGAATCCGACGTGGTGCGGACGCTGGGCGGAATCCTGGCGAGCGGCGGAATTCCCGATGTGACCCGGATGGGTTGGCCGACGCTGCGCGCGGGTTTCCCGCTGACAACCTTCCTCAACACGATGCGCGATGCGCGCGCGCCGCTGGTGCAGCGCTCGCCGGCGAACGCTATGCCCGTGATGGCCGTGATTGGCACCGGCCCCGCCAAGGATCGCAGCATCGCCGCGCTGAACATCGCGCTCGCGGCCGCGCGCGACGGCGCCAAGGTGCTTTTGATCGATGCCGATCACGCCGCGCATGCGCTTTCGGACAAATTGAACCGCCCCGGCAAAACCGAGGCCAGCCGCATCAATTGGCTCAGCGTCGGCACCAAGGCTTCCCGCACCATCGAGACCACAAACGGAATTTCGGTGCTGCCGGCGATCACGGCGTCTGACGTGAAGTCGAGCGAAGCCATTCAAAAGGCGATCGCGCAGGCGCGTGCCGCTGGCGGCTACGATCTGGTGATCCTCGATGGGCCCCCAATGCCGTGGAGCGCCGCGGATGGCAGGCTGTTCGACGTCGCGGCTGGCCTGGTCGCGATTCTGCCGGCGAGCCTCGATATCAACGACAGTATGGAAAAGATCATCACGGCGCTCGGCGGCGCGCAACGCAAGCTGGTCGGCGTCGTGATCAACGAGCTTAAACCTGCGACCGTCGAACGTCAGCGAGACAAACAATATGCTTGAGCGTCGTACAAATCCCGTAGGCAGGGCCGCTACCGCGAGCGTGCCTCGAATCTCGTTGGGCGGGCTCCGGCTCGCCGTAATCGATATCGAGCAGACCGCGAATTTCATGATCGACATGGTTTTCCCGGTCCGCCAGGTCAACCGCCCGCTGTATCTGACGTCCGCCAACGGCGAAGTTCTGGCGCGCTGCTCGACCGAGCCGAAGACCGATCAATTGTTCCGCACCGCCGATCTGATTAATGCCGACGGCCAGCCGCTGGTCACCGTGTCGCGATTCCGGTCGTCGACGCCGCTGCCGGAGCGCGTTGCGACCACCGACCTGTTCGAGATCGTCGCGCGCAAGGCCGCCGCGACCGGGCTGACGTTCTATATGTTCGGCGCCAATGAAGCGGAAAATGCCGCGGCCGTCGCTAACGTCCAGGAGATGTTCCCCGATCTGCGGATCGTCGGCCGCTGCCACGGCTACCTCAAGGGCGACGCGCTTCGCAGCAAGGTCGACGAGATCAACGCGCTGGCGCCGGATTATCTCTGGGTCGCGCTCGGCGTGCCCTATGAACAGGCTTTCGTCGACGAATTCACCTCGCGGCTGTCGAATGTCGGCGTCATCAAGACCTCGGGCGGGCTGTTCAACTTCCTGTCAGGCAGCCGTGCCCGCGCCCCGAAATGGATGCAGATCATCGGTCTCGAATGGGCCTGGCGTATCTGGCTGGAGCCGCGCCGGCTGTTCTGGCGCTATCTGACCACCAATCCGCGCGCGCTCTATCTACTGTTCAACAAGAGCAAGCCTTCGCGCGCCGGCCGGGCGTTGCGCGGCTGAACGGAATACTGCCAGGAATACTGCCATGAATACTGCCACGAACGATCGTCCGGGTATTCTGGTCACCGGCGGCGCGGGCTACATCGGCTCGCATTGCTGCCGGGCGCTGACCGCGGCCGGCTATCATCCGGTCGTCTACGATAACTTCTCGACCGGACACCGTAGCTTCGTCAGTGGATCGCTTGTCACGGGCGATCTCGCGGACAGGTCGATGCTCGATCACGCCTTCGCACAACATCGCATTGTCGCGGTCATGCACTTCGCGGCGTCCAGCCTGGTCGGCAAATCGGTCTCCGATCCGCAAAAATACTACCTCAACAATGTCGCCGGCACGCTGTCGCTGCTGGGTGCCATGCGCGATGCCGGATGCCATGGCCTGGTGTTTTCCTCGACCGGCGCGGTCTATGGCAATGCCGACAGCAAGGCGCTGCCGGAGAGCTATGCCTGCGCGCCGATCAATCCTTACGGCGCCACGAAATTCATGATCGAGCGGATTCTGGCGGATTATCGCTCCGCCTACGGGCTCGGCTCGTTCTGCCTGCGCTATTTCAATGCCAGCGGCGCCGACGCCTCGGGCGAAATCGGCGAACTGCGCGATCACGAAACCCATCTCATTCCCCGCGCCATGATGGCGCTGCAGGGTCATGTTGCCGATTTCGCGGTGTTCGGCGACGATTACGGAACGCCCGACGGCACCGCGATTCGCGACTACATTCATGTCACCGATCTCGCCACGGCGCATGTTCTCGCGCTCGAGCTATTGATGCAGGGCCATCTCGGCGGCGCTTTCAATCTCGGCAGCGGCACCGGCTTTTCGGTGCGGCAGATCCTCTCCGCCATCGCAACAGAGACCGGCCGCGAGGTGCCCCATGTCGTCAAGCCGCGCCGGCCGGGCGATCCGACCTACCTGGTCGCCGATGCCTCCGCGGCCCTCAAGACCCTGGGATTCAAGCCCGCGCATTCGGATCTCGCGACCATCATCCGCACCGCCTGGGCGTGGCATCGCAAAGCCCATCCGCTGAAGGCGGCCGCGCCCTCTGTAGCCGACAACACGCTGTCACCGGCCGCCTGAGCCGCTGCCAAGCCAAAACCGCAAGGACGCATGCAACCGCATGGCTTGCCCCGCACGAACGGGACCGGCTACATGGCGCCACAAGAAAAGGCCGGCTGGATTCAGCCCGCAACATCAAGGGGAGGAAACCATGAAACACACCAGCCGGTTTTTGCGATATCTTTTGCTGCCGCTGTCTTTCGCCGGCATGCTGAGCATCAGCTCCGCCGCCGAACTCAATCCCGCCGCGCTGGCCTACAAGCTGCCGGACCAGATTCCGTGGGGTCCGGTCAATGCGGCCGGCGCGCAGGCCGCGGTCGTGGTGGGCGATCCGAACAAGCCCGGATTCTACGCCGTTTACACCAAATGGACCAAAGGCAACCATTTCAGCCATCCGCATTTTCACCCCAACGACCGTTACATCGTCGTTCTGCAGGGCACCTGGTGGGTCGGCACCGGTCCGAAATTCGATCCCGAGCACGGCTCTACCCCCATGCCAGTCGGCAGCTTTGTCACGCATTTCGGCAAACAGGTGCATTGGGACGGCGCCAAGGACGAAGACGCCGTGTTGCTGATCATGGGCGAAGGGCCGGCCACCGCGACCGACGTCGAAGAAACGAAATAGCCGAGCCATTGGGCGGCGTCGCGCGCAATCCGCATTGCGCCGCCATTTCAACTCCGCGTATGCTGGACATCCGGAGGTCGCGATGCATCAGCCTGCGAATTTGCCGTTCGAGCGCGTCGTGCATGAATTCGCCCGATGGCGCGCGGTGCCGGAACGAGACAGATCGCCGGCGCCGGCGTGGTGGTGGGGCCCGGCGTTCGAGGCGCTCGGCCTGCGGCAGCCGATGCCGGCCGAATGGTGTGCGGGCCTGGGGTTGCCGGACGGCTCGCCGATCGCGACCGGCGCGGAGGCTGCTGCTCGCATCGCTCGCCGGCCAGACCTCGCTGCCATGGACCGGCGATTTTCCGTTCAACGCAAGGCATTTGAATTCGCCGTAACGCCGGTTTCTAATGCATCGTCTGTCGGGCGGCCTTGAGCGGTCTCGACCGCCGGGCGGACCGTCCTTCGATATCGCCTGAGGTCGCCGGTTGCAGCGGCGGCGACGCCAACTGCGGCGGGGGCCGCAGCAGATCGGCCAAGTGCTTCGGCCGCAAGCGGCCGGCTGAACAGAAAACCCTGCATCTCGTCGCAGCCGTGGGCCCGCAGGAATGTCTCCTGCTCGACGGTTTCCACGCCTTCGGCGACGATGGTCATGCCAAGCGCCTGGCCCATGCTGATGATGGCCTGCGCGATCGCCCGGTCCTCGGTGTCATCGGGGAGGTCGCGGACGAACGACCTGTCGATCTTGAGGGTGTCGATCGGAAATTGCTTCATCAGCGACATCGACGAATAGCCGGTTCCGAAATCATCGATCGCGATGCGAATGCCGCGGCTGCTGGATGGCGTCGAGCACCTTGATGGCGCGCGCGACGTTGCGCATCATCATGCTTTCGGTCACCTCGATCTGCAGCAGCTCCGGAGACATGCCGCTGGCAGCCAGCGCTTCGTCGATATCCTGCAGCAAATTCTCATCGATGAATTGTCGCGGCGACAGATTGACCGCCATCGACACCGGCCGCAATCCACCGCGCTGCCACGCCATGTTTTGCGCACAGGCTTCCTTCAGGGCCCAGCGTCCGATCGGAACGATCAAGCCGGTTTCTTCGGCGAGCGGAATGAACTGGCCCGGCGGCAGCATGCCGTGTTCGGGATGGGTCCAGCGCAACAGCGCCTCGACGCCGGTAATCTGTCCCGTCGCCAGATCCATCTTGGGCTGGTAGTGCAGCGAGAACTCGTCGCGCGCCAGCGCCTGGCGCAGGCAGTTTTCCAGGGTCAGACGCTCGATCGACTGCATCTTCACTTCGCTGGTGAAGAAGCGGAAATTATTCTTGCCGTCCTCCTTGGCGAGATACATCGCCATGTCGGCATTCTTGGTCAGGGTGTGGACGTCGGAGCCATGGTCGGGGAACATGGCAATGCCGATGCTGGCGGTGGCGTGGCATTCATGGCCGCTCAATTGAACCGGCTGGCTGACCGCCGCCAGCAGCTTGCCCGCGATGCTCTCGATGTCACGCCGCTCGGCGGAGTGTTCAAGGATCACGACGAACTCGTCGCCGCCCAGCCGCGCCACGATATCGCTCGAACGCGAGATTCTGACGCAGCCGGCTGGCGATTTCCACCAGCAACGCATCGCCGGCTTCATGACCCAGCGAATCGTTGATGATCTTGAAGCGGTCGAGATCGATGAACAGCAACGCAAATTGCAGCTGGCGCCGCCACGCATCGGCCATCGCGGAATGCAGCAGGCGGTTGAACATCTCGCGATTGGGCAGCCCGGTCAGGCTGTCATGCGACGCCAGATATTCGATCCGCTCGTCCGCCCTGGTCTTTTCGTCGGCGCGGTCGAAATTATCGAGCGCGAAGGCGATATTGTCGGCGATCCGCTGCAGCAGATCCACCGAGCCCGGCGTGAAAGCGCCCTTTTCGGCAGCGCAGAACAAGCAGAATGCCGATCGGCTGCCGCGCGATTGAACAACGGAAACGCCGCGACCGCGCTTGCCCCATCGTTGCGGATCGACTCGTGAAACACGACGCCGCGCGGATCGGCCAGATAGTCGTTGCTGATGCAGGGTTTGCCGGTACGGAACGCGATGCCGCTGATGCCGCGCCCCTCGGGGCAGTCCTCCCTAACCGACAGCCTCACGTTCCTCGTTTTGGCTGCCGTGGGGCCCGCCGCGGCGGCCATCGCAAGAAAGTCGTTCCCCGCCTGGACGAGGCCGATGCTGGTCGAGGTGAACTTGCCGCCATGCGCCGCGGCTTCGCACACCAGTTCGAACAGCTCGGAACGGGACTTGGCCCGCATGATCGCTTCATTGGTCGCGCTCAGCGCCGCGAACATCCGCGTCAGGCGCTCCTTTTGCTCCTCGATCCCGGCCTTTTCATCCGCGCGATCGAAATTACCGAGCGCAAACGAAACGTTCTCCGCCAAGCGCTGCAACAGCCCGATCAATTCGGGGCTGAACGCGCCGAGTTCACTGGAGAGAAACACCACGACGCCGATCGAACAGCCGTCCTTCAGCAAGGGAAACGCCGCACCCGAGTACGTCCCGCCACTCCTGGCGACCTGGTAGAAATGTCCCTTGTGGCCGAACTCCGTCAGATAGTCGTTGCTGATGCAAGGCCGTCGCGCACGGAACGCGTTGCCGGATATGCCCTGTCCTTCGGGACGCGTGGCATCGGCCGATATTCGTACGGCGTTTGCCCGCTCTCGATCGGGTCCGGCCGCCGCGACGGTTTCCAGGAACTCATGATCCGGTCTTTGCAGCGCGATGATCGTCGACGTGAAATTGCCGCCGACCACCGCCGCTTCGCAGACCAGATCGAACAATTCGGCGCGCGAGGTCGCCCGCACGATGGCTTCGTTGGTCGCACTCAGCGCTGCGAACATTCGCGACAGCCGCGTCCGCGCCGCCTCGTGATCGAAATTGTCGAGCGCGTATGAAATATTCGCCGACATCCGTTCGAGCAGGGACACGATCTGGCCGTCCAGCGAACCGGGCTCGCGCATGGTCACCAGCAAGACGCCAACGCCGCAGCCGTTGCAGGTCAGCGGCAGCGCCGCCGCCGCACCGACATGCCCGTCATACACTCCCTGCCGCCAGGCCAGCGATCGCGCGTCGTTCATATAATCGTTGCTGATGCAGAGCTTGCGGTCACGAAACGCCTGTCCGCAGACCCCTGACCCTCGGGCGTGCCGGCGACGGTCGAAATATCGATCTGCCGCAACCGCTTGATGTCCTCGCCGAAGCCGGCGGCAAACCGCAGCATGTCGGTGCCGGTATCCAGCAAAAACACCGCCGTTGCCAGAAAGTCGCCGCTGGAAAACGCGGCTTCGCAGACCTGCTCGTACAGTTCCTCCGGTGATTTCGCATAGAGGATCGCTTCGTTGGTCGCGTTCAACGCCGCAAACGTTCGCGTAATATTCGTCCTCACCGACCCGCTCCCTCGAGGCTCTGTCTGCCGGTCCTGGACGAATTTATGGGTGTCGGAGGCCTAAATGGCCGTTAAAGCCGGCCGAAGTTCCAATTCAGAGTAAACGTTACCACCAATAAAGCCCTCCAAAAGCCCAATAGTCCCGTGTCTCTACGGGCATCAGCCGCTTGAAACTCCCGCGAACTGGCCAATTCCCGCTTTGGAATCTGACCCGTGCAACCGTGTTTGGGGGGACCGGCCATTCGATTTTTGCCGGTTGCTTCGCAGCCGTCGCTTTGAGACCATGATGGAGAACACCAACAAGCAACGACAAGACTTGAAAACAAGACCTGCGTGCAGCGCGGGCGTCGAAAGAGGAAATCCCATGCCCATCGTCCAGGCCGACCGCCTCACCCGCATTGGTGCGGCACTGCTTAGGGCCGCCGGCGCGTCGGACGAGGAGGCCAATGCCGTGGCCGTCAGGCTGCGTCAACGCCAATCTCGCCGGCCACGACTCGCACGGCATCATCGCGGTCCCGACCTATATCGACCGGATCAAGGCCGGCCACATCGTTCCCGGCGCGCAATGGACTGTCGTGCAGGAATCGCCGACCACGACCGTGATCGACGGCCATTGGGGCTTCGGCTTCCACGTCAACGCCAAGGCGATGGCGCATGACGATCGAGAAGGCGAAGACCGCCAATGTCGCGGCCTGCACCGTGTTCCGGCAGAGCCATGTCGGGCGGCTCGCCGCCTATCCGATGATGGCGATGCGCGCGGGCATGATCGGGATTGCCACCGCCGATTCCGGCCGTTCGCCCAAACACGTCGCGCCGTTCGGCGGCCGCGAGGCGCGGCTCGGCACCAATCCGATTTCGATCGCGGTGCCGTCCGACCTCGAGGCCCCGTTCTATCTCGACATGGCGACCTCGGCGGTGGCCGCCGGCAAGATCCAGCTTGCGGTCGCCCGCGGCGAAGCGATCCCCGACGGGCTGGATCATCGACAAGGACGGACGGCACACCACCGATCCCAGGGAATACCGCAAGGGCGGCGCGTTGCTGCCGCTCGGCGGCAGCGAAGGCTACAAGGGCAGCGGCCTCGCCGCGATGGTCGAAATCCTGTGCGGACTGCTCACCGGTCTCGGGTTCGGCGTCGAGCCGACCGGCCGGCACAATGACGGCTGCTTCATGGCGGTGTTCAATGTCGCCGCGTTCCGTCCGCTGAAGGATTTCAAGAAGGAGGTCGGCGAGTTCGCGCGCTATCTCAAATCGACGCCGCCATCCGAGGGATCGCCCGGCGTGTTCTATCCCGGCGAGGTCGAATATATCCGCGAGCAGAAGCGCAGGGCCGAAGGCATCGAGATCGAGGACGCGACCTGGGACAAGCTGCGCGCTCTGGCTGGCGAGTACAAACTCGCCGCCGAACTCGATCTGGCGTAACGAAAAGCCGGCGGACAGGGAGAGCAGCATGACGCGGCAAATGGTGATGGTCGGATTCCTGCAGGCGCAGAATTGCACCAACCTGCCGAGTTCGTGGCGCCATCCGGAATCGCGCGACGATTCGATGTCGGCGGACTATTACCAGGAGATCGCCCGGATCCTGGAAGCCGGCAAATTTCACATGGCGTTCTTCGACGATCGGCTGGCGATGCCGGACCGCTACGGCAACGATCACGCCCACACCGTCGAATACGGCATCCGCTGCGTGAAGATGGATCCGATCGTGGTGCTGACCACGATGGGCATGGTCACGGAGAAGCTCGGTCTGGCATCGACCTGCTCGACCACCTATTACGAGCCGTTCGACGTGGCGCGACGTTTCGCCACCCTCGATCTGATGACCAACGGCCGCGCCGCCTGGAACGTCGTCACCTCGGTCAACGACGGCGAAGCCCACAATATGGGGCGCGAACAGCATCTCGAGCATGATCTGCGCTACGACCGCGCCGACGAGTTCATGGAAGTCGTGCTCGGCCACTGGGATTCCTGGGAAGACGGCTCGCTGATCATCGACAAGAAGAGCGGGCGTTTCGCCGATCCGACCAAGGTGAAGCGGCTCGACCACAACGGCGCGTTCTTCAAGTCGCGCGGGCCGTTCACGGTGCCGCGCTCGCAGCAGGGCCATCCCGTCGTGATCCAGGCCGGCGCCAGCGGCCGCGGCCAGCGTTTTGCCGGGCGATGGGGCGAAGTGATCTTTACCGCGGCCCGCAATCTCGCCAACGCCAAGCAAGGCTATGACGCCATCAGAAACGAAGCGACCAAGACCGGGCGCGATCCCGAGCAGATGTTGCTGTGCAATCTGATCACGCCGGTGTGCGGCGCCACCAAGGCCGAGGCCGAGGACAAGATGGCGCTGATCGGCAAACTGCCGCTCGAAATCGACGCGCTGTCGCTGCTGGCGGAAGGACTGAATTTCGACTTCGGCGCCAAGGGCATCGACGAGCCGCTCACCACGGAAGAATTGCAGGGCATGCAGGGCATGCTCGGCATCCGCGACGGCGTGCTGAAGACGTCCGGCAAGACCAACCCGAGCACGCGCGATTTCATCACCTTCTCGGGCCGCGGCCAGACCCAGGACGCGATGGTGGGCGGCCCGAAGGAAATCGCCGACCGGCTCGAAGAGATGTTCGTCAATCGTGGCTGCGACGGCTTTGTGGTCGCGGCAACCTACGTGCCGGGCTCCTATGCCGACTTCGTCCACCACATCGTGCCGGAATTGCAGCGGCGCGGCCTGTTCCACACCGACTATGCCGGCAAGACGCTGCGCGAGAATCTCGGCCTGCGGCGCCCTGCCGCCGGCGCATGGAAAACCGAGCCGCGCGCCGCGGCCGAATAATGGGGATGACAGATGCGTTGGCTTAAATTCAGCGTAGCCGGACAGACGGCGGCACAGACTTCGTGGGGCCTCGTCGAGGCTGACAGGGTCGTCACCGTCAGCGGCGATCCGTTCGGCGAGTGGCAACGCACGGCGCACTCGCATGCGCTCAAAGACGTCAAGATCGAGCTGCCACTGGTGCCGCGCACGTTCTATTGCGTCGGCCTCAATTATCTCAAGCATCTCAAGGAAGCCGCCGACAAGGCCGGTACCGTCCCCAACATCCCTGACAGACCCGAGATCGGTTATCGCGCGCAAAATGCGCTGATCGCGCATGACGAGGATGTCGTCATCCCGGCCAACGCCACCGAGAAAATTCATTACGAAGGCGAACTCGTCGTCGTGATCGGCAAGAAGGCAAGGCACCTTTCCGAAGCGGACGCGATGTCGTGCGTGTTCGGCTACACCATCGGCAACGATGTCAGCGAGCGCAGCTGGCAGAAGGCCGATCGCGGACTGTGGCGCGCCAAGAACGCCGACACCTTCAAGCCGATGGGGCCGTGGATCGAGACCGAGGTCGATCTCGACAGCATGGAAACCGCGGTCAGGGTCAACGGCAAGGAGACCGGCCGCTTCCACACCAACGACATGATCTTCGGCATCAAGCCGTTCATCGTCGAACTGACCAAATATTTTACGCTGTGGCCGGGCGACGTAATCTGGATGGGGACCGACGGCGCCTCGCCCGACTTGAGAGCCAGCGACGTCGTCGAGATCGACATCACCGGCATCGGCACCCTGCGCAACCGGTTCGTCGCGGAGACGATTTAGAGGACGGTGCCTTGCCCAGCTTCGCAAATTCCGATTTTTTGACCATTTCAAACAGCCCATCATCCAAGCCCGTCATTGCGAGCGGGAGCGACTTGTCCGCCGTAGCTCAAGGAGCGAAGGCGGACGCCATGATCGGCGTCATCCTGAGGTGCGCGCTCTTTCTTGCGCGCCTCGAAGGATGGCCGCAAGCACGACGCTGAACATCATCCTTCGAGGCTCGCCAAAGATGGCTCGCACCTCAGGATGACGGCAGGTTACGTCTCAGTGTCTCCAGAGAAGTGTTTGACAAGTTCACGGCGCGCCTCAACATTCTCGCGACACATTGCGCCCGAGGTTTGCAAATTCATCGGCCCTCGAAAACAAAGAGGGCGCAGGGAAGACCGGGTGCGCGCTGCACCCGCGGTCTCGTGCGCAAACAGACAGACAAAAACGCACACGAGCATACAGGTTCAGCGGAAGCAGTCCGGCCTTCCCTGCGCAATGGTTTACGGCTTATTCCGTGCTCTCCCCGGCGAGACCAGAGCTTGTTTGTCACCGTCGTCCCCAAGAAGCGTGAGCTCCTTGCGAACTTGACACCTGCCATTGGGGCGTCAGGACCACACGTCTATATTTTGAAACTCGGTGAAACTCGGACGAACTAGAAAAGCCCTTTTTTTATAGGGTCTTTTTGAATTAGCCTTGATCGGCCAGCGGCACCAAAACCCCCGCACTGGGGGCCCGGCCCCAAGGACCCATCCCGCAAAGAACGGCCCGAAGGATCAGGCTCCCAGCTCAGTTTCCACCCTCCATCGGAAAACAGAGAGCTGAAAACCATGTCGATTATCACCACCGCGAAGGCCAAGAGCAAGAACCTCACCCGAGCGCTTTGCGAGGCCAAGGTCACCAAGCGGGTTAAACTCTACGACGCGAAATGCCCCGGCTTATACCTTTCGGCGTCCCCGACTGCCCCCGCATCGTTCTGGCTGAAGTATACCGACCACCGCACGCACAAGCGCTGCACGGTCGCGGTCGGCGGCTATCATCCTGAATTGTTCAACGTCGAACACGCGCGCACAGCAGTCGCGGCGCTGAGATGGCGGATCGGTAACGGCGAGGACGTCGCCCAGTCTCAGCGGCAGGCGAAAGCCCTACAGGCCAAGCGGTCGGGTGTGACCGTCGATCAGATCATCGCCGAACGCATCGAGTGGATGAGCACTCCGGTGAAGAAGGCCGATGGCGAAATGCGGCCCCGGATCGAGAGCTGGAAAGCTGTGGCGAGCCATCTGGACAGGTTTGTTAGTCCCAGGCTCGGCAAGATGGTCGCAAGCGAGGTTACCAAGCGCGACATCGCAAGGCTCTCGGACGACATCGTCAGCGGCAAGTTGGGCAAACCATCGGTCGCCAATGCCCGCCACATGCGCCGTGCCGCGTCGGCGATGTTCGGCTGGGCAGCCGAAGCCGGCCGCGACTACGTCACTGCCTCGCCTTGTGTCAATCTGCCGCCCTTGGACGAAGAGCATCCGCGCACGAGGGTCCTGGACGCAGACGAGATCAGGGCCCTGTGGCATGGCCTCGACCGTACCGATCTGCCGTGGGACCGCAAGACACGCCTCGCCTTAAAATTCGCGCTGGTCACGATGCTGCGCTCGACCGAGCTGTTGCAAATCCATCGCAACGAGCTGAACTCGCACGACGGCAAGCCGGTGGTCGACATTGCGGCCAAGCGGGTGAAGAAGCGGCGCGTGATTAACCAGCCATTGTCCGATCTGGCGATGGAAATCCTGAATGAGGCGCTCGGCAATATTACGACTACGTCTTCGTCGGTCGCTTCGGCGATGCGCCGCTGGCCCGCAGCGCTATGGCGACCGCGCTGCGTGGCACTGCGAAAACCAAGGGCCTATGTGAACTGCTCGGCCTCGCGCCGTTCACCCCTCACGATCTGCGGCGCACGGCGGCGACCATCGCCGGCAAATGGTTCTCGGATGCCGAAATTGCCCCGTGCCTCGACCACCAGCCGACCAAGGATGCCCAAGGCAAGCCGCTACCTGCGGTCACTGGGCGCCACTATAATCACGCCCAGCGCAAGAACATGGAAGCCAAACGGCGGGTGCTAGACCGCTGGGCCGCCGAGCTACAGCGGATCATTTGCGAGCCCGTGGAAGCGAGAGCCGCTGACATCGAGATGCAATTGGCCGCCTGATCAGCGTAAGTAGCGCAGAGCCCGCTTCGCAGTGCACAAAGGCGAGGTAGAAAAATCTTATCCCGGAGCGTTGATGTTTGGCATGGACACTCCGGTTTCCAGTGTTCCAAAATTCCGATCATGGCACAGACACCCAAAGCCATAACATGCCCGCAGTGCGGTTCGCTGATGCGCCTTGCGTTGGCTCCGGGCGGCAGAGGGCCGCGCTCGCTGCGATGCGAGCAGTGCGACCGCCTTGATCCTCTCAAGGCCGACGAGGTTATCGGCTGGCTTAAAGGCGAGCTTCGCCCGCCGAGGTGACTTCCGATCCCCAGTAACCGCGTCTCATTGGCACGGCGGTGACGTTTTTCGGGACGGCGCGTAGCCGGCGCCGCCAAACTCGTCCCGGGCAACCGGCGTGAGACCGAACTCGGCAGGGAGGCGCAGCGTACCGACCAAACCAGACAATCCGTAATTCCGAGATTACGCCCAACCCGGACATGTCTGTTATCGGGGGATGTGCGGACCTACCTCAAGGCGCCGTCAGATTCCGTTGATGTGAAGGTTTTCGGATGACGGCCCATCGCGACGATTCGGCTTGCACAGGGCCGTCGTCCGAAAGCCTCCAGTGAAGGAACGCGCGGGAGATGAGGTGCGGACGCTGAGGCGGGCGCTATGGCGATTTGATCGCGGTTTTGACGGTGTAGGCGAGGTGCGAGAGCGTGTCGGTCAGGTGACGACGGGCGCTGATGGATCTCAAGCTCTCTTTTGCACCAATGAGGATGGCTTTCGGGGCCGATTGCGCTTTGGAAAGCGCTGGCGGGTAGCTGTGCGGTCGAGCGTCGCCGTGGCCGGGTTGTGACCAGCAAGAAACGCGATTGACGATGCGGGTGGGTGATGTGGCGGTCGCGCTCATGAGGTGTCGATCCTGATTTCGACGACGGGCGCGGTTGGCCAGTGGCGTGGCTGGCAGCCGGCATCGAAGGTCTCGATGACGAACATGCGGCCGCCACAGCAGGGACAAGGCTGGGCTGTCGCTGGATCGATCTCGACGGTCTCTTCGGCCGCAGGCGTTGCCAATCCCAGAAGTTCACGCGCTCGCGCGATCGTCTCGGCGCGATTGCTGCTGGCGAACAAGCCGTAGTGGCGAATGCGATGGAAGCCCTTGGGCAGAACGTGGATCAGAAACCGGCGGATGAACTCGCCGACGTCGAGGGTCATCGTCGTGTACCGGCCTGGGCCTTCGATCCTGTAGTTTTTGACCTTGAACGTGACGCTGTGCTGGTCGATCGCGATCAGACGGCGGTTCGAGATGGCGACGCGGTGGGTATATCGCGACAGATAGGCGAACACGGCCTTCGGGCCCGCGAACGGACGCTTGGCGTAGACGAACCAGCGCTTCTTGCCGAGCGGGGCGAGGAATGCCGCGAACGCCTTCGCATCGACAAGATGCGCGTGTGCGCCGAGGAACTGCAGGCTGCCCGCCTCGTGTGCCGTCAGAAGCTTCTCCAGCATTAAACGGCGGAACAGCTTCGATAGAACGCGCACGGGCAGCAGGAAGTTCGGTTTGCATGAGATCCAACGGCTGTCATCCATGTTGGCGAGGCCGCCGCCCGGCACGATCATGTGGACATGCGGATGATGGGTCATGGCCGAGCCCCAGCTGTGCAATACCGACGTAATGCCGATGCGAGCGCCGAGGTGCTTGGGATCGGCCGCGATGGTGAGCATCGCCTCCGACGAGGCCTTGAACAGCAGATCATAGATCACGGCCTTGTTCTGGTAGGCGATGTCGCCAATCGCCGACGGCAGCGTGAAGACCACATGGAAGTAGGGAATCGGAAGCAGTTCGGCCTCGCGCGCCGCCATCCACTCGCGGGCTGCTGCGGCCTGGCACTTCGGGCAGTGCCGGTTGCGGCAACTAATGGGCATTTCCCATTAGTTGCCTTATGGGCACGATTTGTAATGGGGAGTTGGCGGGCCATTCCGTCACTGTGCTTTGAGCGTTCGCCAACTCCACTCACCATTACGAGGCACCCCTGAGCATGGCGATAAGTTTATCCGGCGGCCGGAAGAAGCCTTTGCGCATGTGGGGCGGAACGATGGCTTCAATGGCCTCGAGTTTCTCCGTGGGATCGCCGCGCGTATAGACTTCGGTCGTCGCCAAGTTGGCGTGTCCCAGCCACAAGGACACTTTTCGGATGTCCTGCGTCGCTTGCAGGACGATCATCGCGCATGTGTGCCGCAACACACGGGGTGAGACACGCTTTTTTAGCAGACCAGGGCATTTGTGAGCGGCGGTCGCGCAATGTTGCTTGAGCAGATATGCAAAGCCCCAGCGGGTTAGCGGTTCTCCCCTGGCACTAACGAACACCTCCGGCGTCGCGACTGTCCCTCTCACCGCCAGCCAAGCACGCAGCGCCGCAGCCGTGGTTTTCCATAGGGGGAGAACCCGTTGCCGTCGTCCTTTGCCGAGAACTCGAACGCTCATCGCTTGCAGGTCAACGTTGTCGATTCGCAGTCCCGTCAGTTCGGATACGCGAAGGCCGGCGCAAACGGCCAGATGCAGCATGGCCCGATCGCGAACCCCATCGCGGGTCGCCGGATCGGGTGCGTCGAGCAAGGCTTGGAACTCCTCTCGCAGGAGATAGGGAACCAGACGAGAGTTGGTTTTCTTGAAAGGGATCGCCAGAACGCGACGTATTTGCTCAAGCGCCGCCGGTTGACGATATTCGAGGAAGTGGAAGAAGGACTTGATTGCCGCCAACCGAACGTTACGGGTTTCCGGCGCGTTTTTGCGCGTGTCCTCCAGATATTCGAGGAAGGCACTGACCAGCTTCGCGTCAATCTGCTCCAGCATCAGCGACGATGGCGTGACCTTGTGCCTTGCGGCCGCGAACTCGAAGAGGAGCTGGAAGCTGTAGGCGTAGGAATCGCATGTATGCTGGCTGGCACCTCGGTGGCCGGCGAGCGTCTCGTGGAGGTAGGCTTCGATGTGAGGTGCAATCGGCGTCATGGTTGCGCACCCCCACACATGAACGCCTCCCCAACGTCGGCGACGTCGCGCATGAGATCGGCAGTGGCCTCGAGATACCAATAGGTCGCGTAGATGTTGACGTGACCCATGTAGGTCGCGAGTGCCACCATGTGCTTGCCGCTGCGGGCCCTGCCCACCGGACTGGCCTGCAGTGCACGCACCGCGAATGTATGCCGAAGTTCGTGCAGACGAGGCCGGCGGCCACCCGGCGCCGGCCCAACATTTGCCTTCCGCACCAATCGATCAAACGTGTCCTTTACCGTGTGATAAGGAAGCGGCCGACCTTGGTCGCAGACGAACACATAGGCATCGCTTGAACGAGGTTGGCGTCGCCTCAGATAGCGCTCCAAGCCTGCCGCTGCGGAGTGATGCAGCGGCGTCAAACGGGTCTTCCGGAACTTGGTCTCCCGGATCACTAGTCCGTCATTCGTCATGTCGGCAACTTGCAATTTCAACGCTTCGGAGATCCGCAACCCAGTGACCGCAAGCAAGGCAATCAGAGTGGCGTAGGTTTGAGGTCTCAGCCCGCTCGCAGGGCGAATGCGCAGGGCGGCTTCGATGAGGCGATTGATCTCGTCTGCCGAGTAGATGTGCGGCGGCCGGCGCTTCTTGCGGGCGCCAAAGTGATTGGCCGGCGGCACCTCGTGCCGACCATCTTCAACCCTGATGAACCGTACGAAGCGGCAGACGGCTTTCAACCGCGCGTCGCGCTGCGCCACAGACGGGCCGAGAGCCGCCCAGTCGATCGCCGATTGCGCGTGAACATGCGTGTCCCCGCGGTCGGTCGCAAAGCCAGCAAAGCTCTTCAACAAGTATTCAGCCATTGTCATGTCAAATCCTGCAGCACGGCGCAGGCGGAGGTAGGCCTCTACGGTGTTCAACATCAGAGTGCCTCCGGCCAGGGCTGCGCGATTTGCTGCAGCAGGTTGACGTCGGCTTTCGCGTAATGCGCCGTCGTATCGACGCCCCGATGCCGAAGGACCAAGCCTATTTGCTCGAGAGGGACGCCATTGCGCAGCATCTGAGTTGCCGCCGTATGGCGCAGGGCGTGGGCGCCTTTGACTGGCGTAACCACGCCGGCCCGCCTCATGGCGCGCTTTGCGACCAATGACACGCTGCCGCCATCGAGGAATGGCCGGAATGGAGCGATGTTTCGAAGGAAGACGCGATCACTCTGAGCAACGGTCGGCCGGCATTCCATATAGGCGATAATCGCGTCTCCAACCTCTTGCGGGAGCGGGAGACGAACCTGATAGCCGGATTTCCCGCAGACCAGCAGCGTACCGGCTTCCCACTCGATATCAGCGAGGCGGAGCTGCGCCACGTCGCCGGCTCGAAGTCCGAGACGTGCCAGCAGCAGGAGGATCGCGCGATCGCGGCGACGCCCAGGTGAATCGCCATCACACGCAGTGAGCAAGTCGACCACCTGCTCCGCTGTCAAATACCTTGGCAACTCGGCCAGGCGCCATGAGGCGTAAGCGGGCACGGCCTTGTCGAGATCAGCTTGGCAGAGACCCTGGACGGCGAGATAGCGCAAGAACACCCGCAGGCTGGTGATCAGCTTTTCGACGGAGCTTTTGCCGCCCTGGCCCGTGCGTTCCAGAAAATACCGCCGCACAGCTGTCGCGTTCCACCCTGTGGGATCGGTGCCGAGCGCCATCATCAGGCGGGTGGCCCCACGAGCGTACTGTCGGATCGTCGGTTCGGCGGCACCGCGATGCTTGCGCAGCCAGTGTTGGAAGCTGACAACGAGCGCTGGCTCGGGGCTTTGAATGGCGGGTGTCGCGTTGGTGCGGTGAACGCCAATTTGTTGAAGAAAATTGAGAAAGTTCTTGGCGCCGAAAGTCGTGTGGTGGTTTCGCCGTCCGCCTTTTGCTCGCGGGCAACGACAAGTTCGCAGATGCTCGTGGAAAGCTGCAAGATTGATGTCGGCTAACGTTCCACCTTGCTCGCACAAGAAATGGCCGAGGTGCGCCGCTGCGCCTAGATAGCGCACTGCGATGGCCGGACGATAGCCGCTCCGTTCGAGCGACTGGGCGAAACCGTCAATGAACGATCCGCTTCGCCCGTTTCGCAGGTGCGCAAGCATCTTTGGCGCCAAAAAATAAGTCTCCAGCATCTCGGTCCCTCCTTGTGACTGGCCGTTGGTGGCCAGTTGCAGAGGGGCGGGAAGACGCAGTGGTTATGGAGAGCTGAACCGCAGACAATCCCCAGGAATCTGCCGTCTATGAGAAATGCGGGCATCGCCGCTGCCCGCCAACTCCCCATTACAAATCGTGCCCATAAGGCAACTAATGTAGGCGATCGTGGTGTGGGCGCAGTCCTCGCAGCGCGCGACGTGTCCGCCGAGGGCCGCCGTGCGGCAGTTCTCGATGGCACTCATCACCTTGAGTTGGAGCAGGCTTACGTGACCGCGGTTGGCCTGACGCCACGCGGCCCCGTGGTCGCGGAAGATGTCCGCGACCTCCAGAGCTGGACGGGCCACGTGGGCCGTTACGCTGGCGGCTCGTCCTTCTTCGGCACTAGCGGCGTGAGCCTGTCCAGAGGGCTCATGACCTGGCGGATGGTGTTGGTGGCCACTTGGGTGTAGCGCGCCGTGGTGTCGAGCTTGGAATGTCCGAGCAAAACCTGGATCACACGAATATCGATATTCTGCTCGAGCAAGTGGGTGGCGAAGCTGTGTCGCAGCGTGTGCGGCGCAACCCATGCAGGCAGCCCAGCCACCTCGGCAGCCATGTGGCAGACCCGATTGAGTTGGCGCGTCGTCATCGGGTTGATGCGATCACGGCCGGGGAACATCCACACCTGGGGATGCGCGATGCGCCACCAGTCGCGCAGCAGCTCCAACAGCTGCGGCGACAGCATGGCATGGCGATCCTTGCGGCCTTTGCCTTGCTCCACCCGGATCATCATGCGCCTGGAATCAACGTCGCAGACCTTCAGCGCGACCACCTCCATGGCGCGCAGGCCAGCGCCGTAGGCAACGCTGAGCGCCGCCTTGTGCTTGGGCCCGGGTGCTGCCTCCAGCAGGCGCAAGACCTCTTCGGGTGAGAGCACGCGCGGCAGCTTACGCGGTTCGTAGACGAACACGAGATGGCGTGTCGTCTCCGGCCGGTCGAGCGTCACCTTGAAGAAAAACCGCAGCGCAGTCACGGTCGCGTTGATGCTCGGTGGTTGCGCGCCCGTCTCGGTCAGATGCAGTTGGAACGCGCGCAGCTCTTCCGCCGTCGCGCTGTCGGGGGAACGGCCGAGGAAAGTCGCAAGCCTCTTGACGGCACGGATATACTCGCGTTGCGTATCGGGCACGAACCTGCGCAGGCTCATGTCTTCGAGCATGCGCTGGCGCAGCGGGCTGATGGGCTTCTCGCTCATTGGGGGCTCCTGTCTTGAGGTTGGAGTGTGAACCCCTCGATCCTCAAGACGGAGCGCCCGCCCGTCACCTGCGCTCGTTCAAATAGCTACTGCGGTAGACGCAATGCGCCCAGCCGCCCGGCCAGCGCCCTCCCGCGAGAGCGGGTTCGTTCATTGACCCCAAGCGGACATACGGCAGGATATGCCCGAAGCGCGAACGGCCCGAACTGGACGTCGTCGGAGCTGACAGATGCCGCATTCGATGAATGGCGCGTACTCGGACCGTGGCTCTCACGGAGTTTTTGCGATAAGATTGCCTGACGCAATGTATCCAGGGCGAAAGAGTTAGCCATAGGATCGGTCGATGCACAAAACCTGCAGTGTCGACGTTGATGAAGGCAAGAAGGCCGAAGAACAGTCCAAATCCTTGGCACAGTTGCGAGCCACTCTAAATGTGATTCCGGCGTATACGTGGTACGCGGCTCCGTCCGGCGGCCTCACCTTCGTGAACAAACGAACTGCGGACTACCTTGGTCTTCCGAAAGACCATCCTCTGCGTTTCGGCATCGACGTTGGCGCACAGTGGGACGCCCATCTTCCCTTTGTGCATCCGGACGACCGCGCAGAAACACAAGAAAATTGGTCGACCCGTCTACGCACGGGCGAGGGCGGTGAGGGGAGTTTTCGAGTTCGTAACGCTGAAGGAGGCTACCGCTGGTTTCTCAGTCGCGTCGAGCCGCTCCGGGCGAGCGATGGAACCATACTGCAGTGGGTCGGAGTGAATCTGGATATTGAAGAGCGCAATCGCGCCGAGGAAGCATTGCGGCAAAGCGAATACAAGCTCCGCCAGATCATCGATGCGGTACCAAGCCTTCTCTGGTCGGCGGCGCCCGATGGTGAACCGACCCATGTCAGTCAGCGTCTTTCGGATTACAGCGGCATGCGACTTGAGGATTTTGAGCATGGGGGTTGGGAAGCATTCGTGCACCCGGCCGACGTTCCAGAAACTGCTAAGGCTTTCTATCACGCAATTCAGACCGGAACTTCGTACCAGGCTGTGCACCGCCTGCGTCGGGCGGCGGACGGCGAATATCGTTGGCACCATGCTCGCGGTGAGCCGCTGCACGACCGAGAGGGACGAATCATCCAGTGGTACGGCTTGTCTGTTGATATTGATGAAGGCAAGAAGGCCGAAGACCGGCTACGCCGCAGCGAAGCCTATCTGGCGAAAGCACAGAGGCTAAGCCACACTGGTTCCGCGGTCTACACCGAGACGGAAATTCCTTATTGGTCCGAGGAGGCTTCCCGCCTCTTTGGATTTGATCCGCTGCAGGGCATTCCGAGCCGTGAAGCGGTGTGGCAACGGTTCCACCCAGACGACCTGGATCGGGTGAACGAAACCATCGAGCGCGCAGTGCTCGAAAAGAGAAGCTTTGGCAATGAGTTCAGAATCATACATCCCGATGGAACGATCAGACACGTCGAAGCAATCAACGATCCTGTTTTCTCGGCAAGCGGAGAGCTTCTAGAGATTGTCGCCACGGGCATCGACGTGACGGAGCGGAAGCGGGCCGAGCAAGCTTTGCGGGAGAGCGAGGCGAAGTTCCGCGACTACGCCGAGACGGCTTCGGATTGGTTTTGGGAAATCGGTCCGGACTACAAATTCACGCTCCTGACCGAGAATGCGTTTGGGGCTCCTGCGGCCCACCGACTCGGCACGGCGTGCTGGGATCACGCTCTAGACTTTGAAACGGAACCCGAGAAGTGGCGACTTATGTTGGCAACGCTCAATTCCCGCAAATCGTTCCGTGACTTCGTATATCGTGGGTTGGGCGGCAACGGCTCTCCGATGTACGTGAGAGCGAGTGGCAAGCCAGTGTTTGACGCCAAGGGAGAATTCCGCGGTTATCGCGGCACCGGGACCGACATTACGGCATTGCGGACAGTAGAGACAGAAGCTCGCGAAAGCGAGCAGCGATACCGCAAGGCGGAGCTGGAGCTTGCGCACGCCAATCGCGTGGCGACGCTGGGACAGCTGACGTCATCAATCGCGCATGAAGTGAACCAGCCGATCACAGCGGCAGTCACATACGCGTTAGCCGCTCGGCGCTGGCTAAGCGCGGAGCCGCCAAATTTTCATGAGGTGGATGACGCGCTCTCTCTTATTGTCAAGGAGGGGAATCGCGCAGCCGAGGTCGTCGAGCAAATCCGCGCACTCATCAAGAAGGCGCCCGCACAAAAAGATGCCGTAGAGATCAACGACGCCATCCTCGAGGTTATTGCTCTCACCCGGACGGAGGCCGCAAACAATAGCGTCTCGGTGCGGACGCAGTTGGCAGAGGGGTTGCCGCCTGTCCAGGGAGATCGGGTCCAGCTGCAACAGGTAGTACTTAACTTGATCATCAATGCCATCGACGCGATGCGCGACGTCGGCGACGGGACGCGGGAGTTGCTCGTCAGCAGCCATAACGAACCGGATGGCGTGTCAGTCGAGGTGCGAGATTCGGGTCCAGGCTTCGCGCCGGCGGCACTTGAGCGCGTGTTCGAGCCATTCTACACGACCAAGCCTGAGGGCATGGGCTTGGGCCTATCTATCTGCCGCTCGATCATCGAAGCCCACGGCGGACGGCTGTGGGCGATCCCGTGCGAACCGCGGGGTGCTCTTTTTCAGTTTACGGTTCCCGCTGGCTGAGCTGCCATCCGTGATCGATGTCGCTTATTGGGCACTTTCGAGACGCGCCGCCTGTCTTCAAAGCCGGTGGTCCATTGTGCCGAAGACGTCGCCCCTTAAGCGGACACCTTCGACTACTGTGTCTTGTCTGCGCAATCGCGTACAAATCGTCGCGTTCCCCTACAAGCCCAATTCCGCGGCGAGGCGCATACTGCGGCCTAAATACCAAAAGGGGTTCGATGCCGTGAGCAAGAAGGTCGCAGATATCATCGTTGAAACGTTGGAGAGCGCGGGCGTCAAGCATTGTTACGGCATCGTGGGCGATACACTCAATCTGATCGCGGGCGCGCTCTCGCGAAGCAGCATCGAGTGGGTCTCCGTGCGGCACGAGGAGGCCGGTGCATTCGCTGCACAGGCCGAAGCGCAGGCGACGGGCCACTTGACAGCCGTGGCCGGAAGTTGCGGTCCCGGCAGCTTGCACTTCATCAACGGCATATTCGAAGCCAACAGAAACCACGCTCCAGTTGTCCTCATCGCAAGCCAAATCGTGCGTGACGAACTTGGCTTCGATTTCATCCAGGAGGTCGATTTCAAGCAGGTCTACAGCACCTGCAGCGTATTTTGCGACATGATCTACACGCCCGAGCAAGCGCGGCGCAAGACGACTATCGCATGTCAAACAGCCCTGGCGAAGCACGGCGTTGCCGTACTTATCGTGCCGGCGGACGTTTCTGCTTCGCCCGTGCACAACGACGTACCATTCTCGGTTCATGTTTCAAGTCCGATCGTTCGGCCGAACGATGCGGATCTTGCGGAAATCGCCGACATTCTCAACAAGGGCAAGAAGATCGCCGTCTATAGCGGATCGGGGTGTCAACACGCGCACAAGGAAATCCTGGCGGTCGCGGAACGGCTGAAGGCGCCGATCGCGCATACGTCGCGCGCAAAGGATTTTCTTGAGCACGACAACCCCTACAACATCGGAATGACCGGGATGCTCGGCAATGAGGCGGGTTATCATGCCCTGCTCAATTGTGACACGTTGTTGATGCTCGGCGCGGACTTTGCTTGGCGGCAGTTCTATCCGGACAAGGCAAAGATCGTGCAGATTGATATCGACCCGACGCATCTTGGGCGGCGGCACCCGGTCACGAAAGGCGTGGTCGGCGATATCAAGACGTCGCTGGAAGCGCTGCTGCCTAAATTGACCGAACACAGTGACGATTCGTTCCGCGGCGAGTACATGAAGCGATACGCGAAATACAAGGAGTCGACAAAGGAAAACATCGTCGCGGGCCGCGATGGCAGCATTCCCGGCAGCTGGCTGGCAAAGGTCATCGGCGAAAACGCTGCAAAGGACGCGCTGTTCACAGCTGACGATGGAACTCCGGCCGCCTGGGCCTATCGCCATATCGAAGCAAATGGCCAGCGCCGCATTTTTGCGAGCCTGCTGCATGGAACGATGGCGAATGGTATGCCGTCGGCGATTGGGCTTCAAAAATCCCATCCCGGCCGCCAAGTCGTCTGCATGGCAGGCGACGGCGGAATTTCTATGCTGTTTGGCGATCTAATGACGATTGTTGCGCAGGAGTTGCCGATCAAGATTGCGGTGTTTGACAACGGCAAGCTCGGCTTTGTCGAAATCGAGCAAAAAGCGGAGGGGATGCTCGATACCTTCACAAAGTTGAAAAACCCGAATTTTGCGGAGGTCGCGCTGGCACTCGGTCTATGGGGCCAGACCGTGTCCAAGGCGGACCAACTCGAGGATGCCGTTAAGGTCTGGCTGTCCCAGTCCGGGCCCGCCCTCCTGCACGTACACGTTAATCCGATGCAACTCGTCATGCCGCCGTTCACGGCTGTAGAACCGGCAATCGGAATGGCTCTCTATACGACTCGGGCGGTCTTGCACGGTCAAGGAGGCGACGTTTGGGAAATGGTGAAGGAGAATTTCCTCTAGTTGCGGTGTCGTCGTCCTCGGTGAAGGCGCGATGTGGCAGCGCGTCACCCCCAATCGATTTGCCGCGCAGCATAAGTGTGGTCAGACAGTCGCTGTCATGGGCTGGCCGGGATTGCTCAAATTGCGGGAGCTGTCGGCTGTGCCCTTAGCCAGATATTTTGTGATTGTCGGAGGCGCGCTTGCTGCTCTTCTGTTGATAGCCGGCTGGTCTTTGCCGGAGCCCCCGGCGAGTTCGCCTTGACACCCTTCGGGAACAAACCGAACGAGCGTCTCGTGGAGTTTCGACTTCGGCTTGTGACTCACAACGGAAATCCTTCTTGCGAACAGCACATTTGGATAGGCATATTATGCAAGCTACGAACGAGGGGACGTTGATACGCAACCAATAACAATTAAACTGGAGCATGAGATGACCGACGGACCACGCAACAAGGACCCTCGCAAGTGTGTCTCCCCTAATCTTCCGACTGAACAGCCCAGCCGCCGAAACGTTCTGCTCACGGGTACTGCCCTAGCAGCAACAGCGCTTACCTCTTCATCCATCATTGGGAAAGCGCACGCCCAACAAAATCAACCCGCAGCCGCGTCTGGGCGCAGACCGAACATCCTCATGATCATGGCCGATGACATCGGCTGGTTCAATGTGAGCGCCTACAATCTGGGCGTGATGGGATACCGCACGCCGAACATCGACCGCATCGCCAAGGAAGGCGCGCTGTTTACCGATTGGTACGGCGAGCAAAGTTGCACCGCAGGACGTGCGGCCTTTATCACTGGACAATCCCCAATCAGGACCGGCCTGACCAAAGTCGGTCTGCCCGGCTCGGAGATCGGTCTCCACGCCGAAGACATGACTGTCGCGGAAGCCTTGAAACCACTCGGCTACGCCACCGGGCAATTCGGCAAGAACCATCTCGGCGACCGCAACGAATATCTGCCGACCGTGCACGGCTTCGACGAGTTCTTCGGCAATCTCTACCATCTCAACGCCGAAGAGGAACCGCAGAATCAGGACTACCCCAAGAATCCGAAGTTCCGCGCCAAGTTCGGGCCACGCGGCGTACTCAAATGCAAGGCCACCGACGTCGACGATGCGACCGTCGATCCCGCCTATGGGCGCGTCGGCAAGCAGATGATCGAAAACACCGGCCCGCTCGACGCTCGGCTTGGGTCACGCCATGATACAGACAGACCGCACGCAGCCTCCGACGCAGCTCATCGGCGTCGTCCTCTAGGCTGACCAGCAGGACACGGCAACGCATGAAAACATGCTCGCCGGTCAGCGCGCGACCGATGGCGAGCGAGATCAATTGTGCGAGCCGCAGCGCGCTCTTGCCGACGCCGCCGGGCGCGACGACGGACGAAATGAATTGCCGACAAAACGTATTGCCGAGCAACCAACCGCGCGGCGAGGGTAGTTGATCGTCATCGCCCGCGTCCCATTCGCCGAGCGGTTCGGCGGGCAGCGCCTGTTGCTCTTCATCCGCCGACTTGCCCCGGGAAATATCGAGATGGTCCTTTTCGAGCGAGATTTCCTTGATACCCGCCGGTGTATCGTCCTCGAATCTGTCTCGCTTGTCGGCCAGGTCAGGATCGGGCCGCGCGTTCGGAAAGAGCGAGATGGTTTTGGTGTCCTGATCGTCTAGGCCGCCGGCGTCGTAACGCGCCAGCAGCTCTTGCCGGCGGCGCTCTGCGGCCTCGCGTTCGTCCCAACCCTCAAACTCGTCGGCTAGATAGGCCATGGGCCCGTTCCTCTTGCGCCCTCTTGCGGGGCAACTCGGGACCGGGTATCTGGTCGGCAGGACATGATGATGCTGACCGTTCACCCGGTCGGAAACTATTCAAGCTCCGGGGACACCTCCGGGGCTTTTTGTTTGCGTGTTCTGGTGATGGGGCATGGGGCAAGTCTGCCGGTGAACCGCTCAAAAGCCGTCGCTAATTGGCGCTGCTATTTTGAAAGCGTCTGGCGGTGCCCGTTCGTCTCGTCGACAGGTCCGCGCGGTTGAAGTTCGGCTTGCCCGCCGGTGAAAAATGCTGCCCGGGCGCGTGGCCCGGGGCCTTGTATTGTCAGGCAGCGGCGCCGGGCCCACTGCGCTCGTCCTCTTGCGCCAGGATCCACTCAGCAGCGGCGGTCTGGCTGATCCGAACCGATTTTCTGCTCACGCGCATCTCGCGCGGATGCTGATTTTCGCGTTTCAATTTTTCGTACGTAGATCGGCTGATGCCGACAGCGACGCAAAACTCATCAACCGAATATGAGAAGTCTCGGCACGGTCGGGTGCTTCTTGCGGTTATCTTCTCGGGAGCGCGCCATCACACCCTCGGCTTTACCCACTGCGTTTCTCAACGCCTTGCGCGAGGATGAGATCGGCCGCTGATCGAGTAAAGACCTTCGTCCAGCGCGATGAGTTCGTCCGAGTTCGTCCGTGTTTCACCGAGCACCGAATAACGCGAACGTGATCACGACCGGCGTTGGGTGCGAGCGCGCCCGGCGAATTGGTCCATGAATTTTACTGTGTTCGCGTGGACTGGGGCCAGATCGGGGCCCGATCCGATTTGGCCCAGCTTTTCAGATTGCTCGGGAAACCGCAGAAGTACCTATTTTGTAGGGCTTTCTTGCATTTTCACGGCGCGAAAATCAGGGCTGGACTCCAGGACCACACGACTTTGCCGTCCGCGTCAGCCGCGCTCGTCAGTCGCAGCCTTCGCGTCCACCGCATCCCACCGCGCGTTCGTGACGATCGCGAGCCGCCCCTCCTATCGGGTGGGATGGCCCATGGAACAGGTGATTTGGGTAAAAAACCAAGCGGAATATTTTCGGTCCGGATACTGGACCCAGCGCTGGTGTATTCGGCTCGACAGGCAGCACAGGGGTAGTGCTTGGACGGACGAGGTAAACCGCAGTTCAGTCTTGTGGGTTAGGCGCAGCCGTAACCCACCGCTCTTGGCGTGCAGAAAGATGGTGGGCTACGCTTCGCTAACCCACCCTACGGTCTACGCATGTGTCACGGCCGCGCGGTCGCGACTGCCTTTGGCGAGATCAGGCCTACGACCACGGTGGCAACGGCGGCGACCACGATGTTGAGGATCAACGCGCCGAGCCCGACGTAAAACACGTAACTGACGCCACCGAGATTGATGGTCGCAAGCGGCTTCAGCCCGTTGCTCCACGCCGTCCACGATCCCCAGCCGATTCCGACCGCCCAGCCGAGCAGCAGGCCCTCGGCGCGGAACCAGCGCGTGAACAGGCCAAACACCAGCGACGGAAAGGTCTGCAGGATCCACAGGCCGCCGAGCAATTGCAGGTCGAGCGCATATTGCGTCGGCAGGAACAGGATGAAGGCCAGCGCGCCCACCTTGACCACCAGCGAGGCGATCTTGGCGACCGCGGCTTCGCCGGCATGGCTGATGCCCGGGTTGACGAAGGACTTCCAGACGTTGCGGGTGAACAGATTGGCCGCGCCGATGCTCATCACCGCGGCCGGCACCAGCGCACCGATCGCGATCGCCGAAAACGAAAAGCCGGCAAACCAGGACGGGAACAGCGCCTTGAAAAGCGCCGGCACCACGTCGTTGGGCGTGTCGACCTTGATGTGGGCCGCGTAGGCCATGTAGCCGAGCAGCGCGATCAGGCCGAGCAGCAGCGTATAGGCCGGCAGCAGGATCGCGTTCTTGCGGATGGTATCGGCGGATTTGGACGCGAAGATGCCGGTGAGCGTATGCGGATACATGAATGCCGCCAGCGCCGAACCCAGCGCCAGCGAGGCGTAAGGCAGCATCTGTGCCGGCTTCAGGATTATCCCCGTCGCGCCGCCCTTGGCCGCGAAGGCGTCATTGGCGGCGGCGAACACCGCGCCGTAGCCGCCGAGCTTCCACGGCACGAGCACCACCGCGACCAGCACCACGATATAGATCATGATGTCCTTGACGAAAGCGATCAGCGCCGGCGCGCGCAGGCCTGAACTGTAGGTGTATAGCGCGAGCACGATGAAGGCGGCGATGATCGGCCATTCTCCGGAGAGGCCCATCGCCTTGATCACCACCCCCATGCCGATCAGTTGCAGGGCGATATAAGGCATGGTCGCGACCATGCCGGTGAGCGCGACAGCAAGTTCCAGCCCACGCGAATTGTAGGTGCCCTGCACCACGTCGGCGGCGGTCACGTGGCCATTGGCATGCGCCACCTTCCACAACAGCGGCATGATGGCGAACACGAAGGGATAGACGACGATGGTATAGGGCAGCGCGAAGAAGCCGTAGGCGCCAACCGCATACACCAGCGCCGGCACCGCGATCACGGTATACGCGGTATAGAAATCGCCACCGACCAGAAACCAGGTGATCCAGGTGCCGAACTGCCGTCCGCCCAATCCCCATTCGTCAAGGTGCTGCTCGGTGCCCGGACCTGACTTCCAGCGCGCCGCGAAGAAGCCCATCACCGTCACGAGCGCAAAGAAGAAAACGAAAACCGAGAGCGCAACCCATTCGATCTGATCCGACATCGTGATGCTCTTTCCGGCCTTACTGCGCTTCGTCGGAGGTACGGCTGCGGTAGACCAGCCAGATCAGCAGCGCCGTGATCGGCACCCATGCGAGCTGATACCAGTAGAAAAACGGAAAGCCGAACAGCGACGGCTCGGCAAAATTGTAGAACGGTACCCACAACAGGCCGACGAAAGGCAATAACAACAGGACCCACATAGGCACCCCCAAGGCTTGCCGCCGATCGATGCATTGGCGGCTCTCATTCAAGCGCTTTAGAATTGCCGGGCCGTTTCGTCCAGCAATTCCGCTGCTGCGCTGCGGTGCGGTGCGGTGAACGAATATCGGCCATCCGAAACCGGATGGCCGCTGATTTCGACGAACGCCACATGCCAACGGGCGGGAATGGTTGGGCCGGAGTTGTTCGAGGCGTCTTACTTGCCGTTCACCACCTCGGCGCCGACCTTGCAGATCGTGGCGTCCTGGTCGCCGGTGCCGCCGCTGCAGCCCACCGCACCGATCAGCTTGCCGCCTTCGACCAGGGGAAAGCCCCCGGGACTTGCGACCAGGGTCGGATCGAGCGTGCCGGCATAGGCATGGCCGGTTTCATAGACGTTGTAGAACAGGCGGGATTCGCGGCGGAAGCGGGCCGAGGTACGGGCCTTGCCGATCGAAATCGGACCGGACGCGATCTGCGCGCCTTCCATCCGCGAGAAATGCACCAGCTCGCCGTTGGTATCGACCACGGCGATGTTCATTTTCCAGTTGCGTCGCTTGGCTTCGGCTTCGGTCGCCGCCATGACCTGCTTGGCGCGCTCGAGCCCGATCGAGGTGCCATAGGGGATATCGAACGGTATCGCATCGGGCGTTCCGCCTGAGGCCGGTTGCGCCGGCGGGGTTGCCGGCGGTGGCGTTTGGGCAAAGGCCGGCGAACTCAAAGCCGCAACGGCACACGCTGCCATTGTCATTGAAACGATTAAACGCATGCTATTCTCCCAGTTGAGGTCTGTCGTACTTTCGAGGTTCATCGCTATTGTAAGGATCGGTGGCGCCGCATTTCACATCGGCGGCGTCAGGCCGTCCTTGCCGTAGGTGATACGCGGGGTTTGCAGGGTGCCATCGGGCAGCTTCTTCGCGGCACCGACGAAAACCTTGATGCCCGGCTTGAGATCGTCCTTGCTGCCGGCGACGTAGGAGACCACCGCGGTCTCCGGCGTCACCAACAGCTTCTTCTCGCCGTCCTTGTACTTGACCGACAGCAGCTGCCCATCGACGCCGGCGACCGTCTGCTCGACATTGGCGTTGGTCATCTTGGTGTTCGGTTTGAGGTCCCAGTCGTAATGGCCCTCGCCGGTGCCGCGCATCGATTCCGGAAAGATATGCACTTCGATGGCCTTCTGGCTGCCATCGGCTTGCGTCATGCCCGTCGCGCCGACGAACATGCCGGGCTTGATGTCGGCCATGGTCGATTTCACGATCGCGACAAACAGCGGATTATCGGTGACCGTCAGTTTCAACTCGGCGCCGTCGCGGTTCTTGATCAGGTAGACCGGTCCGTCGACGCTTTCGATGGTGCCGCGGATACGGACGGTATCTTCCGCCGACGCCGAAGAGGCCGCACCCATCAGCGCAAGACTGGACAGGACGAGGCTGGACAGGACAAGACCGGATAGCACGAGGCTGGCGGCAGCGAGCGTACGCTTGATCGTTCTGGACATGGTGATCCTCTCAGATTTTGGGAATTAGGGGTCGGCGCTTCAAAGGACAGGCGCGACGATTTGAGTACCGCGGACGCTCCTCTGCAACCCCAGCGAGGTCGGAATATTCCGGAAAAGCAGCAAGTTGCTGACGGACCAGCTTGCCGCTGCCGCGGCGCAACCAGCGATACCCCTGATCATTCGACCTTGATTCCGGCATCCTGGATCAGATTTTCGCCGAGGCGACATTTTGAGTTCAGCTATGAGAGAACCGATTTTCATACCCTGAAACCTGGAGCGCGCGGGACATCGCGGGCCATGCGCCCGGCGATGAACGGTCATGACGCAGAACCTTCATTGCGAACATGGACGCCGACATGTGCCATGGACTAGAACCGACCGCCAAGACAAACGCAAAAGACAAAAGCAAACAAGCGCGCCGGAGAAAAAAGCAATGAAGCATTGGTGGGTTGGACTATTGGTGCTGGCGACGTCGCCGGCCTTCGTGCAGCCATCCTCGGCGCAGCAGACGGTGCCCGTCATCCCGTTCGAGTCCGTCCCCAATCCGCTGAAACTGCCGCCCAACATGTATTTCGGCGAAGTCTCCGGCGTCTCGGTCAATTCCAAGGGTCACGTTTTCGTGCTGTCGCGCGGCAATACCAGCGGGCCGGCCTATGCCGCGGCGGCGACGCAGCTGCTGGAATTCGACGCCAAGGGCCAGTTCGTCCGCGAAATCGGCAAGAACCTCTACGCCTGGTCGTTCGGCCACACCGTCAAGATCGATCCCCAGGACAACATCTGGGTGACCGACAAGGGCTCGGACATGGTGATCAAGTTCGATCCCGAAGGCCGCGTCCTCATGGTGTTCGGCCGCAAGCAGGAAGCCTCCGACGAGGACACCGAGCCGCTGAAGCATCCGAAGCCGCCGCTGCCCGCCGAGGATGGCCGGTTTCGCCAGGTCACCGACGTGGCCTGGGACAAGGCCGGCGACACCTTCATCAGCGACGGCTACATCAATTCACGCGTCGCCAAGGTCGACAAGGACGGCAACTGGCTGAAGTCATGGGGCGAGCGTGGCAAGGAACCGGGCCAATTCAACACCCCGCACTCGATCGCGACCGACGCCAATGACAACGTCTATGTCGCCGATCGCGGCAACTCACCGCATCCAGGTGTTCGACAAGCGACGGGAAATTCCTGCGCCAGATCGTGATCGACGTGCCGGTGCCGCCGGACGCCAAGCCTGCGATCGGCAAGATTCCCGACGAAGCGATGATGGCCGGCGGCACCTTCCATCCGGGCTCGCCCTGGGCGATCTGCATCACGCCGCCGCCGCATCAGGTGCTCTACAGCTCGGACGCCTGGCCCGGCCGCATCTACAAGCTCAGCCTCGACGGCAAGGTGCTCGGCATGCTCGGCCAATCCGGCAAGCAGCTCAAGCAATTCGGCTGGATCCACGCGATGGCCTGCCCGTCGGAGAACGTGATCTACGCCGCGGAGCTGCTGAACTGGCGGGTGCAGAAGCTGATTCTGAAGCCGTAGGGACGGGAGGACCAAAGCCCCGTCATTGCGAGGAGCTCTTGCGACGAAGCAATCCAGTCTTTCTTCGCAGCCCTGGATTGCTTCGCTTCGCTCGCAATGACGGCTCCAATGCTCCGCCGTTCAAATCATCCGCGCCACGAGCGGAATCTGTCGTAGCAGCACGGTCAGCGCCCAGCTTGCCGACAGCGTGCCGATGAACACGATCGCAGCCTTGACGCCGGCGGGAAGTGCTGCGCCGTAGACGGCATATTGCAGCCAGATGATGAAAATGTAGTGCAGGAGATAGATGCCATAGGCCGCGGCTGCATCGCATCGAGCAGGCTCAGGCTGGACCGCGCCAATCGCAACGAGGTCGCCAGGATCGTAAACGCCATCGCGGCGCTGAACAGCGCAAAGGCCATGCCGTACGCTATCTTCCACCACAGTGCCGGCGAATAAAAATCCGCCAGCCAATTGTGGTGGGCATAGACCAATAGCAAGATCGCGCCATAGAACAGCACCGCAAGGGCAAGCCAGAGCGCCCAGCGTTTGGCGATGGGCCCGTTTTCGGCGAGCAGGCCTGTCCCAAGGTTGACGGCGCCGATGCCGACGCCGACAAAGAAGATACGCCGGATACAGCAGGATGCGGCTGGTCTGGATCGGAAACGGATAATGGCCCGGCTCGAACCAGGCGCCATCGCCGAACGCCAGATGCATCGGCAGATAGGTCACGACCGATACATCGAAAACGCGACAAAGGCCGCGACCGGCCGCTCGCGCAGCGCGGCAATGCATTGGCCGAACAGCGTTGACGATCTGCGGCGCTGTCGACCAGACGCTGGCTGCGACGAGATCGAACACCAGCAGCACCCACAGGAACCACGACTGTCCCGACGGCCACGGCCCGATCGTCAGCATGTGCCACCAGAAATGAAAGAAATTGAAATCCGTGGTGCCGGGCGGATGATAGCGCAGGAACGAGGCATAATAGGCGATCGGGATCAGCACGAAGATCGAGATCAGTAGCGGCACGCCCAGCCGCCAGGCGCGGTGGCGCAGGTAACCCGCCGCTCCCCGGCGCGCCAGGCTGTCATGGACGAACAGTCCCGAGATCAGGAACATGAAGGCCATGAAGAAACTGTCGTTGAACAACGCGACCAGATCGAAGCCGAGCCAGCGCATGCGGTCGCCATTGCCGAAATACGGTGTAGTCGATGACGGAATGGTGGATCACCACCAGCAAGCGTGCTGAAGGTGCGCGCGCGGTCGAGCGCGACGATGCGTCCCTGCGCGATGGCGGCCTGCGCGTTGGCGCCAGCCTTCGCCGGCGTCGATATGGTCTGCGAAACCGACATCCAATCGCCCCTCAAATCATCCGCGCCACCAGCGGAATCTTTCGCAACAGCTGCGACCAGCGCCCAGCTCAGCGACAGCGTGCCGGCGAACACGATCGCGGCTTTGACGACCGGCGGGAAGCGCATAGTCGTAGACCGCGTATTGCAGCCAGATGATGAAAATGTAGTGCACCAGGAAGATGCCGTAGGCCGAGGGCCTGCAGCGCATCCATCCAGGCGCCAATCTGCGTTGGCAAAGCGCAGGAAAATCGCAGGCTCCGCGAACGCCATCGCGGCGCTGAACAGCGCAAAGGCAAGCGCCATAGCCGACCTCGCCAGCCGAGCGGCGGCGAATTGAAATCGGCCACCCAATTGTGGTGCGCGTAGACCAGAAGCAGGATCGCGCCATAGAACAGCAGCGCGAAGGCCGAGCCAGACCGGCCAGCGTTTTGCCACCTCGCCGCTTTCGGCCAGCAGGCCGGCTCTCAGATTGAGCGCGCCGACACCGACGCCGGTGAAGAAATAGCCGCGCATAGAGCAGGATACGGCTGGTCTGGATCGGAAGCGGATAACCGCCGGGCTCCAGCCAGCTCGCGTCACCGAACACGAGCCGCATCGGCAGATAGATCACGACCGAGAAAACCAGAAACGCGACAAAGGCCGTGCTCGGCCGGTTGCGCAGCGGAAAACATCAGCCGGCCGAGCGCCGCGATGGCGCCGGGCGCGACCGACCAGACCAGCGCCGCGATCGCATCGAGCGCCAGCAGCACCCACAGGAACCAGGCCGGCCCCGACGGCCACGGCCCGATGGTCAGCGTGTGCCACCAGAAATGAAAGAAATTGAAGTCGGTGGTGCCCGGCAAATGATAGCGCAGGAACGTCGGATAATAGGCGATCGGCATCAGCACGAAGATCGACAGCAGGAACGGCACCCCGAGCCGCCAGGCGCGGCTGGCCCAGGATAGCTCACCGGGCCCTGCCGCGTCAGGCTGTCGCGGACGAACAGGCCGGAAATGAAGAACATGCAGGCCATGAAGAAGCTGTCGTTGAACAGCACGACCAGATCGAAGCCGAGCCAGCGCATCCGATCGCCGTTGCCGAAATAGCGTGTAGTTGACGACGGAATGGTGCACCAGCACCAGCAGCGTGATGAAGGTTCGCGCGCGGTCGAGCGCCGCGATGCGCACCGGCGCCGCCGTGACCTGCTTCGCTTGCGTCCGATTTCCGCAGCATTGCTTCCGTTCCACGCAAATAGCCGTCGGGTGAAATATCCACCAGGTCGATGGATCATTTCTCGAACGCGTCGTAAATGATCTTCTTCACCGTCGTTATGACGTGCATTCGCCCCGACGGCGAATCCTGCATCACGACGAAGAACATATCCTCGGCGCGATCGACCACGATGTAGCAGCCGGTGGCGCCGTCCCATTTGATTTCGCCGAGCGAACCCGGCGGCGGCGGCACCGCGTTGCCGGGATCGGTGCGGACGCCAAAGCCATAGCCAAATCCGAAGCCATCGCCGGGATAATAGAGATAATTGCGGGCCACGCCCGACCCCGGCCCGATATGATCGGTCGTCATCGCCGCAAGGTCGCCGGGCTGAGATAGGTCTTGCCGTCCAGCTTGCCGCCATCGAGCAGCATCTGTCCGTAGCGCGCGAAATCGGCGACGGTCGAGACCATGCCGCCGCCGCCGGATTCCCATCGCGTGACGTCGAGCGAATTGCGCTCGACATGGCGGTCCTTGTCGAGCGGCTGGGCGTAGCGCGCCCGCTCCGCCGGATCGGTCAGGAAGAATTTGGTCGTGGTCATGCCGAGCGGATCGAGCAGATTGGTCTTCTCGAACTGGTAGAGCGACTGACCGGAGGCGACCTCGATCACGCGGCCGAGCACGTCGGTCGAATGCCCGTAATCCCACAGCGTGCGCGGCTGCTCGGCCAGCGGCAGCTTCGCGATCCGCTCGGCGAATCCGGCATTGTCGAAATCGCCGAGATAGATGCCGTCATAGGCGGCCTTGACCAGCCCCTCGCCATAGAAGCCGTAGGTGATGCCGGAGGTGTGCAGCAGCAGATCCTCGATGTTGATCGGCCGGCGCGGCGGCACCAGGTCGAGCACCGGCTTGCCTGATTTGTCCTTCCGTCTCGACGCCGACTTTCATGCCGGCAAAGGACGGAATGTATTTGCTGACGGGATCGTCGAGCGCGATCTTGCCGCGATCGACCAGCATCATCGCCGCCACGCTGGTGATGGTCTTGGTCACCGAATGAATCGGGAAGATCGCATCCAGCGTCATCGGCGTTCCCGGCGTCGACGTCGCGCTTGCCGAAGCCTTCAGATAGACCGGCTTGCCGTGGCGCTGGACCAGCACGACTGGCGCCGGGAATGCGGCCCGCGGCGATCTCGCCATTGATGAAGTCTTCGATCGGCGCGAGCTTTTCCACCGACAGCGCCGCTCCCGGCCGCGGCCCGAACGTCGCATCGGCCGCCGGCGACGGGCCCGCGGCGAGCATGGCGCCGAACAGCGTCGCATAGCGACGGCACGACACCGACACGCAATGAGTTACGCGCAAACATAGCCTGGCCCGACCGCTCCAATCGGAGTGACGTTATGGCATGGAAGCGGCCTGATCCAGCGCCGGAAGGTATAGCTGCGTTCGTTTCCAACTAATGCCGTTCATCTTCGAAAAGAATGACCATGCCCGCCGGTAGGGATACCCTGCTTCAGGAATACGGGTTGATCAGCTTCTGCTGCTCGGCGCTGTGGTGCGCGAGCAGATCGATGAAGGTGCGGACCTTCGCCGACAGATGATGGCGGTGCGGATAGACCGCGTTCATCGACATTTCCACCGGCCGGTATTCCGGCAACAGGCGGACCAGCCGGCCGGCTTCGAGATCGTCATGCGACCAGAAATCCCGCCGCCAGGCAGATGCCGACGCCCTGCAGCGCCGCCAGCCGCAGCGTCTCGCCGCTGTTGGTGACCAGATTGCCCGGATACCGCGCACCGACGCCGGCAGCCCCCTTGCGGTCGGCGAAATGCCACTCGTCGCTCAAAGGGATAAAGCACGTGGCGAACGCAATTATGCTGCGCGAGATCGGACAATTGCTGCGGCCGCGGGTGCTTTTCGAGATAGCCGGGCGAACAGCACAGCACGTGCCGCCAGGTCGCAAGGCTGCGCACGATCAGGCTGGAATCCGGCGGCGGGGTCAGGCGGATCGCGACGTCGAAGCCCTCGTCGATCATGTCGACGATTCGTTCGCCCATGGTCAGATCGACCTTGACGTCGGGATAGGCGGCCAGGAATTCGGCCGACCACGGGCGCGATAAACGGAACGATGTGCGTCGCCGTATAGATGCGCAGCGTTCCGCGCGGCGTCGATTGCAGGGCGCCGGCGATGTCGTCGGCCTGTTCGAGATCGGCCAGGATCTGGGTGCAGCGGTCGTAATAGGCCTTGCCGATTTCGGTCAGGCTGACCTTGCGCGTGGTGCGGTTGAGCAGCCGGGCGCCGAGCCGGTCTTCCAGCGACTGGACGTGGTTGCTGACCATCGTGGTCGACATGTTGAGGCGGCGGCCGGCGGCGGAAAACCCGCCGCTGTCCACCACCCGGACGAACGCCGTCAGGCTCGTCAGCCGATCCATGGCTGCCTCCGATTATCCGCTCTGACTGGATAATCCTTCCAGTTTTTCGCGGATTATCACATCGCGCGCGACATTGCATCTATTGGCCGACATCGGGGGCGCCCGACCGGGGACGCCATGCTTTCGTAGGAGGATGTCATGGCGGACCTTACCTATACCACTGATTTGAATACAAAAACCGGCTTTCGCCCGTCCCGGCAGGCGATCAAGCGCGCGGCCCTGGCGCTGGCGTTGGCGCTCGGCGTCGCCGGCGCCGCGGACTTCGGCTACGGCTACCTGACCACCGGGCGGTACCTGGAATCGACCGACGACGCCTATGTCAAGGCCGACTCCACGATCGTCGCGCCAAAGGTCTCCGGCTATATCGCCGAGGTGCTGGTCGGCGACAACGAGCCGGTCAAGGCCGGCCAGTTGCTGGCGCGGATCGACGACCGCGATTTCAGGACCGCGCTGGACCAGGCCCATGCCGATGTCGCGGGCGTCCGAGGCCGCGGTGCGCAACCTCGATGCGCAGATCGCGCTGCAGCAGCCGGTGATCGAACAGGGCAGCGCCGACGTCGCCGCCGCCGAAGCCAACCTGCAATTCGCGCAGGCAGGAACAGGCCCGCTACGACGGCTTGATGAAGTCCGGCTCCGGCACGGTGCAGCGCGCGCAGCAGACCGACGCGGCGCTGCGCGAGAAGATCGCGCAGTTGCAGCATGGCAAATCCGGCCTGATCGCCGCGCAGAAGAAGGTCGACGTGCTCACCACCGATCGCGCCAAGGCGGTGGCGCAACTGGATCACGCCCGCGCGGTCGAAGCAGCAGGCGGCGCTGAACCTGTCCTACACCGAGATCACCGCGCCGGTCGACGGCACCGTCGGCGCGCGCACGCTGCGGGTCGGCCAATTCGTGCAGGCCGGCACGCAGCTGATGGCGGTGGTGCCGCTCGATGCGGTCTATGTGGTGGCGAATTTCAAGGAGACCCAGCTCACCCATGTGCGCAACGGCCAGCCGGTCGAAATCGAGATCGACAGTTTCCACGGCACCAGGCTCAAGGGCCATGTCGACAGCCTGTCGCCGGCCAGCGGCCTCGAATTCGCGCTGCTGCCGCCGGACAACGCCACCGGCAATTTCACCAAGATCGTGCAGCGCGTTCCGGTGAAGATCGTGCTCGACGATCACAGCCTGACCGGCCTGCTGCGCCCGGGCATGTCGGCCGAGCCGACCGTCGACACCAAGGCGACCGTGGTCGCCGAGCGCGAAGCCGACCAGCCGGCTCGCCGCGGACGTCGCCTGGCGCGGCCGAACGGCGGCTGAGCCGCCCGACCAGCGGCTATCAATCGCTGGATAATCCTTCCGCATTTGACGGATTATCGACCGCACTGCCAATGCATCCTGCCGCTGCCAACGAGGCGATCGCATGACCACGCTCCGACCACCTCGACGCCGATCCCGCCGAGCGTCCGCAGCCAAGCCGCCGGCCGCGCCGGCGGTCTCGCGCAAAGACCTGGATCGCGGTGTTCGGCGCGACGCTCGGCGCCTTCATGGCGGTGCTCAACATCCAGATCGTCAACGCCTCGCTGGCCGACATCCAGGGCGCGATCGGCGCCGGCATCGACGACGGCGGCTGGATCTCGACCTCCTATCTGATCGCCGAGATCGTCGTGATCCCGCTGAGCGGCTGGCTCGCGCAGGTGTTCTCGGTCCGGCATCTATCTGCTGACCAACGCCGTGCTGTTCCTGGTGTTCTCGGCCGCCTGCGCGCTGGCGCAGGATCTGCCGCAGATGATCGTGCTGCGCGCGCTGCAGGGTTTTTCCGGCGGCGTGCTGATCCCGATGGCCTTCACCCTGATCATCACGCTGCTGCCGAAGGCCAAGCAGCCGATCGGCCTGGCGCTGTTCGCGGTGTCCGCCACCTTCGCGCCCGCGATCGGCCCGACCATCGGCGGCTATCTCACCGAGAACTGGGGCTGGCAGTACATCTTCTACGTCAACCTGGTGCCGGGCGCGCTGATGGTCGGCATGCTGTGGTTCTCGCTGGAAGCGAAGCCGATGAAGCTCGTCGCTGCTGCGCGCAGGGCGACTGGCCCGGCATCGTCACCATGGCGATCGGCCTCGGCGCGCTGCAGACCGTGCTCGAGGAAGGCAACAAGGACGACTGGTTCGGATCGCCCTTCATCGTCCGCCTGTCGATCATCGCCGCCGTCGCGCTGGCGCTGTTCTTCTGGATCGAACTGACCAGCAAGAAGCCGCTGTTGAATCTGCGGCTGCTCGCCCGCCGCAATTTCGGCTTCGGCATGCTGGCCAACTTCCTGATGGGCATCGCGCTGTACGGCTCGGTCTTCATCCTGCCGCATCTATCTGGCGCGCATCCAGGGCTACAATTCCGAGCAGATCGGCATGGTGCTGGCCTGGACCGGCCTGCCGCAGCTGGTGCTGATCCCGCTGGTGCCGCGGCTGATGAAGCGCTTCGACGCGCGGCTCGATGATCGGCATCGGCTTCGCGCTGTTCGCCGCCTCCAACTTCATGAACATCTACATGACGCCGGACTACGGCTCCGACCAGCTGTTCTGGCCCAACGTCGTTCGCGCCATCGGCCAGGCGCTGGCGTTCGCGCCGCTCTCGGCGGTCGCCACCGCCGGCATCGAAGCCGGAGAATGCCGGCTCGGCCTCGGCGCTGTTCAACATGATGCGCAACCTCGGCGGCGCGGTCGGCATCGCCGATGCTGCAGACCTTCCTGACCAAGCGCGAGCAATATCATTCCAACGTGCTGACGCCAGTCGGTCTCGCTGTTCGAACAGGCGACCCGCGCCCGGATCGAGCAGCTCACGCAATATTTCATCAATCACGGCGTCACCGATCGCGCCGATGCCGCGCACCGCGCCGTTCGTCGCGATCGGCGGGATCGTGCAGAAGCAGGCCTTCATCCTGGCTTTCAGCGACACCTTCTATCTGCTGGGCGCGGCGCTGATCGTCGCGCTCATGGCAGCCCTGTTGCTCAAGAAAGCCGGCCACCTTGACGCCGGCGGCGCCCATTAAGATATCCGTCAAACCGCAACCAAAGGAGAACGACCATGAAACCCCGGATGAACTTCTATCAGGCCGCGCCCGACACCATCAAAGCGCTGCAGCGCGCTCGAAACCCAGGTGCAGGCGCAGCGGCCTCGAACAATCGCTGATCGAACTGGTGAAGACCCGCGCGTCGCAGATCAACGGCTGCGCCTTTTGCATCAACATGCACACCCAGGACGCGCGCAAGCACGGCGAAACCGAAGCGCGGCTGTATCTGCTGAACGCCTGGCGGGAATCGCCCGTCTATACCGAGCGCGAGCGCGCCGCACTGGCCTGGACCGAAGCGGTGACGCTGATTTCGCAAACCCACGCGCCCGACGACGTCTATGACGCGGTCCGCGCACAGTTCTCGGAAAGCCGAGACGGTCAACCTGACCATGCTGATCGCGACCATCAATGCCTGGAACCGGCTCGCGATCAGTTTTCGCGCGGTGCCGCAGGTGAAGGCCAGGCCACGCGGCGTAGATCGCGCCGCGCCAAATCGTCATGCGCGGGCGAAGCGCAAGCACGCTTCACGCTAATCCGCGCATCGCGATCAAGCGCGAAGCCATCAGCGTCGCGGCTCAAGTCGCGGTGCCTTGGCGAAATCGACATAGATCTCGCGCAAGCCGGTCGGTCATCGGTCCCGGCTTGCCGTTGGCGACGGTCTTGCCGTCGATCGTGACCACCGCCTGCACGAACACGGCTGGCGCTGGTGATGAAGGCTTCCTTGGCCGCCAGCGCCTCCTCGATCGAGAACGCCCGCTCCTCGACCCGGAGCTGGCGCTCTTCGGCGAGCGCCACCACCGCCTTGCGGGTGCAGCCCGGCAGGATCTCGCTGCCGTTCTGCCGCGTCACCAGCACATCGTCCTGGGTCAGGATGAAGGCCGACGACGAGCCGCCTTCGGTCACCTTGCCGTCCTCGATCATCCAGGCTTCGCCGGCGCCGGCTTCCGCCGCCGCCTGCTTGGCCAGCACCTGCGCCAGCAGCGCCACGCTCTTGATGTCGCGCCGGGTCCAGCGGATGTCGGGCACGGTGATGACGCCGATGCCGGTCTTGGCCGACGGCGCGTTGACGATGTCCTTGACCGAGGTGAACATGATCAGCGTCGGCTTGACGCCCTTGGGAAACGCAAAATCCCGCCCGGTGTCGGCGCCGCGCGTCACCTCCAGATAGACCATGCCGTTGACGAGATTGTTGCGCGTGATCAGTTCCTTCTGGATTTCCTCGATCCGCGCGATGCGTTTCCGGCAGCGCCAGCGAGATCTCGCCGACCGAGCGCTCCAGCCGCGCCAGATGCGAGGCGTTGTCGATCAGTTTGCCGTCCAGCACGGCGGCGACTTCGTAGATGCCGTCGGCGAACAGGAAGCCGCGATCCAGCACCGAGACCTTGGCCTCGGAAAGCGGCACGAACGATCCATTGACGTAAGCGATCGGGTCCAAGCGAGTTCTCCTGTGGAGGCAGTGAAGGCGATAGTGGTCGTATAGTATACGCATAATTGTTAAGGCTTGATCGCGGAAATTGGACCACTCCGTCATTCCGAGGAGCGAAGCGACGAAGCAATCCAGCTTCGCTGTGTGGCATGGATTGCTTCGCTTCGCTCGCAATGACGGCGAGATGGCGGACATCGCCGTCGCTTATCCTAATGCGACAAAATCTTCGACAGGAACTTCTGCGCGCGGTCGCTGCGGGGGCTTGCCGAAGAAATCGGTCCTTCAGCGCGTCCTCGACGATTTCGCCCTGGTCCATGAAGATCACCCGGTGCGCGACCTTGCTGGCAAAGCCCATCTCGTGGGTCACGACCATCATGGTCATGCCTTCGCGGGCGAGATCGACCATCACGTCGAGCACTTCGCTGATCATCTCGGGGTCGAGCGCCGAGGTCGGCTCGTCGAACAGCATCGCGATCGGGTCCATCGCCAGCGCGCGCGCGATCGCGACGCGCTGCTGCTGGCCGCCGGACAATTCGGCCGGATATTTGTGCGCGTGATCCTTCAGGCCGACCCGGTCGAGCAGTTTTGCGCCCTTCGCCATCGCCTCGTCATGCGACCGGCCCAGCACCTTTTCCTGCGCCAGGCACAGATTCTCGATGATCCGCAGATGCGGGAACAGTTCAAAATGCTGGAACACCATGCCGACCCGGGCGCGCAGCTTCGGCAGATTGGTCTTGGGATCGTTGACCTTGATGCCGTCGACGATGATCTCGCCGCTCTGGAACGGCTCCAGCGCGTTGACGCATTTGATCAGCGTCGATTTTCCCGAGCCCGACGGGCCGCAGACCACCACCACCTCGCCCTTGGCGACGCTGGTCGTGCAATCCTTCAGCGCCTGGAAGCTCGGCCCGTACCATTTGTCGACGTGGCTGATCTCGATCATGAAGCTCTCGCTAACGGACGAATGGCGATGCGCGCCTGCAGGCGCCGGACGCCGAAGGACGCAAAACAGGAAATCGACGAAATAGACCACGGCCGCGAACAGATACATTTCGACCAGCCGGCCGTCGCGCTGCGCGACCTTGCTGGCGGCGCCCAGGAAATCGGGGATCGACAGCACATAGACCAGCGAGGTGTCCTGGAACAGCACGATGGTCTGGGTCAGCAGCACCGGCAGCATGTTGCGGAACGCCTGCGGCAGCACGACGTAGCGCATGGTCTGGCTGTAGGTCAGGCCGAGCGCCTGGGCCGCGGCGGGCTGGCCCTTGCGAGATCGACTGGATGCCGGCGCGCATGATCTCGGAGAAATACGCCGCCTCGAACAGGATGAAGGTGACCAGCGAGGAAGCGAACGCGCCGACGCGAACCGGCCGCGACGCTCCGGTCAGCCATTGCCCGATATAGGGCACCAGGAAATAGAACCAGAAGATCACCAGCACCAGCGGCAGCGAGCGCATCAGGTCGACATAGAGGCCGGCGATGCGGCCGAGCAGCCTGAAGCCCGACAGCCGCATCAGCGCGATCAGCGTGCCGAACACCAGGCCGCCGAGCGCCGGCGAGCGCCGGTCAGCGTCAGCGTGAACGTCATGCCGTCGAAGAACAGATAGCCGAGCGAGCGGCGGATGACGTCGAAATCGAAATTGGCGAACATGCGCGCGCTCATTTCCCGCGTGATGTAGCCGGGGATCGCCAGGCCGCGCTCGAGCAAGCGCATGGCGATGACGACGACGATATTGATCAGCAGATACAGCACGCGTCGCGGCGGTGAAGGCCTCGAACACCTGGAAGGAGAATTCCTGCATCGACGCGCGCCTCGCCGGTCAGTTCGATCAGGCCGATGGTGATCGCCACCGAGGTATTCTTGATGGTGTTGAGAAATTCCGAGGTCAGCGGCGGCAGGATGATGCGGAACGCCATCGGCAGCAGCACATAGCGATAGGTCTGCGCCGTCGTCAGCCCGAGCGCGGTCGCGGCGAGCTTCTGTCCGCGCGGCAGCGAGCCGATGCCGGCGCGCAATTGCTCGGCGACGCGCGCCGACATGAACAGCCCGATGCCGATCGCCGCGGTATAGAACGGCGCGTTGGGCAGCTGCTTCAGCCACAGCCCCCACGCCGACGGCAGCAGTTCCGGCAGCACGAAGAACCAGAGGAACAGCTGCACCAACAGCGGCATGTTGCGGAAGAATTCGACATAGGCAAAAGCCGATCCAGGACGCCGTCTTCGACGGCAGCGTGCGCAGCACGCCGACGACCGATCCGAACACCAGCGCGATGATCCAGGCGCAGAGCGCGGTCTCGATCGTCACCACCAGCCCCGACAGCAGCATGTCGAGATAGGTGCCGGTCCCGTCGGGGCCGGCTCCCAGAAGATGCGCCAGTTCCAGTGATAGTTCACGAACGCCCTTACATCGCCTTGTAGGAAGCGGGATCGGGCGAGTCCGACGGCTTGGCGAATTCGTGCTTCAGCTCGGCGCCGATCGGCATGTTGAGATTCAATCCCTTCGGCGGAATCTTCTGCATGAACCATTTGTCGTAGAGCTTCTGGCCCTCGCCGCTCGGTGTAGAGCGCGGCGGTGGCGGCATCGACCACCTTCTTGAAGGCCGGATCGTCCTTGCGCAGCATGATGCCGTAGGGCTCGGGCTTGGAGAACGCGTCCGTCGAGATCACATAGGCGTCCGGATCCTTCGATCCCGCGACGAAGCTTGCGAGCAGGATGTCGTCCATCACGAACGCGACCGCGCGGTCGGTCTCGACCATCAGGAACGCCTCGGCATGATCCTTGGCCGGGATGATGTTGATGCCGAGGTTGCGCGCGGCATTGGCTTCGGTGAGCTGCTTGATGTTGGTGGTGCCGGAGGTCGAGACCACCGACTTGCCCTTGAGATCGTCGATCGAGTTGATCTTGCTGGATTTCTTCGAGACGAAGCGGCTCGCGGTCAGAAAGTGGGTGTTGGTGAAGGCGACCTGCTTCTGGCGCTCGGCATTGTTGGTGGTCGATCCGCATTCGAGATCGATGGTGCCGTTGGCCAGCAGCGGAATGCGGGTCGACGACGTCACCGGATTGAGCTTGACCTCGAGCTTGTCGAGCTTGAGCTCCTTCTTCACGGCATCGACGATCTTGTAGCAGATGTCCATCGCGAAGCCGATCGGCTTCTGGTTGTCGTCGAGATAGGAAAACGGGATCGAGGAGTCGCGGATAGCCGAGCGTGATCGCGCCGGTTTCCTTGATGTTCTTCAGGGTCCCGGTCAGTTCCTCGGCGTTCGCAGCGCCCGCGAAAAACGCGGCGGCCAGCGTCAAGCCAATGATACGCAAATGTTTCATTCGTATTCTCCTTAACCCGGGAAAACTGGATGCATAGATCGCGCCAGAACGGCACTTATGGTCTCATTCTGGGCTATAAAATCGACCGATGACAAGGGATGGGCCGGCGGTTTCGAAGGGTTTCGGTCGCAGCGGTACTAATTGTCTAGAGGACACCGCTTTGTCTGGAAGATCCGCCTGCCCAGGCGGCGCGGCACAGCCATCGCTTGATGCGGCGGGGGCGGAATGTCATGGTCGCCGTGGGGAGATAGCGGGTTTGACGCGGCAATGACTGTAAAATCATGAAAAAAGAAATCCGGCTCAACGCCTTCGCCATGAACTGCGTCGCGCATCAATCGCCGGGGCTATGGACCCATCCGCGCGACCGCACCGCCGAATATAACCGGCTGCCGTACTGGATCGATCTGGCCAAGACGCTGGAGCGCGGGCGGTTCGACGGGCTGTTTCTGGCCGACGTGCTCGGCGTCTACGACGTATTCGGCGGCAGTCCGGATGCGGCGCTGCGCAACGCCGCGCAGACGCCGGCCAACGATCCGCTGCTGCTGATCCCGGCGATGGCCGCGGTCACCGAACATCTCGGCTTCGGCGTCACCTGCAATCTGTCCTACGAGCCGCCCTACCCGTTCGCGCGGCGGATGTCGACGCTCGACCATCTGACCGAGGGACGGATCGGCTGGAACGTGGTGACCGGCTATCTCGACAGCGCCGCCCGCGGCGCCGGCAAGGACAAGCAGACCGCGCATGACGACCGTTACGACGTCGCCGACGAATATATGGAGGTGGTCTACAAGCTCTGGGAAGGAAGCTGGGAGGACGATGCGGTGCTGCGCGATCGCGCGCGCGGCATCTTCGCCGATCCGGCCAAGGTGCATCGCATCCGGCACCAGGGCAACAATTACCGGCTCGACGCCATTCATCTGAGCGAGCCGTCGCCGCAGCGCACGCCGGTGCTGTATCAGGCCGGCACCTCGCCGCGCGGACGGCAGTTCGCGGCACAGCATGCCGAATGCGTGTTCATGTCGGGCCCGTCGGCCAAGATCATCGCGCCGCGCGTGTCGGCCATTCGCGCGCTCGCCGCGGAAGCCGGCCGCAACCCCGCCGAAATCCTGATGTTCAGCATGATGACGATCATTCTCGGGCGCACCGAGGCCGAGGCCAAAGCGAAATACGCCGACTATCGCAGCCACATCAATCCCGAGGGCGCGCTGACCCTGATGTCCGGCTGGACCGGCGTCGATTTCTCGACCTACGATCTCGACCAGCAGGTTCGCCACGTCGAGAACGACGCCGGCCGCACCGCGATGGACAACATCACCCGCGCCGATCCGGACCGGGTCTGGACCGTGCGCGAGGTCGCCCAGCATGTCGGCATCGGCGGCATCGGGCCGGTCGTGGTCGGCACGCCCGAAAAGGTCGCCGACGACATCGAAGCCTGGTTCGACCAGACCGACGTCGACGGCCTGAACGTGCCGTTCGCGGTCTCGCCCGGCGATTTCGAGGACATCACCGACATGCTGGTGCCGGAACTGACCCGGCGCGGGCGCTACAAGCGCGCCTATCGACAAGGCACGCTGCGCGAGAAATTGTTCGGCGACGGCCGCGCACGGCTGGCGGCGCCGCATCCGGCGGCGCGGTATCGGCGGGGATAAGCCGTCAGGGTGGGCACGGCGCGAGCGCGCCGTGCCCACCATCTTTCTGACGCTTCATGGTGGGCACGCTTCGCTTTGCCCACCCTACAGTCACGGTCACGCACCGCGCTTCAATTCACCGAATTATTCACCACCACTTCGATCAGCTTCGCGCCGGGCCGGCTGAACGCCGACGACAGCGTGGACTTCAACTCGTTCGGGATCGGTGATCCGGATCGCTTCCAGCCCGAGCGATTTGGCGAGGCCGGTGAAATCCACCGGCGGATCGACGAAATCCATGCCGACATAGTGGTCGTCGCCGTGGAACGCCAGCAGCCGCTGCTTGATGATGCGGTAGCCGCCATTGTTGGCGATGACGAAGGTCAGCGGCAGCTTGTGATTGCGCCGCGGTCCACAGCGCCTGGATCGAATACATCGCGCTGCCGTCGCCGGAGAAACACACCACCGGCCGATCGGGATTGGCGAGGCTGACGCCGACCGACGCCGGCAATCCCCAGCCGATGCCGCCCGAGGCCAGCGCATGATAGCCGTAGCGATCGCGATGCGGGCGCAGCGCCGTGATCTGCCGCGAGGAGGTCAGCCCTTCATCGACCAGGATGGCGTTGTCGGGCATCGCCTCGACCACCTGCAAGCGCCAGCCAGTCCGGATCGATCGGCGACTGCGTCCTTGGCCTTGGAAATCTGCTCGACCAGCGTCTTGCGCCGCGCGGTCCAGTTCTTCGACGCCAGCGCGGCGATGCCCTTTCTTGGCGCGGGTCTCCAGCGCGGCGCCGCCGGCGGCCTTCAGCGCCGGGATCAGCGCGCGCAGGGTTTCCTTCACATCGGCCTTCAGCGCGATCTCGGCGCCGTAGTTCTTGGCGAGATCCCAATCGACCAGGCCGACCTGCACGATCGGCATGCCCTCGGGCAACGGATCGACCTCGCTGTACACCGACATCCGCAGCGGATCGGCGCCGAGCACGATCATCAGATCGTAGGGCGCAGCACCTCGCGCACCTGCTTCTGCAAGCGCGACAGCGCGCCCATGAAGCACGGGCTCTCCGACAGGAAATGCGCGCCATAGGGCGTCGAGCACTGATAGGCCGGCGCGCCGAGCGTGGCGGCGAAGCTCGCGGCTTCCTGCAGCGCATCGCTCTTGACGATTTCATCGCCGGTGATGATGACCGGGTGTTTGCGCCTTCAGGATACGCTGCGCCAGCGCCTGCAACGCTTCGTCGGACGGCCTTACGCGGGTATCGACGCGGGTCGAACGTCCGAGTTCGATGCCGGCTTCGGCATTGAGGATGTCGCCCGGCAGCGAGATGAACACCGGCCCGGTCGGCGGCGTGGTCGCGATCTTGGCGGCGCGGCGCACGATCCGCGGCAGATCTTCCAGCCGCGTCACCTCGACCGCCCATTTCACCAGCGGCTCGGCCATCTGCACCAGCGGCCCGTACAGCACCGGCTCCATCAGGCCATGGCCCTGCTCCTGCTGGCCGGCGGTCAGGATCATCGGCGTGCCCGGTGAATTTCGCGTTGAACAGCGAGCCCATCGCATTGCCGAGCCCGGGCGCGACATGGACGTTGCAGGCGACGAGGCGGCCCGAGGCGCGGCTGTAGCCGTCGGCGATCGCGACCACCAGGCTTTCCTGCATCGCCATCACATAAGTGAGGTCGGGATGGTCCTTCAGCGCGTGCATGATCGGCAGTTCGGTGGTGCCGGGATTGCCGAACAGATGCGTGATGCCCTCATCCTTCAGCAATGCGAGGAACGCCGAGCGCCCGGTGATGCGATTCATGAAATGGTCTCCTCCTGCCCGCGGTCGTTTCCGCCGGGCTCGCGATCATCATGGACGATCGGGCGGCGACGAGATCAATGGAACGCGGTCATGGCTGCCCTGCACGGACGGGCATCCGGATCGCCAGGCCGGTTGCCTCAGGTCAGAACATTCCCTCGTGCTCGACGCGGCTTCTTCTTTTTCGAGCGCTGCCAGACCACGCCCGGAAAGCCCTTCAGCGGCACCAGCGGCTCGCCGGTATAGGCCCATTCCTGCAACTCCTCGATCGCGATATGATAGAGCGGCTGCCGGCCGGTGCGGCCGGCGAACAGCGCGCGCGGGATGTTGACCATGTGCGGCGAGCGGGGGCGTTCGTAGAACAAAGGCGTGCCGCAATTGGCGCAGAAGCTGCGCGCGGTCTTGGTCGCCTTGTCCTCGTAGCGCGCGATAATCGTCTTGCCCTTGGTGATGCGAAAGCGCTTGCGCCAGCTTCCGACATAGGTCGCATAGGCCGCGCCATGGGCGCGGCGGCTGGCGGCCGAATGATCATGCCAGGCCCAGCGCGCCGGCGTGTCGATCTCGAAGCAGACCTTGCCGCACAGGCATTGGCCTTTCGAGACGCCGACGGGTGTTGCTGCTTTCGTCACGGGTGCTTCTCTCACGTTCGTCATTGCGAGGAGCCAACGGGTCCGGCCGAAGGCCGGCCCGATGATAAACTCCGCGACGAAGCAATCCAGAGCAACGAAGGAAGAGTGGATTGCTTCGCTTCGCTCGCAATGACGGATTCAGCGCCTCACGCCTGCTCCAACTCATCATGCTCGGGATAATCGGTATAGCCCGCCTCCTCGCCGCCGTAGAACGTCGCGCGGTTATACGGCGTCAGCGGGAAACCGTGCGCGAGGCGGCGCGGCAGATCCGGGTTGGAAATGAAGATGCGGCCGAACGCGATCGCGTCGGCATGGCCCGCGGCGATCGCGGCTTCGGCGGTTTCGCCGGTAAAGCCGCCGGCGGTGATCAGCTTGCCTTTCCAGAGCGGGCGGAACAGCACCATCGCCGACGGCACGTTCTGATGATTGACTTCGGCGCGCCCGGCGCCGCTCGAACGCGGCTCGATGAAATGCAGATAGGCCAGGCCCAGCGGATCGAGCGATTTGACGACATGGCTGTAGAGCGGCATCGGCTCGGCCTCGCCGCTGCCATTGGCGACGCCATAAGGCGACAGCCGCACGCCGACGCGGTCGGCGCCCCAGACCTCGATCGCGGCCTTCGTCACGTCCATCAGGAAGCGCGTCGCGGTTCTCGATCGATCCGCCATATTGGTCGGTGCGCAGATTGGTGTGCGATTGCAGGAACTGCTCGATCAGATAGCCATTGGCGCCATGGATTTCGACGCCATCGAAGCCGGCCTCGAGCGCGTTCGCGGCACCCTGCCGATAGGCCTCGATGATGCCCGGAATTTCGCTGGTCTCCAGCGCCCGCGGCGTCTCGTAGCAGACCGCCTTGCCGTCCGCCGTCGACGGTTTTCAGGTCCGCCGGAATCGCCACCGCCGACGGGGCGACCGGCAACGCGCCGCCGGGCTGGAACGAGGAATGCGAGACCCGCCCGACATGCCAGAGCTGGAGGAAGATGATGCCGCCCTTGGCGTGGACGGCATCGACCACCTCGCGCCAGCCGGCGATCTGCTGCTTCGGAATAGATGCCGGGCACGCCGGGATTGCCAAAACCGGTCGCCATCACCGGCGAGGCTTCGGCGATCAACAGTCCGCCCGGCGTGGCGCGCTGGGCGTAATATTCGGCGTTCAGCGGCCGCGGCGCGAGGCTCGGCCGTGCCGCCCGCATCCGCGTCAACGGCGCCAGCACGACGCGATGCTTGAGGTGGTAAGGACCGATCTGCAGCGGTGAAAATAACGACGGAAAGTTCATGCCTGCCCCGAATTTTCTTCGATGGTTCTGGGATATAATGCGACTTCATCTTGTTCGGAAATCGCTCGCGGTGGCAATGTGCCCCCGAGGCGAGGGAGCACATCTTCCATGCAGAAATCCGGCACGACATCGCTGCCCTCCCTGAGCGTCCGGATCGATCTCGACGCCGAGGGCCGCATCGGGCCGGGCAAGATCCAGCTTTTGGAAAACATCCATGCCTGCGGCTCGATCTCGGCTGCCGGTCGCGCGATGGACATGTCCTACAAACGGGCCTGGGACCTGGTCGACGAAATCAACCGGATTTGCCGTCATGCCGCGGTCGAGCGGCAAACCGGCGGCAAGAACGGCGGCGGCGCGGTGCTGACACCGTTCGGTCTGTCGCTGGTCGCGCGCTACCGCAAGATCGAGCGCGACGCCGCCAGCGCGGTGAAGAAGGAACTGGCGGCCCTGCGCAGCGACATCGGCCGGCCGTTGAAGGCTGCGAGCCGGTAGAAGCGCCCGCACTCTCTGGTTCCGTCATGGCCGGGCTTGTCCCGGCCATCCACGTTTTTCTTGCTTCAACGAACCAAAGACGTGGATGCCCGGGACAAGCCCGGGCATGACGAACTTTGTTGTCCTAACCGGTCTTGATCCAGACCGCCTTGACGTTGAGGTATTCTTCGAGGTGCTGCTTGCCGGACTCGCGGCCGTAGCCGCTCATCTTGTAGCCGCCGAACGGCACCGCCGGGTCCATCGCCTGATAGCAATTGACCCAAACCGAGCCCGCGCGCAGCGATTTTGCGACCTGATGCGCCTTGCTGACATTGGTCGTCCAGACGCCGCTGCCGAGCCCGAAGCTGGTGGCGTTGGCGCGCTGGATCAGTTCGTCGGTGTCCTTGAACGAGATCGCGGAGATCACCGGGCCGAAGATTTCTTCCTGCGCGATCCGCATATTGTCCTGAACGTTGGCGAACACGGTCGGGGCACGAAATAGCCCTTTGACAACGCGCCCTCGGTCAGCGGCGCGCCGCCGGCCATCGCCTTGGCGCCTTCCTTCTGGCCGATCGCGAGATAATCCGACACCCGGTCCATCTGCTGCTTCGACACCAGCGGACCGATTTGGGTGTTGGGATCCAGGCCGTTGCCGACTTGCAGCTTCTTGCCGTATTCGGCAACCCGGCCGACGAACTCGTCATAGATCTTGTGCTCGACGAACAGCCGCGTGCCGGCACTGCAGATCTGGCCGGAATTGGCGAACACCGCCATCGCAGCCCCCGGCACCGCCGCATCGAGATCGGCGTCGGCAAACACGATGTCGGGCGATTTGCCGCCGAGCTCGAGCGACACCCGCTTGAGGTTGCCGGCCGAGGCCCGGATGATCGACTGTCCGGTGACGTGCGAGCCGGTGAAGGCGACCTTGTCGACGCCGGAATGCGACGACAGCGCAGCACCCGCGGTCTCGCCATAGCCGGGCACCACGTTGACGACGCCGGCGGGAATGCCGGCTTCCATCACCAGTTCGGCGAGCCGCAGCGAGGTCAGCGGCGCCTCCTCGGCGGGCTTGAGGATCACGGTGCAGCCGGTGGCGATCGCCGGGCCGATCTTCCAGATGCTGGCGCCGAGCGGGCCGTTCCACGGAATGATCGCGCCGACCACGCCGACCGGCTCCTTCAGGGTGTAGGAGAAGATATCGCCGGGCAGCGAGTTCTCGATGGTCTCGCCATGCAGCGCGGTGGCCTGGCCCGCGTAATAACGCAGCATGCCGAGAACGCGCAATTTGTTGCCGCGCGTGCGGCTGATCGGCGCGCCCATGTCGAGCGTGTCGAGCTGCGACAGCTCCTCGAAATTCTTCTCGACCAGATCGGCAAGCTTGAGCAGCAGCGCCTGCCGCTCGAACGGCTTGACCTTGCTCCACGGTCCCTCGAAGGCGCGGCGGGCCGCAGCGACCGCGCGATTGATATCCTCCGCATCGCCCTCGGCAACGGTGGCCAGCAATTCACCGGTGGCGGGATTGTGCGTCTCGAATGTCTTGCCGGAAGCCGCGTCGACCCATTTTCCGTCGATCAGCATCTTCTTATAGGAACCATCGGCGTAAGGATGGCGCGTCATCGGAATAGCTTGCGTCACAGCCATATCGGCACTCCCTTGATGTCACTTGATATTTTTTAAATCGTTATATTCGAAATTCTACAGCGGACGGCCTGAACCGTAAAGCGGGCATGCGGTTGAATGAAGGCGCGCGCCGCGAAGACCACCCATGCCGTTTCGCGCACGATCGCCACGCCGTGACAAATTTTTCTGCCCGCGAAGGTGGTTTCGGATTCGCTTCAACCGGAGCTTTTCGTTGGACGCACCGCGCAGGCAACGCGCGGACAACGCTGCTTCCTGACATTAAATTTAGAATTCGGATCGCGTGGAGTTGAGCGAATTTTGCTGGCAATTCTCCAAAGCGGTCGCCATCTGCCACGTGGTTGGGAGCGATATCTGTGACGGAGAATGACTATGTTGCGTAGAGCGGTTATCGCATTGTCGGCGGTTGCGTCCCTTGGCTTGATGTCGCCGACCATGGCTTTGGCCCGTGGCGGCGGAGGTGGCGGTGGCGGAGGTGGCGGCCACGGCGGCGGAGGCTTCGGGGGCGGCGGCGGCTTTCACGGCGGCGGCTTCGGCGGTGGCGGATTCCATGGTGGCGGCTTTGGTGGCGGCATGGCCGGCGGCTTCCACGGCGGCATGGCCAGCGGCTTCCACGGCGGTGGATTTCATGGTCGCGGCTTCGGGCGCCGTTTCGGATTTGGCGGCGGCTTCTATCCGTATGACTACTACGACGATTATGCTTATTACCCGAATGGTTACGACAATTCGTACTATGACGATGGCAGTTGCTACGTCGTTCGGCGACGCGTGCATACCACTCATGGTTGGCGCGTGCACCCCGTTCAGGTGTGCAGTTGATGGACTGCGGTGCATCAACGTATAGCCGGTACAGCCGATTGAAGGATTGAGTATCAGTGCCGGCCCGATTGCCTGCCGACCTCAGCGCTCTCGCGCGCTGAGGTCAAATCTCGCTTACATATCTCTTAACGCTTTCCCGGAGGAACGTTCGTGTCTCACCCAGCCATGTCACTCGATAACGTCGCGGTCATTACCGGAGGCGCGTCCGGCATCGGGCTCGCCGCGGCCATGCATTTCGCCAGTCTCGGCATGAAAGTCTGTATCGCCGATATCGGCGCCGACGCTCTCAAGGCGGCTGAAACAAAACTGTCATCCGTAGCGCCCGGCGGCGACGTCAACATCATGACCGCGTCGATCGACGTCAGCCGCGTCGAGGATGTCGCCGGCCTCGAAGCCGCGGTGCGGCAGCGGTTCGGCGGCACCGACATCCTGATGAACAACGCCGGGATATCGCCGGGCGCCGGGATGTTCGGGCCGCTGCAGAACTGGCAGCGCCTGCTCGCGGTCAACCTCTGGGGCGTGATCCACGGCACGCAGATATTCGCGCCGCAGATGATCGCGCGCGGCCGGCCCGGGCTGATCATCAACACCGGCTCCAAGCAGGGCATCACGACTCCGCCCGGCGAGCCCGCCTACAATGTCACCAAGGCCGGCGTGAAGGCATTTACCGAGGCGTTGCAGCATGAACTGCGCAACACCGCCGGCAACAAGATCAGCGCTCATCTGTTGATCCCGGGTTTTGTCTTTACCGGCTTGACCTCGCGCGGCCGCGCCGAGAAGCCGGCCGCCGCCTGGACGCCGGAACAGACCGTCGACTTCATGATCGAACGGATCGACGACGGAGATTTTTACATTCTGTGTCCCGACAATGATGTGCCGCGAAGCCTCGACGAACGTCGCATCCTGTGGGCCGCCGGCGACATCGTCGAAAACCGCCCGCCACTGTCGCGCTGGCATCCGGATTACGCGAATGCGTTCGCGAAGTTTGCGAAGGGAGAGTAGCGGCGCCGCTCGACACCTCGCCGTCGTCCCCGCGGACGCGGGGACCCATACTCCCTGGAGTTAGTTGTTACGGAAGGTATCGGCCGCATCATCCGAAGGAGAGTCCTCTGCGTATGGGTCCCGGCTCAAGGCCGGGACGACGTGGGCGGGTGGTTCGGATTTATTTTTCAAACAGCACAGCCGCTACTTCTCCGCCGGCAGCGCTACCGGGATGAAGCCGAACGCCTTCAGGCTCGCTTGTCCCGGCGGCGATAGCAAATACATCGCGAAATCGGCGGCGCCGGGCTGCGCTTTGAGCGACACCGTCAATCCATATTCGGGGCCGACCGAGAGTTCGTCCGGCAGTTCGACCGATTTGTAGTTCGACGAGGCCTTCACGATCTCGCGCGCGCCCGTGCAATAAGAAATGAACAGATCGATGCTGTGCCCATCGAGCGCGACGAGCAACGGAGAACGTCCGTTGACAGCCGGCGCGGGGGTCGGACCGCCGACCAATTGCTGGGCTTTTTCCGACAAGGTCTTGAACGCGCCGGGCCGCCGCGCATCGATCCGGTGAAATATCTCCCAGGTATAGTCGCCGGACGGATCGGACACCGGCGTCGATGTCCCGATCCGAACCTCCGGCCGCAACAGCGTATCGATCAGATTGCCGGTGGTGACGGCGTTGCCGGCCGTGGTCACGACACATAACGCGTTGCGGGTGAACAGCACGCTGGGGCCGGAGATACCGGAATCGGTCAGGGTTTGCGCATGTGGCAAGGCGGCGGAAGCAAAGATGTCGAATGCCTCGCCCTTTTGCAGCCGGTCGCGCAGCAACCCGGACGGACCCCACACCGACGCGAAGCTTGCGCCGTACTGTCTGCCGTAGTCGGCGAAGATCGCGGTGAAGGCATCCTTCAGGCTGCCGGCCGCCATCACCCGGATGTCGCCGGCGGACGCCGCGTGGGAGGTTAATGCCATCATCAAGGCTGCCAGCCAGATTCGCATGGGGTGGTTCCAACTCGCCGTCATTCCGGGGCAGTCCGCAGGACTGAACCCGGAATGACGATGGATGAAATTCGGTGCGGCGTCAAAACGCCGCCGAAGCGCGCCTCAATTCGCCCGCAACGCCGCCCTTGCCACCGGCTGGGCCACCAGCGCTTCGCCGAGTTCGCTTTGCTGGTCGCGCGGGATCGAGAAGCAGACGGAAAAGCCATCGACGGTGCGCAGCGTGACCATGCCCTGGGTAGGATCGGACGATTGCTCGACGGCCCAGGACGCCAGCGGATAGGCGTAGCGCAGGCTCTGGTCGCCGAAGCGGGTCTGCAGCGCCTTGTCGATCAATCCCGGCAGCGTCATGGCGAGCGCACCGACCTGGTTGAGCGACAGGCGGATGGTCGCGGGCTTGCCTTGTGAATCGACGAAACCCAGCGAAATGGCGCCGCCATCCGCGGTGACCTCGCAGGTGGTGAGGGCTTGCGTCTCGATTTCCATGGCGGCGGCTCCAGCGTGGCGAAGCGTTATATTCAAATATATATATCGACTTTGGCGCCGGCGTCCAAGCCCGGTTTTGGAGGCCGGCGGGGACGCGAGAGGCTGTAGTCGGCCGGCCGAAACCGTGATATGCGTAGGAATATAGCGAGACCTCCCAAGAGGTCCGTTCCACAGGGAGAGAAAACCAGATGAGCGAATTCAACCTTCTCATTGACGGCAAGATGGTTCCCGGCGACCAGACCATGGCGGTCCTCAATCCCGCGACCGAGGAAGTGCTGGCGCAGTGCCCGCGTGCCTCCAAGAACCAGCTCGATACCGCCGTTGCCGCCGCCAAGGCGGCCTTTCCGGCCTGGGCCGCGACCCCGATCGAGGAACGCCGCCGGCTGGTCGGCAAGATGGCGGATGTCATCGAAGCCAACACCAATGAACTGGCGCGCCTCTTGACCAGCGAACAAGGCAAGCCGCTTGCCGACGCCACCGGCGAAGTCATGGGCATGGCAGCCTTCTTCCGCTACCTCTCCTCGCTCGACCTGCCGATGAAGGTCATCGAAGACTCCGGCGACCGCCGCGTCGAAGCGCATCGCCGCCCGCTCGGCGTGATCGGCGCCATCATCCCCTGGAACTATCCGCTGCTGATCCTCAGCTTCAAACTGCCGTCGGCGCTGCTGGCCGGCAACACCATCGTGGCGAAGCCCGCTCCGACCACCCCGCTGGCGACGCTGAAATTCGCCGAACTGGTCAAGGATGTGCTGCCCAAGGGCGTCTTGAACGTGATCGCCGACGCCAATGACCTCGGCGACTTCATGACCAAGCACCCGGACATTCGCAAGATCTCGTTCACCGGCTCGACCGCGACCGGTCAGAAGGTGATGGCGAGCGCGGCGGCGACCTTGAAGCGCATCACGCTGGAACTCGGCGGCAATGACGCCTCGATCGTGCTCGACGACGTTGACCCGAAGAAGGTCGCGCCCGGCATCTTCGAAGGCGCGTTCCAGAATTCGGGCCAGGTCTGCCTCGCGATCAAGCGGCTCTACGTGCACGAGTCGGTCTATGACGAAATCTGCAACGAGCTGGTGGCGATCGCCAAGAACACCGTTGTCGATGACGGCTCCAAGCAGGGCACCAAGCTCGGGCCGCTGCAGAACAAGATGCAGTACGAGAAGGTGAAGGGTTTCCTGGAAGACGCCCGCAAGAACGGCAACATCATCGCCGGCGGCGCGGCGATGGATCGCCCGGGCTATTTCATCGAGCCGACCCTCGTGCGCGATATCAAGGAAGGCTCGAGGCTGGTCGACGAGGAGCAGTTCGGTCCGGTGCTGCCGATCATCAAATATTCCGACAATGACGACGTGATCCGCCGCGCCAACGCCACCAATTACGGCCTCGGCGCGTCGGTCTGGTCGTCGGACACCGCCCGCGCCCACAAGGTCGCGAGCCAGATCGAGGCCGGAACGGTCTGGATCAACAAGCACCTCGACATGGCCCCGCATATCCCGTTCGGCGGCGCCAAGCAGTCCGGCATCGGCACTGAATTCGCCGAGGAAGGTCTCGCGGAGTTCACTCAGTTGCAGATCATCAACGAGGCGCGGACCTAGATCTACGCAATTGATCGCGGCGGCTGACCCCGCCGCGATCGTGTGCGCGGAGCGCCGAACCCGCGTGCTGCGGCATCCCAGGAGATTCGGCGTCGTAGGTAGTCGGCGGGCCGAAGCCGTGATATGTATGTCGCCATAACGACCTACGAAGGCCTGTCATGTTCGACTCCCTGTGTGACCTCGCAGCCCTGGTCTACGACAAGCATCAGGACCCCGACCGGATCCTGCGGGATTTTGCCGCCGATTTGAACCATCGCGGCTATCGCGCGGTCGGGCTGGTGCAGCTTGGCCACCATTGCGTCGACGACAATTTGTCGGCGATGCTGGTGCACACCGGTGAACAGCTGCGCCTGTTCCAGGACCTCGGCAGTTGCTCGACCGGCTGCCGACTCGATGTCGGGCAGTTGCTCGATGCCGGCGAGCAGATCGCCGGCGCCATCGACCAGGGTGCCGATCTTTTGATCGTCAACCGCTTCGGCCGCCAGGAGCGCGAAGGCAAGGGCCTGTCCTATCTGGTCGAGCGCGCGCTGAGCGCGGAAATTCCGGTGGTGATCGCGGTGCCCAGCCACCGATTCGAGGACTGGATCAAATTCGCCGACGGCATGAGCGTCAAACTGGCCTGCGAGCGCGAGGCGCTGGAGGCCTGGTGGAGCGCGGTTTCGGCGCGCAATGCGGGGTTTGCGCCGCAGGATCACCAAAGCGTCTGCGAAGTGTTGAAGTAGAGCTGAGGTCGACGAGCTTCGGCAAATCGTCCTCAAGTCCGTATCAAAAGACGCTCCTCGAGCTATGCCATACAATGCGTCGTCCCTGCGAACGCAGGGACCCATACGGCGAGGACTATCGTTTGGTGCTCGGGGAGAGGTCCTTTTCAATCTCTAACGGCAGGGGTTATGGGTCCCTGCGTTCGCAGGGACGACCCGTGGAGAAGCTTGCGCGCACAATAGAGGCGGAAAACAATCCTGTTAAAGCGTCTCCTGCTTGTGGCCGCATTCCTTGCAGGCGAATTTTACCCGCGTGACGCCTTTTTCCGCCGAAACGCGATTGGGCGCGCCGCATTTGCCGCAGACCGCCTCGATGCGGGTATTGCCCTGTTTGATGACAATGGCCTTCTTCGCCATGGTTTCGCGGATCAGCCGTTCCGCCTCTTCACGCATCGTCTGCTTCGACATCCGTCCGTACCTGTCCTAGAGCGTTTTCCAGCGAAGTGGGCACCGGTTCGCGTGAAGAAAACGCGTCAAAATAAAAACCAGAGCGCCATCAGAACGGAAGGGCTCTGAATTGGCTCGCGCAGTTTATAGCACGCATGTGACAGTTTGCGAAAACGCGCCGCTCAGGTCTCGACGATGACGTAGCTGTCCTCGACATGCACCGGAAAGGTTTCGGCCACATAGGGGCCCTTGGCCAGTCCTTCGGCAAGTTCTTGCGCCAGTTCCTGCTCAAGTTCCTGGCCACTTTCGACCGCGACCGGAAAAGAGCGCACCTTGACGCGCTTGGGGTCGAACCAGGATTGGCCGTTGCGCATGTCGAATTCCCAGCCATGCCAGGGACAGCGCAGCAATTCGCCGACCCGGGAGCGCTGGTAGACGCCTGGCTCCGGCGAGGTCAGCCGCGCCACGCAGGCGGCTTTTTCGAGCGGCGCGCCTTCATGCGGACAGCGATTGAGCAGCGCAAAAAACTCGCCGTTGACGTGGAACACGACGATGTCGCGGCCCTCCACGCCGAACACCTTGTTGCCGCCGGGCGGGATATCGCTGGTGCGGGCGACGATGTGACGGGCCATGCGAGACGTTCTCCCGCTCAGAGTTTGTAGAGCGCGCGGGCGTTACCGCTGAAGATCCTGGCCCGTTCGGTCTCCGAAAGCGGCGTCTTGAAGGCAAAGCGCGGATCGTCAAAATCCCAATGCGGATAATCCGACGAGAACAGCAGCCGGTCGACGCCGACCCATTCGATCAGCGAGCGCAGATGCTTCGCCTCGTCCGGCTCGTCGATCGGTTGCGTCGTGAACCAGAAATGCTCCTTGACGTATTCCGACGGCCGCCGCTTGAGATGCGGGACCTCGCTGCGGAAACGTTCGAAATGCCGGTCCATCCGCCAGGTCGCCGACGGAATCCAGCCAAAACCGCCTTCGATGAACACGATCTTGAGTTTCGGGAAGCGTTCCGGAATGCCTTCGAGCACCAGGCTGGTCAGTTGCGCCGCCACCGTATGCGCGTTGCTCTGGTGCTCTTCGACATAAAACGACGGCCAGCCGCCGCCGGTCGGCGCATGGCCGCCATAGCCGCCGACATGGATGCCGAGCGGCAGTCCGAGTTCCTGGGCGCGCGCGTAGATCGGCCAATAGCGCCGCCGTCCCAGCGGCTCGTTGGCGCGCGGGCAGACATTGATCTGCACATAACGGCCGATTTTCGCGCAGCGCTCGATCTCGGCGATCGCAAGCTGCAGTATCGTCCTGGCCGGCCAGGATCGAGGCCTTCAGGCGCGGATCGCGATCGGACCAGAAGCGCGAGTTGCCAATCATTGATCGCGCGCTGGATCGCGGCGCCGAATTCCAGGTTCTGTTGCGAGAAGATAAAGAGATCCAGCACCTGCAGGATGCCGAACTCGACATCGAGCGGATCGAGATGCTGCTTCTGCATGAAAGCAAGATCGGACCCCGGCGGTCCGCCGGTCGGCGGCCAGGCATCGCGGCGCGCGATCAGCGGCGAGGACCGCGGATAGGGCGTGGTGCCGATATAGGGCGTGCGCAAATGACTGCCGTAGGTTTGCAGATGCTCCTGCCAGCGCTTCGGCAAGAACGGATAGAGGTCGCTCTGCGCATGGATGCTCGGATGCACATCGCAATCGATGATGCGCAGCCGGCTTTGCGCTGCGACTTCCTCTTTCGGGAATGGGGCGGTCGATGACGTCACTCATGCGATCCTCCTTGGTAGTTCAAGCGGCGAGCTTCAGCCGCGGAAAGGTTTCAAGCGGATTGTCGGCACACATACGCGAGACGATACTGGCCGGCAGATGCGGCGGCATCGCGTCGTCGCCGTCGAATTGCCAGTGCGGATAATCGGACGCGAACAGGAACATCTTGTCGGAACCGATCTGCTCGATAATGTCGGCAACACCTGTCGCGTCCGGCGGCCCGTCGAACGGCTGCATGGTAACGCGGATATGGTCGCGGATGATCGCGGCCGGCTCGCGCTCGACCCAGGGCACCTCGACGCGCACGCCGCGCCAGGTCTTGTTGGCGCGCCACATGAAGGCCGGCAGCCAGCTTACGCCGGATTCCATCAGCACCACCTTGAGGCCGGGGAATTTGCCGAACACGCCTTCATAGATCAGGCTGAGGAGCTGGGCCTGAAACGCCTGGGCCTCGGCAAGATAATATTCGTAGCGATAGGACGGCCAGCCGATCGAGCTCGGCGCGCCGCGGTACTGGCTGCCGGCATGGATCGCGATCGGCAGTTTGTGTTTTTCGGCGGCCTGCCAGACCGGCCAGTAATGCCGCTTGCCGAGCAGCATCTCGCCTTGCGCCAGCACCAGCACCGAGACGAAGCGGTGGTCGCCGGCGCGGCGTTCGATCTCCTCGATCGCGAGATCCGGCGCCTGCATCGGCACCACGATCGAGGCGCGCAGCCGATGGTCCTTGGCGAGCCACTCGGCCGCGATCCAGTCGTTGATCGCCTTGCAGAAGCCAGCCGCCATATAGGGGTCGAACACCGCCTGCGCGCCGTAGAGCACATTGCAGATCGCGTGGCTGGCGCCGAGCTGGTCGAACGCGCCGCGCTGCACCATCGCGAGATCGCTGCCCGGCTTGCCGTGCGCCGGACGCCAGTCGGCGCGGCCGGAGAACGGCATGTTGGGCGGATAGGAATTGAGATCGAGGCCGTCGATCGCCCGGCTGACCACCTGTTCTTTCCAGTGATCGTCGAGATAGGGCAACAGCGTGGTGCGCGTTCCGCCCACCGCGGGATGGATGTCGCAGTCGATCCGCGTGGCCGTTGCCGCCATGGATGTTTCCCGAATTTTTGCACTTCTTGGCGGCCTGCGCCGCGGCGCAAGAGTGCCCTCAGGACCGGGCGGGCGCAAGGGCCAGCTACGTCACAGGGCCCGGGCTTCCGCATTGCTGTCCTGCATGATCCCTTTATAAATGAAAGAAAAACAGGGAGGAGCGATCGTGCGAATGTGGGGCAAATACGCATGGGCCTGCGGTTGGGCCATCGCGGCAGCAGTGCCGTCAATGGCATCCGCGCAGATATCCGACGATGTCGTTCGCATCGGCGTGCTGACCGATCTCTCGAGCTGGGGCCGCGACAATAGCGGGCCGGGCTCGGTGGAAGCCGCAAAAATGGCGGTCGAGGAATTCGGTCCGACCGTGCTCGGCAAACCGATCGAGATTGTCAGCGCCGATCACCAGATGAAGGTCGACGTCGGCACCCAGATCGCGCGGGAATGGTTCGACAACGGCAAGGTCGACGCCGTCGCCGATATTCCCAACTCAGGGATAGCGATCGCGGTCCATAATCTGGTCAGGGACCGCAACAAGATCGCGCTACTGTCCGGTCCGGGCGCAAGCTCGCTGACCGACGAGCTGTGCAGTCCGAACACCGTGCAATTTGCCTATGACACCTATGCGCTGTCCAAGGTCACCGCGTCGGCCGTGATCAACGAGGGCGGCAAATCCTGGTTCTTCATCACCGCCGATTACGCCTTCGGCCAGCAGCTCGAAAAGGACGCCACGCGATTTATCAAAGAGCTCGGCGGCACCGTGCTCGGCAGCGTGCGGCATCCGACCAACACCGCCGACTTCTCCTCCTTTGCACTGCAGGCTCAGAGCTCGAAAGCCGACGTTGTGGCGTTCGCCAATGCCGGCCAGGACACCGACAATTCGATCAAGCAGGCCGGCGAATTCGGCCTGGTGAAAGGCGGCCAGAAGCTGGTCGGCCTCTTGATGTTCGACACCGATGTGCACGCCATCGGGCTGGAGGCCGCGCAAGGCACCTACATGACCACGGCGTCCTACTGGAACATGGACGACAAGACCCGCGCCTGGTCGAAGAAGTTCTTTGCCAAAACGAATGTGATGCCGACCATGATCCATACCGGCGTCTATGGTTCGGTGCTGCATTATCTGAAGGCCATCAAGGCCGCCGGGACCGACGATCCGCAGAAAGTCATGGCGAAGATGCGGGAGCTGCCGATCGAGGACGTCTTCGTCCACGGCGGCAGGCTGCGCGAGGATGGCCGCGTGATCCGCGACATGTATCTGGCGCGGGTGAAGAAGCCGCAGGACTCGAAGGAGCCGTGGGATTATCTGGATATCATCAAGACCGTGAAGGGCAACGACGCCTATCGTCCGGTCGCCGAATCCAGATGTCCGCTGCTCAAGAAGTAGGATCGTCTCACGTGGCAAATAACCAACAACAAGAAACTTATGAATGCGACGTGCTGGTGGTCGGCTCCGGCTGCGCCGGCCTATCGGCCGCGGTCACCGCCGGGCATCGCGGTCTCAACGTCCTGGTCGTGGAAAAGGAGCCGCGGTTCGGCGGCACCACCGCGCGATCCGGCGGCTGGCTGTGGATTCCCGGGACGTCACTGGCGCGGGCCTGGGGCATCAGCGAAAGCCCGGACCAGGCGCGAACCTATCTGCGTCACGAGGCCGGCAACACTTTTGACGCTGCCCGCGTCGATGCGTTCCTGACCAACGGGCCGGAGGCGGTCGAGTTCTTCACCAGCAAGACCGCGCTGCGTTTCGACATGCCGCTGACCTTTCCCGACTATCACGCCGAAGCGCCGGGCGGCGCGCAAGGCGGCCGCTCGATGGTGACGCGGCCGTTCGACGGCCACGAACTCGGCGAGCACATCAAAGATCTCGGCGCGCCGCTGCCGGAGCTCACCGTGTTCGGCATGATGCTGGGCTCCGGCAAGGAGATCATCCATTTCATGCGCGCGACGAAGTCGCTTGACATCGGCGTTCTATGTCGCCAAGCGCCTGTCGAAACACGGCATCGACGTGCTGCGCAACGGCCGCGGCATGACCCTGACCAATGGCAACGCGCTGGCGGGACGTCTCGCAAAATCGGCGTTCGACCTCAAGATACCGCTGTGGCTGTAGTCGCCGGTGCGCGAATTGATCGTCGAGGACGGTGCCGTGCGTGGCGCGGTCGATCGAGCGCGACGGCCGAAGCATTCGCGTTGCGGCAAAGCGCGGCGTCGTGCTCGCCTGCGGCGGCTTTCCGCACGATGTGGCGCGGCGTCAAGAAGATGTTTCCGCATGCGCCCACCGGCAACGAGCACTTCTCGCCCGGCCCCATTGGCAATACCGGCGACGGATTGCGGCTGGCGGAAGCCGCCGGCGGCCGGGTCGAGGATAGCCTTCCGAATGCCGCGGCCTGGGTGCCGGTGTCGATCACGACGCGCAAGGACGGCAGCCAAGGCGTGATGCCGCATTTCATCGACCGCGCCAAACCGGGCGTGATCGCGGTGACGCGCGGCGGCGCGCGCTTTGCCAACGAGGGCAATTCCTACCACGACTTCGTCCAGGAGATGGTCAAGGCATCGAAGCCCGGCGAGGAGATCACCGCGTTCCTGGTCACCGATCATCGCTCGTTGCGCAAATACGGCCTCGGCTGCGTGCCGCCGTTTCCGATGCCGCTCGGGCATCATCTGCGCACCGGCTATCTGATGCGCGGCGCGACGCTTGGCCGAACTCGCCACCAGGGCCGGGATCGATCCGAAGCCGTTCGAGGCGACGGTCGAAGCAATTCAATCAGACCGCCGCCTGAAGGGCGCGATCCGGATTTCGGCAAGGGCTCGCGCGCCTACAACCGCTATCAGGGCGACGCGCTGCACGGCCCCAACCCCTGCATCGCGCCGATCCAGCACGGCCCGTTCTACGCCATCAAGATGGTGATCGGCGATCTCGGCACCTATGCCGGCATCAAGACCGACGAGAACGCCCGCGCCCTCGACGCCGACGGCCACCCGATCGTGGGGCTCTATGCCGCCGGCAACGACATGGCGAGCATCATGGGCGGCAACTACCCCGGCGCCGGCATCACGCTCGGCCCGGCGCTGACGTTCGGCTACATCGCGGGGAAGCATATCGCGGGGATGACTGCGTAGGCGCTGTCCGATCTTCACGCTCCGTCATTGCGAGCCAACGGGTCCGGCCTCTGGCCGGCCCGATGACAGGCTCCGCGAAGCAATCCATTGGGCCGCAAGCATGGATTGCTTCGTCGCTTCGCTCCTCGCAATGACGGTTTCTAACTCATTCATCGGACAAACCCGACGCCACGATCTCGATCACCATATCTTGATACGAAGTTTACCTTTGTAGTTTACCTTCCTATCTGCTAGCCTCGCGGCATGAGCAAACGGAAAGCGGAACTCGACGCGGCGCGCGCCTCTGCCCTGGCGGCGGAACTGCACACGCTGAGCAAGAAGCTGACGCGGCGTCTGCAGGAGCAGGCCTCGGCGGGCGATCTGACACCCTCTCAAACCTCGGTACTTGGGCGGCTGCACCGGGACGGCCCGGCGACGGTTACCGCGCTGGCGCGGGTAGAAGGGGTTCGCTCGCAATCCATGGGAGCCACGATTGCCGTGCTCGAAGCCGCGGGACTGGTCGAGGGATCGCCGGATCCGGCGGATGGGCGGCAAACGATACTGTCCCTGACGCAAGCCTGCCGAGAATTGATCAAGAACGGCCGCGCGGCGCGGCACGATTGGCTGTTTCGCAATCTTCAAACCAAGCTCACGCCGCAGGAGCAAGAGCAACTCGCTGCCGCGATGGAGCTTCTCAATCGCCTGCTCGATCCCTGACGCCCCGCGCGCGAGGTCACAGCCAGCACATGATTCCGAACACGGAGAGTGAGAATATGACCATCACTATGCTCGATGCGAAGCCCGCCTTGCTGGTGGTCGACCTGCAGAAAGGCATCGTCGGCATGCCGACCGTGCATCCGATCGATGGCGTGATCCGGAATTCGGTCGCGTTGCTTGAGGCGTTTCGCGCACGCCAGTTGCCGGTGGTGCTGATCAATGTCGACGGCAGCCCTCCGGGCCGCGCCGAGCAATCCTTCTCGACCCGCGGCATGCCCGCCGGCTGGACCGATCTTATCGCCGAACTCAAGCAGCAGCCGAGCGACCACCTCGTCACCAAGCGCACGCGCGGCGCCTTCACCCACACCGATCTGGAAAAATACCTGCGGGACAACGGCGTCACCCAGGTGGTCATCACGGGCGTCGCCACCGGCGCCGGGGTCGAATCCACCGCGCGCCACGCCCACGAACTCGGCTTCAACGTCACGCTGGCGATCGATGCCATGACCGACAGGGATGCCGACATTCACCATAACAGCGTGACGCGGATCTTTCCGAAGATGGCCGAGACCGGCACGACGCAGGAGATTCTCGATCTGCTGCGCGCGACACCGCACGGCGACAAAAGGAGCGCCTGACCATGTGGAACCATTATCTCGCCTATTTCTTCGGCGGCGTCTTCCTCACCAACGCCATTCCGCATTTCGTCAGCGGCGTGATGGGACGCCCGTTCCAGAGTCCGTTCGCGACACCGCGCGGCGAAGGCCTCTCGTCGTCGACGGTCAATGTGGTGTGGGGCTTTGCTAATCTGGTCGTAGCTTATTTCCTGATCTGCCACGTCGGCGAGTTCGACCTGCATTCCCTCGATGATGCGGGCGCGCTGGGGCTCGGCATGCTGCTGTTCGGCGTCGTGACGGCTCGCCTGTTCGGCCGGTTTCACGGCGGCAATTCACCGCCGCAGGGCCGGACCTCGCTTTGACGCGCACCTTCCGTTCGCTGCGAAACGTCAATTACCGAATCTGGGCTGCCGGCGCGCTGGTGTCCAATATCGGCTCCTGGATGCAGCGCACCGCGCAGGACTGGATCGTTCTGACCGAACTGACCGACCGCAACGCGACCGCGGTCGGGATCGTGATGGGATTGCAGTTCGGCCCGCAAATCCTGCTGCTGCCGCTGACCGGCTTCGCCGCGGACCATCTCGACCGCCGCAAGCTGCTGGTTTGCACGCAAGCCGCGATGGGACTGTTGGCGCTCGGGCTGGGACTTCTGGTGGTGACCGGACTGGTTTGCTTGTGGCACGTCTATGTGTTCGCGTTTCTCTTGGGATGCGCCGCCGCGTTCGATTCGCCGGCACGGCAGACCTTTGTTGGCGAACTGGTCGAGGAACACGACCTGCCGAATGCGGTGGGCCTGAACTCGATGTCGTTCAATGCGGCGCGGACGATCGGCCCGGCGATCGCCGGCGGCCTGATCGCGGGCATCGGCTCCGGATGGGTATTCCTGCTCAACGCGCTGAGCTTCCTTGCAGTGCTGGTCTCGCTGAGCCTGCTGCGCCTGCGTCCACCGAAGCCCGGCCATCGCGCGGTTCGCGCCCGCGGCAGTTTCGTCGAAGGCTTTCGCTATGTGTGGCGGCGGCCCGACCTCAAGGTCATCCTGTTCATGCTGTTCCTGGTCGGCACCTTCGGATTAAATTTCCCGATCTTCATCTCGACTATGGCGGTGAAGGTGTTTCATGCCGGCGCCGGCCAATATGGTCTCTTGACCTCGATGATGGCGGCGGGATCGGTGACCGGTGCCCTAGGGGTCGCAACCCGGCGAAAGACCAGCATATCAACGCTGCTCATTGGCGCCGCCATCTTCGGCGTCGGCTGCGCGCTCGCCGCGATGATGCCGAGCTACGCGCTGTTCGGCGCCATGCTGTTCGTGGTCGGCATCGCCGCGCAGACGGTGACCACCTCGACCAACAGCCTGGTGCAGACCTCGACAGAACCCGCGATGCGCGGTCGCGTGATCGCGATCCTGCTGGCGATCGCGCTGGGAGGCACGCCGATCGGCGCGCCGATCGTGGGCTGGGTGGCCGACACCTTCGGCCCGCGCTGGGCACTCGCGGTCGCCGCCACCGCCGGGATTCTGGCGGCGACGGTTGCGCTGATCTATCTGGCGAGGCGACGGCAGCCGGACACCAGCGCGGGATCGGCTTAAAATGCGTCAGGCGCAGAGTCCGCGAAATTACCCCAAGGACATATCCATCAGGCAGGAAAGCCAGCCCATTGGCAATCCAGCGACCGACAGCATCAGGCCCGTGGTCACCACGACAACGAAGCCGCCGAGAACTCTCAGCGTAATGACTTTCGCTGTCATCATGACTTCGGCCTCGCGATTCGATGCGAAAATACGATGATCGCTGGCGATGCCGTCGCGATAAAGCCCGACGTCCTTTAACTCGCGATCATTGAGACGCCAAAGCGCGTTGATTGTGACCTGGCGCGCATGATGCGCGAGCACGGCGGCAACCCAATCGTCGAAACGGCTCCCGAGCCGATGCAAGGACTCGATCGTCTGCGACCGCAGGCCGAGGAGGAAACCAGCTATCGTTGACTCGAGCGCTCCCGTTTCAAGGCGTCGCGAGGCGATGGGCACGATAACGACAACGGCAACGGCAATAGCCGCGGCCAGATAAAATCTATTCATAAAAAAGCTCCGTTCACATCGACCGCCGTTGACGCCGGTCCAATCTGTACAAGAACTAATCGATGGCGAACGACCGGTCTTGGCTCACCGCGACATGCTGTTGGACTGAAAGAACAGCGGCTTGCGCGGACGGGCTCGGTCGTCCAATCACCCTCTATCGCCCCTGATATCACGGGGCGTCATGCCATACAGACGGCGGAAGCGCCGGTTGAAATAAGACAGGTCGCCAAAACCGACGTCGTAGGCGATCGTGCTGATCGCCATGTGACCGAGATTTGGCTCGCACAGCAGGCGGTGCGCCCGCGCCAGGCGCTGTCCAACCAGGAAGTCGGAGAACGTCGTGCCGTCCGATTCAAATAGCCGTTGCAGATATCGCGGCGTCACACCGAGGCTTGAGGCGGTGGTCGCGATCGAGATGTCGCGCCGATGGCAATGCGCCACCACATGGGATTTCGCGAGCTTCAACCGTGCCGCTCGCAATCCACGCGTTCTCGCTGTTTCCGCAAAGTCCGACGCCGGGCCAATGGCAAGCGCCAGCAGGTCGTGGACATGCCGGACGGACAGATTGAGCAACGAGGCGTCCATCGACGCGCTGTCCTTCAACAGCCAGCCGGCGTAATCCACCAGCAGCTTCAGCGCGCCACGATTGCCCGGGATCGGGCGCATCAGGGCATCGTCGACACTGACGACGGTCGATTCGAACGTCGCCCGCGGAACCCGCAGCGTGAAGGACCGTCCCCGGGTGGTGCGATGGAACGAAGAGGCTTCGCCGCCGCTCAACAGGATGGCTTCATGCTCCCTCAGATTTTGCTCACGGCCTCCGGAGGCGACGACCACGGACCCCGTGCGGTTGATGGCCAGGACAACGTCGTCGTTTCCGTCCGCGAGATATTGGCCGGTCCGCGAGATTTTTGCGGGCGATGCGGACGCTTCAATCAGCTGCAAGGCCGGCAACGCCAGCGACTTGATAGCGGCTTCAAAAACCCTGTCCCGCGCGGGCTCAAGGTCGACGCGCAGCATAATATGCCCGTAATGCTCACGCCAAAAAGGGATTCGATCCTGCTCGGGAAGATGATCGGTCGAAAATTCGACAATGTGATTGCAAACATCTGTCATGGTTCAAGCCAGTGCTGGAGTTCTCCCCCTGCCTCGCGCTCCTCTGCCTTGTTATGCAGTTAGCCTCTCGCGCCATGTTCGGCGTCCTCCGATCAGAGGACTGCGCGACAATGTCGCGCGACGCGCATGATGGGTCGCGACGGTCCAAGACCGCACTGATCCCTCCAACGGGCATAGCGACGCAATCCGGTCAGAGTATCGCCTTCGACACCATGGGGACGAACCATGAATTCGGCAGGAAAATGCTTTCGCGGCGCGGTTGAAATTGAAGTCCCCGGATCACCGGAAGCAATGGGATATTGGCATTGTAGCTCCTGCCGCGCGTGACCGGGCGCACCGATCAATGCCTTCGGTCTCTGCAAGCCGGGCGGTTGCGGATCGAATTGGGCGCGAAGAACGTCGCGATGTCCAAGAGATCGAAAACGGGCCGGCGGCAATAGTGCACGACAGCGGCGGTCATCTGATGACCACTCATCCGGATTGCCCAAGCTCAGGGACTTTCACGGAGAATTGAGCAGGCCCGGCGAGGATTGCGGGGTGAACAGAGCGGCCCTCCGCTCGGGGCTAACCAAGTGGTCGGGGAGCCCCGAGCCTGCGGGAGAGGTTGGAGGCCGACCCGGCAATCTCTTGTCGAAGCGCACCGCGCGCCAATCCAGCGCGCGCGAGAACGCAAAGCCGGCCTTGCGTGCCAGGCCTTTCATTTGATCGTTGCTCTTCAGGCTTTCGCCGAACAGCTCGCAATGGCCGAGGCTGATGGCGCGGGATTGCACTGCACAAAGCAACGCCGACCCGAGTTCCTGGTTCTGCCAGCGGTCGGCCACAGAGATCGCGAACTCCCCGCACTTTGCTTCGCTGTCGAACGCGTAGCATGCCTCGCCGATAATGGATTCCCGCGCCCCCTCCCTCAATTCAGCAACCAGCGTAAAGCGATCGGCCTCCCGTCCCTGGACCACGCAGTCGAAGGCGATTTGGGAACAATCGCTGACCGCCCCCATAAAGCGGTTGTAACGTGACGGATGCGATAACGTCCTGAAATGTTCGCCGAGGCTTTCGACGTCCCACGCGGTCGCGGTCCTTATCCATATCCGATTTGGTGTCTGGGCCGGTAATTCGCCCGGCCATGAAAAACTACTCATTATTATTTTCTCCGCTAAATTTTGTTGCAGTTGAGCCGATGCAAGACGCTTGGCGGTCCGAGCAAACGGAACCTGTCGCCTACGCGCATCGATCGGTAAAGCTAAGATGCAATGGACCCGCCGCGCTTGGACAAACACGTCAATCGTTCGGCCTTGAGCGATGCTGGAGCACCAGCGGCAGCGGAAAATGAAAAAAGTGCATTGAACCTAAACGGGATTCTGGCGACCGATGATAGGGAAGGCCCGTCAATCGACGGGGCGGTGGCACGAAACAGCAAACACGCGACGTTGGACCAACGGCTCGCAAAGCGTTTCCGGAGTACCGATGTCGAAGTGCGACTTTTACGAGCAGGCCGTCGAGGCTATCTATGCAAGCGGCGCGGACAGCGGTCGCGTGCCGGACGCGCTTGCGGCCATCAGCCGCCTGCTGGGCGGCCGCGGCGCCACTCTGGAAGTGATCGACAAGGCAACGCAGCGACCGATCGAGTTCCATTCGGTCGGTCTGCCCTCGGCCGCCGGCGCGCGTTACTTCGATCACTTCGCGGAACTCAATCCGCGCATCTCCCCAGTTCTTCGTCAGCGTTCGGGAGAAGTGGGCTTCGACTACCAACTGCTCGACGAGCGCGCGATGTCGCACGACGCCTTCTATTCGGAATTTTTGTCCGAACTTGACCTGCGTTACTTCATTTCGGCGGTGGTCGAACAGACGACTGACAAACTCGTAGCTGTATCCGTTCAACGAACCCGCCGCCAGGGTCATGTCGATGCGGAGGAAATCTCACTGATGCAACGCCTTTGTCCACATGTACGAAAAGCCCACGACATGAGAACGCGCCTGCAAGCCAGCCCCCCTCGCGAAGCCGCATTGGAAGATGCGCTCGATCTGCTGACCGATGGTATCGCGCTTCTGCGCAAGGACGGTCGTATCGTTCATGCCAACGAAGCGCTGCGCACGTTTGCGGCACGCGGACACGACTTCCGTATTGACCGCGACGTCGTCGAATTCTCGACACCAGATTTGCGGGGCCGCTTCGCCGAGGCTTTGAGCGCCGTCGAGCATGTGCAGGATCCGCGTGCCGCCACGAGCCGAACCGACTTCGCGGTACCCCGGGATGACGGCTTGCCGGCCTATACGGTATCGGTACGGCCGCTGCTGCGTTACCGGCCGCAAGCGGCCGATGGCGCCCACGCTGTGGCGATGCTGCTTATTCACGATCCATTGCAGCGCAACGTCACCGCAAGCCTGATGCTGCAGGAGCTATTTGGTCTCACCAACGCCGAGGCGCAGCTGGTCCAGGCGCTTGGCACCGGCACGACCGCAATTGCCTACGCGCAAAGCCGCCGCATCAGCATCACGACGGTCTATACCCATCTTCGCCGCACGCGGGAAAAAACCGGCTGGAAAAGTGTCGCCGAACTAACGCGACAATTCAACGAATTGAACGTCGCGCTACGCGCCAACTAACCGCGCCATCACCTGGCGAAAGCGCGGGCGACCGTGGGTCGCCCGCGCGGTCTGGGATGCGCGTCAGAGCTGCGTGATGCCGCCGTCGGCGACGAGATCGATGCCGGTGCTGTAACTCGAATCATCGGAGGCCAGGAACAGGATGGCCGACGCCATCTCTTCCGGGCGGCCGATGCGGCCGATCGGCGTGATGCCCGCAAAGAAAGTCCGTGCGCCGTCGGCTTCTGCCTTGGTCTTGAACTGGCCGTCGACGATCGGCGTTTCGATCATGCCGGGTGAAAGCGTATTGACGCGGATGCCGCGATCCTTCAGCTCCATCGCCCAACTGCGTGCGAACGAGCGGATGGCGGCCTTGGTGCCGGCGTAGACGCTGTACTCGGGCAAGCCTTTCATATGCAGGCCGGAGGAGACCAGCACGATCGAGCCACCCTTGCGCAGTAACGGGATCGCCTTCTGCACGGTAAAATAGACGCCACGCGCGTTGATTCCAAACGTCTTGTCGAAAGCCGCCGGCGTCACGTCCTGGGTCAGGATGCGCTCGGCGATACCGGCGCTGGCGACGATGATGTCGATACCGCCCTTCTGGTCCTTTATTGTTTCATAGAGCCGGTCGAGATCATCGAGGTTGGCGACGTCGCCCTGCACCGTGGAAACATTCTTACCGATCTCGGCCTCGGCTTTGTCGAGTTCACTCTGACGGCGCCCCATGATGAAGACATAGGCGCCTTCCTCAACCAGTCGCTTGGCGGCCGCAAGACCGATACCGCTCGAGCCGCCGGTGACGACGGCGATCTTTCCATTCAGTTTTGACATGACCTTAGTCCTTTATTTTTCGCGGGCGCACGGAGCCGTTCGGCAAAGATGTCACCGTTTGCGATTTGATGGTGGGTTGGTGAGGGAGGCCGGCGCGGGACGCGCGCCGGCCTGTTGAGTCAGGCCATCTGGCTGGTCTTCAGGCGATCCAGCACGGGCAACAATTCGCTGGGATCGGGGCGGTGCGTGTAGTCGGGGTTGACTTCGGCGTAAGCGATGATGCCGTCGGTGCCGACCACATAGCGCGCGGGCATCGGCAGCACCCATGCCGGATCGTCGTTGATCCTGGGCAGATCGTTGCCGAAGCCGGCATAGACGTCGATCAGGTCGGGCGGCAGCGCGAAGCGGATGCCGAAGGCGTTGGCGACCTGGCTTTTGACGTCGCTCAGGATCGGGAAGCCCAGTTTATTGTCGCGCTGCGACTTGCGGCTGTTCGGCGCGGTCTGCGGCGAGATCGCAACCAGGCTGGCGCCGCGGGCGGTGATGCCGGCGAGCGCTTCCTGCAACGCCTGCAGTTCGAGGTTGCAGTACGGGCACCAGACGCCGCGATAGAACGAGATCACCAGCGGTCCGCGGGCGAGCAGCTCGCGCGACGAGACGGGCCGGCCGTCCGGATCGAGCAGCGTGAATTCCGGTGCGGTTTCGCCGGCCTTTTTGGCGCGTTGCGCCTGGCCGCTGGCGATCAACTCGTCGGTGGCGCGCTGCATGCTCTGCAGCCGCTCCTTGCTCGGCTTGAATGGCAATTTGCCGGAGGTGAAATCGGCTTTGAAGGCGTCGAGGCGGTCTTGCAGGGCCATTGGAAGTCTCCGTGGTTGGCGTTGGCCCGCAACATCTGGCTCATTCGACGGAAAACGGGTATACGGCAAATATGGACATCATATATTTGGAATACGGATGAGCGACCGGTGGCAGGAATTGACCGTCTTCGTCCGCGCCGCGGAGAGCGGCAGCTTTTCGCGAGCCGGCCGCGAACTCGGCCTGTCTCAGCCGTCGGTCTCGCGCATCATCGGCGAGCTCGAAGCCCGGCTCGGCGTCACGCTGTTCTTGCGCACGACGCGCCGCATCAACGTGACGGACGCCGGAGCGTTATTCCTGGATCGTGCCCGCGAAATCCTGGCCGAGCTTGAAGACGCGGAAGACGCCGCGCGCGGCCTCGATTCATTGCGCGGCACCATCCGTCTGGCGTTGCCGGTGGTCTATGGAACGCGCGAGATCATTCCCCGGCTGCCGAAGTTTCTCGGCCTTCATCCGCTGCTGCGGGTCGAGATGTCGGTTGCCGACAACCGGCAAGACCTGGTGGCGGAAGGCGCCGACGTCGCCATCCGGCTCGGCGAACTCGGCGATTCCGCTTTCGGTGCGCGACGGCTCGAGACGTTGGAGCGAATGATGGTGGCCTCCGCCGCCTATGTGAAAGCGCGCGGCACGCCGAAGACGCCAGCGGATCTCGCCGCGCATGATTGCATCTTCGGCCCCGGCAATTACGGCCGCGATAGCTGGTCGTTCAGCCGCAACGGCACCGAGATGTCGGTCGATGTCCACGGCCGCATTCACACCAATTCCGGTCCGGGGGCTTTCGCCAGCGTGATGGCGGGGCTCGGGATTGCGATGGTCTCGACCGTGATGGCAGGACCCGAAATCAAGGCCGGCCTGCTGGTGCCACTGCTGCGCAGCTACAAGCTTGCACCGGTCGAAGTCCATGCGGTGTTTCCCGGCGGCCCGCGCCCGTCAACAAAAGTCCGCGCGCTGGTCGATTTCCTGGCGCAGGAACTCAAGCAAGAGCCCAAGCGTGAACTCAAATAGATCAAGCCTGCTTGGCCTCGCTGCGACGGTTGAAGGCGGCGACAAAATCCTCCGAGACGACGAATTCAAGCGCCTCGCGCAGTGCGGCCGATTTGGCGACGCCGAAGGCGGTCTCGAATCCCGCCTGCGCGCGCTTCCAGAGCGCGGTGGATTCTTCGATCTTTTTGCGGCCCGCCGCGGTCAGCGCTACCAGCCGGTTGCGGCGATCCTCGGGGTCGATGCGGATCTCGACCAGCCGATCGCGCTGTAGCGGCTTTAAGGTATGCGTCAGCGCGCCACGGTCCATCACCAGCGCCTCGGCCAGTTCGCCGAGCGAGGGCGGATTTCCTGACCGGGCGATCTGCATCAGGATCGACCGCTGCGTGGTCCGCAATCCGCAGGGCTCCAATGCAGAATCATACAGCTGAGAGACGCGCCGCGTCGCCTTGCGCAAGGCCGTGCAATTGCAAAGGCTTTTCTCGGTTTGAGGCTGGCGCGCCATTTTTCATCCTCGAATGATGCCGGCTTGACGATTATTTGCATATGCACATATATCCATTATCGCTTGCATATGCAAGTATTAGCGCCGTCCGGCGATCGCCGCGATAGGCCGGAAACGGGAGAGCGCGATGCCGCTGGTACGGATCGACCTGCAAAAGGGAAAAGACGCGAGCTACCGGCAAAAGGCCGGCCGGATCGTCTACGAGGCGATGGTGGCTCATACCGGCGTTCCCGACAACGATCGCTTCCAGATCATCGCCGAGCATGCGATCGAAAATTTTGTGTTCGATCCCGATTATCTCGGTATCCACCGCACCAACGACCTCATCATGGTGCAGATATTCTTCAACGGGGGGCGCTCGGTGGCGCAGAAGCAGGCGCTGTACAAGGCGATCGCCGACGGATTTTCCGAACAGCTCGGGCTGCGGCGGGAAGACGTCTTCATCACGCTGGTCGAGGTGAAAAAGGAAAACTGGTCGTTCGGCAACGGCATCGCGCAATACGCCTGACCTGTCGGAGTACCGGTCTGTGCATGCCCCCGTTCAACCGCCCAAGTCCTTGTTGCCCAAGTCCTTGTCGCCCAGGTCCTTGCTGACCCGCTATCGCGCGCTGCTGGTGCTGATCTGCGTGTCGGCGCCCTCCTTCATGCTGCAACTCGACGCCAATATCGTCGCGGTATCGCTGCCCTCGATCAGCACCTCGCTGAAAGCGAGTTTTGCGGGTATCGAATGGGTGGTGACGGCCTACACGCTGGCCTTTGCCTCACTGCTGCTGCCGGCCGGCGCGCTGGCCGACCGGTTCGGTCGCAAACGCGTGCTGATCAGCGGGCTGGTCCTGTTCACGGCCGCCTCGTTCTTTTGCGGGGCGGCGCCAGACCTCGCGACGCTGGTTGCCGCGCGCGCGTTCCAGGGCATTGGCGCGGCGATGCAGCTCAGCGCGGCGCTGGCGACGCTCTCCAGTTTCTTTGAGGGTGACGAGCGGGCGCGGGCCTTCGCGTTTTGGGGCACCGTCGTCGGCATCGGCATCGCGATGGGACCAATCGCCGGCGGCCTGATCACCCAGGCGTTCGGCTGGCAATGGGCCTTCTATATCAACCTCCCGATCGGGGCGATCACCGTCGCCATGGTGGCCGCCGTGATCGACGATTCCAAGGACCCCGACGCTGTGCGGTTCGATCTCGCCGGTGTCACGACGCTCGGGGCCTTCCTGTTCCTCACGACATTGGCGCTGATTTCGGGCAATCACGACGGCTGGTCCAGCCCGCACATCCTCGCTGAATTGTCGGGTGCGGCGGTTTTTCTCGCGATCTTTGTCGTGGTCGAACAGCGCGAGGCCTATCCGATGTTGGATTTCGCGTTCTTTCGCCGGCCGACCTATCTCGGCGCCAACATCGCCCAATTCACCTTCGCGGCCGGCCTTTTGACCATGCTGACCTTCATGCCGATCTATTTTCAGAACGCGCTCGCGATGTCGCCGCGCGACGCGGGGCTCGCGATGCTGCCGATGGCGCTGCCGCTGTTCATCGTGCCGCGCATCGTCACTTCGTATCTCTCGCACCGGCTGAGCGGGCGGGTGCTGCTCACCGCGGGGCTCGGGCTGGTCAGCGCCGGGCTCGGCTTCATGGCGCTGGTCGCGGGCGCGCTGGATTATCGCCTGATACGGGCGGGGATGCTGGTCGCCGGCGTCGGCGCCGGGCTCCTGAATGGCGAAACCACCAAGGTGGGAGTGACGGTGATTCCGCCTGAGCGGGCCGGCATGGCCTCCGGTATTTCAGGCACCATGCGCTTCACCGGCATCGTGCTCGGCTTCGCCGCGCTCGGCGTGGTGCTGTTCAGCCGGATCTCGGTGGTGATCAGCTCGGCCCTTCCGGCGCTCGATGACGCCGCGAGGTCCGGATTGATCCGCGACGTCGCGTCGGGCGACCTTTCCGGCAGCGGCATCGCGTCCGCTTCGAGCACGGCGCTCCATGCCCTCGCGCTGAAAAGTTTTGCTGAAGGCTACACGGCGCTGTTTGCGGCCAGCGCGGTGCTTTGCCTGATCGCCGCGATCCTGTGCTGGCGCTTGATTCGGGCCTCGGATACCCCGCCGATCGCTAAAAAGCCGCGTGGCAACTGACTCAAACTCAAACCTCGAGCCACTCCTTGCGCACGGCGGAGTTTGTGCCGAGGTCGGCCGGCGTGCCCTCGAACACGATGCGGCCGTGGCCCATCACGTAGAGCCTGGATGATATCTTGAGCGCGATCGCGAGTTTCTGTTCGACCAGCAGCACCGAAACACCGCGCCGTGCGATCTCGGCGAGGAGTTCGCCGACCTGCTCGACCAGTTTGGGCGCCAGCCCTTCGGTGGGCTCGTCGATCAGCATCAGATCGGGATCGCCCATCAAGGTGCGGCACATCGTCAACATCTGCTGCTCGCCGCCCGACAATACGCCCGCCGAGGTATCCTGGCGCGCCCTCAGGTTTGGAAACAGCGCAAACACATCGTCGAAATTCCAGCGGCCGAATGTGCCGGAACGTTTGAGGCCGAGTTCGAGATTTTGCCGCACCGTCAGGGTCGGAAAGATCTGGCGGTCCTCCGGCACGTAACCGACGCCGCAATGGGCGACCTGATCGGGGCGCAGGCCCGCGATGTCCTTGCCCTTGAATCTCACGGTGCCGTGGGCGGTGACCAGCCCCATGATGGACTTACAGGCGGTCGATCGGCCGACGCCGTTGCGCCCGAGCAGGCTGACGATCTCGCCGTCATTCACGTCCATCTCCACGCCATGCAGGATGTGGCTTTGGCCGTAATAGGCATGGAGGTCCCGGACTTCGAGGATCATGCGGCGTCCAGTGCCCCGAGATAGGCTTCCTGAACGGCGGGATTGGCGCGCACGATCTGCGGCGGCCCCGACGCGATGACCTGGCCATAGACCAGAACCGTGATGACGTCGGCCAGATCGAACACCACTTTCATGTCGTGCTCGACCATCAGCAGCGTCTTGCCCCTGGAGACCCGGCGGATCAACGCGACGGCATTGTCGGTCTCCGAGTTGCTCATTCCCGCGGTCGGCTCATCGAGCAGGATGACGGAGGCGCCGCCCGCAATCGTCATGCCGATCTCAAGCGCGCGCTGATCGGCATAGGACAACAGGCCCGCCGCGGTGTCGCGGCGCGGCATGAGATTGAGATCCTCCAGCATCGCATCGGTGCGCGCGGTCAATTCGCGCTGCAGCCACAGCGGCGTCCAGAACGAATAGCGATAGCCCATGCTCCACAACAGCGCGCAGCGCAGGTTCTCGAACACCGACAGCCGGTGGAAGATCGAGGTGATCTGGAAGCTTCGCGACAGTCCCATCCGGTTGATCTTGTGCGGCGGCAAGGCGTCGATACGGACGTCGTTCAGCCAGATCTCGCCGCTCGATATCCGGAAGCGCCCGCTGATCAGGTTGAACAGCGTGGTCTTGCCGGCGCCGTTCGGGCCGATGATGGCGTGACGTTCGCCGTTGGCGATATCGAGGCTGACGCCGCGGATGATTTCGAGATTGCCGAACGCCTTGCCGACGTTTTTCAACGACAGCGCCGGCTGCAACGTGGGCGCCGCATCACTCATGCGACGCTCCGCTGCGGCTTGAGACCCTGCATCAGGCCTTCCCAGACCCGCCGGAACGATCGCGCTTCCAGCCGCAACCAGAACCCGCCGCCCACAAGGCAGACCGTCGCCAACAGCCACGGCAGCGTGGCATGGATGTCGATCTTGTTGCCGAACAGAACCAGCGACTTGCCCTGCGCCGCGCCGATGGTCAGGAACGAGGTCAGTTCCACCAGGCCGACAAAGCCGATACCATCAGCATGCCAGGCACCAGCACCCTGAGATAGGGCACCGCCAGGCGGCCAAGCTGTCCGGCGCGAACGATCGGACCGTGCGCCGTCACCAGCCCCATGATTCCGCTTGGCGCGAAGATCACCATGCTGATGAAGAGCACACCGACATAGACCAGCCAGGAATTCGACATCAGGCTGACGCCGCTTTGCAACAGCGTGATCAGCACCGCGCCGAGGATCGGACCGCCGAACGAGGCGGAGCCGCCGATATAGGCCATCAGCAGCGCATTGGCCGACAACGGTGCCGCCAGCGCATCGAAGGTCACGATCTCGTAGGTGATCGCGTACAATCCGCCGCCGATGCCCGGCGAAGAAGCCGGACAGCGCGAATTGAAAGAACCGCACCATGCGCGGGTCGTAGCCGACGAACTGCACCCGCTCGAAATTGTCGCGCGACGCATTCGCCATCCGGCCAAGCGGCGTCATGGTCAGGAAGAACATCGCGAGTGCCGCGAGCAGCGTCCATGCCAGCGATCAGATAATAGACCTGGATGCCCTGCGCATAGGTGAGACCGAACAGGCTGCGGCCGATCATGCGGTTGGTATTGACGCCGCCCTCGCCGCCAAAGAAATGCTGGAACATCAGCGCCGACGGTGACCATCAACTCGCCGATCCCCAGCGTGATCATCGCAAACGCTGTCGCGCGCTGCTTGGTCGCCATATAGCCGAACACGATCGCGAGCCCGAGCCCGGAAAGCCCCGACAGCAGCGGGATCAATTCCATCGGCAACGGCAGGCTGCCGGCGCCGGCCAGGTTGAGGAAATGAATGGTCGCATAGCCGCCGATCCCGAAGAAAGTGGCATGGCACAGCGAGAACAGCCCGGCCTGCCCGAGCAGCATGTTGTAGGACAAAGCCAGGATGCTCATCATGCCCATCTGGCTCAGCATCGAGACGACAAAGCCGGATTGCCGCCCGGTGTGATAATTGTAGAACGCCCAGGGTGCTGCGATCGCGAGCGCCAGCAGCACGATCCAGATCCAGCTTTGCCTGAACCGGGACGCCGTCATGTGTCGCGCGTTCCCATCAGGCCGCGCGGCCGGAACAACAGGATGATGATCATCATCGCGAACGGCAGCAGCGCGCCGATGCGGGCCACCGGCACGGTGAGGATTTCCGTGAACAGATTGTCGCCGGTAACCGATAATGCCGAGCGGCTTGAGCAGATCGAGCATCGAAGTAGTTGATCACCACCGCGAAGGTCATGGATCAGCCCCATCAGGATCGAGGCGATGAAGCAGCCGGCGAGCGAGCCGAGCCCGCCGAACACCACGACGACGAACACGATCGGCCCCATCGCATTCCGCCATGCCGGGCTCGGTGGTCTGGTAGTTGCCGCCGATCACGCCCGCGAGCCCGGCCAGCAGGCAGCCGCCGGCGAACACGATGGTGAAGACGCGCGGCACGTTATGCCCGAGCGCGCTGGCCATCTGCGGATGGGTCAGCGCTGCCTGGATGACCAGGCCGATCCGGGTTTTCTTCAGCAGCAGCCAGGTCGCCACCAGCATGCCGACCGAGACCAGCAGCATGAAGCCGCGATAGGCCGGGAAGTTGGCGCCATAGATCGTGAACAGCGGAAAGTCGAGGCTCGGCGGCACCCGATAGGCCATCGGCAGCATGCCCCAGATCATCTGCACGCCGCGCTGGATGATGAAGACGAGGCCGAACGTAAACAGCAACTCGGCGATGTGGCCGTTGTGGTGAACGCGCCGCAGGCCCCACACCTCGATCGCGGCGCCGATCAGCGCACAGAGCATCGGCGCGATGATCAGCGCCGGAAAGAAGCCGACGAACCGGCTGACGGTGAACGCGAGATAGGCGCCGATCATGTAGATCGAGGCATGGGCGAAATTCAGCACGCCCATCATGCTGAAGATCAGCGTCAGGCCGCTGGCCAGCATGAACAGCAGCATGCCGTAGACCAGGCCATTGAACAGGGAAACGAGGACTATCTCCATGACCGCCTCGTTCTCCCGTTCACCGGCCTTTCACCTGCGTTCTATTCCGTCGGCCGCTTCATCTTGCAGACGGTCGGCAAGGTCAGGTCGGCGGCGGTCGCCGTCATGTACGTTCTTCCAGCCGAAGCCGGTGTGCTCGGCGTCGTATTTCACGTCCTTGGTGAACACGCCGACATAATACGGCATCAGCAATTGGTGATCTTCCTTGCGCATGATGTTTTCCTGGCCGTCCAGATCCTTGTAGTGCATGTCCTCGAGCGCCAGCGCCACCTTCAAGGGATCGGTCGAACCGGCCTTGTTGATGGCATCGGCCAGCATGTCGATCATGGTCAGGAAGTTGAGTTCCGAGAAGTCGGTCTGGTGATCGACCCGCCAGTCGGTGACGATCTTTTCCGCCTCCGGGCTCTTCTGGTCGACCGCGACGTTGCCGTTGAACTCCATCACCGACGTCAGCCGGTTGTCGCCGGCCGAGCCGATCGCGGTCGGCGCCGCCGATCAGATGCGACAGGAATGTATCGAACCGCACGTTGAGGCCGTCATCGACCGCTGCCTTGATCAGCAGATTGAGGTCGCGGTTGTAGTTGCCGGTGACGACGCTCTGGGCGCCGGACGCCTTGATCTTGGCAATGTACGGCGAGAAATCCTGCACCTTGCCGAACGGCATCAATTCGTCGCCGACAATCTCGATATCCGGCCGCAGCTTGGCCAGCCATTTCTTGCTGTCGTGCTGGATCGACTGGCCGAACAGATAATCCTGATTGAGCAGATAGACCTTCTTGAGATCCGGCGGCAGCGACTTGATCCGGGCCGCGGCGCGCATGTCGACGCTGCCGGCGAAGCGGAAGTGCCAGAAATCGCACTGCTCGTTGGTCAGTTCGGTCGCGAGCGCGCCGCAGTTCAGATAGAGGATGCGGTTATCCGGATTGCGCGCATTATGCTTCGATACCGCGTCGATCATCGCCGAGCCGACATTCGATCCGGTGCAGTGCATCACGAACGGAATGTTCTGGTCCGTCATGTTCTTCAGCGCGATCAGCGCTTCGGCAGGTTGCAGCTTGTCGTCGAACGGCACGATCTCGAACTTGCGGCCAAGCGCGCCGCCCATGGCGTTCTTTCGCGCAATGATGAACTGAAAGGCTTTTAGGAATTCATCGCCGCCGGAGGCGAATGGTCCCGAAAACGGATCGGTATAGGCAAGCTTGATGGTTTCCTCGGCCGCCGCCGCCGGCCGCCCGAACACCACGAGACCTGGAATGGTAAAAGCGACCGCAAAAGAATAGCAAATCAGGCGCAAGCAAAAGCTCATCGCGTCCCTCCCCTATGCCTCTATCCATTTTTGGATAGGTATTCTTTATTGGGCGAGAGAGTACATCGTCGCGGAAGTGAGTCAATTGGCGCGGCGCGGTCACATCGTGATCGATGCCTGCTGTGATGCCGCATCGAATCGCTGTTCCAGCCACGGCGACGTGCCACGAATCCGTGCAACGACTTCACCGGCCCATCTGACGTAATCGAGCCGCCGTTCGAAAGACCAGTCGGGCGGCGGGCTGTCGGCAATCACTCGCACATTGCTGGTTTTATCGGCAAGCTTGATCAGCCGCGCTTCGTGGCTCTTGTGAGCGGCGGTCTCGACCTGCAATCGTTTGCGTTCGGCCTTGGGCAGCGACTTGTCGTCGGTCATCTCGGTGACGATATCGGCGACCTTGCGGCCATACGCGCTGGCGATCAATTCGATCGCGATGCCCTGATCCTCGACCGCGTCGTGCAACAGAGCGGCGATCACCACGTCAGGCTCGCGGCCTTCGGTGGCCGTGGTAACGAGGCAAGCCACTTCGAGCAGATGATTGATGTAGGGCTCGGCGGCCTGACCCTTGCGGCGCTGCTGGACGTGCCAGCGGGCAGCCGTGTCCGCAGCCTGCATGATGCGGGTTAGATCATTCATTTAAACTCCGTGCGCGTCGTCGTCAGCGGCATCACTGTCGCCCGATCGTTGGCTTAAGTGGACCGGCTTGAATCGTCTCAGATCACATGATGTGGGGATGAGCTGCATGCCTGGATAAGGCTGCGCCGTCCGTCAACGGCCAAGCGGCCGGGAAAACCACCAGGCACCATCCTATTGGATGCTGGATGGTGGGCGCGACAGGGATCGAACCTGTGACCCCCTCGATGTCAACGAGGTGCTCTCCCGCTGAGCTACGCGCCCTAAAGGCCTTAAGTGACGGGTGGCGTCCGTATATCGGCTCCCAAGCGGGCAGGCAAGGACGCTGGGGGGCACTTTTTCAGTCGTTTTCGGGGTCTGTCGACAGCAATCCGGGGCCGAATCAGGCCGCCAGCATCTTGTTCACTTCGCTGACCAATTCGCGAAGATGGACCGGCTTGGCCAAGACCTTGGCGTTCTTTGGCGCCTCCGAATCGGAGTTCAGCGCCACCGCGGCAAAGCCGGTGATGAACATGATCTTGATATCGGGATCGAGTTCCGAGGCGCGGCGCGCCAGCTCGATGCCGTCCATTTCCGGCATCACGATATCGGTCAGCAGCATCTCGAACGGCTCCTCGCGCAGCCGCTGATAGGCCGACAAGCCATTGTCGTGGGGGGAGACCTGAAACCCCGCATTTTCCAGTGCCTTGACCAGGAAGCGGCGCATGTCGTTGTCGTCTTCGGCGAGGAGGATCTTGTGCATGGGTTGGTCGTCGAATCCCGGTAGGAGATCAGTCCATTCACTAAGCCTGCAGAGAGTAAATTTCGGGTGAAAGAACGGCAGGCCGAGGGCGGAAGCACGCGACGCCATTTCTGTACCCGAATGCCACGCAAAGCAATAAAGACGAGCGTTTTTCGCAGCTCAGAGGCGTTCCAGCCGGTTTTGGGACTTTTTTCACTTGGCAGAGCGGCTGCGATTACCGACAATACGTTGGCAAAAAGCCCCCGCTTTTGCAGCGGTAATGATACATTCAGAACTGCAGTTTCCAGGGACGGCGCCCGAGGATGACCCAATTGGACGGCGAATTGTCGCCCCCGTTCGAGATCGTGGAGCCGGCCGTGTGGCGGGCGCCCATCATCTTTAATTCCCCGCATTCGGGCTCGGTCTATCCGCTCGATTTCCTCGAGGTGTCGCGGATCGATCTCGCGGCACTGCGCCGCTCCGAAGATTCGTTCATGGACGAGTTGATCGGCGATCTGAGCCAGCGCGGCTTTCCGGTGGTCCGGGTCAATTTCCCGCGCTCCTATGTCGACGTCAACCGGGAGCCCTATGAACTCGACCCGCGGATGTTCACCGGGCGCTTGCCGAGCTTCGCCAATACCAGGTCGATGCGGGTTGCCGGCGGGCTTGGCACCATCCCGCGCGTGGTCGGTGACGGCCAGGAAATCTATCGCGACCGTATCAGCGTCGATGATGCGCTGGCGCGGATCGAGGCGCTCTACAAGCCCTATCACCGCGCCTTGCGGCGGCTGATCAACAAGGCGCATCAGAGCTTCGGAACGGTGGTGCTGGTGGATTGCCATTCGATGCCATCGGTCGGCGTCTCCGGGACGAGCCGCGGCGGCCGGATGTGGTGATCGGCGACCGCTATGGCACGAGCTGCGCGGCGCTGCTGGCCGACACGGTGGAAGAGGTCATGCGTGCGCTCGGCTATTCGGTCGGACGCAACAAGCCCTATGCCGGCGGCTTCATCACCGAGCATTACGGCAACCCGGCGAGCGGACTGCACACCGTCCAGCTCGAACTCAACCGCGCGATCTATATGGATGAACGGCGCCGCGAACGCGGGCCGCGATTCGAACAGGTGGCGGCGGACTTTGCGACCCTGGCCGACGCGCTGGCGGCCGTTCCGCTCAGCGACCTCGGACCGTTCCAGGCGGCGGCGGAATAAGAAACAACGCACGTCATTGCGGGACGCTCGTCTTCGCCCGAACCCGGAATCTCGAGATTCTCGGATGCGCAATTGCACATCGTAGTTCATGCTTCGCATGTCCCGGAATGACGTGCGTAAAATCCCCAAAAGAAAAAAGGGCCGCTTGAATGAACAAGCGGCCCAAGTCTAGGGAGGAAACGCCCAAGGAGGGCAGCGATAGCGCAAGGCGCTACCGCACCGCAACAATATGCGACCGCGCTGCACAAAACGCAAGTGCTTTTAATGCGTTTCCCATGCAAAATTCGCGGGCCTTGCACGCGGGCAACACATCGGCGGCGCCTATTGATTTCAAAGCTATTTCAATATCTTGGACCGCGCTTCGACGGGCCGGATCAAACCATCGCGGTACCGCTTCTCGATTTCGTGATCGGAGCCTTCACCAAAAATGCACCCTGTTCACGCTGAGTCCTGCATCCAAAATGCCAGCGGACATGCAGCTACTTGGACAGATAATTAGGCGGATAAAAGTGCGCCGCTTGCAGGATTGGGATAGGCAATAGCGCGAGACAAAGAAGCCTTGCGACCCGAGAAAGCCTTGACGACCCCGAAAACCTTGGCGACCCAGACCTCATCGACCAAAGTCTTACCGAGCAAGCCTACCGACAAGGAAGCGCCGTGACGGTCATCGATTTTACAGCCTTCATCGGCCGCCTTGCGACCACCTCCGGCGAAACCATCCTGCCGTTCTTCCGGACCTCGCTCTCCATCGACAACAAGAGCACCGGACCGGAGGACCGCGAGTTCGATCCGGTGACCGAGGCCGATCGCGCCGCGGAAGCGGTGATGCGGCGGCTGATCAAGGCCAATTTTCCCCAGCACGGCATCGTCGGCGAGGAATTCGGCAATGAGCGCGAAGATGCCGAATATGTCTGGGTGCTGGATCCGATCGACGGCACCAAGTCCTTTATCGCGGGCTTTCCGATCTGGGGCACGCTGATCGCGCTGCTGCACAGGGGTACGCCGGTGTTCGGCATGATGCATCAGCCCTATATCGGCGAGCGCTTTTCCGGCGACAGCGGTTCGGCGCTCTATCGCGGACCGTCGGGCGAACGGAAACTGGCGGTGCGCCGCTGCTCGTCGCTGCGGGATGCGACGTTGTTCACCACCAGCCCGCTGTTGATGAACGCCGCCGACCGCGCGGCCTTCGATCGGGTCCAGGGCGCCGCGCGGCTGACGCGCTATGGCGGTGACTGCTATTCCTACTGCATGCTGGCGGCCGGCCATCTCGATCTCGTCATCGAGACCGAACTGAAACCTTATGACATCGCGGCCCTGATCCCGATCATCACCGGCGCCGGCGGCATCGTCACCACCTGGGACGGCAAGCCCGCGCAGAACGGCGGCCGCATCATCGCCGCCGGCGACCCTCGCGTGCATGAAGCGGCGCTGAAACTGCTCAACCGCTAGGGGCGCAGCTGGGCATAATGCGACGGGTGACGTAGCATTGCCTCAAGCGGTCCGAAACGCGACGGCAGTGCGAGAAAAGTCCGCCGGGAGGATTTATGCGCGCATTGAGCCCGCTGGTCGTTGGACTTTCGCTGCTGCTTGCCCCGTTGGCCGTCCATGCGCAGGGTTTCCCGAACAAGCCGATCAGGCTGATCGTGCCATTTCCGCCCGGAGGACCGAACGACATCATCGCGCGCGTCGTCGGCCAGCGCATGTCGGAGATCACCAAGCAGCAACTGGTGATCGACAACCGCGGCGGACAAGGCGGCGTGCTGGGAACCGAGATGGTGGCAAAGGCCGCGGCCGACGGCTACACCATCGGCATCGTCAGCGCGAGTTCGCTGGTCATCAGCCCGACGATGGACAAGGTCGGCTACGACGTCGACAAGGATTTCGCGCCGGTCACCCTGGTGACGACGGTGCCGGAGATGCTGGTGGTCGCCACCAACGTTCCGGCCAAGAACATGGCCGAGCTGGTCGCGCTCGCCAGGGCGCAGCCGGGAAAACTCAATTTTGCCTCCGCCGGGATCGGCGGCCTGCCGCATCTGGCCGGCGAATTGTTCAAGCTGACGGCCAAGATCGACATCGTCCACGTGCCCTATCGGGGGGCCGCGCCTGCCATCAACGATCTGTTGGGACAGCAGGTGCAGATGGCGTTCCTCGATCTGCCGGCGATCCTGCCGCAGATCAAGGCCGGCCTGCTGCGGCCGATCGCGCTTGGCGCGCCCGAACGCGCGCCCACCGCGCCGGAGGTGCCGACCACCGCCGAGGTCGGCATGCCGGAGCTCTTGATCGAAAACTGGTACGGCATGATCGCGCCCGCCGGCACGCCCGAGAAGATCGTCGCGACGCTGAACCGCATCGCCAGCGAGGCGATGAACGATCCGACGGTCAAACAAAAGCTCGCCGATCAGGGCCTTACGGTGGCCGGCGACACCCCTGAAGCATTTTCGCAGGTTTCATCGACGCCGAAACCAGGAAGTGGGCCGGCGTGATCAAGGACGCCGGCGTCCCGATCGAAAAATAAAACGCCGTTGGCATCGTCGCGATGTCATGGCACAGCCCCGATATTACGGCGCGGCCTTGATGTCATGGCGCAGCCTTGCGCAGATGCTCGACCAATTGCTTGGCCGGCCGGGTCAGCGATTTGAAGCTGCGGGCGCAGATCACCAGCCTGCGGTTGGCCCAGGGATCGCGGATCCGGACGATCGCGATCGGCATCGATCGGGCACAGCGCCGGGCGGCCGCTTCCGGAACCACCGCGATGCCGACATCGGCCGCTACCATCTGGCAGATCGCGTCAAAATCCCTCAGGCGCGCCCGGTAATGAAAGCGGATGCCGAGCCGGGCGGCGTGCTTGGCGATATGCGAATACAGCGCGGTCGAATTGGTCAGCCCGACGAAGTCGTGATCGGCCATCTCCTGAAAGTCGATCTGGCGCCGGGCTGCGAAGGCGTTACGCCGTGACGCCACCAGCACCAGGCGGTCTTCGCTGAACAGGAACCGTTCGAACTGATCGGGCAGCACATGCTCGGCGGCAAAACCGAGGTCGGCGATGCCGCTCGCAATCGCCGTGACGATGTCGCTGCTCTCGCGCTCCTCGACATCGACATCGATGTCGGGGTATTCGCGCAGGAAAGCCGCCAGCGCCTTCGGCAAATGCTCCGACAGCACCGAGGTGTTGGCGAGCAGATGCACGCTGGCCTTGGCGCCGCTGGCGAAGGCTGCGAGATCGCCGCGCATCGCCTCGACCTGGTGCATGACGATGCGGGCATGATCGAGCAGGCTTTCGCCCGCCGCGGTCAGCTCGACGCCGCGCCGGAAACGCTTGAGCAACACCACGCCAAGGGCCGCTTCGAGCCCCTTGATCCGCGCGCTGGCCGAAGCCAGCGCCAGATGGACCTGCAGCGCGCCGCGGGTGATGCTGCGCGAATCGGCCACCGCGATGAACAATTGCAGGTCAACCAGGTCGAAGCGCATGGCCGTTCCCCTGACCCTCTGCCTTCGTCATGGCCGAAGGCTTGATCCGTAACCTCCAGATTGTGCCGATCGCGCCGATCGGTCAATGTGGCCTCATGTTCCAACCTCTGCTCATTCTCATCGCCGCGACCTTCCTGTTCGCGGGCTTCGTCAAGGGCGTCGTCGGGCTCGGCCTGCCGACGGTGTCGATGGGCCTGCTCGCGGTAACGATGCCGCCGGCCCAGGCGCTCGCCATCGTGATCGTGCCGGCGATCGTCACCAACATCTGGCAGACCTTTGGCGGTCCTCATCTGCGCGACATCCTGCGGCGGCTGTGGCCACTGATGCTGGGCACCGTGATCGGCATCCGGCTGAACTCGGGCATGCTGGCCGGCCCCTACGCACGCTACGGCACCGTCATCCTGGGCGGGCTGCTGGTGATCTATGCGATCATCGGCCTGAGGAAATTCACCTTCAACATCGCCCCCCGCAACGAAAAATGGATCGGCGGCGGCGTCGGCGTGGTCACCGGCATGATCTCGGCGGCGACCGGCGTTCAGGTGATTCCCTCGATGCCTTACATGCAGTCGATCGGCCTGGAAAAGGAGGAGCTGTTTCAGGCGCTCGGCGTGTTCTTCACGGTCGCGACGCTAGGGTTGGCGTTCAACCTTACCAAAGCCGGACTGCTGTCGGAGGCGACCGCGCTGCCGGGCGCCATCGCGTTGGTGTGTTCGTTCGCCGGCATGTTCACCGGCCAGGCGCTGCGGACGCGGATGCACCCCGACGCCTTCCGGCGCTGGTTCCTGATCGCGATGATTGCGCTTGGAATCTACCTTGCCGGCAACGCGATCTATAATACTCACCTGGCCTGAAACGTGGCGATGCGGACGCCGAGATAGACGAACAGCCCGCCCAGCGCGCGGTTGATCCAGAGCAGCGCGCGGCCGGATTGCCGGATGCGGCCGGCGGCACGGGCGGCGAACGCCGCCAGCCCAAAACACCACAGCGTGCCGGTAAAGACGAAAATCAGTCCGAGCGACAGGAAGGCAACCGGCTTGTGCGGCGCATCCGCATCGACGAACTGCGGCAGGAAGGCGAGGAAGAACAACGCGACTTTGGGATTGAGCACGTTGGTCAACGCGCCCTGCCAGAATACCTGACGCAGCGAAATCACAACGGGACCGACGGCGTCCCGCACCGGCGGACGCTGCCGCGACAGCAGCATGGTGATCCCGACGTAACAAAGATAGGCCGCGCCGGCCCATTTGATCAGCGTGAACGCGGCCGACGAGGCCATCAATAACGCCGACAGCCCGATCGCCGCGCCGAATACGTGCACGAGGCAGCCGGAACTGATGCCGAGCGCCGCGGCAGCGCCGCCGCGCCAGCCAATTTGCAGACTGCGGCCGACGACATAGGCGGTGTCCGGTCCGGGCGAAATATTCAGCAATACGCCGGAGACGACAAAGAGCCAGAGTTCGTGGATGCCGAGCATGATTTTCAATACGGTTCACGTTGATCGGAGGCACGAGAGCCTAGCGGATCGCCATCCCCTGCAAAAGGATTGGGCTCGTTACCCGGCGCGGCGCGCCGGACGCTCCGGAACCGGGCGTGGTGGCAGTCCGACCGCTGCCCCACCCGCTTCCGGCCGGCGCGTCGCGGCACGAATCACAGGAAACACATCCAGTTACCCCCAGATGTCATTGCGAGCAGTTGTATTATTATTGTCACGGCTTTGGTTGAGCAAAACCTCCCTCAAAACCATTGGAATCAGTCGGCCAACCACGTAGTGGTTATCCCTGTTCGGGAGGCTTGGAGATATGGAAAGACGCCTGGCCGCCATCGTCTGCGCTGACATCGCAGGCTATTCGCGGATGATGGGTGCCGACGAGGCCGGTACGCATGCCGCGTTCAAGGCGCATCGAACCGCGATCTACCCGATCATCCTCAATCACGGCGGCCGCCTGGTCAAGAACACCGGAGACGGCTTCCTGCTGGAGTTTCCGAGCATCGTCGGAGCCACCGAGGCGGCGATCGCGATGCAGATCCAGATGGCGGAACGCAACAACCACATTCCCGCAGATCGCATCATGCAATTCCGCATGGGCATCCACATGGGCGATGTGATGGCCGACGAAGACGAGGTGTTCGGCGACGACGTGAATATCGCCGTCCGCCTCGAGTCGGTCGCGGCCCCCGGCGGCATCGCGATTTCGGCCAAGGCCCATAGCGAGGCCTCCAGGCATCTCAGCGCCACCCTCATCGACGCCGGTCCGCACCGCTTCAAGAACATCGCCGACCCGGTCCATGTCTGGAGCTGGGAGCCGGCGGGGTCCGATGGACGTCGAGGACTGAAGGAGACGTCCTCGCATGCGCCGGCTCAACATCGAACCGCGATCGTGGGCGTGCTGCCGTTCGCCAATCTCAGCGGCGGTGACGACGAATATTTTTCCGACGGCCTCACCGAGGATCTGATCCACGCGCTTTCGCTGCAATCGTTCTACCGCGTGCTCAGCCGAAACTCGACGTTTTCGTTCAAAGGCAAGAATGTCAGCACGCGCCTGATCGCGCGCGAGATCGATGCGACATACCTGATCCAGGGGTCGGTACGGCGCGCCGGAGCCAAGATTCGCGTCACCTCCGAACTGATCGCTCCGGAGAACGGTGAGCAATTATGGACCGGCCGATACGACCGGGACATCGGCGACCTGTTTGCGATGCAGGATGAAATCACCACCAGCCTGTCCGCGGCGATTGCAACCGAGATCTACCGGGCGGAGGCTTCCGCTCCGGCCCGGGCCTCCAACGACATCACCGCATGGGACCGTTTTCTCAAGGGGTTGTCCTACTATTATCTGCAGACCAAGGACGATTTCGAGACCTCGATCGGCCTGTTCAAGGAAGCCATCGCACTCGATCCGACGCTTTCGATCGCACGCGCCTACCTCGCCACCATCCAGATCCAGGGCATCCAGTTCGGATGGATCAAGAGCACCCGCGAATTATGGGACTCCGCGATGAGCCTGGCGGAGAGCAGTGTCCGGCTCGATCCTCGTTCGTCCTTTGCGTTTCAGATTCTTGCTTATCTGCATGCGCTGCAAGGCCACTACGAGGCGGCGACCGATGCCGCCAAACGCGCCGCGCAGCTCAACCCGTACGACATGGGCGCCCGCGGCGTGCTCGGGATGTGCCACCTGATGAACGGCGAGCATCGGCAGGCCATCGAACTGTTTTCGATGGCGGCCCAGCGCGGCAACAGCGACCCCCGGTATCAATGGGCGGCGGTGAACGCCTTCAGCCATTATTTGCTCGGACAATATGACGCGTCGCTGTCCTGGGCGCGTGAAGCCCTGTACGTCAATCCCAATCATCTCCAGGCGCTGGCGATACGGACCGCGGCGCTGGCGCAGGCCGGACGGGCCGAGGAAGCAGCAAACGCGGCCGAAGTCCTGCTCGGCAACTATCCGGGCCTGACCGTCGAGCGGCACCTGCGGAATTTCCATTGGAAAAATCCCGTCGACATCGCCCACTATCGCGACGGACTCTTGAAAGCCGGCATACCCGCGACCAAGCTCGCCCGCATCGAGCCTCTAATAAGCCTCAAGAAAAATTCGTAAAGCCGGGATCTGACGGCGCCGCCGCCTCGGCTTTGGCTTCAGTCGATACGGGTATCAACCGCGCGACGAATCCGATACACCCTGAGGTAGCGTCACCAAAGCATCGCCATTCGATATCTTCGTTAACTTCAAATTGGCGCCAATTGCATATTGCAGCTTTATCGTCAGCCGCTTTTTCAGGATTCGGGGGCCATGCAAAACTCCAGCGACACCGCCGCCCGCACGATCGCCGTCTCTCCCGATAATCCCTGTCCGTTCCTGCGCGCGCTGGTCGCGGAGGGCGTCGTCGGCGGCCACGTGGTCCCGCTGCCGATGCTGGCCGAGACCATTGAGGCCGCCTCCGGCGAAACCGGGCTGAGGAAAAAGGTGGTCGGCCTGAAGACCATCCTGGTGGCTCTGATGGCCAACGGCCTTAATCCCGTGCGCTTGCTGCGCAGCTGGTGGTCCGGCGCCGTGCTCGACCATCTGCGCAACGGTCCCCTCGACAAGCATGGCGTCGGTTCGCGCATCCTCGACTGTACCGCCCACGTGCACGAGGCTGAAATCGAGCGCCTCGCCGGATTCGGCAAGGAATGCCAGGACCCTGCCGGCGGGACCGAGCGCGGCCTGACTGCGCCAGAGATCAAGACCTTCATGAAGGCGAATTTCGCGCGCGCCAAGGGTAACCGACGCTGGTTCGACCCGCTGCTGATGAAAGGCGAATGGCCGGTACTGCTCGACATCATGGGCAAGGGCGAGGGCGAGGCGCGCTATCTCAGCGTGGCCGAGGTCAGCACGCTGTTTAACGAGCGGCGGCTGCCGGAGCGGATCGTGGCGCGCATCAAATCACGAACGCCATCCGGATGGCGCGGCATTATCCTCGCCGGGAAGATCGCGGTCGTGCTGGGCGCGTTGGTCGCCGCGGTGGTGGTAGCGGCCGCAGAGTTTCCCGATCAATTGCAGAAACTCGTACCGCCACTGGCGCAATTCCTGCCACCTCCGTTGCCGGAGCCGCCGCCGATCAAGGAAGCGCGCTGGCTCGACCAGAACTGGTCGATCGAGGACCGGCACTGGTTCCATCATGCCAGCCAGGGCACCGCGACGTTTCCGGTGCCCTACGCCTGTTCGTGGCGCTGGAACGGCCGGGCATTTACCTGTTTACCGAACCTGGTCTGCTCAGCGACAGCGACTATCTCGAACGCTTCGGCTTTCTGCCAAGCCCGAAAACCATCCATACCGACGAAGCGACCCTGCATCGCTTCGGCTATTACACATCCGATGCCAAGACCGAGCCGGCGCCTGCCTCCGTCGCGGGCCTGAAGCCATCGGCGGCCGAGAATTTCGATGGCCTGCCGGTGGGCTTTGCGCGAACGCCCGGAGCGCCCGATCCCACCACCGGCAAGCCGCAAGCCGACCTGATCGGCCTGAGCTGCGCGGCATGCCACACCGGGCACGTCAACTACAAGGGCACCAGCCTGCGCTTCGATGGCGGGGCGGCCAATCTGGATCTGCTGAAACTCGAACTCGCCACCGGCCAATCGATTTTATACGCTCGGTATTGGCCGCCGCGCTTCAACCGCTTCGCCAAACGCGTGCTCGGCCCCGATGCCTCCAGGGCAGAGCGCGACGAACTCCGCAAGCAGCTTGCAAAGGGCGCCGACACCGTTCTCGCCCAGGTCAAAGCGCTAACAAAGGCGCTCAAGGAGACGCACCGGCAGGATACCGAGGAAGGCTACGGGCGGCTCGATGCGCTGAACCGGATCGGCAATCAGGTTTTTGCCACCGACATGGGGATCAGCGGCCTTCAGGGATTCGACAAGAACCTGGTGGCGCGGGATGCGCCGGTCAGCTTCCCGCCGATCTGGACCGTGCCGTGGCTGTTGTGGGCGCAATACGACGCCTCGATCGAACAGCCGCTGATCCGCAATGCCGGCGAAGCGCTCGGGGTCTTTGCCCTGCTCAACCTGTCGCCCGACGCCCCCAAGGATACGCTGCTCCGCTCGTCGATGGCGCTCGAGAACCTGGTCCGGATCGAAGCGATGCTGCGCGGCGCCGACGATCCGTTCAAACGGGACCCAAAGAGCTTCGGCGGACTGCAGCCGCCAAAATGGCCCGCGCAGATCTTCCCCAACGATCCTGCCTGGAAAATCGATCCGGCCCGGGTGACCAAGGGCCGCGCCCTTTATGCCGAAATCTGCGTCGAGTGCCATCTCGGACCGGTCGATGATCCGGTGTTCGACACGCAATTCCCCGACCAGAGCATCTGGAAATCGGAGCACTGGGATGCCGCGACCGCGTCGCTGAAGCCGGTGCAGAAATCGGTGAGCGGCATGGGCACGGATCCGGCGCAAGCCGAGGTGCTCGGAAAGCGCAAGGTCGACCTTCCAGGCTTCCTGGACATGCAGCCCGCGCGCGATATGCAGCCGGCGGCTGACGGCAGGGGTTCGGAATGCACCAATCTGCCGGCGCCTTCCACCTACTCTTCGACCGACATGCCGTATTCGATCGCCCTGATGACCATCGTCGAACTGGTCAGCCGAAAGTGGATGAACGACAACCACGTTTCGGAAGCGGACCAGAAAGAGCTTTGGGGCCCGCGAAAGAACTGCCCCAATCCGGGTGCGGATTTGCACTACCGCGCCCGCCCGCTGAACGGCGTCTGGGCCACCGCACCCTATCTTCACAACGGATCGGTGCCCTCGCTGTACTGGATGCTGATGCCAGCAGGCCAACGCCCGAAGCAATTCTGCATGGGTTTTCGCGATTTCGATCCGCAACAGGTCGGCTTCCACGTCGAGGCCAACGAAGCCCCGAGCTGCAAGAACGGCGAGACCCTGTTCACGGTGACGGATGCCGACAGAAAGCCGCTCCACGGCAACAGCAATCTCGGTCACTCGCTGGAGGGATCGGCCGTCGCACCTGACGAGCACAAGGCGGGCGTGATCGGTCGCCTGTTGACCGACGAGGAGCGCAAGGACCTGATCGAATATCTGAAGACGCTGTAACGGCGCCGGACGCCGCCGCTTACTTGAACAGCGGCGTGCCCGGCACGAAGGCATCGAACGCGGCCCAGAATTGCGCTCGGTAGCGATCCTGTTCCTGCAGGATCTCGTGCTTGGCGCCGGCGATCACCAGATGCGAGCCGGCGCGGAGATGATAGGCGAACTCCTCGATCGCGGCCGTTGAGACAACGGCGTCGTTGCTGGCGGCCAGCATCAGGATCGGCTGGCGGATTTCCAGCGGATAGTTGGCCGCGCGAAAGCCGCGCATCGCGGTGAAGGCGGTATCGGCCCAGGCCACCGTCGGCGCCGCGATGCCGAGCGTCGGGTCTTCTTCCAGGATGGTGGCGTTGCGGGCGTAGCGCACCGGATCGCTGGTCAGCGGATTGTTGATGAACGAATTGACCCCCGTCAGTTGATCGCTGCCGCCGGGAATGTAGCGGCCGCCCTGCCCCGCGAGCCGCAGCACCCGCAGCAGCGCGCGCGCCGGAAACGACGTGCGATGTCCGGGCAGATCGATCATCGGCGCCGACAGCACCATGCGGTCGAACCAGCGCTTGCCGGCATGCGCCACGCGCAGCATCACCGCGCCGCCCATCGAATGCGCCAGCGCGAAATACGGCGGCGGGCAATCCGGCAGCACCACCTGCTGCACGAAGGTTTCGACGTCCACTTCGTAATCCGAGAAATTGCGGACATAGCCCTTGCGCGGGTCGCGCAGCCGGCGCGAGGAGTGACCCTGCCCGCGCCAGTCGATCATCGCCACCGCAAAGCCGCGGTCGCGCAGGTCGCGCACCGTCTCGAAATATTTCTCGATCTGCTCGCCGCGCCCGGAAAACACGCAGACGGTACCCTTGCGGTTGGCGGGGGGCGCCCAACGCGCAAACCGCAACTCAGCGCCATCCGGCGTCTTGATCGTGCCGCTGACGACGTTCTCCGGAACCGGATTGGCGGGGATCGAGACGAGCGTCATGCGGGGGACCGGATGGGTGAAAAGCGCTGAAAATCAAGGGCGCGGAGTTGAGAAAACGGCGCGATTCGGCCCTCTTGAACGCGCTTTGCAACCCTCCCATATCACCTCGGTGCAGGCCGCTACCAGTGTTTCGGAACCGGAACATTGCAGGCTGCACACTGACGAAAGCCCGGCCCGATGGCGGGCGGGTTAACTGAAACAGTCGCTCATTGGAGGACTACCCTATGCGTACCTATGACCTCACTCCGTTTTATCGTTCCACCGTCGGCTTCGACCGGTTCTTTTCCCTGCTCGATCAAGCTACCGCTGACGGCAGCCCCGGCTATCCCCCCTACAATATCGAGCGTACCGGCGACAACGCCTACCGCATCAGCGTCGCGGTATCCGGCTTCTCGCAGGCTGAGCTTTCGATCGTCGCGAAGGAGAACACGCTGACGATCAAGGGCGAGAAAATCGCCAATGAGAACGGCCTGGACAAATCCGAGGTGCTGTATCGCGGCATCGCGGCGCGCGCCTTCGAACGGGCCTTCCAGCTGGCCGATTTCGTGCAGGTGAAGAACGCCTCGCTCGAGCATGGCCTGCTCCATGTCGACCTCGTCCGCGAGATTCCCGAGGCCAAGAAGCCCCGCAGCATTCCGATCAGCTCCGGCGCCCAGGCCCCGCAGGTGGTCGACGGCACCACCGGCAAGGTCGCCGCCTAAGATCGCTGGATTTCCGGATATTCGCTGGAAATAACGAAAACGCCCCGGGAAACCGGGGCGTTTTTTTGCCTGTGTTTCGTCCTCCCCGCCTGATGCGCAATTTGCGCACGGAAGGCGGGGAACCGCCCCTGACGCCCGCGCCTCAAGCGCGACGGTTGCGACGGCTTTACTAAATCGGAACGACGCGGCGTATGGGTCCGGGCGCGGAGGCCGGGACGACGCAAGGTTTTCCCCCTTACTCCAGCCCCTGCACCTTCGGCATTTCCTGCGTCGGCTGGATCTGCGGCCCGGCGGGTTTTGCGTCGATCGGCGCTGGAGCGGTATTTTGCGGGGATTTTGACAGCTCACCCGGCCTGGTCTGCATCGCCATCGCCTGCGACGGCGGGGCGGCGCCACGATCGGACTTTGCGCCGGAATTGGCGTCGGATCCGGCGACCGGCGGCTCACCGGCGCGCGGCGGCATGGCCTTGGGCAACGGCACCGCTGGCGTGCGGCTCGCCACATGCGGTATCGATGCCGGCGGCCGCGGCACGCCGCGAGCCTGGCTGATCGGCGGCAACGGTCCTGCCCCTGCCGGATAGGCCGGCGGCACAGCCTCATCGTAGTTGCTGCCGACCCGGTAGGCCGGCACGAAACGCACGATCCGGCCGTCACGGGCATCGATCACCAGCCGCCCGTCTTCGCCGCCGCGATCCATCACCGCGATGGTGTAGAAATAGCCGTGTTGCTGCGGGATTCCGAGCGGCGAAAACCCGTTCTCGCGAACCACCGTGTAAACCTCGGTTCCGGGCAGCAGGCTCGGTCCCTGGCCCGGCAGCGTGGCCTCGGCATAGGCCCCACCGATATCCGAGACGGTGGTAACCGGCGAGCCCGCGACTTCAATCGGCATTTCAATTGGCGCCAGCATCTGAGCATTTGCCGATGTAGCGGCCAGAACCAGCCCCGCCGACATCGCCCATCCCGTGAACCGCTTCATCGCCCGTAGCTCCTGTGACTGTCTGATACCTTGCCCGCCCCGGAGCGTTTTCGCTCCCCTTGTTCCCCAGGCAACTTCATCGCCGAATCCGGCGGACCTTGGGCCGGATCGAGGCGCGTTTGCTTCAAATCCGGGGCGTCAAAACCCTAGAATTTGATCCCCTTGGCGTGCTGGAAACGCATGTGGCCAGCGACTTTCGCGCGCTTGTATGATAGGAAAAAACTTGGCATGGTCGGCGTTAGGACAGTATAGCTGTCTCAATTACGGTGCAGGCCCGGCACGGGGATTGCAACGAAAGTCGGGCGCCCATGGGCCAGAACGTAAAAGGCAAGGTCGTTCCTCCGGGACGTTGAACGCCCAGGGAACGCCCAGGCCTTAATTCTGAAATTGTGGCTCGCGGAGGACGAGCGGTGGCCCGGTGGGTGCCGCAGACGCCCAAGGTGCGCCGCTGACAACGGTGAGGCCCTGGCCTTATTGAGAGGACGCCAGATGAGTGGGTCGGAGTTCGAGCGCGAAAACATCATCACCGATGCGCTGTCGGCCGGCCCGGCCTCGAAACCGGCCGGCGACAACATCCAGCGCGAGCATGACTGGCGACCGCCGGCCGAAGGTCTTTATGACCTCAGCCTTGAAAAAGATTCCTGCGGCGTCGGCTTCATCGCCAACATCAAAGGCAAGAAATCGCACGAGATCGTATCCGACGCGATCAGCATTCTCTGCAACCTCGAACATCGCGGCGCGGTCGGCGCCGACCCGCGCGCCGGCGACGGCGCCGGCATCCTGGTGCAGATTCCGCACGCCTTCTTCACGCGCAAGGCCGCCGAAATCGGCTTCCAGCTGCCGAAGCCCGGCGAATATGCCATCGGCGCGCTGTTCATGCCGAAGGAGACGGCGTGGCGCAACGTCATCAAGAGCATCGTCGCCGACCAGATCAAAGCCGAAGGATTGGTCCTGCTCGGCTGGCGCGAGGTGCCGACCGACAACTCCTCGCTCGGCGAAACCGTGAAGCCGACCGAGCCTTCCAACATGCAGGTGTTCATCGGCCGCAACGGCGCCGCCAAGACCGACGACGAATTCGAACGCCGGCTCTACATCCTGCGCAAGTCGATCTCGCAGGCGATCTACCAGCGCCGCGACCGCGGCCTCGCCGGCTATTACCCGGTCTCGATGTCGTGCCGCACCGTGATCTACAAGGGCATGTTCCTCGCCGACCAGCTCGGAAAATATTATCCCGACCTCCACGAGCCGGATTTCGAGAGCGCGCTGGCGCTGGTGCATCAGCGCTTTTCCACCAACACCTTCCCGACCTGGTCGCTGGCGCATCCCTATCGGATGATCGCGCATAACGGCGAGATCAACACGCTGCGCGGCAACGTCAACTGGATGGCGGCGCGGCAGGCCTCGGTCAGCTCGGAGCTGTACGGCAAGGACATCAGCCGGCTGTGGCCGATCTCCTATGAGGGACAAAGCGACACCGCCTGCTTCGACAACGCGCTCGAATTCCTGGTGCAGGGCGGCTACTCGCTGCCGCACGCGGTCATGATGATGATTCCGGAAGCCTGGGCCGGCAATCCGCTGATGGATGAGCAGCGCCGCGCGTTCTATGAATATCACGCAGCGATGATGGAGCCGTGGGACGGCCCCGCCGCGATCGCCTTCACCGACGGCCGCCAGATCGGCGCCACGCTCGATCGCAACGGCCTGCGCCCGGCGCGCTACCTCGTGACCCGCGACGACCGCATCATCATGGCGTCGGAAATGGGCGTGCTGAAAATCCCCGAGGACCAGATCGTCACCAAGTGGCGGCTGCAGCCCGGCAAGATGCTCCTGGTCGACCTCGAAGAGGGCCGTCTCATCCCCGACGACGAGATCAAGGCGCAGCTGGCCAAAAGCCATCCCTATCGCGAGTGGCTCGGCCGCACCCAGATCGTGCTGGAAGAACTGCGGGAGGCGCCGACCAAGGGCATGCGCTCCAACCTGCCGCTGCTCGACCGTCAGCAGGCGTTCGGCTATTCGCAGGAAGACATCACCATCCTGATGACGCCGATGGCCGCCACCGGCGAGGAAGCCGCGGGCTCGATGGGCAACGATACGCCGATCTCGGCGCTGTCGGACCGGCCGAAGCCGCTGTTCACTTATTTCAAGCAGAATTTCGCACAGGTCACCAACCCGCCGATCGACCCGATCCGCGAGGAGCTGGTGATGAGCCTGGTCTCGATCATCGGACCGCGGCCGAACCTGTTCGACCTCAAGGGCCTCGCCTCGACCAAGCGGCTCGAGGTGCGCCAGCCGATCCTGACCGACGCCGACCTGGAAAAGATCCGTTCGATCTCGGACGTCGCCGACAGCCATTTCAGGTCGCGCACGCTCGACACCACCTTCCATGCCGGCTTCGGCGCCGCCGGCCTGGAACAGGTGCTCGACGAATTGTGTGCGCGCGCGGAGGCTGCCGTCCGCGAGGGCGTCAACATCATCATCCTGTCCGACCGCATGGCGGGCTCGGACCGGATCCCGATTCCCTCATTGCTGGCCTGCGCCGCCGTGCATCATCACCTGATCCGCACCGGACTGCGCACCTCGGTCGGCCTCGTGGTCGAGTCCGGTGAGCCGCGCGAAGTGCATCACTTTGCATGTTTGGCCGGCTACGGCGCCGAGGCGATCAATCCCTATCTCGCGTTCGAGACCATCATCGCGATGAAGGATCGCCTGCCGGGCTCGCTCGACGATTATGAGGTCGTCAAGCGCTACATCAAGTCGATCGGCAAGGGCCTGCTCAAGGTGATGTCGAAGATGGGCATCTCGACCTATCAGTCCTATTGCGGCGCGCAGATCTTCGACGCGGTCGGACTGAAGGCGGAATTCGTCGCGAAGTATTTCGTCGGCACCCACACCCGGATCGAGGGCGTCGGACTTGCCGAAATCGCCGAAGAAACCGCGCGCCGTCATGCCGATGCGTTCGGCGAGGCGCCGGTGTACAAGACCGCGCTCGACGTCGGCGGCGAATACGCCTACCGCACCCGCGGCGAGGACCACGCCTGGACCGCCGAATCGGTCTCCACCTTGCAGCACGCGGTGCGCGGCAACTCGCTGGAGCGCTACCGGGCGTTCGCGAAAATCCTCAACGAGCAATCCGAGCGGCTATTGACGCTGCGCGGCCTGTTCAAGATCAAAACCGCCGAGGACGAAAAGCGCAAGCCGGTGCCGCTCGACCAGGTCGAGCCGGCCAAGGACATCGTCAAGCGTTTTGCAACTGGCGCGATGTCGTTTGGCTCGATCTCGCGCGAGGCGCACACTACGCTTGCGATCGCGATGAACCGGATCGGCGGCAAGTCCAACACCGGCGAAGGCGGCGAGGAATCCGATCGCTTCAAGCCGATGCCGAACGGCGATTCGATGCGCTCGGCGATCAAGCAGGTCGCTTCGGGGCGTTTCGGCGTGACCACGGAATATCTCGTCAACTCCGACATGATGCAGATCAAGATGGCGCAGGGCGCCAAGCCCGGCGAAGGCGGCCAATTGCCCGGCCACAAGGTCGATGCGGTGATCGCGCGGGTACGGCATTCGACGCCGGGCGTCGGCCTGATCTCGCCGCCGCCGCACCACGACATCTATTCGATTGAGGATCTGGCGCAGCTGATCTACGACCTCAAGAACGTCAATCAGGAAGGTCAGGTTTCGGTCAAGCTCGTCTCCGAAATCGGCGTCGGCACGGTCGCCGCCGGCGTCGCCAAGGCACGTGCCGACCATGTCACGATCGCGGGCTTTGAGGGCGGCACCGGCGCCTCGCCGCTGACCTCGATCAAGCACGCCGGCTCGCCGTGGGAGATCGGCCTCGCCGAAACCCACCAGACGCTGGTGCGCGAACGGTTGCGCAGCCGCATCGTGGTTCAGGTCGACGGCGGGTTCCGCACCGGGCGCGACGTTGTGATCGGCGCGCTGCTCGGCGCCGACGAGTTCGGCTTTGCCACCGCGCCGCTGATCGCGGCCGGCTGCATCATGATGCGCAAGTGCCATCTCAACACCTGCCCGGTCGGCGTCGCGACGCAGGATCCGGTGCTGCGCAAGCGCTTCACCGGCCAGCCGGAGCACGTCATCAACTACTTCTTCTTCGTCGCCGAGGAAGTGCGCGAGATGATGGCGGCGCTCGGCTACCGCACGTTCGACGAGATGGTCGGCCAGACCCAGATGCTCGACCAGTCGAAGCTGGTGGCGCACTGGAAGGCCAAGGGGCTCGACTTCTCGAAGCTGTTCGTGCGCCAGAAGGAACTGCCCGGCCAGAAGATCTATCACGCGGAGAGCCAGAACCATCATCTGGAGGCGGTGCTCGACCGCAAACTGATCGAAAACTCGCGGGCAGCGCTCGACCGCGGCGCCCCGGTCAAGTTCGAGGTCGAGATCAACAACACCGACCGCAGTGCCGGCGCGATGCTGTCCGGCACAGTGGCGAAGATCTATGGCCATGCCGGCCTGCCGCACGACACCATCCAGGTCAGCCTCAAGGGCACCGCGGGTCAGGCCTTCGGCGCCTGGCTGGCGCGCGGCATCACCTTCGAACTCGAGGGCGAAGGCAACGACTATGTCGGCAAGGGACTTTCCGGCGGCCGTATCATCGTCAAGCCGCCCGCCAATTCCGGCATCGTGCCGGAGGAATCGATCATCGTCGGCAATACCGTGATGTACGGCGCGATCGAGGGCGAATGCTACTTCCGCGGCATCGCCGGCGAGCGCTTTGCGGTGCGCAACTCCGGTGCGGTCGCCGTGGTCGAAGGCGCGGGCGATCATTGCTGCGAATACATGACCGGTGGCATCGTCGTGGTGCTCGGCAAGACCGGGCGCAACTTCGCGGCCGGCATGTCGGGCGGCGTCGCCTATGTGCTGGACGAGGAGGGCTCGTTCGAAAAGCTCTGCAACATGGCGATGGTCGATCTCGAGCCGGTGGTCTCGGAAGAGATGATCAACCAGAACTCCTATCACCACACCGGCGACCTCGAAGCCCATGGCCGGGTCGACGTGTTCAAGGACCTGCTCGACTCCGACGTCGAGCGGCTGCACATCCTGATCACGCGCCACGCCAAGCTGGCGGGATCGAAGCGCGCCGCCGAGATTCTCGCGGACTGGAAGACATGGCTGCCGAAATTCCGCAAGGTGATGCCGGTGGAGTACCGCCGCGCCCTGAAGGAATTGAAGGCAAAGAACGCCGACGCCGAGCCGAAGATCGCGATCGGGGCGTGATGCAACGAGGAACTCTCAGCCGTCATTGCGAGCCAACGGGTCCGGCCTCCGGCCGGCCCGATGACAGGCTCCGCGAAGCAATCCATAGGACCTCAGAGCATGGATTGCTTCGTCGCTTCGCTCCTCGCAATGACGAGACAAGCAACGAATACGAAGCATGTTTGCAGAGGCGTCAGGTGTAATGGGCAAGATTACAGGTTTTCTCGAGATCGAGCGGCACGATCGCAAGTATGCGCCGGTGGCCGAGCGCGTCAAAAGTTACAACGAATTCGTCGTTCCCCTGAGCGAGAAAGAGACGCGCGACCAGGCCGCGCGCTGCATGAATTGCGGCATTCCCTATTGCCACGGCACCGGCGCGGTGGCGCCTGGCACGCCGGGCTGCCCGGTCAACAACCAGATTCCGGACTTCAACGATCTGGTCTACCAGGGCAACTGGGAAGAAGCCTCGCGCAATCTGCACTCGACCAATAATTTTCCGGAATTCACCGGCCGCATCTGTCCGGCGCCGTGCGAGGCCTCCTGCACGCTCAACATCGACGACAATCCGGTCACCATCAAAACCATCGAGTGCGCCATCGTCGACCGCGCCTGGGACAACGGCTGGCTCAAGCCGGAAGTCGCGACACAAAAGACCGGCAAGAAAGTCGCCGTGATCGGCTCGGGCCCGGCGGGCATGGCCTGCGCGCAGCAGCTCGCGCGCGCCGGCCACGAGGTGCACGTGTTCGAGAAATACGCCAAGGCCGGCGGCCTGCTGCGCTACGGCATTCCCGACTTCAAGATGGAGAAGCATGTCATCGACCGCCGCGTGACGCAGATGGAAGCCGAGGGCGTCACCTTCCACTACGGCAACGCGGTCGGCGGCACTTCGCAGGGCGCGATCGATCCGCGCGAGATGCTGAGCCATTATGACGTGCTGGCGCTGACCGGCGGCTCGGAAGCCCCGCGCGACCTCCTGATTCCCGGCCGCGACCTCCGCGGCATTCACTTCGCGATGGATTTCCTGCCGCAGCAAAATCGCCGGGTCTCCAGCGAGCCGCTCGGCAGCGCGCCGGACATTCTCGCCGGCGGCAAGCATGTGGTGGTGATCGGCGGCGGCGATACCGGCTCGGACTGCATCGGCACTTCGTTTCGGCAGGGCGCGCTGTCGGTGACGCAACTCGAAATCATGGCGGCTCCCCCGGAGCATGAGGACAAGGGCCTGACCTGGCCGAACTGGCCGCTGAAGATGCGGACCTCGTCGAGCCAGGCCGAAGGCGCGCGCCGCGAATTCGCGGTGCTGACGCAGCAATTCTCCGGCGGCGACGGCCAGGTCGGCAAACTGCATTGCGTGCAGGTCGACGACAAGTTCAAGCCGATCGCCGGCAGCGAGTTCGAGCTCGAGGCGCAACTGGTGCTGCTGGCAATGGGTTTCGTGCACCCCGTGCATGAAGGCCTGTTGAAGACGCTCGGCGTCGACCTCGACCAGCGCGGCAATGTGCGCGCCAACATGACCGACTACCAGACCTCACGGCCGAACGTGTTCTCCGCCGGCGACATGCGCCGCGGCCAGTCGCTGGTGGTATGGGCGATCCGCGAAGGGCGCCTGTGCGCGCGGGCGATCGACCAGCATTTGATGGGGACGACGAATTTGCCGCGGTGAGGTTTGCCAGCGTCATCCCGGATCGGACTGCAATTCGTTTCGATCGTAGACGGCGCTAACGATCCGTCATCACCCGCGAAGGCGGGTGATCCAGTATTCCAGAGCGCCTAAAATTTTGAGCGGCGGTGATTACTGGATACCCGCCTGCGCGGGTATGACGACCACTTTTGGTGTCACGCAGTGCACTACAGCGAACCTGCGTCGGCCGACCCACTTTCAATTCTGCACCCTCACACCGAGCATCACCACCGTCGACGCCGAGCTCGCGCCGGCGACGTTGGAGTCGAGGATGTCGCGGCGCAGGGTGCCCTTGATCCAGAAATTGCGGGTCATCTTGTAGATCAGATCGCCCTCGACGGTGTAGGTTTTGTCGGTGCGGACGTCGCCCTGATAGTCGTAGGTGCCGTAGGTGAATTTTCCGATCGCGGTCAGCCAGCGGCGGAAGTCGTGATCGGCCTCGACGGTGTAGGTGTGCACCAGCACGCCCGAGGTGCCGGGCAGCGTGGTCTCGCCGATCTGGGTGTCGGAATAGAATTTTGCCGTCGTCAGCGGCGTCGCGGTCCAGGTCAGTGACGCCGTGGTGAGCAGGCCCGCCAATTGGCCGAGGCGCGGATCCGCATAGTTGCGCAGCTCGTAGCCGACCGCGATTTCGCCGGCCAACAGCCGCGAGAATTCGAACGACGTGCCGCCCTTGGCATAGCCGCCGGTGGAATCGCGGGCATATCCATTGCGGTCGAATTCGAGATCGTGGACGCGGCTGTCGCCCTCGACCTCGACGAACGGCTTCACGGCCGGCGTCAGTTCATAGCTGGCGCGGCCGATGCCGCCATACTGGTTGAAGTTGCGGTCGTCATTGGTGGCTGTCGTGCCGTCGGTCAGCGTGGAGTTCTGATACACCGTGCGGTCGACGGTGGCGCCGACGGCGATGTTGAGGCGGTTGAAATTCTGGTCGACGCCCAAGGTGCCGCCGAGCGTCGTGAAGATCGGATAGCGGGCGAGCCCGGTCTGGATGTTCGGGCTGCCCGGATTGTCGGTGGACACCAGCAGGCGCACTTCCGACATGATGCGGGTGTTTTCGGTGACGTCGAGACGGCCGTCGACATGGCCGATGAAGTTCGGTCTTGAAACATCGGTCGGCGACGGCGAGATGCCGCCATCGACGATCGCCGGCAGGCTGTTGCCATAGCCGGTGAACGAGCCCCTGAGATCGGCGACCAGCGCGTGACGCTCCCAGTCGGACACCGCCAAAAACTCCGGCGCCACCACCCAGAACGGCGCGCCCTTCGGCTCCGGAAGCCGGCCGGGATTGGTCTCATAGCCGCCGCTGACCTCGACCGCGGACTCGATCAGGAAGCCGCTGGCATAATCGCCGACCGGGCCGAACGGATCGTCTTCCACCTTCAGCCGCTTGCGCGGCGGCTGGCCGTCCACCGTGCCGGCCATCGCGGGCGACAGCGGCGTCTTGTTCGCGGATTCCGATGGCGCGATCGACAGCCGCAATTGCCCGGCGGCGTTGAGCTTCGGTGGCGGTGGCGGCGGCGTGCCCGGACCGGGCGACGGTTTCGGCTTGGCCTGCCCCGGATAAAGTTTCGGCTTCTTCAACGTGCGATTAAGCGAGTCGAAACCGGAATCGGAGGCGCCGCTGGCGGGAGGCAGGCCATATTGCGGAATCTGCCCGATCCGCGATGGCGCGGGGGTGTTGTCGGGGTCACGCACTTGGTCGTCGTCCGTGGTGGCGTTCGGATCGCCGCCGGCCGCGGTCTTGCGCAACGGCAAATTCTGCGGCGACACGAAGCCGCCTTGCACCGGGCGAAACAGATCGGGGGTGATGCTCTGGGCTTGCGCCTGGGTTTGATCGAAGGCGATCAGCGCAAGGCAACTCAATGTCAGGCAAAACAGCGTCGGGAATGTCAGCTTCGGGCATGGCAAAGACGCGCGTAAACTCGATGCGCGCTCGCGGCGGCCCGTGGCTGGACCCGACATCACGATAAAAGATACTCCAACGAATTCAATTGCTTGGCGGTCAGGCCCCACGCCCGCGCGAATACGGCTGTGGAAAATGTCGTTAATGGAGTTAAAACAATTATGGTTAATGAGGCGTTGAGAACCGGCCCGCTCGTCGCATCGCCGAACCGGCCGTGCTAGGAAGGGCGCCAAGCTCAAAGCATGGGCCGGCGAGCGGCCCCACTTTCCCTGGAATCACAGATGGCCAAGACGAAACCGCTGATGGCAAAATCATCCGGGTCCGACCGCGCGAACGCCGCCATTCAATCGGCCTTGCGAACGCTCGACGCCGAGAGCAGCGGCGTCACCGCGATCGCGGCGGCGTTGCAGGGCCCGCTCGGGTCGGCCTTTGCCGCCGCCGTCAGCCTGATCCTCGAAGCCAAGGGCCGCGTGATCGTCACGGGCCTCGGCAAGTCCGGGCATGTGGCGCGCAAGATCGCGGCGACCTTTGCCTCGACCGGCACGCCCGCCTTCTTCGTGCATTCCGCCGAAGCGAGTCACGGCGATCTCGGCATGATCACCGCCGACGACGTCATCGTGGCGCTGTCGTGGTCCGGCGAGCAGCCGGAAATGAAGAACCTGATCACCTACGCCAAGCGCTTCCGGATCGCGCTGATCGCGATGACCGCGGAACCCGAATCGACCCTAAGCAAGGCCGCGGATGTCGCGCTGATCTTGCCCAAGGCGCGCGAGGCCTGCCCGCATAATCTCGCCCCCACCACCTCCTCGCTGATGCTGCTGGCGCTGGGCGACGCGCTGGCGATCGCGCTGCTGGAAGGTCGCGGTTTCACCTCGGTGGATTTCAGCGTGCTGCATCCCGGCGGCAAGCTCGGCGCGATGCTGAAATATGTCCGCGACCTGATGCATGCCGGCGACGCGGTGCCGCTGCGGCCGCTCGGCACCCGGATGTCCGACGCGCTGGTCGAGATGTCATCGAAAGGTTTTGGCTGTGTCGGCATCGTCGATGGGCGCGGCCACATCGTCGGCATCGTCACCGACGGCGATTTACGCCGTCACATGCGGCCCGATCTGATGACCGCTTTGGTCGACGACGTCATGACCCGGAACCCGAAGACCATCGGCCGCGATTTGCTCGCCAGTGAAGCGCTGGAAATGCTCAATTCGGCGAAGATCACCACGCTGATCGTGGCCGAGGCCAGAAAGCCGGTCGGCATCGTGCATCTGCACGATTTCCTGCGCGCCGGCGTGGCGTAAGAACAGCGCTATCAACCGTCATTGCGAGCGGAGCGAAGCAATCCAGCCCTGGTTGCGGCTCTTGGATTGCTTCGCTTCGCTCGCAATGACGAGACTACGCCGCCGCCACCGTCAGGCTGGCGCCATCGGCCTGCACGATCCTGACCCGGCTTCCGGCGGGGGCATCGGGACCGGCGACGCGCCACACCGTGTCGTCGATCCGCACCGTGCCGGAGCCGTCGATGATCGGCTTTTCCAGCGTAAACACCCGGCCAACCAGCGCGTCGGCGCGCTTGTTGAGGAACGGATTGCTTTTGCTGACGCCATGATGGCCGCGCGCCACGCACCGCCACAACGGCACCGCGGCGGCGGCGAAGGCCGCGAACATCAGGATCTGCAACTGCCACGACGGATGAACGACGAACGACAATAGACCGACCAATAGCGCCGCGAGCCCGAGCCAGAACAGGAACACGCCCGGCGCTACCAGCTCCAGCGCCATCAGGATGATGCCGAAGATCAGCCAGTTCCAGGTGCCCAGCGTCGAAAACATCTCGGCCATCGTGCGACCCTTTGTTAGCGCGGCGGCGTTATCGGCGGCGGGGTCGGGGCCGTGCTTGGCACCGAGCCGCGGCGCGCGGCGGCCTGCGCCGAGGCCGCGCTCTCACCGAAGGTGGCCTTTGCAATTTCGCCGATGCCGGCGAGCGAGCCGAGAATGCTGGTGGCCTCGATCGGCAGCATGATGATCTTCTGGTTCGGCGAGTCCGCCAGTTGCCCGAACGCCTTGATGTATTTGTCGGCAATAAAATAATTCAGCGCGGCGACGTCGCCTTTTGCAATGGCTTCGCTGACCATCTGCGTCGCCCTGGCTTCCGCTTCGGCGGAACGCTCGCGCGCCTCGGCGTCTCGAAACGCGGCTTCCTTGCGGCCCTCGGCCTGCAATATCTGGCCCTGCTTTGCTCCTTCCGCCCGAAGGATTTCCGATTGGCGCTGGCCTTCGGCCTGCAGGATGTCGGCGCGCTTGACGCGCTCGGCCTTCATCTGGCGTCCCATCGCCTCGACGAGGTCGGCGGGCGGCACGATGTCCTTGATCTCGATGCGGTTGACCTTCAATCCCCACGGCGACACCGCGGCGTCGACCACGCGCAGCAATCGCTCGTTGATCTCGTCGCGATGCGACAGCACCTGGTCGAGGTCCATCGACCCCATCACCGAGCGGATGTTGGTCATGGTCAGCACGATGATCGCCTGGTTGAGATCGGCGACCTCATAGCTTGCCTTCGCGGCGTCGAACACCTGGAAGAACGCGACGCCATCCACCGTCACCGTGGCGTTGTCCTTGGTGATCACCTCCTGCTCGGGAATGTTGATCACCTGCTCCATCACGTTCATCTTGCGGCCGACCCGATCGAAATAGGGGATGATGATGTTGAGCCCGGGAGCCAGCGTGCGGGTGTATTTGCCGAACCGCTCGATGGTCCAGTCATAGCCCTGCGGCACCGTCTTGACGCCGGCAAACAGCGTAAAGATGACCAGCAGCACCACCGCAATGGCGAAAATACTAAACCCATCCATAAAGCTCTCCCTGACGACCGAAGGTAGCATGAAACGCAGATCGCACCGTACTGCAAACCGTTAACACGCTTTGCAGGGCGGCGAACCTCCTTTGGTCGCCAGGCCAGGATGCAAGGTTCGAAGCGCCGGCAAGGCCGCCGCAAGACTTGTCATAAATCCCGCGATGATATCCAGCCTTTATATCCAGCCTTTATATCCATCCTTGCAGCTCGCGCAGCACCAGCTGGCGGATCACGTCCATGCCGGGCTCGCTGTCGTTCAGGCAAGGGATCGCGGCAAATTGCTCGCCGCCATTATGCTTGAATATCTCGTCGTTCTCCTGCGCGATCTCCTCCAGCGTCTCGAGGCAATCGGCCGAGAAACCCGGTGTGACGACGGCGACGCGGCGCACGCCGTCCTTCGCCAGTTGCTCGATCGTCTTGTCAGTATAGGGTTGCAGCCACTGGTCGAAGCCGAAGCGCGACTGGAAGGTCAGCAGCAGTTTTCCGGTGTCCAGTCCCATGCGCTGGCGCAACGCATCCGTCGTCGCGGCGCATTGCGCCTGGTAGGGGTCGCCCTTGTCGATATATTTTTGTGGCATGCCGTGGAACGAGGCGACGATCAGTTCGGGCACGAACGGCAGGGTCGCCAGATGCGCGTTGATCGAAACCGCCAGCGCCTCGATATAATCCGGATCGTCGTAATAAGGCGGGCTCACCCGCAAGGTCGGCTGCGACCGCATGGTGCGGAGCACGGCAAACACCTCGTCGCAGACGGTCGCCGACGTCGCCGCCGAATATTGCGGATAGAGCGGCACCACCAGGAGCCGGTCGCAACCTTGCGCCGTCAGGGCGTCGATGCGCGAGCGGATCGATGGATTGCCGTAGCGCATCGCCCAGTCGACCACGACATGGTCATGATCCGCTATCGCCGCGGCAAGCTTGTCGGATTGGGCCCGGGTGATGGTCTTTAGCGGGGACTCGTTGTTTTCGGTGTTCCAGATCTTGAGGTAATCGCGCGCCTTGCGCGCCGGGCGGGTGCGCAGGATGACGCCGTTGAGCGCCAGCTTCCACAACAGCCCCTGGTTTTCGATCACCCGGGGATCCGACAGGAATTCCTTCAGGTAGACCCGCACGCCCCTGGTGTCGGCGGTGTCGGGGGTGCCGAGATTGACCAAGAGGACGCCGACGCGCTCCGCGCCGACGCCGGCGGCCTTGGCCCTGTCGATGGGAACGATCACGCTCATGACATCACGGCTTCGCGCGCCGGACCATCCTTGTCAAGATAACGCCGGCTTGGTTAGGATTCGAGAGCGCCAGTTCTGATTGAATCAGAACCGGCTCTGGTCTTTTTTTGACGCGTTTTCCGGGCGCGAACCGGTATCCATCCCGGATCAAGTCCGGGGCAGGCTTTCGCTCGAAAACGCTATGGGCAACGGCAGGAACCATGACGGTTGCGGAATGGTGCGTTTTCGGCACCTTGATGCTCTATCTGTTGACGATTGCTCCGATCAAGTGGATCGGATTTCGCCGTTTTGACAACGCCAACCCGCGCGATCCCGCGTTCTATGACGATCCCATCGGGTCCCGGGCGCTGGGCGCGCACCAGAACGGCATCGAGACGTTTCCGTTCTTTGCCGTCGCGGTGTTGCTGGCCGAGTTTCGCGGCGGCCCGCAGCGTTTGGTCAACGAATTGGCTGTGCTGTTCCTGATCGTGCGGATTGCCTACGTCTTCACCTATCTCGGCAACCGGCCGACGCTGCGGTCGATCCTGTGGACCGCAGGCTTTGTGATCAATCTCGCCATTTTCTTCATGCCGGCGATCCGGAACTATTTGCCCTAGAACGAGCTCACGCCGCCTGTTTTGTCAGGCAGCTTCGGAGGTCTCCAGCAGGCCGCGGCGACGCAGCAGCGCGTCGGGCTCCGGCTCGCGGCCGCGGAAGGCGACATAGGCCTCTTCCGGATCGCGCGAACCGCCCGAGGAATAGATATCGTCGAGCAGGCGCTTGGCGGTGGCGGGATCGAAGATGTTGCCGGCCTCCTCGAAGGCGCCGAACGCGTCGGCATCCATCACCTCCGACCACATGTAGCTGTAATAGCCCGACGCGTAGTGATCGCCGGAGAAGATATGGCCGAATTGCTGCGGCCGGTGCCGCAGCGAGATTTCGGCCGGCATCCCGATTTTTTCCAGCTCCTGGCGCTCGAACGCCCGCACGTCCCGGCTCGCTGCGGCCGGCTGGGTGTGGAATTCGAGATCGATCAAGGCCGAGGAGACGAATTCCACCGTGGCAAAGCCCTGGTTGAATTTTCGCGCGGCGAGGAAGCGCTGCAGCAGATCGTCCGGCAGCGGCTCCCCGGTCTGGTAGTGCCGGGCAAACTGGCGCAGCACCTGCGGCTGCTCCTGCCAGTGCTCGTAAAGCTGCGACGGCAGCTCGACGAAATCCGTGAACACGCTGGTGCCCGACAGCGACGGATAGGTCACGTCCGACATCATGCCGTGCAGGCCGTGGCCGAATTCGTGAAACAGCGTGCGCGCATCGTCCGGCGAAAGCAGCGCCGGCTCGCCCTCGGCGCCCTTGGAGAAATTGCAGACATTGATCACCAGCGGCGCGATCTCGCCGTCGAGCTTCTGCTGGTCGCGCAGCGAGGTCATCCAGGCGCCGGAGCGCTTCGAGGGCCGGGCAAAGTAATCGCCGTAGAACAGCGCCTTGTGCTTGCCCGCGCTGTCCCTGACCTCCCAGACCCGCACATCCGGATGCCAGACCGGAATATCCTTGCGCTCGGAGAACGTCACACCGAACAGCCGGGTGGCGCAGTCGAAGGCGGCCTCGATCATGTGGTCGAGCGCCAGATAGGGCTTGATCGCGGTGTCGTCGAAATTGGCTTTGGCCTGCCGTAGTTTTTCCGCGTAATAGCGCCAGTCCCACGGCGCCAGCGCGAAATTGCCACCCTCCTCGGCCACCAGCGCCTGCAAGGCATCGCGGTCGGCCAGCGCCCGGGCCCGGGCGGGCTTCCAGACCCGCTCCAGCAGGCCACGCACGGCTTCCGGCGTCTTGGCCATCGAATCCTCCAGCCGGTAGGCGGCGAAGGTCGGGAAGCCGAGCAGCTTGGCGCTCTCCTCGCGCAGACTGAGGATCTCGACGATGGTCTCGTTATTGTCATTGTCGTTGTTGTTGTCGCCGCGCGCCGTGAACGCCTTGAAGACCTTCTCGCGCAGGTCGCGCCGGGACGAGCTCTTCAGGAACGGCTCCACAAACGACCGCGACAGCGTCATGACAGCCTTGCCGGCCATGCCACGCTCCTCGGCCGCCGCCTTTGCCGCCGCGACAAAGCTGTCCGACAGGCCCTCGCGATCGCCTTCGCCGAGCTCCATGACCCATTGCTGCTCGTCGCCGAGCAGATGATGGCTGAACGTGGTGCCGAGATGGGCCAACAGCTCGTTGATCTCGGCCATCCGCGCCTGGGCGACCTCGTCGAGGCCGGCGCCGGCACGATGGAAGCGGGTGTAGGTGCGCTCCAATAGCCGCATCTGTTCGCCGGTCAGCCCGAGCGTTGAGCGATTGTGGTACAGCAGCGCGACCCGGCCGAACAGCACCGCGTTCATCATGATCGGATTCCAGTGCCGGGCCATCCGCAGCGACACCTCCTTGTCGACCTCGAGCAGCGCCGGGTTGGAATGCGCCGACACCAGATCGTAAAACACCGCCGCCACCCGGGAGAGCAGCCTGCCCGCCCGTTCCAGCGCGGTGATGGTGTTGGCGAAATCCGGCGTCGCCGGATCGTGGGTGATCGCGGCGACCTCGGCCGAATGATCGGCGAAGGCCTGCTCGAAGGCGGGCAGGAAGTGCTCAGGGGCAATCTCGGCGAACGGCGGCGTCTCGAACGGCGTCTGCCAGGGCTTGAGAAGCGGGTTCGCCGGGGCCGGAGCGGCGGCCGCGGTTTGCAGGTTTTCTGACATCACAATTCCCGTTTTTCGCCAGAATGTTCAAGCTATGGATCGCCGATCTATATCACGCGATCGGGCTTTTTTGGGCCTTTTGTGCTTGATAGCAGGGGGCTTTTCGGAGAGATTGCGCCCTTCAAACAGGATGCAGAAGATGAACGCGCAACCCGCCCCGACCGCCTCCCGCCAGATCGCCTGGCCCAGCGTCGTTACCGTGATCAGCGCGGCGATCCTGATCGGCGCCGAAGTGTTTGGCGCGGCCTTCGCCGGCGGCTGGGCGCTGGCGATCCTGTTCGGGCTCGGCGACACCGGCGCGCATGTGCTGCAGGCGGTGCTGTTTGCGATCGGCGTGCTGGTCATGATCGCCTTCATCCGCGCCGCGCAGCGCGTCGAACCGTTCACCCGGCGCGGCTGAGCGCTGAGCGGAGAGACGACGCGCGGCAAAAAGCCTGGAGCTAAGAAAGCACTGCGCCGCAGGCCTCAAACGCTCACTCCCCGTTAAAGAAACTTAACAGCTGTTCAGATTCAGTGGTGCTTCGGCACACACGCGGAAGAAATTTACGCGCAGCGCAAAAAAAATCTTGCACAGCGAACTCAAAAATCCTATTTGCGTTCTTGCCCAATTTCGCACGTGCCTGTGGTCGTGTGTCAGTCGGTAGGTATCCGGACAAGAGGCCGGACAGCCGCCAAGGGATGAAGAACCGAGGGTCGCTCAAGTCACTCCAGACTTGAGAGTCCAGCATCTCTCTCAAGGGATGCCGCTGAAGGTCTCTCCATCCTTTGCAACCGTGACTGGCAGCCGGAGGCGAACCGGCGCACCTCGTTCTCAACGGGGGACGCGACTTAAAGCAACGACGGATCGGGCTTTTTTGGTCTCTACCGGCATTCCAACGCCGGCGCGGGCTACTGAAAAGGCTTGTCCTTCATTGCCAGGTGAGCGGGCGGGAGCTTTCCCAACCAATCCACGGCAGCACAGTCTGGTTTGAGTTCTTTGGCCTCATTGCGCCTCCATCGCGCGATGTGGCCGGAGCGCTCTTATCCGACATCATTTTTTGAACGATTCCCCGTCGCTGGGGCCGTTTGGGAGAGTGCTATGACCGAACGTATTCAGGAATTCCTGCGCAACCGCCGCAGCGAGGGCCAGGACACCGAGCCGTGCCTCGTGGTCGACCTCGAGGTCGTGCGCGACAATTATCAGACCTTCTCGAAGGCGCTGCCGGACAGCCGCGTGTTCTACGCGGTGAAGGCCAACCCGGCGCCGGAGGTGCTGTCGCTGCTCGCCTCGATGGGCTCGTGCTTCGACACCGCGACGGTCGCCGAGATCGAAATGGCGCTGGCCGCCGGGGCGACGCCGGACCGCGTCTCCTTTGGCAACACGATCAAGAAGGAGCGCGACATCGCACGCGCCTTCGCGCTCGGCATTCGCCTGTTCGCGGTCGATTGCTCCGCCGAGGTCGAGAAGGTCGCGCGTGCCGCGCCCGGCGCCAAGGTGTTCTGCCGCATACTCTATGATTGCGCAGGCGCCGAATGGCCGCTGTCGCGCAAGTTCGGCTGCGATCCGGAAATGGCGGTCGAAGTGCTCGACCTCGCCAAGCGCCTTGGCCTGGAGCCCTGTGGAATCTCGTTCCATGTCGGCTCGCAGCAGCGCAAGGTGAAGGCGTGGGACCGTGCGCTGGCGATGGCCTCGACGGTGTTCCGTGACTGCGCCGAGCGCGGAATCAACCTGTCCATGGTCAACATGGGCGGTGGATTCCCGACCAAGTACCTCAAGGACGTTCCTCCGGTCGTGCAGTACGGCCGGTCGATCTTCCGTGCGCTGCGCAAGCATTTCGGCAACCAGATCCCGGAAACCATTATCGAACCGGGCCGCGGCATGGTCGGCAATGCCGGCATCATCGAAACCGAAGTCGTCCTCATCTCCAAGAAGAGCGACGAGGACGAGGTGCGCTGGGTGTATCTGGACATCGGCAAGTTCGGCGGTCTCGCCGAGACGATGGACGAGTCGATCCGCTACGCCATCCGCACGCCGCATGACGGCGCGGATATGACGCCGTGCGTGCTCGCGGGGCCGACCTGCAATTCCGCCGACGTGCTGTACGAGAAGATGCCGTATCCGCTCCCGGTTACGCTCGAGATCGGCGACAAGCTGCTGATCGAAGGCACCGGCGCCTATACTTCGACCTACTCGTCGGTGGCGTTCAACGGCATCCCGCCGTTGCGGACCTACCACATCTGAGTCTCTCACCTCTCCCGCTTGCGGGAGAGGGAGCAAGAGAACGGGAGCCGGCGCGCCGGCTCTCATCCTCCATTTTCTGAAATTTCCGACAACGCTTCCGGCGGCCCGATCGCCGCTGGAAGTGAGGACTGACGTGCCATGACTGCTTTGCGGAACACCACAATTGCCCTGCTGCCGAATGCCGCTCCGTTCGCGATCCGTGCGGAACGAGCATCGGACGTCGTTGCGCGTGAAGCGCTGCTGGATGCCTGCTTTGGCGCGAACCGCCATACGCGCACCTGCCAGCGCCTGCGCGACGGACGCGCGCCCGCCGAAGGCCTTGCCCTGTCGGTCGTGCGCCAAGAGGGCAAGTACGGCTGGTTGGAACCGTGCGGTTGTGGTACGTCAGCGCCGGGGGTGTCCCGGCGCTGATGCTCGGCCCGCTGGCGGTAGATGATAGCTGCCGCCAGCTCGGTGTCGGGGCCGCGCTTATGGACCAGGCGCTGGCGGCGGCGACGGCGCTTGGCCATGGCGCGGTCATCCTGCTCGGCGACGCACCCTATTACGCCCGCTTCGGCTTCTCGTCGGCCAAGACCGGTGAGCTGGCGCTGCCCGGCCCATTCGAGCGCGACCGCCTGCTCGGGCTCGAACTTCGCCAAGGCGCGCTCGACGGCGCCTGGGGCATGATCGCGCCAACGGGAGCCAGGAAGGCGGCGCAACTCGTGCCGCGCGCGGCGTGAACGCGCCATCATGAAGCACGGCCTCCTTGCACCTGACCATGCCGCGCGTTCCCGCGGCCGCGGCGTCATCACCACCCTGCTGCTGATCATGATCGCGGCATGATCATGAGGAACATCTTCGTGCGCCGGTGGAGCACCACCACGCCGGTGGCATCCGACGTGACACAGCGTTCCCGGTGGGATACCGAAAACTTGCACTGACCGGCGAAAAGCCCGTAAACCGCGCCAAACCCGCTTTTTTGAGGTCCTGAAATGCCACGCCGCCTGATTTCCACCGGCTCGCCTTTTGAGAGGGACGCCGGCTACAGCCGCGCTGTGATCGACGGCGATTTTGCCTTCGTCGCGGGCACCACCGGCTATGACTACAGCACCATGACCATGCCCGCCGATGTCACGAGCCAGACACGAAACTGCTTCAAGACCATCGAAGCAGCCCTGACAGAAGGCGGCTTCGCGATGGCCGACATCGTCCGCGCGACCTATTACATCACCGACGCCAAGGACGCGGACGCCCACTTCGCGGTCTGCGGCGAAGTCCTCGGCGAAATCCGTCCCGCCGCAACCCTCTTGGTCGTCGCCGGGCTCTACAAGCCCGAGATGAAGGTCGAGATCGAAGTGACCGCCAAACGACGTACTGCCTGATCCCCTGGTCAGGCATTAGCCCTGTTACGACTGGAGACCATCATGAGCCCCGCCTCGCAAATCTACGCGAAGATTACCGGCCCCATCGTCATGGTTGGCTTCGGCTCCATCGGCAAAGGCACATTGCCGATGATCGAGCGGCATCTCGATTACGACAAGTCGCGCATCACCGTGCTCGATCCGAAGGACGAGGGTCGCAAGGCGCATTGCGAGAAGCAGAATGTAAGGTTCATCCAGCAGGGCGTGACCAAGGACAATTATCGCGACTTGCTCACCCCGCTGCTCACTGAAGGCGGCGGCCAGGGCTTTTGCGTCAATCTTTCGGTCGATACCGGCTCTACCGACATCATGGAGCTCTGCAACGAACTAGGCGCTCTTTATATCGACACCGTCAATGAGCCCTGGCTTGGCTTCTATTTCGATTCTTCGAAGGGCCCGGAAGCGCGCTCCAACTACGCCCTTCGCGAAGTGACGCTCGCGGCCAAGAGGGCGCGCGCCCCGGGCTCGACGACGGCCGTCTCCTGCTGTGGCGCCAATCCCGGCATGGTCTCCTTTTTCGTCAAGCAGGCGCTGCTCAACGTCGCCGCCGATCTGAAGCTCAATGCCCCCAAGCCGAAGACCAAGGCCGAATGGGCGGACCTGATGCGGCAGGCTGGTGTCAAGGGCATCCACATCGCCGAACGCGACACCCAGCGCTCCAAGTCGCCGAAGGAGCCGGACGTCTTCGTCAACACCTGGTCGGTCGAAGGTTTCCTGTCGGAAGGCGTGCAGCCGTCCGAACTCGGTTGGGGCACCCATGAGAAATGGATGCCCGAGAATGCGCGTACCCACGAAGCTGGTTGCGGCGCCGCCATCTATCTGATGCAGCCCGGCGCCAACACACGCGTGCGCACCTGGTGCCCGACCCGTGGCGCGCAGTACGGCTTCCTCGTCACCCACAACGAGTCGATCTCAATCTCCGATTACTTCACGGTGCGAGACGCATCGGGCACGGCGATCTATCGGCCGACCTGCCACTATGCCTATCATCCGGCTGACGATGCCGTGCTGTCGCTGCATGAAATGTTCGGCCGCGCGGGGAAAATGCAGGAAAAGCACCACATTCTCGATGAGAACGAGATTGTCGATGGCATCGACGAACTCGGCGTGCTGCTGTTCGGCCATGACAACAATGCCTACTGGTACGGCTCGCAGCTCTCCATCGAGGAGACCCGCCGGCTCGCGCCCTATCAGAACGCCACCGGCCTGCAAGTGACGTCCGCCGTGCTCGGCGGCATGGTCTGGGCGCTGGAAAACCCGAACGAAGGCATCGTCGAAGCCGACGAGATGGATTTCGAGCGGTTGCTTGAAATCCAGCTGCCGTATCTCGGGCCGGTGAAGGGTTATTACACCGACTGGACACCGCTGACGGATCGTCCGGGACTGTTCCCGGAAGACCTCGACCTCAGCGACCCCTGGCAGTTCAGCAATATCCTGGTGCGGTGGGGTATCTGACCGCGCCCCGGCGCCGGCCAGTCCGGATCGGGGGATGCGGCCCGTCGTAACCCCTGATTAATCATATCGCGCCAAACTGCGGAATTACTTTTGATGCGAAGGCCCTGAGCCGTCGCGGCGGCTTCGTTCTGGCGACGGCTCCTCAGCGGAGCGGTGAGCATGCGCGCGATAATCGCTATCGTCCTTGCGGCGGTTGCGCTGGCTGGCTGCAAGCCCGACAACGACGTGACGGGCTCCATCAGCTGCGCCAACAAGCTTTACAGCCCGTACAATCCCAAGGACATGAACCAATGCGTGGCGGCATGCATCGCCTGCGATCGCGGCGTGATCACCACCTGCTCCACATCCTGTACGCTCAAGGGCGCGCGGTGATCGCGCCGATTTGAGAACGAGTTCACTTCGCCAGATAATCGAACGCGACGCTGCCGAGGCCGAGTGTGAGATCTGCTTTGAAATGCAGCGCCGAGATCACCTCGCGCACCGGCAGCCGCGAAACGTCACAGAGCGCATGCGGGAACAGGCCGAGCGCCGCGGGACCGGTCCAGGCTTCCTTCAAGGTGATATCCTGGAGACTGAAGCGCACCAGCTCGCAGATCCGCGGGCTGCCATCGACATGCGGGATGATCTTCAGGATGAAATTCGGCGCCTTCATGCTCTTCAGCACGGTGTCATGATCGACGAGACGATGCTTGTACCCCATGGTCGCCGAGGCGCAGAGCACGGAGCCGTAATGCAGCGATCCGACCAGCACGTCGCTTTCGACCGCGATCTTGGGCGAAGCGAGCTTCTTGGGAAATCCCCATAGCTCGCGGCCGCCGGCGATCGGCGCATCGTCGTCCAGATACATCGCGTGGGTATAGGCACCGTCCTCGCCGTTGAAACGGACCGGAATCACCTGCCCGGTTTCGGTGTAGTCGCCGAAGCCGGTCGAGTTGGGCATCCGGATGAATTCATATTTGACGACGGAATCGGTGATTTCGAGCGGCTCCGGCACCACGGCGGCCAGGGCTTCCGGATCGGTCCGATAGGTGATGACGAAATATTCCCGGTTGTAGAATCGATAAGGCCCGGGCGGAAACGACGGATTGGTCAGCGGCATCGAATAGGCGGTTCGCCTGACATCGTCGATTTTCATCATTCACCTCGTTGGTTGATCCGCGCTGCCGATAATTATGCCGCAGCGCTTGCCAACAATCGAGGCCGTAAAATCGGCAGCCGGGTGCCGATCGTCGTCACGCCGTCACAGTGTCGAACCCAATGACCGGGGCGGGGGCGGGCCGAATGCCCGCCAATTGATCATTGCTTGATCGGCGCAGCCGTCTTCTCGGCGGGTGCCGGCGGCAGCGCCGGCGTGGCACCGTTCTTTTGCGCCTCGGCGTCGGGCCGCGCGGGCTCCGGCGCCGGCGTGGTCGGACGCTCGCCACCGGGTTTTGCTTCCGCCGGGGCTTGGCCCTGGGTGGTCGAAGGTGTTCCCTGCAGCGGCGGCGTCGCCTGCGCCATTCGCGTTTGCCCGTCGACAGCAAGGCTGCCCACCGCTAGGCCGGATATCGCAAGTCCCGCCACCACCATCACGGAGGCCAGCAGCAAGTCTTTTTTAACGGCGCGTTTCCCGTCGTCCGAGGTCATGTTTCACCGTCCGTTGTGTCTCCATTTCAACGGGTCCGGCGAAACATGGTTCCAAGGCACGTCCAAGGCGCGAGCCGGGCAAAGGCGGAGGTCACACCTGCGAACAGCCGCAATCAATCCGTGGTGCTGACTTCCCAGGTGGCATGGCGAACGCCCGGCTGCCGCTCGAGATCGGCCACCACGGGATCAAGGTCAGGCGGATGGATCGCGGTAGCAACCAGCGTCGCCACGACCTCCAGCAGATCGTCGCCATGCTCGACGACCTCGACATCGGCCACCGGATAATTGGCCTTTTCCAGTTGCTCCACCAGACGATCGCGCATCGCGGGCAATGCCTCCGGCGTGACCGCGAGCTTGAACTCGTAAGTCGCTTCCGTCGATTGCGCGTCGAGCGGGATGCGGTTGATGGCATTCACCAGGGGCCGCAACAGGGTGTTGCCCGCGAGCACGAACACGGTCAGCGCCGCCGCCTGCGCCGCCATATCGGCGCCCGCGCAGGATCCGACCGCGGCGGATCCCCACAGCGTGGCCGCAGTGTTGAGGCCGCGCACATCGAGCCCCTGCTTCATGATGACGCCGGCGCCCAGGAAGCCGATCCCCGACACCACATAGGCGATCACGCGGACCGCGCCGTCCGCGCCGCCCAGATGCATCGCAAGATCGACGAACGCGGAGGCGCCGACCGCGACCAGCACATTGGTGCGAAGCCCTGCGGTGCGCTGCCGGTATTGCCGCTCGGCACCGATCAGGGCGCCGAGCACGAAGGCCGTGGCCAGGCTGACCAGCGTGTCGAGGAAATCGTAGAGCTGAAAGGTCGCTAGGAATTGCATCGGAGCCCCCGGTCACGCCGCTTGAGGGCTATCTACAGCTCCAGCAACCCGCCGTCACCATCTTCCGCGGCAAACGCCAGCAGCGAGCCTTTGGCACTCCAGGCCAATGCTGTGACCGGCGCAGCGCCGTTCTTGCGCACCAGGATCTCGGCGCCATCGGTCATCCGCACCATCAGGATGGTGCCGTCGCCGTAGCCGACCGCGAGGATGTCCTGCTTGGGATGGCAGGCGACCATGGAGACGCGCGCCTGCAGCGGCGCGAACATCGCGGGCTCCTTGCCCATCGGGCCGTCCTTGCTGGCGAACGGCCACATGATCACGCTATCGGCACCCGAGGTAGCAAGCGCCTTGCCGCCCGCGCTCCACGACAACGAGCGCACCCGCCCCGGATAGCCGGTCATCCGCATATGCCTGTGATCGGCCAGCCGCCAGCCGTGCAGCGCCGGCTCATGCATCGCGGTGACCAGGAACTTGTTGTCCGGCGAGAACACGACGCCGAGATGCGAGCCGGCCCATTCCAGAATTTCGGCGTTGGCGGCCATGTTCGGAAACCACAGGGTCACGCCGTTGTAATGCGCGATCGCCAACCGCACGCCCTTTGGTGCGAACGCCAGCCCGCCGACGGTCGACGGCGCCTCGAAGGATTTATCCTCGGCCTTGCCGCTGCGCACGAACGCCGTCTTGCCGGCCGACCACGCCACCGCGCCGTCGGGATGCAGCGCGACATTGTCGATCCAGCGCCGCTTCGGATCGGTCGCAAGCAGCGTTGTCTCGCCTTTCTTGTCCAGCGCCATGAGCTTGCCGTCGTCGCCGCCCATCACGATGCGCGCACCGTCGGCGGCGACGCACAGGATGCCGCCGCCATGGACCGCGACCCTGGAAATCTCGCCGGCCTCATCGACCAAGGCGACGTTTTCCTCGGCCCCGACAAAGGCCGCCCGATCGCCCAGGAAATGCACCGCGATCACCGGCATACCGAGCGCGAGCGGGCGCACCTTGTCGGTGACCGAAATGATGGAGGCTGAATTGTCGTCCGGCTCGAACTGTTTCATCACGTGGTAATGCAGCTTTCGAAGCCGTCACGGATCAACTGCTCCGGCAGCTCGCGACCGATGAAAACAAGGCGGCTTTCGCGGGATTCGCCGTCTTTCCATTTCCGCTGATGGTCCCCCTCGAGCATCATATGCACGCCCTGGAACACATAGCGGTCGTCATCGTCGCTGAACGACAGAATGCCTTTCGAACGCAGTATCTTGGCGCCCTCGGCGGCGACGAGGCCCTGCAGCCAGGGCATGAATTTGGTGGCATCGAGCGGCTTATCGGTGCGAAGCGACAGCGATTGCATGTCCTCGTCGTGATAATGCTTGAGGCCGCCATGACTGTGAGTGTCGTGGCTGTGGCCGTGATCATGATGGTGGTCGTGGCCATGATCGTGATCATGATGGTCGTGATCATCGCCGGCTTCCAGGAATTCCGGCTCGATTTCCAGGATGCGATCGAGATCGAAAGCGCCACGCTCCAGCACATCCGACAGCGCAACCTTGCAGCGCTCGGTGCGGTGCAGTTTGGCATAGGGATTGATGCCGCGAATCCGGGCCTCGACTTCGGCAAGTTCGGCCTTTGAAACCAGATCGGTCTTGTTCAGCACAATGACGTCGGCGAACGCGATCTGGTTCTTGGCTTCCGGCGCGTCCTTGAGCCGGTCGCTCAGCCATTTGGCGTCGGCCACCGTGACCACCGCGTCGAGCCGGGCGTTTTTCTGCACGTCCTCGTCGACGAAAAATGTCTGCGCCACCGGCGCCGGATCGGCCAGCCCCGTGGTCTCGACGATGATGGCGTCGAACTTGCCTTTGCGCTTCATCAGGCCGTCGAGGATGCGCACCAGGTCGCCGCGCACGGTACAGCAGACGCAGCCATTGTTCATCTCGAAGACTTCCTCGTCCGCGCCGATGATCAAATCATTGTCGATGCCGATCTCGCCGAATTCGTTGACGATCACGGCGTATTTCTTGCCGTGATTCTCCGAAAGAATGCGGTTGAGCAGCGTGGTTTTGCCGGCGCCGAGATAGCCCGTCAGCACGGTCACCGGGATTTTTTGGGACGTCAATTCTGGCATAACAACTCCGAGCATCGGGAATTTTTGCGGCGCAACCGGCGGCAGGGTGGCCCCTGCCCTAGCGGTCAAGCGCGTCGGTCAGGGCCTTTATATTGTGCCTGACCATATCAATGTAAGTGGGGGCCTCGCCCTTTTCGCCCGTTAAACTGTCGGAATACAGCGTTCCGCCGATGCGGGTGCCGGTCTCGGCCGCGATCCGCTGCATCAGCCGAGGATCGCTGATATTTTCGAGGAAAACCGCCGGGATTTTCGCGATCCTGATCTGGGTGATGATACCGGCGATATCGCGGGCGCTGGGCTCCGAATTGGTGGAAACGCCCAGTGGCGCGATGAATTCGACGCCGTAAGCCGCGGCAAAATAGCCGAAGGCATCGTGGGTCGAGATCACCCTGCGGTGCGCCGGCGGGATCTGCGCCATCGCTGTTCTGACGTCGCGTTCGAGCCCGTCGAGCTTGGTCAGATAGCCCTCCGCATTGGCGCGAAATACCACGTCGTCGGCGGGATCGGCGGCGATCAGCGCGTCGCGGATATTGCCGACATAGACCTTGGCGTTGGCGACCGACTGCCAGGCATGCGGATCGTCCGCCACGCCCAATACGCGCGGGGCGATGCCGTCGGTCGCGGTGACGATCCTGGCCTTGCTGCCGGAGGACTGCACCAGCCGCGGCAGCCAGCCTTCCAGACCGAGGCCGTTGATGATCACAAGCTTGGCGTCGGCGATTTTCTTCGCATCCGCCGGTGCCGGCGCATAGACGTGAACGTCGCCATTGGGGCCAACCAGCGTCGCCACCTCGACACGATCGCCGCCGACGTTCCTGGCGAAATCACCGAGGATGGAGAAGCTGGCGACGACTTGGAGGCGATCCTGCGCATGCGCGGACATAACGGTCACGAGCAGCAGACAGACGAGCGAAAATTTTATCCACTGCACTGGCTCGGCGCGCCAACGACGGCAGCGCGCTCCCTCTCCCCTTGTGGGAGAGGGTCGGGGAGAGGGGGAAGCGGGCACTGAATTCGTGATCACACTGGTCCTGCTGGCTTTCTGTTCACGCGGTAGGGATCATTCAGACGCTGAGCTCGTAGCTACCCCTCTCCCTAACCCTCTCCCACAAGGGGAGAGGGAACCAACTCCGACAAGCGGCGACGCATCACTACGCCTCGAGATGCCGCCCGGGAAACATCTGCCGGACCAGGCCGCTGACGTTGCCGAACAGCACCGAAACCACATAGAGCACCGCCGCCACCAGGATGATCGCGGGCCCCGACGGCACCTTGGTCTGGAACGACAGCACCAGCCCTAGATAGCCCGACATCATGGCGCTGATCACCGCGATGCAGATCATGCCGGTGATGTCGCGGGACCAGAACCGCGCAATGCCCGCGGGCAGGATCATCAGCCCGACCGCCAGCAGCGTGCCCAATGCATGAAAGCCGTTGACCAGATTGACGACGACCAGCGCCAGGAACGCCAGATGCGCCGGCGCCCCGGCACGGCTGACGGTGCGCAGGAACACCGGATCGACGCATTCGATAACCAGCGGGCGATAGATCACCGCCAGCACCACAAGCGTGATTGTGGTGTTGAAGCCGATCACCAGCAGGGTCGAATCGTCCATCGCCAGGATATCGCCGAACAACACGTGCAGCAGATCGATATTGGTGCCCTTGATCGAGACGATGGTGACGCCCAGCGCCAGCGACGTCAGGTAGAAGGTGGCGAGCGAAGCGTCTTCCTTCAACTCGGTGTTGCGTGCGACGACGCCGGCGAGAATCGCAACCATGAAGCCGGCGATCAATCCGCCGGTCGTCATCGCAAACAGGTTGAGCCCCGACAGCAGAAAGCCGATCGCAGCCCCCGGCAGGATCGCATGCGCCATGGCGTCGCCGACCAGGCTCATGCGCCGCAGCATCAGGAACACGCCGATCGGCGCGCCGCCCAGCGCCAGCGCGATCACCGCGGCGAGCGCCCGGCGCATGAACTCGAATTCGGTGAAGGGCGCGATCAGCGCATCGTAAAGCACCATCTTTAGGCCGCCCGCGAGGCTGTGTCTGGCGCCACGCAAGGTGCGGCGCCATCGTCGAAGGCTTCGCACATCCGCCGCGCTTCCGAGAGGTTCTCCGCGGTCAAGGCTTCAGGTGTGGCGCCCCAGGCCACCTTGCCGCGCGCCAGCAGCAGCGTTTCCGGAAAATTGGCGCGCACCAGATCCATGTCATGCAACGCCGCCAGCACGGTGCGCTTCTCGCTGTGCCAGCGCCGCACCAGCGCCAGCAGATCGGCCGAGGTTTTGCTGTCGATGGCGTTGAACGGCTCGTCCAGCACGATCATGGCGGCGTCCTGCAACAATACCCGCGCAAACAGCATGCGCTGCATCTGGCCGCCTGACAGCGTGCCGATATTGCGGTTTTCGAAGCCCGTGAGACCAACCGATGCCAGCGCCTGGGCGATCTTTCCGCGCGCCGATTTGCCGATGCCGCCGAAAAATCCGATTCCGCGCCACAGCCCGGTGCCGACGAAATCGAACACCGAGATCGGAAAGCTGCGGTCGATATCGGCGGTCTGCGGCAGATAGGCGATATCCCTGACGTCGAGGCCGCGCTCGATGGAGCCTGCCAGCGGCTTGAGGATACCGACCAGCCCCCGAAACAGCGTCGACTTGCCGGCGCCGTTGGGACCGACCACTGCAATCAAGGCGCCGGAGGCGACCTCGCCACTGAGGTGGTGCACCGCCGGATGGCGGTCATAGCCCAAGGTGACGTCACGGAATTGCAGTTGTGCCGCCATCGCTCACCTCATCGCCAGCCATACGATGGCCCATAGGCCGGCGCTGACCGCGATCGCCGCAGCCAACCGTGAGAGCCCCGTCATGCGCAGGATCGACCAGGGAGCCGGCTGCGCCGGATGCGGCGAGGCCGGACCGTGGCTGTGGGCGTGAGGGTGCTCGTGGTCGTGGGAATGGGTGTGATCCATCAACAAATGTTATATTATAACATAACGTGAGTCTACACATCACCGCCGTCATACCCGCCACCGGGTCGCGCGAATGCGGGCCCGATGACAGGCTCCGGCGAGTATCCAGCACGCCGCGACATTTCGATTCCATCACTGACGCTCTTATCCTCCCCTGGAGGGGGAGGGTCGACGCGCCCGGCGACGCGCGGCGTCGTCCGGAAGCGGCGGGGTAGGGTGGCGGCGCTGCGGATAACGGAGCTGGCGCTTCACTCGGTGTTACTCCACCCCACCCCGCCTCACATTTCGCTACGCTCAATATGAGCCGACCCTCCCCCTCCAGGGGAGGGTAAAAAACGCGCGTCCACCTTCTCGCGACAGCATGCGCCCGAGTTTTGCAAATTCATCGGCCCCCAAAAAAAATAGAGGGCGCAGGGAAGACCGGGTGCGCGCTGCACCCGCGGTCTCGCGTGCAAGGGTAGATAGAAAAACGCACACGAGCATACAGGTTCAGCGGAGGCAGTCCGGCCTTCCCTGCGCAATGGTTTTACAGCTTATTCCGTGCTCTCCCCGGCGAGACCAGAGCTTGTTTGTCACCGTCATCCCCAAGAAGCGTGAGCTCCTTGCGAACTTGACACCTGCCATTGGGGCGTCAGGACCACACGACTTTGCTGTCCGCTTGAGCCACGCTCGTCAGTCGTGGCGCTCGCGTCCATCGCATCCCACCGCACGTTCGTGACGATCGCGAGCCGCCCCTCTCATCGGGTGGGATAGACAATGAAAGACGTGATTTGGGTCAAAACCAAAGCGGAATATTTTTGATGGGGATACTGGACCAAGCGCTGGTGTAAGCGGCCTGGCGGTGACGCAGGCATTGGTAGGTTAGCACACGCTAGCGAGCCGGACAGAAACGTTGATGGGCAACCCGAATATCGCATCGCTGCGGCGCGGCGGCCAATCAGGCGGACGTGGTGGCTCTGACGTGGTGGCTCTGAGGAGCCCAGGCCGCATGATTGAACTTCTGGAATCTTGGTCTACTATACAAAATAGAGCCAATCAGGCTCTCTCCGGGGGGATTACCAGCGTGGCCGAGATCGTCAGGATTTCCGCGGAATACGACGAAGAAGCCAAGGTTTGGGTGGCCCAGAGCGACGATATCCCGCTGGTTACAGAAGCGGATACCGTAGAGCAGCTATTGGGCAAAATTCCTGGCTTGATCCAGGATCTCGTTGAAGACGGCGATACCCGCGACAACATTCCTTTCCGGCTGAACTTCCACGCTGAATCCAGCGTGCCAATTCGCGCGGCCTGAACTCAAAACTGCTTCGGCAAACCAGCTTCCTTCATGATGCCGTTCGCGGTGCGGCGCGATCTGATTTTTGTGTCCACGGGAAATCGCTCCTTGGTGATCGGGCTGTACCAGATATCATGGTCTCCCTTTCCGTGACGAACGAAGTAGCACCCCGCCGTGCTCAGAATAGCGCGAATGTCGGGTGCGGAATCAACCATCACCGGATCCACTTTCTTTTTAGAAACCTTGCGCACCTTCGGCTTCTCCTTACGCGGCTGAGGAAGTCTAGCCCGCTCCGCAATGCAGCTTCAAGGCGCTTTTGACGCAATGTGCCACATCCAGACATACGGTTGAGCGAACTCAAGTGCTGTCTTTAGAGCGGCGTTTCGACCATTCTTGCACGGACTGTTGCACGCGATACCACCCTTTGCCGTGAGCGATGAGGTTCAAGATATCCCGGCGGGTAATGCCCTGTTCAGCAAGAAGCCGCGCCGCTGGGCTTTGCGTTTCAAATGATATGGCCTCAAGAATATTTGCGCCTGTGATGGTGGAATGGCCCAACTCCAATGCGCGATGCTGAGCGCGTTGAAAGACGCGCTGAAAAGCAGCAGTTGGTTTCGTATCCCAACCGTTGTCGATCACCAGTATTCCGAGGTTGTTGTCGAGATGATCAACGAGTTTCCCCTTCAATGAGGCATGATCAACATTGTAGACGCTCATCGCAGCAGAAGCGTCCGCGTCCTCGATCAGGGAAAGTAAAAGATGTTCCAGCGTCGCGTATTCATGCTTCTGCTGGGTAGCAAAGCGAATAGCCCGTTCCCGTGTCGCTGCAAGATCGGCAGAAACAGGCAGAACTGGGTTGCCTTCCCCCGCAGCCGGCACTGCCGCGGAAACTCTCTCTGGTGAGACAGACTTATCGGTCCGAATGATAGCAGCGAGGGTGTTCCAATCGGCAACGCCGAACATCTCGGAGACCAATTCGAGGCTTTGACTGACGCTGATCTTGACGCTCCTGGCAGCAAGAGCCGCGCGTAGCGTCTGCGCCATAGCCTTATCATTGCGGAAATCGCGCATGTCTGCATCCTTTGCTTGAACGAGACAAAAACTTGTTTGCCAGAGGCTTGCGTTGCTGGCCCGCTCGTTCGGGCAAAGGGCGACAAAGGCCGCGATACATTTACCATCCCCGAAGGGCGCAAGCGGCAGGTCGTATCCACCTAGCGGTAAATTGGAGGATATGCGGGGTCGTGTCAACAAGCTGCGGCGAAGCCAAAGCTCGTAGGGTGGGACAGCTAACCAACCCTACGGGTCCTAAACAACTAGACTGGCGATACGGGTGTTCGCAGCCATCGGCCCCTGCTCCCAGAGGTCGTTTGGCAACGACACTCGTGCGGTTTCGGAGCTTTCAGAGAGCCCCACCGGCCCGGCCAGCATCGCCTCGTACCAGTCGATCCAAAATTTCCAATATTCATCGACACGCTGGAGCAAACGCACTGAAAGATTTCGCCACTCGTCCCGAGCATAGTCTGGCGCTGGGACAATCCACAGAGGTCGCGTTAGAAGCGATTGGGCATCGAGGCCATTTTCCAGCAGCCGAAGGTCTTCCCAAGCCGGTTTCCAGACCGCCAACTCCGCCGCGGCCAGTTCGCGGTTCGCGATCAAGTTCGGGTCTCTCGATGTAAGAAATCGCTCCGCAGTCTGCCGATCATAGGCCGTCAAAAAACCAAGAGCCGCGATCGTAACCGCCTGGCTGGCGAAGTGCGCGGAGGAATCGCGATGGCTCTCGGCGCGAAGTTCGCGTAGCCGCGTGAAAGTTATCTCGGCGACCTCCATCGCCTTACCGGCCGACGCGGGCGCACTGCTGGCGTGCCCCGCGTCCGCGGCTGCTCCCGCCAACCGGGCGTGGTGCTGAATGTCCTGAAGCGGTCGCTCTTTCCAAAATTGTGCCATCGCGCGGCGACTGATGCGGTGGCAACGGAGCGGAACGTTCCCAGCACGATTTCGCTATTGGACTTGAACTTATGACCACCTGTTGCTGGCTTGCCTTTGGGCGACGGCCCCTCCCAAGACAGCCGTTCAAGAAGAGGAACCGCACGCAAGGCGGCTCGTGCGGCGATAGCGAGTGCAGCAAAGGTCGTGGTCCCCCTCGAGCCCAAGCAAGCGGCTTTTTAACTCAAGAAGGTGCTTGCTTGGCATTTGAACACTCGGGCTTAGGCCAGATGGCGCACCAGTGCGAGGCCGGCGAACAGGCCGGCGATCGAGAAGATTACGGAGCCCAGCACATAGAACAGCGCGAGCCCGATCTCGCCGCGCTCATAGAGCACCGCAGTATCAAGCGAAAACGCCGAAAACGTCGTGTACCCGCCGAGAATGCCGGTCATCAAAAACAGCTTCCAGGACGCAGCCGCCTCGCCCTTGAAGGCAAGGTAGCCCGCGACCAGGCCCATCACGGTCGAGCCGGTGATGTTGATGATGAATGTATGGTACGGAAAGGCGTCGCCGAACAGCCGTGGGCAGACGATGTTGACGAGGTAGCGCAGCGTCGAGCCAAGGCCGCCACCGACAAAAACCAATAGATAGTTCATTTCGACTTTTTCCTCGCGAACCGGCCCCTGCGTTTTGCCGCAAGGCCGTGATCATCGCAAGCTCTCGGCAGATCGTCCCTGCGGCTCGCCGGGACACACCTGAACCGTCATCCTGAGGGCTCGCCTCTTCGGCGAGCCTCGAAGGATGGCTCCACGCACTGCGCAGAACAACATCCTTCGAGGCTCGCAAGGGCTCGCACCTCAGGATGACGCCCGAGATAACTTCATAGGCTCATTCGCAGGGACGACTACTTGTTTGTCTAAATGAAAAGGGCGGCAGCACGATGCCGCCGCCCCCAAATTCAGGACCGTTCGAGATCAGGCCTTTTCGAACAGCTGCTCGACATATTCCCAGTTCACGAGATGATCGACGAACGCCTTGAGATAGTCCGGACGGCGGTTGCGATAATCGATGTAGTAGGAGTGCTCCCAGACGTCGACGCCGAGGATCGGGGTAGCGCCGTGCACCAGCGGGCTCTCGCCGTTGGCGGTCTTGGAGATCTCGAGCTTGCCGTTCTTGACCGACAACCAGGCCCAGCCGGAGCCGAACTGGCCGACGCCGGCGGCGGCGAAATCGGTCTTGAACTTCTCGAGCCCGCCGAGGTCCTCGGTGATCTTCTTTTCCAGCTTGCCCGGCAGCTTGCTGCCGCCGCCATTGGGTTTCATCCAGTTCCAGAAATGCAGATGGTTGTAGTGCTGACCGGCATTGTTGAAGACCGCGGGATTCTTCCCGAACGAGCCCTTCACGATCTCCTCAAGGGACTTACCTTCGAATTCGGTCCCCTTGATCGCGTTGTTGCCGTTGGTCACGTAGGCCTGGTGATGCTTGTCGTGGTGGAATTCCAGCGTTTCCTTCGACATATGAGGCGCGAGGGCGTCATGGGCGTAGGGCAGATTGGGGAGGGTGAAGGTCATGGGGTGATGTCCGCAAATGATGGGAGACAAGGTCTATGGGAGACACTAACGGGAACCCTTATAGAAGGTTCCATCGGGCTTAAACACCGCAATTTGGGCACTATCAAACAGCGGCGCGGTGGGTTTTCGGGATCATGCTCTAAACGCGCGCGGTTAAGGAAAAAATGACCATCGAGATCGACATTTTGAACGGAGACGCGTCGTGGCCGCTGGCGAAACCGCTGTTCGACGCGGTCTGGCCGCCGCACGTGGTGGCGACGCTGCCGTGGGCCGAAATAACCTTCGCGCATGCCGAGTTGCGGGTGCTGGTTCAGGATGACGCTGGCGAGGCGTTGTGCCATGTCGGGATCTATCGCCGCGATATCACCTGGAATGGCCGCAAGGTGCCGGCCGCCGGCATCGGCGGCGTGCTGACCCGTGAGGACGCGAGAGGCCGCGGTTATGCCAGCGTTGCGCTCGATGCGGCCGTTCAAACGCTCAAGCACGAAGGCTCGGCAGCGTTTGCCATGTTGTTTTGCGAGCCGCACAACGTGCCGTTCTACACCGGACGCGGCTGGAAGCCGTTCGACGGCGAAATACTCGCCGAACAACCACAGCAAGGCCGCGTCCGTTTCGAGGCGATCGCCCCCTACACCTATGACCTTCGGGGACGCGCGCCACAACGCGGAATCATCGACCTCTGCGGCCTGCCATGGTGACCCGAAGCTAGGCCCAAACCCGCCCCGCCCAAATCTGTCCAACCATTGCGCAAATCCGCTTTGTTGCTAATTATGTCTGGCACTTCGGACGAGATTCCGAGGTTTTTCCATTCATGGCACCCCAACCAGCGGCTTCCCGATTCATGTCCGGATTTTCGCCTTTGAGATTAATGGCTTGCGGCCTCGTCGGGGCCGCTCTCGCGATGTTCGGCGTCGCCTCGGCGGGCGCGCAGGCCGGCGGCGAAGTGAGCGGTATCTGGCTGACGCAGGCGGGCGATGCCAAGGTGCGCGTCAGCAAGTGCGGCGGCGGCATTTGCGGGGTCATCGTGTGGCTGCGCGCGCCGATTGATCCCGCCACCGGCAAGCCCGCGGTCGACGACAAGAATCCCAATCCGGCGCTGGCGAGACGACCGATGATTGGCCTTCGGCTGTTCAGCGGCATGCAGCCGTCGGGCCCGAACCGGTGGTCGGGCCAGATCTACAACGCCGACGACGGCAACAGCTATGCCAGCAACGTCCAGGTCACGGGCCCGGATGCGCTCCGCGTCGAAGGCTGCGTCGGCGCGCTGTGCGGCGGCGAAAACTGGAGCAGGTCGTCGCGGTAACGCTCGGGATTCTGAGAGGCGCATCCCGTCGGAGCTAACCC
>CAVWMD010000029.1:0-251868 GCA_963755895.1 uncultured Alphaproteobacteria bacterium
TTAACAAGGCGGCAATCTACGATCTCCTGTTACGGACACGGCGGCTCGGAAGGTTCGCCAAGCCCGGATTTCGCCCACGTCTGACGCGCAAACGTTATCGAGTGCTTGCCTAGCTGCCTGCCAATGAGGTTTGGATCGATAGGAGAGCCGCATATGCGCCATGAATGAGTATGCGTCATCGGCGCTCCTAATCCGACTAGCGCCCGACTTCGGCTTCAATTTCATTGGGGTAAAGGACATTTGCGGTCCGGTACGTTTCCCAATTTGAACGGTTGCCCATCATCTTATCATCTAAGTCGGTCGCCCGCCACATGGTGAGCGGGCACCATGGATCGCGACACATTGCTCTTACGAATGTCGCTGATCTGGCTGGCCGTCTTGACGGCCGGATGCGTCTACATGCTGCTTACGTTGTAAGGCCGCCCCAGTTGGCGGCCTATTTGGGCGTGGTCAATCTGCCATACGGACAAGAACCGCCTCGAAGACCAAGCCCGGCGCTTGTTTAGCAGTTCCGATGCAGGATGACGTCGTCGGGGTGGATTTGCCGGTCAGCGTCAAATTGACTTCGTCGATGCCGAGGCCGAAAATGGATTGCTGCCCCGGCGAGTGCCGCTTCGTCGCAATGAGAGCTGTGAATTTATCTCCATCTACAACGCATGACCCGGTGTAGGCGAGGACAGTATCGCCGCCCGTCACTTTGCCGTCGTTTAGCTCTACAACGCCGGTACCTTCTGCCTGCATAACTCCGGCTCTTTCTTGGTGCCGGGTTCTGAACCAAGCAGAGTAACTGCCATTTCGAAGCATGCGCCACCTAAAGTCCTGTGCGGGTCGCGGCGACTCGTAGCATCTATAGGTTGCGGGATGGTTTACTGGCGTGCTTTGCATTTAAATCAAATGCAAAGGACCTTGGCGCGCCGGTTCCGGTCCTTCGCTGATCTCAATTTCCTGATCGTGCACGTGAACCAAAAGCTGACCGAGGTCGCGCATGTTGAGATACGCCCCGCAGACCGGGCAATTGCCGAAATGTCGGCCTCGGCTTCGGCCACGCCGTGAGGATCGATGCCGCCGCAATACTTTCCGGTCGGAGTTGAACACGCGCTCGACGTGACGGTTCAAAGCCCGCATGACGCCGATCCGGGCGAACATCGTCGGGCCGTCATGTCCTGCGGCCTGCCGAACTTTGCGGTCGCGGAAGGTTTCGGCAGCTGCGTCCCCGCCCACGGCCCTCAGGCCGTAGACCTTGCTGCGGGCGTCCTCGACCGTAAAGGTCTCGGGGTTATAGACGCCAAGCCAGCCGGTCCGCTGCTTGCCGGTCGCCGGGTCGGTGAACTTGAAGGAAAAGGTCGCCACGCCAGCCGTGGTGATGCTGACGTAGAGGCCAGAGCACTTGCGGTCGTAGAACTTCACCCGCTTGGCGACCCGCTTTTCGCACATGCGGTCGGTCAGGATGACGCTGCCATTGCGGGCGCGCTTGCCAGCGGGTTCGGTGGTTATGGTAGTATCCATTGTGGTTTCAGGCTCCTGAGGGGTTTGGGACCATGGGCTCGGCCTTGGGCCTCTCAGTCCTTGGAGGGTCGAGAGAGGCTTAGGGCCGGGACCTAGATTTGGTGAGGCCCGCTGAAACACCCCGCTTCAGGGTAGTCGAAAAGCGCTTGTTTTAAAGGGTTTTCTTAGTTTCGGCGTGTTTCACCGAAGACCAAAATATAGTCGTGTGGTCCTGACGCCCCGATGGCAGGTGTCAAGTTGCGCGGAGGTATCCGCGCGGCGACGGTGACAAACAAGCTCTGGTCTCACCGGGAGAGCACGGAATAAGCTGTAAAGCCATTGCGCAGGGAAGGCCGGACTGCTTCCGCTGAACCTGTATGCTCATGTGCGTTTTTTATCTACCTTTGCACATGAGACCGCGGGTGCAGCGCGCACCCGGTCTTCCCTGCGCCCTCATCTTTTCAGGGCGAATGAATTTGAAAACCTCGGGCGGATGCCGTCGCGAGAACGCGCATGCTCGTCATCGTCCGCGAAGGCGGACGATCCAGTATTCCGAGGCGTCGATGATTAAATTGATAGCTCGCGGCGTACTGGATACTCCGCCTTCGCGGAGTATGACCGCGGTGGGTGGAGCAACGTTATCAACGTCATTGCGAGCGAAGCGAAGCAATCCAGGGCCGCAAAGAAAGACTGGATTGCTTCGCTTCGCTCGCAATGACGGAGGTGGCATGGCCTACACCGGCAAATGCGGCCTGGTGTTCGGCTCCAACGGTTCCTCAGCTTCGCTCTCGTCGGGCAGCACGTCATCGTGAACATGCAGCCGCGTTCCGATCCAGAAGGGGTCGGCGGTATGGTCGCGGCGCGGATTGGTGGTGTTCGGATGAATCAGGATGCTGAGGCCGAGATGATTGAGCATCAGCCACGGCACCAGCGTCGCAAACACTTCCTTTGCGAACGCCACCTGGAACATCGGCTGGTCATGCGGGCCGACGTTCACGTCGTGCCAATTTCCAAGCCGCACCGAAAAACGCTCCCCGATCCAATGGCGCAATCGTTCGGCCTTCGCCCGGGTTGTCGCGGGATCGTAATAGATATGGGCGTGATAGCTTGCGATCTCCGCGATCGGGCGCGGCGCCGGTGTCTCTGCTGTCATGGGATATCCTTACCCTCCGGCACCAGTTGATCGCGATGTTGTTGTCGACAATGACCTTCTGCCATTTTTCATGCTCGTCGACGAGCAGTTTCGTCAGTTCTTCCCGCGTGCTTGGCGAAGCCCTTTTCGAACCGTTTGTCGGGCAGCCAGCATTGCCGTACAGATGGACCATGACCGTGGTTCATGGCCCTTGCGACGCCACTATTGCGCGAAACCAGGATGAAGGCGCGCGGGTTGGTCACCCCGGACTGGTGATCGCCACCACGATCCTGGCTTCGAGCATGGCGCTCATCGACGGATCGGTCGTCAATGTCGGGCTGCCCGCGATCGGCGACAGTTTTGCTGCCGATGCGGTTGCGCTGCCATGGGTCGTCAATGCCTATTTGTTGCCGCTGAGCGCGTTGCTTCTGTTGGGAGGTGCCGCGGGCGACCGCTTCGGCAGCCGGCGGCTTCTGATGATCGGAACCAGCCTGTTCGGCGCAGCCTCGATTGCGTGTGCGCTGGCGCCGAGCCTCGCCTGGCTGCTCGCCGCCCGCTTCTTCCAGGGTGTCGGCGCCGCGCTGCTGATGCCAGGCAGCCTTGCGATCCTCGGCCGCAGTTTTTCCGGCGGAGCAAAAGGCCGCGCGATCGGAATCTGGGCCGCGGCCGGCGCGGCCGGCGGCGCGCTGGGCCCGGTGCTCGGTGGCTGGCTGATCGATGCCGGCAGTTGGCGGCTGATCTTCCTGATCAACGTTCCGCTCGCCGCGGCCGCCGTCGCGCTCGCTTATCGCTATGTCGGCGCGGATGCTGATGACGGCACCGGTCCGCTCGATGCGACAGGGGCCGTGCTCGCTACCACGGGTCTCGGCCTTGCGACCTGGGCGCTGACGGAAGGTTCCGCGCGAGGCTGGTCGCCGGCAGCGATGGTTGCGCTGGCGGCGGGAGGCCTGTTGCTGATGGTCTTTGTATTCGCCGAGCGCAGGCTTGGCGACAGAGCGATGATGCCGCTGACACTGTTCGCTTCGCCAAGTTTTGTCGGGCTGACCATCCTTACGTTCCTGCTATATGGTGCGCTCGGCGGTCTTCTTGTCCTGGTGCCTTACGTCCTGATCGAAGCGGGCGGCTATAGCGCGACCCAGGCCGGCGCCGCGTTGTTGCCGCTGCCGCTGGTGATCGCGCTGGCGTCGCCCGCGGCAGGCGCCCTTTCCGGAAGAATAGGCTCGCGATGGCTGCTGGTGATCGGGCCGATCATCGTCGCCGCGGGTTTTCTGCTCGCGCTCCGGATCGGGTACGCGACAAATTACTGGACCGGCGTGCTGCCGGCGATGATCGTGATCGCCGTGGGTATGGCGGGCGCGGTGGCGCCGTTGACGACAGCGGTGCTGATGTCGGTTGATAGCCGTCACGTTGGCGGCGCATCTGGATTGAACAGCGCGGTCGCCCGCACCGGCGGGCTGACCGCCACCGCGTTGATCGGATCGGTGATGTCGGCCGCGGGGCCGGCGCTGGTGAGCGCGTTCGGCGTTGCGGTATTGGTCGGCGCCGTGCTCTGCCTTGGCGCCTCGCTAAGCGCGTGGTTTTTTCTGCCGCGGTGACTTGCCGCGGCATCCTCCATGGAACGGAAGTGGCGATGCGCCCGCGCGATACGCGCTGCATATCGCTCCTTCCGAACATAGTATTGGCGGCGCCACCGGGCGCCGCCGAGGATAGCGCCCGAACGTGCCGGCGGTTGCCGGCGCGCAAACGGCCGTTCCGGCCTGAACGGAGTGGCAAGAAGAACAAGGGAGCGAGCGGATGGCCGAATACATTGCGGGCAATGTCGCCGATTACGCCGACGGCGATCGCAAGGTGGTGGTGTGCGGCGAATTCGAAGTCGGCGTATTCCGGATCGGCAGCGAGTTTTACGCCTGGCATAACCGATGCGCGCACCGCGCCGGTCCGGTCTGCCAGGGTCGTATCATGAAGCGCGTGCTCGAACCGACGGCCGATGACATGACCGTGCGCACCCAGGCCTATGACGAGGCCGACAGCCATATCGTTTGTCCATGGCACGGCTACGAATTCAGCATCAAGACCGGATACCACCAGGGCAGCAGCCGGTTTCGGCTGCGCAAGGCCGAACTCGCGATCCGGGATGGAGAAATCTATGTCAGCGTCTGAAGCGGAACGCGGCAACGACGACCGCAAGAACGATCGATATGGCTGGATCGATTCGATCGCGCCGGATCTGTTGCGCGCATCGCGCGAACTGGTCGACCAGGGCGAAGCCTCGCGCGTCTCCGACGAGGCGGTCGCGCAAATGCTGACCGCCGCGATCCGGCTCTATGTGGCAAAATCCGACGGCGAGGAACGAACCTTCTCGCCGATCGCGGGCGCCCGCGACAGCGAGATGACGCCGACCGAACTATTGTCCGCGGTATCGGAAATGCTGCGCGCGATGCATCTCGGCCCGATGGAGCTGGCGCTGTGGTATCGCCGGCGCCCGGATGAGGACACCTACGCCGGAGGGCAATCATGAACATCCAAGGCAAGATCGGCCCGCAATATGCCGGCGTGCAGCAGATCGATGTCCACACCGATACCCGTGACGTGCTTGCACATGCCCGGCGCAACGCCATCAAGCGCGGCCTGCAAGACTGGTTCGTGTGCGACATCGACGCCCACCACGTCGAAACCGTGTCGTGGAAGGAGATCGTCACCTACATCGAAGACCCGGTTGTGCGCGACAACGCGGTACGCTGGCAGGCGGAGCGGATCGGCGCGCCGCCCTATGGGCTGAACGGCGACCTCGGGCTGCGCTATCAGTCGGTCGGCGGGCGTATTCCGCATCAGGACGGCCAGCAGGAGATCGTCAAGGAGACCGACGTCCATCGCGACGTCACCCTGACGCGCCGGGCGATGGATTCGCTCGGCGTCGACAACATGGTGGTGTTTCCGACGCCGATGCTGTTTCTCGGCATGCATCCGCAGGCCGAAATGGAGGTGTGGCTCGGCAACGCGTATAATCGCTGGCTGATCGATCGCATCCTGTCCGCGACAGCCGTATCAAGTCGCTGATCTATCTGCCGTTCAACACGCCGCAGGAGGCTGAACGCACCGTCAGGGAGTTGGGCGACAAGAAGGGCGTGATCGGCTTCTGTGTCACCAGCACCCGCAACAAGCCGGTGCACCACAACGACTATATGCGGCTTTATTCCATGATCGAGGAAACCGGCAAGCCGCTGGCCTTCCATGCCGGCTATCACTGGCAGGATCCGTCGCTTGCCACCGTCAACCGGTTTCTCGGCATGCACGCGCTGGGGTTTGCCTGGTGCAACATGGTGCATATGACGAACTGGGTGCTGAACGGAATTCCCGAAAGGTTTCCAAAGCTGAGGACGTTATGGGTCGAAAGCGGCCTGGCGTGGGTGCCGTTCCTGATGCAGCGGCTCGACGACCAGTATCTGATGCGCCCGTCCGAGGCGCCGCAGCTCAAGCGGCTGCCCAGCGAATACATGAACCACAATTGCTTCTATACGACCCAGCCGATGGAGACGACGCATCCCAAGGCGCTGGAAGTGACCTTCGAGATGATCAAGGCCGAGACGCAATTGATGTTCGCGTCCGACTGGCCGCATTTCGATTTCGACCTGCCGCAGGAGATTTGCGATCTGCCGTTCCTGACCGAGCAGGCCAAGCGCAACATTTTGGGACTCAACGCGGCGCGGCTGTTCAACCTCGACCCAACACCAGTGAAAAAATTGATGACCGACTGAACGAGGGTTGAAGCCCGCCGCCAGAAGCGGGCACGCCTCGACAAACAAAAAAAGCACGGGGAAACGATTTGATGACCACGATATCAGTCGCGGACGGCGCGTCCATTCAAACCGGGCAGGCCGCCACCGTCAGGAAAGTATGGCTGCGGCTGATCCCGTTCCTTTTCGTGCTCTACGTCATCAATTATCTCGACCGCATCAATATCGGTTTTGCCGCGCTGTCGATGAACAAGGATCTGGCGCTGACCGCGACCACTTTCGGCCTCGCCAATTCGATCTTCTATATCGGCTATGTCGCCTGCGAGATCCCCAGCAACCTCTTGATGGCGCGTTACGGCGCCCGGATATGGATCGCGCGCATCCTGATTTCATGGGGGCTGGCGTCCGCCGCCACCATGCTGGTGGCCGGTCCTAACAGCCTGTATCTGGTCCGGTTCCTGGTCGGCGTGCTCGAGGCCGGCTTCGTGCCCGGGGTGTTGCTGTATCTGACCTACTGGATTCCGAACTCGCACCGCGCCCGCGCCAACGGCTACCTGATGATGGCGCAGCCGGTGGCGATGGCGCTTGGCGCCGGCGTGTCGGGCCTCATCCTGGATCACTTCAATGGGGCGTTCGGCCTGCAAGGCTGGCGCTGGCTGTTCCTGCTGGAAGGATTGCCGGCGGTGATCCTCGGCGTGGTCGCCTTTGGCTATCTCACCGACAAACCGAAAAACGCAAGCTGGCTCGATGAACCCGAGAAGAACACCCTGGCATTGCTGCTCGCCGACGACCAAACAGCGTCCGGCCGGCAGACCAAGGTTTCGGTGTGGCGGCAAATCACCGATGTCAGGATATTGCTGCTGGCGCTGGCGTATTTTTGCCTGGTCAACACGCTCAACGCCAACGGCAGCTGGATCCCGACCATCGTGCGCGAAGTGCTGAAGGCCTATTCGCTATCGCAGGTCGGCTTTATCACTGCGATTCCCGCGATCGCTGCGCTGATCCTGATGCCGTTGTGGAACCGCAGCTCCGACCGGATGCAGGAACGCGTCTGGCACGTGGTCGCGGCGATGGCGATGGCCGCGGTTGGCTGGCTGCTGGTGATTTACGTTCCCGAGCCGCAATGGCGACTGGTTGGCCTGATCTTCACGGTCTCCGGTGGATTCTGCGCGATGAGCACCTTCTGGACCTTGCCGCAGTCGTTGTTGTCGGAAGCGGCGCGGCCGGCGGGAATTGGCCTGATCAGCGCGGTCGGGCTATTGGGTTCGGCGGTGAGCCCGGCCGTGATCGGGTTCCTGCGCGACCTGACCGGTAATTTTTCCGCGGGGTTGTTTTACGTCACGGCGCTGCTGCTGGTTTCGATCGCACTGGTGCTGACCGTATCGCGGCTTCGCCCGCTACCTGCCTGAACCGCCGATACGCGCGGCTGAATCCTGTCGTGTTTCCGGGTTCGATCCGGTAGCCTGCGCCCAACGACAATGAGGGGGCGCCGGAACAGGACATGATCGAGCTGCGTCAGTTGCGACAGTTCATCGCCGTTGCCGAGGAACTCAGTTTTCGCCGCGCCGCCGATCGTCTGCACATGGCCCAGCCGCCGCTCACGGTGACGATCAAGCAGATCGAGGAAGAGGTGGGAACGCTTCTGATCGAGCGCACCAATCGGATCGAGCGCTTGACGCCCGCGGGCCTGGTATTTCTCGAAGAATGCCGGCGTACGGTGATGCAGGCGGAGCGCGCCATTGCGGCGGCGCGGCGCGCCGGCGCGGGGCTATCCGGCGCGCTGCGGGTGACCTTCGTGGCGAGTGCGGCCCGTGAAATCCTGCCGGCCATCCTGCGCGCGTTTCGCGAGCAATATCCCGACGTCGAGCTGACGCTGACCGAGGCGATGACGGCGCAACAAATCGCCAGGATCCAGGCCAACGAGGCCGATGTCGGCTTCGTGATTCCGCCGCTGCGCGATGCCGACGGGCTCAGCGTCGATGTGGTCGCGAAAAACCAGATGGTCGCGGCCATTCCGGAAAGCCATCCGTTGGCGCAGCGTCCATCGATCGCGCTGGCCGATCTCGCCTTCGAACCCTGGATCATTTTCCCCGCGCGGCAGGGGCCAGGCTTGCACGAACGGGTGCTCACCGCCTGCGCCCATGCCGGCTTCGTGCCGCGGGTCGGCCAGGAAGCCTTGCAGATGGACACCATCGCCAGTCTCGTGGCCGGTGGCATGGGGGTAGGGCTCGTGACCCGCATCATTGGCGCCGCCAACCGGCCCGGCGTGGTGTTTCGCGATCTCACCGGGCTGGGCACCCCGGTCGAATACGAACTCGCCATCGCCTATGGCCGCTCGACGCCGCTATTGGATGCGTTCACCGCCGTGATCAGGTCGCGCACCAACTGGATGGGGCCCGCTTCGGTTTAGGCAAGAAAAGCTGGCCGCTATGCCCTCGCGAAGGCTTCCCGAGCCCGTTCTCGCGGCCTATCTTGCGGTCCAGACAAGCGAAGAAATACTTGAAAATACCTGGGAGACGACCATGACCGGCCCGATCGACGAACAACTTGGCTTTGCGCCGGACTACGATTCCCCGGTCCCCTATATGCAGCGGACCCGCGATTATTACGCCGCGATCGGCTACACCACGCCCTACCGCTGGGCGCATTATGTCGAGGCGCCATTCCAGAAGCTGAAAAAGCCGCTGGCGCAATCGCGGGTGACGATCGTCACCACCGCGGCGCCCTACGATCCGGCCAAGGGCGATCAGGGTCCGGGTGCGGCGTATAATGGCGGCGCCAAGTTCTACAAGGTCTATGACGGCGACACGTCGAAGTCAGCACGATCTGCGCATCTCGCATATCGGCTACGACCGCAAGCACACGTCAGCGACCGACAGCGGCACCTGGTTTCCGCTGCCGCAACTCCTGAAGGCGGCCGCCTCGGGGCGGATCGGCGAGGTCGCGCCGCGCTTCTTCGGCGCGCCGACCAATCGCAGCCATCGCGTCACCATCGATACCGATGCGCCGGAAATTCTGGCGCACTGCCTCGCCGACAAGGTCGACGTCGCCGTGATCGTGCCGAACTGCCCGGTCTGCCACCAGACCTCGGCCTTGGTGGCCCGCCATCTCGAAGCCAACGGCATCCCGACCGTGGTGATGGGCTGCGCCAAGGACATCGTCGAGCATGCCGCGGTGCCGCGCTTTTTGTTCAGCGACTTCCCGCTCGGCAATTCCGCCGGCAAGCCGCACGATGTCGCCTCGCAGGCGCAGACGCTCGAACTGGCGCTCGGTCTGCTGGAATCCGCGACCGGCGCGCGCACCACGATGCAGTCGCCGCTGCGCTGGAGCGCGGATGCGTCCTGGAAGCTCGACTACAACAATATCGCGCAGATGAGTCCGGAAGAACTGGCGCGGCGCCGCGCCGAATTCGACAAGCAAAAGGAGATCGCGCGCGGCAACCGCGCGGCGTGAGGCCGGCCGCGCCTGTAAAGGCCAAAGAAGACCAGAACAACAAAGAATAGTTTCAGGAGGACGTCCAGTTGACCCGACCGTTCGAAGGCGTGAAGATTCTCGACTTCACGCAGGTGCTGGCCGGCCCCTATGCGAGCTACCAGCTCGCGTTGCTCGGCGCCGACGTCATCAAGGTGGAACGGCGCGAAGGCGAGGACATGCGCCGCACGCCGCTGAGCCGCGAATGGGCCGAGCGTGGCCTTGCCCCGGGCTGGCAGGCGATCAACGGCAACAAGCGCAGCCTGACGCTCGATCTGCGGAAGCCGGAGGCGATCGCGATCGTCAAGCGGCTCGCCGCCGAGGTCGACGTGGTGATGGAGAACTTTCGCCCCGGCGTGATGGACAAGCTCGGCATCGGCTATGCGGGCTTGTCCGCGATCAATCCAAAACTGATCTATTGCGCGATCTCGGGCTTTGGGCAGACCGGCCCGGAACGTCTCGGCGCCGGCTATGACGGCAAGATCCAGGCGCTGTCCGGCATCATGGCGATCACCGGCCATGAGGAGACGGGCCCGACCCGCGCGGGCTTTGCGATCTGCGACGTGCTGTCCGGCGCGACCGCGGCGTTCGGCGTGTCGAGCGCGCTGTTCCAGCGCACCCATACCGGCAAGGGGCAACTGGTCGACGTCTCCATGCTGGAGGCGACGCTGGCGTTTCTGTCGGGGCAGGTGGCGGATTACACCGTCGCCGGCCATCGCCAGCAACAGTCCGGCAATCAGGCCGTCAGCCGCAGGCCAACCGCCAATCTGTTCAGGGCGGGCGAGGGCTATCTGCTGCTCGCGGTCAACAGCGAGAAGCAATACCAGTCGCTGATGACCGCGATCGGCCGCGCCGATGCGCTGCAAGATCCGCGCTTCGTCGACTGGTTCGCCCGCCAGGAAAACGAGCCGGCGCTGCGCGAGCATCATCGAGCAAGCGCTGGCCAAGAAAGATCCGCGCGAATGGGAAAAGATCCTCGACGCCGCCGGTGCGCCCTGCGCCAGCATCTGGAAGGTCGAGGAGGTGATCGATCATCCGCAGATCGAGGCGCGCGCAGCGCTTCAGGAGGTCGATACGCCCTACGGCCGCTTGCGTTTTGCCGGCAGCGGCTTCCGGCTCGCCCATGGCGGCGGCAGGCTCGATCGCATGGCGCCCGCGCTCAGCGCCCACACCGATGAGGTGCTGAACTCGCTCGGCTACGACTTCTGCCGCGATCGCGGATCTGCGCGCGCGCGAGATCATCTGAGCTCGGCGGAAGCCGCGACGCCTTGTTCTAGCCTCTCGGAAAATCCTTGCGCATCGCGATTTCAGCGGCGTCGGCGGGAGACAGCACCGGTCGCTCGAAGATCGGTTGCGGCTCGGTGACGATGTCGTAGAGCGAAATCTGCTTGATCGGCTTCGCCAACAGCAGCTTGATGCAGTCCGCGAGCGTGCCGTTATACACCAGATAAGGCGGCCTGCCGTTCAGGCGCTGGTTATTCAGCGACGGCCATTTTTTCAAATCGGCGGGCGCGTCATAGGCGATCGGAAGGCTCTCTTTGAACATGGCTCGACCGTGGGTGTCATCCACCGCTGAATCTGAGCCAACCTGGTAAACAGAAGCTGAACGCCGCACCGCGTCGGGTCTGATACGGCCATCAAAAGCCCGGTAAGCCAACGAAGGAGTTTCGCATCGGCGGACTGGACAAGCGGGCTCGGACCGCCAGGGCGGCTAGAAACGGTGCCGCCGGCAGATGGCGGTTGCAGGATAAAAAACCCCGTCCGAAAGGGGACTAACGGACGGGGGCAGAGCATTTTGGAGTAAAACACGCTCGACGCTCATCAAGCGCGGCAGATTATAAAACAAAACCGTTGATCGGACAGCGACCGAACAATCCGCAATCTGGCGAATCTTGTCGCCTGCCATCTGATAAAAAAGTGTCCATCTGATTACATTTCTGGCGGCCCGGTTGACGTTCGGTCCGGGGCATCAGCGGCGATGCCTCGGGTGCGCCCGCTTCGGGCGCGGAAGAATGCGCGTCAAACGGCGCTTGCTTCTCGTGCGCAGCGGCGGCCGCGATCCCGCGCGGCGGTCTGTTTTGCCGAGAGCGTGCGATTCCATTCAGCGTAAGCCTGCGTGCAACGGCCGGCGCATTGTCGTGGTGTTGGTGAATTTAGATCGCTGCATAGGAAGCGCATTTGCATCTCACGAAGATTTAATAGCGAAAAAATAGTTTCTTTCTTCAAACTAAGAATTTTGTTCGAATAAGCATCCGTGTTGTCGTTCGAACACAGCCGCTGTTGTGGAATCTCGATATTGTGCTGCAGCAATTACGCCATCGAGGAATTTCTATGAAAAGGCTTGCTCTCGCATTCGGTGTTGTCAGCATCAGCGCTGTCAGTGCTTTCGCCGCCGATCTTCCGGCGCGTACCTATACCAAGGCGCCGCCGATGATGGCCGCTTACGACTGGTCCGGCTTTTATGTCGGCGCCAACGGCGGGTATGGTTCGTCCAGCAACTGCTGGGACCTCAATCAGGTCGGCACGGTATCGCTGGGGACCATTCCCGACGGTTGTCACGATGCCACCGGAGGCGTGGCCGGTGGCCAGTTCGGCTATCGTTGGCAGACCGGCGCCTTGGTGGCCGGCCTCGAAGGGCAGGGCAACTGGGCAAATCTGCGCGGATCCAGTTTGAGCTCCGCACTTGGCTCTACCGTCACCAACCAATCGAAGATCGACTCGTTCAGCCTGTTCACGGGTCAGTTCGGCTATGCGTGGAATAATACCTTGCTCTATGTGAAGAGCGGTCTCGCAGTGACCGATAACAAGTATCAGGGAATCACAACGGCGACAGCGACCGCATTCGATACGGCCAGCGAAACCCGCGTGGGCTATTCCGCCGGCGTCGGTCTCGAATATGGCTTCACGCCGAACTGGTCGCTCGCGGTCGAGTACGACCACTTCTTCATGTTCAACAGTGCCAATAGCTTCACGACGATCGGAACAAGCGCGCTTTCACGTGTCGAGTCCAACCAGCAGGACGTCGACCTCGTCACCGCGCGCTTGAACTATCACTTCAGCGGTCCGGCGGTCGTAAGGTACTGATTGAAAATTCTCTCCAGCAACTTCAAGCCCCGGCATTGTCCGGGGCTTTTTTTCTGTGCTCCACGGCATGAATGGTGCGGATCGCCTCGCTCAGCGTCCGGGCGCAGGTTTGAAGCACTGGAAGAAACTGGCTGCGCAGATCGGCGGCGCGGACGCGGGCGGAGGCGGCGCTGACGCTGATCGCGGCGACGATTTCGTTGCCGTCGCCGATCACGGGCACTGCAAGCGCGCGCATGCCCAATTCCAGTTCTTCGTCGCTGATCGCATAGCCGCGCTTGCGCACCGCCTGGATTTCAGCCAGCAGCAGCGTCGGTCTGGTGATGGTGTGCGGCGTTCTCGCCGGCAGCGGCTTGCGGCCGATGCGTTGGCCGATCTCGGTGTCCGGGAATTGACTGAGCAGGACGCGTCCGGTCGCCGAACAATAGACCGGCAGGGTGGCGCCGACGCGAACGCCGGTCGACAGGATATGCTCGGCCTCCGCGCGCGCGATGAACAGCGATTTGTCGTCGTCCAGTACAGCCAGCGATACCAATTCAGCCAGTTGATCGCGCGCGTGTTTCAATAACGGATCGGCCAACCGGGCCATCTGGTCACGTTTCGTCGTGGCGTCGCCCAATCGCCGCAGCCGCGGCAGTGGGCGGAACTCGCGTCCCGCCTGCTCGACATAGCCAAGTTCGGTTAGTGTGATCAGGCAACGCCGGGCCGCGGCGCGGCTGATGTCGGTGGTTCGTGCCGCATCGGAAACACTCAGCACGCCGTGGGTGGCCAGCGCCTCGATGATGGCAAGGCCCTTGGCAAGACCGCCCATGCCTTCGTTCGATCGTTCGCTGGATGCAACCCTTGCAGGCATGGAGCGGCCTTGACAGTGATTTAGAGGACGTTCAATTTGTTCGGTATAGAAACGGTGTTCGATATCCGAACATTTGTCGTCGCGGCTGTCAAACAAAAATACCGCATCAGCCGAGCCCGACCGGACGATCAGACCAGGACCATCAGAGATGTTGCACGAAACGCACGAGGCGCGGCCTGCGGAAACCCTGACCCGGGTGCCGTATTGGGTGTTCCAGACCGCGGAGACCTATCGCCAGGAGCAGGCGCGCATCTTTCAGGGGCCGTCGTGGCATTATCTGGCGCTCGACGTGGAACTGCCCGAACCCGGCGACTTCCGCACCACCAGGATCGGCGACACGCCGGTTGTGGTTACCCGCGACAATGATGGCGAAATCTATGCCTTCGAGAATCGCTGCGCGCATCGTGGCGCGCTGATTTGCCTCGACAGCCACGGCAAGGGCAAAAAGGACTTCAGCTGCGTCTACCACGCCTGGACCTACGACCGGCAGGGCAATCTCAGGGGCATCGCGTTCAAGGATGGCGTCAAGGGCAAGGGCGGCATGCCCGACAGCTTTCGCATGGAGGATCACGGGCCTCGCAAGCTGCGGATCGCCATCCTGCACGGCCTGATCTTCGGATCGTTTTCCGAAGAGGTGCCGCCGATCGAGGAATATCTCGGTGACGAGATTTCATCGCGGATCGAGCGTGTGCTCGGCGGCCGCAAGCCGGTGGTGCTGGGACGCGTCACGCAGGTGCTGCCGAATAACTGGAAGCTCTACATGGAGAACGTCAAGGACTCCTATCACGCCAGTATCCTGCATCTGTTTTTCACCACCTTCGAGCTCAATCGGCTGTCGCAGAAAGGCGCGATCATCGTCGACGAGAGCGGCGGCCATCACATCAGCTATTCGGCGATCGACACCTCCGCACGGAAGGACGCCGAATACGCCAGGCAGCAGCTTCGTTCCGAAAGCCAATACAAACTGGCGGACCCGTCGCTGCTGCAGGGTTTTGACGAATATCATGACTGCGTGACCTTGCAGATATTGTCGGTGTTCCCGACCTTCGTGCTGCAGCAGATCCAGAATGCCATCGCAGTCAGGCAGATCGTGCCGCGCGCCATCGACAAGACCGATCTCAACTGGACCTATCTCGGCTTTGCCGACGACACGCCGGAGCAGCGGCTGACCCGGCTCAAGCAGCATAATCTGGTGGGGCCGGCCGGCTACATCTCGATGGAAGACGGCTGCGTCGGCGGTTTCGTCCAGCGCGGCATCGCCGGTGCTTCCGAGCAAGAGGCGATCCTGGAGATGGGCGGCAGCGACGCCCAGAGCAGCGAAAGCCGCGTCACCGAGGCTTCAGTTCGCGGCTTCTGGAAGGCCTACCGCAGCCAGATGGGCATGTGAGGCCGCACATGACCGATAGTGTGTATCAGATGATCGCGCGCGCCCAGGCCGAATATGCCCGCTGCATCGACGACGACCGGCTGGAAGACTGGCCCGATCATTTTCATGGATCGTGCGTCTACAAAGTCACCACCGCCGCCAACCATCGCGAGGGGCTGGAAGGCGCCATCATCTTCGCGAACTCGAAGGGCATGCTGCGCGACCGGGTCTCGGCACTGCGCGAAGCCAATATCTACGAGCGTCAGTCCTATCGCCACATCCTCGGCCAGCCCTCGATCCTGCATGAAGGCGGTGGCGAGGTACGCAGCGAGACCTCGTTCCTGGTGGTGCGGATCATTCAGGACGGCGACACCGATATCTTCGCGACCGGCCGCTACCTCGACCTCTACAAGATCGAGGAGGGCAAGGTGCGGCTGAACGAGCGGATCGTGGTTTGCGACAGCTCGCGCATCGATACGCTGATGGCGTTGCCGTTGTGAGCGTCTCCACCATTGCACTCACCATCGGCGATCCCAACGGCATCGGCCCCGAAATCGCGGTCAAGGCGGCGGTGCAGATGGCCCGCACGGTGGGCCTTCGATCATTCTGGTCGGCGATCAGTATGTCGTGCGCGCCTGCGCCGAGCGCTATGCCGGTGGTTTCGCGGTTCGTTCGTTCGACGGATCGGTGCGGCGCGACGGCGTGCTCTATGTCAAAGGCGTCGATTCCCTGCCACGCGCGGCCTTCAACCCGGGCACGCCGGTCGCCGAAGGCGGTCGCGCGACCGTCGACTATTTGGCCGCGGCGATCCGGCTGGTCCATGAAGGTCACGCATCCGCGATCGTGGCGTGCCCGCATTCGGAAACCAACGTCAACGCCGCCGGTATTCCGTTTTCCGGCTATCCAAGCTTGCTCGCGCGGTTGACAAACAGGCCGGAGGACCACGTCTTCCTGATGCTGGTCGGTGGCGGCTTGCGCATCGTTCACGTCACGCTGCACGAACGGATTCACACGGCGCTTGCGCGCATCACGCCGGAACTGGTGGAGCGGGCGGCGCGGACGGCCGATGCCGCGCTGCGCCAGCTCCATGTCAAGCAACCGCGCATCGGCCTATTCGGAATAAATCCGCATGCCGGCGAGAATGGCCTGTTCGGCGACGACGATGACAGGATCACCGTCCCGGCCGCAAAAAGCCTGCGGGCAGCCGGCCTTCAGGTCGAAGGCCCGGTCGGCGCTGACCTGATGCTCGGCCGGCGCGACTTCGACGTCTTTGTCGCGATGTATCACGACCAGGGGCATATCCCGGTCAAACTGCTCGCGGGCCGCAACTCGGCCGCGATGTCGATCGGGGCCGGCGTGCTGTTCGCCAGCGTCGGTCACGGCAGCGCCTTCGATATCGCGGGCAAGGGTGTCGCCGAACCCGATGCGGTGTTGCGGTCGCTGAAATTGTTGTCCGGCGCGACCGACCTTGCGGATCAAGCGGTCGCATGACGTTTCAGATCGCCATCGACGAAAGCGCGATCGCGTTCGGTTGCGAGGCCGGCGAGACCGTGCTCGATGCGGCGGAGCGCGCGGGCTATTCATTGCCCTATTCCTGCCGCAAGGGCATCTGTTCGACCTGCGAAGCCGGGCTGCGCCATGGCAAGGTCGCCTCCGGCGCCAGGCCGATGGCGGCCCCGGCTGACGGCGTGCTGCTGTGCCAGGCCAGACCGCAGAGCGATATCGTTATTCATCCAAAGCGCATCGATCGTCATGACCCGACCGCGCGCAAGCAGATCACCGCGAGCGTTTACCGCGTCGGCAAGCCGGCGGATGACGTCTTCACGCTGATGCTGCGCTTTCCCGCCGGCATTCGCGCCCGCTTCAAGGCCGGGCAATATTTGCGCGTTTCGATGCCGGACGGCGATACCCGCAATTTCTCGATGGCCAATGCGCCGAGGGAAAGCGACGGCGTGCAATTGCATATCAGGCGGATCCCGGGCGGGCAGTTTTCCGAAGGCGTCCTGGCCGGGCTCGCAAACGGCGACAAGCTCAAGATCGAAATTCCCTATGGCGAGTTTTATCTGCGCACCGGCTCGGACAAGCCGATCGTCTGTCTGGCGACCGGCACCGGCTTTGCACCGATCAAATCCATCATCGAGGATTTGATCGCGCGCGGAAACACCCGCCGCGTGCGGCTCTATTGGGGCGGCCGCCGCCGGCAGGACCTTTATCTACTGGACTTGACGGATAGATGGGCGGCCCGTTCGCCCTGGCTTGCATTCACGCCCGTATTGTCGGAACCCGATGCCGATTGGAGCGGCGCTGCCGGGCTGGTTCATCAAGCTGTGCTGCGCGACATTCCGGATTTGTCAGGCTGGCAGGTTTACGCCTGCGGCAATCCTGCGATGATCCGCAACGCCGAGCGGGATTTTCAGGCTCTGGGCGGTTTGCCCGACGGACAGTTCTTCGCCGATCCGTTCGTGCCGTCGGGAAATCCTGCAAGCGTGGCAAGCGGAACAATGACAAAATGAAATACAGGGCGGGAAATTCGATGAGGCCATCTCGCAGGCTGGTCATTGCCGGGCTCGGCGCAGCACTCGCTCACTACGCGATGGTTCGCGTCGATGCCGCCGATGCAACGCGGGATTATCCCAATCACACGGTTCGTATCGTTGTGCCGTTCCCGGCCGGAGGAACCGCCGACGTGTTGCCGCGGATCGTCGCGCAGTATCTCAGCAAGCGCTGGCATCAGCCGGTGGTGGTCGAAAACAAGACCGGCGCCGGCGGCAACATCGGCGCGGCCTATGTCGCAACGTCCGCGCCGGATGGATATACGCTGCTTGCAAGTCCGCCGGGACCGCTGGCCATCAACGACTCGCTCTACAAACCTGAATCGCTCGGCTTCAAGCCGGCCGACCTGATGCCGATCACCGTCCTCGGCACGGTGCCGAACGTGCTCGATGTCAGGCCCGGCTTTCCCGCCAGGACGGCGCAGGAGCTGATCGCGTATGCGAAGGCCAATCCAGGCAAGGTCAGCTTTGCCTCGCAAGGCAACGGATCAACCTCGCATTTGACCGGCATCCTGTTCCAGAGGCTGACCGGCACGCAGATGGTGCATATCCCCTACCGGGGAACGACGCCGGCTTTGCAGGATATCATGGCAAGCCAGGTCGACCTGTTCTTCGACAATCTCGGTTCGTCGCTCGCGTTGCAGGGCGACAAGCTTCGGATACTGGCCACCGGCGGCAACAAGCGTGATCCGTTGCTGCCGGATGTCCCGACCCTCCAGGAAGCTGGGGTCGCGTCCTTTGAGTCCTCGACCTGGTTTGCGGTGGTGGCGCCGCCGGGAACGCCACCTGCGATCGTGCAAACTCTCAACAAGGACATCACCGAGGTGCTGGCATTGCCGGAAGTAAAGGAGCAATTCGCAAAGATCGCGGTCGAGCCGGTTGGCGGCAGCATCGCCGAGACGACAAAATTCTTCGCCGACGAGCACGACAAATGGCGCGACGTCATCAGCAGCGCCAAGATCTCGGTGGAATAATCCGGCCGCTTCAGGTTGCCGCCGGCGGCTTTGCGGCATGCGGTTTCTCGTCGGCTCCGCCGAAGCGCTTCTTCACCCGCTCGCGCAGTCCCTGGAATGTCACGTAGAGCATCGGCACCATGAAAATGCCGATCGAGCTTGCCGCCAGCATGCCGCCGAACACCGCGGTGCCGACCGCCCTGCGGCTGATCTCCGCGGCGCCGGTCGCGACCACCAGTGGCAACAGGCCGAGAATGAAGGCGATCGAGGTCATCATCACGGCGCGGAATCGCATCTGTGATCCCAGCGCCGCGGCTTCCCGGATCGAAAGCCCGGCTTCGCGCTGTTCCTTGGCAAATTCGACGATCAGGATGCCGTTCTTGGCGGCCAGCGCGATCAGCACCACGAGGCCGATCTGGCCGTAGAGATCGAGGTTCAGCCCGGCGAGTTTGATCGCGCTATAGGAACCGAGCACGCCGACCGTGACCGACAGCAACACCGGGATCGGGATGGTCCAGCTCTCATACAATGCCACCAGGAACAGATAGGCGAACAGAATGGCCAGCGCGAGAATGATGCCGGTCTGGCCGGCGGCCGCCTGTTCCTGGTAGGCGGTGCCGGTCCATTCGTAGGAGTAGCCGGCAGGCAGCGTCGACCTGGATAATTCCTCCATCGCCGCGATCGCGGTGCCCGACGAGACGCCGGCCGCGGGGCCGCCGTTCACGGTGACCGATCGATAATTGTTGTAGCGGGTGATGACCTGAGGCCCCGTCACGATCCTCAACGAAGCGATGGAGCGGATCGGCACCATCTCGCCTGTGCTGTTGCGCACATAAATCTGCCAGATGTCGGGAATGTCGCCGCGATTGGCGGCCTCGCCCTCGACGTTGACCTGCCAGGTGCGGCCAAACAGGTTGAAGTTGTTGACATAGACGCCGCCGAGCGTGGCCTGCAGGGCGGTGAACACATCGGCCATGTTGAGGCCGAGCGCCTGCGCCCTGGCGCGGTCGATGTCGAGATAGAGCGACGGATTGGTCGCGGTAAAGGTCGAAAACACGCGCGTCAGCCGGGGATCGCGGTTGGCCGCAGCGATCAGGCCGCTCATCACGCTGCCGAGCGCCGCCGGATCCTGTCCCTCCAGCGCATCGAGCTGATACTCAAAGCCACCGGAGGTCGACAGCCCGATGATCGGCGGCAGGTTGAACGGCAGGACACTGGCTTGCCGGACCTGCGATCCCTCGGCGAAGGTGCGCCGGATCGTGGCCTGCACCGAATCGGCGGCCGCCTTGCGGTCCGCGAACGGCTTCATGCGCACTACCATGAAGGACGAGTTCGGCTCGCTGCCGCCGTCGAGCAGCGAAAAGCCAATGATCGACAGCACATGATTGACGGCGGGCATCTTCTTCAGGATGGCCTCAACCTGCTTGGTCACCTGGCTGGTGCGCGCCACCGACGCGCCGTCGGGCAATTGCACCGCGATGAAGAACGCGCCCTGGTCTTCCTCGGGCAGGAATCCGGTCGGCGTCAAACGCGCGACGCCGAAGATGCCTCCGGCAAACACCAGCACCAGCACCAGCGACAGCGCCGCCACACGGATCAGCCGGCGTACGCCGCCGGCATAGCGGTCGCGAACCCAGTCGATGCCGCCGAGTATGCGCCCCATGATGCCGTGCCGCGGACCGGTGTGACGCAGGAACACCGCGCACAGCGCCGGCGACAGGGTCAGCGCGTTCAGCGCCGAGATCACCATTGCCGCGCTGATCGTCACCGCGAATTGGCGGAACAATGTTCCGGAGATTCCCGGAATGAACGCGATCGGCACGAACACCGACAACAGCACCAGCGAAATCGCGATGATCGGCGCGGTGATCTGCGTCATCGCCTTCTTGGTGGCCTCGGCGGGCGTCGCGTCTGGTTCCTCCTCCATGACGCGTTCGACATTCTCGACCACCACGATGGCGTCGTCGACCACGATACCGATGGCGAGCACCAGCGCCAGCAGCGACACCGTATTGGCGGAATAGCCGAGCACCAGCAGCACCGCGAACGTGCCGATCAGGCTGACCGGGACCGCGATCGCCGGAATGATGGTGGCGCGCATATTGCCGAGGAACAAGAACACCACGATCACGACCAGCACAAAGGCTTCGCCGAGCGTCTTCAGCACTTCGGTGATGGTGTCGCTGACGAAGGTCGTGGAATCGTATTGCACCAGATAGGTCAGGCCGGGCGGAAACCGCTCCGACAATTTTGCCAGCGTGGCCTGAACTGCCTTTGCCGTGGTCACCGCATTGGCGCCGGGGGCAAGGTAGATGCCCAGCGGCACGCCCGCCTGACCGTCGATCCGGGATTCGCTATCCATGTTTTGCGCGCCGATCTCGACCCGCGCGACGTCCTTGATGCGCAGCACCGAGCCGTCCGAATTGGCCCGCAGCACGATTTCGCCGAACTGGCTCGACGTGGTCAGGCGGCCCTGGGTCTGCACGTTGAACTGGAACTGCTGTTCATCGCTGATCGGGCGCGCGCCGATGCGGCCGACCGGCGCCTGCACGCTCTGGGCGCGGATGGCGGCGATCACGTCGGAGGGCGCCAGATTGAGGCTGGTCAGCCGCTGCGTATCGAACCAGATCCGCATCGAGTAGTTGAGTTTCGCGAACAGGCTGGCCTGGCCGACGCCGGGCGTGCGCGAAATCGCGTCGAGCACGTTGATGATAGCGTAGTTGGTGATGAACAGCGGATCCTGCGCGCCATTCTGGCTGTACAGCACAATGAACTGCAGCACTGCCGAGGATTTCTTCTGCACCGTCAGGCCCTGCGCCTGCACCTCGGTCGGCAATTGTGCCAGCGCGGTCTGGACCCGGTTATTGACGTTGACGGTGTTGATGTCGGGATTGGTGCCAAGGGCAAATGAAACCGTCAGCGTGTAGCTGCCGTCATTGCCGCTGGTCGATTTCATGTAGAGCATCTTGTCGACGCCGACGACCTGCGCCTCGAGCGGCTGGGCGACGCTGGACTCGACCACTTCGGCGGAGGCGCCGGGAAATACGGCGGTAACCGTGACCTGCGGCGGCACGATGTCGGGAAACTGCGCCACCGGAATCTGCAACAGCGCCAGCGCGCCCGCGATCGTGATGACGAAGGCGATGACGATCGCAAGCCGGGGACGGTCGACGAAGACAGAGGAAATCATGGGCTGGTGCCCGCGGGCTTGGCCCCGGTGGCGTCAGCGTCCTTTTGCGTGCGAGCGTCTTCCGCGGTCGGCTTCATGCTGGCCTGGATCAGCGCGCTGGCGGGCCCGGGCGCGACCGGCTGGTTGGGGCGCACCTTCTGCAGGCCCTCGACGATCACCTTGTCGCCCAGCGCGAGGCCGCTGGTGACCGCGGCGATGGTGGAGGTCGACTGCCCAAGCTTGATCCGATGCTGCTCGGCCTTGTTGTCGGCACCGACGACAAAGACATATTCGCCCTGCTGGTCCGACAACACCGCCGAGCGCGGGATCGCCAGCACGTCGACCGGTTCGACGCCCTCCAGCAGGACGGTGACAAACTCGTTGTCGGTGAGTTCGCGCACCGTCGATCGTCCGCCTGCGGAGGCCAACCGATGCAGAATCGGGTTGGGGATGACGCCGCGGAGCGTGATGGTGTCGGTGTTTTGCGCGATTGTATTGTTGACGAAATTGAGCTGGCCGGTCTGATCGTAGAGACGACCATCCGATAGCCGGATCCTGATGACGACCGCCTTGAAACCGCCCCGCGTCGCGTAGCGATCACGCAGTACCAGCCCCTCGCGCACCGGAACCGGGAAGGTGACATACATCGGGTCCTGGCTGACGATGGTGGTGAGCACCCCCGAGCTCGGCGTGACGACGTTGCCCTCGGTGACCGCGGTGCGGCCGATCATGCCGTCGATCGGCGAGTGGATCTCGGTATAGTCGAGATTGATCTGGGAAAGGTCCACCTGTGCCTGCGCGGCCTGGATCTGTGCCTCGAGGCTCTGCTGGTTGGCGAGCGCGGCATCGTAGGTGGATTGCTGGCCGGCCGGGCCGCCGAGCAGGGTTTTCGCCCGGTCGGTCGTCAGCTTGGCGTTGACCAGCGTCGCTTGCAATTGCGCGACCTGTGCCTTCTTGGATTCCAGATCGGCCTCGAACGGGCCGCGCTCGAGCTGATACAGCAGATCGCCGGTCTTGACTTCAGCGCCCTCGACGAAGGAGCGCTTTTCCAGGAACGCGGTGACGCGCGCAACCACGCTGACGCGGTTGGGGGCCTCGATCCGTCCGAGAAACTCGCTGGATTCGGTCACCGGCCGGTTGACCGCTTCCATCACGCCAACCGCTGGAGGCGCTGCCGGGGCGGGCTGGGCTTCGGCTGTGGTTCCAAATGCAAAAGCTCCTAACACGAGCGACGCGGTCAGGCCGATGGTCGTTCTTGCAACGTGCATTGTCCCGCCTTTGGTACCATCCGAACAAAGGTTAACACACTTCGAGCCGGGCTGCGAAACCGTAAATTTTACATTTTCTCTTGCATATTGCGCTTGCCTCGCAGGAAATCGTGAGAGCAGACGCGTGCGTCACGATCGCTTTTGATTTTCCGTTACCGGCTTCGACTTGATCGGCCGGGCGAGGCCCGTTACGCTGTTTCGGCCGCCGCAAGAAAACAAAACAAACAAGAAAAGGAAACAAAATGAAGCAGCTCAGGATAGGCGACATCACCATCGACGCCGTGATCGAGCGGGAAGGGCCATGGCGGCGGCCGCAGGATTTCTTCCCGGCCTATGACGATGCCGTCTTCAAGCATCATCTGCCCACGATGGAGCCGGAGGTGTTCGACGCGGCGCTGGGGATGATGGTCATCACCTATCAGACCTTCGTGGTCCGCACGCCGCGCTACACCATCCTGGTCGACACCTGCACCGGCGAGGACAAGGGCCATCCGCCGCCGTTCGATTTTCCCGGCAAGGAGCGCTGGCGCAACGAACTGTTCGCGCTCGGCATCAGCTTACGAGAAGGTCGACTATGTGTTCTGCACCCATCTTCACATCGACCATACCGGCTGGAACACCACGTTGCGCGACGGCCGCTGGGTGCCGACGTTCCCGAATGCGAAATACGTCTTTCACAAACGCGAATACGCGGTCTGGGAAGCGGAGAACGCCAAAGGCGCCAATCCGCCCGGCACGGTATTCCGCGACAACTGCCTGCCGATCGTCGAAGCCGGCCAGGCGCTGCTGGTCGACGACGATTACGCGCTGGACGATACCGTGACGCTGACGCCGACGCCGGGGCATTCGCCCTGCCATTGCTGCGTCAACATCTTCTCCAAGGGGCAAGCGCGCGGTGGTGGCCGGCGATCTGATGCATCATGCGATCCAGTGCCGCGAGCCGGAATGGTCGGCGAAGCCGGATTGGGACCCGAAGCAGTCGGCGGTGTCGCGGCGGAAGTTTTTTGCCTCCGTCGCCGGCACCGACACGCTGATCCTGCCGATCCATTTTCCGACGCCGACCGTCGGCCTGATCACGGCCGACGGCAACGGTTTCGACTACCGGTTCAAGCGCGACTGGTAGAGGTCTAGTCCCCGCATCCGACGAGGTTCGGAATGCCGACGCGGCGATCATTTATTGCGCCGGGCACGGCGTCGAGATCGGCGCACGGCAGGCTTGGTATTTGCAGATAAAAAATCCCGCGCCGACCGCTATAGCGTTTTCGAGCGAAGTGGATGCCGGTTCGCGTGAAGAAAACGCGTCAAAACAAAAGGCTAGAGCCCCGTTCCGATTCCATCGGAATGGAAAAGGCTCTAGGATGCCGTTCGGGCCAGACGATAGACCGACATGGCGTTGCTGACGCCCTTGAGTTCCGCCTCGCTCTTTGCCACCGGGTATGGCGCGATAATTTCCACCACAGCCGGCGCGCGGTAAACTTCTTCGGTGATACAGATCTCGTCGCCATCGGCAAGGTTTTGCACCCGCGCTGCGATGTTCACCGTCTGGCCAAAATAATCCAGCCGCTCGTTGAGCGTGACCGCGATCGCGGCTCCCCGATGCACGCCGATTTTAAGGATGAAATCACGCTGCGGGCGGTCCCGATTTAGCTGATCGACCGCCTCGCGCATATCAAGTGCTGCCTGCACCGCATCGGCCGACGTCGAAAACGCCGCCATCACGGCGTCACCGATTGTCTTGGTGACGGCGCCATTGTGCCGAACAGTGGCGTCGAGCAGATGCTGGAAGTGCCGCTGCACCTGAATGTAGGCGTTAAGGTCGCCAATCCGCTCGTAGAGCGCGGTCGAGCCTTTGAGGTCGGTGAATACGAGGGTGACATCGTGAACCGCAATGCCTTCGGTCGCGCCGATCACTTCCGAGCGGAACAAGTTGCGAAAGGTTTGCGTCATCAGCAGGCGCTTGCCGGACAAGGATGGCGCGAAGTGTAGCTTCGGGCGCTGAAACGTCGCCATCGGGACCTGCAGGATACCAAATACCGCCGGCAGCTTGCCAACGTTGCGAACTTCGAACACGACCTTGCCGGGTCCGATGTTCGCTTCGGCCACCCTACATTTGCCGTTGTCGAGTATGACCGGCACACGGGGCGGCGTTTCATCCGTCCCGCTTGCGATAGCGAAAAAGAATTGAGCTTCGCTGTCGAAATCCTGCCCCAGCAGACCGCCATCGGTGGCATCGACCTCAAGATCGGTCGCGGCCCCCGGCTCTATCCGGGTGAGCGCCCTCACCAGCCCCTGGGCAGCCTCGTTCCATGGCACACCGTCGGGCGTTGTGCCGCCCGGCGTGAATTTATGATGGAATAGATAATCCCAGGCCGGCAATGCATCCGGGTGATGGAAGCGGATGCCGCGCACGGCGGGCGACACCGTAAACATCACCGTGATGTAATCGTCGAGAGCGGCCTCGTAATCGCTTTGACAGAGGTGACAGTGAAAGTGGGTGTGCAGTTTGTTCAGGCTTCGGAAACTCGCGACAACGTCGGAGCACATCGGACAGACGAGCAGCCAGTCCATGTCGAATAGCCCGGCCACGCAGGCATGGAGGAAAAGATCGATCGCTTCAGCTTCGGCAATCGATTTCTCTGTGGCGAACTGGACCGGATTGATGCGGTAGAGTGCTTCGTCCGCGCCCGAGCGCAGCAGCATCTCCAGCCGCGAGACGACGCGCGGACTCCAGGATTTGGCGGCTTCGAGCGCGACCAAACGCTCTTCGAGCTTCTTTTCGTCGATCATCCATACACCGCGATAAAACCCCGATCATTCTCGGCGTTCCGTCAAACCTGAATACACAATTCATGAGCTGTGGGCGAGCCCATCGGGGCGGTATTTCAGCTGGCGACAACCTTACGGCTGGAGGTGATGGTTTGTGCGTCCGTTTCGCTTCACTGGAGGAACCAGATCGCTATCCGGCCCATCTCGGACCTGCCAATTCATGTTGCGAGCCTCCAGGAACAGATCGGACCCCGCGATTGGTGCGTAGAGAGCTACCCCATCGGATACGGTTTCGCTTGTATGGAAAATGTCTATATTCGGATTGGCTTTTAATTCAGCCGCAGAGATGAAACCGAACCATCCACCAGAGCCGTATCTCGGCAATGAGATATTTCAAGCATTGAGATGAAAGGTATTCCGTGAAGCTCGCGCAGATCGCCGTGCTGACAGCCCTATTTGCCATCGTGGCTCTGACGGTCGTTCCGGCCGATGAAAGGCTGGTTACCGGCCTGGGGCAAAGCGCCGAGCATTTTCTATGCTTTGCGATCGTCGGACTAGCGGTGCCGTTCGCGTTTCCCGCTTCGATCAAACAGCTCCTTTCGGCCTCGGTGCTGTTCGCGCTGGCGATCGAGTTGCTTCAGATTCCGCTCGCGACGCGCCACGCGCGATTGAGCGACTTCCTGATCGATGCGTTGGCCGGATGCATCGGGATTGCGTTGGGGCAGTCCATGATGAACTGGTTTCCGAGCAAACACGTCAACAATTGATGGTTACTTGCTGCCGGCGTAACCGCCTTGGGCCTTTGGCGCACCGAGACCCATATGGGGCATTTTATCATTCATTGAATTCGCCCGATCAAATGCGCCTCATCGGCCGGCCGCGGCGCCTTGCGCGGGCTCGCTCCGCGCCACATTTATGCTAGGTTTCCGTTGGTCCGGACCGCCAGGCGCGGGCTTCGGGCAGGGCGTTCGATTTCGCTGCCAATCTGTTGGCGGCCAATACGGAGAGACACCCATGACCACAACTACGGAACGTGCCGTTCTCGCAGGCGGCTGTTTCTGGGGAATGCAGGATCTGATCCGCCGCAAGCCCGGCATCATCTCCACGCGGGTCGGCTATTCCGGCGGCGACGTCAAGAATGCGACCTATCGCAACCACGGCAGCCATGCCGAGGCGATCGAGATCGTGTTCGACCCCCGGGTGACCAGCTTCCGGGATCTGCTGGAATTCTTCTTCCAGATCCACGATCCGAGCACGCGGGATCGACAGGGCAATGACCGTGGAGCCAGCTATCGTTCGGCGATCTTCTATACCAGCCCCGAGCAGGAACGGGTGGCGCGCGATACCATCGCCGATGTCGACGCCTCCGGCCTGTGGCCGGGCAAGGTGGTGACCGAACTCGCGCCGGTCGGCGACTTCTGGGAGGCCGAGCCGGAGCATCAGGATTATCTCGAGCGCTACCCGGACGGCTACACCTGCCACTTCGTCCGTCCCGGCTGGAAGCTGCCGCGCCGCATGGCGAGCTAGATTTCAGGGTTGCAGGTTCAAAAACGCCGTCGGCGCCAGAAGCGCCGGCGGCGTTTTCATGCCGTGGGCATATCGGCACGCCATCGTTCTTGATACCATCCGCGAGGCCAGAGCATGATCCGGAAAAGTGGAAACCGGTTTTCCGACAAGATCATGCTCAAACAATAAACTAGAGCGGGATGACGATTTGAAGATAAGTCATCCCGCTCTGGGAGCAGCGCGCAAGGACATATCGGGAGTGGTGCGATGACAAAAGGCTCAGATCTGCTGGTTCGGGCGCTCGAAAGCGAGGGCGTCGAGTATATCTTCGCGATTCCCGGCGAGGAAAATCTCGACGTGCTGAAATCGCTGCGCGGCTCGAAGATCAAGCTCGTGATCACCCGCCACGAACAGGCCGCCGGCTTCATGGCGGCGACCTATGGCCGGCTGACCGGCCGCGCCGGCGTGTGCATGACGACGCTCGGGCCGGGCGCGCTCAACCTCACCACCAGCGCGGCCTATGCCGCATCTGGGCGCGATGCCGATGGTGATGATCACCGGCCAGAAGGCGATCCACTCCAGCCGGCAGGCCAAATTCCAGATCGTCGATATCGTCGCCACGATGCGGCCGCTGACCAAGATGGCGACCCAGATCGTCTCGGCGCAGAGCATTCCGACCCTGGTGCGCGATGCTTTTCGCGTGGCGCAGCAGGAGCGTCCGGGCCCGGTCCATCTCGAACTGCCGGAGGATGTCGCTTCCGACGAGGCGGCGGCCGAGATCATTCATCCGCATGCGGTCGAACTGCGCGGTAGCGCCTGCAGTGGCGATCGACCGCGCAGCCGGCATGATCGCATCGGCGCGAGCGGCCGCTGGTGATGCTGGGCGCCGGCGCCAGCCGCCCGCAGCTGGCCGAGCCGCTGTCGCGATTCGTCCGACGGTCTCGGGATTCCGTTCTTCAACACCCAGATGGGGAAGGGCGCGGTGAACGCCGGGTCCAATCTCTATATGGGCACCGCGGCGCTGTCCGAACGCGACTGGATCCACGAGGCGGTCGACAAGGCCGACCTCATCATCTCCATCGGCCACGACACCGTGGAGAAGCCGCCCTTCATCATGAGCGCAGAAGGGACCGCACGTGGTCCATATCGGCGCCACGCCGGCGACCGTCGAACAGGTCTATTTTCCGGAGGCCGAGATCGTCGGCGACGTCGGCGCCAGCCTTGCGGCGCTCGCGGGCCGCCTCGAAGGCAAGCTTGCCCAATGCCGGCGCGCTGTTGGGCCTGCGCGAGAAAATCCTGGCGAAACTGGCCGAGCGTTCCACCGAAGATCGTTTTCCGCTGACGCCGCAGCGCATCGTCCATGACGTCCGCGAAGCGGTGCCGTCGGACGGCATCGTGACGCTCGACAACGGCATGTACAAGATCTGGTTCGCGCGCAATTACCGCACCAGCGTCGCCAACACGCTGCTGCTCGACAATGCGCTGGCGACCATGGGGGCGGGGCTTCCGTCGGCGATCGCCGCCGCGCTGATTCATCCCGAGCGGAAAGTTCTCGCCGTGTGCGGCGACGGCGGCTTCATGATGAATTCGCAGGAGATGGAGACGGCGGTTCGTCTCGGCGTCCATATCGTGGTGTTGATCCTCGAGGACCACGCCTACGGCATGATCCGCTGGAAGCAGGAAGCCGATCATTTTGCGGATTTCGGCCTCGAATTCGGCAATCCCGAGTTTCGTGGCCTACGCAAAAGCCTATGGCGCGACGGGTTCGCGGGTGGCGTCCGCGGCGGATTTCCTGCCGACGCTGAAGGCCGCGCTGGACGGCAAGGGCGTGCATCTGGTCGTCGTGCCCGTCGACTACAGCGAGAACATGCGCGTGCTGGTCAAGGAATTGCCGAAGCATTAGGGTGTGAGCCGAAAAATTCGAGCGGCCGGCCGCCGTCCGCCAATTGCGGCAGCTCACCACGCAGAAACATCAGGTCTTTCTGCGTCGCCTGGTTCGCTTGTCATCGATGTCAACTTCGATCTTGTTGGTGGACTCCGAGCGGCTCTTCACGTGATCGATGAAGGCACGCAGCTTCGGCAATGTTTGCCGCCCGCCGGGATAGTAGAGAAACAAACCAGGCGCGGTGGCGGCGAAGGGTTCCAGCACACGCACGAGTTTTCCTGCTTTGATCGCGCCTGCGGCGATCGGCTCGGGCACCTGCGCAAGGCCCAACCCTTCGACGGCCGCGCCAAGCACAGTGGGCATGTCGTTAGCGATAAGAGGTCCTGAAACGATGACTTCGATTGCCTCGTTGCCGTTGACAAAGGACCAGGGCACGATCGACCCGTTCGAGCCGCGCATGCGCAGGCAGGCGTGCCGGCGTAGATCGTCGATCAGTTCCGGCGGCCGCCTCCGGCGCAGATAGCCGGGGCTGCCGACCACCGCCAGCCGGTGCGACGGCTTCAGGCGCAGCGCGATCATATCGGCCTCGACGAACTGGCCGAGCCGGATGCCGGCGTCAAATCCTTCGGCCGCGATGTCGACCAGATCCGGGCTTGCAGCGATCTCCACCTCGACGTCGGGATAGGCTTGGCAGAACGATACGATCAGCGACTCCAGCAGGATCGGCACCACCACCCGTGGCGCGGTGAGGCGCAACAGTCCGGCAGGCCGCTGCCCAAGGTCACGCGCGACCTCGCTTGCGGCGACCAGCTCCTCGAAGGCGGGCTTTGCGCGCGAGAGAAATCGCTCCCCGACTTCGGTCAATCCGACACTGCGAGTCGTGCGTATGAAGAGCGCTGCGCCGACGCGCGCCTCGAGTGCACGCACCGCCTGGCTGATCGCCGACGGGGTCACCCCGAGTTCCGCGGCTGCTCTCCGAAAACTGCGGTGCTGGGCAACGCTGAGGAACGCCTCCACGCCGTCGAGCGCGCCGTGCCTGACTGTGAAGTTCTGCTTCATAACCCGTCCACGTTATCACGAATAGTCGCTCGCGCGAAGCAACGCTATATTGCCCTTGAAAACCGGGAGGCACGCCGATGTCGAGGCCCCTGACGCACGACAATCGAGGGAGCAACACAATGCGAGACGCGACGCTTTCCCGGCGCGACATGCTTTGGGCGGGGGGCGCGCTCGCCGTCGGCGCGGCTTTCGCGGAACCGCTAAAGGCCGCTGCCGCCGAGCCCGGCGGGGCACGCTCAGAACCGACATCCTGGGTGGATTCGGCGATGCCCGAGGTGACGCATCGGATGATCGAGACCAACGGCATCCGTTTGCATGTGGCCGAGCTTGGCGAAGGCCCGCTTGTCATCCTCTGCCACGGCTTTCCCGAATGCTGGTATTCCTGGCGGCATCAACTGCGCGCACTCGCGGAGGCTGGATTCCGTGCGGTGGCACCCGACTTGCGTGGCTATGGCCGCAGCGACCGTCCGGAAGAGGTGGAGAACTATACGATACTCGATGACATCGGCGACATCGTTGGTCTTGTCGATGCTCTTGGTGCCAAGCAAGCGGTGATCGCCGGCCACGACATCGGTGCGGCGGTAGCATGGCAAACGGCGCTTCTGCGTTCCGACATCTTCCGGGCCGTCATCGCTCTCAGCCCGCCGTTCCGTTCGCGGGGGTTTGGAGACCAGGGGCCACCGACGACGCTCATGCCGCGGACCGAGAACGCGGTATTCTACCAACTCTTCCTCCAGACTCCCGGAGCGGAGGCGGGGCTAGGTCGCGATCTGCGTACCACCTTCCGTTATCAATTCTACACGTTTTCGGGCGACAGGCCGCTGTCCGCGGGCGTTGGAGCGCTTCCGCCCGGGATGATGCCTCGGAAAGGCGGCTTCCTGGCCGATCCGCCATCGTTGCCGGCTTGGCTCACTGAGTCGGATATCGACGTTTACGTCAAGGAATACGCGCAAAGCGGATTCCACGGTCCCCTCGCTTGGTGGCGCAACATCGATCGCGGCTGGGAGTTGATGGCTCCCTTCGCCGGAGCGGTGCTGACCGTTCCCGCGCTGTACATGGCGGGCGATCGCGATTTTGTCGCGGCCGTCTTCTCCCAGGACATCGCGAAGCAGTCGGCACTGGTCCCCAAGCTGCGGCCCCCGATAATGCTGCCGGGCTGTGGTCATTGGACTCAGCAGGAACGCGCTCCGGAGGTAAGCGCCGCGATGATCGACTTCCTTCGGCAGTTGTAGGCTCAGGCTCGACCAGGTCCTAGGAGTGAATGCTCTCGCGCCCCTGCGCGTCCGGATAATATTGTGGCGCCTCGCGGCGGTCGAACATGCCGTAATCGCGTACGATCCTGATACGGCGAAGCCGCGCGCCGTCTTGAGACGTGACGGTGTTCTCAAAAGCTTCGGCGGCTGCTCGATCCCGCCACGACATCATTAAAATAAGGTCGCCCGGTGTCAGCACAGCGTCGAATACATCCCAGGCCAACAAACCCGCGGCATCGGGGTTGAGGCCTAGAAACGCCGCGCACTCTTTTGCATTTGCAGTCTCCAGCAAATGCTTCGGCCGTTTGGCCGTCACCAGCGTGACGGTGGTGCCTGCGCCGGCCACGGTCTCGTCGAGGCGCTGCTCCTGCAGTTCGTATCCGGGCGGCGGCTCGGTATCGGCGGTCACTTGGCCGACCCGGAGGTGATAATCCGACAGGATTTCGATGCGGCCCTGTTCCTGCACCTTGTGATGGTTGGTCGCGATCCGCCAGCGCACCACCGCCTTCTCGTCGCGCCAGCCGGACAGCGACAACAGCCAGCCGTCACGCGTCAGGCTGCGGTAGCGGATGTTGTCGATGAAGCCGTCGATCTTCTCCAGTTCGGGCCGCAGGCGCTTGCCGTGGCCGAGATAGTGATCGTACTGTCCTTGTTTCGGATGGACTTCGAAGATCACGGAGAACATGACGGCACTCCCTATTGCGGCTCGATGATACCATCATCCATAGCGTTTTCGAGCGAAGTGGGCACCGGTTCGCGTTGAAGAAAACGCGTCAAAACAAAAGACTAGAGCCCCGTTCCGATTCTATCGGAGCGGAAAAGACTTTAGCAGAATTTTCGCGAGGACGCGCGGGCTGCTGGCGGCCGCGCGATCCCGTGTCAAAACGCGCGCGAATGCCGGCAAGCGCCCGTTGCGGGTTCCGCGACGAGGGGTTTATGTTATGAGTTCCCGTCACGGATTTTGCCGGGTGGTCAATCGATTGGGGCAGGGGATGAAGCCAGGGCATCGATCAGTCTCCGCAACGCGTGCCGCGGCCATCGTGTTTTCGCTCGTGCTGCTGACCGGCTGCGAACAGAACGCCTTCGTGCCGCCGCCGCCGCCCTCGGTCGACGTCGCGGTGCCGGTGCAGCGCGGCATCACGCGCTATCTCGAAGCCACCGGCAACACCGCGCCGATCAAGATCGGTCGATCTGGTGGCGCGGGTGCAGGGCGTGTCTGCAGGCGATCAACTATCAGGACGGCGCCTTCGTCAAGGAAGGCACCATCGCTGTTCACGATCGAGCCCGAGACCTACAAGTTCAAGCTCGAACAGGCGCAGGCCGCCGAGGCCGGCGCGCAGGCCTCGCTGAAGCAGGCCGAAGCCGATTACAAGCGTCAGGTGGATCTGGTCGCGCGGCAGGCGGTGTCGCAGGCAACGCTCGATACCTCCACCTCCACCCGCGATAACGCCCAGGCCAGTCTGCTGCAGGCGCAGGCCAACACCAAGATCGCGGCGGTCAATTTCGGCTACACCAACGTCACCGCGCCGTTCGACGGCATCGTCAGCGCGCATCTCGTCTCGGTCGGCGAACTGGTCGGCGCCTCCTCGCCGACGCAGCTTGCCACCATCGTCGCGCTCGATCCGATCTATGTGAATTTCAACGTCAACGAACAGGACGTGCTGCGGATCCGGGCAGAAGCCGCCAAGCGCGGGGTCACGGTCGCCGAACTCAGGCAATTGCCGGTCGAGGTCGGATTGCAGACCGAAACCGGCTATCCGCACAAGGGCAAGCTCGATTACATCGCGCCGATCCTGAACCAGTCCACCGGCACGCTGCCGGTGCGCGGCCTGCTGCCGAATCCCGACCGGGTGCTGCTGCCCGGCTATTTCGTCCGGGTCCGCGTGCCCTTCGACAAGCAGGAAAATGCGCTGCTGGTGCCGGACGTCTCGCTCGGCAGCGACCAAAGCGGCCGTTATGTGCTGGTGGTGAACGGCGACAATGTGGTCGAGCAGCGCAAGGTGCAGGCCGGCCCGCTCGAGGGCGATTTGCGCGTGATCGAAGACGGCCTCAAGCCGGACGACAAAGTCGTGGTCGCCGGCCTGCTGCGCGCGATCCCCGGCCAGAAGGTCGCTCCGAAACTGCAGAAAATCGAGACGCCGCCTCGCATCGGCCAAATAGGACTTGGCATGATTTCGAAATTCTTCATCGAACGTCCGGTCCTTTCCAACGTCATCGCGATCCTGATGATCCTGATCGGCGGCGTCTGCCTGTTTCGGCTCGCGGTCGCGCAATATCCCGACGTGGTGCCGCCGACGGTGCAGGTGACGACGCGTTATCCCGGCGCCAGCGCCAAGACCGTGATCGACACCGTGGCGCTGCCGATCGAACAGCAGGTCAACGGCGTCGAGGACATGCTCTATATGCAGTCCTACAGCGCGGCCGACGGCACCTATACGCTGACCGTGACCTTCAAGATCGGCACCGATCTGAACTTCGCGCAGGTGCTGGTGCAGAACCGGGTGTCGAGCGCGCTGTCGCAACTGCCGCAGTCGGTGCAGAACCAGGGCGTCACCGTGCAGAAGAAGTCGACGGCGATCCTGCTGTTCGTGACGCTGACCTCGCCGAACGCGACCTACGACAGTCTCTTCCTCAGCAATTACGCCACCATCAACATCCGGGACGAATTGTCGCGGCTGCCCGGCGTCGGCAACGTGACGGTGTTCGGCGCCGGTCAATATTCGATGCGGGTCTGGCTCGATCCGAACAAGCTGCAGGCGCGCGGGCTGATGCCGCAGGACGTCATCCAGGCGATCCAGCAGCAGAGCCAGCAGGTCACGGCCGGCCAGGTCGGCGCGCCGCCGACCCCGCCAGGGCAGGCGTTCCAGTACACGCTGAACGTCAACGGGCGGCTCGACGACACGCGCCAGTTCGAGGACATCATCGTCAAGACCGGCAACAATGGCGACGTCACCCGCGTGCGCGACGTCGGTTGGGTCGAACTCGGCGCCCAGACCTACAGCCAGGTGTTTTCGCTCAACAACAAGCCGGCTACCGGCATCGGCGTATTCCAGTCGCCCGGCGCCAACGCGCTCGAGGTCGAGGCGGCGGTGCAGAAGAAGATGGCGGAACTGGCCAAGGCATTTCCGCAGGACATCAGATACGACACGCCGTTCGACACCACCAAATTCGTCTCGGCTTCGATCAACGAGGTCTACAAGACGCTGATCGAGGCCGGCCTGCTGGTGCTGGTGGTGATCCTGATCTTCCTGCAGGACTGGCGCGCGATGCTGGTGCCGGCGACCACGGTGCCGGTGACGATCATCGGCGCCTTTGCCGCGATGGCCGCGCTCGGCTTCACCATCAACATCTCGACCCTGTTTGCCATCGTGCTGGCGATCGGCATCGTGGTGGACGACGCCATCGTGGTGGTCGAGGGCGCTGCGCACAACATCGAAAAGGGCATGTCCGGCCATGATGCCGCGATCAGCGCGATGGATGCGCTGTTCGCGCCGATCATCGGCATCACGCTGGTGCTGATCTCGGTGTTCCTGCCGTCGGCCTTCCTGCCGGGATTGACCGGGCGGATGTATTCGCAATTCGCGCTGGTGATCGCCGCGACCGCGCTGCTCAGCGCCATCAACGCCGCGACGCTGAAGCCGACGCAATGCGCGCTGTGGCTGCGCCGGCCGGCGCCGCCGGAGCAGCGCAACTTTTTCTACCGCGGTTTCAACGCGGTCTATAACCGGCTCGAGCGCGGCTATGGCCGGCTGATGGTCCGCATGACCAACCATAGCGGCCTCTGCGTGATCCTGGCGCTGATCCTGATCGGTGTCAGCGGTTACGGGCTGTCGCGGGTGCCGACCGGCTTTATTCCGATCGAGGACCAGGGCTATCTGCTGGTCGCCGTGCAATTGCCCGATGGCGCAGCGCTCGACCGCACCCAGCACGTGCTCGACCAGGTCAGCGAAATCGCGCGGCAAGGTGCCGGGTGTCGATCAGGTGATCAGCATCGCCGGCATCTCGGCGCTCGACAATTCGTCGAGCCTCGCCAATGCCGGCGTCGCCTATCTGATCCTGAAGGAATGGAGCGAGCGCGGCCCGGGCCAGGATCTGCGCTCGCTGTTCGTCGGATTGAACGAAAAGATGGCGGCGATCCCGGAAGCGCGGATCCTGGTGATCCCGCCGCCGCCGATCCAGGGCATCGGCAACGCCGCCGGCTTCGCCATGCAGGTGCAGTTGCGCGACGGCAACGCCGACTACGGCAAGCTGCAGGCCATCACCGGCGCCATCGTCGCCAATGCGCAGACCCAAAGCGCGCTGCAGCGGGTCAGTTCGTCGTTCCGCTCGATGGTGCCGCAATTCGATGTCGAGGTGGACCGGATCAAGACCCAGACGCTTGCATGTCACGACCGACCAGATCTTCTCGACGCTGTCGTCCTATCTGGGGTCGAGCTATGTCAACCAGTTCACCAAATTCGGCCGCACCTTCCAGGTCTACACCCAGGCGGATGCGCAGTATCGCCTGACGCCGCGCGACATCGAAAACATGATGGTGCGCAACAGCCAGGGCGACATGGTGCCGCTCGGCACGGTGGCGACCATCACGCCATCGGTCGGCCCCTCGCTGATCAGCCTCTATAACCTCTATCCGTCCGCGACCATCATCGGCCTGCCGGCCGCCGGCTACAGTTCCGGACAGTCGATGTCGCTGATGGAGGAGATCGCCGCCAAAACCCTGCCGCCGGGCGCGGGCTACGAATGGACGGCGATGTCGTATCAGGAGAAAGCGGTCGGCGGCCAGATCTACTGGGCGTTCGGGCTCGCGCTGCTGCTGGTGTATCTGGTGCTCGCCGGACAATATGAAAGCTGGTACGCGCCGATCTCGGTGATCCTCGCGGTGCCGCTGTCGCTGCTCGGCCCGATGCTGGTGCTGTCGGCGCTTCGGATCGACAACAATCTCTATACCCAGATCGGCATCATCCTGCTGATCGCGCTGTCGGCCAAGAACGCCATCCTGATCGTCGAAGTCGCGCTCGAATTGCACGTGCGCGAGGGCAAGCCGTTGCTGGAATCCGCGGTCGAGGCGGCGCGGGCCCGGTTCCGGCCGATCCTGATGACGTCGTTTGCCTTCATCCTCGGCGTGGTGCCGCTGGTGCTGGCGACCGGCGCCGGCGCCAATGCCCGCAAGTCGATCGGCATCACGGTGTTCTCGGGCATGCTGGCCTCGACCTGCCTTGCGGTGCTGTTCGTGCCGGCGTTCTTTGTCGTGGTGCAGCGCTTCGAGAACTGGCTCGGCGCCCGCAAGCGGGCGCCGGTGAAGGCGGACCAGCCGGCGTGATGGCGGCTCTGCAACGCGTATCAACGCGTCGTCCCGGCGAACGCCGGGACCCATACGCTGTGCCCTCTCGTTAAGGCGAAGCGGCGGACGCCGTTCTCAAATCACCAGCGCCAGGGGCTATGGGTCCCTGCGTTCGCAGGGACGACCCGGAGAGAGGTTGTTCAATTACTTCAACGCCAGCGGCTTGTCTTCATCGAGAAAGCCCATCAGCTCGTGGAAGAACTGCATCCGGTTCTTTTCCATCATCACCGTATGGGTTCCCTCGCTGAGCTCGACCATGCGCTTGTAGGGCGTGTTCTTGAGCTGTTTGAAGTAGTTCTGCGCCAGATAGCTCGGCAGGTCGGCGTCCCATTCGGCATGCAGGATCAAGGTCGGCACGGTGATCTTGCCAGGATCATATTGCGCCTTTCCGGCGCTCCAATAGTTCCGGCTGTCCTGGCCGACGCCATTGGTGGCGCGCAGCATCGGCGGCGTGTGCTTCGACGCCTCCGGATCGGTCGCCCAGGTCGCATCGGCCCAGGCATCGAACACGCCGGGCGGAATCAGGTCGGCCTGCTTGTCCGCGGGCACGCCTTTCAGCCAGCGCTCTTTGGCCGAATCCTTCGAGACCAGCCGGTAGGCGCCGAGCGGTGGCTGGTCGGCAGCGGGCGGTTCTGTTCGGACCCATTGCGGCGCGTAGAGCACGAGGCGATCGACCTTGGCGTTGTGCTCGCTGGTGTACAGGCCGACGATCGAGGTGCCCCACGACCAGCCCATCACGTCGATTTTCGTCACGCCGCGCTTTTTCAGGATGTAATCGACCGCGACGCCGTAATCATGCGCGGCGACCTCGGTCGATACGAGCGGCTTGTTGGCCTCCGGCGGCTGGCTCATTTCCGGCGGCCGGGTCGAGCGGCCATAGCCCCTGACATCGATCAGATAGACGTCGAAGCCGCGCCCGGCGATCAGATCCATCATCGAGACGCCTTCGATCGGCAGGTCGAACGCGGTTTCGGCCGGATACGTCGCACCATGCACGAACAGCAGGATGCGGTCTGACGGGAAATTCTTCATGCCCACGGGATGCTTGTTGCGGACGAACAACTGGATCCCGGGGTCTCCCGACGGGATCATGACATCGGTGGTCTCGAGTTTCGGACTGGCGGCCTGGGCGGGGGGATTCATCAGGATTGCGGTGGCGGTGAGGCACGCGAGCGAAAGCGCGCGCGAGGCAAAGGTGAGCATCGTCAGACTTCCTGGAACTGTTTTTGACCGCTTGAGGGGCGGCATCGGCCGTTGTGGCCGATCAGCGAGAAATACACCGTCCGAGCGGGTTTATCGAGCGCCGTATTCGCATGGCCATATTCGCACCGTCTTGGCTCGCATAGTCGTGGCCGCGCTTGAGCGGCCGGCCGGCTTTGCCTATGCTGCCGGCTGCAACGATTTACCCCCCAAATCGTTCTCAATTTAGAAAATCACAGCCTGCGGGAGACAGCGATGAACCTTTCCGATCTCAACAAGGTGGCCCAGGCCATGGTGGCGACGGGCAAGGGACTTCTCGCGGCCGATGAATCCGGCGGCACCATCAAGAAGCGGTTTGACGCGATCAAGGTCGAAATCCACCGAAGACACGAGGCGCGATTATCGCGAGATGCTGTTCCGCTCCAGGGACGCGATGTCGAAATGCATCTCCGGCGTCATCCTCTATGACGAGACGATCTGGCAAAAAGCCAAGGACGGTACGCCGCTGGTGAAGCTGATCGAGCAGGCCGGTGCGATCCCCGGCATCAAGGTCGACGAGGGCACGCAGGCGCTGCCCGCTTGCCCCGGCGAACTCGTCACCGCGGCCTCGACAAGCTCGCCGCGCGGCTCGCGGCCTACTACAAGCAGGGCGCGCGCTTTGCGAAATGGCGCGCCGTGATCGATATCGCCAAGGATATTCCGAGCATGACCGCGATTCATGTCAATGCCCACGCGCTGGCGCGCTATGCGGCGCTGTGCCAGGAGGCGCAGATCGTGCCGATCGTCGAGCCCGAAGTGCTGATGGACGGCGATCACGATATCGATCGCTGTTATGACGTCACCCAGCGCGTCCTCAACAAGGTGTTCCAGGAATTGCGGATCCAGCGCGTCGCGCTCGAAGGCATGATCCTCAAGCCCAACATGGTGGTCTCGGGCAAGAAGAGCCCGAAGCAGGCGCCGGCCGGGGAAGTCGCGGAGAAGACCATCCGGCTATTGAAGCATTGCGTGCCGGCGGCGGTGCCGGGCATCGCGTTTTTGTCCGGCGGCCAATCCGATGAGGAGGCTACCGCCCATCTCGACGCCATGAACAAGATCGGCGGCCTGCCGTGGAAGCTGACCTTCTCCTACGGCCGCGCGCTACAGGCCGCACCCCAGCACGCCTGGGCCGGCAAGCCCGAAAACGTTCCCGCCGGCCAGCAGGCGTTCAGCCATCGCGCGCAAATGAATTCACTCGCGGCGCTCGGGCAGTGGAAGGCGGAGCTGGAAGGCAAGAAGGCGGCTTAGTTGTCATTCCGGGGCGCGCGTAGCGCGAGCCCGGAATCCATACTCCCTGTGTTGTTGTTTGGTGCTGAACGCTGCCACAGGGGCTATGGATTCCGGGCCCACGCCAAGAGGCGTGTCCCGGAACGACGAACTTTAACGTTGGCGTGAGCCGCCGCTAACTCACCTTCGCAAGACCTGGCGCGAACCCCAGCGCGCTTTCGACCCATTTGGCGACGCGCAGCGTGCGATAGTCTTCCCGGTAACAGCCGACGATCTGAATGCCCAGCGGCAGGCCGTTCTTGCCGAAACCCGCCGGCAGCGACAGCGCGGGCACGCCGAGCAGGGTCCATGGCGCGCAATATTCGGCGTCGCCGGTGTAGTGAAGCCCCTTCGGCGCCTCGCCGAACGCCGGCAGCGTCAGCACCGCGTCGTAGCCTGACATCTCGGCGGTGAACGCATCGCGCAATTTGTCCTGCAGCGCCTTGGCGGCAAGATAATCGGTCGCGGAATGCGCTTTGCCGGTTTCGACCAGCGACTTCAAATGATCGCTGCTGCGGTCGGGATAGCGCGCCACCAGATCGGCGAAGATCAGCAGCGCCTTCGCTGGCGAGAATGGTGTTGATCGCGTTCCAGTTGGCGCGATCGAGCTCGGCGAGTTCAAGCTCTTCGAGCACCGCGCCGGCATCGCGCAGTTTCGCGACCGCGGCATCGAATAGCTTCTGCTGCTCGGCTTCGGCCTTCGACCATTTCGCGAAGCGGACGATGGCAAGCCGCGGCGCTGTCGAGCGGCGGCACGCCCTGATCGATATCGACCGTGAAGCCCGGCAGCGGCCGGCCATGGCGATCGCGGTCGCTTGAGCCCGCAAGCAGCGACAGCGCCAACGCCACGTCATCGACCCGCCGGGCAAAGAAGCCGACATGATCGAGCGACGGGCTCAGATGATGCACGCCGATGCGCGGGATCGCGCCGAAACTCGGCTTGAAGCCGACCACGCCATTGAACGCGGCGGGCCGGACCACCGAGCCCAGCGTCTGCGTGCCCAGCGCCAGCGGGACGAGCCCGGCCGCGACCGCCGCCGCCGATCCCGACGACGATCCGCCCGGCGTATGCTCGCTGTTCCAGGGATTGACGGTCGGTCCCGGATGCCGCCAGGCGAATTCGGTCGAGACGGTCTTGCCGAAGATCGTGGCGCCGAGATTGCGCAGGCGCTCGACCACCCAGGCGTCCGCGGCGGGCACGTGATCCCGGTAGATCGGCGAGCCGTTGGTGGTCGGCATGTCCGAGGTCGCGATGATGTCCTTGATCGCGACGGGAATGCCGGACAGCGGCCCCGGCCGCCGCGTGATATCGGCGGGGAGATATTCGAAGCTCTCAGCGTGGGTTCGACGGCTCTTTGGCTCGCTCCAGGCAAGCCGCCGCGTAGTGATCCGCCGCGGCCGGGTTGTCCTCGAACAGGCGCAGCAGTTCGAGCAGTCCCGCGCCGGATTGCAGGGCGGAGCGCGCGGTCGGATCGGTCATGATCGGTATTCCCGGCAAATTTGGTTTCCGTCATGCGCTGCGAGAACGCGTCTGCGATCCCGGCCATCCACGTCTTTTCGGCTAAGTTCAGCAAGACGTGGATGCCCGGGTCAAGCCCGGGCATGACGAATCGCGAATTTCGCTTGAGCAACTATTTCATCGCCAGCGCGGGCTCGATGAATTTCTTCACCACGAACGCCTTGTAGTCGGGCTGGCTCGCCAGATTGCCGAGCGCGATCTGGGTGTCCATCGACGACTTTCAGCGCATCGGCGGTGATGTCGACGCTCGGCGGATAGACGCCGTCGGCGAGCATGCGCTTGACGGCGGCTTCCACCACGACCGGATCGAGCGTCGGAAATTCCTTCTTGGCGATCTCGACGGTCTTGGCTTCGTTCCTTGGCCATGAAGCGCATCGCCATTTCCATGCGCGTTGACCACGCGCTGCGCGGTGTCGGGATCGACGTCGTTGCGCGCGGTCACCGCCGAGAAGGCGTAGGCGCCGTAGGATTTCGGAAATCCGAGCACGACCTTCATGCCCTTGGCGACGGCCTGGTCGAGGCCCGGCTCATACATCACGGCGACATCGGCCTGCTTGGCGACGAACGGTCCGGGCTCGGAGCCGATCGCGACCTGGATCATGTCGACGTCGGTCTTGGCGTCCATGCCGTTTTCCTTGAGCAGCTTGATGAACAGCGAGGTGCTGGTGGTCGGCATCAGGCCGGTGACGACCTTCTGGCCCTTGATGTCCTTGATGCTGTCGAACTTGAAATCCGGCGCGGTCGCGATCCACACCGCCGCGCCATTGACGACATTGGCGATGATGTCGACCGGCGCGCCCTTGGAGGCGGCGATCGCGGTCCATTCCGGGCCGTGGATCGAGAACTGCGCGCTGCCGGAAATCACCGCCGAGAGCGCCACGGTCGGCGCGCCGGCGGTCTCCTTGGTGAGGTCGAGGCCCTGCTGGGTGAAGAAGCCCTCGTCGATCGCGACATAGAGCGGCAGATACAGCATCGACTGGAACGCCTGCGACAGCACCACCTTCTTGTTTTCGGCGAGCGCCGGCGTGGCCAGCAGCAACGACGATAGCGCGGCGGCGCGGGCGATACGCGTGGGCAACGACATCTGGAAGTCTCCGTGTGTTCGACATTGAAACTCTAGACCTGAACCTGATGGGTGGTGTTCGACTGCTTCCAGGGCAGGCTGGTGCGCTCGATGATGTCGATCACGTAATAGAGGACGAACCCCATGATCATCAGCGTGAACAGCCCGACCCAGACCGTGTTGAGATCGTAGAGGCTGGACGCCGTGTAGATCAGGTGGCCGAGCCCGCGCTGCGACGAGATGAATTCGCCGACCACGGCGCCGACCAGGCCAAAGCCGATATTGATGCGGAAGGTCGCGATGATCGACGGCAGGGTCGAGGGCACCACCGCCTTGAAGAACACCTGATGCTTGTCGGCGCCCATCGAGATCAGCAGCGATTGCAGATCGACGTCGGCGTCCTTGGCGGCCTGATAGGCCGCGATCAGCGCCACGATCGCGGTCAGCGACACCGACAGCGCGACCTTGGAGACCAGGCCGGTGCCGAACCACAGCACCACGATCGGCGCCAGCGCGATCTTCGGCACGCTGTTGATGGCGACGATGAAGGGCTCGACCAGCCGCGCCACGAACACCGAATACCACAGCGCCAGCCCCAGCAGCGATCCGAAGATGGTGCCGATGACAAAGCCGAGAATGGCCTCGAACAGCGTGTACCAGGTGTCGGACAGCAAGCTCGCCGCTCAGCGAGCATCTTGATAGCCGTCGGCGAAAATGCCGGACGGCGAGCCGACCAGAAAGGCGGAGATCCATCCCGCGCGCACGCCGATCTCCCACAGCGCGAAGAAGCCGATCACGGCGCGCGCCTGCAAGCATCGCGCGGCCGAGCGGGGTGTCGAAATTGGCGCGGCGTCGCGCGGCGCGCGGCTTGCGCTTTGGCAGGGGAGCGGCGCCGGGCAGCGTGAGGGTCACGCGGTTTTCTCGGTCTGGATGTCGAGTTCGGCGCAGAGCGCGTGGAAATAGCCGGAGAATCGGCTGTCGCTGCGCGCGGCGATCGGCGAGGTCGCCGACGATATCGATGTCGTGCACGATCTTGACCCGGGCCGGGCGGCCGCTGAGCACGACGACGCGCTTCGACAGCGCGACCGCCTCGTCGATGTCGTGCGTCACCAGGATAACGGTCTTGTGGTAGGTCTCGACCGCGTCCTTCAGCACGCCTTCGAGATAGAGCCGGGTCTGGTAGTCCAGCGCCGAGAACGGCTCGTCGAGCAGCAGGATGTCGGGATCCATGATCAGCGTGCGGATCAGCGCCACGCGCTGGCGCATGCCGCCCGACAGTGTTTTCGGATAGGCGTTTTCGAAGCCGGCAAGACCAAAACCTTTGAGGTATTCGCGGGCCTTGCCTTCGGCCTCGACGCGGTCGACGCCGCGGGTCTCGAGGCCGAGCAGCACGTTGCCGAGCACGGTGCGCCAGGGGAACAGCAGGTCCTTCTGCATCATGTAGCCGACGCGGCCGCGCAGGCTTTCGATCTCCTCGCCGAGATAATGCATCGAGCCGGAATCGGGCTCGATCAGGCCGGCGATGATGTTGAAGATCGTGGTCTTGCCGCAGCCGCTGGGGCCGATGATGCTGACGAAATCGCGCGCGTTGATGTCGAAGGAGAGGTCGTCGAGCACGCGGACTTCGCCCGCTTTGCCGTGGAAGGACTTGCGGACGTTTCGAACGCTGAGCTGGATCGGAGAAGGCTGCATCGGCCCAAGCAACGCAACTTGTATGCCACGCCAGCCCGGGCATAAAGCGCCGGAGCTCGGGCGTTTTCGCCGGTTTAAGCGGTTTTATCCGCTGTTTTGCCCATGCCCTGGGCAAAATTCTGCCTCTGCGCCGAGAAATGATGCACGTCAGATCATCCTGGGATATGATGGACGACGTAACGCCAAGCCATATAGTCGGGCACCTGTATGTAACACCGAGGCTTGCGGCGCCGCGATATCAGATGCTCTGGCCGCCGGAAAGCGTGCAGTCGCGGATTATATCCGGATCAAGCAGCCGATCGAGGGTCTCCATGGCAACACTGACAATCAACGGCGAACAGAAATCGTACGAGGCGCCGGCGGAGATGCCGTTGCTCTGGGTTCTCCGTGATGTGCTGGGTCTCACCGGCACCAAATTCGGCTGCGGCATCGCGCAATGCGGCGCCTGTACGGTCCATATCGACGGCAAGCCGGTACGCTCCTGCATGCTGCCGGTCGGCGCGGTGCGTGATCGGCCCATCACCACCATCGAAGGCGTCGGCGCGACGCCGGCCGGCGCCAAGGTTCAGAAAGCCTGGCTTGACCTCGAAGTGGTCCAGTGCGGTTACTGCCAATCCGGCCAGATCATGTCGGCCGCGGCGTTGCTCGCGGGTACGCCCAATCCGGACGATTCCGATATCGATGCGGCGATGGCGGGCAATATCTGCCGTTGCGGCACCTATGTGCGCATTCGTGCCGCGATCAAGCAGGCCGCTTCCGGCCGTCAGTCGTAGGAGCCGACCATGGCCCAGGCAGCAACGATTTCGGAAAAGATCTCCAACGGATTTTCCCGCCGCGGCGTGTTGACCGGCGGGGTGGCGAGCGCCTTCCTGCTCGCGTTTCATGTTCCGGTGCGTGGCGAAAACGAACCGGTGCAGCCGCCAGACGACACGTCAGGCAAGTTCGCGCCGAACGCGTTCATCCGCATCGACCCCGCCGGCAAGACCACGCTGGTGATGCCGCAGACCGAGATGGGGCAGGGCATCTACACGGCGGTGGCGATGATTTTGGCCGAAGAGCTTGATGCGGATTATTCCGCCGTGGTGCTCGAGCATGCGCCGGCCAATGAGAAGCTGTACGCCAATCCGGCTTTCGGCGTTCAGGCGACTGGCGGCTCTACCTCGGTACGGGCCTTTTGGAAGCCGCTGCGCGCCGCCGGCGCGACCGCGCGCGCCATGCTGGTTCAAGCCGCCGCGAAACAATGGCAGGTCGACCCGGCAAGCTGCACCACGGCGAACGGCGAAGTGATCCATGCCGGAAGCGGACGCAGGCTTGGCTATGGCGCGCTGGCCGATGCGGCCGGCGCCGAGACGCCGCCAAAGGACGTGCCGGTCAAGGACCCCAAAAATTTCGTGCTGATCGGCAAGCCGCTGAAGCGGTTCGACACCCCGGACAAGGTCAACGGCAAGACCGTCTACGGCATCGATGCGATGCTGCCGGGCATGAAGTTTGCGACACTGGCGCAAAGCCCGGTGTTCGGCGGCAAGATCGGCAAGGTCGACGACAGCGCGGCCAGGAAAATTCCGGGCGTGCAAAAGGTAATCGTGCTGGACGATCTGGTCGCGGTGGTCGGCGACCACATGTGGGCCGCGAAGCAGGGGCTGGAAGCGCTGGTCGTGACCTGGAACGAAGGCGCCTCCGCGCAACTCAGCTCAAAGGACATCTGGGAAAACTTGCGCGCGGCGAGCGAAAAGGATGGCGCTGTCGCACGCTCCGACGGCGACATCGCCAAGGGCCTCGCGGCCGGCGAGAAATTCGAGGCGGCCTATGAGCTGCCGTTCCTGGCGCATGCGACCATGGAGCCGATGAACGCCACGGTGCATTTCAAGGGCAGTTCCTGCGAGATCTGGACCGGCACGCAAATCATGGCGCGGGTGCAGTCGGAGGCGGCGAAGGCCGCCGGGCTTCCGGTCGAGAAGGTGATCGTCAACCAGCATCTGATCGGCGGCGGCTTTGGTCGCAGGCTGGAGCCTGACATGGTGGTGGCGGCGGTTCGCATCGCCAAACAGGTCGATGGGCCGGTCAAGGTGGTGTGGACCCGCGAGGAAGATATCCAGCACGATGTCTACCGTCCGGTCTATCGCGACACGATCTCTGCGACGCTATCCGACGGCAAGATCGCGGCTTGGAAATATCGTATCGCCGGCGCAGCGATCCTCGCGCGCTGGCTGCCACCGGCGTTCCAGAAGGGGATCGATATCGACGCCGTCGATGGCGCAGCCGATATTCCCTACGATATCCCCAACATCCACGTCGACTATGTGCGCGCCGAACCGCCTGCGGTGCCGACCGGCTTCTGGCGCGGCGTTGGCCCCAACAACAACGTGTTCGCGATGGAATGCTTCATGGATGAGCTGGCGCGCAAGGCCGGCAAGGATCCGGTCGACTTCCGCCGCTCGATGCTCGGCAAGAACCCGCGGTTGTTGGCGGCAGTGAATTTGGCGGCCGAGAAATCCAATTGGGGCCAGCCACTGCCGCCCCGCGTCGGCCGCGGCATCTGTGCGCAGCCGTCGTTCGCGAGCTTCATCGCGACCGTGGTCGAAGCCGAAGTCGATGAACAGGGCGAGGTGCATTTGCGGCGCGTCACTTCCGCCGTCGATACCGGCATTGCCGTCAACCCCGATACCATCAAGGCGCAGCTCGAAGGCGGGCTGATCTTCGGCCTCACCGCCGCGCTATATGGCGAGATCACCATCGACAAGGGTCGTGTGCAGCAGTCTAACTTCAACGACTACCGTATGCTGCGCATCGACCAGGCGCCCAGGATCGAGGTGCATCTGATCAAGAGCGGCGAGGCGCCTGGCGGCATCGGCGAGACCGGCGTCACTGCGAGTGCGCCCGCGCTGCGCAACGCGATCTATGCCGCGACCGGCGTCGCGTTGCGCCGGCTTCCGATCGATCGCTCGCTGATTGCGGCGGAGAAGAAATCATGACCCCCCCCGCGCGCCGCATTCTGTTGAGCGTTGTGGCGATCGCGGCGGTTGTCGTGGCCGGCGCGGTCTGGTTCATCCGCGGTCCGGGCCCGATGGCGTTTGCGGACGGTCCGAAAGTATCGCTGGCGGATTACAAAGGCGCCGATCCCACCGGCGTCCCGGCGACGCTGGCCAAGGCCAGCCTGGTCGAGCGCGGCGAATATCTCGCCCATGCGGCTGATTGCATGGTCTGCCACACCGCGCCAGGCGGCAAGCCATATGCCGGCGGCTTCGCGTTCAAGCTGCCGTTCGGCACGCTGTACTCGACCAACATCACGCCGGACAAGGACACCGGCATCGGCAACTACAGCGACGCGGATTTCCTCAATGCGTTGCATCGCGGCACCCGCCGCGACGGCGCGCGGCTTTATCCGGCGATGCCGTACACCTCGTACAGCTACATCAGCGACGCCGACGGGCTGGCGATCAAGGCCTATCTGTTCAGCCAGGCGCCGGTGCGCGCGCCGGCGCCGGCCAATACGCTGGCCTTTCCGTTCAACCAGCGTTGGGCGATGACGTTCTGGTCGGTGGTGTTCAATCCCGACACGCGCTTTATGCCGGACACCTCGAAAAGCCCGGAATGGAATCGCGGTGCCTATTTGGCCGAAGCGCTGGCGCATTGCGGCGAATGCCATACGCCGCGGAATCTTGCTTTCGCGCTGGACAATCGCCGCAAATTCGCCGGTGCGCTGACGGCCGGGTGGCGTGCTTTCAACATCACATCGGACAAGGCGACCGGCCTTGGCGGCTGGAGCGACGACCAACTGGCGTCGTATCTTGCGACCGGGCACGCCGCCGGTCACGGCACCGCTTCGGGGCCGATGGGCGAGGCCGTGGACCAAAGTCTCAGCTTGCTGGCGCCGGAGGACATCCGCGCCCTGGTAGCCTACCTGCGTAGCGTGCCGCCGATGAGTTCGCCCGATCTGCCGGCGACGCCGGCGCTGCCGGCGCCCGCTTCCCATCGCGAAGGCGGCCAGATTGCGGATGCGCGCGGCAAGATGGTGTTCGAGGGCGCTTGCGTCAGTTGCCATGGCTGGACCGGCGAAAGCGCGATCTCGCCGTTCGCCACGATCACGGGGTCGTGGGCGGTCAACGACCCTGGCGCAACCAATGTCGCGCAGATCGTGATTTCGGGAACCAAACGCCATACGCCGCCGGGCGCGGTTTCGATGCCGGCGTTCGGCGATGCCTATTCGGACACCGAGATCGCGGCGGTTGCCAACTACGTCACCGCGCGCTTTGGCAGCAAGGGCTCGGCGATCACCGCGCAAGAGGTCGCGGAGCTGCGCAAGCAAACCGCGCAATAGGCGTTTTCCGCAGTCCTGATCCCGGCGTTGCGCCGGGCAGGGGCTGCTCGCGGCTCTTGCGACCGCGAAACATGGCCACCATCTTTCTCCAGAGGATTTTGCCATGTTGGATTTTACCCGAACGACTGCCGACGACCTTTCGTCATCCACTCCATCCGAGCCGGCTTCCGGCGCCACGCCGCCAAACGACCGGGCCCTGCTCGACGCCTACTCCAATGCGGTGATCGGCGTGATCGAGACCATCGGCCCCGCGGTTGTGCGCGTTGAAACCGGGCCTTCGTCGCCGCAATCACGCGAACGCGGCGGGCTCGGCTCCGGCATCGTGATCTCGCCCGATGGCCTGGTGCTGACCAACAGCCATGTGGTCGGCACGTCGAAGCAGATCCGGCTGCGCGACAATGAGGGCATCGTCACCGACGCCCGCGTGCTCGGCGTCGATCCTGATACGGATCTGGCGCTGCTGCGCGCCGACGGTGCGCGCGACCTGCATTATGCCTCGCTCGGCAATTCCAAGAGCCTGCGCCGCGGCCAGCTCGTGGTTGCGATCGGAAACCCGCTCGGCTTTGAATCGACCGCTACCGCCGGCGTGGTCTCGGCGCTGGGCCGTTCGATCCGCTCGGCCAACGGCCGCACCATCGAGGACGTGATCCAGACCGACGCGGCGCTCAATCCCGGCAATTCCGGCGGCCCGCTGGTGTCGTCGGCGGCCGAAGTGATCGGGATCAACACCGCGATCATCAATGGCGCGCAGGGCATCTGCTTTGCGGTCGCCAGCAACACCGCGCAATTCGTGCTGTCGGAGATCATCCGCCACGGCTATGTGCGGCGGGCTTTTATCGGCGTCTCCGGACAGAGCGCACCGATCCCGCGGCGCCACGCGGTGCTTGCCGGGGTCGAGAACAAGATGGGCGCGCTGCTGATGCAGATCGAGCCGGATGGCCCGGCGTCGCAAGCCGGGCTGTTGCCGGGCGACGTAGTCATTCGCCTTGACGGCGTCGACATCAACGGCGTCGACGATCTGATCCGCACGCTCGATCGCGACCGGATCGATCGCAAGCTGGAAATGCATGTGCTGCGGATGGGCCGGCTGCGCGAGATCGACATCCATCCGATCGAGCGCAAGCCCGCGGTGCGGCAACGGCAGCCGCAGTAAGCGCTTCGCCCAAACAAAGCCCAAAGAAAAAGGCGGCCCGACAAGGCCGCCTTTTCTGCGTCGCTAGAATGAGCCGCTACTGGCAGAGATACCTGCGGCCATCCTGGCCACGGAAGTAAGTTCCGGGCTGGCAGCTATAACCGCTGTTGTCGTAAAAGCCGTAGCCATTGTCATAGGCGCCGTTGTCGTAGGCGTAGCTATCGTAACCGGGGCCGTAATAACCGCCGTAGTAGCCGAGGCCGCCGATCGCCGCGCCCGCTATGGCGCCGGCTGCAAGTCCGGCCCCCCAGCCGCCGCCGCGACGGAATCCGCCGCCATGAAAGCCACCGCCACCGCCGTGGAATCCGCCACCCGCGAAATGCGCGCCGCCGCCCATGTGTCCTCCGCCACCCATGTGGCCGCCGCCGCCGTGACCGCCACCGCCGCCACGCGCCATCGCGGGGGAGGCCGCGGCGAGGGCAATCGCGAGCGCCGCAACGCCTATCGCTTTGAATTTTGTCATGACCATTCTCCTGTTATGTCGAGGAGAAAACGGTCTGCCGTCGCGAACGTTCCAGATATTGCCGCGTTGTAACGCCGCATTCACAGCCCTTTGACTGCAATTCCGGGATCGTCAATCGGTGGTTCGCTGCTCGAACGTGTTGCTGCGCAACAGCGATCTGGCGGCCCGCGGTGGCTTTCGGCTGGTTAGAATCACTCAAAACCCCTAGTTTCCAAGGGCGCGCCGCATTCGGGTGTCCCGATTCGGCTGAAAAACAGGGTTTGGCGACCACAAAAGCTGTGCAGATCGCTGGAAGTGCTGTTTTTCCCGAGGAATTTCCAAATACTGTCGCGTGGCACGAATCAAACCAACAGGAGTCAAAATGGCAGTTCAAATGACCAAGTCGCAGCTGATCGAGAAGATCTCCGGCGAAACCGAAGTAGCCAAGAAGGACGTCAAGGGCGTACTCGAGACGCTGGCGACCGTCGGTTACAAGGAGCTGAAGAAGTCGGGCGTGTTCCTGGTCCCGGGCTTCGCCAAGTTCGTCGTGATCAAGAAGCCCGCCACCAAGGCTCGGCAGGGTACCAATCCCTTCACCGGCGAGGCGATGACGTTCAAGGCCAAGCCGGCCCGCAAGATCGTCCGGGCCCGCCCGGTCAAGGCGGCCAAAGACGCCGTCTGATGTTGAAAGGCCCCGCGAGGGGCCTTTTGCATTGAGGGGGCGGCGGCGGTCCCTGCGTAGGCACTGAACGCGCTGCCGAAGCTGGCACCGTTGCACCAACGACGCGCCTCGCAACTCCACCCGGAGCGGTGTGGGCTTCGCGCTCAATTCAACACCTTGCAATACGCTGGGGGCTCGACGGCCGGCTTCGATTTCGAGGCTGGCCGCCGCCCCGAGGGCTTGGTCTGGCGGGCTGGCGCCCGGTGTGGCAGCAGTGGCCATACGAGCTCTGCACCTGTTCCGATCGTCAGCGCTCGCCTGATGGCGAGGTGTTGCGACGATCCAATTAAAAAGATCGCCCGGGAGAACGAAACAGCAGATGAGCCTTCCGCCGCAGAGCGTCGCGCGCGATACCTCTGCCGATGCGGCCGGCGCGCAGGCCGCGCTGCAAAGCGCCATTCGCAAGGCAGCCCTTCGCTTCGTGCCGCTTTTGACGATCGCCTATCACCACGACACGAGGCATAGCCAAAGAGTTGCACGCGAAAGGCATTCGGGCTCCACGTGGTGATACGTGGCATCCGGCTGCAGTGTCGCGATTGCTCACTCGGCTTGGCGCAACGAAGTAGAGAAAGGGACGCGGAACATGGCCACGTTCTTTGGGTTTATCGCAATAGCCGCAGTATCCTTCGAGATGACCGGGACCGCTGTGGTGTTCGGCGCGCTCGCAATCTGTCTGGTCGGACACGGCGTGTAGCCACGGCGCGCATGAACCCCATAAAAAACTACGGGTCCCTTATCGTCCACCGGACCCTATTTTGACCCTCGACCATGCCCACGGTTCAAAATCCCCGAGTAAAGGCGTCAGCCGCCACCGAGGTAACGGCAGGAGTGTCGGTTTTCCAGCGGGTGGCTTACACCTCGCTGCTGCTTCGCTGAATGCTGCGGTGTCTCGCGCTGGATTGCGTACCTGCGGCGTTGAATGAACGTTCCGCGATCCTAAAATCCGAAGAATTTAGTGCGCAGCCCGTCTTCGTACTTCTTCTTTGCTTCCTTGGCCGTATTGCGCATTTTCTCTTCATCGAAGTGCGCCTGCTCAAATCGATCAATCTCGGTCACAGAATGATTGGCAGCAGAGGCGAGCGCTTCTTCTCTGCGGATTGACGTAATCCAGGTTTCCACTGCGCTCTTGTAGGCGGCCTGTAGGTCGTCGAGTTCTGAATGTTCACTGCTCATTTTCAGCCCCTCTGCGTGACGCCTTTTTCGTGATGAAAACGTATGAAATCCGTATGAACAAATGACGACATCACGCAGACGCAAGCTCGCATGGACGACCAATAGGAGGTCGTCGGCGTGGCCCCGGATGGCGTGGTCTAACGCGCGCCTAGACTAATGTCCTGATTCTCAACGCGCGATCTTAAATGAGCCTCACCGAACGCACTGGACCCTATTTCGAACGTCGCAGTGCCCTCGGCTTCCAACGTGGGCCTAAAGGGCGTCTGCCGCCGCCGAGGGTATGGCAGGGTTGTTCGCTTTTCCAGCGGGTGGCCTATGTGGTCCCAATGTTCTCGTTGGGCACCGGTTCTTGATGTCCGCTCTGGACCCCTTTGCGGACGCCAATCGGGTATCACGCCACGTCCGAACAGGTACATGGCTGCTGCATGTGTGCCGCAGATGAGCGGTTATGTCTCGATTTCGGTCATGAGATGAATGGAACTCGATGAGATGTTTCGCATTTGGCACAGGTAATCCTTGCGCGCCGGTTTCGCCGAGCGCACTCTTGCGGAGCGTTTTCACAAGAACTTACGGAGGATGCGACCATGCTACCGGTCAAGCAAGCTTCGAAGCAGAAACGCACGACCAAAGCCGCCGCCGTGAAGGTGCTGGGTGCCGCCGGATTGAGTTTTTCGCTCATGGGTGTAGCATCCGCGTCCACGGTGCCCACTGCCGGTATCCCGCAATCCAACAATAACTCGCCCAATCAGCGCTTCGTTCTTAGCGAAGAGGAAATGGTCGACGTCAGTCTCGCCACGTTCCATCTCTTCGATAGGGAACACGATGGCAGCGGCGTGCGGGTAGCGCGCGGCGGGTGCGGTGGTTGTGGGGGCGGTCATGGCGGCGGCGGGTGCGGCCATGGTTGCGGCGGGTTCGGTGGTTGCGGCCATGGTGGCGGCGGGTTTGTTGGCGGCCGGGGTTGCGGTGGTGGCGCGTTTGTTGGCGTCCGAGGTTGCGCAGGCCGCGCGTTTGTTGGCGTCCGAGGTTGCGGTGGCTTCCGTGGTTGCCGTGGCTTCCGTGGTTGCGGTTGCGGCGGCTGCGGGTTCGGCTTCGGGTTCGATGACGACATCGGTGGCTGGGGGGACAGTGACTTGGGGTACGGTGACGTGGGGTACGGTGGCGTGGGGTACGGTGGCTGCTGCGCATCCTGGGGAGCGTGCCGCTGGTGCTAAGTCCCACGACCTAACGGCCGGTCTCGCCAAGCAATCTGCTAAACTGCGATCAGCCTCTCGCTGGCTGCGAGTTTAGGGTGTCATTAGCGTCGTTTTGATTACCTGACAGCCACATGCGCTCTACCCCGAACAACGGACATCAGCCGGCCCCGCATCTCTGAAAGGTGCGACTTCCGAACCTTCCCGAGGCGCCCAAAAGTGAACCTCGCGCATCCGGCAGGGCTGGCGTATCGATTGCGTGACAATCCACAGGAGGTCGCAACCGTGACACCCAGCGAAGCACTGCATCACATTCGCATCCTCGTGGAAGCATCGGCCGAGTTGAAGGGCGACAAGCAGCATAAGGTCTTGTTACGCGGCGTGGTCGTGGTCGCCCAGAAGGGTCTTGGCGTGGCACCGGATGGTGTGGCCGAAGGTGCGCCCAATGTCCTGACGTTTCCTACACGGTAGGCGTGGCCCGCCACCGAGGTTAAGGCGCGCTTCCCAGCGGATGGCCTATGCAGACCTAAGGTTCTCGCTCGGCACCGGCTCCTGATGTCCAACCTGCACATCTTTGCGGACATTCAAACGGATATCGTGCCAAGTCCGAAAGGTGCCCAACTGATGGGGCGGTCTCATATCCCTCTTTGCCGCTTCTGCTCTTTTTCCAATTCGTGGATCAGCAATGATATCCGCTCTTGGGTGGTTACGTCATTAGCAGCCTTTAGCAAGCGCCGTGACTGTTCCAATCTCCGCTCTAGCTCGGCTTTATGACCGACGTCGCTCATGAAGAAACTCCTATGGGTATGACCCGCAAGTGACGCCAAGGTTCAAAACTACTCCTGCGGCGTTTTGGCTTGCAGCTTCACGACCAACCTGGGGCCGCTCCAAAGCTCTACGTCGTGGCCGTCCACAAGATGCTGGACCTGTTCCGTGGCCTCTGCATCGTTGGCACAAACAAGCGGCTCGTAACCGATGAAATGGCCATCCAGTCCGACTTGATATGCGCGATACTCCGGCATAACGACGCTCCCAGCTATAAGGCGGGAGCGTTACCGAACTCTCAGCCACCGATTGAAGCCGAACATAGGGCGGTGATGGCCGGAACCGTACGCTTCACCCTATGCGGAAACCAGCTAATTCGGGGTTCCACTGTGCGAAACCTACTTCATTTCCTTGCGCGTCTCGACGTGGCGCAAGCATTGATAGGTTTTTGCATTGTCGGACGGATGGCGTTCCGAACATGCTCATTCGTGGCAGTGCCGCCGCCCCTTGGCGAGCGCTGGCAGTCCACTCGAAATCCCGTCTTGAAGAGGAAACGACGCCGCCGCTCCATTGCGATAGTTCCCTCGTCGCGATTTTGGGGGAAACTTCTTGGTTACCGTTCGGTTCGGGGCCTCGGCTTTTTCGCGGGCGGGCTTAAACGACGGCGATGTCGGAACGACTTTCAGGGATAGCACTTGCCGTGTTAGCGTTTCCTGCTTCGACGACCCGAAACCCAGCCGAAGCAACCAATTTACCGCGTCTATTTGGATCAATAATTCGTATTCCACGACCCAAAACAATGAATTTGCGCTCCCTTCCTGCCGACAACAAGCAGCCAGATTAAGGGCAGTTCCAGAATAGGTTAGCCGTAGACACCGTGAGCGTGCTGTATGTACGGTGTCCGACCAAACAGAGAAGGAGTTTTCGTGAAGGCGGAATTGCACAGCGCCGAAGAGTATCGCCTTGGCGCGCTCCGTCGTTACGACATTCTCGATACGCCCCGAGAGGCTGATTTCGATGAAGTTGTGAAGGTCGCGTCGGCTGTCTGCGGAACACCTATTTCCGTTGTCAACCTAATCGACCATGGGCGCCAGTGGTTTAAAGCGGAAGTCGGATTAGGGGTCCGCGAAACTCCGCTCGATAGCTCAATCTGCGCGCATGCCATCTTGCAGAGGGGCCTTTTCGTGGTGCCGGACACGACGTTGGACAATCGTTTCTGTGATAACGCGCTCGTTGTTGGTGACCCACATCTCCGCTTTTATGCTGGAGCACTTTTGGAGACACCTGAAGGCTTTCCTCTCGGGACGGTTTGTGTGCTCGATTACAAGCCGCGCGAGCTTGATGAAACCCAAAAAGCGTTTTTGCGCTTGATGGCCAATCAGGTGATGAAGCTGCTTGAACTTCGGAGAATTAATGCAGCCGAACACGAAGCAAGATTGCAGGCCGAAGAACTCATCAAGCAAAACGCGGTATTGATGCGCGAAGGCGATCATCGCCTCATGAACTCATTGCAGCTTGTGCAATCGATGTTGGCGCTTCAAAGCCGCCGTGCATCGACCGAAGAAACCAAAGCGCAGCTTGATATGGCGGGTAGCCGCGTGCTCGCTATTGCCACGGTTCATAAGCAGCTACATCTCGCCGGTAGCATGGAAGAAGTTGAGATTGATGCCTTTCTGCACAGGTTATGCGAAAGTCTCAAACACACCGCACCAGCTCAGATTAACGCAATCGATGTCGCCGCCGATAACGTCAAGGTCCCATCGGATTTAGCGAGCGGGATAGGTCTATTAGTCGCCGAATTGGTTACGAACAGCTTCAAATACGCTTATCCGGCCGGCGAGCATGGAAGCGTTGCGGTACATTTCGCTCAGACCCCTAGCGGATGGCGGCTGAAAGTTTCCGATCAGGGAAGCGGATTGCCGAAAGGCTTTGATATAGATCAGAGCAAGGGCTTTGGTATGCAGGTTGTGAAGGCCTTTGTGCGACGCCTCAACGCAAACGTGGCGGTTTCGTCCAGACCGGGCCACACCGCCTTTGAAATTAACAGCGTCCAGAACTAGCCCGCGTTCACCGCGTCACAGAGCCGGCGAAGGTTGCGCTGGTCCTTGTAGCGAGCATCCGATAATTCCACCCCTGACACGCCAGTCTGTCGACCTCCTTGCGGGCCTCCTTGGCACGCTCGGCGGTCATGCGGATCGTGGTGCCGTAGATGCTCTTGCGGGATTACAGCAACGTGACGCTTCACGTGGCGCGCACAGCCAGCATCGGTAAGACAAAAATGGAAGAGCTGGCTGATAAGCGGTTTCCGCAACTTCAGGCAACCCGAGGTCTCACTGCTTCCCGAACCTCGGGCTCCTTTTGCCATTCCCAGTGAGGATCAGCCTTAGGGTTCTCCTCGTAGCTATCAGGTGCCTCGGGGCGGATCACGTCCCAAACGAGATGGTCACTCATGTCCTTCCAGCGTTTGGCTGGTCCGGGGTCGTTCTCATGTTGCTCAATGAACCATTTGTACCACCGGCCAGAGAGTGCCATTGCGTTCAGGCGGGTGAGGGGCTGACCTTCACCTTTCCGCTGAGCGCGTAAGGTCGCTGTGCGAGTTTCAATCTCGGCAATCCACTCCGCGTGGCGTGTCTTTGCTTCCGGTCTCGGAGTGTCGGCGGCCTGTCGCAGTTGGGCTTCCCAGTGCCCACCGTAGAGGCGCGAATATTTGTTCGCCTCGGTCGGCATGATCGTGTAGGCGCGCTATGTCGACCAGACCGGCCATCGCCTGCTCAACCTGGCGATCGCGTGCTTGCTTGGCGGCGCCGGACTGGTCGCGCCGATCCTGTCGGGTTCGCTGACGGTGGCGCTGATTGGGTTCAGCGTGGCGCTGGTCGGCGTCTCCTCGGCGCGGGCAGTGTTCTGGACGGTGCCGACCCGGTTCCTGACCGGCGTCGCGGCAGCTGGCGGCCTTGCCTTCATCAACAGTATCGGCACGGTCGGCGGCTTTGTCGGCCCATCGATGATGGGCTGGCTGCGCGAGTTTTCCGGCTCCTATGTGATCGGCCTCGCGGCCGTGGCCGCGATCATGCTCGCGGCGACGGTGGCATCGCTGTCGTTGAGGCTTGTGGTGTCGAACGAGTGACGGGCCCGGCTGCCGCCGGGTGCCCTATGTCTATGACTCGCCGCTGGATCAGAAGGATTTTTACTTCGTCGCCGCGAATTAGGCCTTTACAGGAGCAATCATCGAAGTCTGCTCGCAATTCATGATATAATAGTCAGTATGACCAGAATTCCAAAACGATCGAAAACGAAGACCACTCGGCTCGATGAATTTCGTCGTCTTGAGGGTGATCTCACCGGCGAAGCATTGATTACCGCGATGCAGGCCTCGCCGCATCGCGACATCGACATCGAACCGAGGCGCGCACCGATGCCTGTGCGCGAAATTTCTTTGTGAATGGATCGATCCGCAGCGCGTTATAAGCGGCGCCATCTATCGATGGTCAACCGTTAGACCAGTTCCTTTACTTCGTCCCGGCTTCGATGCATCCTTGCATGATGCTGTCGATTTCGGCGCGCGAGAGCATGCCGATCTCGGCCACGAATACGATCCGGGTCCGCGGCATTCCCGCCGGCTGTGTCCCGCCTGGGGCCAGCGTCGCCCGTCCGCCGGCGAACTGAAACACCATCAGCTTTCCTGGCTGCTCGATGGTGTCGAACAGGCCCTTGGCCCGCGCCAGTTTTGGAGCGAGGCGATCGATCGCCTGCTGCAATCGCGCCAACGACACCGGCCGTTCCGAGGTCCAGCTCAACGTCTCGAACCGATCCACCGCCGGCCGCTGTCGCCCTGGCTCGCGCAGCCCCGGTTCGCGCGGCGCCGCTACACGATCGAGGTCGGCGGGGAGAAGCAGCGACAGCGGGACCTCACCATGTGGCGCATCGACCACGACCGCCGCCGGACGCAACGCCCGGACTCGCTCGCGCACTTGCGTGCGCTGCTCGGCAGCAGCGAGATCCACTTTGCTCAGCGCCACCACGTCGGCGGCTCGCACCTGCGCGCGCAGCAATGCGTCGTCCAGCGTGGCGATCGGCGTCGTCGCATCCACCACGCACAGCACGGTTTCCAGCGGCGCCTCGCGCCAGATCACCGGGTCCATCAGGTTGCGCACGATGTCGGTCGGATCGGCTACCCCGCTGGTTTCGATCACGATGAGCTCCGGCCGCGGATCACGCCGCAGCAACGCGGCCAGCGTCCGCAACAGGTCACCTTCCAGCGAGCAACAGATGCAGCCATTGCTCAGGCTCACCACGCCGTCGGCGGCGCCGGTGATCAGTTCGGCATCGATGTTGATCGCGCCGAAATCATTGACCACGGCGGCAATGCGCCTTCCGTCCGCATGCGCCAGCACATGATTGACGACCGTGGTCTTGCCCGACCCCAGGAAGCCGGCCACCAGCACGACCGGGACGGGCATCTTTTTTAGCCCCCGGCTATGGGCCGGCGCACCGGCTGGCCGGGCCGCGCCGCCAGATCCAGCACGCCATCGCTGATCAGCGGCGTGGCCGCTGACCACCAGATGACGCACGCCTTCCGACGGACGGTTCATCGCCGAGAACTCGGCTTTGTCGGTGAGCGTGTCGAAATCGAAGGCCACGATGTCGGCATCCGCGCCCACCTGAAGCCTTCCCTTGGCCCGCATCGCGGGCGTGCTGGTTTCGAGAATCTCCGCCGGGATCAGCGTGCATTTGCGAATGCCTTCGACGAGCGACAGGGCCTGGCGCTCGCGCACCCATTCGCGGATGAAGCGCGTGAAGCAGCCCGCCGAACGCGGATGCGAGGTCGCGTCCTCCGGCAGCGGCCAGGCGTCGCCGCTGTAAACGCTGCCGTCGGATAACGTCCAGGGCATCGCGTCCGACGCGATCGCGCCGCCGGGATACAGCACCGAAATATCGAGCAGGTCGCGATGGTGCGAATTGTTCTCGGTATCCAGGATATGCCACAGTACCAGCGTGGAGGGTTCAGCGGCCTGTGCCGCCAGCAGTTCCTCGCGGTCGCGGAAGCGACGCCCGTCGGTCACCCGCTGCACCGAATCGTAGCCGGTGCCGTTGCGCGCCTCGAATTCGGGATCGCTGAAGAACGCCGCGGCAAGCACCGTCGACCCGGTGCCGTACGGATAGGCTTCGAGCGTGATCGGAAGCCCCTGCGCCTGCGCTTTTGTGACCAGCACGGCGCAGCGTTCCACGTCGGTCTTGCTGGAGGAATTGAAATGGCAGATGTGCATATGCGCGCCGGTGGCGCCGGCATAGCCGATCAGGCGGATATAGGCTTCGGCGGCGCTCTCCGGATCGATGCGGGACATGTAGGCGACGTGGGTGAAGGTCGGGACATCGCGCGCCGCCGCCAATTGACACACCGCCGTCAGCTCCTGCACGCCCGCGCCCGGGGCATAGGCGTTGAGGATGCCGATGCCGATGCCGCCCTCGTTCAGCCCGCCGGCGAGGCGCTCGAGGATGCCGGCCGCCTCGGACTCGCTGGCCACGTTGTCGATCCAGCGGCGATCGCGCATCGCGTTGCCGAACGCCTCCAGCGAGCTTTCGACGTTGGAACCGGTCATCGCGCCGATCCGCGCGAACGCCCAGTTGGCGGACGCCCCGTAGTTCAACACGCGTCCGTGCGCGGCCTGCTGCCGATACCAGGATGCGACCGGCAATACGCCGGCCTCGAGGTCGAGCGTCGTCGTCACCCCGTCGAACGCCTGCATGCGGTCGGCAGGGATGGATTGGCCGTGGGCATGCAAATCGATAAAGCCGGGGGCTACCACCAGTCCGGTCGCATCGATCGACCGCTCGGCGCCGCCGAGCCCGGTACCGACCGCAGCGATCTTGCCGTCCAGCACCGCGACATCGCCGATGGCGTCCATCCCGCTGGCCGGATCCACCACCCGGCCACCCGTGATCACCAAGCCAGCCATGTCATCACTCCCGCCCGCACCGGCCGAACTGGGCCGTGGCGACAGCCATAGAGGCAGATTTTCGGACCGGCAACAACCTTGGCCTATCGGCATACCTTCCGCGAGCGACCGACGGGACGGGGTCACTCGGCCGCGAAAATGCCCGCACCCTCGCGGGGCGCGCGGACCGATAAACCGTTTGATCAGACACCTCGGCTATTGTCAGGGCATCGCGCTTGGCGGACTCAATTCGGACATCATGTGAGGGTTCGAAAAGTCCTAATTTCAGCCGCAAGCCAGCCTTCCTCCTGCGCGGGGGGTCGTATATGAGAGATTTGCCACGGAACGATAATCCACACGAGCGAATTGGCGCATGGGCGGTGGCGGCGAGCAGTCAATCCGAACTGTCATTTGATCGACACAAGCGCGGACAGGCATTTCAACCGGGGCATGGCATGGTAAATCGATCGACGACGGCGCAATCTACCCTGGCGATGCGGCGGCGGCGGCCTGCCGCGATTGTGACGCTCGCGGCGATGGCAGCGCTGACGGCGCTGACTACCCATGCTGTGGCGCGACAGGCGCGCACCGCGCCTACCGTCGAGGCGACGGCGCCGCGCGAGGCCGGCGATCCGATCATGGCGATCGTGTCGATCAAGAGCCAGCGGGTCACGTTCTACGACGCCGATGGCTGGATCCTGCGCGCGCCGGTATCGACCGGCATCACCGGTCGCGAGACGCCGGCCGGCGTCTTCGCCCTCATCGAAAAGGACAAGGACCACCACTCCAGTCTTTATGACGATGCCTGGATGCCGAACATGCAGCGCATCACCTGGAACGGCGTTGCGTTGCACGGCGGGCCGCTGCCCGGATATGCGGCCTCGCACGGCTGCGTGAGGATGCCTTTTGACTTTGCCGAGAAGCTGTTCGACAAGACCGAGATCGGGATGCGGGTGATTATCTCGCCAAACGACGCCGAGCCGGTCGAGTTCTCCCATCCGGCGCTGTTCGTGCCCAACAAGGAAGCGATCGCAGCCGCGCCGGCCAAGGCCGAAGCGCTCGCCCGCGAGGCCGCGGAAGCCGCCACGACCGCCGACGAGGCAAAGAAAGCCGCCGCGGTGGCGACGCGCGAGGCGGCATTGCTCCCAGCGTTGCTGCGCAAGCTGCAGGGGCTCAAGTCCCGCGCCGACGCCGAACTCGCCTACGCCGACAGGGTGCTCGCCGCCGCCCAGACCGACGAGGCCAAGACACGGGCCGAGGATCTGAAGCAGAAGGCGGCGGCCAAAGCCACCGATCTGGGCACGCAACTCGACACCGCCAAGGCCGACGCGAAGTCGAAGCTCGATGCCGCTGCCGCCGCAAAGGAGGCCGCCAAGGCAGCCGGGCCAAGGAAGGCCGACACCGCAAAGGCCGCGAGCGAGGCCAAGCTCGCGCTCGAGCCGGTATCGGTCTACATCAGCCGCGCGACGCAGAAACTTTATGTGCGGCGGAACACGCATAAGCCTGCGCCGGACGGGGGCGGCGAGGTGTTCGATGCGAGCATCGAGGTTCCCGTCACGATCCGCGATCCCGGCCAGCCGATCGGCACCCATGTGTTCACGGCAATGGCGAAGAACGATACCGGCCTGCGCTGGAGTGCGGTCACGATCGACAACGGCGACGACGCCAGGGACGCGCTCGACCGCGTCACCATCCCGCAGGATGTGCTCGACCGCATCGCGCCGACCGCCATGCCGCGATCCTCGATCGTGATCTCGGACGAGCCGCTGAGCGCGGAGACCAACTATCGCACCGAGTTCGTCGCGGTGCTCAACAACCAGCCGCAAGGCGGCTTCATCACGCGCAAGCCCACGGCCGACGTCCGCGTGGCGCGGGGCGATGTCGTGGACGACGACGGCGGCTTCGGTTCATTCTTCCAATGGGGCGGCCAACCCGTCAATCCGCCGCAGCTCATCAACCCCCAGCGGCGCTTGTACTACCGTCCGGTGCAACAGCCGCAGCAACGGGGCTGGTGGTAGGGCGCTGCAAGCCGCGCGGTGACCTCATGGCAGGGCATTCGCGTCTGTTTTTCCGCTCATCTTTGATAGGTCTATTATTATCCGGCCGTTGCAGGCGTATCTGCACGGTCGGAACAACATTACCGCAGGACGTTGTTCAGCCATGGATATGAAGAGCCCTATCTCGCTGGACAGCGAGTACCGGTTTTACCGGGGTCTGGTCGCCACCTGCATTGCCAACGGGATTCAGGCGGCGAATTTTCTCGGTGATCGGTTCCTGAGAAAGACGCAATCATTCATCTTCGGAAATCGACCGGCTGTATGCGGACTCGATGAACAGCGCGTTTTCCGCGACGGAAGTCTTTTCTGGTCACGGGAGCGCCGCACGCCTCGGCCTATTATCCGCGGGACTTTGCCTGGTTCTACCCTGATGTTCTCGATCCCGACACCATCATCGATTCCGAGGATGCCATCCGCCGGGTTCGTTTGCTGGAAAGAAGTGTCCGGCTGATGCTGGAAGCCGTTCGCGCCGGTGTCATCACCACCACGATCATTCCAGCAGGACGCAATCGATACATCGGCGTCAACTACTTTTCGCGGCCTTCGGATACGCTGTTGGGCATCCTGGCGGGCCTGGAGCAAATCATCGGCGCCGACCAAAGGGCGTCGGCGTCGTATCTGGGCTTGTCACAAGGCGCCCATGCCGGTCGTTTGTTGCTGACTGAGTATCGCGACGATCTGAAGAAGGCGGTGATCGAACTCGCAAGATCCCTGGAGCCGCTCGATGATAACGGCGCCGGCTATCTGTTATGTGACGCCGCCGCACCGCGTTCCGCAGCGACGGATACCCGCGCCGAACGCCGGCGTTTCGTCACCAATGCATGCGTCTACGCGACGTTCTTGCGCGCGATAGAACTCGGGGTGATCGGCATCGGCGAGCTCGAGCAGCTGCTCGGGCGCAAGCTTTCACGATACAAAGCGGAACTTCTCCGCCTGTTCGGCAGGCATGGCTATATCCGTCATTCGCTGGATTGCGATAACGAAACGCCCGCGGCTTCCGTCGCCCTCGACTTCGTCAATGTGCAGCGCGGATTTTGGGATTTGAAAGACGCGAGCGAACGCGCGCTGTTCGCAGCCACGACAAATCTGATCATCGCCGAACCGCGGTTTCGCGTGCCGAATACCTTTCACTTCCTGGTTTCGGCGGATAACCCGCGCCGCAAGATGATCCACAAGATCGCATCGCCATCCTACCAGGGTCGTTCTTCCTGGCCGACGTTCAATGTCGAATTCGCCGACCGCATGCTGGACTACGACGAATTTTCGAGAACCGATACCTACGGATCCTGCGCGCGAGAGATATTGAGCGCCATTCGTGCCGCCACCGAATTGCATGGCGGATATCAGGAGCTGCTGACGGAAGAAGGCCTCAAATATTGTACGTGGGCGTATCAGGGCGCTGTCGCTCACTCCTGGTTTCCGCGTTTCCTGACGGTCTGGAAAAGGGCATTCGGGACCGCGCTGCTGGATTGGAAGTAGCCGAGGTTCGAAGGGAAGAGGGCATCGAGGCATCAAAAATAAATCTTGACAGCATTTTGCTGATTTGCCCGTCGTGCCAATGTGTCGCAGCGGTCGCGCTTGATCGCGAAGGCAAATCACCTTCACTTCTTGCGCATCCCGTCCCGAGAGAGGGGCATTGGCCATCGTCACTGACGTTGGGGCGGGGAGCGATGGACGCGAGAGCTGCGACTGACGAGCGTGGCTGAAGCGTACGGCAAAGTCGTGTGGTCCTGACGCCCCGATGGCAGGTGTCAAGTTCTCGAGAAGCTCACGCTTCTTGGGAATGACGGTGACAAGCAAGCCAGGTCTCGCCGGGGAGAGCACGATATAAGCCGTAAAGCCATTGCGCAGGGAAGGCCGGAGTGTTTCCGCTGAACCTGTATGCTCATGTGCGTTTTTTCATCTACCCTTGCACATGAGACCGCGGGTGCAGCGCGCACCCGGTCTTCCCTGCGTCCCTCTTGGGATCGCACTGCGCCTCTCTTTTTAGGGGCGAACGAATTTGCAAACCTCGGGCGGATGCCGTCGCGAGAATGCGGAGGTACGTCCAGCCGTCATTGCGAGGAGCGAAGCGACGACCTGTCCGCCGTAGCCGTTTGGCGAAGGCGGGAAGCAATCCAGCTTTCTTCGTTGTTCTGGATTGCTTCGCTATCGCTCGCAATGGCGGCGTCGAGCGTGAGCACCAAACTCTCGACCGTCATGACGCGCAGGCGGGCATCCAGTATTGCGAGACGCCAGCGATGGAATCGAGAACTCGCGGCGTACTGGATACCCCGCCGGAGCCTGTCATCGGGCACGCATTCGCGCGAGCCGGTGGCGGGTAGCACAGCGGTGGGTCGAAACCTTCAGTTCTTCTGGCCGTAGCTCAAGAGCCCGCTTTTGCCTTTCGGCGGATGCGCGCGCAGGGCTTCCTCGTTGGGCTCGGTGCCCCAGCCCGGGCGGTCGGGCAGGATGAGATGGCCGTCGACGATCTCGGGCACATGCGTGAACAGTTCGTGGTCCCAGGCCAACCGGTCGATATCGGTTTCCATGATCCGCAGATTGGGCACCGCCGCGCTGAAATGCGCGTTCATCATGGTGCAGAGGTGGCCGTAGAAATTATGCGGCGCGACGTTGACCTCGCAGGCCTCGGCGGCCGCCGCGATCTTCATCGACTGCCACACCCCGTTCCAGGGCGTGTCGATGATCGCGACATCCATCGCCTGCTCGCGGAAATAGGGCAGGAACTCGCGCAGACCGGTCAGCGTCTCGCAGGACGAAACCGGGTGCGGGCTGTGGCGGCGGATATAGCCGAGCGCTTCGGGGCTGAAGCTGTCGATCTCGATCCAGAACATGTCGAGGTCGGCGATCTCGCGCAGGATATTCAGATAGCCCTCGGTCTTGGCGTTGAAATTGAGATCGAGCAGGATATCGACATCGGGCCCGGCGCCGTCCCTGATCGCTTCGAGATGCATGCGCAGGTCGCGCAGCACCCGGCGGTCGACGTTGATTTCGGGCTCGAACGGCACGCCGAAGCCGGGCCGCCAACCCTGCGGCTTGCCGTCGGTGTAGGTGAAGATGTTGGTCTTCAGCGCGGTGAATTTCTTCTCGCGCACCTCGCGGCCGATCGCCTTGACGCCATCCAGGTCGGTAATCGCGGGCTTGTACCAGGAGGGATGGTTGATGCGCCAGGTCGCGCAATGCGACCAGTAGACCCGGATGCGGTCGCGGATCTTGCCGCCGAGCAGTTCATAGCAGGGCACGCCCAGCACCTTGCCCTTGACGTCGAGCAGCGCGTTTTCGATGGCGCCCAGCGCCTGGGCGATGACGCCGCCGGTCGAGGGCCGCGTCGCCGCCGACAGTTCGGCGAAGATACGCTCATGCTGCAGGGCGTTCTGCCCGACCACGCGGACCGAGAGCCGTTCGATCGCGGCACCGAGGCCCGGCGAGCCAAAGCCCTCGTCGAATTCGCTGTAGCCGACGACGCCGTCTTCGGTGGTGATCTTGACGAAATGATAGTTGCGCCAGCCGGCGTCGCACGCGAGCGTTTCGACGCTCCGCACCCTGCTGTTCCCAGCCATCGCGTTCTCCCCTTGTCTTGTTCTTGTCTTATCTCGTTGTGGTCGTCGTTGTCGCAGCCGAGCTTAGCGTCACTCCGCGGCGCGGGGATAGCCCTCGAATTTCGAATTCGCGGTCACGGCGGCATCGTCGCGCTTCTTGTGCACCATGCTGAAAACAACCGGGACAAACATCAAGGTGGCAACGGTCGCAAACATCAGTCCGCCGATCACCGCGCGTCCGAGCGGTGCGTTCTGCTCGCCGCCTTCGCCGAGCCCGAGCGCCATCGGCAGCATGCCGATGATCATCGCCAAAGCGGTCATCATGACAGGGCGAATGCGGACGAAGCCGGCTTCCAGCGCCGCTGCGATCGGATCGCCGAGTTCGGCATAACGCTCGCGGGCGAAACTGATCACCAGCACGCTGTTGGCGGTGGCGACGCCCATGCACATGATGGCGCCGGTCAGGGCCGGCACCGAGAGCGTGGTATGGGTGATGAACAGCATCCAGACGATGCCGGCCAGCGCCGCCGGCAGCGCCGTGATGATCACGAACGGATCGGACCACGACTGGAAGTTCACCACGATCAACAGATAGATCAGCACCACGGCGCCCAGCAATCCGAACAGCAGGCCGGAGAAGGAGCTCTCCATGGTCTGCACCTGGCCGACCAGCGCCACCGAACTGCCCTTGGGCAGCGCACTGGCGTTCTCGCTGATGGTCTTGCGGATGTCGGCCGCCACCGATCCGAGATCGCGTCCCTGCGGCGTGGCATAGATTTGCACCAGCGATTGAATGTCGTATTGCGACACCACCGCGTTCGAGGTCGTCCGTTTAATGTTGGCGATGCCGCCGAGGATCACCGGGCTCGGCGTGCCATTGGCGCCGGTCATCGGCAGGGTTTCCAGCGAGCTCAGCGTGTCCAGCTGATATTGCGGCGTTTGCAGCACGATCGAATAGGACACGCCGTTGTTGGGATCGAGGTAGTAAGTCGGCGCGACCTGCGAACTGCCGGCGAGATTGACCACCATGCTGTTGGCGACATCGCGTTCGGTCAAGCCGACATATTGCGCACGGGTGCGGTCGACGTCGACGTTGAAGCTCGGGTTACGCGTCGATTGCTGGATACGCGCGTCGGCGACGCCGGGAATCCGGCGGATTTTCGCCAGCAGATTGTTGGCATAGGCGAAGTTGCCGTCGAGATTGGCGCCGCGCACCTCGACGTCGATCGGGGCCGGCGCACCGAAATTGAGGATCTGGTTGACGATGTCGGCCGGCAGGAACGCGAAGGTGACGCCCGGGAACAAGGCGGGCAGCTTTTCCCGCAGCGCCTTGACGTAAACTTCGGTGGGCTCGTGGTCTTCCTTCAGCTTGATCTGGATGTCGCCATCCTGCGGGCCGATCACGCCGGTGTTGTTATAGGTCATGTTGATGCCGCTGATCGGCATACCGATGTTGTCGGCCATGGTTTCGATCTGGTCCGGCGGAATGACCGTGCGTATCGCCTTCTGAATGTCGCTGAACTGATTGGCGGCATCCTCGACACGGGTGCCGACCTGGGTCCGCACATGCATCAGGATCTGGCCGGCGTCGACCGACGGGAAGAAGTTGCGGCCGAGATATGGCACCAGCGCAAAGGATACGGCGACAAGGCTGATGAAGCCGAGCACGAAGGTCGGCCGGTGCTTCAGCGCCAGCCCGAGCAGGTCGTGATAGGCGGAGCGAAACCGCTCGAACCCCGCCTCGAAGCCGCGCTGGAACCGCACCAGTGGATTGTGCGAATGCGGCGCGCCGCCCTCGTGATGCACATGCGCATGCAGCAGATACTTCGCCATCGTCGGCACCAGCGTGCGCGACAGGATGAACGACCAGACCATGGCGAACATCACGGCTTCGGCCATCGGCACGAACAAAAAGCGTGCGATGCCGGAAAGGAAGAACATCGGAATGAACACGATGCAGATGCACAGCAGCGACACGAACGCCGGCACCACGATCTGGTTGGCGCCATCCAGGATCGCTTCCTCGACTTCCTTGCCCTGCTCCAGATGGTAGTTGATGTTTTCGATCGTCACGGTGGCTTCGTCGACCAGGATGCCGACCGCGAGCGCCAGCCCGCCGAGCGTCATGATGTTGAGGGTTTCGCCGATCGCCGCCAGCATGATGATGGAGCCGAGCACCGCGAGCGGGATCGAGGTGGCAATGATGATGGTCGAACGCCAGCTGCCGAGAAACAGCAGGATCATCACGCTGGTCAACACCGCGGCAATGATACCCTCGCGCGCCACGCCGGTGATCGCGCCCCGCACGAACACCGACTGGTCGCCGATAAAATTGATCTTCAGCGCGTCCGGCAGCGAGGATTTGTAGTCCTTCACCTTCTGCTTGATGCCGGCGATGATATCGAGCGTCGAGATCGAGCCCGCCTTCAGCACCATCATCAGCACCGAACGGTTGCCGTCGACGTGCACGATATTGGTTTGCGGCGGGTTGCCGTCGCGCACGGTGGCGACGTCGCGGATATAGACCATGGCGCCATTGACGGTCTTGATCGGGAGATCGCCGAGCTCCTGGATCTTGAGCGGCGAATTGTTGAGCTGGACGGTATATTCGAAACCGCCGATCTTCTCGCGTGCCGACCGGCGTGATCAGGTTCTGTGCCGCCAGCGTGTTGGCGACGTCCTGTCCCGACAGGCCGCGGGATTGCAGCGCCGTCGGATCGAGGTCGATCTGGATCTGGCGCTGCTTGCCGCCGTAGGGATAGGGGATCGCAGCACCGGGCACGGTCACCAGCGGCGTGCGCAACTGGTTGATGCCGATATCGGCGAGGTTCTGTTCGGTGAGGCCTTCGCCCGACAGCGCGAGCTGGATGATCGGCACCGTGGAGGCGCTGTAATTCAGGATCAGCGGCGGCGTCGCGCCGGGCGGCATCTGCTTGAGCAGCGTCTGCGAGATCGCGGTGACCTGGGCGTTCGCCGTGCGGATATCGACATTGGGCTGGAAGAAGATCTTGACGATGCCGAAGCCGTTATAGGAATTGGCGACGATATGCTCGATGTCGTTGACGGTGGTGGTCAGCGTGCGTTCGAACGGCGAGGTGATACGGCCGGCCATCTGGTCCGGCGGCAGCCCGGTATATTGCCAGACCACGCCGATCACGGGGATGCGGATGTCGGGAAAGATGTCGGTCGGGGTTCGCAGCGCGGCCAGCGGCCCGACGATCAGAAGAAGCAGCGCCAGCACGACGAACGTGTAGGGCCGGCTCAGAGCAATTCTGACGATGGCATTCATTCGTGCGATTCTCGATCAATCGCTGGACAGCGGTTGCGGTGCAAAAAACACGCCGTTAGCTTCTCGCATTGCACACAAGGATTTTCCAATCACTTAGTTCTCATCGATTTCACGCGAATATTACGGATCTTGTAATCTGAAGCGGCCGAAACGGCCGTTTGAAAGGGTTTTAGGCGTGTCGCGGTTAACGATGACAGCGATACCAGACGCCGTCTTCGCCCTGGAAATAGCCGGGCATCCGATTGTGCGAACGATATCGCCGCGTGCAGTAGATCGGGCCAAAATGCGATCCGCCCGACGGGGTGAAGCCGAACAGGCCGGCCGCGCCGATCCATGCGCTGGCGGGATTGGCGGCGAAATCGCCGGGAAAAAAGCCGTTGTTCTGGAAATCCCTGTCGTCGTCGCGGCTCGTCAAAATGCCAGGCGGCGGGCGGTACATCCCGTCGCAAGAACGGCTGGTGCGCGCTTTGCGCCAACGCCGATCCGGCGCTTGCCGATGCGAGCGCAGCAGGCCGCTGCCATCAAAATTCTCAATCTGCTCATGATCGCGCCATCATCTGCAACATGGCTTGTTCGTCCCCCAATCGCCTTTCCAGCCCTCGAGCCTGCCGCGCCGGAATTGCAGATAGAGGCCGTCCCGGCGATCCGACAAGGCGCTGCCTTTGACGTTGGGCAAGGCCAGAAACATCTCGTTGCCGGGGCGGCCGCGGACATAGACGAGCTCGTCCCCAGCGCCGCCGATGCCTCATCGGCATTCATGCCGAACGCCAGCGGCGTGTTGTTGGCGGCCTGCGCGGAAGCGGGCGAAGGCCCAATGGCGGCAATCAGGCCCGTCGCCAAAACGGGCATCAAACCGGTCGTGGCGACTATCCGGATCGTCGCGGCGAACATCGTCCGTGTCATGGTCGGTGTCATGGCTCGGCGCCTCATGGCTTGGCCTCCGCCGGTTGCAGCGCTGCGAGCTTGCCGTCCGGCGTCCACCCGCCGCCCAGCGCCTGGAACAGGCTGGAGGCGGCCAAAAGCTTGGTCAGCCGCACCTGCGCCAGCGTGTTCTCGGCGGTCAGCAGCGTTTGCTGGGTTTGCAGCACGGTGATCAGGTTGACGGTGCCGGCGCGCAACTGCGTTTCGGAGACATCGAAGGCCTTGCGGGAGTTGGTGACGGCTTCGATCTGCAGCCGCTCCTGCAAGGTGGTCTGCGACAACGCGACCAGCGCCTTCTCGACGTCGGCGAAGGCCGACAGCACCGCCTTGCGATAGGTCTGCAGGTTTTGCAGCTGCACGCCCTTGGCCTGCTTCAACTGGCTTTCCAGCAGGAAGCCGTCGAACAGCGGCTGGGTCAGTCCGGCGGCGAGCGTGTAATACCAGGCGCCCGGTCCGAACAACGCCGCCAGTGCGGCGCTCTGGACGCCGGTGGTCGCGGTCAACTGGATCTGCGGGAAGAAGGCGGCGCGTGCCGACTCGACGCTGAAGTTGGAGGAGGCGAGCTGCGCCTCGGCCTGCCGGACGTCCGGCCGCTGATAGAGCAGTTCGGAAGGCAGGCCCGCCGTCACCCTGGGAACCACGATCGAGGTCAGCGCGCCTCCGTTGACGTTGAAGTTGGCCGGCGCGCGCGCCACCAGCAGCGCAAGGGCGTAGATATTCTGCCTGAGCGTGACTTCGAGCGGCGGGATTGCCGCGCGCTCGGTGGACACCAGCGCCTCCTGCTGCGACACATCGAGTTGCGAGGCGGTTCCGCCGGCGAATTGCTGGTTGATCAGCGTCAGGATGCGTTCGGCGGCGGCCAGATTGCGGCGCGCGACGCGCAGTTCGTCCTGGGCGGCCAACACCTGGAAGTAGGTGTTGGCGACGGTGACGATCGTCGTCAGCGTCACGACTTCGCGGTTGTAACGGGCCGACGTCGCACTTTCCTCGGCCGCGTGAAGGGTCGCGCGGTTCTTGCCCCAGAAATCGAGCATGTAGCTTGCGGTAAGGCCGGCGTTGTAGGTCGAGAAATTCGACCCGCTGCCGCCGCTGGAAAGGCCAGTGAGGCCGCTGTTGGAGCCGCTGGAGCCACCAGTCGCCGATCCGAAATGCTCCTGCTCGGCAGTTGACCGTGCCGCTGACCGATGGCAACAGCGGCGCTCCCGACACGCCGACTTGCGCATCGGCCTGCACGATCTGGGCGATCGCCACCGCGATGTCGAGGTTGAAGATCTGCGCGTCTTCCATCAGCGAGGTCAGCTCTTTGGAGCGAAAGCCGCGCCACCAATCCAGCGCCGGAACGGCGGCATCCGGTGCGTGCTTCGACGCCTCGCGATAGCCGCCGGGGACCTCGAGGTTGAGTTCGGGCCGTTCGGAGCCGAGGATACAGCCGGACAGACCGGGTGCGAGCAGAACTGCCGCGAGCGCGGGCACGATGCCAATCCGGCCGCGCCGTCGCGTGGCTGGGGATGTTGATGGATACGCAACGTTACTCATGGGGCACCGGCTCAAGCTTCGACTTCAGGGGGCGTGCTGCGTCCCCGTATCCGCAAAAAAGACCATGCTTCGATCCCGGCATCGCACAGGGCTCGGTCGAGCGCTAGGTCTCTGACAAGGCTTGTTGTTGACATCTGTTCTATTCGCCCGGCTGCAGCGTGGCACGGGGCGGGTGCGGCACCGCACCGCCGCGCAAGAGGCGTTGGGTCCACAGACGAAGCCGGTCCAGATACAGATAGATCACCGGGGTCGTGTAGAGGGTCAGCACCTGGCTCAGGATGAGGCCGCCGACGATCGCGATGCCGAGCGGCTGCCGCAGCTCGCCGCCATCGCCCATGCCGATCGCGAGCGGCAGCGCGCCGAGCAGGGCGGCCATCGTCGTCATCATGATCGGCCGGAAGCGCAGCAGGCAGGCTTCGTAGATCGCATCGAAGGAATTGAGCCCGCGCCCGCGTTCGGCCTCGAGCGCGAAATCGATCATCATGATCGCGTTCTTCTTCACGATGCCGATCAGGAGAATGACGCCGATCAGCGCCATGATGCTGAATTCGGTGTGGAAGGCCATCAGCGCGAGCAGGGCGCCGACGCCGGCGGACGGCAGCGTGGACAGGATCGTCAGCGGATGGACATAGCTTTCGTAGAGCACGCCGAGCACGATGTAGATCGTGACCAGCGCCGCCAGGATCAGGAAAGGCTCGTTGCTGAGCGAATCCTGAAACGCTTTCGCCGTGCCCTGGAAGGTGCCGCGAATGGTCGCGGGCACGCCGATCCGGTTCATGGTGACGTCGATCGCGCGAACGGCATCGCTGAGCGATACATTGGGCGGCAGGTTGAACGAAATGGTATTGGCGACCAGCAGGCCCTGATGATTGACCGCGAGCGGGGTCGAGCCTTGCTTGAAACTGCGCGACCGCCGACAGCGGAATCATGGTCTCCTGACTGGTGGAGACCGCAGCACCGGTCGAGGCCGCGCCGTTGCCGGTCAGGCCGATCGAGTTGGTGGCGGCATTGCGCGCGGCTTGCGCGTTGGCGGAGGTGGTCGAAACGCCGGGAGCAACCACGGTTCCCGAGACGGCGTTGGTAGCCTGCGAGCCGGCGACCGATCCGCCCGACGTGCTGACATAGACGTCCTTGAGCGTCTCCGGATTTTGCCAGAACCGCGGCGCCACTTCCATGATCACGTGATACTGGTTGCGGGCGACATAGATCGTCGACACCTGGCGCTGGCCGAATGCGTCATAGAGCGTGTTGTCGATCTGGCTGACGGTGATCCCGAGCTGGGCCGCGGCATCACGGTCGATCACGAGGTCGGATTCCAGCCCCTTGTTCTGCTGGTCGCTGTTGACGTCGGTGAGCAGGGGCTCGTTTTGCAGCGCGGCCGCGATCTTCGGCGACCATTCGTTGAGCTCCTCCAACGTGGGGCCCTGCAGCGTGTATTGATACTGCGCGTTGCTGGCGCGGCCGCCGACGCGAATGTCCTGCACGGCCTGCAGGAACAGCGTCGCTCCGGGTATCACCGCCATGGCACGCCGCAGCCGCGCGATGACGCCGTCGGCGGAGATGTGGCGTTCCGACAGCGGCAGCAGCGAGACGAACACGAAACCGGAATTGGTCTGGCCGCCGCCGGTGAACCCGACCGCGGTTTCGACCGCAGGATCCTTCTTGATGGTGGCGACGAACTGCGCCAGCTTCTGCTGCATCAATTGAAAGGAAATACTCTGGTCGGCCTGGATCGAGCCGACCAGTCTTCCGGTGTCCTGCTGCGGGAAGAAGCCCTTCGGAATGACGACGTACAGATAGACGCTAAGGCCCACCGTAACGAAGAAAACCAGCATCATCATGGCCGGATGCCGAGCGCCGACGTCAGCGTTCGCCGGTAGAAGTTGAGCATCGCTTCGAAAAAGCGCTCGCTGACCCGATAGAGCCGTCCGTGGCCTTCCGCCGGTCTCGCCACGCAGCAGCACGGCGCACATCATCGGGGTGGTGGCCAACGAGATCGCCAGCGAGATCAGGATCGCAATCGAGATCGTCATCGCGAATTCGCGGAACAGGCGGCCGACAATCCCGCCCATCAGCAGGATCGGGATGAAGACGGCGATCAGCGAGATGCTCATCGACAGCACGGTGAAGCCGACTTCGCCGGCGCCCTTGATGCGACGCTTCCAGCGGCGACAGCCCATCCTCGAGGTGGCGGGTAATGTTTTCGAGCACCACGATGGCATCGTCGACGACGAACCCGGTCGCCACCGTCAGCGCCATCAGCGAGAGATTGTCGAGGCTGTAGCCCATCAGATACATGGCGGCGAACGTCGCGATCAGCGAGACCGACACCGCCACGACCGGGATCAGGGTGGCGCGCAGGTTCCGCAGGAACGCGAACACCACGACGATGACGAGCAGTACCGCCAGGATCAGCGTGCGCTCGACGTCGCGCAACGACGTGCGAATGGTGGTCGAACGGTCCGCCGCGGTTCCGATTTCGATCGCCGGCGAAATCGAAGCCTGCAATTGCGGCATCAGCGCCTTGACCCGGTCCACCGTACTGATGATGTTGGCGTTCGGCTGCCGGTAAAGGATGATCAGGACCGCCGGCTTGCCGTTGGCAAGGCCGGCGTTACGCAGGTTTTCGACGCCGTCGGTGACCTCGCCGATGTCGGAAAGATGCACCGCCGAGCCGTTGCGGTAGGCGACGATCAGGGATTTGTAGTCGGCGGCCTTGTTGGCCTGGTCGTTGGAATAGATCTGGTAGCGTTGCTCGCCGACGTCGATGCCGCCCTTCGGGCTATGGGCATTGGCGCTGCCAAGCGCCGCGCGCACGTCTTCCAGGCCGATGCCGTATTTGTAGACCGCCTGCGGAATGAGATCGACGCGCACCGCGGGCAGCGAACTGCCGCTGACGCCGACCTCACCGATGCCCTCGACCTGCGACAGTTTCTGCGCCAGCACGGTCGATGCCGCGTCGTAGAGGTCGCCGCGTCCCATGGTGTCCGACGTCAGCGTCAGGATCAGGATCGGGGCGTCGGCGGGATTGACCTTCTTGTAGGTCGGGTTGGTCCTCAGACTGGTCGGCAGGTCGGCTCGGGACGCATTGATCGCAGCCTGCACGTCGCGCGCGGCGCCGTCGATGTCGCGGTTCAATCCGAATTGCAGCGTGATGCGTACCGAGCCCACCGAAGAGGAGGACGTCATCTCGGTGACGTCGGCGATCTGGCCGAGATGGCGCTCGAGCGGACTTGCGACCGTCGTTGCGACGTCCTGCGGGCTCGCACCCGGCAAGGTTGCCTGCACCGAGATGGTGGGGAAATCCACCTGCGGCAGCGGCGAGACCGGCAGCTTGAAAAACGCCACCACGCCTGCCGCCGCCAGCCCAAACGTCAGCAGCGTCGTCGCGACCGGCCGGCGGATGAATGGTGTTGATGGGCCCATGGTTCAGTTCGATGCTCAGTTCAATTCGTTCGCAGGCCCAGCCTCGCGGGTGCGGCCGGCAAAGCGTACCGCCAGGCGGTCGAACCAGAGATAGATCACGGGCGTGGTGAACAGCGTCAGCAACTGGCTGACCAGCAGGCCGCCGACGATGGAAATGCCGAGCGGGTGCCGCAGTTCGGAGCCGGCGCCGGTGCCCAGCATCAGCGGCAGCGCACCGAGCACCGCGGCCATGGTGGTCATCAGGATCGGCCGGAACCGCAGCAGGCAGGCCTGATAGATCGCCTCACGCGGCGGCTTGCCCTCGTTGCGCTCGGCGTCCAGCGCGAAGTCGATCATCATGATCGCGTTTTTCTTCACGATGCCGATCAACAGGATGATGCCGATGATGGCCACGATCGTCAGATCGTTGCCGCCCGCCATCAACGCCAGCAGCGCGCCGATGCCGGCGGACGGCAGCGTCGAGAGAATGGTGACGGGATGGATGAAGCTCTCGTAGAGCACGCCGAGCACGATATAGACCGTGACGATCGCGGCCAGGATCAGGAACAGCTGGTTGGAAAGTGATGACTGGAACGCCAGCGCCGCGCCCTGGAAACTGGTGATGACGCCGAGCGGCTGGCCGATATCGGTCTGCGCCTGCTTGATCGCCGTCACGGCGTCGCCGAGCGCGGCGCCGGGCGCCAGGTTGAAGGAAATGGTGGCGGCCGGAAACTGCCCGAGATGCGACACCTGCAACGGCGCGGTTTCCTCCCGCATCTTGGCCATCACCGCCAGCGGCACCGGCGTGCTGCCGACCGATGACGGCAGATAGATGTCCGATAGCGATTTCAGCGAGGTTTGCAGGCTGGGGTCGGCTTCGAGAATGACGCGGTACTGGTTCGAGTTGGTGAAGATGGTGGAGACGATACGCTGGCCGTAGGAATCATACAGCGCGTTGTCGATGGTGGCGGGCGTGATGCCGAAGCGGGCGGCCTGGTCGCGGTCGATCTGCACGAAGACCGAAAGCCCGTATGCCGAGATGTCGCTGCTGACATCGGAGAACTGCGGCAAGCTGGTTGAGCTTGTCGACCAGCTTGGGCGCCCATTCGGCCAGTTGGTTCGGATCGGCATCCTCCAGGATGAATTGATATTGCGTGCGGCTGACGGTGCCTTCGATCGTCAGGTCCTGCACCGGCTGCATGTAGAGGCTGATGCCGGTCAGCGAGGCCGTCGCCTCCTTGATGCGCTGCATGATCGCTGTGATGCCGGATTTGCGCTCGTCATACGGCTTGAGGTTGATCAGGATGCGCCCGCTGTTGAGCGTGGTGTTGGTGCCGTCGACGCCGATGAACGACGACAGGCTTTCGACTTCGGGATCCTTCAGGATGACGCTGGCCAATTGCTGCTGCCGCTCGGCCATCGCCGCATAGGATACCGATTGCGGCGCTTCGGAGATCGCCTGGATCACGCCGGTATCCTGCAGCGGGAAGAAGCCCTTGGGGATGATGATGTAGAGGTAGGCGGTGAGCGCGAAGGTGCCGAGCGCGATCAACAGCACGAAGGTCTGGCGATCGAGCACCCAGTTGAGCGCGTGGCCGTACAGCTCGATGATCTTGTCGAAGCCTTCGCGGCTGTAGCGCTGAAATGCGTTCTCGTGGGTTTCGGTTTCGGGCTTGAGCAGCTTGGCGCAGGCCATCGGCACCAGGGTCAGCGACACCACGGCCGAGATCAGGATCGTGACCGACAGCGTGATGGCGAATTCGCGGAACAGCCGTCCGACCACGTCGCCCATGAACAGCAGCGGGATCAGCACCGCGATCAGCGAAACCGTCAGCGAGATGATGGTGAAGCCGATCTGCGCGGAGCCCTTCAGCGCCGCCTGCAGCGGCTGCTCGCCCTCCTCGATGTAGCGGGAGATGTTCTCGATCACGACGATGGCGTCGTCGACCACGAAACCGGTGGCGATGGTCAGCGCCATCAGCGACAGATTGTTGAGGCTGAAGCCGAACAGATACATCGCGCCCAGCGTGCCGACCAGCGACAGCGGCACCGAAAGGCTCGGGATCAGGGTGGCGCGCGCGTTGCGCAGGAACACGAAGATCACCAGCACCACGAGGATCACGGCGAGCGACAGCTCGAATTCGACGTCCTGCACCGAGGCGCGGATGGTCACGGTGCGGTCGGTCAGGATGTTGAGGTCGATCGCGGTGGGCAGCGTGGCCTGCAATTGCGGCAACAGCGTCTTGATGCCTTCGACCACCGCGATGACGTTGGCGCCGGGCTGCCGCTGGATGTTCAGGATGATCGCCGGCGTTTCGTTCATCCAGGCGCCGAGCTTGTCGTTCTGGGCGCCGTCGGTCGACGTCGCCGACATCGCTGAGCCGCACCGGCGAGCCGTTCTTGTAGGCGACGATCAGCGACTTGTAGTCGGAGGCGTTTCTGATCTGGTCGTTGGCGTTGATGGTGTAGGCGCGCATCGCGCCGTCGAAATTGCCCTTGGGCGTGTTGATGTTGGCGTTGCCGAGCGTGGTGCGCAGGTCGTCGATGTTCAGGCCGTAGGCGGCGAGCTTGCGGATGTCGGCCTGGATGCGCACCGCCGGCCGCTGGCCGCCGGAGATGCTGACGAGGCCGACGCCGGGAAGCTGGGAGATCTTTTGCGCCAGCCGGGTGTCGACGAAATCCTCGACCTGCGTCAGCGGCATGGTTTTCGAGGTCAGTCCGAGCGTCAGGATCGGCGCGTCGGCGGGGTTGACCTTGGCGTAGATCGGCGGCGCCGGCAGGTCGGAGGGCAGCAGATTGCCGGCGGCGTTGATCGCGGCCTGCACTTCCTGTTCGGCGACGTCGAGCGAAATGCTCAGGCCGAATTGCAGCGTGATGACCGAAGCGCCGGCCGAACTCACCGAACTCATCTGGTTGAGATTCGGCATCTGGCCGAACTGCACCTCCAGCGGCGCGGTCACCGACGACGTCATCACGTCGGGGCTGGCGCCGGGATAGAAGGTCTGCACCTGGATGGTCGGGTAATCGACTTCAGGCAATGCCGCGACCGGCAGGAACCTGAACGCCAGCAAGCCAGACAGCATGATGGCTATCATCAGCAGCGTGGTCGCAACCGGCCGCAGGATGAACGGTTGCGACGGGCTCATTGTTTTTGTCCGCCGTCTTGCTTCCGTTTGTCGTCCTGCTTCTGTCCGCCATCCGAGCGCGGCTTCTTGCCGGCCTTTTCCGGGTCGGGCGCGGGGGCACCGCCGGCTGCCGGGGCATTGGGATTGGCGGCCTCGGCGCGGACGTTGATCTTGGCGCCGTCGCGCAGCTTGTCGGCGCCATCGACCACGATTTTATCGCCCGGCTGCAAGCCGGAGCGAACCTCGACGCGATCGCCGTCGGTCACGCCGAGATCGATCTTGCGGACCGAGACGGTGTTGTCGGCGTTGACGAGATAGACGAACGTGCCGGGCACGCCGCGCTGCACGCCCGCCGTCGGCATGATGGTGACGTCCTTGTGGGTGTCGAGCAGCAGCTGGACATTCACGAACTGGTTCGGATAAAGCGCTTCCGTCTCGTTCGGAAATTGCGCGCGCAGCTTGATCGTTCCGGTAGTCGGATCGATCTGGCTGTCGAACGTCTGCAAGATGCCGTCAGCGATTTTCCTGGAGCCGCTGCGGTCGAAGGCCGCTGAAGGCAGCCCGGCGCCGGCCTGCAGGCGCTTCGAGATCGCCTGCAGATTATCCTCAGGCACCGTGAACAGCACGCTGATCGGCTTTAGCTGCGTGATGACGACGATACCGTTGGCATCGCCCGGCGGTCACATAGTTGCCCTGGTCGACCTGGCGCAGGCCGACGCGGCCGTCCAGCGGCGACAGGATACTGGCTATATTGCAGGTTCACTTCGGCGGACTTGACCGCGGCTTTGTCGGCTTCCACCGTGCCCTGATCCTGCGCGACCAGCGCCACCTGGGTATCGAGCGTCTGGCGCGGCACCGCATTCTGCGCGGCCAGCCCCTGATAGCGGGCGAGATCGACCTGCGCGCCCTTCAGCAGCGCCTGGTCGCGCGCCAGATTGCCGTTGGCCTGGGCGAGCGTGGCTTCATACGGCCGCGGGTCGATTTCGGCGAGCAGATCGCCTTTCTTGACCTCGTCGCCTTCCTTGAAAACGATCTTCTGCAGAGTAGCCGCTGATCTGGCTTCGAATCGTGACGGTAGCGAGCGAGGTGACCGTTCCGAGCGCATTGATGTTGACGTTGATGTCGCCCTTGGTGACCGCCTCGGGCACGATCGACATCGGCGCGGCGTTGCGACCGTTCTGCGCTTGCGGCGCGCTCTGCTGCTTGGTCCACCAGACGATGCCGGCCACGATCAGCAGCAACAGCAGGCATGTACCGACCAGGCGCCAGGCCGATCGAGGCTTGGGCGCGGCCGGGACGGCTTCGCGCATGGGTTTGGCTTCCTGGGGAGGTTTGATGGGTTGATTCATGAACGTTCCATCACCGAGTTTTCGTTCATATTGCAGGCCTCATTATTGCGTGGCCGGTCGAGGCGGAGGTCGCTCAAACAAACCGTGACGGGCCGGTCATTGTAGGCGTTTTGAATAATCTTCCGCAACTGCTCAGCGGTACGCAGAAACGCTTCCAACAGCGATTATCGCATTAATATTCGGAAAGAATTCTAGGCCTGTGCGACACTTCCTGCCAGCGAATCCGCATACTACCCGCGGAGATTGCGAAATGCATGCGGCCCAAAAAGCACAGTTCCCGACCGATCGCGCGAAGCCGGACGTTTTGAAGCGATCATGTTCGACCGAAAGGATGTAGCCAGTGTTTTTTTGACGCGAAGCGGCCACCGGTGGCGTGGAGAAAATGCGGCAAATAACAAGATGGATGCCTCGTTCCAATTCTATCGGAATGGAAAAGGCCTTATGGTGATCCGACGCGTTGAAGCGGGCGGTGGCCAGCGCGACAACCGTAACAAAAAGGAGGTTGGCCATGGCAAGCTCCAGCGTCCGGCGGCCTTACAAGGGCGTATTTCCGGTGGTGCCGACGGTGTTCGACGGCGACGGCCGGCTCGATCTCGACGGCCAGAAGCGCGCCATCGACTGCATGATCGACGCGGGCTCGCACGGGCTCTGCATCCTCGCCAATTTCTCCGAGCAGTTCGTGCTGACCGACGCCGAGCGCGACCAGGTGCTGGAGGCGGTATTGCACCATGTCGCGGGCCGCGTCCCGGTCATCGTCACGACCACGCATTTTGCGTCGCGCATCTGCGCCGAGCGTTCGAGGCGCGCGCAACAGGCCGGCGCTGCGATGGTCATGGTGATGCCGCCCTACCACGGCGCGACCATCCGGGTCGGGGAAGCGGCGATCTACCAATTCTACCGGACCGTCTCGGAGGCGATCTCGATCCCCGTCATGATTCAGGACGCCCCGGTGGCCGGCACGCCGCTGTCGGCGGCCTTCCTGGCGCGGATGGCGCGCGAGCTTGAGAACATCTCGCTACTTCAAGATCGAGACGCCGCAGGCCGCCGCCAAATTGCGCGAACTGATCGCGCTCGGCGGCGAGGCGATCGAAGGCCCGTGGGACGGCGAGGAGGCGATCACGTTGATGGCCGATCTTGATGCCGGCGCGACCGGCGCGATGACCGGCGGCGGCTATCCCGACGGTATCCGCCAGATCACCGATGCGTATTTCGCCGGGCGCCGCGACCAGGCGATCGCGGCCTATGAGCGCTGGCTGCCGCTGATCAATTACGAAAATCGCCAGTGCGGCCTGATCGCTTGCAAGGCGCTGATGAAGGAGGGCGGTGTTATCAGGCACGAAACCGTCCGTTTGCCGCTGCAGCCGTTGCACCCGGCGGTACGAGCAGGTTTGATCGAGATCGCACAACGTCTCGGTCCATTGGTGCTGCGATGGGGCAAATAATATCGCCGTCACCGTTTCTCCAACCTCGGGACAAGTCGCCGTGACAGCCATTCGCCTCGCTATCGTCGGTCTTGGCAAGATCGCGAGGGATCGGCACGTCGCCGCGATATCGGGCACCGACGGCATTGAACTCGCGGCGGTCGTCGATCCCAACGCCTCGATGGACGGCATCGCGCATTTCGCGACGCTCGACGAAATGCTCGCGGCCAAAAATCAGGATCGATGCCGTGTCACTTTGCACGCCGCCGCAAGCGCGTCAGGCGTTGGCCATGGCGGCGTTGAAGGCCGGCAAGCATGTGCTGCTGGAAAAACCTCCGGGCGCCAGCGTCAGCGAACTTACGCCGCTGATTGCGACGGCGCGGCAAGCCGGACGCACGCTGTTCGCGGCCTGGCATTCCCGTTTCGCCCCCGCCGTCGAACCGGCGCGCGCTTTCCTGGCCGAACGCACCATCAAGTCGGTCGTCGTCGAATGGAAGGAAGACGTCAGGGTCTGGCATCCGGGTCAGGCCTGGATCTGGGAGCCGGGCGGGTTCGGCGTATTCGATCCCGGCATCAACGCGCTTTCGATCATGACGCGCATTCTGCCGCGGCCGTTCTTCCTCACCGAGGCCGAGCTGTCGCTTTCCGCGCAATCGGGCGACGCCGATCGCGGCCGATCTCGGCTTCTCCGACGAAAGCGGGCTGCCGATCCGCGCCGAATTCGATTGGCGCCAGACCGATCCGCAGACCTGGCAGATCCAGATCGAGACCGACGCCGGGCGTTTGACGCTGGCGTCCGGCGGCGGCCGCCTGATCCACGATGACCGCACGCTCGTCGACGAGCCGAAAGGCGGAATATCCCGCGATCTATCGGCGCTTCATCGACCTGATCGCCAATGGCGTTTCCGACGTCGACCTGTCGCCGCTGGTCCATGTCGCCGACGCCTTCATGCTCGGCCGGCGCCGCGACGTCGAACCGTTCGAGGGTTGAGCGCTATTGCGCCGTTTGATCGTCGCTCAGCAACCGCGGCAGATGCCGTTGACGACACTGTCGACCTTCTTCTCATCCGGTGTAGGTGCGAGCGAGAGATTGCTGAGTGCGGCGAGGCCTGACGCATTCGGCTGCTGATGCGCCGGCAGCGGCGCGCTTCCAAACAGGCGCGGATCCGGGGTCAATGACGGTGGCACGGCTGGATTGGCCGGCGCCGTCAATGCGCCCGCAGCGCTGCCATGCATGCCGCCACGGGCGTAGCTGGTGGAGATTCCGCCAAGGATCAACAGGGCTGTGATGACGATCAGCTTTCTCACGGTACCCTCCCATCAAGAGGCGCCCCTGAAGATGAGAACGACCGGCGAAAGCGCGCGTTCCGGAATCGCGGCCAAGGCTCGGACAAATCAGTGTGAAGCCTTCGTGTTGACGGCGTTGGCGACAGCGTCGCTGCCTGGCGGCGGCGATCCCGCGAATGGCACCAGCAACACTCCGAAAAGCGCCACGCCGGCGAGCAGCGCCCAGGCTTCGTTGGTCGAGAGCGCGAACGCGGCCTTCTCGACCATCGGCCGCACATAGGCTTCGACGGTGGCGTCGGATACGCCGGGAGGGCGGTGGGTGAAGAGCTGCACGTCGAGCCCGATCGCCTGCGCCGCGGTGACGTCGCCGGCAATCAGCCGGTCGCGCAGCGCTTCGGCGTGGCCGCCGGTGCGGCCATAGAGGATGGTATCGATCAGCGCGATGCCGATCGCGCCGCCGAGGTTTCGCATCAGGTTGAACAGGCCGCTGGCGTCGGGCACCTGTGCTGCCGTCAGCGCGCCGAGCGCAAGCCGCGTCGGCGGCAGCAGGCAGAACATGATGGCGATGCCGCGCAGCGACCTGCGGCCAGAACATCTCGTCGAAATCGGCGAGTGCGGCTCTGGAACGCGCTGCAAGCCGAGCCCGAGCGCGAACAGACGCAAAACCCACCGCCGACAGCAGGCGCGGATCGCAACGGCTTTCCAGCGCGCCGGCGATCGGTGCTGCGATCAGTTGCGCGACGCCCGGTGACCAGCATGATGGTGCCGATCTCGAAAGCGTCGTGGCGCGCGCACAAACGCGAGAAACACCGGCATCAGATAGACCGAGCCGAACAGTCCGACGCCGAGGCAGAAACTCAAGCGCGCAACCGATCGCGAACGAGCGCGTGCCCAAGCGTCGACAGATCGACCACGGGATGCGTGGCTTTCAGCGTTCGCTTCGCGAACAACGGTCGCGGCGATGGCGCTGAGCAACAAGCAGCAGAGCCGCAGAGCGGCGACAGCCAGCCCGCTTGCGGCGCTTGCTTCAGCGCGATCTCGAGGCTCGCCAGCGCGATCGCCATCAGCGCGAGCGAAACGCGGTCGAGCGTTGCGAACTCGGCGAAAGTCGGGCTTTTCGCGCGGCAGCAGCAAGGGCGTGGCGGACAGCGGCGACGATGCCCGGGATCACGTTGATCAGGAACAGCCAGTGCCAGGAATAGGTCTCGGTGATCCAGCCGCCGACCACCGGCCCGATGGTCGGCGCCAGCACCGCCATGATGCCGGCCATGGTGGTGGCGATCGGATGCAGGCGAAGCGGAAACAGCAGGAACACCGCGGAGAATACCGCCGGGATCAGCGTGCCGCCGGCAAAGCCCTGCAGCACGCGGAAGCCGATCAGCATCGCAAAGCTGCCGCTGAACGCGCAGCCGATCGAGGCAAGCGTGAAAAGGCCGACCGCCGCCACGAACAGCCAGCGCAAGGTCAGCACACGCGTCAGCCATCCGGTCAGCGGGATCGCGATGATCTCGGCGATCAGATAGGCGGTCTGGATCCAGCTCATCGCATCGGGCGAAATCGCGAGCGCGTGCTGGATCGCCGGCAGCGATGTCGCGACCACCTGGATGTCGAGGATCGCCATGAACATGCCGAGGCACATCAGGACGAAGCCGAGCCAGGTCGCGGCGCCGCGGTTCGATCCGTCTCGGCCGTGCTCGGCTCATGACGGCTGGTCACGTCATGTCTGCGCGATGCGTGAGCGCGCGGTTTTCGGCGCGGATGCGGATCGCAAGGACACGCGGCATTGAGGATCGTGAAGATCGCAGCGATCCATGGCAGGTACAAGCACCAGCGGCAGCACGGCGATCTCGCCGGCCACCACGGCATAATTGGGATGCGACAGATATCGATAGGGACCGGCCGACACCAGCGGCTCTCCCGGCAGCACGATGATCCGCGTCGTCCATCGCGCGCCCAGCGTCCAGAACACCCAGCCGCGCAGGCCCTGCAGGACGAGATAGGCCGACAAGCGCGATGGCATTCACCGGCTGGTCGCGTCCGAACACCCATAGCGAGATCAGCCAGCCGGCATGAACCGCGACAACAAGCGGATAATGTCCCGGCGCCAGTTCGACGGCGCCGCGCGCCAGCAGATTGCGCGTGTTGCGGCGGGCGACCACGAGTTCGCCGGCCCGCTGCAGCGTGACCAGTGCGAGGATGATTTCGGCCGCGGTCAAGCGGCGTGCCGCAGCGTGACGCAACTGGCGGTGAAGCCGGGTCCGAGCGCGGTCAGCAGCGAACGCGGCGGCAAGCCCTGCGTTGCGCGCGCGTTCGAGCACGAACAGCACGGTCGGCGCCGACATGTTGCCGTAGTCGGCGATCACCTGCCGCTCATGGTCGAGCGTGCCCTGATGCAGCGCCAGCGCGGTCTCCAGCGCGCTGATCACCCTGGCGCCGCCGGGATGGCAGATGAAGCGGTCGATATCGGCCATCGTCAGCTGCATGCCTTCGAGGATCTGCGTCACCGCCGGGATTGAGATTCTCGGTGACGAAATTCGGAATGGTGCGCTGGAAGATCACGCCAAACCCTTCGGGATCGACATTCCAGCCCATGATGCCGAGCGTATCCGGCCACAGATGTTCGCCGGAATGCTCGATCGGCGTCGCGCCGCCATCGCCGGCGCGCAGGATGATCGCGGCGGCGCCGTCGCCGAACAGGCTGGTGGCGACGATGTTGGCCTTGGTGAGTTCGTCGAGCCGAAGCGCCAGCGAGCAAAGCTCGACCGCCACCAGCAGCACGTTGGTGCCCGGCCGCGCCTGCGCCAGACGCGCCGCGATCGACAGGCCGGAAACGCCGCCGGCGCAGCCGAGCCCGAACACCGGCACGCGCGTGACGTCGGAGCGGAATCCCATGCGGCCGGCGACGCGCGCCTCCAGGCTCGGCGTTGCGATGCCGGTGGAGCAGACGGTGACGACGGTGTCGATATCGCGGGCGGACGAGTTGCGCGTTCGCCAGCGCCTTTTCGGCGGCATCGACGAACAGCGCCTCGGCGCCCTCGAGAAAGGCCTTGGTGCGCTCCGGCCAGCCGCGCCGTTCGAGATACCATTCGAACGGCTTCACGCCATGGCGCTTGACGATGCCGGTATTGGTGAAAATGCTCGAGAGCGTTTCGAATTGCGGCAAGCGAGGCCCGAACACGTCCCATGCCGCCGCCAGAACGTCCTTCTGCAAAAACACGTGGGGAGGAACGGCTGTCGCCAGCGATACCAGGGCAGCCGTGTGCATCGCGTTTTTCTCCGAGGAATGAGCCATGCGGTAAGAGACGTTCGCGCGACGGAATTATTTCGAGGGTCGGAAAAAATATTTCGCCAAGGGGTCACTTAAAGGTGAGCCTGGCCTCTTATTGCCGCCGCGATCGTGTGCAGCGGCGGCGCCTTCCCCCGTCGTGTTCTGCTCTTCCTGTCGCGCTGTTGCAACCGAGATCGTCTAGACGGCTCTAGCAGGAATGCTGTCTCCTATGCTTTGATGCCGTATAAGAACTGGGAACACAAGCCGTGCCAAGCGGCGTCAGCGGTGTAGGCCGTCGGCTATCCCGGCAAAAGCACATAAAGGATGAGGAGTGATGCCATGACGCATGCGATCCGTTTTCACAAGACCGGTGGCCCCGAAGTTCTGGTCTGGGAGGAGGTCAAGGTCGGCAAGCCCGGTCCCGGCGAGGCGCGCATCCGCCACACCGCGGTGGGACTGAACTTCGTCGATATCTACTATCGCTCGGGCGTCTATCCGTTGCCATTGCCGAGCGGTCTTGGCGGTGAAGGCGCCGGCGTGGTTGAGGAAGTTGGCCCTGGCGTCACCGATCTCAAGCCCGGCGACCGCGATCGCCTATGGCGCAGCCCCGATCGGAGCCTATGCCGAAGAACGTTTGATCCCGGCTGATCGGCTGATCAAGCTGCCCGACGGCATCGACGACAAGACCGCCGCGGCGATGATGCTGAAGGGCCTGACCACGCAATATCTGATCCGCCAGACCTATCGCATCAAGGCCGGCGAGACCATCCTACTGCATGCCGCGGCGGGCGGCGTCGGGCTGATCCTGGCGCAATGGGCCAAGCATCTCGGCGTCACCGTGATCGGCACCGTCGGCAGCGACGAGAAGGCGAAACTGGCGCAGGCCCATGGCTGCGCCCACACCATCAACTACGCGCGCGAGGATTTCGTCAAACGCGTCGAGGAGATCACCGGCGGCAAGAAGGTGCCGGTGGTTTACGACTCCGTTGGCAAGGACACTTTCCTAAAATCGCTCGATTGCCTGGCGCCGCTCGGCTACCTCGCGCTGTTCGGCGCGTCCTCCGGCAACGTCGATCCGCTGAATCTCGGCCTGCTGGCGCAAAAGGGCTCGCTCTACGTCACCCGTCCGACGCTGAACACCTATGGCGCCAAGCGCGAGAACCTGGTGGCGATGGCGAAGGAGTTGTTCGAAGTCGTGCAATCCGGCGCGGTCAAGATCGAGGTGCACCAGACCTATCCGCTGAAGGATGCCGCGAAGAGCCCACGCCGATCTCGCCGCGCGCAAGACCACGGGCTCGACCGTGCTGACGGTGTAAAGACACGTCAGGCCATGGCGCGCGTCCTCCTGCCGCTGCCGGCGCGGGATTTCGATCCAAGCGAAGCTGCGGTGAGTTGGCGCGTGCTGGTGGATGCCGGGCACGCGGTTTATTTTGCAACGCCGGACGGCCGGCCCGCCATGGCCGACGACATCATGCTGACGGGGCGGGGCCTCGACCTCTGGGGCGCCGTTCCGCTGCTGAGAAATCTTACCTTGGTGGGGCTGGTGTTGCGGGCCAATCGCGACGCCCGAACGGCGTACGCGCAGATGATCGCCCATCCGCATTACAGCGCGCCGCGGCGCTGGGACAACGTCAATCCTTCCGAGTTTGACGGGCTGCTATTGCCCGGCGGGCACCGCGCGCGAGGCATGCGCGAATATCTCGAAAGCGAAATCCTGCAACGCCATGTCGCGAGCTTCTTCGAACAGGAAAAGCCGATCGCGGCGATCTGCCACGGCGTGCTACTGGCCGCGCGCAGCGTCTCGCAGCAAACCGGGCGTTCCGTTCTCCATGGATATCAGACCACGGCGCTGACCTGGGCGCTGGAGAACAGCGCGTGGTCGCTCGCCCGCATCATGCGGTTCTGGGATCCGAATTATTACCGGACCTATCTGGAGCAGGCCGGGCAGCCGAAAGGCTTCATGTCGGTGCAGCAGGAAGTGACGCGGGCGTTGGCGCGCCCGGAAGATTTCCGTGATGTGCCGAAGACTGATCCGGATTATCGCCGCAAGGTTTCCGGGCTCGAACGCGATTCATTCGATAACCCGGCGCCGGCCTTTGTGGTGCACGATCGCAATTACGTCTCGGCGCGATGGCCGGGTGACGTGCATACGTTTGCGAAGAGGTTCGCGGGGATGCTGGGAAGCTAGAGCGTTTTCAAGCGAAGTGGCCACGGGTTCGCGTGAAGAAAACGCGTCAAAACAAAAACCTAGCAGCCTGTCGGACTGAGTTATTCAGCCGCGTGGCAACAAGCGGTTTGTAGCCGAGGATCGGCAAACTGGCCGCGCGTCGGGCGGGTGCAGAGGCGATTTTTAGCGGTTTTGAAGCCAACCATTGGCGCTGTACCCGACTGAGCGGCGCTCTCAGGCGGGTATCAGGGCGAACATGCGCTTGATGTTCCATGCCATGGTCACGAGGCTCCATTCGCCACGAACTTCTTCGAGGCCGCGCATCGAGAACTGCCGGAAGCCCATCACCGATTTGATGATGCCGAACACCGGCTCCGGGGTCTGCTTGCGCAGCGCGTAGAGATTTTTGCCTTCGGGTGTTTTCAGCCGATGAGCCATGGTCTTAAGCGGCGTTGGATTCTCTGGAGCGGGCGGCAAATTTGCAAAGCGATCGCTGAGCCGCGGGTAATGCGTCTGCCGCCCCTGGGGAATCAGCGGCTCGATGCCCGCCGCGGCGCAGGCTTCCACATTGGCTTCACTGAAGTAGCCGCTGTCGGCCAGCAGTGTTTCGGCCTCACCCAGTTCATCCGGCAAAGCCGATATCTTGTCGAGCATTGGCGCAAGTTGCTGCTTGTCGTTGGGCGCCTGCACCACATCGACCGCAACCACCAACATGCTGCCCGCGGCGACCACGGCCTGCGCATTGTAGCATTGCTCGAACCCGCCGCCGGCCACCGGCATGATGCGCGACTCCTCGTCGGTCAGATTGATCTGGTCAGTGGGCAAAGCGCCGGATGCAGGCGGTGATGGCGGCCGGCCGCCCGTCTTCTTGCCGCGGCTCTCCTCCCTGGCCTTGCGGGCCGCAAGCTTGGCCTCGTACTCGGCCTGCTCTCGGGCATGACGCTCTTTGGCCCGCGCCTCGATCCTGGCGCGCGCCGCGGCGAGCTTGCCCAACCGCTCTTCCCGCCGCTCAAGTTCTTCCGGGATCGAAAAGCCATCGGGAAGATCGGCCTGATCGGCCGTTTCGGCCTTCGCCATCAGAGCGGCCACCTCGGCCTTCAACTGCGTTTCGATGTTACCGGCATGCGCATAGGACAACGCACTGTGCCGGCTGGCATTGGCGTGGATCTTGGTCCCGTCAAGCCCAACCGTGCCCAGCTTCAGAACCCCGATCTCCCGTGCCAGAACCAGCACCTGCACAAACAGGCCCTCGATCTGTGGCAGAAATCGCCGCCGAAATGTCGCTATTGTATCGTGATCGGGATGATCGTTCGCGGCAATGAAGCGGAACGCCACCGAGTCATACGTCGCACGCTCCAGCTTGCGGCTCGAAAACACTCCCGTCGCATAGCCATAAACCAGAAGCCCCAGCAAAACCCGCGGGTGGTACGACGCCGAGCCCGAACCACGATAGCTGCCGCTCATCGATCGCAGCTCAAGACCCGCGATCACTTCCACAATAAAACGCGCCAGATGCCGCTCCGGAAGCCACTCATCCACCGACGGCGGCATTAAAAAACCGGTCTCGCGGTCAATTTGGCGAAAGTTGCTCATCGCAGAACCCAGACCTCGAATCAAAATCGGTCTCGCGATTTTAACCAATATCCCGGCAATGCGTTACTAAGTCCGACAGGCTGCTAGGGGCTGCGATGCGAAACCATCCTTGCAAAAGTGGCCGGGCACTGATTGTTTGCGATCCAACGAACATAATCCAACGGTTGGATCGCGCCCCATGAACCTGCACCACCTTCTCAATGCCCGCCGTGCGGCGGGCAAGCCCGTCCGTGTCGCGCTGATCGGCGCCGGCAAGTTCGGCTCGATGTTCCTGTCGCAGGTGCCGCATACGCCGGGGCTTGAAGTTCCCGTCATCGTCGATCTCGATCCGGAGCGCGCGCGCGAGGCCTGCCGCACCGTCGGCTGGGACGCGGAACGGATCGCCGCGACCACATTTCACCGCCGACGGCGCCAAGGCGACCGCGGGCGATATCGAAGTGATCGTGGAGGCCACCGGCAATCCCGCGGTCGGCATCCGCCATGCCCGCGCCGCGATCGCCGCCGGCAAGCATATCGTGATGGTCAATGTCGAGGCCGACGTGCTGGCGGGACCGCTGCTCGCGGACGAGGCGCGCAAGGCCGGCGTGGTCTATTCGCTGGCCTATGGCGACCAGCCGGCGCTGACCGCGGAAATGGTCGACTGGGCGCGCGCCACCGGATTTCGCGTGGTCGCGGCCGGCAAGGGCACAAAATATCTGCCGGCCTATCACGACGTGACGCCGGAAGGGGTCTGGGGCCATTACGGGCTGACGGCGGGCGAGGCGCAATCGGCCGGCATGAACCCGCAGATGTTCAACTCGTTCCTGGACGGCACCAAGTCGGCGATCGAAATGGCGGCGATCGCCAATGCCTGCGGGCTCGACGTGCCGGCCGGCGGGCTGCTGTTTCCGCCCTGCGGCGTCGACGATCTGCCGCACATCATGCGGCCGCGTCGACAAGGGCGGCGTGCTGGAGAAATCCGGCGTGGTCGAAGTGGTCTCGTCGCTGGAGCGCGACGGCCGCCCGGTGTTTCGCGACCTGCGCTGGGGCGTCTATGTGGTGCTGGAGGCGCCGAACGATTATGCCGCCGATTGCTTCAAGCAATACGGCCTGAAGACCGATGCCAGCGGGCGCTATGCCGCGATGTACAAGCCCTATCATCTGATCGGGCTGGAACTGAACATCTCGATCCTGTCGGCGGCGCTGCGCGGCGAGCCGACCGGGCAGCCGCACGGTTTCCGCGGCGACGCGGTGGCGGTCGCCAAGCGCGCGCTGCGCGCCGGGCGAAATGCTGGACGGCGAGGGCGGCTATACCGTGTGGGGCAAACTGATGCCGGCCGCCGCCAGCCTCGCCGCCGGCGCGCTGCCGATCGGCCTGGCGCACAAGGTCAAGCTGAAGAACGACATCGCCCATGGCGCGGTGGTGCGCTGGAGCGATGTCGAGATCGACGCCAACGACGACACCGTCAAGACGCGGCGGGCGATGGAAGAGAAGTTTCGCGGAAGAGGGTGAGCCTGAATCAACGCCGCCGGTTGCGACGGGCCGTCATCACCGTCTCATGCTTGCGCAGATCGCGCGCATGATCGAACGGTCGGCCTGCAGATCGGCGCCGGTCGGCCGGGGATTTCCGGCAGTGCGGCCTCGGCCAGGATATCGGCGGTGATGTCCTCGACCGCGCAATCGGCGATCTCGTGAATGAAGCTGATGTTTCTGTATTCGCCGGAGGCCACGCGCGAGACCACTTCGCGGCGGGTAATTTCGGGATCGACGATGGCCTCGCGTCCGCGCCGGCCATAGTCGATCATCACGACGAAATATTGCATGGCAGCCGATATTTCTGAAAATCGGAAATTGGTCAAGCGCTAATTTCGGAAAAGCAGAAATTGCAGGTTTTCGCGAACCGGGCGACTGCATCGGCGCGCCACCGAGAATCAGCCCCGGCGCGCGGTCATGACGCGGCTGCCTTTGGCCGCCTTGCGGGTTCGGGCCGCGGCCTTGGTTCGCAGCCGCTCGATCTGTCCCCTCGGCAGGGTGACGCAGATCTCGCCGATCCATTCCAGCTTGACGCCCGTGATCGGCTTGGCATTGAAGCTGGTGAGGTTGACGACGGTGGCGGACTTTCCCCGCTCGACGGTCTTCAGGTAGCGCTCGCCGGTCTTCAGCCGGACCGCGGCCTCTTCGCCATAGAAGCTCGAGATCGGGTGGCGCTGCTCGCGATAGACCACGATGATGTCGCCATTCTCGTATTTCGGCAGCATGGAATCGCCGGAGACCTCGAAAGCGATGGTTTCCTCGGCGATCGGGAACGGCAGTTCGACCTCGCCGAGGCCCTCCGGCGGCACTTGCTCGTGTTCCGGCTCGATCGCGGCGCCGGCGCCGACCCGGCCCATGATCGGCACCGAATTCAGTTCGAGATAATCGATGATCGGGGCGATTTCCGAGGCCTTGATCAGGCGAATCCCGGACAGGATTTCGGATACCGCGCCGGGGCGAACGCCCATCGCCGTCGCCAGACCGCCCTTGGTCTTGCCCGGTTTCTGCAGCCCCCGCTCGATCAGCCTGATGTCCAGCATGCGCCCATCTTTCCGAATTTCAGAAATTATAGCAATTCCGATTATCAGAAATCAAGCTTGACTTTATATTTCGGAATATCCGAAATTGACTGAGGCGCCGAGGCTGACGACAGCAACAGGAATCAAATCATGGAATCGTCCAACTGGGCGCCCGAGCACTCGGACGCGCTGCGGGAATATCTTGCCCTCGGCATGTCCTATTCGCAGATCGCGCGCGCCATCAACGCGAAGTTCAACACCGCATTATACCCGCAGCGCCGCGCTCGGCCGCGCCAGGCGCATCGGCCTGGTCGGCAACGAACGGCCGGCCGATCTGACTCCGCCGGCACCGCAGTGCCAGCAGCCGAGTCTGAGCCAGCTGCGCAAAGCCTACGCCAGCGCCTCGAGATGGTGGTTCGTGCCGAACTTCGAGCGTCGAGGACGCGCCAAAACTTCGCTGCGTCGACATCGAGCCGCGTCATGTGTCGCTGCTCGAGCTTGAAGCCGGCGATTGCCACTATCCCTATGGCGGCGATGAGGAGGGCGAAGCCGATCACCTTCTGCGGGCATCCGCGGCGCGAGGACTCCAGCTACTGCACGGCGCATTTTCATCTGACGCGCGGGCCTGGCGCTGCGCCGGAACGCGCGCTCAGCGCGGCCTCGCTGCGAATCGTGGAGGCGGCATGAGTGCTCGCGGCACGCGTATGAAGCCGCGAACGGCAGAAGACAAACATTTTTCTTACACCTGCAAGGGAGCACCGCAAATTGGTACGGGCAAAACGTCACAAGCCATATAACCCCGCAAAAGTTCATGACCGGCGGTCGCGCTATTTGCCACGCAATGCCGATGTCGCGGCCGTCGAGGTCGATGACCCGCTCGGGCTCGAACCGGGCGACAAGATCGTCACGCTGCGCTCGCTGCGCAACGATCCGTTGGGCAAACTGCATTCGCATCGGCAGATCGACGAGGCGCAATTCCAGGGTGGGCGCGCCTTCCAGGACGATTGGGAGAAGGCAGAGCGCGGCCCGCAGGCGATCGATCCCGGCAGGGAATATGTCGATGGCGGGCAGTTTCGCGAGCCGATCACGGAAGGCCAGCGCAAGGCCGTGCTGCGTCTCAACCGCGTCGAGCGCGAACTCGGTGCCGACGGCTCGGCGTTGGTGCATGAGGTGCTGATCCTGGGGATGACGATGGAGCAGATCAGCCAGCGGCGCGAACTGCGCGGCCAACGCTGGCTGGATTATTTCGCGCGGCGGCTTCGCGAATGCCTGGACCGGTTGGCGCTGATCTACGGGTTTACGACGCAGCAGCGGCCGTGAGTGGGTTCGGAGATGATGACCGGGCCTCTGTCACCACGGCTAATCATGATACGCTCGGCAGCAAACGGGAGACCGACATGAAGCTGCGGCTGGGATTTGGTGTCGCGCTGTTGGCGGTGCTGTTCGGGGTCTGGGTGCTATTGTCGAAACCGTCTTGCCTCACAGGATACCGGGCCTCGTTCGCCCCACCTGCCGCATGGACTTGCGTTGCCGAATAGAACATCGATTTGGCGAGCAACATGAGCGATGAGGTATCTCTAGCCGTATCCTCGGAAAAATCGCTTAAACTTGATTATGATCGATTCATACAACCTTAGATGGCCGCGTGTATTTACGGGGGCGCGACTGAAGCCAACACAGAATCTGGAGGATGAGCGTGAAGCGTTTTTTCGTGAAGTTTTGGTCTGATGAATCGGGTGCGACCGCGATCGAATACGGTCTGATCGCAGCCGGGATCGCGATAGCGATCATCACAGCCGTTAACGGAGTAGGTACCAGCCTTAGCACCGAGTTTGGTAGTGTCAGCACGGCGTTGAAATAGGTCATTCGCCGGTGTCGTTTTTCAATTCGTAGCGTTACCAGGAATTAACCAAAAGGCAGCCCGTGCGAGAGCTATCCCGCGCGGGCTTTTTCGTGGACATGGGTTCAATCAGCCAGCGGGCGCCTCGATCTTGTCGTATCCGCTCAGGCGATAGAAGACGACCGAGAGAAGCCAACTCAAGGCAAATATGCCGACGATCAAATAGCCCAGCGCGCCGAAATTGTCGTTCAGCGCGGCGATGACATCCCAGAAGGCGCCGGCGAGGCCAAATCTGTCGCCAAGCAGGCCCAGCGCTTCGACGCTGCCGATCAGAAGTGCGACGACAATCGATACCAGCGTGATGGTCAAATTATAATACAGCTTGCGGATCGGCTTGATGAAGGCCCAACCATAGGCGTTGACCATCAACACGCCATCGGTGGTATCGACCAGGGACATTGCGGCGGTGAACAGCGCCGGAAAAACCAGAATCGACCTGACCGGCAGTCCCGCCGATCCCTGCGACGCGGAAATGCCGAGCAGCCCAACCTCGCTGGCCGTATCGAAGCCAAGGCCAAACAACAGCCCCAGCGGATACATATGCCAGCTTCTGGTGATGATACCGAACAGCGATCGCAGCATGCGCCCGAGCAAGCCGCGTCGGGCAAGCATGTCATGCAAATCATCCTCGATCAGCCGATCGCCGCGCTTGACCGCCGCAAACACCCGATACACCGAAATCAGGATCGCGATGTTCGCAAGCGAGATGCCGAGCAGGAACAGCGCGGATACGCTGGTGCCGATCACGCTGCCGATCTCCTTGAAGCCTTGAAACTTGGCCTGCAGCGCCGCCACCGACAGGGCAACGAAGACCGATGCGATCACCACCACGGTGGAATGCCCCAGCGCGAAGAAAAAGCCGGCATAGAGCGGCCGCTTTCCCTCATGCATCAATTTGCGCGTGACATTGTCGATCGCCGCGATGTGATCGGGATCGACGCCATGGCGCAGCCCGAATGTGTAAGCCAACGACGCGGTGCCGAGCAGAACCGGATAATCCCGGAATTCGACCAGCGCCCAGAGCCACGCCAGCGCATTGATCATGATCAGGATGGCGTAGACGGCGATGGTCTTGCCGCGCAGGCCGACCGGTTCGTCGTCAAAGAAATCGGCGATGCCGTTCATGTGGTCTGTCTTGGTCGGAGCGTGGCGCGCCGATGTCAGCGTTGACGTGCAGTCAGACTCACACGATGAGTATTATGCTGTCAATAATATATCATACAAGGAGGGACGCTTCGCCTGGCGATCACAATCCATGAGAAGCCAAAATTATCGGTTCTGCGTCACGCCCTAATGGTCGAAGCCGACCTTGACAAAGAACGCCAGCATGCCGCTGCCGGCGACGGCGAAAATGGCGCTGAAGATCAGCGGTGCGAACGAGCCTTGCCGGTTGTCCGGCTCCAGCACGGCGGTGGCAGGGTAGTCTGGATCATAATAGACCGTGACATTGTCGCCCGGCCGGTAACGGCTCGCGGCCGTCTCGGCCTGTTCACGCAAGCCGTAGATCGCCGTCCAGCCGAAGTTGGCTGAGGTGCCGACGTAATCGCGCGCGTTGACCCGATAGGCGTAGCGCAGATCGATCTGATAACGATAGATGTTCCGTGGGGTCGAACTGTCCTTGTCCCCGTCATCCTCGATTTGCTCCTCGACCACGGAAGATGTCGTGATGGTGCCAGAGACGTTCGGCCATCGGGTGCTGGCGCTGGCCAGTAGCCGGGTTCGCACAAAGGAAACGACGCCCAGGATCGCGACCAGAATGGCCGCGCCGGGCAGTGCGAATGCAAACAGCGGTACGCCATTATCGGTGTAAAGCACATGGCCCGCGATCGAATGCGCGGTCAGGACCAGCGCGATCACGCCGAAAACGACGGCGAAAACGACTGTCCCCGCGATATTGTTCTGCGCCCGGGGATCGAGCAACGCGCGCTTGGGGCTTTTCGGATTCACATAGACGTCGACATGGGCGCCGAGCGGATATCGGGCGACCTGCTGCATCGCCAGCAGACGAGTCGTCATCGGCATCCCGCCGACCCTGATGCGATCGCCTTCGAGGTCGTTTCCGTCGATGCGGTAGCGATAGCGAATGATGGGCGTGGCATCGGTCTCATCGTCCGACACATGCGACGCCGGCTGGTCGACTTCGGAGGCGACGATGACGCCGTCGACCTTGCTCCATGTGCTGGCGTTCCGTGTTTCACCGCGCGACCGAACAAGCCTGAACAGCAGGCCAGCGAAATTCAGCAGGCATACACCCGCGGCGATTTGCGTCCATAGCAGTTGTTGGGCGTCGAGCATGGGATCCAATGATTTCTGGGAGCAAAATCGTTAAACGGTAAGCGGCGCGCTTATTGATGCGGCACGATGGTGTAGGGCGTGGTATAGGGCTCGACGCGCAATGATGCATTGGCGAGCAGGCCGATTTTCGCCGTCGGCGCCTGCTGCAATTCGCCGTTCGGCCCGCGATGCACGTTATATTGCCATACCGTCATGTCGCCCTTTTGCGCCAACGTATGCGCGATTGCGCTGGCATCGGACCCGCCGAGCGCCTTCATCTCATCGTCGGACAGCCCGATCACGATTTCGTCCTTGATGGTCACGACCTTGAACAGGCTGATTTTGTTCTCCTGCGCTTGCGAAGCCGAGGCGCCGGCCACAAGGCAAGCCGCGAGAGCGATGCGTTTCAATTTGCCGGCACGATGAGACATGCATTGTCCCTTGATCTGGATGAGGTGAAAGACGCCATCGGCGGGTCGCCGAATGCGTGGAGAGCAACGCGGACCTGGTCGGTGGCCTTGATCTCGCCGGTATTGGTCGCGGCGCGAAGCATCCGGGTTCACGCCGGCGCGAGCCAGAGTTTCAAAACGATCCGGCGGTGAAGCTGAAGGGCTGCACCACGTCGTAGGCTGCCTTGGCGACCGGTATGGCGTAATTGACGGTCAGCGCGCCGAACGGCGAGTCCCAGGTCAGGCCGACGCCCACCGAAGAGCGCACGATGTTGGAATTGGCGACCTGCAGCGATTGCGTCGAGCCTGCGTAGTTGAAGACGCTGCCGGCATCGACAAACGCCGAGGCCTTGAGGCCATATTCCTGGGGTACCCCCGGGATCGGGCTTTGCAGCTCCGCGGTGGTGGCCCAGTACGAGGTTCCGCCGACATTATCCATCGTGGAGCCCGCGGTCAGGTCGCGCGGCCCGAATCCGTTGGGCGCAAATCCCCGCACCATCGATGGGCCGCCGAAAAAGCTGTCGAGCAGCGGCACCTGCTGGCCGCCATAGCCGATAATATTGCCGCCTTGCGCACGCACCATACCGACGAGGTCGTTATTGAGCGACTGGTAGTAACGGACGTCCTCGGTGGTGCGCAGGAAATCCACGTCGCCGCCCAACCCGGCGAGATCCTGCTTGAGTTGCGAGTTGATACCGCTGGTCGGGTTCCTGTTGTTATCGAGCGTGTTGTAGCTGATGGTGTCGCCGACGGCGGACACCCATTGCGGTCCGATGAGGGCGGCTTGCTGGATCGGTACCGAGGGCGTTGCCGCGAGCGACGACGGATCGAGCGTGACGTCCTGCCGCGAGATCGAGTATCGCAATTGCGTGCCGATCTGCTCGTTGATCGGCAAACCCAGCGATAGGGTCGCGCCGTAACTGTAACTGCCGTAGGACTGATAGGAGCTCGCGTCGGTCTGTCTGGCGAAGAAGTCGACGCCGGCCGCGATGCGGGTGCCGAGGAAATACGGCTCGGACGCCGACAGGTCGGCGTTTTGCGCATATTGGCCGTAGCTCACCGAGGCTTTGACGGTTTGGCCGGTGCCCAGGAAATTATTCTCGCCGACCTTGACCTCGGCCAGCAGGCCGTCGGTGGTCGAATAGCCGCCGGCGACATTGAACTCACCGGTCGATTGTTCGGCGAGCTCGACATCGAGCACCACCCGGTCCGACGCCGAGCCGGGCTTGGCCGAAATCTTGACGGTCTTGAAATAATTCAAGTTCTTCAACCGCCGTTCGGCGCGGTCGATCAGGGTCTTGTTATAGGCGTCGCCTTCGGCGATGTCGAATTCGCGCCGGATCACATAATCCCGGGTCCGGGTATTACCGTGGATTTCGATGCGTTCGACATAGCTGTGCGGCCCCTGGTCGATGACGAATGAAATGCCGATGCGGCGCGCGTCGGCATCGCGGCTCAGGCGTGGTGTGGCCTGCGCGAAGGGAAAGCCGAGTTTCGCCATCTCGGTGCCGATGATTTCCGTGGTCTTGTCGAGGGCATTGCCGTCGAACGTCGCGCCGCTCTTGATCAGCAGCGCACGGCGGAGCTTTTCGGAATCGAGCCCCGGCACGTTGCAGACGAGATCGATGTCGCCGAAATGATAGAGCGGGCCTTCGTCGATGGTAAATGTCAGCGTGAAGCCCTTGGCCGCCGAATCGTATTCGGCGTTCGCCGAGGGCACGCTGGCGTCAGCGTAGCCCTTGCTGCGGTAGTATAATCGCAGTTGCTCGCGATCGGCCGCTACACGGTCGGGATCGTAGACGTCGCCGCCGGTCAGGAAGCTCAGCATCGTGGTGGGCGAGGTCTTGATCACAGCGCCGAGCTGCCGGCTGTTGAAGGCCTGGTTGCCGACAAAGGTGATCCGCCGCACCGTGGTCTTGGCGCCCTCGGTCACCTCATAGACGAGATCGACGCGGTCGTTGCCGTGATCGATAATCTCAGGCACGACGCCGACATCGTCGTGTCCGGCGTGCCGGTAGGCTTCCATGATGCGACCGACGTCGGACTGCACCAGCGCGCGCTGCAGCGGTCCGCGTGCCCTGGATTCGACGATGGCCTCGAGCTCCTTGTCCTTGAGCTTCTTGTTGCCCTCGAAGGCGACGCGATTGAGCACTTTTGCTTCGGTCAAGCGAACGATCAGCCGCGCGCCGGAACGGTCGATGGCGACATGATCGAACTGGTTGGTCGCGATCAGTGCCTTGAGCGCGGCATCGAGCGCGGCGGCGTCGTAATTTCCGTCCGCTCCGGGGTGGAAGTATGAACGGACGGTGTCGGTGTCGATCCGACGGTTGCCCTCGACGTCGATCGCCTCGTTGGCATTGGCAACGGTCGAAGAAATCACCAGCGATACAACCAACAACGCGCCGGCAATCCACGACCGGCGGCCCCGCTCGATCGGCACCACGGGTTTGCGCATGACGTCCCGCCTGTTCCTAGTTTGGCTGAGCGGGATCGAATTGCCGGCGCAGGGCGAAACGATGACGCGGTCAAGGTGAGTTGCGGGCCAATCATTAACGTCGCCACAATTTCGACGCCGCGCCGATCCGCTCGAACTAGGATTCGTCGTAGTGCCGCTTTAAATTCCCGATAGCGAAACCAGCGGAGAACGTTCGCGCTGGCAAGCCTGGCAAGCGCGGACGCGGAGCATCAAAGGCATCTTCAAAGGCATCCTGGAGCATCACATGCGTGCCGCCGCTTTCGTCACCGCCTTGTTTCTTGTTGCGCCTTCGATTCCTTGCGCCAACGCCACCGTCTCGCCTGTGATCGATCCGCAGGCCTCGCTCGGCGTGGTCCAGCAGTGGATTTACAACTACCGTGCCAAACCGGACTACGTCCATGTGCCGGCAGCGGTGCGCGTATTGTTTCACGCGCAAACCTTCAAGGAGCCGGAGAACGCCGGCATCTATCTCGGCTTCATCGCGGGGGCGATCGGTTCGAATCCTGCCAAGGCCGAGCAACTCGTCACCGGTCTGTTTCCGGTGCCCGCGGAGGACGAATGGGTCATCGTGCGCGCCGTCGCCTATTCCGGACTGCCGGATTGGCGGAATCTGTTGCGCAGGATCGCGCCGCGGATGCCGGGACGCCAGGTGATGATCAATGACTACCTCGCCGGCACGCTGCCGATCCTGACCGACATTCCGCTGGAAGAAGGCAAGCCCGGCATGATGGACAAACTGCGCGGCGCCTTCACCCACAATCCGTTCGCCAAGGAAGACAAGAAGCTCAATACCAGGGTTACCTTCGCCAACAGCCAGGATCTCCTGGATACGCTGTGGGGATATTATTTCGCGACCGGCTCGCATGAGCCGATCCAGCGTATCCTTGCGATGCTGCCCTGGAGCAAGAGCCGCGAGACCATCGAGAAGCTGACGATCGGCAGTATGGCGCGCTACACGCTCGCAAGCTACGCGGTGCGCGATCAGGGCCTGCGCGAATATCTTCGCGGCGAGATGGCGCGGGCGCCAGCCGCAGAGAAAGCGCCGCTCGGCGAAGTGATCGAAGCCGCCGACACGGTGCAGCTTGCCGCGATCCGCAAGGACGCGCTCGCCGCGGTGGACGAACTCAAGGTCAAAGGCTCGGACTCCCGGCGCAATCTCGACTTCTGGGGCCAGGTCGGCGTTGGCGCGGTGGCGCTCGGCTGCGTTTCAGCCGCCGCGTTGGGACAGGTCGCGATCGGCATCCCGTGCGTGATCGGCGGCTCGGCGTCGCAGGGGCTATTGTCGTTCTGGGAAAAGCAGCAATGATGCCGATGGCGATCAATCGCCGTCGGGCAGCGCATCGCCGCCACCTTGCACCCGGTTGAAGGCCGCGGGCCGAAAAATCGCTCAGAGCCGCGAGCAACAACGATCAAAAAGAAAGGGGCCGAAGCCCCTTTCTCCATATCCTCTCTCGTGTTCGATCACCACTGATTCCACGCGTGCCAATGATGCCAGTGGTGCCAGCCGCCGTAACCCCAGCCGCCACCGTAGTACTGCGGGTGCCAGTGGCGCCAGCCGCCATATCCCCAGCCGCCGTCATAGTGCGGATGCCAGTGATGCCAACCGCCATAATAATTCGGCTGGTAGTAACCGCCGTTGTAGTAGTGCCGGTGCCAGCAATGGCCCCATTCGTTGCAGACGTAATTCACCTGTTCAACGTTTGAAGCCTGCGACACCCGACCGGGAACGGCGATGGGCATCGCGGATGCCGGAGCGGTGGCGAGGGCGACCCCGCCAAGTGCAGTAAGACCAACAAGTGCAGAAATAAGTTTCATGATGTTCACCTCCTAACATCAGTTTGGAGGCGGCCAACCGGAATTCGGTTCGGCGCATTACCGAGGTTTAATGCCGATGAACATTCATGAACTTCCGGCCATGAACTTCCGGCCAAGAACTTCCGGCAATAAATCCTGCACGCGCATCGCGCGCGTGGCCGTGCTTTCCAATTTGTAATCGGGACGTTTCGAACGGCGACCGCGTTGCCTCTCACCAATCATCGCAGGGACGATCGCAAGGGCGATCGCAAGGACGATCGAGAGGATGATGGAGGCTTCAATGAAGACGATGTCATGGTCGCGGTATCACGCGTTGTCGTGGTCGTTCTCGCGCATCCGCCCCCATCTGCATGGCCGCGGTGCCAAACGGGCACGGCGCACGGCCAAGGCGGCCGCTATCGCCGCTTCCGCGGCCCCCGCGGTTCGGCCGGGCGCAGCAGACCCGGGACGCCAGGACAGAGCGGATTTCGGATTTCTGGCCAGAGTTTCCCGAGCCTTGAGCCGGATTTTTCGAACCAAGGCGCTGCCAGGCGAGACCGATATCTGACACATTCTCCCTTGGAATCGATCGCATAACGGATGCCATGAAAAACCTGCAGATCGCCCTGCCATTCTGGATTCGTGCCATGCTTCTCGCCGGCGTATTTTGCATTGTCGCCGGCGCGGGGCTGATCTCGTACCGGTACTACGTGCAGCCGAAGACGCTGACCATCGCGGTCGGATCGCTCGACGGCCAGGCCAAGCAGATTGCGTCGGCCGTCGCCGGCCGGCTTGCCACCACCAACTCGCCGATCAGACTCAAGGTCGAGAATGTCGGGAGCGTGCTCGATGCGGCCAAGGCGTTCGACGCCGGCACCGCCGATCTCGCCGTGGTCCGGGCCGATGTCGGCGATCTTCAGCAGGCCCGCGCCGTCGCGCTGACCGGGCACGGCGTGGTGATGATCGTGGCGCCGCCGGGCTCGCCGATCACCAGCATTGCGAAATTGCGCGGTCACACCGTTGGCGTGGTCGGCGGCGAAATCAACCACGGCGTCGTCGAGGTCTTGACGAAGGAATATGATCTCGGCCACGCCAACGTCACCTTCAAGGACGTCGTGCCTTCGGATGCGCGCCGCGCCATCCAGGCCAAGGAGGTCAGCGTATTGTTGATGGTGCTGCCGCTAACCGAGCGGTACCTGACGCTGGTCAAGAGCCTGTTTCGCGAAGGCCCCAATTCTGCGCCGGTCTTGATTCCGATCAATTCCGCCGGCGCCATTACCGACGACAAGGGCCCCTACGAAAGCTTCGACATCCCAAAAGGCACGCTGCGCGGCGCGCCGCCGGTGCCGGACGACGACGTCACCACCTTGAGGGTTGGTTTTTACCTGGTCGCCAACCGGCATTTGAGCGCCACGTTGGTCGGCGAACTCACCAAGAAGCTGATGAGCGTCCGTCGCGACCTGGTCGGCGAGCAACCGCTGCTGGCAGGGATTGCCGCGCCCGACACCGATTCCGACGCTTTCCTCGCGGTGCATCCGGGTGCTGCAGCCTTCTACAACGGCACCCAGGAAAGTTTTATGGATCGGTATGGCAACGCGATCTATCTGACGCCGATGGTGCTCGGCGCGATGGCATCGGTGTTCGCCGCCGGCTGGCGTTTTCTCGGGGTGCGTCCGTCAGGCCCTGCGCAAACGACGCTGGGCGCGCTGTGCGGCCTGCCGGGGCGGGTGCGGAAAACCGACGACGAGGCCGAGCTTGCCTCGATCGAGGAGGAAATCGATAAGATCCTTCACGAACAACTGGCGAGATCGGCCGACAGCGACGAGAGTGCGTCGGAAACCCACGCCCTGATTGCGGCGGCACATCGGCTGGATAATCTGATCCATCGGCGCCGCATGGCGTTGGCGGCGCGGGCGCAGTCGCGCGCCGAGCCCGGTTCGCGGAGCTGAGGAAGCAGTGCGGTGAGGGGTCCGGCTTGCTGGATATGGGCATCCGCTGGTCTGCGGCGGGGCGGGACGCGGGTATAAGGGGTCGAGAAAAAAATCTGGCTAACGGAAATCGGCATCCCATATTCTCCTAGAGCCTGATCGGTTCTGATCGGATCAGAACCGGGCTCTGGATTTTTGTTTTGACGCGTTTTCTTCACGCGAACCGGCAGTATGGGACCTCCAGCCTGGGAAAGATTCGATGCCCCGTCATTTGGCGCTTGTGCTCGTCCCGCTACTGGCCAGCCTGTTCGCACCGGTGAGCGCGTACGCGCAGCTTACTCCGCCGGCGGGATCGGCGGGCGCGGGCAATTCGGCGATCAGTGGCATCCCGTTCGGTCCCGCCAATCCCCGCGTGCTCAGCGACCCCAGCGGCATCGGCAACGCGTCGAGCCTCCCGCCGCTCGGTAAAAACACGCCGCCGCCGCCGGTCGCATACGCACCGATCGGCTCGCCCCCGTCACGCGTGGTCGCGCCCACCGTGGGCGCGTCACAGCGCATATTCAGCGCAGACGAAGTGGACGCAAGAAAGCCGCCGGTCCGCCGCCGCGGCCGGCCCCAGGTCAGCAAGTTCACGGGGATTTGCCGGGGCTGTTAGCGCGGCTCATTCATCGGTGAGGCGGCGCGCGGCGGCTTGACGATCAATAGCCCCGCAACGATGGCCGAGAGCGCGACGGCGCCAGCACCTGCGAGGTAGACCGTGCCGACGCTGCTGGCGCTGGCAATCGCGCCCGCGGCCGGGCCGGTGATCCCCAAGGACATGTCGAGGAAAGCGACGAAGGCTCCCATCGCGGCGCCGCGGCTTTGCGGCGGGGCGCGTCGCACGGCTTCAACACCGAAGCCGGGGAACGCGAGCGAATAGCCAAAACCGGTCAGCGCGGCACCGGCGTAGGCCATCAGCACGTGGTCGGCCTGCCAGATCATCAATTGGCCCGCGGCCTCAATCAGCACGCAAACCAGCGCCACCTTGCCGCCGCCGATCTTGTCGGGCAGGTGCGCGAACATCAGCCGCGCGCCGATGAAGGCGACACCGAAAGCGGTGAAGGCGAGTGACGCGCTGCCCCAGTTCCTGGCGGCGAACAGCAGCGCGGCGAAGGTGGTGATGACGCCGAGACCGACGCTGCACAGCAGCAGTCCCAATCCCGGCACCCACACCGTTCCCAATACCTTGTAGAACGGCATGCGACGCGCCGAGGATGCCGCGACCGCGCGCGCCGGCGCCACCACGGCCAACGCCAGCAGCGGAATGATCGTGGTTCCGATGGCGATGCCGGCAAAGCCATAGGGGCCATAGATCAGCGTACCGAGCGGTGCGCCGATGGCATAGGCGGCGTACATCGCGATCCCGACCCACGCCATCACCTTGCCTGCATTTTGCGGGCCGACCAAGGCAAGGCCCCAGCTCAGCGCCCCCGTGATGATCAGGCTCTCGCCGAAGCCGAGCAGGAGGCGGCCGACCAGGAGCACGCCGAGCGAGGTCACCGGGCTCGCCGTGAAAGCCAGCGATGCGAGACAGGCCAAGCCGGAGATCGCCGCGATCACAAGGCCGATCATCATGGCGCGCTTGGCGCCGCTGATGTCGGCGAAGCCGCCGGCCCATGCCCGGGACAGCAACGCCGCGGCGAATTGCGCGCCAACCGCAACGCCGACGATCACGGGGCTCAGGCCGAGCGTGAAGTGCAGGTGCAGCGGCAGCACCGGCAACGGCAGCCCGACAGTGAGGAAACCGACAAACACCGCCAATGCGATCGGCAGCATCTTGAGGAAGACGTTGTGTTCTACCGGGGAAGGTCCCGGCGGAGGAGCAGGTGAAGGCCCAAGTTCAGACGAAGCCGCAAGCGAAAGCGCGGCGGCACAGGAGTTGGTCATCGGTTTTCTTGTTTCTTATTGCAGATAGGAGTCCGGGCGATCGGTTGCCGCTGTCGCATAGCGGTACGGGCGATCGGTTGGTATTCGAATTCAGCTGCGTTCGATCGCAATCGCGGCCGCATCGAGCGCCGCGGCGATATCGCGGATCTGCTGCTCGGTGAGGGGACCGCGGGCTTCACGCAGCCGAAGCGCCATCTTGAGGTTTTCCCTTGCACGCGTGATCTCCGGCGCCGGGCCGCCGCCATGCGCGGTGTTGACCGATTGCATTCGCTGCAACGCGTTGTCCACGGCGCTCTTGTTGGCCGCGAGGTAGGCGGTGCCGTCAGCTGTGATGGCGTAAAGCCTCTTGCCCGCGTTCTCGCTCACGGTGGCGTGGCCGAGTTCTTCGAGCATGGTCAGGGTCGGATAGATCACGCCGGGGCTCGGCGTGTAGGTGCCGGCGACGCGGTCCTCGATCTCCTTGATGATCTCGTAGCCGTGGCGGGGGCGTTCGGAAATCAGGGCAAGCACCACCAGGCGAAGTTCGCCATGGTCGAACATGCGGCCCGGCCGGCGCCCAAACCGATGCCGGCCGCGCCCGTGATGTTCGTCATCGCGGTGGTGGCGACCGCGGTGCTCGTGGCGAAAATCGCCGTCTTCGAATGATCCCCGCCGAAGCGGTCCGCCGCGGTAGTCGTGGTCTGTATGTCTGTGTCTCATTATTCGGCTCTATCTTTCGATGTAGTTTAGATATATCTGTAATTTAGATATATCTAGACTAGGTCGATATGGATTTCAAGGCCTTCAGCACCCAATCATAGCAGGGATAGAATTCCCGTTATATTATATGAGCTTACCGCTTTTTCTCGGAGACCTTTCCGGGATTGTGCGGAGATTGTGAGGCCTAATCTCCGCATAAACTGCGGGATTGATCCGGGAGACACGCAAGACCGGCACTCGGTACATTTTCTTCAAGTATCGCTCCATAAACTATAGTTTATTGAACTAGAGAAGAATATGTGAGCATCTTCAAAACGATGACCTTGGCGAAGTTCGCGTGGCAGAACGGCATCGGTGATCTCAGCCTGATCGATGCAGTCGAGAGGGCAACATGGGGCTGATTGATGCGGACCTCGGCGGTCGCCTCATCAGGCAGCGGGTTGCGAGACCGGGGCAGGGCAAGAGGGGCGGCTTTCGCATGCTGATCGGATTTGGGTCCGATCGTGCGGTTTTTCTTTTCGCCTTTGCCAAGAACGAACGCGAGAACATCGGCGATGCAGAGTTGACGACATTGCGTGAGATCGCCGGGTCTTTTCTGAACGCGTCTGCGGAAAAATCGCACAAGCTTTGAACGATGGCGCTTTAATCGAGGTGCAATATGGCGACGAAGGCAAAAAGCACGAAGGTTAGCCGGCTGGCGAAGGAACTGCCGGAAACCGTGGATGACATGCGTGCAAGTGGGATTCTCACAAAGGTGGCGCATGAGAAAATCACGATGCGGCACAAGGGGAGCATCCGGCAGGCCGCGAAAGTCAGTTTTACGGGTCAGGAAATAAAGAGCTTGCGCGAAAAGTGCCACCTCAGTCAGGCGGTTTTTGCGAATTACCTGAACTTGACCGCGGGCTATGTTTCGCAGTTGGAGCGAGGAGCAAAACGCCCGAATGGTCCGGCTCTGGTCTTGCTGGATGTTATTCGGCGCAAAGGCCTCGATGCAATTTTGTAGTAGCACGCATCTCCGTCGAACCAGCCCTTGTAGGCATCCGCCAATAGACCGTAAAATCAGCCGGCGCAGGGCCAACCTGCGGCCTCAAGACCCGTATCAGAAGAGGAAATGCCGATCATGACCACCATACCGCAATTGCCGGAACGCACGCCGCGCGCGGAGGGGCAGCCCACAGCGCTCGACGGCCTGCTGGTGGTGGACTTCACCCGGGTGGTTGCCGGTCCTGCCTGTACCCAGACGCTGGCCGATTTCGGCGCCGAGGTGATCAAGATCGAAAATCCGGAAGGCGGCGACGACAGCCGGGCCTATGAACACGCGGAAATCGGCGGCGAGAGCGCGGCCTTTCTCAGCCTCAATCGCAACAAGCGCGGCATCGCGCTCGACTTCACCAAGCCCGAGGCGCTTGCGGTCGCGCGCGAACTGATCGCGAAGGCTGACGTGGTGGTGGAGAATTTCTCCGGCGGCGTGATGAAGAAGTTCGGGCTCGACTATGCGTCGGTGGCGCCGACCAATCCACGGCTGGTCTATTGCTCGATCTCGGCCTACGGCCGCAAGGGGGAGTTCGCGTTGCGCCCGGGCTTCGATCCGATCACCCAGGCCGAAAGCGGCTTCATGTCGCTGAACGGTTTTGCGGATGGGGACGCGGTGCGCACCGGGCCGCCGATCGTCGATCTCGCCACCGGCATGTCGGCCTGCAACGCCATCCTGCTGGCGCTGCTGGCACGCGACCGGCTCGGACGCGGCCAGCATGTCGAGGTCGCCCTGATCGACATCGCGGTGGCGATGACCGCGTTTTACGGCATGGCCTATCTGATCAGCGGCAATAATCCCGGCCGCTTCGGCAACTCGCCGAACGGCTCGCCCAGCGTCGGCGTATATCATGCCGCCGATGGTCCGTTCTATATCGCCTGCGCCAATGACCGGCTGTATCGGCGTCTTGTTGTCGACGTGCTTGAGCGCCCCGATCTCATGACCGACGAGCGCTTTGCCAACCGAAGAGCGCGTTCGGCCAACAAGGAAGCGCTGCGCCGCATCATTGGCGAGGTTTTTGCCACGGACGTGCGCGAGAACTGGATGGCCAAGATGAAGAAGGTCAACGTGCCTGTGGGCTATCTGCGCACCGTCGAGGAGGCATTCAATGCGCCCGAAGTGCGCGACCGCCATCGCCTCAGCCGGATCCAGCACCCGACCGCGGGCTCGGTCCCCAACATCGAATCCCCGCTCAGCCTGAGCCTGACCCCGATCATCGATCCGGTGGCAGCGCCCTTGCTCGGCCAGCACACCAACGATGTCCTGCGCCAGAAGCTCGGCTATGATGACGACCAAATTGCAAAGCTCTCCAGCGCAGGCGTATTCGGGAATCCTTCGCGGAATGTCTGAGATGGCCGCAATCGCGTGTGCGCCATATCACATTTTAATAAGGTGCTTGTTGCTAGACTGAGCCGTGATGACTTGACGGTGCCAGAGACAAGAGCGCGGATACGAGGACGCCATAAACGGGGAAGCTATGGGCCTGATTTCATTCCTGGTCATCGCCGCGGCTTTCTATGCCTTGGCGTCGATCCGGGTGCTGAAGCAATATGAGCGCGGGGTGGTGTTCTTTTTCGGCAAATTCGAAGGCGTGCGCGGGCCCGGGCTGACGCTGATCTTCATGCCGTTCCAGCAGATGGTGCGGACCTCGCTGCGCACCGTCACCATGCAAATCCCGTCGCAGAAGATCATCACCAAGGACAACGTCTCGATCGATATCGCGGCGGTGGCTTATTATCATGTCACCGATCCCGAAAAGGCCGTGATTGCGATCGAAAACGTCTACAATGCGATCAGCCAGATCAGCCAGACCACGGTGCGTAACGTGGTCGGGCGCTTCAGCCTCGATGAATTGTTGTCGAATACCGCCGGGATCAACGAGCAGATCAAGAATGTCATCGACCTCCATACCGAGCCTTGGGGTGCCCAGGTTACGGCGGTCGAGATCAAGGACATCGAGCTGCCCGACAACATGCAGCGCGCGATGGCGCGGGAAGCCGAGGCCGAGCGCGAGCGTCGCGCCAAGATCGTTGCCGCCGAAGGCGAATACCAGGCCGCCGTCAAGCTTGGCGAGGCCGCCGATATCATCACGGCGCATCCGGTCGCGTTGCAGCTCCGCACCCTGCAGACGATGGCGGAAATCTCGGTCGAGAAGAATTCCACCATCATCTTCCCGGCGCAGTTCATGACGACCGTGCAGGAGGCGATTGCGGCGTTGTCGAAGGTCTCGGCGCCGAAATAGTTCGATACCGATCGACCGATCCGGCGGCAGACCAGGTCGCAGCGGGCTGCGTTCGCGGCCCACGCAACCGCATTGCAGCAACGTTTGCGCTTGACTCCGTGGGTCTAAGCTGGCGACCGCCCGTTTGAGGTGTCGAACCCCAGCGTCGTGCTACCGAGCGTTCATGCCGGCATATAACCTAAAGTTGAAGGTTGATTTTTGCATTTGGCCCGCGCGCCGGAGAGGGCTATGCTCGTCAACTACCATCGACGCGATAAGAAACAGGAGCGACGGGAGCGTCAAGTTAATCGGGGGAACGTCTATGCTGACTTTACCTGAGCTGGCGGTAAACGCCTTGGAAAAATTCCTTGGTACCTATATGCGCCAGCGCTTCGGCTCGTCGAAGACGGATCTGATAGACATCGTGCCGACCGCCGCCCGCATGGCGCTGGATTGCATCGGAAACAGCGACGCGCTCTACCATAACATCGAGCACACGATGCTCGTGACACTGGCGGGCCATGATATCTTCCGCGGCCTGGCACTGTATACCCATGTGACCGTCGACGATTACGCCCACGTCATCATTGCCTGCCTCGCCCACGACATCGGCTATGTGCGCGGCCTGCTGAAGGGCGACGACGCCGACGGCTTCGTGATTGATGCGGCGGGCGGCAAGGTGAGCTTGCCGCGCGGCGCATCCGATGCAGCGCTGATGTCCTACCATGTCGATCGATCAAAGCTCTATGTCATGGACAGGATTTCAAAGATGCCGGGACTCGACAGCGAGCGCATCGCGCGGGCGATCGAAGGCACCCGATTTCCGTCGAGTGCAACCAGCATTGCTGAGGGGCCCGAGGGCGAGGAGGCCCTGATCGTGCGTGCGGCCGATTTTATCGGGCAGCTTGGCGATCCCAATTACATCAGAAAGGCCAATGCGCTCTATTACGAGTTTGAAGAAACCGGCATGAACCGCCAGCTCGGCTATGACTCGCCCGCCGACATCGTCAATCGCTACCCGCAATTCTACTGGAACAGTGTCGCTCCTCATGTCCAGACCGCGATACGTTATCTCAACATGACATCGAGCGGGCGGCAGTGGATCGGCAATCTCTACGGCAATGTGTTCCGTGCCGAGCGCGACATCACGCTGTCGGGTCCGCAGACCTAACCATCCAGTTGCCCGCCGATCCGTGCTCCCGCCTGAGCCGATCGTTCCCGGGTGTCATTAAGTTCCCGGCAAATCTTGCCGCCGGATGCGGCGTCAGCGGCAAAGCCGATTGATTTTCAACGGGAATTTCCTGGCTCGGGATTTGCTCTGAAAAATGCGGGCTGAGTTTGTATGCGTGCGGGCAATCATCACGGGGATTGGTCATGTCACACCATATGCTGATGCCGATCGTTTATACGCCGGAAGTCAAGCCGAAGAAGCTCGAGCCGAAAAAGAGCCGCATCCAGATGCGCGGGGCCGGCTCTGTCGACGGGGACGCCGAGGAGACTTTCGAGGCGGCCGGCATCAAGCTTCCGTTGCAGAACTTCGCACCGATCGAAGGCGCCGACCAAAAGCCGCAGCATCCGCAGGGACGCCTGAGCGAAGGCACCCTGAAAGCGATGTTGCAGGCGCAGGAATTAGAGCTCTAGTACCTGGAATCGTAGATTTGTGAGACACAAACGTCGTTGCGAGCGAAGCGAAGCAATCCATCTGCCTGCCTATGAGAAAGATGGATTGCTTCGTCGCTGACGCTCCTCGCAATGACGGCCGAATACGACTCACACTTCAGCGATACTCGGTACTAGTCTAACGGCCGTGGCTTCAGACGCCGGTGGCCGCGAACCTCGCCAGCATCGCGTCGAATGCCGTCTTGATGCGACGGACGGCCGGATCCTTGTAGGGAAATTCCGCATTGTCGTCGTGCACCAGCATCGAGGCGTTGACTTCGAACACCAAGAGATCGCCGTTGGTATCGAGCGCGCAGTCGATGCCGAAATATTCCAGCCCGATGCGCTGCTGAATCTCTCCCAGCGCCCGATAGTGCCGTTCGTTGAAAACCAGCGTGGGATCGTTCAAGAATGCGGCTTCTTCATGCTGCATCCAGGCCTGGTTGGCCATGTCGGTATTGACGTGATGCACCTTCCAGTCGTCCGCGATCGCCAGATGATAGGGCAGCACCTGATCGTCGACGAAGATGAAGCGATATTTCCGGAAGAAACCGTCGCCGGAGCGATAGTCGGCATATTCGATGAAATAGCGGTCGGTGTCCGCGGGTCTCGCCAGATAGGCCGCGAGTTCGTCAACGCCGTCGATCTTGTCGAAATCGTCGCCGCCATGGGTGCCGACGGGCCGTGCCAGAATGGCAGCCGCGCGCGGGAACGCTGCCAGCAAGCCTACAACGGAACACTCCGTGCCGGCCTGCTGGCGCAGGATTTTGGGAATACGGCAATCGTCAATTCCCGTCAGCAGCTCCGCGACCATGTCGCGCGTCGTGCGCAGGATTTTCCGGGGATCGTTGATGGTTGGCTTGCCGAGCGCTTCGACCAGATCGGCAGCCAATGGCAGCATCGCGCCGGCCTGGTCGACATCGGAGATCAAATTGACGACGACGTTGACATCTTGCCCCAAGACTTTGGCACCGAAGGCTTGCGCATCGTAGGAATTGTTCTCGAACAGCGCGAGGGTGTCGGTGTCGTAGGCCGCATGCTTGAACAGATATTCGGTTGGCGTGTTGCCGCCGAATGGGGCGTAGAGCGCCAGCACGCGAAAATCTGCGGGTGATTTGATCGCCGGCCGCCGGATCAATGGCTTGATCCGGGCTGCTCGCGCATAGGCTGCCTGGGCAGCCGCGTCGTCGCCCAGTCGCTGCTTGATGCCGCCGATCCAGTACAGACTGTCGGAATCGCGCGGATTGAGCGCGATGGCATGTTCGAAACATTCGATCGCGGCCGGCACTTCTTCCAGCTCGTAGTGAACCTTGCCTAGCTGGTGACGCAGTGCCGCGTCCTGCGGCTGTTCGCCGAGCAGCTCCAGGAGCAGCGCCTTGGCGATGATGTATTGCTTGGTGGCCGTCAGAGCCTGAACCAGGTTGGTGCGCGTCGGCCAATGGCGCGGATTGAGTTTCAGCGCTTCCAGGTAATAGGCGATGGCGTCCTGCGCTTTGCCGGTCTGGACGTGAATATTGCCGAGATTGCACCAGCACGGCACCAATGTCGGCACCAGCCGCAGCGCCGCCTTGAAGTTCGCGGCAGCGAGTTCGAGATCGCCACGGACCATGCAGGTGTTGCCGAGCCTCGAATGCAGCTCCGAAATGGTCTCGGCCGCCGTGGTGCCGGCCGGCTGGGCTTCGGCCGCGGCCAGGCCAAGTCGGAAGGCGGCAAAGGCCTCGTCGTTCCGGCCGGCGGCGTAATGCTCACCGCCGATCCGAAGCCATTGCGCGGCGGACGAGCCGGCGGGAACGGCGCCCAGGGAAGAGGCGGCGGTTGCGGTCATGGAGTTGCGCCTTGCGTCGGTGGAGGTAACCGAACCATGAAGATTCTTGGTAAACAAAGTGTTGTCGTGGCCGTCCGCTTTCGGATTTTCGCGTCGGATTTTGGAAACATTCGGAAATGCCGACAGGAAGGGCAAACCACCGCTGATTTTGCCGATACGCTGTCCGTGCAAATCAGCCGATAGTGCGGCCCCTTGCGTGGATCGAGATCGTGACCGGACCAAAGCCAAACGCAGTCATCTTGCCAGATATCTCCGAGAAGCACGGCTGGGCGCCCCGGCAGGCGCAGGAAGCGCGGCTACGTCAGCTTGAGGATCTGCTTGGCGAGCAGCCCTCAGGGCGATGCCATCGCAAGCGAGATCGAGCGCGCGGTTCTGCTGGGTGCGCTGAACCGGCGACCGGAATCGCAGCAAGCCTTCATCGATATCCTGCGCCGGTCGCCGGAAAATTTCAGCGCATTGAACGAATTCGGCACGCTCTTGATGAATATGGGCGCGATCGATGCCGCCTGCCGCGTCTATGCCGAGGCGATCCTGCATCACCCCGAAAATCCAATGGCGCGCGTCAACCTCGCCAATCTGCTGCTGCGCGCCAACCGGCACACCGAGGCGCGCGAGCATTACGAAGCGGTGCTGCGCATCCATCCGGACCATGCGGAAGCGCATCAGGGGCTGGGCGCGGTGCTGTCCGATCTCGGCGACCGCATGGCGGCCCGCCGGCATTTCCAGAAGGGCTTTCGCGACCACGCGGTGTCGACCTTGCCCTATCGCGGCACCAAGCCGCCGGTGAAATTGCTGCAACTGGTCTCGTCGGGCGGCGGCAACATCCCGATGTCGGCGGTGCTGGACGACTGCACGTTTCTGACCTCGGTGATTGTCGCCGACTATCTCGACCCGCGGGTGGCCTTGCCGCCGCATCAGCTGATTTTCAACGCCATCGGCGACGCCGATCTCTGCGCGCCCGCACTTGAGGCGGCGGCAGCTTTGGTCGCGCGGACGACCGCGCCCGTGATCAACGATCCCCGCGCCGTCATGAAGACCGGCCGGATCGACAACGCCGCGCGGCTTGCCGCCTTGCCCGGCGTGGTGACCCCGAAGACATCAGCGGTCGATCGCGCCATGCTCGCGGGCCCGGACGGCGCCAACGCGATTGCGGATCTCGGCTATGTTTTTCCACTGCTGCTGCGTTCGCCCGGCTATCACACCGGGCGCAATTTCATCCTGGTCGAGAGGGTGTCCGAACTATCCGCGGCGGCGGCGGGTCTGCCCGGAGACGAACTGCTGGTGATCGAATATCTCGACGCCAGAGGCCGCGACGGCAGCGCTCGAAAATATCGCGTGATGATGATCGGCGGCGAAATCTATCCGTTGCATCTGGCGATATCGCGGAACTGGAAGGTGCATTATTTCACCTCCGACATGGCCGACAAGCCGGACCATCGCTCGGAAGAAGCTGTCTTCCTGAAACGACATGCGAGCAGCACTTGGCGACAAGGCGATGACGGCGCTCGAGGGGATCCGCGACACGCTCGGCCTCGATTATGCCGGTGTGGATTTCGCTACTGCGGCAAACGGCGATCTCCTGCTGTTCGAAGCCAACGCCACCATGGTGATCGCGGTGCCGGATTCGGACCCGCGCTGGGACTATCGGCGCGACGCGATCGGCCGCATCATCGATGCCGTCGTCGCCATGATCATGCGGAAATCGACCGCGCCGCAGCGAAGCAGGACGTAAGACGCGCACGACGATGAAAAAAATCAGGAAAGAGGGCCCTGGATCGCGCCGGGGCCCTCTTTTTTTGTCGATCATTCTTTTTGACGTCCCAGTGGCTCGGCCGCGTTACTTGCTCATGCCGGCGCCGGAATCCGCACCGCCCTGGCCGGACGACTTGCTCTTGCTCATGCCGGTCGTGCTGCCCGACTTCTTGGACGAGACCTTCTTGGATTTCGTCATCTTGGTGTTGTCGGTGGCGCCCGGTCCGACGTTGCCCTCGCTCGAAGCGCCCGCTGCCGGCTGCGTTTGCGCCGATGCCATGGTAGTGACGCCGGCAAATGAGGCCGCGATGAGGGCCGCGAGTGCAAGTTTAGATCGCATGAGGAAGTTCTCCTTGACTGAGTGTTTGCGCAATTCAGAACCCGCAACATCTCATTGCGTTCCCGCCGATGTGCGCGGAATTTTCTTAAATATCGGTAATCGTGTTGCGGGCACACACACCCGCATCCGCGCGTTCACGAGTTTGTTGCAAGGCTGTAACAGCGGCGCAGGGAATTCGCACAAACAACCACCCTCGCCGAAATTCAGCCGCGATCAGGCGACAAGCTCGGCGCGCAAAAGCGAGCACGGATCATGCGCGCCTTTTTTCGGTACGGAACTCGCGCGGCGACAGGCCATAGGCGTTGCGGAATGTCCGGCTGAAATGCGCTAAATCGCCAAAACCCCAGCGCCAGGCGATCTCCGATATGCTGCGCCGGTCGGCCTTGTTGCCGAGATCAGCGGCACACTGAGCCAATCGTTGCTTGCGCACATACCCGCCAAAACTTTCTTCCGATCGCTCGAACATGGCGTGCAGTGTCCGGATCGATATGCGCAGTTGGCGCGCGACAAGCACGGGTGACAAATCCGGATCGGCCAGATTTCGTCCGATCAGGGTATAGGCGCCGCGCAATGCAGCCGCATCGGTCGGCTTCAACGCCTCGGTGCCGTCGGCGAGCGCGAGGCCGACCAGTTCCGAGAGAACGTGACCAAGCGGTGCTCCCGCGGCTTCGGGCAGGTCGCCGCCGTTTGCCCACATGGCCTGCATGAACGATGCCGCGATGCGCCCGGAAGCGGTTTCTGCTCGCCCGGTGTGGCCGGCAATGTGTTTGGGGTCGTGTACCCAGGGCAACAGATGGTCGCGTGGAATTCGCAAGCAGATGATCGAGAAACCCGGACGCGTGTCGATCGAATAGGGATGGGTGAGGTCGAGGACGACGAAGTCGCCGGGGCGCACCAGCGCCTCGGTCCCGCCCTGCGAAGTCACGCAAGAGCCGGCCAATTGCAAATTGACGAAATAAGCCTCCTGCGGGTCGCGCCGAATTTCCGGTCGGGCGCGCAACACGCGGTGCGGTGGCGCTTCGACATGCGCGCAACGGATGGCTTCGATACGCGTCAGGCCGACACGGCCTCGAAATTCGTTCTGGTCCGGCGAGGCCAAATGCGGATCGAGGGCCCCGAACGCCTCGCAGATGACTTCACGCCAGACGGCGAATTGTTCCCGGCTCGATACGTCGGCCGTATTCCAGACTTGCACGGGCATGTGACGTCTCCGGAATTAGCTCGAGATGATCACGCCGATTGCACGCACGGTCAACATTGCCCGCACTGACAGACAAGTTTCGCGAGGGAACTTTTATTAGCCTAGGTCAACCGCAACCCGAAGACAATGGAGCATCCCCATGCCGGTAGATTTCAAGCTGACGCCTGAGCAAAAACGCTTGCAACTGGATGCCCGCGCCTTTGCTAAAGATGTGCTGAGTGGCGTCGCATCCGCGACCGGTCACCTGCCCACACCGCAGCAGCGCTACACGGCAACGCGCCCGTTTTATGAGCAGGCGATTGCCGCCGGCTTCCTACGCCGGCTGATCCCGCAACCGCTTGGCGGCGAGGGGACGGGTGTTGTCGACATGGCGATACTGGCCGAGGAGTTTCATGCGGTCGACGTCAATGTTTCGCTGACCTTGCTTGGCACGATGCTCGGCCTGTTTCCGCTGGTGCTCGCCGGCAGCCCGGAGCAGCAGAGCCGATTCTTCAAGCCGTTCGTTTCCGCGCGCGGTGCGCCGCTCGCCGCGTTTGCATTCAGCGAGCCGGGCGGCAGCGCCAATTTCGCAGCGCCTGCTCCGGCGGAAGGCGTGCGAACGGTTGCGCGCCGCGACGGCGATGACTGGGTCATCACCGGCGCAAAGAAATGGGTGTCGAGCGGCACCGGCTGGGACGGCAGCGGCCCTGACGTCATGACCGTGGTGTGCCGCACCGATGCGGACGCGCCGCCTGAGAAGGGCATTTCGGTGATCGCCGTGCCTGGACCCGCGAAGGGGATTATCCTCGATCGCGCCATCGAGTCCGTCGGCCATCGGGCGCATTTGCTGCCGGTATTCCGGCTTGACAAGGTGCGCACCTCAGCGAGCAATGTGGTCGGGCCGTTGGGAGGCGGCAAGGACCTCGCCGAGGGCTGCTTTACCGGCACCGCGCCGATCGTCGGCATCTTTGCCGTCGGATTGATGCGCGCGGCGTTCGATTTCGCCCTGCACTTCGCCAGGACCGAACGCCGCGGCGGCGCGATCCCGATCATCGAGCACCAGGCTGTGGGCTACGCGCTCGCCGATGCCAAGATGGCGATCGACGCGGTGCGCGCGCTGAGCTGGCAGGCGGCGCGTGCCGTGGATAGGCAATCCGCCGGCGCGCTGGAATTGGCCCTCCATGCCAAGGTGTTCGGTTCTGAAATGGCGGTGCGGGTGATTGCCGATCTGATGCGGGTGGTCGGCATCGACAGCTACGACCGCGAGCTGCCCTTCGGCACGCTGATGCAGGACGCGCTGGTGCTGCCGCTGTTCGACGGCGGCAATATGGGCGTACGTCGCCGGCAGCTCCACACGCTGATGAAGCAGCCGGAATACAGCTCGCTGACGGTGTTCGAGTAGACGATATCGGTAACCAATCTTTGACTGCCAACGTCAGGGCATTATTGGCCGAATAGATTGAAATGAGGCATTTCTGCAGCGGGCGTGTCAGCAACTGATGCGTCCGTCTGATCGCTGTCGGCGACGTCGGACCCGTCGCGCGCGTGAATGATCCGCCGGACCGCGATGGTGGCAACTTCGAGTTCCCGCTGCTTGCGTTGTTGTTCGGCGATCCTCCTGGACTCGCTACGTTTCTTCTCCGCCGCTCTCGCCTCGGCCGCTCTTGCGTCGGCCGAACGTGCCTCGGCTGCGCGTGCCTTGTCGGCGTTTGTTTTCTCGACACTGGCCTTCGCGTCTGTGTCGGGCTTGGCCGGCGGTGCTGAAGCCGTGGTTTCCTGCACGGCGGCCGCAGGACCGGGTTCTGGCGCCTTGGTTTCTGCCAGCGCGACGACCCGTGGGGCGGTAGGAGCCGCCGCCTGTGCGGCCGGTTGCGCGGCTTGTTCCGTATTCGGCGCTGCTGCCGCTGCCGGCGCGGCCGTCGCGACGACTTCCGGCTTGGCAGGGGTCGTTACGGGGGTCGCTTGCGCCGGCTTGCTGTCCTGATTTGCCGCGGCCAGCCGCTGCAGGCGATTGGGCGGGTTGATGTGTGAGGGATTGGCCAGGAAATACCCCCCGGCCAGCCCGGTCGAAAGCACCGCCACCACCGAGCCGACGCCGGCCAGGAACGAGGTTGTGTTGAACTCCATTTGCGCTTCCTCCGCTATCGATGCAAAGGCAACAACAGGCAGCAAAGAGCGTTCCGGCCATCTGGCGTGTAATTTAATGAACAGACTGCGTGCCCGCGGAACTTACGACAATTCTCGCCCGCTATTTTTTGTCTCGCCGCTGCAGGTTCGAATAGCTTCTTCGACGCTATGGAACGGGCGCTTGGTTTCGAGCAGTTGATTGATGCCGAACTTCTCGATTGCCTCCCGCGCTCGGTCCGATTCCAGCCGCGCAATTGCAAAGCCCGTGCCGGCCGCTCGGCAGGCGTTGATGGTATCGCTGAGGATTTGCGCGGCGGTGAAGTCGATCTCGACGATACCGGTCGCTTCGAGCACGATCAGGCGTAGCGGCTGTGTGGAGGATCGCAGCAGCGCCGTCACGTCGCGGCGGAAATGATAGGCGTTGAGAAACGATAACGGCGCCTGGAATCCCGCGACCATGATGTTGGGTTCGGTCTCGCCGGGAATGTGCGGGTTGGATGGCCACCAGATCGACGTGCCCGGTACCCGTTCGTAGACCGTGACGCGGGCGCGGGTCGTGCTCCATATGCCGTGCAGCAGCGACAGCGTGATTCCGATCGCCACCCCCTGTTCGATCGGCAGCACGATGATGGCGGCGGCGGTCGCTGCCACCAGCAGTAGTTCGCCAAGCGATTGCCGGGAAATCGCGACGATCTGGCCGACCCGGATGATGCGCATCGCAACAAACAGCAGCACGCCGCCGAGCGCTGCCTGCGGCACGTGATGCAGTAGCGAGCCGCCGAAGGCGAGCAATCCGAGGACGATGGCGGCTGCGACCAGAACGGCAATCTGCGATTTGCCGCCGGTCTCCGCCACGATCGCGGTGCGCGGCGGGCTGGCATTGACCGGAAAGCCGCCGATCAGGCCCGAGAAGATGCTGCCGACGCCGACGCCGACGAAATCCCGATCGACATCCGGCGGTTGGTTCTTGTCCGACAGGAACGAGCGTGTCGTCGCAGCGGTCTGCACCATCACGATGATGGCGATGATCAGCGTCAGCGGCACCAGTTGCAGCCATCGGCCAATCGGGATGTCGGGGACGACGAGTTTCGGCAGCGTGCCCGGGATATCGCCGAGCACGGCGACGCCGCGGCCTTCAAGGTTGAGGAATATGACGGCTGTGGCGGCGGCGATCAGTCCGATCAGCGCGCCCGGAATACGCACGTCGATCCGTTCGGAAACCGTGACCAGGGCCAGCACGGCGATGCCGATGCCAAGCGTAAACAGATTGGCCTGCGGCAATTGTCCGGCCAGGGTCGCCAGCCGCTGCAGCATCGGGCCGGTTGGCGTCGGCAGTCCCAGGATGGCCGGCAGTTGCGAGATCAGGATGTGGATCGAGATGCCGGTCAGGAAGCCTACCGTCACGGGTATCGAGAGCAGATCGGCGATCCAGCCGAGCCGAAAGATGCCGCCGACGACCAGCACAACGCCAACCATCAGCGCCAGCACGCCGGCGAGCGCCGTATAATCCGGCGAACCTGACGCGGCCAGCAAAGCAAGGCTGCCGGCGAAAATCGGCGTGATGGTCGAGTCGGCACCGCTGGAAAGGAAGCGGTTGCTGCCGAACAGCGCGAAAGCCAGTGACCCCGCTAAAAATGCAAAGAACCCGATTTGCGGTGAAAACCCGCCAAGCCGCGCCGTCGCCAGTTGTTCCGGGATCGCAATGGCGACGAGGGTCAGTCCCGCGACGAGATCGTGCGAGATATACGAGGGTTGATAGCCTCGCAGCGAACCCAGCACCGGCCAGCCCTGGGTCTTCTCGACAGGGGTGTTAGCGACGGGATTCTTGGCGACAGGGCCAGGACCGGTTGCCAGAGAACGGGATGGATCGATCATGTGCGCCCCCCTCGGAAAACCTTGGAAAAGGCAGCGACTTTACCGGGAACTTTGCCGGAAGTCGTCTGGCAAACGCAAGCCTGAAGCGGGGACGCGGGAAGGCTGGAGCGCGGCCTGTTTATTGCCGGTTCAGCAAACGCGGAGGGTCGGCGCCGATAACCTCCAGCGCCGCGCTGCGATCGGCGACCGAGCGATGGAATTGTTCGAGCGCCAGATTGAAGGCCGACAGGTCGCCTTGTTCGATCGCGCCGTCATCGTAGCAACTCAGGGTCTCGCGGATGATGTTGTCGACTTCGCGCTGCATGCCGCGCAGTTGCTCGACGGAATTGCCATCCCGCGCCAGCGCGGCCAGCGCCAGCACCCGGTCGCGAAGTGCGATGCTCTGGGTTTTTTCGTCCCGCTTCAGGTAGCTGCGGAACCAGGCGCCGACGGAGCCGAGGCCCGACAGCAGCAGGATTGAACCCCAGATATAGTCGCTGTATTTCTCCAGGAACGTCCGCTCGGTGCCGTCGATATAGGCCGCGGCGCCGCGATGCGCGGGCAGGGCGGCGTCCTTGTCGGTGTCGGGCGGCGCAATGTTGGCGGCGCCCGGCATCTCCCGCGCCAGCGCCTGCCGAACACTGAATAGCTGCCGCGTGAACCCTCCCACCGCCGTCTCGGATACCTCCCGTCGCGCGACGATGAGATGGTTGACGCCGACGGTTTCGATCTTGTCGTCGGGCCTCGCCGGTGACGAACTGAAAATGCTTCCGGGGATCTCCTCGGATTCATAGAGCGGATGCTTCTCCGCAATCGCCTCGGAAACATCGATCGGCAGAAATTTCGGCTCACCGCGCTCGCGGGCGGTCGCGGCGATCGCCTCGGAGGTGATCTTGCTGTCCAGCGGCCCCACCGCCATGTAGGCATCGATGCTGGCGTCGTGGGCCATATCGCTGATTTTATGGATTGCGAACTGAACCACCGTGACCTTGTTGGCATCGATGCCGGATTCGCTCAGGATGACACGGAGCAGCGTCACGTTGACTTGCGTCGTTCCGAGCACGCCGATGCGATGCCCCGGCAGGTCGTCGAGGCTCTTGATCTTGGGCGTCGGCGTCTTTTTCGATCCCTTGGGCGGCAGGCCCGACGGCGACCACAGCACGACGACATTCTTGCGCAGGATCGCCACCGATTGGGCGTCGGCCGGCATATCGAGGTCGCCACGCGCCACGGCGAGGTCGGCTTTGCCCGCGCCCAGCAGCGCGAGGCTCTCGGTCGGTCCATTGGTCGGGATCGGGGCGAGCCTGACCGCGCTGCGCTGTCGGGCGAAGCTCTGCGCCAGCGCCTGAATGAGCTTCTGATCGTCGCTGTCCGGCGGGCCAACCGCGATCCGCAGGGTCTCGGGCCGCAACGCATAATAAAGCGTGCTCGCCGCGGCCGCGAACACAAAAATTCCGATCAACAGGATCAGAAATGAAAACCGCTGTCGCTTCTGGCGAAGCAGCGGGGCGCCGTTCAAGTCCTGGGTCAGGCGTGGATCCATCGGTTCTTTCGGCTACCACGTGGTGGTATGTCGTATCGGTAGTTTTGGCCCGTTACCGTATGGTCACCTGCATCTAGGCCGGGGGACGGATTTGATCAAGGTAAATACGCGATAGGTGATATTAGCGTAACTAAAGGCCTTCTGGTTCGGTCAGTGGCCTTTGGCGGCGACAATTTGATAGAAGGTCGCGACGATCTCGAGCGCGATCAGCACCACGACAATAAGTTCGAGCCGTAGCGAACGACGCGTATCGATGATGTCGGCAAGCGTGTTGGCGGTTTCCGCCACTACGGCAAGTTTCCGATTCAGCGTATCGACGCGTTCCTTCAGTTCATATTCGTCTTCGAGCCGGGCGTAGAGCCGTTCCAGGTCCGGGCGGTCCCACAGCGCATCCGGCTTTTCACCGATCGCAACGCGACCCGATACCCTGTGCTGGACCAGCAGGGCATTTCCGATCAATTGCAAAACCCCCTTGCGATCCCGCCTTGTGTAGCCGTGATCCGCCAGTTCCTTTGCAAACGGCTCGATGATCTCGAACACTTTCGCCACATCGCGTTCGTCGCGGGCCAGCACCACGCTCTTGGCCAGCACGTCGGCGATGACGAGAAGCCGTTCCGGCGACATGTCCCGCAACTGCACCGGGCCTCCCGCCTGAACCTGATCCTCTTTTTCATCGGATAGCGTCACGATCGCTGTTTCTTCCTCAAAACGCGCGAACTGACCACCGATCCTGGGCGTCAACTTCTCCAGAAAAACCCGCTCATCCTCCGATGAAAGGCCGATCAGCACCGCGACGCCATAGCGAAAAAGCACGGCAATGCCGGTCTTGCCGACCCGGATCGCGAGCGGGACCGCCGAAAGAGCCTCGCCTTCGAAGCCCATGGTATTGATGCGGTCACCGACATGCAGCGCGTGGGCGGTCAGCCGCGTCCCCATGTCGAGGGCAACGGGTTCGGGTTTGGTCATCGAGCCGGCTCCCAGCATGCGCGCTCACGGGGCGAGCCTATCACCGCAGCTGGCCGCGGCCAAAGCCGCCGGCGAAAGAAACCCCGGTATGCGGTTCGGCCGGCGTCTTAAAATTGATGACAGGGACGCTAAATACCTAGGCAGCCGTTTCCGAAAATGTGCTAACCCTCAACTTAGATCTGGGAGGATCACGACATGATTGAACCGAAAATCGAGGTGCCGGCGGAATTGCGCGATCTGGTCGAGAAAACCATCGATCAGACGGAAAAGGCGTTCGGGATGTTTTTCGATGCTGCGAATAAGTCGGTCGCATCGATTCCCGGTCCGGGAACGGACGATGTCCAGGCAGGCGCTTACCTTCACCGAACAGAACATGAAGGCGGCATTCGAACACGCGCGAAAGCTGGTTCACGCCACCGACCTCCAGCAAGCCATGCAAATTCAATCGGAATTTCTAAGGAGTCAATTTACAACCGCGGGCGATCACATGCGGCAGATCACGGGCGGCGTGATGTCGGCAGCCAAGGATGCGACAAAACGTCAATCATGATTTTTTGTAGTTCAATTACTTTTAATTTAGCTCGCGGCGCGCTTCATCGCGTTGCTAATTCTTTTTGGTGTGATACAAGCTCGCTTCGTTGAAAGAGGAGCCGTTATGGCCAAGAAGAAAAAGTCCGTTCGGCGCGCGTGGACCCCATCCGATGTGCGTGAATTGAAATCGCTGGCAAAAAAGAAAGCCGGCGTTGCCAAAATTTCCAAGGCGTTGAAGCGAACCGTTGGTGCAACCGCGGTCAAGGCGCATCAACTTGGAGTATCACTCGATACCAGGGGATGAAAATTCCGCAAAAGTTCCCTGGATTTGCTTGAACAGGTCCTTGCCCACAAAATAGCCTTGCCAGGTTTTTTGTAGCGGACTTTAATCGTCGTGCAGGTCCTTGATGGGCCACCGGGTGATGCCACTCGCCGTTCGTCATCTTTCCTGCTGATCCCTGTCGGCTCCAACCGGCAGGGATTTGCATGAATCGCCTGGCTCATGACGCGAACATGCATGACATAAAGCTGTCGCGCGCCTAACAAAACGGCCGGTGGGCGACAGAGCTGGGATAACAAAATTGTGACGACGCAGCTACGATGACGGAGCCACCCGGTCAACCTTCAGGGCGCTATTCCTTCTTTTGACCCGATAGTTCCACAACCTTGCGCCAGCGTTCGGTTTCGAGCTGGAGCATGGCCGCGAATTGCCTGGCATCGCCGCTGATGGCGATGGCGCCGAGTTCGCTGAGCCGGCTCTTGATCACGGGATCGGCGAGGGCTGCGTTGATTTCCTTGTTGAGGAGATCGACGATCGGCGCTGGCGTGTCGTGGGGGGCGCCGACGCCATAAAACGAACTGGTCTCAAATCCCGGCAACGTATCGCTGATCGGCGGCACCTCCGGCATCGTCTCCGATCGTTCCGCGGTGGTGACGCCAAGCGCGCGCAGCTTGCCGTTCTTCACGAATTCAAAGGACGAGGTCACGTTGTCGAACATGCCCTGGATGTGACCCGACATCACGTCGGTAAGGCCCGGCGCCGAGCCGCGATAGGGAATATGTGTGAACTGGATTCCCGCCATGGCCTTGAACAGCTCACCGGAAAGATGCAGCGAGGTGCCTATCCCGGATGAGGCGACGCTCAGCCGGCCCGGATTGGCCTTGGCGTAGGCGATGAATTCCGTGACGGTGCGGATCGGCAGGTCGTTGTTGATCACCAGCACCAGGGGAATCCGCGCAACGCCGGCAACCGGCATGATTCCCTTGGCGAAGTCGTAAGGCAGCGTCGGATCGAACGATGCATTGATGGCGTTGGCCGTGCTGGTGAGGAGCAACGTATAGCCGTCGGCCGGCGAATTGATCACGTCCTGGGTGCCGATATTGCTGCCGGCGCCGGGCTTGTTCTCGACAATGAAGGGCTGGCCCAGCCGGTCCTGCAGATACTGGCAGATCAAACGCGACAACACGTCGGTCGCGCCGCCGGCGCTGTAGGGCACGATCCATCGCACCGGCTGGCTGGGATAGGATGCCGCGGCGTTGGCGGAGGTCGTCCGTTGCGGCCCGAACAGCGCCAGTCCGGCGCCCGCCGTCGAACGGAATAAGGTTCTTCTGCTGATCATCGCGGCCTCGCACCGGTAGATCGGGCAACTATTGCAGAAACCCGACCGCGCCACATGATGTTCTAGCCTTCATTGGTAAACGTTGGTTGCGCAAAGATTGCTGCTTCCCTGCCGATATTCCCGCCAGCGTCCGAATGGCCGATAACGCCAAGGAAATTGGACAAGGAAATTTGACAAGGAAATTGGATAAGCAATTTGGCTAAGGCCGTTGGTTGGTTTCCAGCGTTGTCCGCTCGCCGGCTGAAATTTCCCGCCTGAGCCGTAATTTTACGGAACCGTAAGTTAACGGGGGCTAATGATGTCGCGCAGTATTTTATTGCTTGTAAGCCCGTAATGTGAGCGGCCGGTCGCCCGAACCAGACCGCCTGCGGCGAACGGCTGTTTCGCGGTTGACGACGTCGGTTGGCCGTTTGGGCAAAATTGAGGGGCTTGTGATGTCATTGCTGGCGCGGGTCAGGATTATCACCAAAATTCTGGCGGTTATCCTACTGCTTGGAACGGTCGCGATCGGCACCAGTTGGCTCGGCATCCGTGCCATGAGTTCGATGAACGATGATGCCGAAACCATGACTTCCGCCGGGAAGCGCGCGCTCGAAGCCGCGCGTGCCAGCACCAGCGTGATGTCGCTGAGCAGCGCGGAATTCCAGGTGGCGCTCGATCCGCGACCGGAAAACCGAGCGGCCGTGCGCAAGATCGTCGACGAGCAGATGAAATTGTTCAGGGAACGATTTGAGGATTTCGGAAAAACCCGCGACGAGAAAACGCGCGCGATGTTGCCTGCCATCGGGGACACGATGGCCGCCTACGAGAAGAGCCTGCGGAACACGCTGCGTCTGGCCGACGAAGCCAGTGGCGTCGAATTGGCCGAGCAGGTCGACCGCCTGCGTGCTTCGGCCGTCAACAGTCAGATATCGGCGAATCAGTTGCGCGCGCATATGAGAGCGGTCGTTGAATTGCTCGACGATCGCGTCAATGCGTTTGCCAGGCACGCCTCGGAGGAATACCGGGCGACGTCGCGTCAATTGACGATCGTCGCGGCGATCGGCATCTTGTTCGGGATACTGGCCGGCTACCTGATCGGCCAGTTCGGCATCGTCAAGCCGATCAACCTGCTCAAGGCGGTGATGGAGGCCTTTGCCCGCAACGACCTGAAGGCCGATGTTCCGGGCATCGAACGCCGGGACGAACTCGGCGACATGGCGCGCACCGTGGAGGTCTTCAAGAAGAACGGGCTCGAAGTGGCGCGCCTGCGCACCGAGCAGGAGGCCGCCGGGAAGCGCCTCGCCGAACAGCGCAAGGCGGATATGCATAAGCTCGCCAATGCCTTTGAGGGCGCGGTCGGCGAAATCATCGAGACCGTGTCCCAGGCCTCGACCGAACTCGAGGCCTCCGCAACCGCCTTGACGGCGACCGCCGTGCACGCCACCGAAGTCACCACCGCGGTTGCCGCGGCCTCGGAAGAGGCCTCGACCAACGTGCAGGCGGTTGCATCGGCGGCCGAGGAAATGGCGTCGTCCGTCAACGAGATCAGCCGCCAGGTCCAGCAATCGGCGCGTATGGCCAGCGAGGCCGTAGACCAGGCGCGCAGGACCAACGATCGCGTCGGCGAATTGTCGAAGGCGGCGGCGCGCATCGGCGATGTGGTCGAACTCATCAATACCATTGCCGGGCAGACCAATCTGCTGGCGCTCAACGCCACCATCGAGGCGGCCCGCGCCGGGGAGGCCGGCCGCGGCTTCGCCGTGGTGGCTTCCGAAGTGAAGGCGCTGGCCGAGCAGACCGCGAAGGCGACCGGTGAGATCGGCCAGCAGATCGCGGGTATTCAGTCCGCGACGCAGGACTCGGTGAATGCGATCAGGGAAATCAGCGGCACCATCGAAAAATTGTCCGAGATTTCATCGACCATCGCAGCCGCCGTGGAAGAGCAGGGCGCGGCAACCCAGGAAATTTCCCGCAACGTGCAGCAGGCAGCCCAAGGCACCCAGCAGGTCTCGTCCAACATCACCGACGTGCAGCGCGGCGCCGGCGAGACCGGTTCGGCGTCCTCGCAGGTTCTCTCCGCGGCACAGTCGCTGTCTCGCGACAGCAGCCGTCTCAAGCTCGAGGTCGGCGAGTTCCTCACCACGGTGCGCGCCGCGTAAGGCGGCGTCAAAACCGAGGGCAATACGGCTCAATTCGCCTTGATGCCGGCGGCCCGGATCAGCTTGCTCCATTTGCCGCTCTGCTCGGCAATGAAGCTGCCAAGGGCCGCGGCCGAACCTGTAAATACCGAATAGCCGAGGGCCTCGATCTTTGCCTTCAGGCTGGCATCGGCGAGGCCGGCGTTGATTTCCCGATTGAGCGTATCGATGATCTCGGCGGGCGTGCCGGCCGGTGCGCCGACGCCCTGCCAACTGGTCGCCTCATAGCCCGGCACGAATTCGCCCACGGTCGGAACGTCCGGCAACAGATCCGATCGCGCCGCCGAGGTCACCGCCAGCGCGCGCAGCCTGCCCGCTTTGAGGTGTTCGATGGAGGTGGACAGGGTGTCGAACATCACCTCGATCTCGCCGGCGAACAGCGCGGTCAGCGATTGCGGCGGCCCGCGATACGGCACATGGACCAGATTGACGCCCGTCATCATCTTGAACAACTCGCCGTAAAGATGCTGCGGGCTTCCGACGCCCGACGATCCCATATTGATCTTGCCGGGATTGGCCTTGGCGTAGGCGATGAATTCGCCGACGCTCTTTGCCGGAAACGACGGGCCGACCTCCATCACGCCCAACCCGCGGACCAGCCCTGCGACCGGCACGATATCGCGCTGGAAGTTGAAGGTGAGATTGTCGTAGAGGCTTGCATTCCAGACGTTGGCGGAGGTCGTCAGCAGCAGCGTATAGCCATCCGGCGTCGCGCGCACGACCTGCTCGGTGCCGATATTGCTGCCGGCGCCCGGCCGGTTCTCGACGATGAATGGTTGACCAAGCCGCTGCGACAGCCATTGCGCCATCAACCGCGTAAAAATGTCCGGCGAGCTTCCCGCGCTGAAGCCGATGACCCATCGGACCGGCCGCGCCGGATAGGCCTCGGCCCGGGCAATCCGCGGCGACATCGGAAGCAGCACCACGCCCGCGGTCAAATCGAGCAATTGGCGCCGCGAAAGTGCCATGACGTGTCCCCCTGCGAGCAGCCTTGTTTGCAGCAAGGCTATCGCAACCATCGTGCAGCTGAAAAGGTGCGGGGCGCGCTGGAGGCGCCAATGCGATGGCGCTTCAGGGCGTGACCTTGTGTCCGGGCGGCAGCACAATGCCTTTTTCGCCGGCGACCTTGCGCAATAGATCCGGATGATCGGAAATAATGCCGTCGACGCCGATGTCGATCATGGCGGCCATATCGTCCGGTCTGTTCACGGTCCAGACCACGACTTTGAGCCCGAGGCGGTGGGATTCGGCAATCAGGTCGGCATCGACATCGCGGAAATAAGGCGACCAGATCGCGCCGCCCGCCGCCTTGATGGTGCGCGGAAGCGAATGGCCGTAGTCGCCGGGGTTGAAACCCGCCGTCCACTCGGTCGCCTTGTCCAGCGCGATGGTGGCGCCCGGGCCTTTCTGCTGGGTCAGATAAACCGTCGGGATGCTGGCAGCCTGTTGCTGCACCAGTTGCAGCGTTCGCCAGTCGAACGATTGAACCATGATCCGGTCGCTCATGCGCTCGGTCCGCGCGAGATCGAGCAGGGCGGAAACAAACCGTTGCGGATCGGGTGATTCCTCGGGATGGTTGGGGTCGATCTTGGTCTCGATGTTGAAACGCACGGCTGCGTCGCCTGATCGGCGCACCAGTTCGAACACCTCGGTCAGCGTCGGAATCCGCGTTCCCGGCACCGCGCGCTGGTCGGGGAATTGCGCCGCATAGCTGCTGCCCGGCCGGATCTGACCGACGTCGTATTGCTTGACGTCCTCAAGCCGCAACTGGAAGAACGGCGTGCCGGGCGGCGCGACATAGGCGCCATCGGGGCCGCGGGCCAAATCCGGGTTGAGCTTGCGTTCATGGGAGACCACGACCGCGCCATCCCGGGTGACGCCGATGTCCAGCTCCAACGTGTTGACGCCCATCGAGAGCGCGTTGGCAAACGAGGGTAGCGTATTTTCCGGAAACAGCGCCCGCCCGCCGCGATGCGCCTCGATATCGAAAGCCATGACCTCTCCGCCGGCGCAAAGCCAAAGGGCAGCGGCCGCGATCGCGCAGCAACGAAGCATCGCTAGGGATCGCTGTCTCCGGTTTGCCCTGACCCAATTCATCGCGCATGCTATCAGCACACGACCGGCATGCGGAACGATTTTACGCGCCCGGATGTGTATTATACCGCGCAAGACGCCGCTAACCGGATTCGACGAGCAGGACAAATGGCCAATCCATCCGCCCAAGCCGCCGCCCTCGAACCGGCATCGCCAGCGATCTTCGGCCGTGGAACGCTTGCCGTCACCATCGGCAACATGCTCGAATTCTACGATTTCATCACCTACAGTTTCTTCGCGGTCCAGATCGGCCACACCTTCTTTCCATCCAGCAGCCAGTTCGGCAGCCTGATGCTGTCGCTGGCGACGTTCGGCGTGGGCTTCGTGACCCGGCCGATCGGCGGCATCGTGATCGGGCATTATTCCGACAGGGCCGGCCGGCGACCGGCGATGATGCTGAGCTTTGCCATGATGGGCTCCGCCATCATCGTGCTGGCGCTGACGCCGTCTTACGCCACGATCGGCGTCGCGGCGCCCGTCATCGCCATTCTCGCGCGCATGGTGCAGGGCTTCTCGCTCGGCGGCGAAGTCGGACCCACCACGGCCTATCTGATGGAGGCCGCGCCACCAAACCGGCGTGGGCTCGCCGTCTCATGGCAGCCGGCGAGCCAGGAGATCGCCGCGACCGCGGGCGCGCTGGTCGGTGTCGTGCTGTCGCACACCATGAGCGATGCGGCGCTGGAATCCTATGGCTGGCGCATCGCCTTCCTGCTCGGCGCGGTTTGCCTGCCGTTCGGGCTGTGGCTGCGCTCGAACCTGCCGGAGACGGTCGATGTAGGCGCGGCGGCGGCATCGGTGAAAGAAGCCGCCGGCAAACGTCTGGCGATGATCCGCGCCAACGCGCGCATTATCGTTCTCGGCCTGCTGATCCTGGCCTCCGGCACCATCTCGACCTATGTCGGCCAGTACATGACGACCTACGCGGAAAGCACCTTGCATGTGGCGACCGATCTCGCGTTCGGCACCTCTGTCGTCAGCAACGGGCTCAGCATCGCTGGTGCGCTGTTTGGCGGATGGCTGGCGGACCGCGTCGGGCGGTGGCACGTGATGGTGTGGCCGCAATTGGCGACATTGCTGCTGACCTATCCGACCTTCCTGTGGATCGTGGACACGCAAAGCGCATGGGCGCTGCTCGGCGGCTTCGGGTTGCTGACGCTGATCGGCAGCATTCCCTACAGCGCATTCTATGTGGCGCTGGCGGAGGGGCTGCCGCAGCACATTCGGGGCGGCACCTTCGCGACCATCTATGCGGTCGCGATTGCGACCTTCGGCGGCACCGCGCAACTGGTCGTCACCTCGCTGATTCACGTCACCGGCAACCCGCTGGCGCCGGCCTGGTACCTGCTGTTTGCGACCGCGGTCGGCTTTGGCGCCATGGCGATGATGCGTGAAACCGCGCCCGGCAAGGCGGCGGCCTGACGAGGGTCCGGCTGCGTCCAGGCGATGAAGAATCCTTCCACAAGGATCTCGCCACAAGGATCTCGCCACAAGGATCCCGCCACAAGATCCTTCCAAATGTGATGTGGCAGACAGTTGATGTGCTGCCTTCCGATTTATGAGTGGAAAACCGGCCAACGTGGGTGCAGCGTGAAGCATGGCTCGCGACTTCGCCGCATTTTTAAGAAAACCGTCACCAATCGATTTGGTGGAAGTTTAAAGGAAATTTAGTCGGTGTCGCGATGGCGACCCGACCCCGACGATTTCATTCGAGGGGGCGCACGTGGGCAAGCGAATTATCTTGCTGTCCGACGGGACTGGAAATTCGGCCAGCAAGGTCTGGCGATCCAATGTCTGGCGCGTGTTCGAGAGCCTCGATCTCACGGGCAAGAAACAGGTCGCGTTTTACGACGACGGCGTGGGGACGTCTTCCTTCAAGCCGCTGGCGATACTCGGCGGTGTCTTCGGCTATGGCCTGAAGCGAAACGTCCTCGACATCTACAAATTCCTTTGCGCCAACTACAAATCCCCCGACGACGAAATCTACGGGTTCGGGTTTAGCCGCGGCGCGTTTACGATCCGCGTCGTCATCGGGCTGGTGCTCGATCAGGGCCTGGTGCGCGGCAACACCGATGCCGAACTCTACGAGAATGCCAAGCTGGCCTATCGGGCCTACCGCGCCAATTTGTTTCACACCGTGTTCCACCTGGAGGCGCCGTTCCGCTGGGCGCGCGATGCGGTGCTGCGATTGTTCGGGCACCAATACCATCAAACCCGTAACCGCACGGTCGAGAAGATCAAGTTTTTGGGTCTGTGGGATACGGTTGCGGCTTACGGCCTGCCGATCGACGAAATGGCGCGGGGCGTGAGCAAATGGCTGTTCCCGCTCGAATTGCCCGATCGTAATTTCAATCACGGCATCGAACAGGCATGTCACGCGCTGTCGCTGGACGATGAGCGCACCACGTTTCATCCGGTGCTGTGGAACGAGAAAGGCGTTCCATCAGGGCAATTGCATCAGGTCTGGTTTCCCGGCGTTCATTCCAATGTCGGCGGCGGCTATCCCGACAATTCGCTGGCCCATATCCCGCTGTACTGGATCATGAAGAGCGCCGAGGCCACCGGCCTGAAATTCAAGACCGCGACCAGCGCCGATCCGGCGCAGCGAGCCGACCCCGATATGGTGATCTTTGCCAAATGGCTGCGCGACAAGGATGGCCGGCTCTACAACTCGCGCAACGGTCTTGGCGGCTACTACCGCTATGGTCCGCGCCGGATCGACGACCTTAACCACATGAAGCTCTCGCGGCGCTCCGGCGACGAAGTGTCGATCGAGAAGGCGAAGATCCACGAGACCGCGATCAATCGGGCAAAAGCCGGCGCGCATCGCTATGCGCCGATCGGCATTCCCTGCCATTACGACCTGCTGACCGATGATGGCCTCGTGGACCAATCGACGGTCGAGCCGGTGGATGCCGCCGCCCTGCGCTGCGTCAAGCAGGAAGACATCTGGAACGTGGTCTGGCGGCGTCGCGTCATCTATTTCGCGACGGTGTTTGCCTCGTTCTATCTTGCGCTCTATCCGTTTTTTCGCGTGGCGCCGGCGGAAGACGAATTCACCACGCCGCTCAGCTTCGTCTCGCAGGCGATACGGCTGCTCGGCCAGGTCCTGCCGGGTTTCGCGGCGTCGTGGATCGATGCCTATGCGCGCGCGCCCGGCCAGTTCCTGTTCGTCGGCGGGTTGACGGCCGGATTGATCCTGGCGGGGTCGTTGCTCGGCCGCGTGATCGAAAGCCGCATGGAACTGATATGGCGCCCGGCGAAGACGGCCGAGCCGCCGTCGACGCCGGCTTCGGTCTGGCTGCGCCGGCTCGCGGCGCTGGTCGGCATCTATCTGTTGTTTTATTCGGTGCTGCCGCGCGAGCTGCAGCTGCCGAGGCCGGGGCATGGCTGGATCGTTCACTACGTCACCTTCTCGATCCGGGCGACGCTGGTGCTGATCCTGCTCTCGATGTTGCCGGCCCCTGCCGTATTGCACTTGCGAACCGCGCCGCCTTACCGGTCGTTGATCCGCAACCTCAAGCTCAAATGGCTGCCGCTGTTTTTCGCGGCGTCGTTTGTCGGCATCGGACTGTTGTTCGCCAGCCATATCGCTTTCGATCTGCAAGATAGCTTCGGTTACGTCTGCCATGCCGATCCGAAGATAGCGGCCGACCGCTCGGCGACGACGAATTACGGCATCAGCCGCTGCGTTGGGCCCACCGTCGCGACCTGTTCGGCCAGCGGCGTGGTGAGCTGTGGTTCGGGAGGGCCGGTCTATTGCGGCGCAGGCACGACGCCCAGCTGTGAATTCGCGCCGAAGGAAAAATGCGACGCGGACAAGAACTCCGACAAATGCTTTGCCAATGCGGTCTGCCGAACGCCGCAGGCCTCGATCGCGGGTACCGCGACCTGCGCGGCGAAGTGCGAGATCGAGCCGCAGAAAACCCAGTACAAGAAGCTCGACGTCGGCAAGATCTGCAATTCGACCCATATCATGGTCGAGCAGGGGCAGCGCTACATCATCAAGGTAACGCCCGACGACATCTGGACTAGCAACGGACGCGAGGTCTCCGCGCGCGGCGTGCATCGCGGCGAGCTGAGCTCGCGCTGGCAAAAAATCCTCTCGGCCTTGACCTGGCCGCTGACGCGAAACCTGATGCAGCCGCGCTTCGTGGTCTTCGCGCGGGTCGGCGCCACCGGCAATGACGAGTACCTGCTCGAGCCGGATCCCTATCAAAAAGACCCGATCATCGAGGTGCCGATCGTTCCGCGGCGCGATGGCGAGTTGTTCCTGTACGTCAACGACAGGGTCCTCGCATGGCCGTTACCGCGGGATTTCTTCTATCGGGAAAACAAGGGTACGGCGACCGTCGAGGTCCGTAACGTCAAGTAACGATGGTGCGGGCTATTTCCCCTTGGTGTCGACCTTCTGCTTTTCGTCCTCGTTCATTTTCTGGATCGTGGGATCCTGGCTGGCTTGGCCGGTGGTCTGGGTTGTGCTCGCCGGCGGACTGGCGTTGGGAACGGAAGTTTGCTCCGGCGGTGTCTTTGCCGGCCGCGTCGCCGTGGCACTGGGCGGCGAGCTTGTTTGAGCCTGGGCCGCCGCCCCTGGATTCAAAAGAACGACGCTCGACAGTAGCGATACCGCGAGCGTCATTCGCTTGGGCGCGTTATATCCGATGGTCATCGATCTACTCCTGTCAGATCGATGAAACGTCCCGTCGGGTCTAATGTTCCGCCTTACGTCTCCAGTTGATTGCCGATCGGCAGCGCCCGGATGCGTTTGCCGGTTGCGGCGAAGATCGCGTTGATCAGCGCCGGTGCGAATGGCGGGACGCCGGGCTCGCCGACGCCGCTGGGCGGGGTATCGGCGCCGGGCGGCACGATGTGGACGTTGGTGATAAGCGGCGCCTCGTCCATCCGTACCACCGGGAAGTCATCGAAATTGCCCTGCTGCACCTTGCCTCCCTTGAAAGTGATCTCGCCATGCTTGGCCAGACTGAGCCCCATGATCGCGGCGCCCTCGATCTGCGACTCGATGCGCTCCGGGTTGACATAGGTTCCGCAATCGATCGCGGTGTCCACCTGATGCACCGTCAGCTGCCCCTTATCGCCAACCGACACCTCGACGATGGTCGCGATGTAGCTGACGAAGCTGCGATGCACCGCAATGCCGAGCCCATGCCCCTTGGGCACTGCTCGGCCCCAGCCGCCCTTGTCGGCGACGACCTCGACCACCTTGCGCAACCGCGCGGTATCGATCGGATAGCTGTCATAGGGCTCGCCGTAGTTCCAGGGGTCTTTCACGGAGGCGAGATTGACGATCCGCGGCGAACCGATCAGTTCCAGCAGCATGTCCTTTTGATCGCGGCCAGTGGCGTGCGCAAGTTCGCCCACCATCGACTGCACCGCGAAGGCACGCGGGATATTGGACACCGAGCGGAACCAGCCGATCCGAGTATGCGCGGCGGCTTCCGGATTTTCGCATTGGATATTCGCAATCTCGAACGGCATGTCGATCAGTCCCATGCCGAGTTCGAACGCCGCCTCATGCACCGCACCGGCCGCGAAGGTCGAGGCGATGCTCGGCGCCACACTGCGATGCCGCCAGGCGATCACCTTGTTGTTGGCGTCGAGGCCGGCTTCGATGCGCTCCACCGAGACCGTATGCAGGAAGTCGTGGCGAACGTCGTCTTCCCGCGTCCATTGCACCTTGACCGGCGCGCCGAGCGCCTTGGACAGCAGCGCCGCTTCGATTGCGAAATCGCACTTCGATTTGCGCCCGAACCCACCGCCAAGCAGCGTGACGTTGACGGTGACGTTATCCTCGGGGATTCCGAGGGTCTTGGCGACGTCTTCGCGGGTGCCGCCGGGGCTTTGCACCGGCGCCCAGATCTCGACTCTCTCACCCCTGACATCCGCCACCGCGACCGGCGACTCCATGCTGACATGAGCCAGATGGGGGAGATAATATTCACCCACGATCACCTTGGCCGCGCCTTTCAGGGCGGCGTCAACATCGCCTTCCTTGCGCACCACCAGCCCGGGTTTGCGCGCGGCTTCCTCCAGTTCGGTCCGATAGGCGACGAAATCGTATTTGGCGTTGGCGCCGTCGTCCCAGACCACCTTGAGCGCGTCGCGTCCCTTGATCGCCGCACCGGTATTGCGCGCGATCACGGCCACGCCGCCAAGCGGCTGGAATTTAGACGGCCACGGCCAGCCCTGGACTTCCATGACCTTCTCGACGCCGGAGACTTTCATCGCATCGGTCGAATCAAAGGATACCAGTTTGCCGCCGGTCACCGGCGGCCGCGCGATCACGGCATATTTCATGCCGGGCAGCCGCGTATCGCTGCCGTAATGGGCGGTGCCGACGGTGATGTCGCGCAGATCGACGATGCCGACTTCGCCTTTGCCGAGATAGCGGAAGTCCTTCGGGTCCTTCAGCTTCAGGCCTTCGACGCTCGGCACCGATTGCTTGGCGGCATCGGCGGCGAGATCGCCGAACCCCAAACGTTTGCCGCTGGCGGCGTGAACCACCTCGTGGTTGACGGCCTTGACCTCGGTCACCGGCACATTCCAGCGCTGGGCGGCGGCGGCCTCCAGCATCACGCGCGCCGACGCACCGATCTCGCGCATCGGGATCAGATAATGGCGCGTGCTGCGCGAGCCATCGGTATCCTGATTGCCGAATTTGACCTCGTCGCCATGCGCCTGCTGGACTTTCACGCGCGACCAATCGGCCTCCATCTCTTCGGCCACGATCAGGGGCAGGCTGGTCCGCACGCCGGTTCCCATTTCGGAGCGGTGCGCCACGATGGTGACGATTCCATCCGGTGCGATGGCGACGAACACGCGTGGATCGACCACCGTACCGTGCGGCATCTTTCCGGCGCCAGTCTCATAGGCCGCGAACGCCTGGCGCGCGGTCACCGGTGCGGCGAGCACCAGCCCGCCGGTGATGCCAAGGCTCTTGAGGATGGTGCGGCGGGAAATCTTTTCCACCTTGACGCGCTTCTCAATGCCGCGAAGTTTGTCGGGGTTTGTGAAAATGTTCATGATCAGACTCCCGTCGATGCGAGATGAATCGCGTTTTCGATGCGCTGGTAACAGCCGCAGCGGCAGATATTGCCCGCCATCGCTTCGCGTATCTGATCGTGCGTGGGCTTTGGGTTTTCCGTCAGCAGTGCCGCGGCCTGCATGATCTGGCCGGCCTGGCAATAACCGCATTGCGGCACATTGACCTGGCGCCAGGCCTTCTGAACCGGGTGATCGCCGGTGGGATGAAGACCTTCGATGGTGACAACTTCTCGGTCGACGACGTCGGAAACCGAGGTAATGCAGGCGCGAACAGCCTGCTTGTCGACCATCACGGTGCAGGCTCCGCACAACGCCTGGCCGCAACCAAATTTGGTGCCCGTCAATCCTGCTTCGTCACGGAGAAACCAGAGTAACGGAAGATCCGGATCGCCGTCCCAGTTACGCACTTCGCCATTAATCTTCAATTTGATCATGATCGTTCCTCGCTCTTCATAAGCTTTTGATGTCTCTTCGACGCGAGCGAGAACATGTTTCTCGGTTGCCCGCGTGGCTCCGTTTATCCTGATTCCGCTATCCTGGCTTCGCGACCTCTGGGGTTCCGGGTCGTGGCTGTCCTCCTGTTTTGGTTATTACTTGGTGTAAGGAGATCGACGCGACCGGGACGCTAACAGAAAAGCCGGCCCGGGTGGCTTCACAACGAATTGTTTGGTCCCTCTATTTGGCGAAAGCAGGGCCTGTTGACGCGCCATCGTTTGCTCAACAGGCCATACGCGGTACCGCACAGGGCTAGTCGGTGCCACCCCTTGCGCTGCAACAACAAGCTGCTTTTAACCCTGCCGGTTAACCCCTGATCGAGCCGGTGCCGCTATATGTGGCTCCCGGGATCGACCTTTGGGCATTCAGCCATGAGCATAGGCGTTATCGAGCAGCCAACAGAAACCCTGCCGCGGCAGGGCAAGCCGTCGGCCGCCAAGAGCTGGCTGAAGGCGATCGAGCTGACCTCGCGTATCGAGGCCAATCCGCAAAATCTATTCGCCGATATCGTCGAGGAACACGCCGCGCGGCAGCCAGACCGGCCAGCTTTGTTGTCGGATACCGAGACGTTCAGCTACGGCGCGTTGGCGGTCCGGATCAACCGCTATGCGCGCTGGGCGCGCTCGGCCGGAATCAAGCCCGGCGATACCGTCTGCCTGTTGATGCCGAGCCGGCCGGACTACGTCGCCGCCTGGCTCGGCATCACCAAGGTCGGCGGCGTCGTGGCGCTGATCAATACCAAACTGATCGGGCCATCGCTGTCGCATTGCATCAACGTCGCGGCGGCCGATCATGTCATTTTGGCTGCGGAACTCGCCGATGTCTTCGAGACCGCGGTGGCCTATCTGGGTCGGGTGCCGAAAATCTGGATCCATGGCGGCGGCGCCAACGCAGCCGGCCTCGAACTGGGCGATGGCGGCCCGGCGCTGGACGACATTCTGCAGCGGCTGGATGGCGGTCCGCTGACCGCCACTGAGCGTCCCGAGGTCACCATCAACGATCGCGCGCTATTGATTTACACTTCCGGCACCACCGGCCTGCCGAAGGCCGCCAGCATCAGCCACCGCCGCATCCGCAATTGGGGCGGCTGGTTTGCCGGATTGACCGGCGCCTCGCCCGAGGACCGCCTGTACGATTGCCTGCCGCTGTTCCACAGCGTCGGCGGCATCGTAGCACCCTGCAGCATGCTGAGCGCGGGTGCTTCGGTGGTCGTGTCCGACAAATTCTCGGTCGGCAATTTCTGGAGCGAGGTCGCGCGCTGGGACTGCACACTGTTCCAGTATATCGGCGAGCTCTGCCGCTATCTCCTGAAGGCGCCGGCATCCGAATTCGAATCCAGCCACCGGCTGCGGCTGGCCTGCGGCAATGGCCTGCGCGGCGATATCTGGGAGGCCTTTCAGGCGCGTTTTGCGATACCCCGCATCCTGGAGTTCTACGCTGCGACCGAAGGCAATTTCTCGCTCTACAATGTCGAGGGCAAGCCCGGCGCGATCGGCCGGATTCCGCCGCTGTTGGCGCATCGCTTTCCGGCGGCGATCGTGCGGGTCGACCCCGAGCTCGGTACGCCGGTTCGCGATGCCGATGGCCTTTGCATCGCGTGCGCCCGCGATGAGGTCGGCGAAGCGGTGGGGCGGATCGGCAGCGCCGATCAAGGCGGCGGCCGCTTCGAGGGGTATACCGACCAGGCCCAGACCGAAAAGAAGATCCTGCGCGACGTGCAGGCGAAGGGCGATGCCTGGTTTCGCACTGGCGATCTGATGCGGCTCGACCAGCAAGGCTATTTTCATTTCGTCGACCGGATCGGCGATACGTTTCGATGGAAGGGCGAGAACGTCGCGACGTCGGAGGTCAATGAAGCCGTGGCCGATTGCCCAGGCGTTGCCGAGGCCACCACCTACGGGGTGGAAATCCCCGGCGCCGACGGCCGTGCCGGCATGGCAGCGATCGTGATCGACAGCCGCTTCGACCTGCAGGAATTCGCGGCGCATCTTTCTGGCCGGCTGCCGGCCTATGCCTGCCCGGTCATGATCCGGATCTGCGCGGCGCTTGATACCACCGAAACCTTCAAGCAGAAAAAGCAGGAACTGGTGCGCGAAGCATTCGATCCGCACCATGTGACCGACCCGCTGTTTTTCCGCGAACCGAAATCGGGCGGGTATCGCCCGATCGACGCGCAAGCCCATGCGCGCATTGTCGATGGTTCGATCCGGCTGTAGAGTTAAGCCCGATCCAGCCTTGGAAAGGTGCCTGCATGAGCACTGGCGATATACGGCACCACTGAACGAACCCGGATATCGCGGAGTTCGTCCGGGCTACGCTTGCTGGTGCGTGAACTCATGAATTCAGACTGGGCGGTCGATGTCTGCTTTGAAGCGCACCACGGACCCAGGCCAGACATCGCGTCATGTCCGAAAGGTGGCCATTGAACGGACTCGTGGGTTCGATCATTCTCGCCCCGCCGGACGTGACAGCATACACAAAAAAAGAAAGGCCGCCTGCGTTGCCACAAGCGGCCCAAGTCTAGGGAGGAAACGCCCAAGGAGGGCAGCGATAGCGCACTGGGAGGGGTTCGCTACCGCCCAACGCTACCTAAGACGATCGCGATCAGCGGCTCAATTGAACGTAGGGAAGCGTCGGCCATCTCAAGGGGTCAAGGAACTATACCAAGGTTTAAGGCGCTCGCCCTCAAAGCCGACCACTTCAGCAAGGGGTCAAACTGACAAGAACTTGGGTGAGCACATTTCGCGTTTGTGCCAAAACCCCGACGCGTGAACTGTCCAACGATCGCCATGAACGTTGACGAGTTTGGGCGGACAAACCAATTCGGACCGCCATGTCCTCCAGCTCCAACCCCAGTATCGCCAGGAAAGCTCGCACGAAAGCCGAGGCGGATTTCGCCACTTGGCTCATGATGGCCAAACTCGGTGGTTTCGATGACCTTCCGCCAAACGCACAGAACTTTCTGACTAATTATCGAACCCGACTCAAGACGATGAGCGAGGCCGAGTCCACCGCCCTGGCCGTTCGCGAGGTCTACAGCGCTTACTACAGCGAAATGGGCGGCGCGGGCGCGGCACCGGAGCCAAAGGCTCGTAGCGCAACGATAGAGGGCAAAGTCGTGCGGCTTCAGAGACGGCCTGAACCTCGGCCCGGGCTATCGGCTGCGCGCCATTCAATCAGGCCGACGACCCAGAAATATCTTCCGGTACTGCTCATTTTCGTGAGCATGGTGGCTCTGTTTGTCGCATATAGATTTTTGACAGAGTAACGCCGTCCGCGCGGGAGAATTTGACATCCCGAGTCCGCATTGCCGCGCCGATGCGGCAGTCTTGCGGTTGAGAACCGCCTGTTGGCTAAAACCGGCGGGTGGGGTTACATCGGACCTTACTGCTTACTCGGATCATCAGCGGGATTAACATATGTGATCGCGAACGGCCCTTGGCCGTGTACCTGGATAACAGATGGACTGCTTGCCCAAGCATAGTGATTCATTTGCGCAGGCGCTTCGCCGTAACCACCTGCCGTTAGTTCAACACCGTTTTTCTCATCAAGCTTGTCGCCCATTCCGAGATGAAAATTACCGGATAAAACAGTTACGTATTCGGTTGTCGGATGATTGTGCGCGGGGATCTTGTAACCGTCCGGCACTTTTAATCGGACAACGTAAAGTCCGTCTTGGGAAGGATCGCCCGACAGAACAGTGATTTCCGCCCCTTTTGGTAGTGCCGCCGGTGCATGACCCCATTTGAGATCGCCGGAGTTGGTCGGCATCTTCATATCATCGGCCAAAGCCGCGCTCGTACCCGCCAGCAAAATCAAAGGAATCAATCGACGTAGCATCGTCTCCTCCCTGATATTGAAGCCCTGACTCCCGCTCCAAAGAGAAAGCAACCCGGAGCTTTTGGTTTCTGCCCATTGAGATCACGACAGCCAACCAACCGGACCGGTTTCCGTTGACGCAAATCATTCCCACAGAAGTCATTGCATTTTGCCGAGGCGCAGGGCGTGACCTCTGGCAGGCCAATTACACGGCGCGTGTCCTCAGAAATCAAGTGAGGGGTCCTGCCATATCGTCGCCGGTGGCGTCGGCTAACTTATGTCTGTCCGAGATGACTTCCGGTTTTCGCCAGTGAACAGACATCATCTGACCGGGCCGACTGGTCCGTTTCGTGCCAAAGCACAAAGTCGCTGCGCTCCAGCCCGCTGCGCGGGGCAAGAACCGAGAGCCGGTAGTCGGTCGAGAGAGGACAGCGATAGCTTGGTGGCAAGGTCAACACGATCAACAAGCGTACTGTTGGCGGGCAACGCATGATCAAGAACAGCAAGAAGACCTGCGGGCCATCAGCCTGATACGCCGAGCCACAAAGACCACACCGGTGACGCAATGGCAAAATTGCCTTGACGAAAGCGCCAGCCAGTTTGCTTGAATGTGCCGTGTATGTTTCTGCTCGCGAGAAATTGATTCACGCCATGCCACTGAACACCGATCAACCAATTAGTCGCGCAACAGTTGCAGGATGTGCCATTTCTGCTACGCGCAACTATTTGAAATCACACGAGCCAACAAAATTAAATCCCCATTTGTGCAACACTCGTGCCAAAACGCCAAAGTTGTGCATACCTTCGAGCCCAATACACCCTTCGAAAAATTATCCGGCACTCAAATTACCTACCGCGGCTAAATCCCCATAGTGCCCGCCGCACTGTCGGTGCCCTACCTCCCGCGACTTCGTGCCTTGGCGCTTTTCGGCCGCCGGCTGCCTCAGCGCGTGGATAGACCTGCATCCCGACGGCCGAAAACCTTCTGTATTGATCGCTTCACCTGTCGTGTGCGGACGCCCGTGGGGGGCCCACACAAGTCGCAACTTTTCGCCTAAGGCTACTCACCCGCGCGACTGGCGGTCTTTATGTACCTAGCTTGCTACGGCATTGGCATCAATCGCAATTCGCTGCGAGGATCGCCAACGTGATTTCTCCATCTGTAATGTAGTGGTTGACCCGTTCGGTGAGGAGATTTTCGCCGGCTTTATACACTTTCACCGCCTCGATAGATCGATTTTTCCTCAACTCGCCGACAATATAGTCGCGCTCCACATTTGCGTCCGAATCGGTGGCGTGGGTGATCTGAAATGAAAGGCGGGTGAAGGAAAGGCCCGTGTCCCTTGTGCCGGCTCCTATCCAGAGAACACTTTCATTCTCGGGAGGGCGTTCCGTATTTCTTAGCCAAAACTCTGCAGTTCCCCACGTTGCCCGGGCGCGGCTTTGGCTCAAAGCCCAGAACCGTATGTGATGGCGCTTCCGCGGGCTGTTATCGATCGCCTTTTGAAAGCCGATGTCCTGGCCACGCCCGAAAAGGTAGAGGGTGCTGAATGGGGCGGTGGGGTATGGAGCGTTGAACACGAAGGCTCGGACCATGCCCCATGAACTGGCAAGGCTGAGCCGGTCTGCCTCCGACCAGCCGAGCGCTGCAAAGACGTCGCGAAGCTGCTGGAGCGTACCGACGAGCACAACATTCACGGGGTCTCCAGGGAATCCGTCACCGGTAATCGTGTAACTCGGTACACGCTTGCTCTGGAGAATCTTGAGTCCCATCCGAATGGCGCGCGGCAGAACAACATACGCGGCAATGCCGTAGGTAACAGCGACGGCCAGGATCCAGTTCAGTCTACGGTCCGCGGTTTCAAAGACGACAAAGACAATCAGCCAGACGCAAAAGATTCCCAATCCGAAGATCAGCAAACGTTGCAAAAGACGCTTAAGTAGTCTCATGATCTTGCCCGCCTTCGTCCGAAATTCCGACCAGATCCAGCAACGTCGCGAGTTGGCTTAGTCCGGCAATCGAGCGTTTACCCATAACACGCGCCCCGCACGTCGGCGCGGAGAAATTCGCAATCAACGGCTCGCGCCCGGCCTCCTATTTTCGTTAAAGGCCGGCCGCTTGCAGCGGTCGGCGCGTAAAGCGAACTCGCATAGTCGGTTCTCAACCGGGCGATGGCGACCGCCTAGTTTAGGCCGCTGTATGTTTTCGCCAACTGTTCGAAGCACCTCGTATGCGCTATGCAACTTCGGCAGATTATGTCTGTGTTTCCGTTGCAGCGTTGCGGAAGTGACCTGGAAATGTGGTTGCGCTTGGGCGGCTACAGGTTCTGTCTGCTCAGGAGCAGGGCGGCGTTATCTGAACCGGGTGGGATGGGAGGCGTCCGAGCAGACGGCCGACTTACCACACCATGATGGTGAAAGAACCTACCGTGCATCGCCGTAGATTTGGCGACTATATCTCAGTCGGGTCAAACTGAGAAGAATTCAGGGTGAGCAAATGTCTTCTCGGTTACGCCTGAAAGCGGGCATTGCTCAACGCGGCCGGCACTTCGCATTTGTGCCCAACAGCCGACATGCACTGGCTCTCATGTTCGCCGTCATACTGAAGCCGTACACCGCTTCTGCGCTAGTCCGCGAGGCCGAGCACTAGCGCAATAGCTCCCACCAGAATGAGGCTGACGGCCCAGGACGTATCCAGATTGAACCAGCTCCGCGATACGAATTTCAGACCAAGATAGCGGTAAACGAGCCATGCGGAACATCCGCCGGCAGCGATCATCGCGGTGGCGTGGACGACGGAGACCAGCACGGCCATCCCGAGATTGGCGTTCATGAGGGTACCAGCTGCCTCGTGGCTTTTGTCGAGGTCGGCTTGCCGGCAGAGTCCAAGATAGATCGGCACCAGCATCAAACCGGCACCATGCGCGATAGCTACGGCGAACGACCAAATCCCCAATTGCGTCGGTCGTATCCGCGCCAATGCCCGTGGATGGCGCCGCTCGACTAGCCGGAAGATACCGAACCCGATGACAAGGAGGCTGGCGCCGATCTGTATCCAGCGCTGCCATTCGACGAGGGTGACCAACACCGCGAAGGGAAGGATCACCAGGAGCATCGCAAGCAGGTGGCCGGCCGTTAGCGGCCAAAGCGCGGCTACCAAGGCACGCGAACTCCTTTCCATCAATCCAGCGGAAACGGCCAGCGGCCATCCCATTCCCGGGTTTATTCCGTGGTAGAGGCCGCTCGCGACGACAGCAAGCCAGAGCCAGGCAGGTGTCCAATCCGCTCCGCTCAAATTCAGACCGACGGATAGCAGAATGAATCCGTCGAACAATCACCACCGTCGAGCCGAATCTGATGCGCCCTGTAACCGCCAGGAAAGCTCACCCAGTAGTCCTTTGCCAACGCGAGGCCACCCGCGGGATTTGCATTGGCCATCACCTCGGCGCCCGGTATTCCATCGGGATAGAATTGGTCGTCCCATGTCGAGTAGAGCGAGTTGGTCCAATATACTCGTTTGCCATCGCGACTGATCTCCACCATCTGCGGACCGCCGGCATATGCCTTACCGTTTGGGTGAGGCGTGCGGCGGACAATGCCGCCGACGTGGACGGAGCCCGCAAGCTTCGGCTTTCTGGGGTCGGTGACGTCATACTGACGCATCTCGCCGGTTCCCCAGCAAGCGACGTACAGAAACTTGTCGTCCATCGATAGATCGATGTCGGTCACCAACGGCGGCACTGCGCCAAATCCCTGCAGAAGCGGCGGCAGCCGATCCTTCGGCGCGGGTTCTGCCGGGATCGTCGCCGTCTTCTCGATATGAAATTCGCCACCCTCGCGCCACCAGGTCCAGATCGAGCCTTCGAGGTTTGTGGTGTCGACCACGACGCCCAGGAAGCCGTACTCGCGAACCGGATCGTGAGCCGGGCGCACTTCCAGTGCCATTTGATGGTTGGCACCGAGATCGATCGTCTGAACGTTACGCCGGGCTCGGAGGTCCCAGAAGTGGATCCGATGGCCGTATTTGTTCGAGAGAAGATCCTCCGGCACGATCCCGTTCTCGAATTGCGGCGGCAACGCCCACTCGCTCGTCACCATGTAATCGCGTGGCAAGTTCCACCAGAAGTCATAGTGCAGTTTTTGGGGACCGCGATCGATCTCCCACCGCCCGAGCACATCGAATGTCTCGCAATCCATGATGAAGACGCCGGGCGGTCCATCGGTACCATCCTTGCCGCCGCCACCGAGGGTACTGACGTAAATGCCTTCCGGCCCGCAATGGACCGTGTGGGGCCGTGAGTAACCGGTCTTTTTGAAGATTTCCTCAGGTTCGATGATCTTGTGAATCTTCGCCTTTGTTGGATCGGGTTTCGTGTCCACGATATAAATTCGAGAGGACCGGATACCGGGGATAATGAGGTAGCGCCGCTCGAGGAAAGCGTGCCCTGTGAGCGGTGACAACGCCGACGAGCACGCGTTCCAGCCGAAATGGTGAAACTCGTCACCCTTGTTAGGCATCATCACCGTGTGGACGACCTGACTGAACGTCGGGGAGCCAGGCTTTACGTCGATCACTGCGAGTGCGTCCGGTTTTGAGAAGTCCGGGCTAAGCATCAAGGTGTAGGCGAAGTCTTCCGGCGGAGCTTCCATTGCAAGCTTCGGCGATGCATGAAACGTCGGGTCGGGCCTAATCGTCATGGTACTGCCTCCTGATTGCGTGGACGTGCACCAACATGGCTCGGCGGAATTCTGCAGCAAGTATAGCCCAGTATCCCCCCGTATGTCTCGACGCGCCAAAAAATGACATTTGCCAGGCGCAGACAGGACCGATGTGCTATCATTGGGGCGCGACGAAGGAATTTTGTCAGACCACAGCGCTCAGCATATGGGTGTTCAGATGATCACAATTCCGGAACTGGTAGCGCAGGCTTTGGGATCGTTCCTGACTTCGGACACCAAGAGCCGGTTTGGCGCTTCACATGCCCATTTGGCTGAAGTCGTTCCCTTCGCAGCCAGACTGACCCTTGACTGCATCGGCAACAGCGACGCCCTGTATCATAACATTGAGCACTCGATGCTTGTTACGCTCGCCGGGCACGACATCCTGATGGGACGACAGATGTTGCGCGCAACGACCGCAGAGGACTATGCGAATTTCATTCTGGCGTGCCTTGCCCATGACATCGGATACGTTCGCGGAATTTTGCAGGGAGACGAACACGAGTCCTATGTCGCCGACCTGAGTGGTCGTACGGTTCGCCTGCCGCGAGGGTCGTCCGATGCCGCGCTCGCGCCCTATCATGTGGACCGGTCAAAGTTGTTCATTTCTGAGCGCCTCGACGGGACGGAAGAGGTGGACGCTGACCGAATTGCCCGAGCCATCGAATATACGCGCTTTCCATATGCATCGTCCTCGAACGACGACGACCTGATCGAAGAGGAGGGTTTGCTGCTGCGAGCTGCCGATCTCATAGGTCAACTCGGTGATCCCAACTACCTGAAAAAGGCAAATGCGCTGTTCTATGAATTTGAAGAAATCGGTTTGAACAAACAGCTCGGCTACGATACGCCCGCGGACGTAGTCTACAAGTACCCGCAGTTCTATTGGAATAACGTCGCCCCGCAAATCCAGATGGCAATACGCTACCTCAATATTACGTCGAGCGGACGCCAATGGATAGCAAACCTGCATGCCAATGTTTTCCGCGCGGAGCGTGAGATGAGCCTGTCGGGTCCGCAACTGTGATCTTGCTGCAGCCAGGTTTCCGTTGGAGGCAAGTTCGAAAGGCGACGAAGAAACACCGTGCAGGAGTTGGCAGGAAAATCGGTCGAAATGCAGGATCCTGCACTTCGGCAAAGTCGGCGAATGACTTATCCGTGCCTGTTGTTTTTCTCAGAAGCGGAATCGAAGCCCAACCGTGGGATCAATCGTGTTGCGATTGAGGTAACCGTTCGCTAGTCCGCCATTGACCTGTGAGAACATAATCCCGGCGTAGGCATCAAACTTTTTCGCGAACTGCCAATCCGCGACGAAAGAAACAGCGTCGAACGTGCCGTGGCAGTTTGCGAACGCCGCAGCGTTGGCGGCGCAATTGACCGGTGTACCAAAGGCGGGCTGGTCGTAATGGTAATAAGCGCCGATCAGGTCCAGAGTGTCCGTGGCGGCGTATTTCACGCCGGTCCAAAATACGTGGAATAACTTGTCGCCGGCGTCGAAAGCCGTGTTGTTGATGTTCGTGCCGTTGATCGCACCGCAGCCGGCGCAGACGAAATCTCCCGCGATATTGGTAAAGCCGGTACCGGGGGCAAAACGATTGCTGGGGGGCGCATATTGAATGAATTCGTATCCGGCAAACAGCTTGACGGGTCCGTTGCTGTATTTGCCAACCAGCATCACGCTGGCGTCATCGGAGAGCGTAGCGGTGGCAACCTGTGGCAGCACCGCCGGCAGCGTATTGCCGGCAATCGCTAACGCCACGGCGTTCTGGACGTAGCTGCCTATTGCATCAAGCGAAAGCGTGCCGCCGGCCAAATTGGCGATGTCGCCGCCGACCTGCAACTGGTAGGAACCCGTCGCGGCGTTGTTCTGGTCGTAACCACCGAATTGCCAGAGCGCCGCAACCCGGAACTGGCCAATGCTCACACGATACTTGAGCGACGTGCTAAATCGGCAGTCTTCAGTATCGCCGACGCCGCAGGTAATCCCCTGCCAGCCGATCGGCGAAAAGGCGTACGCAGCGCCCATCGGATCGTAGGCAAATACGGCGTCCAGGGTCAGCGAGTTCTGCCGGAAAACGGTTAGGGTGCCATAGGGCGAACTGATACCCAAATAGCCCACGGAATTATAAAATTGCCCGGCCCGGCTCGAATCGGAGCCTGCATTCTGGCTGGTGAGCGGCACGCCGGCGTTCTGAACCACGGAGTGCGGTCCATTGGAAAACTGGAGAGAATAAGGATCGAACCCGGCCTGCAGGTCGAAGACAAAAGCCCAACCGGGAGCGATCGGCTCGTTGCCCTTGATTCCGATATTTGAATTGCTCAAGCCGTTCGGCGCGAAACTCCACTGCGGGCGATTGCTGTACTTCTGGATGAGATAGGCTGCCCCGACCGCGGACGTCCCATTGAAGGGCGCTCCATGGCTGAGCCACGTCGCACCCGCATCAATCGTGCCGTAGACGGTGATGCCATTCCAGGTCAATGGGCAGGCTGTGGCGACAAACTCCTCGAGACTACTACACGTCTGCGGCTGCGACGGAGCTGTCGCGGCCGGCATAGCCTTCGTCGCCATGATGTCGTCGGCTGAGGCGTCCGTCGCGTACACGGCGGCAGCCAGCCCGACAACCATTGATGCTAAAACACCGCCCTTTTTCATACCGCCTCCTCCCGAGTATGATCGGTCGCGAAGCTGTCCCAAGCTTACATATACTGCAACAATCGCCTTCGGTAAATCGCCGAGTGCTGCAGACGTGATCAACACATGACGCCGGTGTCTTCGCGTTCGAAGCGGTAGCTGGAGCGGGGTTGGTAATCTGAAAGCGATCGCTTTGCCGAGTTAGCGGATCTGCGCCTCTCAGCGCGTTCAAACGCCCGCAACCGAAAGAAAAGCCTGAAGCTTGGAGTTCTCCATCACTCCGGCCGACTGTCGAGCCTGGAAAGTGCAGAGCAAAAAAAGAGCGGCTTGAGCCGCTCTTTTTTGGTCTTAACCGCAAGGACGCCACTGCCCATCGTCACCCATATACTTTCCGGATGCCCGGTCGAAGTACGCCCAACGCTGGGCACAATGGGCAGCAGCGGCCGCGCTGGGCACGAACGAGCCAGTGCTTGCTTGAGCACCGCCGAACCCGCCGACGTCCATCAGATCGCCACTACGGGCACCGTGAAGTTCCACGGCGAAGGCCGGGGTGGCAACTGCTAACGCGAGTGACAGGGCCGCAGCCCCTACAATTCCAAGTCTCGACATTGCGCTTCTCCAAAAGAGTCTAAATCAGGAACATCGCCGTGAGGCTCAAATCTGATGTAGGTCAGCAATCGGTTGCGCTGTATGCCCCGTGCTGGGAATGATTGGTGCGAAACGTGCAACGCGCTTCGATTGTCAGATGCTGTTTGAGCCGTCCCGTTCGGTGACTTCGTGCGAAGTCTTATGCCGATGCTCGGTCCAATCAGGATCCCAGTAGGGTGGCTTGCCAAAGCGTTTCTGGGCAAAGTCCAAAAAGGCCCTTACCTTCGGCGGCACCATGCGATGCGGAGGAAAGACCCCGAAGATGCCACTTGGCGTCGTGGCGATCATGGAGGACCACTCGGGAAGCACGTGCCGCAGCCGACCCGCCTTGATATCCTCGCCAACCAGCCACGTCGGAAGCAGCACGACCCCTACGCCGGCAACCGCCGCATCGCGCAGCGGCTCGGCGTCGTCAGCGCGCAACGTGCCGGTGACGGGTACCTCCTCGAAGGCATCGCTTGTCCCGGCCGGGCGACGAAAGAACCAACGATCGGTCGGCTGGAGCGCATAGACAAGGCAATTGTGCTGTAGCAGGTCGATCGGCTCGGTGACCGGCGGCAGGCGGTCCAGATAGGCCGGGCTCGCGCATGCAATGCGCCGATGCGGCGCGAGCTTGCGGGAGAGCATGCTGGAGTTCAAGAGCGAACCGATACGGATCGCAAGGTCGGCGCCGACGGACAGCAGATCGACCCGCACATCGGTCAGAGAGACATCGAGACGAATATCGGGATAGGCGGCCAGGAAGTCCGGCACGAACGGCATGATGTGCAGGCGGCCGAAGCCGCTCGGGACGTGCAGGCGGATCAATCCCTGTGGCCGGCTCTCCATCGCCGAGGCCGCATCCCGCGCCTCCTCCAGACCCCGCAGAACGCCGCGTGCGTGTTCGTAGAATGTCGCGCCCGGCTCGGTGAGATGGGCGCGGCGCGTGGTGCGATGAAATAGGCTGACGCCAAGATCCTCTTCGAGGTTGGCGATCGCGCGCGAGACGGTCGAGGTCTTGGTATTCGTGGCAATCGCAGCTTTCGAAAAGCTGCCGGCCTCTACCGCTCGCACGAACATACGCAGCGCGCCCAGATAGTCCATTTTGGCGCCTCCGCATCGCCCTTCCGTTTTAGAGGTAGCGGCCGATGCGGGCTTGCCAATTAAATTCAAGTTTATTCTTGAGTTGGCTACGCTTGATTTAGATGGGTCGGAGAAGCGCTTGATGTAGGCGGAGGCGAGTCCGCTGGACATCGGCACGCCAACGTCCGGCGGGCCCCGACGAAAGCCCGCCGGATTGCCGCGGCATCAGTTATTCGCGTCGGCGCGGGCGTGCCGAATGACCCGATGCTCGTCGCGCGTTAGCTGTACCGGCGCGAGCTTGAAGGTGAGCTTGTCAAGTTTGCCGGTGAAACGGAACGGCACCTGATAGTCCTTATCTTCAACGCCGGTGCGGGTATCGACACCCACGTCGAAGGGTTCCTCGACGGGAATGATGAATGGATGGGTGTGCGGGATTTTTCTAGTGGCGACCTCCTTGCCGTCTACTTTCAGGACACCCGTGCCTCCCTTTCCGAAGCCGGGTCCATCGTATGTGAAATCGAACACGATGGTGTGCTTGCCCGGCGAGAGCGCGTCCTGGCCTTCCCACCGGAAGCGTTCGAGATCGAGGAAGTTGTAGAGGAATACCGGCTTGCCCTTGAGCAGATACAGGCCATAGCCACCGAAGCGTCCCCCTCCGGTGACGATCATCCCTTCGCTGCCGTCCTGCGAGCTCGCACGCCCAACGGTCGAACCAGCGCTGCCCGGAATGTCCACTTCGGCTGTGATTGTATAGGATCTGTTCAGGATGCTGGGCGCATCGCTCTCGGGCAGGCCTGATATCTCGCCCGAGTAGGTGAAGGTGTTCCGGCCTGCGGTCGCGCTTGGCCGTGGTGCGATGATGCGCGATAGGACCGAGTTGTCCAGCGGAAACACATTGTATTTCGTCGCTTCCACCATGAACAGCTCCTGCAACTCGCGGAGCTTATCCGGCATCTTCGCCGCGAGGTCATTGCTCTCCGAGTAATCCTCGGCAATGTTGTAGAGTTCCCACTAGTAGCCGTTGACCACATCCTCGGGCAGCTTGGCTATCCCCAGGAGCCATGGCGGCGCAGGTGGCGTTGTCGCAGCTATCCAGCCGTCGTGATAGATCGCGCGGTTGGCGAACATCTCGAAATACTGCGTCGTTCGCGCGGACGGCACGTTGGCGCTCGACTTGTCGAAGGTGTAGGTCATGCTGACACCTTCAATCGGCTTCTGCGCGATGCCGTTGACCATCACCGGCGCGGGAATGCCAGTTGCCTCAAGGATGGTCGGTACGATGTCGATCATGTGGTGGAACTGGGTGCGGATGCTGCCGGCATCCTTGATGCGGTTCGGCCAACACATCGCCATGCCTTGGCGGGTGCCACCGAAGTGCGACGCCACCTGCTTCGTCCATTTGAACGGTGTGTCAAACGCCCACGACCAGGCCACCGCCATGTGCGGATAGGTCGCGGCCGAACCCCAGGCATCGTATGCCTTCAATTACTCGGCGACCGGTAGGTCCAAAATGCCGTTGTAGGCGGTGTATTGGTTGGGCGTGCCGAGGGTCGTGCCTTCCGCGCTCGTGCCGTTGTCACCGCCGATATAGATGATCAGCGTGTCGTTGAGCTTGCCTTCGTCCTGGACTTCCTGAATTACGCGACCGATTTCGTGGTCGGTGTAGGCGGCATAACCGGCGAACACTTCGGCCTGCCTTGCAAAAAGCTTCTTCTCATCGGCCGTCAACGTGTCCCATTTTTTCAGGTCATCCGGCCAGGCTGTTAGCTGCGTGTTGGCGGGGATGACGCCAAGCCGCTTCTGATTGGCAAAAATCTGCTCGCGCAAGGCGTTCCAGCCCATGTCGAACTTGCCCTTGAACTTGTCGATCCATTTCTTGGTCGGCTGATGCGGCGAATGGGTGCCGCCGGGCACGTAATAGAGGAAGAACGGCTGATCCGGATCGGCCGCATTAAGCTGTCGGAGGTGCGCGATTGCGTCGTCCGCCATGTCCGTGGTCAGATTGTAGCCGGGGTCTCCGACCCAGGGGAAAACCTGGGTGGTGTTCCGGAACAGATATGGCGTCCACTGGTCGGTCTCGCCGCCCATGAAGCCATAGAAGTAGTCGAAGCCCATGCCGATGGGCCATTGATCGAACGGCCCCGTCACGCCGTACTGATAACTCGGCGTGTTGTGGTTCTTGCCGAACCAGGAGGTGGCGTAGCCGTTCTGCTTCAGGATCGTGCCAATCGTGGCGCTCTCCGGTCCAATGATGCTGTCGTAACCCGGATAGCCGGTCGCTTGCTCCGAAATGATGCCAAAGCCGACCGAGTGGTGGTTGCGGCCGGTGATCAACGCTGCCCGCGTCGGGGAGCAAAGTGCCGTGGAGTGGAACTGAGTGTAGCGCAGTCCCATCTGCGCAATGCGATCCATGGCAGGGGTTGGGATGACGCCGCCGAAGGTCCCCGAAACTCCATAGCCCTGGTCGTCTGTCATGATCAGGAGCACGTTGGGTGCACCCTTGGGCGGCACCACTCGGGCCGGCCAATACGGCTTTGACTGGCTGGCCTGAAGGTTGATCTCGCCACCGAACTTCGGCGGCGGCGGCGGAAGATACTTTCCATCAATCGTCGTCGTGGCGCCGGGTGAACCCGGTGTACCGGTGATCTGTTGTGCGGTCGCCGGCGAGATGGTTGCGACGGCAACCGATGCTAGTAGCTCGATGCAAATGCTCCTCATCGCGCTCATGGTTCGCTCCCGCGATCTTATTGCTTTCGGGGACCCAATGAGACCGGATGAACTATGATGCCGTTTGGGCCCTTTGACAGACACTGAACAGAGAGCGAAATGGTGCTCGTCCGGATTGATCTAGATCAAAGCATGTCCGCTCCGGGTCTTGTGTGACGAGTACTGCCGGTCCACACGCGCGGTGCGCAACTGTACGAGAGATGAAGGAGGGCCCTTCGAGGTCGGCATTCAGGTATCGACTTCAAGCCACCGCAAGCTGCTGTCGTCAAAAGCGATGGCCGTGAACGTTGCCGAAACGCCGGGACAGTATTCCGGCAGGCAAGGTTGGGGGAGGCGAGCGCAAGCAAAAACCGTCGATGAAGTGTCGAAAGCGGATTACACGATGTCAAAACCGGGGGTGGCCCTTCCTCCGGGATCAGCTTGAGTCCGCTCACCTCCTCATAGCGGACTTGTGGCGACAGCACCGGCATGACCGTTTCGTGCCAATTTCGAAAGTGGCGAAAGCTCGCTCGATCACCTCGTTGGCACGTAGTGTCGACAACGACGATCACCGGTCGGCGGTCAACCGGTAGTTCAACTCGATCGGGTTGGGGGTGTCCCTTGAAGGAAGCCATACAGTATAGCCTGGAGTGGGATCGGGATCGCTGGAAAGATCGAGAGTCCATGACTGCGAGGGCACGCCGGGCATCGACAGGGTGACGACCCGTCGGCTCGTCTTGTACATCATCGAAACGCTGGCGAGAATTACCGCACGGTTGCCCTGATGTCCGCGCCACGCTGCCTCATTCAGATATGCCGGCCAGCGTTGCTGTCCCTCGTCGAGAACGATCTGCACGTCCTTGGCCTCAGTCGGCGCCGCCAGGCCCGAAGGGAGCCGAAATTGCAGCGCGAGAGTCATGTATCCGTGCGTCAGGTAGGGCGATCGTATGAACTCGTACCAGGCCCACCACGCCAGACCGCCGACGATCGCCAGAACGATGACCGCGAAGGGACGGGAAATTCGAGCTGCCGGAGGAGCGACCATAACAGCAGGTGAGGACGCGCTCGCCGGGTCGGAGAACGGCGCAGTCGCAGACGCCGCGCCATCGGTGTTTAGGCCAAATTTGACGAACAGCCCGACACCGACACCGAACCCGATGAGCGCGCCAAGGGGACCGATGTTGAAAAAGGCGCCCATCGCGACGCCGCCGTCGCGGTCTGGCCCGGCTAACGCAATTACCAGGAACGCGAGGCTGAACCATCCGGCGAGCATGCCGACAACGCCGGAGAGGAAGCCGAGAACAATTCGCATGGAATAACCGACCTTTGTGCTGGTGATGGTCCAGTCGACAATCTCACGCGCTCAATCCGCATTTGGCTGCGTGCCAGTGAGTCCACGACCTAAGACGCCTTCGGGCTGGTCTAAAGTTGAGCTTTGATCGCGGCTTTGTCGATAACCGACCCCACTTGCCAAATCTTCTGGCTCCGAAATTCATGAAATACATTCTCGGCAAAGCAAACTCGCTTTCCCTTACATCGAGTCCCAGGAATTGTCCCTTTGAAAGCGCACTACGGACTTCAGGCCAGACATCGCATCATGTCGGAATAGTGCCACAAGAGGGCATTAGGCCGTATTTACCGACGTATCCGCCCTAGCCGATTTCTGCGTATTAGGTCACTCTGTCGTTCGGGATGATTAGCCCATGACGGCAAGGAGGAGCTCATGAGTGTGGAAATTTGCTCGGCAATCGATTTTTATGAGCGTCATCCAATTTCATCTGAAATTATCCTGGCGAAACTCAATGCAAGCAGGGGACACCTCAATGACGTTGCGCCCCAAGAATTATTTCCACATGACCAGGATCATTACGGAGGATTGGAAGCTAATGACGCGCTGGCTGCACGTGCGGGTATCGGCAAAGGGACTCGCGTCGTTGATTTTTGTGCAGGTCTAGGAGGGCCAGCACGTTACTTGGCTCACCGCTATGGTGCCGATGTCACCGGCATTGAATTGACGCCGGCGAGGGTCGAAGGAGCAGAAGAGTTAACGCGTCTGGTTGGACTGCAAAACATCGTCCGTGTCATTGAAGGAAATGTAACGCACGTGCCGTTGCCCGACGCCACCGTCGATGTTGTAGTAAGCCAGGAAGCGTTGCTTCATGTGCCGGATAAGGAACGCACTCTGGCGGAATCCTACCGAATACTGAAGCCGGGTGGCCGTATCGCCTTCACGGACTGGGTTGCTCATCGTCCACTTTCCAGTGCTGACAAAGAGCTGATGTGGCAAGGGATGGCGGTCGCGGACTTATATAATTTGCAAGCTTACGCCGATCTTATTCGCAGAGCCGGTTTTACCGTAAATTCGGTTGAAGACTTGACCGGCGATTGGGGTGTCATACTCAAGCAGCGGCTCGCTATGTACAGAAAGCTCCGCGAGGAGACACAAGCGGCCGGTACACCAGCCGGTCATGATGCGTTTTATAAAAGCTATGTGCGCTTTGTCGATTTGGTGAACGACGCTGCGCTTGGCGGTGGCCGCTTCGTCGGCGAGAAGCCCGGATAATCTTGGACTCGCTGGCGACATCTCTCTGCGGCCAAGAGGAAACCGCGCATGTCGCTGACAGGTCAAAAGCGCCACTTAGAGCGCGCGCCAGTCACTTCCCGTCTTCCGCTATGAACAGCTCGATGGGTCGAGCCAACGGGTCCGACCCTCGGCCGGCCGGATGATAAACTCCGCGATACCCATCATCTCGATGCTGATATCTCGCACGATCGGCAAAGGTCGTGCGCAAGGTGATGGGTTTCGCAAGAGCTCAACCCATCCTTGCTACCCTAATGCGTGAATTTTGGAATTTGTACGGCGAAGCCGTCGAAGCAGCTCAGTCGTTGGTCGACGTCGACGATGTGGCGGCAATCCCGGATGCCCTTGACCGGCGGCGGATTCGGGTTGGGTTGCGGCCTGACGGCGTCGTCGTAGCAATGCAGCCGGTCGTCGGTCTGGTCTTCAATCTTGAGACACCCCTGAGCTTTTTCGGCGATCGAGACATTTTTCGACGCCACCTCTTCAGCGGGCGCGGCTCTCGGCCTCTTGGGCTCTGCCAGCTTTTCCGCTGCTGCCGGCGTCGCCGTTTGGGCCAAAGCCGCAGGGACCAACGCTACGGAGTCAAACGCTGCCGCCAGCCACAGCACCGCGATCAGCAGCTTGATCCTCATGTCGGGTTCCTTTCGCCTTTGACCCCAGCCTATGGGGCGGCAGAAAATCTGAATTCTGGTAGAAGTGGCATTCGCAAGAATGGCGGCGGTTTAGAGCACGGCAAGGCAGGTGGAACAAGGGGGCGCAGCACCGGGTCCGAAGATCATCCACTTCCGAGGTGGGTGAGAAGAACACTGGGTGAGCAAATGTCTTCTGAGTTTCCCCGAAAGATGGACATTGCTCAACATGGTCAGCACCTCGCATTTGTGCCAATAAACGACAACGCATGTGAGGGGTCGCGGCGTCTCGTTATGTCGCGACCCCTCATCCGGCAGCCTTCGGCCGCCACTTTCTCCCACAAGGGGAGAAGGAAAAAGATGCGTCGAGCGGTCAAAAACGTGCCAACGTGTCGCAGCGGTCGCGCTTGATCGCGAAGGCAAATCAGCTTCACTTCTTGCGCCATCCCGTCCCACACAAGGGGCGTATGCGCATTCGTCACGAAACGTGGGTCGGGGAGCGATGGACGCGAAAGCTGCGACTGACGAGCGCGGCTGACGCGGACGGCAAAGTCGTGTGGTCCTGACGCCCCAATGGCTGGTGTCAAATTCCTCGGAAGCAAGCTTCTTGGGAATGACGGTGACAAACAAGCCAGGTCTCGCCGGGGAGAGCACGAAATAAGCTGTAACACCATTGCGCAGGGAAGGCCGGACTGCTTCCGCTGAACCTGTATGCTCATGTGCGTTTTTTGTATGCCTTTGCACATGAGACCGCGGGTGCAGCGCGCGCCCGGTCTTCCCTGCGTCCCTCTTGGGATCGCACTGCGCCCTCTCTTTTTGGGGCGAATGATTTGCAAACCTCGGGCGTCTCGCGCCGCGACATCGCGGCGTCGCGTCCGATCGGCTGTTTAAAAGTTAAATCAGCCGTTAGCTGGCGGGAAGCTGGCGAGCTTCGGTTTACCAACGAACGCGAAAGATGCGTCGAGGGCTGAGATACTTCACATTTGCGCTCTATGATGGGCGCTCGCAATTTAACTAGAAGGCGAAACAATCCATGACGGTAAGGTTAAAAATCATCTCGGCGATGCGCCAGATCGCCGAAGAACAGAAGGTCACTCTGCCGCCGCTCGATGACGAGCTTTCGCTGCACGCAACCGGCTTCGATTCGCTTGCGTTTGCCATCCTGGTGGCGCGCTTGGAAGACGATCTCGGCATCGATCCGTTTACCATATCGGAGAACGCGACGTTTCCTCTCACCGTAGGCGACTTCATCGGGGCCTATGAAAATGTCCCCGCGTGAAACCTTCGCGCTCCGTGATTATCTCGGTCCGAACCTAACGGGCCGCGCGATCTCGGACGCGCAACGGGTTGTCTCGCTGACCGACATTCTCGAATACAGCTGCCTCGCAGATCGCATCGGTGAATTGTCCGGGCGATCGGTGCTGATGGCGGTGTCGGACCAGTTGATATCCGGCCTCGTGATGACGGAGATCGACGGCGTGGCGCGGCGCATGCTGCTGTGTCCGCCCGATCTCAACGCCGATCACCTGCAAAGCCTGATGGACGACGCTGACATCGATGCCGTGGTCACCGACCATCCGGAGCGATGGAGCGATAGCCATGTCCAGCGCGTGGTCCCGGCCGGGCCGCCGGCGCGCGCCGCCTTGCAGGTCAAGACCGAGCGGGCGACCGAATGGCTGATGCTGACCTCGGGCACCTCGGGTGTGCCGAAAATCGTCGGCCATACGCTGGAGGCGCTGACCGGCGCGATTGTCGCCGATGGCCCGGCGCGCAGCGCCGCAGTCTGGGCGACTTTCTACGACATCCGCCGCTACGGCGGCCTTCAGATATTCCTGCGCGCCATCGTCGGCGGCGGCTCGATGGTCTTGTCCTCTCCGCATGAGGCGCTCGCCGATCATCTGGTGCGGCTGCAGGTACGCGGCGTGACGCATATTTCGGGCACCCCGTCGCATTGGCGCAAGCTCTTGATGAGCGGATCGGCATCGCAATTTTTCCCGCGCTATGTCCGCCTGTCGGGCGAGATCGCCGATCAGGCCGTGCTGGATGGCCTCGGCACGGCATTTCCCGGGGCCTCGATCGGTCATGCCTACGCGTCGACCGAAGCTGGCGTCGGCTTCGCTGTGAACGACGGCCGCGAGGGTTTTCCCAGCGACATCATCGGGGTGAATCGCGACGGCGTCGAAATGAAGGTGGAAGACGGCTCGCTGCGGATCCGCTCGCGGAGAACCGCGCATGCCTATATCGGCCGTAACGCCGCGCAACTGACCGACCGCGACGGCTTCGTCGATACCGGCGACATGGTGGAACTGCGCGGCGACCGGTACCATTTCGTCGGGCGGCGCGGCGGCATCATCAATATCGGCGGCCTCAAGGTTCATCCCGAAGAGATCGAGGCGGTGGTCAATCGGCAGCCGGAAGTGCGGATGTCGCGCGCCAAATCGCGGCGCAGTCCGATCACCGGCAGCATCGTGGTTGTGGACGTGATTCTGGCCGACGATGCCGATGCGGGCCGCGGCGACGAAATTCGCAAAGCAATCCTGGCCGACTGCAAGGCCTCGCTGGCGCCGCACAAGGTGCCCGCCATGATCAAGTTCGTGCCGTCGCTCGATATCACGGCGGCCGGAAAGCTGGCGCGGCACGATGCATAATGTTCTGGTCACCGGTGGTAGCCGCGGTATCGGCCTTGCCATCTCGCGAAAACTGGCCGGTGCGGGCTATCATGTCATTGCCGTGGCGCGCCGCGAAAGCGACGAGCTGAAAGCCGCGATCGGCGAAATCGTCAAGCAAGGCCGCGGCGGCCTTCATTTCAGGGCGTTCGATCTCAGCGAGGTCGACGCGATCCCCGCCTTTGTCAAGGAACTGCGCGACGAATTCGGCGCGATCTATGGCCTGGTCAATAATGCGGGGATCGGTACCGAGGGGCTGCTCGCCACCATGCACAACAGCGAGATCGAGGCGTTGGTTCGTCTCAACGTGCTGTCTCCGGTCATTCTGACGAAATATGTGGTGCGGCACATGATGGCCGATGGCGCCGGCCGCATCATCAACATGTCCTCGATCATCGCGAGCACGGGCTACAACGGCCTGTCCGTCTACGGCGCGACCAAGGCGGCCGCGACCGGCTTCACCAAATCGCTGGCACGCGAGGTCGGCAAGCTCGGCATCACCGTCAACGCGATTGCGCCCGGCTTCATCGATACCGAATTGACGCAAAGCCTGTCGGACGATCAGCGCAAGCGCATCGCAAACCGCAGCGCGCTCCGCCGCTTGCCGGAGCCCGACGATGTCGCACGGATGGTGGAATATCTGCTTGGCGATGCGGGCCGCAATATCACGGGGTCGGTGATGACGATCGACGCCGGCAACACGGCCTGAGGGCCGGGTGGGCCGCGACCTTCGCGCGGCCACGATTATTCGTGTGATCGACCTGAAAATGCACCAAACTCTGACGTTTTTGGCCACAATCCAAAACGACGATTAACCATGCACACCTTGGCCGTCATTTCAATTCTGGCGCTGATCGCGATCGGTGGGGCCGCCTACACCGATCAGCTCTTGACCAGTCAGCAGGTGACGCAAAGAGCGGATTGAAGTCGGCTTTCGGGGGGCAATCCTGTTGGTTGCCTGGGGGAACCAACAAGCATGCTTTCCGTGGATCAATTTCTCAGGCTGATCAGCGTGCCGGCTGTTGTGGCCGCATTCCTGATCGCGTCGCAGGTTTCGGGCGCCGGAATCTTCCATTCCGCGCAGGCGCATATATCAGGCGAATGACACTTGATGGCCCGCCTTGCTGAGGACGATTGTCACATCGCCTTCAGGAAGCTTTCACCAGTGTCGCATGGCTCGCACTGGTAGGTCAGCAGATCGAAGCTCTGGTTTTGCGGCTCGATGAGGGCAAGCCTCATCGGTTCTCCGCATTTGATACAGGGCATCTCAACGCTGGACTGAAAGCGCGTGCAGGTCGGCGTCGGCCGGAGTGGTCGCAGCATCGTGTCCTGATGTTTCCAAAAAAGGTTGGTGTTTGCAGGGAGGCGACGCAATGCAACCGCTTAAAGCAACCGAACCGAATCAATTATGTCTGATTTGGGGCATGAGGGGAAGCAGTGCGACACCCGTAGTGAACCGGGTCTGCGGTCCAAAGGTGGTGCGGAACATCTGGGGTTCCAAGCGAGCTGCGACATCCTCGGGGGGCGCGGCAGTAGTCGGCTTGCCAACGCGCGACATCAATCCTTCAGCGTGAACTTCTTGCGTAGTTCAGTGGCGATCTTGTCGGCGAGTTCTTGCGCATTCTTGGTATGTTTCGGCGCGGTGACCACCGTCGGGCGCCAACCGAGAATTGGATCCCGGCGCACCGATACGAAGACACCGCCGATCAACAGACGCTGAAGGATCATGTCTTCGAGCTCGGCGTCGGTTTTCTCTTCCTTGCCCATTGCGTAACCTTCTGACGGGTTATCAAAAGCTACGGCTAAAATAATATCATGTTCTAAAAAAGCGATCACAAAAGCGAGATTTTACGTTGACGCGAAAACGCGAAGGCGCCGGAAAATCATGCCAGAGTCGTATCTCCCATGAAACACGCGATGCGCGCCGGACCCTAGTGATAGCCGGCATCCGCCCGGACCTTGCCGCGAAATACCCAATAGGACCACCCGGTGTACATCAAGATCACGGGCAGCAGTGCCAGTGTGCCGACCAGCAGAAATGCCTGGGTGCGCCCGGAGGAGGCGGCTTCCCATAGGGTAAAGTGGTAGGGCACGATCATCGGGTACAGGCTGATGGCGATGCCGACAAATGACAGCACGAACAGCAGGATGGCTCCGGCGAACGGCATGGTTTCGGCGCGGCTGCCAAGCGCCTGCCACGTCACCAGCGCGGCAGCGGCAGTTGCGATTGGAACCGGCGCCAGGATCAGGATATTCGGCCAGCTGAACCAGCGTGCGGCAACCATCGGGCTTGCGACAGGGGTCCAGATGCTGACGACGGCGATGGCCGCCAGCACGCCGATCAGACAGATGCGGCCATGGCGACGCGCGGCGGCTTGAATGTCGCCTTCGGTCTTGAGAATGAGCCAGCCCGCACCAAGCAACCCGTAGCCGAACAGCAGCGCCAGTGCCTGTCATCAGCGAGAATGGCGTCAGGAACGCCAGCGAGCTGCCGGAGAATTGCCGGCCGTTGACCTCATATCCCTGAATGAAGCTGCCAAGCACCACGCCCTGCGCAAAAGTTGCGATGGCCGAGCCGTAATTGAAGGCGTGATCCCAAAACGTCTTGTGCTCGGCATCGCGAAAGCGAAATTCGAAGGCGACGCCACGAAACACCAGCGCCAGCAGCATGACCAGGATCGGGAAATAGACCGCCGGAATGATGATGGCGAACGCGACCGGGAATGCCGCAAACAGGCCGAGCCCGCCGAACACCAGCCACGTCTCGTTGCCGTCCCAGATCGGTGCGATCGAGTTCATGATGGTGTTGCGCGATGCGGTATCCGGCGCAAGGCCGTAGAGAATGCCGACGCCGAGGTCGAAGCCGTCGAGCAGCACATAGAAGAATACCGCCATGCCGAGGATCAGCGTCCAGATCGGGACGAAGTCGAGAACCTGGGTCATTGTTCGTGCCCTCCAGCTACGCTCGCGCCGGCCAGGACGGGGGCCTTTGGCCGCCCGGCCTCGATGTCGGGATCGGACTCTTCGGCCGCGGCAGGACCCTTGCGCACGATACGCCACATCAGGAGCAGGCCGGTCGGGTACATGAAGAGGTAGACGGCCATATAGGCGAGCAGCGAAATGAGCACGTCGATGCCGGTCAAGGAGGGGGACACCGACTGCGCGGTGCGCAACAGGCCGTAGACCGTCCAGGGCTGGCGCCCGACTTCCGTCACCAGCCATCCGGCGATGACCGCAAAAAAGCCGATCGGGGTCAGCATCTGGCAGAGCAGCAGAAACAGCGGCGTGTCGGTCAACTGGCCGCGCCAGCGCAGCCATCCGCCGAGCAGCACGACGCCAAGCATCAACATGCCGCAGCCGACCATGATGCGGAAAGCGAAGAAGGGAACGACGCACCGGCGGCCGCTGATCGGCCGGAAAGTCCTTGAGACCCTTGACCTCGCCATTCAGCTCGTGGGTCAGGATCAGACTGCCGAGGTGCGGCACGTCGATCGAGAAATGGTTGGTCTCGGCCTTCTCGTCGGGGATGGCGAACAGCGTGATCGGGATATCGCGTCCGGTTTCCCAGCGCGCCTCGATCGCCGCGAGCTTAGCCGGCTGGTGTTCGCGTGTGTTGAGGCCATGGTGCGTCGCCGAGCAGGATTTGCAGCGGCACCAGCGCGGTGAGCAGCCACAGCGTCATCGACACCATGGTGCGGCCTTCCTCGGGGAACCTGCCGCGGCGCAGGAAATAGGCTCCGACGCCCAGCACGACGAAGCCGGTGGTAATGAAAAAACGCCACCACGGTATGCGCCGATCCGGAAGGGGAACGATGGATTGAAGATGACCTGCAGCCAGTCTGTCGGAAAGAAGCGGCCGTCGATGATCTCATAACCGGCCGGCGTCTGCATCCAGCTATTGGCGGCCAGGATCCAGAACGACGAAAACAGCGTGCCGAGCGACACCATCAGCGCGGCAACGAAATGCGCCCAGGCGCGGCACCAGCTTGCGCCCGAACAGCAGCACGCCGAGAAAGGCCGCCTCGAGAAAGAATGCCGTCAGGCCTTCGTAGGCGAACAGCGGCGATAGCACATTGGCGGTGGCATCCGAATAGCGGCTCCAATTGGTGCCGATCTGGAATGGCATAACGATGCCGGTGACCACGCCCATGCCGAATGCGATCGAAAAGATCTTGATCCAGAACATCGAGACGCGGAGATAGACATCTCGCCCGGTAAAGAAATTGAAGCCCTCCAGCACGGCGATGAACGCCGCCATGCCGACGGTGAATGCCGGGAGCAGGATGTGCCACCCGATCACCCAGGCGAACTGCAATCGCGACAGGAAAACCGGATCAAAGTCCATCGCCCATCCCCATCCAATGCGAAAACTTGAAGCGTATGTATACGCGAACGAAATCCAAGGCACTAACTTAAACGTATTATTTTCCCATACGAAACGCCGGGGGCACGCATCGTGTGACGATTCTCGAATATCTGCCCGACAATTTGCGTCGCGCAGCTCTTTCAGGCCGCCCGCCGCTCCAGCGAGCGGTCTCTGTTCAGCCCTGACCGGGCGAGACCACCTGATAGAGACGCCATTGATCCGGGACGCCCTTGAGGGTGTGATCGCCCAGATCGTCAAAGGAAATTCCCGAACCGGCGACAAGGTCCTTGACGGTTCGCGACACCACGACGTTGCTCGCGGAAGCAAGGGCTGCAATACGCGCGGCAATATGGACCGAAACCCCGCTGATGGAATCGCCGCGCATCTCGCATTCGCCGGTGTGGATGCCGGAACGAATTTCGATGCCGACACGCCGGACGGCCTCCTTGACGGCAAACGCGCAACGCACGGCGCGGGCGGGGCCATCGAAAATTGCGACAAATCCGTCACCCGTGGTGTTGACTTCCCGCCCGCGATAGGCGGCAAGTTCGCGGCGCACCGCGGCATTGTGCGCCTCCAGAAGATCGGTCCATTGCCGGTCGCCGGCGGCGATCACCTTCTCGGTCGAACCTACGATGTCGGTGAACATGATTGTCGACAACACGGCATCGCTGTGATGCTCGTGCCGGCGGCCGGTGAGGAATTCTCTTGTGTTGCTGACGATTTCCGCCGCGCCGGAAGCCCACGGCAGATGATCCTCCAAATCGACAAGAACGAGTTTGGCGCCCGGGATTTGGTCGGCGAGGTATCGGCTATGACCGACCTCCATGGTCCTGTCGCCGGAACAGTGAAGGATAAAGGTCGGCACCTGAATCGAGCTCAGGATGTGGCGAATGTCGATTTCCGCATTGGCCTTTGTGAGCGCCAGGACCGCGGAAGGGCTGCAGCTTGCTCGCAGAAAATGCGACCACCATTGCCGGAACGACAGGTCGTTCGCCAGCGTCGGCGCGCGATCTTCCAATCCAACCGGGCCGCCCCAGTTGCGAGTGATTTCCTCCAGCCATGCCTCGTGCTGTTCAGGCGTGGGGCCGAACGGATAATCGGGCGTGCGCAGCCGGCGCGCGTAACTTCCGACCATGATCAGCGCCGACGTGCGTTCGGGATAGGTCGCCGCGAACAGCGCGCACATCGGGCCGCCCTCCGAATAGCCGAGCAGCGCAGCCCGCTTCGATCCGATGGCGTCCAGCACGGCGCGCACGTCGTCCATGCGTTGTTCGAGCGTCGAGACGTCGACCACCCGATCGGAAAGTCCGGTGCCGCGTTTGTCGAACAGGATCAGGCGCGCAAAGGACGACAGCTCGCGAAGAAATCGCGCGAAATTCGGCTCCTCCCAAAATACCTCGATGTTGGAGACCCAGCCGGGCACCAGCACGAGGTCAAATGGGCCGTCGCCGATAACCTGATACGCGATGTTGATGCCGCCACTTGAGGCGTATTTCGTGTCAGGAGTCATGCGCGCTCCTACGCCGAACTCACCTGCGGCTGCCGAAGTTGGATTGCCGTTCGAAAAGCCTACGCTCTCGTCGCGCGATGTGCCAAGGCGTGAATTTAGGCCCGGTCAATCGGACGCACCCCCGGGCATTGCTGCCTGACCCGATTTGGCCAGCGGGTTTGCAATCGATGAGAGCGAAAATGACCCGGTTCAGGACCCCGATCGCGCGGGACCGGACTCCGGCGGGGCGGGATTGGAAACCACCGGCGCGGCCGGGGCTGGCGCCGCTGGCGTCGCCGCCGGCGGTTTCGCGATCAGCAGATTGTCGGTGTTGTTCGGCGACAATTCGCTCGAGGAACTGTCGGTCAGGAAATGATCCAGCGCCTCCTGGATCTTCTCCTTGACGGAGTCGGGGCCGCGGTCGCTCATCTGGGTATGCTGGAACGGGGTTTTGATAATATCGATGCCGTCCTTGACGGCCTGCGCGGTGCTCGGCAAGACGCCCGGATCGGTCTTGAAATTCGGATCGTTCGAGCGGAACGACAGGATCTTCATTTTGTCGCTGGTCACGAACGGTACCCGCAGATTATCCAGCGTGATCACCTTCGCGACCATCTCCGGATGATGCTTGGCGTAGTACATCGAAATGTCACCGCCGTTGGAATGCCCAACCATCGTCAGATGATCGTAGTCCGCACTGGGTTTCAGCTTCTTGAGTTCGCCCAGCACGAACAGAATATTGGCTTCGCCCTTTTCGTAAACCTCGCGACGGCCGACGTAAGGCTCGCCGGGCTTGGTCATCAAGGGTGGATCGCTCGGCAAATCCTGCTGAATGCTGGCAACGAGATATCCCTTGGCGGCAAGGGCGTTGGCCAGGAACGAATATTCGGTGTTCTTGACGGTGTTGCCATTGCTGATGATCGCGACCGGCAGCTTCCAGAAGCCGTCTTCGGCCTTGATCTCATAGTCCCGGCGCACGGCGAGATCCACCGAAATGGGCCGCTGCCGCGCGGCGTCGACGAGATCGAGCGTCTCGTGCCGAATGCCCCAGTTGCTGATGGCGAAATAAACGCCGGCAGCAAGCAGACAGACCCCGACCAGGACGGCTATCCCTCTCTTCATCGCTTCCTCGATCACTTTTGATTTAGCAGATGATGTATAACGCCTATTAGTCGAGGCGGCGTGCTTGGCGCTAAATTAAATTTGCGAAACTTTGCTGCTTTGCAGCAAAGTTAAGGCGCGGGAGCTGGTATTTTGGTTGAAATTGGCCCGACCGTTTTGCAACGGATCGCAGGTACCAGTAGCCGCTTTTGGAGCACCCGGCACTGTCGCTCAAGTGAAGAAGGACTTCAACGAAGGAAGGGCTTGAACGCGGCAACGTTCGGCATCGACCTCAGCGCCGGCGCGCGACGGCAACCCCGAACAGGAACGCCACGAACAGGCTCGCGAGCGGCGCTTCCCTGGTGATGGCGCTGATGGTCGAGAGCGGCTGTCCCGGCCGCCGCGCGGCGGTTACCGCGTCGCTCAGGCGATCGACCGCAGACCGAAGCGCCGTTGTGACGTCCGTGATGGTGCGAGACACGTCAGCGGCGGTATCGATGGCGCGTTCTGCTATACCCGGTTGCGGCGGCATTTGCGGGGGGTCAATGCTCACATCATGCTCGCTTGTCGATGCCTTCGCAGCACTCGCCTTGCCGGGGCGATAAATGAAAGAGGCCGCCACCATGGCTACCCGTGACAGGCGCCGCTGTGAACGGCGGGCCTTGCGGCCTTTGGCTATCCGCGACAGGCGCTGCGTTGAACAGCGGGTGGCGGCCTCATCAGGCAAATGCGGGGCTGCGTGTTTTGTTCCCACGCTGGCCACACCGGGAGCAGAAAATGCTTTTGCCTTGAATATTTTGAGGGTTGCCAACAACTTCATGGAAATGTTCCATGCTCCGCTTCGAATGGAGGATATCGGATGACTGAGTCCGCAGATCTCGACGACGATCGCGCCGTAACATCGCGCCGGCGCTTTCTGCGCGCAGGTGGTGCCTTAATGAGCGGGGCCGTCGCAGCGGGTCTGGCCGACGGCACGGCGTTGGCGGCAGAGCCCGGTTCCGAGAACGTGCCGCCCAATGTCCCGGAATGGATGAAAGCGCCCGGCGATCCCATGGGCAGCCAGCTTTACGGCACCCCGTCATCGTTCGAGAAGAACGTCATCAAAAACATCTCGAAGAATTTGCCGCAATATTTCTCGGCCTCCGGACGAACGCCGCTTGGGGACCTTGACGGCATCATCACGCCGAACGGGCTGTTCTACGAGCGCCATCACGGCGGCGTTCCCGCCATCGATCCGGATCAGCATCGGCTGATGTTGCATGGTCTGGTCGATCGCCCCATGATCTTCACGATGGAAGACCTCCGCCGCTTTCCGTCGCAATCGCGGATTTACTTCCTCGAATGCTCCGGCAATCCGGTCTACACCAAACCCTACGGCAAGACCGCCTCTGATCTGATGGGGTTGTTGAGTTGCGCGGAATGGACCGGGGTCAGTCTCAAACTTGTGCTTGAAGAGGCCGGACTTCGCCCCGAGGCAAAATGGCTGGTGGCTGAAGGCGCCGATGCGGCTGCCTTGACGCGCAGCGTCCCGATCGAGAAATGCCTCGAAGATGCCATGCTGGTGTACAGCCAGAACGGCGAGCGGCTGCGCCCGCAGCAGGGCTATCCGTTGCGGCTGCTGCTGCCCGGTTTCGAAGGCAACATGAACGTGAAGTGGCTCCGTCGCCTGAAGGCCGTGACCGAACCGGCCTATTCGCGCGAGGAGACCTCGAAATACACCGATCTGATGCCGGACGGCGTCGCGCGCGAATTCACATTTTACATGGAAGCCAAGTCCATCATCACGCGGCCGTCGGGTGGACAGAAACTCAAGCAAACCGGTTTCCATGAGATCACAGGCCTCGCCTGGAGCGGGCACGGTAAGATCAAGCGTGTCGACGTCTCGGTCGATAGCGGCAAGAATTGGCAGGAAGCGCAGTTGCAGGAACCGGTACTGACCCGCGCACTGACGCGATTTCGGCTGCCGTGGCAATGGGACGGCCAGTCGGCCGTGATCCAGAGTCGCGCCGTCGACGAGACCGGTTACGTGCAGCCGACATTTGCGGAGTTGCTGGCGGTTCGCGGCGAGAATTCCTTCTACCACAACAACGCTATACAGCCGTGGCGGATCGACGCGCAGGGGCAGGTGACTAATGCCAATTCCTAAATCCGCATTGGCGATACTCGCGCTGACGATGGTCGCATCATTCGCGCGCGCCGAAACGCCAGGACACTACGGTATCGGGCGCACGGCGACGGATGCCGAAATCGCCGGCTGGAACATCGATATTGGCCGCAACGGCGAGAATCTTCCACCGGGCAGCGGGACTGTTGCACATGGCAAGGAAATCTTCGCTGAGCAATGCGCCGCGTGCCATGGCGACAAAGGTCAGGGCGGCGTGGGCGATCGGCTTGTTGGCGGGCAGGGCACCATCGCGACGGCCAAGCCGATCAAGACCGTCGGCAGCTTCTGGCCCTACGCGCCGACGCTGTTCGACTATATCCGCCGCGCGATGCCGCAAAACGCGCCGCAGTCGCTCAGCAACGAGGACGTCTATGCGGTTTCGGCCTATATCCTCAACATCAACGGCCTGTTGCCCGCAGATGCGACGCTCGACGCCATGACGCTCAGCGCGATCAAGATGCCAAACCGCGATATGTTCACCGGCGATCCGCGCCCCGACGTCAAGAATCCAGCCTGCGAGAAGGGGTGCTGACGTCAACGTCCGGGCTGTAAAAACTCGGGCAAATCGGACATGGACCTGACTGCGTTTGTTTGATTACGTTGTTTCCATCCTTGAACGCCATGCCAGGACATCCTTTATCGTGACCAGAACCGACGCCATCGACCGCATCAGCCAGCAGCTTCATTCCGGCGAATTTCTCGGCGAACTCGGACGCAGGGTCGGCTATCCCACCGAGAGCCAGAACCCTGGCCGGCGCGAGGTGCTGCGTGCGTATCTCGAAGCGGAGCTGCAACCGGCGTTTTCGGAAATCGGCTTCACTACAAAAGTGATCGAGTCCGCGAGCGGCAAGCATCCTTATCTGCTGGCGGAATATAACGAGAGCGCCTCGGCGCCGACCGTCCTCACCTATGGGCACGGCGATGTCGTCGACGGCATGGTGGGCGAGTGGCGCGACAATCTCGATCCCTGGAAGCTGACGCCGAAAGGCAATCGCGTTTACGGCCGCGGCTCCGCCGACAATAAGGGGCAGCACAGCATCAACCTGTCGGCATTGCGTGCCGTTCGCGACGCGCGTGGCGGACGGCTCGGTTTCAACGCCAAGTTCATCATCGAGATGGGTGAGGAGATCGGGTCGCCCGAACTTGCCGAGGTCTGCGCTTCCTTCCGCGACGAACTCTCAGCCGATGTATTTATCGGCTCCGATGGGCCGCGGCTCTCGGCGGAACGCCCGACGATATTCCTCGGCTGCCGTGGCGGATTGCGAATCCATCTCGACGTCGAACTGCGCGACGGCGGCCATCACTCCGGTAATTGGGGCGGCGTGCTGGCCAATCCTGCGACCATCCTCGCCAATGCGATCGGCACGCTGGTCGATGCCCAGGGACATCTGCTTGCTCGACGAGATGAAGCCGCCGCGGTTGTCGAACCAGATCAGGTCGATGCTCGCCGACGTCAAGGTCGAGCCCACGGCGGATGAGCCGGCGCTGTCGCCGAACTGGGGTGAGGATGGGCTGTCGCCGGCCGAACGGCTCTATGCCTGGAACACACTCGAAGTGCTCGCGATATCGTCGGGCAATATCGAGAAGCCGGCCAACGCGATTCCCGGCCGCGCCAACGCCGTGTTGCAGCTTCGTTTCGTGGTCGGCACGCAAATAGACCAGGTCGTCCCCGCCATTCAGCGTCATTTCGACAGAAGCGGTTTCTCGATGGTCAAGGCGCGGGCGACGCAGAGTTTTGCCGCCTCGCGCACCGATCTCGGCAGCCCCTGGATCAATTGGGCGGCGGAATCGATCCGGCAAACCACCGGCAAGGATCCCGCGGTGCTGCCGAATTTCGGCGGCTCGCTGCCCAATGACGTGTTCTCCGACGTGCTTGGGTTGCCGACGATCTGGGTGCCGCATTCCTATCCCGGCTGCTCCCAGCATGCGCCCGATGAACACATTCTTCTGACGGTGACGGAAGAGGCGTTGCGCTTGATGGCCGGCCTGTTCTGGGATCTGGGCGAGATGAAGCGGCCGCTGTAACGCGGCGATCGCCAGACGGGGACATCGAGGATGAAATTACCGGCACCCGTGGTCTCGCCCGCGGCCATCCCCGCGCAGTCCTCTAACAAGCCGATCGCCAGGCTCGTGATCGCGACGTCGGTCGGCAACGCGCTCGAATGGTACGATATCGCCGTCTACGGATATTTCGCGGTCTATATCTCGAAGGCTTTCTTTCCGAACAGCGATCCCTCCATTTCGCTGCTGTTGACGCTGGGCACGTTCGCGCTGTCGTTCCTCACGCGTCCCCAGGGTGGCGTGATCCTGGGCATCTATGCCGACCGCCACGGCCGCAAGGCCTCGCTGATGATTTCGATCCTGCTGATGACGCTCGGCACCCTCGTGGTCGCGTTGATGCCGGCCTACCAGAGCATCGGCGTTGCGGCGCCCATAGCGGTTCTCATCGCGCGGCTGGTGCAGGGATTTTCCGCTGGCGGCGAGTTCGGCAGCTCAACCGCATTCCTGGTGGAGCATGCGCCGGAGCGGCGCGGATTCATCGCAAGCTGGCAATTTGCCAGCCAGGGCCTGGCCAATCTGTTCGCGTCGGCGTTCGGCGTCGGTCTTACCTTGTGGATGGCGCCCGCCGATTTGCAGTCCTGGGGCTGGCGAATCCCGTTTTTGTTCGGGGCACTGGTCGGACCGGCAGGCCTCTATATCCGCAACCATCTGCGGGATGCCACACCGCCGCCGGCGGAAAAGACGGTGTCGCCGATCCGGCAAGTGCTTCTGTACCAGAAGGTCCGGGTGCTGCTGGGCATCGGCGCGCTCGCGATCTCGACCGCGATCAACTACCTCATCCTGTATATGCCGACCTATGCCGTCAAAACGCTCAATCTTCCTGCATCGGTCGGATTCATCGCGACCTTTGTCAGCGCTATCGTCGTGACTTTTCTCACGCCTTTCGCCGGCATGGTCTCCGACCGGATCGGCCGCACCCCGCACATGATCACCATCAACGTGCTGCTATTGATCTCGATCTTCCCGGCCTTCCTGCTGCTGACCAACGTGCCGACGCCGACCATCATCATTGTCGCGGTGTTCTGGATCGCAACGCTGAAGTCGCTGTATTATGGGCCCCTCGCGGCCTTGATGTCGGAATTGCTGCCGGCGGAGACGCGGGCGACCGGCCTCGGGCTCGGCTACAATATCGGTGTGATGATTTTCGGCGGCATGGGACCGGTCACGATGGCATGGCTGGGAGGCTTCCCCGCCATCGGCGATCTTGCGCCGGGCTATTACCTGACGCTCATCGGTGTTCTGAGCCTCATTGCGTTGATCGTGATAAGGCGAACCGCCGCGGATGCCGTGTAAGCTTCGCAACCCGCGCTGCGTCATGCAAAGCGTCCCATCGCGGAACCTTCGCCGCCGCCATTATTTATATGCAATTCGTTCAGAGCCTATTCATGGGGATTCGGTCAGAGTTGCCACTGGAAGCCATGGCGCGTCGGTATCCTCATCCGGTCAAACCAATGATTGAATCAGGCCTTTCGAACAAGCTCGGGCGCTCCCGGACGGTCGGCCCGGTACGAGATGCCGTGCTGGTCATGCTTAATGGAATCTTGATCCGTGGGCTCTTGGGCGCTGTAGTTTTGGGCGCTGTAGTTTTGGGCGCTGGAGTCTTGCGTGGCGCCGTGGCCCACGCCGCCGAGCTTACGCCGCATGACATGGTGCTGCTGGACCGGCTGACATGGGGCATCAATGGTTCGAGCGCGGCGCATCTGCAGGCGGTCGGCGTTGAGCGCTGGCTGTCCGAGCAATTGCATCCGGCGCCGAATGACGCCTTGCCCGCGTCGGCCCAGACGCAGATCGAGGCGATGCCTGATGCCCATAAATTCGCGTTCGATATCGCGGTCGGATTCGAGCAGCAGGGCAAATCGGCCAATCAGGTCACCGATCCCGACCAGAAGAAGGCCGCGCAGCAGGTGTACCAGCAGGCGATGAACGATCGCGGCAAGCAGGCGGCCGCGCGCAGCATCCTGCGCGCGCTCTATGCGCCCGATCAATTGCGCGAGCGTATGACATGGTTCTGGTTCAACCATTTCAACGTGCATCAGTACAAGGCGAATATCCGCATCCTGGTCGGCGACTACGAGGATCGCGCGATCCGTCCTTTTGCGCTTGGCAAATTCCGCGATCTTCTTACCGCCACGCTGTATCATCCGGCGATGCTGCGTTATCTCGACAATGCGGATAATGCGGCGGGCCATCTGAACGAGAACTACGCCCGCGAGATCATGGAATTGCACACCATGGGCGTAGGCTCCGGCTATACGCAGGCAGATGTCGAGGCGCTGGCGCGCATCCTGACCGGCGTCGGCATCGACCTGAAGCCGGAAGATCCAAAGCTCAAACCCGAGTTGCAATCGCAGCTGGTGCGCGAGGGCGCGTTCGAATTCAATCCGGCCCGGCACGATTATGGCGACAAGGTTTTCCTGGGGCATACCATCAAGGGCCGCGGGCTCGCCGAAGTCGATGAGGCGGTCGATATTCTGGTCCGCCATCCCGCGACCGCCACGCATCTGTGCGCGGCAGATCGCGACTTACTTCGTCGCGGAAAATCCGCCGGAAGCGCTGGTGCAGCGAATGGCGCAGGTCTTCAAGTCCACCGACGGCGATATCGCCGCCGTGCTTTCCGCGATGGTTCATGCGCCGGAATTCGCCGCCTCGCTGAAGTCCGGCGCCAAGTTCAAGGATCCGGTGCAATATGTGTTCTCGGCGGTGCGACTTGCCTACGACGACAAGGTCATCCTCAATACGCTGCCGATTCAGGGCTGGCTCAACCGGATGGGCGAGGGACTGTTCAATCACGAGACGCCGGACGGCTACGCGATGACGTCCGCGTCGTGGAACGGGCCGGGACAGATGATGGTGCGGTTCGAGATCGCACGGCAGATCGGTTCCGGCTCCTCCGGCCTGTTCAAGCCGGATGTGCCGAACGCGGTCGATCAGCCGGCCTTCCCGCTGATCGCGAATTCGCTTTACTTCAATGGCCTGCGGCAGACGCTCGGTCCGACTACGCTGGCGGCCCTCGATCAGGCGATCTCGCCGCAGGACTGGAATACGCTGTTTCTGTCGTCGCCCGAGTTCATGCGCCAGCCACCGTCACCGAGGGGACCGCAGCCATGAATCGCCGTGAGCTGATCAAAGCTTTCGCCTCGCTGGTTCCGATGACCGTCGGTGGCCGGGTCTGGGCCGCGCCCGCGACCGACGCCCGGCTGTTGGTGGTGTTTTTGCGCGGCGCCTATGATGCGGCCAATGTCGTGGTACCGGTGTCCAGCGACTTCTATCACAATTCGCGGCCCGACGCTCGGCATCGCCAAGCCCGACGCCGGCAATCCGAATGCGGCGTTGTCGCTCGACGCGGAGTGGGGGCTGCACCCGGCGTTGCGCGACAGCATCTATCCGTTGTGGGCAAAACGCGAGATCGCGTTCGTCCCTTTTGCGGGCACTTCCGACGACCTGACGCGGAGCCATTTCGAAACCCAGGACACGATCGAGCTTGGCCAGTCCGCCGGTGGGTCGCGCGATTATCGCTCAGGCTTCATGAGCCGGCTCGCGACCGAATTGTCGCGCGCCAAGCCGATCTCCTTCACCGATCAGCTTCCGCTGATCTTTCGCGGCAAGTCGCAGATTCCCAATATCGGGCTCAACAGCGTCGGCAAGCCGGGCGTCGACGATCGCCAGGCGCGGCTGATCAAGGACATGTATGCGCAAAGCGATCTCGCCTCATCGGTGTCGGAAGGATTTCGAATTCGCGACGACGTCTATCGCTCGATCTCGGAAGAAATGACGGCGGCCAATCGCGGCGCGGTTTCGCCGCGCGGGTTTGAACTTTCGGCGCGGCGCATCGGGCGATTGATGCGCGAGCAATTCAATCTCGGCTTTGTCGATGTCGGCGGCTGGGACACCCACGTCAACCAGGGCGCGGCGACCGGCTATCTCGCCGATCGTCTCGGCGAACTCGGCCGGGCGCTGGCCGGCTTCTCCGAGGAGATCGGGCCTTCCGGGTGGCGCGACACGGTGGTCGTCGTGATCTCCGAATTCGGCCGCACCTTTCGCGAGAACGGCGACCACGGCACCGACCACGGCCATGGCAGCGTCTATTGGGTGATGGGCGGCGGCATCAATGGAGGGCGGATCATCGGCGAGCAAGTGAAGGTCGACCAGCCGCATCTGTTCCAGAACCGCGACTATCCGGTTCTGACGGATTATCGCGCGATGTTCGCCGGGCTGTTCCAACACATGTTCGGGCTGGAAGATACGAGCCTGCAGCGGATATTCGCGGGTACGCATCCGGCCGCATTGGGATTGGTGTAAGACGCGCCGCTCGTCGCCAAGCCTAATGCCAAGCCTAACACTACAGTTGCCTTTTATGGAATTTTCTGAATCCATAGGCAACCATGATTTGAAGATCGTGGGCGCAGACAGCGTCGATTGAAGAGACGCTTGCGCTGTGGGCGGCGTCGCTTCGTGAGATCAAGCAACGGATACGTCCGTTGTTCAATCAAGATCGTGTTGCGAGGAATGCAGGCTTGTTTCTGGAAAGCCTGCTCGGCGATGAGCAACGCAAGACCGGTTGGATGCGCGCGGAGGCTGCTGGCGATCCCGGTCCTTGGCGGCAACAGGCAATCCTGGGTCGCAGGGATTGGGATGCCGATGGTCTGCGCGATATCGTCCGCGATTATGTCGTCGAGCATTTGGCGGATGACGATGCGGTGCTGGTGATCGACGAGACCGGCTTTCTCAAGCAGGGCAAGGCGTCGTGCGGGGTGGCGCGGCAATACACTGGTTCCGCCGGCAAGATCACGAACTGCCAGATCGGCGTCTTCGCCGCCTACGTGTCGCGCCACGGTCATGCGTTCATCGATCGCGCGCTGTATCTTCCGAAGGAATGGACCGACGATCCAGATCGTCTGGAAGCCGCTTATGTGCCTCCCGGTGTCGGCTTTGCGACCAAGCCAAAGCTTGCAACGAGCATGATCGCACGCGCCATAGCCGCGTCTATCCCATTCAAGTGGGTTGCCGGTGATACTGTCTATGGTGTTGGCGATATCGAACAGCAATTACGCCGGGCAGGCAAAGGCTACGTGCTCGGGGTCAGCAGCGCTCATGTATTTCAATCCTGGGGTAAGCGGCGATCGGTCGCCGGCAACGCCGCGGACATCGCTCGCACGCGGCGTGCGTCCGACTGGAAACGCCTGTCCGCAGGAGCCGGGACCAAAGGACCGCGGCTGCACGATTGGTGCTATCTCGAATTGGCCGATCTGGAAGTCGAAGAATCAAATGACACAAATCCGGGTCTTTGGACACGCGGTCTGCTAATCCGTCGTCATATCGCCGATGGCGATCTAGCCTTCTTCACCACCTGGTGTCCGGCGGGAACATCCATCGAAACGCTGGTGGCGGTCGAAGGCCATCGGTGGGCGATCGAGGACAGCTTTGAGACCGCGAAAAACGAGTTCGGGCTTGATCACAACGAGAGCAGATCCTGGCATGGGTGGCATCGCCACGTTTCCCTGGTGATGCTCGCCTTCGCCATGATGGCGGTGATCCGCCATCGCGCCAATCCGGTTGTGCCAAAAAAAACGCAACGCCGAACCAAGACAAAAACAAAGACGTCACCACCCCGTCATTGATCCGTTGGTCAATCCAGGAAGTCCGCCGCATCGCCATCAGGCTCGCCCGAAAGCGGATCCGACCCGCACACATCATCGCATGGTCACTCTGGCGCAGAGCTCACCAGGCCGCCGCCCAACGTGCCCACTTCAAAAAACGACAACTGTAATGCTAATTCGGGACTTCGCGGACCACGGGCCCTCGTGGCGCCGCGGGCGCTGGCGGGGCTTGCGGAGTTGGCGGGGGTGATGCGGCGGCCGGTTTATGACTGTTCCCTACGGGCACATAAATAAAGGCAGCGGCAAGTACCGTCGCGGCGACGATCACGCCCAGAATTGTGCCTGTTCGTTCCGAACTCATTTTTTCTCCTTCCGGCTAGATTACCAGATCTTGGGGTTCGGAAACGACCTTGAAGTCCGGCTGTCGCCGATATCTACCAGCAGGGCGGGCGAGGCGGCAACCGTGGGATCAAGCGGCCTTTTCATGTCGTGTGGACGTCGTAGTGCAAAGCGATATTCGTTTGGCGCCAACGCCGGCAGGTGGTGTTATGGACCTTTCTGGCCGCCTGGCGGTTGAGATATCCCTGAGATCGGGCATTGAAATTGAGCGCAAATTCAACGGCTGATGCCGGCATCGAGGTGAGGCGGTCGCAGAAAGGCAGCCTGCCGGTTTTGGGGCTTACCGCTCTCGGTATCGTATTCGGCGATATCGGAACAAGCCCGCTTTACACGTTCAAGACCATTCTCGGCGCCACCGCGACGCCTTCGGACCCGGCCACGGTGTTGGGCGCGTTGTCGCTGGTGCTATGGACACTGTTTATCATCACGACGGTCAAATATGTGCTGTTCGCGATGCGCGTCGACAATGACGGCGAGGGCGGCATTCTGGCGCTGATGGCGCTTCTGGGCGTGAAGAAGCAGCACCGTCCGACCATTATCGCCGTCGGCCTGTTCGGGGCGGCGCTGATCTACGGCGATGGGGCGATCACGCCGGCGATTTCCGTGCTGTCGGCACTCGAAGGCCTCAATATGGCGACGCCCGCCGTGCAGCCTTACGTCGTTCCCGCCGCTGTCGCGATTCTGCTCGCATTGTTTGCGATTCAGTCGCAGGGCACAGCCAGGATCGGTCACTTCTTCGGTCCGGTGATGCTGCTCTGGTTCGCGGCGATCGCGGTGATGGGGATCTACGGCATCGCGCAGCATCCGGCGGTGTTCGCAGCGCTCAATCCGGTCTATGGGCTGTCCTATCTGGTCTCGCACGGGGCGACCGGCTTCCTGGTGCTGGGCGCGGTATTTCTCTGCGTCACCGGCGCCGAGGCGCTCTACGCGGATATGGGTCATTTCGGCCGGGGACCGATCAAGCTCGCCTGGTTTGGCGTCGTGTTTCCGAGCCTGATCCTGAACTATGCGGGGCAGGCCGGACTGGTGCTCGAGGGCGCGCCGACCGACGGCAATATCTTCTTTCGGCTGTGTCCCCCTGTTCTCTTGATTCCGCTGATCGTGCTGGCGACTGTGGCGACGATCATCGCCAGCCAGTCGATCATCACCGGGGCGTTCTCAATGACCCGGCAGGCGATTCAACTCGGCTGGCTGCCGCGGCTGCGGATCAAGCAGACCTCTTCGGAGGGCTACGGGCAGATCTATGTCGGCGTCGTCAATTGGCTGTTGATGATCGTGACCGTCGCCCTGACGATCGGCTTCGGCAAATCGGACAATCTGGCCGCGGCCTACGGCATCGCCGTGTCGCTGACGATGCTGATGACATCGGCGTTATTGTTCATCGCGATGCGCGAGATTTGGCAGTGGAGCTTGCTGTTGGCGGGTTCTGTCGCGGCGTTCTTCCTGGTCGTCGACAGCGCTTTCTTTCTCGCCAACCTCACCAAGATCGCCGAAGGCGGCTATGTGCCGTTGATTCTCGCCGTTTCCGTCTACGCCGTGATGTGGATCTGGCATCGTGGATGGGCGGCGGTGATGAGCCGCCTGCACGAAGCGCTGATTCCGATTCCGCAGTTCATGCAGATCATTCAAGCGAAAAATATTCCCCGCGTACCGGGCACCGCGGTGTTCCTGACCCGGGCCGAGCGCGACACACCGCCGGTGATGCAGTGGCACGTCAGGCATAATCGCGCCTTGCACGAACATCTGTTCGTACTACGCGTGGAGATCCTTTCGGTACCTTGGCTTGTGTCCGGTGATCGCGTCAAGATCGAGGAAGTCGCTCCAAATTTCTGGCGCGCCGAAGCGCGTTTCGGTTTCATGGAGCGCCCGCATATTCCGGAATTGCTCACGACCAGCCAATCGCTCGGCTGCACGGTCGATCTCGACGATGTCACCTATTACGTCGGCCATGAAACGGTGATCGCCCGCGAGGACGGCATGGGCCTTCCCGCGATGGCAGGAGGCATTTTTCGCCGTGATGGAGCGTAACGCGGTCCACGTCAGCGATTTCTTCAGCCTCCCCACCGATCAGGTCGTGGAGATCGGGCGGCAGATATCGATTTGAGGCGAGCCCATCCACGCAAAAGCCTGCCTGGCCGCTCCAGCATGTTCCCAGTAGCCCGCATATGGCAGCGCCTTTTAACAGGTTTGCAGCGTTCGAGCTAAAGGGGAACCGCAAGTACGTTGTAATCTGCGGTAGGTCGGATGTAAGCTCCGGGTGCGTCTTGCTTAGGCGCGCCTGAACCAGACCGCCTTGGCGGCGGCCTTTGGGGGCGTCCCGGCGCGGGCAGTACCGTGGCGACGATGTCCGTGAATTGCGTGGAGGATGGGTCGTCTCGTAGCGTTATGCGTTAATCTACATTCTCGGCATGTTGACTGGAGAGTTAGTGCCGGGATTTTGGTCAGCTCGGGGGAGCCCCAGTGCATAAGCGGCATCAGCACCTGAACATTCCAATGGAGATCGTGCGCACTGTTGTCGCGATCTCGGAGACCGGCAGCCTGTCGAATGCGGGTGAACGGCTCGGCCTCAGTCAGCCCGCGGTGAGTTCGCAGATCCACCGGCTGCAGAGCCTTGTTGGCGGCGCGCTTTTTTCGAAAACGGCCAATGGAACCACCACGGAGCTGGGTAAGCTCGCGCTCCGCCAGGCGCGAAGAATTCTTGAAGCCAACGATCAGTTATTGCGGCTTGGCGGCAATGTCGAGGGACCCCAGCCGCTGCGGCTCGGACTGAGCACGCTGTTCCTGGAGAAATTCCTCAAGCATCAAACTCCCGATACGCTCGGCGATATTTTCATCGAGGCCAATCACTCGATCGAAATCGCGAAGGGTCTGGTCGACGGGTATATCGACGTCGGTTGCATCTTCGAGAACTCGGCATTCCATGCCGGTATTGAAGAACTTGTTGTCAACGAATGTTACGATCCGCTGGTATGGGTACGCGCCAGGAATTTTGTCATTAGTCCGGGCGCGCCGCTGCCAATCCTGACGTGGCCCGGAGATGACTGGACCATCCGTACCCTGACCAAGCACGGCATCGCCTACAAGATCGTATTTAACGGCGCCGACTTCCACGCCAAGCTCGCCGCGGTGGAAGCCGGTATGGGCCTCGTCGTCATGCCCGAAAGCACGGTCCCGTCGAACCTCGTAAAGGCGAAGGAATATTATCTGCCGCCGCTTCCAGCCATCAAGATCCTGCTGTGTGTTCATCTGGGACTTGAGACGGGCCAGGCGCTGGGGCTCATGAAGCAATTGTCGGGGCTGCTTTTCCAAAAGCCGGATCGAGACGCCAGGATTGAACGGCAGGCTTCAACTTAGGCGAACTGGTCCGCGGCCGGGCGCGATCGCCGCCGGGCCGCGTTGGCCCGAGTTGAGCGGAAAATTCAGGCGGATGTCGCTTTCGCGGCCTCATCGATCAGTGCCGACACCTCGATCGGCATCGACGCCAGCGAAGCATGGCTTGCCGAAAGGGTGATGATCCTCCTGGCACCCATCCGTTCCGCCAGCCGCCTTTCATTGGCCGGATCGATCATTCGGTCCGCGCTGGAAACCTGATACCAGGACGGCTTGCTTCTCCAGGCCGGCGCCGTCACCTTGTCGGCGAAGGTACTGCCGACCGGCGCCCTTTGCGTCACCGCCGTCACGAGCGCCTCATCGGCCGGCAAATCCTGACAGAAGCTCTCGCGAAATTTCGCGGGATTAATCCAGACGAAGCCGTCACTATCCGGCGCAGCATTGGCAATGCCGGGGGGAGGCGGAAAGGGCGGAGTAACTGGCCATCTGCCGGCGTTAAATGTTCATTACCCAGCCGACGAAAATCCGGCCACGGTCTCGCGCATTCGGGACCTCGAATCCGGCGGAAGGGTCCTTTCTTGAACCCCGCGGCACGATGCGTGGGCTATTTGTCCCAGCGCCGCCCCGGGCGCGCCAAACGTGGTGTCGCTACGACTTCCGGTTTTGGCCCAAAGCGGGTATCGGTATCGGGCGGCAGGGGGGCCGATTAATAATGATGCGATCGTCGATTAGAAGGCAGATCCTGGGTATCGCGGTCGGGCTGATCATCCTCATGGTCATCGTCTCGGCGCTGTCGACCGTGATGACGAGAAAGGTCGCCCATCAGCTCGATGAGCTGACGACAAAATACGTCGAAGCCAACAACCATCTGGCGCGGATGCAGACTCAGTCGCTCGAGCGTTCGCTCGAGCTTCGCCGCATGGTCATCGCCAAGATGCAATCGCCGCCCGACGAAGCAGGCTTTGCCGAGCGCAAGCAGCGTTATGAAGCGGCCGGCGTTGCGATTGGACAGGAGGCCAGCGCAGTGCATGTGCTGATCAATGCCATCATCGACGACCTCACCACGGACTCGGATAATGCGGCGCTGGGGCGAATCGACAGCCGGATCGATGATACCAGCAAGGATCTCCTGCATTACCTCGACGAAGAGCACGACCGCCTGTTTCCACTGCTGGAGGCAAAAACGCAGGATTTCGCCGAAATCAGGCGAGGCCTGACCCGGATCGACGCGCTTCGCGATGAGCTTAACCAGCGAATCGATGGCATTCGCACGGATATGATGGCGCAGGTTCGCGCTGATGCCGCCGTGACGATGCGGGACCAGCAGCGGACCATTGCCATCTCGGCCGTCTTGACCGGGCTGGCTGCGATACTCGGCTTGATGTTCTCGCTATTCGTCAGCTCCGGCATCACCCGGCCGGTGCGCCGCCTGCTGGACGGCACCCGCGCGGTCGAGGCCGGGCGGCTCGACGGCTCGATCGACATCACGACCCATGATGAAATCGGCCAGCTCACCGCGGCTTTTAACGCCATGGTCGCGCAACTGCGTCGAAACGAGAAGATGCGGGAAACCTTCGGCCGATATGTTGATCCGCGGGTCGTGGAAACGCTGGTCGATCGCCCGGCTGCTGGCCGCGACCGACGGTCAGCGGCGCGTGATGACGGTGCTGTTCTGCGACATGAAGGGATTTACCAGCTTAAGCGAGGGCATGACGCCGCAGGGGCTGGTCAAGGTGATGAATCACTTTCTGACCGCGATGTCGGAACAGGTTCGAAGCAATCACGGCGTGATCGACAAATACATCGGCGATGCGATCATGGCCTATTGGGGTCCGCCCTTCACCGAGAAGGGGGAAGACGCCCGGCTCGCATGCCTTGCCGCCATCGGAATGCTTGGGCGTATTGCGGCGCTGCGGACCGAGTTGCCTGAATTGCTCGGCGTGCGCGCAACCGGGTCTGCATGCGACATTCGCATCGGCATCGCGACCGGCGAGGTGTTGGTCGGCAGCATCGGCTCTGAGTTCATGATGAGTTACACCGTCGATGGGCGATAGCGTGAATTTGGCATCGCGTCTGGAGGGGGCAAACAAGGCGTATGGTAGCCGTTGTCTGATTTCCGAAGCGACGATGATGGCCGCCGGCGACGCGATCGAAACACGTGAGATCGACCGCATCGTGGTGGTTGGTCAGATTCATCCCGAGGCGGTGTTTGAAGTCATGGGAGGCAAAGGTGACCTTGCGCCAGAACGATTGGTATTGCGGACTCGCTATGCCGAAGGGCTCGCGGCCTATCGCGCGCGTCGCTGGGACGAGGCGCGCCGCGCCTTTGACGCGGCGCTCGAAGCCGTCCCCAGCGACGAGCCCTCGAAGAGCCTGATCAAGCGCATCAACGATTTCGTGGCAAAACCTCCGCCTCACGATTGGGACGGGGCGTGGCGCTTCGACTATAAATGATCGGCGTTGGCCCATATCCTGCTCGCATCCGGCAATCAAAAAATGCAATGAGGTAAAAATGGAACGCAGGAAATTGTTGTTGGCGGGTGCGACCGCCGTGGCCGGCGCGATGACTTCGAGCGCCCTGGCACAAAACACCGCGTCATCTCTTCCGGATCGGTTTGCGGCTGCGCTGAGCGCCCATGATATCCAGGCGTTCGCCAAGCTGTTTGCCGAGGACTATGTCAATCATCAGTTCAGCGCGGCGGCTCCGGCGCCGTCTGCCGAAAAATCCCAGAAGCAGGCCAGCGTCGATTTCTTTGCCGGGCGGATCGCCGGCATGCCCGACCTTCAGGTCGTGGTGGAGACCTCGGTGATTTCGGGCGATCGGGTCGCCGCGAGCTTTGTCTATACCGGAACGCACGAGGGCACCTATCTGGGTGTGCCGCCGACCCATCGCAAACTGCGCTTCACCTCATGCGATATATTCTCGGTCAAGGACGGTCTGCTCCGGGAGCATTGGGGCATGGGCGACATCGCGGGTATTTTGGCTCAATTGCGCGCCTAGCTGCGTGAGCCTGGACAAGGCCTAACGGTCACCCGATCAGCGACGAACCGGTCAACGCGATCACGGCCAGGGCCATCAGCGCGGTGCCGATCCAGCCCAACGCGATCAGCCAGGATTTGGCCCTGAACCGGCCCATCAGCCTTGAGTTGGCGACGATCACCATCATCATCGCCATGATCGGCACCGCGACGATGCCGTTGAGAACCGCGCTCCATACCAGCATGTGAATGGCGTCGATGCCGGTAAAGCCGAGCCCGAATCCGATCACGGTCGCCGCTGCGATGATCGTATAGAACCCGACGGCATCCGGCGCCTTGGCCTCCAGCGTTGCTGGCCATCCGAACGCCTCGGACACGCCATAGGCGGCGGAGCCGGCCAGCACCGGGATCGCCAGCATGCCCGTGCCGATGATGCCGAGCGCAAAAAGAAGGAAGGTGAAATCACCCGCCAGCGGTCTGAGCGCTTCGGCGGCCTGTGTTGCCGAATTGATGTTGGTGACGCCATGGGCATTCAAGACGGCAGCCGTGGTCAGGATGATGGAAAAGGCAATCACGTTGGAGAAGACCATTCCGACGATGGTGTCGATCCGGATGCGGTCGAGTTCGGGATCGCCGCCCTTCTTGAGTTCGCGAAGCGGACGCGCCAGCCTGCCCTGATGCATTTCCTCGACTTCCTGCGAAGCCTGCCAGAAAAACAGATAGGGACTGATCGTGGTGCCGAGCACCGCGACCACCATCAGGAAATAGTCGGCATTGACGACGGGCTTCGGCCAGATCGCCGCGAGCAGCGCAGTGCTCCACGGAATATTCACGGTCAGCGCGGTCGCGACATAGGCAAACAGCGTGAGTGTCAGGAATTTCAATACCGGCGCATAACGGCGATAGGGCACGAAGACCTGCAGCAGGGTCGATGTCGCGGCAAAGATCAGCGCGTGCTCGTGATTGAGTCCGCCGATCACCAGCGAGAGCGATTCCCCCATCGCCGCGATGTCGGCTGCAATATTAAATGTGTTGGCGGCAACCAGCAGAAACACCAGCGTGAGCACGAGCCAGCGTGGCGCCAACTCCATCACATTGGCTGCGAGGCCCTTGCCGGTGACCCGGCCGATCCGCGCGCTCACCAGCTGAATGGCGATCATGAACGGTGTGGTGAGAAATACCGTCCACAACAGGCCGTAACCGAACTGCGCACCGGCCTGTGAATAGGTCGCAATGCCCGACGGGTCGTCATCGGCAGCGCCGGTCACGAGGCCCGGGCCCAGCAACCGAAGCACCATGTTGCGGGGCTTTTTGGCAGGCGCAACGCTGCCGGGCTTTTTGACGTCCGGGCTGGTGGATTCGGTCATCAAATGCCCAGGTGTCTAAACGGGTTGAATGGCTGGCGTACGAGCTACGGCATCGTCCTGGAAATGACGATCTTTCTGCAAAGCAAGCACTGCCGCGGCGCAAAGTTCCCTACCGGGCTTAGCTGGAAAGCACGGTGTTTGGTTTGGTACAGACATCGGCAGGGATGAGACGTTCTGAACAACGTCCGGATTGCTCAGTCGGATAAAATGAAAGAGGCCGCCGATCGCGGCGGCCTCCTGATTTCTTGTATCAGCGTTCCCACCAAAACCACTCGGCGTGGGCTCTGCGCCAATCGGCACCCCGCTGTTCGTTCCTGCCGATCAGGATGCCAAAGCGGATGCAGGCTTTGCGGTCGCCCTTTTCGCAGAGCTGATGGAAGCCGATGATCTCCGCCTCCATGTTGTTTTGCGCATGAGCGGGGGTTGCGACCATCGCTGTCGTGGCTGAAATCCCGACCGCGATCGCTATCGCTGCGATCAAAGGCTTTAAGGTCATGCTTTCTCCTGTTCAAATGCCAGCTCCGGCGAAACCTATGGCCTGAAATCTGAACCCAATCTGAACCCGTTGGGTGACGGCGGAATCGTTCCGTCGGCGGCAATGCCGGCCTTCTGCGGGTGTTGGGATGTGCTAGTGTCCGGCCTGCCTTCGATTGCGCTGCTACCACGACAGAGCGGTGCTAAGAAAAAACATACGGGAAGAACGCCATGCGGAAGCGTAACTGGTCCAGACGCGACGTGCTCAAGACCTCCGGTGCGCTGGCGGCCACGGCATTGTTCGCCCGGCCGGTGAAGGCCGCGGCACCGCCGCAATCGGGCGTGACGCCGGAATTGATCGATGCCGCCAGGAAGGAGGGCAAGATTTCCTACTATTCCGCGCTGGAGCTCAATGTCGCGGAACGACTGGGCCGGGCGTTCGAAGCCAAATATCCGGGAATATCCGTTCACGTCGAGCGCTCCGGCGCCGAGCGGATTTACCAGCGCATCGCCCAGGAGCAGGGCAGCGGCATCAGTGCGGTCGACGTCGCCAATAGCACCGACCCCGCGCATTACCTCGACTGGAAGGGCAAGGATTGGCTCGCGCCTTACCTCCCCGAGGATGTCGTGAAGTATTTCCCGGCCGATCAGTTCGATGCCGACGGGACCTATGCGACCTCGTGCGCCTGGATGGAGGCCATCGGCTACAACTCAAACCTGGTAACGCCTGAGGAGGCGCCAAAGAGCTATGCCGACCTGCTCGATCCGAAGTGGCAGGGCAAGATCGTCAAGGGCCATCCCGGCTATTCCGGCGCGATCATGACGGCGACCTTCGTGCTGTCGCGGGATCTCGGCTGGTCGTATTTCGAAAGTCTCGCCAAACAAAAAGTGATGCAGGTGCAGTCCGCGGCCGACCCGCCGAAGAAGCTGCTGCTGGGTGAGCGCGCGATCATGGCCGATGGTAACGACTACAATTTGTTGCTGGCCAAGGACGAAGGCAAACCGGTCGAGGTGGTCTACGCGACCGAAGGCTCCCCGCTCATCATCGTTCCCAGCGCCGTGTTCCGCGGCGCGCCGAACCCGAATGCCGCGCGGCTGTTCCAGAGTTTCTTTCTAGGCGCGGAGGGGCAACAATTGCTCGTCGACAATTATGGCCTTCGTTCGTTCCATTCGCAGATCAAGGAAAAGTCCGGTCATCCGCCATTGGCTTCGCTGAAATTGCTCAGGTCCGATCCGGTCGCGGTGCTGGCGCAAAGCGAGGACCTCAAGGCGCGCTACGCCAAATTGTTCAAGGTGTGATCGATCGAATGTGAGAGTGAGCAACTATAGCGTTTTCGAGCGAAGTGGGCACCGGTTCGCGCGAAGAAAGCGCGTCAAAACAAAAGACGAGAGCCCCGTTCCGATTCTATCACAACGAAAAAGGCTCTAGAGAGTAGACAACAGAAAGGCCCGCTCGAGAGCGGGCCTTTCTCTCGTGGCAGATCGCAAGGTTAGATGGTGACGCCGTAATAGGAGTTGATGGTTGCCGCGCTGGCGGGGTCGTTCCAATTCCAGGCATTGTCGTTGCCGTATTTCGGGGCGCCCTTGAGTTGAGTTTCAGTAATGCCGGTCCGGTAACCGCGAAGCGCTGTGTCGTATTTCAGAGATTGCCAGGGCAGCGGATAATGATCGTCTCCGATGCCCAGTATACCGCCGAAGCTCAACACCGCGTACGAGACTCGGCCGCTCTTTTTGTCGATCATGACACGTTCGATCAATCCGATCTTGGTGTCGTCGCCACCATAAACCGCAGTTCCCTCGACCTTGTCGCTGCCGATCAGTGTGCCGGTTTCTCTTGCTTCGATAACCATGACCGTCCTCCCTAAATTGAGTGCAAAAAACCATTCGCGCGACGGATTGTTCCGGCAAAACAGGCGGGGGATAGAGGAATTCGGGGGAACCTTCGGCTCGGCTACGATTTGGTTCAGCAGAGGAAACAGCAAGGTCAGGCCGTTCCATGAACCATCGTCACCCGATATGGACGCTGCGCAGCCCACTGGCCGTCGCGATCGCGGTTGCCGCGCTCGGCGTATTTGGCATGTTGCTGGTCGATCATGGTCCGTGGAATAAACCTCATTTGCAGACCGCGGAAGTTCACTACCCCTCGACCAAGGCCGCGGCTAACGCCGTCGGTGCAACGGTGACCCCGACCACGCCGAAACCTGCGATCGAACCCGATGTCCCCGGCCCGAAGCCGGCACAACCGACGAATCCCGCTTCGCAATAAACAAACTCGGGGCGGGTCGGGCGCGGCGGCTGCTTCTTCAACGAACGCTCACGAAGCCGCCCCACAGCGCAGCGAGGATGGCGCCGACCAGAACGTAGGCGGGACTATCGCAAAACGTGCCGCCGTATCGGCACATCTCGACGCCCCAGCTACCGATTTCATGATTGCCGGCGGCGTAGAACAGGCCTGCCAGCACGGCGAGCACCGCGGCCACGAAATACATTGGACGTTCTCCATTTGGGTCAGGTTCGGCCGAACGGCATGATGCCGAGCTCGAATTCGAATTTGCTAAAAAGAAAACTTCGAATTTAAGATAAATTAGCGCCATTCGACGCCCGATTGATCGCTGATGCAATCGCCCGGGGCAGCGTCGAACGGGGCCGTCCTTGGTCTTGGCCAACCTTGGGATCAAGACGCCATCACACCGTTGGAGCGTCACGCCGTCGGAGCGTCGGGACCTTTTTCGATGTCTGAGCGGACTTTGTTCAGAACCGAATTGAAGTAGGCTTCGCGCTCGCGGTGGAAGCGATGTTGGTGGGCCTGAAAGGCCGCGACCCGGGTCTGGATTTCCGCTCGGACTTCGCTTAGCGCAGGCGGCCGCGGGCTTAGCGCAGGTGACGGCGGCAACTCGTCGGCTTGTTCGGCCCGCTGGATCGGTTCGGCTGCGACGGACTTCTCGCTCGGTACGGTGTTCGCGACGGGCTCTGAGATAAGCCCTGCGAAAGGGTCTTCGATTGGGGCAGCCGTGACCGGTGCCGGCTGCGGCGCGAGCGGCTGCTTTCCGCCGTTGACGGACTGAACGAATGCTTTTGTTTGCGCGATTAAATCGTCGCGCATCTTCGACCACGTCATGAGATAACCTCAGCTCAAAATTAGTACAGCAAAAATGCGGTGGATAAATCAGCTAATTAGTAGCACAAGACCGGCGCTGCGGAAAGGGTGATGCTGGCGTGCAGACGGGGCGCGCGGGTTCGGGCCGAGGACGGCATTTACGCACCGCTTCGATCGCGGCCTCGGACGATTTGCACCGACCGTTTAAAAAAAAGACTTGCCACGTCGGGCAAATCACCTTCTTGTATTCATCATCGCAACAATCGAGCCTGCGCCGGGAAACTGGCTGCGGGCTTTTTCATTTGGAATTTTCGAATCGGACGGCGGCCCGCATTCACGGCGCCCGTATATCCCCATGTCGGTGCATTGACGCTAGGGGCGCCCTATCGAGCCGCCGTCCGAGCCTTGTTGTCCACGCATCATGCTTGATTTGCCGGCACGCGCGAACGTGCCGGTGCGGGGCGCGGTGGAAATCCGCGGCCGCACGCGGCCCCGCGAGGGATAAGGTTCGCGCCCCAAATGATCGCGCCCGTTGCCGATCATGTCGCATATTTTATTCTGTCACGTTCACCAAGCCGGATCACGGCGAAAGGTTGTTTCACCATGGCCAGGTCAAAATCCCGCACCGAAATTCGCTCGCTGGCGCGAAGCCACCCGCACGGCGGTCAGTGTGCTGATCAGAATCATGCGTTCGAAAGGACGCCACCCCCGCCGCGCGCGTCTCGGCCGCCAACGCCATTCTCGATCGCGGCTGGGGCAAGGCCACGCAACCGCTGGAGAACGGCGATGCGGGCGCGCTGATGCTGATCCATAGAATAGAGCGTATCATTGTCCATCCTGAAAATTGAGACAGCTAAGATTTTCGAGCCGCTGCTCGCGCCCTCCAGGTACAAGGGGATTTATGGCGGCAGGGGCTCGGGCAAATCGCGTTTCTTCGGCGAACTGCTGGTCGAAAACCTGCCAGGCCGAGCGCGGGACGCCCGCAGTCTGCATCCGCGAGGCGCAGCGTGCGATGGCGCAATCGAGCAAGCGGCTGATCGAAAGCAAGATCGCGGCGCTTGGCCTCGGTCGTCAATTCAGGATATACAGCGACAAGATCGAGACGCCCGGTGACGGGTTGATCATCTTCAGGGCATGCAGTCGGACACCACCGATAACATCACCTCGGCGAACAATTTCATTCGCGCTGGCTATCGTTTGTATGAGCCGCAAAATCCATGGGCGTGGCCCGACACATTATATTGGAGAAAGTCCGTCAAATGATGGCGTCATCTTGGTTGATCGAAATGTTTGAAACGCGCTGGCACGCGGCATAACCCGCCAAAGCCCTTCATCTCGCCCAGTGGCCTTGTTGCCATCGGGCTTTTTTGCGTTTCAGGGCACGAAGATGCGGAGCCATTGTTTCTTGCGTCTTCATGCCCTATACGACGCAGAGGGGGCATCACATGACGTTGTTGAACAAGGTTTTCACGACCAGGACGCTGGTGCAGATCATTCTGGTACTGGCCGCCGCGGTCATTATGAAGGCGGCAAGTCTGCACTACGACTTTAGCTGGGCGACCGCGCTATCGGCGGGTTAACCGGCTGGCTTGTTTGGCCCGCAAAAGCGGGTCGGGGCCGTAGCTATTCGATCCGCCGGTCCCCGGCAGGCAGCCGATTTCGAAAAACCCCCAGATCGAGAGCGCAAGTCCTGCCAACACCAGGATGTAGGACAGCGATGCACCCAGAGCGCCCGCAAACGAAGCCATTCTTGCCACTGGCCCAACAGCGCGGGCAGCCCATAGAATATCAATAGCCACCAGGCACTCTTATCGCGGTCATGTAATCGCTCGGTGTGAATGACGAAGCCCCAGATCAGCCACGGGATCAAGACGACCACGAGCACGGCGACAAAGAGCGGCGCGGCGATGCCGGCAGCGGTGAACAGGACGACGGCCGCAAACAGCCCCGCGACGCCAAAGACGATGAGCGAGCGCCAGTATTTGGCGCGGTTGATGCGCCCGGTCGCGTTGAACAGGGATTCGAACAGTTCTTCCATGACACCATCGGCTGACGTTGCTGGCGGGCAGGGCGTAACCGGTATGTCGCGATAAAACGGAGCAGGGTTCATTTTCTGAGCAGCACGGATGCCCGCCGACCCGGGTTACTCGTTCGGCGCGATCAAGCCCGAAGGACCAAGATCCCCGAGCCTCGCTGCATAGCACGATCCCGTCGTCGCAAATCCTTCATACGCCGCCTATACTTGGGTCCGCCGTTGGTGTTGAAATCGCTTTTCTTGCGCAATATCCCTCGTCGAACCCGGAGCTATCTCCATGAAGGCTGTCCGTTTTGTCCTGGCCTTGCTCGCGCTGTCGCTGTTGGCGCCGTTGCAATCGGCCAAAGCGGCCGACGTGGTCTGCTACAATTGCCCGCCGGAATGGGCGGATTGGGCCTCCATGCTCAAGGCGATCAAGACCGATCTCCATTACGATATTCCGCACGACAACAAGAATTCCGGCCAGGCGCTGGCGCAGATTCTGGCGGAGAAAAGCAACCCGGTCGGCGATATCGGCTATTTCGGCGTCACCTTCGGCATGAAGGCCAAGGCCCAGGACGCGCTGGAGCCTTATAAGCCCGCGCACTGGGACGAGGTTGCCGCCGGGATTGAAGGATCCGGACGGCTACTGGACCACGATTCATTCCGGCACGCTCGGCCTGTTCGTCAACAAGGATGCGCTGGGCGGCAAACCGGTGCCGGCCTGCTGGAAAGATCTGCTGAAGCCGGACTACCGCGGCATGGTGGGCTATCTCGATCCGTCGTCGGCCGCGGTCGGATATGTCGGCGCGGTGGCGATCAATCTGGCGCTCGGCGGCTCGGCCAGTCAATTTCGATCCCGCGATCAATTTCTTCAAGGAGCTGCGGAAGAACGATCCGATCGTTCCCAAACAGACATCTTATGCCCGCGTGGTTTCCGGCGAGATGCCGATCCTGCTGGATTATGATTTCAACGCCTATCGCGCCAAATATTCGCGAAAAGGGCAATTTCGAGTTCGTGATCCCGTGCGAGGGATCGGTGGTGTTTCCCTATGTCGTCGGCCTCGTCAAGAACGCCCCGGACAAGGAGAAGGCCAAGAAGGTGATCGACTATCTGTTGTCCGACAAGGGGCAGGCGATCTGGACCAACGCCTATCTGCGGCCGGCGCGCTCCGATCGAATTGCCCGAGGCGGTCAAGGCGAAGTTCCTGCCCGACAGCGACTATGCCCGCGCCAAGGCGGTCGATTGGGGCGAGATGGAAAACGTGCAAAAAGGCTTCGTCGACCGCTATCTCGCCGAGGTCCGCTGATGCAATATGGTGCCCTTGATTAGGGGCACCATTGTTTCATGCCGCACAAATCCTTCGTCTGGCTGTGTCTGCTGCCGCTCGCCGTGGTGACGACGGCGTTCTTTCTGTTGCCGATGGCGCGGCTGGTCGTGATGGGTGCTGAAGGCCCGCAGGGACTGGCCGGATATCTCGCTATCCTGACCGAGCCGCGCTACCGCGCGACCCTGATCAACACCGTTCTGCTGGCCGCCGCGACCACCGTCGTGACGCTGGTCGATCGCGACAGTCGCGGGAATGTTCCTGCAACGGCATCGTTTTCCCGGCCGCGCCGTGCTGATCGCGATGCTGACCTTTCCATTGGCGTTTCCCGGCGTGGTCGTCGGCTTCCTGATTATCCTGCTTGCCGGGCGCCAGGGCTTGATCGGCGATCTTTCCAATCGCCTGTTCGGTGAGAAGATCGTTTTTGCCTATTCGATCTACGGGCTTTTTCTCGGCTATCTCTATTTTTCGATCCCGCGCGTCATTCTCACGATCATGGCGGCGGTCCAGAAACTCGACGTCGGCCTGGAGGAAGCCGCGCGTTCGCTCGGCGCCAGCCCCTGGGCCGTGCAACGCGATGTCGTGCTGCCGGCGCTTGGGCCTGCCTTCGTGGCCTCCGGCGCCATCGCCTTTGCGACCGCGATGGGCGCGTTCGGCACCGCCTTCACGCTCGCGACCAACATCGATGTGCTGCCGATGCTGATCTATACCGAGTTCACGCTGGCGGCGAATTTTGCGACCTCGGCCGCGCTATCGGTCGGGCTCGGCTTCATCGCCTGGGCCATCCTGGCGCTGGCCCGCTCGTTCAGCGGCGGCACGGTCGCGGCGGCCGGATGAGACCATGCGCGATCGCCTGATCTTCACCGGCCAACTGCTGTTTACGCTGATCGTCGCGGCGTTTCTGGTCGTGCCGGCCATCCTGTCGATTTCCGCCGGCGTCACGGTGAATTATTTTCGCGGGATTTCCTCCGGCGTGACGCTGCAATGGGTATTTCAGGTCTGGGATCTCTATGCCGGCACCATCCTGCTGTCGTTCGTGATCGCGTTCGCGACCCTTGCCGTCACGCTGGTGGTCGGCGTTCCCGCGGCCTATGCGCTGCACATCCGCGGCGGGCGGCTGTCGCGCATTGTCGAGGAGATCATCACGCTGCCGATCGCGATTCCGGGCCTCGCGATCGCGCTGGCGTTGCTGCTGACCTATGGCGGCTTCGGCGCGTTTCGCCGCTCATGGCTCTTCATCCTCACCGGCCATGTCATCTTCACGATGCCGTTCATGGTGCGCTCGGTGATGGCGGTATTTGCAACCGTCGACATCAAGACGCTCGACGAGGGGGCGGCCTCGCTCGGCGCTTCGCCGTGCGCGGCGATTTCTCGACGTGATCGTTCCCAACGCGGTGCCGGGAATTCTGGCGGGCGCCCTGATGGTGGTCACGCTGTCGCTCGGCGAATTCAACCTGACCTGGATGCTGCACACGCCGTTGACCAAGACGCTGCCGATCGGACTTGCCGACAGCTACGCTTCGATGCGGCTGGAAGTGGCGTCGGCCTATACGCTGATTTTCTTCATCATGATCATTCCGCTGCTGGTCGCGATGCAGATGTTTGCGGATAGGGAGCAGGGCAGATGAACGTGACCGCGGGGCACGGCGCCTCGGTACGCATCGAGACTTGCGGCAAGACATTTGCCGACGGCACGCGTGCGCTTGAGCCCGCCACGCTCGACATCGCGCGCGGCGAAACCCTGGTTCTGCTCGGCCCGTCCGGTTGCGGCAAAACCACCATGCTGCGCATCATCGCCGGACTCGAATTGCCGGATGCCGGCGGCCGGGTGCTGTTCGACGACAAGGACATGACGTCGGTGCCGATCGAGCAGCGCAATGTCGGCATGGTATTTCAGTCCTATGCGCTGTTCCCCAATATGACGCGTCGCGGACAATATCGGTTATGGCCTGAAAATCCGCGGCGTTGGCAAACAGGAACGAGCCTCGCGCGTCGCCGAGCTGGTGGCGCTGACCAATATCACCGGGCTCGAAAATCGCCGCATCACCAGCTTTCCGGCGGTCAGCGCCAGCGCGTGGCCTTGGCGCGCGCGGTCGCGATCCGGCCAGGCATCCTGCTGCTCGACGAGCCGCTGACCGCGCTCGATGCCGCATTGCGCGACCGCCTGCGCGGCGAGCTCAACCGTTTGCTGCGCGCGCTCGGCATCACCACGATCTATGTCACGCACGATCAGGCCGAGGCGATGGAACTCGGCGACCGCATCGTGGTGATGCAAAAGGGCGCGATTGCCCAGATCGGCACGCCGCGCGAGATCTATTTTGACGCCGAAGAGCCGCTTCGTGGCCGAATTCATTGGCGCGGCGAACATCATCGAAGCGCCGATCGAAAACGGCCATCTGGTGCTGCCGGGCGGCCGGCAGCCGATCGGCGGCGATGCAAACCTGGCGGCCGCGGTCGCGATGATCCGCCCCGAAACCATCGGAATCGTGGCGGCCGGAAGCGCGCCGCTGTCGGGAACCATCGACAGCGTCAGCTTCATCGGCGACCGCCAACGCATGATCGTCAGTGGCGCGTCCGATAAATTTCTCACCGTCGATGCGCCAAACACGATTAAGGCCAAGGCTGGTGAACGGGTCGGGCTTTTGATCGCGCCGGACGCCGTGCGTCTGCTGCCATCGGGAAACTAGAGAAGGCCGATGTCGTCAAAGCCGGTTCGTATTGCGCAGATTTCCGATCTTCATATCAAGTCGCCGGGCGCGCTGGCCTATGGTCGCGTCGATACGGCAAAAGCGCTGGAGCGCTGCGTTGCGGCCTTGAACGAATTCAGGCCCGCGCCGGACTTCGTGGTGATATCGGGCGATCTCGCGGATACGCCGACGTCGGAGGAATACGACTATCTCAAGCGCCTGCTGGCGCCGCTGCAAGCTGCCGTTTGCCGGCATTCCCGGCAATCACAATTCGCGCGAACTGATGCGCGCGCATTTCCGCAAGCGGACTATGCGTCGGCGTCCGGACCGCTCAATCAGCGTGTCGAGATCGGCGGGCTCGATCTCGTGCTGCTGGATTCCAGCGTGCCGGGCAAACCGCATGGCGAACTCGAAGCGCCGACCCTGCAATGGCTGCGAGGCGACGCTGGCGTCGTCCGCCGATCGGCCGGCGCTGCTGTTCCTGCACCATCCGCCGTTCAAGACCGGCATCTGGCACATGGATCGCCAGAACCTGCTCAATGCGAGCGATCTCGCGCCGATCGTCCGGCGCCATCCGCGCGTGCAGCTGATCGCCACCGGCCACGTTCATCGCGCGACCTTCACGATGTTCGCGGGCGTGCCGACCACGATCTGTCCGGCTCCCAATCATGCGGTCGATCTCGATCTTGCAGCAGTTGCGGGAGCCGTCGTTCAAGGTCGAGCCGCCAGCGTTTCATCTCCACAGCTGGTTTCCAGGCGAGGGATTTGGCAGCGTCGTCACCCATCAAGTCCCGATCGGCGATTTTGACGGCCCGCATCCGTTTTTCGGACCGGACGGGAAGTTGCTATAGCCCGATCCGCCGCCAGGGCGCCGTTCGAGAACGGGCGGTGTGTCCTAGGCTTCCTTCAATCCAAACAGCCGCGCCGCGTTGCCGCCGAGGATGGCCGCCTTCTGTTTGTCGGTCAGGCTGGTGGTGGCGAAGACGTGATCGACCGGATGTTGTTCCCAGGGGATCGGATGGTCGGTGCCGAGCACGATCTGGCTGGCGCCGACCTGCGCCACCAGATGCCGCAGTCCTTCCGGCGTGAACACCATGGCGTCGAAATAGAGCTGGTTCAGATATTCGGAAGGCTTCTTTTTCAGCATGATATTCGGATTGCAATTCTGCGGCGACACGAAGCAGGCGTGGTCGTCGCGTGCGGCGTAGGAGCCGAGATAGCCGCCGCCATGTGCGGCAAGGACCTTCAGGCCCGGGAAGCGATCCAGCGTTCCTTCGAAGATCAGGTGTTGCAGGGCAATCGTGGTGTCGAGCGGATTTCCGATCGTATTCGACAGCCAGCCGTTGCCCTTGAAGCGTGACGCGAGTTGCGGCGTGCTTTGCGGATGGATGAAGAGCACCGCGCCAAGCTCTTCGGCCTTGGCCCATACCGGGTGAAATTTATCGTCGGAAAAATCCGTGCCAAGCACGCTGCCACCGATGGCGGCGCCGCGCAGTCCCTGCTTCTTGATCGCGGTTTCTAGTTGCTGAACTGCGAGATCCGGAAATTGCAGGGTCAGCGAGGCAAAGGCCGCAAACCGGTCGGGTCGCGATGCGCAGAGTTCGGCGAGTTTTTCGTTCTGCAGCTTGACGATTGCCGCGGCCGTGTCGCGGTCCTTGCCGTACCAGAACGGGTTGATCGACAGCACCTCCATGTCGATCGCCATCGCGTCCATCTCCTTGAGACGCTGCTCGATGGCGATGAAATGCTCGGGAACGCCTTTGACCGGCGGCAGCACCTTGTCGGCTTCATCGCCCATCAGATTGATGGCTTCGTGAAAATAACAATGCGCGTGCGCATCGACCGTCATGACGCGTTTGCCGCCGACTTTGACCGGCAAGCGCGGCGGCCCCGGTTGGGCGCGGGCGGCGTCCAGCATGCCGCAGCTGCAGAACGCGATTCCGGTCGCGGCCGCGCCCTTCAAGAAATTCCTGCGGGTGGTCATTGTGCTCTCCCTCGGCGGCCGATCGATCGCGGCTGTTGGCCTGCGTCTTCAATTGTTCTTGTCGGCACATTGCCAAGGCGGAGGGGATCAGAGCAATCATGGCCGGCACGGATTGCGGCCGGTTGGCTGGAAATGTCGTCCGATCAGGGAGAAACTTGGTATGCGTTTGCTGAAATCGTTCGTCCCGGCGCTGGCGCTGCTGGCCGGCTCCAGCGCGATGGCGCAGCCGGCCTATCCCGACCGGCCGATCCGGATGATCGTTCCGCTGGCGGCGGCAAGCGCGGTCGATGTCGCGGCGCGGATCGTGACGCAGAAGATGGCCGAGAACATGGGCCAGCAGATCGTGATCATCAACCAGCCCGGCGCCTCCGGGCTGATCGGCGCCGAGCAGGTCGCGAGAGCCGCGCCGGACGGCTACACGATCGGCGGATTCAACGACAGCGTCATGACCATGGTGCCCAACCTGCATTCCAACATGCGCTGGGACATCCTGAAGGATTTCGAGCCGGTGTCGCTGGTCGCTACGGTGGAGTGGGGACTGATCGCCAGCAACCAGACCAGCTACAAGACCGCGGCAGATCTGATCGCCGCCGCGAAGGCTGCACCCGGCAAGATCAATTATGGCTCAGGAGGGCCCGGCAGTCCGCAGCATCTGGCGATGGCGATGTTTGCCTCGGAGGCCGGGATATCGCTGACCCATGTGCCCTATAAGGGCGCCACCCAGGCCGCGACCGACGTCGCTGGCGGCCAGATTCCGGTCGCCTTTCAGGGCCTCGGCACCGTCGCCGCGCTGGTGCGCGGCGGCCAGGTCAAGCTGCTCGGCGTCACCACCGAGAAGCGGTTGCCGCAATTTCCCGACGTCCCCACCGTCTCGGAATCCGGTCTGCCCGGGTTCTTCTTCAATTCATGGTTCGCGATCCTGACGCCGGCCGGCACGCCGAAGGACATCGTCGCGAGGCTGAATGCCGAAGTCCTGAAGGCGCTCGGCGGATCCCGAAGTTCGCCGCAAGCTGGAGGAGGTGGGTTTCGCGCCGCGCGGCAGTTCCGCCGAGGAGCTGGCGCATCATGACGCGCGATCAACTCGCCAAATATGCGCGCGTGATCAAGGAAATGGGCATCGTCAACGAGTGAAATCGGCTGCAATTGGCTATACGCGGCTGCACGTCTGCGTGGACGCCGCGATCGCCATCGTTCGGTAGTTAACTAACATGACGTCAACCATCGGTCGAAATTTTTGTCGACAAGGCGTTGGAATATCTTGGATAATCCAGCCATTTCTTGCTGTGCGCACGATGCCGGCGTATAACGCGCGCGGTCGACAGAGGACGCTCATCAGCCATTCAGCGTGATCCCTCGGATGGCGGACAGCGTAACTCATCAGATGGTCATACCGGCGTGCCCCAGGACAAGAATGCCGCGCCTCGATCGGTGGCGCGCAGCACGTTGTCGGTTCTGCGCAATCATCCGATTTTTTGCGATCTTGAGCCGGAAGCGCTCGATCAGCTCTGCCGTTATGCCAAGCACTCGACGCTGAAGCGGGGGGCGGCGATCTTTTCCAAGGGTGACCCCGGCAACAGCCTGTTTGCGGTGATCAGCGGCACGGTGAAGATCAGCATCTCATCCGCCGACGGCCGCAGCGCGATTTTGAATCTGATCGGCGCCGGAGAGATCTTCGGAGAGATGTCGGTACTCGATGGGCAGGCACGGTCGGCCGATGCCACCGCGAATACCAATTGCGAGATTTTTGCTATCGACCGCCGCGAGTTTCTTCCGTTCATGCGAAGCCAGCCGGCGCTGGCGATGAAATTCATCGAGTTGCTTTGCACGCGGCTGCGATGGACCAGCGATCAGGTCGAGCAAATTATTCTTCAGAATCTTCCGGGCCGGCTCGCCGGCGCTCTCATTCGTTTGACGGAGAAAGACAAGCTCGCGCCCGCGGGCCGGACGATCGCCGATTACGCAGCAGGAAATCAGCGAAATGGTCGGCATGACCCGCGAAAGCATCAACAAGCAGTTGCGGGTCTGGGCGGCGCGCAGCTGGGTTCGGCTCGAGCACGGGGCCATCGTCGTCCTCGATACCGTGCCGCTTCAGGCTTTGGCCGAAGCCGGATCGGAAAACGAAGGCATTTAGCCGTCGATAGGCGGGCCATATTTCCTAAGTGTTTATCTCCGGGAATGTGAGGCAGCTTACATCCGCTCCCGCTGCCTTGAGCTAGTCTGCGGGTGGGTGGAGATCCGCACCGTGGAGGCATCCATGCATGGTTCTCTCAATCGTTCATATGAAAAGCGAAGCCGTACTGATCGAAGCTGGAGTATTGGATTTTTTGCGCTGCCGGTGCTCATCGTAATCACGCTGGTCGCCTTGGCGATCATCAAACCGGCCGCGTCGACCTGGATATCGGAGGCTGTCCAGGCCGAGTTCGTTGGAGTGACTTCGCCAGGCGTCGTTCCGAAGGAGTTGGCGCAACCGGCCATGCAGATCCGAACGGTCAAAGCCTATTGACCCATTGTTCGGCTGTTTCGCCTGACCGACCTTCACTCCAGCGGTGCGGTCAGGCAAAGCTCACCTCCAGACGCACGCTTCTCGTGACAACGCCGTCTTCACTGCGCGCCGCTTCATCCGTCGATGATCGCCACCGCCCGAGTCCAGCCCGCTGACGCTCGCTCGATCTTGACCGGAAAGCACGAAACCATGAATCCGGTCGACGGCAGCTGCTCCAGATTATGCAGTTTCTCGATATGGCAGTGGCCGATGTGGCGTCCGGCCTTGTGGCCTTCCCAAATCAGGCTTGCGTCCCTGGTCTCGACGAATTTCTTCGCGGTGTAGACAAAGGGAGCGTCCCAGCTCCAGCCATCGATGCCGGTGAGATGCACGCCGCGTTCCAGCAGGTACATCGTCGCTTCATAGCCCATGCCGCAGCCGGAATTGTTATAATCCTGCCGGCCAAGATGAGATTGATACGATCAGACCGGCTTGATGCCGGCTTAAGCGATGATGTATCGCCATTTTGGCACTTCGTCGTCGATGCGCTTTTTCATGCCGTCGGGTCCATTGGCGATAACCTCCAAGCCGTTGTCGGCTAATTGCTTGGTGATCGCTGGCCGCTTCAGGATTTCGATCGACTTCTTTGCGAGCAAGTCGATCACGGCTGGAGCTGTCTTTATGGGTGCCAAAAAGCCATGGAATGTATCGGAGATGAAATCCTTGTACCCGAGTTCGGTCATCGTCGGCACGTCAGGTAAATCGAACCCGCGGCGCTGGCCGGTGACGGCGAGCGCCTTCAGCGCACCGGACTCGATATGCGGATGCGCCGACGGCAGTGCCGCGACGGCAACCTGGGCGGTGCCGCCCAGAATGGCCTGGATCGCTGGGCCGGCCCCGGAGAACGGCACATGCGTTATCCGGATCGCGGCGATGAGCTTGAATAATTCGACGGATAGTTGCGGCGTGGTGCCGACGCCGGGGCTTGCGTAATTAAGCTCGTCGGGGTGCGCCTTGGCGTGCGCTATGAGATCGGCAATCGAATTCACGGCGAGTTTGGGGTTCACCAGGATGACATTCGGCGACGTTCCGAGCTCGGCGACCGGGACGAAATCCTTGTAGGGATCGTAGGGAATGCTGGTGTAAAGGCCGGGATTGACGACATAGGCGCTCGAGGTGACCAAGAGCGTCTAGCCATCCGGCTCGGCGTGCGCCGCCGCACCAGTCCCGATATTGCCGCCGGCCCCTGGCTTGTTCTCGACGATGATGGAACCGCCGATGGCATCGCCGAGAGGGGTGGCGAGGACGCGTGCCATGATGTCGGTCGAGCCGGAATAGGCGAATGGCACGATGATCTTGATCGGACGCTCCGGATAGCCTGCTGCCCGGGCGGGCCTCGACGCGAGGCCAGCCGTTGCGGTCGAACCCATCAGGACACCGGCGGCGCGTAAAACCTCGTGGCGCGACAGCGTGATTTCTTGTTTGCTGTTATATTCCTCCCGAGATTCAGGTCAGTTTTTCCTGGTCTTTTTGGCTTGGTCCCGTGGCGCGCGTGATGTCTACATGTCGAATACAGCCACCGCGCGGATCGGCGAAGCCGTGCCATCACGCCATTTCATCGGCAGGCCGATAAAGGTGAATTGGCGCTTTCCGATCAACGCTTCCAGATTGCACAGGCTCTCGATGTGAGTGATGTCGAGGTCGAGGCACACCTTGTGGACCAGCGAATTCACCTTACCTTCGGGGCCGGGTCGCATCGAGTCGATGCCGAAATGTACGACGCCCTGTTTCGCCAACCATTCGGTCGCTTCGACATTGACGCCGCAATTTTCAGTCGAATATTCCTTCCGCGGAAAAGTGCGCTCGTGGTGGCCGGTGCACAGCAAAGCCGTCCCCCCCTTTGGCACTGGCACACCAGCTTGCTTCACAGCCGCCTCGAGTTCGGAAGACGAAATCTCCGCGCGCGGCGCGATGTGTCGCAGGTCAAGACAAATACCCGGCACGATGCACTTCTCCAGCGGGTATTGGTCGATCGGAATGCCGCTTTTACCGAAATGCCTGGGCGCGTCGATATGGGTGCCGGCGTGATCGACCATCGAGATGAACATCGAGGAGAGACCGTGCACATTGCCGGATTCGACGAGCGAATCCTCGTGGCTCTTCCAGATGCCATGGATGGTCGGGGGATGGCCTGGATAGCTGGGGGTACGGTGGTAGAGTTCTCGACTGAGATCGACGATCTTCAAGGTTGGTCCCCCATTTGTTGACGGAAACGGCCAGGCGAGGCGTTTCGATCATCATGCTGACGCGTTTCCGAACCGTCTGCAAGACGACCACGGGGCATACGCCGGCGCCTTAGCAGCGCGTGCAAATAAAGAGAGTCAGGGTTAGTATTCATTCGTTTAAAACGAGGAGCTCGAGCGGGACAGCGGTCGTTCGTGCTGCCGGGCAACTCAGGAGACTCGGAATTACGTTCCGGTTCGGGAGGCGGGGCATCGCAGCTTTCCATTTTGTAACGCTCGTTTGGTGAAATCTGTGCCAATTTGGCCACCCGCACGCTGAAATCCCTGGGGGGAACCGTGAATGTGATCGCAGCGAGCGCAATATTCAGGCCGAAGTTCCGGAGCTGTAGATGGGCCTGTTGAATACCGCCCTCGGCGAAATGAATTTGTCGACCTTGTCACTGATGCGAGAAGGCGATTTGGAAGAGCATGTAAGCTCGGGGATTTTTGGCGAGTGAATGCCTCTCCGATAAATGTCGTAGTCAGGGATCGAAGCGTAAGGATTGATAGATGGATAAAAGAGTCTTCTTTGAACGCCCCTCGGGCCTGACGGTCGGGCAGATCGTTTCACTGACGGGTGCCGAACCCCGCGATGCGACCCAACTCGCGCGCCTGATCAGGGATGTCGCTCCGCTCGAGCTCGCGGGCCCCAACGATCTCACGTTCATCGAAAGCAATAAATACGCTGATAGCTTCGCGACGACGCGTGCCGGGGCTTGCCTGATGCCGGAGCGTTTTGAGAGCCGCGCACCCGACCATCTCATTGTCTTGTGCACACCCGAGCCCTATCGCGCTTTCGTTGCGGTGCACAGTGAACTGTACCCGCAATCCCTTCGTCCGGCCTCGTTGTTCGAGGCTGTTGACATTGCGCCCGGCGCAACCATCCATCCTTCCGCCCGATTGGAGAGCGAAATAGCGATCGATCCGGGCGTGGTGATTGGGCCTCGTGCCGAAATTGGATCGGGCACGATCGTCGCCGCGAATGCGGTGATCGGGCCCGACGTCACGATCGGCCGTGGTTGTGTGATCGGCGCGGGTGCTTCAATCATGCATGCGTTGATCGGCGATCGCGTGGTGATCCATCCCGGCTGCCGCATCGGACAGGATGGCTTCGGCTTCATCACAGGCGGCAAGCCGGTGAAGGTCCCGCAAACCGGCCGCGTCATCATTCAGAACGATGTCGAGATCGGCGCCGGGACCACGATCGATCGTGGCGGCATTAGAGATACCGTGATCGGAGAAGCGTCGAAGATCGACAATCAATGCCAGATCGGTCACAACGTCGTGCTTGGTCGCCATTGCGTTGTGGTGGCTCAATCGGGATTGAGCGGCAGCGTGACGCTTGAGGATTACGCCGCCCTTGGCGGTTCGGTCGGCCTTGCGCCGCATGTCACGATCGGCAGAGGCGCGCAGGTCGCCGCGCGCTCGGGTGTCATGAACGACGTTCCGCCGGGCGAAGTCTGGGGCGGATATCCCGCGACGCCACGCAAGCAATGGATGCGGCAGCAGGCCGTACTGGCCCGTCTCGCGGTCCCCGGCGCCAAAGCTGCGGGATCCGCAAAACCCTCCAGCGAGAGCTGAAGTGCTGATCTGGCCAGGATCAGCGCGACAGCAAATTGGTCTTGGCCAGGTCGAGAACCTCGTCGCCACGGCCGCTCATGACCGCGCGAAGCACCCACAGGCTGAAGCCCTTGACTTGCTCGGCCGTGATCGTCGGTGGCATCGATAGTTCTTGCGTCGCGGTCACGACGTCGAGCACCGCGGGTCCGTCATAGGCCAGCACGTCGCGGATCGCATTTGGCAGCTCGCCGGGATCCTCGACCCGCACCGCATGTATACCCATGGCACGCGCCATCGCCGCGAAATCCGGATTTTGCAGATCGGTTCCGGTCTCGACAAAGCCGGAAGCCTTCATTTCCAGCGCCACAAAGCCAAGCACGCCGTTGTTGAAGATCACGACCTTCACCGGCAGTTTCATCTGGGTCAGCGTGATGAGATCGCCCATCAGCATGGCAAACCCGCCGTCGCCTGACATCGAAATGACTTGACGTCCCGGCTGCGACGCTTGTGCCCCGATCGCATGGGCCATGGCATTGGCCATCGAGCCGTGAACCCAGGACCCAACGATACGCCGGCGTCCATTCATGGCGAGATAGCGCGCCGCCCAGATCGTGGGCGTGCCGACGTCGGCGGTGAAGACCGCGTCGTCGGAGGCCTGTTCGCTGAGCAGCCGTGCGACATATTGCGGATGGATCGGCCTGTTGCCGGGCGTGCCCTGGGCCAGTTCGTCGAGTCCCGCGCGGGCCTTCTTGTAGTGGGCGCGGCTGGCATCGAGATGTTTGCTGTCGCTCTTCGCCTTGAGCTTGGGCAGCAGCGCCTCGATGGTGGCACCGACGTCACCGACAATGCCGAGGTCGAGTTTACAGCGGCGGCCCAGATTTTCCGGCCGGATGTCGACCTGGGCGATCTTGGCGTCGGTGGGCAGAAACTGTTTGTAGGGAAAGTCGGTCCCCAGCATCAGCAGCACGTCGCACGCATGCATGGCGGCATAGCCGGAAGAGAACCCGATAAATCCAGTCATGCCGACGTCGTAGGGATTATCGTATTCGACGTATTCCTTGCCGCCGAGCGCATGCACCATCGGGCTTTTTAGTATTTCGGCAAACTGCACAAGGACGTCGTGGGCGCCCGCGCACCCGCGGCCGCAGAATAGCGTAACGTTCTTGGCGCTGTTCAGGAGTTCGGCCAATGCCATCAATTCCGGTTCAGCCGGCCGGACGATGGGCGCTGCCGGCAGCAGCCCGGCGTTCGGCGAGATGCCTCGCTTGGGTGAGGACTTCAGCGCGACGTCGCCTGGGATGACAAGGACGGCGACCCCGCGGCGGCCCACCGCCGCGCGAATGGCGTTTTCCAAAACATAGGGAAGCTGCGCTGTATCCGATACCAGTTCGCAATAGTGACTGCATTCCCGGAATAGGTCCTGCGGATGGGTCTCCTGGAAATAGCCGCCGCCGATCTCGCCGGAAGGAATTTGCGCGGCGATTGCCAGTACTGGGGTGCGGCTGCGATGCGCATCGAACAGACCGTTGATTAAATGGAGATTCCCGGGGCCGCACGACCCCGCGCACACCGCGAGTTCGCCCGTGATTTGCGCCTCACCAGCGGCGGCGAAGGCGGCCACTTCCTCGTGCCGTACGTGAACCCAATCGATCGTCTTTCGTTTGCGCAGTGCCTCGGTCAGGCCGTTCAGGCTGTCGCCGACGACGCCGTAGATGCGCTTTACCCCGGCCTGAATCAGTGTTTCCGCGATGAGGTCGGCGACATTCTCGATCCGCATGACGCATCCTTCTGGCGTGCCCCGGAAGTCGGTTTCCGCGGGACCCGAACATGATGTTCGAGGTCACGCGGTCGCGCAAGTCCAAAGCGATTAAAACATTCGCCATCACGGGCTATGAGAGAACGGGGTTAGCCGGTCAGTGCAGCACATGTTGCGGCAGCCACAGCGAAATTTCCGGCAAATAGGTGACGAGCATCAGGACCACGAACATCACGGCGTAGAACGGCCAGATTTTCCGCATCACCTGCTCGATCGTGACCTTGCCGACCGCGCACCCGACAAACAGGATCGATCCGACCGGCGGATGGCACAGCCCGATGCCGAGATTGAGCAGCATGATCATGCCGAAATGAACGGGATCGACGCCGAAATTCTGCATCACCGGCAGCAGAATCGGCGTCGCGATCAGGATCGACGGCGCCATGTCGACCAGCGTGCCGAGCACCAGCAGCAGGATATTGATCAGGAACAGGATGACGTATTTGTTGCTCGAGATCGACAGGAAGAACGCCGTCATCTTCGCCGGCATCTGCGTCAGCGCCATCACGTAGCCGACGCTGGAGGCGCAGGCGATCAGCGTCAGCACCATCGCGACCGTGCGCAGCGTCCGATGCAGCAGCACCGGCAGGTCGCGCCAGCGATAGTCGCGGTAGATGAACATCGTCACGAAGAACGCCCAGATGCAGGCGACCGCGCCGGCCTCGATCGCGGTGAAGATGCCGCCGAGAATGCCGCCGAGAATGATGACCAGCGTCACCAGTCCCCAGGCGGCATCGATCGTGATCCTGAGCGCGTCCTTGGCCGGCACGGTCTGGCCGTGCGGATGCTTGTCGCGATAGGCGATCACGAGACACAGAATGATCAGCGAGAAGCCGAGCAGCAGGCCGGGAAACACGCCGGCCATGAACAGCGCGCTGATCGAAATCGTGCCGCCGGTGGCCAGCGAATACAGCACCGCATTGTGGCTCGGCGGAACCAGCAGCGCCTGAACCGAGGAGGTGATGGTGAGGTTGGTCGCGAACACCCGCGGATAGCCGGCCTTTTCCATTTGCGGGATCATCACCGAGCCGATCGCGGAAGTATCGGCGACGGCGGAGCCGGAGATGCCGCTGAGGAAGGTGGTCGCCAGCACGTTGACGATCGAGAGGCCGCCGCGCAGGCGGGTAAATCCGACCAGCACGTCGGCGAACGCCACCAGCCGGCGCGCCATGCCGCCTTCGGCCATGATCGCGCCGGCCAGCACGAAGAACGGGATCGTCAGCATCGCGACCTTGCTGACGCCGTCGGAGATCTTCAGCATCACCGCTTCCAGCGGAATGCCGATCGACCAGGCGCCGGCGATCGCGGCGAAGGCCAGCGAATAGGCGATCGGCATGCCGATCAGGAAGCAGACCAGCATGGTCGCAAGCAGAACGAAGATGTCCATGCGTGTGCTTGCTCCGGTCAGTCGAACGGTGTCGACTTCCGCGTCCTGAGGCGAAGCGGATCCGGCGGAAGTCCGAGAAAAATGCGCTCGACGATGAACAGCAGCAGGCAAACGCCGCCGATCGGGATCGGCAGATAGGTGACGCCGACCGACAGGAACGGAAAATCCGCGATGGTGTTGTGCCAGGTCACCTCGACCAGCCGGGCGCCCCACACGATCATGAAGAGCGCGATCAGCGCCATCAGCAACTGGACGATGAGATCGAGCAGGATGCGGAATCGTGGCGGGCAGCTTGTCGGCGAAAGAACGAGACGTTCATGTGCAGGTTGAAGCCGATATGCCGCGGCGGCGCCGATGAAGGTCAGCACGATGGTCAGCAGCACCGCCATCGGTTCCGGCCAGGAGGCCGCGCTGTTGAGCACGTAGCGGGTGAACACCGCCCAGGGAATGATCGCCGAAATCAACACCAGCGCGATGCAGCCGACGATGACGCACAGCCGATACAGATAGTCCATCGCTCGGCGAAACAGTCCGGCCATGTCCGAGATTCCCGTCATTCGAACACGAACATCGTGGCGACTATGCGATGGCCTGAATGCGCCTGATCATGTCCTGATATTTCGGGCCGTATTTGTCCCACACCGGCTTGACCGCGTTCTGGAACGGTTTCTTGTCGGCGATCTCGGTGATCTGGCAGCCGGCGGCCTTAGCGCTTTGTCCATCGCCTCTTGTTCGTACTTGTTCCAGAGATCGCGCTCTTCGAACTGGGCTTCGCGGGCAAATTTCTTGATCAGGGCTTGGTCGTCGGCTGAAAGTGTGGCCCAGTTTTTCTTCGAGAACACCAGCACTTCCGGAATGACGAGATGCTCGGTCAGCGAGAAATATTTCGCCGCGGTATAGTGATTGCTGAAGACATAGCTCGGCGGGTTGTTTTCGGCGCCATCGATCACGCCGGTTTGCAGCGCGCTGAAAACCTGATCGTAGCCCATCGCGACGCCGTTGCCGCCAAGCGCGTTCATCATGTCGATGAAAATCGGATTGCCGATGACACGGAATTTCAGCCCCTTGACGTCTTCGATCGATTTGATCGGTCTCTTGGTGTTGTAGAGGCTTCGTGCGCCGGAATCCATCCAGCACAGCGCGACCAGCCCGGCGTTGGCGTTGGCCGTGATCTTGTCGAGCAATTCCTGTCCGATCGGCCCGTCCATCATCTTTTCGGCATGCGCGGTGTTGCGGAACAGGAAGGGCATGTTGACGACGTTGATATCGTCGACAATCGGTCCGAGCGCACCGGCGCTGACGCGCAACAATTGGATGGCGCCGATCTGCGTCTGCTCGATGGTTTCTTTCTCGCCGCCAAGCTGCATCGAGGGATACATCCGGACCGAGAGCCGCCCGTTGGTGGCCGCCTCAAGCTTTTTTCCGAGACTCTCGGTGGCCGCCACGGTCGGGTAGCCGGGAGGCTGAACGTCGGAGGCTTTGAATACAGCTTTTGTCTGGGCCGATGCCGGCGAAGGGGGTGTCAGGCTCGCCGCCAAACCTGCGCTCCCGAGACCAACGCTTAGCTTGATAAAATCACGGCGTTTCATGGCAGATCTCCCAGAAGCGGTACCATTTTATCTTTTCGGCGAGACTACACGCTGCAGAACTATCCCTTGCGGTATTTGTCCACGATCTCGCGGAATTTCCTGACGTTGTCCTCGCCTGCGTAATCGGCGATCCGCTTGTAGGCTGGTTCCATTTTCGCGCGCGCAAAACCATCAGCTTCGACAACGGAACCGAGTTCGCAGAGCATTGTAGGCTTCACAAAGCTCTCGGTGTCCAAACCTTCTTCTGCAATCCCCATAGCGTCTGGCAAAAGGGCGGCGTCGAAAACTCCATCGGACGTTTACAACGCTCTTTGCCGCGTGCAACCGATCTCAAAAACTTCACCGCAGCCGCCCTCAAGCGGCTCGTTGAGCGCCTCAACGACACCCCACGCAAATGCCTGGACTTCAAGACGTCGGAGGCATTCTCCGAACTCAAATCAAATCGTTGCACTTCAAACGTGACTCCATCCGGGGCCCAAACAGGCATGGCTAGTTGCGCCCACCGAGAAAACCTGCCGCGCTGCGCAATTCCTGCTGATCGGTGCCGATCAGCAAATCAATCAATGCCTCTGCTTCTCGCGCATGGCCCGCGGTCGTCGTTACGGCTGCGGTATACATGGTCGCGAGATCGCATCCTTTGGGCAGCGAGCCCGACAGCATCACGCCTTTCGTGCTGATGATTTCGGTCGACTGGGTGCAGCCAATGGGCTTTGTGGCGTCGGACGCCGCCAAATGGCGCATGGCGGTTGCGCCATTTGGATAGATCTTCAGCCGCGCAGCGACTTCACCTGATATCCCCAATTGCTCCAGCATTTTTGCGACGTGGATTCCGGCCGTTGACGCCTTGGTATCCGGCACGAAGATCGCATCGGCGGCGAGAAATGCCGCGCGCAGCGCAGATGCGTCGGTCACCTCGATCAGCGGATCGGCTGAGCGTACCGCGAGCGCGGTCTCGACCAGGCCGACATCCCTGATCGAGGCGGGGACCACCAATTTTTCGTCGGTGAGTTTCGCGACGAGTGCCGCGGTCAGGATGATGATGTCGGTGGGCATGCCCTGGCGCAATTTGTCAGCCATGGCACCGACCGCATCGAACTGGCCTTCGATATCGAGGCCGGTCAGCGCCTTGAATTTTAGGGCGAGGCTTCCGACCAGGCCCTGCGCGGCGCCGCCGCTGAGAATGTTCAAGGCGTTCATCAGGTCCCTTTCGTAGCCGCTATTGCGGCTTGTCGGCGAATTGCTTCACGACATCAGCCCATTTCACGATGTCGCCGCGCAGATATTTGTCGAACTCCTGCGGCGTCATCGACATCGGAAGCGCGCCTTGTTCAGCCCAGAGCTTGACCACCTCCGGCCGCTTCACAATTGTATTTATTGCCGCATTGAGCTTGTCGATGATCGGCTTTGGCGTTCCCGCCGGTGCCATCAATCCGAGCCAGATCGTGGCCTCGTATCCGGCGACGCCGGCGTCCGTCACCGTCGGCACGTCGGGCAGCGCGCCGGAGCGTGTCTTGCCGGTGGTAGCGAGCGCTCGTACCACACCTGCGCCGACATTGGGCGCCATGGTCGTCACCGCGTCGATCATCATCTGGACCTGGCCGCCGATGACGGCGCTACGGGCATCGCCGCTGTTGCGATAGGGCACGTGCACGACATCGATCCCGGCCATGCTCTTAAGCAACTCGGCGGCCATGTGATAGGGCGTACCCTGGCCGGCCGAAGCATAGTTCAGTTTCCCTGGCTGCGCTTTGGCCAGCGCGATGAACTCCTGCAGCGTTTTGGCCGGAACCTGCGGGTTCACGGCGATGACAAGGTCGGAATAATTGATCGGCGCGATCGGAACGAGATCGCGCATCAATTCATATTTGCGCTGCGGCACCAGCGATTCATTCGTCGTTTGCGTGTTCGAGATCATCAACAGCGTATAGCCGTCCGGCGCCGATCTCACCGCTTCGAGCGTGCCGATTACGCCACCTGCGCCCGTATGGTTCTCGATCACGAAGGGCTGACCGAGGCCTTGCTGCAGATCATTGCCGATCAGGCGGGCCGTGACATCGGCGGGACCCCCAGCCCCGAAGGGAACGATGATCCGAACCGGCCGGGTCGGATAGTCCTGTGCTGGTGTCTGCGAGCAGAAGAGAGGTGTCGCCAGCACAGCTACGGTCAATGCCAGCGCGAACCTCGACCCCACGTTCCCACTCCCTTCTGTAGGTATGTTTTGTTCTTGGATGAAAGTTTCCGGAGGAAGATCGGAATAAAAGACCGGCGCGAGAGCAAATGTCGAATTAGTGGGTATTTTTCGGAATGTCGGCTCTCACCGCGCTTTTTTGGCGCCTCGGCGCTGATTTCACCGCTTTGACGGGATCAAGCGGATTATTATCGGTCGGCGTATTCATCGCACCGACCATGTTATCCAGCACCAAATTGTAATCCTCTGTGGTTTCCGCGCAAGGTTCACTTTGCGGGATCCCGCGGGATACCTCATGTGCGGCGGCGGGTTGGATGGCGGCTGGATCGAACCGGACACGCTCGATCTTTTGCCCGACGAACCAAGCACAGAGGATGCCCGTTATCCTGTCGTCATCGAAAATGTCGGTGTTGACCGTATCGACAGTCATGGTCGGGCCGCCGGATTTGAGCACTACGAGGTCGCCTGATTTGAAGACAGCCATGGCCGAAATCCTCGAAAAATCAAACGAATCAAATGTGAATGCATTGCAACAATAGCAAACCGGCAGCTTTGCTTCATCCCCCGTTGGCAGGCATCAACCGGCATAAGGCACCTTGCCGGCATTCGCCCAAAGTCGCTGATACACCCTTTTCGACGATAGGCTAAGGACCCATCATCGGAATAAAATGTAGCATCGGGTGTACCGGACTTCACGGTACGAGCGGATCGAATGGGTGAAATGAAACATCGGACATTATCCCGCCGCCATCTCCTCAAGGCGTCAGGTGCGCTGCTCGCGGGCGCCGCGTTCTCGACCCGCGTCATGGCGGATGCGCCGCCGGCCGAGCCGGTCACGCCGGATCTGATCGCGGCGGCAAAGAAGGAAGGCCAGGTCATCTATTACACCTCGACCGATCTGCCGGTCGCCGAGAGGCTGGCGAAGGCGTTCGAGGCGAAATATCCGGGCATTGCGGTGCGCGTCGAGCGCACCGGCGCGGAGCGCGTGTTCCAGCGCATCGGCCAGGAATATTCCAGCAACATCCACGCCGTCGACGTGGTGAATTCGTCCGATGCCGCGCATTTCATCGTCTGGAAGCGCGACGGCATCCTGGCGCCCTATGTGCCGGAGGATGTCGCGAAATTCTATCCGCCCGAGCACAAGGATGTCGACGGCCAGTTTGCGAGCTGGCGCGTCTGGCTCAGCATCATCGCCTACAATACCAGTCTGGTGAAGGCGGAGGATGCGCCGAAGAGTTTTGCCGATCTGCTCGATCCCAAATGGAAGGGCAAGATCGTCAAGGCGCATCCCGGCTATAGCGGCACCATCATGACCGCGACCTATCAGATGCAGCGCGATCTCGGCTGGAGCTTTTTCGAGCAGCTCGCCAAGCAGAACATCATGCAGGTGCAGTCGTCGGCCGATCCGCCGAAGAAGCTCGATCTCGGCGAACGCGCCGTCATGGCCGACGGCAACGAATACAACATTTTCCAGATGAAGGAGGCCGGCCGTCCGGTCGAGCCGGTCTATGCCAGCGAGGGCTCGCCGCTGATCATCGGTCCCAACGGCATCTTCAAGGGCTCGCCCAACCCGAACGCGGCGAAGCTGTTTCAGTCGTTCTGCTTCAGCCGCGAGGCGCAGCAGCTCATCATCGATGTCGGCGGCCTGCGCTCGGTGCATCCGCAGACCCAGGAGAAGCCGGGGCGCAAGCCGTTCAAGGACATCAAGACCATGAAGGACGATGCCGCCGCCGTGGAAAAAGAGGGCGACGCGATCAAGGCGCGCTACACCAAGATCTTCCACGTCTGATCCGCCGATGCTGCCAACGCTCTGAAACGAGCGAACATGACATCGGAACTGCCGAAGATTTCCGTCGCGGAAACGCTTGGCTCAGAAGATCGTCGCGCTGAAGGCGGGCGATCTGCCGGCGGCGACCACGCGCAAATGCGAGGATCTGCTGATCGACGTCGTCGGCCTGTGCGTCACCGCGCGCAACGAGGACTACATCGCAAGCGCGCTTGGCGGGCTGGGACGATGACGGCCCCTGCACGGTGATCGGCCACACGCGAACGCTGACCGCCTCGGGCGCGGCCTTCGTCAACGGCACCGCGGCGCATGGCGAGGATTTCGACGACACGTTCGAGGGCGGCCCGGTGCATGCCGGCGCGGTGATCGTGCCGGCGGTGCTGGCGGCGTGCGAACGGCATCAATCCCGACGGCCGCATGGCGCTGACTCGGCATCGCGGTCGGCACCGAGGTGCTGTGCCGGCTGAGCCTCGTGGTGCCGAAGGCGGTCCACAAGGCGGGCTTTCACCCGACCGCGATCTTCGGCGCGATGGGGGCGGCGGCCGGCGTCGGCGCAGCGCTCGGACTCAACGCCGCGCAAATCGTCGATGCGCTCGGCATTGCCGGCAGCATGGCCGGCGGCATCATCGAATATCTCGCCGAGGGCGCCTGGACCAAGCGGCTGCATGCGGGATGGGCGGCGCAATCGGGGATTCGGGCGGCGCTGCTGGCGCAGCCAGGGCTTTGTCGGCCCGCGCACGGTGTTCGAGGGCGTGCACGGGCTGTTTCACGGTTTTGCGCATACCACCAAGGGCGACTACGACGCGCTGACCGGCGATTTCGGCACGCCGCTGGGTCACGGACACGCTGGCGTTCAAGCCTTATCCGTGCGGGACCATGGCGCAGCCCTATATCGATTGCGCCCGGCGGCTCGCTGCGCGCGGCATCAAGCCGGAGGATATCGCCGAGATCGTCTGCGAGGTCGCGGAGGGGACGGTGCACCGGCTGTGGGAGCCGCTCGCCGACAAGCAGCGCCCGCGCAACGGCTATGCCGCCAAATTCGCGGTGCCGTATCTGCTGGCGACCGGTTTCGTCCATGGCGGCGTCGGCTTGGCGCGTTCACCGAAGCTGCGATCGGCGATCCGCGCGTGCTCGCGCTTGCAGCAAAAGTGAAATTCGTGATCGATCCCGACAATCCCTATCCGGCCAATTACACCGGCCACATCAAGGCGACGATGAAGGACGGCAGCGTGATCGAGGAGCGGCAGCCTTATTTGCGCGGCGGCGCGCAGGAGCCGCTGACGCGGCAGGACGTCACCGACAAATTCGCTGCTCAACGCCGCAGCATGGCGGCTGGGACAAGACGCAAAGCGATGCGACGCTGAAGCTGCTGGCAGGATTGTATCAAGGCAGAATGGATTTGAGACCATTGCGAAATTAGCATCGATCGCATCCAACGCATCGAGGAAACCATGTCAGAATTGATCCTGCATCACTACGCGATGTCGCCGTTTTCCGAGAAAATACGGCTGATCTTCGGCTTCAAGCAGTTGGCCTGGCGCTCGGTTTTGATTCCGCCGGTAATGCCCAAGCCGGACGTGATCCCGCTGACCGGCGGCTATCGCAAGACACCGGTGCTGCAGATCGGCGCCGATATCTACTGCGACACCGCGCTGATCGCCCGTGTGCTGGAGGCACGACAGCCCACGCCGGCGCTGTATCCGGCCGATATTCCGCTGGCGGTGCCGCTGGGGCAGTGGGCCGACAATCATCTGTTTCTGGAGTCGGTGGTGTGGGCGATGCAGCCTGCCGGTGCACCGGCGGTGCTGGCCGGCGTGTCGCCGGAGCAGGTCAAGATATTTGCCGCCGACCGCGCGGCGATGCGGGGCGCCTTGCCACGCCCGACCCTCGCTGACGGCACCGCGCAGTTGAAGGTTCATCTGTCGGCAATCGATGCACAGCTCGCTGGAGGCGGGCCGTGGCTGTTTGGTGCGATGCCATGCATCGCCGATTTCTCCGCCGCGCATTGCCTTTGGTTTATTCGGCTCGCCCGGCCGGTGGCATCGTTGCTCGGTAATTACCCGGCGGTGAGTTCCTGGCTCGACCGCACGCTGGCCATTGGCCACCACACCACCCAGGAGATGAGCGGCGCCGATGCGATTGCGGTTGCGGCGGCGGCCACCGCTCATGCACCGACCGATGTCGCGGCGGGACAGGGCTTCGAGCCGAACGAGGCCGTCACCGTCGCCGCGACCGACTACGGCACCGATCCGGTGGTCGGGCACGCTGATCGGACTGTCGGATACCGAATCGGTGGTCCGGCGCGTCGACCCTCGCGCCGGTACGTTGCACGTTCATTTCCCGCGCTTCGGCTTCCAGATCAAGAAGAGCATCCCGGCGTAGACGGTTTAGCGCAGGAGACTTGGATACTGGCGGCCAGGCGTGAGAGGGCACATGACCACCAGGGAACTCGACGGCAAGGTCGCGATCGTCACCGGCGCCGGCCGCAATATCGGCCGCGCGATTGCGCTGGCGCTGGCGGAGGGCGGCGCGTCCATCCTGGTCAATGCGCGCAGCAACCGCGCCGAGGCCGAGGCCGTCGCGCGCGAGATCGAGGCCGCATGGCGGCAAGGCGCTGGTCCATATCGGCGATGTCGCCGATGCGGGCGCCGTGCAGGCGATGGCGGATGCGGCGGTGAGGCACTTCGGCCGCATCGATATTCTCGTCAACAACGCCGCGCTGCGGCGGGAGAAAGCCTTCGCCGAGATGAGCTATGCCGAGTGGCGCGAGATCATGGATGTCACCCTCGACGGCACCTTTCATTGCGTGAAGGCCTGCCTGCCGGCGCTGCGCCGATCGGGCGCGGGCACCATCGTCAATATCGGCGGCCTGAGCGCGCATACCGGCGCCAGGGACCGCGCCCATGTGGTGACGGCCAAGGCGGGCATCGTCGGCTTCACCCGCGCGCTGGCCCACGATCTGGCTGCCGACGGCATCACCGTGAATTGCGTGGTTCCCGGCCTGATCGGCACGCCGCGCCCCAAGAACGGGCCGGAGCCCGCGCATCATCTGACCCATCAGACCATCACCGGCGAGCGCGGCAAGCCGGAAGACGTCGCCGCCGCCGTGCGCTTCCTGTGCGGCCCCGGCGCGCGCTACATCAACGGGCAGGCCATCCACGCCAATGGCGGGGCTTATCTGGGCGCATAGGGTGCATGCGCCGTACGCAGTTTTGCGCAGGATTGCCGGATAAATGCGCTGGCCGTCCGCGGTTTTGATGCTAACTATTGTGCGCATGAACCAGCACGCCAAGATCGAAAGCCAGCCTGCCAAAGTCGACATCCGGCATTCCACCTGTCCGCATGATTGCCCGTCGGCCTGCGCGCTCGATATCGAGGTGATCGATAAATCCACCATCGGCCGTGTCCGTGGTTCCAAAGTCCAGACCTATACGGCCGGCGTGGTCTGCGCCAAGGTCGCGCGCTATGCCGAGCGCATCCACCATCCGGATCGGCTGATGTACCCGCAGTTCCGGGTCGGCCCCAAGGGCTCCGGCAAGTTTGCGCGTATCTCGTGGGACGACGCGCTGGACGAAGATCGCCGCACGCTTCGATCAGGCCGAGCGCGAGTTCGGCGTCGGAATCGGTGTGGCCTTATTATTACGCCGGCACCATGGGCCTCGTGATGAAGCGACGGCATCAACCGTCTCACCCATGTGAAGAAATATTCCCGCTTCTACGGCACGATCTGCTCGACCATCGCGCGGGTCGGGTTTGCCGCCGGCACCGGCAGGGTCGCCGGCGTCGATCCGCGCGAGATGGGCGTCTCCGACCTTGTGGTGATCTGGGGCACCAACCCCGTGAACACCCAGGTCAACGTGATGACGCATGCGTCGCGCGCCCGCAAGGAACGCGGCGCCAGGATCGCGGCGATCGATATCTACAACAACGACACCATGAAGCAGGCCGACATCAAGATCCTGCTGCGGCCCGGCACCGATGGCGCGTTCGCCTGCGGCGTGATGCATGTGCTGTTCCGCGAAGGCTATGCCGATCGCGATTATCTCGAACGTTACACCGATTGCCCCGCCGAACTCGAGGCGCATCTTGCGACCCGCACGCCGGAATGGGCGTCCGCGATCTCGGGCGTGCCGGTGGCGGAGATCGAGGCGTTCGCGCGCGCGGTCGGGCAGACCAAGCGCACGTTCTTCCGTCTCGGCTACGGGTTCACCCGCAGCCGCAATGGCGCGGCGCAGATGCATGCGGCGCTGTGCATTCCCGCGGTCACCGGCGCCTGGCAGCACGAAGGCGGCGGCGCTTTCTTCAACAATTACGCGATCTGGAAATTCAACGAATCGGTGATCGAAGGCCATGACGCGATCGATCCGTCGATCCGCGTGCTCGACCAGTCCAAGATCGGGCGCATCCTGACCGGCGACGCGGCGGCGCTGAAGGGCGGCCCGCCGGTCAAGGCGATGCTGATCCAGAACACCAATCCGATGACGGTGGCGCCGGAGCAGGCGCTGGTGCGGCAGGGTTTTGCGCGTCCGGATCTGTTCACGGTGGTGCATGAGCAGTTCATGACCGAAACCGCGCAGATGGCGGATCTCGTGCTGCCGGCGACGATGTTCATGGAGCACGACGATCTCTATTACGGCGGCGGCCATCAGCATATTTCGGTCGGCGCCAAATTGATCGAGCCGCCCGGCGAATGCCGTTCCAACCATGAGGTGTTTGCCGGTCTCGCCCGCCGCCTCAAGGCCGAGCATCCCGGCTTTGAGATGTCGCCGCGCGAATTGATCGACGTCACACTGAAGAAGAGCGGCCACGGCAGCATCGAAGAGCTTCAGGCCGACATGTGGCGCGATCTGCAGCCGGACTTCCGCACTTCGCATTATCTCGACGGTTTTGCGCATGCCGACAAGAAATTCCACTTCAAGGCCGATTGGGCCCATGTGCCGCTCGGCAATGCCGGCATGATGGGCGCCTGGGATCAAATGCCGACGCTGCCCGACCACTGGGCGACCATCGAGGAGGCGGATGAAGCCCATCCGTTCCGGCTGGCGACCAGTCCGTCGCGCAGCTTCCTCAACACCAGCTTCAATGAAACGCCATCGTCGCAGGCCCGCGAGGGCGCGCCGAGCGTGATGATCCATCCGCTCGACGCCGCATCGCTGGATATCGCCGATGGCGACGCCGTGACGCTCGGCAACATGCGCGGCGAGACGACGCTGATTGCGAAATGGTTCGAGGGCGTGCGGCGCGGCGTGCTGATTGCGGAATCGGTTCACCCGAACAAGGCCCATATCGGCGGTCGCGGCATCAACATGCTGACCGGCGCCGAAGCCGTAGCCCCCGTCGGCGGCGCCGCGTTCCACGACAACAAGGTCTGGGTGAAGAAAGCCGTCCCGGTCATTCCGACGCCTTAGTCGTTTCATCACTCGTAACAACGGAAGTCGTCATACCCCGCGAAGGCGGGGTATTTAGTATGCCGCGACTTCTCGGTTCCATCACTGACGCCTCGGAATACTGGATCGTCCGCCTTCGCGGACGATGACGAACGTGGGCATTCTCGCGACGGCATTCGCCCGAGTTTTGCAAATTCGTTCGCCCCCAAAAGATAGAGGGCGCAGGGAAGACCGGGTGCGCGCTGCACCCGCGGTCTCGCGTGCCAAATGCACACTGCAAAAAGCGCACACGAGCATACAGGTTCGTCCCGCGCGCCGAACGAGGTGTCGAGCACGTCATAGAGATCGCGGTTCTTCGCCTAGGCCAGTTCGTCATAGATCACGAGGCTTGGCAGATAGCCGTGCTTGGTGCCCGCCTCGGCGCTGATCGCGCGATAGACCGAGCCGGTGCGGCGTGCGCGGGCGCCGGTCTCGATGCGCTAACGGACGAAGATGCCTTGTTTAGCTGTAGTTGCTGATATGGCACCCGTCCTGTTCCTCGGCAGGAGGCGCATCACGACCGCAACTTCCAATTTAGGTGATCTTGGCGACGCGGCCGAGACTGGCCGCACCTGCGCCACAGGTGCGCCCCATTGTCATCCCCTCGCCTCCTTAATTTGCGTGCCAAGTCGGGGACATGAATGGGGGGACCGCGGCCGCGCGGCCGGCAACATTGAAGATTTGGCAAGCAAGCTGTATTGCCGGCGCGCTGACAGCAACTTCGCTTGCCGCGATTGGTCAGATCGCGGTACCGCGCCCAAGCATCGCAACGCCGAATGCAAGAGTGGCTGATGCATTCAGCGGCATCCCGCTGAACGTGATGACGGTCCTGACAAATGCCGACGCCGCGTTTCCGGGCCCGGCCATCGAGACGAAATTCGATTTATCGGCCAATGCGATCGTTGCGGCGGCATTCAGCGCCGCGACGCCGGACTCGGTGCCGCCGTCCGATGTAACCACTTCGCAAGGGCCAATGTTGCAGGTCGCCAGCCTTGAGGCAGCGTCGCCCGAGAACTCGGCAACGCTACAGCAGGACGGTCCGCCCGTTGCTTCGCCAAATCCGGGCGAAGGCAAACCGTCGTATCTCAAATACTACGTCTACTCGGAAATTCCGCCGCCGGAGAAACCCGCGAAGATCGCCTTGTCGGAGTTGAGTGACGTTCCGCTCGGGACGCCCGTCCAGGAGATCGAACGTGCAGCCGAAGCGTTCGGTGTCGATGTCAATTTCATGAAGGCAGTCGCCAAAATCGAATCCGATTTCAATCCCAGGCAACGCACCGGCTCTTATATCGGCCTGTTCCAGCTGAGCAAGTCTGAGTTCAGCAAATACGGATCGGGCGACATCCTCAATCCTCGCGACAACGCTATGGGTGCCGCCTACAAGTTTCTCAGCGAGGCTGCGCTATTCGAAATAATGACGCAGAAGAAGCCGACCTTTTCCGACCTCTACCTGATCCACCAGCAGGGCTGGGAAGGAGCCGCCCAACACATCAGCCGTCCGCAGCGGATTGCCTGGAAGTCGATGTGCGCAACCCAGGAGGGCTCGGCGAAGGGCGAGCGATGGTGCAAGCGCGCTATCTGGGGCAACACGCTGCCTGCGGTCAAACGCGAATGGAAGTCGGTCGATAGTCTCACCTCGGGTGCGTTCGTGGCAATGTGGCGGGACCGCGTCGACACGCTCTATGCCCGCTATCCTGTGCTAACTGCGGCGGCCGAACGCTTGAGATAGAACAGCTTGCGACTGCCCGTGCTCATGCTGACGATGGGGTAAGTGCCGCGATTGGTTCCGGTCGGCAAAAGCACGCTGAAGCGGATGATCAAAACAAAGAGTTTCCGGGCCGCACTACATCTCGCCGAACAAATTGATCTGGTACGAGGACGAGATCGAGCTGTTGGCCGGGTCGCGCTGCCTGCACATAGCGAGAGCTGAAGCGGCGGCAAGCGCAAGGCCAAATGGCCCCAGCTGCGCCCATATGGCCCCAGCTGGGGCCATATTTGCCCACTAGTACCGTTCCACAGAGATTATGACGGGTTGTTTTAGCGCAGAATCGGAAGCGCTTCGGGAGGAACCAGAAGTTGGATGCTTCGGGCGGCTCCGGGCGTCCGCGAGATGAGGCCGGCTTTTTCCAAGGTTATCACCATCTGGTGGACGGATGGAGCGGTGACGTCGAAATGGCGACGCATGTCGGCTTCTGCCGGGGGCCGTTTGAATATCCGGCTATAGGCGTAGATGAAGGCCAGGTACTGGCCTTGGGTCTGCGTAAAGCGGGGTCCCGCCGCCGCTGTGCTTTCGTCAAGTGATTGACTTATTTCCGATTCATCCGCGCCTCGACGCTAAAGGAGGTGCAGTTGAATATAAAGTTTTGTGTGGAGCTTAGCCAATCGGAACGGGATCAACTTGACGCGCTGTTGAGCGGGGGACGCCACGCGACGCGCAAAATAAAACGCGCGCAGATCCTCCTGGCCGCGAACGACGGCGTGAGCGACGAGGTGATCGCCGCAACTTTAAAGGTCTCAGGATCGACGATTTATCGGACCCGGCGTCGCTTTGTGGAAGCCAACCTGGAGGGAGCGCTCACCGAGGAGCCGCGCCCCGGCGTTGAGCGCAAACTATCGAGCAAGGAGGAGGCGCTTTTGGTGGCGACCGCCTGCTCAAAGCCGCCACCGGGACGGGCCCGCTGGACCCTCGAACTGCTGGCCGATGAGATGGTCCGGCTCACTGACCATGAACAGCTATCTTCTGAGACCGTCCGTCGACGGCTGGCGGAGAACCATCTGAAGCCCTGGCGCAAAGACATGTGGTGCATCCCCAAGGTCGACGGGGAATACGTCGCCCGCATGGAGGATGTGCTCGACCTCTATGCCGAGGCGCCCGATCCCAAAAGACCTGTGGTCTGCTTCGACGAGAGCCCGACCCAACTCATCGGCGAGGTGCGTGAGCCCATTCCCGCCAAGCCGGGCCAACTTGAGCGCTACGACTGCGAATATCGCCGCAACGGCACCGTCAATCTGTTCGTCTTCCTCGACGCCCACCGCCCCTGGCGCCGGGTGAAGGTCACCGACCGGCGCACCAATCAAGACTTCGCCGAGTGCATGCGCGAGCTGGTCGACATCGACTATCCCGACGCCCCGATCATCCGGGTGGTGATGGACAACCTCTCCACCCATTCAGCCGGGGCGCTTTACGACGCCTTCCCCGCACCGGAGGCTCGCCGGGTGCTGAAGCGGCTCCAGTTCCACCACACGCCGAAACATGCCAGCTGGCTGAATATGGTGGAAATCGAAATCGGCGTCCTGCGCAGCCAATGCCTGGACCGCCGCATCGACGGCAAGGAAACCATCCTCACCGAGGTCGCTGCCTGGGAAAAGCGGCGAAACGCCGAAGGCGCCCGGATCCAGTGGATGTTCACCACCGAGAAAGCTCGCGAAAAACTCCGCAAAGCCTATCCTGTCAAGGAATGCATAATCTCTGCGGAACGGTACTAGGGCGCGGCGGCTGGACTGGGGCAAATCTGGGGCCTGAGCCGATCGGCTTAGGCCCTTCGCTTTTCTATCGCATTGATATTTCGGCGGTTCTTCATACTGGACAACAGGCCCACACGACTTTGCCGTCCGCTTCAGCCGCGCTCGTCAGTCGCAGCTTTCGCGTCCATCGCTCCCCGACCCGCGTTTCGTGGCGAATGCGCATACGCCCTGTGGTGGGACGGGATGCGCAGAAGTGAAGCTGATTTGCCTTCGCGATCAAGCACAACTGCTGCGACACATTGGCACGACGGGCAAATCACCAAAATGCTGTCAAGTTTTATTTGAGGGCTCGATGCATCTTCCCTTTGGTGAAGAAAGAACGGAGCGCACGGTTTAGTGCTGCGTCATCCTGCGCGCGCGTGAAGCTATCTCGAACGTCACGCCGAGGTGCCCGCCGGCTTCGGCGGGCCTCGAAGGATGTTGTTCAGCGCAGTACGTGCGGCGATCCTTCGAGGCTCGCCAACGCCGCGAATGCGTCGTTGGCTTCGCACCTCACGGGTGAACGCAATTGCGCTCATCCCGGGGATGACGGCAACGCTCGTGGCTAAGCCGCCAACTACCCCGGATTAGCTTTCAATCCCGCCGCCTCGATTCCCGCAATCGCGCAAATCTCGTCGTTGTCGGAGGTGTCGCCGCTGACGCCGACCGCGCCGACGAGACCGCTGCCGTCCTGAATCAAGACGCCGCCGGGCACCGGCACCAGACGTCCCTGCGCCAGCGTATTCACCGCGCTGACGAAATAAGCCTGTTCATGCGCGCGCTGGAACAGTGCCCGCGAGCCCATGCCTATGGCGAGCGCGCCATAGGCCTTGCCGTGGGCAATTTCGGCGCGCATCAGGCTGGTGCCGTCCTGTGCGGCCGTGACCTTCACACAGCCGCGCGCATCGAGCACGGTGATGACGAGGGGTTTTAGTTTCTTCTCGATTCCTTTCGCGAGCGCGGCATCGAGGATCTTACGGGCGATATCGAGGGTCAGTTCAGCCATGAGCAGGTTCCTTTGCATGTGATGTGGGAGAGGGGAGGTTGCGCGCGCCGTCGAGGCTCATTGCCAGCACGCGGGCGACGTGGAGGGCGCCGCGTCCGGCGCCGTCCTTGATCTGATGCCGGCATGAGGTGCCGTCGGCGACAATCAGCGCCGCGGCGTCGGCACGCCGTACGGCAGGCAGCAGCGACAGTTCGGCCATCTGCATCGAGGTGTCGTAGGTCTCCGCGCCGTAGCCGAACGCGCCGGCCATGCCGCAACAACTGGACTCGATGGTCTCGACTTTCAAATCGGGCACCAGCCGCAGGATCTTCTCGACAGGCTTGAACGCGCCAAAGGATTTCTGGTGGCAGTGGCCGTGCACCAAGGCTTTCTCAGCGATCGGGCGGAGCGGCAATCGCAGGTGGCCCGCTTCAGCCTCTCGCACCAGAAACTCCTCGAACAGCAACGCGTGCGCGCTAATGTTTTTCGCGGTGTCGTCCGAGCGCAGCGACAGCAACTCGTCACGCAGGGTCAGCAGGCAACTCGGCTCGAGGCCGACAATCGGCACGCCGCGCGCGGCAAACGGCGCATAGGTCTTAACCAGCCGGTCGAGCTCCGCACGGGCGTTGTGGACCAGGCCCGCCGAAAGGAAGGTACGTCCGCAGCACAACGGACGGCCACTATCCGCCGGCTTCGGAATGTGGACGCGGTATCCACCCTCGACCAGCACGCGCAGCGCGGCGTCGAGATTTTCGCGCTCATAGGCGCGATTGAACGTGTCGGCAAACAACACGACTTCGCGGCCGTCGGCTGGTCCGACGGAATCAGCGTCAGAAGTGAATACGTCGCGCCGGAATTCAGGCAGCGCGCGCTTGCCGCTGATGCCGGCAAATTTTTCAAACAACGCGCGCAACAGCGGGCTTCGATTGCGCCAATTGGCGAGCGGGGCGAGGCGGGACGCCAGCGCGGCATAATGCGGCAGGTAACCGACGAGCCGATCCCGTAATGAGAGCCCGTGTATTTCCGCGCGCGCGGCCAGCACCTCGATCTTCATCTTGGCCATGTCGACGCCGGTCGGACATTCATGACGGCAGGCCTTGCAGGACACGCAAAGTTTTAGCGTGTCCATCATCTCGTCGGAGGACAGGGCGTCCGGCCCCAACTGTCCGGAGATCGCCAGTCGCAGCGTGTTGGCACGCCCGCGTGTAACGTCCTTTTCGTTGCGGGTGGCGCGATAGGACGGGCACATCACGCCGCCTTCGAGCTTGCGGCAGGCGCCGTTGTTGTTGCACATCTCGACCGCGCCCTGGAAACCGCCGCCAGCTACCGGGATAGGCCGACCAGTCGAGTCGCGTTTTCAGCTCGGCGACGCGATAATCCGGCCGGTAGCGAAACAGTTCGCGGTCGTCCATCTTGGGCGGATCGACGATCTTGCCGGGATTGAGCAGATTTTCGGGATCGAAGCGGTGCTTCACCTCCCTGAAATCGCCGGTGATGCGGGCGCCGAACATCGCCTCGTGAAATTCCGAGCGCACCAAACCGTCGCCGTGTTCGCCGGAATGCGAGCCCTTGTATTCGCGCACCATCTCGAACGTCTCCTCGGCGATGGCGCGCATCGCCTTGACGTCCTTTTCGAGCCTGAGATTCAGCACCGGACGGACATGCAGGCAGCCCTCGGAGGCATGCGCATACATGGTGCCGCTGGTGCCGTGCTTGGCGAAGATGGCGCTGAGCCGTTCGGTATAGTCGGCCAGATGCGGCAATGGCACCGCGCAGTCCTCGACGAACGAGACCGGCTTGCCTTCCTGCTTCATCGACATCATCACGTTGAGGCCGGAGGTGCGGAAATCCGATATGGCGGTCTGGGTCGCAGGCTCGACCACATCGACCACACCGCCCCATTTACGCTGCGGGTTGTTCCAGCCGAAACCCAAATCCGCCATCAGTTCGGAAAGTTGCTTCAGCTTCTGCAGATTGTCGGACTGATCCTCTTCGGCAAATTCGACGATCAGCAGCGCGTCGGGATCGCCCTTCACGGTAGCATCGATCACCGGCCGGAACATCGCGATATCGCGGCCGAGCGCGATCATGGTGCGATCGACCAACTCCACGGCAATGGGGCGAAGTTTTACGAGGTGCTGGGCGGCATCCATCGCTTCGTAGAAGCTGCCGAAATGGCAGACACCCTGCACCTTGTTGCGGATCAGCGGCCACAGCTTCAATTCAACCTGCGTGGTGAAGGCCAGCGTGCCTTCCGAGCCCACCAGGAGATGCGCCATGTTGTTGGCGGCATTGCGCGGCACCAGCGCGTCGAGATTATAGCCGCCGACACGGCGCTGCACTTTCGGAAATCGCTCGGCGATTTCCACCGCCTCGCGCTCGCCGAGTGCCAGCATGTCGAAAAACAGGTCACGTCCCTTGTCGCCCGAATTCAGGTTTGCCAGATCGCGCGGCACCTCGCCGAAATGCAGCCGCGTGCCGTCGGCCAAGGCTGCGTCCATCGAGATCGTGTTGTCGCGCATGGTGCCGTAGCGCAGCGAACGTCCACCGCAGGAATTATTGCCGGCCATGCCGCCGATGGTGGCGCGCGACGCCGTGGAGACGTCGACCGGAAACCACAGGCCGTGCGGTTTGAGCTGCCGGTTGAGATCGTCGAGCACGATCCCGGGCTCGACCACGCAGGTCCGGTTGTCGGCGTCCAGCGAAATGATGCGGTTCAGGTGCTTGGAGAAATCGATGACGATGCCGTCGTTGACGGTCTGGCCACATTGCGAGGTGCCGCCGCCGCGTGGGGTTACGATCCGCCCCTGGTCGCGGCAGATCGCCAGCGCCCGCAACGCCTCCTCGACGGTCCTGGGAACCACCACGCCCGCCGGCATGATCTGGTAGAACGAGGCGTCGGTGGCATAGCGGCCGCGGTTGAAGGAATCGAAGTAGACCTCGCCGGTGATTTCGCGGGCGAGCCGGTCTTTCAGGGTCGTCAGGCCGTCGCTGGAGGCCTGCCGCGGGCCGCTACCGTGTTGCATCGTTGGCTCAACCTTCGAACCCGTGAGAAATACAGCTTGTTTCGGATCGTTGCAAATTTTGAATGCAAAATATCGGCCTGATTGAGGGCCGGAATTGTCAAGCCGACTCGGACACGGCCGGGTCAGCCACCCTCAGATGCTCGACAGCGGCGGTCCGCTTGTTGCGCAGGTGAACGAACAGGATGTCGCTGAGTTCGCTGCCAGCTCTGCGGCGCAGCGCATCCAGGATGGTCTCATGCTCGCGCATCGCTTCGCCCCATCGCTCGCGCTTGCGGGCAAAGTTGGCCGAATAGCGCACCCGCCGCAGCCGCCCGGCCAGGTTGGCGTAGGTGCTCCGCAGTGCGGCGTTGCGCGAGGCTTCGACGATCTTCTGATGGATCAACTGGTTGACGCGAAAATAGCCGTGCATGTCGCGGTGCAGGTAGAAGCCGTACATCTCGTAATGCAGCCGCTCGATCTCGGCGATCTCGGCATCCGTGATGTTTTCGCAGGCCAGTCGCCCGGCGAGGCCTTCGAGCCCGCCCATGATGTCGAACAACTCGCCGAGGTCCTGCTCGCTCAGCTGGCGCACCCGGGCGCCGCGGTTCGGCAGTAATTCGACCAGTCCCTCCGATGCCAAAACCTTCAGGGCTTCGCGCAACGGCGTGCGCGAGATGCCCAACATCTCGCACAATTGGCGTTCGGGGACCCTTCCGCCGTCCGCAATGTTGCCTTCGACGATATGGTCGCGCAGCCGGGTCAGGATCTCGTCGTGCAGCGAGACGTCTTCGCGTCCGGAAGCCGGGTCGGCAACGGCTGTCGAGGAGGTTTCGCTGGGAATCATCGGTTTCATGGACGGAACATAAACGCTGAGAGAGTGATCGTCGATCAAAAACTGTACACAAATTTTGGCTTGATACCAAAGAAATTGAATGCAAAAGTGTACAGCGTGGGATTGTCCGGCCGGGAAGGCCAGGGAATTCCGAAGGAAATCTAGGGCAATCCAGGGAAATTGAAGGTCAGCAAGCCATGACACAGCATCAGGGACGCCATTTTTTGCAAATTCCCGGCCCCAGCCCGGTGCCGGATCGCGTGCTGCGCGCCATGGACATGCCGGTGATCGACCATCGCAGCGCTGAATTCGCCGCGCTCGGCAAGGCCGTGTTCGAGGGCTGCCAGAAGATCTTCCAGACCAAGGGCCCGGTGATCATCTTCCCGTCCTCGGGCACCGGCGCCTGGGAGGCCGCGATCGTCAACACGCTGTCGCCGGGTGACAAGGTGCTGATGGTCGAGACCGGCCATTTCGCCACGCTGTGGCGGCAGATGGCGGCGCGCTGGGGCATCGAGGTCGATTTCATGCCGGGCGACTGGCGCCACGGCGCCGACCCCGCCGCGATCGAGGCTAGGCTGGCGCAGGACAAGGCCCACGCCATCAAGGCGGTGATGGTCGTGCACAACGAGACCTCGACCGGCGTGACCAGCCGGATCGGCGCGATCCGCGCCGCGATCGACAAGGTCGGCCATCCCGCGCTGCTGCTGGTGGATACGATCTCCTCGCTCGGCTCGGTCGATTACCGGCACGACGAGTGGAAGGTCGACGTCACCGTCTCCTGCTCGCAAAAGGGCTTTATGCTGCCGCCGGGGCTCGGCTTTAACGCGATCTCGGAGAAGGCCCGCGCCGCCGCCAAGACCAACAAGATGCCGCGCTCTTATTGGGATTGGGAAGAGATGCTCAAGCCGAACGCCAACGGCTTCTTCCCCTACACGCCCGCAACCAACCTGCTGTACGGCCTGCGCGAGGCCATGGCGATGCTGCTCGAGGAGGGGCTGGATGCGGTGTTCGCCCGCCACAAGCGCCTTGCGGCGGCGACCCGCGCCGCGGTCAGCCATTGGGGCCTCGAGGTGCTGTGCCAGGAACCGGCGGAATATTCGCCGGTGCTGACCGCGGTGCTGATGCCGCCGGGGCACGATGCCGACCAGTTCCGCAAGGTCGTGCTCGACAATTACAACATGTCGCTCGGCTCGGGCCTGAGCAAACTGGCCGGCAAGGTGTTCCGCATCGGCCATCTCGGCGAGTGCAACGCGCTGACCTTGATGGGGGCGCTGTCCGGCGTCGAGATGGGGCTTGCGGCGGCCGGCGTGCCGCATCGGGCCGGCGGCGTCGATGCCGCGATGAAGTCGCTGGAAGAGGTGAGCGGATCGAATACGCCGTCGCATCTGCAAGTGGTCAAGACCTAAGCATGGTCAAGGACTGTTCGTACGGCTGGTGCCACGGCGCCGACGCAGTCCTTCAAGAAATAAAATTTGCAAACAATGAAATTTGCAAACAATAAAATAAAACGGGTCCGGGAGTAGATGATGCGGCTTCGGTTCAAGGCCACCCATGTCGTGCTGGCGATGCTCTGCATCATGTACTTCATCACCTATATCGACCGGGTGAACATCTCGACACGGCGGCCAGCGAGATCCAGAAGGAGCTGCAGCTGAGCAATACGCAGCTCGGCTTCGTGTTCTCCGCTTTCGCCTATCCCTATCTGCTGTTTCAGGTGATCGGCGGCTGGGTCGGGGATCGCTTCGGGCCGCGCAAGACCTTGTTCTGGTGCGGCATGATCTGGGCCGCCTCGACCATCATGACCGGCTTTGTGAACAGCCTTTCGACGCTGTTCATCGCCCGCGTCGCGCTGGGGTTCGGCGAGGGCGCGACCTTTCCGACCGCGACGCGCGCCATGCAATACTGGACGCCCGCGGTGAAGCGCGGCTTCGCGCAGGGCCTGACGCACGCCTTTGCGCGGCTCGGCAACGCGATCACGCCGCCCTTGATCGCGGCCTTGATGGCCTGGCTGACCTGGCGCGGCTCGTTCGTGGTGCTGGGCCTTGTCAGCCTGGTATGGGGCGTGGTCTGGGCGCTGTATTTCCGCAACGAGCCCAAGGATCACCCTGCCATCACCGAGGCTGAGCTGGCGTCGCTGCCGCCGCGCCCCCTCAACACGCGGCCCCAGGTGCCGTGGGGGCCGCTGCTGCGCCGGATGTGGCCGGTCACGCTGACTTATTTTTGCTATGGCTGGAGCCTGTGGCTGTACCTGAATTGGCTGCCGCTGTTCTTCAAGAACAACTACAGCCTGGATATCAAGAATTCGGCGCTGTTCGCCTCGGGCGTGTTCTTTGCCGGCGTCATCGGCGACAGCCTGGGCGGAATTCTGTCGGACCGGATCCTGAAGCGGACCGGCAACGTCCGGCTGGCGCGGCTGAGCGTCATCGTTGCGGGCTTCGCCGGCGCCCTGCTGTCGCTGCTTCCGATCCTGTTCGTGCACGACATGACGATCGTCGCTTTGTGCCTGTCCAGCGGGTTTTTCTTCGCCGAGCTTGTGATCGGGCCGATCTGGTCGGTACCGATGGACATCGCGCCGAAATATTCCGGGACCGCCGCGGGCCTGATGAATAGCGGTTCGGCGCTGGCCGCGATCGTCTCGCCGTTGGTCGCCGGTTACGTGATCGACGTGACCGGCAACTGGTATCTGCCGTTCCTGATGTCGATCGGGTTGCTGTTGCTCGGCGGCTTCTCCGCGTTCTTGATGCATCCGCAGAAGCCGTTCGAGGAGGGCGATGGCGTTGCCTCGAGCGGACGGCCGGTCACCGCGCGATAGGCGTCCAAGCCTGCCTTGACTCCCGGGGATCGCAACCTTACCACCCGATCAAACGGTCACCCTGCGGGTATTTTGGTGAATTCCTCTTCGTTGCCAGACATTTCAATATTGATGCCTGCCTATAACGAGATCGGCAGCATCGCCGAGATTCTCGACGTGGTCCGGGCATCCTTGCCCGGCGTCTCCAAGGAAATTGTCGTCGTCGACGACGGTTCAAAGGATGGCACGCGGGCGTGGCTCGCGGACAAGTTCAAGACCATCCCCGAGGAGGACGTCGCCGGCGACGCCGCGGCGTCGATCACCAGGGTATCGGATGAATGCACGGTCCGGGTGGTTTTTCATTCGCGCAACAAGGGCAAGGGCGGCGCGATCCAGACCGCGATGCGCGCCGCGACCGGCGCGGTGCTGGTCATTCAGGATGCCGACCTCGAATACGATCCAGACGACTGGAGCGAAATGTATCCTTTGATCGCCACCAGGAAAGTGGCGGACGTCGTCTATGGCTCACGCTTTTATGGCAAGCCGCACCGCTCGCTGTATTTTCATCACTACATGGCGAACCGGCTCATTTCGCTTATTTTCAACGTGCTTTGCAATCAAACGCTGACCGATATCGAGACCTGCTACAAGATGTTCACCCGCGAAGTATTGAACTCGCTGAACATCACCTCGAACGATTTTGGCATCGAGGTCCAGATCAGCTGCCAGATTGCGCTGGCGCACAAATGGCGGATTTACGAGACCGCCATTCACTATTACGGACGCACCTACCACGAGGGAAAGAAGATCAACTGGAAGGACGGCCTGAAGGCCCTGTGGTATCTGGTCCGTTACCGCGTCAATCCCGGAAACTGACCCTCCGTCGCTCTGTGGTGCAGCCCGCATGACCAGCTTTTCGACTTCGCTTTTGGCCGTGTTGGCATTTTCTTTGATCGGTGAAGCGTGCGCCCAGCCGTTCTCAGATCCGCGCTCGGAGAAAAGCGATGCGTTTGAAGTCAAGCGCATTCGCGGCGCTGCCACGAGATGCGGCCTGTCACACCAACCAACTGACATCGACGGGCGGACCGGCGCCACAAAACCCACATACGCTGGCCGTGCGCTGGACCGGTTTTTCGAATTTCGAACTCGCCTACAAAGGCAAGGTCATTCTGCTCGATGCCTATTTCGATCGGGGACGGGACTATCCGCCGATCGGGTTTAGCGCGGCCGACGTCAAGAAAGCCGATGCGATCATCATCGGACACGGCCATTACGATCACATGTCGGACGCGGCCTCGGTCGGCATCCGGACCGGCGCGCCATTGGTCGGCGCTGCCCTGACCACCGACGTGCTGAAGTCCGAGCAGGTGCCGCCGTCGCAACTCAGGACCGTGACCGGCAAGGGCGGCGAACTGCTGCCGTTCGATGGTTTCACCGTGCAGCCGATTCTGGCGCGGCATGGACAACCCGACAAGCACGTCATCCAGGTGATGGAGGGCGCCTACAACTCGCTGCTGCCGAAGCCGGACCCGGAAGCCGAGGCCGAGGAGAAAGCGATCGCGGCGCGCGGCACCTTCGATCCGCAAATCGTCACCGAGGGCACGATCGCCTATCTGATCACGCTCGATGACGGGTTTCGGATCATGTATCGCGACAGCGGCGGCCACGTCACCGAATACGAAAAGGCGGCGATGGAGAAGATCGGGGGCGTCGACCTCGCGCTGGTGGGGCTGTCCGCTGACATCCTCAACGTCCCGACCGAGCAGCAGGCGCTGGAGCATATCAGGCTCTACCAGCCCGACGTCTTCATGCCAGCCCACCACGATGGTGCGCTGGAGGGCCACATGCCGCTCTGGCGCGCGACCGAACCGGTGTTCCAGGCGCTCAAGGACGCCGATCCGGGCCTTGTGACGGTGTCGCGCGGCTACCGCGAGCCGGTCTGCTTCAACACCGAAATCAACATCGCGGGCGGCCGCAAGCGGTAGATCTTGAGGCCGGCGGCCGGCCTAGGTTTTGAGCCGGGCGCTTGGACCAAGCGGCCGGGAGGCGAGGGCGACCTCCCGGCGGGGATGCCAGGAAGGCTCATCCCCCCTCTTATGCATTGACGGTATCCCCCGGGCAGGGGACAAGCCCGCCGAATAGTGATATGCGAGCGGCTCGCGAGCGCGGGCCAGCACCCCCATATCTCCTCGCGAAGACCCGCTAAACCAAAGACTTAAACCTTACCAGAGACCTTACAAAGCCAGACCTGCCCGGGAAGGACGACGCCAGATGACCCTGCACACTGGAAGGCATTTTCTCCAAATTCCAGGACCGACCAACGTGCCCGACCGGGTGCTGCGGGCCATGGACATGCCGACCCTGGATCATCGCGGTGCCGAATTCGCCGAACTCGGTTATGCCGTGCTGGCGGGCATCCAGCGCATTTTCCGCACCAAGCAGCCGGTCATCATCTATCCCGTCGTCGGGCACCGGCGCCTGGGAAGCCGCGATCGTCAACACGCTGTCGCCCGGCGACAAGGTGCTGATGGCCGAGACCGGCCAGTTCGCGGTGCTGTGGCGCGGCATCGCCGAGAAGTTCAAGCTCGACGTCGAGTTTCTGCCGACCGACTGGCGCCGCGGCGCCGACGTCGAAGCAGATCGAGGCAAGGCTTGCCGCCGACCGCCTGCACAAGATCAAGGCCGTGCTGGTCGTGCATAACGAGACCTCGACCAGCTGCGTCACCCATCCGCTCGAAGTCCGCAAGGCGCTCAACCGCACCAACCATCCGGCGCTGTTGATGGTCGACACCATCTCCGGGCTCGCCTCGCTCGAATACGAGCACGATGCCTGGGGCATCGACATCTCGGTCGGCGGCTCGCAAAAGGGCATGATGCTGCCGCCGGGGCTGAGCTTCAACGCGGTCTCGGAAAAGGCGCTGGCGGCTTCCAAGGCCAACACCGGCGATGCGGTCCTATTGGGACTGGCACGACATGATCGCGATCAACAAGCAGGGCACGTTCCCCTATACGCCGGCGACCAATCTGTTGTTCGCGCTGAAGGAAGCGATCGCGATGCTGGAGGAGGAGGGGCTCGACAACGTGTTCGCCCGCCACATGCGTCATGGTGCGGCGACCCGCGCGGCGGCGAAGGCCTGGGGCCTCGAACTCGTCTGCCTCGATCCGCATTGCTATTCGCCGGCGCTGACCGCGGTGATGGTGCCGGACGGACATGATGCCGATGCGTTCCGCAAGGTGGTGCTGGAAAACTTCGACATGTCGCTCGGGACCGGTCTCGGCAATCTCAAGGGCAAGGCGTTCCGCATCGGCCATATCGGCCACTTCAACGATTTGATGCTGATGGGAACGCTGGTCGGCGTCGAGATGGGCCTCGATCTCGCCAAGGTGCCGCATCGCGCGGCGGCGTGCTGGCCGCGATGGAAGTCCTGAAAGGCCGCGACGTGGTGCCGATGCCGAAATCGAAGGCTGCCGTCGCCTGAGTCAATTCGACCAAACGCAACAACAGAAAGAGCGCGCCATGAACGCCCCGGTACAAGCCAACGAAGACCTGATCTATTCCGTCGAAGACGGCATCGCCCGGATCACCTTCAACCGTCCGCAGGCGCGCAACGCGCTGACCTTTGCGATGTACGAGCAGATGGCGGCGATCTGCGAGACCGTCAACGCCGACCGCTCGATCAAGGCGATGATCCTGACCGGCACCGGCGACAAGGCGTTCGCCTCGGGCACCGACATCTCGCAGTTCCGCGCCTTCAAGTCCGCGCAGGATGCGCTCGACTACGAGGCGCGGATCGATCGCGTGCTCGGCGCGCTGGAAACCTGCCGGGTGCCGACGATCGCTGCGATCGCGGGCGCCTGCACCGGCGGCGGCGCCGGCATCGCGGCCTGCTGCGACATCCGGATCGGCACCGAAGCGACGCGGATCGGCTTTCCGATCGCGCGCACGCTCGGCAATTGCCTGTCGATGTCCAACATCTCGCGGCTGGTCTCGCTGATCGGGCCGGCGCGGACCAAGGATCTGATCTTCAAGGCGCGGCTGGTCGAAGCCCCCGAAGCGCTGGCGCTCGGCCTGCTCAACGAGGTGGTGCCTGACGTCGCGACCTTGCAGCAGCGCGCCGATGAGACCGCGAAGCTCGTGGCCGGCCACGCGCCGATCACGCTCGAAGTCACCAAGGAAGCGGTGCGCCGCATCCGCCGCACGCTGTCGCGCGACGAGGGCGAGGACCTGATCCTGCGCGCCTATATGAGCGAGGATTTCCGCGAGGGCATGGACGCCTTCCTCAACAAGCGCGCGCCGAACTTCAAGGGCAAGTAGTTAAAGGCAGACAGTTCCCCGCGCGCTCGTCGCGGCGCGGCCTCATGCGAAAGTCATAAGCCGCGAACTCGCGGCTTGCTTGAATTGCCCGCCGATACCTCACACAATGGTTGCAATAAATCATGTCCGGTATCGCCGGGCGAGGCCAACCCATGGGGACGAAACAGTTGGGAAATCTCGTAAAGGCCGCCGCAGCGCCGACGATGGCGCTGACGATCATGCTGGCCGGCGCGCCGGCGCTCGCGGCGGGCTGGGAGCCGACCAAGCCGGTTGAAATCGTGGTCGCGGCCGGCGCCGGCGGCGCGTCCGACCAGATGGCGCGCATGATGCAGGCCGCGATCCAGAAGAACAATCTGATGAAGCGCCGATGGTGGTGTCGCTGAAGGGCGGGGCATCCGGCGCCGAAGCGCTGATGTACATGAAGTCGAGCGAAGGCGATCCCAACAAGGTGCTGATCGCCTATTCGCTGATCTACATGCTGCCGCTGTCGGCCAAGATCCCGTTCGACTGGCATGAGCTGACGCCGGTGTCGGTGGTGGCGCTCGATCAGTTCGTGCTCTGGGACAACACCGACCGGGCCGAAGACCGTGAAGGAATTCATCGACGCGGCGAAGGCAGCCAGCATCGCCGTTCAAGATGGGCGGCACCGGCTCGAAGCGCGAGGATCACGTGCTCACCATGTTCATCGAGCAGAAGACCGGCGCCAAGTTCTCCTATCTGCCCTACAAGTCGGGCGGCGAGGCGGCGACGCAACTGGTCGGCAATCACACCGAGTCCAACGTCAACAACCCTTCCGAAAATCTCGAAGTCTGGCGCGCCGGCCAGGTCCGCCCGCTCTGCGTGTTCGACAAGGAACGGATTTCCTACAAGACCAAGGTGACCGAGACCCAGTCCTGGAACGACATTCCGACCTGCAAGGAAGCCGGCCTCGACGTGCAATATCTGATGCTGCGCGCGATGTTCCTGCCCGGCAAGGTGACGCCGGAGCAGCAGGCGTTCTATGTCGACCTGTTCCAGAAGGTGACGCAGACGCCGGAATACAAGGACTACATGGAGAAGCAGGCGCTCAAGCCGATCTTCCTGACCGGCAAGGACATGCTGCAATTCCTCGAGGAAGACGACGCGCTCAACAAGCAGCTGATGACGGAAGCAGGCTTTGTCGCGAAGTAGTTGCGGGGCGCGCGTGCCATGAATTCCAGCGACGAAAGGCCATTCAACAGGTCGCGGCGCAATGTCATGCGCAGCCTTGCCGGCGGCGTTTCGGCAGGGCTTTTGCCGCGGATCGCGCCGGCGGGTGCGTCGGAAAAAATGACGAGGGCGCAGGCTGAATATCAGGACGCGCCCAACGGCATCTATAGCTGCGGGATGTGCACGTTGTTCGAGCGGCCGAACGCCTGCAAGGTGGTCGAAGGCGAGGTCAGCAAGGACGGCTGGTGCAAGGCCTTTGCGCTGGCGGATTGAGTTAAGAGCAGGCGCCATGCCCCGGGCGGATGCCTCGGTCCCGTTTACGACAGGTGCCCTGCCGCTCGATCCGTCCTAGGTCTCACGCAAGAATACCGGACGGAGGAAAACCCATGGCCGAGATCGTCACCGGAGCACGCGCGCCGTCAGTCGCGAATGTCGGCGCGGCTTCGCCGGCCAAGATATTCTGGGCGACATGGTTCGGCTGGATGCTCGATGGTTTCGACTCCTCGATGTATGGCTACATCCTGGTGGGAGCGCTGACCGAGCTGTTGCCGGCCAGCGGGATCGAAGCCAGCCGTGCCAATATCGGCCTGTACGGCGGTCTGCTGTTCTCAATCTTCATGCTCGGCTGGGCCTGCTCGATGGTATGGGGCTGGGCGGCGGACCGATACGGACGCGTCCGGATCATGTGCTGGACGGTGCTGGTCTATTCGGTGTTCACCGCGCTGTGCGGCCTGTCGACCGGCATCGTGATGTTCGGGTTGTTTCGTTTCGTCGCCGGCTTCGGTATCGGCGGCGAATGGGCGGCGGGCACGCCGCTGCTGCATGAATCGGTGCCCGAAAACACCCGGGTGCGGCTGGCCGGCTGGCTGCATACCGCAACCCCGACCGGGTTGTTTCTGGCGGCGCTGGTTACGCTGGGCGCGGGAAGCCTGCTCGGCTGGCGCGGCATGTTCTTCCTCGGCATCCTGCCGGCGCTTCTGATCTTCTATCTGCGCCGCAACATTCCCGAACCCAAACGTGCCGGATCTGCCGGCGAAGCGAAGCCGTTTTCCGCTCTGTTTGCCAAGGGGCAGGCACGGACCACCTGGGCGGCGGCGCTGATGATGGCCTGCATCATCTTCGGCCTGTGGTCGTCGAATTTCTGGGCTCCGACGGTCATCATCACCAAGCTCGTCGCGGCCGGCGCCACGGCGGCCCATGCGCAGCAGATGGGCGCAGTGGCGGGCTTGATCACCAGTGTCGGTACCCTGACCGGATGCCTGCTGGTGCCCTGGATCACCGGGCGGCTCGGCAGCCGGCGCTGGACCGCGGTCTTGTTCTTCGTGGGGGCGTTGCTGTCGGTGCTCGCGAGTTACGAGGTCGCCATCGCGCAGCTGGATAATCTCATGCTGTTCTTCATCCTGCTGCCGGTGCTTGGATTCTTCACCAACGGCGTGTTCGGACTGTTCACGATCTGGCTGCCGGAGATGTTTCCGTCGGCGCTGCGCGGGGCCGGCTCGGGCTTTGCGTTCAGCATCGGGCGCGTGCTCGGCGCGGCCGGTCCAACCTTGATCGGCGCACTCGCGGCGATGACGGGAAGTTACCCGCTCGCGATCTCGCTATTGTCGCTGATCTATCTCGTCGGCCTGCCGTTCATCGCGCTGGCGCCGGAAACCGCCAATCAGCCGCTCGCGAAGTGACGCTCGCGGCCTGGCTGGTGGCAGCCAACGTTTCTTGCAAAAACCGGGAGAGTGTTTTCCGGTTTCGCCATCTACCGGAAGAACATCAAAGGGGCGAAATCCGTTGGCGAGCGCACCGGACGAGATGGAGAACAAGAATGAAAGAGGTGGTGTTTGCGGCTATGATGGCCCTGTCCGGTATCGCAGGCGCGGGAGCGCAGCCCCTGGTGTCCATCTCGGCAACGACGACCTACCACACCGTCGAGATCGATGGTGTGAACCTGTTTTACCGGGAGGCCGGACCCAAGGACGCGCCGACCTTGCTGCTGCTGCACGGCTTTCCGTCATCGTCGCGGATGTTTGAAACGCTGATCCCGCTGCTTGCCGATCGCTATCACATCATCGCGCCCGACTATCCAGGCTTTGGACTGAGCGACGCGCCACCGCCCTCCCAATACGCCTATACGTTCGACCATATCGCAACGTCGGTCGATCATTTGACCGAGGCGTTGGGGCTGAAGAGCTATAGTCTCTATCTCCAGGACTACGGCGGCCCGGTCGGTTTCCGGCTGGCGGTGGCGCATCCCGACCGCGTCAAGGCGTTCATCATCCAGAACGCGGTGGCGAGCGAGGACGGCCTTGGGCCGGCATGGGACGAACGCAAGGCCTACTGGCGCGATCGCGCCGCCAACGAGCAAAGGGTGATCACGAATTTCCTGTCGCTGGCGACCACCAAACTGCGTCACGTCGGCCATAGCCCGAACGTCGAGCGTTACGATCCCAACGCCTGGAACGACGAATTTGCGCATCTGTCGCAGCCCGGTCAATTCCAGATCCAGGCGGATCTGTTCTTCGACTACCAGACCAACGTCGCCTCCTACCCGAAATGGCAGGAATGGATGCGCCAACATCAGCCGCCGATGCTGGTGATGTGGGGCAAATACGATCCGTCATTCGCGGTCGGTGGCGCGGCGGCCTATCAGCGCGATGTGCCGAAGGCGGAGCTGCATATGCTGGAGGCCGGACATTTCGCGCTCGACGAAAAGCTCGACGAGATCGCCGCGCCGATCCGCGACTTTCTCGCGCGGCAGCAATTGTGAGGTTGCTGCGTCTGAAGGTGCGTTGCGGCTCTCGTCGTTTCCTATTGATTGGGGTTGCTACATAAGGGAAGCCAGTATGATCAAGTCGAGAAATTCTGACGTCGACGCCGTGGCGGTAAGCGCCGTCGAGGGAAAGCCGGTGTATGGCGGCAATATGTTCGTCAAGCCGCTTATCAAGGGCGACGAGATGACATTCATCGAGATCCATTATGCGGCGGGAGTCGGCGCTCCACTTCACACCCACACGCATGAGTCGATTGCCTACGTTGTGAAGGGCAAAGTAAAATCGACTGTAGGCTCGGAGGAGTTCATCATGGGACCTGGCGATGTTTGCCGGCATCCCAAAGGTGTGCTTCACGGATTAGAGGCTATCGAATACTCCGTTGTGGTCGAGACCAAGTCGCCGGCGCCCGAGATCGGCGCCTTCTTCGCGATACGAAAGTGAGGACCGACTGCGCCCGTGAGCTGATCGAGTAAATCGTCCAGTTTCCGAAATTGGCACAATGCGAAGTGCCGACCGTGTTGAGCAATGTCCGTTTTCAGGGGTAACTGAGAAGACATTTGCTCAGCCCGAGTGCTTCTCAGTTTGACTTGAATCGGACATTGGCCGCGCCGGTTGGAATTGAGCCTGAGGTCGGGCTTACTCACCAAGTTGTAGCGATAACAACAGGTTAGTTAGGGCGATCGAAGCCGGTCCAAGAGGGATTGCCGCTCACTGAATTAAATCTCGCAGCTGGATGAATTCAAAGCCTTAAGCAAGCCACCAAACGCCCTTAGCCGACAGGGCTCAGCGTCGCCGACGGCCTTTGAGCGATCGGGAATGGCAGTTCGCTTGATATCCGTGGTTTTTGGCTTCGACTTGGGAAGGGCAGCGATATTGACTTTCCTTGTTTTGGGATCGTGCCGATGGCGGTTGATAATCCTCGGGGCCTCCGGAGAAGCGACGGTGGTAGCTTCCGACGCAGAGGTGCGTTGGTCGACTGGATCAGGCTGCGTTGGCGTCTCGGTTCTCGCATAGGTAATTTCAAGCCGATCAGCCTTCGCCAGCGCACTATGTGAATCGGAAACGCCTACAGTTGTCTCAGCGGGGGGCTGAACGACCGTTACTAAAGTACCCGGTGGAGTTCTGAGTTCCATTGCGGCTAATGCTCCTACACCCAATGGGATGAGGAGGCCAAACAACAACATTCTCAGCATAATGCGCCCCCGACCAGGATCAGTGCCGGTGGAAATTCTCTGATCCAATGAGGCAACTTGGCGGCGGCCCGGATAAAAACCTGACCTACGTACAGGCCGTTTGCTGACAGGGTTAATTGAGGAGAACCGCCCATTTCGGTAACGATTGACCCCAAACGAACGGCGCCGTGGCTGCCGTTGCGCAAAATTCAGCGGTTCGGCACCGCGCAGGGACTTCGGGCATCGACGCCACCAATGGAACTGTCAGTGATCGACCTTGGGACTCAAGATCAGCCGTCACGTTGCGGTCTGATTTGTAGTGATGCTGTAGAGGGGCACTCGGACCTGGCACATGATCAGACGACTTATGATTGCGGCATTGGTCTTCGCCGGTCCGGCCTGCCTGGTCTCGGCGCAGGATCGCGAGGTTTCGGTCGATATGATCGGAATAGGGCGTATGAGTTGCGCCCACTGGCAGTCTACGCAAGCGCATCAATTGGAGGGTGCCATCTGGGTCTACGGTTTTTGGACGGGACTCAATTATGTTGCTGCAGCAAGTGATCAAACACAGGCGAAAATTGACGTGGCGTCGATAGTGGGTCAAGTCGAAAAGACCTGCGCGCAGCAAACGTCGCGGACATTGGCCAGCGCCGCATGGACCACTTATCTCGAGTCCAAGAGATAGCTATGCGGGTGTGATAGCCGAATAGATGCCTTCTGTTGGCGGAACAGCGGACATGGGATCGCTGCGAGCACTTCGCTTTTTTCCGACCCAAAGGCGAAATCGCTCCAGCAACTGGAGAGCAATCGTAAGTCGAATATTGAAATTGAATTTACTTGAGCTGGCCGGCGCTTGCATGTCGTCCATTGGCAGATGGTGTTGCAAAAGTGCTAAAATGGCGTGCGGCATCGGCTATTCAGCGCCGGCTGCGGAGGATCCGAAGTGAAAATACAGCGCGCGATTTTGTCGATCGCGGCGACCGTAGTCGCGGTCACTATGGGCGCGGACGCGCCGGGCGCAGAGGAGAGAAGCTCAAATCTCTCGCCTCAGGGATTGCAGGAAATTGCGAAGGTCGAGGCCGAGATTGACCGGATTGAGGCGCTGGCGATCGAACGGCTTGCGGCGCCGCCGGACAATCAGATCCAGCAGATCGAGTTGCTCGGCAAGCTGATGCTGTACGACAAGGATTTGTCGGTAAACCGCAACGAGGCTTGTGCCTTCTGCCACATGCCTGAGACGGGCTTTACCGGACCGGTGTCGGAGTTGAACCGGACCACGGGCGCTTACCCGGGCTCGGTGCGCACGCAATTCAGCGACCGCAAACCGCAGTCGCACGCCTACGCGCCGCTCTCGCCCGTGCTGCATTACAATCCCGGGCAGGGCGACCTCGTCGGGGGCAATTTCTGGGATATGCGCGCGACGGGACGCCGGCTCGGCAATCCGGCCGCCGAGCAGGCGCAAGGTCCGCCCACCAATCCCGTGGAGATGGGGCTGCCCGATATCGCCTGCGCGGTCTATCGCGCCTCCCAGCGGCCCTATCGCACCCTGTTCGAAAGTGTGTGGGGACAGCAGACCTTCGCGATCGCGTGGCCGAACGACGTGGAGCAGGTCTGCGCCCGACCCGGGCCACCGAGCGCAGGCGACGCGTTGCCGGTTCATCTGAGCTCGATTGATCGCGGCCGGGTCGGCACGACGTTCGATCAGATGGCGCAGTCCATCGCCGGCTATGAAGCCGCGGCCGAGGTGACGTCGTTCACTTCGAAATTCGACGCGGTGCTCGCCAGCAAGGCGCAGTTCACGCCGCAAGAGCAGCAGGGCTACGACCTGTTCCGCGGCAAAGCGCGATGCAATGAATGCCACCGCGATGGCGGGCCGGGCGAGGACCCGCTATTCACCGACTTCACCGCCAGCAATATCGGCACTCCCGCCAACCCGAGGCTTCCTTACTATGGCGAGGATCGGCCCGACGTGTTGGGCTATGTGGCCAATCCGCTGGGATCGTCATTCGTCGATGGGGGTGTCGGCACTTTTCTCAGCAGCGGACATCTGCTCAGCCAGCCCTCGGCGGTCGATGCGCGTTGGCTCAAGCTGGCGCCGGAGAACCAGGCGCGAATTCAGGTGCCTACGCTGCGCAACGTGGACAAGCGGCCTTATCCGGCCTTCGTGAAGGCCTACGGGCATAATGGATATTTTACCGGCCTGAAGCAGATCGTGCATTTCTACAACACGCGCGATGTGCTGCAGCGCTGCCAGCCCCGTGATCCGGGTGAAGGTACTACCTGCTGGCCAGCGCCGGAGTCGAACGCCAATATGAACACGAGCAAAGTCGGCCGTCTGGGACTGTCGGACGCAGAAGAGGACGCGCTCGTTCTCTTCATGCAGACGCTAACGGATGGGTTTATGCACTAATCGCGTCTTGATGCACCAGCCGTTGGCTTTCCAGCGGATGGATGGTGTCCGCCCAGCGAGCGCGGACCTCGCCATCGACAAGCCACGAACGGCGGCGCGGCTACAACGGTCGACGGCTGAGATCGAGGATAACAGAAACAAGGGCCGAACGGCCTTCGTCACTGCCGGCATTCCGGCACTGCCCGGCGGCATCCGATACGTGTAAACAGCGAAGCCGTGGGCGCCGTGGGCGTTGCCGGCTTGAGCAAGGAAGCCGACACCGAGATCGCGAGCACCGCGGCGGCGGCACTGAGCCCTCCTCAGCTCAGCGTCGGTGACGAGTTATTGTTGGCAAGTTTATTGATTTGGCAGTGTTTGGAAGGCGGCGGGCTTCCGTTGTGCGGACCAAGCGGACTCCGGTGGCCGCTACAGATTTTGCGGCTCGCACCCTAGTCGAAAGGCGTCATGACGGGAGGGCCGCCGGCCCGCGTCCGCCGGATGCGGCGCAGCACCATCGGAGAGCCATCCGACTCGAACTGTAATTCGTACTTGCCATTTTTATTTGTCGCGTTGCACGCGATACTGGAAACCTGCTGCGACGCGAGGCTTCCAATCAGCTTGCAGTTTCCTGTTGATCCTTCAACAAGTGGCACCGGCAAGCCATCGAGCTTCGGCCGGTCGCTGGATTTGAACTGCATCTCGTCGATCGGCAGTTCGTACAGATTATCCCGCGACCGGACGCCATGGTCGCCGGAGAAGGTGACGATGTGGCTCGCGTCCGTCGGATCATTCAGCGCGATGGTAAAATTGGCCCGGCCTTCTTCGGTTTGGAAGAAGCCGACGGCCCGGCACTCGAAATCACGTCCCGCGACCTTAAGCGTTGGGCACTTCCCCGACATCAGCGCGAAAACAATCGTGTCCGGATCTGGCTTGGGTTCCTCGGCTTTCGCCACCGTCGTGAATGCCAAACAACCAAGGACGATAACAGCGAAGACTTGACGGCAGCGGTGCATCATCATGCTCGGTCAGCAACCCAAAAGGACTCGAAACACCGCCGTGTACACCAAATCGGTCATAAGTGCCCTGAAATTCGGGTTGGATGCCAATATTTGGACGCCAAGATGGCCTCGAATGTCGATGGATGTTGCCGATGGAACCGGCATTTTTTAGTCCGAAGGCGGGCCATATCCCGCGATCCGGCCGAGCACGTTGTCGATCTCGGCCTTTGACAGCAGCGGCGGCGTGCCGATTTGCAGGCAGCCGTGATATTGCCGCGCCAGGGTTTCGACTTCGACCGCGAGCCACATCGCCTTCGACAAGCGATGGCCCGACCGCGATCATGCCGTGATGCGCCAACAGGCAGGCGGAGCGACCCTCCAGCGCCTTGACCGCATGCTCCGACAATTCCTGCGTGCCATAGGTCGCGTAGGGCGCGCAGCGGATGGTGTCGCCGCCGGCGCAGGCGATCATGTAGTGAACCGGCGGAATCTCGCAGGCCCATGATCGCCAGCATGGTCGAAAAAGGCGGATGGGCGTGAACCACCGCGTTCACGTCGGGGCGGGCTTGCAGGATATCGAGATGAAAGCGCCATTCGCTCGACGGCCGCTGGCTGGGATCGAATGAACCGTCGAGGTTCATGTAAACGATCTGCTCCGGCCGCATCGCTTCATAGGGCACGCTGGTCGGCGTGATCAGCATGCCCGCTTCATGGCGCAGGCTGATATTGCCTGACGTGCCCTGGTTGATGCCGAGCTGGTTCATGCGCAGGCAGGCATCGATGATGGATTGGCGCTTTTCCCCGAGATCCGTTGATGACATCGGTATTCCCCGAACGAGCCCGCGCGTCGCGATCGGCTGCCCTTACAGCAGAAATCCGTGGTTCGAGAACAGCAGTTGATTATCGCGCCGCGATATAGTCGAACATTTCGGGCGCCTTGGGAACCGGCCGCAAACGGACGGGAAGAATTCATGGCAAAGGCTGTGCTTGGCATTATCGGCGGCTCCGGCATTTACGACCTGCCGGGGCTGGAAAACGTCCGCGACGAGGCGATCGCAAAGCCCCTGGGGCGAGCCGTCGGCGCCGCTGCGTCACGGCACCATCGCCGGGCTGCCGATCGTGTTCCTGCCGCGGCATGACAAGGGCCACCGGCTGTCGCCCTCCGACATCAATTACCGCGCCAATATCGATGTGCTGAAACGGGCAGGGGTCACCGACCTGATCTCGCTCTCGGCCTGCGGTTCGTTCAAGGAGGAGTTGCCGCCCGGCACCTTCGTGCTGGTCGACCAGTTCGTCGATCGCACCCACAAGCGCGAGAGTTCGTTCTTCGGCAAGGGCTGCGTCGCGCATGTCTCGATGGCCCATCCGGTGTCGCCGCGGCTGCGGATTCATCTGGCCGCGGCGGCCGAACGCCGAGGGCATCGCGGTCGCGCGCGGCGGCACCTATGTCTGCATGGAAGGTCCGCAATTCTCCAGCCTCGCCGAAAGCCTGACCTACAAGGCGCAGGGCTATTCGGTGATCGGCATGACCAACATGCCCGAGGCCAAGCTCGCCCGCGAGGCGGAGATCTGTTACGCCAGCGTGGCGATGGTCACCGATTTCGATTGCTGGCATCCCGATCATGATGCGGTCACGGTGCAGGACATCATTCGCGTGCTGAATTCGAATGCCGAAAAGGCGAGGGCGCTGGTGGCGCGGCTTGCCAGCGATTTCCCGCGCGAGCATGAACCGTGCCCGATCGGTTCGGACCGCGCGCTCGATACCGCGCTGATCACCGCGCCGGAAGCGCGCGATCCCGAGCTGTTGAAAAAGCTCGACGCGGTGGCGGGCCGGGTGTTGCGGTCATGAAGGTCGACGGCCAGCATTTCCGCAGCATCTGGCTCGAGCCGGACGGCTGGTCGGTCGGCGCGATCGACCAGCGGCGATTGCCGCATGAGTTCGTCGTGGCGCGGATGACTGATGTGCGAGGCCGCGGCGGACGCCATCCGCTCCATGCTGGTGCGCGGCGCGCCGCTGATCGGCGCCACCGCGGCCTATGGCGTGGCGCTGGCGATGCGGGCCGATGGCTCCGATGCGGCGCTCGATCGGGCCTATCAGGTGCTGATCGCGACACGGCCGACCGCGATCAATCTGAAATGGGCGCTCGACGAGATGCGGCGGGCGCTGCGCGCCGCTGCCGCCCGCGGCGCCGCGGCGAGGCCGCCTATGCCCGCGCCGGCGAGATCGCCGAGCAGGACGTCGCGATCAACCGGCAGATCGGCCGGCACGGCCTGGCGCTGATCGAGGCGAGCGCTGCGCGAAGAAGCAGCCGGGCGAGCCCGTCAACATACTGACGCACTGCAACGCCGGATGGCTGGCGACGGTGGACTGGGGAACGGCGACGGCGCCGATCTATCTCGCGCATGATCGAGGCTGTCGCGGTCCACGTCTGGGTCGACGAGACCCGGCCGCGCAATCAGGGCGCTTCGCTGACGGCCTGGGAGCTCGGCCATCACGGCGTCCCGCATACCGTGATCGCGGACAATACCGGCGGCCATCTCATGCAGCATGGCATGGTCGATCTCGCCATCGTCGGCACCGACCGGGTCACCGCCAATGGCGACGTCTGCAACAAGATCGGCACCTATCTGAAGGCGCTCGCCGCGCACGACAACGGCGTGCCGTTCTATGTGGCGCTGCCGTCGCCGACCATCGACTTCACGGTCGATGACGGCATGAGCCAGATTCCGATCGAGCAGCGCGCCGCCGACGAGGTCGCGACCATGACCGGCCGCACCGCCGACGGACGGATCGAGACGGTGCGCGTGGTGCCCGAGGGCTCGCCGGTCGCCAATTACGCGTTTCGACGTGACGCCGTCGCGGCTGGTGACGGGCCTGATCACCGAACGCGGCGTGCTGAAGGCCGACCGCAATGCACTCGGCCGGGCATTCCCGGAGCGAATTGTGCCGCGCTAAGGCGTCATCAATTGCAGATTGGTTGACGGCGGCGATACCGGCGCTGTATCCCCTTACCGGGGCGCAATTATCATTCGATAAGTAACGCCTGCCGCCCCAAGCCAAGGGTGTGCGCACCTCGTCAGCCGGAACAGCCTCGATCGATGTCCAATTCCGAAACTTGAAATCGTCGTCGACGATCCGACCGCGCCGGAGGCCGACTCGCCTGCCGTGACCAACACCCGTGTCGTCGAAATCGTGGTCTGCGCTGCTGCTGCTCGGGCTGGCGCTGCTGCTCGGCTATGACAATTGGCGCACCGGCATCGGCTGGGATTCGACCGGCCCGCAGGCCGGCTATTTTCCGTTTTATCTGTCGGTGATCCTCGGCGGCGCCAGCCTCTACGGCCTCGTCGCCGCGCTTCTGACGCGCAAGCAGGCACGCCGAGACCTTCGTCACCCGCGCGCAGCTTCGCCGCGTGATGGCGGTGTTCGTTCCGACGCTGCTGTTCTGCCTCGCCACGCAATTTCTCGGAATGTATGTCGCGAGCTTCCTGTTGATCGCCGGCTTCATGCGGCTGGTCGGCAAGATCGCGTGGTGGAAATCGCTGCTCACCGCCTTCATCTTCACCGCGCTGATGTTCGTGACCTTCGATATCGCGTTTGACGTCATCATGCCGAAGGGACCGCTCGAAGCGGCGTTCGGCTACTGACGCATGGCTTCGCAAACGGGATAGGTCTTCGATGGAAGCCTTCGGTCTATTGCTGCACGGCTTCGCCGTCCTGATGACGTGGAAGATCCTCGCGCTGATGATGGTCGGCCTCGTGCTCGGCATTTTCGTCGGCGTGCTGCCGGGCCTCGGCGGCCCCAATGGCGTGGCGATCCTGCTGCCGCTGACCTTCACCATGGATCCGACCTCGGCCATCGTGATGCTGTCGAGCATCTATTGGGGCGCGCTGTTCGGCGGCGCCATCACCTCGATCCTGTTCAACATCCCGGGCGAGGCGTGGTCGGTGGCGACCACCTTCGACGGCTATCCGATGGCGCAGCAGGGCAGGGCGGCGGAAGCGCTGACCGCGGCGTTCACCTCGTCCTTCATCGGCTCGCTGGTCGCGGTGCTGCTGATCACCTTCCTGGCGCCGCTGATCTCGTCCTTCGCGCTGAAATTCGGACCGCCGGAATTTTTCGCGGTCTATCTCCTGACGTTCTGCTCCTTCGTCGGCCTCGGCCGCGAGGCCAAGCACAAGACCGTCATCTCGATGTCGCTCGGCCTGCTGCTGGCCGGCGTCGGCATGGACACGGTGTCCGGCCAGTTGCGCATGACCTTCGGCTCCGAGCGATCTGTTGCGCGGCATCAACTTCCTGGTCGCCGTGATCGGCCTGTTCGGCATCAGCGAAATCCTGCTGACCATGGAGGAGCGCCTGGCGCTGCGCGGCCATGCCGCCAAGATCAGCCTGCGCGTGGTGCTCAACGTCTGGAAGGATCTGCCGAAATACTGGGTGACGCTGCTGCGCTCGTCGTTCATCGGCTGCTGGCTCGGCATCACGCCGGGCGGCGCGATCGCCGCCTCGTTCATGGGCTACAACCTCGCCAAGCGGTTTTCCAAGGATCCCGAAAGTTTCGGCAAGGGCCGCATCGAGGGCGTGTTCGCGCCGGAAACCGCGGCGCATGCCTCCGGCACCGCGGCGCTGCTGCCGATGCTGGCGCTCGGCATTCCCGGCTCCGGCACCGCGGCGATCCTGCTCGGCGGCTTGATGGTGTGGGGGCTCAATCCCGGCCCGCTGTTGTTCGTCGAGCACAAGGATTTCGTCTGGGGCCTGATCGCCTCGATGTATCTCGGCAACGTCGTCGGCCTCGTGCTGGTGCTGACGACGGTGCCGATCTTCGCCTCGATCCTGCGGGTGCCGTTCGCCGCCGTGGCGCCGATGATCGTGGTGTCGTGCGCGATCGGCGCCTATGCGATCCAGAACGCGATGTTCGACATCTGGCTGATGCTGGGCTTCGGCGTGGTCGGCTATGTCTTCAAGAAGATCGGCATTCCGCTGGCGCCGTTCACGCTGGCGCTGGTGCTCGGCAGCCGCGCCGAGGATGCGTTCCGGCTGTCGATGATCGGCTCCGGCGGCGACATGAAGGTGTTCTGGTCGAACGGCCTGGTCGGCTCGATCACGACGCTGGCGATCGTCCTGCTGTTCTGGCCGGTGATCGACCGGGCGTTTGCCGGCCTCGGGCGGCTGTGGCGGCCGGCCAACACGGCCGGTTAGGGGCGGCCGCCTGATCCGATCGTCAAACGGACATCTTGATCCTGAACTTGAATGCTTCACGCGAAGCCTGACATGGCGGTGCCAGTGATGGCTATCGTCGGCGGGCTGAGATGAGGGACGGCCGGGTGAGCCTGCGGCGCTACGGCTCACAGGCCGAGGTTCCGTTGGCGGAGGCGGTGTCGCGCTTCAAGGCGAGGGCTCGGTCTAGTTTGGGATCCGCTGCTGCTGGCTCCGATTGCCGTGAGCGCCTTTGCCTTGCGAAATCCAAGTTCCTTTTGAAGATTGACCGGGTGCCTGGGGTCCTTTTCGTCGGTCATCCTGTTCTTCACTTCGCAGCTGAGACGCCGCCGACATCGATTGCATTTGGAGGCATTTTCCGAGGTCCTGTCGTAGGGAGGTTTTGCAGTCCCCTAACGCGACACCCCCGTTACTTACCCAGAACAAAAAACTTTACTTTGGGTTGCAACAACATCTCTTTGGCGCCCTGAAAATCATTATTTTGGATGCCAAAGAATCAATACATAAAAGAGAATCATTTCAGCTAGACCATTCGCGATAGGCCTCGAAGGCATGAAGCAGGAAAACGCCGACGCTGACAAAGGTCAGAAAAGTTGCGATGCACTGTATCATGGCCTTGTCCCATGCCGCGCGACGCCAGCCAAGGTAGTCTCGAGGAATATTCGATAAATTCGGTTGAGGATGGATTGCAGCATGATCGCCTCCTTTTGTTGATTGGAAGCCTTACTAGTCCCGGATTGTTTCAAGACGGCTTCGCGTGTCCTAAAAGTGGCTTCGTCGGCGGAGGACGTCGGCGGCGAGGCGTATTCCGACCACTTGTTGACGAGCGGCGTAGCGCACTCCACTCTCGATCGCGTTTCTGTTTCAGTAGGAGACTAGGCGCACCGGTAAATGTTTGTGGATCCGGGAAGGCTCGGCAAGCCGGTGCGCTCGAGCCTGCGAAGTGCTCCGGTTGTCCGCCAACAGCGCGACAGCGGCACCGTGATGATGCTCTGACGCCGATCGTGGATTACACGTTTCCCGCACGGCGGCGGGCTTCGGCTTGTTGCTCACGTACGGCACCAATGAACACGTGCAAGCCTGGAACGGTGAGTTTCCCTTCGTCGTCGATCAGATCGCGCTTAACGAGACCCGAAATGGTTTCAGGATTTTGGTGTCGCAAAGAACCGCCACCGAACAGTCTCGTCAGCAGGCGCTGCTCCAGTCTGGTCAGTTGGTTCCAATGCGTTGTGGCGGGCATTTCGAGGCACTCCTCTGATTCTCGGCGCACCACCAAGAGAGATTTAGATTTGGGCCACTTCGGGGCGACTGCCCAAGTACCCAGCTTCAGCTTCAGGGCAGCCGAGTCACGTCTTGGCCCGCGGACGTCACGAAAGGTTCGCCATCCCGCATCTCGACAGCCCGAGATCAATCAGCGTGGCCAAATGTTGAGGGCTTATGGGTGTCAACGGCCAACGCCTGGTAATGATGTCCTTGAGGGTCCACCTAAGATCGATGGCTTCAAGTCCAAATTTCGAGAGGGGATCGTCTCGGTTCCGCATTAGTCGATGTTTCCTGTAACGCAGCCCTGCGTGAACAGGAACGGAACCGCGCCGCCACGCAATCTCAATACCTGGATTGGCGCATCCCGGTGCTTCGGTTAAATTCGGGCGGTGGCCCCCACCGTGTGCAAATTCACATGCCGGATCGTCGTGATTGTGGCAAATGTGATCGCAAGACCAAGGGTAATTATCAAAACGGCAAAGACGAACCGTGGGCCCATGACGCGGCCTCCGTACTTAGTGTCTCCACCCAGCCTGATCCTATCAATAACCTCATCATCCGCAAGGCACAGGGACAAATGACTAGGTCTAGATGGATGATTTTCTACCCCAAATGCCCAACCGCAATCAGTCATATATTGAGATCCTGTTCTGCCTTCGGCAGTTTGGTGATGTAGGTCGCGGCGTCCGGGAGCGTTACGAGCTTTCGGTCGTCGGCGAGCACCATTGGATCTTCGAACTCGCGGGACCATCTCGGAGCGCTAACGGCGCCAGCCCTTGTCGACCTTGATCTTGAAACATCCGGTATCCGCGGCGCCGCGCTCTCCTTCGAGATATTGCAGGATGAGCAGGGGGCAATCTAGCGCTGCCGCAATCAGCCATGGGGACCCTTCCCAGGGGCGTCTGGGATGGTTCTCACCAACCCATGCGGTATCCACACAGTTTCATGGTCGATATCCGGCGCAGCGAAAGCCCGGCAACCGGGTCGGGCGAACGCGAGTGTATATTGGAAATGAAAGCGAAATTTTGGAACAATCCTCGAGAGTTGCATGTTCGCAGTAATACCGTCAGCGTCTCCGACGGAAATCGGCCCCCGAGCTACTAATTAGGTCACTCGCCGGAACAAAGCAGGCCACTCCGGCCAGCAGGTCGGCTTGATCGTTAGCGGCGTTCCCGGGCTGGAAAACGACCGATCCCCGACGCATATTTATGTCATGGGACAAACGCAGTTCACCGTTCCTCCTGATCCGATTGCGACCTTTACCGTTGAGGTTCGGGAGCCCAATGGGACCGTGCGGCGCATTGACGGCTTCCCAAACGAAGACCGGGCAAACCTCTGGATCAGAGACCACCGCTGAATGATAGAGGCGCCCATACTTGGGACCAAACCGTCCGCTAACCAAAAACCCCGTCCGAGGGGGTCCACAGACGGGGTTCACGATTTGGAGGTTTCAGTCGACACCCCGAGGGACTTGGAAAGCTCGGGATGTCTTGGACGAAAGTCTATCAACACAAAAGCTGGTGGCAAGCTGGAACACTCGCGCGAACAGCGGTTGCTGGGGATCAGCGCCGCCCGGCCACCATGTTGACGGCGGATTGAATGCGGATATTTTCGTCGCCCTCGGCACGACCGGATGGCTGCGCTTGAATGGGCGTCCGCTCTCTCGTGAACAGTGCTTGCAGCGCATGTATCGCTCAAGCTCATGGATCGGGGTCGTGTTCGGCCGGCGAACAATGTTGAGTGCCACTGTTTGGTGGGTCTCGCAGCCAAGGCACTTGACTTCGAGATAGGGATAGCCGCCGTTGAGGGCGTCACCAAGGGTCGGGAGGGCTGCGCCGGACCCTGGAAAGTGAACATCCGCTGGCTCCAGGCGACGCAGGCGAGATGATCCGCGACCCTGGGGGCTTCGGCGGCTTGCTCCGCCGAACGCCGGACGGATGCGCGATAGATGCTTCGCGCGACTTGGTGCCCATGCCCCATCAAAGGGCAGGCCCCGCGGACTGGCAATCACGCCACTAGTTGAGAACGGAGCCGGTCATAGACACCGCCGTCGGCGGGGTGTGGCAAAGTCGGTGGCAGGATCACCGCGGTGGTGCGAGAGCTGAGGCACCTGCGCTCGTAGCGCACGACCGCCAATTCGAATCCCGATGATCCCGCGCGCGGGCCGTGGCTAAGACAAGGACGATGCAGGCATCGTCGCAGTAACGGCGCAAACGCTCGGACCCGGGCGGTTGGGTCGGGAACCTGATTAGGTTCGTTTGTTCCATGTAGTAACCTCCACCTAACGCGCCCCGAATTTGCGAGCACTTGGACACGTTGGTAGTTGCGATCGGCAAACTGGTTCGATAGTGGCGCGGCCCTGCGTGACTGCACATTGATCGCACTGCTTCGTGCGGCGGGGCACGATGCCGCACGGGCGCAGGCCAATTGGCAGCTATAATACCCGAATGCAATTCACAGATCTCACCATATGCCTTGCATGGCTACCTGCATTGGCGCTGACTTCATGTGCGACAGGACCGGCCAAAATGCCGGATCCGGGTCCGATGATCGACCACATCCCCTACTGGATAGGAGGCGAGCCGGAGGGGATACCGCCGCGCCCCGGCACACCGGAGTATGAGGCATGGCAGGCCAAGCGCGCGAAGGACGCGGCAACGATTAAGTCGGGTGGTCAAACGGCTAACGGGTTCGGACTATCCGCAGGTAAAGCGCAGTAGCAGCTTCAATTCCTGCGCCGCATGGGAATTGGTGTGGCTTATCCCTCCCACAGGTCGGCAATCAGCCTTTTCGCATCGTCATCTATTTCGATGTCTTGATCACTGCTTTTGTTGGCCTGTTCTAATCCTTCATCGATGACTGGCATGCGTAAGCGCCTTGGCTTCGTCCCATGCTGCGCGCGCATCATCCACGTTACGTTCCTCATCGGTCGTGAGGATGAGCAGCATGGCCTTTTCATAGATCGGCTGGACGATGGCGTTTGGGCGATCTAGTCAGAAACCCATAGACCAAGTGAGGGCCGGGGACAGACTTGGACTTGTACTGGCTGTCGGCACCTGAATGGAGGCCGTGACCTGCTGTGCGCGCTGGCACGCCCGCGCGATCAGAGCCGGATCGCCCCGCCAACTCAAGGATCGCATGCCGCCTATATAGTCGTCGCGGAATACGGTCGGAATAATGACGTGGGCCTGCTCCCCCCGCAGCAATTCCGAAGTAAAATGCAGACGCGACATCCGCCCGTTCCCGTCGTCGAATGGGTGAACTTCAGCGATCAGGCAGTGCAGGAATAGGCCGCGAGCGAACGGCTCGGTCAACCCACGAAGCATGTCGAATCCCAACCGTAGCGTTCCCACGACGAGGTTCGGCAGTACCATCTCGAATCTGCCGACGCTGTTCTTGGTGGTCTTGAATTCGCCTGGTCGATTTTCTGGACGGGCCGACATGAGCAGCGCGTGACGGGAGCGTAGCATGTTCTCGAACGCCTCGTAGTCGGCGGGCACGGCCCTCAGCGCCCGCTCGTCAGTCAGAAGGCGGTAGGTCGCCAGGATGTCGTGACCGTCGGCCTGGCGGTTCGCCGAACCAATCACGGACACCCGGTGCGCCAACGCTTCCTAGTGAATGAGCGGCTTTGATATCGCCGGGCCGGAATCCTACGGCCGCGGTCCGAGTTCCGGCGTGACGCCGGGCGCGACGGAGATGCACTTGGGCAGACCGGTGGTCGGGGCGACCGCGCGCCCGGGTCACCAGCGTGGCCTCGTCGTGGCGGCCCGTCCTTCAGGAGGGTGTAGATCGAGTCCGCGTTTCCCCCTGGCTTAGCAAGCGCGCCAGGGGCTCATGTAAGGGAAGACCGCCGTTGAGTGCCCAGCTGCCCTTCGCGACCAAGTTCGCCCGGGTTCCAGAGAGGGCTTACTCTTGATTAATTGCGACATGTGACACATATTCGGCGACACATGACGCGAGGGCTACTATGACTGCTGCAGCCGAGAAACCGGCTCCAAAGGGGCTAGGCAATGATCTGCAGAAGGTGGCCGATTTGCTCGGCGGGCCGCGCATCCTGTCGCGCCGCATCACAAGCACCCTCGACGCCCACGAACTGCTGCTGGACGGACTGCCGGGCTCCGCGCTGACCCACTTCGTCAGTCACCTCCTCTTCATTCAAACGGACTCGCTCGAAAAAGCCTTCGGAATGAGCCTTCGTACCTTTCAGCGACGCAAGGACGCTCCGGACAAGCCGCTCAGCCAGGAGCAAAGTGGGCGGACCTGGAAGTTTGCCGAAATCCTGGCCAAGGCCACGGACGTGTTCGGTTCGCAGGAAGAGGCAGAGCAGTGGCTCGAGCGTCCGGCCATCGGTCTTGACCAGCGCCGCCCGATCGACCTGCTTGCCACTCCGGCGGGCATCGAGCTCGTTGAACAGTATCTCACACGCCTCGCATATGGCGTCTATGCATGACGCCTTCTGTAGAGCCATTGGGAGGCGGCAAGCTCATCGCTTGGCGCCTCGATCAGGCGCGCTTTGCGTCGACCTGGGATAGCGGCGAAGGCGCATTCCAGGTCGGCGGCCGGTGGAACAGCAAGGGCGTTCGCGTCGTGTATTGCGCGCTTGATCCAGCGACCGCGATCCTCGAAGTGGCGGTTCACAAAGGCTTCAAAGCGCTCGACACTCTGCCGCACGTACTGACCGCGCTTCATATCGCCGACGTGTCCGACGTTCAAATCGTTCGCGCTGCCGACGTTCCGAACGCCAATTGGCTGCGACCGGGAATCCCAGGCTCGGGCCAGCAGGCGTTCGGTGATGCGCTCTTGGCCGAGCACAAATTCGTCGTGATCCCAAGTGTGGTGTCCAATCACAGCTGGAATCTGATCTTCGACCCGATCAGGGCGAAAGGCGCGTACCAGCAGCACCTTCAGGAAGCGTTCGCGCTCGATACGCGCCTTCATCCTTCGACATCACCGCTCTAATATCTAATTCGGCCCCGTAGCAGCGACCGGCCGCGTGTGAAATATCGAAGAGGGGGCAGCTGAAGATCTTTTGGTCCATCCTGGATGCCGGCTTTCCGAGGTTACTTGATCGCATTCTCTGCATATCGCGGGAAAGCCTCGTTGAATTTTTCTTCGGTTCCGCCGGACTCGATCCATGCGCTACGGGCGAGCGCGACCCAAGCCTCCCCCGCGATACCGACGTCGAGGGCGGGATCGTCGGCGAAAGCTCCCCAGCGGTTGCCGGGATATCTGACCTGGCCCTATCTAAGCGTGTTCACGGAGCGGTCCTACTCTCTTGCGCGGTAGCTTTCCATCGCCTTTACCGTCTCCGCATCCCTGAGATCGAGGACGCCGTTCCATGGCGAAACCACAAGATGTCCTGACCAATGAGACCGTCGATTTCCATCGCTGAGCACCGAGACCAGGTTCGTGAGATCTTGGAACGGGCGGGCATGCGCAACGCGAGGGTATTCGGCTCGGCGGCCCGGGGAGACGATACTGAGGAAAGCGATCTGGACATTCTCGTCGAGTCCTCGCCTGGTACCACGCTGTACGACCTCGCGCGCGTCGAACTTGAGCTTGAGACGCTTCTTGGTTGCAAGGTCGAGGCGCTCACCAGGGGCTTTCTTGCCCCCGATGTGACCGAAAACGTTGAAGCAGATCTCACTCCCATCCCATGAACACCCGATCAGAGCGGGAGTGGATCGCCGATATTGTGGCCTGGGGCGAGCGCCTCGAGCGGCATCTCTCGGGCGTTGACCGGCAACGGCGGGGCCTTTTCTCGGCTTCGCCGTCGCGTCGTGGTGCTGTCAACGTCGGCTTGACCCGGGCCCGCCCGAAGCTCCGCCACCAGCATGGTCGCCGGGCTCGTGCTTCCATATGAGAAGCGAACGCGCTGCGGCCACAGTCTTCGGCACCGCCGAGATCGCCGTCTCCCACACGATGTTGAGGTCGACGTTGAAATATCCATGTGAAACACGGTCCCGCATCCTTCGGGCGAGCTTCAGGTTGAGCTCCGGACGGTCTTGTCCAGTTTCGGGTTCATCTCGTCGAGTTTGCCGGCAGCCTCTCCGATCGCTTCGACGCACTTCAATGTCGCATCTTGGAGTAGATCGCTCCAGCGGGGCCTTTTTGTTTTTCAGTGAGAGGACCTACTTTTCCCCGACTAGGGGACCCGCCACGTACTATGCCCGCGCAGCCGCCGGCGCCGCAGTGCGTGATGTCCCGACCAAAGATTTCCCGTTGCAGGTTAGCCCGCTCGACCGACTAAAGTAGGCCCGGGTGGGGTACCCGGCTCGCAGCCGTCTTCCTTCGGATATGAAGCGGAAGCGGCGGCGGCCTTTGCGCGTTGCCGTCTGCGAAAATCCTCCAATTCCCGTTCATACATTTGGCCCCAAGCAACTTCATTTCCCATGTCAAGCAGGGGCGAGTTTGGATTGTCCGCAAACGCGCCCCATTTGGTGCTGAAGAACTTTGCGTCCATTGGCTATTTTCCTCTCAGCAAGAGCATCAATTCCTTGTCCATCAGGTTCAGGTCTCCTTGCCAGATTGCGCCGCCGTCGAGAAACAGCACGCGACCAACCGCCACGAACATGTCCCCCTGCTCCGTGGGAACCTGTGACCGCACGGGATCCCTCAAGCCGGCGATCAGGCGTGCGGTTGTCCGTCTTCGGTCAAGAAGCATGTCCATGATTTCGGAGACCCACCAATCCTTGTCGACTTCCGCGATCTGCGTACGGAAAGTTATCCGTTCGGTCGGTTCGAACATCCCGGTTCTGCGGCGGTCATTCTCATCCCAAGATCCGATAGGCATCGATTGATCCAGTTTGACGGCAGTTTAGACAAAGTGCCTGTCTCGAAGCCAATTCCGGCGAACAACAGGCTCTTTGCGGCAAATCTATATATGGGAACCTTTACCGCCGGGGTAAACCCCAGTGCGACACCGGGCAAAGTACGTCCCCTAAAGCCAGACGACCGCCGGCATCCAAAAAAAAGAAATCGGCTATTTCTGCGGCGACCTGAACTGGGCGACAAACCATTGATCCTGTCCAGACCAGCAGAGCAGACCAGCTTCGTGCAGAACCCTGATGTAATTTTTACAACCCGAGCTGGCCAAACGAAGTCCGGGATCTTCCGCCGAATTAGTTCTTCGGTGTCTCTGAACAAATATACGAGTTGATAACGGTTCGGCTTAATTTGCCCGGATCTTCGGTGTCACCACGTCTTCCCGGATGGGATGGTTGGGTGATTTTCGCCGTCCAGCGCCCAACTGTTACGGACTCATACCCGGTACGAGTGTCTGGGCGGGCTTTCTTATCGCACCAAGCAGTTTATATTGCAGGGGGCGGAGATCTGGATGTTGCAATGGACATTCCCGAGCACGAAAAGCTCTCGATTGACGATTTTTTCGATGCCATTTCAGGCAGCGAGGTTCGCTACGAACTCGTAGGCGGCGTAGCCTATGCCATGGCCGGCGCTAAAGAAGGGCACAACGTCGTCTGCAGCAACGTCCAGACCGCCTTCGTTCCGGCCGGGAAGAAGAAAGGGTGTCGCACCACGTCGAGCGACACAGCCGTCTAGACCGGTCCGGATACGATCCGATATCCCGACGTAGTGGTGGATTGTGGGCCGCCCAATGCAGCCGCAATGACGGCCTCCAATCCGACCCTGATTGTCGAAGTCTCCTCGCCGGGCACCGCCGTCTTCGACTACGGAGACAAGCTGCGCGAATACCAAGATTTGAAGAGCGTCGACACGGTTATCCAGATCGAATCCGAGATTGCGCTCGTTAAGGTTCACCGACGGCAAGAAGACGGAAAGTGGACCGACGAGAAGTTCGAGGAATTTGACGTGGCCATTCCACTTCCGACGCTGGGCACGTCCATCTCGCTGAACGATATCTACGATACGCTTGATGTGAGACCTCGACCGCGTCTCCAGATCGTAAAAAGCGACCATACTCCTCGTTGATCGGCCGCCGCTTATTGCCTGGCGAGAGCCCGGCGGTTGCAGCGCCGGGCAAAGTACGTCCCTTAATGAAGCCGCAAGCCATTGAAATCGAAGACCAGGAATTTGGCGATGAACTACGCAAACCGACGGTTACCGAGCAAAGTACGTCCCCTAGCGAGTACGCAAAAGGCCCGCAGAATCGCGGTTTCCTGTCGTTCTGGAGGCGATATTGCGCCGATGCGGCCGCACGCCAATGGATTAGCCGCGTACCGGCGGAATTCCAAAATGCGGGGCAAAGCACGGCCTA